>NZ_CP019686.1:0-3395000 GCF_008808075.1 Proteus sp. CD3 | reverse complement strand
TAGCCCCGTATCTGAAGATGCTGTTGTTGTGAACTCGACGAGTAGGGCGGGACACGTGTTATCCTGTCTGAATATGGGGGGACCATCCTCCAAGGCTAAATACTCCTGATTGACCGATAGTGAACCAGTACCGTGAGGGAAAGGCGAAAAGAACCCCGGCGAGGGGAGTGAAAAAGAACCTGAAACCGTGTACGTACAAGCAGTAGGAGCCTCTTCGTGAGGTGACTGCGTACCTTTTGTATAATGGGTCAGCGACTTATATTCTGTAGCAAGGTTAACCGTATAGGGGAGCCGTAGGGAAACCGAGTCTTAACTGGGCGAATGAGTTGCAGGGTATAGACCCGAAACCCGGTGATCTATCCATGGGCAGGTTGAAGGTTGGGTAACACTAACTGGAGGACCGAACCGACTAATGTTGAAAAATTAGCGGATGACTTGTGGATGGGGGTGAAAGGCCAATCAAACCGGGAGATAGCTGGTTCTCCCCGAAAGCTATTTAGGTAGCGCCTCGTGAACTCATCTTCGGGGGTAGAGCACTGTTTCGACTAGGGGGTCATCCCGACTTACCAACTCGATGCAAACTGCGAATACCGAAGAATGTTATCACGGGAGACACACGGCGGGTGCTAACGTCCGTCGTGAAGAGGGAAACAACCCAGACCGCCAGCTAAGGTCCCAAAGTCATGGTTAAGTGGGAAACGAAGTGGGAAGGCTCAGACAGCCAGGATGTTGGCTTAGAAGCAGCCATCATTTAAAGAAAGCGTAATAGCTCACTGGTCGAGTCGGCCCGCGCGGAAGATGTAACGGGGCTAAACCATGCACCGAAGCTGCGGCAGCGACACTATGTGTTGTTGGGTAGGGGAGCGTTCTGTAAGCCTGCGAAGGTGTACTGTGAGGTATGCTGGAGGTATCAGAAGTGCGAATGCTGACATAAGTAACGATAATGCGGGTGAAAAACCCGCACGCCGGAAGACCAAGGGTTCCTGTCCAACGTTAATCGGGGCAGGGTGAGTCGACCCCTAAGGCGAGGCTGAAAAGCGTAGTCGATGGGAAACGGGTTAATATTCCCGTACTGGTGGTAACTGCGATGGGGGAACGGAGAAGGCTAGGTTGTCCGGGCGACGGTCGTCCCGGTTCAAGCATGTAGGCAGAGTGATTAGGCAAATCCGGTCACTTAATGCTGAGGTGTGATGACGAGCCACTAAGGTGGTGAAGCAATTGATGCCCTGCTTCCAGGAAAAGCCTCTAAGCTTCAGGTTACCAACAATCGTACCCCAAACCGACACAGGTGGTCAGGTAGAGAATACTCAGGCGCTTGAGAGAACTCGGGTGAAGGAACTAGGCAAAATGGTGCCGTAACTTCGGGAGAAGGCACGCTGGCGGTAAGTGAAGTCCCTTGCGGACAGAGCCGAAGCCAGTCGAAGATACCAGCTGGCTGCAACTGTTTATTAAAAACACAGCACTGTGCAAACACGAAAGTGGACGTATACGGTGTGACGCCTGCCCGGTGCTGGAAGGTTAATTGATGGGGTTATCCTTAGGGAGAAGCTCTTGATCGAAGCCCCAGTAAACGGCGGCCGTAACTATAACGGTCCTAAGGTAGCGAAATTCCTTGTCGGGTAAGTTCCGACCTGCACGAATGGCGTAATGATGGCCAGGCTGTCTCCACCCGAGACTCAGTGAAATTGAACTCGCTGTGAAGATGCAGTGTACCCGCGGCAAGACGGAAAGACCCCGTGAACCTTTACTATAGCTTGACACTGAACATTGAGCCTTGATGTGTAGGATAGGTGGGAGACTATGAAGTGTGGACGCCAGTCTGCATGGAGTCAACCTTGAAATACCACCCTTTAACGTTTGATGTTCTAACCTAGGTCCATAATCTGGATCGGGGACCGTGTCTGGTGGGTAGTTTGACTGGGGCGGTCTCCTCCTAAAGAGTAACGGAGGAGCACGAAGGTTGGCTAAGCATGGTCGGACATCATGCGGTTAGTGCAAAGGCATAAGCCAGCTTGACTGTGAGAGTGACGGCTCGAGCAGGTACGAAAGTAGGTCTTAGTGATCCGGTGGTTCTGAATGGAAGGGCCATCGCTCAACGGATAAAAGGTACTCCGGGGATAACAGGCTGATACCGCCCAAGAGTTCATATCGACGGCGGTGTTTGGCACCTCGATGTCGGCTCATCACATCCTGGGGCTGAAGTAGGTCCCAAGGGTATGGCTGTTCGCCATTTAAAGTGGTACGCGAGCTGGGTTTAGAACGTCGTGAGACAGTTCGGTCCCTATCTGCCGTGGGCGTTGGAAGATTGAGAGGGGTTGCTCCTAGTACGAGAGGACCGGAGTGAACGCACCACTGGTGTTCGGGTTGTCATGCCAATGGCATTGCCCGGTAGCTAAGTGCGGAAGAGATAACCGCTGAAAGCATCTAAGCGGGAAACTTGCCTCGAGATGAGTCTTCCCTGTCACCTTGAGTGACCTAAAGGAACGTTTAAGACTAAGACGTTGATAGGCTGGGTGTGTAAGCGTAGCGATACGTTGAGCTAACCAGTACTAATGAACCGTGAGGCTTAACCTGACAACACCGAAGGTGTTTTGTCTGAGAGACGAAGAGTAGATGAAGTAGGCTTGTTTAAGATTGAATATTGCTGGTTACTGAGAAAGAAACGACAGTAACGGGTAATAAAACCGAATTTGCTTGGCGGCCATAGCGCAGCGGACCCACCTGAATCCATGCCGAACTCAGAAGTGAAACGTTGTAGCGCCGATGGTAGTGTGGGGTCTCCCCATGTGAGAGTAGGGAACTGCCAGGCATTAAATAAGACGAGAAAGCCAACCCAATGGGTTGGCTTTTTTGCGTTTGGGGGTTTTTAAAAGATCAAAAGAATGAGCAAGTTATTTTATATTTAGGTTATTAATAAGATAATTGTTAAATAATGCCTTGGCTCCAACGAGAAAATTGCTCAATCCCCATTCGATTTAATATATAACGAAACCAAGCACTGTAATTTTGTGGGTTTTCTTCGGTATCTTGATAGAGTGTATCTAAAGAAATCCAACGATAATTCATCACTTCATCTGGATTGCTATGTGGTAATTCGTTACTAAATCCAAGAAATAGGTGATCAAATTCATGCTCTATCAGATCATCTGTCACTTTTTCGTTATACAGAATAGTTCCAATAGGTTGCATATCACATTTCATGCCTAATTCTTCATTTAAACGACGATGAATAGCATCTGAAAGTAACTCGTTTGGAAGCGGGTGGCTACAACATGTATTTGCCCATAAACCACCAGAGTGATATTTAGAAATTGCACGTTGTTGAATGAGTAATTGCTGTTTTGAATTAAAAATAAATATTGA
Organism: Proteus sp. CD3; assembly: GCF_008808075.1. Taxonomy (NCBI): domain Bacteria; kingdom Pseudomonadati; phylum Pseudomonadota; class Gammaproteobacteria; order Enterobacterales; family Morganellaceae; genus Proteus; species Proteus sp. CD3. Next base: position 3,391,637 of record NZ_CP019686.1, on the reverse strand, counting down.
AAAGGCTCGATGTAAGGCGCCTACAATATGAGCTTCAAGCTTTGGCATTGTTCCCAGCTCATTATCATTTTTATCTACGAGAATAACAGCGTCTTCCACAAGAAATCACCTTAATAAAATAATACATTGTTATAGCGCGAATATAACATGACTGTATATCAAATAACGATTTATTGTGTTGTTCTTTTTATGGCATCACACTGTGATGCCATAAAATAAAAGGAAAGAAAGATCTAAGGGGTATAATATTGAACACCAATCTTAATAAGTTCTCTACCTTGTGATTTGCGATGCTTATTTGTATCTCTTAATGAATAAATACATCCACAATACTCTTGTTGGTAGAATTGTTCACGTTTACTTATTTCGATCATTCTGGCAGAGCCACCTTTTTTACGCCAATTATAATCCCAATAAATCATATTAGGATAAGGCGCTACAGCCCTTTCTCCACAACCGTTTATTTGTTTCATGTCTTTCCATCGGGAAATCCCAAGTGAACTTGAAATAATGGAAAAGCCATTCTCAGCTGCATAAAGAGCGGTTCTTTCAAAACGCATATCAAAACACATTGTGCATCGAATACCTCGTTCGGGTTCTTTCTCCATACCTTTTGCTCTTTCAAACCAATTATCAGTATCGTAATCAGCATCAACAAAAGGAATATTATGTTTTTTAGCGAAACGAATATTCTCTTCCTTACGAATTAAATACTCTTTTTGAGGATGGATATTGGGATTATAGAAAAAAATAGTGTAATCAATACCTGAAGCTTGTAATGCTTCCATGACTTCACCAGAACAAGGAGCACAGCAAGAATGTAGTAAAAGCTTATTTTGATTTGCAGGCAATGTGAGCTTTTCTCGAATAAGAGTCATAGATGATCCTAAATAACATTATTTTAGTTGTAAAATGATGCTTTTATTATAGTGATAAATACGTGGATAATCTGCTTTTTTAAAATTATTTAAAAATAACTATTTGTTTTATATAAATTAAAAATAATAAATTAGAATGATTTAGGTAATGACTATCAGAGAGTTTACTAGATTCATATTATGATGAGAGGTAAGATGAAATACTAATTCTGCTACTGTTTTTGTAGTAAAATCTAAATAAAGGAATTTAGTTATGTCATCTATATTACCTCGCTCTGTAACCTCGCCAAAAAAATTCTTTATTGGTAGCCAATTACTGTCTTCTGTCGGTAAATATGTGAAAGATTTTGGTGATAACGCATTTATTATTAGTGATGAGTTTTTTTTAGACAAAGTAACTAAAGAAGCAGTTCCTTCTTTAAAAGAAAATGGCATTGTTTCACTGGTTGAAAAATTTAATTACGAATGTACTGAAGCAGAAGTTAATCGCCTTGGTAAAATTGCGATTGAAAATAAAGCGAATGTTATTATTGGTATTGGGGGTGGTAAGACATTAGACGTGTCTAAAGCCGTTGCTTATTATCAGCACATTCCTGTTATTTTATTCCCAACTATCGCTTCAACTGATGCACCTTGTACTGCATTGTCTGTGTTATATAAAGAAAATGGTGAGTTTGATAAATATTTATTCTTACCACAAAACCCAGATGTTGTTATTGCCGATACCGCTATTATTGCATCCGCTCCACAACGCTTTTTCTCAGCAGGTGTTGGTGATGCTCTAGCAACTTATTTTGAAGCACGAGCTTGCTATCAAGCAGACGGCTTAAATTTAGTCAATCAACGTCCATCACGTACAGGTCTTGGTTTAGCACAACTTTGTTTTGAAATGTTAAGTGAAAACATTGATAAAGCAATGGATGCTATTCGCCATAAAATTACTACCCCTGCATTAGAGCAAACTATTGAAGCGACAATTTACCTTAGTGGTGTTGGTGCTGAAGCCGGTGGTTTAGCGGCTGCTCACGCAGTAAATAATGGTATGTCTGCTGTTGAGTCTTTACACCGAGTCCAACATGGTGAAAAAGTGGTATTCGGTTTATTAACTCAATTAGTGTTAGAAAATGCACCACAAAAAGAAATTGATGAAGTGATCCGTATTATTAAAGCGGCAGAATTACCACTGACACTTGAAGATATGGGCATGAAAGAATTTATTGAAAGTGAATGGCGCACTGTTGCTAAAATCGCCTGTGCTGAAGGCGACACTATGGGTAATATGCCAATGAGAGTGACTGAAGAAGATGTTTATAATGCAATGATCGCAGCTAACGCATTAGCTCATCGTTATAAATAATTCTTAGTTTAGTAAATGATTATCTTAAAACCCCAAATTGATTTTGGGGTTTTTCTTTAATCTAATGTTGGGTTCATTTGGGCAAGATCGAACGGTGTTATCTGATAAACATAGTAGTTCAACCAATTTGCAAACAATAAATGTCCATGACTACGCCAAGAAGCGATAGGTTTTTTACTCGGATCATTATTAGGAAAATAGTTTTCGGGTAATTGAGGATCTAACCCCGCTTTAACATCACGATGATATTCATCTGCTAGTGTATTGGGATCGTATTCTGGGTGCCCAGTTGCAAAAACAACCCTTTTATCCTTTGACGCAAATAAATAAGCGCCAGCTTCTTCTGACGTCGCAAGGATCTCTAAATCAGTATTATTTTGAATAAAGTCGATAGGGAAACCGGCATAACGAGAATGCGGAGCAAAGAAAGTCTCATCAAACCCGCGTGTTAACAGTGAAAATGGTGAGCAAGTGTTATGACTATATACGCCTGAAATTTTTTGTTCTAGCGTGTATTTAGGCAGGCCGTATAAGATATTCAATCCAGCTTGAGCCGCCCAACAAATAAAGAGTGTAGAAGTCACATGCTCTTTAGCCCACGTAATGACTTCTTTTATTTCATCCCAATAAGCCACATCTTCAAATTCAACTAGCCCTAATGGCGCACCCGTGACAATAAGCCCATCAAAATTTTGTTCTTTAATTTGGTCAAAATCACAATAGAAAGTATCGAGATGCTCTACCGGGGTATTTTTAGGAACACGAGAGTCAATACGCAATAATTGAATATCAATTTGAAGAGGGCTATTAGAAAGCAATCGTAGAAATTGATTTTCTGTTTCTATTTTTTTGGGCATTAAATTAAGGATAAGCACTTTTAAAGGGCGAATATCTTGAATACTCGCTCTACTGGATGTCATAACAAAGACATTCTCTTTTTGTAAACAACGGACTGCGGGTAGCTCATCGGGTACTCTAATTGGCATTTCAATAACCTCTAAAAAACATCTAGACATCTAGAAGCCTGAATTTAGCTAATAACCTTTTCAATGTCGAGGTCTTCATGTTGTGTATGAAGAATATTCATATAAGAAAAAGCTATATAGGCACAATCATCAAATATTAATCTTCCTTTTTCTCTGTCTATTATCGATCTCTTCCAGATCCCTCGAATTATTTTGAAATTCTGATTTTTGTACAATAAAAAAACACCGATGTAATCACATTGTTAAAAATTATTTAAATAAAAATGGAATTCATTTTTGATTTTTGTAAAAACTGCATTAATCTTAATCAGGTGTGTAAAAGATTTTAGGGGAATGCAGAATGTCACAATCGTTAACTACAGAAGAATTAGATTTTACGCAATCTTTTGGTGAACAGGAAAAAGATATATTAAATCATGATGTTAAGTTGTTTTTAACTGATTTGGTAAATCATTTCTCAGATAGACGCCATGCTTTATTAGCTGAAAGAGATAGCTGGAAACATAGAGTTGATAATGGTGAACTTCCTAATTTTATTTCGGAATCAGATTCCATTATAAAATCTGAGTGGAAAGTTAATCCCATACCTAAAGATCTTCAAGACCGTCGTGTGGAAATAACCGGACCTGTCGATCGCAAAATGGTTATCAATGCACTAAATGCGAATGTGAAAGTCTTTATGGCGGACTTTGAAGACTCTTTAGCGCCTACATGGGACAAAGTGATTGATGGTCAGATCAATTTGCGTGATGCCGTCAAAGGCACGATTTCTTATACCAATGAACAAGGTAAATGTTATCAACTTAAAGCGTCACCTGCGGTATTGATTGCAAGAGTAAGAGGTCTTCACCTTCCTGAAAAGCATGTGCTATGGCAAGGAAAGCCCATTGCAGGGGGATTATTTGATTTTGCTTTGTATTTTTACCATAACCACAAAGCCTTATTAGAAAAAGGGAGTGGCCCTTATTTTTACATTCCTAAATTGCAAACATGGCAAGAGGCTAAATGGTGGAGTGATGTTTTTCATTTCACTGAAAAGCGTTTTGGTTTAGCCACAGGAACCATTAAAGCCACCGTATTAATTGAAACCCTACCCGCTGTTTTTCAAATGGAAGAAATTCTCTTTCATATGAAAGAGCATATCGTGGGGCTTAATTGTGGTCGTTGGGATTATATTTTTAGCTATATCAAGACATTAAAAAATTATCCAGATCGTGTATTACCTGATAGACAGGGGATCACGATGACTCAACCTTTCTTAAGTGCTTATTCACGTTTACTGATCCAGACGTGTCATAAACGAGGTGCTTTTGCTATGGGTGGAATGTCGGCATTTATCCCAAGTCGAGATCCTGAGCAAAACGGCATTATTTTGAAAAAAGTATTTGATGATAAAGAATTTGAAGCAACAAATGGCCATGATGGTACTTGGATTGCTCACCCCGGTCTTGCTGAAACGGTATTAGCTGCTTTTGATCCTATTTTAGGATCTCGACAAAACCAACTCGATGTACAACGCAATGAGAAAATAACGGCAGAAATGTTATTAGCACCTTGTACAGGCGAACGTACAGAAAAGGGCATGAGAGCTAATATTCGCGTTGCGGTGCAATATATTGAAGCGTGGATTTCTGGTAATGGTTGCGTACCTATCTATGGATTAATGGAAGATGCAGCAACAGCAGAAATATCGCGTACCTCTATTTGGCAATGGATCCGCCATCAAAAAACACTGTCTGATGGGCAAGTCGTGACTAAAGATCTCTTTCGTAAAATGCTGAAAGAAGAGCTTGAAGTGATACGCCAAGAAGTCGGTGATACTCGTTTTGAAGAAGGACGTTTTAAAGAAGCGGCTTCTTTGATGGATAAGATTACAACCCAAGATGAATTAGTCGATTTTCTGACTTTACCGGGTTACCAACTTTTAAATTAAAAAAGATACGTTAAAACGTATTTATAAACTGCAAACATCATCACTACCGTATTTATAGGAGCTGTTTTTATGACTATTAGTAGATCAGAGCAAATCGCCCAATTAGAGAAAGAGTGGGAACAACCTCGCTGGAAAGGTATTACCCGTCCTTATAGCGCTGAAGATGTCATTAAATTAAGAGGTTCGGTTAACCCAGAACATACCTTAGCAAGACGTGGCGCTCAAAGGCTTTGGTCATCATTAAATGGTAAATCGAAAAAGGGTTATGTTAATGCATTAGGAGCTTTAACTGGTGGGCAAGCGTTGCAACAAGCAAAAGCAGGGTTAGAAGCTGTTTACCTTTCAGGATGGCAAGTGGCTGCTGATGCTAACACCGCAGCAAGTATGTACCCTGATCAATCTCTATATCCAGTTGATTCTGTTCCTAATGTTGTTCAGCGTATCAATAATACGTTTAGACGAGCTGATCAAATTCAGTGGTCAAATGGTATTGGTCCTCAACATAAAGATTATATTGATTTTTTCCTTCCTATTGTGGCTGATGCGGAAGCTGGTTTTGGTGGAGTATTAAATGCCTTTGAATTAATGAAGGCGATGATTGAAGCTGGAGCGGCAGGTGTTCACTTTGAAGATCAGTTAGCGGCAGTGAAAAAATGTGGTCATATGGGAGGAAAAGTATTAGTTCCTACTCAAGAGGCTGTACAAAAGCTTGTTGCTGCACGTTTAGCCGCAGATGTGTCTGATGTGCCAACATTACTTGTTGCAAGAACAGATGCTGATGCTGCTGATCTCTTAACTTCAGATTGCGATCCTTATGATAGCTCATTCTTAACCGGAGAGCGCACACCTGAAGGTTTTTTCTGTACCCATGCGGGTATTGATCAAGCAATTAGCCGTGGGCTTGCTTATGCACCTTATGCTGATCTGGTGTGGTGTGAAACATCACTTCCTGATCTGAAAATGGCTGCTAAGTTTGCAGAAGCTATTCACGATAAATACCCCGGAAAAATGCTGGCTTATAACTGCTCGCCTTCTTTTAACTGGAAAAAGAACCTTGATGATCGCACGATTGCCCATTTCCAAGATGAGCTATCAGCAATGGGATATAAATTCCAGTTTATTACCTTAGCGGGCATTCACAGCATGTGGTTCAACATGTTTGATCTGGCACATGATTACGCCAAAGGTGAAGGCATGAAGCATTATGTAGAGAAAGTGCAAGAAAAAGAGTTTGCTGCACTTAATCAAGGTTATACCTTCTCCTCGCATCAGCAAGAGGTGGGAACAGGGTATTTCGATAAAGTGACCACGATTATTCAAGGTGGTATGTCTTCAGTGACGGCACTAACAGGCTCTACAGAAGAACAACAATTCTAGTTTGCGCAAACCACAAGTTTTAAAAATATCATTATCTGTTTTTGTGGTGATAATTCAGGAGCAGGATGCTCCTCTTTTTCGTGAGGTTGTTAATGACGCCAGAAGATTTAATTGCTCAAACAATTTTACAAGGCTTTGATGCCCAATATGGTCGCTTTCTTGAGATAACGTCAGGAGCGCAATATCGTTTTGAGCAAGCGGATTGGCATGGTGTTCAAATCGCGATGAAGGAACGCATCCGGTTATACGATAATCATGTTGGATTAGTGGTTGAACAACTTAGGTGTATTCGACATGATATTGATAAAGAAAGTCTTTTTCTACAAAGAGTGAAAGAGAACTATACGCAATTATTACCCAATTACCCTCGATTTGAGATCGCAGAGAGCTTTTTTAATTCTGTTTATTGTCGTCTGTTTTACCATCGTGAATTGAATAAAAAAAACCTATTTGTTTTTTCATCCCAACCAGCTTATCGCTTTACACAAGCACCTCGACCGTTATCAAAGCAGTTTGTTATTCAAAGTGATTTACCCACATTACTGCAAGACATTTTATCTCGCTTACCTTTGCGACTACCGTGGCAAAATAAACAGCGTGATATTCACGCTATTTGTGATGTACTTACTGCCCAGTTCTCTTCTGAACAATTGCAGAGTGCGGTATTTCATATCGCAAACGAACTTTTTTATCGTAATAAAGCGGCTTGGTTGATTGGTAAAATAGTGATTAATGAGCAATATATTCCATTCTTATTACCTATTCATAATGTTGAGCAACAATTACTGATTGATACTTGCCTTATCTCGGCAGATGAAGCGAGTATCGTTTTTGGTTTTGCCCGTTCTTATTTTATGGTTTATGCCCCATTTCCAGCAGCATTAGTTGCATGGTTAAGAGATATATTACCGAGCAAATCTATCGCTGAGCTTTATATGTCAATAGGGTGTCAAAAACACGGTAAAACAGAATACTATCGTGAATACCTCGCCTTTATGAATTTTTCATCAGAGCAATTTATTGAAGCTCCCGGTGTAAAAGGTATGGTGATGTTGGTATTTACATTACCCACTTATGATCGTGTTTTTAAAGTGATCAAAGATAAGTTTGCGCCCCAAAAAACGATCACTGCAGAGCGTGTAAAAGAGTGCTATCGATTAGTTAAAGAACACGATCGTGTCGGACGCATGGCAGATACCCAAGAGTTCGAAAACTTTATGATCGATAAGAAAAGAATTAGCCCTGAATTAATGGCTATTTTTGAACAAGAGATCCCAAATAAGCTAGAAGATCTGGGAGATAAATTATTGATCCGTCATCTGTATATGGAACGTCGAATGATGCCACTTAATATCTATATGGAACAGTGTGATGACAATCAGCTTAAAGCGGTCGTTGAAGATTATGGGCAAGCGTTGAAAGAGCTTATTGCAGCGAATATTTTTCCTGGTGATATGCTGTTTAAAAACTTTGGTGTGACTCGTCATCATCGTGTGATTTTCTATGACTATGATGAAATTAGTTATATGACAGACATGAATTTTCGTGCGATCCCTCCTGCCCGTTACCCTGAAGATGAATTAGCGAGCGAGCCTTGGTATAGCGTTGCACTCAATGATGTATTTCCTGAAGAATTTCGCTATTTCCTATGCAGTGATAAGCGGGTTTGCGACTATTTTGAAGCCTTACATCGTGAGCTTTTATCACCAGAATATTGGCAACAACAGCAGCAAAAAATTAAAGACGGGTATATTGAAGATGTTTATGCCTATTCCCAAACTAAGCGATTTACTTAATAAATTGCCTTAGGAAAAGATAAAAATAAAGATAGGTACAAGGGGATACCTACCTTTATTAGATAAAACCTATTTTTGTACTGAGATAATTAACGTTGAGTACCCGCAACAGCTTCTTTAGCTAATTCAGTAATACGTTGGAAATCACCTGCTTTCACTGCATCATTAGGCACCAACCAAGAACCACCAATACAAAGCACACTCTCAAGTGCAAGGTAATTACGGTAGTTTTCTGGCGAAATACCGCCAGTTGGGCAGAAACGGATGGTTGAGAATGGTCCTGCAATGGCTTTTAATGCCTTTACACCACCATTAGCTTCTGCGGGGAAAAATTTAAATTCATTTAAACCGTAGCTCATTCCCAGCATTAATTCAGAAACTGTTGAAATTCCTGGAATTAAAGGAATAGTTCCCGCAACGGCTGCTTTGAGTAATGCTTCGGTTAATCCTGGGCTAATAGCAAATTGAGCACCAGCTTCAGTAACTTGTGCTAATTGTTGAGGATTAATTACCGTACCCGCGCCCACAATGGCTTCAGGAACTTCTTTTGCAATACGGCGGATAGCCTCAATTGCACATTCTGTACGTAACGTCACTTCTAAAACTTTGACACCACCGGCGACTAACGCTTTTGCAACAGGGACTGCGTCATCAATATGGTTGATAACAATAACAGGAACAACAGGCCCTGATTTTAGTACAGACTCTGCACTTGTATTCCAATGATCCATGATTGTATTTCCTAATCAGAAAGTGGTGAGCAAATATATTTAATCTGCTCCTCGTTAAGCCTCAAAACTTGTCTACATTAAAAATCGATGCAACAAGCACCTTGTTCAGCACCTGATAAATGACGGCGTAAATTAACGAATAACTCACGACCACAGCCTGTATTGTTGGCACTTAAATCAGGGATTTTATCTTGGCGAGCATTTAATGTTTGCTCATCAACAAGCAACGTTAACTCACCTGTTTTACCATTAACACGAATGATATCACCATCACGCACTTTGGATAATAAGCCGCCATTTGCAGCCTCTGGTGTAACATGAATTGCGGCGGGAACTTTACCGGAGGCTCCTGAAAGTCTGCCATCTGTAACTAATGCGACTTTGTAGCCTTTATCCATTAACACTCCTAACGGCGGCATTAATTTGTGTAATTCAGGCATCCCATTGGCTTGTGGTCCTTGATAACGCACAACGACCACACAATCTTTATTTAACTCACCAGCTTCAAATTTAGCGGCAATATCATGTTGGCTATTAAAAACAACAGCTGGCGCTTCGATAATTTTATTCTCATCGGGTACCGCAGAGGTTTTCATTACCGCTCTACCTAAATTACCTTGCATCACTTGTGTACCACCATGTGATGAGAATGGCGTATTTATATCAGCAATCACATCTTTATCTAAAGAGCTTATCGCACCTTCACGCCAATCAAGTTTGCCGTCATTTAACCAAGGCTCTAAGGTATAGCGTTCAATACCAAATCCAGCCACCGTGTTTACATCACGATGAATTAAGCCTTTTTTCAGTAATTCACGAATAATGAGAGCAATTCCTCCAGCCGCTTGGAATTGGTTAATATCAGCAGGGCCATTAGGATAAATGCGAGCAATAAGTGGAACAACTTGCGAAAGTTCAGAGAAATCATCCCAATTAATAATAATACCTGCTGCACGAGCCATTGCGACTAAGTGCATAGTGAGGTTAGTGGAACCGCCTGTTGTTAACAGAGCAATAATGCCATTTACAATCACTTTCTCATCAACTAATTGCCCGATAGGAAGATAGTTACCCGAGTTTTCAGTGAGACGCACAATTTGGCTCGCGGCTGCGTCAGTCAATGCATCACGCAATGGCGTATTAGGATGCACAAAAGAAGATCCGGGTAAATGTAACCCCATTATTTCCATCACCATTTGGTTGGAATTCGCTGTGCCATAAAAGGTACAAGTTCCAATACTATGATAAGAAGCGGCTTCTGCTTCTAACAAGGCATTACGATCCACTTTACCTTCAGCATAAAGCTGGCGAATACGGACTTTTTCTTTATTGGGTAAACCGCTAGTCATAGGACCCGCAGGAACAAAAATAGCAGGAAGATGACCAAAAGAGAGTGCTGCCATCGCTAATCCGGGAACGATTTTATCGCAGATCCCTAAATAGAGCGCGCCATCAAACATATTATGGGATAAGCCAACTGCCGCTGACATTGCAATAACATCACGACTAAGGAGCGATAGCTCCATACCATCTTGTCCCTGAGTGACACCATCGCACATTGCAGGAACACCGCCTGCCACTTGTCCTACGGCACCAACAGCATGTAATGCTTTTTTAATTTTTTGAGGATAATCTTCATACGGTTGATGAGCCGACAACATATCATTGTAAGCAGTGATAATGGCAATATCATTATGAACCATATTTTTCAGGAGATTTTTATCGTCAGCCTGACAAGCTGCGAAACCATGAGCCAAATTACCGCAAGCCAATTGAGCACGATGTACTGTTTGACTTTTTGCGGCTTCAATTTTTTTCAGATAAGCACGACGTGTTGTTTGTGAACGAGCAATAATGCGTTCAGTCACCTGTTTTACTGTTTCGTTAAGGGGAACAACGTCGTTCTGAATTGGGTCATGATTTTTAGGGGTCATAATGATGCTTCCTTTAGTCACACAAGGGTGATGAGCGTTACTATTAGCTTTAAAAAAAGAGAATACTTAAACTCGCTATAGTATTTGTTACCGGTAACATTGTTACGGGTAACAAGCAGAGTTGCAATACTCTTGATGCACCATAAACAACATCTGTGATCAGCATCAATTTTTTGGGGTGAGAAATAACAGTTTTTTAATATTTAACGAAAATAAAGCATAAAAGCTGTCATTTTAAAAAGCTGAATCGGTTTAATTTTGGAGATACCTTCCTCATTATTTGCAATGAGGAAGGTGAAAAAGAGGGGATTAACTTTTTACGCCACCGTATTCACGGCTAATTTGTTTTGCTGCTTTTATCACCATGGCACCCAATTCAGTGATACGAGAATCCGTCATTCTAGAAACTGGGCCAGAAAGCGAAATCGCCGCAAAAGGCTGGTGGTGTTCATCATAAATACAAGCACCTATACAGCGTAAGCCCAAAGCATGCTCTTCATCATCGAAAGAAAAACCTTGTTTGCGAGCTTGCTCTAAGCTTTCTTTTAGGGAAGAGGGAAGTGTTCGGGTGTGAGGTGTATAAGCCATTAAGCCTTTTTTCTGGAGCAAAGGCAGTAATTTATTTTCTGGTAAAGTAGAAAGAAACGCTTTACCTGCGCCCGATGCATGCATCGGTAATTTGCCGCCAATAGGTGCGGACATTCTCATTAACGCATTACATTGCACTTGATCGACAATTACCGCATCAAATTCAATTTGGTCAAGAATTGCCAGATTAACGGTTTCACCCGAGTCTTCCATCAACTGACGTAAAATAGGATGCACCATTACCAAAAGATTGCGGGTTTGTAGAAAACTACTGCCAACAATAAAGGCGTGTGTTCCTACCACCCATAATCCTAAATCTCCGACTTGGCGAACAAAACCATGCTGTTGAAGTGTCGTGAGTAGGCGGTGTGTTGTGGAATTGGGTAACCCAGCTTGGAAGGCGAGATCAGTTAGAGCGATCCCCCCCGGAGATTCGGAAATATATTCCAATAATGTCAGCCCACGACTTAATGACTGAACTGGACCTCCTTGTGCAGTGCTTTGAGTGGCAGTTGTTTTTGTCTTACGTACTTTTTTATTTGTAGGGGAAACTGTCATGCATACACTCCAGAAATGCTATCCATAATAATATCTATTATGAACTATCTCGTATAATAAAACTCCTCCGATCACTACATTTTTCAAAACAAAATATGTGATAAAAAATATTTATCAAGAGTGTTTATCACTGAGTGAAAATCTCTCATCTTCGTCTTAGAAATCTTTGTAAAAAGGTATGGTAGGATAAAAAAGCAACGAAATAACAATAAAGAAAAAACAGCACAAAAGCATTCTCAATTGAGAGGAAACAACGTGGCAAACATAAAACAACAACTGGTAGAAGCATTAGGAAAACGTATCTTAGTACTTGATGGCGCAATGGGGACGATGATCCAGCAATATCAACTTACAGAAATCGATTATCGTGGTGAGCGTTTTGCTCATTGGGATTGTGATGTTAAAGGAAATAATGACCTTTTAGTCTTAACACAACCCCAGATCATTGCAGATATACATGATGCTTATTTTCAAGCTGGCGCTGATATTGTTGAAACCAACACCTTTAACTCGACATCTATCGCGATGGCTGATTATCACATGGAGTCACTCTGTTTTGAGCTAAACGAAGAAGCCGCAAAATTAGCCAAAGCCAGTGCCGATAAATGGAGTGCTTTAACACCGGATAAACCTCGTTATGTTGCAGGTGTTTTAGGGCCAACCAACAGAACGGCATCTATCTCTCCTGATGTTAATGATCCTGCCTTTCGTAATGTTTCATTTGATAAGCTGGTGGAAGCCTATCGAGAAGCAACGCGTGGATTAATTAAAGGTGGTGTTGATTTAATTATGGTCGAAACTATTTTCGACACACTAAACGCGAAAGCGGCTATTTTTGCCATTAAATGTGAGTTTGAATCGCTCAATATTGAATTACCTGTGATGATCTCTGGCACCATTACAGATGCTTCAGGAAGAACCCTAACGGGTCAAACAACAGAAGCTTTTTACCACTCTTTACGTCATGCGGATGCGCTCTCATTTGGTTTAAACTGCGCATTAGGCCCTAAAGAATTACGCCAATATATTCAAACACTTTCACAAATTTCTGAAACTTATGTCAGTGCTCATCCTAATGCGGGTTTGCCTAACGCCTTTGGAGGCTATGATTTAGATGCCCAAGAAATGGCTGAGCAAATTAAAGAGTGGGCGCAAGCCGGTTTTCTTAATATTGTCGGTGGGTGTTGCGGAACAACACCTGAGCATATTCTCGCCATTTCACAAGCGGTAGAAGGTATTGCGCCAAGAGTATTACCTTCCTTGAAGAAAGCATGTCGTCTTTCCGGTCTTGAACCATTAGTTATTGATGAGAATTCACTGTTTGTGAATGTGGGTGAACGAACTAATGTCACAGGTTCTGCTAAATTTAAGCGTTTGATAAAAGAAGGTAATTATCAAGAAGCGTTAGATGTTGCCCGTCAGCAAGTTGAAAATGGCGCTCAAATCATTGATATCAATATGGATGAAGGCATGTTAGATGCTGTCGAAGCCATGACACGTTTTCTTAACCTTATTGCTGGCGAGCCTGATATTGCTAAAGTTCCGGTGATGATTGATTCCTCTAAATGGGAAGTGATTGAAGAGGGGCTAAAATGTATTCAAGGCAAAGGCATTGTTAACTCCATTTCAATGAAAGAAGGAGAAATCCCTTTTCTTGAACACGCTAAATTGGTGCGTAAATACGGTGCTGCTGTTGTTGTTATGGCATTTGATGAAGTCGGGCAAGCAGATACTAGAGAGCGCAAAATTGAAATTTGTCGCCGAGCGTATCAGTTATTAACCGAGCAAGCGGGTTTTCCTCCAGAAGATATTATTTTTGATCCTAATATATTCGCTGTCGCCACAGGTATTGCAGAGCATAATAATTATGCAGTTGATTTTATTGAAGTTTGTGCGGATATTAAATCTCAACTACCTTATGCCTTAATTTCTGGTGGGGTATCTAACGTTTCATTCTCATTTAGAGGTAACGATCCTGTTCGTGAAGCCATTCACTCTGTTTTTCTTTATTACGCAGTAAAAAATGGTATGGATATGGGGATTGTTAATGCGGGGCAACTTGCCATTTACGATTCTCTACCTGATGAACTGCGTAATGCAGTCGAAGATGTGATATTAAACCGCCATGAAGAGAGTACAGATAATTTATTAGCAGTGGCAGAGCGCTATCGTGGCACTAAAGGTGATGAGCAAAATCATCAGTTGGCAGAATGGCGACAATGGAATGTTGAGAAACGTCTAGAGTACGCTTTAGTGAAGGGGATCACGGAGTTTATTGTTGAAGATACCGAAGCTTGTCGTCAACAAGCATCAAGCCCTATTGAAGTGATTGAAGGGCCATTGATGAATGGCATGAATACTGTTGGCGATTTGTTTGGTGAAGGAAAAATGTTTTTGCCTCAAGTGGTGAAATCAGCAAGAGTGATGAAACAAGCCGTTGCTTATCTGGAGCCTTATATTCAGGCATCTAAACAAGCGGGTAGCTCAGCAGGTAAAATCTTACTGGCTACGGTAAAAGGAGATGTTCACGATATTGGCAAAAATATTGTCGGCGTTGTTTTGCAATGTAACAACTATGAGATCATCGATCTGGGGGTGATGGTTCCCTGCGATAAGATCCTACAAACAGCGATTGATGAAAAAGTCGATATTATTGGGCTTTCAGGGCTGATCACGCCTTCACTTGATGAGATGGTGAATGTTGCCAAAGAGATGGAAAGGCGCGGTTTTTCTTTACCATTAATGATTGGTGGAGCAACAACGTCCAAAGCGCATACTGCAGTAAAAATAGAACCCAATTATAGTCATCCTACTGTTTATGTTCAAAATGCATCAAGAACCGTAGGTGTTGTTGCTGCACTATTATCTGAAACACAACAAGCTGATTTTGTTGCTAAAACACGTCGTGAATATGAAGTAGTACGTCAGCAATACGCCAGAAAAAAACCGCGTACACCGCCTGTTTCTTTAGAGGTTGCGCGAAAAAATGCGCTACAAATTGATTGGCAAAATTACACACCACCAAAACCCAACCAATTAGGCGTGCAGGAGATCACTGCAAGTATTGAAACCTTACGTGAATATATCGATTGGACGCCTTTCTTTATGACGTGGTCTTTAGCGGGGAAATATCCGCGTATTTTAGAAGATGATGTAGTCGGTGAAGAGGCAAGACGTGTATTTGCCGATGCAAATGCGATGCTGGACAAATTAAGCCGTGAAAAATTATTAACGCCTAAAGGAATTGTCGGGATATTCCCCGCTAATCGTCTGGGTGATGATATTGTGATTTATCAAGATGAAAGCCGACAACATGAATCATTACACAGTTGCCATTTGCGTCAGCAAACAGAGAAAAATGATTTTCCTAATTACTGCTTAGCTGATTTTATTGCTCCTGTTGAAAGTGGTGTTGCTGACTATTTTGGTGCTTTTGCCGTTACGGGAGGATTAGAAGAGGATACTCTCGCGAATACTTATGATAATGCCCATGATGACTACAATAAAATCATGGTAAAAGCGCTGTCAGATAGATTAGCAGAGGCTTTTGCTGAATATCTTCATCAGCGGGTTAGAACTCAAATTTGGGGTTATAGCCCTGATGAAAACCTCTCCAATGACGAGCTTATTCGAGAAAAATATCAAGGAACGCGACCTGCACCGGGGTATCCTGCCTGCCCTGAGCACACAGAAAAAGCCAAAATTTGGCAATTACTTGATGTTGAAAATCGTATTGGAATGAAACTGACCGATGCGTATGCCATGTGGCCTGGTGCTTCAGTATCGGGTTGGTATTTTAGTCATCCTGATAGTAAATATTTCGCTGTTGCTCAAATTCAAAAAGATCAGGTTGAAGATTATGCAAAACGTCGAGAAATGAGCGTGAGTGAAGTTGAACGTTGGTTAGCGCCTAATTTAGGGTATGAGTCTTAGTTTATTTTTGTTTTCAGATCTCAATAATGTAATAAATAGTGAGGGGATAGCAATATCTCCTTGTTATTTCCTCTAGCCGTTCCCATTAAAGATGTTTAAGCTATAAACCTGTATCAGAAAAAAGGACATTACAATGAGCTATACTTTGTACCTTCAGAAAACACCACCTGCTGGCGCTGAGGTGCCGTTTCCTTCTTTAGCAAAAGGAAATTATCCATTAAGTGAAGTTTTAATTAATGCTTTTTTAAATCTGATGCAACTAACAGGAAACTTAGATACTGATGCTGTTTTAGATGAAAAAGCATTTGATAAAATTTGGCTAAAAGCAGAAATGACGCCTGCACGAATCGAAGAAGTCGGGGACTATATTTATCATAAAACTCCGACTTCCCCAGAGCCTGTTGAAGAAGAAATAGCATTATTTAAACAGGCAATGAAAGAAGAAGAAGCGTTGCTTGCTCAAGAGAGTAAAAAAGAAGGGAATATCCCTATTCATAAATTTGCTACTAATGATGGTTGGATTGTCACGCCGAAAGAGTGTGAGATTATTGCTTCGACACTGACCGCTAAACAGCTAGAAGATAACCGCGTTTTTGTCGAAAAAATTGCGAAGATGTCTCATTTATCGCATAAGACTTTAGAGGTTGCCTTAATTGATTTCGGTAAATTTAATCAATTTGCGAAAAAATATAACGGTTATCGGGTGTATTAAATTATTAAGAAATAGGCTTCTAAAAAAGAAGCCTATTAGAAAATTTTAATTTTGTTTTATTTAAAATTAAAGGGTTAATTAATTTGTAAGTTCATTTCTTTTAATTTACCTACATGATGATCTACCATTTTTAAAATTTCACCATCAGATAATTTAAAATCTTTGTCGCTAAGTATATCTAATTCATTTTTATATCTGTGAGTGATATTATTTGTGCTTTCAATAAATTTATCTAGATTATTATCATATTGTTGAAGTTCTTTTATATACTGTCTAAGTTCAGTTGAACCCATTTCTTTTTCATTATTAATTTTATGGTTATTTATTTTTTCAAGAATTTCTGATTTATATTTGTTATATTCATTTATTTTTTCAGTGATGTTTTTATCATCAATGTTTTCAATTTCTTTTGTTATTGCCTGAAAGCATTGGTAATGTGCATCAATGATTTCTTTTAATTTCTCATTGGATCCTTTTATTTTATTAAATAGAGATTCTTTGTTTTTAAAAATAATTTCTTTTTTACTTATTTCACTTTCTTGACTTGTTTTTTTTATCTGTTCTTTTTCAAGCGTATTTAATAGAGTATTGTATTTTTTTATTACATTAATATCTTTATTTTTGCAAAGATTATTTATTTTCATTATTGATTCAATACATTGTTGATCTAATGACTTATTGTTTTTTACCTTATGAGCAGGGTTCTTTTCTAGCTCAAATTTTTTTACAATAGAAATTGTATTTTTCTCTACTGTTGTATAAATTTCATTTGAGTTTTTAACCAAGGAAAGCTGATATTTTATTTCTTTTAAAGTATTATCTGCGTTGGCGGATGTTATTTCTTTTGCACTATTTTTAATAAAATTACAAATATTACCATAAATTATCATTTTTATTACTCCATTAATAAAGTTAGATTTTAATTCTAATTGTTATTCAATGAAGTTCTTTAAAGCTTACACCATTTCAATAATAAAGGTTGAATTTTGAGAGAGATAAACGTTATCTCTCTCAATATGGTTATTTAAAACAACGTATCATGCAATTTACGCACAATATTATCTGCATCTTTGCCATTAACTAATAAACATAAATTATGCGTACTTGCTCCATGGCTTATCATACGAATATTGTAATTTTCTAATGCGCCAAAAATTTTACTGCCTAAACCATTAATTTGTGAAAGTGAATTACCAATCACGGCAACTAATGCCAGATCTTCTTCTACTTCAACACGACATAATGCAGAAAGCTCGGTTAATAAGGCATTTGTTAAGAGACTGCCTGATGAATTTGTTGTACCTGTTGTATCAAGGGTTAAAGCAATACTGACTTCAGAGGTTGTTATCACATCAACGGAAATATGATGGCGTGATAAAATAGTGAAAATTTCAGCTAAGAAGCCACGCGCATGAAGCATTTTTAGGCTATGTAATGTGAGCAACGTTTGCTTTCTACGTAATGCAATCGCACGGAATACCGGCGGATTTTCTGTTTGAGCGCAAACTAAAGTGCCCCCTTCTTCGGGTGCTTTGCTGGAGCCAACAAACACAGGAATACCACTACGTACAGCGGGTAATAATGTGGCTGGGTGTAATATTTTAGCGCCAAAAGTGGCCATTTCAGCCGCTTCATTAAAGGCGATTTGATCAATACGATGTGCCTCTGGCACTATTCTTGGATCGGTACTGTAAATGCCAGGTACATCCGTCCAAATATCCACACGAGACATTTCGAGTGCTTCACCAATAAGTGCAGCCGTATAGTCACTACCACCACGACCGAGAGTTGTGGTTCTCCCTTTAGGCTCTTGACCAATAAAACCTTGAGTGACAATAACGGTTTCTTCTAGACGAGGTTGGATCAGGCTTTTTGTAAGCTCGGTAAGCTGCGCCATATCGGGTTCAGCATGACAAAATAGATCATTGGTTTTCATCACTTTTCTGACATCAAACCAATCTGCCTGTATGCCTTTTTCACGTAATAATTCAACAAATAGCAAGGTTGACATTAATTCACCGTGACTGACTAATTCGTCTGTCAATGCATCAGATGTGGCAAGTGAAGCTGCTTCAGAGAGCATCTCAATATTCTCAAGCAGGCGATTTATTTCTTGAGAAATAATTTCTGGCTGAGAAAGCTGGTTGATAATTGCATACTCAATATCACGAACTTGTGAGAGTAAAGCTTCCCGTTGTGAAGGCTCTGTACCTGCTGCAAGCTCAATTAATAAATTAGTAATGCCAGCAGATGCTGAAAGAACCACGACACGAACTGACTTTTGTTTCAGGATAATATCTGCGCATTTTTCCATTGCTGAAAAGTTAGCAACACTGGTGCCACCAAATTTAGCGATAGTGTATGGCGATGATGCAGATGAAGGCGTAGCAGTATTATCAGTCATTGTCGTATTCCTTTAGGCAAAAATGAGATGTTGGACACACTTAGGAATATCGGTTATTAAGTAGAGAGTCAATGCAGAGTGAAGAATAATCAATTTAATTAATAATCAGCTCCACATTATCGGTTTTACCTATGTAAGTAATTAGTACTAGATTTGTTGAATGGTTTTGACCAATATCATCAAATGAGAAAGAATTGACTGTAACTATTAAATGTCAGGCTACAATCTGAGAATATTGGATTGTAATCTTAAGAGAGTATTGTGAATGAAAAATGTAAACCCAACCCAAACCCTAGCCTGGAAGGCATTAGAAAACCATTTCTCGGTTATCAAAAATACCGAGATGAAAACACTGTTTGCTCAGGAACCATCACGCTTTGAGCAATTTTCAAAAACGTTTTCAGACCAAATTCTAGTGGATTTTTCAAAAAACCGTATTACGAAAGAAACATTAGAGAAATTGCAGGCTTTGGCTAAGGAATGTGACGTTAAAGGTGCGATAAATAGCATGTTTGCGGGTGAGAAAATCAACCGCACTGAAGATCGTGCTGTATTGCATACTGCATTACGTAATCGTAGCAATACTCCTGTCATCGTTGATGGCAAAGATGTTATGCCTGAAGTTAATGCTGTACTGAATAAAATGAAAACATTCAGTGAGCGCATTATTAGTGGTGAATGGAAAGGTTATACAGGCAAAGCAATTACTGATGTTGTAAATATTGGTATCGGTGGTTCTGATCTTGGTCCTTATATGGTGACAGAAGCATTACGTCCATATAAAAACCATCTTACTATGCATTTTGTTTCTAATGTTGATGGTACGCATATCGCAGAAACACTGAAAAAATGTGATCCTGAAACGACGCTATTCCTTATTGCATCAAAAACCTTTACCACACAAGAAACCATGACAAATGCACACTCAGCAAGAGATTGGTTCTTAGCCTCTGCTAAAGAAAGTGCATTTGTCGCTAAACACTTTGTGGCGTTATCCACAAACAGTACAGAAGTAGCTAAATTTGGTATTGATACTGCCAATATGTTTGAATTCTGGGATTGGGTTGGTGGTCGTTATTCATTATGGTCAGCAATTGGTTTATCTATCGCATTATCTGTTGGTTATGACAATTTTGAGCAATTGCTGGAAGGCGCTCATGCAATGGATAATCACTTTAGAACAACCGATGCTGAAAATAACATCCCAATGATCCTCGCTCTGATTGGCATTTGGTATAACAATTTTTTTGGTACAGAAACTGAAGCGATTCTGCCATACGATCAATACATGCATCGTTTTGCGGCTTACTTCCAACAAGGCAATATGGAATCGAATGGTAAGTATATTGATCGTGATGGAAACAAAGTGAGTTATCAAACGGGTCCTATCATTTGGGGCGAGCCGGGTACAAACGGCCAACATGCGTTTTACCAACTGATCCACCAAGGTACAAAAATTATCCCTTGTGATTTCATTGCACCTGCAATTAGCCATAATCCACTATCTGATCATCATGCAAAATTGATGTCTAACTTCTTTGCACAAACCGAAGCCCTCGCTTTTGGTAAAACCCGTGAGCAAGTTGATGCGGAATTTGCCGCAGCAGGGAAAGATCCTAAAACCATGGGATATGTTGCACCTTTCAAAGTATTCGAAGGTAACCGCCCAACTAACTCTATTTTGTTAAAAGAAATTACGCCTTATTCATTAGGTGCATTGATCGCAATGTATGAACATAAAATCTTTGTACAAGGTGTTATTTTCAATATCTTCACCTTTGACCAATGGGGTGTTGAATTAGGCAAACAACTGGCTAATCGTATTCTTCCTGAATTAAAAGGTAAGGAAAGTGTTAACAGCCATGATAGCTCAACAAATAATCTGATTAATCGTTATAAAGCATGGCGTTAATCGAATAAACTGAATATAAGTAGTTGGTTAGATAGAAAGGAGGTTTTTATGACCTCCTTTGTTTTTTGATTGTTTAGTGCTCCATCTGATTTTCTTTTAACGCTTTTTTAGATTATTTATGCGAAATGTTATCAGCTTTTAACTTCCCTTAGTCACATCATGATATCCTTATGCATCATGACTCACACTAGTTAGGATCATCAAAGCGTGATGATGAATAAATGTTCAAAAAATCAATAATTACCCCTGCACCTATCCATTGGCTACCCAGTGAGGAACATGCAAGTATTCAAGAAAGTACATTAAGTTGGTTAATGGAATTAGGCTCCATGACAAGGCGATTTGAACAATATTGCCAAAAAGTCACTGTAATGCCTTATCAAGAAGGATTTATTGACATTATTGAACCCGCTGACGAAAGAGCGTGTTTACCCAAAAGTCAGCGTTATTGGTTAAGAGAAGTGGTATTGTGTGGTGACGATATTCCTTGGTTATTAGGGCGGACGTTAGTACCAGAAGAGACATTGACAGGCGAAGACAGAAAACTGGTCAATCTAAGAACCGTTCCACTTGGGCGTTATCTGTTTCAGGAAACAACTTTAAGCCGTGATTTTATTCATATCGGGCAACAAAATGGGTATTGGCTACGCCGTTCTCGTTTCCAGCTTTCAGATAAACCTTTATTATTAACCGAGATGTTTCTACCGGCATCACCAGTGTATGAGAAGTAATTAGGGGGAGCTAAAATTGGAGGGAAGTATGACGCAAAGTAAATGGCAAGCATATAGCCGTTTAATGCGTATAGATAAACCTATCGGAGCGCTATTATTACTTTGGCCAACTTATTGGGCTTTATGGATTGCCGCTAAAGGTTTTCCTGATTGGCATATTCTGATTGTCTTTACTATTGGCGTGTTCTCTATGCGTGCCGCTGGGTGTGTAATAAACGACTTTGCTGACCGGAAAATTGATGGCAGTGTTGAACGAACTAAAAATCGACCATTACCTAGTGGGGCTGTGACAGAAAAAGAGAGCAAAATTCTATTTATCGTTTTGGTACTCTTGTCCTTTGCATTAGTTTTAACACTTAATACTATGACTATTTGGCTCTCTGTGGCAGGGCTTGCACTGGCGTGGTTTTATCCTTTCGTTAAACGGTTTAGTAATTTACCCCAGCTTATTTTAGGTATGGCTTTTGGCTGGTCAATCCCGATGGGATTTGCTGCCGTTTCTGAAAGTTTGCCATTAGTGTGTTGGCTATTATTCCTTGTTAATATTGTCTGGTCTGTGGTTTACGATACACAATATGCCATGGTTGATCGTAATGATGATATAAAAATTGGGGTTAAATCTACCGCCATTTTATTCGGCCGTTATGACAAAATTATTATCGGTATTTTACAACTGGTGATGTTGGCATTATTAGTGGGTATCGGTATTTTGCTGAGTCTGAAAGGTATCTACTACTGGTCGCTATTGTTAGTCACAGCGCTGTTTATTTATCAGCAGAAACTTATTGCAGAGCGTGAAAGAGCGCCGTGTTTCCAAGCTTTTATGAATAATAACTATGTTGGTTTTGTTTTATTTGCGGGCATTTTATTTAGTTATTTTTAACAGATCATAAGTGCTAAATAGTTCTCTACGA
Organism: Proteus sp. CD3; assembly: GCF_008808075.1. Taxonomy (NCBI): domain Bacteria; kingdom Pseudomonadati; phylum Pseudomonadota; class Gammaproteobacteria; order Enterobacterales; family Morganellaceae; genus Proteus; species Proteus sp. CD3. The sequence goes on along the minus strand of NZ_CP019686.1, from coordinate 3,368,893 downwards.
TTGAGTAGAAACAAAAAGGGATAAGCAATACGCTTATCCCTTTTCTATTTCAGCCATGGCTCTATTTACTGATTATTCATCAGCTTTTGGCTCACTTTTTTCGTCAATCGTTTGTGCTGAATTGTTATCTTCAGTGATCCCCACGCTTTCAATGGTTAAGCGAATTTCTGGTGACATTAATTTTGCAATCACTTGGTAAAGGGCAGAAGCATCTGCTTTTAGAATATCTTCATTATCATTGAGATACCCTTCTTCACGTAGCGTTGAAACTAAAGTAGAGAACACCGCTTTATCAAAGAACTCAGGCGCGTTGATACCATGCAGGACTGAAAGACGTTGTGCCAAGATACGGCTCTCTTTTTCCAATAATGCACGGCTAATTTCAGGGGCAAAATTGAGTAAAGAGAGTGTAATACCATAGCGCTGTAATGTTTCTCTGACACTGGCAGCTAAAAGCTGTAATGGGCGAATACGTGCTGGGTTGATACGCAGTAAGCCATCACTATCACAACAAATCAGGCGCTGGCGGCACAATTCTGCAATCAACGTATTAATGACTTCAGGGAGTTCTTCTTTCTCATAACGAATAAATAGTTCTGCTTTAATAAGAGGGAAGATTAGCTCAACTTGTTTCATTAAATCATCACGATGAATTTTTTCATGATGTAAGATGATGCTGGCAATTAATGATGGAGTGACCATTAAGTGGATTGTGTTATTACGGTAATAAGTCATTAATACCGCGCTTTCACGAGGAAGCACCACAATATCACCCAGACTGTCTTTTTCGACTTGGAATTTATCTGATTGTAAAGCGTGTTCTAATAAGGCTTCAGCATTTTTATCAGACACAATCATATCTGCCGAATAAGGCACATTGCGTAATAATTGCAGATAACAATCTACTTGCTCTAACAGTTGCTCTCTTGTGAGTGCGCGCTGGCGTGATGCCAACAAGGCTGTTGAAACAAGGTTGATCGCATTAATTGATGCTGCATTATTGATATGAACCATAATGTTATCAGCGAGGGTGCTTACTGCTGGGTTTAACCAACTTGGGCGTTGTGGCTCAATGGGATCAATATCATCACGCCATTGTGGCACAGCCTGATTTAAATATTGTACAACAGAAATCGGCTCACCAAAGTTCACATAGCCTTGACCAAGGTTACGTAATTTACGTAATCCTCTGACCATCTGCATAAGGCCTTCTTTCTCTTTTGTTGCTCCGCGTAATTCTTTGGCATAGGTTGCCACTTCCATTACGTGCTCATACCCAATATAAATTGGAACAACAGAAATAGGGCGTGTTTCACCGCGTAACATGGCTTGTACCGTCATTGAAAGCGTTCCTGTTTTAGGATCTAACAATCGACCTGTACGAGAGCGTCCACCTTCAACGAAATATTCAATGGAATAGCCTCGTGTAAATAGCTCACCTAAATATTCGCGGAAAATAGTGGAGTAAAGCTTGTTACCCTTAAAGGTTCTTCGGATAAAGAAAGCCCCTAAACGGCGGAAAATCGGACCTGCTGGCCAGAAATTAAGGTTAATCCCTGCCGCAATATGTGGTGGTACTAAACCTTGGTGATAAAGCACATAAGAAAGCAGCAAGTAGTCCATGTGGCTACGGTGGCAAGGAACATAAACTATTTCATGCCCATCTTGCGCGAGTTTGCGCACGCGTTCGGCATTATAAACGTTGATACCTTGGTAGAGCTTATTCCATGTCCAACTTAATACGCGATCACTCATACGCACCGCTTCATATGAGAAATTAGCTGCAATTTCTTCCATGATATCAGTGGCATTTTTACGCGCTTTATCCAGTGAGATTTTCTTCGCTTTTGATTCATCTTCAATTGCTTTTTCAATGGCTTTCGATGAAAGCAATTTATTGAAGAGATCTTGGCGTGCTGGCAATTTAGGGCCAACTGCCGCTAAACGCTGACGTGAAAAGTGGATACGCGCAACGCGAGCGAGTTTTCGAGCTATACTGGTGTCAGTGCCGTGTTCGTTCGCCATTTCACGCATTGATACAGTGGGTGAAAAACGAACAAAACTATCACGACCTAACCAGAGGATAGCGATAAATTTTTGGATACCATTAAGCACACGTAAATGTGGAACACCATTATGGCCTTCACGACCTGGAGAGCGTCCAAACATCACAGAAACTGGCAACATCTCGATATCAAGATGTGGGTTATTACGATGTGCATCAAGATAAGCGTGGAATGTCTTCACGGAATCTTTTCGAGGATCGGGCGAGTAGTAACGGAATACTCTTGGACCGTCATCAATAAAGACGTATGCAGGAAGTTTTGTTCCGCCTATTTCAATAGGTTGCAGTGGATCTGGCAATCCTAATGATAGACATTGCTGCCTTAAAGTCAGTAAGTCCGCCTTGGAATGATAAGGCAGAACATAAAGAAAAGATCGCGACGTATCTAATCCTAATTCTGTGATAGGGTTAGTCGGAACTCGTTTGCTTTTTACCAGTAATTTTAGTGGTAAATTCAATGTGTTATAATATAGTTTACGCCAAGCTGACATAAATAGTTGTAGCCTCTTATTAGCAATACTTCGAAAGCATAACAGAAAGTCTTTCGTAGATCTGTGGTGCTGTGACAATATTAATAGAGAAAAGTGGCAAAATAATCGTTTGTTTTCGATAGAGTTTATTATGGCTAATCAAAATAAAGGTCTTACCCGAATCATTAAAGCTGGTGGCTATTCATACAAAGGCATTCGTGCCGCTTGGATTAATGAAGCCGCTTTTAGACAAGAAGCTATTGTGACCTTGGTTGCAATTATCCTTTCATTTTTCATCGATGTCAGTGGTCTAGAGCGCATTTTACTCATTGGTTCCGTTGTGTTGGTTGTGATCTTGGAACTGGTAAATAGTGCGATAGAAGCCGTTGTCGATCGAATTGGATCTGAATACCACGAATTATCCGGACGTGCAAAAGATATGGGTTCTGCCGCCGTTCTGCTCGCTATTATATTGGGATTATTTACTTGGGTAACCATTCTTTGGGGGCATTTCTTCGCATAAAGTTAAAAAATTCGATTTTTGTCGAAAAATAATCCAAAGATGCGTGTTTTATATTCATTTAAGGTTTCAAATCGTCATATACCTGTATATACTCACAGTCTGACTGTATAAACAAACAGGGGGCGGAATGAAAGCATTAACTGCAAGGCAGCAGCAGGTTTACGATTTGGTTCGTGATCACATTTCGCAAACGGGTATGCCACCAACACGGGCTGAAATAGCTTCCCAACTTGGGTTTCGCTCACCAAATGCGGCAGAAGAGCACTTAAAAGCTCTTGCTCGTAAAGGTGTGATAGAAATTGTCTCTGGTGCATCCAGAGGTATCCGTTTGCTAATGGAAGAAGAGCCAGAAGGATTGCCATTAATTGGGCGAGTCGCAGCTGGCGAACCACTTTTAGCGCAAGAGCATATTGAAAGCCATTATCAAGTTGACCCAACATTATTTAAACCAAGTGCAGATTTCTTATTGCGCGTTAATGGTATGTCAATGAAAGATATCGGTATTATGGATGGTGATTTACTCGCTGTGCATAAAACGCAAGATGTTCACAACGGGCAAGTCATTGTGGCTCGTATTGAAGATGAAGTAACAGTAAAACGCCTTAAGAAAAGCGGTAATAAAATAGAGCTTCATGCAGAAAACCCTGAGTTTTCGCCTATTATCGTCGATTTACGCGAACAAAGCTTTACTGTGGAAGGTTTAGCCGTTGGGGTTATTCGTAACGGCGAATGGCTGTAATTTGTACCAATGTAAGTCAACACAACTTATTTTAAAAAGATGCAGATGATGTGTAAAACCACAAAATCATCTGCATTTTTTATTTTGTATAAAAAAACATCATTGCACTACAAATGTAATTACAATATGATGAGTTTTAATTATGGAGGTGTTTATGACAACAATACAAGTTAGAGTAGACGATGAGCTAAAAAAAGAAGCTTATCAAGTATTTGAAAAAATGAATCTATCTCCTTCAGATGCTATAAGATTGTTTCTACGTTATGTTTCTGAAAATGAAAAGTTACCTTTCTCTGAAGTTTCTGTCGTTGTTGGTGAACAAGATGAAGATGAGGATATTTTAGCTGTTGTACGTGAGCGTTTGAAGAAACCATGTAAACGTATAAGAGTAAATATTGATGATCTTTAATATTGAGTTTGATAAGCGTGCATTAAAAGAATGGCAGAAACTTGATCAAAGCATTAAAGAACAATTTAAAAAGAAATTAAAAAAATTACAGGAAAACCCTTATATAGAGTCTGCTCGCTTAAAAGGTGATCTCTCGGGTTGCTATAAGATTAAATTACGAGCATCTGGTTTTCGATTGGTTTACCAAATCATTGATTCAGAAGTCGTTATTTTAGTTATTGCTATTGGTAAGAGTGAAGAAAGTAAAGCGTATTCATTAGCTGAAATGAGAATTCAAAAGTAGAACACGTATTAGCCAGCATTTAGCTGGCTTTTTGTATTTTATAAGCTTAACGAGGCTTATAGTCACCGGTTTTTTTCTGCTTAAGATTATCATCCATACTGTGATCATGATGACAACCTTCAGGATGTGTACACTCTTGTGCTTCGTGGCACTGTGAACACAATCCATGAATTTCGATGACGCTATGTCGTAAATGAAATCCACTCTCTTTTGCCAGTAATGAAATTGAATTTTCGATTTTATGACTGTTCTTTTCCGTGACAGATAAACAACGGTCACAAATTAGCATTACTGACGTATGTTCGACATCATCAAAATGATGACAAAGTACATAACTGTTAGTGGATTCAATTTTATGGATAAATCCTTGCTCAAGTAAAAACTCTAACCCACGATAGACGGTTGGTGGTTTTGCTTGTGGCTCTATTTGGCGTAATAAATCCAATAAGTCGTATGCGCTGATAGCAGAAGGTTGCTGCATTATCAGACGTAATACTGCCAGACGTTGTGAAGTCAGGCGAACACCTCGTTTCTGGCAGATCTTTTCTGCCTGAGCGAGCAATTTATCTTCATTCATGGGGATCAGATGCTCTCAGACGTTATTAATGGCACAGATCCTATCATATTTTTCAAGAGTAAACCTTTGTGTAAAGTGGGGTTTTATGAAAATAACTTTTCATGGTGATCTATCATGATCATCAACAAAAAACCCAGCCTAAGCTGGGTTAATTTTTTAGATGGTTTTAGATGATTTTTTCTGAAACTAGGTTTCAGGTGACCGTTAAAACGGAATATCGTCATCAAAGTCCATTGGTGGTTCATTGCTTGGTGCTGGAGCCGCTGCGGGTTGTTGTGCAGGGCGAGATTGTGCGCCACCGCTAAATTGTTGTGATGCTTGTGGTTGTTGTGGTTGACCCCAACCGCCTTGACCGCCTTGTGAAGGTGCGCCATCTTGACCACCACGGCCACCTAACATCTGCATGGAGCCACCGATATTGACCACAACTTCAGTGCTATATCTGTCTTGACCGCTTTGGTCTTGCCATTTACGTGTTTGTAATTGACCTTCGATATACACTTGTGAACCTTTACGCAGATATTCGCCTGCAATTTCCGCTAATTTGCCGAAAATTACCACACGGTGCCACTCGGTTTTTTCTTTCATTTCACCGGTTTGTTTATCGCGCCAGCTTTCTGATGTTGCCAGTGTCAGGTTTGCAACTGCACCACCACTTGGCATATAACGGATTTCTGGATCCTGCCCTAAATTACCGATAAGAATAACTTTGTTTACGCCTCTGCTCGCCATGTGCGGTACTCCTGCGAAAGTAAATTTTTTGAAATCATAAGCGAATAAGTTTATCACGTACGCTAAAATTTGAATATGACGTGTGATGAATTTCTCATTTGCGAAGATTGTCGATATTTTTTGTCTCAAAATGACAGAGTTACATCATCAATCAATTTCACTATATATACTGTATATCCATTCAGTTAACTTTGTGTCATAATTATCCGATTCTTTCTTTTTCGGCGACTCTCTCAATCCGGGATATATTCATGGATAAAATCGAAGTACGGGGCGCTCGCACCCATAATCTAAAAAATATCAATTTGATCATTCCTCGCGATAAACTGATTGTTATTACGGGGCTTTCTGGTTCAGGTAAATCTTCTTTAGCCTTTGATACGCTTTATGCAGAAGGGCAGCGACGCTATGTCGAATCGCTTTCTGCCTATGCTCGTCAGTTTCTTTCTTTAATGGAAAAACCTGACGTTGATCATATTGAAGGCTTGTCTCCCGCTATTTCGATTGAGCAGAAATCTACGTCGCATAACCCGCGTTCGACTGTGGGAACGATTACAGAAATTCACGACTACTTGCGTCTTTTATTTGCTCGTGTGGGGGAGCCTCGTTGTCCTGATCACGATATTCCATTAGCCGCTCAAACCGTTAGCCAAATGGTTGATAATGTACTGGCACAACCAGAGGGCAAGCGCTTAATGCTGTTAGCACCTGTGGTGAAAGAGCGTAAAGGCGAGCATATTAAGTTGCTCAACAATCTTGCTGCCCAAGGCTATATTCGTGCGCGTATTGATGGCGAAGTGTGCGATCTCTCTGATCCACCAACACTAGAATTACAGAAAAAACATACCATTGAAGTGGTGATTGACCGTTTTAAAGTGCGTGACGATCTTGCCCAACGTTTAGCAGAATCTTTTGAAACCGCATTAGAGCTTTCTGGTGGTACTGCTGTTATCTCTGATATGGATGATAACAATGCTGATGATATTGTTTTTTCTGCAAACTTTGCCTGTCCTGTTTGTGGTTACAGTATGAGCGAGCTAGAACCTCGTTTATTCTCCTTTAATAATCCGGCGGGTGCTTGTCCAACTTGTGATGGTTTAGGTGTTCAGCAATTTTTTGATCCTGAATTAGTGATCCAAAATAGAGAAATCTCTCTTGCTGGTGGGGCAATTAAAGGATGGGATCGCCGTAACTTTTACTATTTCCAAATGCTTCGCTCATTGGGTGAGCATTATCATTTTGATGTTGAAGCGCCTTTTGATTCGTTACCAGATAACATTCAAAAAGTCATTTTAACGGGTTCAGGCAAAGAAAATATCGAATTTAAATACACCAATGATCGTGGTGATGTTGTTGTGCGTCATCATCCTTTTGAAGGTGTATTAAATAATATGGAACGCCGTTACCGTGAGACAGAATCTAGTGCGGTACGTGAAGAGCTTTCTAAATATATTAGTAACCGCTCTTGTGCTTCTTGTGGTGGTACACGTTTACGTCGAGAAGCGCGCAATGTGTATGTTGAAAATACCACATTACCTGAAATAGCAGATTACAGCATTGGTCATGCAATGACCTTTTTCCAAAATCTAAAATTGAGTGGTCAGCGAGCGAAGATCGCAGAAAAAGTCTTAAAAGAGATTAGTGACCGATTAAAATTTTTGGTCAATGTGGGATTAAACTACCTCACACTTTCTCGTTCTGCGGAAACTTTATCAGGGGGAGAAGCACAACGTATTCGCTTAGCGAGTCAGATTGGTGCGGGATTAGTTGGCGTTATGTATGTGTTGGATGAACCTTCAATTGGGTTACATCAACGAGACAACGATCGCCTACTTGAAACGCTGATCCACTTGCGTAATTTGGGTAACACGGTGATCGTTGTAGAGCATGACGAAGACGCTATTCGTGCCGCTGATCATATTATTGATATTGGCCCAGGTGCGGGTGTTCATGGTGGTGAGATTGTTGCCCAAGGGACGCTTGAAGATATTATTAATAACCCGAATTCCTTGACGGGGAAATTCTTAAGTGGTGAACGCCGTATTGCAATTCCAGAGCAACGTGTGCCTGTTGATCGCGAAAAAATGCTGACCATTCTTGGAGCAAAAGGCAATAACTTAAAAAATGTAAATCTAAAATTACCCGTAGGTTTATTTACTTGTATTACAGGTGTTTCGGGATCAGGTAAATCCACGCTGATCAACGATACGTTATTCCCTATTGCACAACGCCAATTAAATGGGGCTACAAACAGTGTACCTGCGCCTTATTTAGATGTTGAAGGGCTAGAATATTTCGATAAAGTCATTGATATAAACCAAAGCCCTATTGGTCGTACCCCTCGTTCAAATCCTGCAACTTATACAGGTGTCTTTACACCTATTCGTGAGTTATTTGCGGGTGTACCTGAATCTCGTACTCGTGGTTATACACCAGGTCGCTTTAGTTTTAACGTGAAAGGCGGGCGCTGTGAAGCTTGCCAAGGTGATGGTGTTATTAAAGTAGAAATGCACTTTTTACCGGATGTATATGTGCCTTGTGATCAATGTAAAGGTCAACGTTATAACCGTGAAACCCTTGAAGTAAAATACAAAGGAAAAAATATTCACGAAGCGTTGGATATGACCATTGAAGAGGCGAGAGAGTTTTTTGATGCCGTGCCTGCGTTAGCTCGTAAACTACAAACATTGATTGATGTTGGTCTTTCTTATATTCGCTTGGGGCAATCAGCAACGACTTTATCGGGTGGTGAAGCACAGCGAGTTAAGTTAGCAAAAGAGTTATCAAAACGTGGTACGGGACAGACTCTTTATATTCTCGATGAGCCTACAACAGGGCTTCATTTTGCTGATATTGAGTTGCTACTTGAAGTGCTTCATCAGTTACGTGACCAAGGTAATACCATTGTTGTTATTGAGCATAATCTTGATGTGATCAAAACAGCAGACTGGATTGTGGATCTTGGCCCTGAAGGCGGAAGTGGTGGTGGTCAAATTTTAGTGTCAGGCACACCAGAGCAAGTTGCAGAGTTTGAAGGCTCGCATACTGCAAGATTCTTAAAACCAATCTTAGAGCGGGGTTATTAAGATAACACTACTTATTCCCTTATGATCTAAGCGCTACGAACAATAAACACTTTACTGTTTGTAGCGCGCTTTCTTCAAGAAAAGTAAATCCATCAGGTGCGATAGAATTTAATTCTATCGCAAATAGTATTCTTTTGAGGCTATATACTTCCTTATCTATTTTTAATCTTATTAGTCGCCTATTTTTATAAAAAATAGATTAAATGGTTAATTATGCTGTTTTGTAACGGTATTTTAACCAAATACGAGATAACAAAGCTAAATAGAAAGGATTATCATAGACTATCGTGATGGACAGCACAGTTTATTTGGTGATTTGTTTCAATTGTTATACTTGACTATTATTGTATAACAATAGATATTTTTGATTATTAATCAATTGCTTATTTGTTTCTAAAGGTTACAGTAGAGGGAGGGTTATTATTTACTGTGCTCTTTGAACAGATAATCCTACTTTTCTCCTTACGATAGAATTTTTTTCTAAATCATTTCGGGCTATCACGATTTATAACAACTTTTTTCTCCGTAATATTTCCTATCATTTACCCATAATAAATAATACCTGCAAAAAGTAAGGCTATTTCGACATCGCAATGTTAGATAGACTTTTTTACCCCCAAAATTCGTTTTGCTATTAACAATTACAATATAAAAAGTGAGTACTAATATGGAAACGGCTTCCTCAAAAACAGAGACCACAAGCTATCCCGCAACTAGTGCTGGCGCTCGCCGCGCAGGTATGACAGAACAAGAATGGCGTGCAGCAATTAAATTTGACGGCAATGATGCGGGCTGGGTTATCATGAGTATCGGTATGGCTATCGGTGCAGGTATTGTATTTTTACCTGTGCAGGTAGGTCTGATGGGATTATGGGTTTTCCTACTATCCTCGATCATTGGTTATCCTGCTATGTACCTTTTCCAACGTCTATTTATTAATACGTTGGCTGAATCTCCTGAGTGTAAAGACTACCCAAGCGTTATCACCGGTTATCTCGGTAAAAACTGGGGTATTTTATTAGGCGCACTCTACTTTGTGATGTTAGTCATTTGGATGTTTGTTTACTCAACAGCAATCACCAATGACAGTGCTTCTTACTTACAAACATTTGGTGTTACTGACGGTTTACTGTCAGAAAATCCATTCTATGGTTTGATCTTGATTTGCGCTTTAGTCGCTATCTCTTCTCGTGGTGAACAATTACTGTTTAAAGTATCAAGCTTTATGGTACTGACTAAACTGCTTGTGGTCGCAGCGTTAGGGATCTCCATGATTGGTATGTGGCATCTTTATAATGTGGGTGCATTACCACCAGCTGGACGCTTAATCAAAGAAGCAATCATTACATTACCTTTTACCCTGACTTCAATTCTGTTTATCCAAACATTAAGCCCTATGGTTATCTCTTACCGTGGTCGTAATAAAAACCGTGAAGTTGCTCGCCACAAAGCGTTACGCGCAATGAACATCGCGTTCGGTGTGTTGTTCTGTACGGTTTTCTTCTATGCAATCTCATTCACATTAGCAATGGGTCATGATGAAGCCGTTAAAGCGTATGAACAAAATATCTCTGCATTAGCGATTGCGGCGAAATTCTTCCCTGGTGGTTGGGTAACTGTTGTAAGCGTTATGTTGAATATCTTTGCCGTAATGACTGCATTCTTTGGTGTCTACTTAGGTTTCCGTGAAGCGACACAAGGGATCGTTATGAATATTCTGCAACGCTATCTCCCAGCAGACAAAATCAACCAAAAATGGGTACAAAACGGCATCATGATTTTCGCTGTGCTTTTAGCATGGGGTGCAATCATTCTGAATGCGCCGGTGCTGAGTTTTACCTCAATTTGTAGCCCTATCTTCGGTATGGTGGGTTGTCTTATTCCTGCATACTTAGTGTACAAAGTACCAATGTTACACAAATACAAAGGTGCATCGCTCTACCTGATTATTTTTACCGGTTTACTGCTCGTTATCTCTCCGTTCTTGGCATTTTCATAGTCGCCAACTTCGGTTCTAGTTAGGCGTTGTTTTTAAAAACTAAATTAATCCAAGGTGTTAGATTATGAGCCAGAACAAAAATTCTCATTTATGGTCACAGTTTGTTCGTCAGTTACGTGAAGGTGTTAAGCCAGCAGTAGGGTGTACTGAGCCAATTTCATTAGCATTGGCAGCCGCGAAAGCAACTGCGCTTTTAGGTGAACCTGTTGTTCGTGTCGAAGCTTGGGTTTCACCAAACTTGATGAAAAACGGAATGGGCGTAACAGTGCCGGGAACGGGAATGGCTGGGCTACCTATTGCAGCCGCATTAGGTGCGACAGGAGGAGATCCTGATGCTGGGTTGGAGGTCTTGTTAAAAGCATCTACTGATGCAGTTGCTCAAGCTAAGACACTGGTTGCTCAAGGTAAAATCACAGTGGGCGTAAAAGCACCTTGTGAAGATGTTCTTTACTCTGAAGCGAAAGTATATAGCCAATCTGGTTATGCCATCGTCAGTATTGCAAGAGAGCATACACACGTTGTTCGCTGTGAATGTAACGGTAACGTTGTTTTTGAAGAAGATAAATCAGCGCTTAACCATTGTGAATCTACTGATGAAAAACCTTTTACTGATGTTTGTGCTGAAGATATTTATCACTTCGCACTTAATGTGCCAGTGAGTGAAATTGAGTTTATGCTCAATGCTGCTCGTTTAAATGGTGCTTTATCAGAAGAAGGGTTACAAAACACCTATGGATTAGCCATTGGTCGTACCTTAATTCTGCAACAAGAGAAAGGTTTGTTAGGTAAAGACTTACTTAATGAAATCATGATCAGAGCATCAGCAGCCTCTGATGCTCGTATGGGTGGGGCGGTATTGCCTGCAATGAGTAATTCAGGCTCGGGTAATCAGGGCATTGCCGCAACATTACCTGTAATGGTGGTTGCTGAATTTATTAAAGCAGATGATGAAACCTTACTGCGTGCATTGGTTTTATCTCACTTAATGGCAATTTATGTTCATAGCCATTTCCCACCACTTTCTGCCCTTTGTGCTGCAACAACCGCTTCAATGGGAGCTGCCGCAGGAATGGCATGGTTACTCACAAAAGATTTCAACACAGTCAGTATGTCTATCAACAGTATGATTGGTGATATCAGTGGCATTATCTGTGATGGCGCATCGAATAGCTGTGCAATGAAAGTATCAAGTAGTGCAGCGAGTGCTTATAAAGCCGTATTAATGGCGATGCAAAATCAAAGTGTTACGGGTACTGATGGTATTGTCAGTGACGATGTCGATAGCTCAATAGCGAATCTCTGTGCATTAGCGAGTCGTGCAATGCAACATACCGATATTCAAATCATTGAGATTATGGAAGAAAAAGCGCGTCGTAATGCTGGGGAAAAGAAGCAAGCTGTCAATATATAAAAGGCGAAAACCTAAAGCGACAGTGATGTTGTGATGCAGTATTGCAGTAAAAAGAAATACCTGCTTATGAAAATAGGCAGGTATTTTTTTATCGTGAAATTGTGTTGATTGGCTTAAATACTTACAGCCGCAAAAGCTTGTGCAATACGCTGAACATTACCTGTATTAACACCCGCCATACAAACACGGCCAGTACCGACAAGGTAAATACCAAATTCGTCACGTAATCTATCAACTTGTGCTTGTGTAAAACCGGTATAGCTGAACATACCGCGTTGAGTTAATAGATGATCAAAATTCTTTTCAGGCAGGGCAATTTTTAAAGCTTCGACTAAAGTAACGCGCATTTCTTTAATGCGATCACGCATATGCGCGACTTCTTTTTGCCATTGTGCCGTTAAAACTTGGTCTGATAGCACTCTATTGACAATTTGCGCACCATAATTTGCAGGGCTTGAATAGATACGACGTACACCCGCTTTTAACTGGCCTAATACATTTTCGCATTCAGTGGCATTATCACAAACAATCGATAGACCACCAGCACGTTCACCGTAGATCCCAAATATTTTTGAAAAAGAGTTACTGATAAGTATCGGTAATCCTGCTTTTGCCATAGTACGAATAGCGTAAGCATCTTCATCTAAATTTTCAGCAAAGCCTTGATAAGCAATATCTAAGAATGGAATTGCTTGGCGAGCTTTTAATACTTCAGTGACTTGATCCCATTGATCTTTAGTCAGATCAGAGCCTGTTGGATTGTGGCAACATGGGTGCATCAATACGATGCTTTTTTCAGGCAGATTTTTAAAGCAATCGAGTAGCGCTTCAAATTTTACGCCTTTGGTTTCAGGATCAAAGTAAGGGTAGTAATTCACCTTGAAACCAGAGCCAGCAAAAATAGAGGCATGGTTATCCCAAGTTGGATCACTTATCCACACTTCTGATCCTGGGAAATAACGATGCAGAAAATCAGCACCCACTTTTAATGCGCCTGATCCACCTAATGTTTGGATTGTGGCAATTTTCTTTTCTGCAATGAGAGGATTATCTGCACCGAAAAGGAGATCTTGAATTTCGCTGCGATAAGGTGCCAGCCCTTCCATTGGTAAATAAAGTGTTGCGGTAGGAGTCATGGCATTAAGTTGCTGACGCGCAACGGAAACTGTTCCTAAAATAGGGGTCTTGCCTTCTTCGTCATAATAAAGACCAATGCTTAAATTAATTTTATCCTGACGTGGGTCTTTGTTATAAACATCCATCAATGAGAGAATCGGATCTCCCGGAAACGCTTCAACCTGTTGAAACACGGCTTCTTCTCCAATCACTTTTAGTGTGTCATAGGGATACAATATCGTCTGTATTATTGTTCGTCTAGGTATTCCATGATGACGCGCGAGGTTAATTTCGTAATCAACTCATAGGCGCTAATACCACTATATTTGGCAATTTCTTCTACGGGCAATACATCTCCCCATAAAATTGCTTCATCACCAACACTATCAACCAGTTCTGTCCCCAAATCGACGCTGATCATATCCATTGAAACTCGACCAACAATAGGCACTTTTCGACCATTGATCCACACAGGCGTACCTGAAGGTGCGCTACGAGGATAACCATCGCCATAACCAATCGCGATCACACCAAGATAAGTGTCTTTTTCACTTACCCATGTACCACCATAACCAACAGGCTCACCCGCTTTATGTTTACGAACGGCAATCAGGCTTGTTTTCAGTGTCATTGCAGGAGTTAAGCCAAAATCTTTACCTGTTCTTTCATCACCAGTGGGAGAGATACCATAAGTAATAATACCGGGGCGGACCCACTGATAATGGACTTGAGGCCAAAATAAAATACCAGCAGAAGCGGCGATAGATTTATCACCGGCTTTATCTTGAATAAAATCTTGAAATAGTGAGATTTGTTTTTGTGTTACTTCAGGAACATCTGGCTCATCAGCGCGACTAAAATGGCTTACAATATTGACAGGTTGTTGTACATTTTTGCAGGCAGAAAGTCGTAAATAGAAGGCTTGTGCATCTTCAGGCCGCACTCCTAAACGGTGCATCCCCGTATCAATTTTCATCCATACTTTGACCGGTTCATCTAAGTTTGCCTGTTCTAATGCTTCTAATTGCTCTTGGCTATGAACAACCGTTTCAATGTGATTGACGACTAAAATAGGTAGGTCAGCGACATCAAAAAAGCCCTCTAACAGAAGAATGGGTTTTACAATTCCCCCACTTCGTAAGGTTAATGCTTCACCAATACGCGCAACACCAAAACAATCAGCATTGTCCATTAAGGTATATGCTGTTTCTAATAACCCATGACCATAAGCGTTTGCTTTCACGACAGCTATCAGGTGGCTATGTGGGGCATAGTCTCTCACATGCTGAAAATTGTGACGCAGAGCGCGGCGATCTATCACTGCGGTTGCCGCTTTCATATTATTCCAATACTTCCTTTCATTAAGTCAAGGTTAGTGATTATTCATCATCGTAAGCAGGGCCAGCATAGTTATCAAAACGTGACCATTGACCATTAAAGGTCAGCCTGACTGTACCAATTGGGCCGTTACGTTGTTTACCGATGATGATTTCTGCAACCCCTTTTAAATCACTACTTTCGTGGTAAACCTCATCACGATAAATAAACATGATAAGGTCAGCATCTTGCTCAATAGAGCCTGATTCACGTAAGTCGGAGTTAACAGGGCGTTTATCAGCACGTTGTTCCAAACTACGGTTTAACTGTGATAAAGCAACCACAGGAACTTGTAATTCTTTAGCTAACGCTTTTAAAGAACGAGAAATTTCAGCAATTTCTAATGTTCTATTTTCAGATAATGAAGGTACTCTCATTAGCTGCAAGTAGTCAATCATGATAAGGCTTAAACCGCCATGTTCACGATAAATACGACGAGCGCGAGAGCGAACTTCTGTTGGTGTTAAACCCGATGAGTCATCGATATACATATTGCGTTTTTCAAGCAAAATACCCATGGTGCTTGAAATACGCGCCCAATCCTCATCATCAAGCTGCCCTGTACGAATTCTTGTCTGATCGACACGAGATAATGATGCCAACATACGCATCATAATTTGGTTGCCGGGCATCTCTAAACTGAAGATAAGTACGGGTTTTTCTTCCGTCATTGCCGCATTTTCACATAAGTTCATGGCAAATGTGGTTTTACCCATAGAAGGACGTGCAGCAACAATAATTAAATCTGACTTTTGTAATCCTGCGGTTTTTTTATCCAGATCTTGATAACCACTGGAAACCCCTGTGACACCATCATGAGGTTTTTGATAGAGCTGTTCTATCTTTTCAACCGTCTCTTCTAAAATAGCGTCTATTGCTTTAGGGCCTTCATCTTTATTGGCTCTTGTTTCAGCAATTTGGAACACTCTTGATTCAGCAAAGTCGAGTAGATCTTCACTGGTGCGTCCTTGAGGATCAAAACCTGCATCTGCAATTTCGTTGGCAACTTTTATCATATCGCGAACAACCGCACGCTCTCGGACGATATCCGCATAAGCGTTGATGTTCGCCGCACTTGGCGTATTTTTTGAAAGTTCAGCTAAATAAGCAAAACCTCCTACGCTGTCTAACTCCGCATTTTGTTCTAATGCTTCGGATAGCGTAATAAGATCGATAGGTTTGCCTAATTCCAACAAACGTTGCATTTGCGAGAAAATAGTACGATGAGGTCGGCTATAAAAATCTTCAGCGGTGACGCGTTCAGAAACATTATCCCAACGTTCATTATCTATCATCAGACCGCCTAACACGGACTGCTCTGCTTCCAGCGAATGGGGAGGTAGCTTTAATCCCTCCATTTGTCGGTCTTTAATATCAGACATCAGCTTGTCAGTGGTCTTGTTTCTGGCCATAAATCCTGCATAAAATCGAAAAAGTGTCAGTCAGCGTATTAGTATACGCTAACCCAATTATCTGTGCCTTGTAGAAATAGCTATCCTTTGTCATTATCTCTGAAGGTCTTTTTTGCGCTCGTTTATTTAATCTCTCATCCTACAAAGGAGATAGTAATGGCTAATCGTATTCAATTTGCAACTCATGGCGATGTAGATGTTCTTGAGTTTGCAACATTTACACCCGCTCCTCTTGGCGATCATGAAGTTCAAGTTGCCAATAAGGCAATTGGTATTAACTATATTGATACTTATGTACGTAGCGGGTTATATCCTGTAAGCCAATTCCCAAGTGGATTAGGCACTGAAGCTGCGGGCATTATTATCAAAACAGGCGCTAAAGTGACTTCACTAAAAGAAGGGGACAGAGTTGTTTATGCACAATCTCCATTAGGGGCTTATAGCGATACGCATAATGTACCAGAAAATAAAGTGGCACGTCTGCCTGATAATATCTCTTTTGAACAAGCTGCCGCCTCTTTCTTAAAAGGATTAACGGTTTATTATCTCTTCAATGAAACCTATAAATTACAAGCGGGTGAAACCTTTTTATTCCACGCGGCTGCTGGCGGCGTTGGTTTAATTGCAAGCCAATGGGCGAAAGCCATTGGTGCGAAAATGATTGGTACAGCAGGCAGCGATGAAAAAGTTGCCAAAGCAAAAGCCGCAGGTGCATGGGAAGTGATTAATTACCAGACTGAGTCGATTGTGGAACGTGTGTTGGCGCTAACTAATAATCAAAAAGTGCCTGTTGTTTACGATTCTGTTGGTAAAGCAACGTGGTTAGATTCGTTAGACTGCTTGCAACGCCGTGGCTTAATGGTGAGTTTTGGCAATGCATCAGGTGCCGTAACGGGTGTCGATTTAGGTATTCTCAATAAAAAAGGTTCTCTGTATGTGACGCGCCCATCCATTTCGGGTTATATCACAACGCGTGAAGAGCTAGATGCCGCAAGTGAAGCGCTATTTACGTTAATTGGTAGCGGTAAAATTGATGTAAGTGTGCCAGATAATCAGAAATTTGCTTTAGCAGATGCGAAAGAGGCACATCGTTACCTTGAAAGTAGACAATCTCAAGGATCAAGCTTACTTATTCCTTAATTGTTATTTTTAAAACCTAAAACCTATTTAAAATAAATTAAATAGGTTTTGAATATTTATTACTTAATTATTTTTCAGTCACAAATTTAAGTGCATTTTCTAAAACAGATAAATCAGCGCCCTGTTTATGGGCGTTTTCACTTAAATGACGTCGCCATTGTCTAGCACCTGGAATACCTTGGAAAATCCCCAACATATGACGCGTAACATGACCTAAATAAGTACCCTGAGAGAGTTCTTTTTCGATATAAGGATACATTGCTTTTACTGCACTGACTGCATCAGTAATGGGTAGCTGATTGTCAAAAAGTTCATGATCAACATGCGTTAAAATTGACGGATTTTGATAAGCCTCACGACCCACCATCACACCATCCATATATTTTAAGTGCTCTTTGGCTTCTTCTAGCGATTTAATCCCCCCATTAATTGCCATCGTGAGATGTGAAAAATCACGCTTTAATTGATAAACACGAGGATAATCTAAAGGAGGCACTTCACGGTTTTCTTTCGGGCTTAAGCCTGATAACCATGCTTTACGGGCATGAATAATAAAGGTATCACAGTTATTATCACGGCTGACGGTATCAATAAAATCACATAGAAATTCGTAGCTATCCAGCTCGTCAATACCAATACGCGTTTTTACCGTAACAGGAATATCAACGACATCACGCATGGCTTTTACACAATCGGCAACGAGTTGTGCATCTCCCATTAAACAAGCACCAAAGCGCCCATTTTGTACGCGATCTGAAGGGCATCCCACATTTAAATTAATTTCATCATAGCCACGCTCTTGTGCCAATTTTGCACATTGCGCTAAAGCTTGGGGATCACTTCCACCTAACTGTAAAGAGACGGGATGTTCTTCTTCACTGTATTTTAGATAGTCACCTTTACCATGAATGATGGCACCTGTTGTGACCATTTCGGTATAAAGCAGAGTATTTTTACTGAGCTGACGAAAGAAATAACGACAATGGCGATCAGTCCAATCGAGCATCGGCGCAACAGAGAAACGGTTCAAATTATATATATTTGAATGGCTAATAACATGATGATTTTCTGTTGGTTTATTAAGTTCTGTATTTTCTGACATGCTGTAATTCTTTCGTCTATTTAGGCGTTGCTACCCTTGTTTTTTTATGAGGGTAGAAAATGAGGACGCATTATAGCATAGAGAATGACTAACGCATGGTGGATCTGATGTTAGAATTATTTTAAATATCATCCTGAACCGATAAAAACAGAGGTTGTTATCACTGATGATATCGTTATATGCGATTGTTGTGGAAAACTACACCTACATATTGAGTTTAGTTAATAAACATCATTCAAATAATATTAAGTCTATTTTTTAGAATATAGGCTTGATATTTGTTTTTATAAAATAGCCTATTTGTATTATCTCTATTAAAAATGGAAATAGTCACTGCTCAAGATTTCGCGCTATAAAGCGAAAAAATAAAAAGAGGAGCATTGAATATGAACATTAAAAGAAAGATCCTTATAAAATTAAATAATCTTAATTATGATAATAAAAAACTGTCATTTTCTACTTCCGATGAAATGCACCATTCCTTTTTAACTAATATACCTTTAGTTCCGGTAATATCATCTGTTCATCCATTACCGCCCAGAAGTTATATTGATTCTATTTCAATAAACTTTAATGATCTAAATAAATATTATTATCTTAATTTACCAGAGAATAAACATTATTCTTTAGAAGAAGTAATTAAAATATTAGAACAACACCCTGATATTGAATATGTACAAACAGTGCCGATACAGCCTATTGAACCTCCTAACATTACGCCTGATTTTACTCAATATCAGCAATACTTAAATACGCCAGAAAAAATGGTGAATATTAATAAAATTAAAGGGCTAGGGATCTGTGAAGCATGGAAGCAAGAAGCATACGGGCAAGGAATACAAGTTGCTGATATTGAATGGGATTTCAATCTTTCTCATCATGATTTATCAACGGATAATATTACGCCATTATTACCATTTAATGAAAAAACCAGTCAGGCAGATCATGGTACAGCGGTTGCTGGGTTAATTATGGGAAAAAATGATGGTAAAGGGATCACTGGACTCGCTTATAAATTAGATATGTTTTACGCCATCTCCGAATTAACTTGTGGGCGTATTGATGCGATTATTGCGAGTAAACGCATATTACATGCTGGTGATATTGTTTTATATGAAATGCAGACAATTTGTGAACATCAAGCTTATGTACCTGCGGATTATGAAATGCACATTTGGGAAGCGACTCGTGCATTAACAGATGCTGGGATCATTGTGATTATGGCTGCAGGTAATGGAGGGGTAGATCTAGATTTACCTGCTTATGAAAGTTATCGACAGCGCCATGATAATAACTCAATACGTGTTGGTGCCGGTTCGCCTTATACATTAAATCGATTACCTTTCTCAACGCATGGTTCACCTATTCATGTACAAGCGTGGGGAGAGGATGTTGCAACCGCAGGTTATGGTGACCTGTTTCGAAGTGATGATAACCATACTTATACTGCTAATTTTAGTGGAACATCGTCAGCCAGTGCTTTAGTTGCGGGGGCTGCTGCAGTGATCCAATCTTGGTATAAAGACCGTACAAACAGTGTGTTGACGCCGATACAAATGCGTGACTTATTAATTAGAACAGGCACTTTCCCACTGTTAAATGACAAAATTGGTCCTTTACCGAATGTGAATAACGCAATTTTATATTTAAAAAAATTAATAAAACGTCATTAAGCACAATAGTATTAATTCCTTTAACACCTTCTAAATGCTAGGAGGTGTTATCCAAATTTCATCTATATGAAATATAAAGTTTTTATCATCATAATAAGATAAAAGTATAAAAAGAAGCGTATTTGGCTCACTTTTTTTGTATAAACAACGACCATAAAATTGCGTTGCAAATAAACGAGCTAATAAGTTTTTATAGGAAAATAAGGCGATTAGACAACTTCTAAGAGAAAATTTATTTAATTATAAACTTAATCGATTTTTACGATTTATATAAATTAATAGCATTTTGATTTTATTGTGTTTTTAGCTTAAACCCTAAAGAGCATGGTTTATGATGAAAAACTTAAATATGAATAGTTTTTCATTGTTTATGCACCTTTTTGCTTTCAATTTCACGCCACTGCGTTTATCATTTTCCGCTTGTACTATACATACGGCGTCGCTGGTTTTGGGCTTCTGTGGAGCATAATGCTCCGGCAGCTCACACAGTCTTTTCCAGTGGCGGTTCTATCTGCATTATTCTTCGGGATAGAGTATTACCTTAAATGACTGAGAAAACATCTCTGATACCAGTTGTCGAATTAAAATCCTTAAGTAAAGGTTTCGACGGAAAACAAATTATTTCCCGCCTCGATCTCACTATCAACCATGGCGAGTTTTTAACCATCCTCGGTCCTTCGGGCTGTGGTAAGACGACGGTTTTGCGTTTAATCGCGGGTTTAGAAGACGTTGACGATGGGCAAATTATCCTTGATGGGCAAGATATTACGGATATCCCAGCGGAACAACGTTTTGTAAATACGGTTTTTCAAAGTTACGCGCTTTTCCCACATATGACTGTTTTTGAAAACGTCGCATTTGGTCTTCGCATGCAAAAAACGCCTGCTGATGAGATTAATATTCGCGTTGAAGAAGCCTTGCGTATGGTGCAACTTGAAGATTTCGCACAACGGCGTCCTGCACACCTTTCTGGTGGACAACAACAACGTGTCGCGATTGCGCGTGCTGTTGTGAATAAACCAAAGGTCTTATTGCTTGATGAATCATTATCTGCACTGGATTACAAACTACGTAAACAGATGCAAAATGAATTAAAAGCCTTACAACGTAAATTAGGGATCACCTTTATTTTCGTGACTCATGACCAAGAAGAGGCGCTGACCATGTCAGACCGGATCGTGGTGATGCGTGAAGGGCGTATTGAGCAAGATGGTACTCCGCGTGAAATTTATGAGGAGCCAACAAATCTATTTGTTGCGCAATTTATAGGTGAAATTAATATCTTTGATGCGCGGGTGCTCCATCGTATTGATGAAACGCGTATTCGTGCCGATGTTGAAGGTCATGAATGTGATATTTATACCACATTACCTGTGACACAAAACCAGCAACTCAAAGTATTACTTCGACCAGAAGATCTCCGTGTTGAAGAAATTCACGATCTTGAAAACCTTCCTGGGCTAATTGGTTATGTTCGTGAACGTAACTATAAAGGCATGACGCTAGATTCTGTTGTTGAAATGGAAAATGGCAAGGTGGTCATGGTCAGCGAATTCTTTAATGAAGATGATCCGGATGTTGATCACTCGTTAGACCAAAAAATTGCAGTAACTTGGGTTGAAAGCTGGGAGGTCGTGCTGGCAGATGAAGAAAACACGTAAACTATTTCAAAACATCGTTATTACCGGTGTTGTGGGTTGGTTGATGGTGTTCGTCTTCTTGCCGAATATCATGATCATTGCGACCAGTTTTTTAACGCGTGATGATGCCAACCTTGTCGAGATGGTCTTTACACTCGATAACTACTATCGCTTATTTGATCCTATGTATGCAGAAGTGTTACTGCATTCTATTCATATGGCGGTGGTTGCAACATTAGCTTGTTTATTATTAGGTTATCCCTTTGCTTATTTCCTTGCAAAAATGCCTAAGAAAATACAGCCATTAATGTTGTTTTTATTGATTGTGCCTTTTTGGACAAACTCGCTTATTCGTATTTATGGATTAAAAATATTCCTAAGTACGAAAGGTTATTTTAACGAATTCCTGTTGTGGATTGGACTTATAGATAAGCCACTCAGAATTATTTATACCCCCGAAGCTGTAGTGCTGGGGCTGGTTTATATTTTATTACCTTTCATGGTATTACCATTATATTCCAGCATTGAAAAGTTAGATAAACCTTGTTTAGAAGCAGCGCGCGATTTAGGTGCTAATAAATTTCAAACCTTTATTCGTATTATTATTCCATTAACAATGCCGGGCATTATTGCGGGTTGTTTACTCGTGATGTTACCTGCGATGGGCTTATTCTTTGTTGCTGATTTAATGGGTGGCGCGAAAAACTTATTAATTGGTAACGTAATTAAGAGCCAATTCTTAAATATTCGTGACTGGCCTTTTGGTGCAGCCACTAGTATTTGTTTAACATTGGTGATGGGACTCATGCTGTTTGTGTATTACCGAGCCGTGAAGCTACTGCATAAGAAGGTAGAAATAGAATGATAGGACGGTTATTGCGTGGTGGATTTATGTCCATTATTTACGCGTATCTTTATATCCCGATCATCATTCTGATAGTTAACTCTTTTAACTCATCGCGTTTCGGGATTAATTGGAAAGGTTTTACCACAGATTGGTACGCTATTTTATTTAATAATGACAGCCTGCTTCAAGCGGCTGGGCATTCATTAACAATGGCGGTCACTTCTGCGACATTTGCGACATTAATTGGCTCCTTAGCGGCAGTTGCGCTTTATCGCTACCGCTTTCGTGGCAAAAAATTTGTGGGTGGAATGCTGTTTGTTGTGATGATGTCGCCGGATATTGTGATGGCGATTTCGTTACTTGTCCTGTTTATGATCCTCGGTGTTTCATTAGGATTTTGGTCGCTGCTATTTTCACATATTACATTTTGTCTGCCTTTTGTTGTGGTGACTGTGTATTCACGATTAAGTGGATTTGATGTAAAAATGTTGGAAGCTGCTAAAGATTTAGGAGCTGGCGAATTTACTATTTTACGTAAAATCATTATGCCTCTGGCAATGCCAGCAGTAGCTTCAGGTTGGTTATTAAGTTTTACGTTATCCATGGATGACGTTGTTGTTTCCTCTTTTGTAACGGGACCAAGCTATGAAATTTTACCACTGAAAATTTACTCAATGGTAAAAGTCGGGGTTTCGCCAGAAGTGAATGCGCTTGCAACTATCCTTTTAGGTCTATCTTTAGTATTAGTATTAATTAGCCAGTTGATCTTAAGAGACAGAACGGGCAAAGCGTAAACATGCATTAGTGCGAGTTTCTCGCACTTTTTTGGGGTCTTGAAGACCAATCTGTTGGAGGTAGGCTCGCTGCCTATTTGATATTAACGCATCAACCACTGAAGGAAACATAAATGAAAAAGTGGTCCTCAGTACTTGCTGCCAGCGTAATGGCATTAAGTATCGGCACAGCCTCGGCTGATGATGGTAAGACATTATATTTCTACAACTGGACGGAGTATGTGCCGCCTGGTCTGCTTGAACAGTTTACGAAAGAAACTGGGATTAAGGTGATCTATTCCACCTATGAATCCAATGAAAGCATGTATACCAAGTTAAAGACCTACAAAGATGGTGCTTATGACTTGGTGGTTCCTTCTACTTATTTTATTTCTAAAATGAGCCATGAAGGCATGCTACAAAAAATCGATAAATCAAAATTAACCAATTTTGGTAATCTCGATCCTAGCTTATTACATAAATCATTCGACCCAGAAAACGATTATTCTATCCCTTATATTTGGGGAGCGACGGCTATTGGTATTAATAGCGATGAAGTTGATGTGAGTAGCATTACTTCATGGGCAGATTTATGGAAACCTGAATATAAAGATAGCCTGTTATTAACTGATGATGCCCGTGAAGTTTTCCAAATGGCATTATTGAAATTAGGCTATTCGGGCAATACAACCGATCCTAAAGAGATTGAAGAAGCTTATAAAGAGCTACAAAAGCTGATGCCAAACGTATTAGCATTCAATTCAGATAACCCTGCTAACCCTTATATGCAAGGGGAAGTTAATTTAGGAATGATTTGGAATGGCTCTGCATTTATTGCTCGCGATGCTGGCGCGCCTATTGAAATGGTGTGGCCAAAAGAGGGGGGCATTTTCTGGATGGATAGCTTAGCTATTCCTGCTAATGCCAAGAATGTTGAAGGCGCTCATAAACTTATCGACTTCTTATTACGCCCAGAGGTCGCAGCAAAAGTGGCTGAAAATATTGGTTACCCAACACCGAATCTTGCAGCGCAAAAACTACTGCCAAATGTTATCACTAAAGATAATTCTCTTTACCCAACAGAAGAGATTATTAATAAAGGTGAATGGCAAAATGATGTGGGTGATGCAACAGTATTGTACGAAAGCTATTACCAAAAATTAAAAGCAGGACGCTAATCGCATCTGCTTATTACTACAAAGCCACCTTTATAAAGGTGGCTTTTTTTCTGTCGAAAAGAGTATGCGGTTTCCATTAAGTGAACAATAAAAATAAATGAGAGAAGTTGTGTAAGCCAAAAGATAATTAAAGAAAATAAGAGTGGCTTGTATTATTTTTTTATACAACATTCAGCAATAAGTCGGCTATTTTTTTCTTGAGTTTTACGTTGTTGTTCAATATTAATTAAATAATTGCTCTGTAGAAAATAACTAATATGAACATCAAATTTTTCAGAAATCAGATAAATAAACTCAATACTTATCCTATTTGTTCCTCGTTCATAGCGAGAAAGTTGCTGTTGGCTTATGCCTAACTCTTGAGCAAAAAGGGTCCCTGAGTATTTTAATTTCTTTCGTAAATGACGTATTCGTTGCCCTATACGAAAATTAATAGTTTTGCTGTTATCAATCATTTAATCAGCCTTAAAAATTCAAATCATTATTGATAAGAAAAAGTCAGACTGGCTAACCCGTTTGCTTTACCAGGTTTTAGTGTTCCAGTCGTGATATAACGAGTTGACAGGTTTAATGTGTAGTTTTCGTTATTAGATGTTGTTATATGAAGTAAACGTTGATTCGGTTGCCCGGTAGCACTGATATCAGGTCCATAAACAACAGGGGTTGGATCATCATTAAAAAGAAATTGGATCCCAATACCTGAAGCGTCAGAGTCTGATGTCAATGTGAGTACATCTGTATTATTAGAATAGGTAGATTGATCGGTCATGCTGGCATATAGGTGAACGTTGGTATCACAAGTGACAGAAAGGGGCTTACTTTGTGTTTTTGACGTTGAACCAATGGTTGCCATATCTCGCATTGAGATATCGCCTAATTCATAGGTAAGATTTTTCGTACTGACCGTACAACCTCTGGCTTTAATGGTGATTGTTACTGGGTTAATCGCAACGAGAGAGGTGTTATTACCTTTATGCCCACCACCATATTCAGACCAAGTATTTGCGATAACGGTATAAGGAATATTATAAATACCCGTTTCTAAGTGTTCATCTGTGACAACAAACACGACTTTGCCTTTTAACGAAACGCGGTCAACATTATGGTTAACAGTAGAGCCTGCCGCTGGATAAATAATGGTTGCACCAGAACCATTATCAACGTCAATTGGCACATAAGAAACACTGTCATTGTTATCTTTTAGACCAAAAGCATAGCCAATGCCTTTGACGCCAGGCAGTGAATAAACTGGATAACGATTTCCCCCTTCGTAATAGTAAATACCACTAATTTTGGAGCCTAACGCATTGGCATACAGTGTTTCTACCCAACATTTTTGTAAGAACTTATTTTCACATTTAAAGCCATTATGGACGGAAGTTTCACCTATCCATGTTGAGGTAATGGGCGTGCCCGCGGGTGTACCATCTGCAGCGCCATCAAAATTCATTGGAGGTGGTGATACGACAAGAGGATCTGCCACTGCCCATGCCATTTCTGTAGGAAGACAAACAAGGGAAACCAGTAATGTAAGGGGGAATAAAGTACGTTTCATTATTGGTACTCCAATAAAAATGTGGTGGTTGCATTGGCTTGCCCTGCACTGACTGGCACCTGTGTGGCGACATAGCGAGCGTAAAATTGCAGGGTATTATCTTGATTAGGTAACAGGGGATAAGATTGGCTTTTATCATTAATGGGAATTGATGTTCCTGATTTATCCATAATTGAAATGGCGACACCTTTTGCGCCATCATTATTAATCGCCAATAAAGCATTATCAGTCAGGTCATTTGTCCCCTTAAAACTGACTTTTACTGCACTGGCTTCAGGCTGACAATCCACTAATTTGATACTAAAAGGAATAATCGGTGTTCGTTGTTGACTCATCGCTGTTGATGTGAAGTCTTTTGTCGCAATATCGCCAAGTTTCACGGTAATATTTTCTGAGTTTGTCTCAACGGTACAGGTGTTGCCTGTCACTCGTGCATGAACTTGCACTAAGGTGTCATAGGCATACCCTTTAGTGATAAAAAGGAGTGGTAGAGCCAAAATAAGCGTGAGTTTATGCATTATTGGCACTCCTGTGTCATTTTTACAAAAGGTTCATTATGTTGATTTTCAGGTAATGTATAATTAACTTGGCAATGTTCAGATGTGTTATTTCCCCAGCGAATATCTAATACGCCAGACTTTGGTACACCTGAAAGGTAAAGTAAGCCATCGTCACCAATAATGCCGGAGAGGTGATTTTGCTTGTCGGATGCAATGGCACCAAAAGGCAGAGGACGCCCTTGTCGTTGTAGTGTTAGCAGTAGACGATATCCAGTTTTAGCCTCAAAATTGACTTTGATAACAGCACCTTGAGTTGGAATAACTTGCTGAATATTCTGTTCAATTTCGACATTATCAGGAAGTGCTGTGGTATCAAGCGCGACTTTATTTTGGCGATAAGCGGTTGCATAAGGAATAACGGCAAACCCACGCCAGTCGGTATAAATCCCAGTTGCATTATCGATGGGAACGTCTGCGGTTTTGCGAGCATCAACAAGAATAGCATTGGAGCTTAAAGGCTGACTTAACGTTAAACCTTCGCTGTGAAGTAACATTCCCCCTGCAACGCTATAATTCAGTTGTTGAGCCTCTTTATGATAGTTATACCCCACGTTAAGGTTGCCATAGCGACTTTGATAACCTAATGCCGCGTTACCCGTATAACTTCCGCCTTGATTGCTATAGCCTTGCTGAACGCTGTAATTAAGCGTGTTATCTTCAAATAAGGTGCCTGCTACACCCGCATTATGTGCTGAATAACCATTATCATTATGGCTATAGTTATAAGTGAGATAAGCACTATTTACGGATTGATAGCTTGAAGGCATTAATAATTGCAATGGAATTGAAATACCCAAAGAGAGCGTTTGATCGCGCTGACCGCTATTCATCATGCGGTTGTATCCATAAATAATATTGTAAGAAAGACCTTTTACATTGCCGTTATAGCCAGCTTGAAACAGCACATTTTTTTCATTGGTTTCCCAATAATTTTGCCAATTTGTTGTCATGAAAACAGAACCATAATCTCCAAGTTGTTGTGATAAATTCACTTGAAGACTGCCTTTTTTTCTATTGTTTAAATTAAAATAGCGTAATGGCTCTTCTTTATTATTTTCATAGAGATAGCCTGACATTCGAGTATTCAATGTTTCATCTAGCGTATAAAAACCCGAAGTGGAGTAGCGATATCCTAATAATTGGAAATTTGTTCCAAATTGGTTTAATGATTTTGCATAGAGAAAGCGTAGGGAGTAGCCTTCGGAAGTCGAATTATCGGGTAATTTGCTATGGGCAAAGGTGATATCCGTTGAGAATGCACCTAACGTTCCCATATTCTGACCTACACCTAATGCATAAGATTGATAATCAGAGGTAATTAATGCACCACCGTAAGCGGTACTGTCATAAGGCAGACCATAAATAAGATGACCTTGGATAAAGTGTGGTTTTTTATCTTGTCTATCTTGGCGAACTTCACCCGCTTGAATAACAAACTTTTTTTGACCTTCTCGTTGTAAAATAGGCACAGCAGAATAAGGCACAATATAGTCGTGCTTACTTCCATCGTTCTCTTCAACCGAGACATATAAATCACCACTATTTGAAGTGGGATAGAGATCGCGAATTTCAAATGCACCCGGAGAGACAAAAGTCTGATAAATAACATAGCCATTTTGTCGAATAACAACTTTGGCATTGCTGCTTACAATACCTCTTACAACAGGTACAAATCCACGTTGGCTATCTGGCAACATGGTGTCATCGCTTTCTAAAGAAATACCGCGGAAATTAACGCTGTCGAATAAGGTTGATGAAGTATAACTATCGCCAACTTTTAACTGACTTCTTAATGACACAATATTTCTTTGAAGATAGGTATTGATATGATCCCACTGATGCTTTCCATTTGATGAATTCCATGTGGAATAATCTCTCAATCGCCAAGCGCCAATATTGATCCCACTACGTAGATTAAGGTAATAGCTATTATTATGAGAATTTCCCCAGTTATTGGCACCACTAAAACTGTAATTCAATAAGCCTGCGGTAATTCCGTTATCCCATTTTTCAGGTGGAATATAACCTCGTGCTTGAAGGTTTAATGCGGCTTGAGGAACTTGGATCTTTAATGCTTGTTTTTCAATATCATAATTAACGCTGGTATCAGGAATAGAATCTGAAATATCAATACATTCTTTTTCTGATTTCAAATCGAAGTCAGTGATTAACTTAACGTTAATCCCGAGTGACGCTAAAAAAGCTTTATTTAAACAAGGGATCACATTTTTATTATCGCTAATAAAATGAATGCTTTCATTTCGTAGATATTCATTATTAAAAATAATATCAAGATGATAATCACCAGGTTTAATACTGTTTCCTGCTTCAAAATAGCTTAGATCAGTGACTGCTTCAGGTGAGTCAGATAAAAATGCAGGATTAAATCGGTTTGCACTATATGAAGGAAATGGCAATATTAATGAAATCGTAATGATGCCAGAAAAAAGAAAACAAACTGTATTTTTATTAACCATGATTTTTAACCAACAAGCTAAAAGCAGATGTAATTATTAATGAGTAATTTCTTTTTTTAATACTGGGGTTTGTGCGCCGTAATCATTAATTGTTTGGAATGAAATTGTATTTTCATTTCTATTTATTTTTCCCAATGTTAATTGAGATAAAGGATTGATCATGATGCTTGATGGAAGCTGACTACCAGCCACAGCTAGATTTACCATCGTAATATAATAAGGCGTTGGATTAGTGGCAATAAGCTCACCATTTTGATATGAAAACTTAATTTCATTAGCAAATTTTTCACTATAAGCCGGTAAAATACTTGGTCGATAAAACAATTTAATTCGGCTTTGTATCGCAATTTGCATGGTATTTTCTTTCTCAAGCCCTTCTTGTAATGAAGGTATTACTTTTACATTCATCCAAAATAAACTTTCTTTATCTTTTGGTAATGCTTTACCGACATACATAATTCTTAATGCATTTTCTTTATTGGCATCAATAATATATAAAGGCGGTGTAACGATAAAGTCAGCCGTTTTATTTCCTTCGATATCTGAAACCCAAGATTGAATTAAAAAACTATTTTCTTTATCTGAATTCGTTACCACAAGATTCGTTTGTTTAATATTGGAATTATAAACAATACGTGTTGCACCTAATGAAACACCATTAGAATAAGAAAATAATGGAAATAAAAATGCAATAAGGAAAATAAGTGTCTTTTTCATAATAATAATTATCAAGTAATAAAGATATCGCAATAATATTTTGATAGGAAAATATGCCGTCCTTGGCAATAAGACATCAATCAAAAGTCATAAAGCAATTAAGAGTAAGTCACCATAAAGTTTGTGGTGACGTTTGCGCTACCTGCCTTAACCGCATCTTCAGTTGAAATAAGGGAGGCGTTGTAATTTAATTTGTTTTCACCATCAATCAGTTTTTGAGTTGTAGAAGCTTGGTTTGGCGCAACAATTGCACTTGTAGAATCTGTGATTTTTAAGGCAACATTTTCTGCCGCATCAGCACCTTGTAATGCAAACGCATTTGCATCACCACTTGAAGCTGTACCGTTGAAGGTAATTGCAGCATTAGTTGATACTGTAGTATCACAGTTATTTAATTTGATACTAAAAGGAATACGGCCTGTTTCATCACCTTTTGCTGCGAATTCAGCAACACGGAATTGACCTAAGCGAACAGTTTGGTTTGATGAACTACTATCAACACCACAAGCCGCATTAACAACAGAACCTTCGAAGTTAACAGAACCGCCATTTACAGTGGTGGTAGTCGCTGCTAATGCAGGTGCAGCCATGACTGCCATTGTTGAAGTAATAATTGCAGATAATAATAACTTTTTCATTCATTGTTCCTATATTTTCAATATATATCTTTATTTTTAGCTTAATAAACTAAGCTATATTTAACTCTGCTTATCATTTATATATAAATGAAGAAACAGTGATTAAAATATGTTTGAGGGGCGTAAATAGAATTATTAATACACTTATTAAAATAAGAGTAGATAGATCAAGTTTTAATTAAATAGAAATAAAATACATATTTCACTTAAGTCAAATTTACGAAAATTATAGATGTGCCAGAAAAATTATAGAAATCGTTTAAAACGATCATTTTTTAGGGGTTTGATAGTTAAAAACTACTGATAATCTGTTAACTATAGGTGAGAATCAATGTTAAGAAATAGGAAGATACATAAGTTTGGATAATGTATGCCAAATTTGAATTTATCCAATTGATATTTATTGTGTTTTTTCTAGTCCGATAAAGAGCTTCTAAAATAGATATGGTGTTTATACGTATAACATTATGTTTCATAATATATATTTTATGATAAAAATGTTTACATGGTGAAACAAAAATTTACACGTATTATGGGGAAAAAAACGATATAGAATGTCTTTTTACAGAAATAAAATATTTAAAGTTGTTTTTTTATAAAAAAAATAGAAATAATATTAATTCATTTTTTTTTGAAATTAGATGTCATAATTTTACAATTTAGAATTCTTCTTTCTTTTTTTACAACCAATGGGAGTGGATCAATATATTTTATTTTCAATATAAATTGTAACAAAATGTTTCGTTGTTCCTGTTTCCTTTTTATTTTTTGTATGACAGTAATTAAAGCAATTACATTGATTCTGTTTTAATATCGGCTCTAATGACAGGATCTTGAACCCGAAGGCAAAAAAATGATATCTAGCTCATCAAAAGGGACATTATATGGCATTGTTGCCATTCTACTTTGGAGCACTATTGTTGGTTTAATTCGTAATATTAGTGAGTATTTTGGTGCCGTAGGTGGTGCCGCACTGATTTATACCGCAGGTACACTCTTTCTTATTTTAATTTTAGGCGTACCTAAGTTATCACGCTTTCCTAAACGCTATCTTTTTTGGGGTGGGCTATTATTTGTTACTTATGAAATCTGTTTATCTTTGGCTTTGGGATTTGCAACAGACAGAACACAAGCCATAGAGCTGGGAATGGTGAATTATTTATGGCCTAGTTTCACGCTGGCGCTTGCCGTCATACTTAATAAGCAGCGATTCTCTATTTTACTGATTGCCGGATTATTATGTGCATTTAGTGGATTGGTCTGGGTTGTTAGTGGCGATAACCCGCTGACAATTGACGGTTTATGGAAGAATATTCAAAGCAACCCATTAAGCTATATATTGGCGTTTTCAGGTGCCATTCTATGGGCGTTTTATAGTAATTTAACTCGCCTTATGTCTGGCGGGAATAACGGCATTGTGCCTTTCTTTTTATTAACGTCACTTGCATTGTGGGGACAATATTTTTTTTCAACACCCGTAGAGTGGATCGTTAATACAAAAAGTATCACGCTATTATTAATAACGGGGGCTGCTATAGGGCTTGCAAATGCGGCTTGGACTATTGGCATGATCAGAGGCAATGTGACCTTATTAGCTACACTTTCTTATTTTACTCCCGTTATTTCTACTGCATTTTCATCAATATTATTGTCTACCGCGCTTTCTTTCTCATTTTGGCAGGGTGTAATGATGGTGACGGGTGGCTCTTTAATTTGCTGGTTAGCGACTCGTCAAAAAAAGATAAAAGTAC
The DNA here is from genome assembly GCF_008808075.1 of Proteus sp. CD3. Taxonomy (NCBI): domain Bacteria; kingdom Pseudomonadati; phylum Pseudomonadota; class Gammaproteobacteria; order Enterobacterales; family Morganellaceae; genus Proteus; species Proteus sp. CD3. The sequence goes on along the minus strand of NZ_CP019686.1, from coordinate 3,336,643 downwards.
TTAAAACGATAAAATAGTGGGAAAAGCAAGACTCTTAACTCAAATATGACAGTGAAAAGCGGCGTTTTGCATTATTAGCGGTATGGTACTTTAGTCGTATTAATCTAAGTTGAAATTTTTTCACTATACGACAGAGGCGATATACGCTTATTTATATGGCTTATATACTAAGAATACTTACTTTGATTTAAGTTATTTAAAATATAAGTAATACGATAAGAACAAATGCAACAAAAAGGGATTGCTATGAAACTTGAGACACTTTCTGTTCACGCCGGTTATTCACCTGATCCAACTACAAAAGCAGTAGCTGTACCTATTTACCAAACCACATCTTATGCATTTGATGACACACAACATGGTGCCGATCTCTTTGACTTAAAAGTACCCGGCAATATCTATACCCGCATAATGAACCCAACCAATGATGTATTAGAAAAAAGGGTTGCGGCATTAGAAGGGGGAATAGCCTCTGTTGCCGTCGCATCGGGTATGGCTGCTATTACTTATGCAATTCAAACTATTGCGCAAGTAGGTGATAATATCGTTTCCGTCGCTAAGCTTTATGGCGGTACTTATAACTTAATGGCACACACGTTTCCGCGTATTGGTATTGAAGCACGTTTTGCTCCCCATGATGATATTGCGGCTCTTGAAGCGTTAATTGATGACAAAACAAAAGCGGTATTTTGTGAAACTATCACCAACCCAAGCGGAAATATTGTCGATATTCAAGCATTAGCTGATGTTGCTCATCGCCATGGTGTGCCTTTGATTGTTGATAATACGGTTGCAACACCTTATTTATGTCGTCCTTTTGAACATGGCGCAGATATTATTATCCACTCTTTAACTAAATATATTGGTGGTCACGGTAATTCGATTGGCGGCATTGTTGTGGATTCTGGTAAGTTCCCTTGGGCCGAGCATAAAGATCGTTTTGAAATATTAAATACACCTGATGTTTCTTATCATGGGGTAAATTATGTTGAGCACTTTGGTGCGGCTGCTTATATAGCAAGATGTCGTGTTGCACCGTTGCGTGGAACTGGTGCTGCATTATCGCCATTTAATGCTTTTTTAATTCTACAAGGGTTAGAAACGCTGGCGTTGCGTATGGATCGCCACACTGAAAATGCACAGAAAGTAGCAGAATATCTGCAAAATCATCCTCAAGTTGCATGGGTTAAATATGCGGGATTAAGCAATCATCCTGAGCATGCTTTAGCGGTACGTTATATGTCAGGTAAACCTGCGGGTATTCTCTCTTTTGGTATTAAAGGGGGCGCTGAAGCGGGTGCAAAATTTATCGATGCATTGCAACTTATTGTTCGCCTTGTGAATATTGGTGATGCAAAATCATTAGCATGTCATCCCGCATCAACCACACATCGCCAATTAAATGATGAAGAGTTAGAGCGTGCAGGCGTTTCACGCGATTTAATTCGTTTATCTATTGGTATTGAACATATTGATGACATTCTTGCCGATTTAGAGCAAGCATTAAAAGCTAGCCTTTAATTACTTTTATTGGTTAATAAGCCACCTTCTTTAATATAAAGACGGTGGCTTTATCTATTTCATTTTTTGATAATAAGTGAAATTTAGTACTTAATACATAAAGACGATGTGTTTTTTTATTTAAATAAAATTAATAAAGATAATTTATATAATTATATTAATGTCACAAAAATAGAGAGTATAAATTCAGCAGTAAATAGAAATATAACTATTTTGATAAAAAACAAATTACGATTTTTAATCAATCAGGCTTTTTTGATTATTATCAAATGTTATTTTTTTGACTTAAGTGATTGCAATATTTAAATCAATATTTGTTTATTTATTTTATTTTTTTAAAAATAATTTAATTGAAGAAATAAAGGAATGTGAAGTCAACGGCATTATTTACATATAATAAGTACGAGTCCAAAAGGGATTGATTTTGATCAATAAGGAACATACCGACTGGTCGGTATCATCCTATGCATGAATACAACTGCGCATCACAGAAAAAAAGACCCTATCCGAGTTCAAGAACAATTATTGGAAGCGGCAAGTGTTATTGTGGCTAATGAAGGGATAGCGTCTCTATCTTTAAATGCCGTGGCAAAAGAAGCGGGTGTGAGTAAAGGTGGATTACTTCATCATTTCCCGGGAAAACTAGAATTAGTGCATGCGGTTTTTAAACGTTTATTAGGTATTATGGATAGCCGTATTGCGGTAATTATGGAGAATGATCCTATCGAAGCTGGTCGTTTTTCTCGCGCCTATTTAACCTATATTTCTAATTTGAAGCAGTCAGATGAAAGTCGCCAATTAGCGATACTTTCTTTAGCCATGCCAAATGAACCTATTATGCGTAAATGTTGGCGTGATTGGATGTTAGAGCATTTAGCCAAAGGCGATAAACTCGATAATAGTTATTTAGGCACGTTAATTCGTTATGCTGCAGATGGTCTTTGGTTATCGGAATTAACCGAAGGCCCTACCATTTCACAAGAAGAGCGTAGCGCATTAGTTGAAAGATTATCTGAGATGACATTTGACTATATGGCAAACACAGCAAATCAGTAATTTTAATCAGGATGAATGAGGGCACAATGAAATACAAAATAAATGCCTTAATTTATTACGACGCAACGGATGGCGCGATATCGTTAGAAAAAGAGAGTGTTGATACACATCTTTCTATTACCGCAAATGCGTTACTCTTTTATTTTATTCAGCATCCCGGCGTTGTTAATCGTGATGAAGTATTAAAACGTGTTTGGGATGATAATGGATTAGTTTCATCAAACAGTAATTTAAACCAATATTTGAGTTTATTACGAAAAACATTTCGCCATTATGGCATTGAAAATATCATTGTTACCATTGCGAAAGGGCGGTTAGAGTTTAATCCCGATATTTCAGTTGAACTGATTGATGATTCAACGTTATTACCTTCAACTCAACCAGATGAAGAAGCGCCTATTTTAGTTAAAGATGAAAATCAAATAGCGGTTGAAACAACAACACCTTTATCTTTAATACAAACGCAAACATCTTTAGAGCCTACACAAGAAGAAGCACCACAAAAAACACAGAAACCCGAAATTTGTTGGTATTTAGCCAGCATCGGTTTTTTATTAGGTGCGGTATTTCTTGCGGTGATCATCTTTTTTAATCAATATCAATCAAAGCCAATTTCACTGACACCATTAACACATAATGATTGTGAGTTACTTTCTAATGAAGCCATGATTAATTCAGCAGTCAGTGATAATTATGTTCGCAATTTTGATGCGGTAAGAAAGAAACTTAATTTACAGTGCGTGAAAGGTGAGCGATTTGTTTTCTTTTATGGTGATAAATTACAAACAAATGGATTGGGACGTGTATTTTTAGCGCACTGTGCTAAGAACGAAGATAACCCATTTAGTTATTGTGACAATTACTTTTACTATTCTTGGAAATACTAATGAAAATCTCAGGGAAACTTTTATGTTTTTTATCGGCCCTGATTTTTATCTTGGTCGCCACTTATGCTGCAACACGATTATTAACCATTAAAAATGAAGGTGTCATGGTTTGTTCAACTAAAGGCATTATGCGTTTTGAAAATATGGAAGATGAAAATGTAAATGGTAATATTCATTTTTCATTTGGTGCCAATGGTAAAGGGTCGATTGTTGTTGAAGGTTATACCACTTCAAAAGCAGGATGGTTGTATTTACAACGCTATGTGAAATTTGATTATACAACCAAGCGTGTTTCACCGACAGAACGTCACTATTTTGTTAGCCAATGGGATGCGAGCGCATCATCAATTGATGAATCTCCTGATGTAATTTTTGACTATTTTATGCGTGAAATGTCAGACAGTCATGATGGGTTATTTATTAATGCACAGAAGCTAAATGAGAAAACATTGCTATTAAGTTCGCTTAATTCACCACTCTATATTTGTACCTTAAAGCCGGGTAGTAAATTTGATTAATTGCTCTGATTGTCTGATCTTATTTTTGCAAGGTGACCTCGATATAGTCACCTTTTTATTTCTCTAAAACTCAATATATCCCATCTAGTTAATCGCCCTTTTCTTCTCATCTATTCCTGATATTCGCTCTTTAGCCTATTGCGCTATTGGAACGGATTGTTTGCATGACTTTATATAGCAAAGAGTACTTACCGTTATGTTATATAGACAGTTTTATATACACCGCTTTTTATACACAGATTTTTATACACAGTAGCGAAGGTTTAAATTTGATAAATACGTTATCAATAAAAAAATAGCACGATTTGTATATAGACTCGATTTAGCCTTTTTCAATTATTGATCTCACATTGAAATATCAGTGATATTCCGCACATCTTTCTCGTCGATGTGTACTGCCTTTTTTCACCTTTTCAACATCCTTCTAACAAAGTTAATTTGTCTATTTTTTCATCTGTTTTTTATGAAAATAAATAAATTTATAACGATGAAAAAAACAAATTAACAGCATAGATACATAAATAGAGAAATAAAAAACACTAAATATCAGAATTAAATTCTATATATATTCATATCATGGATTTATATTTTGTTTTGTTTTTTGCGCGCTATAGTGATTTTGAAACCAACGTCTGCGTTTAAAAAATCACCACGCAGACACAATGGGCAAACGTAAACCGTTAAACGGCTTCTCGGAGGAAATGAAAATGGGTGATGCATTAGGTCTGATCGAAACCAAGGGTCTGGTGGCATGTATTGAAGCCGCTGACGCTATGTGTAAAGCCGCGAACGTTGAACTTATTGGCTATGAAAATGTGGGTTCAGGTCTCGTGACTGCGATGGTGAAAGGCGACGTAGGCGCAGTGAAAGCTGCAGTGGATTCAGGTGTGGAGTCAGCACAACGCGTGGGCGAAGTTGTTACATCGCTCGTGATTGCTCGTCCTCACAATGACATCAACAAGATTGTTATCAAACACAAGGCATAGTTTTTGCCTTAGGAGAACGTATGGGTGATGCATTAGGACTTATTGAAACTCAAGGGCTGGTTGCTTGTATTGAAGCAGCAGACGCGATGTGTAAAGCGGCCAATGTTGAGTTAATCGGCTACGAAAATGTGGGTTCAGGTTTAGTCACAGCAATGGTGAAAGGCGATGTTGGTGCCGTTAAAGCCGCTGTCGAATCTGGCTTAGAAGCAGCTCAACGTGTTGGTACTGTTGTGACTTCATTAGTCATCGCTCGTCCACATAACGATATTCAAAAAATCGTTGCCCAGTACAAAGTGACTGAATAACGAAGGAAATAAATATGAAAGAAGCACTAGGTCTAGTTGAAACCAAAGGTCTTGTCGCTTGCATTGAAGCTGCAGATGCAATGTGTAAAGCAGCCAATGTTGAACTGATTGGTTATGAAAACGTCGGTTCAGGTTTAGTGACAGCCATGGTGAAAGGCGATGTCGGTGCAGTCAATGCAGCGGTTGAGTCAGGTGTTGAAGCGGCAAAACGTATCGGCACCGTGGTGACTTCTCGTGTTATTGCAAGACCGCATAACGATATCGAGAAAATCGCACAACAGCACAAAGCCTGATTATTCAGGCGTGCTGTAAAGCAAAGAAATAAGTTATTCAGCTAAATTTTTTAACTCCTGTATGGGGGAAGACATGGTTGCATTAGATAAAGATTTGCAATCCAGACAACTGGCTCGTGAGCTAGTTCGTAACGCGAAAAATGCACAACTTGTTTATGCTAAATTTTCGCAGGAAAAAATCGACAGTATTGTAAAACACATTGCATTTGAAGCCGCTCGTCACGCAGAAGAGCTGGCAAAAATGGCAAACGAAGAGACAGGCTTTGGTAAGTGGGAAGACAAAGTTCTGAAAAATACCTTCGCGTCATTGCGTGTGTATGAACATATGAAAGACATGAAGACCGTTGGCATTATCAATGACGATAAAGTAAAAAAAGTCATGGATGTTGGCGTGCCTTTAGGAGTTATCACTGCGTTAGTTCCTTCAACTAACCCAACATCAACCATTATCTATAAAACCCTAATTGCACTGAAAGCAGGTAATGCGATTATTTTCTCTCCGCATCCAAATGCAAAACAGTGTAGTTTCCGTGCGTTAGAAATTGTTAAAAAAGCGGCACTAGAAGCTGGTGCGCCAGCCGGTATTGTTGATGGTGTGACATTACTGACACTGGAAGCGACAAAAGAATTAATGCACAGCAAAGATGTGTCATTGATTTTAGCAACTGGCGGCGAAGGTATGGTGCGTGCAGCTTATGCATCAGGTACACCAACCATCAGTGGTGGTCCAGGTAATGGCCCTGCTTTTATCGAACGCAGTGCCGATATCAAAAAAGCCGTGAGCGATATCATCACCAGTAAAACATTCGATAACGGCGTTATCTGCGCATCAGAGCAATCCATTATCGTTGAACGTTGCATTTATAACGAAGTTCACCGCGAGCTATTAGCGCAAGGTGCTTACTTTATGAATGACGAAGAAGCAACAAAAGTGGCTTCAATGTTACTGCGTGCTAACGGCACAATTAACCCAGCCGTTGTGGGTAAAGATGCGATTTATTTAAGTCAGCGTGCTGGTTTTAGCGTACCCGCAAATACGCGTGTATTAATCGCATTACAAGACACTGTTTCACCAAAAAATCCGTATTCACGCGAAAAATTATGCCCAATCTTAGGGATGTATATTGAAGAAGATTGGAAATCAGCGTGCGATCGCGTGGTGCAGTTACTGACTAATGAAGGCTTAGGTCATACCTTAGTTATTCATACCAAAAATGAAGATGTTATTCGTCAGTTCTCTTTAGAAAAACCTGTTAACCGTATCCTAATTAATACCCCTGCGGCATTAGGTGGTATCGGTGCAACAACCAATATTACGCCTGCACTGACTTTAGGTTGCGGTGCTGTTGGTGGCGGTTCTAGCTCTGACAACGTTGGCCCAATGAATCTACTGAATATTCGTAAAGTAGGTTATGGCGTACGTACCGTTGAAGAGTTGAAACAACCTTGCCCTTTAGCACAAGAAGCCGCTCAACCTGCTGTTTCTGCTTGTGCTGTTTCTAGCGCAAATCACCAGACCAGCATTCTTGATGATGATCGTTTTCGTTCACCTTCTTTAACGCCTGTTCATGCTGAATGTGCCACTGCACAACGTCAAACTCAAGGTGATGATCGCTTTGGCGCATCTCCTTATGCAACGACAGTCAGTGCTTGTGCGCAACAAGTGATTGAACAAGGTGATATTACCGAAGAAAACGTGGAACGCATTATCAAGGAAGTTCTCGGACGTCTGAGTAAATAACTCATTGATATAAGGCGATATAAACCATGATCCTCGCAAAGGTAATCGGACACGTAGTAGCGACACAAAAAAGCCCAGAACTTAAAGGTAGCAATTTATTAATGATAGCCACCTTAGATGATGAGCTTAAGCCACTGAAAAATAAAACGTATGTTGCAGTGGATAGTGTAGGTGCAGGTATCAACGATGTTGTGTTGGCTGAAGAGTACTTTGCACTGAACAAAGATCGTTACAAGGCGATGTCAGTGGTTGCCATTGTGGAGAAGGTTTATCGGGACAGTAAGGAGTAATAACGACATGAGTGAGTTTCTGATAAAACCCAAAATTCAGTTTGGCGCCAATGCACTGGATTTTCTCTCTGGGTTAACTGCCCGCCGCGCATTTGTGGTGACAGATAAAGCAATGGTGAAGTTTGGCTTTGCAAATAAAGTCACTGACAAGTTAATGCAACGAGGTATCGAGTTCCACGTTTACGATGATGTTGCTTCAGATCCAGATATTTCAGCCATCGTGAGTGGTATGAAGATCATGGATGCTCATTATCCAGACTTGGTTATTGCACTCGGTGGTGGATCAGTGATTGATGCCGCGAAAGCCGTTATGTACTCCCTCTGGCATACCCGTAAAGAGAGCAACAGAACTAAACCACTGTTTATTGCGATCCCAACCACGAGTGGTACGGGTTCTGAAGTAACCTCTTTTTCAGTGATCAAATCACGCAGTGAAAAACTGGTCTTGGTTGATGAGTTTATGTTGCCTGATGTCGCCATTCTCGATCCTGAGTTGGTGAAATCTGTGCCACCTGCCATTACGGCAGATACCGGTATGGATGTCCTTTGCCATGCGCTAGAAGCGTATGTTTCTAAAGCGGCATCTGATTTTTCTGATGCGATGGCAGAGAAAGCTGTCAAGTTAGTTTTTGGTCATCTTATTGATTGCCACCATCAAGGCGACAACTTGATGGCTCGTGAAAAAATGCATAACGCATCTTGTATTGCCGGCATGGCATTTACTAACGCCTCTTTGGGTATTACTCACAGTCTTGCCCACGCATTAGGCGGTGTATTCCACGTTCCTCACGGTCGTGCAAATGCGTTATTGATGACACATGTCGTCGCCTTTAACGCCAATCTTCATGGTGATTGTAATAGTGAAGCAGCAAAACGTTACGCCTATCTTGCTCAAAGCTTAGGGCTTCCGGCTAACACCGTAAGAGAAGGGGTAACCAGTTTAATCGTCGCCATTAATGTATTGAAAGATGAAATGGGTATGCCGAAGAGTATTCGCGATACCGGTGTCAGTGAAGCGGACTTTTATGCCCGTTTAACGGAAATGGTCGGACAGGCTTTACGAGATAGCTGTACGCCGACAAATCCGCGTGACGTGAACACACACCAATTAGAAACATTGTATCGTCAGGCATTTGCCGGTGTATCACACAGTTAATGCTCAACCGAATGAATACCGATTAGGTCAAGTAAAGAACATCAGGAGAGCCTCACATGGCCAAATATTCTTTGACGCCACGCGTAAAAATGCTGGCAGAACGTTTAGTTTCACGTAATAGCTCAATCAGTACAGAGCGTGCAACCATTTTTGATTCATTAGATAACAGCATTGCAGGTGTTCCACAAGCGATTAAACCTGCACAACGTTTTTATGAGTTTATCCGCCATTTTCCAAGCTATATCGCACAAGATGAATTGATTATCGGTAGCCAATCATCAACACCACGCGGTGCGATTTTTCACACTGAAGATGAAGTACGTAGCGACTCTATCTATCGTTTCTTAAGTATTAACAATAGCGTTGCATCACCTGATTATATGCTGGTGGTAAACCAAGGTTTCTTAGCAATTAAAGCACAGCTTGAAGACAGAATTAGAAGCATTGGTAGTGCAGTAAACCGCAGCAGTATGGATGAAGCCAATTTCTGTAAATCTGCTATTTATGCATGTGATGCAGCACTGTATTTTGCACAAATTCTGTCTGCAAAAGCAGAGAATTTAGCAGCAATGGAAGGTAACCCATACCGTAAAGCAGAGCTATTAGACAGCGCGGCAGTATTACGTAAAGTGCCAGCAAAACCCGCAGAAACTTTTAAAGAAGCGGTTCAAGTATTCTATTTATTGCAATTAGTCTTACATCTGGAAAATGGTAGCTACGCCATTAACCCAATGGGATTTGATAAAGCACTTTATCCATTCTATCAACGTGATATCGACCAAGGTCGTTTAACACAAGCACAAGCCTATGAAATTGTTGAAAGCGTATGGTTGAAATTGGCTGAGCTTTCAGAAGTACGCGCAACCAAAGAAGTTGATGGTTATCCAATGTTTGATGCAATGACACAGGGTGTGGATATTAACGATCCACGCATCAGCATTAACGAACTGTCAGAGATGCTATTATCCGCGCGCGCTAACCTGTCAACCTTACACAGTTCACTGCAAGTGCGTTTATACAATGGTCGTGCGAATTCACAACCTCAATACGCTGCACCTTCTGCAAATTTTGTAGCGCCAAGCACTGATGCGGGCGAATTTAAAGTGATGGAAGGTTTAACGCCTCGCTTACAACGCTTACGTAATCGCTATTTAGAAGCACGTCCAAGTGTCTCTATTTATAGAGCATTAGCATTTACTGAAATTGTTCGTAATAACCCAGGTTTACCACCAATTTTACTGCGCGCTAAAGCTTTCCGTCGCGCATGTGAAACCGCACCTATCTTAATTCAAGATGAAGAGCTGATTGTTGGACATCCTTGTGGAAAAGCGCGTGCTGGTGCTTTCTCTCCTGATATCGCATGGCGCTGGGTTCGTGATGAACTCGATACCATGAGCACTCGCCCACAAGATCCATTCCAAATTTCAGAAGAAGACAAAAAAGTCATTCGTGAAGAGATTGTTCCATTCTGGGAAGGTCGTTCTTTAGATGAGATCTGTGAAGCACAATATCGCGAAGCGGGTGTGTGGGAATTTAGTGGTGAAACCTTTGTCAGTGATCTTTCTTATCACCAAATCAATGGTGGTGGCGATACTTGCCCAGGTTATGACGTCCTGCTTTTCACTAAGGGTATGAACGGTATTAAAGCCGATGCACAAGCCAAACTGGCTGAATTAAGCATGGAAAACCCTGCTGATATCGACCGTATCTACTTCTACAAAGCGTCTATTGAAAGCTGTGAAGGTGTGATTGCTTACGCACATCGCATTGCAGAACAGGCGCGTGAATTAGCATCAAAAGAGAGCAATCCACAACGTCGTGAAGAGTTACTGACGATTGCTCAAGTCAACGAAAATGTACCTGCTAACCCACCAAAAACACTACAAGAAGCACTGCAAAGTATTTGGACTGTAGAGTCACTGTTTGAAGTAGAAGAAAACCAAACAGGTCTTTCTTTAGGTCGTTTAGACCAATACTGCTTCCCAATGTATGAAAACGACATCAAATCAGGTCGTTTAACGCGTGAGCAAGCACTGGAAATGATGCAAGCCTTTATCATCAAATGTGCTGAGTTAATGTGGATGTCGAGTGAACTGGGTGCGAAATATTTCGCCGGTTATCAGCCATTTATCAACTTAACCATTGGTGGACAAAAACGCTCTGGTGGCGATGCGTGTAACGACTTAACTTACCTGATTATGGATGCAGTGCGCTTTGTGAAAGTGTATCAACCATCACTAGCATGTCGTATTCATAACCAATCTCCACAGCAATATATGGAAAAAATCGTTGATGTAGTAAAAGCCGGTATGGGCTTCCCTGCGTGTCACTTCGATGATTCTCATATCAAGATGATGCTACGTAAAGGCTTCGACTTTGAAGATGCGCGTGACTACTGCTTGATGGGTTGTGTAGAGCCACAAAAATCAGGTCGTATTTATCAGTGGACATCAACAGGTTATACCCAATGGCCTATCGCAATTGAGTTTGTATTAAATCGTGGTCGTATGGTGCTATTTGATAGCTATCAAGGTTTAGATACAGGCGATTTACGCGACCTGCGTACTTATGAAGATTTCGACCGTGCTGTAAAAGAGCAAGTGGCACATATCGTTCGTTTATCGGCAATTGGTACTGTGATCAGCCAACGTGTTCACCGCGATGTTGCACCAAAACCATTAATGTCTCTGCTGGTTGAAGGCTGTATGGAACAAGGCAAAGACGTTACTGCGGGTGGTGCGATGGTTAACCATGGTCCAGGGTTGATTTTCTCTGGCTTAGCAACTTACGTTGACTCCATGGCAGCTATTCGCAAACTTGTTTATGAAGATAAAAAATACACCTTAGAGCAAATTCGTGATGCGTTATTAGCTAACTTTGAAGGTCATGACGAGCTTTTACGTGACTGCTTAAATGCACCGAAATTTGGTAATGATGACGATGTTGTTGACCAATATGCGCTGGATATTACGGAATGGACTGAGCGTGAATGTCGTAAATACAAAATGCTCTATTCCACTCTGAGCCACGGCACATTGTCTATCTCTAACAATACACCAATTGGCGAATTAACGGCTGCCACACCAAATGGTCGCTTTGCATGGAAACCATTGTCAGATGGTATCAGCCCAACACAAGGCGCAGATAAACATGGTCCAACAGCAATCATCAAATCAATCAGTAAGATGAATGTTGAAACCATGAATATCGGTATGGTTCATAACTTCAAATTCCTGAAAGGTTTGTTAGATACCAATGAAGGACGCCAAGGTTTAATTACCTTATTAAGAACGGCTTCAATTCTGGGTAACGGCCAGATGCAATTTAGCTATGTTGATAATGAAGTACTGAAAAAAGCGCAATTAGAGCCTGAGAAATACCGCGATTTGATTGTTCGTGTTGCAGGTTACAGTGCTTACTTCGTTGAATTATGTAAAGAAGTTCAGGATGAAATTATCAGTCGTACTGTGATTGAGAAATTCTAATCATAGCCATAGGGATGGCACAGGCTATCCCTTTTAATCGACAAGACATGATTTAAATTTATCAAACAGGGATGTTTGATGCAGATTTGGAGGCGTAAAGATGGAGACGGCGGCAGAAACAAGAGGTCGGATATTTAATATCCAGAAATACTCTATTTATGACGGTGATGGTATTCGTACTCTCGTTTTTTTAAAAGGCTGTAATATCCGCTGCCCTTGGTGTTCAAATCCAGAAGGTCTTAGCAGTGAATTTCAGGTGATGTACTCTCACGACAAATGTGTTGATTGCGGTAAATGCGTTGATGTTTGTCCAGCGGGTGTGCATTACATGACAACCAATGAGAATGGTAAACAAGTTCATCGTGTTGATCGCGCTGTTGATTGTATTGGTTGTCGCAAATGTGAAGAAGTCTGTATCTCTGATGCGCTTGATATTATGGGCAAAGATGTTTCTGTCTCCGAGTTAATGAAAATCATCATGCAAGATTATGACTTTTACATCTCTTCAGGTGGTGGTGTCACCATCGGTGGCGGCGAAATGAGTTTACAAACTGATTTTGCGGTTGCGCTTTTACGAGAATGTAAAAAGATGATGATCAATACCGCGGTAGAGACACAAGCAACCACCAATGTGGCGAACTATGAGAAATTAGCAGAAGTCGTTGATCAATTTCTGATTGATATCAAACACATTGATACTACTCAGCATAAAGCGTTGTTTGGTGTAGGTAATGAGAATGTCCGTCGTAATCTAGAACGTTTAATGGATCTCGGTGCAAATGTGGTTGTTCGTATGCCTTTAGTGCGAGGTTATAACGACTCTTATGATGCGATCACTGGCGCGATTAACTACGCAATGGAACTTTCAAAACGCGGTAATATTCAGCGCATTGATATTCTTCCTTATCACCAATTTGGTCGTAATAAATACGAAAAATTGGAAATGATTTACCCCATTAAAAATGACCCAAGTTATACGCCAGAAGAGTTAGACAGTTTAGAAGCCTTCTTTAAGAAATTTGATTTCGATATCCGTCTTGTCCGTCACTAAGTAGGAGAGAAAGATGAACAGTTTAGGTGTGATTGAAACACGAGGGTTAACCGCAGCCATTCAAGCGGCAGATGCCGCCTGTAAAGCGGCAAATGTAGAAATTATCGGATACCGAAAAGTAGGATCTGGCTTGGTATCAATCTGTTTTCAGGGCGAGATCAGTGCAGTAAGAACAGCGGTTGATCATGGTGTTGATGTCGTGAGCCAAAAAGAGTTGGTGATTGGTTCATTGGTTATCGCAAGACCAGAGCCAAGTGTGATTACTAAATTACTGACAATAAAAAGTAAGAAAAAAGCGCCCGCTGTTGCTGAAAAAGTGCAAGAGACTGCTATTGAAAAAGTCGTTGAAACGGTCGTTGAAACAATAGTTGAAGCCCCTGTTGAAAACGCTGAAGCCACAAAAGCAGTTGCAGATTTACAAGCTCCAAATATTGCCTCTGAAACTAAGGCCGCAACAGATAAAGCACAAAGCAGTAAAAAAGAGATCAAACCAGAAAGCCGCAAAGGTAAAAAATAATGATTAATCAACAACTCATGGGAAAAATTCTCTCTCGTTTACCCGCACACGGCGTGATGTTGGGAGAGACGCAAGGAATGGCTATCCCTGTTGGTATTTCTAATCGTCATGTGCATCTTTCACAGCAAGATGTAGAAGCATTATTCGGCAAAGGTTATCAACTTACTCCGTTTAAAGATCTTAAACAACCGGGTCAGTTTGCTGCAAAAGAGTGTGTAATTGTTGTGGGATCTAAAGGCTCGATCAGTAAAGTTCGTGTTTTAGGACCTGTTCGTCCACAAAGCCAATTAGAAATTTCAAAAGCGGACTGTTTTGCATTAGGTGTAAAAGCGCCAGTACGTGAGTCGGGTGATTTAGTTGGTTCTGGCAATGCTGTTTTAATGGGACCTGCGGGTCATGTTGAATTAAAAGAGCAAGTGATTTGCGCTCAACGTCATATTCATATGAGTGAAATTGACGCCAGAATGTTAAACGTCACCAATGGACAAAAAGTACATGTTAAAACAGAAGGTGAACGTAGCCTGATTTTTGATGAAGTCGTTGTTCGTGTCAGTGAAAAATTTTCTTTGGAATTTCATATTGATACCGATGAAGCGAATGCGGCAGGGCTTCGTAACAACGATAGCGTATTTATTGTCAGCTAAGGCAATGAGGTGACGTAATGGACTTTCAGTTAATAGAAAGGATTGTTGCTGAAATAGAAAAAAGAATGAAAAAATCGGTGTTGTTAGCACTTACCCCAGCACCGGGATACCAAGATGAAATCTGTCAACGTATCAACACGTTTTCTCATATTCGATTTTCGCTTTTTGTTACAACACAGGCACAAGTCAGTCATGATTTATCGAAATGGCGTCATCTAGGAGAAATGTATAACGCGAGTGAGTTCGATTGCCAGCAGTTATCGACTTATCACGCGCTGTTTGTTCCTTATTTTGATAAAAAGCTGGTGGGTGAAATTATTAACGGGCTATTTATCAGTGAAGAAGGGAAGTTAATTCATTCTGCACTCGCTCAAAATATTCCTGTTATCGCATTACCTTATTTCTGCCAACCAGAAAGTGAGTTAAATGAAATTTTAGGTTTAAATAAAAATAAAGAGTACAACCTGCTTATTCAGGAAAATATTAGTCGATTAAAATCAATGGGTATTATGTTTCATCCTATAAATAATGTTGAAGCTAATTTAATAAACCATGATATGAGTCATCAAGCTAAACCTGAATATAAACCTGAAATTAAACAAGAGAATAATAATCGCTATATTACTTTAAACGAAGTAATGAATAAGCCTGGAGAATATCATTTATCGCAAGATAAATTGACGGATTCTGCTATTGAATATTTAAAAAGTTTGAAAAATTAATCTTAAATTATATCTGATAACTCAGGAGTCTTATTATGTCACCAAAAGCTAAATCATGGCTTTGGATGCTGGCGGTTATTATTTCAGAAACCTCAGCAACCTCTACCTTAAAAATGTTTGATAATAGTGAAGGTACAACTAAAACATTATTATTAGGTTTAATTGTTGTTCTTTATGTTATTTGTTATTACTCACTATCACGCGCAGTAAAAAATATTCCCGTTGGTTTAGCGTATGCGACGTGGTCTGGTACAGGTATTTTAGTGGTCTCTTCTTTAGGGATGTTGTTTTATGGTCAACATCCTGATACTGCGGCAATGATAGGAATGGCTGTTATTGCCAGTGGTATTGTGATTATGAATCTCTTCTCCAAAATGGGATCAGAAGAAGAGGAAGAAGAGACAACTGAAACTTCTAATATTAAACAGGCAGCATCGCCAGTTAATAAATAAATCTATTTCTTAATAAATTTAATTTTTAATAAAACTTATCTTTGATAAATAAGTATTTTATTAAAATAAATAAGGATAACAATTATGTTTACCGGATTCTTATGGCTGGCGCTGTCTATCGGTTCTGAAATCACTGGCACGTCGATGATCAAAAAGACCAATGGCTTTAGCAAATTAGCCCCTTCTGTTTTAGTGATTGCTGCTTACTGTATTTGTTATTTCGCTTTAACGCGTGCAATGGGATATATTCCTGTTGGTGTAGCGTATTCACTGTGGTGTGGGTTTGGTATTGTGGGTGTAACATTAGTTGCCATGATTTTATATAAACAAAAACCAGACTTACCGGCTATATTTTCTATGGCTTTAATTATCTCAGGCGGGATAATTATGAATACATTTTCAACAATGTAAAAAGAATTTGTAAATTAGATATTATATTTTACCTTTTGAATTAAAATACCGATATGTTATTAAACAGTATCGGTATTTTAATTTATTTTTTATAAAGGTGTTTTTTTTATATATCAACTCATTCTCTAATAAGATAATATAGTTTTATATTTAAGGGAATAGATATGTTATTATCACCAGTTAATTTTAGATATGTACCTATTACAAATTCATTAGGATCAAGTAGAGAGGTAAAAAATAGTACTTGGAACAATATAATAAGTATTGGAAATAGTCATAAAGAAATTAAGCCAATACTGCCTCCTAAACCACCCGTAGGTTCACCAATATATAAATCATCGAAACGTATTGATAATCCTCTACCATTACCGCCTAAACCGCCAGCAAATTCACCAATATATAAATTATCAAATACGACTTATAGTCCTCCTACTGACTTTCCATCTAAAATACGAATAGTAAATAATGAGTCTCATTTATTACAGCCCCAGAGAATAAACACAGAACATAATAGCTTACTTTCTAGACGACAAATTAATAATACAAATATACCAAATTTTAATTTTCCTCACTCTAATAAAGAAGTAATGTTGCATAATGCCAGAGATAATTTTTTAGTCGCGGTTAAAAAATGTACTGACACAGATAAGTATAATGAAAAAGCTAAAATATTATTTAATAACTTAAATGGTTTAAAATATAGTTCAGCCGATTATCAATCGGTTGAAAATTCAAGATACAGTAAGCAATTAACGTATCGTACAGATACTTTAATAAAATCAGGCAATGTATCATTACCTGCGAATGATGTTAGTTCTTATAATTCTCCTAATATGACTATTGCATCCCAATATCCTTTGAATAATAAAGAGAGTTTAAACCATTATTTCAATATGTTATTTAATAACAATATAGATACAGTTTATGTTTTAGCATCGAATGATGATATCAAAAAAGATCTCTCGAAACTGGGTAGTGAATATAATAAAAGTGATTTTGAAAAAGAAGGTTTTAAATATTTTAGAGAGAATTTAGATTTAGGCGATATAAAGTCTAGTCATATTGAAAAGTGGGCTTTAAGTAAAAATAAAACCAATGGAGCATGTTTAGATTGTAAAACATACACTAAGTTAGTGACTAAAGAAAACAGTGATGAAAAGAAAAAAATAAATTTTGTGCATATTTATGATTGGACTGACCATACAGGAATAGATGCGACTAAGTTAAAAAATACCATCGATATTATTGGTGGCAATTTAAAAATAAATCCAACAAAAGAAAATATCGCTGTCCATTGCCTTGCTGGATTAGGAAGAACAGGGGAATTTATTGCTCTAATGGAAATGATGAAAGCAGAACAATCAGGAAATAAAGAAAGAAAAAGTTTAGAAAGCATTATTTCTGATTTAAGAGAAAAACGCAGTGTCCGAGCGCTTTATCAGCCTGAGCAAATAGCTGAACTTTTGAAATATGCAATAAATAATAATATACCGCTACTTAATGATGATATTAAAATAAAATAATATTTGTTTAAATGGCTATAAATAATCCCCATTGCATTCACAATGGGGATTATTTTTTTACGGCAATACCATTTATTATTTTTCTCAATCTAAAGATGGAAAACACGCCCTTCACCTGTAGGTAATTCAATCGTTAAACTCAGTTTACCGCCTAAAGCTTCTACATAGCGTTTTAATGTTGCCAGTTTTAGGTCGTTACCTCTTTGCTCGATTTGGGTAATGGCGGGCTGAGAGATCCCAAGGTGCATAGCTAGCTCTTTTTGTGAAAGATTTAATTCTTCTCTTAAAATTTGTAGCCCTGTTTCCAGTATCAATTCATCAGCCATTTTTTTTATACGCTCTTGGCTTTCAGGAGAACGTTTAGCGATAGCTTGTTGAAGTGTTTTCATGGTCTTCTCTTATTGATAAAAGATATGAGGTAAATTCGCGATCTGCTAGCAAGGCAGCTAAAACGCGCTCTTGTAACTCGTTGCTTTGTTCTAATAACCAAGAATCGAAATAACGAGTAAATAATACATTCCACACAGTTCACCTCATATAAGTTATAGCTTATTTTAGGGTAATAAGCTACAACTTATATTTCAATACTCGTTAGAGTAGCAAGGCAGTGTTTATTTTTCAAAATATTCCTGTTAATAAATAAAATCCCCATTGCATTCACAATGGGGATTATTTTTACGACATTACTATTTATTATTATCTGACTTATAACTCACTCACTTGCCGTAACTGTTTTTGACGCTCCGTTTGGGCGCTGATTTGATGGTTTCGTGCTAAGAAACTGTACATGGTTGGTAAGACAAACAGAGTAAACAGCGTGCCGACTAACATACCTGATACAATAATCAGCCCTAATCCATAGCGGCTATTCGCTCCCGCACCACTGGCAAATAACAGTGGAATAAGCCCAATCACCATTGCTGCGGTGGTCATTAATACAGGACGTAAGCGGATTTTTGCGGCTTCAATAATCGCGTCACGACGGTTTAGATTTTTATGAATTTGCAGCTCATTAGCAAATTCCACCATTAAAATACCGTGCTTACTAATTAGCCCTATTAATGTGACTAAACCAATTTGCGTGTAGATATTGAGTGTCACCATGCCTAACGCTAATGGCACAAGAGCGCCACAAATAGAGAGTGGTACAGTAATCAAAATAATCAATGGATCAACTAAGCTTTCATATTGTGCTGCTAACACTAAATAGATAATGATCAGTGCGGCAATAAATGCAAAAACTAATGTATTTCCTTCTTGAGTAAATTGGCGAGAATCAGATTGCCAATCATGACTAAAGCCGGCTGGTAATGAATCTGCCACGTTTTCAAGAAATGCGACCGCTTGCCCCATGGTGACACCCGGTGCGGGGATCGCTTGGAATATTGCCGCATTTTGTTGATTAAACTGCGTTAATTTATTGGGTTCAACTTGAGTGGTAATATTCACCACAGTAGATAATGGAATTAACACGTTATCTTGAGTACGAATATAGTGCCCTGCCAGCGCAGCCGGTGTTAAACGTTGGTGTTTCACACTTTGTGGAATAACATCATAAGAGCGGCCATCCATACCAAAACGGTTAATATAGTGCTCGCCCACTAACAGAGAAAGTGATTCACCAATATCTTGCATACGAATACCTAGGCTATTGGCTTTCGCTCTGTCTATGGCAACTTGAACGACAGGGTTGTTGTAATCTAAATCGCTATCCACCACGACAAACAGACCGCTTTCTCGTGCTTGTTGTTTGATTTGCTCCATTGTTTCAAATAAAACGGGATAACCTAACGGGCTACGTAATACCATTTGTACTGGTAATCCTCCCACGGAGCCGGGTAACGAGGCCAATTGGAAAGCAAAAATGCTGGTTCCTTCAACATTATTGACGCGGTTTTGCAAATCAGCTTGGATTTGATCTGCATTACGATCACGTAAATCCCAACCATCAAAGTTAATACCGCCAAAGCTGGCTGAAGGACCATCAGTACCGTTAATTATCCATGTGCTGTCTGTTTCAGGCAGGCTCATATAAATTTCATCAAGCTTCTGATTAAAACGTTCCGCATAGGCTAAATTTGCATGTTGTGGTGCTTTGACCGCGGTTAAGACACTCGCCTGATCTTCTGAAGGTGCCAACTCTTGTTTTGTCTGGCTATATAAAAACGGCAAACTGACAAACACGGCTAAAGCGAAAACGAGGGTTAACCAGCGATTAGCTAAAGAAAAATGGAGGACGTAACCATAGTAATGAGCCAACTTATCAAAGAAATACTCGGCCATTTTAGCCATTCTGCCTTCATTTTCTTTGGGTTTTAACATTAATGAACTCATCACTGGTGATAAGGTTAATGCCACAATACCGGATACAATCACACTGCCTGCCAATGTTATGGCAAATTCTTTAAATAATGCGCCTGTTAATCCAGCCATTAAACCAATCGGTGCATAAACAGCCGCTAAAGTGATGGTCATTGCAATAACAGGGCCTGCCACTTCTCTTGCACCTACTAAAGCGGCTTGGACAGGCGATAATCCTTCTTCAATATGGCGATGCACGTTTTCAACAACCACTATCGCATCATCCACAACTAACCCAATAGCTAAAACCATAGCCAGCAAAGTGAGCAAATTAATACTAAAACCAAAGGCAAGCATTAATCCTGCGGCACCTAACATTGATAAGGGAATGGCAAGTACAGGAATAAGAACAGAGCGAAACGATCCCAAACAGAGATAAATAACAGCGATAACAATTAAAATCGCTTCAATTAATGTTTGCACTACTTGGTTAATAGAGGCTTTGATAAAACGCGAAGTTTCAAATGCCAGTTCTACATCGACACTTGGCGGTAAGGTTTTTTGAATATCAACAAGATGCTCGCGAATACCATCAACAATTACCAACGGATTACCTGTCGGTGTCGGAAATAGACCTAAGAAGACGGCTTTTTTACCATTCATAATACCACTGGTTTCAGTGGCAGCAGCACCTAGCTCCACAGTACCAATATCACGTAAACGGACAAGATTATTGCCATCATTAATGATAACCATGTCTTTAAACTCTTCGACATTAGTAAGATCCGTATTGACATAAACGTTGGCAATCACAAACTCACCTTCGACTTTCCCAGGTGCGGCTTGATAGTTATTACGGCGTACAGCTTCTGCAACATCACTTGCCGTTAAATTACGACCGGCCAGTTTGTCTGCATCTAACCACAGACGCATTGCTAATTGTTGTCCACCAAAAACTTGTACTTTGGCAACGCCATTGATGGATGAGAACATCGGTTCAACAACACGAGAAAGGTAGTCGGTGAGTTCAGGGATAGAAAGCTGTTCACTTGAGAATCCGACATAAGCCACCGCAGTAGATTCGCCAGATGAAAGTTCGATAACAGGATCATAAGCTTGCTCAGGTAGCTTATAGCGTACTTGATTTACCTTCGCCATGACCTGTGTTAAGGCTTGAGTAGGGTCACGGTTTAATTCCATTCTGACGGTGACTAAGCTTTTTCCTTGTACAGAAGAAGACGAAATATAATCCACGCCCTCTACAGAGGAAACGGCTTGTGTGATTGGTTGTGTGACAAATCCTTGCATCAGTTCAGATGATGCACCTGGGTAGTCTGTTGCAATCGTTATGGTTGAATTTTGCAACATCGGATATTGGCGAATTGGCAGTTTACTGAATGCAAATGCACCCAGTAAAAAGATGAGTGTGCTAACAACTAATGCCAAAACAGGGCGACGAACAAAAATATCGGTAAATTTCATTATTAGCCCCTGTTATGACTTAGTGCTGACTAATTGAGTCAGTGTATCTTGTTCAATAGGCTCAATAGTGATGCCATCACTGAGTTTTATTTGACCGGATGAAACCACATGATCACCAAGGGATAATCCTTCTTTGATCTCAATAAGGCCGTTGTAGCGCAATCCAACTTTCACAGAGACACGCTTAGCGATAAGGTTTTTTTGATTGTCAGATTGCGCTACAAACACGGTATCTCCATAGGCAGTATAAGTGACTGCCGTTTCCGGTACGGTTAATACCATCGGACTATCAGGAGAAGTAACTTGAACACGAGCAAACATGCCCGCTTTTAATTTATTGTCAGTATTCGGTAAAACAGCCTGTATTTGCACTGTCCGAGAAGGGCCAATAAGAGGATCAATCGCATTTATTGAACCCGTAAAAATGATATCTGGGTAAGCATCGACTTCGATATTAATTGGCTGTTTGGTTGAAATTTTTGGTGCAGCTTGTTCATCAAGTGAGAAATTGAGTTTTAAACGGCTCGCATCGACAAGTGAAGCGACACGTTCACCCGCATTGAGATATTGACCTTCATGAACCAGTTTTATCCCAACAATACCGTCAAAGGGCGCTTTAATTGCCTTTTGTGCAATCCGCGCTTTCACTTCACGAATGGAAGCCACAATCATATCGCGCTCTGATAAGGTGCTATCTAATTGCGCTGTTGCCACCATATTTTTACTATAAAGTTGTCTGGTTCGAGAATAGAGTTTTTCTGCGTTGGTTAATTGCGCTTGTAAACGTAATAACTCGGCTTGTTCAGGTTCATCATTTAATTTCGCTAAAACTTGACCCGCTTTAACAGTTTGCCCCGACTCAAAATTAATCACAGCAATTCGACCATTGGTTTCAGCGGCTAAATAAATTTGGCGCGCAGCTTCTAATTCTCCAACCCCTTGCATATTGTTGGGTAATTTTGATGATTGTACGGTGGCTAATGCCACTTTCGTTGGAAGGTAAGCAAATTGCTGCGTTTCCTCATCATTTGATGAAGTTGTCGCGTAGACCATCGCACCTGCACTGAGCAAAAAGAGCGAGGCACAGACGGTAAAAGTGAGTTTTTTATTCATATTATTGCCTATCCCATGATGAGCGTTTTTCTATTTTTATTGATTAAATTATTGCCACAGTGCTTTGAAGTAACGGCTATTTACCGTTGCTATAAATCATTTTTCAGCGATCTTAAATACAGAAGTCAGCATCCCTCTGACTTGACTTAATTTGAGGAGAGGACTATAAAACCTCAAGTTAAGTTGAGGTCAAGAGGAAAAAATAAAAAATGAAAAAAGAAAAAATAGATTTCAATAGGGCGCTTACTGTCGGTGAGGTAGCAAAACGAAGTGGTGTTGCAATTTCAACGTTACATTTTTATGAAGAAAAAGGGTTGATAGAAAGCTATCGAAGTGCAGGTAATCAGCGTCGTTACCCTCCGGTTGTATTGCGTTATGTGGCAATTATTAAAGCTGCGCAGAGTACCGGTATCCCACTAAAAGAAATTCAGGAAATACTAGGAAAATATCCACCAAATAGTAAATTAACCGCAGAACAATGGCACGAAATATCAACGGATTGGAAAGTTCGGTTAGATGAAAGAATTCGTCGCCTTAAGCGACTACGTAACGGGCTTGACCACTGTATTGGCTGTGGTTGTTTATCGTTAAGTGATTGCCCATTACGTAATCCAGACGATATTTTAGGTGAAAAAGGTGCTGGAGCACAGATCTTATAATAAATGTTAAAATGAAAACGAAGCGTTATCGGGTTTAAAGAAGCCCTCATAATCATCTTGGTTATCGTTCATACCTAATAAGTCGAGTGTAAATTGGTGATAAAAACCTTGGTAAGAAAGAAGTGAAATTAACGCCTGATTAATGACTTCTTTATTATCACTATTTTCTAATTCACTCTCTTGGTGAGCATACATTAAGAGCGCAACTTGACGTTTTTCTTTTAAGGTTTGATTGCCTTCATTTTTAACATCAAATTTATTTAATAACGCTAAAATATCTTTGACTGTATTCACGTTGGCTGTTTTTAAATTTTGGTAAAAAGTAGGATTTAGTGTCGCCATTAAAGGATCTAATTCCTGATTTGCAACGGGCTTTGATGCAGAAAAATGAGGCTGTGACGCATATAAGCTCTGTGTATTTAAAGCATCAATCTTCATTATTACCCTCACTGGATGTTTCTATTTGAGGATGCATATCATCTGATGCATCAAACGTATTAATAAATTTCAGCAGAGTGCCTTTAATTTCTTGAGTAAATGTTGCTTGATAAGATTCAGAAAAAGGCTGGTGAAATTGTGATTTTAAATCATTGAGTAACAGCGCAGGATCAAAAAAAGCCACTTGATCACCGGCATGAATAGCAATTGCCTTGCTATCATGAGATATCAATTCAATATTGATATTATTAAGCTCTTTCTCAAGCTCTTTCTCAAGATATGGGCGTAGCGTTGCTGGAATATCTAGTGTTATTTTTTTCTCTGAAGGTATTGCTGAAATTAAACGACGTGTGAGTTCAACTTGTATTTCTGGTGAGTCAAAAAATTGAGCAAGAGTTGCGATTATTTGCTCTCTTTGTTGAAATTCATACTGTGCCAGTTGCTCTTGATATTGAATTGAGAATTTTAATATATCCCCTAATAATGCCTGTAATCCTTTACTATAAGCTTGGTTTGCTATCTCCTTATTATGCGCATCTAATTTCTTATTAAAATCTCGGAGTATTTTTTTTGTTGCGAGTTTGGCCGCTAATTCGGTTTTATAAATATTATCAAGTTGTCGAACATATTTAGCCCGTATTAATACACCTTCACGAGTGTATGTTAAAAGATTTTCAGACAGCGAGCGCAGCATAATCTAGCACCAAAAGAAAAAGTGAACGGGATAAAAAGAGTGACTGAGGAAGTTCAACCGGTGATGATTGTGGTGCAAAAAGCAATGTAAAACGTTGGGCCAGTGCGGTTGAAATCGAATTAATAAAATCAAAGAGTAATTGATAGCCGATATTTATGGGTACGATACTTTCCAGAGGAGTCGTTATCTTCTTATCTATATTTAACACTGCATAAAGAGATAAAAACGCTTTTAATTGTGGTTCTAGCTGATAGTAATTACCAGATAATAAAAGCGTTTCTCTAGAATACAAATAGCCTAAAAATAGAGCGCAACGGGGAAGTAATACCCAATGCGTAAAGATTTTCTCTACAATAATATCGATGTCACAATCTAGTTGATTAATAAGTTGATATTGCTGAATTAATTGGCGATTAGCGAGTTTCTGCCAAATTATACTTTCTTTATTTGACGCTAATACATCGTAATCTGCATGAATATAGCTAAGTGGCTCATACATTACACGGGATATCATTTCGAATTGCTCAGAAGTTAGATTTGTCATTATTCTCTTCCTTCTGTGTTTTTTTACGTCGGAATATTACCAATGAAACCGTAATGAGAACGACGATAACGACCAATAATAAACTTAGAAATAGCCAAGAAGTAAGAAATGAATCAGAGCTATTTTGATGAAGTTGATTATTTATTATGTTGAACTTATTAATATTTCGTGGATACAACAAAACGGTAATATTATTCTCATCCATATCGTTAAAGGCATTATGAATAAAAGCACGAACATCTTCGCTTAATTGATCATTATCTAGCATACCCTCTTCATAAAAGACTAAAGCTGAAGCATGAGGTGTTGGAATAACGCGTTCAGCCGGAGATATTGGGTAACTTACATGTACCCTAGCATCAATAATATGGTCAATTGTGAGTAATGATTGTTCTAATCGTTGCTCAATAGCAGAAATTAAACGTGCTTTTTCGGCTTGCGGTGATGATACCAATGCATCTGATGGAAATAACTGGGTCACTTCAATTCGAGATAGTGTGGGTAATTGATATTCTTCTAAAATTTGAATCGCAATTCCCATATCTTCTTTTTTGACCGAAACATCAAATAACCCTTTTCCTAATGCTTTACGAGTGCTGGTTATTTGGTGTTTTTGTAAAACAGCTTGAATTTCTGTTGCCTGTCTTTGATCCAAATTAGTGAGTAGAGATTGATCTTTACAACCACTTAATAATGGAAACAGGCAACATAATAATGCCAAAAACAAATATCGCATTTTCATTACTATTGTGCCTTGAGTAATGTTTCAACAATATTCAGAGATTTTCTGGCTAACGTGCTTGCTAAATTCATTGTAATTGTATAATCGTTAAGTGTTGTTTGTAGCTGTGTGTAACTTTGAACATCACTTAATTGGCTTAATGTAGTTAGCTTTTCTTGGATCTGTTTTTCATATTGAAAACCACTTGTGATGCTGTTTACCATTATTGAAGATAAATTATCATCACTTGTGCTTTTATCGTTTGGTAATGTAGCCAAATGAACAGGAACAACTGGGGTAATCGCCATATACAGCCTCCATTAAATAAAAACTAACGCATATTCCCGATAATGCTCATTGCCAAGTCTTTCACAACTTTAATCGACGTTGATTCTGCATTACGCGTAATATTATATTCAGCAAGTCTTGCTTGGTAATCGGCTAAGGCCGCGGCGTTTGATGTATCTGCCTTTAATGCATCTAATGCAATTTTTAATGCCTCACTTTGTTTTAGTACAGGTTCTTGAAAATAACTATCAACTTTATTAATAGTGCTGACATCGTCGGCAACAGGATAAGCTGGCATAATAGTATTCCTCTAAGATTGATTCTAAATTATCGGTTATAAATATCGTTATTATCCTTGAGGAAAATAACGATGTTGGTTATCAAGAAAGATATATCCATGATCTTCTTGTAATGTTGCTTTATTTTTCAGCATAGGATTGCTTATATTTTCACGGTAAAAAATAAATTTTCTGCCAAAAATGGCCGTTTGTTTTTTGATATAAGTATCCAGTTTTTCTTTGTTACTGATATTTAATACATCATCAAAAATAAAGGTTAATCCGTTATTTTTTTCTTCAATGGTATAACCTATTGTTTTAGTTAGCTCAAATTCATTTATATCATTAATAATGTTAGGTATTGATATTCCTTTAATGGTTGGATGGCAATTTTTTGAAAAATCAGAAGTTATATTATTGATCATTTTTAATTTTTCAGTTTCATTATGATAAAAAAAACTAACAATAGGTTTGTATTTATCTTTAAAAATTATATGTATTTTTTGATGATTATTACCGGTAGATAAGTTTTTTACTTTTTCCAGATAGATAATTTTATTTTCTAATGTGCTTTCTATTTTTGAGGTCGGGTATAAATTATCATAAATACAATAATATCCATTTTCCCCTTGATATCCTTTAAAATTTAAACTTTTTGATACTGTTGGAATAATTTTTTCTTCTGTCGGTCTTTTTATATAAAAAACTAATGCTATAAAGAATAGCGTTATTAATGTTAATAATAAAAGAGTTTTTTTATTTATGGTGCCTGTTTTTTTCTTTTTTTTAAAATCAAATGATTCGAGAGATAAATCATTTTTATCACTAATCAAAAAGATAGGCGTATCATTGCTATATATTGGACTATCGATTTTCAACGGATATTCTTCATCAATCTCTTTTTGTATTAAGCTACTTTCAATTCTATATTTATTATTTTCACTATTATCTTCATCAAGTATAATAGCGAGCTTTTTCTCATCTTCCTGTTTATTACAAGGGATGTAAAGTATAGTTTTATCATTTTCTTCTTTATTTTCAATGCATTCTTTATTATATAAGAATAATGAATAGCGATTGGGTGGTAGAGGAATGATAGTTCCTTTTAAGGGGCCACTGAGGATGTAAATATAATAAAGCATGGAATTAGCCTAATGATAAATTGTTATTAATTCATAATATAAATATAGTTTAGTCAAATGAGCATAAAATTTCTTTTAAAAAAAAGCACATGTTTTTTATTTGATAGTGGGTATTGATATATTACTGCCACTTTTTTTAAATAATAAACGGAAAAAATTTGTTATTCATCTTTATAGTTAATAATAGGTGATATTATTGTAAGATTATATAAAGCAAAACCATAAAAATGAGTTAACTAAAAATTTATTATCTTTACTTTTTAATTTTATGATAAGTATAACGAGAGGTATTTACCATGTTGATAAATGATATAAAAATAAGCGGCGATAAAAATATATTACTAGGTAATTCATTGTTCTTTTGTATTCCTTTAAAGAATGATTATCCGGTAAAAATATATGATGAAAAAAAGACCAAAATTATAAAAGGAAAGGCTTTTATTTATAATGCCAAAAGCGATGACGTTATTTTCCAATCAGAAAACCAGTCTTGGCGTATTGAAAAACGATCATTTTTTATTTGTGCAAGATTATTGGCATTTATTGATTATGCTCGTGATTTTTCAAAAATGACAGCGATAGGATCTGAATTTGATATTAATCAGCAGATTTTTTATATAGAAGATACTAATAAATCTCTAGAATACGTATTAATAAATGAAGCAATAAAATCAGAAAGCCAATTAGAACCTCTATTTGTCACAATAAGACACAGTGAAAGTTATTGGCTTATTTTGCATCTCATTAGTTATTTAGATGAGAAGAAAAGTAATATTGCACAAATTGGAGAACGATATGGAGTATCAGGTACGCATTTTAGACGACTGTGTAAACGTTATTTAGGTAACTGTGGAAAAAGCCAATTGCGTTCATGGCGTGCAGCATCTTCAATTTTAACCACGCTATCAACCGATGAATCATTGACACAAATCGCAGTCGATAATGGATTTAGTTCCGCGTCTCATTTCTCTAATGAAATTAAGACGTTATTTGGTATTACACCAACAGAATTTCGTCGAATTGGTCAACATCTTTATGAAAATAAAAAATAAAATTTATTGTGTTATTGGGCTAGCACTTTGTTGCAGTTTATCTTTTCAAATTCAAGCTGCGCAAGGAAAGGTTATCTACACGCATCAGGTGAAAAAACCGGATGTTTTTATTGCAGTTGATACACGAGTTGAACAATTTTTTCTCGTGTTATCAGATAAATTAGATAAACCTTTTATTCTGAGTAATGCAGTAAAAAAGGAAAGAATAACTGGAAATTTTGATATTTCCTCACCAGAAGAAGCATTTGAATTGATGGTGAAACGTTTGTCATTACTCTATTTTAATGATGGGAAATCAATCTATATTTATGAGAGCAGTGAGATATTACAAGAACTCTTTCAGGTAAAAAATATAGGTCTAGCTGAGCTAAAAGACTATTTACAAGATGTAGGATTATATGATCAGCGTTATCCACTGCGTGCAGGCCAAGATCAACGTACTTTTTATATTTCGGGGCCTCCTGTTTATATTAAATTAGTCAAAGCCGCAGCCGAGTTTTTAGATAATGATGTACAAGAAAAAATTAATGAAAATACCAATAACCAAGTACCGGTGGGGAGTTCTCGCTATGGTGATGAGTTTGTACAGATATTTCCATTAAAAAATACCTTTGTACAAGATAGAACTTATACCTTACGTGGTGAAACAGTGGTGCTACCGGGTATTACTTCTGTTTTACAGCAGTTATTTATGCCCTCTAAAGGAATAGAAAGAACAGCGATAGAACCTAATAAAACGCGAGAAAATAACGATAGTCAGCAATACGATGAAGCGGTAAATGGGATTGAAGAAACGAATGCGCCTATTATAACTAAAATAGGGCAATATAACGTCGAATTAGTGCCATTACCGGGTTCAAATAGTCTTTTAGTAAAGACAAGCCGAGAAGGATTAGCATTAATCGATTCACTCATTTCTCAATTAGATAAACCCAAAAGACAAGTTGAATTGTCGTTATGGATAATCGATATTTCTAAAAATAAAGCAGATAGTTTAGGTGTTAATTGGCAAGCGAGTTATGACTCAGGTAAAGGCAGTTTCTTTTTTAATACGGCAAGTCTAAGTGCTGCATCTGGTTTTAACTTTTTAGGTAAAATTAAAGCATTGAGTGAAGATGGTGAAGCGCAAATGGTATCTCGCCCAATGTTATTAACACAAGAAAATACCCCCGCTATTTTTGATAACAACACGACTTTTTATACTCAAATAAAAGGTGAACGCGTTGCTTCATTAGAGTCTACAACATTTGGCACGATGATCAGTGTGTTACCACGTATTGGTAATTCAAGTAAAGATATTGAGATGATCATTAATCTTGAAGATGGTGCAGAAAAAAAAGACGACAATGGTGATGATGAAAGTGTTGAAAAATTACCTGTAATTAACCGTACAAACATTAGTACTGTTGCTCGTGTTTCGGAAGGTGGAAGCTTATTAATTGGTGGATATACACGAGAAGATAATGTGAAAGCCGAAACTAAAGTTCCTTTTTTAAGTGCTATCCCTTTAGTTGGTCGAGCTTTTAAATATGAGTCTGATAATAATAAAAAAATGATCCGTATTTTTATGCTGCAACCTCGATTATTAGAAAACACGGATGCTGAAGATTTTGGATCTTTAATTGAGGATCCATTTCAACCAATGGATAAAAAAACATCTCAAGCATTAAAACAGCTTCAAGCCTTTATGAGGTAGCACTATGATCGGGCCAATTAATAGCTTTACGTCTTCGAATTTGGCAAACAATAGTATTGGTAAAAAAAGCCAACAAGAAACCGAGTATAAACAACCAAAAATAAATGAAAGCCAAAACTATCAAAATCAATTAATAGAGATATCTGATGATATGTCTATGGTTGCAACACTATTTTCTCAACGTTTTGGTCAATCATTAGATAAAAAAGCAAATAGAGGACAAAGTACATTATATATTGCAGAAGAGGGCGCGGATAAAAAACTTGATAAAGTCATGATGCTATTTAGAAAATCAGGGCGAAGTTTGCAAGAATTGCTTAGTTATTTACGTAAAATGTTCCCTGATGAAAGTGATCTCGTTATGGTTTTACGAGAATTACTAAGAAAAAAAAAGCTGGGTTCACAATTAGATGCAGGTATTGAGAATGAGATAAATCGTTTACTTGAGGGTGAAAATGGAAAGCAAATTAGAGCCGGTATTAATATTGCGCTTCAAGCTAAAACATTTGCAAAGTTACTCTCTCTCAATGCTTCGGCATTAAGAAATCTTTATCGTAGTTTTATTAACCTTGATTTTGAGCCTATTTATTTTTTTAAAATGTGGATAGAAGAATATGACATTAAACAATGTACAATTATCTTGAGTTTTCTAACACAAAGCTTGATTTGTGATATGCAATCATTAATGCCTAGTTGTTCTAAAAGTTCAGAATTTGGTTATTTTCTCGACCGAGTTAATAAATTACGGGCTTTAAGTAGTTTTATCGAAACCAATATAGATAAACTCGATAAACAAGATTTAAAAAATACAATAACAGATAAAGAACTGTGTCAATTGGTTTTTCATGGAATGACATTTCCAGAGGAAATGGAAAAATATTTAGTCTCTCTTTTAGAAAATCAATGGATGAATTATTTAGTTAATATAAAAATGAAATTATTACAAGGGCTAAAGACGATATTCAATAATTATCCTGAATCATTATATTTATCTTATGAATTTAGAGAAGAATGCCAAATAATTATACAAAAGCTTATAGATAATTACCTCCGATTAGAACAATATCAACAAAGAAAATAAATAAAAAATAATTTATGGATAATTTCTATGATTTATAGATTCCTATTGGCAATAAAAAATAAACCAGAGCTAATCGTATTATCGGTTATGATTTTGGTTATTATGATGTTAATTATACCCTTGCCAACGTATATTGTTGATTTCCTTATTGGGTTGAATATTACGATCTCTCTTCTTATTTTTATGAGTTCATTTTATATTACCCGAATATTAAACTTTATGACTTTTCCTGCATTATTATTGATTACGACACTTTTTCGGCTTGCTCTTTCTATTAGTACAAGTCGATTAATATTGTTAGATGCAGATGCGGGTGAAATTATTACGTCATTTGGTGAGTTTGTTATCGGTGAAAATTTAGTCGTTGGTTTTGTTGTTTTCTCTATTGTTACTATCGTGCAATTTTTAGTGATTACTAAAGGCTCTGAGCGTGTGGCAGAAGTTGCGGCACGCTTTTCTTTGGATGGTATGCCAGGGAAACAAATGAGTATTGATGCTGATTTAAAATCCGGCATCATTACTAATGATGAAGTAAAAATAAGAAGAAAAGAATTAGGCCAAGAAAGCCAATTATATGGATCTTTTGATGGTGCAATGAAATTTATTAAAGGTGATGCCATTGCGGGCATTGTCATTATTTTTGTTAACTTAATTGGCGGAATTTCTGTCGGTATGGCGCAAATGGATCTCTCAATTTCACAAGCGTTACATACTTATACACTTTTGACCATTGGTGATGGGCTTGTTGCCCAAATTCCTGCATTGCTGATTTCTATCAGTGCGGGTTTTATTGTCACGCGTGTTGGTGGTGAAAATAATAATCTTGGTTTTAGCATTATGAATGAATTGCTTGCTCAAGATTTTGCATTATTAGTAACTGCCATTCTTGCTTTTGTTATTGGTTTTTTACCTGGTTTTCCAACGCCTGTTTTCCTTATTTTATCGGTAATATTAGGAGGCTATTTCTTTAAAAAACAATGGAAAGGTAAGAAAAAAGAAGCCGCTACAGAAAATGAGGATGAAAAAAATGAAGATAATGCTTCCGATCCTGAAAGTAAAAAAGGTATTATTTCAAACCTATTTTCAAATAAAAATGAATTAGATGATGAAAATAGTTTATTAACTGAGAACATTACTTTATCTCAAGCAGAAACATTACCTTTAATTATTACCGTATTCTCAAAGAAGAAAGCGTATCTTTCAAAACTAGTTTTCGAAAAATGGTTGAAAAAAGAATTTATTTTACAATATGGTGTATTGCTTCCTGATATTGTTATTCATTACTCTGATAAAATTGATGAAAATAAAATCATTATTTTAATAAATGAAGTTAAGGCTGATGAATTTGATTGTCCTTTTCCCTTTGTTTATATTGAAAATCCTAATGATGAACTTTTTTCTTTAGATTTTAAAATATTAGAAATTAAGGATGGTGATATTAGCCATTATTGGGTTAATAAAAATGAGTCGGATAAATTAACATCGTTAGATTATAAAGTAGAATTACCAGAAAGTTATTTCTATAGAAAATTCTCCAACTTGATTACATTAAATATTGTTGAATTTCTCGGAATACAAGAGACAAAAAATATCCTTGATAAAATAGAGGAAAATTCTCCAGAGCTATTAAAAGAGTGTTATAGACAAGTCTCTATTCAACGAATTAATGATGTTTTACAACGTTTAGTACAAGAAAAGATCCCTATTAGAAATATAAAAACAATTATTGGAGGATTAGTACAATGGGGAAGTAAAGAAAAAGATCCTGTGCTTTTAACGGAACATATCCGATCGCTACTTTCACGTTATATTAGCCACTTTTTTTCAAAAGATGGAAAATTTGATGTGATTATTTTATCTCATAATGTAGAAGAGATTATTCGTGGTGGAATAAGACAGAGTTCTTCAGGGACATTTTTAAATTTAGAACCTGCAGAGCTTGATATGATAATAGAAAAAATATCTACCGCTATTGATGAGATTAAATATATTCAAGATTATGTTTTTTTAACAGCAATAGATATAAGACGATTTGTTAAAAAACTAATAGAAACACAATATCCACAGTTATCTGTATTGTCTTATGATGAAATTACATCTGACATTGAAATTAACGTTTTACAATCTATTTAGGAGAGATTATGTCTGTTGATCTAGCAAGTTTAATTATGGATGCTATGAATGTAATTGGGCGCAATGATTTATTTCCTGAGGGAAAATCTGTCGATAATCATTCAACAATAACAATTAGTTTAGGTGATATGCCTGATATTAATTTATTGGTTGTTGATGAGGTTCCTATGATCTGGTCTGTGCTTGGTGAATATGATGAAAACTTATTATCACAAAGCAGCACATCATTATTATTAACCAGTATTAATAATCAAATGGAGAGTTTTTATCCGGGGCAGCCTGCTTTAGTGAAAGTAGAATCTGAATTAGAACTACGAGCCTCATTTATGCCTATTGCTCTACAAAATGGTGAGTCAATGGCAAAAGCGATTGATGAATATTTCCAAATGATGAATAGCGTTCATCAACAGTTTATTGGGTAAAAAATGAATAACGCATTTTCAATATTTCATCACGCGGCTCATCCTATGCGAATACAAGGTAATATTCTTGAAGTTACGCTGCGTGATGTATTTATTGGAGAAATTTGTCTATTAAAAGATTCAATCATTAATGGTCAAATTATTGGTGAAGCTATTGTGATTGGTTTCCGTAATGGTATTACGATTTTAAGTATGATGGGAAGCTCGCAAGGTTATTCTTTGCAAATAATCGTAGTACCGACGGGAAATGCTTTTTCAGTCGCTTTAAGCCCCAATGTTTTAGGGAGTATGATTGATATTAAAGGTAACTATTTATTACGTTTTAGTAATAAAAAAATAGAAGAAGAAAACTTCTATTCATATTTACCTATTGATGGTCATCCTCCCTTATTTAGTGAAAGACGCCCTATCACCACAATTTTTGAATCAGGCGTTCGTGCCGTGGATGGATTATTAAGTTGTGGGTTAGGGCAGCGAATGGGAATTTTTGCCAGTGCAGGAACGGGTAAAACAATGCTTATGAATATGTTTATCCGTTTTTCTCAAGCCGATGTTTTTGTTATCGGGTTAATTGGTGAAAGAGGGCGTGAAATCACAGAGTTTGTCGAGGAATTAAAAGCAGATAAACGATGTGAAAAAACAGTATTAATTTGCTCAACCTCAGATCAACCCGCAATAGAGCGTTGTAATGCGGCATTAGTTGCCACAACCGTTGCTGAATACTTCCGAGAACAAGGCAAGAATGTCGTATTATTTATTGACTCAATGACACGTTATTGTCGAGCTTTAAGGGATGTTGCTCTTACGGCAGGCGAACTTCCTGTTCGCAAAGGTTATCCGGCTTCTGTTTTTGATAAATTGCCCGCGATCCTAGAAAGACCAGGAGTGACTCAAAAAGGTTCAATCACGGCATTTTACACTGTCTTGCTTGAAAGTGATGATGAGCCTGATGCTATAGGAGAAGAAATTCGTTCTATTTTAGATGGACATATTTATCTTTCACGAAAAATTGCCGCTTCAGGTCATTATCCAGCGATTGATATTTTAGGCAGTGTAAGCCGTATTTTTCAGCAAGTAACCCATGTTGAGCAACAAAAAGCAGCATTGAAAATAAGACAAATATTGATGCGTTTACAAGATATTAAATTATTACAAGAGGTGGGGGAATATCGTGCGGGTGAAAATGAATTAAACGATCTTGCTGTAAATAAACAATCAGCAATAGAGGCTTTTCTTGTTCAATCTTTTAAAGAAAAAGCCGATTTTCAACAAACTTTAAATCAACTTTATGCGCTTACCTCTTAATCAACAGGTGTTGATGAATGCTATTGCTAAGCGCCAGCAAAGAATAGAAAGAGAGCAACAAAAGTATCAACAGTTAATAAAAGAAGCAGAAGATAAGAAAAAAGAACAAATGCTATTAGCTTCTGCACTAGAAAATGAAATCCCTATGTATGAAAAGGCAGGGCATTATTCTACTCTTTCGTTAAATCAACAAAAACGTAAACAAGCTATTGTCTTAGCGTCATTGAATATTTCTATTACTCAAATTAAGGAAATAGAGTATCAATTAGAAAAATTAAAAAAAGGGAGCCTAAAATTACAAAAAGAAAGGGAAGTGGTGATCAAAAAACAAAATAAAATGAAGCTTTATCTTGAAAGAAAAGCATTAGAGAAAGAGTTATATATTGAAAGATTAGAACAGAACGAAATACAGGAGATGGTATTGTATGATATTAATAAAGACAGATAATGTTATCTTGAATACAAATTTATCTAATGAAAAAAATAGTGAGAATAAGTCTGTTTTTTCTAAAAAATCATCACTTTCTTCTGCTGATTTGGAATTATTAATGTCTGATGATGAAAGTGTTTCCTCTAAAAATCTCAGTAAGATAAAACAAAAATTAGATGATTTTTATCATCTAAATCATCAGGGTGATATTGATCTAAAAAATCATCT
Organism: Proteus sp. CD3; assembly: GCF_008808075.1. Lineage (NCBI taxonomy): Bacteria > Pseudomonadati > Pseudomonadota > Gammaproteobacteria > Enterobacterales > Morganellaceae > Proteus > Proteus sp. CD3. The sequence continues at coordinate 3,301,078 of NZ_CP019686.1, read as the reverse complement.
AAAAATAAAATTAAATAAGATAAAATCTAAAGATGAAAAAGAAGAAATCGATTTTTTAAATTTAGAAGGATTATTATTAACACAAAGAAAAATATATTCACAAATTTGTGCTCATACAAAGCAAGTGAAAATAGAAAAAAAACCACTATTAAATTATGAAAGTAAAAAAATACCGATTTTTTCTAATATAACAGTGGCAAGTGATCTTAAATCAACTAAAGGTATAAGTATTAGTCCTTCTGATGGTAAAAAGGAAAGTAGACTAGATATTAATGAGTTAGGTTTGCTTGGTGAAAGAAATGTTGTCAATCAGAAATTGGAAAATGTAGAGAAAAAGAAAGACATTGATCCTAATCTAGTAGAAATAGATAACAAAATTAAAACGCATAAGGCTATCAAAAACAATGAAAAACAAGTAGAAAATAAACAGTACTCTTATGAAGGAAAACGCTCTTTTTCTGAAGATAATACTGCATTTAAAATAAAAGAGAATGCATCGGATATTCATAATAATAGAATAGAAAAACTATATCATTCAGCCCATGAAAATAATCATTCAAGCAGTAAAGAAATAGAGAAAAATGATTTTTCATTTGATACTGCAAGACAAAAATTGAATATAGATAAATTGGATGAAAAAAAATTACAAGAAGAAGTTAATGATATATCTATGTTCAATAATATAAAACCAGAGTATCAACAGAAAATACAAGAGCCTTTAATAGATAAAAAACTGCTTGATATACCCGCTTTAAGTCTTCTTTATAAAGAAGTATCAAAGATGACTCAACCTCCTAGCATTACTTATGTTTTTAAAAAATGGGGAAGTGAGCTTCATCAGATGAAAGTTAATTTTGATATTAATAAAAAGATCGAATTGATTGCTTCTACTGGACGCGTTTATCAATCCTCTTTAGACAATTTTAATCAATATCAAGGGCGATTAGCGCTTTCATTAGAAAATGATAATTCTCATTGGCAGATTAATGCAATTGATGCTTCCGATGATAAAGAAGATGAAAAATGATCTTATCAGATGTTAAAGAAAGTATTAATCAGGACCAAAATAGTCAGGATCAAAATAGCGATCCAATGAGAATTCTATCTTCTTTATATGAAGCGCAATTACCTATCGCATCTGCTTATTATTTTAAAATAAAAGGTCAGAATACATTAGGTTTATTTACAGGGCTTGTTGCCGTTAACCAAGTCATGGATAACCTATATGCTGAAAAAAAAATAGATTGGGAAACGGTTCCAGAAGCTTATCTTCGTGTTCTATTTTCACAGAAATGTTCACAATTATTGTTTCCTTTTTCGAAAGAAGAGATGTCAGTAACTGTAGACAATATCTGTTTAGGAGAGCAAAAAAAAGTTAGTTATCCCGTTGTTAATACCTCAATAGGAGATGTATTTATTTGCTCTTTTGAGGGGCATTATGAATGGATGTTGTCCTCAAAAAATAAAATAAATGCTATTGCTCAATTCCAGCTCGGTAATAGCAAAATATCTGTTTCGTTATTAAAAACCCTTTCTTTGGGCGATATTGTGTTGATTGATAGCATTAATTCTTCACTTATTATTGGTGAAAAAAAATGGATGCGTTATCAATGGCAAGAAGGAGAAAACGCGGTGGTTTTAGATGAAAAGTTACCGACTAATGAGGTAGAGAAAGAAGCATTAATAGACGATATTGATACAAACACAGCGACACAAGAAAATGAGGATTTAAAATCAATTGGTACTATTCCTATCACCTTATCTTTTTTACTCGCAAGTAAAATATTATCTATTGAAGAAATTGAAAAACTAGCCCCAGGACAACAAATTATATTACCTGATAATGCTTCGCGACAAATTACATTAGTTGTTAATGGTGTTGCTATTGCTCAAGGGGAATTAATTAAAGTGGGTGAGCGATTAGCTGTAGAAATTCAACATTCCCATTTACAGCAAGATTAAATATATGGAAAGCTCAACAACGCTCATTTTAACGTTAGCACTAGCAACATTAGCGCCCTTTATTATTGCTGCTGGAACCTGCTACTTAAAATTCTCTATCGTACTTGTTATGACTCGTAATGCTTTAGGTGTTCAGCAAGTGCCGTCTAATATGGTACTCAATGCGATTGCATTAATGATGGCTTTGTTTGTTATGACACCAATAGCAAAAAATACCTATCAATATCTTATTGAAAACCCAGTTGATATAACCTCTCCTGATTCTTTTGAGCGATTTTCTGACGATGCATTAGGGGAGTATAAACAATATTTGTACAAATATTCTGATCCTGAGTTATTAGATTTTTTTGAACAAGCACAAGGAAATCGACCTGATAGCTATGGCGAGAAAGAAAATATAGAAAAATCGTTGTTATCACTGCTTCCCGCGTATGCATTAAGTGAAATAAAGTCTGCTTTTATTATTGGTTTTTATCTTTATCTACCTTTTATTGTTATTGATTTAGTTGTTTCTTGTATTTTATTGGCGTTGGGGATGATGATGATGAGCCCAGTCACATTATCAGTGCCGTTAAAATTAATTTTATTTATCGCTATGGATGGTTGGACTCTCTTAGCTAAAGGACTAATTAATCAATATCTTGAACTCATGGCGGTAAGGTAATGGATATGGTTTATGCGGCTAATAAAGCCGTTTATTTAGTGATATTACTTTCAGCGGGACCTATTGCCATTGCGACATTTATTGGATTGGCAATTGGTTTATTACAGACCATTACACAAATACAAGAACAGACATTACCTTTTGGTGTAAAACTTGTTGGTGTTTTTGTTTGCTTATTAGTCACTATGGGGTGGATGGGCGATAAAATATTAGTGTATGCAAAAGAGATGATGACGTTAGGATTTGCAGGATAAATAATATGTTAATACTGCTAGGGTATATACAGACTTATTTAGTTGATCTTTTTTTACTTGTTGCAAGATTATTTCCTATCTTTCTTTTTATTCCTTTTTTAAATAGTCGAGTTCTTAATAGCCAATTATTAAAATATATCATTATTTTTTATATTGCTATGGGAATTAGACCCAGCATTATTATTACCGATGAAATAAGAAATATATGGGAAATTATATTATTAAGTGAATTACTTCTTGGCGTTTTAATAGGGCTTCTTTTTGCTACACCATTTTGGATCGCGTCTGCATTTGGCGAGTTTGTGGATAACCAACGGGGCGCTAGTATTGGGGATACTATCAATCCAACTACGGGAATTGAGTCTTCTGAATTTGCTTCATTAACGGGGTTATTTTGCGCTGCCTATTTTTTATCGACAGGTGGCCTAACTTTATTGATGAGTACGATAAAAGATAGCTATGACGTATTTCCTATTGGCTATTTTAACAAAGAAATTGGTTATTCTTTTATTGGGCACTGGCTAAATAATATGGTTCGTACGGCGCTTGTTTTGGTTTCACCTGTACTGATTATTATGTTTTTGAGCGAGGTGGCATTGGGCGTTTATTCTTTATTTTGTCCTCAACTAAATGCATTTTCACTATCATTATGTATAAAAGGAATTATTGCCTTTATATCATTACTTCTTTTCTTTACTTCGGCAATGACCACAGAGCTTTATGAATTTTTTAATAATAGATACTTTTATACGATTTTTATGAGTATTTATCATGGCTGAAAAAACAGAAAAACCCACCCAGAAAAAACTCGATGACTCTGCAAAAAAAGGGCAAAGTTTTAAGAGTAAAGAGTTAACATCAGGGCTTGTTTATCTTATTGGTGTTATGTATTTATTTCATCAAGTTGATCTAAGTGAATTTAGTCGTTTTTATCAATCTCTTTTACTCCATCCAACGAATATCACGTTAAAAAGTTATGTCGATGTAATATCAAAACTATTCTTTGATATTGTTTTACCTATACTTGTTGTTGCTTTTTTATCTGGCGCGATCCCTTCTTTATTTAGTTCACGATTTAAGCTTGCGACTGAAGCTATTAAAATTGATATTAATCATATTAATCCAATCTCTGGATTTAAAAAAATATTTAGCATAAGAACAATAAAAGATCTGTTAAAAACATTATTATTTATAGTTATATTTTTAATTACTTGTTATGTTTTTATTATTTTACATGGTACGGAAATATTTATATTATACCGCTCGAATTTAAATATTATTGTTGATAAATGGTGTTCACTCGTCGTTAATTTTGTATTTGTGTTTTTTATTCTTTCAATACCTATTCTTATTTTAAATATTATTGCTGATTTCTTTATCTTTATGAAAGATATGATGATGGAAAAACATGAAGTTAAACAAGAAAACAAGAATATGGAAGGTGATCCTGAAATAAAATCAACTCGTCGGCAGTTCCATAAAGAATTGCTTGATGAACCTACGAAAAAAGTGATCCAAGATTCATCTGCCGTTATTGTCAATCCAACCCATGTGGCCGTTGGTATCTATTTCGATCCTGATAATGGCATTATGCCTTTAGTTTCATTGAGCTGTATGAATGAAAAAGCATTGGCAGTAAAAGCCTATGCTAAAAAAGTGGGAACGCCTGTTGTTCGTTATCCTGAGCTAGCGAGAAAAATTTATCATAAATATCATTTATTTGATGTAATGATAGATCAAGATTTATTAGATGTTATGGATATTCTTATTTGGCTTAAGAGAATAGAAAATGAAGGATTATTAAGAGAAGAAATGGATTATATAAATTACTAATAAGTCAGTCTAACGCATATATATTTTAATTATAAAAATAATATATTTATTTTGATAAAAATAGGCGTGTGTTTTATTAAAGCAAATAATTAATAGTTAATTTAGAATTTCATTATTAATTATTCATCATAGATGAAAGGATTAACATCATGTCAGTATATGAAAAAATGTCAGAAAAAGAAATTGATCAATTAGCAAACTATATTGTTTCTATTGTTCAGAATGGGGCATCACTCAAGGATGAAGGCGCTATCCCAGAAGGATTTATGGAAGGAATCTATTCATTTGCTTATGACTTTTACCAGAAAGGAAAACTGGATGAAGCTGAAGCGATTTTCAAATTTTTATGTCTCTACGATTTTTATAATGTTGATTACATTATGGGGCTTGCTGCTGTTAAGCAATTAAAAAAACAGTATCAAGCAGCAATTGATCTTTATGCTTTAGCTTATCTCAATGCGAAAAATGATTATCGACCTGTCTTTTATGCAGGACAATGTAATTTATCTCTGGGTGAAAAAGAAAAAGCAAAATATTGTTTTCATCAAGTTTCAGAAAATATTAATGATCAAGCTATAAAAGAAAGAGCCAATATTTATTTAGAATCATTAAAAGATATTCCCCTTGTTGTTCTTAATACAGATAAAGAAGATAAGGAAGAACAGTATGAATGATATTAAGAAAGTTAATGATAGCATGGTATTTTCCACACCTTTACCTTCTAAGGAAGTGGAAAATGTCGTTAAAAATACAACGCAACAAGCTCAAAGAATCAATACTGTAAATGAAAGTATTGTTTCTTCACAAATTAAAGATAAAGAAAATAAATCTTCTGCACCTGCTCTTAGAGCGCCTATTGAGCAGAAAAAAAATAATCAAAGGATTAATATTCAGGATGATGTGCAGTATAAAATAAATACTTTCTCTCAACAAAATACAAAGACTAATAATAGAAGTATATCTCAAGAACAACAATCATCACCAACCCCTTCTGTTATTAGCAACTCCCCAGATAATAAATCAAGTAAAGAGTATGATTTTTTATACTTACAATTATCCTATCAAAATGTCATTCACCAAAATGTGTTAGATCAAATTAAAGATCCGGATAAACTTGATTATTATATAGACAAGTTAAATGCCTTATCGAAAGGTGTTGATGGCTTAAGAGATCAATTTAAATCAGTGATCAATGAATTTAAAAATAATAAAGATGCTTATACTGATTATTGGATGGAGGTCTATAATCAAATAAAATCGAATAACTTTAAAACGAAATCTGAAGTTGAAAACTTTTTAAAAAACAATAATATTCCTAGCGCATTAATTAAAGAACTATTATCAGGAAAAATCAAATCTAAAAATGATATGGAAAAATCACTTGAAAAGATATTTCCATTTTTGAAATTACCTGATGATCTCTCTAAATTATCCTTAGATAATTTGGATAAATTATATAGTAGCCTATCTCAATTCTTTGATAATATTTTTAAAGTTATGCCCAATGTTTCTATCAGTGAAGATAGAATTAATACAATCACTTCACATAAAGATGAACTAAGAGCATTAATTAATAAAAAAGAAAATGAGTCAATAAAAGAAAAATTAGATCAAATAAAAGAAGTATATAGAGCGCTTACGACAAATCAAAGTGCATTAGAACTTGAAATAATGTCAAATTCTTTATCTGGAATGGCGTTATTAACTTTTTTATTAGCGAAAACACGAGAATTAACATTAAAAGTGATGTTACAGCGTTCTGAAAATGAGCAAAAACTCTTTGAGGAAATGCAAGAAGTGACGGAAAAATCACTTAAAGAAAAAATTGACGATCAAAAAGCCCAAATAAAAAAGCAAGAAGAAATTCAATTTTGGGCAGGTATTGGATTAAAACTGTTAGCTGGATTAATCGCCATCGTTGCGGGTGTTGCTTCTATTTTTACGGCAGGCGCTTCCATGGCTTTAATGGCGGTTGCCGTTGTATTAATGGTCGCGGATGCCGCATTGACTATTGCAGATGAAGTGTACCAAGCGATACATGGCACATCGTTTATGGATGAATTAATGCAACCTCTGAATGAAGCTTTGATGGAGGCTTTAGATAAGGTGGTCGATTTTCTAGCGGATGTGATTTATGGCTCTTTAGATGAATTAAAGAAATTAGATATAGATAAAAAAATTATTGAGGATATAAAAAACTCAATGCAAGATAAATTAAAAATGGGACTTAAGGCTTTAATTACCGCGGTTTTATTTATTGCCGCAATTGCATTAAGTTTTGTTGCTGGTCCCGCCGTAAATGGTATAACAAATGTAGCGAAGCAAATAATTAATCAACAAGTCAGAGATATGTTGAAAAGAGTCTTTAATGAAGCACTTGAACTTATGATGGGAAAAATGATTAAAGAAATCATTGTTCAAGCACTTGAAGAAGCGATGAAGAAAATTAACGCACTACTTGCTAAAGAAATCAGTCAAAAGGCAGGTGTGATGTTAAATAGAACCGTAGTTATTTCTAAGTTAGTTAATGCAACAGCAACAAATGCAGTTAATATTTATAGTAGTGTTCTTTCTGCAAAAATTATGCAATCTATCGCAGACAGTAAAAAATTAGATGCCATATTAAATCTTATTCAAAAGTTAATGGATAAGATAATGGAAAGTTATCATGAAAATATCGATACTATCACTGAAATTTTAAAAAATATGAGTGAAAAATCTTCTATAAGTAATCGAACTAAATCAGACATGATCAGAAATATATCTATTTAATCAAGTTTATCCTTAATAAGGTATTAATATGAAAATAAGTAATAATAATATATCTAATGACTATAATTCTAAATTCAATGAAATTATTGATAACAAGGGGGGTATTAATGATAGTAAACTAAATAAAGAAATTTCAGAGAGTTTAAGTAAAGAGATTGATAATAAATTAAATAGTATTTTAGGAAAAATAAAAAATAAATCGAAACCAATTCTAGCTGAACCAGAAGTAAAAACACCGGATATAAAAAAGATACTAAAATCACTTGAAGTTGATAACGACAATGATATTTATGATCATATAAAAACAGAAAAATTGGGTATGTTTAATTTCATCTCTACGGATATGATGAAATTAATTAACTTAATTGTTAAATATTTAGAGTCTATGATTAAAAAGTTCGAAGCATCTAGAGAAATGGGTGTGATGCTGATGAATATTGAATTAAATATCGCTGATCAAATAAAAGATAATCTTAATAAAAAAGCCAATATCATGATTGGTGCTGCAATTACGAGTGCCGGTATTTCAATGGCAGTTCATGGTATGGGGGCTTTTGTTTCAATTAAAGGGATGGGAAAAGATCTTATTGGTCATTCTAACCCAACAATGATCACCGGTAACTTAGTGACTTCAACTGCGGACCCTTTGGCACGAGTGGCAGACCAAACTTTGCAATCTCAAGGAATTGTACTTGATGGTAAGCAAAAAGTCTTGGAAGCAAGAGGAAGCATTAATAACCATGTTATTAATAATAATAATGAGATGCAACGCGAAGTAACAGAAGTGATAAAAGCATTGTTACAAGCTATTGAAGCTATTATTCATGCGCAGCAGGATGCGGCTTCTGCAATTGGTTCGAATGTAAGAGGATAATTTATGGCTAAAGCTATTGATTCAGGGATGTCTAATATAGCAAGTCATTCGAAAATCTATTCTTCAGATAATAATGTTGTTTCTACATCTAAAAATGAAAAACACGTTTTAGATGATATGAAAGAGTTATTAATAAATATAAGGCGAGAAAAAAAGGATTTTGATCTTGATAACTGGATTAGTTGTAATAATTTAAAGGGAAAAACTGAGAGGGAAATATACATTTCTCTCTCTGCACAATATGATAAAAATATTATTTCTTATAATCAATGCTTAAACACTATAAAAAAACTAGAGCCAATTATAAAAGATGAAATTGCGTATTCTGGTTATTCTACGGATTCATTGAGTGATTTTTTTTATGAAATTAAGCAATCAATAGTTGTGGGTAAAAATGATTATTTAGATGTTCTAAAAGATATTTTTTCCAATTATATGGATTATGTAAGAGACTTAAGAGCAGCAATAACATCCATTATCCAATATACTAAAGCAGGTAAGAAAGATGGATGTATAGCAATTAATTATATTGAATTAAAAAAGGCATTGGAGAATGTTAAAAAAGAGTATCAGGAAAAATTAGGAGAGAAATCATTTTTTCACAATACACTTTTATTTGAATATCAAAATGATGGAAATTACATTAGAAAAATAGGAAAAAACTTAATAAGTTATAAAGATAAAGAGCAAGTTCATCAATCATTAAATGCAATAGAAAAATTATTAACAGATATAAAAGGCATTAAGGTAAGAAAGGAAAATCACGCATCAGAAATAAAAAATGATATTGGATTAAATTTTATTGGCTATATTGATTTTGATGATCTTGATAATTTCCTGAGTAAAATAAATACGGATATCTCTATGGATGGCGTATTATCAGATGCTGAAATAGAGAAAAAAAGAAAACAACTACTTTATGATAATACATCTTTATTTGGTTTAGTTAGGCCTGGTTTTGATATTGAAGAAGAGATGAGAAAAGTAAAAAAAGATAATGAAAATAAAAAAGAAGAAGTAAAATATAAAAATATTTTACAAACTGAATTTGATTTATTTAAAAAATCGCTTGATTCATTAGAAAAGAGAATGAATTCTAATCTTGATGAACTCTCTAAAAAATATAGCTCAGCAAATAGCAATTATGATAATTTTGTTAAAATAGTGAGCAGTACAATGAATACATTATTAGAAATGGCGAAAGGTTTTTTACGATTTTAATTTTTTATAGAGATTAAAAGTAAAGTTTATATTTTTAGAGAAAATAGCCCAATAGTGCTAACGTTTATGTGTTGTTTTAAGTTTTGTTAAAATATTAATATTTCTTGAAACAACTTCTTTTATTTTTATATAAAAGGTTAATGTTATGGCTACTGCTATTAATTTTGATATACCTAAAAGTAATCATAAATCACATATAGAAAATAAGTTCTATAATGTGCAAGCACATAATCAAGGTGAATTTTTAAACAATTCAAGTTTTTTATTAGAAGACATAAAGCGAGAATATCAAGATCTTTATCTTAATGATAGTAAAGATAATAATAAATTTGAACATCTCTCTAGTAAAGAAAAAGGTTTTTACCTTGATGAACAATATGTAAAAAATAATATTAATCAAAAGAAAAGTTTAAATGAAATTAGTTATGCTGCTCGTGCCATAGAAAATGCGCAATCAAATGACAGTTATCCAACAGATTCATTAAGTGATTTATTTGATGAAGTAAAACAATCCATTGTCGCGGGTAAAAATGATTATTTAGATGTTTTAAAAGATATTTTTTCCAAGTATATGGATTTTGTAAAGGAATTAAGAGAAATATTGTCTGAATTAAGTCAGGCAACAAAGGCTGGGGGTAAAGATGGATATATCAATGTAAATGTTGATGCTCTATACGATAGATTAAATTTATTAAAAATAAAATCACAAAGACCTGGTTTTTTTAGCTTGGGTATGACTTTTGTGAAAGAGGATGATGGTCGGTTTTATCGATTGATTAATGGAGAAAAGATATATTATCAAAGTAGTACTGAAGTAGATAGTGCGGTTAATGCAGTAGAAAAATTACTTAGCCAAATTAAAGGTGTGAACTACAAAAAAACTGATAATTCGGGGGGATTAGACCCAACATTGCTTTTTTATTTGAGGCTAGCTTGGATTTGTCAGGAATAGATAAATTACTTGATTATTTCGATAAAATGCCGAGAGGCGGGCATGATATTTTACAAACGGAGTTTGATTTAATAAAGAAAACATTAGATGCAGTTGAAAAAGGCGTTAATACTAACTTGGATGAATTATCAAAAAAATACAGCTCTGCAAATAGTAATTATGATAATTTTGTCAAAATAGTGAGTAGCACCATGAATACTTTATTAGAAATGGCAAAAGGTTTTTTACGATTTTAATTATCTTTAGAGTGTTATTATGGAAAGTAAATTTATTTTAGGGATAAAAAAGAGCTGATATTAAAATAAATATCAGCTCTTAAATTTATTAATAATGATTTAAATTAGAATTTATACTCTACGCCTAACCAGTAATTACGACCGTCTTCCATATAACCTTGAGTGTATTCATAAGATTTATCAAACAGGTTATTAATAGAAGCATTAGCAGAAACACCATAACCAAAGTCATAATCTAAACGAAGATCGGTTTTTGCATAGCCTGCGAGTTTGTCATCTTCATCAATACGGTTATAAGTCCAGCCTTGTGCTTCTTCCATAATGGTAAAGCGGACTTGTTCAACTGGAATAAACGTCATCCACATATAAGCTTTATGTTTTGGTAAGCCTTCAATATGTTCGATTTTTTTCGGGTCACTGTGAATATAGCTATAGTTTACGCCAAGTTCTAACCAATCAGTGACGTTGCCTTTCGTGCCTAAATCAAGACCCACGTAGTCAATGCGTCCACTATTTTGGTTTTGGAAGAACGCGTTGCCATTACGATAAACTGTGTGTGCCATAATTGCATCACTGACTCGGTTGTAGTAAATGCTGGTTTGGTAACCCCATTTATCGGTAATGTGCCCTTCATAGGTTAAGTCGAACGATAATGCACGTTCTGGATCTAAATCAGGATTAATAATCCCTTTTGATCCATCTTTTGGTTTCTCAGTGGTATAACGCTCTTTTTGCGTTGGGAAGCGACTACGATCAGACACCGAGAAGCGGACAGCATCGTCATTGGCTAAAGAATATTTCGCCATCATTTCCCAGTTAAAAGCGGTTTGTTTGTTGTCATCAGCCCCTTTATCAGTATCAACACTGTCACGCCAGTCATAGCTAATGGCACCCACTAAATCGAGATCATTGGTGACAACCCATTGGTATTCTGTGGCTAAAGACCATGTTCTGTCTTTATAACGCATCCAATCACCGCCTTTCTCTTTTTGAGCGCGATGAACATCATCTTTCCAATGTGCAGCAAAAGAGAGTAGGTCACTATCGCGTGTATCAATACCTAATTGCAATGCAGCGCCTGTGCTGTAGTCGTCATAGTGGCTATAGTCAGGAGTATCCCCTTTTTTTGGATACATATAGAGGGTATTTTCAAATTTATCGTGATAAGCACGACTTTGTAGATTAATACCATCGGTGATTTGTGTTACACCGCTATAGTAATAGCTTTCTTTGTTGTAATCTGGCCACGCCCAATATTTAAATTTACCCTTACCTAATGTTGACGGTGGGCTATTTTTTTCACCGTCTTGTTTTACATAAGTCAGGGTATATTCGTCAGAAGCGCGTGGCGTCCAGCCTACTTTAATCATGCCACGCTTATCGTCAGTTGCTGAATTATCACGACGTCCATGTGTACCGGCTGCTTGATTATTTTCGTCAGCCCCGGGAATTGGCGTAAAGCGTTGTTTTAATTGGCTACCACTGATTTGAATAAAACCTAAATCATTGCGAGCGCCTAAACGCGCACTCATGTTATGTGCATAATCAGCACCGCGAGCAAAACCTTGAGAATAAGCAATGCTTCCTTCTAAGGGTTTTTTCGGTGTCGCAGTGGTGATATTGATAGCGCCGCCCATTAAGTTAGGGCCTTGCAGTAATGAGGTATAGCCTTTGTTGACTTCGATGCTTGCCAGATCGTTAGTGGTAAAGCGCGCTAAGTCTAAGTTGCCATCATAAGGAACATACGTTGGAATACCATCAAAGAATACAGGCACTTGACGGCTATCAAAGCCACGCACTTTAATGGTGTATTCATTACGGTTGCCCGATTTTTGCATCACAACACCGGGTAATGTTGCAATAGCTTGTGCCGCATTCACTTTATTTTGTTCAAGCATTTGTTCTTGTGTTAACACATCTGGATTGGCCGCAATCGGGCTACTCCAAACGGTTAATAGATCAGGCGTTGATTGCCCATAAGTAGTGTCAGCAAGCGCAATACTTGGCAGCAGAGCAACAGATAAACAGTAGCATAGAGGTTTTAATTTCATCATTCCAATCTCAATTTGCATTCCGTATATAATTTTTTATATAACGATATGCGTAAAAATAAATGAATAAAATGAGTGCTGACAATATGTTAGCACTCGGTTTGTTTATTATTGATTAAATATGTAAATACTTACTTACAAGTAAAATGCTATTTTTATTTAATCTTTTGGGTAAAGACGAACTTTAATATCCGTCGGTGGTGCATAATAAGGCGCAGACGTTACCATTAAACGGATGCCTGTTTGTGCGTATTTTTCAATCGTATTCAGGTTAATGCCGCCAGCCAACGAAAGATGGCATTGAGGTGCAATTTGAGGCGCTTCATGTTGGAGTTGAGCAATATCTTCAACGGAGAATTTATCTAGCTGTAAAATATCCGGTTGAGCTTTTAGCGCTTCTCTCGCTTGTTCAATATCATCAGCTTCTACCACGATGCACTTTTCAGGTGCAGCTTGGCGTAACTGTTTAACGTGTTGCGCCCAATTATCTGGCTCTGATAAAAATCGGCGATGATTCGCAAAGAGTAAAATAGTTTCAGAACAACCTTGGCGATGGATCACACCACCGCCCGCAAGTACCGCTTGTGTTGCCAGTAACTTGGTATTTGGGATATTTTTACGGGTACACGCAATTTGCCCTTTCGGTTGATAGCGGTGATAGATTTCTAGCATTTTCGCCATATAGTCACTCACACCACAACTCCACTCCAGCACGTTTTGTACCACTTTCCAGCCTTGATGCAGTGCATCAGCACGACCTTCTGCTGTGATTAAACAATCGCCTTTGTCGGCAAAATCACCGTCTTGTCGATGTGCTTTTACCTCTAACCCTAACTTTTCCAATAAACGGCAACCTAGCGTGATCCCACTGACACAACCCGCTTCACGGCGTGTAAATGTCATCGTACCTAATTGATCACTGATATTCAGGGCGCGACTTGTTAAATCACCATACTGAATATCTTCCATCAATAAATTATCAAGAAAGGCATCAGGGTAATAAATCATAGCGTTAACTCACTTTCAGGTACTACATCCCAAGATACCATCGCCCAATCACGGGTAGGCGAAATCAGTGAAACACCATTTTTAATGCTTTCATGATAATAATGGGTTAAGCGAGTGATTTCGTCTTCGCTTAGCGGTCCTACAGAGAAGTTGATGCCTTCAATAAATTGCTCAAGGCTATTGAAATTACTCTGGCAATTACGGCTACGGATATAATCCACTTTAGGGTGAATACCCATTTGATTCAGCATATTCACCGCATAAATGTACGTCGGAAGCGTAGGAACCTCTCGACCCAGTAAGCGAATAATGCGTTGATCAACAAAGGTTGGCGAAACCGTGTGAGTGGTATAAACACGGAGTTTAGCTTGGCGATTAAGTTTTAAGAGTGCGGTTTGTAAATCCATCACGAGTGTTGAACGTGAAGCAACCGCGATATCACAACGAGGAAGTGCATCCCAGCTATCTTCCCATGAGCAAGTGATAAATTCTGCATGATTGATGCCGGCTTGTTCGGCTCGGCGTTTAGCCACTGCGAGCATCCCTGTACTGTAATCAATACCAATAGTTTTTTTGAATTTATCCGCAACATGAATGCTGATAGAGCCAGGACCACAACCTACATCTAATAGGGTTTCTGCACCTGTGAAATCCATCATTTCACGAAATTTTATTAAATAAGGATCGTTAGGATTTGCACAGGTTTCTGCCATTTTCTCAGCACGTTTATCCCAATGTTCTGGCTCTTTTTTGGTTCTTTCAGCCTGTACCATGTGGTTTTTATAAAGTTGAGCAAAATCGGTGGTTTCAATGGTGTTCATATTCTTGCCTATGGTCATTGTTATTATCAGAGTAGGCGTGAAAATGCGCCTGAATATCTGTGGGTTGTACACCATAAAGGTGCGCTAAATTATCGGGTGTTAGCAAAATTTCAGGGCTATTTTGCAAAACAGGCGTATGAGGTGTCAGTAAAATAACATCATCAGCCAATGAAGCGGCATGTTGTGGATGGTGTGTTGACATAAAAACACTGATCCCTAACGCTTTTAATGCCTTAACTTGGGTAAGCAGTTTTATTTGATTACCAAAATCAAGGCTGGCTGCGGGTTCATCCATAATCAGTAATTTGGGCTGTTGCACTAAAGCTCGGGCAATTAAGACCATCTGTTTTTCTCCACCACTTAAGGTATCAAAAGTGCGGTAAGCAAGATGAGAAAGCGAGAGCATTTCTAAGGTTTCCATTGACATTGCTTTATCTTGTGAGCTAGGCATTGAGAAAAAGGATAAATGTGCGCCTCGTCCCATCACAACCATATCGATAACATTGAATGAAAAGGGGATATGTGTGGCTTGAGGAACATACGCCACCACTTTAGCCAGTTCTGTTGGTGACCACTCACTTAGTTTTTTACCCGCAATATTAATCTCACCATCAATGCAAGGTATTAGCCCTAATAGCGTTCGCATCAGTGTGGTTTTTCCACAGCCATTGGCACCTAATAAGCAGATGATTTGCCCTTGTTTGATGTGGAATGAGAGATCTTTAATTAAGATTTTGCCTTTATAGCCAATGGCGAGCTGTTTTGCATTAGCAATGATCATGCGCCTTTCCTTGTTCTAAGTAACAACATTAAGAAGAATGGCGCACCAATGGCAGAGGTTAAAATACCTAATGGAAGTTCAATATTGGCTATTGTCCGCGCTAATGTGTCAGTGATTAGCAGCATAATGGCACCCACAAGTAAGGATACAGGCAGTTGTTGGCTAAAGTTAGCACCCACTAACAATCTTGCAATATGCGGCACTATTAAGCCGAGCCAGCCAATAATACCCGCGATAGAAACCGCACTTGCGGTGATTAATGTGGCTGACAAAATAAAGACAAGTCGAGTGACTTCGACGTTTAAACCTAATGCTCTGGCTTCTTCATCAGATAAACTGAGAATATTCATGCGCCAGCGCAGTAAAATCAGTGGAATAAAGCCAATCAACATTAAAGGGGCGACAGAAATTAAATCAGAAGCCGTAATGGTCGAAAGCCCCCCCAAGAGCCAAAAGGTAATTGAAGGCAATTGTGTATACGGATCAGCGAGAATTTTCATTAATGAGATCGCAGAGCCACATAACGCACTAATCGCAATACCAACCAAGACCAGCGAAAGAACAGGATCGTGTTGTTTAGCAAGCCTTGCAATAAAGTAGACTAAGGCAACCGTTGCCAAACCGCCTGCAAAGGCAAATAGCTGAATAGACAACATTGATTGCCCAAGGAAAATACCTAAAACCGCACCCACGCCTGCACCTGATGAAACGCCAAGAATATCAGGTGATACCAATGGATTACGGAACATGCCTTGATAAGCCGCCCCTGCAATCGCAAGCCCGCCACCAATTAAGATTGCTGCCAAAACACGGGGAAATCTTATTTGCCAAAAGACGGTTTCAGTTCTGCTGTATTCCACATTGCCTATTAATTTATTATTTACCAGTGTCCACAGTTCATTAGCGGTAAGTGAATACTTACCACTAGTGATGGCAATCAATGTAACGATTGAGAATAACGCAAATAAAAGCGTGATGCGTACTGATTGACTCATGAATACCCCAGCAATTGCTGACATTGTTCAGCACTTAATTGCGTATGATAAAAATGAGCAAAGTAATTTTGTAGATCTTGAGCGGCTTGTTTTTCTATTCGAGCGTCAAAATGGCTCTGTAAGCGACGCATCCCCATTAAACGGTTGATACCCGGAGGACCATCTAACCAACCAAATGGTAATCCTTTAAACAGTAAAACTTTGTTGTTTTTAACAGCTTGGATGCTTTTCCATACCGCGTCGTGCATAATTTGCTGATAAGCATTTTCATCTTGTGTGATGATAATTTCAGGGTCCCACATCAACAGTTGTTCTGGTGACACATCCGTTAACCCTGTGAAATCAGGAATATCTACCACATTTTCAAAACCTAATGTTTCAATAGCTTCGGTATGAATAGAGCTTCTAGCACCTGTTTGTAACCCTTTCGCACCCCGAGCAAGGTAAAAACGAGGGCTTGTTTTTTGTGTCGCAGCAAATAAGGCTGCATCACTCAGATATTGCTCTGCAATGCGTGCTAATGTTTCTGCTCTTTCGCTAACACCTAATAAAGCCCCTGTTTGACGTAACTGCGCTGGGCTATCTTTTAATGTGCCATCAATTAACACATAAGGCACACCAGTTTGATCAGAAACACGCTTCGCTAGTGAACGATAGGTTTCATCCACATTACCACTATCAATAATGATATCAGGCTCTAACGTCAGTAACGCTTCTAAAGAGAGTGTACTTCCTCGTCCTGATAAGCGCCCTAAACGAGGTAATTTACGCAGTTCATCTGAAAATAAGGGGCTTTTTTCTAAATTAAGTGATGAAAAACCCAATAATTTTTCAGGTGCTAATGCGAGTAACAATTGATCAGTTGGAGGTCCCGCACTTATCACGCGATGGATCGCTGTTGGTGCGGGAATATGACCAAATTGTGCTGCTATACGTGAGGTTATTGCGGCTCTTACCGAATGTGGAAGTGCTGATAATGTCGCAATGGTTGTGAGGTAAGTTAGAAATTGTCGTCTACAGATCGCCATAAGTTCACACTGTTTATTGTTTTATATTGAGAACGTTGTTTCATTTATTATATAGCGAAGAATACTATATTTCCTTTGGCTTAAGTCAAGGGATCATCAGTCAAAATCAAATCTAGGCTCATATCTGAAAAACTTTATTCGAAATAGTGTATAACCTAGGGCTATAATCAGCGTTCTTGGAAAATTAAAGCGCGTATTAATACGAGTGTTTTTGGATAGTTGCGATATAAAATGAAGAAAAAACGCCCCTCATTACAGGATGTAGCTTCACGAGTTGGTGTTACCAAAATGACGGTTAGCCGATTTTTGCGTAATCCCGAACAAGTCTCTGAAGCTTTACGAGAAAAAATTGCGCGTGAATTAGATAGCCTTAATTATATTCCTAATCGCGCCCCTGATATTTTATCTAATTCAACCAGTCATGCGATTGGGGTATTGCTACCTTCTTTAACTAACCAAGTTTTTGCCGAAGTTATTCGTGGTATTGAATCAGTCACCGATAAATACGGTTATCAAACCATGTTAGCGCACTATGGCTATCGTGCTGAAAAAGAAGAAGAACGTCTGCTTTCATTACTCTCTTATAATATTGATGGGCTTATTCTTGCTGAAAGAACGCACACGCCAAAAACCATGAAAATGCTAGAAACCGCGGGTATTCCTGTGGTGGAGATTATGGACAGCGTTTCGCCTTGTTTTGATTCAGCGGTAGGATTAGATAACGTTGCAGCCTCACAACAGATGGTCAGTGAAATGATCAAGCGTGGCTGTAAACGCGTTATTTACCTTGGCGCAAGACAAGATGAACGAACCTTAATGCGTTTAAATGGCTATGAAAAAGCGATGCAAAATGCGGGCTTGCCTGTTGGTAATGTGATGACGCCAAAAAGTTCTTCTTATTCATTGGGTGCTGAATTATTACATGCGGCACGTAAGCAATATCCTGATTTAGACGGGCTTTATTGCACCAATGACGATATTGCGATTGGTGCTGTTTTTGAGTGCCAGCGTTTAGGCATTTCAGTGCCAGAGGATATTGCGATATCAGGTTTCCACGGGCACGATGTTGGACAAGTTATGACACCTCGCCTTGCCAGTATTTTTACTCCGCGTGATGAAATGGGGCAACAAGCAGCTGATTTATTGCTTAAACGAATGAAAGGTAAAATTGCGCGAGGTCAAGTGATTGATGTCGGTTTTCGTATTATCACTGGTGAAAGCATTTAAACGTTTAACTTATTGATATTACTTTAAATTAATAATTTACTAACCCTATTGTTATATGATGAACAGTAGGGTTTTTTATTGCGCCCTAAAGATGAAAATGGGGCTATTAGTCGGATATTTTGTTGTCAGTTTGTAGATCATCTTACTTTCATTTGAGAGTCGCTTCACATTTTCGCTCCTTAGTTGATCTTGGTTGTTGTATTCACCTTATCACTTCGGATATGTTACCCGTAACAGTTACGGGTAACATTACAAAAAAGACTTAATATCTGCCTTAAAGGAGCATTCTATGAACGATACCCAATCCCTACACCATGTTTTCATCTTAATGGGGGTATCAGGCAGCGGTAAATCTGCGGTCGCAAGTGGTGTAGCACAACGTACAGGTGCTGCTTTTTTGGACGGTGATTTTCTGCATCCTCGCTCAAATATTACTAAAATGGCATCAGGTCACGCTTTAAATGATGAAGATCGTAAACCTTGGCTACAAGCATTAAATGATGCCGCATTTGCAATGCAAAGAACTAATAGTGTTTCGTTAATTGTTTGTTCTGCATTGAAAAAACAGTATCGCGATATGTTAAGAGACGGCAATAAATGCCTGCACTTTTTATATTTAAAAGGTGACTATGAGCTGATTGAAAATCGCTTAAAAGCACGTAAAGGACACTTCTTTAAACCTCAAATGTTAGTGACTCAATTTGAAACCTTAGAAGAGCCAACAAAAGCTGAAAACGATGTGTATGAAATTGATATTTCAGTGCCACTTGATGATGTGATTGAAAGTGTAATTAAGACAATAAATTTAGTCACTCAAAAGACTTTTGAAGAGGAAACGGTATGAGTACATTAACGCTTGTGCTAACCGCGGTTGGCTCGGTTTTATTACTGCTCTTTTTTGTGATGTATGCACGTTTACATGCTTTTATTGCATTAATGATTGTTGCCATTGGCGCGGGTATTTTCTCAGGTATGCCTTTAGAGAAAATCACACAAACCATGCAAAACGGTATGGGCGGTACTTTAGGTTTCCTCTCCATCGTTGTCGCGCTGGGGGCAATGTTTGGTAAGGTGCTACATGAAACAGGGGCATTAGACCAAATCGCGGTGCGATTATTAAAATACTTTGGTGAGAAACGTGCCAACTACGCATTAGGTATTGCGGGTTTAATTTGTGCTTTACCTCTGTTCTTTGATGTTGCCGTTGTCTTATTAATTGGTGTTGTATTTGCTGTTGCTCGTCGTACGGGTGGCAACGTGGTGAAAATGGCAATCCCTCTCTTTGCGGGTGTTGCAGGTGCTGCCGCTTTCTTATTACCAGGGCCAACACCAATGCTATTAGCCGACCAAATGAATGCTGACTTTGGTTGGATGATCTTAATTGGTCTGTGCGCAGCTATTCCGGGAATGTTATTAGCCGGTCCTATTTTCGGTAACTTTATTAGCCGTTATGTCACCTTAGAATTACCAAAAGATTTATCAGAGCCTAGTTTAGGTCAGAATAAAATGCCTTCTTTTGGTTTCAGTCTTGCACTGGTGTTATTACCTTTAGTCTTAGTGGGATTCAAAACCATTGGCGCCCGTTTCGTTGAGAAAGGTTCAGAGCTGTACAATGTTCTTGAATTTGTTGGTCATCCTTTTATCGCTATTCTTGTGGCTTGTTTAGTGGCTATTTATGGCTTAGCAATCCGCCGTGGTATGAGCAAAGAAAAAGTGATGGAGATTTGTTCTGCTGCAATCCAACCAGCGGGGATCATTTTATTGGTTACTGGTGCGGGTGGCGTCTTTAAACAAGTGTTAGTCGATTCGGGTGTTGGCCCTGCATTAGGGAATGCGTTAATTGGCGCAGGTATGCCAATTGCAGTCGCATGTTTTATTCTGGCAGGTGCAGTGCGTGTTATTCAAGGTTCAGCAACGGTGGCTTGTTTAACCGCAGTGGGTTTAGTTTTACCGGTTATTAATGAGTTGGGCTACAGTGGCGCTCAAATGGCGGCATTATCTGTCTGTATCGCGGGTGGCTCTATTATTCTTAGCCACGTTAATGACTCTGGTTTCTGGTTATTCGGTAAATTTACTGGGGCAACAGAAGCGCAAACATTAAAGACATGGTCATTAATGGAAACGATTCTTGGCACAACCGGTGCTATCGTAGGTATGATTTTCTTCGCTTTTTTATAAAATTAAATCTTTATCTTCTTGTAATTAGCGCGTCTTTTGACGCGCTTTTTTTCATTGCTATAAATGGCTATCAAATATGACAGAAAATATCCCGTTTCTCATTAATCTATAGGTTTCTTTATTAAGTGGGCAAACTAGGGCTGTTATTTTATGGTTGACTATAATTCGCTTTTTATTAAACACACGGATTGTAATATCCACACTATCACGCTAATTCGGGATTCAATTTTAGCATCAAGTAATAAGCTACAAGATAAGCTCAGTTTGCTTGATGAAATGGAACATCTCTTTAGCCAAATGTTGGATAATTCGCAATCATTGACTCAATTTCTAAATGAAGTGGATGCGCATTTTACGCATAGCCGAAAAGAGATAGATGATTTTTCAAGTTGGCTGAAAAAAATTAAAGATAGTGCTAGCAATATTGATAGGCTTTCTAGTCAGGCGAATCTTTTATCAATTAATTCAGCAATTGAAGCTGGACACATCGGGCGTGAAGGGGCGGGATTTTCAGTCTTAGCCCAAGAGATGAAAAAGTTATCATTAGAAATCCAGAAACAAGCTTCTTCTATTGCCAGCATTAATAATAATTTAGGCGCTCGTTTTATTCCTGTTAAAGAAACCACAGAAAAAAACCAACAGCAGGTTCAACAAGTTAAAACACTGGTTGAAGAAGGGCATCAAAATTTAACGTCACTGTCAGAACAAGCTAGCGAGCTTAAACATATTTTTACCTTTCTTTCGATGCAACAGTTTTTTAATACGGTCAAACTTGATCATGTTTTATGGAAAGAAGCGATTTATATCCATTTATTAAATAATGATGATGAACACTGTGTTAATCAGCATACAGAGTGCCGTTTAGGCAAATGGTATTATCAAGGCGATGGACGGAAATTTGCTGGTACAGAGGCTTTTCGGCGTTTAGAAGAGCCGCATAAGTTAGTGCATGAATGCGGACGTTTAGCATTAAAGGCCAATATAGAAGATAATCAAGAAGCGGTTGCACACTATATAGAGAAAATGGAACAAGCCAGCGTTGATGTTATCAAATATGTCGATGTTTTATTAAATTTAGATAATTACTAACTTGATGAATAAAACAACAAAAATAAAAAGGAGCGATAAGCTCCTTTTTGTGTGTTGAACCGCGTGAATTAGCTCTTGTTTATTAAGGTATTCAATTGGCTATAAAGTGTATTGGCACTGCTTTCATAACCTTCACGAGAAAGATGAACACCATCAGGTCTTGCTAAATCATACAGCGCCCATGCTTTTATCGAACATTCGCCACCCATATAATCACGCCAATCCCAAAAGAGCGTCTTTTCCTGTTGAGCCACTTCTTTTTGAATTCTGATAATATCACTTAGCCATTGAGGCTGTTGTGAACGGCAATCAGGTGCTTCTTTATTTTTAATAGAGTCCGAAGGTCCAATTAATAAAATGGCGCTATTAGGCGCTTGCTGGCGGATCTGACGAATTTTATCGGTTAGCTGTTGGCGATAGGCGCTCAAATCGAAAGTGTCATTAAACGCTTCATTGGTGCCATACGCTAAAATCACCATATCAGGATTTAATTGACCAAGTGTTTCAGTCCATTGCATACCCCATTTATCCATCATATTTATGGTGGCACCATTAATGCCTAATGAGGAAAGCATTACGCCAGGCTGTTGATTGGTTATCAACCAACCGCCTAATTTAACGGGCTGATTTTTGCTGATGGTAATACTAACAGGGAATGTCATGGCTGTTGGGTTTGAAAACTGCCATTTACCTTGCGTTTGCGATAATGAAAGGACTTTGTTTGTCGATGACTGTACATTCACTTGAGCCGCTGTTGGGGCTTTATAGAGCGCTCGTAATTGATAACGTTGTTGAGTGACTGGATTTTCAGATAACTGTAATTTTGCCCATTTCGCTTGAGGTTCACTAATAAAACCCCCTAAAGGAAAATCAGGATCGCTATCTTTTCTGCTCGAAAGCAGTGTCCATGCTTTTTTGTCACTTTGGTATTGTACGTTTGCAATACGCTGACCTGCGATACTCGTCGGAGGAATAAAACCGATACCACCATTACCATAGTCAGCCTGAAAACGTTCACGCAACTTACCACTGAAAAAATCAGCCGCAGTATGGGAATCCCCTAACTGAACAATGTGTACAGTTTGACGGCCTTGCTGTAATTTCTTAACAAAGCCTGCAAAATGCGGATCGTGATAGTTGTAAAGTTGTCTTGAACCATCAGCAGGTAATACTGAGGGGGTTGGTAACTTCACTGTTTTTTCAGTTTCTTGGTTACAAGCGACTAAGAGTGAAACCAAGGCCAGTATGATTGAACTACTGACTAAGGTTTTACGCTCAAGGATGTGCGTTAGTTGTTTCATTTACAATAACCGTGTTTTTATCTTTTACATCATCAACTGCATTATCTTCTTTTGTTTCTTCTTGAAGATGAATACGTGAGAATACGTGTTGAGCAATAATTTGCTGACCTTTTAAGCTAAAATGAATGCCATCACCGGCTCTTAACTTAACACGACTGCTACCATCCCCCATATAATCAGAATAAATATCTTTTTCATATTTAAACATATCATTGACGGAAAGGTAAATTTCGCCCATTTTTTCAGCTTCTTCACGGTAAAGTTTATCAAGATATGCCATACCTTCAGATAACTTCTGCTTACGCATATTAGGTGGTCCAACCCAAATAACCGTGACATTATTCTGTCTGGCATTTTCTATAATGCTGGCAATTCGCGCTCGGTAGGCTGATTCCCATGCTTCACTTGCAAATTTTAAGTAACGCCCTCCACCATCAGGTGGCATATCCCAAGGATCGTTAGGACCTAAAAAGACCACTAATAATTTAATGGAATCGTCACTGGCTAATCGCGTTGCAATCGTTTGAGGCCAATTGAAAAAGCGAGGATAGGCAAGCCCTGTACTTTGCTTACTTAAATCAATACTGCTGATGTTGTAATCCGTTTGCAGTTGACGCTTAAGTAAAGGAGCAACGCCTTGCATCATTGAGTCGCCAGCAAATAAGACTTTATCTTGAGGTGACAAGATAATTTCTGTTTTCTGAACGATAGGCTTTAAGGCTTCCAAAGCAGCATCAGACACATCCGTAACCGAATGGTAAGGTAATCCTCCCATTGCTTGTTTACGCTCTAATAATTGCGGAAAACGTTGCGTTAATTGGGACGCTGGCCGTGTATAACCATTAAAGAAATGCAATCCCACCGCAAAGCCTTCAGGAAGTTGCTCCAACGTAGAGCTTTTTTCTATTGGCTTTGCCTGATTATCAGGATGATTAACTTGTAGATAATCACCATAGCTTTCTATCGCAACAAATACGCCATCACGCAGTTGTCCTCCCACTTGCCAAGCATAATAGTGAGAAAGCCCAGACCAAGGCGCAGGGCGATGATATTGCTGTTGCCAAAAGCGCTCTAGTGATGTTTGGTTTAGCCAAATCAGCAAGAGGGTGCTAAATAGCACCATTAAAGCGACTTTTGCTGTCTTTTTTAAGTTTGAGCAGAAATCAAAAGCTGGCATAAATAAATCCTGGCACCCCATCTGGAGACAACATAAAAATAATTGTGAGGATCAACGCAAGTGGCAGAGGATAAACATACCACGGCACTCTTTTCTCAAGACGAGCTACAATATCCTTTAAGGTGACAAAGCAAGGGTAAAGTAAGAAAAGTCCCCAGAACATAAAGAGGGTTAAGCCTTCTGCTTGTAATGATGCCCAAGCACCCGCACTAAAGAGTTGCTGTATTAGGATCAAAGCATCTCCCACGGTTTGACTGCGGAAAAAGATCCACGCAAAGCAAACAAAGTGGAACGTGATGATCCATGACAACAACATATTTAACGAAGATAACGCAGTAGGTGGCGCATTTTTCTTCACCGGGAACAGTCGGTGTTTAATATTTAATAACACCACACCAATACCGTGAATGGCACCCCAAATAATAAAGGTCATTGCTGCGCCATGCCACAATCCTGAAATCACCATCGCAGCAAAAGCATTGAAGTTTTGTCTAATGACCCCTTTACGATTACCCCCTAAAGGAATATAGACGTAATCGCGAATAAAGGTAGATAAACTAATATGCCAGCGACGCCAGAAATCAGCCAAGTTTATCGCTAAATACGGGGCATTAAAGTTACGAGGTACGGCAAAGCCAAGTAATAAGGCAATGCCTGTAACAAGATTGGTGTAACCCGAGAAGTTGAAATAGATATGCCATGCATAGGCATAGACAGCCGTTAGCACTTGTCCACTTTGCGCTAAATCGGGGGCATTAAATACCGGATCGACATAGTTTGTTGAGAACCAACCACTTAACCAAAAGAGTTTTGCGATAGCTAAAACAATTAGCATTATCGCCCCTTTATAATCAATGATTTTACGTGCCGGTGCCTGAATTTGCGGGAGAAATTCTTTCGCGCGATTAATTGGTCCTGCAACTATGCTTGGAAAAAAGCATAAATAAAGAACGACATCTAAAAAAGGCGCTTTGGGGATCTCTTTTCGACAAACGGAAACCACATAACTGACCGAGTGGAAAATATAGAAAGATAGCCCTAATGGTGCCAGCAATTCAATCAGAGGAAGCTCAATACTGAGTCCCCATTGTTGGAAGGCTTGAGTGAGGCTTTCTTGGAAAAAAGAATAGTATTTAAAGGCAGTAAAATAGACAGCAACCAATAATCCCAATAGCCAATAGATGACTTTAGAAGATGTGTACTTAGTTAATATATTTGCCAGTAAATAAATAAAGAGCGTATAGCTTAATAAGATAATCGCAGGACGATAATCCGCATAAAAGAGAAAAGCATAACTAACTGTAATTAGTAGGATATTTTGGATCTTGACCTGCTTTTGGAAGAGCCAGTATAGAATAAAAAAGCTAACAAAGGCTCCGAGAAACTCGAATGAAAAAAAATTCATAAATGGCTCTAAGGGTGTGATTTAAAAGTCATACCAAACGTGTTACCCCCTATATTATGAATTCTAAGCCGGCTTTCAATCAAAAGATTATCTTGTGATAAATAAAAGCCACTTTTCTCTAGAAAGAAAAGTGGCTTTTTACACTATGAAAGCCTGTTAAGGCCTAACTTTCTTGTTTCGACTGCAACTGAACTTGGGTGATCAGTTTTTTATTTGAGTCGAACATTTCGGTCAGATAATCGTTATAACTTGAACCCAATTCTGAGTAACCTTTCAAGTCAGTGATTAACTGGCGAGAGTCGAGTTGCTGTTGCGTCATTCTTTGCTGTGCTCTTGAGGAGCGCAATGAATTATAGGCGCGGTGCGTATTGAGATTACGCATATAAGCAATCACAGAGCCTTCAATATCAGGGTAGGCTGCATAGCCTTTGGTTTTCCCTGGTACATTATTGCAAGACTGACTCCCACATCGCATACCGAATAAGTTATTGTTTTGCTGTGCCAACTTCGATGTGCCCCAACCTGATTCTGTAGCGGCTTGCGTTGCGACAAAGTGTGTCGGAATAATGTCAACGCGAGTCAATAACGAATCCCAATTTACTTTTTTGGGGCTGGTACATGTAACGCCATAGTATTGACAGATCTCACGCAGTTTTTTTAACTCTGCGCTGCCCCAGTGCTGGGCTTTACGTTGAGCGAGTAACCACTCACGATCTCTCAAAATCTTATTATTAACGTTGTCAATAATAGGAACTACGACATTTAAAAACGCTTTCTTACGCTGTGTTCCCGATGGATATTTTTTCAAATCTGGCAACGGTGTGGACGTGCTTTTGAAAGAATATGCCTGCAGAATCTGGGAACTGCCGGTACTGGTTGAAGCAAAGCTTACACCAGTAAAGAGTAGTGAAATCAAGAAAGCGAAGACGGCACTTGTCCTCATCAATTGAGAGGGCATTGCTTCTCCTCGTTTAACTGGATAAAAATCGAACGAATACTAGCAAATTACTTTTTTCATAGCTACAAAATATCGCCTCACATTAGGATAACTACGAGTGATTTGTTAAATAAATGTATAAGGTTTACTGGAAAGCCTCGTTTTATAATCTCTTTTTCCCTTTAACAAAAAGTGCTTTTTTTATATAAACTTAAATTTATCTTATATAAATAGGCGTGACTTAACCCAAATTTAGCAAAAATAAGGGTTTCTAATGTGTCAATTTTGTTTATTATTTAGTCAAATTTTGTTGTTTTTGGTCTGGTTTTATCATCAATTTCGCGTGCTTTTTCTGTTAAATCAGTAAAATCCGCTTCACGCCAATAGCTTTTGGGGCGAGGTAAATCTTCCATATGATTTGTTGGCCAAAGCTGAAATTCTGCTAATTGTTCTAAAATATAACCGGAATAAGCACTAGGTAATGTGAGGTAATGAGGCGATGCTATTTCCTCAAAAGGTAAGACCGGATAGCGTTTATCAGAAATATGATAATCACGCATTAAAACTAAAAATTTATCAGGTACACGTTGCTGACTATCCCACCATTGCCCATCAATCACATCAAACCATTGTTGAGTTAATTGATGAGGCTGAGCCTCTAATTGATAAAGTGCAGAAGGGATAATGCCCTGCATCGATTGATTATATTGCTCAAGGCTGGTGGCGTAACCATTAAGGATCAAGGTGAGTGAAAGACGAGCGCCAATCAAGTTAGAGTAGAGATCTTCAGGTGAAAATGCGGATATCCCTTCTGAAAACCCAGGTACCGAACGAAAACCATACCACTGTGCAATCTCATGCCATATTGCAAGACGATAACCTAATCGAGCAGCAAGATAGGCACTTAAGGTATAACGCTGTGCTTCATTTTGAGGTGGCGTAAAAGCATTAAAATGTATTTTACGTTGTGCGAGTTCATCACTCAGAGTCAGTGTCCACTCTTGCCCTAAATTAGGATAAATATGACTAAAGAGATAATAAGTATAATCTGCGGTGTCACGAATATGGGCAATATCAAGAAACCCACCTTTATGAGAGTAAATTAAACCCGATCTTTCGCTGCCAATCCCTAATACTGCTGCAGTGCCGAGCCAAAAGCTGTCGTTATAACGATGACTACCAAGTTTTGAGGCTTCAACAATATTATCAATACGATAAAAAGGAACGGGTATTTCAAATGCTTTAACTTTTAAGTCATAGCCAAAAGCACAGCAAGGTCTTAAGCCATTAGGTGCGGTAAGCGGCGGTGGTGTTTGCCAAGCTTGGGCTGCTTCTTCATTAGTGACGCTTTCCATATTGGCGTGAATGGAATTAACAGGTGTGACTTGAGTACAACCTGTAATAAATAAGAAGAAGGTCATGGTGTTGATAAAAAGAAAACGCTTGAACATCAAAATGCTTCACCTACTTGAAAATAGAATCCTGTACTTTCTTTACCTATACCAAAATCGAGACGTACATTCATGCGTGGCTTAAATTCAAATCGATAACCCACACCGACACTGGGTAGCCAATGACCTTGACCTAAATCACGGGCTTGATCACTTAACGTACCGCCGCCAATCCAAAGTGCAATGCCGTGACGCCAATCAAGTTTTTGGCGGTACTCTAATTGCGTTGAAAAGACGTGATTATCTTGATATCGCCCTTCGTAATAACCGCGCATCTGGTGCCCATTACTTAACTTAGAAAGTTGGCTCCAAGGCACATCGCCTGATGTGAAGCGGGCATAATTATCGAAAGCTAAAACCGCACTGTCACTTAAAGGATAATAGTAGTTATATTGCATTTGTGTTGCATTAAAGCGGTTATTACTGCCTGTATCCGGAGAATAGTGAGTATAACTAATATCAAATGCCTGCCCTTGACTCGCATTAGGCAAAAAATCACGGCTGTCGTAAGTAAAGCGGACACTTAACCCAGAGCTTGTGGTGCGTAAGGGTAAATCGCGTTTATCCATATACGCTTTAAAGGGGGCGTCTGGGGCTGCGGCTTGTAAATTTGAATAGTCCCAGCCTAATCCGATATAGGTGTTTTGGGCGATTTGACGCAATAAAGTCGGTGTTAAATGTAATTCTTGAGAGCGGTATTCACCAAAATGATCTTTTACACGACCTTCATGATAACCCTCTCCCCAATAATTGGTTGGCACATTGTTTAACGAGCCTGTGAGATAAAAGCGCCAAGTATCATCCGCGAGATAAGTGTAGTTGCTAAAGGTCATCCCAAAAGCGCCCGTTGATGAACCAAAGCCACTTAAAGAGAGTGAAGAAATTTTGCTATCAGGGCGACTATCGGCTTGATAAAGCCCGACAAGGGCAATGCCCACACCAAGCTCTAATTCTGGCGTATAAAAGGGGCCAGGCAATATTCCCCAGTCGATCGTTTTGTTGCGGTCGAAGCTATTTTCTCCCCCTAAGCCAACTAACCATTGGTCTATTTGTTGTCTATCTGGAAAATGTTGTGCTTGTGCTGTGTGTGAAATAAAGAGGCTGGCAAATGCCAGCCCCAAAATAAAAGGGTATTTAACCATTAAAAACGGAACTCACCAGAAACAAAGAAGCTATTACGGTTGTTGAAACCAAGTTCTGTGATCACATTAAAATTACGTGTGACTTCTAAACGCGCACCCACTGTTTGGCTCCATTTATGGGCAAGATGCTGTTCAACATCGAATTTCATGCCAGGATCATCTAATGCTTGGATTAAGCCTGCAAATGCTGGTGGAAGGTTTAACTTATTAATATCCCCTTTAAAACGTTGGGTAATATCTTGGTACATTGCACCTGTCCACACTTGTAATTTAGTATTACCTTGACCAGAAATGAGAGGAGAAAAAACAAATTCATAACCCACACGCGGTGAAATCACTAATGCTTTAATATCACCATCTAAAATATCAAGGTTGGTTTTGGTGTAGTTTAAATCGAAAGTAGCGAAATATTGGTTATATCCTCCCGCCAAAGTAAAACCACCACCATAAGTATCACCTTTAAAATCAAGGTCAAAAGGCATGCCTTCTATAAACGGTAAAGGAATACCACTAAAACTACCGCTATTCAGGGTTGTTTTTGATGTACCTTTAGTTCGACCATATAGCCCATAGACATTCATAAAAGGGAATACCCAGCTATCGAGTTTTAGCATATGGGTTTCACTTTTTTCACGCGTATGACCTGCATCTATTTTTAACGCGTCTGCTGTTTCTGGATTTTTAGGCATGATAAAACCAATTTTATCTACGATGATATCTTGGCGTAGATTCATATAGCTATAGCTGGCACCAAAAGGCTCTGGTAAATCATAACCACGGGCGCGGGCTTCATTGCCCCAAATAGGTAAAACGCGAGATTGGCTTGCTGGGGTGCGAGTATCTAACGAACCTTCGCTATTTAAGGCAGTACCGCCGGATTGGCTCACACTTAAAGAGAGCAGAGGGCGATCGCTATCAGCATAAGAAAAGCCAGTAGCAAGAAGAGAGGCAGTTAACACCACCTTATTTAAATTGGAAAAGTTCATACATAACCCACAGAAAATGTTTAAAAAGAAAGTAGTAAGTAAAAGAGTAGCCAGAAATTTTAATCTTTTTCTTATTAATGGTCACCAGCTATAAGTGCGATATACAGTAAGAGATGCTTATATTTAGCGTTATCATAGGATTATTAAGGGTTTATTAAGGAAAAAACGCGATATTTTCTAAGTTAATCTTAATAAAAGTAGAAGATCTTTTTATAAAGAAGAATGATAACGTTTCTTCTTATTATTCTAATTCTGTAATTTTTCTTTTTATTGACTAAATAAACATCGAAATAAGATATTCGTGTGATAAACGGTTATGATAATGGTCGCTTCAGACGGATTATTGTTAATAAAGGAACGTTATGACCTATCAAGAGCTTTATCAGTACGCTATTTTTATGCTCTCTCGCCGTGATTACGGCACCGTAGAGCTTCAACGTCGCCTAGCGCGAAGAATAAGAGAAAGTGATCGAGAAGCACAAACCGTCACTGATGAAACATGCTTACCTCAAGTGATGGAACATTTATTAGAAAATCATTATCTTGATGATAATCGTACTGTTTATGCTTTCTTTCGCAGTTATTTAAACAAATCTTATGGTCCTTTGCGTATTCGTCAAGAATTACGCGTAAAAGGTTTCCCTGGTGAAATTATTGAACGCCTCTTCGAAGAAGATGAAACTGACTGGTATACCCTTTGCCAAGAGGTTCATGAAAAAAAATTTGGTGGTGGTAAACCCAAAGATTTTAAAGAGAAAGCGAAACACATTCGTTATCTACAATACCGAGGGTTTACCTCTGACACGATTAATGCGCTGTTTTAAGTCATTAACGTAGTGTCATTGCGATATCGGCTAATTTCTTATTATTCTCTTTTTTAAAATAGACTTTTTGATGTAAGAAAATATCAAAAGGAAAAGGAGAACGAATAAACTGCACTTCATCGTTTGTAATGGTTGAAATATAATGAATATTTTCAGGCATAAAGCAGTAACCCGCCCCCTCATCAACGCAGTGCAAAACATCCGCCATTTCTGTTAAACCTAAAGTATGATATTGATAACCTTGATTTTTTAGCTTACTAAAAATCGTTGAAAATATTGGGTTTTGTAAAGTACTGTTTCTTTGTATCAAGGTTTCTTTAGCAAAAAATGTTTTGGTATTGGGATATTGTTCAAAGAGCTTTTTATTTACTAATAAGCCGACTTTTTGTGTGCATAA
Source organism: Proteus sp. CD3 (assembly GCF_008808075.1). Taxonomy (NCBI): domain Bacteria; kingdom Pseudomonadati; phylum Pseudomonadota; class Gammaproteobacteria; order Enterobacterales; family Morganellaceae; genus Proteus; species Proteus sp. CD3. The sequence continues at coordinate 3,269,512 of NZ_CP019686.1, read as the reverse complement.
ATTGATTGCATTGATATTTTTTTGTGGATAGTCAAACTCAAGAGAAGAAATCACAAGATCAAACTCTTTATCAAAAAGTTCCTCTTTAATATCATCGATATAACCGTCTTCTAAAGACAGGCTGTATTGATTATTTTTTTGTCGGATCTCTAACAATTTTGTTTTTAAATCAGGGTAATAAAGACCATCCAATTTAATGGAGAGTGAGATTTTATCCTCATTTGAGGTCAGTATCTGATTTTCAATTTTTCTAATTTTTTCATAATAGGGATATAAACGTTCATAAAGTGTTTTTCCCGCAGGGGTAAGATCCATGCCGCTTTTGGAGCGTTTAATTAGAGACTTACCAATTTGGTTTTCGAGTTCATTAATACCGTGGCGCAGTGCAGATGGGGTAACATTGATTTGTTCCGCTGCTTTTACTAGGCTTTGACAAGTCGCAACGGCAAAGAACTGATTTATTTTTCGTGAGAAAAACATGCAGATGTTCTCCATATTTATTTGTATATATATTTTAAATGAATAATCCTCTTGAATGAAATTTTTATATTGATATTTATCAATAATCATTTTAGCGCGACTAAAAATAAAAAAAAGCACAACGAATAATTTAAAAAATAACATTACCGACTAAAATTGATAATAAATCAGAATGTTTTTGATAAAAATAAAATCAAATGATTGATTGTATTATGCTGCCATATTTTGTTTGTTATTTACATCTCTTTTCTTGTTTTTTTTCTTATTTAAAATCGCATTTAGCCGACAAAGAATAAAAAAACTCAATAATAGGTTATAAAAAATTCAATTTTCAATTTTTATTTTCTTGATATTTTAATTTTCGAGATGAAATGATGATTCCATTCTCTTAATTTTAAATTAACTTATATTAGGAAAATATTTAATGAAAAACATTAATACACTTTTAACGAAAATGAACGCTTCTACTTCAGAAGTGATTACATTAAAAGAATTAGCACCATTGTCACTTCATGAAATTCGTGCATTAAGCGAAGAGAAATTAAGTTGGCATGAGGCAAAAATATTATATACACATGCACAAGAAGCAACAAAAATTAATAAGCTTAATGAAGCTCATCATTTAGCACGTAATAACCCACAAGTGCAAAATGCCGTGATGTTAGGTGTTCAACCACAATCAGCACAAAGCCGTGCATTAGGTGATTGGCTCCCAAATCGAGACAACCATTATGTTGATTCTAAATCGGTTGCATCGATGTTTTCACCGGCTGGTTATTTAACCGAGCTTTATCGTGAAGCAAAAGCCTTAGATGCAGAAAATTCAATTTATCATTTGGATAAACGTCGCCCTGATTTAGCGCAATTAGTGTTATCTCAAGATAATATGGATAAAGAAGTTTCTACCCTCTCTTTATCAAATCAAATTTTAACCACAGCATTGCAGAGTAAATTAGGTAGTGGTAAAGATTTATTTCAAGAGTTAGCAACAACCCGCGTAATGGGTGAAAATCCTTATCATCGACCTTATGAAACTATTCGACAAACATTATTATTACGTGATGGCTTAGTTGATAAATTGGTAAAAGCTAAAGATCATCTAGATATTTTAGATACAGAATGGATCTCAACGATTAGCTCATCTATTTCTCCTGAATTATATGCTATTTTAACAGAGGTAATCTCTGATGATAATATTGATGAACTAATAGAGAAAAATTTTGGCAATAAGGACGTCAGTTTAAAAAATAATTTAAAATTCCTATCGGAATATTATTCTATTGCAGAAGAAGAAATATCACTCTTACTTAATACACTTAAATTAAATGATGAATTATCTTCAAAAGATATGTTGTTCTTAAATAAGATCATTCGCTTGCATAAAGCAACGGGGATCTCTTTTGATAATCTAATTATTTTAATTAAAACAAAAAATAATGATAATAATATTGATTCTGAGATTATCCGTTCTATTCTTCATGTGCAATATATTATGGAGAAATACAATATTAATGTTGAGCAATCTATAGTACTTAATGGTGCTAATATTAATCAATACACATTGAATAACTCTTTATCGCTATTTGATGTTTTATTTAATTCCCCTCCATTAGGTGAAAATAAATTTATTGCAGATAATAAAACACTTGATTTTAATTCATCATCTCCAAATGACATTATACGTATTAATACCTTAAAACGCGCATTTCATGTCGATGATATTGGCATTGTCGCTATGTGGAAATTAGCTTTTGGCAAGCCAACTGAATTTACTTGTTCTATAGAAAATATATCACTTTTATATCGAGTGTATTTATTAGCAACGGTACATGATCTAGATATTTATTCTCTTTCTTTATTACTTGATATGTTACCTGAGCCTTTCAATAAACCTATTAATAAACAATCTTTATCAGATGATGCAGGTAATTTAATTTATACAATAGATAATTATTGCAAGTTTATTAAAGAGTATAAACTGAGTGTTTCAGAGCTATATTTAATGACAGCGAAGAAATATGATTTATCTTATACAAATGAAATGAAAAACATTATTGAAGAGCTAATGAATGTTAAGTTTTCTGATGATAATGAATTAACTGAACGGGAAATTATTCCGTGCTATTTGCCTATACTAGGTTATCATTTATCCTTTCCTTCTTTAAGCGTTGCCAATGCTGTATGGAAATATCTCGATAGTAATGGGACATTAAACTTATCTATTGATGATTTTAAAAACTTGGTAAACAAGGATGATAAAACATTGGATGACAAAAATAACCTTGTTACTTATATACAAATGTTATGTCAAATAATTTCTATATTTACTAAGTTAGGATTAAATGAAAACGAAATATATATATTGGGAGAAAAACGTTTACTTAATTATAAATCTGTCCTTCCTAATATCGAATCAATAAAAGATATATCTGAATTCCATCGTTTCTATTTAGATAAAATAAATAATAAAGATGAGCTAATTAACCTTTTTAGAGGTTATGGAGCAGTTTCAATTTTATCAAAGGCATATGGAGTCTCTGATGCGGTAATTGAGCAAATTATCTCTTTATTAAAACTGGGTGATGAAATTAAATTTGATAATATCAAAGAAATCTCTAGCTATATTGATATGATTAAAACATTTAATATCACACCAAATAATTTTAGTCTATTAACTCAGTTAAAATTTTCTACAAGTGAGAATAAAGAAAAAGACTACTTAAATTGGGATAGAATTAGTAAAGTTTTACAAAGCGGGTTAAATGCTCAACAAGTTATTTTGCTAAAAGATAAAGTGGATGAAAAAGAAAGTGTTGTATTCAGTGCGTTTTATATTCATCAATTTAGTGAATTAAACTTATTAAATAGCGATGATATTTATAATTATTTATTAATTGACAATAAAGTTTCATCTGAAATAAAAACCACAAAGATAGAGCAAGCTATTGCAAGCATACAGTTATATATTAATGAATTTTTATCGTTGAATGAAAAAAACACTAATACACCTGTTGCTTCTCGTCAATTTTTCAGAGATTGGGATAAATACAATAAGCGTTATAGCACTTGGAGTGGTATCTCTTTATTAGCATATTATCCTGAAAACTATGTTGATCCTACAGTACGTATTGGTCAAACTAAAATGATGGATACGCTGTTACAGACGATCAGTCAAAATAGTATTAATAGTGATACTATTGATGATGCATTTAAAACATATTTAACGTCTTTTGAGCAAATAGCTAATTTAGAAGTGATTAGTGGTTATCATGATGGTGTGACATTAAAAGAAGGATACACTTATTTTATTGGTTGTAATGCATCAGAAAAAGCCAGTTATTATTGGCGTAGTGCGGATCATAGTAAAATTAAAAAAGGCGTCATGGCAGCCAATGCTTGGACAGAGTGGACTAAAATTGAGAATGGTGCGAACCCTTACAATAATTTAATTCGTCCTGTTATTTTTAATAATCGATTATATGTTGCTTGGATTGAACAGAAAGAAATTGAAAATAAAGAGTCTGAAAATAAAGAAAAAAGTACATCTACACCAATTTCTAAGCAGACAAGTTATAGTTTGAATTTATCACACATCCGTTATGATGGTACTTGGAGCACATCTGTTAATTTCCAATTACCTGATAATATTATGGACAATAAAAAAGGTAATTTTCATTTAAGTTATAACCAAGAACTTGATAAGTTATATTTTTTAACTTATATCACCAGTGATAGTTATAAAGATGAAAATAAGGAGTATCAAGTTTATTCTATTAATAATGAAATGGTATTTTCTAATGTCTCAGATTCAAATAAGGAACATGCAAAAAACATTTATATTAATGTGAAGTCTGAATTTGATATAGCTGGTGAAGAACTTACTAAGAATATTAATAATAGTTTTGTATTAAGAGGTGAATTAGCTTACTCAATATCTCATGATCCTATCGATGATATAAAAACAACTGATTCTCAAAATGTTTCTCTATCAGGAAGTCTAATTAATGGCGTAAATGTAGAGTCTAAAAATGAAACATTATCTTGTTATCTTTCTGCTTTTATTAACTGTAATATCGATTATGGGCATCTTGCTCCTGGACCTATTCAAGATATCTTTAAAGGCTTATTAAAAGATGGCTCTATGTTAGAAGATATTGTTTATACTTCAGGTAGTGTTGGTAAATTATTAACTCTTTCTTTTAGTGGAAAAACGGATTATAGCTATTATTTAGGTTTCGATATTAAAAAGAATACAGTTTACTTTTTTATTTATGATAATGCTAAAGGTACGCTAATTAAAGGTTCAGATATTAACAATGGAGGAGATTATAATGTAGAACTGTCGTTCTTCACTAAACAGTCAAATGGTTTATTAAAATATACATCGAAAAACAATGTTGCCTTTACGCTTTCTAATGAATTGGGTAATTTCTCGTTACAAAGTTTTCTAAATAAAGAAACACCAAGATTTATTTTTTATATTTCAGGAGAAGCAACGAGCCAATTGCTTATGGGAGCATATGGGAAACAAATATCTTACCCATTAACTATTAATAAGTTAAATAAAGTTTCCTATAGCGATAAAGAAATAGTTAATGATATTAAGATAACATTATCTTCTAGCCCAGATCACAAAGTGACCTACTCTCTTGAACAATGGTCTAACGCGAATACTTCTTTAATTGAAGGTAGTAACAGCTTTAATAGTAAAAATAAAGAGCTTAAGCTTGATGTGCCTCTGAGTGAATTTAATGACAATGGTGAGTTTATATTAACTGCAAATGTAACTGCGGTTAATAAGAGCCAAAAAATTATTTCTGAAAGCCAATGTTACTTTAAAGTCAGTGAATTAGAACATATAAACGAGAGTATTATTAGCCTAAAAACAAATAAAAAGCATGCTCAATATATTTCAATGACAGTAGAAAATGAACCTGTGTTAGTGCGTTTAAATACATTATTTGCACGTCAATTAGTCAAACGTGCGAATAACGGAATTGATGCTATTTTAACGTTAAGCTCTCAGAGACTGCCAGAACCTGCTTTGGAAAAAGGCGCTGATGTACCGATGGATTTTAATGGTGCTAATGCTCTCTACTTTTGGGAACTGTTCTATTACACCCCGATGATGTTAGCCAATGTGATGTTAGAAGGGCAAAATTACGATGAAGCTAGCCGTTGGTTGCGTTATGTATTTAATCCAAACGGTTATATTGATAGTGATACTCATTCTTATCGTATTTGGAATTCACAGCCATTATTAGCTAATACAGCTTGGGACAAGGAACAACTGGATTCAACTGATCCTGATGCAGTCGCGCAAACTGATCCTATGCATTATAAATTGGCTACCTTTATGAAGTGCCTTGATATTTTTGTGGCGCGGGGCGACAGCGCTTATCGCCTATTGGAGCGTGATACTTTAAATGAAGCTAAAATGTGGTATATGCAGGCGCTGAAATTATTGGGTGATGAAACTGAGTTATTAGGCAATAACGTTTGGTCAGCACCTAAATTAACCGATGCGGCATCAAAAACAGAACAGCCAACACGCGCTATCAATGAAGAAAGCGAAGAAGCGGCATCACCGCGGACAGCAAATTCATTAACATCGCTGTTTTTGCCACAAATTAATGAGAAGTTAGCGCAATATCACAACACGTTAAAAGCGCGTTTATTTAACTTACGTCACAATTTATCGATTGATGGGCAACCATTGTCGTTGCCAATGTATGCAACGCCAGTAGATCCTAAAATGTTACAAAATACAGCAGTGAATCAATCACAAGAGAACGGTGTATTGCCAAAAGTGATGGTTCCCGTTCAGCGTTTCCCTGCTATTTTGACCAGTGCAAAATCGGCAGTAAATCAATTAATGCAGTTTGGTAACTCATTATTTAGCATAACTGAACGTCAAGATGCTCAAGCATTAGCTGAATTATTTGCCACACAAGGTAGCGAAATTATTCTGCAAAATATTAAATATCAGCAGAAAACTCTGGAAGAATTTGAATATAGCAAAAAAGCATTACAGGATCTGCGTTTAGGTACTAAAAAACGCCTTGATTATTATAGCAAATTATATAATCAGAATATTAGTACGGCAGAGCAACAAGCGATGGATCTCTATTTGAGTTCTTCTGTGCTCAATACCGCCAGCCAAGGGTTAAATATGGCTGCCGCTGCTGCAGATCTTATACCCAATATTTATGGTATGGCTGTTGGTGGCTCGCGTCTAGGCGCTATCTTTAATGCTACATCGATTGGTCTACAATTGTCTGGCTCTGCAACTCGTATTGCGGCAGACCGATTAAGTCAATCAGAGGCTTATCGTCGTCGTCGTGAAGAGTGGGGTTCATTACGTGATTCAGCACAATCTGAATTAGATCAGTTTGATGCTCAACTTGCTGCATTAGCCGTTCGCCAGCAAGCCATGAGTCTGCAATTAGATAGTGTGAAATTACAGCAACAACAAACGCAAGAGCATTTAACCTTCTTACAAAATAAATTTACCAATAAAGCGCTGTATAACTGGTTGCGCGGTAAATTAATGGCGATTTATAAGCCTTTCTACGATTTAACGGTATCTCGTTGTCGTATGGCAGAGTGGGCTTATCAGTATGATTTAGGTGAAACACAAACCTTTATTCGACCTGGTGCATGGCAAGGTAATTATTCTGGTTTAATGGCGGGTGAAAGCTTAATGCATAACCTGACTCAAATGGAAAATAGCTACCTTGAAAAAGATAAACGAGTGTTGGAAATCACCAAGATTGTATCGTTGGCCGATGTGTATCAAGGTTTAGGCAGTAATAAGTTTGGCTTTGAGCAAGTTGCTGATGTGATTAATAAATCGAAAACTCAGCTAGGTACGGCAGAAAATGGTATCACGCTGAAAAATGGTCAATTACAGGCTTCGATTAAGCTCTCTGATTTAGCTATCGACAAAGATTACCCTGCTGATTTAGGTCAATTACGCCGTGTTAAACAAATTAGTGTGACATTGCCAGCGTTAACAGGCACATATCAGAATATTAGAGCCGTACTGAATTATGGCGGTAGTGCGGTGAAACCTCGAGGCTGTAGTGCAATTGCGATTTCTCATGGCATGAATGACAGTGGTCAGTTCCAGCTGAATTTCAATGATGATCGTTATCTACCATTTGAAGGTTTACCAGTGAATGACACCAGTACACTGACTTTAAGCTTCCCTGATGCGACAGATAAGCAAAAAGAGATGTTACTGACACTGAGCGATATCATTCTCCACATTAATTACACCATTCGTTAATTATCCAAATCTTAATTAATTACAGGCTCCTTAGGGAGCCAGTCAGGAGCTTTACATGCAAAATTCAGAGAAATTGACCTTTGACGCGCCAAATTTACCCAAAGGGGGCGGCGCAGTCACGGGATTAACCGGCAATATGGGCGCTGTTGGCCCTGATGGCGCAGCCACTTTTAGCTTGCCGTTGCCCATTAGCCAAGGTCGTGGTTATGCTCCTTCTTTAGGCCTAAGTTATCAAAATCAAGCCGGTAATGGCACTTTTGGCTTTGGTTGGTCTGTGGGTGTGATGTCGATTCGTCGTCGTACTTCAAAAGGTGTGCCAACTTATACTCAATTAGATGAGTTTATTGGTGCTGATGGCGAAGTTATTGTGCCGATGATGAATAAAAAAGGTGAAGTTGAAGCAACACATCACAATGAATTATTAGGCGTAAAATTAGCCCATCAATATCAGGTGATCGCTTATCGCGCTCGTATTGAAAAAAGCTTTAGTCGTTTCGAATATTGGTCACTCAATGACAGCAAATCACCAGCGAATACGCCAACCCAATTTTGGGTAATGTATAGCGCAAATGGGGATGCACATTTATTTGGTTATGAAACCACAGCACAGATTGTAGATAGTCAAAACAGTGCGCATATCGCTCAATGGAACCTAAATGCGTCAGTTTCAGCAACCGGTGAACAAATTGAATATCACTATCGCCCTGAAGATGAACAAGGTTGTGATAAACAAGAAATTCAATCACATACCAATGCCAATACACAACGCTATTTAGACAAAGTGTATTACGGTAATTCTATCGGTGAGCGTGCTTTTTCTTGTGTCAAAACCGATAACACATTACCTAACAATACGTTATTTACACTGGTATTTGATTACGGTGAGCGTAGCAGTGCATTAGCCACCTATCCACAGTGGCAGAGCAATTCAACATGGGCATTGCGTAAAGACTGCTTTTCACTTTTCCATTACGGTTTTGAAGTTCGTACTCGTCGTTTATGTCGCCAAGTGCTGATGTATCACCGTATTGAAAGTTTAGAAAAACAAACACCACTAGCAGAAACGCCAGAATTAGTTGCCAGATTAACGCTCACTTACGATGAGTCAGCATCAGGGACTGTTTTAGTTTCAGCACAACAATCAGCGTTTAATGATAATAAAGACACTCAATCGTTAGTGACATTACCGCCAGTAAAATTTGATTGGCAAAGGGTCGGTGCGACTCAACAAGCACAGTGGCAATCACTTGATGAACTTGCGTCATTTACGCCACAACAACCTTATCAATATGTCGATCTATTTGGCGAAGGGCTTGCGGGGGTACTTTATCAAGATAGCAGCGCTTGGTGGTATCGCGCACCGATTAGAAAAGAAGATAAGCAAAATCCTAATGCCATAACATGGGATAACGCGAAAAAGCTTCCTGTTATTCCGTCATTGCGAAATTCAGCCATACTGACCGACGTGACGGGTGATGGAAAACTGGAATGGTTAGTTACCCAAGGTGATGTGAATGGTTATTACACTCAAGATGAAACCAATGCAGAAAATTGGCTGAATTTTGTGCCACTTGATGTAATCCCTGTGGAGTATTTTCACCCGAGAGCTGAAATCACTTCATTAACAGGTAGTGGTTTTGCTGATTTAGCTTTAATTGGTCCTCGTAGTATTCGTCTTTATGCAGGCTCTGCGCAAGGCTGGAAAAAAAGTAAAGAGGTGATGCAAACAGATGGTGTGATTTTGCCGATTAAGAATATTAATCGTCGTACTTTAGTGGCATTTAGTGACGTGTTGGGTTCAGGTCAACAACATCTAATTAAAGTGGATTATCAAGGTGTAACCTGTTGGGTGCATTTAGGTGAGGGTAAATTTAGTTCACCTATTACTATTCCTGGTTTCTCTGCGGATCGCCTTAAATTTAATCCTAATCAGCTCTATTTAGCGGATTTAGATGGTAGTGGTACAACCGATATTATTTACGCCCAATCGACCCATTTAGAGGTTTATTTTAACCAAAGTGGCAATCAATTTGTGCGTGGCGATGATATCGCATTACCTAAAAATATGCGTTTTGATAGCCATTGCCAGCTACAAGTTGCCGATGTGCAAGGTCTTGGTGTTGCCAGTATTTTACTGACTAAATCATATCCAGTGCCACAGCATTGGGTGCTGTCTTTGCAAAATCAAAAACCGTGGTTATTAACATCGATTAATAACAATATGGGGCTTATTCAGAATTTGCATTACCGCAGTTCAGCGCAATATTGGTTAGATGAGAAATTCGCTCGTCAACAACAGAGCAAAGGCAAAGCGGTTAGCCACTTACCTTTTGCATTACATACATTGTGGAAAATCGACACAGTGGATGAGGTAACCCAAAGCCAGTTAACACAAACGTTTAATTATCGTCATGGTGTTTGGGATGGTAAAGAGAAAGAGTTTCGTGGTTTTGGTTGTGTAGAAGCCACCAATGCAGAATCCTTTAAAAGCGAAGAAAATACCACGGATAAAACACCGAGTGCGTTAACGCGTCAGTGGTTTTTAACGGGTAAATTTGTGATTGATGCCGAGTTTTATAATGAGTTTTGGCAAGGTGACAGTGCGGCATTTCCTCGCTTCTCACCACGTTTTACCCAAGGCGCAGGAAGCCGAGAAAAGATCTGCGACGACTCACTACATCAACAATATACGTATTGGCTTGAGCGTGGGCTACAAGGTCAGTTACTCAGAAAAGAAGTCTATGGTTTAGACAATACCGTTGTATCCGATGTGCCTTATGCCGTTACGGAACAACGCCCACAAGTGCGTTTAATTGAAACACAAGGGCGCTCACCAGTGGTGATGCCTTCAGTGGTGGAAAATCGTACATACCATTATGAACGTATTGCCGCTGATCCGTCTTGTCATCAACAAATCACATTAGAGCAAGACGCCTATGGTGTTGTGACCAAAGCGGTTGCAATTGATTATCCAAGACGCGCTAAAGGTGCAAAAAATCCTTATCAGCATTATGAAAGCTTGCCTGAAACGTTATGGGCATCCAGTTATGACGAACAGCAACAAAACTTACGCTTAAGCTTATCGCGTCAAACATATCATCATATTAATCACCCTGAAAAACAGGTTTATCAACTGGGTATTACTAACGCAAGTCGTCAGGATATTTGGACATATGGAGCAGAAAAGCAGCCTAAGAATGGCTTGAATGTAGAAGCCTTGCTAGCAACTGACAGTTTGTTGGCACAAAAAGCAGCTTCGGTATTTGCTGAGCAACAACAGTTTGCTTATCTGGATGCGAGTGGTAATGCGACATTAGCAGAACCCGATTTCCCTGTGCGTTTAGCGTATAGCGAAACCGCAGAATTAGACGAAGAAACCGCAAAAGCTATTTCACAACCTTATCCAGATTTAAAACTGGATGAAGTGATGAAAAACGCGGGTTATCAGCAAAAAGACTATTTATTTGCGGATACGTCAGAAAAAGGCAAAAAACTGTGGGTAAAAACGTTATTAGGCGTTAAAGCCTATGGCTCATTAGCTCAGTTTTATAAGCCACTGGTGTACAAAAAAACGACACTCTCTTGTGACTATAAGCTGTTATGGGATAAGCAATTTTGTGTATTAATGGGGAAAAAGTCCCCTTTGAGCGTACAAGATTTCCATCTTACTTATGATTGGCGTTTTTTATCACCTAATTCAATCACTGATGAAAACCACAATCTTCATCAAGTGACCTTTGATGGCTTTGGTCGTGTTACCACAACACGCTTTTCAGGTACCGAAAATGGTCAACAAAGTGGTTATAGCGATAAAAGCTTCACTATGCCGACAACCGTAGAAGATGCTTTAGCATTGACTTCGGCACTGCCTATCGCCATGGGTTTTGTGTATGTAACAGACAGTTGGATGTCAGCATCCTCAAAAATGCCACCTCATGCGCTGCAAATCATGACCGACCGTTATGACAGAGACTCACAACAGCAAATTCGCCAACAAATCACTTTTAGCGATGGTTTTGGTCGCTTATTGCAAACGTCCGCCAGAGTTGAAGCGGGCGAGTCCTTTTTGCGTAGTGAAAAAGGTGGATTAGTGGTTGATCGTACGCAACAGGCACAACAAAAAAGCACCACAACACGTTGGGCAATTTCAGGTGAAACAGAATATGACAACAAAGGAAATGTAAAGCGTGTTTATCAGCCTTATTTTCTTAATGACTGGCGTTATATTTCGGAGAGTTCATCTCAACCCAATCGTTTTGCGGATACCCATTATTACGATGCATTAGGTCGCTTATATCGAGTGAATACCGCAAAGAACTATCAGCGTAATACGATAGTAACACCGTGGTTTGTGGCTCAGGAAGATGAAAATGACACCCTAGTGTAGGTGATTTATTTTGCGGATAAATGGGGGCTACCGTTTTATCCGCTTTATTTAGGAATTTTATTATGCTGGTAGCAATCCCATCTGAAAGCGATGCGCTGGCTTGGATGATTATCGGTGGATTTTCAGCCTGGGGAGGTATCGTGAGGTATTTAATGGAAATTAGACAAAAACAAATTAAGTGGTCTTGGTGTGGCATTGGTAGCCAGATCGTGATTTCAGTGTTTACAGGATTATTAGGCGGATTATTAAGTTTTGAAAGTGGTGCAAGTCGCTATATGTCTTACATGATTGCAGGGCTTTTTGGATCAATGGGGAGCACGACATTGATTTGGCTATGGAATCGTATTTTTGGCATGAACAATCTTAAGGAGCCTAAATGAATACCTATACATTAAGTCAACGTAGTCAAAATAATTTAAACGACGTACATCAAGATTTAGTACGTATTGTTTATCTGGCACTGACATTCAGTGAATATGATTTTGTGGTGATTGAAGGAGTGCGTTCATTGATTCGACAAAAAGAGTTGATGAAAGAAGGTAAAAGCAAAACCCTCAATAGCCGACATTTAACGGGTCATGCCGTGGATATTGTCCCGTTAGTGAATGGTGTTATTCCTTGGCAAGATTGGTCAGCGTTTGAATCAGTATCAAAAGCGATGAAGAAAGCCGCTTATCAATTAGGTATTTCAATTAATTGGGGCGGAGATTGGGTGTCGTTTCGTGATGGACCTCATTACGAATTATGTCGCGGAGCATATCCATGAATATGAGTGCTTTTTTACGTTTAGGTATTAAAGGCGGGATAGCGATCATGATTGTTGTTGCTTTATTAGTACTTCGCTATCAATACAACCAAATTAATCGACTTTCAGAGCAAAACAGTCAGCTTGAATATCAACAACGCACATTGCAATCACAATTAATTCAATGGCACAAGCAAGCAGAAAAAGTCTCTGAAACACTTACGCACCAACAAGAGGAACAACGTTATTTAGAGGAAGAAAATCATGCTATACGTCAAGAGTTACGGCAGCTTTTGGCTCAAGCGCCTTGTGCTAATGAGCCTGTGTCTAATGCTGTTATCCAGCTGCAACAAAGCACCCTCAACCGTCGTGGAAGCGCCCAATAAGTTTGTACCCACACACTTGCTACAGCCGTGTTCTGCACCATTTTTTAATGTGCAAGTGTGGGGGGATTATCCCGATTATGTGGCGCGGTTATTGTTGATATTAGAGAAATGTAATACCGATAAAAAAGCGATCGCAGAAATATTAGCAGCCAAAAGTCAGCTCAGTGCTTACGAGCTAATTTATAAAAGAAAGCAAATTAAGGAATTAAAAAGATGTTAAACCAACAATTACACACAAGAACCCCAACCGTGGTGGTGCTTGATAATCGCGGATCAACAATTCGTGAAATTAATTATTGCCGTCATCCTGACACAATTAATAAAACCGATGAGCGTATTACGCGTCACCATTATCATGCGCGCGGCTATTTAGAACGCAGTATTGATGCAAGATTGTATAAAACACAACAATCAGACGCCTCTATTCAAGCGAATATTCAGCAAGTGGTGAGTTTAGGCGGATTATTGTCTGCAACTAAAAGTGTAGATAGTGGTAATAGTGTCAATATCAGTGATATTGAAAACAAAAAAGTGATGGATATTAATGGGTTGGGGCTAGTGACGGAATATCACTATACAAAGCCAGAGTTTGTTTCACAACTTATGGCGATTATGGAGTCTTCCCCGATGTCCAAACAGATATTAAAAGAGCGTTTTACTTGGGGTGGGGCTGATAATAAAAATATTGCCAATAACTCCGTCGGTAAATGTACTCATCATGACTTTCTTGCTGGAAGAACAGAATATGGTGCTTATGCCTTAACAGGGCAACATTTAATTGAATTACGGTTTATCACTGCGAATACCGTTAAAACACCCGCACATTCTCAATATCAAACACGCAATATTTATGATGCTACAGGTCAATTATTAAAACAAATTGATGCTGCAGGGCATGAGCGTGAATGGAAATACGATAGAGCGGGTTTTTTAAACCAAAGTAGCGTGCAATTACAAAGCGATAAAAAACAACTCGTGATTAAAGCGATCGATTACTCGGCAGCAGGGCAAAAATTACGTGTAGAGCACGGTAATGGATTAGTCACCACTTATGAATACGAGGCTGAAACTCAGCGCTTGCTGCATGTCAAAACCCAGCGTCCTCAAGGTCATATTTTGGGTGCGAAGATAATGCAAGATCTGCGCTATGAGTACGATCCGGTGGGCAATATTATTTGTCTTAAAAATGATGCGGAAGCCACTCGCTACTGGCGTAATCAGAAAGTTGTGCCTGAAAATCGTTATGTGTATGACTCTCTGTATCAATTAGTGAGTGCCACAGGGCGTGAATCAGCCAATCAAAAAACACCCGCTTCAATGCAATCTCAATCAGTCACTACATTAGTGAAAGATGCACAAAGTTACACCAATTACACGCGTTTATACGCTTATGATCGTGGGGGTAATTTAACGCAAATTCGCCATAACTCTGCTATTGCACAACAAAGTTTTACCCAAGATATTACCGTTTCAAATAAAACCAATCGGGCATTACTTGAAACACAACAGGTGGCTATCGAACAGATTGATCAGCAATTTGATGCTTTAGGTAATCAGAAATATTTATCAACAGGCGATGCATTGCAGTGGGATCTTCGCGGTACATTGGCACAAGTGAATAAGAGCGGAAATTCAGAACACTATGTTTATGCAAGCGCATCTCAACGATTAATAAAACAACAGGTACAGAGATTATCAGGACGGCAGATTATCACGGAAACTCACTATTTACCGAATTTAGAAATATGGCAATCAACGGAAGGAGGGCATCTTACCGAACATCGAGAAGTGGTTGATATAACAGGAAATGTGAGAGCCTTATGCTGGAAAGTGGGCTTCCCAAAAGGGATCAAGAATAACCAACTGCGTTATAGCTATGATGATGGTGTGGGCAACAGCGGATTAGAAACCGATGGTCAAGGGCAATTAGTCAGTTATGAAGAGTATTACCCTTATGGGGGCACCGCGATTTGGTCGAGTGAAAATGCGGTAGAAGCCAATTACAAAACTATTCGTTATTCAGGCAAAGAAAAAGACGCTACGGGCATGTATTACTACGGTTATCGTTATTATCAGCCGTGGATTGGTCGTTGGCTAAGCGCAGACCCAGCCGGTACGGTGGATGGGCTGAATTTATACCGCATGGTGCGTAATAATCCCGTGACATTGCGTGATCCGGATGGGCGAATGCCAAAATTTGTCACACGCTTTTTAAATCATATTAGGCCAGGGCGTAAGCATTTTATCAATAGGTTACCGACTTCATTTCATGAAATAAAAACAGATGAATGGGGGGGATCACTTATTGAAAAGGTTGAGAGTTGGAATCGAGAAGATTCACGAGACTTTAAAAGAGAAACTCACTATGCAGTCAGTGAGTTAGGCCAGCATTTTACGCTTTACTCAACTCCTGATTATCCATCAAAACAACTTATTGTTACTGCCCATGGTGGTTTTAATTCAAATAGTGGAACGGTTCCAATACCCGATGGGATGACACTAGAATTCTTAAATCCACACAGAACTAAATTAATGGATCCTGGGCTTGATAACACCGCAATAGATAAGAGTCTTACGTTATTTTCCATTTCAAATCATCATTTGGAGTTACATAATCAAGTCGCGATTGATGAAATGGATCGTTTGGGAATATTCTCTGTGACAGGAGACCTTTATAATATGAATTGGAAAGCAACAGGAAACGATAAGGATGGGTGGTTTAATATTACAAATTATGAATTATACGAATATGAGAAGGATACACCCGATGAAATAAGTAATGTATTGGCTGCTAATCGAGCACTTATTCAAGCAAATCAAAAACAGGCAGTAAGAACAGATATTGTCACCGTGAAAAAGACAACCACAATTAATGGAGATTCTACTCCTTCAGTTGCGACAATAGGAATGCTTTTCAATGAGCTAAAAGAAAATAATATTAAATATGACAATATTGTCTGTTCATTTTGTCGTAGCGAAAGTGGTAAGGCGAAATCTGGATATAATCCATTAACAGCTACGTTACATACGTCAATATAATATTATTATAAATCTTTTAATAATGATTAGAGGCTAAGTACTAAGTACGATTAAATTAATCACGAGGTATTTAGCCTAGAAATAAATTAAGAATATATCGTAATGACTAAATATATTTATTCGTCGTTAATCACTAATTAAATAATCATTAATGATAAAGAGAAAATTGAAAGGAATTAAAAAGATGTTAAACCAACAATTACACACAAGCACCCCAACAGTGGTGGTGCTTGATAATCGCGGATCAACAATTCGTGAAATTAATTATTGCCGTCATCCTGACACAATTAATAAAACCGATGAGCGTATTACGCGTCACCATTATCATGCGCGCGGTTATTTAGAACGCAGTATTGATGCAAGATTGTATAAAACACAACAATCAGACGCCTCTATTCAAGCGAATATTCAGCAAGTGGTGAGTTTAGGCGGATTATTGTCTGCAACTAAAAGTGTAGATAGTGGTAATAGTGTCAATATCAGTGATATTGAAAACAAAAAAGTGATGGATATTAATGGGTTGGGGCTAGTGACGGAATATCACTATACAAAGCCAGAGTTTGTTTCACAACTTATGGCGATTATGGAGTCTTCCCCGACGTCCAAACAGATATTAAAAGAGCGTTTTACTTGGGGTGGGGCTGATAATAAAAATATTGCCAATAACTCCGTCGGTAAATGTACTCATCATGACTTTCTTGCTGGAAGAACAGAATATGGTGCTTATGCCTTAACAGGGCAACATTTAATTGAATTACGGTTTATCACTGCGAATACCGTTAAAACACCCGCACATTCTCAATATCAAACACGCAATATTTATGATGCTACAGGTCAATTATTAAAACAAATTGATGCTGCAGGGCATGAGCGTGAATGGAAATACGATAGAGCGGGTTTTTTAAACCAAAGTAGCGTGCAATTACAAAGCGATAAAAAACAACTCGTGATTAAAGCGATCGATTACTCGGCAGCAGGGCAAAAATTACGTGTAGAGCACGGTAATGGATTAGTCACCACTTATGAATACGAGGCTGAAACTCAGCGCTTGCTGCATGTCAAAACCCAGCGTCCTCAAGGGCATGTTTTAGGTGCGAAGATCATGCAAGATCTGCGTTATGAGTACGATCCGGTGGGCAATATTATCTGTCTGAAAAATGATGCGGAAGCCACTCGCTACTGGCGTAACCAGAAAATAGTGCCTGAAAATCGTTATGTGTATGACTCTCTGTATCAATTAGTGAGTGCCACAGGGCGTGAATCAGCCAATCAAAAAACACCCGCTTCAATGCAATCTCAATCAGTCACTACATTAGTGAAAGATGCACAAAGTTACACCAATTACACGCGTTTATACGCTTATGATCGTGGTGGTAATTTAACGCAAATTCGCCATAACTCTGCTATTGCACAACAGAGTTTCACCCAAAATATCAGTGTCTCCAATAAAACCAATCGGGCATTACTTGAAACACAACAGGTGGCTATCGAACAGATTGATCAGCAATTTGATGCTTTAGGTAATCAGAAATATTTATCAACAGGCGATGCATTGCAGTGGGATCTTCGCGGTACATTGGCACAAGTGAATAAGAGAGGGAATTCAGAACACTATGTTTATGCAAGCGCATCTCAACGATTAATGAAACAACAGGTACAGATATTATCCGGACGGCAGATTATCACGGAAACTCATTATTTACCGAATTTAGAAATATGGCAATCAACGGAAGGGGGGCATCTTACCGAGTATCGAGAGGTGGTTGATATAACAGGAAATGTAAGAGCCTTATGCTGGAAAGTGGGCTTCCCAAAAGGAATTAAGAATAACCAACTGCGTTATAGCTATGATGATGGTGTGGGTAACAGTGGATTAGAAACCGATGGTCAAGGGCAATTAGTCAGTTATGAAGAGTATTACCCTTATGGGGGTACCGCCATTTGGTTTAGCCAAAATGCGGTAGAAGCCAATTACAAAACTATTCGTTATTCAGGCAAAGAAAAAGACGCTACGAGGATGTATTACTACGGTTATCGTTATTATCAGCCGTGGATTGGTCGCTGGTTAAGCGCAGACCCAGCCGGTACGGTGGATGGGCTGAATTTATACCGCATGGTGCGTAATAATCCAGTGACATTGCGTGATCCGGATGGATTAGCACCATTAAGAACTATTGATAATTTATCAAAAGAGGATCTAAAGGATATAAAAAAATCAATAAGTGAGATGAAGAATTCGACGAGAGTAATATTATCGGATAATGAAAAAATCCATCAAAAATCGAGAGGGTTTGCAGAGGTTCAGGCTAAGTATCACGAGGAATTTGCTTCCCATAAAGGATTACCTGTATCAATTTTGGATGAGGAAGACAAAGGAATAATACGACGTTACAGCAGAAATCAAACTCCCTTTAATTGCTATCTGAAACAAGGGATTAGCATAGATAGTGGTATTAATGGCAATGCTAAAAAACTTGAGAACGCATTAAGTAAAATGGCAAATGCAACGGAAATAAGCTACAGAGGATACGGAATACCGAAAGGTGCATGGGACAATCTTTCTCCAGGCGAGTTAGTCACTAATGATTTATTTATGTCTACAAGTTTATCTATCAGTTATGCCAAAATCTTTACCGAGCGATTTTCACAAGGCAGGGAAGGAGTAATGCTCAAAGTAATGGGAAGGACAGGGAAAAACATTTCATTGCTATCACACTTTCAGGGAGAAAATGGAGAATCGGAAATACTGTTCTCTCCAAACAGTACTTTTAATATTATGGCTATAAAAAAACATCGGAAAATTAACTATGCTATCGTTCGTGAAGTTAAAAATAATCCTGACCAAAAACGCAGTATATATGATGGGCGATTATTACAGCCTCCTATTCATGAATCTGCATGGACGCCGATGTCATAGGTATCGATTTATCTGTAGCTGGATACGGTGATTCCGTAAGCCCGGTCCTAAAGATGGGCTACCTGTAGTGGCTTGCAACTTCGCGCTAAGTGAAAATAAAAATTTTTACTTAGGCAGGCATAGAACGTCCAGTTTGGGTAAACCCAAAAAAGGCAGTCCAGTGAGACAGTTTTCCTGTCTTATTTGGGTTGTTTTTATCTTATCTTGATAATTTGAATGCTTTTAATAATGTATAAAATAAAGTATTAAAAAATAATCTAATTTATTATTTTTATGATTTTTAGTTTAGAAATAAATTAAGAATATATCGTCATGACTAAATATATTTATTCGTCGTTAATCACTAATTAAATAATCATTAATGATAAAAAGAAAATTGAAAGGAATTAAAAAGATGTTAAACCAACAATTACACACAAGCACCCCAACCGTGGTGGTGCTTGATAATCGCGGATCAACAATCCGTGAAATTAATTATTGCCGTCATCCTGACACAATTAATAAAACCGATGAGCGTATTACGCGTCACTATTATCATGCGCGCGGTTATTTAGAACGCAGTATTGATGCAAGATTGTATAAAACACAACAATCAGACGCCTCTATTCAAGCGAATATTCAGCAAGTGGTGAGTTTAGGCGGATTATTGTCTGCAACTAAAAGTGTAGATAGTGGTAATAGTGTCAATATCAGTGATATTGAAAACAAAAAAGTGATGGATATTAATGGGTTGGGGCTAGTGACGGAATATCACTATACAAAGCCAGAGTTTGTTTCACAACTTATGGCGATTATGGAGTCTTCCCCGACGTCCAAACAGATATTAAAAGAGCGTTTTACTTGGGGTGGGGCTGATAATAAAAATATTGCCAATAACTCCGTCGGTAAATGTACTCATCATGACTTTCCTGCTGGAAGAACAGAATATGGTGCTTATGCCTTAACAGGGCAACATTTAATTGAATTACGGTTTATCACTGCGAATACCGTTAAAACACCCGCACATTCTCAATATCAAACACGCAATATTTATGATGCTACAGGTCAATTATTAAAACAAATTGATGCTGCAGGGCATGAGCGTGAATGGAAATACGATAGAGCGGGTTTTTTAAACCAAAGTAGCGTGCAATTACAAAGCGATAAAAAACAACTCGTGATTAAAGCGATCGATTACTCGGCAGCAGGGCAAAAATTACGTGTAGAGCACGGTAATGGATTAGTCACCACTTATGAATACGAGGCTGAAACTCAGCGCTTGCTGCATGTCAAAACCCAGCGTCCTCAAGGGCATGTTTTGGGTGCGAAGATCATGCAAGATCTGCGTTATGAGTACGATCCGGTCGGCAATATTATTTGTCTTAAAAATGATGCGGAAGCCACTCGCTACTGGCGTAATCAGAAAGTTGTGCCTGAAAATCGTTATGTGTATGACTCTCTGTATCAATTAGTGAGTGCCACAGGGCGTGAATCAGCCAATCAAAAAACACCCGCTTCAATGCAATCTCAATTAGTCACTACATTAGTGAAAGATGCACAAAGTTACACCAATTACACACGTTTATACGCTTATGATCGTGGTGGTAATTTAACGCAAATTCGCCATAACTCTGCTATTGCACAACAAAGTTTTACCCAAAATATCAGTGTCTCCAATAAAACCAATCGGGCATTACTTGAAACACAACAGGTGGCTATCGAACAGATTGATCAGCAATTTGATGCTTTAGGTAATCAGAAACATTTATCAACGGGCGATGCATTGCAGTGGGATCTTCGCGGTACATTGGCACAAGTGAATAAGAGTGGGAATTCAGAACACTATGTTTATGCAAGCGCATCTCAACGATTAATAAAACAACAGGTACAGAGATTATCCGGACGGCAGATTATCACGGAAACTCACTATTTACCGAATTTAGAAATATGGCAATCAACGGAAGGGGGGCATCTTACCGAACATCGAGAGGTGGTTGATATAACAGGAAATGTAAGAGCCTTATGTTGGAAAGTGGGTTTCCCAAAAGGGATCAAGAATAACCAACTGCGTTATAGCTATGATGATGGTGTGGGTAACAGTGGATTAGAAACCGATGGTCAAGGGCAATTAGTCAGTTATGAAGAGTATTACCCTTATGGGGGTACCGCGATTTGGTTTAGCCAAAATGCAGTAGAAGCCAATTACAAAACTATTCGTTATTCAGGCAAAGAAAAAGACGCTACGGGGCTTTATTACTACGGTTATCGTTATTATCAACCGTGGATTGGTCGTTGGCTAAGCGCCGATCCGGCAGGTACGGTGGATGGGCTGAATTTATACCGCATGGTGCGTAATAACTCTGTGACATTGCGTGATCCGGATGGGCGAATGCCTAGTAGCAGCTTTTCTCTTTTCTTTTCATCAGATGATACGAAACTACAAAAGGGATCTATTACTCCTCTACGAAATCGTGGATTATTTGTGGGGAGTAATAACGAGAGTGCTGAGGCGACATTGCCATTCGTCATTAATCGATTTGATTCGGTTGGGCATAATCCCGTAGTAAGAGAGTACAGTCCGCAATTATTACAAGAAGGAGGTAATTTTTACAATGCTGTTCATATTTTCTATGGCTCTAAGGTTACGTCCAACGAATACGGTTCTGGAACAATAGGAACTTATTGGGGGCATAAAACACTTTCTGATAATCTTACCGCCATTAAAGTTATGAGTGGTATGTCTGGCAGTGTAGGTATTAGCATTCGGTTGAATGATATTAAGGAGGGGAAACCATTAGTGATCACTTCAGGAGCTTTGAGTGGCTGTACAATGCTATACGCTGTAGATAAAGAGAAATTCTATGCGTTACATACTGGACAAAGACCTGGTGATAATAACTGGAAAACGGGGATTCAGGGAGTGAAAACAGCACAAACCAGCCTTAATGCCTTATCAGGTAAGAATTTATCGGTATCAGGGGATCACAATAATGACTTGATTGGTACATTAAGTGAGTTTGAAAATTCGGCAATAACTTATCTTGGGAAACAAGGCACGAAGATCGATCATGTCCAAGAAAATGTCGCTGCATTTGATTATAATCTTGAAGCTAAGTTGCCTAGTTTCTCCGGCAGGGCTGGTTATAGTTATGCTCTATTGGCCAAGAATTCAGGAAAAGTTAATGTGAAAGTATTGTCGGAAGATGTGACTATCGATATGAAGACGAACAAAATTAGTGTTCTTAACTCAATGAAAACTCGTTTACATTAATACATCGCAATTACAGAATGACATCAATTACGACTGTATATTGCTATATTGTAATCACGTTAAAACATATCCCAAAATATACAACCCAGTGAGACAGTATTTCTGTCTTATTTGGGTTGTTTTTATTTTATATCGATGATTTTATTTCTTTTAATAAAATATAAAAAAGTAATAAAAATAATTTAATTTATTATTTTTATTATTGATAGTCATTTAATAAATATTAAATAACAGTGTTAGTTCCATTTTAATATTAAATTAAATCGCGATATTGCTCACAGTTCTTAATAAATGGATATTCAATTATCTATTTTCGACTAATATCTAATGTGATTGATGCAATCATTATATTTAAAAATATTTATTAATAATTATTGAGGATTTATTATGAAGAAAAATAAACTTATGGTATTTACTGCAACATTATTATTATCATCAGCTAGTTTTATTTCAACAGCATCAGAGGATGTCACATTAAAACATGGCTATATTGATAAGCCACCAAGCCGTGCAGTGTTATGCAGAACTACAATTCCTAATAGTAATAATATAAAATTTAATAAAAATTGTGGTCCTGTAGAATATGAGCCTCAATCAGTTGAAGGACTTAAAGGCTTTCCTAAAGATGGACCTGAAAATGGTAAAATTGCCAGTGGTGGAAATGAAGCATTTTCTGCATTAAATGAGCAGAGTGCTGATCGCTGGCATAAAATCGCAATGAAAAGTGGAGAAAACACCTTTAAATGGACATTAACTGCGAGACACAGTACCGCATCATGGCGGTTTTTTATTACTAAACAAAATTGGGATGTAAATAAACCGCTTACCCGAGATGATTTCGATTTAAAGCCTTTTTGCCAGAGATTTGATAATGGTAAAATACCCACGGCAACAGTAGAATTAAATTGTAATATACCAGAACGTTCAGGTTATCAGGTTATTTTAGGGGTTTGGGATATTGCGGATACGAAAAATGCTTTTTATCAAGTGATTGATGCTGAATTTAAAGAATAATCAATTTAATTTAATGCAAATAATTATTTAATATCAATAGTAGTATTGTTTTTAATACTGTTTATTTTAAAGTATAAATAAATTCTTAATCTAAATTTAAAATTTAGATGAGAGATTATATTTTGTATTAAATAAAAAATATAACTATTTATTATCGTTATTTAATTAATGGCGCCTTGATATAGGCGCTATTTTCATTAAATCGACTAGAAATCCACCGCTCACAATGTTATTTTCTATGTTATATCTATAATTATTTAGCTTAAACCAACATCATTGAGGTGCGATTATGGAAATCTATTTAGATACAGCGGATATTGAAGAAGTTAGAAAACTCTCTCAAGTTCTTCCTATTGCGGGTGTGACTACCAATCCTTCCATTATTGCTAAATCTGCACAAAATATTGAAACTCTATTACCTGAATTAAAAGCCGCCATGGGGGGTAAAGGTCGTATATTTGCACAGGTCATTGCCAATGATGTCGATACGATGATTGAAGAAGCCTTACGTATTGGTAATATCGCAGATAATACGGTAATTAAAATACCCGTTACTGAAGCGGGTTTGGTCGCCATTAAACAATTAAAACAGAAAAATATGCTGGTATTAGGCACGGCAATTTATAGTGTTTCTCAAGGGTTAATGGCAGCATTAGCAGGCGCTGATTATATTGCCCCTTATGTTCATCGTATGGATAGACAAGGTTCTGATGGAGTCAGAGTAGTAAAAGAGTTACAAACGCTGATCACCATGCATAATTTACCCACAAAAATCCTAGCTGCGAGTTTTAAAACGCCACGCCAAGTGGTTGATTGTTTATTAGCCGGGGCTTCGTCGGTGACATTACCGATAGAGCTTGCTTACTCAATTATCCGTTCACCAGTAGTGGATGATGCAGTAAATAGATTTGCTGACGATTGGCAAACTGCATTTGATCGTCGTTTTTTATAATCAAATTAATAATATAAGATTAAGTGCTATATCGCTATATACCGCAATATGGCACTTTATTTATCAATTTCGGTATATGTCGATATTTATCTTCACTTTTACTAATGTATTAATAACTAGGTTAATATAGCTTAAAATAAACGAATATTGATTTACATCTAATAATAAGCCACCTTTCTGGCAATCTAAATTTAGATCTATTACTATAATGTTAGTCTATAAATGGATTATTAATACAATCTATTCTGTTTTTTGTTTTGTTGTTAAAAATGGCTTTTATATCAATAAATTATTGTTAGTTACTTAAAGTGTTTTTTATATTTTAATATTTTATTAATTTTTTGTTTTTTACTCGGTTTAATTGTTATTACTTTGGATTTAATAACAAAATAATAAATTGTGACGGGCGTGTTAATTAAAGAGTTTGGTTGTTAAAAATAAACTAATATTATATTGATGGGGTAGTTAACTTACCTAATTAACAGGGAAAACCGATACTCCGCGGTGCAATGATAATTAACATATTCAGTTATTATCTTTATTTAGCGATAAATAAAACTTTATTTGTGATACTGGAGTAAATATGTGTGAAGAATACATGAATAAGCCACTCTATCTGTCCATTGCTGATTGGGTTCAAGAGCAAGAACGCTGGGTAAGCGCAAAAGAGATTGCTAAGAAATTCGATATTCCTCAATGCAATGCGATTAATATCGTCTCTTACATTCTTTCTGATGTAAAAGAAATTGAGTGTGAAACAAAAAGCGTGCCTAACCAGCTTGAAGGTAGAGGCTGTCAATGCCAACGCATGATCAAAGTGAGTCATATTGATCCTCAGCTTTATTCTCGCATAAAAGGTCATGTTCAAGGCAAAAGCAGTCAAAGCTCACCTGAAAAATTAGCAACGATGATCCCTCATGGATTAAATCATGAGCAAAAATGGCAATGGATGTTGTCAAAATCGCAACGTCGCTAATCTGAGAAATTGCGTTTTACTCAAATCGAATAAATACGACAGGCGTTAATGACGCCTGTCGCCATCTGTGACTAACCTTTTGGCTTAACGTCTGTTGTGCCACGTAAACGTGGGCGATTAAGTTCGGGCGCTGTTAACGGTGTTGTTTCTACCAAGCTTTTGCGACAACGTACCGCTAAATCTTGGTATTCACGGGTGTTCATCCGTTTCCACTCCATATCTTGATCGGTAATATCACGCACATGTTTTGCAGGGCTTCCTATTAACATTTGTCGCGGTTGTCCTTGAAAGCCCGCTTTTACAAAGCTCATGGCGGCAACAATACTTTCCTCACCAATGACGGCACCATCCATAATCACGCTATTCATGCCAACTAAGCTGTCACGCCCGATAATACAACTGTGAAGGATCGCACCATGCCCAATATGTCCGTTTTCTCTCACAATGGTGTCCATATCGGTATAACCGTGCATGATACAGCCGTCTTGAAGATTTGCGCCTGCTTCAACAATTAAGCGACCATAGTCACCTCTTAGTGAGGCTAAAGGGCCGATATAAACGCCAGCGCCAATAATCACATCACCAATTAGTACAGCAGATGGATGAATATAAGCTGTTGGATGAACCACAGGAACAAGACCTTCAAATGCGTAGATACTCATCAGTTTTCCTCTTTGTTGTATTATCGAGTTGTATTCTCGAAATACGGGATAATTACCGTCCTTTCCATTCAGGTGTGCGCTTTTCAGCAAAGGCTAGAGGTCCTTCTGTAGCATCTTCTGAATGTAAAACACTTGGGTAATGTTTTAGTACGCCACTGCGCATTAATTTGTAGCCCTCTTCAATAGAAAGCTCGCTAGTGGCACGATAAATCTCTTTTAAAGCCGCCACAGCCAGTGGAGCGCTATTTGCGATTTGATCGGCAAGTTCGCGTGCGCTATCCATTAATTCAGCAGAACTGACAACGCGGTTAGCAATACCCCAACGTAGTGCCTCATCGGCATTCATACGACGACCTGTCATCAGCATTTCGTTGACGATAGCGGGCGGTAAACGTTTAGGTAAACGAAGAACGCCACCGCTATCAGGGACAATGCCTAATTGTGCTTCAGGTAAAGCAAAAGAAGCATTGTCTGAACAAATCATCATGTCGGCAGCGAGTGCTAATTCAAAGCCACCACCAAAAGCATAGCCGTTAACGGCGGCAATGACAGGTTTATCAAGATCAAATAATTCAGTTAAACCTGCAAAACCACCCGCACCAAAGTCTGCATCAGGGGCTTCGCCTTCTGCCGCGGCTTTTAAATCCCAACCCGCGGAGAAAAAGCGTTCGCCCGCGCCCGTAATAATGGCAACGCGTAAGTTGGGATCATCACGAAAACGCAGAAAGACTTCACCCATTTCATGACTGGTTTTTGCATCAATAGCGTTTGCTTTTGGTCTATCTAATACAATTTCAAGTACTGAACCACGCGTTGTTAGGTGTAATGATTGGCTCATGTTGTATTCCTTTTCGTCATCAAAAATAAGCATTTATGATTGAGGTTATTAATTTGTGGCTAAACCGACCTATGGCTTATTTCAAATGCTTTTTAATCACTTTTCCTGAGCAATTACGTGGCAAACCCTCTTTAAACTCAACCGCTGAGGGAACTTTAAATTTCGCCATATTTTGCTCACAGAAATGGAAGAATTCTTCTTCACTCAAGGTTTCACCTTCAACGAGCACCACAAACGCTTTAATGGCTTCATCACGAATATCATCAGGCACACCAATAACCGCCACATCTTGAATTTTAGGATGTGAACTAATGATGTTTTCAATCTCAACGCAAGAGACGTTTTCGCCTCCGCGTTTGATCATATTGCAACTGCGATCAACGAAATAGAAAAAACTTTCATCGTCTCGGTAACCATAATCACCAGTATGTAACCAACCTTCAGGCTCTAATGCTTTTGCTGTTGCATCCGGTCGGTTGTAATACTCTTTGAATAAGGTTTTTCCGGGTTCGCCTTTTACGCAAATCTCACCCACAACGCCATTAGGAACTTCGTTGTTTTGTTTATCTCTGATTTGAGCTTGATAGCAAAAACCGGGTCTACCAATTGACGGCCAGCGGCGTTTATCGCCAGGCCTGTCACCAATTAAACCCACGATAGTTTCTGTCATGCCGTAAGAGGTGAGTAATCGCACATTAAAGCGTTCGATAAAGGCGTCTTTCTCTTCATCTGCGAGATTGAGATAGAACATCACTTCGCGTAATTTGTGTTGCTTTTCTTCTGATGAAACGGGCTGTGCCATTAAGGTTCTCATCATCATTGGAATACATTCAGTGACCGTCGCTTGGTACTTGAGTATTTGCTTCCAAAAGGCTCTGGCACTGTATTTTTCTAACAAGACAAAAGTCGCACCCACAGAAAATGCAGCCAGTGATGCAGTACATTGGCAATCAATATGAAATGCAGGCATAACAGTAAGATAAATATCATCTTCGCGTAATGCGTTTTGCCATGATGAGTAATAACCCGCAAAGCGTAAGTTATAGTGTGTGATAACCACACCTTTAGGTTGCGATGTGGTACCAGAGGTGAAAAGAATTTCAGCAGTGTCATCCACACTTAATGGTGTGTGATGATTAAGCGTAACAGGATGTTTGGCTTTTTCTTTTAAAAAGTCGATAACGCCTTTTTCAGCAGCGATTGTGTTTTCAGAAATTAAAAATAGCTGTGCTAAAGGGTTTTGTTCATCCTGCAACATAGGTTGGTAAATCGGATAGAAATTATCGCGAGTAACGACGTAATGGGCTTGGCAGTGATTGATTATCCATGCGCTTTCTTCATACATAAAGCGCGCATTAATAGGCACCATCACAGCGCCTATTTTTGCCAACCCAAACCAGCAAAAGAAAAATTCAGGGCAGTTATCAAGATGTAAGGCAACATGGTCGCCTTTTTTTATGCCACCAGCATGGAAAAGATTTGCGGTTCTGTTTATCTCTTCATTTAATTCACAGTAGCTAAATTGTCTCATTTGTCCTTGTGCGGATTCAAAAATTAGCGCTGTTTTTGTGCCATAAACCTCTGCCAAATCATCCCACATTTGACGTAAGTTTTGTTTGCCAATCACATCCATTAAACTGTTATCCCATACTTTTGCCGTGAATTCAGACACGATTTTAGAGGCGTGCTATGCCTGAATTTTACGGTGTTACTTTACGATTTTAGCCAGCCCTTTATCGACCAGCCCCCTGATTTGTTCGTCGCTATAACCTATATTTTTCAAGATAGCGTCAGTGTCCATGCCGTGAGATGGCATGCCACGCCAGATTTTTCCCGGATTATTTTTGAATTTCGGCATTACATTTGGCCCTTTACAGGTTTCGCCATTCATGGTTTGCCATTGGGTAATTGATTCGCGTGCGACATATTGTGGATTGTCTTCAAGCTCCGGAATAGTCAGCACTTTGGCACTGGCTATATTGAGTTCTGACAGGCGTTTCAGCACATCAGTGATTAGTTGTTTTGCTAACCATTCATCGAGTTTGTCTTCAAATAATTGACCATGAGGGCAATTAATACGGTGAATAAGTTGAGTGCCTTCTGGCACTTCTGGAGTACCTAAAAGATGCGCAAGACCAATATCTTTGAAAATTTCTTCAATTTGCGTAATGCCAACAACTTCCATCACGATAAAGCCATCTTGGCAACGGTAAAGACCACAGCCTGCGTAATACGGATCTTTCCCTTTGGTCATACGAGGGCAGATTTCGCCACCATTGAAATAATCCATCATGAAGTATTGCCCCATACGCAACATGACTTCATACATCGCAATATCAATACTTTCTCCTTTGCCTGTTTGTTGAACTTTATACAGTGCCGCTAACGCAGAAGTGGTTGCTGTCATTCCTGAGAAGTAATCTGCGGTATAAGGGAACGCCGGCATTGGCTGATCTTTGTCACCGTTTTGGATCAAGTAGCCACTAAAGGCTTGGGCTATCGTGTTATAAGCCGGTAAGTTGGTGTATTGCGGATCACCATATTGGCCAAAGCCAGATAAATGAGCGATAACCAATTTAGGGTTATGTTCCCATAACACTTCATCGGTAATACCACGACGCGCAAAGGCAGGACCTTTACTGGCTTCAATAAAGATATCGGTGGTTTCCATTAATTTTAGAAATGCATCACGACCTTCATCTTTAAAAATATTGAGTGAAAGAGCATGTAAATTACGACGAGAAAGTTGAGGGTAGTGAGGTTGAACGCGAATGGTGTCAGCCCATGCAACGTTTTCAATCCAAATTACTTCAGCTCCCCATTCTGCGAACATTTGTCCTGCGAATGGCCCTGCAATTTCAATTCCTGAAAACACAACACGAACCCCTGAAAGGGGGCCAAATTGTGGCATTGGTAAATGTTCTGTCATAGCGTCACCTCGTAAGTGGTCTGAGTGAAAACTCTCTCACCTGTAGATGAGAGAGCTATTCGTGATTAATTAGCGATACTGTTTAAGTACTGAGCGTCCTAATGTCAGGATCTGCATTTCGTCAGAACCCCCAGATACACGGTCAACACGAAGGTCACGCCAGAAACGAGAAATACGGTGCTCGCCAGCAATACCGACACCACCAAGCACTTGCATTGCACTATCAACCACTTCAAACGCCGCATTTGCACAGAAGTATTTACACATTGCTGCATCACCGGAAGTGATTAAGTTGTTGTCACTCTTCCATGCAGTTTCATATAACATGTTGCGCATTGAATTGAGTTTGATCGCCATATGAGCGAATTTTTCTTGAATTAATTGGAAACGACCAATTGCTTCGCCAAATTGAACACGTTGATTGGCATAACGCGCGGCATCTTCAAAGGCACACATCGCTGTGCCGTAGTTAGTGAGTGCCACTAAGAAACGCTCATGGTCGAACTCTTCTTTAACACGGTTAAAGCCGTTGCCTTCACGACCAAACATGTCTTTTTCTTCAAGCTCTACGTTATCAAACGTGATTTCACAGCAGCTATCCATGCGTAAACCCAGTTTTTCTAACTTGTTGACTTTAATGCCCGGCTTGCTCATATCCACAAACCATTCTGTAAAGACGGGTTTGTCAGGTGATGCTGCATCACGGCTCATCACAACAACATAAGGGGTGTATGCACTACTGGTGATAAAGCATTTGCTACCATTAAGGTAAACTTTGCCATCTTTACGGGTATAAGTCGTTTGTAAGCTACCTACATCGGAACCCGCGCCCGGCTCTGTAATTGCAGAGTTCCACATCTGTTTACCCGTACCGCGGAACGCCATAATTTTATCGATTTGCTCTTGTGTGCCTTCTCGTAATACGGTGTTAAAACCACCCGGTAATTGATAAAGCACGTAAGTTGGCGCACCTAAACGACCTAACTCCATCCAAATAGCGGCAACAGTGACAAAACCAGCATTTAATCCACCGTGCTCTTCAGGGATAAGCAGATTGTCTATTTCCATATCCGCTAAGGCTTTGACAAAACGCTCTGGGTATTTACTTTCGCGATCACACTCGGCGAAATAAGCTTCCCAGTTTTCACTGGCCATTAATTCGCGGACACCGTCAACAAACAGTTCCTGCTCATCATTCAATCTAAAATCCATGTTAATAACCTCTTAATATGTCATTCTTTGCGTATAGCGGATCAGTCTTTCCAATGTACTTTGGCATCTTTAATAAAGGACAAGGTGACCATGATATTGACGAAAAATAGTGGGCATCCTCCAGCGATAATGGCGGTTTGAATCGGTTTTAAACCACCAAGGGCTAATAGAATGATGCCGATAACACCAACCAGCACAGACCAGCCGATGCGTACCAATAAAGGTGGCTCAGAACCTTCTTTCATCGAACGGCAAGTGGACATTGCCAGAGTGTAAGAACAGGCGTTAATTAAGGTGACAGTGGCAATAAAGCAGAGGATAAAGAAGCCCCACATTGTTGCTGTGCTCAACGGTAATGCCGCCCATGTTTCGATGATTGCGCGTGGAACACCGTATTGTTCAATCAGTTGTGGAATGTTGAGAATGTTTTGGTCAATCAGTTGTAAGGTGTTACCACCAAGGATTGTCCAAATTAACCAAGTCCCTGCGGTTAAACCTGAAACCATCCCTAAACACAATTCACGAACAGTACGACCTTTAGAAATACGCGCTAAGAAAATACTCATTTGGATAGCGTAGATAACCCACCAAGCCCAATAGAAAACAGTCCAGCCTTGAGGGAATCCGCCTTTACCGATAGGGTCTGTATAGAACAGCATACGAGGCATATACATCATCAATGTACCCACAGAATCGGTGAAGTAATTGACGATAAAGCTCGCACCACCGACGATAAATACCCAACCCAACATTAAGAAACTTAGGTAAGTACGAATATCACTGGCGATTTTCACCCCTTTTTGCAGACCGAATGCCACGCAAATTGCGTTTAATATGATCCAGCAAGAGATAATAATGGCGTCTAATTGCAGGGTATGAGGAATACCAAATAAGTATTGAATACATTCAGTGACTAACGGTGTTGCTAACCCGAGACTCGTCCCCATTGCCAGAATTAAAGCAACAAGATAGAAGTTATCAATAATGGTTCCGACGATCCCATTAACGTGTTTTTCACCGATTAATGGGGTTAAGGTGCTACTTGGGCGGATAACTTCCATTTTGCGAACAAAGAAGAAGTAAGCGAAGGCAACAGAAAGGAAACTATAAGTTGCCCAAGGTAAAGGACCCCAGTGGAACAAGCTATAGGCTAAACCAATTTCTTTTGCTTGCGTTGAGTAAGCTTCCATTCCAAAAGGCGGGCTTGAAATGTAGTAGTATATTTCAATCGAACCCCAGAAGAGGACGGCTGCGGATGTACAAGACGCAAACATCATAAAGATCCAGCTTGCGGTACTAAATTCAGGTTTATCTTCCCCTAGGCGTTTATTGGCATAACGACCGAAGACTAACCAAAACCAACCCCCGAACATAATGACCATATACCATTCGAAGGCCCAACCCCAGACATTGGTAACATAGCTGAATACGGCATTAATCACTTCATTTGAAGCGTCAAGATCACGTACCGTTAGCCAGCATAAAATACCAACAATGATTAATGGCGGAAAAAAAACCTTCGGTTCTATTCCTGCCTTTTTATTATCTTTGCTCATAGGTAAATTTTCCAAATATATTTAACGCAGAAGTTTAAGTAGTGTTAATTCCTAATATCTAATAAATCATTTAAGTTTATTTATGAGTATTCCGTCTATCGGCGTTTCATCATAATAGAAAAATAAAGTGATTGGCTAATTCACAAATCAATTAATGATGATGAATAATGAATATTATAAGAAATCCATTCTGTTATTCACTTCACACTATTCTTTTTGTCGATTTTATGTTACGTTTTATAACGTTTTGTTTTCATTGTAACTGATTGATAATTATTGGTATAACCTTGTATGTAATGGGGTTGTTATATTCCGTCTTTCAATATTGTTGATCTCGGTGGCAATATTGAACGTTAAATACCGTTATATTTATTATATTCAATATTGTTGATCGCTGTAGCAATATTGAAAGTTGTTCACTTCAATTAAAACTAATTTCAATATTGGTGATATGTTTAGCAATATTGAAACCTATCCATTATTTATTTATCTATGTTCAATATTGGTGACCTAGGTTTAATTTTTTAAACGCTTAATTGTGTTAATTCTATATTACATTGCCAGAGCAAATGACATTATTTATTAATTTCAGGAGATGTAATGAATATTATTACATGTTACAAGAGTGTTCCCGATGAGCAGGATATTACGGTAAATAGCGCAGACGGTTCGCTAGATTTTTCCCGTGCTAACACCAAAATCAGTCAATATGATTTAAATGCGATTGAAGCTGCTAATCAGCTTAAGACTCAACTTGATGGTATTCAAATCACGGCAATGAGTGTCGGCGGTAAAGCATTAACAAATGCGAAAGCGCGTAAAGACGTTCTTTCTCGTGGTGCTGATGAATTAGTGGTTGTGGTTGATGACCAATTTGAAGCCTCTTTACCTTACCAAACAGCGGTTGCACTGGCTGCCGCAGCGACGAAAAAAGGTTATGACTTAATTCTTTGTGGTGACGGCTCTGCGGATCTGAGTTCACAACAAGTGAGTTTGCTGGTGGGTGAAATTTTAAATATTCCAGCAATAAATGGTATTAACAAAATTGTTTCTCTTTCTAATGATTCAATTACCGTTGAGCGTGAATTAGAAAATGAAATTGAAACACTGACGTTGCCTTTACCCGCAGTAATTGCGGTGTCTACCGACATTAACATACCTCAAATTCCTTCGATGAAAGCCATTCTTGGCGCTGCCAAGAAACCTGTTCAGCAATGGAGTGTTGCCGATCTTGGTTTGGATGCGATTACTGCGCGTTCAGAGCAAAAAGTGGCCGCACCGAAACAAAAAGTTCGTCAACGCATCATTATTGAAGGCGATGGCGATGATCAGATTGCTGAGTTGGCAGAACATTTACGTAAAATTCTTAAGTAATAGGGGGAGTTATGAGCCAGTTTTCAACTGTTTGGGTATTTAGTGATGCACTTTCCCGTTTACCAGAATTAATGGGTGGCGCTTCTTCGTTAGGACAATCTATCAATGTATTTACATTGAATGATGAGCAAAGCGTTGCTGCTTTTAAATTAGGTGCAACAGCCGTTTTCCAATTAGAAGGTAAATCTGACGATCGCATTATTGAAGATTATGCACAAAGCATGGTTGAAACCATCAAACAAAACGGTGATGCAGGTTTAGTGCTACTGCCTAATACACGTCGCGGAAAATTAATCGCAGCACGTTTAGGTCATCGTTTAGAGGCGGTTGTTTCTAATGATGCACAATCTTTAAATGCAGAAGGTGATGCATTAGTAACAAAACACATGGTTTACGGTGGTTTAGCCTTTGGTGATGAAACCCTGAAAACGCCTTATTGTGTTGTAACTGCAAGTGTGGGTGCTTTTGATGTTGCGCCAGAAACTGGCGCTACGGGTAATGCACAAAAAGTCGCATGGATTGCCCCTGCTCAAACCATCGTTCGCAATTCAGTTCAACCACGCGCAATCAATGCTGTTGATTTAGATAAAGCACGCTTTGTTGTCAGCGTAGGTCGTGGTATTGGCAGTAAAGAAAATATCGCTATTGCAGAAGCCTTAGCACAAGCCATTGGTGCTGAAATCGCTTGTTCTCGTCCTGTTGCTGAAAATGAGAAGTGGATGGAACATGAGCGTTATGTCGGAATTTCTAATTTGATGCTGAAACCAGAGCTTTATTTAGCTGCCGGTATTTCAGGACAAATTCAACATATGGTTGGTGCGAATGGTGCGCAAACTATTGTTGCTATCAATAAAGACAAAAATGCGCCTATCTTCCAATTTGCTGACTACGGCATTGTCGGTGATTTAATGAAGATCTTACCTGCATTAACTCGTCAATTATCTAACTGATTTATTTAAGCAGAGAAGGAAACTTCTCTGCTGTTTATCGCAAATTCTGGAGATGTTATGTCCGATTCCGAAGATATTTTCGATGCCATTATTGTTGGCGCAGGATTAGCCGGATCTGTGGCTGCACTTGTTTTGGCAAGAGAAGGCGCACAAGTATTGCTAATAGAAAGAGGTAACTACGCTGGCGGGAAAAATGTAACCGGTGGTCGTATGTATGCACATACCCTTGAGCGCATCATTCCTGAGTTTGCGCAAGAAGCGCCTGTTGAACGCGTGATTACTCATGAAAAATTGTCATTTATGACTGAAACAGGCGCAATGACGATTGATTACCAAAACACGGAAGGGAACACCCCTAAAACAGCCTCTTGGTCTGTATTACGGGGCGAGTTTGACCAATGGCTAATGGAACAAGCCGAAAATGCGGGTGCGCAATGTATCACAGGCATTCGTGTTGATAAGTTAGTTGAGCGTGATGGCAAAATTGTTGGTGTTGAAGCCGATGGTGATGTGTTAGAAGCCAAAGCCGTGATCCTCGCGGATGGTGTGAATTCTATTCTTGCAGAACAGCTAGGGATGACAAAACGTGTTGCGGCCGAAAATGTCGCGGTAGGTGTCAAAGAGATCATCGAACTGCCTGAAAGTGTGATTAAAGATCGCTTTAACCTAAAAGATAATGAAGGTGCGGCTTGGTTATTTGCAGGCTCGCCTACTGATGGACTAATGGGTGGCGGTTTTTTATATACCAATAAAACCACGCTTTCTTTAGGTTTGGTGTGTGGGCTTCACCATATTAAAGATGCCAAAAAATCAGTGCCACAAATGCTGGAAGATTTTAAACAGCATCCTGTTGTTGCGCCACTGATTGAAGGTGGAAAAATGCTGGAATACGGTGCGCACGTTGTTCCTGAAGCTGGGTTAAGAATGCAAAACGAGTTAGTGCGTGATGGTGTATTGATTGCGGGTGATGCAGCAGGGATGTGTATGAACCTTGGCTTTACTATCCGTGGCATGGATTTAGCGATGGCATCAGGCGAAGCGGCGGCAAAAACCGTACTCTCAGCGATGGAAAAAAACGATTTTAGTAAACAAACACTTAATGAATATCTCAAACATTTAGAAGATGGTCCATTACGCGATATGAAAGCCTATCAGCGTATGCCTGATTTACTTGATAACCCTCGTATGTT
The DNA here is from genome assembly GCF_008808075.1 of Proteus sp. CD3. Taxonomy (NCBI): domain Bacteria; kingdom Pseudomonadati; phylum Pseudomonadota; class Gammaproteobacteria; order Enterobacterales; family Morganellaceae; genus Proteus; species Proteus sp. CD3. Next base: position 3,233,364 of record NZ_CP019686.1, on the reverse strand, counting down.
CACCGCTTATCCTGAAATGGTGGTAGGTATTGCTCATGATCTGTTTACTGTCACGGGTGAAGCACCAGTACCAATGCGTAAAACCTTAATGCGTCATACCAAAAAGGTCGGCTGGATGAACTTAATTAAAGATGGGATCAAAGGAGTAAAAGCAATATGAGTTCTCCCGTGAATGTCGATGTCAAATTAGGCATCAATAAATTTAATGTCGATGAGGAAAATCCACATATCGTTGTTAAAGAGCAGCCTGATATGCAGGTATTGGAAACCTTAGTTAAAGCATGTCCAGCCGGTCTTTATAAAAAACAAGAAGATGGCACCATCAGCTTTGATTATGCAGGGTGCTTAGAGTGTGGAACTTGTCGAATTCTTGGTTTAGATAGTGCGCTTGAAAAATGGGAATACCCACGCGGAACGTTTGGCGTGGAATATCGTTACGGATGATGTATCGCTACTTTTCTCCCAGTGCTGCTCCGGCCTGGGAGCTTTTCTTTTTTTGTTTTATTTAGAAAAAATACCAGGACGCAGTCATGCAACCCAGAAACTTTGATGATATTCGTTTTACCTCTGTGCATCGTCGAGTGATGTTATGGGGCAGTGGCGGCCCTTTTCTTGATGGCTATGTATTAGTGATTATCGGTGTAGCGTTAGAGCAACTCACACCGTTATTACAGCTTGATACACGATGGATTGGTCTGCTTGGTGCAGCAACATTAGCAGGGCTTTTTATTGGTACATCACTCTTTGGTTATATTTGTGACAAAGTGGGTCGTCGCAAAATGTTCCTTGTGGATATTGTGGCTATTGCCATTATTTCTATCGCGACAATGTTTGTTTCAACCCCAGTAGGTCTGTTGGTGATGCGGTTCCTGATTGGTATTGTAATTGGTGCCGATTATCCTATTGCGACCTCAATGATCACTGAGTTTTCCAATAAAAAACAACGCGCTTTTGCTGTCGGTTTTATTGCTGCTATGTGGTATATCGGGGCAACGTGCGCCAACTTAGTCGGTTATCTTTTATATGATATTGAAGATGGCTGGCGTTGGATGCTAGGCAGCGCCTTTATTCCTTGCGTTATTATTTTAATTGGTCGTTTTGATTTACCCGAATCTCCGCTTTGGTTAATACGCAAAGGGCGTATTAAAGAGTGTAATAAGATGATGATAAAACTCTTTGGCGAACCCGTGGTATTTGAAGCGGAAGATGCCAAAACAACGCGTTTTATCGAGTTATTTAATAAACGTCACTTTTCTTTTGTTCTGTTTGTTGCGGTGATTTTGACTTGCCAAGTTATTCCGATGTTTGCCATCTATACCTTTGGGCCACAAATTGTTGGTTTATTAGGATGGGATGCAGGAAGAAGTGCCGCATTGGGTAATGTGGTCATCAGCCTGTTCTTTATGTTTGGGTGTATTCCCGCGATGTTTTGGTTAAATCAAACAGGGCGACGCCCATTATTGATTGGTAGCTTTGGTATGATGACATTGGCGTTATTGGTGCTAGGCGTCTTTCCTGATCTACCTATCTTATTTGTTATCTTAGCGTTCGCGACTTACGCCTTTTTCTCTGGTGGCCCCGGTATTTTGCAATGGCTCTATCCTAACGAATTGTTTCCAACCGATATCCGTGCATCCGCGGTGGGTGTGATTATGTCGATAAGTCGTATTGGTACAGTAATTTCAACCTGTGCGCTCCCTGCATTTATCGCGACGTATGGTATTAATACAACGATGCTGGTGGGTGCCGCGATTTCTTTATTTGGGATGATAGTCTCTGTGTTATTTGCACCAGAAACCAAAGGATTAACGCTTAATCAGACTTCAACTATGCCGATGCGCCGGGGTAAATAACACACTTAATTGGTAAACAATAAATTTAATTATTTAAATTACTTTTCATGTAGAGGCTGTGAAATTCAATCGTTATTATTTTTATATTATTTTAATTTAAATTATCACATCAATGTTTATTGATAAGATTTTTTTATATCTTAAAGTGAGATGAGGCTATTTATATTAAAAAGAGAGTGATTCTATTTTTCTTATTAAATAAAATCACTCTCCTTTTTATTATTTAAAAATAACACCTTTATAACGCTTCGGTTCCAAATCTATTTCATTGTTATTAATTTATCTTCAATTGGTAAATATATTTAACCCGCCGAATCTAGACGCCAATCACAAATCTCTCTCAGACTATTCAAATGACGAAAAACAGTTCGTTATTTACCAAGAATGAATAATTCCCCCTACCCAGAATAAGGTCATTACAGACGTAAACACCAGCAAAGAAGCGGTTGAGTAGGTATTTATGACCTTATTAGAAACGACAGTTAAAGAATGTCTAAACAATGTAGTGAAGCAATATTCTTCACAAATAGCCCTAATTGAAAACCAAAGTAAAAAAATATTAACTTGGCAACAACTACAACAAGAAGTGGATCAAGTTGCTCGTGGTTTTTTATCTATTGGCTTAAAAAAGGGAGATCGTTTAGGTATTTGGTCTGCTAATAGTGTGGAATGGATAATTTGTTTTCTTGCCGCCGCTCAAATTGGTGTTCCTGTTGTTTGTATTAACTTTCATTTTAAAAAAGAGAGTTATTAGATTTATGTCGATTAACCGGAATTAAAGCACTCTGTTTTTCTGATGGTTTTAAAAGTAATCATTTTATTGAGGTGATTAATTGTCTTTCTAAAAAGGCATCAGAAAATAAAGATGTATTACCTCAATTATTTATTAGCATGGGAAATGAACATGCAGAAAAAAGTGTCTCTTTATTTCAATTAAAAGAAAAAGCAATACAGGTATCCGATGCTGTTTATCAGCATGCTGTTGAACACGTTAGCGTAAAAGATTTGCTGACTATTCAAATGACCTCTGGCAGCACAGCAATGCCTAAAGGGGTTATGTTAAGCCAATATAATGTCATTAATAATGCAATGCTGTCAGCACAGCGCTTAGGTGTGACGCATAACGATGTGATTTGTCTTGCGGTTCCTCTGTTCCACTGCTTTGGACTCTCTTCTTGCCTCTTTTTTGCGTTAACAACAGGGTGCCAACTTGTTCTTCTTGATAATTATTGTGCGGAAGATGTGTTAAAAGCCGTGCAAAATCATCGTTGCACCATTATGCACGGTGTACCGACAATTTTTAGTCGCTTAATGAAGCATGAGCAATTTTCTCACTATGATTTATCCAGCCTTGATAAAGGCATTATTGCAGGAGCCAGCTTCCCTCCAGCCTTAATTGATGACATCGAAAATATCCTTGGTATGAAAGGGATCACCGTCTCTTATGGTCAAACAGAAGCCTCGCCTTGCTGTACTCAAACATTACCTCACGATCCCTTAGCGATAAAACGTAGTTCGATTGGTAAGCCTTTACCTTTTGTTGAAATGAAAATTATCAATCTGAAAACAGGTAAACCTGTGCCAGTCGGCATTTTAGGTGAAATTTGTACGCGCGGTTTTCATGTGATGATGGGCTATGACAATGCACCCGAAAAAACCAAAGAGGTATTAGATGCCGAAGGTTGGTTACACACGGGTGATATAGGTTATGTCGATGAACAAGGCAATTATCACTACGCCCATCGCATAAAAGAGATTGTGGTGCGCGGTGGTGAAAATATCAGCCTATGTGAAATAGAAGAAGCCATTGCTGAATATGCTGGTGTTGATGCGACAAAAGCATTTGGTATTCCGTCAACGGATTTAGGTGAAGAAGTGATTGCCACCATTTGTGTGCAAAAAGGGCACAGCATTGGTGAAAGTGAATTACGTGAATTTCTACAAGAGCGACTGGCTCGCTACAAAATCCCCAAAGAACTCCATTTCTTTACAGAATTTCCGCATACCCCTTGCGGAAAAATCGATGTGCAAGCGCTGAAATTGCAACTGGGTTATAGCGTTTCAATCAAGGATGAAAAAAACAAAGTAGCGGGTTAAGTGACAACGGATTTATCCACATTCTGACAACAGCAGTATGAAGTCTAAAAATAATTAGGAGAAGAAATGACAAGTCATAAAGCACTGGAAGGCGTCACCGTAGTTGAGCTGGCGACCTTTATCGCAGTACCGGCAGCGGGTCGTATTTTAGCTGATATGGGAGCGAACGTAATCAAAATCGAATCTCCAAGTGGCGATAACTTACGCTATACCGCACCAACAGAAGGTCGCCCGTTAGATCAACATGAAAACACTAGTTTTGATTTAGAAAACGCCAATAAACGTGGGATTGTGTTAAATACGAAAACAGAAGCAGGGAAAAAAATCCTGTTTGAACTGTTAGAAAAAGCAGACATTTTCTTAACTAACTGGCGTCCGGGTGCAAGAGAACGTGCGGGTTTAGATTATGAAACGTTAAAACAACGCTTTCCAAAACTAGTTTACGCCAGTGTGACGGGTTATGGCGATGAAGGTCCAGATAAAGACTTACCAGGATTTGACTACACAGCCTTCTTTGCCCGTGGCGGTATTTTAGGTTCTCTGTACCAAAAAGGCACAGTGCCAATGAATGTGATCCCCGGCCTAGGCGATCACCAATGTGCATTAGGTTTAGTTTCAGGTGTGTTAGCTGCTTATATCCGCGCTAAAAATATTGGTCAAGGTGAGTATGTTTCAACTAACTTGTTACATACCTCTATTTACACCCAAGCTATCATGATCCAAGCGGCTCAATACCCAGATTATGGTCAAGCTTATCCAATCGATCGCCGTACAACCACCAGCCCTTTTATTCTGGCTTATAAAACGAAAGATGATCGTTTTATTCAAGTCTGCATGCCTGTTTATGACGCTTATTATCCAACCTTTATTTCTTGTATTGGTCGTCCAGATTTAGCTGAAGATGCTCGTTATACACGTCTACAAGAAGTGGCGAAAAATAATCGCTCCCCAGAGTTGTATGACCTGATTTGGCAGCAAGTTGAGCAAAAAACAGCATCTGAGTGGGCAGATATTTTCACCCAAAACGATATTCCATTCAGCATTGCCCAAACGTGGGAAGAAGTGTTGGCAGATAAACAAGCTTGGGCAATCAACACTTTCTACAACATGAAATACAAAAATGGCAGTGAAAAAGCCTTAGTTCGCCCACCCATTGATTTCTTAGAAAGTGGTTTACCTGAATATCGCCGTGGTCCTTTGTTAGGCGAAGACACACCGTCTGTATTAGCGGAATTAGGGTATAGCGCAGAAGAAATCGCCAACCTTGAAGCCAATAAAGACGTGATGACGTGGAAAGAATAATCCACTTACTTTTTTAATTTTCAGGAGGCAAAGGCATGCAACAAGACATTTTCACAATGGGCGTTGATATCGGATCGTCTGCATCAAAATGCATCATCATGAAAAATGGTGACGCTATTGTCGCGAAGTCGTTGGCATCAGTAGGTGCTGGGACATCTGGACCTGAAAAAGCGATCAATGAAGTGTTGCGCCAATTTGGTGGCGATCTCAGTCAGATCAGCTGGATCTGCGCAACAGGATATGGGCGTAACTCTCTGAAAGAAGCCAATAAAGAAGTGAGTGAACTTAGCTGCCATGCGAAAGGCGCGCACTTTCTTTTTCCGGGCGTGAAAACAGTGATCGATATCGGCGGCCAAGACGTTAAAGCACTTCATATGGATGGTGCCGGCCGTTTATTGAACTTTGTGATGAATGACAAGTGCGCTGCGGGTACAGGACGCTTTTTAGATGTGATGTCGCGAGTATTAGAAACCAAGATTTCCGATCTCGCTCAAGAGGGCGCTAAGTCCACGAAAAAAGTCACCATTAGCTCTACTTGTACCGTGTTCTCTGAATCGGAAGTTATTTCTCATCTCGCGAATAACGAAACAATACCCGACGTCATTAATGGTATTCACCGCTCTGTGGCTAGCCGTATTGCTGGTCTTGCAAAACGAGTCGGTGTTGAAGCCCCTGTTGTCATGACAGGCGGTGTTGCCAGTAATTTTGAAGTTGTTCGTTATGTTAGCGAAGAGCTGAACGCTCCTATCGCCACCTCACCATTATCACAATACAACGGGGCGATAGGTGCCGCCATTTATGCCTTTGAAGCGTACCGCCATCAACTGGAAGACGATGCGTTAACAATAGGAACATCAAAATGAGCAATGTAGATATGAATGCACCGGATTATATTCCGGCGAAAAAACGACTGCAAAAAATTGCCGCTGATGCTTATCAGCGTGCGTGGGATGCCAAAAATAGCGGTGAAAAAATAGGGTGGTGCGCCTCTAACTTCCCTCAAGAAATCGCTGAAACATTAGGTTTATGTGTGGTTTATCCTGAAAACCAAGCCGCTGCGATTGCCGCAAAAGGGGCAGGTTTAAAAATGTGTGAACATGCAGAAAGCATGGGATATTCCAATGATATCTGTGCTTATGCTCGCATCAGTCTCTCTTACATGGATATTAAACAGTGTGAAGAGATGGATATGCCACAGCCAGACTTCTTGCTGTGCTGTAACAACATCTGTAACTGCATGATCAAATGGTATGAAAATATCGCTTATGAGCTGAATATCCCGATGATCCTTATCGATATTCCTTATAAAAATGACTATGACACCGACGATGTAACGGTGAAATACGTTCAAGCTCAATTTGATGATGCGATTAAACAACTTGAAAAAGTGACTGGCAAAGTCTTTTCCGAAGAGAAATTTAAAGAAGTTTGTGAAATTTCGCAACGTACAGGACGTGCATGGTTAAAGGCAGCGGAATATTGCCAATATGAACCATCACCAATGAACGGTTTTGATCTATTTAACCACATGGCTGTGGCGGTTTGCGCTCGTGGCAAACTGGAAGCTGCGCTGGCTTTTGAGCAACTGTGTGAAGAAATGGAACAAAATATCAAAGAGAAAAAATCGACTTACCGCGGTGAAGAAAAATACCGTGTTCTCTTTGAAGGTATCGCCTGCTGGCCTTACTTGCGCGCCACATCTACTCCGTTAAAAGAGCAAGGTATCAACGTGACTGCCACTGTTTACGCCACCGCATTTGGTGTGATTTATCAAAACAGTGACGAAATGATGCGTGCTTATTCTTACGTTCCAAACTGTGTCTCTGTTGAGCGTGCTGCTGATATGCGTATTAACGTGAGTCGCCAGAATAAAGTGGATGGTGCAATTATTCACGTTAACCGTAGTTGCAAGCTCTGGAGTGGCATTATGCCCGAAATTGAGCGTCGCATTCGTCATGAACTCAAAATCCCAACAGTCACTTTTGATGGTGACCAAGCTGATCCTCGTGTTTTCTCTGAAGCACAGTATGTCACCCGTGTTGAAGCATTGACCGAAATTATGGCGGCTAATAAAGCTGAAATGAAAAAGGGAGACATCTAATGAAAACATTAGCGGAGTTGTTTGATGAGTTGCAAGCAGTGGTGGATAACCCTGTTGCCCAATTAGAGGGTTTTATTCGTAGTGGTAAAAAGGTGGTTGGCTGTTTTCCTGAATATACCCCAAATGAAATTGTTTATGCAGCGGGTATGGTGCCTTTTGGTATTTGGGGTGCAGAAGGTCGTGAGATCTCAGAAGCGAAGAAATATTTCCCTCCTTTCTATTGTGCATTAGTACTTTCTTCTCTTGAGATGGGACTAGATGGGGCATTAAATAAATTGTCTGCTGCCTTAATTCCTTCTCTTTGCGATACCTTAAAATGCTTAGGGCAAAACTGGAAAGCGGGTGTACCACAAGTTCCCTTTATTCAATTGGTACATCCACAGAACCGTAAAACGCCAGCAGGCATTGCATTCTTAACTGAACAATACAAGAAAATTGCACTGCAATTAGGGGAAATTTCAGGTCAAGCGGTGACAGACGAAGCACTGACAAATGCCATTCATCTATTTAATCAGCGCCGCCGCGCATTACGCGAGTTTTCAGATATCGCGGCACTTCATCCAAATTTAGTCACACCACAACGCCGTAATACGGTGATCAAAAGTGGTTATTTTATGGATGTCGTTGAACATACAAAAGCCGTTGAAGCCATTGTTGCACAATGCAAAACCTTGTCTCCAGAACCTTGGAAAGGGCACAAGATTGTTGTAACAGGCATTATTGCGGATAGCCCTTCTATTCTACAAATTTTGGCTGACAACAACATGGCGATTGTGGCAGATGAAGTCGCGCATGAGTCTCGTCAATTTCGCCAAGATATTCCTGAAAACAAAGCACCTTATGAAGCGATGGCTGAGCAAGTCGCCCAGCTTGAAGGGTGTTCACTTTTGTATGATCCAGAGAAAAAACGCGGTCGTTTAATTGCCGATATGGTGAAAAACACAGGTGCTGATGGTGTCGTCTATTTACTGACGAAGTTCTGTGATCCTGAAGAATTTGATGCACCTATTGTGAAGAAATTCCTCGATAGAGAGGGCATTCCTTCCATCATTATCGAAATCGATCAGCAAACCAAAACATATGAACAGGCAAGAACAGCACTGCAAACTTTCGCAGATGTGCTTTCTGCTTAACAACGTTAATTAATAGTCACAAAAGACCTGCGTGATTTACGCAGGTCAATTGAACCCTAACACATATAAGTGGGGCAATCATGGGTATTATTTGTTTAATCATCGGGCTAGCGATATTAATGATCATGTGTATGAAAGGCATACATATTTTCATTTCTGTCTTTACCACCAGCCTGTTTCTTGCTGTGACTGCATGGCTTGTATCACCAGATATGCTTAATCCTGTTGATGCACTATTACAAGTGTATACCGGAGGATTAGGTGGCTATTTTGGAAGCTTCTTCTTCATTTTCGTACTTGGTGCGATTTTTGGCAAATTAACCGCTATCAGTGGCGCTGCTGATAGTGTTGCCTCTTTTATTATTGGCAAATTTGGTGAAAGAGCCGTTATTCCTTCATTAGTTGCGGCTTGTGCCATTTTAGCTTATGGCGGTGTGTCAGTGTTTGTTGCACTGTTTACCGTCTATTCAATGATGGTGAGTTTATTCCGTAAAGCGAATCTTCCTCGCAGACTTATTCCGGCTGTCTATTTTGCAGGTGCGGGTACGTTTGTGATGATCATGCCGGGATCGCCTCAGATCCAAAACCTTATCCCAATGAAATTCTTAGGTACGTCAGCAACAGCCGGTTTAGTACCAGGTATGTTGACTGCATTATTCCAAGTCACCTTAGTGATTATTTATCTCACTTGGTTATTTAAGCGTGTAAAAGCCAAAGGTGAAGGCTGGGTTGAAGACGAAAAAACAGCGAAAGCTGAAGAAGGTAAAAAAGATCGTCAATTACCGAATGTACTCGTTGCATTACTGCCGATGCTTATCCTGCTTGTCGTGCTAAATATCCTGAAATGGGACCCTGCTATTGCACTGTTCTGCGCCATTATTGCTGCCTTAATTGTGTACTTACGCTATCTCGATTGGAAAAAACTCGTCCCTAATTTAGCCGCAGGGACGATGGAAGGGGTGACCTCCCTGTTTAACACCGCGGTTATTGTTGGGTTTGGTGCGTTAGTTATGACGTTACCTGCGTTCAAAGAATCATTCCAAGCGATTGCGCAATCCGGTCTTAATCCACTGGTTGTAACTGCAATTTCAGTGGGTGCCTTAGTGTTTATCAGTGGTTCAGGCTCTGGTGCGTTAAGTATCGCCATGCCAATGATTGCTGCAATGTTCCCTGCAACCGTGGTTGATCAAGGTTCATTACACCGCGTTGCCACAATGGCATCTATGAGTACAACACCGCCATTTAACGGATTAATTATTACTGTCTTTAGCGTCTGTGGTGTCAGCCATAAAGAGGGCTATGGGCCAGTGGGGACATTAACCCTCGCTATCCCACTGTTAGCCATGATGTTTATGTTGCTGCTGTACACCTTTTTACCTGCATCAATAGCGACGATGTAGAAATAACGTTAACCCATTAAGGCGTGCGATAAGACGACAAACGTGAAATCGCACGCCATAGAGATAACCATCAATATTCTCAGAGGAAGATAAATATGGATTTTCAGCTAACAGAAGAACAAGTCCTGATCCGCGATATGGTCAGAGAGTTCGTTGAAAACGACATTAAACCGATTGCAGGTGCAATTGATAAAGAACATCGCTTTCCAAGTGAGAGTGTTGCACCGATGGCTGAATTAGGGCTTTTTGGTTTCAACATTGATGAAGCTTATGGTGGCACAGAAGCCGATGCTATTAGTTATGTATTAGCCACAGAAGAGATGGCGAAAGTGAGTGCCTCTCACGCCATGATCATGGGATCACAATGCTCTTTAACAGGGCCAATTATTCAAAAATATGCTGATGAAGAGACTAAAGCCCGCATTTTACCGGGTGTGGTTTCTGGCGAAAAATTAGGATGTTTTTGTTTGTCAGAGCCTAGTGCGGGCTGTGATGCTGCGGCTCAAGAAACAACAGCCGTTCGTCAAGGCGATAACTATGTGATTAATGGCTCTAAATTGTGGATCACGGCAGCTCCTCAAGGTGCTTTCTTTATCGTATTTGCCATGACCGATAAAAGCAAAGGGGTAAAAGGGATCACCGCATTCTTAGTTGAGCGTGATAACCCAGGTATTAGCATTGGTTTGCCTGAAGACAAAATGGGCATGAACGGCTCTGAAACTTGCTCTGTGAGTTTCAGTGATTGTGTTGTTTCAGCCAGCGCGATGTTAGGCGAAGAAGGTAAAGGCTTTAATATCGCGATGGAAACCTTAGATGGCGGGCGTTTAAGTTGCTCTGCGCTTGCACTAGGGATCGCACAAAGCGCCCTAGATGCCACGATTGCTTACACCAAAGAACGTATTCAATTTGGTAAACCCATCGCGGCTAATCAAGGCATTCAATGGGTATTAGTGGAAATGGCAACGCGTGTTGATTGCGCACGTATGCTGGTTTATCGCGCTGCCGCCGCCAAAATGGCGGGTCTTCCTTACACGCGTGAATCTGCTCAAGCCAAACTTTATGCAGCAGAAACTGCCACTTATGTGACTCAAAAAGCCGTCCAATTACATGGCGGTATGGGTTACACCAAATCCTATCCTGTTGAACGTTTAATGCGTGAAGCAAAACTCACTGAGATTTTTGAAGGCACAAGTGAAGTGCAACGTATGGTCATCGCTAAGCATATTTTAGCGTAATGAGATTTGAGCTTATTAATTTGTTGCATTGTGCAAAACGGAGAATGTGAATTATGAAACTTATTGCCTGCTGTAAGGTTGTTCATGACGAACAAGACATCACAACACGGCCTGATCGTACACTCGCAACCGATAATGCGGGGTTAAAAATTAGTTTGTATGACTTGAATGCGATTGAAACCGCTGTAGAAATTGCCTCCACCCTTGGTGATAGCACCGTAACTGCATTAAGTGTGGGTACAAGTGCCATGGTTGAAAACGCGAAAATTAAAAAAGATATTTTATCGCGAGGTCCTGATGCATTAACACTGGTGGCTGATGATGCATGTAGCGCGCTTTATTCAACGGATACTGCCAATATTATTGCGCAAGCAGCAAAAAAAGTGGGTTTTGATTTATTAGTTTTCGGTGAAGGTTCGGGTGATTTATACGCTCAACAAACAGGTTTAGCAGTAGGTGAATATTTAGGTTTACCTTGCGTGAATGCAGTAAACAAAATCACCGTTGACGGTAACAAAATCATTGTTGAACGTGATCTCGAAAACATCACGGAAGAACTTGAACTGACATTACCTGCCATTGTGTGTGTCACTTCAAGCATTAACACACCAAAACTGCCTTCAATGAAAGCCATTTTAGCGGCAAATAAAAAGCCAGTTGAAAAGCTAGGGTTAGGCGATATCGGTGTTGATATTTCTGCGCTGACGGTGGTGCAAACACAAGTTTGTGCGCCAGAGCAATCTGATCGCCTTGGTATTATTTTAGAAGGTGATTCAGATGAAAACATTGCCACTTTTGCTGAACATTTACGCCAAGCGGTTAATCAATAAGGAGATTAAAAATGGCTAGTTTACTACCTACTACCTTTGTTTATGCCGAAAAAGCGGATGATTTAGCAAAGCTGATTGCGTTTGCTCGTGGTCTTGGTGAAAAGGTTAATGTGCTGTTTATCGGTGATGATGAAAGCACGCGTGAATGTGTCAAATTAGGCGCTGATTGTGTGTATTGTTTTGCACCTCAAGAGGGCGTGATTGCTGAAGATTATGCTGCCTCTTTTGCCGCAATTATTAAAGAAGCGGGTGCGAATGCATTGGTTTTACTTGCTTCATCAAAACGAGCAAAAGCGATTGCGGCTCGTCTTGGTGTGACATTAAACGCTGGTGTTGTCAGTGATGCATTAAGTCTTGCGATTGAAAACAATACGGTGATTGCGACACACCAAGTCTATGGTGGTTTAGCGCATGCTAAAGCAGAAATTCGCTCACCTTATGCTATTGCCACTGTGGGCAGTGCATTAGATGTGGAAGTCATCAACGACGCACCCAATGCACAAGTGGTGCAAGGTGCCTTTATCGCCCCTGCACATACATTAAAAGTATTAGCGCGTAAGCCAAAACAAGGCAGTACTGTTGATTTAGGTAAAGCGCATTGTGTTGTGGGTGTCGGACGCGGTTTTGCTAAGGCGGATGATATTGCACTCGCGGCGGCATTAGCGAAAGCCCTTCAAGGTGAAGTAGGTTGTTCACGTCCAATTGCTGAAGGTGAAGGCTGGATGGAACACGACCGCTACATTGGTGTTTCAGGTGTGACCTTAGGTGCGGATGTTTATGTTGCTGTCGGTATCTCAGGGCAAATTCAGCATATGGTGGGTGTGGATAGAGCAAAAATCATTGTTGGTATCAACAAAGATAAAAATGCCCCAATTTTCAATATGGTGGATTACGGTATTGTTGGCGATCTCTATAAAGTGTTACCTGCATTAACCGCGAAGCTTGGCGGCTAATCCCCATCGGTCGCTTAGTGAACGTGTGCTAAGCGACCACACATAATAAAAGGATGGAAAGTATGTCAGACGATATTTTTGACGCCATTATTGTGGGTGGTGGACTTGCTGGTGGTACTGCTGCCTATGTTTTGGCGCAAGCAGGATGTGATGTATTAGTGGTTGAGCGAGGTAATTTCGCTGGCAGTAAAAATATGACGGGAGGGCGTTTATACGCTCATAGTCTTGAAAAAATTATCCCTAATTTTGCTCAAGAAGCACCAGTTGAACGCCTTGTGACGCGTGAAAAAATATCCATGCTAACGGAAACCGATGGGGTCACGTTAGATTATCAACATACTCAAAAAGAAGAGGAAGCGGCTCGCTCTTATACTGTATTACGTTCTTCATTTGACCAATGGTTAATGGAAAAAGCAGAAGATGCTGGCGCGCAAGTGATCACAGGTGTTCGTGTCGATGAAGTGTTGGTGAAAGAAGGCAAAGTGTGTGGCGTAAAAGCGGGTGATGATGAAATTGAAGCCCATGTAGTTATCCTCGCGGATGGTGTTAACTCGTTATTAGCAAAACAATTAGGGATGACACAAAAAGTTAATCCTCACACTGTGGCAGTAGGGGTTAAAGAGTTATTGGAATTCACGCCACAACAAATGGAAGACCGATTTGGTTGTACTAATGATGAAGGCTTAGCTTGGCTTTTTGCTGGCGCACCATCAGGTGGATATTTAGGTGGTGGATTCTTATATACCAATAAAAATACCGTTTCTTTAGGTCTTGTTTTAGGGCTACATAATGTCGATAAGTTCGAAAAAACGGTTCCTCAATTATTAGAAGATTTTAAACAACACCCTGTTGTTGCACCGCTTATCAAAGACGGCAAATTATTAGAATATTCAGCGCATATGGTGCCAGAGGGTGGTATGAATATGGTATCTGAATTAGTGAAAGATGGCGTATTAGTTGTGGGAGATGCTGCGGGATTTTGCTTAAACGTTGGCTATACCGTAAGAGGAATGGATTTAGCGATTGCTTCAGGTGAAGCGGCTGCAAAAGCGGTATTAATGGCGAAAGAGCAAAATAGCTATAGTCAAAAAGAATTAAGTTGCTACCAATCTTTATTAAATGACAGCTTTGTGATGAAAGATATGAAGTTATACAAAGACTTACCTTCTTTCCTCGATAATACAAGATTCTTTACGGATTATCCGCAAATGGCGGCTAATGTAATGCACGATTTATTTGTGATTAATGGCCCAGAAAAACCAGTGCGTAAGAAAATACTGTCTCAAGTTAAGAAAGTGGGTGTAATGAACTTAATTAAAGATGGGTTTAAGGGGGTACGTTCTTTATGAGTCAAGTCAACGTAGACGTTAAATTAGGCGTCAATAAATTTAATGTGGATGAAGAAAATCCACATATTGTCTTAAAGGATGATATCGATCCTGCACAATTTGCAATCTTAATGAAAGCTTGCCCCGCAGGGTTATATAAAAAAGACGAAAAAGGGCAATATCTTTTTGATTATGCAGGATGTTTAGAGTGTGGTACTTGTCGTGTTTTATGTGGCGAGACGATTTTAAAAAAATGGGAGTATCCGTGTGGCACATTAGGCATTGAGTTTCGTTACGGCTGATGTAACAACACCAATCCCCCTTTAGCGTAACCTCCAAAATTTTAACTAGAGGGGGAATGAGCATTCTGAGTACATATTGATTCATATATGGATCATAATGCTTGAAATGATTTTTATATGCTCCATAACCCTGTTTTAAAACTTATCTCAACGAATGTATTTTTCGATATTCTGAAGGCGTCATAAAGAATTCTGATTTAAATTTTCGACTCAAATTAGAAATATCGCTAAATCCACATTCATACGCTAATTGTGTAATATTTTTTTCTGCCAAAAGAGGATTAACTAACGCAGCTTTATAATTCTCAAGACGTTTTTGGTAGATCCAACGAAGCACAGAGGTATTTTGTTCTTTAAATAACATCTGTAAATAGCGCACAGAGATCCCACAAGCATTTGCACATTGATTAACACTTAAATCCGGATCGGAAATATGTTGCTCTAAATAGTGCTGAGCAAAATAAAACAGTGTTGATCTTCCTAAGCTTTGAGGTGGAGTTGCAATACTGTATTCGCTGAAAGCAGACGTGATTAAATTCAATAAAATATCAGCGAGTTGCTGAGCATGTTGGGCGGGCATAGAATCTAAGAAAGGGATATAACGCATCACAAAGCTATAAACGAGGGAGCCTGTAATACTATTACCTCGTATTGCTCTTGCAGTAAGATTTTGGGTATTACCTAAACGTGATGCCAGTTTCTCTCTTGGGATCAAAATTTTAAACAATGAGTAATCGTTATCAAAAGACCATGATACGGGTCTTGCCATATCAAAAATACAAAAGTCCCCTTGCCGTAGAAATGCAGTTCTTCCATCTTGAGTTAGATGGCTCGTTCCTGAACGCTGTATCTCAATTTGAAAATGCTCTTCTAAGCTAAGTTTATGCGTTAAAGGACGGCTACTCGCCCAGTGACCGTTAGACTCTAGCTGAATAAAGCGAATATTTGTCACCTTCTGCTCGACAATATTGGCATAAAATCGAGAATGAGGAGGCAATTCGACTTCATTGCATTCATAAGACGATAAAAAGCGGTCTTTTATTGTATCCCTGAATACGGAAAACCGATCTACGTCAGGGAGTTCCCGAGTCGTAAACATGCTTTTCATAGTACGCCCACTTTTATTGAAAGTATTTTTGTTGTGTCGCTATCAATCTAGTATAAAAACAACTTAAACTAGGTCGAAATAGAATAATGTTTTTATAACTTTAATCTTAAAATTAGAATAGTACGTTTAAATAATTGTTAACGGAGATATTCATTATCTTTCTTGTTAATAAATTAAAGGTAATACATTTAAAAATTTTTAATTTATTTAAACTAAAGTCATGTAAATTATAGAATTAATTTATAGCATTTTTTATGCTATCATTTCTATACTATTAATCCTAAGTTAATTTCCTATCTTTAGAGAGAGATCTCATAAATAAATTAAGAGTGATTATTATTAATATCTTATTTATTTCATTCTTTTCAGAGTATGAGTTAATATGGATTTTATGTACATAATAGAATTGGTTGTTAAATAAATTTGTTTTTTTATTGTTAATCATTATTTTATAAATTATCTATTAAATAGAATTAAATATTTATATAATTTAAGTGTTAATAATATTGGTATTATGTATGTAGTTTAGCCCACTAAAATAAGTGGGCTAAATATAGTTATTTTTTTTCTTTAGCGTAGACCTTGCACACTTTCAACAAGATTGGCTAATTGTGATACTACACGGTCGCCAATATCGGCATTATCACTACCTAATGCTTTATTACGCATAAAATCTTTCTTGATTTGTTCCCAGCGGAGTGTGTCTTTCTCTGTTAATTTTCCACGTAATTCCGCGAGTTTTAGTAAGTTCTCTTCGGCACCCGTTGTGAGTAGTTGTGCTTCACCAAGATAGTGATCGTCTAACAAGCGTACAATTTCTTCATCATTCATTACCGCAGAAACTTTCTCACTGAGCTTATTCATATTGCGGTAACTGCCTTGTAAGCGAAATGCTGGCTCTACGCGATATTTATCTGATTGTGCAGCACTGGCAATATATTGCTGATTTACTTTTAAAATAACATTGCGTAGCGTAATTAAGTGCTTAAGTACCATCACAATTTCATTAATTTCAGCATCAGAATAAGGGTAACTTAATGTGTTAGTAGAGACAGATTTCCCCATCGCCTTATCCACTAAAATATAAAGATCGTTGAGATCACGTAGTGCCAGTGGCGCTAATACCGCATTCGAGGTTAAGCTATTTTCGATATAGCTCAGTGCAAAAGCGTCATCCATGCCGCCTAATACCTCACCTAAGTTATAAATATCAGCACGGTTAGCCAGCATATCAGGAATACGAAATACCTCGCCTGATTCGGTATAAGGGTTACCCGCCATAACGACACAGAATTTTTTACCACGCATATCATAGGTTTTGGTTTTTCCTTTCCATACCCCTTCAATACGTCTTGTTCCATCACAGAGCGAAATAAATTTTTGTAAGAATTCTGGATGGGTATGCTGAATATCATCCACATACAGCATCACGTTATTTCCCATTTCTAATGCCAAATTGAGTTTTTCAAGCTCTTGTCTTGCTGTTGCATTAGGTGCTTGTTCAGGATCGAGTGATAGCACGTTATGCCCTAACGCAGGACCATTGATCTTCATAAAAATTAGACCCAAACGTGCTGCTGCATATTCCATTAAGGTGGTTTTACCGTAGCCTGGAGGGGAGATCATTAATAATAATCCCATTAAATCAGTGCGTTTTCCTTCTCCTAAAGCACCAATTTGTTTTGCCATATTGTCGCCAATAATGGGTAAATAGACATCATTAATCAGTTTGTTACGGACAAAAGAGCTTAACGGTTTGGCTTTAAATTCATGCAGTTTTAAACGTTCACGTTCATCACTGACTATTTTTTGTCGCAAGCTAAGATACTGTTGGAATGCAGGAATAAAGTTCTTTCTTTGCCCTCGCATTCGACTGAAATAGTCATCTAAACTGAGTGATAACGCTTGGTTTTCAATGGTAGGGTGAGAGCCTAACAAGCCCGTTACTGTAAAGTACAAATCGGCTTCGCTATAACGTGCTGATGCGACTTTATCTAAAATAATGATAGCAATAGCACCCGGTATATAAGGCGTGAGATCGGCATAATCAGGTAGAGAGCACAGCCCTTGTAGCCAATTTTGGATCAGCGCCCAACGCTGTGCGTATCGTGTACCTAAATTTTGTTGTGAACGATTAAAGTCCATCCACATATGAGCTTCTTCTAATCGACTTTGCAGTGCAATCACTAGCTCTTTAGCGTATTTGCTATAAACCAATTCAATAGGAGTTCTCGCCAACGCAAAGCTTAAATATTCTGAAGCTTGTATCGGAATATAGTGTTCGCACTCAATCGGATTATCATGAAGGAATAGGCGTATATCCGCTTCGATTTCAGCTTGTAGATCGATTAATGCATCATCTGTATGGAATAATTGCTGAATATTAAGCGCTGTTCTTGCTCGTTCTGGCCACAGTGCAGGGTATTGCTCATTTTGTTTCGTTTCCCAAAATAGCGCGGCTATTGCGCGTGCAGTCGGGTTATAGCGAAGAAGGTCGGCACTTTCGCCGATTGGGATCAGTTTTTTTAATATAGCGATCGCATCGTGATCGTGGATACCTTTTTCATAGCCTTCTTTATAACGTGGCGTTGCAAAGTCACGTACGAGTTTTTCAAGTTTTTCTGGAATGGTGAGTGCTTCTTTTAGTGTTTCGTAATCCAGACCATCTTGACGTTTTGCTGCCGCATAAATAATGGAATAAGCAAGGTATTCTGCACGATAAACCGTGTCTGATTCAGACTCAAGTGAGGCATTCCAATAAGGCTGTAATTGAGCAAGCTCTGCATTTTCAATTGGCTCTTGGTAATCTGTTCCTGTCAGGTATAGCCAGAGCTTATCTTCTTTAGGCAAGATAGTGAGATCAAGCTCTTGCGTATTAACACTAAAACGGTGGCGAGGTCCTAATTTAATGACGTTGCCGCCATCTTCAAAAATATCCGTTTTATCTCGCAGAATACGAATAGCCTGATCACGAGAAGATTTTAGGCGTGCATCAATATCATCAGCTTTGACGTTATCATTGATTTCTCTTAGCTTTTCAATGATCTCTCGTGTTTTTAATGATAATGGATCTGATGCAAAAAAGGCATTTAGCTCATCTTGTGATTGCAAGCGAGATGTTCGGCGTTGCAGATTTTCCAGTAAGCGATTTGCAGCAGTAAGCAGACTTTGTGATCGACGTTGGCGATCATCAAGCAGTACTTGTTTATGCGACTCAAAGGTTTCAACTAACTCTTCACGTTTAGCAAGAATATCATCAAGAAATTCATCATGATGGCTAAATTGGCTCTCTAGCTCTTCTAATTGAAGCAATAAGCGAGAAAGCTGATCGTCACAACGTTCAGGATCGGTTGCCAGAGATAATGCATTGGTGATCCCTTGGCTAAACAAGCGAAATTGAGCGCCAAATTGTGCCACACTTTCGATACTACTTTGTGATTTGCGTTTTTGTTGTAGTCGAGCGCGGGATTGGTTTAGTTGAGCGTAGATCTGTGAAATCGCATCAATAATCTGTGTTTGTTGAGTGACATCTTGGAATGTTAAAGATGCCATTAAGTTAGAAAGCATATCTAAATCAGCAGACATTTTTTCCATGTCATTCATCGGAATATCTAGCTGTGCGCTGTTTTGTGCTTTCTCAATAAGATTTTCAAAGGTAACAAGCTGAGTTTTAAATGGTTGTAACGCTTTATCACTAGCTAGAAAAAGAGCCGTAGCTTGAGAAACGCGTTGCTGAGCCTCTGTAATTTCCGTTTCCATCGCACTAAGCTTGGTTAAATCCATATAACGGAACTCACGCAAGGAAATAAGATGTCCACGATGGGCATTCAGTGAATTTAAGCTATCAACAAATTGTTGTATATCAGCCCAACTATCAGGCAGTGTTAAAGTCAGTAGTGATTTTTGGCGATTAACGGCTTCAAGCATGGATTTAGCAGATTGTTGACGAATACTTTCTACTTTTTCATATTCATCAAGCACTAATTCGCTGGTTTGAGCGATATCTTTAAGTAGCTTTCCAATCCCTAAACAGTGTTCATCGTTAAACCAATAATAGAGATCTAATAAATTTTTAGGTTGTGAACTGAGTTGCTCATAACGAGCAATAGAAATTTGATCACCTTCAATTTCTTTTGCGACATGCAAAATTTCGGAAATGCCTCGAACTAAATCAGCATTACCAATTCTTCCATAGAAACCATTACGAGGAGGTTGTTTATCAGCAAATTCTTCAGAATAGAAAGGCGTTTGCCAAACTTGCATTGGATGAACACGCGTTGCTTCTTCGCCTTCACCTTCAAACAGTACCATTTTCCCATCTTCTAACATCGCATAGCCGTGACCGACTAAAGGCACAGCAAGTTTGCGCTCAATCATATTGTAATTGAAAAGCGCAAGGCGACCTTGTGAAGGGGAGTAGAACACATATAACACGTCTTCACCATTAGGCGAACGGCGTAGACGACGGAAATACATACCTTCCATTGGTTGATCAAAGGTTTTGTATTCACCATTTTGTAGGTAATAACCACCGGGGAAAATAATGCCATGATCTTCAGGTAATTGGACGCAAGCTTGCCCGATTGCATCGATGCGTTGTACGGTTTGCGTCAACATGTTGTAGACCAAATAACGCCAATTCTCTTCTCGATACGGTAAGATTTTTAACAGAATTAAACTGCCAGTTTGAGCATATTCAATTTGGGCATCATCGAGAGATTGGTTTTTGTCTAATACGGCCTCACGATAAATCCCTAAACCATCTTCGGTATTATTTTCACATTTAACTGTTAAATCACCGCCGGTTGTTTCGACAAAAACAGTATCAAGAATATTGATATGGGGAAAACGACCATTGACCGTGTCTTCGCGCTGGGTTTTCGTCCATTCAAAATCATAAGCAGGAGGAAGGGCGATATCGCGCTCGCCACGATTATCAATATATTCAATACGCTGTTTATCACTTGAAATCGCCCAACGAAAAACACGCACATCAGTAATACGCGCGCCAATTTGGAAGCTAGCAAGTAATTTTCCATCACGCTCAACTAACTGTAATAGCTGCGTATTTTTGTAGTAAGTATAAAGCTCTGTAAAATCTTGAATAAAGCGATTGTCGTTTAAAAAAGTATTTTCATAAGGTACAGCTTCAACATCAAACTCACCTTCATTTTCAATTAAACGATAAAGAGAAAAAACATCTTCAAGATGTATTTCACGTTTTAATCCAAGGAAAACGTTATAACCAAACAGTAACCACTCACCGACACGAACAATATCTCTGGCTTGGCAGTTATTTTCAGTACGAATACGAATACGGCCAATAATATCCATTTGGCTTTGACCAAATTCATCTAAGCGATGCTGATTTAGCTCAGTGGCTTTTTGATGAAGTTGTTGACCTTGCTCCGTAAGGCGTTTGCGTAAGATTTCATACGCACCACCTTGTGCAACGGCGCTATCGAGTATTTCCTGTTCGCGATTCGTATCCAGAATTTCAGACATGGTATAACGGATTTCCTTGGCTTAAACGATAAAAACAAAAGAAAGACACAGAGATAAACGCTATGTCTTTCCACCTCCTTTAAATGAAATTATTCTTCTTTAGAGGAGTCTGATTTAGTTGTCACATCTTTAATTAACTGGCTGGCTCCTTTTGTTGCCATAAATCCATTAATTAAATCTTGAACTTCAGGATTTTTTAATAAAGAAGCAACATCGAGTTTTTTATCTTGTTGAGTGCGGTTAATCAGCTTTTCAACGTTCTCTTTGGCAAAACTGCTCTTATCCATAAAACCATCAACGGCTTTACCTAAGCTTAATGCTTTAGAGAAGGTATTAAAGAAGTTGCCATCACCGCCCACAATTTCAATATTGGTTTTGCTAAGAGCAGCAGCCAATACATCAGCTTGTTCGCGTGCAATTTCTTTGTTGGCTTCAATAGATGCCATTGCTTGTTCAAATTGTTTTTCAAGACGCATACGGAACTCTTCGTGTGAGCGTGCCGTATCGCTAAGGTGATCCATCGATTTAAATTTATCAGTTAAACCATCTGCTTCTGCTTTCAAGCGTTGGCGAATAACTTCAGCTTGTGCTGAACCTAATTGACCTTCGCCTCGAGCTTGAGCCGCGAGTTTCTCTTCAAGAATTTTCGCATCAGCTAAACCTAGTTTCTCTTTTGCATTGGCTTGTTGTTCTTCACCACGCGCTTGAGCTGCTAATTTTTCTTCTAAAATTTTTGCTTCTGCAAGACCTTGCTGCTGTTGAGCGAGTGCTTTAGCTTCCATCACTTGTGCTTCAGTTAAGCCTTTCTCTTTCATGCCTCGGGCTTCCGCTAAGAGTTTTTCAGCGGTGACATTCGCCAGCACTAAACCTTCTTTCTCTTCGGCTTCTGCCGTTGCTTGGCGTACACGAGCTTCGGCAAGACCTAATGCTGCGTGCTCTGCTTCAATACCTTCCGCTAAACGTTTTTTCGCTTCGGCTTGTTTTACAGAGGCTTCTAATTCAGCTTTCGCCATTGTGCTAATTTCTTCAGCTTTATGTTTAGCACTAGATTCATCGGCCTCAGCTTTTTTCACTTGGCGAACTAAAGATTCTTCCGCTTCAGCTTGTGCATTAATCACAGTGACTTGGCGCATACGTTCAGCTTCTGAAACTTCACGTACTTCTTTAATGCGTTCTTCTTCTTGAGCTACCGTTTTTTCTACGGCAACACGTTCACGGATAACGTTTGAGATGTTTTTACGCTCTTCTTCTAACGCTTTTTCTTTCTCAATACGTTGCAACTCAACTTCACGTTCACGAGCAACAATCTCTAATTCTCGAGCGCGATTTACACGCTCTTGCTCAATAGTGACTGCGCGGGTGCGATTTTGTTGTGCAACTTCCACTTCGCGCATACGGTTTTCTTCACGAATTTCAATTTCTTGTTGAGTCTGAATACGAGCCTGTTCTGCTTTAAGGCGCTCTTCTTCTTGTACACGTAAGGTTTCTGACGTTTCACGAGCACGAATATTATCGATTTCACGTTTTTGGCGTGCTTCTGCATCGGCTTGTTGACGTTCTAAAGCAAGGCTGGCTTCACGAGTTTCAACATTTTTCTTTTGGATAGCGAGTTCTTGATCGCGCTCTTTTTGGTTAGTTTCAATATTATGAATGGCGGTAATTTCCGTTATTTTACGGATACCTTCAGAGTCAAAAATATTATTAGGATCAAGCGCTGATTTCGGCGTTTGTTCTAAATAGTCGATAGCAACGTCTTCTAACGCATAACCATTAAGATCTTTACCAATAACATCAACGATGCGATCACGGAAATTTTGTCTATCTTCAAAAAGTTTCGATAGCTCAAACTGTTTACCTACTGTTTTTAATGCTTCTGAGAATTTAGCACTAAATAGGGTACTGACTGCTTGATGATCTGACGCTCTATCAACACCAATGGCTTTTGCAACCTTTAGTACGTCTTCAGTGGTTTCATTCACTCGTAGATAGAAAGCAACCGTGATATCTGCACGTAAGTTATCTTGGCAAATCAGCCCATCTTTACCACGACGGTCTACTTCTAACGTTAAAAGAGAAATACGCATAAACTCTTTTTTGTAGATAACAGGATAAACCAATGCACCCGTAAAATGGACTTTAGGTTGTGAGGTCATGTCATTGACAATTAAGGCAGTACCTTGAGGAACTTTAATATAGAAAGCCTTAAATAATCCAAATAATCCTAAAATAATTAGGATTGCGAAACCAACGACAGTTAAGAAAGGCATAACGAAAGCCAAATCCATACTTTTTTCTCCATAGGTTCAGACGATACCGTCATTTTTTAATATTTTTGTCTGCTAACTAAATTAGATCTCATCGAATAGGTATTAATGATGAAATTCATCTTCCGTTACGACTTGATAACTGTGAGTGAGCGCGTCAAAACTAATAATCACGACGCTATCACCTCGTTTAATATTTTCTTGTTCTGGCGCTCTAATTTGTAAAATTAAACCCGCTCCCCCATCTTCTAAAACTGCTTCACCTTTGTTTTCCGTTACATTTGCTGATCGCACTACGGCTAATTTACCTACCAATTGATGTACTGATTTAGGCTTATTACGCGACACCAGTTTTTTACGAACAGGTTTCAAACATACCGCAGTAAGATTAAGAGAAATAAAAGAGATAATGATTAAAGCAACAAAGCCCGCTAAATAATGAATAAAACCGGTTTCAATAGCGCTGATAATCCAATAATTAGTAAAGTAACTGATAAACCAGCCAATCAGGATAAAGATGGTTAAAATAATAGTGACTGGGATGCCAGCTAATCCTAATTTTGTTAACCAACCCGCGAAACCTGTGGCATCAACATCTAATTCACTATCAATATTAAATAAATCAATATCTAATAATCCAAAAGCAGCACAAAGCCAATAAAAAGAGATAATAATAAGTAATCCACTGAAAATAATGCTGGGAAAAGCTAGGCTATTTTGGAAAAACAAATTCATAAAAAGTTCTCTTAATTTAAGAAGATGGTAATATTCTTGTCATATTAATATCTCTTATCATACTTTAATACGCTGAAAAAGCATGTAGTTATAATCACATTCTCTATTTATTTCTATATTTTATCTTTTATGGAATTTAATATAACCTATTGAGATAATTGTAAATAATATTCGGTATTATTGCGTATAGAATCAGATCATTCTCTAAAAAATAATAAAAACATTTTCATCTATTAAATATCATTTCTTATTAATTGAATAAGTGTTTTGTTATAAAAAATAGAAATTTTTTAAATAAAAACGCTATAACATTAAAAAAACGACACTGATTGTGTTGTGTATTCCATGCAGCATTATCGGTGCGATTAATGAGCGAGTGCCTATTCTGACTTGGCAAAGCACAACACCCACAACAAAAATAAGGATAAATGTAGTGATTGACTCATATTGAGTATGCATAGCGGCAAATAGCAGTGAAGAGATCATAATGGCGACCCATTTTCCTATATTGCCATACCACATACCTGCATTGAGTAGAAAACCTCTAAAAATGATTTCTTCAGTAATTGGCGCAATAAACATAACAGAAAGGGCAAATAAGAAGAAAGCAAAGCCTGTAATAGATTCAATTTCTGTAACCCACGAATCATCTTCAGAGCCTAAAAATAAGCTTATAAAATATAATCCCAGTAAGGCTAAAAAAGGGGCTTTTAGCGTATTCCATTGAAGGCGACCTAACGGCATTAATTTAATATTTTTTTGATAGGCAAACCAAATAATGAGGCAGTAGGGGAGATAAATAAAAAAGCTGATTAATGAGATGATATAAGAAGATTGAAACAATGCAGCAGGTGAAGGCGTTAGCAATAGACTAAAAGAGGAAAAAAAGTAGCCTATAAAGGCAAGGACGCAGATAACTGAATGATAAATTCGATCTTTGGGAAATTCCATTTATGTTTGTCCTTTGATAATAGGTTGATATTAATAGGATACAGAGTCTAAACATTAATCATACGTAATAAAAATAGTATTGTTTCATTTTATATAACTCATAAGTAATTAATTTTCACAATCAGATAAATTTAAAATAGGAAAAATGAAATAGCTCGATATAAATAATAAAATGACTATCAATAAATTATAACGTCATTAGCTAAATCATTTGCAGGATTTCTGAAAGTTACGTGTTATTACTTGGTTAATTATTGACGATATTGAGTGTTTTAGCGACGATACTCACTAAAGTAAAAATACAACCATGTTGTTAGGAAAATTTTGATTCTTATAAAGAGGTCTAGAACATCATTTATATAATGTTGAGTGAGCCTTTTGTTCAACGACTTAGTTAAGTAATGTAAAATTGATAGATTGTAATTATTGGAATGTTTATCACTCTGTTGAGTGCAAACTTGATATAATTATTTGGCAGTTTAGAGATAATTTTTTCTTTTGATGATTTTAACTTTTTGATTTTATTATTTATTTTTATTTGTTTTTGAGATGATTTTTTAGCGTAGTTGAGGTAATTAAACATAATGCCCCAATTTAATCACTTTGCACTTGGACTCTTAAATCCAAGTTTTGACTCTCCTTTAGTTGATGCTTTAACTGAGTTAGAGTTACTCCGACATTTACGATTAGAAACAGATGTCCATCCACTTCTATTTGCTCAATTGAAAGATATTTTCCATATGCTGGAGAGCTTAGGTTCTGCAAGGATAGAGGGGAACCATACTACACTTTCTAATAGATAAAAATAAGGTAGGTAGAAAGGGAAAAGGTGATGAAGTGCATCTGGTTAACAACAACAACTAGCTTAGTCTATAAAAGCAAAAAACCAGCCCTAAGGCTGGTTTCTTTAAAGATGGTGCCCGAACTCGGAATCGAACCAAGGACACGGGGATTTTCAATCCCCTGCTCTACCGACTGAGCTATTCGGGCTAACGAGGCGCATTAAACCGTATTCAGCGTGATGCGTCAACGTCTTTTTAATAAAAAATGCAAAAATAAGTTCGTTTGCTTTCTTTTTACTCTATTCGAGTTTAAATTTTCATCATAAGCGATTTTTTAGTAAAAAATGCTTAAATAACAATCAGTAAAGATATTCGCTTTTTTGCATATCAAAGAGAAAACCTTCTCTTTTTTTGATGATTAAATTTGTTTTTTGCTATTCTGTAGATAGAAATTGAGTACAAACAAAAAAACAGATCATTTTTCTCGTTTTCCAACGCTTACAACTAACTTAATGCGCCATTTTTTCGGCATTGAGCAATCTTAAGAATATCCTCTGCCAATAATTTTGCTGTAACAATATCATCAGCATGATGATTCACCATTAAACGACTTAGACAGCCCTCTAAGATGAGTTCCATTTGTTTAGCGACTAATTCACTGTCTTCAATATCAAGCTCGCGTAGTAGCGTTCTAGAGTAATCAAAAGAGCTTTGCTTTTGGCGTTGGCTTAATTGGTGAATTTGAGAGTGTTCATCAGGATATGCGCTACAAGCTGCTACAAATAAACAACCGGGGAATCGGTTTTTTTCTAAGCGCATAGCGAGTTGATCGTAACGCGCCAGTAATTTTTGTTCGATAGTGAGTTCTTCATCTAACATCACTTGGCGTTGCCAAATATCAATTTGCTGTCCGTGGTGGCGAAGACAATCAAAAATCAATGCGTCTCTATCAGGCCAAAAAGGGTGAAGATCAGATTCGTTGATACCTGAATCTTGAAGAAGCTCAGGTAAGGTTGCAGCTAAGCCGTATTGTTCTAACTGGATAAGTACGTGGTCTAATAACGCTTCACGTTGCACGGAAATCTCCTTAAATCACGTTGTCGCGAGAACATCATAATTAGCAGACTTTAGCTAAAAATGAAAGCGAGGAGCGATAGGCTAAAATGAAAATACCCCATCTTGCGACAGGGTATTTTCTTATTTTTTATTTCTTTTAAGCGCTAAGCACTTTTTTGCAATGTTTTAATTTTTTACTTCAAACTACAAAATCATACTGCCGAAGAGGAAACCAAATGCGACAGCTAATACCACACCAATAGTACCTGGGATAAAGAATGGGTGGTTGAAGACTAATTTACCGATACGAGTTGTACCTGTGTCATCCATTTGAACTGCTGCAACCAGTGTTGGGTAAGTTGGCAGAATAAATAGACCAGAAACCGCAGAGAAAGAAGCAATGGCAGTTAATGGAGTTACACCTAATGCTAAAGCCATTGGCATTAACGCTTTCGCTGTTGCTGCTTGAGAATATAACAGAGCAGAACAGAAGAAGAAGATAACCGCTAATAACCAAGGATGGCCAGTGATTAAGTCACCCGCAGTCAGTTTGATCCAGTCGATGTTGCTTGAAACGAAAGTATCACCTAACCATGCAACACCCAGAATACAAATACATGCACTCATACCTGCTTTAAAGGTACTTGAGTTTAAGATGTTGTCAGTTTTAACTTTACAGAAAACAGTGATTAAGGTTGCAACACTCAGCATGATGATAAGAATAGCGTTAGTCGTATTCATCAGTGGAGTTTTGACAAGACCTAAGCTTGGGCTGTTGACAATTGCATAAGTTACAACACACAGAACGCCCAGTAGGAACAGCATTACAGATGATTTAGCACCTGGTAATGTTTCTCTACGTGCTTGGCTACCACGTAATTCAACCAGACCTTGTTCTAAACGCTCACGATAGACAGCATCATCAGACAGTTTTGAGTTAAATACCCAAGACACGATGAATGACATCAGAATGATAGCAAGGAAAGTCGCTGGTAATAAGATAGACAGCAGAGTGATATAACTTACAGTGTGACCTTCACCCACCATTGCTGGGTTTTCCATGACAGAAGCCATGTAAACAACAGCAGCAGAGATAGGAGATGCAGTAATACCGATTTGAGCAGCAACAACACCTGTTGATAAAGGACGGCAAGGTTTGATGCCTTGTTCTTTTGCAACTTCAGCGATAACTGGCAGTGTTGCTAAAGAGATGTTCCCTGTACCTGCAAATAGAGTTAAGAAATAAGTCACAATAGGCGCAAGAATTGTGATGTATTTTGGATTACGTCTTAACAGTTTTTCAGTTTGGCCAACAAGGTAATCCAAACCACCAGCAACCTGCATTGCAGAGATTGCGGCAATAACAGCCATAATGATGGAGATAACATCAAAAGGGATTGTACCAGGTTTAACACCGATAGCAGCTAAAACTAAAACCCCTAAACCACCGGCAAACCCGATACCAATTCCCCCAAGTCTCGCACCGAGGAAAATGGCCAGCAGAACGATAATCAATTCTACGGCTAACATAGCGTTTACTCCTTGAGATAATTAAAAAAATGAGAAAGATAAGTTAAATTTTTGTTTTTACAATCAAGTAAAAAGGCACGTCTCTTAAAGAGTCCGTGCCTTACATTTTTAAGAGCTCATTCTTATGTTTAACATGATTATGTTATGAAACATAATTATTAATCATCGAAGCGTTTTGCTTTGTAAGCCGGGTTTTTTAAGTTCTCAACAGAGAAGATATCATCCAGTTGTTCTTCGGTTAGTAAACCGCGTTCTAGAACAACTTCACGTACACTCTTACCTGTTTCAGCACAAATCTTACCAACGATATCACCGTTATGGTGACCGATGAATGGGTTCAGATAAGTAACGATACCGATTGAGTTGAATACGAAGTGTTCACAGATTTCTTTATTCGCAGTGATACCATCAACACATTTTTCTACTAAGTTACGGCAAGCGTTGCTTAACAGAGAGATTGATTCGAACATTGCTTGGCCGATTGCTGGTTCCATTACGTTTAATTGTAATTGACCAGCTTCAGCAGCCATAGTCACACAAGTGTCATTACCGATAACTTTAAAGCAAGCTTGGTTAACAACTTCTGGAATAACTGGGTTTACTTTAGCTGGCATGATTGAAGAACCTGCTTGTAGTTCTGGAAGATTGATTTCTTTCAGACCTGCACGAGGACCAGAGGACAGTAAACGTAAGTCATTACAGATTTTAGACATTTTCACAGCTAAGCGTTTTAATGCACCGTGAACCATGACATAAGCACCACAGTCAGAAGTTGCTTCAATTAAGTCTTCTGCTGGAACACAAGCTAAACCAGTTACTTCTGCTAATTTTTTGACAGACAGTTCTTGGTAACCAGGCGCTGTATTCAGACCAGTACCGATAGCTGTTGCACCTAAGTTCATTTCTAACAGTAACTCAGCAGTGCGTTTCAGGTTTTTGATTTCTTCTTTCATCAGTACAGAGAAAGCGTGGAATTCTTGACCTAAAGTCATTGGTACAGCATCTTGTAATTGAGTACGACCCATTTTCAGGATGTCTTTGAATTCAACTGCTTTTCTATCAAAACCTGCTTTCAGCAGTTCGATAGATTCTGTTAATTTGATAATAGAGTTATAAACCGCTACACGGAAACCACAAGGATAAGCGTCGTTTGTTGATTGGCTCTTATTGACGTGGTCATTTGGGTTCAGGTATTGGTATTCACCTTTTTGGTGGCCCATTAATTCCAGACCGATGTTTGCGATAACTTCATTGGTATTCATATTTAATGAAGTACCTGCACCGCCTTGGAATACATCAACTGGGAATTGATCCATGTGTTTACCTGTTTCTAATACTACGTCACAGGCTTTGATAATCGTATCAGCGATTTCACGAGGAATAGTGTGAAGCTCTTTGTTTGCTAATGCAGCAGCTTTTTTCACCATTACCATACCGCGGATGAATTCTGGAACATCATTGATGGTACGATCACTGATGTAGAAGTTTTCAATTGCACGTAAAGTGTGGACGCCGTAGTAAGCATCAGCAGGAACTTCTCTTTTACCTAACAGGTCTTCTTCGATACGAGTTTTATTTGACATGAGAACCTTCTTATTAAAATTTTAACTGTCTAGTTATGCGCTTGTTAATAAAATATATCGTTAACGGTTAATAATGTAATATAACTTACCGTTTTGCTTAGTACTGACACGATCATATTCGGGTTGTAAACAAATACCTTTAAGCTGGATCACTTTATAAGTAAATAACCTCTAAATATTTTCTTTTTGTGATCTATCTCATGGATTTTACAGTTCTACTTCTCTTTTCAACGCCCCTTGAAAAGGAGTGTTAGGCTCCCCATTATTATGTAGATAAACTAAGAAAAAGCGAGTTCGTAAACCATCACCTTAGATGTAGTTCACACTCCTTTCTATTAATAATATGAATCTTTTTTTATAAAAAGGAGAACCAAGTGCGTTGGCTCCCATTAATTGTTATCTGTCTTCTTATCTATATAGAAGCCGTTATTTTCGTCAATGTGGCATCTTCTATTGGCGTTCTTACAACACTATTCCTTGTGGTGCTGACTTCTTGTGTTGGTGTCTCACTGGTAAAAAATCAGGGCGTAAAAAATATTGCTTCAATGCAACAAAAACTGGCAGTGGGTGAAGTGCCAGCCGCCGAAATGGTGAAAAGCGTTTCGTTAATTCTGGCAGGTATTTTACTGTTGATACCGGGCTTTTTTACAGATTTCTTGGGCTTGCTGTTGTTGTTACCGCCATTGCAAGCGCTATTAGTGACAAAACTGATCTCTCGAATTCAAGTTTATTCGGCAGGTCATGGTCAAAGTGGATTTTCTTCTAATCAGAGTGGAACAACCTTTGAAGGTGAGTTTCAACGCAAAGAGGATTCACCGAGTAACCAACTGAATAATAAGACGGAAGATCAGGATAACGACCATTTTTCTGACAAAAAATAATTAGCCCAAAGCATAATCAACTGAATTGGGGAAAATTTGAAAAAAAAATCATACTTCTCCCCTTGAAGTTTTACTGGATGCCCCCACTTGTATCGTCATGGTACTGGTTCATCTTGGGCACTGGTATCAACCTTAATCCTGATATGGACTTTTTTATAGGAGCACTATTAATGAAGATTCGTCCATTACATGACCGTGTTATTGTTAAACGTAAAGAAGTCGAAGCTAAATCAGCAGGCGGTATCGTACTGACTGGCACTGCGGCGGGTAAATCAACTCGTGGCGAAATTTTAGCCGTAGGTCAAGGCCGTATTATGGAAAACGGCGACGTTAAACCGCTGGATGTTAAAGTTGGCGATATCGTAATTTTTAACGACGGTTATGGCGTTAAAACAGAAAAAATTGATAACGAAGACGTGCTTATCATGTCTGAAAGCGACATTTTAGCAATTGTAGAAGAATAATTTTTCTCTTTTAAGATCTTCTTAAACTGAACGAATTCAAAGGAAATATACGATGGCAGCTAAAGACGTCAAATTCGGTGTAGATGCTCGTAATAAAATGTTACGTGGTGTTAATGTTCTTGCAGATGCAGTTAAAGTAACTTTAGGCCCTAAAGGTCGTAACGTTGTTTTAGATAAATCTTTCGGCGCACCTGTTATTACTAAAGATGGTGTATCTGTTGCTCGCGAAATTGAACTCGAAGATAAATTCGAAAACATGGGCGCACAGATGGTGAAAGAAGTTGCTTCTAAAGCCAATGATGCGGCAGGTGATGGTACTACAACTGCAACAGTATTAGCACAATCAATCATTGCCGAAGGCTTAAAAGCAGTTGCCGCTGGCATGAACCCTATGGATCTGAAACGCGGTATCGACAAAGCTGTTGTTGCAGCTGTCGAAGAACTGAAAAAACTGTCTGTTCCATGTTCAGATACTAAGGCGATTGCTCAAGTTGGTACAATTTCTGCTAACTCTGATGAAACCGTTGGTACTCTGATCGCGCAAGCGATGGATAAAGTAGGTAAAGAAGGTGTTATCACCGTTGAAGAAGGTACTGGCTTAGAAGATGAGCTAGATGTTGTTGAAGGTATGCAGTTTGACCGTGGTTATCTGTCTCCTTACTTCATCAACAAACCTGAAACGGGCACAGCAGAATTAGAAAATCCATTCATTCTGTTAGTTGATAAAAAAGTTTCTAACATCCGTGAATTACTGCCTGTCTTAGAAGGCGTTGCTAAAGCTAACAAACCTCTGCTTATCATTGCAGAAGATGTTGAAGGTGAAGCACTGGCAACATTAGTTGTGAACAACATGCGTGGTATCGTTAAAGTTGCTGCTGTTAAAGCTCCTGGCTTTGGTGATCGTCGTAAAGCAATGTTGCAAGATATCGCAACATTAACTAACGGCGCTGTGATTTCTGAAGAAATCGGCATGGAGTTAGAAAAAGCAACATTAGAAGACTTAGGTCAAGCAAAACGTGTTGTTATCAACAAAGACACAACCACTATTATTGATGGTTTAGGTGATCAAGACGCTATCAGCGGTCGTGTATCTCAAATCCGTCAACAAATCGAAGATGCAACTTCAGATTATGACCGTGAAAAATTGCAAGAACGCGTTGCTAAATTAGCTGGCGGTGTTGCAGTAATTAAAGTTGGTGCAGCAACTGAAGTTGAAATGAAAGAAAAACGCGCTCGTGTTGATGATGCTCTGCATGCAACTCGTGCAGCAGTTGAAGAAGGCGTTGTTGCGGGTGGTGGTACTGCGCTGGTTCGTGTTGCTAACGCTCTGCGTGAGATGGTTGGTGATAACGAAGAACAAACAGTGGGTATCCGTGTTGCATTACGTGCAATGGAATCTCCAATGCGTCAAATCGTTGCTAACGCAGGTGAAGAACCTTCAGTTGTTGTAAACAATGTGAAAGCAGGTGAAGGTAACTACGGTTATAACGCTGCAACTGATGTTTACGGCGATATGATTGATATGGGTATCTTAGATCCAACTAAAGTTACTCGTTCAGCACTGCAATTTGCGGCATCTATCGCAGGTCTGATGATCACAACAGAAGCGATGATCACAGATTCACCTAAAGAAGATAAAATGGATTTAGGTGGCGCTGGTGGTATGGGCGGCATGGGTGGAATGGGCGGCATGATGTAATTCATCAGCTTACTGTTTTACAAAGAAAACCCGAGTTTAGGCTCGGGTTTTTTTATGTCTAATTATAATTGAGATTTGAAAATCACTATTGTAAATCAATACTTAGTGGGCAAAGCATTTCGAAAACTTTCAAAAAAATATTTGATATCTTCTCGTCAAATCCGATATTGGGCACGAATTGTCGCTTCTGGAGCTTGGATCAGATCCTGTATATCTTATTATTGGTATACATAATATCCCCTTTTTTGGGGTTTATTTGTTAACATAATTCGCATATCATACCTTTAGTACACAAAACCACCCCTTATAAGGGGTGGTTTCGTTGAGGTAACACTATGGATTTAATAACCGCTGTTAATACTTTTGAAAAATTCGCTAATCAAGGCAGAAATATTTTTCTCACCAGAGATTTAGAAATACTCTTCCCTGATGAGTCCCACAAGACACTGCAAAAATCAGTCGATCGATTGGTCTCTGCTAATGTGTTGAAGCGAGCGTCAAAAGGTGTATACATCTATTCGCATGGCTCGTTAGGACCTTATCCTTTGGAGCGCTTAGCCGAAAATATTAGACGAGGCCATTATAACTATGTCAGCCTTGAATCAGCTTTGTCTCAGTATGGTGTTATTTCACAAATTCCCATCGATAGATTAACCATTATGTCAACGGGGCGTTCAGGTGAGTTTAAAACCCCTTGGGGAGTTATTGAAATTACTCATACGAAAAAGAAACCGTTTGAAATCATCAATACAACCATAAAAGGAAGAGGGCCGATGAGGATCGCGACGAAGGAAACGGCTGTTAAAGACTTGATGCGGGTTGGTAGAAACACACACCTCATTCAACCAGAGGAACTTTATAATGACTGACCTCGTTGATTTTAACAAATTGGTTGATGATATTGTCATGCAAAAAGGCTATGTCTCCAATAGACCTGTCGTAGAAAAGGAATTGTTTCACTATGACATTATTTTTGCTTTATCTTCGGCAGGTCTTTTAAAGAATCTTACATTTCAAGGTGGTACATCACTCAGGCTTTGCTATAACTCAAACAGGTTTAGTGAAGATCTGGATTTTGCTGGTGGTCGTGACTTTTGTTCAGAGCAGATGCTTGAAATTAAAGGCTGCATTGAAAAGTATGTTGGTGAACGCTATGGATTAGAGGTTGTTGTTAAAGAACCTAAAGAACTGAGAAAGGAGCCGGAATACGCTGATGTTAAAGTTGATAAATGGCAAATTTCAGTGACGACTAATCAGGGTAAAAATGATTTGCCAAAACAGAAAATCAAAATAGAAATAGCCAATATCCCAGCGTATACACAAAGCATAAAAACACTTGTTTCAAACTATGAGCAGCTCCCAAGTGGATACTCTGATCTCATTATTCGCGTGGAAGAACTCACAGAAATTATGGCTGATAAATTGGTATCTTTCCCAGCAACGACAAGTCATATTCGATATCGAGATATGTGGGATTTGGTATGGTTACATCAGCAAGGTGCAAAGCCTGACGCTGAATTGGTCATGAAAAAGATTGCTGATTATAAACTGAATGATGAATTTGAAGGGGCATTACAGGAAAGGATTAGCTCTTTGCCTATACTGGTGAAAAGTGCCAGATTTGAAGGTGAAATGAAACGCTTTTTACCCGTATCCGTAGTAGAGAGGACCATCAATCAGCCAGATTTTCTGATATTTCTACAATCAACCCTTCACGAATTGCTGATTACTATCCAAACAGATATCTATGGTAGCAAAGATCCGAAATCAGAGAAAAAATTTGAAATGTAGATAACAATTTAAGCCCAGATCCAGATAATGAAGTGACCCTAATGACTAAGGTCACTTCGTAGACTCGGGTCTTTTTATGCTGTTTTATTTCAGAATTATCAGATAATTCATTTTTTATATAATTAGAAACAACTTATTTCTTTACAATTAGGCAACAGATCGTTTTTACTGCACCGCTTAAAAAATATTAAATAATTGGGGGTGCTCACCATGTCTGTCGTTGCCATTGTGCTTATTTTTCTTTTTGCCGTGATTGTGAGTGTATTTATCTCACGATTGCTGTCAGAAAAAATTCCTCTGCCGTTGATCCAAATAGCTGTGGGGGCTTGTTTGTCGATTTTTGGTTTTGAGGTGGCTTTTGATCCTCATCTTTTCTTGTTTCTCTTTATTCCACCGCTTCTATTTTTGGATGGTTGGCGTATTCCTAAAGAGGCGTTATTTCAAGAAATTAAACCGATTATGTCATTGGCGATCGGTTTAGTTGTTGTCACCGTAATTGGGATGGGCTTTTTTATTCATTGGCTTATTCCTTCTATTTCGCTTGCGATTGCGTTTGCCTTAGCGGCGATTTTGTCACCGACCGATCCTGTTTCAGTCTCCGCGATGACTGTAAATTCACCACTTCCTTCACGTATGACACATATTTTAGAAGGCGAGTCGTTGCTTAATGACGCTACAGGCTTAGTCTGTTTTAGCTTTGCGGTCGCAGCGGCATTAACAGGCTCTTTTTCTATTGCTTCAGCAACGGGGCAATTTTTATTAGTTGCTTTAGGTGGTGCTGCGATTGGTTTGATTGTGGCTGGCGTGATTGGGCGATTAAATCAGTTTTTGGTTAAACGTACTGGTGAAGATCCGGCTATCCAAATCTTGATCAGCTTGTTGATGCCGTTTATTGCGTATTTATTGGCAGAGCATTTCCATGTATCGGGGATCCTCGCAGCAGTTGTTGCTGGTATTGCAATGCACTACGAAAAAATTGTCGGTCGTATGCAAGCTGCCACTCGTATGCAAAGTAAAGCAGTTTGGGATACCGTTCAAGTTGCGCTTAATGGGATGATTTTTATTCTATT
The DNA here is from genome assembly GCF_008808075.1 of Proteus sp. CD3. NCBI lineage: Bacteria > Pseudomonadati > Pseudomonadota > Gammaproteobacteria > Enterobacterales > Morganellaceae > Proteus > Proteus sp. CD3. The sequence goes on along the minus strand of NZ_CP019686.1, from coordinate 3,197,411 downwards.
AGGTGAACAACTTCCTGCAATGTGGAAGATTTTACCTGAAGTGACGCAATCAGCGGGTGCAACTAATCCTTGGGCTGTTTTAGGTTATATCATCGTTATTACAATAGGGCTTGCTGTACTACGTTTTACATGGGTGTGGATCTCTATGTCACTGACAGTATTCCGCTCTCCTGATAAACGTTTATCTCGCCATGATCTGCGCTTAATGGCGATTATGGCAACGGCTGGTGTCAGAGGGGCGATTACGCTAGCGGGTATCTTAACCTTGCCTTTATTAATGACAGACGGCTCACCTTTCCCAACACGAGATCTCGCCATTTTTATTGCGATGGGCGTTATTCTCTGTTCATTATTGATAGCCACAATTGCATTGCCGATTTTAACTAAAGGGCTATCAGAAGATTTACCTTATGAAAATGATGAAATTCGTACGCGTTTGGCGTTAAACGAAGCGGCGATTGCGCATATTAATGAGTTAATGAACCAGCCTTGTGAAGATCTTGATGAGATGTCACTACGCAATGAAGCCGGTTCGCATTTATTAGAAATTTATAGTCGTCGCCTTGATAGTGAAGACAGTGTGCAAGAAGGAGCGCTTGATCTGAAACGCTTGTTTAGCATGGAGCGTCAGTTGTCGCGCAGTGCGTTAAAAATAGAGCGTGATACATTACAGCAGTTACGTAAATCACGTCATATTAGCGAGCATATTTTTCATCGTTTGCGCCATGAATTAGATTTAAAAGAAGAAGCGTTGAATCATCATTTGAGTTAATTTAAGTCGATATTATCTTCAGACAGCGATTTGCTGTCTGAAGATGTTAAAAAAATGAACAAATTATGTGTTCGTTCTCGCACTGTGTAGGTTGAAAATCAGTCTGATCATTTTAAAAGCATAAAAGCGGTGTAGAATAGAGGCATTATTGCTTTGTCTATCTCAAAGCCGAATTTGTACGTTAAAATAAGTTTAAAGCGAAAATAATATCTTAAGGCTATTGGTTAATGTGAGATAGTGATGATGATTTATTTTTGCGCATAAGAGAGATGACAAGGTATATTGTTGTCATTACTAAACGGACACTCAAATAAATGAGGGGATCATGCGAATTAAATTGTTATTGGGAGCTGCAGCCGCGTTGTTACTAGCAGGCTGTTCTGCAACAAACACATTAAGCTCTGCTGGCTCACAGGTACAAATCACTGATACGCAACCAGGCAGTGAATGCCAATTACTAGGAACAGTGACTGGTGTTCAAAATAACTGGTTATCAGGTTCCCGTACTGAAAGCCAATCACTGCGAGGCGCTGCTAACGATCTACGTAATAAAGCAGCTGCAATGGGTGGTAACGTTATTTTTAACGTTGGTACTGGCGCAAGTAGCTTTGTTGATAGCTTTGCACCATTAGATAGCAAAATGAGTGGACAAGTTTATAAGTGTCAGTAATTGAATACGTGGTTACTTTTTAGGTACCAAGACCTGACCTCAATATTTCTTTTCTTTGGGGTCAGGTTTGTTTTTTATTATTAAAGGCAACTCTATTGAGTATTTAGATCTGCTTAATAGCCTCTTTTATCTCAATGTCACCATCTAATATAGGAATACATTTTTTAAAGGTATTCTTCTTGTCTAAAATTTCAGCAAGCGTTAAAGCTACATTATCAATAGATATTTCGCCATCAGCGGGTATTTCTTCTTTTTTTGTGCAGATCTTATGTGTTCCTGAGTGTTCAGTTAAATAACCAGCTTGAATTATTGTGTAATCGAGGTTGGTCTGGTTGATCAGATAAAGATCTGCAAAATATTTAGCAGTAAAATAATCAACTAATGTGGTCCATTTATCAGGTAATAAAGAATTTACTGCACTAAGCATGATATATCTTTTTATACCTTTCTCCATGGCGATTTGCATGGTTTTTACGGCACCATGTAAATCAACCTGTAATAGATCTTCCCCTCTAGAGCCTGTTGTAAAATAGATGGCATCTAAATGTTCAGGGAATTTATGAGAAATGGAAGACAAAGGTTTTGTGATATCGAGTTCAATTTCACGATAATGTGAATCTTTGATTTTAGATAAGTGTGAGATTTTTCTGGTAGTTCCGATGATATGGTGTCCATTAGCTAATAATGTTCCAACTAATTTATGCCCAACTCGACCTTTAGCACCGATTACCATTATGTTCATATTGTCTCCTCAATACTATTTAAGTGTTCACTGATTTAAAAGACAAAAAAGCACCAAAGAAGGTGCTTTTTCATAATAAAAGAAAGTGAACATAACTTAATTAGATAAATGATTTTTTATGAAAATTATCACCAAACCTACCTTTATAGTGTAGTCACTTTTGTGTAATTATGTTGGGTTAATTATATTATCTAAACGTAAATAGTGTCGGTTAGCATCAGGGATCATTCTTGACGTAGCCCAAGATCTAATAACGTCTTACTCGGCTCACCACCAATTTCACGCGTGAGTTTAGGCACCATATAACCTGAAACTAAACTCATTAGTGCTTTCATAATTTCTCTTGCTTCACTGTCTGGCACCATAAAGTGAGCAGCACCTTGCACTTTATCGAGAACATGTAAGTAATACGGCATAACGCCAGCATCAAATAGTGCGCGACTTAAATCAGCAAGGACTTCAGCACTGTCATTAACACCACGTAATAACACACCTTGATTTAATAAAGTGACATTGGCATTTTTTAGCTTTGAACAAGCTTCTCTCAATGCATCATCAATTTCATTAGCGTGATTGGTGTGCAATACCATAATATTTTGCAAACGTGATTGTTGCAGGCGTTTGCATAGCGTGTCAGTAATACGTGCAGGAATAACTACTGGCAAGCGAGAGTGGATACGCAAGCGTTTAAGATGAGGAATAGCCTCTAATTGTGTAATTAACCAATCAAGCTCCTCATCTTTTGCCATAAGGGGATCTCCCCCTGAGAAGATGATTTCATCGAGTTTTGAGTTATTTTTGATATACTCAATTGCTTTTTGCCAATTCGCTTTGTTTCCTTTGTTATCTTCGTAAGGAAAATGACGACGAAAACAGTAGCGGCAATTGACCGCGCAACCACCTTTGACCAGAAGCAATGCACGATTCTGATATTTATGTAATAAACCTGGCACCGCATTTTGTTGCTCATCTAACGGGTCCGTAGAAAATCCCGGTGTTATGGTAAATTCAGCATTTGCAGTTAATACTTGTAAAAGCAATGGATCGTTAGGATCGCCTTTTTTCATGCGTGCAACGAATTCACGGGGAACCCGTAGCGGAAAAAGCCGTCGCGCTTTAGCCCCTTGTTGGAGATCAGCGTGATGTTCCAACGCTAAAAGTTGGAGTAATTCAACAGGATCACTGATTGCCTGCGCGAGTTGTGTTAACCAGACTTCTCTGGTGGGGTGATTATGAGTTACAATGTGTGCCATTTTTTGGCTATGCCATTTTAAATTAAAAAAGTTAGAGGATATTCATGGCTTCTTATAATACCAACGATTTTCGTTCAGGTCTTAAAATCATGTTAGATGGCGAGCCTGCCGTCATTACTGAATGTGAATTTGTTAAACCAGGTAAAGGTCAGGCATTTGCTCGTGTGCGTCTGCGTAAACTGATTTCTAACAAATTACTGGAAAAAACATTTAAATCTACTGATTCAGCAGATGGTGCTGATGTCATGGATATCAACTTAACTTACCTGTACAACGACGGTGAGTTCTGGCATTTCATGAACAACGAAACTTTCGAACAATTAGCAGCAGATGAGAAAGCCGTTGGCGAAAATGCTAAATGGCTGATCGACCAAGCTGAGTGTATTGTAACACTGTGGGATGGTCGTCCTATCGCTGTTGTTCCACCAAACTTTGTTGAATTAGAAATCGTTGATACAGATCCAGGCCTGAAAGGTGACACCGCAGGTACAGGTGGTAAACCAGCAACATTAAGCACTGGTGCTGTTGTTAAAGTTCCACTGTTTGTACAAATCGGTGAAGTTATCAAAGTTGATACTCGCTCAGGTGAATACGTATCGCGTGTAAAATAATCGCATAGATTATTTTACTGAGTGAAACGCTAAGCACAATAAATAATTACCGCAGATAATGTTAAATATCTGCGGTATTTTTTTATTTTAATTTATTAATATTGATTAATAGAAGGTGTTTTCTTTCTAAAAAATTGAGCGATTTGTATTACTGCATTATTTAATTTTATGTGTTATTATTTTGTTTCTAATTTATTTACCTCTTTATTATTCTTGATGCCAAAACAGAATGTGATATTCAATATTGGAATTGGTAAAAAATAACCATTTTCTTAGAATAAGCATGTAGGTTGTTTTGGTAAAGATAATCCACAGCAATATTTATTTAAGTTATTTTGACTTTCCTTTAAGAGATATTGAAGAGTATAGATAAAAACATTAATCCTGTAATATTATTGATCTTTATTTTATATTTTAGTTGTACTAGGGAAACCCTTTCAATATAGACATTTACTTTGATATATCTCTTTTATTTTTTTATCAATTCAATTTAATTCAATTCAATTTATGACATAATAAAATTAGCTTGTTTTATAGGTTAATTACCTTATTTATAGAATTAATTTTCATTTCTTTATTTCTTTTTTTTTGTAAATTCCCCACGCTTAAGCACAAATAATAGAGTTTTAATCTATAATTAATTTAGGTTAAATATAAATAATAGCCTTTAGATTTACTTTAAATCTAAATATCATCAATAGTTTATGTTTACCAGTGGTTCTTAATTAATTTAGGAGGCTATATGGAAAATAAAACGATTATTATGGGGGCTGATCCTTCAGGATTTGAGCTTAAAAATACGATTAAATCTTATTTATCAGAAAAAAATTACACAATAAAAGATCTCACAGAATCAGGTCCTATTGGCTATTGTGATGTGGGTGATAAAGTTGGCTCAATTATTTCTGAACATCCTGAATATATTGGCTTTGTTTTCTGTGGTACAGGAATGGGCGTGAGTATTAGTGCGAATAAACATAAAAATGTTTATTGTGGCGTGTGTGAAAGTATCACGACTGCCCGTTTTTGTAAGGTAATTAATAACTGTAATATGCTGGCAATGGGGGGCTTATTAATAACACCGTTTAAAGCTAAAATGATGGTTGATGCTTATTTATCAGCAACCTTTACAGAAGGTTTTTCTGAAGCAACACCAGAAGATTTAAAATGTGGCTTAAATTCAATGAAAGATGTTGAAAAGAAAATTTACCACAACTAAGTCTCACCTCATTTATTGAAAACTTCTTATTATTTGCTGGCAAACACAGTATGTTTGTCAGCAGCCTAAAGCCTTCTCTCCGAGTTTTATCCCTCTTTGAGTGTCAACGTCATTATTGTCGATACGTCATTCTTATCCTCTTTCCTTGTTTCTATCTCAATGATTTTTATCACAAATAAATTAAATCCTCTCTTGGCATGAAATATGCTTTATCTAAAGAAAAATTGACGACAGTAATGCTGTTAAACGTTTTTCGGAGGATGTGGCGAATGAATCGCTTTGTAATTGCAGAGCCACAACGATGCATAGGGTGTAATACCTGTATGGCAGCTTGTTCAGAAGTTCACCAAGCTGTGGGATTACAGGCGCATCCGCGTCTTACAGTGGTAAAAGTGGAGGATCAGACAGCACCGATGCTTTGTCGGCACTGTGAGGATGCTCCTTGTGCTCGCGTGTGCCCAGTCAATGCCATCACTCATGAAGATAATATGATCTTTCTTAATGAGAGCCTGTGTATTGGCTGTAAGTTGTGTGGTCTGGTTTGTCCTTTTGGTGCAATTACACCATCAGGCAGTAAACCAGTTAACTTACCGGCTGTTTTTGAACACTTTGTACCTGAAGAAATGTTGGCAGATGTGCCAGCAAGCCTTCCAACAACCAATCCATTCCTTGCATGGAATGTGGGTGTCCGCGCAATCGCAGTGAAATGTGATTTATGTGCTTTCTCTGATGAAGGTCCTGCTTGTGTCAACGTATGTCCAACCGATGCATTGCATTTAGTTGAAGAAGACAAACTTGAAGAGCAAATGAAAACGCGACGCTTAGACTCAGTGATGGAACCCATTACGAGCCTTGACGATTTATCTACTTTGACACAGGAGCGGAAGTAATATGGAACCTCTTCAGTTACTGCTGTGGTCAGTCATCCTGTATGTTGTTGGTGGCGTTATTGCACTGTTTTTAAAAAAACAGGAAGGGTTGGCAATCCTTATTTCAGGGATCAGCGCAATCATTGGTGGTGTCTTAGGTATTTTAAGTGCATTACCGGTTATTTTTGGTGGCGAAATCGCTACTTTTACCGCCGCAGGGCCTTTCGAGTTTGCCGCCTTTGTGGTGCGCATGGATATGTTAGGCGCCTTTATGGTGTTCGTTATTTCATTACTGGTCAGCGTGTGTGCGCTTTATTCTCTTGCTTATGTGCAAGAATATAAAGGTCGTGGCGCTTGGAGCATGGGATTCTTTATGAATCTGTTTATTGCTTCTATGGTTGGCTTAGTGGTGATGGATAATGCGTTCTACTTTATTATCCTATTCGAAATGATGTCACTGGCTTCTTGGTTTTTAGTGATTGCTGACCAAGATGACGAATCTATTCACGCAGGCTTACTTTACTTCTTTATTGCTCACGCAGGCTCCGTGTTAATCATGATTGCCTTCTTCTTGATGTGGCGTGAAAGTGGTAGCCTTGATTTTGATTCATTCCGTCAACTCTCTCTTTCTCCTGCAATGGCTTCTGTGGTGTTTTTACTGGGCTTTTTTGGTTTTGGCGCCAAAGCAGGTATGTTGCCATTACACAGTTGGTTACCCAAAGCTCACCCCGCAGCACCTTCACATGCATCGGCATTAATGTCAGGTGTAATGGTCAAAATTGGTATTTTCGGGATAATTAAAGTCGGTATCGATTTATTGGGTGCAACTGAAATGTGGTGGGGAATTGTTGTCCTCGCATTCGGTGCAGTGTCTTCTGTATTGGGTGTTATGTACGCATTAGCAGAGCATGATTTAAAACGTTTGCTTGCATGGCATACCGTTGAAAATATCGGCATCATTTTAATGGGTGTGGGTGTTGGTATGGTCGGCATGGCAACAGACCATCCGGTTATTGCTGCACTTGGCCTGTTAGGGGCTTTATATCACTTATTAAACCATGCGGTGTTCAAAGGGTTATTATTCCTCGGAGCTGGCGCGATTATTAATCAAATTCACACGCGTGATATGGATAAGATGGGTGGGCTAGCCAAACTGATGCCTTACACTGCAACGGCATTCTTAATTGGTTGTATGGCGATTTCAGCATTACCGCCACTAAACGGTTTTGTTAGTGAATGGTATACCTATCAATCTTTATTTACGATGAGTTACGAAGGTAACTTTGTGATGCGCTTAAGTGGTCCTATTGCCATTATTATGCTGGCAATTACAGGGGCATTAGCGGCAATGTGTTTCGTTAAAGTCTATGGTGTTAGCTTCTGTGGCGGTCCTCGTAGTGAGCAAGCAACAAAAGCAAAAGAAGTACCACTACCAATGACGATTGCGATGGGCTTATTAGCGCTTTTCTGTGTTGTGTTAGGTGTGGGGGCAGCTTTCGTTGCACCAATCATTGCCAATATTGCAATGTCGCTTAGCGAAACCAGCGCATTAACGGTGGCTCAAGGCTCCATGCTTGTTCCTGATACTGCATCGCAAGCCATGTTCTCTCCAGCATTAACATTTGTTTTATTAATTGCTCTACCGCTTATCCCATTCCTGATTTACCTCGGCCTAAAAGGCAATCAACCTGCGTTTCGTCGTAAAGGTGATCCTTGGGCGTGTGGTTATGTGTGGGAAAAGGATATGGCAGTGTCAGCAGGTGGTTTTACTCAAGCATTACGTAGCATGTTTGCACCACTTTATCGTATGCGTAAACAACTTGATCCATCTCCATTGCTGTCTCGTGGTTTTAATAAAACACAGCTCGGTGCTGAAAAGGTCGAACCATTCTGGGATGAACGCATTATTTATCCTCTGGTTCGTGGTATCCAACGTTTTGCAAAACGTATCCAATGCCTACAAGGCGGGGATTTCAGACTCTATTGTCTATACGTTGTCGCAGCGCTGGTCATCTTGCTTTTAGTCATCGCAGCGTAAGGAGAGGGACTTATGACTTTCCAAGAAGCACCTACGTTAATGATGGGCATATTCGCACTAATACAAGCACTCTTTTTGTTAGCGATAACCCCATTATGTACAGGTATTTCGCGCACAATTCGCGCCAAGATGCATTCGCGTCAAGGCCCCGGGATTTTGCAAGATTATCGAGATATCTTTAAGTTATTTAAACGTCAATCTGTGGCACCTGAGCAATCTGGCGTGATCTTCCAAGTAATGCCTTATGTGTTACTGGGAAGTATGCTGGTGGTTGCGATGGCGTTGCCTGTCTTTACCGCAACGTCACTGTTTGCGGGTGCGGCCGACCTTATCGCACTGATTTATCTGTTTGCACTTTATCGTTTCTTCTTCTCTTTATCTGGTCTGGATTCAGGAAGCACGTTTGCAGGTATTGGTGCTAGCCGTGAATTAACGCTGGGTGTGTTAGTAGAGCCTATCTTAGTGTTATCACTGATAGTGGTGGCGTTAATTGTGGGTTCAACCAACGTCGGCACCATTAGTGCAACACTTGCTCAAGGTTGGGTATCACCAACTGCCACACTGTTAGCCTTATTAGCTTGTGCTTTTGCCGCATTTATCGAAATGGGCAAAATGCCATTCGACGTTGCGGAAGCTGAGCAAGAGTTACAAGAAGGTCCATTAACTGAGTATTCAGGCTCTGGTTTTGCCATGGTGAAACTGGGTCTTGGTTTAAAACAAGTGGTAGTGGCTGAACTGTTTTTGGCCATATTTATTCCTTTCGGTAAAGCAACAGAATTCACCTTTATTGCACTGATCATTGCGTTAGTTTTAATGGCAGTGAAGCTGTTAGTGGTGTTTGTATTAGCGTCATTGGTTGAAAACAGTTTAGCGCGTGGTCGCTTCTTACTGACTCACCATGTGACATGGTTAGGATTCGGTGTTGCGGCACTGGCTCTTGTTTTCTATTTAACCGGTCTATAAGGAGCGATGATTACAATGGAAAATATAGCTCTTGCGACCTTACTCATCCCATTTGCGGGGGCGTTGATTACGTCCTTAATGCCAAATCGGATGGCGAAGTGGTTATGTACACTGTTCGCTTTATTAGCCACATTAGGAACGGTTGTTTTAGGTTGGCAGTTCCTCGCTGAAGGTAAAGTCGATACCACAATTACGCTAGTACAATATGGTGATGTTGCGCTCTTTGGTTTTACCATTGATCGTGTCAGTACATTGATTGCTTTCGCGGTTGTGTTCTTAGGATTGTTGGTGAGTTTTTACTCTACTGGCTATCTGACCAATGGCAATCGCGAGCATCCACATGATGGTACTCGTCGCTATTATGCCTTCTTGCTGATTTTTATTGGTGCAATGGCGGGGTTAGTCCTTTCATCGACTATTTTAGGTCAACTCCTGTTTTTTGAAATCACCGGGGGATGTTCTTGGGGATTAATCGGCTACTACCAATCTGACAAATCGCTCCGTTCAGCAATGAAAGCGTTGTTGATCACTCACGTTGCTTCAATCGGTCTTTATCTCGCAGCGGCAACCTTGTTTGTGAGTACGGGGACATTTGAATTAACCGCAATCGCAACGTTAGATGAGCCAACCAAACTGATTGTGTTTGGTGGAATTCTCTTTGCGGCTTGGGGTAAATCAGCTCAATTACCACTGCAAGCTTGGCTACCTGATGCGATGGAAGCTCCAACACCTGTGAGTGCTTACTTACACGCCGCATCAATGGTAAAAGTCGGTGTTTATATCTTTGCTCGTGCGATTATGTCAGCAGATGGTGATGTTCCTCACCTTATTGGTTGGGTGGGTATTACCATGGCGGTTATCACGTTGATTTATGGCTTTATGATGTATTTGCCACAAAAAGATATGAAACGCCTATTAGCATGGTCAACCATCACTCAGCTCTCTTATATCTTCCTTGCATTATCTATTTCTATCTTTGGACCGCGCGAAGCGTTTGAAGGCGGTATTGCTTATATCTTTAACCATGCCTTCGCGAAAAGCTTGTTCTTCTTAGTTGCCGGTGCATTGAGTTATAGCTGTGGTACTCGTATGTTGCCGCGCTTAAAAGGGTTAATTAATAAATATCCATTATTGGGCGTGGGTTTCTGTGTTGCCGCGCTGGCAATTGCTGGGGTTCCTCCAATGAATGGCTTCTTTAGTAAATTCCCAATTTTTGCCGCAGGTTTTGAACTGTCGAGTGTTTTCTGGGTGATGACACCAATTATGGTGCTAGTACTGATTGAGTCTGTTGCTAGCTTCACTTGGTTTATCTACTGGTTTGGTCGTGTTGTTCCTGGCAAACCAAGTACAGAAGTTGCACAAGGGCAACCTGTTCCTATGGCAATGCAAATTGTGATTGGAATACTGATTGTTATGTCCTTTGCATCCAGTGTTATCGCAGTCACTTGGCTAGGATAAGGGAGATAAATCATGACTGGAGCACTTATCGTAAACAATTTGGCGGGGTTAATGATGATCACCTCGCTACTGGTAATTGGCGCTAAAAAGCCGATTGCATCCTGTTGGTTCTATGCATTGCAATCTTTCGTTTTAGTGATGATTTTCGTCACTTTAGCCAATACATTAGATGCACACCAACTTACACTTTGGGCGATCACCGCCTTCTTTACTAAAGTTCTGCTTGTGCCACTTATTTTAGGATTTGCATTCCGTAAGTTATCCGATCCTAGTGCGAATATCAGTGTTATTAGCCCGGCATTTTTAATGTTGCTGGCTGCTGTTATCGTCATTTTAAGTTGGTTTGTGGTAGAGCCAATTCAAATCCCAATGGTTGTTGATTTGAAACCTGCACTCGCAGTTTCTCTGGGACACTTTATGTTGGGTCTACTTTGCATCGTGACTCAGCGAAATATCCTAAAACAAGCTTTTGGTTACTGTTTAATGGAAAACGGCTCTCACTTAACACTGGCATTATTAGCGTGGAGAGCGCCAGAACTGGTCGAAATTGGTATCGCCACAGACGCCATCTTTGCTGTGATCGTTATGGCAGTGTTGGCTCGTAAGATTTACCGCACGCTCAACACACTGAACGTGGATCAACTGACCGCGCTGAAGGGGTGAGGAGATGAACCAAACAACCATGTTAACAATTTTAATGTTTGCACCGTTGGTATTTTCAATACTGGCGTTTCTAAGCCCGTTATTAAAAGCGGGTGCGCGTCCTGTTGTAACAGGGATCCATGCTATTGGTATCACCGTATTGTTAATCGCTGCATTAGGGGCTGTGGCAGATGTCATGTCTCATGGCGAAATATTGGCTGCTGCTAATTGGGTTCATGTGGATAGCCTTGGCGCATTATTCCTCGCCATCTTAGGTATTATCGGCTTTTTAACAGGGCTTTATTCTATTGGCTATATGAATCACGAAGTGGATGAGGGCGAAATTTCAGTACGCACTTTGTGTAATTATTATGGTTTCTTCCACCTGTTTTTATTCACCATGTTATTAGCAATTACGAGTAATAACTTGATCTTAATGTGGGCAGCCATTGAAGCAACAACCCTAAGTTCTGCATTCTTAGTTGGAATTTATGGTCAACGTTCTTCTTTGGAAGCTGCGTGGAAGTACATCATTATTTGTAGTGTGGGTGTGGCATTTGGTCTTTTCGGAACTATTTTGGTTTATGCCAATGCCGCAAGCTTTATGCCTGATCCAGATCAGGCTATCTTCTGGACTGAAGTGTTGAAATATACAGACCAGTTAGACCCAACACTGATGCATTTAGCTTTTGTCTTTATTTTAATCGGTTTCGGTACCAAAACGGGGTTATTCCCAATGCACGCATGGTTACCAGACGCACACAGTGAAGCACCAAGCCCTGTCAGTGCGCTGTTATCAGCAGTTTTACTGAATTGTGCGCTGTTAATTATCATTCGTTACTACATCATTATTGATGCGGCAATTGGTACTGAATTTACACGTAACTTACTGTTAATCTTTGGCTTCCTCTCTGTTGCTATCGCGGCGTTCTTTATTCTTATTCAGCGCGATATGAAACGTCTTTTAGCGTATTCCAGTGTGGAAAACATGGGATTAATTGCCGTCGCATTAGGGATTGGCGGACCAATTGGTATTTTGGCCGCTTTATTCCACACCTTAAACCACAGTTTAGCGAAAGCACTGTTGTTCTGTGGCTCCGGTAACGTGTTATTGAAATACGGTACTCGTGATTTAAATGTCGTGAAAGGCATGTTTAAAGTGATGCCATTAAGTGCCGCTCTTTTTGCTGGTGGCGCTTTAGCGTTAGGCGGTATGCCTCCTTTCAACGTCTTTATTAGTGAATTTATGATTGTTGTGGCAGGTTTAGCTTCTCAGCACATTGGGCTAACTATCCTATTATTATTGTTATTGACCGTAGTGTTAGGTGGTTTAGTTCGTATGGTGGCTAAAACTGTCTTTGGTCCAAAACCTGATGTTGTTGCTAAAGGTGAACTGGGAATTTTAACCACATTACCAATGGTCATTCTGATTGCACTTATGCTGTTAATGGGAACTCACATTCCTAAACCTGTCAGCGAGCTGTTAGAAAATGCCGCTAATATCGTGATGAATATTGATAAAAGTGAGTCACCTACTTATGCATGGCCAACGGCTTTAATCAACAATCCATCCACATCGGTTCAGGAGATGTAACGTGAGCTACCAAAATTATGTCAGTAGAAAAGAGGGAAAAGAACTAGGCGGAGATTACGTTGCCAAGGTTCGTGAGAAATTCCCATCAGCAGTTCTTGATGAAGAGCGACAAACCGCTGATCAATTGACGATAACAGTAAAAACGGAATCACTCCCTGAAGTGGTGGAATACCTGTATTACGGCTTAGGCGGTTGGTTACCTGTTTTATTCGGTAATGACGAACGTAGTTTAAACGGGGACTATGCTGTTTATTACGCATTATCAATGGAAGAGGGTGAAAAATGCTGGGTTGTTGTAAAAGCGCATGTTAGCCCAATTACTTTAGAGTTCCCGTCAGTGACTCCGCGTGTCCCAGCAGCAGTGTGGGGTGAACGTGAAATTCGTGATATGTATGGTCTTATCCCGGTTGGTTTACCTGATGAACGTCGTTTAGTGCTTCCCGATGACTGGCCTGAAGAGATGTATCCACTGCGTAAAGATGCGATGGATTATCGCCAACGTCCAGCACCAGCAACTGAAGTCGAAACTTATCCTTTCGTGAACGAAGGTAAGCAAGATGCGCGTGTTGTGCCAATTGGCCCTATGCACATTACCTCTGATGAACCGGGACACTTTCGCTTATTCGTAGACGGTGAAAACATTGTCGATGCTGATTACCGCATGTTCTATGTTCACCGTGGTATGGAAAAACTGGCTGAAACCCGTATGGGTTATAACGAAGTGACCTTCTTATCAGACCGCGTGTGTGGTATCTGTGGTTTTACTCACAGCGTGGCGTATGTCACTTCTGTTGAAAATGCGTTAGGCATTGAAGTGCCACGTCGTGCGCATACTATTCGTTCTATCCTATTAGAAGTTGAACGTCTTCATAGCCATTTATTAAACATTGGTTTAGCCAGTCACTTTACAGGCTTTGATACTGGCTTTATGCAATTTTTCCGTATTCGTGAAAAATCAATGCAGATTGCAGAAATGCTCACTGGTGCGCGTAAAACGTATGGCTTGAACTTAATTGGGGGGATTCGTCGCGATATTTTAAAAGATCAGCGTCTGAAGACTATCCAACTTGTTAGAGAAATGCGTAAAGAAGTCACTGAATTAGTGGATATATTGCTATCAGCGCCAAATATGGAACAACGTACTGTCGGTGTTGGTATCTTAGATAAGAAAGTGGCTCGTGATTTTAGCCCAGTAGGGCCAATGATAAGAGCGAGTGGCTTTAAACGTGATGTTCGTTTTGACCACCCGTTTGCAGATTATGGCAATCTTCCACTGACGCTTTTTAGTTATGAAGGTGGCGACGTATTCTCCCGTGTGATGGTACGTATTAAAGAAGTCTTGGATTCAATGGCAATGATTGAATATGCCTTAGATAACTTGCCAGAAGGTCCATTATTAACCGAAGGCTTTACTTATCAGCCATATAAATTTGCGCTGGGCTTTACTGAAGCACCACGCGGTGAAGATGTTCACTGGAGTATGTTGGGTGATAACCAAAAATTATTCCGCTGGCGTTGCCGTGCTGCAACTTATGCTAACTGGCCAGTATTACGTTATATGTTGCAAGGAAATACCGTCTCTGATGCGCCGTTAATTATCGGTAGTCTTGACCCTTGTTATTCCTGTACTGACAGGGTAACGCTCGTCGATGTGAAAAAACGTAAATCTAAAACAGTTTCTTACAAAGAAATTGAACGTTACAGCATCGAACGTAAAAATTCGCCGCTCAAGTGAGGGAATGAACGATGTTAAAATTGTTTAAAACCATAATCAAAACAGGCGAAGCAACGACCAAATATCCGTTTAAACCTCTGGATTTACCTGATGGTTTCAGAGGAAAGCCTGAATATGATGCACAGCAATGCATTGTCTGTGGTGCCTGCACCTCAGCATGCCCTGCTAATGCGTTAACGATGGAAACGAATTTGGAAACAGGCGAGCGTCATTGGCAATTATTCATTGGTCGCTGTATTTATTGTGGTCGTTGTGAAGAAGTTTGCCCAACAAGAGCGATTGTTTTATCCGATATGTTTGAAACGGCAGTAACTAAAAAGTCAGATCTTTATATCAAAGGAACTTTTAAGTTATTGAATTGCCGTGAATGCCATCAACCCTTTACGCCTAGAAAATCAGTTGAATATGCGATGGAACTATTAGTGCAATCAGGCTGGGATGAGCAAACCGTAGAAGCGATGCGCCCACAATTTGAAACTTGCCCTGAATGTAAGCGTAAACATAACTTGTTATCTGATGGTCGTGAAAATATTAGTGTGGGCGAAATTGGGAGTACAATAAAATGAGTTTTCCAGAAATTCCCATTAATCATCATGTTAGCCAACCTATCACCCTTGATGAACAGGCTAAAAAGCTAAAACAGACATTGTTGAAAGATATTCAGCGTTCAGCTTATGTTTATCGTGTTGACTGTGGTGGTTGTAATGGTTGTGAGATTGAAATTTTCTCCGCAATTACACCGGTTTTTGATGCTGAACGTTTTGGTATCAAAGTGGTGGCCTCGCCTCGTCACGCTGATATTTTATTATTCACTGGCGCAGTAACGCGCCAGATGCGTGTTCCTGCATTGCGTGCTTATGAATCAGCGCCAGATCCAAAAATTTGTATCTCTTATGGTGCTTGTGGCTGTGGTGGCGGTATTTTCCACGATCTCTATTGTGTATGGGGTGGCAGTGAATCTATCGTTCCTATTGATGTGTGGATCCCAGGTTGTCCTCCAACACCAGCAGCGACGATTTATGGATTTGCTGTTGCGCTGGGCTTGTTAGACCAGAAATTAAAAGGCGAATCGCACATTGAAGTAGAGAATGAAAAAGCCTCTCTAATTCTGCCTTCTATTCCTTTAGATGCTCGAGTGATGATTGAGCGTGAAGCTCGTCGTCTTGCTGGCTATTATCAGGGAAGACAAATCAGCGATCATTTCCTCACCTTATTAGAGGGCGCTACTATTCAGGAAGTTAGTGGACGTGTAGATGAATGGCTACGACAAGCGAATGATCCTCGTTTATCTGAGATTGTAAAACGCCTTGTTTATTCATTAAGCCAAGGGGGCATTTATGCCTGATGATGCTAACGTTTACTTTTGGTCATTGAGACAAAAGTTTGTTGATAGCGATGATGATATTCCTGAGCAAGCGCAACAGGTGATGTACTATTCGCTCGCGATTGGTCACCACGTCGGTATGATTGATTGTCTAAAAACAGAGCTAGTTTGTCCTTTAGAAAAATATAAAGCATGGATTGATTTATTGCCTGAAGGGGAAGCCAAACGCAAAATGCAAGGGTTGCTGACGTTCGGTGAAATTAATATTAACTCTGAGCATACTCACTTATTAGCGTTAGCATTTGATCCTATTATCAAAAGTGACGATCCTATTTTTAGTGAGTGGAGTCAAACGCTGATTAAATTACTGGGTGAGATCCACGCAGAACCGGCTATTTATTTGATTGTGAAGAGAAAACCATGAGTAAAGCAATGACAGCACCTAAAGTGGTATTAACGGTCGGCAACAGCATGATGGGTGACGATGGTGCAGGTCCTCTGCTTGCTGAGTTAATGGAAGCAAATCCCATTGATGGATGGATTGTTATCAACGGGGGAAGCGCGCCTGAAAATGTCTCTTATCAAGTAAGAGAGTTACAACCTCAATGTGTTGTTATTGTTGATGCTGCAGATATTGGTTTAAACCCTGGTGAAATTAGGGTGATAGATCCTGACTACATAGCGGAAATGTTTATTATGAGCACTCATAATATGCCGCTGAATTTTCTTATCGATCAATTAAAAGATGATATTCCAGATATTACTTTCTTAGGGATACAACCCGATCTCGTCGGTTTTTATTATCCAATGACCGAAGCGGTAAAAAATGCCGTTGATGAAGTGTATCAAGGGATCAAGTCTTGGCGAGTTGATTACTTTCCAGCACTTGAAGTCTGCGATGAAGAAGATGATATTGAAGAATAAAAGTACAACAAGTATCCACTGATTATTAATTTAAATAAAAACTAAAACATCCGCTTTGCGGATGTTTTTCGTTTAATGAGTGATATAAGTGTCATTAATTATAAAAAAAGTGTTTTTTGTAACTTATATTACTCATTTTTATTGTTGTACTCTTTTAGTAATGAAAATAAAACATGAGGAGAAAAAGGAATTAGCCCAATCTTTAATCCAAATGGTTTAAATGCTTTATTAACAATATCAGCAGAATAATTACCTTTGTCATTTTCTATTTCTGATAGTGTCTTGCGTGAGATATTAATAAGCTTTGCATAGCGTTCTTGATTCAAACCTAATACTTTTATTCTTAACATTTTTAATGCCTCTCCTTGGCTTATTTCTCCAAATAACAACTGAGACATTATCTGGTTAATCACTTCTTTTCTATCTACTGTTGCAACAGATTGGCGTGTTTTTGATGCTCTCGCTGGAGATTGGTTTATTTGAATTTTATTTTTGACATTACTCATGATAATAATCCCCAGCGTTCTAGCTTATTAGATATAAAATCAAAACCAAATGAAGGCATTGTGAGGATTTGTGTTGGCACACCTCTTACCTCTAATCTCTCTTTTAGCGTAATAAGTTGTAAGGCAGTTTCTTTTAACGCGTTGAGTAGTTGTTCTGGTGGAATTAAATCAGATAAAGAATTTGCGATATTAATAAAATTGTACTCTCCACCCATTTCACTTTGTGAATGCCATTTTGTTGTTCTAGCAATACCTTCAGGATCAGCCTTCATCGGTGCAAAGTCATAGATAGGGGCAAGATAAATTGTATTATTGTTTCTTATAAACGAAGTATTTCGACCATGGTTATCGCTATTACCAAAAATGATGTTTAATAAATCTCGCCTTACCCATTCAATAATAAAATTACTTATATCAAATTGAAAACCAAATTGAGTAACCATATTGCTTTGATTAATTTTATCAATTAATTCTCTGATTACTATTTCATGATATAGCGTTGTGCCTGGTGCTTTATTCAACATGGAATAGACAGATTCCATAGCTAAACGAATAACTTTATGGTTTTCTTTTTTTATATCAAAACGAGGAAGCCATAAAGAAGGGTAATTATTTCCTTCCTCTAGGCGCATACCTTCAATAGAAATAGTATTAAAGCCCATTGAAGTAAGCTCGTGATAAAAATGATATTCTGCTCTTAAAATATCACAATCTATACTTGAACGATTTCCTCTTGGAAATTTAACTAAGTAATATTTATCGTGATTAGAGACATCATCTTGATAAGTATCAATCCAAACTTCTTCATTATCACTGCATCTTAATAACAATTTCGGAGCTTCACCTCCAGCCCCTGTTGCACCACCAGCAGCAGCACCTTTACGTTGTGCATAATCTAGAAAATCGCTGGCTCTATTTTTGACATCATCGATAGTAAAAACAAGATGTTCGCTTAAGTTAGAAGGTGCTGGCAATGATTCTTTTACTCGTAAATTACCAATAGGTGAAATAGTACCACGATAAAGCAATTCATAGTTTTGTTGTTCTACAGTCAAACCCGAAATATCAAGATATTGGATCCAATATCTCCGACTTGCACCGCTAGGCACAATATCATCTAAAAATTTAAGCCAACCTGGTGAACCATTATCATCAAAATAAAGGGCAACAGGATGATTAATAGAAACAGAGTGGTTGTCATCTTGATACAGGTAATCCACTGAATAGTTTGTTTCATACTCTAATTCAGTGATTGGATAGGTAATATCATACTTGCTTGCATATAATGCGCGATCATGATCAGGAAAATTAATAATAGCAATATCTCTCCATTCTTGATCAAGAAATGCTTGTAATGTTACTTTTTCCATATTGATTACCTTATAAACACAATGAGTGATATTTCACTCATTAAAGCATGAAAATGAAATTATTGTAACTTATATTACGTATTGATAAGTTGAGCGCCTGCTAATAACATTTATTCTTCATGTTAACCTTAATTTTCCCTTTAGTTATTTCTTTTAAAAAACAAACCACCTTAACCCTTTCTTCATAAGAGATAAAAAGAAGTTGATTATACTTATCTTCATTAAATATCATTTTCACCTTTAGTTAGTTAAAAATTAAGTTTTCATTAAGAATGAATTAAGGGTAATTAACTCTGTGAGTGACTCCGTTTGCTTGTTTTTAATACTAACTATTTAGGGGGAAATTCTTTTCTTAGCTAAGAATATAAAAGGTGGGTTATGTCTTCTTCTATACCTCAACTGAGTATCGTCGTCGCCATTTATAATGGTGAGAAATTTTTATCTCAATTTTTCAATGGATTAAAATCTATCAAATTAAAGAATTGGGAACTTATTTTAGTTAATGATGGCTCTAGAGATAATTCACTTAAAATATTACAAGAATGGGCAGAAAGATTTCCTCAAGTCACTATTATTGATCAGGAAAACCAAGGTGTATCTGTTGCTCGTAATATAGGATTTAATATTTCAAAAGGTCAATATATTGTTTTTCCTGATATTGATGATGTAATTCATCCTAATATGTATGACAGAATGCTTAATGTGGCTAAAGATGATAATTTGGATATTTTAACCTGTAATGGTAATTATGTTTATACGGATGGACGCCCTTCACGACCTATATTTCCATCTAACCGCTTGCAAACAACGGGAATTTTAACGGGGCCACAATGGTTAGAAACGGCATTAAACTCTAAAAAATTCTTACATGTGACTTGGTTAAATATTTATCGTCGTGAATTTTTACTTGCCCATGGTTATTATTTTGAGCCGGGTTTACACCATCAAGATATTCCGTGGACAACTGAAGTGTTATTAACAGCGCAACGAGTTAAATATATCGATGAACGCTATTACGATTACTTAATTCATTCTGCATCGGTTTCTCATGCAACACCTAATGACAGTATTCATGTTAGAACAATTCATAATTACATGAAAATATTAGAAATGCTTGATGCTATTAATCAAAAACATAAGAAAGTGGCTCAAAATATTAATGCGTGTTATTGGCAAATCGCAAAAGAAGGTTTAGGAATTATTCACTCAATTGTTGCTATTCAATCTATTGAAATTAAAAAACAAATCATTAAAGAATTTTTTGATAGAGGGATATGGACGCTGATCTGGAAAAATGCGAAAGATCTAAGATTGCGTTGGCGTTTAGGACGACGCTATTTTAAATTAAAAAGAATATTAAATTCATGATCACAAAAGGGCGCAATAATGTGCCTTTTTTATTTTCAGTGTATATTAAATAAAACGAAATAAGTTAATTGCGTTAAAAATTCATTTTATTTCGTTTTGCGCTCACTAATAAATTCAATGATAAATATATAACTTATTTATTAGAAAAATACTGTGTACTGACTAGAAGTTTGCCATAATGAGTATTGCTCCTTAATAAAAGTTTATGTGAAATCAATAAACTGACGAATATTATTCGAGTATTTGAATAAAAAAACTTATTATGATGCCACTGGTTTAGCCTTTATCTGCATTAAGTTGCAGAGCATCACAATTACTATTGTTATTTATCTTGTTTCAGCCTCTTCATCTTATTTAGATAGAGACTGATGATAAGTCGTATCTAAAAAATCGGAGAATGTTTTATGTCTATTCGGTTTGGTTGGCGTCAATCATTAGTAACGTTAACTTGCTTAGCCGCGTTAAGCGTCCCTTTTGCAACATCTGCTCAAACGCTGAAATTAGCTATTGGTGAAGAGCCAACAGAAGGTTTTGACCCAATGCTGGGTTGGAGTCATGGTAGTTATTTACTTCTTCATAGCCCATTGTTAAAGCAAAATGCGGATCTCTCTTGGTATAGCAATATGTTAAATGACTATCAGCCAAGTGAAGATGGTAAAACATGGAAATTAACATTAAAGCCAGATTTAAAATTCTCTGATGGCTTACCGCTTACAGCAAAAGATATCGTATTTACTTATAACAATGCGGCTGCCAGTGGCGGTAAAGTTGATATGGGCAACTTCCTCTCTGCAAAAGCAGATGATGATTTGCATGTCACCATCACGCTAAAAGCACCACAAAGTACTTTCGTAAACGTGCTCGGCTCTTTAGGTATTGTTTCTGCCGATAAGTATGATGAAAAAACCTATGCACAAAAGCCAATTGGTGCAGGTCCTTATCGCATGGTCAGTTTCCAACCGGGTCAGCAATTAATCGTTGAAGCAAACCCTTACTATGCGGGACAGAAAAACGATTTTGAAAAATTGATTTTCGTTTTCCTTGACGAAGATGCGGCTTTTGCTGCTGCGCAAAGTGGACAATTAGGTATTGTGCGTATTCCACCTGCAACGGCTGCAATTGCTAAGAATTTACCAAATACTAAATTGTGGGAAAGACCGAGTGTTGAAAATCGCGGTATTGTTTTCCCAATGGTAAAATCAGGTGAGAAAAACGCCCAAGGCTATGATATTGGTAATGATATCACCGCTGATATCGCTATTCGTAAAGCTATTAACTACGCGTTAGATCGTAAGTTGCTTTCAGAGCAAGTGCTTGATGGTTATGCCGTTCCTGCATATACCGGCGTAAAAGGCTTACCTTGGGATCAAACTGATGCTGCTTTCAAAGATGGTGATGTTGTAAAAGCAAAACAAATTCTTGAAGATGCAGGCTGGAAGCTGAATAAAAACGGTATTCGTGAAAAAGACGGTTTAGAAGCAAAACTCACTTTATGGTATACCAGTGGTGATGCAACACGTCGTGATTTAGCTGAGTCAATTCGTGCGTTAGTGCAACCTCTTGGCATTCAAATGGATCTTAAATCAGGAAGTTGGGATACAGTAGAGCGCTATATGCACTCAAATCCAACTTTATTTGGTTGGGGTAGCCTTGATCCGATGGAGTTATATCATCACTACAGCGCTAATGCTGCGGGGGTTGGTTATTATAATCCAGGCTATTACAAAAATCCTGAAGTCGAAAAACATCTACAAGCCGCACTTGATGCGCATACATGGCAAGAAGCCGTTCCTCATTGGAAAGCAGTAGAGTGGGATGGTAAAAACGGTGCTGGTGTAAAAGGTGATGCCGCTTGGGCTTGGCTGATGAATGTGCAACACACTTACCTAACTAATCCTTGTGTTGATCTGGGTACAGGAACTCCTGAAATCCATGGTTCATGGTCATTATTAAATAGCGTAGATACTTGGAAGTGGACTTGTCAGTAATACGTCAAAGTGCAGGTTTTTTCCTGCGATTACTCTGCCTGCTGTTGGTGACAACAGCAGGTGTTTTTATTTTATTAAGTTTTTCGCCAATCGATCCCATTAAGGCTTATATCGGTAGTGATCTACTGAATGTTCCTCCTGAACAATATCCTTTAATTGCAGCGCGTTGGGGAATTGACCAACCTTTATGGATGCGATTTTGGCTTTGGTTTAGCCAAATCATTCAAGGGGATTTTGGCTATTCTATGTTGTATAACATGCCTGTTATTGATGTTATTCGTGAACGTGCAGGACCTTCGTTTATTTTGCTTTTTTCAGCGTGGGTATTTTCCGGTGTTATTGGTGTTGTGATGGGATTAGTCGCGGGTCGATACCTTAATCGCTGGCCAGATAGAATTATCTCTACTTTATCTTATTTATTAGCCGCGTTACCGACGTTCTGGGTAGGGTTACTGCTGTTATCTCTATTTTCTGTCACCTTACATTGGGCGCCAATTTGTTGTGCGTGGCCAATGGGAAGTAGTGCTGAAACAGCAACGTTAAGCCAGCGTTTTTCACATCTTATTTTACCTATGATTGCGCTTGGTTTATTAGGAACAGGGAATATCGCACTGCATACTCGCGCGAAAGTTGCCGAGGTGATGGGCAGTGAATTTATCCATTTTGCTAAAGCTCAAGGTGATAAAGGCTGGGCTATGATGCTATTTCATGTTCTACGTCATGCCATTACACCTGCACTTTGCTTACAGTTTGCATCCATTGGTGAACTGCTCGGTGGCTCTCTCTTAGCAGAGAAAGTATTTGCTTATCCTGGATTAGGACAGGCAACCGTTGATGCGGGGTTACGAGGTGATATTCCTCTGTTAATGGGCATTGTGGTTTTCAGCACTATTTTGATTTTCTTCGGTAATAGCATTTCTAACAGCCTATTACGACGTATTAATAAAGGAATTTTGCGAGACTCATGATTTACGATCCGAACAAGCCATTGTTGCGACTTTTGTTAGTCACCTTCGCGTTAATTGGGTTAGTTGCGTATGGCTTTTCTGTTTCTCATACTGATATCGCAATGGATTTTCTGGCTAGGAATCAAGCCCCATCAGGTCAATATTGGTTTGGGACGGATAACTTAGGTCGTTCATTATGGCTACGTTGCTTTCAAGGCATGTTAAGTAGCTTAAACATTGGTGTAACAAGTGCGGTTGTGAGTGGCACGATTGCGTTGATTTTTGCAGGAATTTCTTCCATTAATCGCTATTGCGATTTTTTTGTAAGAGGTGTTGTTGATGCGCTTTTGGCATTACCTCACTTATTACTGCTTATTCTTATTTGTTTTACCTTAGGTGGTGGGCAACAAGGGGTGATTTGGGCGGTGGCATTAACTCACTGGCCTAAGCTTGCGTTAATTTTACGAGGTGAAATTCAGCGTATCCGTGAAGCGGATTATGTGATGTTATCGCGTCGTATTGGCAATTCACCTTTTGAGTGCGTAAAAAAACACTATATTCCAATGCTATTACCTCAGTGGATTGTGGGAACCTTGTTAATGTTCCCTCATGCAGTATTGCATAGCGCAGCGTTAAGTTTCCTCGGTTTTGGTCAGGCAGCGCATGAACCTTCACTCGGTTTATTACTGGCAGATGCACTACGCTATTTGAGTACTGGCTCTTGGTGGATGGTGGTGTTTCCGGGGTTAATTTTGATGTGCTTAGTATTGATTTTCGATCAATTTGCTAAAGCAATGCAACAATTATGGCTAAGAGGGGCAGGATGTTAAGTTTTGAACAGCTTTCCATTGATATCGCACAGTTTCGTTGGTTAGGAAAACGAAATTGGCAGCCGTTGCTAAAATCAATCTCATTGGATATTAAACCCGGAAAGATGCTGGCATTAGTGGGCGGCAGTGGTGAAGGTAAAAGTCTGTTATTACAAAGTGCGCTAGGGCTTTTGCCTGCCAATATGCGAGTTCGTGGCGCGATTAAACTGAATGGACATACATTAAGTGAACGAGAGCTTATTGCTTATCGTGGGAATACTTTTTGTTATATTCCTCAAGGTGTCAGCGCGCTCAATCCATTGATCTGTATCGGTGATCAATTAAGTCGCTCTGCTCGTTTAAGTGGTGCGGATGTTACGTCTGATGATATCGTGCAACAGCTCGGTCTTTATCATCTTTCAGGCTCCTTGGTAAAAACATATCCAGCAAAACTGTCTGGTGGAATGGCGAAACGCGTATTAGCCTGTAATGCAACGCTTTCTAATGCACAATATATTCTGGCTGATGAAATCACCTCGTGGCTTGATGATGAACATGCGTGTTTGTTATTAGGGCATTTAAGAGCGTTATGCAATCAAGGTAAATCAGTGCTTTGGGTTACACATGATTTAGCTTTAGCGGCACGGTTTGCGGATACGATAGCGGTACTTAATCAAGGTGAGGTTAACGAAATTATTCCTGCTAATGTGCTAAATCGCCATGAAGGTAGTGAGAGATTGAAGACACTCTGGAGTGCATTACCTGAACAACAATTTATAAATACAAAAGAAACATCACTTAATCCATTATAATATTGTGTCCTTAAGTCTTATTTTTATACATTTCATCTGTTATTTCTGGAGTTATCTTTATGCCACTTTTAGAGTTAAAACAATTATCTGTGGAGCAAGCAGGTAAGGTGTTATGGCAAGATCTCTCCTTTTCGTTAAATGCGGGAGAGCGACTCGGTATTTCAGCGCCAAGTGGCACAGGAAAAACAACCTTAGGTCGCGTTTTAGCACAGTGGCAAGCACCCACTCACGGTTCAATTCTTGTTAATGGCAACCCATTGCCTAAAAAGGGTTATTGTCCCATTCAATTAGTTCCTCAACATCCTGATAAGTGTTTTAACCCTTTTCGAACAACAGGCGAAAGTGTGCGCGATGCCTGGTCGCCAGATAAACATTGGCTGGAAAAATTACGAATAAAGCCAGAGTGGTTAACGCGTAGACCTAATGAATTATCAGGAGGAGAGCTAGCGCGTATTGCCCTATTAAGGGCGCTTGATCCTCGCACTCAAATATTGATTGCAGATGAGGTAACGGCACAATTGGATGCTCAAATTCAAGCTGAAATTTGGAAAGTGTTAATTGATGAAAGCCAAAAACGCCCCTTAAGCTTGATTATTTTTAGCCACAATAAAGCGCTTCTTGAGAAAGTTTCGACGAAGGTGTGGTGGGTTGATACGGAAAAAAGTGTTTCTACTATTAAAAATAACGGGCTATCTTAATCCGTGTTAGTGAAAAAAATGGCTTCCTATATTTTTATAGGAAGCCGAATATTACTGCTAAACGTAACAATATGGAATTAGAAACGATAGGCGTAGTTAATACCAAATTGCATATCGTGATTGCGATAGGTGGTCATTTCCCAATTTGCTTTAGTACCAATAGATGAGTGTTTATCCACTTGATACGTTAATCCAATATGCGCAAATGGACGTTGTGTTAACTGCTTTTTATTTTCTGTGTAATCAATTTTTTGCTGACCTAAATAGTCAATATGGCTACCGAAATCACCTTGATGATGTGATAAATCCCATAAGAAGCCCGCTTTAGTATTCAATATGAAAGATGAACCCAATAAATGATCCATGCCTAACCCCATTTTTGCTAACAATGAGTGTGCGTTAAGCGGATCATAGTGTACGGCAAATTGCGCATTTTGAGTTTCACTATAAGCTGAACGTGAGATTTGATTAAAAGTAAGCCCAGCAAAGGGTGTCAGTAATAATTCATCGTTTATTGAATAAGGGAAGTAACCTTGTAACTCAATGTGATAACCAGAAATTTTAGCATTACCTTTACCCGCTTCAGTATCTTCTAATATTTGTCTTTCGATAGAAACTTTTCGATTTAAATAAGCCCCTTTTAATGACAGATGTAATGCATCGCTATTTAATTCTGCATTGAGTGATGGCATTAAATCTAGGCTAAAACCAATTAAAGGTAATGCATAACCTTGATATTGATACCCTTTTGGCAATGAGGAATAGACATCAGTATCAATGGCAAGCCCGACAACGAATGGAATTGCGTTGATATCAAAACGATAAGCGCCACTTAATCCCGTTTGTGTTGCATTGGCTTTATTTACGTTTTGGTAGTGTGCAAAGCCACTAATACAGGCTTTTTCAGTACCCACAGAACAAGTTGCTGAAGCTAAATGGCGCAGTTGTCCTTGTTGTATATCCATAAATTTATAGTCGTTTTCAGCCATTAATATCATTGATTTATAAGTGTTTTTAATATCGATAGGTTTGCTGGCAATAATTGATGGCTCAATTTTTTCTTGCTCTTTGGCTAAGCGGTTTTGTTCGGCTTTGGCTTTATCAGCTTGCTCTTTGGCTAAGCGGTCTTGTTCGCCTTTAGCTTTATCGGCTTGCTCTTTGGCTAGGCGCTCTTGCTCGGCTTTGGCTTTATCGGCTTGCTCTTTGGCTAGGCGCTCTTGCTCGGCTTTGGCTTTATCGGCTTGCTCTTTGGCTAGGCGCTCTTGCTCGGCTTTGGCTTTATCTGCTTGCTCTTTGGCTTTATCGGCTTGCTCTTTGGCTAGGCGGTCTTGTTCGGCTTTGGCTTTATCGGCTTGCTCTTTGGCTAAACGGTCTTGTTCGGCTTTAGCTTTATCGGCTTGCTCTTTGGCTAGGCGCTCTTGCTCGGCTTTGGCTTTATCTGCTTGCTCTTTGGCTAAGCGCTCTTGCTCCGCTTTGGCTTTATCGGCTTGCTCTTTGGCTATGCGGTCTTGTTCGGCTTTGGCTTTATTGGCTTGCTCTTTGGCTAAGCGCTCTTGCTCCGCTTTGGCTTTATCGGCTTGCTCTTTGGCTATGCGGTCTTGTTCGGCTTTGGCTTTATTGGCTTGCTCTTTGGCTAAACGGTCTTGTTCGGCTTTAGCTTTATCGGCTTGCTCTTTGGCTAAGCGGTCTTGTTCGGCTTTAGCTTTATCGGCTTGCTCTTTGGCTAAGCGGTCTTGTTCTGTTTCTTTTTTGGGTATTGTTTGCAATTGAGCTAATGCAGTTTTAGCTTGATTATATTGAGACTCAATAAATTTTACATTTTGACCTTCTTGAGAATTATCTAAAGAATTGAGTTGTTGTTCTATTCTATTAATTTCATTTTTATTATTCTCTATAACATCACCATACCCTTCATAGGTATGGATATTTTTTGAGAAATAATCATTTTCATTTTTATCTAAGAGAGGAGTCATCGTCTCTCTTTTTTGTATTGCTTCGTTTTGTTGATTTTTAAGTTCAGCTTGTTTTTTTTCTAAATTTTCTTTTAAAGAAAATAATGAATTTCTTTCTTTTTCAAGATCTAGTTTTAATTTTTCATATAAATTTTTTGTTAAATAGATATCCTTCTTAGCAAGAGTTTTCACATTCTCTATATTTGTTTTTTCATTATTTTTATTTTGCTCTGAATGATTTTTATTTTGCTTTGAATTATTTGAGTTTTGTAATTTCCATGTCACTAATTTCCAATTATTTTGTCTGTCATTTGCCACACCAAACACAACATTTCCATCACCTGAGATTGAATATGCTTCTGACTCATTTCCCATATTTATATTTTTTAATGCAATAATTTCATTTTTATCTTTTTTATAAACAAATGCATTTCTTAAATAATGAGAATTTGAAAGCTCGCTTTCTCCATTTCTTTTTTCGTTATATTCAGACCAACCTACAATAATATTTCCATCGTCAGAAATATCTGTAGCTTCTGAATTTGCCTTAAAGTTGAATTTACTATCCGTATCATATAGTGGATTGATCTTAGTGAAGTTTCTATCTGAAGGTGCATAGAAAAAAGATTGGCGAAAAAGTATTTTTTTATTATCATCCCATGATTCATACCAGCCTATAAAAATATTGTTTTTAGAGACTGCATTGATTTTTGATGATCCAAAATTTGAACTGGTTAGTGTCATTAATTTATCGTTAGCAGTGTGATAAACAAAAGCAATATTTGTATTGGATTCATTTTTGCTATCTCTTAATAATGAACCATAAAGATAATTACCATCAAGTGTGCTGGTTTCAATCTGAGGTTTTCTATCAATAAATTTTTCAATAAAATTTAAGTTATTAAATACATTAAACCTTGCTTGTTCTGGATGATTTTTTAGGTCTGTTTTATCTAAAAGTTTAAGCGGAAAGACTCCGTTTTTTTTATTATCATAGATGGTGTAAACCATTTTATTATAAGGAAGATAACCATCATGTGTTGCCATTAATGGAATGTAGCTCTCATCATGATCAGCATAAAGGCTAAATCGACCATCTTCTGTTGTTAAAAAATGATCATCAGTATAATAATTATTATCTTTATTACTTAAAAATTTAACCTCTTTTGTCACCGTGTTATAAATAAAAAGTTGTGATAATGCTTTATTTTTATCGCGACCATTCCCTATTACATAAAGACCGTCTTGAGATAAAGATATAATTTTTATTTTATCAATATTTTCTATCTCTAAAGGTTCAAAATGAGCGCCATAATCAAAACTAATGGTATTTTTATTATCAATTGAGTTAATAATTACAGTTGAATATTTTGATGTATAAATATTATTTTTTTCTCGATAGCCAAGAACACCATGATGATGTTGACTGTGTTTATAGTCCTTTACATTTTGAATAGGATATTGATCAAAGAAAAAAGAAATAGGATCTGTTGCACTGAGTTCATTAGGTATATTTGCATGACTAAACGAAGAGAGAATAATTATTGAAGTAATTATTGATAACTTAAATATCTTTTTTCTTATAAGCATAAATTATTTTTCCATTTATATTGGCAGGATTTTTTTGAAGACTAGTTTGATCTTCTTTTTCTGTCAATATAAATGGATTTTATTTTAAAATGCATTGCTAATTATATTTATTATAATTTTAAATCATTATTTTTGATTTTAATTGATTTTTATTATGAATATATTTCTGGGGTTTTAATATTGAATATATGTCTTTTATTTAGTTCTTTACTCAATAAATCAATATGTTGTTTTTGTGCTGATATCCATTTACTTGCTTCGCCATATACACCATGCTGATGAAAAGCATTAATTCTGACTAATACTGATTCACCAAGAGAATTAATAAACTGGGAAAGTAATTCAATATTTTCTAAATAGTCTGTCTTTTCTGGAATATATAAAAGGCGTAATTCTGTAAGTAAATTATTATTAGCTAACCATTTGATTGATTCTTTAATACGCTGATTTCCTCGTCCCGTTAAATCAATATGTATCTTTTCATTCCAGCTTTTTAAATCGATCATTGCGCCCTCCATATAAGGGGCTATTTTTTGCCAACCATTAATAGAAAGTGTGCCATTACTGTCGATTAAACAGGTGAGATGTTTAAGATCGGGTGCTTCTTTGACTGCTTTAAAATAATTAATTAAAAAAGGAAGTTGTAATGTCGATTCACCGCCACTGACAGTAATGCCATTAATAAAAGCGGCATATTTACGTGTGATCGCTATTAATTCATCGACTGTATAAGTTAATGTCATCGGGCTTGATTGACGGGGACATTGCTGAATACAGGTGTCGCATTGTTCACAACTGGCACTGTTCCAACTTATAACACCATTTTGTAATGAAAGGGCTTGTTGAGGGCAAGTGGGAATACAGTCACCACAATTGTCACAGATCCCCATGGTGTAGGGATTGTGACAATTTTTGCAACGCAGATTGCATCCTTGTAGGAAGATGGCCAGGCGATTACCTGGACCATCAACACAAGAGAAGGGCAGTATTTTATTTATCGAAACGCATCTGCTGTTCATGACTAATCACTCGAGGCTTACGTTCAGCAATATGGCAATTTGCAGTGGCTTCATCACCTAACCAAGTGGTATTAAGGCGAGAGCCTTCTTCTTTGTATTTTTTCAAATCAGATAAACGCACCATATAACCTGTAACACGGACTAAATCATTTCCCCCCACATTGGCGGTAAATTCTCTTAATCCAGAAGCAAATGCTCCTAAACAGAGTTGCATTAACGCATCAGGATTTTGTTTGATGGTTTCATCAACCGTTAAGATATCGCTGATCCCTGACGTATAAAACTGATGATGAGGCGCAACGGTCATTAAATGCGTGACCGGATCAGGCTCTGTGCCATAAGGAATACGTGTTGCGGGTGTAGTACCAATATCTGAGCTAATACCCGATTGAGCGTGTAACATGGCACGCTGTTTCCAGCCATATTTTACAGGGGTATCTGCAACAAATTGTGCGAGTTTTTCACTGATAATATAGCTAAGTTTATTGGCTGACTCATTCTCACCATAGGCGACTTGTTTGCCTTCTTTTTCAAGTAATAGCGCAACGGCTTCTGCCATACCGTAAATACCAAACATTGGCGCAAAACGATCAGGCGAGATCAAACCTTCTTCTACTAAGAAGCTCTGTTCAAAGAAATTGGATTTTTCATAGAGAAATTGGCAACGGGCATCAATGATCTCGATTTGTTTTTGCATATAGAACGGTAAAACATGCGTCAGAAAATCTTGGCTATCTTGGCTACGTTTAGCGACTTCTTTAAGGTTAATCCGTACTAAAGTGCTGCCACCACCACTTTGTGGCAGTGAGTTATAACAACTGACAATGCCATATTCATCTTTTCCAAATACCGCATCTTGCAAAGTCCCATTAGCGATATGAGGCTTACTGCTGTGACAAATATTGGTGATCGCCTGATGCAATAAATCAGACGGTGTCGCATTCGCATCATAAATAAAGGTAAGGTTAGGCGCGACTTGTTGAAGTTCTACATCTACTTTGAGGATCAAGCGCGTGATGATGGAGTCTTCAGGGCCAATATTCGCATGCATAAACGCATCGGGTAATGTTCTATCAAGATAGCGCCAGAAACGTTTTAATTTAGGGTAAAGTTGCGCTTCGGTCAGTTCGCCTACATAAGGTAATAAAATTTTATCGATACGACCTAAATATACAGGCATAGAGGTAACTGAAGGCACATGATGATAAAGAATAGTGAGCATATTCAGTGCATCATCAAAATCTTGTGCAGGTTCTAGCTCTAAATAGCGAGAGCCATGTGCTAAGAATTTCGCATAATCGGGTAAAACATAACGTGGTTTATAAGGGGCGTGACCTTCATACATATCACAGATAACCCGTTCATTAAGCGCTTTAGCTGCATCCTCAGGAAGCGACGGATAAGGCAACATGTTTTCCGCTTCTAATGCGAGAAAATGACGTTTTTGTTCAGGGGAAAGGGTTGGATTTTCTACGATTTGTTGACAACGTTGGATAACAGATTGTTCAGTCATAACCACCTCAGCGCTCAAAGAGCCAGAAAAAGATTTAAAACTTATCTTTTTAGGTTAATGACTTGATTAAAATTTACCGTGACTTTAAACAAAACCCCTTTAAAGATTAAGGTAATAGCACAAAAATACGCATAAATTAGATATATCTAAATTATGGAAGTGAAAAAGTGAGTTTAGCTAATGAGTGACTAAACTCACTGAATGATAAACTAAAAGAATAAGACGTTATGTTTTACTTGTTTCATTTTCTGTGTCGCTATTTTTCTCTTTAACACTCTCTTTTGATCCCTCTTCTTCATTATTTTCGTTTTCTTCCATTTCCTCTTTTTCAGTACGAGGCGGTAAATTGGCGGTTAATAAATAAGGAGACTGTTGCCAATGAACGGGCGTTAGTTGAAGAAGGTTATGAGAAAGCAAAAAGCCAATCGCCAGTGCAACTAATAACATCACTCGCAATAAATTAGTGGTGTTATCGACTTGGCTTGATTCAGTGACCAGTTGATGAGTATCCAGTGTGAGCCTTAAAAAGCCTTTGGGTTTATCTTTGCCTGGCACAGGCACAACAAGTTGGTGATTAAAAGAACCGCCACTTTTTTGCCCTTCTAAAGCTAATCGCTCTTTAACAGTGACATTTTCACCACTATGCGCTATTTGTGTACCATCTTCTAGATAAAGACTGGCATCAAGCACCCGACTATCATGGGTCAGATGATTTAAATTAGCCATAATGAGGGGATTTACGTTATCTTTGCTACTGCCATCTATATAAGTGGATAAAGAGAACGCAACTTGTTCTGCCAGCGTTTTCGCAAGCTCTTCAAACTGAGTAATACGGGCGTGCTGATTGGCACGGCTAAAATAAGACGCGCCTTGCATAAGAAATGCCAATAGTGCGATACAAATCAGTATAATCGCCGTTTTTTGTAGTTTGAATTTTAGTTTGTCTTTAAGCATGTTCATCCTTTTGCGTAAGCAAGTATGTGCATGTTGCCAGATGAGCCAGAGATAGAATAGGCTGAATAACGATTATTTTGTTCAGACAGGGGAAAACAGGAGAATAAGTATGTCAAATAGTCTGACCTATTGCTATTTACCGGATGAAATCCGCAAATGGCCAGGTCTGCCGTTATCACTCAGTGGTGAAGAGGTAATGCCACTGGATTATCGTGCTGGTGATAGCGGATGGTTACTGTATGGACGAGAACTCGATAAAAAAAGAATTAGTGAGTTCCAACATAAATTAGGCGTGGCAATCGTAGTGGTTTCTTCATGGCGTATTGATGATTATCAAGTGGTGCGTATTGCTGGTAGTTTAACCCGTCGAATTCGCCGTTTATCTGATGAATGTGGCTTAGATGTCGTTCCTCTAGGTGAAATTCCTCGTTTGCGTTCTCCTGGGCTTTTAGTGATGGATATGGACTCTACAGCTATTCAGATTGAGTGCATTGATGAAATTGCAAAACTGGCGGGTGTAGGAGATAAAGTTGCAGCAATAACAGAACGCGCGATGCAAGGCGAAATGGATTTTAGTGAAAGCTTAAAACTCCGCGTTGCTGAACTTAAAGGTGCGGATGCATCTATTTTGCAAAAAGTAATGGATGATTTACCACTAATGCCAGGATTAACGAGCTTAGTGCGTAAACTTCAAGCAATGGACTGGCATATTGCGATTGCTTCTGGTGGCTTTACGTACTTTGCCGATAATTTAAAACAAAAATTACGCTTAGTGGCTGCTGTTGCTAACCATCTTGAAATTAAAGATGGCAAACTAACGGGTAAAGTTAAAGGCACAATTGTCGATGCGAAGTACAAAGCGCAAGTATTAGCGCGTTTAGCGAAAGATTTAGAGATCCCAATGGAGCAAACAATTGCCATTGGTGATGGTGCAAACGATCTTAAAATGTTGAGAAAAGCAGGGCTTGGTATTGCTTATCATGCAAAGCCTAAAGTGTATGCTCAGGCGAAAGTCGCTATACGCCATGCGGATCTAATGGGCGTATTGTGCATTTTAAGTGGTGGTTTAAAACACGAAGAGCGCTAAGCGCGTTTTTCTAAAATCGTTATTGTTGGGAGAGAAGTGTGGCAAAAGCAGCAAAAAGAGCCTTTGTATGTAATGAATGTGGTGCAGATTATCCTCGTTGGCAAGGACAATGTTCGGCCTGTCATGCGTGGAATACAATTACAGAAGTGCGTCTTGCTGCCGCCCCTTCTTCCCGTAATGATCGCTTTAGTGGATTTGCGGGTGATGCAAAAGGTGTCAGCCGAGTTCAAAAGCTCTCTGAAATTAGCCTTGAAGCCTTACCGCGTTTCTCAACGGGCTTTAAAGAGTTTGACCGCGTATTAGGTGGTGGTGTAGTACCCGGAAGTGCCATTTTAATCGGGGGAAGCCCCGGCGCAGGTAAAAGTACCTTATTGCTGCAAACCATGTGCCGTTTAGCCACAGAAATGAAAACGCTATATGTTACGGGTGAAGAGTCACTCCAACAGGTTGCTATGCGTGCGCATCGATTAGGTTTACCGGCCGCAGAACTGAATATGTTGTCAGAAACCAGTATTGAGCAAATTTGTTTAATTGCCTCACAAGAACAGCCTAAATTAATGGTGATTGACTCTATTCAAGTGATGCATATGGCAGATATTCAATCTTCACCCGGTAGTGTTGCTCAAGTGCGAGAAACCGCGGCTTATTTAACGCGTTTTGCTAAAACCAATGATGTTGCCATTATTATGGTAGGCCATGTGACAAAAGATGGCACATTGGCTGGGCCGAAAGTATTGGAACACTGTATTGACTGTTCTGTTATGTTGGATGGTGAAACGGACTCTCGTTTTCGTACTTTACGCAGCCATAAAAACCGTTTTGGCGCTGTTAATGAGTTAGGTGTGTTTGCGATGACAGAGCAGGGATTACGAGAAGTGAGCAATCCCTCAGCTATCTTTTTAAGTCGAGGCGATGAAATCACATCAGGCAGCTCTGTTATGGTTGTGTGGGAAGGTACAAGACCTTTGCTGGTGGAGATACAAGCGTTAGTTGACCACTCGATGTTGTCCAATCCTCGCCGTGTCGCCGTGGGATTAGAGCAAAATCGCCTTGCTATTCTACTTGCTGTTTTACATCGGCATGGTGGATTACAAATGTCTGATCAAGACGTTTTTGTTAATGTGGTTGGCGGGGTAAAAGTTACGGAAACCAGCGCAGACTTAGCCTTGTTATTATCATTAGTATCGAGTTTTCGTAATCGTCCTTTACCGCGTGATTTAGTGATATTCGGTGAAGTAGGGCTTGCTGGAGAAATTCGACCTGTACCTAGTGGGCAAGAGCGTATTGCAGAAGCAGCAAAACATGGATTTAAACGAGCAATTGTACCTAGCGCAAATATGCCGAAAAAAAATCCCCCTGATATGAAAGTGTATGGTGTGAAAAAGCTGTCAGATGCGTTATCTGTCCTTGATGATTTGGAAGACTTCTAAAGGAGAAAAGTATGGGTTCTTTTGATTATATCAAACAGGCTATCAGAAAAAATGGATATACTTTACAACAAGTTGCTGATGAAAGTGATATGACGAAAGGCTATCTTAGCCAATTGATTAATAATAAAATCAAGAGTCCCAGCGCCCAAAAGATGTCGGCATTACACCAATTTTTAGGGTTAGAATACCCAGTAAAAAAGAAAACCATCGGTGTTATTTTTGGCAAATTTTATCCGCTTCATACAGGGCATATTTATTTAATTCAACGCGCTTGTAGTCAAGTAGATGAATTACATGTGATCCTCTGTCATGACGATCCTCGTGATAAAAATCTATTTATTAACAGTGCAATGTCACAACAACCGACGGTCAGTGACAGATTGCGTTGGTTATTACAAACCTTTAAATATCAAAAAAATATTCGTATTCATGAGTTTGATGAACACGGTATAGAGCCACAACCCCACGGTTGGGAAATGTGGAGTGAAGGGATCAACATGTTTTTGCGAGAAAAGCAGATAACCCCTGATTTTATCTATACCAGCGAACGAGAAGATGCGGATCAATATAATGCTTTCTTAGGGATTGAAACGGTATTGATTGATCCAGAACGTTCATTTATGAATATCAGTGGCAGTCAAATTCGCCAAGCCCCTTTTAAATATTGGGAATATATCCCCACAGAAGTTAAACCTTTCTTTGTGCGTACCGTAGCTATTTTAGGTGGCGAATCCAGCGGTAAATCCACGTTGGTTAATAAGCTTGCCAATATTTTCAATACTACAAGTGCATGGGAATATGGTCGTGATTATGTCTTTTCTCATTTAGGTGGAGATGAAATGGCATTGCAATATTCCGACTACGATAAAATTGCACTAGGACATGCTCAATATATTGATTTTGCTGTTAAATATGCCAATAAAGTGGCTTTTGTTGATACGGATTTTGTCACAACGCAGGCATTTTGTTTACGTTATGAAGGTAAAGAGCATCCCTTTGTTCAAGCGCTAATTGATGAATACCGTTTCGATTTAGTTATCTTGCTAGAAAACAATACGCCGTGGGTAGCCGATGGCTTGCGCAGTTTAGGCAGTGATAAAGAGAGACGTCGTTTTCAAACCTTACTGATGGAAATGCTTGATAAAAATAACATTGAATATATTAAAGTTAATTCCCCAGATTATGACGAACGTTTCTTAAGTTGCGTTGAATTAGTCAGAGAATTATTGATGATGCAATCAAAGCATATTGAGTAAAAACATAATGTAAAAAACGCCATTAGTGGCGTTTTTTACATGGAAGGATCAAAATAATCACTTAGTTTCAAACTTCTCTCTTTCCTTTCAAGAATAAATCGTCTGTATTCTTTATTACGGATGGCTTATTAGAACAAAATCACTTACCAAAAGATAAAAATACATAAAAAAATCTGTCAAATAAGCTATCTACATAATAATGCTATTTTTTTCAATAAGGTGAAAAAGATTACTGAAAATTAATGCGGGGATCTTTATTATAGGTGTTAGGTATAGATTTATCGGTGTGTATTTCTTTTGCCATTAGGTGTGGGGAGTCACACTCTCTATCTTCATTCGCTCAGATGAAGAAGCAGACTATTTTTCGTAAAAGGACAAGATAATGGCGCAACCTTCCCGTGTTTCACTTCATATCAAGAAAACAGTCATTTCGTTAGCGATTGCTGCTTTAGGTTTTACCGTCTCATCAAATGCATTGGCTTACCAAAAAGTTCATCAGCCAGATAATAGTTATCAGCAATATGTTTCTCAGCGTCAAACGGTTGATAGTTTGATCCAAGATGCATTAGATGCCTTTAAGTCACCTGCGCGTGTCTCTGACGCTGGCTTTACGGGAAAACTGCCATCAAATATGGAAATAGTGGCGCAAAAACTGCAACAAGCTTATAAGTTAGAGCCTTATCGCCTCGATTTATTATTTAGTACCGCTAGCGCTTATATCTATAACAATGATGTTTCTCGCGCAATTACGATTTATAAACAGATTTTAGAAGCGGCACCAGATGATATTGATGCGCTAATTTACGTCACTTCATGGACTCGTTTTGAAGGTAAAGACAAAGAGAGCGAAGCCTATTTCAATAAATTGAAATCATTAAATCCAGCAAAAGCAGAAGAAATTAGCCGCTTCTTTGCACAAATTGATCGCGTTAGCAAAATGCCGTTAAGCGATAAATTAACCCCTGCGGATTTAGCGAAACTGAAGAAAACCAAAGATAATAACGCGATTGTGACATTGGGTTATGCATTAAATCCTGATGGCACCATGAATAAGATTTTGATAGATCGCTTAAATAAGACCTTAGAAGTGGCTAAACAATTGCCTGAAGCAATGATTGTCGTCACAGGTGGTGTGCCTAAAGCGCATCAAACGGAAGGTAAGTTAATGGCAGATTGGTTGGTGAAAAACGGTATTGCGCCAGAACGTATTTTCCAAGAGAACTATGCGCGTACAACAGTCGAAAATGCGTTATTTAGCCGTTACGCTTTAACCAAACATCATATTAAAACAGCCGTGATTATTAGCTCTGGTAGCCATGTTCGTCGTGCCGACGCAATTTTTACTCTAGCAAGTTGGCAAAGTGGTCCAAGTGATATCACTTACTTAACGGTTGTTGCACCTGATAAGCCATTAGCGGAATTACAAAAAGCCAGTAAATCAGATATACAAGGTATTTATCGTGATGGTTTAAAAGCGCTAGGATTATGGAGTTTCCGCAGTTATCCACTAGAAGAGCGTTGATTTAGATAAATATTGAATAGTGAAAGAGCTCAAATATGAAGTGATTTTATAACGTTGAGCTCTTTTTTAGATAATAAAAGTAACTTTGATAACGCTCGCTAGTGATTGAAAAAATCTTGAATTGAGAGCGTTTCTGCTCCTGCTGTGGCAGAAGCTTCTTTTAGCAATGTTTGCCAATCATTTGGTGGCTTTCCTGCTTTTAGTTTTGATGAAAATACTTTATATGCATCACTTTTAGAGTCGTAAGCACGTAGTGTATTAAAATCATTAACCCAACCAATAACGATGATCTTATGTTCTTCACTGCATCGAAAAAATAAACGAAACTGTTGTAAGAACTTCGCTCTAAACCAATGTTTATTATTAGATCCTAATGTGTTTCCTAGATGAAATATAGGATCGAGCGGATTTCTAGCTATACGTTCTTCTATTACTTTTTTGATTGCTGTAAGTAGTTTAGTGGCGTTTTTTTTCTTATACCCACTTGGATCTGATGCTTTCAATTTTTTGACGTTTTCGATCAATTCAATAATCTGATCCAAAAAGCATTGGTGAAAAAAGATTTTCCAGCCGTTAATTTCTAAAGTATCCATTCCACCTCTGCTAGTCAGTAAGTGGTGCGTCTAAGTCAATTTCAACGCCATCAGTAAGCTCTTTCACCTCAGCCCATAATGTTGTAGGTACTGATTTGATATGCTGTGGGTTTTTCTTCATATCTTTTTCAAGGAAAGAGAGAAATTCAGATATAACGGGATCATCTTGTTCCTTTTCTTGTCGAGATATAATGACTCTACCCCCAGGTAATAGAGAATATTCAATTAATTCTCCCGGCTTTAGCTGTAAAGCATCCCGAATGGCCGCAGGAATTGTTGTTTGACTACGCTCAGTGAGTCGAGATTCAGCGCGTAGAGACACATCCTCAATATTTAGGATCATATTGTTTCTCCTTAACTTTATCCCATGATCAGATAAGTTATTCAAACGATCGGGAATTTGCAAGTCAGAGTATTGTAATGCAAATGCATTGTGTAATGCAAATGCATTGTATAATGCAAATGCATTGTATAATGCAAATGCATTGTGCGTATCGTTTAATAAAACGATTTTTTATGGGCAAATTAGTATATTTATTGAATTGATAACAATTATCATTACTATTGTTTCTTACGATAGTTTATAACGAGAATAATAAAGTGAGAATTCCTCTGATGATATGTGCATTAATGGCTTCTTTCCCTAGTTTTGCTAATTGTTTATCTGTAACAGAAGGCAAAGAAATAATTGGTCAGTTTGATAACAACAACACGTTGTGTTTTACCTCACATTTAGAGAGTGAACGTTATGCGGAACTGAATGTGAAAGGGATACAAAATCTACGTTTAGAAACACAAAATGGCACACATATTCGTAGCTTATTAAAAGATGTTCCTGCTGATGGGCAACAAAAAGTACGCTTTTTATTGCCTAAAACTGCGAGTTATCAATTGATTGCACAAGGTGAGGAGGGAAAACCATGGCAACTCACATTGACAACACAGCCTTATCAGCCATTAGATAAAGATGCCGGTATTGCACCTGTCAGTCCTCGTTTACAAATACTTGCTCATCAATTGAATCAACAAAATATTCAGGCATTTTGGCAACAAGTACGCCATGAAGGTACACCCCTTATTGAGCCTTATGATAAGGATAAAAAGTTAGTGACTTTCTTATGGCAAGGTGCAAAAAAGAATGTCTATTTATTGGGATCACCCGATGGTAATCATGATCCGTTAACCCATTTAGCCAATAGTGATATTTGGTACCGCAGTTATATCGTACCTAACGATACATTAATGCAATATAAATTAGCGCCTGATGTGCCTATCATCGAAAATGCAGAGCCATTCGAACAGCGTCGCGCTATTTTAACTACAGCACAATCTGATCCGTTTAATTCCCAAAATTCTCCAAGTCAATCTGAGGATGTCTATAATCACTTTTCTTTATTGTCATTAGACAGTAACCGTGAATGCCAATTACCCGATATTCTAGATAGAACAATGAAAGGTAAGACAGACATTGTGCGTTTTCACAGCCAGATTTTAAATAATGATCGGGAGATCGCACTTTATCAACCAGCAAGAAAAATGACTGTACCTCGAATTTTAGTGTTATTCGATGGACAAACTTACCGTCGCCAATATGGTATTGATCGGTTTTTTGATAAACAGATCGAAGAAGGGAAATTGGCACCAATGATGATCTTATTTGTTGATAGTATTGATAGTGATCGTCGTAGTGTTGAGTTACCGCCAAATCCTGATTTTTACCGTTTCTTGGCAGATGAACTCTTTGTTTGGTTAGAAAAAGAGAAAGGTATTCACGTATCAGGAGAAGAAACGATTGTATCAGGCTCTAGTTATGGCGGGTTAGCCTCTTCATGGGTTGCATTTAATCGTCCTGAGCGCTTTGGTAAAGTACTGAGTATGTCTGGCTCTTATTGGTGGGCGCCTGAAAATGAAGAGCCAGAATGGCTTATTCGACAATTTGAGCAAGCAGATAAAAAGCCATTACAGTTTTTCTTAGAAGCGGGGTTATTTGAAAGTCGTGGTGATAAAGGGGGGATTTTAAATAATAATCGTCATCTTAAACAGGTTTTAGAGCAAAAAGACTATCCTGTTAAATCACTCGAAATGGCCAGTGGGCATGATTATATTTCTTGGTGTGAAACCCTGTATTTAGGGGCTAAAGCATTAACTCAAGATTAAGATCACGCCTTAATGCCATGTTTTAGTACCATGCCTTAGTACCATGCCTTAGTACCATGCTTTAATACAACGAAAGCTTATACACATATTTGCGGTATAAGCTTTTTGTTTGTCATAAGCTTGTCATAAAGTTGTCATCAAAATCACTTTTACTTTTCATTTCTCTGTCATTTAACTGCCGTAAGCTTTTTCTGACTTAAAACATTAACCCTGTTTTTTACTTTAGAGTGCAAGGAAAAAGCTATGTCTCATCGTTACCAACGTTCTATCTTATCCGTTATTGTAACAACGCTATTGGCTGGCGCGAGTTTCTCTTCTTTTGCTGCTCCCGTTGCTGCTGATGCCATTTTAGCTCAAGATCGTGCGGCAAAAGGTAATATCACGGAATTTGGCGGCGCTCGCCGTATGACTCAGGATCAAACTGAGGCATTAAAAGCAGCTTTAAATAACAACCAAGCAAAAAATGTGATCCTCTTTATTGGTGATGGGATGGGGGATTCTGAAATCACCGTTGCGCGTAACTACGCTGAAGGTGCGGGTGGTTTCTTTAAAGGTATCGATGCCTTACCAATGACGGGTCAATACACACACTATTCTTTAGACAGAAAAACCCAAAAGCCTAATTATGTGACAGATTCTGCTGCATCCGCGACAGCATGGGCTTCTGGTGTGAAAACCTATAATGGTGCATTAGGGATTGATGTGTTTGGTAAGGATCATCAAACTATTTTGGAATTAGCGAAAGCCAATGGAAAGGCGACAGGGAACGTGACAACTTCTGAAATTCAAGATGCGACACCTGCAGCACTGTTCTCGCATGTAACAGGACGCAAATGCTATGGCCCTGTTGAAACGTTAGAAAAATGCTCAACCAATGCCTTAGAAAATGGTGGTAGAGGTTCTATCTCTGAGCAACTTTTAGTCACTCGTGCAGATGTAACATTAGGGGGCGGTGCAAAAAGCTTTACTCAAACTGCAGCAGCAGGTGAATACAAAGGTAAAACACTAGAGCAACAAGCAATTGAGCGTGGTTATCAAATCGTGAAAGATGCAAAATCATTAGATGCGATTTCGCTTGCGAACCAAGATAAACCCGTACTAGGTTTGTTCCATGAAGGCAATATGGATGTAGCATGGGAAGGTCCAAAAGCCACGTATCATGGTAATTTGAATAATCCACCTTTAGAGTGCAAACCTAATGCCAAACTCGATCCAAATGCGCCAACACTGGCACAAATGACTAAAAAAGCGATCGACTTACTGAAAACCAATGAAAATGGCTTCTTCTTACAAGTTGAAAGTGCCTCTATCGATAAGCAAGATCATAATGCTAACCCTTGTGGTCAAATTGGTGAAACTGTTGCACTAGATGAAGCCGTACAAATCGGCTTAGATTTTGCAAAACAAAACGGTGATACGCTGATTATTGTGACTGCTGATCATGCTCATTCAAGCCAAATTATTGAAGCTGATGTGAAATCCAGTGGGTTAACACAAGCACTTATCACCAAAGATGGTGCAGTTATGGTGGTGAATTACGGTAACTCAGAAGAAGAGTCACAAGAGCATACTGGGGCGCAATTGCGGGTTGCCGCTTATGGTCCACATGCTGCGAATGTGGTTGGATTAACTGACCAAACAGACTTGTTTTTCACCATGCGTGATGCAATGGGTCTGAAGTAAGTTCAAGTTGAATTTATAGTCTGTCTGAACTTGTAGTCGAATTGCCTTACTAAATTGTTATATTTTCGCGCGACTTAGAGAGATACCCTCTGGTCGCGTTTTTTTATTAAGAATGGAGCCTGTCTAAAATAAAATGATAATAAATCAATAGGTTATTTACAGGCTGATTTTGAAAGTTACACATTCTCTGCTATAATTAACAGAATTTACAAATTAATCTATGTAATATTCTCACTTCTCCATTGATTATTGTACTTAAGTTGCAATATCTTTTTGTCTAATAACACTTTACGTTATTAAGGCATTACCCGTAAAAAATCTTTTCTCAGATAGATTATCTGCTCGTGGTCTTTCTCTTTTTTATGAGATTGAAGGAGAACAGAGTCAAACAAACAACGATAAGAATAAGGTTATTTTTTTATGCTGACACTGCTTCATTTACTCTCATCTGTCGCGCTTCTTGTCTGGGGAACTCATATTGTTCGTACTGGCATTATGCGTGTCTTCGGCTCTGATTTGCGCCGAATTTTAGGTAAAAGTATTAATAAAAAATCCAATGCTTTTCTTGCGGGTGTTGGTGTCACCGCATTAGTCCAAAGTAGTAATGCGACGGCGCTTTTAGTGATCTCTTTTGTGACACAAGGGTTGATTTCGATTACACCGGCACTTGTTATTATGCTAGGGGCAGATGTGGGTACTGCACTGATGGCGCGTGTGCTGACGTTTGATCTTTCTTGGTTATCGCCACTGCTTATCCTTATTGGTGTTATTACTTTTTTAAGCCGTAAAAAAGAGCGAGTAGGGCAACTAGGACGTGTAGGTATTGGTCTTGGTTTGATTTTGTTGGCTTTACAACTCATTGTGACATCGGCAGAACCCATTATGCACGCAAGTGCAGTCCAAGCTATTTTTACTTCTCTTAGTGGCGATACTATTTTAGCGCTATTGGTGGGTGCGCTCTTTGCAATGGTGAGTTACTCAAGCCTTGCGGCTGTGTTGTTAACAGCGACATTAAGTGCAACAGGATTAATGCCATTGTATATCAGCCTCTCTATTGTAATTGGCTCTAATATTGGTAGTGGTTTGCTGGCATTAATCAGTAGTCGAGGACAAAGCGTTGCCTCTCGACAAGTTGTGTTGGGGAGTTTGTTTTTTAAACTGATTGGTGCATTGATTGTTTTACCATGGATAACCTATCTTGCTTCTGAAATACAAAAATATGGATTTTCACCGGCTGAAATCGTTATCTATTTTCATGTTATTTATAATCTTGCTCGCTGTATTTTGATGATCCCTTTTGTCGGCATAATGGCGAAATTATGTCAGCGACTCATTCCTGAATTACCGACTACGGGATCTGAAATGGCACCGCGTTATTTAGATCAATCTGCTATTGATACGCCTTCATTGGCAATTGCTAATGCGGTTAGAGAATCGCTACGATTAGGTGATGTGATAGAACAAATGCTGCAACGTTTTACTGCCTTAATGGAAGGCGATCGTCTGCAAAAAAGGGAAATTAGCCAGTTAGAAGAAGAGGTTGAATTACTCCACAGCAGCATTAAATTGTATATGGCACAAATTCAACAGCATGATCTAGGAACTGAAGATTCCCGGCGTTGGGCTGAAATTATTGATACCGCGATGAATTTACAACAATCTTCCGCTATCATTGCGCGTATGTCGGCTGAAGTGGTGAGTAAAGGTTTAAATCACCACTTATTTTTATCGGAGGAAGGACGTCGTGAATTACAGACACTCCTTGAGCGTCTGCAAAGTAATCTGAATCTGGCGATGTCGGTATTTGTTTCCGGCAACATGGAACATGCTCGTAAATTGCGTCGAGCAAAACATCGTTTCCGTTTACTCAACCAGCGTTACTCGTTTGCACATGTAGAACGTCTTCATTTGCATAATATGCAAAGCATTGAAACCAGTTCACTGCATACTAGTTTGCTTGGTGATATGAAACGGTTGAATTCCTTGTTCTGTGCTGTGGCTTATCACGCACTAGAACGAAGTGAATCATCATCAGAACAGGTTAATCTTTAATAATGAAATACACTATTCGTCAATTAACACGAAATGAAATCCCACAAGTATGGGCAATTGATAGAACCGAGCTTATTGAAAAGCTATATGTCTTAAAAGAAGGAACGTTGCGTTTATCAGAGCAACGCTTTGATATGAAAGGTTGGCCAGAAGGTGAAGCAGAGCATTACACACCTGTTTTACTTGAAAGTTTTGATCGAGGTGCCGCTTTCTGGGGTGTTTTTAAACAAGATCAGTTGGTCGCAGCAGCAAGTGTTGATCCACAAAAACGGGGTCAAAATAACGCTTTACTTCAACTCTCTTTTTTACATGTTAGCCACCAGCAACGTGGGCAAGGTTT
This sequence comes from Proteus sp. CD3, assembly GCF_008808075.1. Classification (NCBI taxonomy): domain Bacteria; kingdom Pseudomonadati; phylum Pseudomonadota; class Gammaproteobacteria; order Enterobacterales; family Morganellaceae; genus Proteus; species Proteus sp. CD3. The sequence goes on along the minus strand of NZ_CP019686.1, from coordinate 3,152,951 downwards.
AGCGCGAATATTATTTGATTATTGTGTGGAATATGCGAAGAAAAAAGGGGCTGGTGGGTTATATATCTCATCAACACCTTCTGAAAATAGCGTGAATTTTTATCAGCATTTAGGGTGTCGTTTAATTGATATTCCTGATCCTGAACTTTATGAAAGAGAGCCTGAAGATATTCATTTAGTCTTTCATTTTATCGAGACAAATAACACTTAATTTCGTTTATTGACTACGATAACAACATAATAAAATGCAATGTCTTATCGTGAAAATGATAAGGCATTTTTTATATACCATACTAAAAAATAGACATAACCATTTAAAAAATAAGGATATAAGGTAAGTTTTTTTCTTTATATAAGTTGATTTAGCATGGTGGTTATATAATAATGAAAATCATTATCATTAATGGTGGGTTATTATGGCTAAACCAACGCGCTTATCTCCAGTTACGTCTTGGACATCTCGTATTAGTTTATGGGAAATGTTGGCTATTTCTTCCTTACTAACGGTGATTATGCATTCTATTGCAGGAACGGCTGCATTTACGCTGGTTTTAGTCGTTTCAATGCTGTTATCAACATTTATGTTATTCCACAAAAAATTACAAATGTGGGTAATGATCCCCGCAGGCGTTGTATTAACCTATAGCTTGATGACACTTTTAGTCGCGTATTACGGATAGAGAAAAGAATATTCAGCGTGTAATCGAAAGGGTGTTATTACAGAAAAAAAGAAGGGTTATTGAGTGGTGCGAAGAGGGGGACTTGAACCCCCACGTCCGTAAGAACACTAACACCTGAAGCTAGCGCGTCTACCAATTCCGCCATCCTCGCAGTCTTACTCAATTAATTTTACATACATTGTCTGTTTGGTGCGAAAGGGGGGACTTGAACCCCCACGTCCGTAAGGACACTAACACCTGAAGCTAGCGCGTCTACCAATTCCGCCACTCTCGCATTCAGACAGGAAGCGAATTCTATGCCTTTTATTTTTGGCGTCAATTATTTTTTATCAATAAATTACCTTGAAGATGAAAAATAAAACGCCTTGGAGCATTACTTAAAATCAGTCCAAAAATAAAGCCCTGTTATAAAATAACAGGGCTTGTGATTACTCTTTTTTAGTTGCTTGGTAAACTTTGAATTTACTTGTAGATGCAAGCACTTCATGAGAGCCGAATACCTGATCCAGTATATCTGGATAAGGGATAAATGCATTCGCTACAATGCGTAATTTACCGCCTCTTTTTAGATAATTTGGTGCAAGGCGAATAATATCTTCAGCCGCTTCATAGCTTGTACCTAAACCATCATGGAAAGGTGGGTTTGAGATTATCCAATCATAAGTTTCTTCAACCGCTGAATAGACATTACTCGCAATCACTCGCCCTTCTAATTCATTTACGTTTAAGGTGGCGATACTCGAAGAAATTGCCGCAGCATTCACATCACACAGTGTCAGTTTCAACATTGGGTTTTTCTTACCAAGTACAGTGGCAATAACACCACAACCACATGCCATATCCAGTAAATCCCCTACCATTGCATCATCAAAAGTAGAGAGTAATAAACGGCTACCTTCATCTAATGCATTTTGGCTAAAGACACCCGGTAATGCCATTACAGTAAGATCGTCATGGCGATAAGTTTGCCACCAGTTATTACGGTCAAACAGTGTTTGATATGTTTGAGTACCAAAAAATAAGCTACAACGGCGTGCTGAATCTATTTTTTTAAGTTTAGCGATGCCGTTCATTAATTCTGTGGCACTTTTAACACCGCTACGGTTTTCACCGACGATAAAGATTTCAGTACCCACTTGTAAGTTAGAGCAAAGGCTACGCAGTTGGAAAGTGGCTTCGTTTTTATTTTTAGGCCAAAAATAGATCAAGGTATTGCAATATTTAACAAAGGATTGATCAGCAACTAAACCAAAGAGTGCGTTATCACCCATTGATTTTAGTAATGGTAGCCACTGGTGATATTGGTTGGTATATGCACGGACACTCTTCGCCTGAATTTGTGCCGCAAAAGTATCTTGAAGATCACCTGCAATAAGTACATGCCTGTCTGCGAAATGATCTAGGTGACGAAGAATAACTTCGCTAGCAGGGGACAGTGAGGACATTATGATTATTACTCCTTAAAAAACATGAGACGCATGATATCAGATATAAAGAAACCGACGCTATTTATTGGCGTAGTTTATGCCCTCTGATACTATGTACCGTTGTTCTACACTTGATAGGTAAGCATAATGAGCCGTAAAGACAGAATGTTATCCCAACTTGGAATTCGTCAGTGGGTACTTCGTAAGCCTGCTGTGTTAAAAGGCGAGCATTCTGTTCAATTTCCGGATACAACACGTTTACTTATCATTACTGATGATACCGTTGATCTAAATAACGGGCTTTTCTCTGATATTTTTAGCGCCATGGGGATAGATAAAGACGAAATCTATTGTATTACAACAGATGATGTGAGCATGCTCACAGAATCATTTGATCTTCCCTGCTGGTTATTAGGCACTGACCTCATACTTCCCTCTGAATATACTTCTCTGAGAAGCCCTTCATTACATCAGTTATATTTTGATGCTGATGCAAAACGCGATCTTTGGAAACAAATCTATCAATATGAAGACCATTTCACCCTTAAACCCTGCTGATTTACCTTTAGCATGGCAAATTGAAAAATTAAGTCATTCATTTCCTTGGAGTGAAGAAACATTTTATAGTAACCAAGGAAGTCATTATTTTAATCTGAAAATTTGCATTGATAATATTATTGTAGGTTTTGCAATTACGCAATTAATATTAGATGAGGCAACCCTTTTTAATATTGCGATTCACCCTGATTATCAGGGGAAAGGTTATGGTAAAGCGTTGTTACTGGAACTAATTGAAACCCTTGAGAAAAAAAATATCACGACTCTGTGGTTAGAGGTGCGAGAATCTAATGAAAAAGCGTTCAATCTCTATGAATCTATAGGATTTAATTTCGTTTCGAAGCGCAAAAACTATTACCCAACAAAGACGGGAAATGAAGATGCGATTATCATGGCTTATCCTATTTCTTTCTAATTAAATCTTTATTTAAGTTAAATTTAAGACGCCTTCTATTAGGCGTTTTTTTTATTTTATTTTAAGTCTTAGAATTTTATTTTTTATTAATTGTATTTAAAATTTATCTTTATTTTTACTTAATGTAAATTTATCAAGTTAATTTCACTTTTGTCATTGTTTAATTTTAAAACGTTAGGTGATTATAACTATGTTGAAAAGGTGAATAGTATTTAAAATAAGTAAATTGAATATTTATTTTTGTTTTAAATAAAGTGATTAATCTCTAAATATAGACAAAATTAAATCCAAATAAAGGAGGATTTATTTTGATCCTTATATTCAATCCCGATTTTAACCTAAAATAAATAGGCTAATTCTTTGCTTTATTAGTTGCTCATAAAGGTAGCTTGTAAAATTTTTAGTCAACATAGGTACGTTAAGCGTTTCAATGAAAACAAGGTTGCTTTATAAGGCGATAGCTAGATTGGTTCTTATAAAGCAAACAAACCAAAGTATTGCAGATGTTACTCATAGACTAAACTAAGTAAGCCTTCTAGGTTTTAGTCGTGTGGGTTTAGTAGTGTGGTTTAAGAATTGGCTATTATACGGCGATTTCCGCCGTGAATGGAAAGAATAGTAAACCACTTCTTATTATGATAGTTTACTAAATTTAGGTTTTACGGCGATTCCAGCCGTAAAATGATAAAAAGATAAACTAGAGAAAGGATTTGGTGTTTAGAAATGATTAGTCATTCCCAGCGAGAAACGGCGAAAGAGTCTTATAAACAGTCTCTTAAAACTCTTTTACCTTATGGCATGTTAGCTACAAAGAAATGGCTTGCAGAGCAGGGCTTGAGTGCTCATTCATTAGATAACGCTGTCAAAACCGATACGTTATTGCTACTAGCTACAGGTGTTTACAGCCAGTATTCCCGATCTGTCACTTGGGAAGGCGTAGTAGCTTCTATGCAGCGTATGATGGATAAAAATGTAGATGAACAACTTCCGCCTGTTGTGGTCGGTGGATTGTCAGCGCTTTCCATATCTGGTTTGTCACAATATTTGTCATTAGGGAGTACACCTCATATTCATTTATATGCAGCGAGAAAGCTTCCCTCCTGGCTTGCGAGACTGTCATTACCAATTAAGTTCGAGGGGCATAGTACAAGTAAACTTTGGCCTGATAGCTTATTAAAAGATAGAGCATTCGTTAAAGAGTATAAATGGGAAGAGCAATTGCCACCTGTGTATTTTTCATGTCCGGAAAAAGCCATATTAGAGGTGTTGGTAGATTTGCCTGAAAGTGTGTCATTTGAACATGCCGATGAGTTAATGCAGGGGTTGGTAAACTTATCTCCAAGAAAGCTTGATACGCTTTTAAAAGCGTGTAAAAGCGTAAAAGTCAAACGCTTGTTCTTTTGGCTTGCAAAACGCCAAGCTTATTCTTGGTTTGATAAATTAAATGTAGAAAATTACGATTTAGGCTCAGGTAAACGTGTTGTTGCTAAAGGTGGAAAGTTAGATACAGAGTATCTAATAACAGTACCTCAGCATATGGCATTGGCAAGTAAAGGATCAGTTTAGTATGGATAGAAATAGTATTTATTACAAACAAGTACAGCTTTTGATACAAGTATTGCCTTTCGTTGCCAAACAGAAATGCTTTGCGCTCAAAGGTGGTACGGCAATCAATTTATTTGTCAGAGACTTTCCTCGTTTATCGGTCGATATTGATTTGGTGTATCTGCCAATGAAAAGCCGTGATGATGCTTTACAGGAAATCTGTGATGCTCTTGATGCTATTAGCGCGGATTTAAAAATAGCGTTTAAAGACGTCGAGCTAACAGAAGCCTATCGGTCAAAACGCGATGCCCTGAGGTTGATCGTTGCTCGCAATGGTGTGCAGATCAAAGTCGAGCTATCACCAGTATTGCGCGGTACTGTTTATGAACCAAAGTTGATGGAAGTTTGTACAGCCGTAGAAGACGAATTTGGTTATGTTGAAATGCCTGTTGTTGATCTAGCTGATCTTTATGCAGGAAAGATATGTGCAGCATTGGATAGACAGCATCCAAGAGACTTATTTGATGTTAAGTGGCTTTTTGAGAATGAAGGGCTAACGGATGAAATTCGTAAAGCATTACTCGTCTATTTATCAAGTCATAATCGGCCAATGGCTGAATTGCTCAGTCCGCAATTTAAGGATATTACTGCCACCTATGAAGGTGAATTTACCAATATGGCCGAGACGGATGTTCCGTTGGCGGAACTAGAAGCCGTAAGGGTGCGCCTAGTAGACCTTATTCACCAAGGAATGACCAATATTGAAAAGGATTTTTTGCTATCCTTTAAAAATCGAAAGCCTAATTGGTCTTTACTCGGCTTGGATGGAGCCAGTGAGCTTCCTGCCATCAAATGGAAACAAATCAATTTGGCAAGAATGCCGAATGAAAAACATGCACAAGCCCTAGAAAAGCTGAAAGATGTTCTCGGTATATGATTTCTAAAAAATAGACATTTATGTCGTGTTGAACACTTCCATGCTGTTCTCTTGTTACAATATTAACTGTTACAAGAGTGAGTATTGCAGTTTAAATTGTAGAAATGGTAACCAATTACGCAACCATTGATTGTGTATACAGGCAAGATAGGCGAAAATAAGCGCCAATTAAGATTAACTTACGGGTTGAATGTCTTTATAGTCACTTTAATTATTACTTATAGAAATATATCAGTGTCTTACATTCTCTCGTCTATCAACTAGAAGATCACCATTGATGTCTAATCCTATTTTTCAGCAAGAAGTTGCTCGTCGTAGAACTTTTGCCATTATTTCCCACCCCGATGCGGGTAAAACAACCATCACTGAAAAAGTGTTGTTATTCGGACAAGCAATTCAACGTGCAGGAACCGTAAAAGGTCGTGGTTCAAATCAGCATGCAAAGTCTGACTGGATGGAAATGGAAAAACAACGTGGTATTTCTATTACAACCTCAGTCATGCAGTTCCCTTATGCAGATTGCTTAGTTAACTTATTAGATACCCCAGGGCACGAAGACTTCTCAGAAGATACTTATCGTACTTTAACCGCAGTTGACTGCTGTTTAATGGTTATTGACTCTTCTAAAGGGGTCGAAGATCGTACTCGTAAGTTAATGGAAGTAACACGTTTACGTGATACGCCAATTCTGACTTTTATGAATAAACTCGACCGTGATATTCGTGATCCAATGGAAGTCATGGACGAAGTTGAAACAGAATTAAAAATTGCGTGTAGCCCTGTGACTTGGCCTATTGGTTGCGGAAAACTCTTCAAAGGGGTTTATCACATTCTGAAAGATGAAACCTATCTTTATCAAACAGGGCAAGGACATACCATTCAGGATTCTCGCGTCATCAAAGGGTTAGATAACCCAGAGCTTGATGAAGCTATTGGTGATGATTTAGCAAGTCAATTACGTGATGAATTAGAGTTAGTATTAGGTGCTTCTCATGAATTTGATCATGAGGCATTTTTAGCTGGCGAATTAACCCCAGTGTTCTTTGGTACTGCATTAGGTAACTTTGGTGTTAACCATATGCTTGATGGCCTCGTAAAATGGGCGCCAGCACCAATGCCTCGCCAAACAGATATGCGTGAAGTTACCGCTTCGGAAGAAACGTTCACAGGTTTCGTCTTTAAGATCCAAGCCAATATGGACCCTAAACACCGTGACCGTGTTGCATTCCTACGCGTTGTATCTGGTATGTATGATAAAGGAATGAAATTACACCAAGTTCGAATTAAAAAAGATGTAGTGATTTCTGATGCATTAACCTTTATGGCAGGCGATCGTTCTCACGTTGAACATGCATATCCAGGGGATATTATCGGTCTTCATAATCACGGTACAATTCAAATTGGTGATACCTTTACCCAAGGCGAGATCCTGAAGTTTACAGGTATTCCAAACTTTGCCCCAGAATTGTTCCGCCGTATTCGTTTACGTGATCCGTTAAAACAGAAGCAGTTACTTAAAGGGTTGGTACAGCTATCAGAAGAGGGTGCTGTACAGGTCTTTAGACCACTGGCGAACAACGATTTAATCGTAGGTGCTGTCGGTGTGCTTCAGTTTGATGTGGTTGTGGCAAGATTGAAGAGTGAATATAACGTTGAAGCGATTTATGAATCCGTTAACGTTTCAACAGCACGCTGGGTCGAGTGTAATAACGAGAAAAAACTCGAAGAGTTTAAACGTAAAAACGAACAAAACTTGGCACTTGATGGTGGCGATAATTTAACTTATATCGCACCAACGATGGTTAACTTGAATTTAACGCGTGAGCGTTATCCTGAGGTTGAATTCCATCAGACCCGTGAACACTAAATACTCGTTCTTACTCGTTCTTACTCGTCATACTTCAAGCTGTAACGTTGTTGACTACGTTCATTCACACTAGTCACATACTTATGTATGCTCCTAGCGACTCATTCACTTGTCGCCTAGTTACAGCTCGAATTATTTAGAGTAAGAGTGTTGTTATGTTTCAAGTTGTAGCGTTGTTGACTACGTTCATTCGCACTAGTCACATACTTTTGTATGCTCCTAGCGACTCATTCACTTGTCGCCTAGTTACAGCTCGAATTATTTAGTGTAAGAATGCTGAAGCTGCATCTAGACTTATTCTGAGTATTTAACTTAATGAAAAGGCTATATTTTTAATATAGCCTTTTTTGTTTCTTCGCTTTGTTGAGTATTTACTCTTAATAAACCTCAGTGAAAGAACCGATTTTCTTTGTTAAATGTGTTTTGCATACCCCTAATATCCTACCGAAAAACCCTTCTTCATTTGGAATTACTCCTGTTTTTTTCTGCTAACATGATGCCCGTTTTTATACTTATTTATAAATATATGTAATTTTTTTTATAGTTTTATTAGTTATTATTAGAATAAAATAATTAGGATTAGTCTTTATTTGTTATTTTTTGCTTTATTTAACTCTAATAGCTTATTAGTGTAATAGCTTGGATTGTTAAAATTTTGTAGTACTTCATAAAAATACAGATATTAAAACACACATATTTCCTATCGCCGTTATTGTGATTAGGGGGAGAGCAATGAAACAATATAAAACGCTAAAATTAGCGCTAGTAATGTCAATGAGTTTAGCTTTTGTCAGTATGGGCGCATCAGCTGAAACATCGTGGTATAACGAAATTAATAATAATGGGAATAATACAGGTCACTATTTAAGTGATACTTCTATTTCTAATAAAATTAAAGAGACGCTATTGCCAATGCAAGACATCGATAGTGACAATATTTCTATTCGTACTGAATTTGGACATGTCTTTCTTTCAGGTTTTGTTGATAGTAAAGCGCAAGAAGAAAAAATATTACAAGTTATTGAAAAACTTGAAGGTGTTAAAAGCGTAGACTCAGATGTAAATATCAAATCATAATATGATTTTCTTTTATGCTAGTCATACGCTAAGAAGATAGTGTCTAATTTATTTGTATGAATACGTAAAATTAATGACGTCAAAAAAATGTGAGGGTATCCTTTGTTAAGTTGTATAAAGGAGACATTATGGGGAAGTATATACCTGTCACATTAAATAATATTACAGCACTCGAATTTCAATCATCATTACCACAAGGTAAAGTTGCTTTAGTTTGTGAAGGCGGGGGGCAACGTGGGATCTTTACTGCGGGTGTCCTTGATGAATTTATGCGATCACAATTTGATCCCTTTGATATTTTACTCGGGGTATCTGCAGGGGCGCAAAATTTATCTGCTTTTGCCTGTGGTCAGCGTGGGTATGCACGTAAAATTATTAATCGCTATACAACCAATAACCAATTCTTCAATCCCATTCGCTTTGTCCGTGGCGGTAATTTACTCGATCTTGATTGGTATATAGACACGACAGCCAAAGAGATGCCTCTTGATATACCAACAGCATTACGCCGTTTTGATGCGGGCCGCGAATTTTATATGGTGGCAAGTCGTTCTGATAATTTTCAGGCAAATTACTTTCAGCCCGATGAACCGACTTGGCTTGATATAATCAAAGCATCCAGCGCTATTCCTGCTTTTTATCGAAATGGTGTCTTATTTCATGATGTTGTTTATCATGATGGGGGTATCAGTGATGCTATTCCTGTGAGAGAAGCTTATCGACGTGGCTGTCGTACCATTGTCGTTGTTCGTACCGTTCCTTCTGAATATCAATACACAACAGAATGGGTTGATCGTATGGGGAGATGGTTTGAAAATAGCCGTTTGCAGCGCTTTATGGAGATGGCACAAATACATATCGAAACTTATACCGACACCATTAAATTTATCCAATCTCCCCCAGAAGATGTTGTAGTTATTGAAATATATCCACCAACGACATTGCAATCTAGTGCATTAGGAAGTCGTTTGAATGCATTAAATCATGATTATCATGTGGGTAGACGTTGTGGGCGCTATTTTCTGGCGACAATTGGTCAACATTTCGCTAAGAAAAAATTCAAACAGTATGATAAAAAAGTCTTTAGCTTGTTTGAAGAAGAAGCGAAGGCTGATAAAGCGGAGAATGCTTCTATTATTCAGCAGGGAACGCGGAGCGTACATCCTGACGTGAGGCAAATTCAGAATGAATAAATTTATTGATACTCACTGCCATTTTGATTTTCCTGTTTTTTATGATGATCTGGCCAACAGCTTGTCACTAGCGCATCAAGCTCATGTTGAAAAAATAATTATTCCCGCTGTTGCACGTTGGAATTTTGATGTTGTTGCAGAGTTAGCTAATAATCATCATCAATTATATTGTGCATTGGGGTTACACCCTTTATATATTGAAGAGCACACTGAACAGCATCTCTTGGAATTAAAACAGAAATTAAAAACAACTTCTCGTTGTGTTGCCATCGGAGAGATAGGGCTTGATGATTATATGGATAATCCTCAGCCTGAAAAGCAAGAGGCGTTTTTAATTGCACAGCTTAAACTCGCAATTGAATTTGATTTGCCGGTGATCCTGCATTCACGTAAAACTCACGATAAGTTAAGTGCGCTTTTACGCCGTTATGATGTGCCTCGCAAAGGGGTTATTCATGGTTTTGCAGGAAGTCTGCAACAGGCAGAAAAGTTTATTCAGCAAGGCTATTTTATTGGCGTTGGTGGAACTATTACTTATGAGCGAGCGCAGAAAACGCGCCGTGCAATTGCGTCGTTACCACTAGAATTTCTGTTATTAGAAACAGATGCTCCTGATATGCCTGTGAGTGGTTTTCAAGGTGAGCCTAATCGCCCTGAACGTATTCAGAACGTTTTTTCCCAACTCTGTGAGTTGCGTCAAGGATCACCAGAGGTGATTGCAGAGCAACTCTATCTCAATAGCCTACAATTATTTGGGCTTAACAATATTACCTAATTCTTGAATTGCATTAAACTTTGCTAGTTAAAGCGGAATACATGGTTTGTTAATCGAATGATGTTTTCTCTCTATTTAGCCTATTCAATAAATGCGTTTTCTCCTCTTTTTGTGTGATACACCTCTCATTTATGACTTTTTTGTTACTTTTTTCAGACTCTATTTGTGGTGGATATCGAGGGTTCTTTTCTTAGACTGGGTATAATTATCTGGCAAAAAGAGTCAATAATCTCTGGCAAGGGCATTATTGATAATCCATTAAATTTTTATGTGAACAGGGACCCTTCAATGCAACTCATTATGAGCTTGGTCGGAATGGCAACATTAATCTTGATAGCCATTCTGTTTTCCAGCAATCGACGTGCAATTAGACTACGTACAGTTGGTGGCGCATTCCTTATTCAGATTGGCTTAGGTGCATTTGTTCTTTATTCCGACGGTGGTCGCGAGGTGCTTCTTGCGGTTTCTGATGGCGTTAAGAATGTTATTGATTACGGCAATAATGGGATGAGCTTCCTATTTGCAGGGCTAGTATCAGATAAAATGTTCGAGTTGTTTGGTGGTGGCGGTTTCGTATTCGCCCTGCGCGTACTGCCTGTTATCGTGTTCTTCTCTTCACTAATTGCAGTGCTGTATTACCTTGGCATTATGCAAGTAGTCATTAAAATTCTCGGTGGTGGCTTACAAAAAGTACTGGGTACATCACGAACAGAATCGATGTCTGCAACTGCAAATATTTTTGTTGGACAAACAGAAGCACCGCTTGTTGTTCGCCCTTATATTGCAAGAATGACAACTTCAGAACTCTTTGCTGTTATGTGTGGTGGTCTAGCCTCTGTTGCGGGTTCAGTCCTTGCTGGATACGCTAGTATGGGCGTGCCATTAGAGTACCTGATTACAGCATCATTTATGGCGGCTCCAGGTGGTTTACTCTTTGCTAAATTATTGATCCCTGAAACCGAAACGCCAGACGATCAAAAAGATGCGCTGGATAAAATGACTGATGAAGAAAAGCCAGCAAATATTATTGATGCTGCAGCGGCGGGCGCCTCTTCAGGTTTACAGCTTGCACTTAACGTCGGTGCTATGTTACTTGCTTTTGTTGCGTTAATTGCATTAGTCAATGGTATTCTCGGTGGTATTGGTGGCTGGTTTGGTTATGAGAATTTCTCATTAGAATTAGTCTTAGGTTGGGTTTTTGCACCTATTGCTTTCTTAATCGGTGTACCTTGGAGTGAAGCGACCGTTGCTGGCTCCTTTATTGGTCAAAAACTGGTTATTAATGAATTCTATGCTTACTCTGAATTTAGCAAATATCTACAGGATGAGGCTCAAGTTGCTGCATCAGGCTTAATCATCTTGTCAGAGCAGACAAAGATAATTATCTCCTTTGCGCTGTGCGGTTTTGCTAACCTTTCTTCCGTTGCTGTACTGCTAGGTGGTTTAGGTGGAATGGCACCAAACCGTCGTAAAGACGTAGCGCGTTTAGGTATGAAAGCTGTGCTGGCTGGTACACTCTCTAACTTAATGAGTGCAACGATTGCAGGGTTCTTCTTTGCATTAACTGCAATGGCTGTTGTTGCTGCTTAATTGATTTGTGTATTGTGAAGAGCAGATAGGTTTTGCCTGTCTGCTCTTTTATGTTTGTTTTCTGCTGTAATATTAACTACTTTTATTGTGTGAGATATTTCGCAATTTGTATTGAATAGGGTCAATAACGATACCATTTCATATTGAACACGCTTTTTTTGCGTTATAAAGACGACTTAGAGGCGCTATTCGAGTAACATTACACCAGAAAATAACCTTATTGTGATTCTTGTCACACTTTTATGTCATCAAATGCAAGTTGCATTTGATTAGTGTGACGTAAAGCACATCTAATTGTTCCTTAGCGTGTTCAAATAAGATGTGCTGAAACTTCATGGAATGGCGAAGGCTCAATGACGGGTCGCCGAAGTGAGCATAGCGCGGTGAGAGGGAGCTCAGCTGTCGTTGTAGCGTAAGTTACAACAACATCTTCAAGGAACCAAGTCCGCTCGCCAACAAATTTAATCGCTAACCTTAAGCGTACGCCCAAAAGGGCTTGAGAAACATCGTTGGAGAGTTTTATGACAGATTTAACCGCTGCAGCGCGCCTTGCGCTGTCTTTGATGGATTTAACTACATTAAATGATGACGACACTGATGCGAAAGTGACAGCATTATGTCATCAGGCTAAAAGCCCAGAAGGCAATACAGCCGCTATTTGTATTTACCCACGTTTTATTCCGTTAGCACGTAAAGTGTTACGCGAACAGGGTACTCCAGACGTCCGTATCGCAACCGTAACTAACTTCCCTCATGGTAATGATGATTTAGATATCGCATTAGCAGAAACCAACGCGGCATTAGCTTATGGCGCAGATGAGGTTGACGTAGTTTTCCCTTACCGCGCATTAATGGCAGGTAACGAGCAAATCGGTTTTGATATCGTTAAAGCATGTAAAGAAGCGTGTGCAGAAGCAGGTTCTTTACTGAAAGTCATTATTGAAACGGGTGAGCTGAAAGATCCTGCGCTTATCCGTAAAGCATCTGAAATTTCAATCAAAGCAGGTGCTGACTTTATTAAAACTTCCACAGGTAAAGTGCCTGTAAATGCAACACTGGAAAGCGCTGAGTTAATGATCCAAGTGATCCACGATATGGGTGTTGGCAAAGAAGTTGGTTTCAAACCAGCGGGTGGTGTACGTACCGCTGAAGAAGCTGCTCAATACCTTGCATTAGCTAACCGCATTATGGGTGACAACTGGGTTGATGCCCGTCACTTCCGCTTTGGTGCGTCAAGCCTGTTAGGTAATTTATTAGCCACTTTAGGTCATGGCGAACAAAAATCGTCTAGTGGTTACTAATCCATTCGTGAAATACGCCCACTTTTCATTATTGTGGGCGTTACCAATGCTATAAAACCAGGAGGTTGCAGTGTTTCTTGCCCAAGAAATTATTCGTAAAAAGCGTGATGGTCATCCTTTAACTGAGGAAGAAATTCGTTTTTTCATTAATGGCGTCAGAGATAATACTGTTTCTGAAGGTCAAATTGCTGCATTAGCAATGACTATTTATTTCCACGACATGACAATGCCAGAGCGTGTTGCTTTGACATTAGCTATGCGTGATTCCGGTACAGTACTGAACTGGAAAAGCCTCAATTTAAATGGCCCCATTGTTGATAAACACTCAACCGGTGGTGTGGGTGATGTAACGTCACTGATGTTAGGGCCAATGGTTGCTGCTTGTGGTGGTTATGTTCCTATGATTTCTGGTCGTGGATTAGGCCACACAGGTGGAACATTAGATAAGCTTGAAGCAATTCCGGGCTTTGATATTTTCCCTGATGATGAGAAATTCCGCGATATTATTCGCAATGTCGGTGTTGCTATTATCGGACAGACTAATTCATTAGCACCTGCTGACAAACGCTTTTATGCTACCCGTGATATTACTGCTACAGTTGATTCAATCCCGCTTATCACTGCTTCTATTTTAGGTAAAAAACTAGCTGAAGGCTTAGATGCATTAGTGATGGATGTTAAAGTTGGCTCAGGTGCCTTTATGCCGACTTATCAAAAATCTGAAGAGTTGGCGGAGTCAATTGTCCAAGTAGCAAATGGTGCTGGCTGTCAAACCACTGCACTGTTAACTGATATGAATGAAGTGCTAGCTTCTAGCGCAGGTAACGCGGTTGAAGTTCGTGAAGCGGTTCAATTCTTAACAGGCGAATATCGTAATCCACGTCTATTTGAAGTCACTATGGCGCTGTGTGTTGAAATGTTAGTATCAGGCCGTTTAGCGGATGATCGTCAACAAGCTCGTCAAAAACTACAAGATGTGTTGGATAACGGTAAAGCAGCAGAAGTCTTTGGTCGTATGGTTGCAGCACAGAAAGGTCCAACTGATTTTGTTGAAAACTACAATAAATACCTGCCAACTGCGGTATTAAGTAAACCTGTATTCGCTGAGAAAGCAGGATTCATCACAGAAATGGATACGCGTGCATTAGGTATGTCTGTTGTGACATTAGGTGGTGGTCGTCGTAAAGCGACTGATGCTATTGATTATAGTGTTGGTTTAAGCGACATCGCGGCACTTGGTGCTAAGATCAATACAGATACACCTTTAGCGATGATCCATGCTAACAGTGAAAAATCATGGCAAGAAGCTGCGGCTGAAGTCCGTAAAGCGATGGTAATTGGTGACAGCAAACGCGAAGCTTCACCAATGGTGTACCGCCAAATCAGCGAATAAGAACTCAATTACGATTTATAAGTGACATATCCGTAGTCTGCGGAGAATGACACAGGAGAGAGAATTATGAAACGTGTACATATCATGGTGTTAGATTCCTTCGGTATCGGTGCTGCCGGTGATGCGGAGAAATTCGGTGACCAAGGTTCAGACACTTTAGGGCATATCGCACAAGCGTTTGCTGACGGTAAAGCAGATAAAGACGGTCGTAAAGGTCCTCTTCATTTACCTAATCTTTGCCGTTTAGGTTTAGGTAAAGCTGCGGAAGAATCAACAGGCAAATTCCCTATCGGTTTGGACAAAAACGCAGAAATTATCGGTGCTTATGGCTACGCGAGTGAAATCTCTTCTGGTAAAGATACTCCGTCAGGCCACTGGGAAATCGCAGGTGTTCCTGTTCTATTTGATTGGGGATACTTTAAAGAACTGAAAAATTCATTCCCACAAGAGCTGTTAGAAAACATCGTTAAACGTGCAAAATTACCAGGATACTTAGGTAACTGCCATGCATCTGGTACTGTGATTTTGGATGAACTGGGTGAAGAGCATATGAAAACCGGCAAGCCGATTTTCTATACCTCTGCTGACTCTGTATTCCAAATTGCATGTCATGAAGAAACTTACGGTTTAGATGAATTATATGAGCTGTGTGAAATTGCTCGTGATGAACTAAACAAAGGCGATTACAACATTGGTCGTGTTATTGCGCGTCCATTTATCGGTGACAAACCGGGTAACTTCGCTCGTACAGGTAACCGTCATGATTTAGCGGTAGAGCCACCAGCACCAACTATGTTGAAAAAACTGGTTGATGAAAAACAAGGCCACGTTGTTTCTATCGGTAAAATTGCTGACATCTACGCAAACGTAGGTATCACTAAGAAAGTGAAAGCAACGGGTATTAATGCTCTGTTTGATGCGACACTTGAAGAAATGAAACTGGCGGGTGATAACACCATCGTCTTTACCAACTTTGTTGATTTTGACTCCTCTTACGGTCACCGTCGTGATGTTGTAGGTTATGGTGAAGCACTTGAGTTATTCGATCGTCGCTTACCAGAACTGATGGAACTGGTAAAAGAAGATGACATTCTTATTTTAACAGCAGATCACGGTTGCGACCCAACTTGGCCAGGTTCTGATCATACTCGTGAGCACATTCCTGTTCTGGTTTATGGTCCTAAAGTTAAACCAGGTTCATTAGGTCATCGTGAAACCTTCGCGGATATCGGTCAAACTGTCGTGAAATACTTCGGTTTATCACCAGTCGATTACGGCAAAGCGATGTTCTAATTTTATTTCGGTAGGTATAGCAATATATCTACCGAATAATATTTAAATAGTAAAAAGATTAATTAAAAGGAAGAGTTATGGCTACCCCTCATATTAACGCAGAAATGGGCGATTTTGCTGATGTCGTTTTAATGCCGGGCGATCCGCTTCGTGCTAAATACATCGCTGAAACTTTTTTACAAGATGTCCGTCAAGTAAATAACGTTCGTGGTATGTTAGGTTTTACAGGTACGTATAAAGGCCGTAAGATTTCTGTTATGGGTCACGGCATGGGTATTCCTTCTTGCTCAATTTACGCAAAAGAATTAATTACTGATTTCGGCGTAAAAGTGATCATCCGTGTTGGCTCATGTGGTGCAGTATTACCAGACGTTGAATTACGTGATGTTGTTATCGGTATGGGTGCATGTACAGACTCTAAAGTTAACCGTCTGCGTTTCAAAGACCAAGACTTCGCTGCTATTGCAGATTTTGAATTAGTTCAAAATGCAGTATCTGCTGCTAAAGCAAAAGATATTAAAGTTCGTGTTGGTAATATCTTCTCTGCTGATCTGTTCTACTCACCAGATCCAGAAATGTTTGATGTTATGGAAAAATACGGCATCCTTGGTGTTGAAATGGAAGCTGCTGGTATCTATGGTGTTGCTGCTGAATATGGTGCAAGAGCACTGACTATTTGTACTGTCTCTGATCACATCAAAAAAGGGACACAAACTACAGCAGAAGAGCGCCAAACGACTTTTAACGAAATGATTGAAATTGCATTAGAATCTGTTCTGTTATTAGAAGACTAATCAATACATCTCGTTGCTTAATAATAGTAAAAACCCAATTCTTTGAATTGGGTTTTTTTATGTCTAATCAATAAGGTGACAAATTAAGGCGCATAAATATAGGTTTCTAAATAAGGGTCCATTTTAACGGCATAATTTTTTAAATTATCCAAGCTAGGCGTTAACGGCTCCTTGCATTCTTTTTTGCTAATAATATCATTGCCTTTGTAAACAATAACGCCGTTAAACTGCCATCCTCTCCCTTCTCCGTCGTAAACAACGTAGCTATAGTTTCCATTCTTAAAACGAACATAGGTCGATGCCCCTGCAACAAACAGCTGATGCCCATAAAAGACATTATTATTGGGTTGTTGAGGCACTGGTAGTGTTATCTCTGTTTTGGCAAGTGTGCCATAGCGATAAACAGGGGGCTTTCCATGTTCAACGAACACGCTGACATACTTACCATTCTCAAGTTGGCAGGTAAATTCTTCAGCATGGACACTTGCGGATAATAATACGAATACAGCAGCAACAGCGATATGTGCTTTCATATTGTGTTCTCCGTTAATTACCTACTCTATTACTTTAAGTATCGGCACAGAACACAAAATATGTAGAGTAAATATTCTGATTATTTAGTAGAGTTACTAGTTTTCATTTTAACTGATATTTTAATCATTTCTAGTGTTATTCACTGTGACAATTTCATGTCTTATATTTTCATTAATGGATCTCTTTTCAACTGACCTTAACCGATATTTTATACCTGATAATGGTTAAAATTAGAACTTATTAGCTGATTATGAAAAATATACTAGTGTTTTAGTCTTATTTTATCGAGTTTGATTAAATTAAATGTAATTTAGTGAGTGCTAATTGCGGAAACAACAGATTAATTCAATTAATTAAATGAAGAGTTCAATAATATCAGTTGTTTAGAGAGTGAGTACTATGTTTTGATTATATTTCAAATAGTTAATAGTATTTGTAGTGATTGTTTCTGTTTATAGTCCTATTTTTACTGTGATGTCAGTCACATAAGTGGATATGTGAAAAAATAGTTACTGTAAATTTAACTTTCCGAAGTTTTCTATTATATTGATATTAAATAAAATATTTTGTTTTATGTGGTTGCCAGTAGAACCTGTGCGATCGCATGAAGCACTAACTAATTTAATTAGAAAATGTATAGTATTGCTATACACTTTATTTACGTTATCGTCGGTTTCTATTTGGAGAATATAGTGAAAAATCAAGATTTATTAGGTTTATCTTCTGCTCACATTCTGAATGCGGAATTTGAGAAGAAATACCACGACGTTATTGCTCACTTTTTCAGCCGAGATCCGAAGTATTGGCCGATATTTCAGGATAAAACCATCCAATCGATTACACAGTTTAGAAAAACAACGACTAATGATAATGACCAATTACAGCGTTATTCTAATGGGCAACAGCTATTCGATCGTTTAATGGCAGATACACAAATTCAGCAAAATATTAATTACCCTGAAAACGATCCTAATGAATTACTGATGTTAGTTTCGACACTGTGTAAAAACTGGGAAAACCCACTAGCGGTTGAAAATGTTATTGCAATGCCGAGTGATCCGGGTGTTTATGGTTCAATGTTAGGGCTAATGGGCAACCCTAATATGGTGTATTGTGAATATTCTGGTGTCGCTGATGCGTTAGAAAAAGTGACGATTAAAAAAGTCGCAAAATTAGTGGGATACGATCCTGAAGTTGCCTCTGGTGTATTCACTCAAGGTGGCACCATGTGTAACTTATATGGTTATCTCTTTGGCTTACGTAAATCCATGCCAAATTCAAAACATTTAGGTATGGCAGCAGATCAAGACTATCGCATCATTAACTCTCAAGGGGGTCACTATTCAAACATGACCAACCTTGCACTATTAGGTGTTGATGTCGATAACAAAACTATCCGCATTAAAGTATCTGAAGACAATACGATTAACCTAGAACACTTAGAGCGTGAATTAAGAGCCTGCTTTACGGTTAAGTGTAAAGTGCCAACGATCATGTTAACCACAGGCACAACAGACACCTTTGGTGTCGATGATGTGAAAGGGGTTTGTGAATTACGTGACCGCTTATGTGAAGAATTTGAGATCCCGGTTAAGCCACATGTCCACGTTGATGCTGCAGTTGGTTGGCCGATTATTTTCTTCTTAGAATATGATTTTAGCGGTAACCCTCTAGCGATCAACGATGTCACTTTAGAAGGCTTACGCCAGAACGTTGAGAAATTCAAACATCTGAAATATGCCGATTCTATCACTATCGACTTCCATAAATGGGGCTATGTACCTTACACCTCAAGCTTAGTACTAGTGAAGAATGGTAATGATTTCGTCGCACTGGAAAACGATCCTGAAAACTTCACCTATTTTGAGCACGAATTAGAAGGTCAAACTCACTTACAATCAACAATTGAATGTACACGTAGTGGTGTGGGTATTTTTGGTGCTTATTCTGCAATGCATTATATGGGTATTGAAGGTTACCAAACTATTATTGCTCACTGTTTGCAAAACGCGAACTATATGCGCCATCAGTTATTAGAGATGGGCAATGCAAAAGTGATCGTGCCACAAAACCAAGGGCCAAGTGTTGGCTTTAAGTTGTATGATCCAAACTTAGTGAGAGATCCTAATGTTGCTTTTGATTTAGAGTTAACCTGCTCTACAGACAAAGAAGCGTATGACTTTATGGTTCACAATACTCAGTGGCATAGAAAACTTTTCTTACAGCGTGGTAGAGAAGGCTTATTTACTAACTGGGTTGATTCTATTGCTTGTTCTAAATATGCAAAAAATAACCGTTACATTTATCTTCCTGGTGAAAAAGCCGTATTTATGAACCCTAATACTGAACGCGCACATATTGATAATTTCATGAAGATTTTAACTGAAATGAGTCAAAATATGAGTTCTAAAAAAGCTGCAAAAATCTAATTAAATCACTATCTGATTAAATAAAACAAACTGTACTTTAATAGAGAAAACTCATATTAAGGTACAGTTTTTGTTTTAGGTGATAATAGTTGCAGATTATCTGAGTTGGCTATCTTTACTACCACGGCGATTATACCCACTAAAGGTATTCCTCTTTTTATCAATTGCCTCTTGGCAATTTAAACAATAGCGTACGCCAGGAACCGCCTTTTGCCGAGCCAGAGAGATTGGTTCACCACATTCATCACAAAACTCTGCACTTTCACCTTGTGCCATTTGATTGCGAGCTTTTGCAATTGCATCATCAATGGTGGCATCGATTTGCTCTTGAACAGCATTATCATTAGCCCATCCACTTGCCATTATATTCTCCTACTTTAACAGTGAATATAAACATTATTATTGGGGCGTTGGTGAAAAAATCAACAGAATAAAAGAGAAAATATATTGTGAAGATATCGCGATAGAAATAAAAACCCCCTTATAAAAAGGGGGAAAATTTCAGAGGCATAATACGTCGTTGTTATTGTTTTTGTTCTCTAATAAACAGAGAAATGATAAAGAAGAGGGCGACGAATACGATAATGAGGTTAAAGCCAACAGAAACATTATAGCTTTCTGAAACCTGACCGATTAATGAACCCGCTAAGGCACCGCCCAATCCTGAAGCGACATAAATCAATCCCATCACAGAGCCACTTTTGCTGGTTAATTTTGTAGCAACCGCTGCGGCTGTTGGAAATAAAACAGATAATGCAAAACCAAACACCATAAACAGATAAACCACGTCTTGCACAAAAATACGGCTCACAATAATGGCTATCAGAGAAAACAGTGAGAACAGAATAAGCGTTTTACGATCACCCAATGCAAGGTTAATAAAGCCACCAATAAAACGACCGATGGTAAATAAGAAAGCAAAACTAGAAATAACATAAGCCGCTGTTTCTGCTTTTTGCGCATTACTCATACTTCCAATATCCATCGAGGTATAGAAAATAGGGAAGAAATTTAAAAATGCGGCTTCGGCTGCAACATATAAAGTGATAAATAGAATAACCAGTAACAGTGATTTTTGTGTCAGTAACTCTAAAAAGTCACTGAATTTCATATCGACTTGTGCGCTACTTTCTATTTTTAAGGTACTTAATACTAAAATAATCACCGCAACAATAACGGCAACACCCACATAAAAAGTACGCCATGAAATAGAGTGTGAAAATAGATATTGTAAAATAAGTGGGGTAACAATCATCCCTACACCAAACATGGCGTTAGAGACGTTAAACATCATCCCTGCTTTCTCTTTATAGAACGTCGGAATAACTGTCACGATAGAGACAAGCATCGAGCCAATCCCTAAACCAATCACCAGATAAAAGCCAAAAAATAGCATCACATTGAAAGCAAGGCTGGTTCCTGTTAAACCGACCGCCATCATTAAGGAGCCAATAAACATCATGACTTTTAACCCTTTCTTATCGGTAAAATAGCCCGTTAATAAACTGGCGACTAAAAAGCCGATTTGGAAAAAGGTAATTAAGGAGCCAACTTGGCTCATATTTAATGAAATATCATGTTGAACTTGTTCGAGAATAAGCCCTTTTGTATTTTGAATGCCACCGAGTAAAAACATCGTGACAAACAGAAGGAAAAAAACTTTCCATTTTTGTTGTTTAGCCATAATTTTATCCTGATTTTCCGCGGTGTATTATTCTTTAACTGTATTGTTGTTATAAGAGCTATTATTCGGTGTATTGTGTTTACCAATTGCATCAAATAATTCTTGAGTCGCCCATCCATAGCAATAATAAAGCAGCGAATCACATGCACTTTCTTCTGCAGCAATAACCGCTTCAATTAATTGAGAGGCGGGTAAATTCCACATTTGAATACCGCTATAAATAAAGGTATTTGGCTGTGAAAGCTGGCGAACTTTATTATTTTGTTCAGCAACAAAATGAATCGGGAAGCCTTGCTGTTTAAAGGTTTCATATGAAATATCATAAGGTAGGTCAAATAAACGTTTAAACGCAGTAAATGCACGCTCTTGGCTTTCGCTATCATGAGCAAAATGATTAATTAACCCTTGAACATCTGCGCCACCCCCTAATTTATGATAAGGGAAATGTTTGAGTGTTGAAGAATAATGCGTTAATTCATGATAGTTCTGACCTAAGATCCAACTGTAAGCGGGTGGCCACAAATCAAGCCATAACGTAATTCCCCCCGCGGTCTGTTTTGCATCAGACAGTAATTTCTCCACTAATTGAGTCACACTTTGTTGGCGAAATCGTTGCCATGCTTTTAACAGAGGCTCTTCCTTTAATGCGGTAACAGGCGTTTCGAAATCCCCTTGTTTTAATGCATCAGCTAAAGCGGCGAGGCGATGTTTGATTTCATTAACAGCTAAGCCTTGTTGCACCATTTTCTTTTCACAATGAGGACAAAAACAGGTAAATAATCCCGCAGGATTGACTTCTTTACCTGCCCAATCAGGAAAACGAATTCGGTCAATTAAAAAGGTGTCATAACCATAGTTTTGTTTTAATGCTGTGAAAGTCTTTTGCCATAATTGAGCAACATCAGGGGCATTTGGGCAGAGCCAATGTGCTTGTGGGCGACCTTTAAAATCGACAACCTGATTATTTTCTACATCACCGACAAAATCGCCATTAAGTATATTTGCCCATGGAATGACTTTATATTTTCCACCGTCAGTGGCTTTTTTTATCGTCATTAGCGGATCTGCACCCGCTAAAATGGTGGGATCAACACGTTGGCTCAGATGAGGAAAATCAGTATGAGTATTGATATGTAGTGTACCTGTTCCCATAACCACATTATGAATAGGGTTATGAGGCAGATCGCCAACAGGGTAAGGGTTACGTTCAAAAATAGTATTAATTTCGACAAATAAATGCTCAACATGCTTCATACCATCAAGGCGTTGAAGAATAGCGGGCATGCCTTCGTCTAAAATATCATGTGGGTGAAGATGTATTCCTGCCATGAGTCGCTCCCATCTCGTTTAAAGATTTTTTTATTAGGGTTATCTCAATTGGATCTCGGGCATAAATTGAATTGATGGATAAACCGTGGCTAAGGCAAGAATAGCAATGCCATAAAGCGGGCCTTTTTCCCATAATTCAGAAAGCTCGATATTCACTTTGGTGTTAGCAAATAAATGTCTATCTAGATTTGCCTGAACACGCGGTAAAAAGGTGTCAGCAGAACGGGTGATCCCGCCTGTTAATACCACTTTTTCCAGATTTGCAATGGCGACTAAATTCATAATGCCGATAGCAAGATAATCTGCCATTTCCTCAACTAAGGATTGAGCAAGCGGATCACCTTGTTGTGAGGCTTGAATAATCTCAATCGCACTCAAGTTTTCCCCTTTCAAGCTCGCCATTCGCTCACTTAAACCTGAACCGGAGCAGAAACTCTCAAAGCATCCTTTATTGCGCCAATTACGAAAAAGATGCTCACGGGCAAACATCATATAGCCGATTTCACCCGCAGCATTGTTTGCGCCACGGATAACTTTTCCATCCATTAGCAAGGCGGAGCCTAATCCAGTGCCGATACCAATCAACGCACAACTGTGCGTATGACGGCAGCGGCCTTTCCACATTTCACCCACAAGTGCGGCACGAATATCATTTTCGAGTACAACGGGTACATTGAGTTTTTCTGTAAGCTGTTGTGCTAAAGGTAAGTTATCCCATTGAGGTAAGTTAGGGGAGCCTTCTAGCACAACACCATTTTTGATATCGATGATCCCTGGTGTGGCGACACCGATAACATTGATCTTTTGACGGTCTACGCCGCTTTTTTCGATCACATTTTCAATACTTTGTGCAAATTGCGTAATAAAGTACTCACGATCGTCAGTATCAAAGGTAGGCTCTTGATATTCATACAACAATTCGGCATCTAAGTTAAAAACCGCATAAGCTATCTTGGTTCCACCTAAATCAATGCTGACGCCTAAACTGTGTTGAGGATCGAAGTTAACTAAAATACCTTTTCTGCCTTGTCCTGCTGGCGAACTGACTCCGCTTTCATAAACGATTTTTTCTTCAAGGAGATCGTTAATAATTTCAGATACCGTCGCTTTTGTAATTCCGCTAACTTTGGCTATCTGAGCCCGTGACAAAGGACCTTGATGACGAATGACATTTAATACAAGCGAGGCATTCATTTGCCGTAATGTATTGGGTACGTTCGGTATCACGTTACTACTCCATTTGTTTAGAAACAAAACTAAAAGATGTTTTTTTTATATAAAATCGTCTGTGTTTGATAGTTATGCACCGTTTTATTTACTTTGTAAAGTATAAAACAACTAATTAGTTTAGAAACCATCCTAAATGAGTTTGTGATCACAATTTAATGTGTGGTTTGTTACGTTTTATAAACTGTCTGATGAGAGTAATCTGCATTGAGGTAAAGTGATGAAGCTTGAAAACAAGAAGGCTAATTATCTTATGAATAATTTAATAAAATAGCTTATTTCTTCGTATTTCATCATTAACTAAAAGTTAGTTAATACTAATTTATATTCACTAATAATTAATCTTCTCTCTGATAAATCTGTAAAGTACAATAGTAAAATATAAATTTCACATTACATTTTTAATGAAAAAGGCAAGGTATGTTTAAAAAATTATTTTACTTAACTGCTATTTTAATACTATCGGGTTGTGATGGTGGAAATATTGATACCGTTAAAAAACAAAAACTTATAGACTCTATTGATTACACGGTAGGTGATATTCTTGATAATCGAGGAGTATGTAGCAACGTAGAGTGGACAGAGAATAAAGAAAAGAAAATAGTTGAATACAACTGTACTTTAAATAAAGGAAAGATATTTTTTTCATTTGATGAAGCTTACGCTAAAAATTTAAGAGAAAAAAATCTAGAAGTTGGTCTTAATAATGCACAAGTAAAAACACAAAATGTTATCGAAAATGAAAAAAATAATATTGAACGTTTAGAAAATGAAATTGCTAACTTGAATAAGTTAAAATCATCAAATGAGAAAATCTTCACGTTAGAAAATAATGATGATTTTAACCTTTACACTTATTATGCATTTAGAAATTGGAACGACTCTAATGAATCACTTGGAATAAAAAAAACGATTGAAGGTGAATTTTATTCGTTCAATATGAATCGTAGTGCATCTGAGTATACTGAAATTTATGATTATCTAACTGATAATTATAATAAAGAAGATGAGCGATACAATAAATATAAATCAGTAGTTGACGGTGATGAGTATAACAATAAAGGTTATTTTCAATCATGTGTTAATAAAGAATACTATGATGCTTTAGAAACAGAGGTAAATAATCTCTTAAATAGTCAATCATGGCTTGATGGTATTAATAATAAGCATTATTCAGAGATAAGAAAAATATGTGAAAATCATCTCGAAGGCATTGTTAATAATAGTGAGAAAGAAAAAAAAGCATGGATAGAACAGTGTATTGATAATGCATATAAACCTGAATATAAAAATTTAGCTAAAGAGGAAGCTATATCAAAATATAAAAATATTAATTTTGATGAAAAATGTACGCTAGAAAAAGAAAATAAAATTAAATCAATTTTAGAAACACTTGAATTGTATAATAATCAAGTTAAAGC
Organism: Proteus sp. CD3; assembly: GCF_008808075.1. Taxonomy (NCBI): domain Bacteria; kingdom Pseudomonadati; phylum Pseudomonadota; class Gammaproteobacteria; order Enterobacterales; family Morganellaceae; genus Proteus; species Proteus sp. CD3. The sequence continues at coordinate 3,127,482 of NZ_CP019686.1, read as the reverse complement.
TGAGTTAACTAAAATCGTTGAGCAAAATTTAGTGGAAAAAAATAGTGAACTAACTAAATCGAAAGAAAATATTGCTCATTACACTTCGAGTAAACGATTAGATGAAGAAAAAGAAGAAGCAAAAACGTTTGCTGAATATACTGTTAGACAATATGCATTAACGCATATTCCTAGAGGGGTTGAGCAAATCATATGGGAATATAATTCAGTTACAAAAAAATTTATTATCAAATCTCAACATTTAATTCAATATGATTATGATGGAAAAGTAATGACTGGTAACCTATATCTTGATGTTGCAGTATATGCGGCACTAAATAATATCAATGATATTGATAACTATATGAAAATTAGACAAGAAAAAGCACTGAATAAATTAATGAATTATCTTAGATAAATAAAACTACATTATTACATATTAGTATTAATCTATGTGGAGAGCTGAAAATCTCTCCTTTTTAATTCTTTATAATATGAAAATGTAATTTACAAAGGTGAATTGAGGACAATGAAAAAGAAAATAATATTAAAAAGCGTATTAGGAATATTGTTACTATTCCCACTGTATTCGCAAGCGATAACGCTAAGTAATTATCTTCAGGTTAAACAATTACTTACTCAAGATAACCCTGCTAATAAACAATTAGAGTCCGTGACACAAGCTTATCTTAATGGTATTGCCAATGGATTTAACTTTTACGCTGTTGCTATAAAAATTGAGAATCAAGATAACGATGATTTTCGTCCTCTTTATTGCCCACCGCCTAAAATAGAACAAAATGGAGATTTTATGGTTAAGCATATTGATGCTTATTTAGATAACAATCCCATTGTTAAACAGAAACAAAAAGATACGCCCATAGAATTGGTTTATATTCTTGCATTAAAAGATGCTTATCCTTGCGATAAATAGAAAGAAAAATAGCCACAGTCCTTGTGGCTAAAATGATTTGGTGTGCTCTTTTTCTTGTTATTTACTTCAGGTTGCCTCTCTCATAAGCTCCTTGATGGAAGACACTCAAGCAGTTGCCGCTTCAACTTGTTTTACAGGAACAAGATGACAGCAATCGCTTTCACCGGTTTTCTCAAAAGTTGATAAACGGGTGATCAAGAGTGAATTCATGTCTGTTAATAATCCCTCTGCTTGTAGTTTTTGCATGATGCTTTCATCGCAGTCATTATTATTTTGACGTTGATAAGCCACAGGCGTTACACCACGTAATACAGTCAATTGACCTGCAAGTGCGGGATTATCTGTTAATGCGTAGACGTTGTTATTTGGCATAAAGCGTGACAATAGCGTCACTGATTTACCATTTTCTGTTAATGCGGCAACACTTAAATGCTTGTCGTCATGGAAAGCCGTTGTCGCAGCAGCTAACGCAATCCAACGACCCGTTTGTGAATAGTAAGACGGTGATTGCCATGGGTTTTCCGCGTTTGCTGCAAAAGAGCGCTCAGCACCTTCAGCTACGCGAGCCATTGCACTAACGGCTTCCACAGGGTATTTTCCTGCTGCTGTTTCCGCTGAAAGCATCACGGCATCTGTTCCATCACCGACGGCATTCGCAATATCCATCACTTCAGCACGCGTTGGCATTGGGCTTTCAATCATCGATTCCATCATTTGCGTTGCAGTAATAACCGGGCAACCTAATGCGCGACAACGTGCAATCAGTTGCTTTTGTGCGCCCGGTAAGCTGGCATCCCCGATTTCAACCGCTAAATCACCGCGAGCCACCATAATGACATCTGACGCTTTAATAATGTCATCCATGTTTTCTTGGCAAGAAACGACTTCTGCGCGTTCTACTTTAGCAACGATTTTGGCGTGACTTCCTGCGGCAATTACTAAGCCTCGTGCATATTCAATATCTGCACCATTGCGTGGGAATGAAACGGCAATATAATCAGCCTGAATAGCGGCTGCTGTGTGTATGTCTTGTTTGTCTTTGTCTGTTAATGCAGGCGCAGATAAACCACCACCGAGTAAGTTAATACCTTTACGGTTAGAGAGTTTTCCACCTACAGTGACAATGGTTTCTATTTTATTATTATTTACGGCACTGACTTGTAATTGGATATTACCGTCGTCCAGTAACAGAATATTCCCTGGTGTGACTTCTTGAACAAGCTGTGGGTAGTCCAAACCAACTTGTTGTTCGTCGCCTAATGTGCTGTCTAAATCTGCATTTAGAATAAAGCTATCGCCTTGTTTTAATTGAACTGAATCATTTTTAAAGTTAGCGATACGAATTTTAGGGCCTTGCAGGTCTGCTAAGATCCCGATAAATACACGATGTTTTTCTGCGACCTGACGGATAGTTGCGGCTGTGGCCTGATGCTGTTCGCGAGTGCCGTGTGAAAAGTTTAAACGAAATACGTTAGCACCCGCCATAATCAGCTTTTCAATCATCTGTTCTGAACAGCTAGCCGGGCCAAGAGTCGCAACAATTTTTGTCTTACGCATAATGACATTCTCTTTTTAAAGAGGGATACCCAAAGGTATCCCTTGATGACAACTTAATTAATTCATTAATCCATGGTAACTTTTTTCGCATTCCAGACTAGCGTCGCTAAAATCATGGAAACGATGGCAGAACCTATCCAGAAATACTGTACTGTGGTGAAGTCGTAGTGAGTGATATCACCAACTTGAGTCACTTTAATCAGTGATGCTGAAATCAGTTCTTGCGCTGATGCTGCAATGTAAGCGAACAGTCCAATAAAGCCTTTTACTGCACCTACTGCGTTTTTCGGCATCAGGTCACAAGCCGTTAAACCGGCTAAGAACACAACCAGACCACCCATTGCAAAACCAACCATACTTAATGCAATAGCATCCATAACACGGCTTTGTGGACCCCAGAACATCAGTGCAAAACCAGCGATGTTGGCGATACCATAAATGAGTGTTGGAATATGACGGTTAGCGTTAAACAGTTTGTCTGAAGCCATACCCGCTAAGATTGCACCGAAGAAACCAGCGATTGGGTAAGTAGACATTGCGAAACCAGCATCAATCAGTGAGTAACCTTTTGAACCTTGTAGGTAAAGAACGGCCCATGAACTGATTGCATAGCGAGAGATATACATAGCCGCACATGCTGCTGCGATGATCCACACTGTTGGTTGTTTTAATACGAATAACTGAGCGCGACGTGTTTCTTTAGGATCACTTGATTTAACAGCTTCTGACTCTTCGCCATATGCGGTTGCTGGATCAGGTAAGCCATAAGTACGAGGACGGTCTTTTAAAATCATCAGTAAGATGATACCCGCAGCAATACCTGCGATACCGGCACCGATAAAACCTGCACGCCAGCCGAAGAAGCTCACTATGGTTGCCGTTAAGATCCACGTAATTGCTTCACCGATGTTACGCGAGCCACCCCAGATGGAATAAACTGTACCGCGCTGTTTTGGTGAGAACCATTGGAAGATAGAGACACAAGAAGGTGCTGAACCCACAGATTGGAACCAACCGTTAATACCCCATAATAGGATAAAGAACAGGCTCGCCGTTGACATTCCCATGAAGATACAAACAAAGGAAGAGGCAATTAACGAGATGGACATAAAGCGTCCAATATTGGCATAATCTGACAAGAAGCCGTTAGAGAACTTACCAAATGCGTAGGTAAAGAAGAACGCAGAACCCATTAAACCGAGTTCAGCGGTGGTTACGATACCTGCATCCAGCATAGGTTTTTTCACCACACCGAGTGCCATACGAACCACATAGAACATGGCATAACCAAGAACAAGACCAAAGAAGACCTGCCATTGGTGCTTTTTATATATTGCGCGGATCTTTTCACTTGACGCTTCTATTAGCGGCAGATCCTTTCTGGTTTTAAAGAAACTTAGCATAGAGATGACTCCGAATATTATTCATGTCTGAAGCTGATTTTGGTTTTCAGAGCTGATGCTATTCATTTAGGTCATCTTGGTGCAAAAGAGGGAATTTGAGTCATCGATGACACATTCTGCTGAATCGGTGAGTCAAATTTGTAACATCGCTATTAGGCGTTGGTTTAAAAATGAGTGAAGATATCGTCGTATCATTGTTGTAAATGGGTCATTAAGGACTCATTAGCCAAAAATAATAAATATTGCTAAATATCAGAAGTTTGAAGTTCGACACATTTTTATGTTTATTCAAAACAAAACCAGGGGTATGTCATGAAAATAAAAATAACGCTTAGCCTCGTCTGTTTACTGTTTAGTTGGCTGTTTATCACACCTGTACGTAGTGATGAGCAGCCACTTGTTATACTGACGACTCTTTCAGATACACCAATGCGACCACTTACAGAGGCTTTTAGCGCTCGTTATCCAGATACTAAGGTGCAAGTGGTTTATCGTCGCGTCGCGATTGCGACACGGATGATGAAACAATATCCCACACAGCCAGTTGATATTGTGATGTCGTCATCGGCTAATTTTTTCCATCATCTAGATAGAGAAGGGCTACTGGCGCGATTACCCGTCAATTACGAAACGCCAAAATGGTTAACGCGCCATAGTGATATCTTAAACGACAAGATAACCACGGTTGGCTATTCCGGTATTGGTATTATGAGCAATACGCAATACCTACAAAAATTGGGTATTCCGGCACCTAAAAGCTGGGTTGATTTAAGTGATCCGATTTACCAAGGGCACTTAACTATGACCACTCCAGCGAACTCTGGCACGATGCAATTGATGGTGGAAAATGTGCTGCAAGAGTACGGCTGGGAGCGTGGATGGCAGATCCTACTCGAAACCAGTGGTAATCTTTCCTCTATTTCGGCACGGAGTTCCCGTGTCAGTGATGCTATCGCCAGAGGCATTGTAGGCGCTGGTCCAATTATCGATAACTACGCGTTTAATCATCAGAAACGCTTTGATTTTGTCGAATTTAGCTATTTTGATAAGTCGATTATTTTACCGGCTTATGTTGCTATTGTTGCCGAAAGCAGTAAAAGAGACACAGCAGCCAAATTTATTGCCTTTCTTTTATCGGATGAAGGACAAGAGATCATCTATAAAAGTGATATGGCAAAGATCCCATTAAGCAAAGAGATTTTACGTAATAACGATGAACTTGCTAATAACACCGAATTTATTTTAAACAGTAATGAGGCTTATCGTCGTAGTGAAGTCGTTAATGCGTTATTTGATCAAATGATCACCCATAATTTTCCGTTAATGCGCCAGGTTTGGAATGATATCCACGAAGCAGAAAGACAGGAAAATAAAACGCCAGAACGTATTTCTGCGATCAGTAAAGCGCGAAAAATAGCAAGTTCAGTGCTTATTAGTGAAAAAGAGGCTAATTCTCCTACATTACAAGCGTTATTTATGAAAGAAGCTGATCAGCGAGAATACTCTGATCAAGCATTAGCTGTGTTGTATCAATGGCGTACATTAGAAGCTGAAAGGCTTGAACAAGCACTGGTTTTATTGAAAGAGACAAAATCACCCTAACCGCCTTGTGGTTCAAATATACAGCAGGAAGCGCTGTTTTTATGAAAGGTATTACGGATGAAATTATTAGTGCCTAAACAATTTGGCAAACTAGGTAGACGCCTGTATATGGCGTTTATCTTTAGTTCTTTACTCACCTTATTGATTGGTGTGGTTATCTTTTTTATGTGGGGAAAACTGGCGACACAAATTAATGCGTCAGTGGGAGAGTCTCTGCCGATGTTAACCACCAGCTATACCATGGAACGTTATAGCACCAATTTACAAATGCTATTAAAAGAGCGAGAGCAAACACAGAGAAAATCGATTTCAGAGCAACAACAGCAGGAAATTCATCAGTTATTAGATAATTTGCGTGAGTTTCCTATTGAGCAAAAGCCACAGCGTGATTTTTATACTCAACTTGTTGATGAGCTATCGGCGCTTATTAATCAACAAGATGTGTTATTGGATAAACGACGTGAATTAGAGAATCGCCTTGCCCAATTATTAGGGCAATTGGCGTGGATGCATGACGCTGTTGGTGAAGATATTAAACCGCTACTGAATGAAATTGAGTGGCATGTCAGCCAAATGCTCAATGAAAAAAATGTACAGGAAAACAGCCTACAACTCCTATTGGAATCAACGCTGTTACAAGAGTTGTTTACGACAGAAAATGAGTTAATCAGCTTAGTTGAAGAGATTGCTCACCAACGTTATAGCCGTGATATTGATGTCGCTTTCCATTATATCAGCGTCAAAATCGATGAAATAATTGCTTTAAATCAGAAACTAAAAAGCTATCCATCGACAATTGCTCATCGCCAAGTATTACAAGAGATTATTGCGATCACCCGTTATGACGGTGATATTTATCAAACACTGATTGATGATGTAGATAACGAGAAAAAGCTCAAAGCATTAACCCCTGAACTCAATGAAAAATTATCACAATTTGATAATGCCGTAAGAGGCAATGTTTTTGCTACCAGTGAAGCACTAAATAAGCTTAATGATAATACCCGTAAGCTAATGGCAACGGGGAAAATTGTTATTGTTGTCATCATTATTGCATCACTATTGCTGAGTATTATTGTGATGAAAATCTTGATTGATAGAAGACTTATTGCAAGATTGAATAAACTCAGTGATGACTTAGCGCATGTTGCCAAAGGTCATTTAACCGAGCCTGTACTGATCGAAGGGCAAGATGAGATTGGTCTGTTAAGTCGGCGACTTCGCCGATTTTGGCGTCAAATGAAAGAAGTTGAAACCAGCAATGCGTTAAATCTTATTAATAACACCGATGCAAGCTTAATTACTTGTCACCACGATGGCAGAATGGAAACCGTTAATCCAAGTGCGGCAATGTTATTAGGAACAGGAAAAGAGCAGAGTAATAAGCCACTTTGGTTACTGTTTAGTGGTGAGGCGAGCACCATGCTGAAAGCTCAATTTAGCTCAACCAGTCAGCTTTATCGCTTCGGGCAAAGTGAATGTACCATTCGAATGGTAAAAGAAGGCGAGCCGCATTTTTTACAATTTAATATTCGAGAATATCCGCATAAAGACGAACACAAATATATTGTGACTATCACGGATATTACGCGCCAAGAGCTAAGCCGATTAGAGCTTCAACGGCTGGTGGCATTAAAAACACAAGATTTACAGGATAAAAACCAGCAATTAAATGAAGAGATATTGCGCCGCGAACAGGCACAGAAACATTTAATTCAGACACAAGAAGAGTTAGTACAAGCTGCTAAAATGGCCGTTGTGGGGCAGGCGATGACAAGTCTTGCACATGAGCTTAATCAGCCACTCTCTGCAATCAATACCTATCTATACAGTGCAAAACTGACTATGCAGATGGGCAAATATGATCAATTACCTGATTCTATCGAACGTATTGAAAAGCTGTGCGCGCGAATGAATCGAATAATCACTGCATTACGTAATTTCTCACGTAAATCTTCGTCTGAAATTAGCTTTGTTTCAGCGCCGTTAAAGGAGCTAGTAGATAGCGCGATGGTGCTGGTGGAGTCCCGCTCTAAACGAGAGCAGTGCATTATTACCAATAATATTCCTGATGAATTAACCATTTGTGCAGACCCGACACAAATTGAACAAGTCTTGGTTAACTTGTTTGTTAATGCAATGGATGCCATTGCGGGTGTTGGTGAAAGCCAAATCACAATTGATCTTTTATCTGTTGATCCTAAACGAAAATTAGTGGCGATCGCCGACAGTGGAAAAGGATTCAATTCAGACGTTTTACCAAAACTATTTACCCCATTTACAACCACAAAAGATGTGGGGCTTGGGTTAGGGTTATCCATTTGCCGTTCAATTATGCAACGGTTTGGTTATGAAATTTACTTGGCCTCTACATTAAACGGTGGCGCCATGGTTGTTTTGGAGTTTACAGATGACACAATCACACATGCCTGATATCGATGTTTTATTAATTGATGACGATGAAGATATTCTTGAATCTTATCGTCATTTACTCAATCTTGCGGGAATGGTTGCTAGAGTAACCGACTCACCAGAAAAAGCACTAAGCCTGTTAACTCCAGAATGGCAGGGGGCTGTTGTACTTGATATTTATATGCCAGCAATGAATGGCATGGAAGTATTAGAGCGGATTAAACACATTGACTCTCGTATTCCGGTTATCATGATCACAGGGCATGGCGATATACCGTTAGCCGTAGAAGCGGTAAAAAAAGGAGCTTATGATTTTATTGAAAAACCGATTAATCCACCTGTTTTTCTAGAGTTAGTGGCAAAGGCACACAAAGAGCGTCAATCTATTCTTTCTCTTAGAAATGCGGTAATAAGTACCACACAAGAGCGATTAGTAGGAGACAGTGCGCAAATCACTGCAATTAGAGAACAAGTACAACAAATCGCTGATATAGATAAAGATTTAATGATAGAAGGTGAGATGGGAACAGGGCGACATCTTCTTGCGCAACTATTGCATGAATTAAGCCCGCATAGTGATAAAGCTATTCAAACCGTCGATTGCCAAAATTTAGCGGATATCAAGCAAGTTATTGCCCAAATTGAAGCAGATGAAGTCGGAACACTGATTTTACGTTCTCCTTATGATTTGTCATCAGAAGCACAACGCTGGTTAAGTTCTTATTTGTTAGATATGGAACGTCAAGGAAAGCGCCATTTTAGAACGATCGCGATTTTAGAAAATAATACTCAGCAACTGGTAACAGAAGGACGATTGATCCCTGAATTCTATTACTATTTTTCACAAATCACTTTTTCACTGCCTCCGTTAAGTGCCAGACGCCCAGATATTATTCCGTTATTTAGAGCTTTCTTACGACAAAGCGCACAGCGACTCGGTATTGCAGTACCCAAGATTGATCGTAATTACCTCGATATTTTAAAACGTTACGATTGGCCGGGTAATATTCGTGAGTTACGAAATGTTGCTGAATTATATGCGGTAGGCATTGTGAAAATGGTTGATAGTGAACAACATCGAGCCATTATTCCACCTGAAGGTCCTTTGGATAATCTTGTGGATGAGTATGAACGTCGATTAATTGAAGATGCGTTATATTTATTTGCGGGACGTGTGAGTGATGTGGCGGATTATTTGGGTATTCCACGTAAAAAGCTGTATTTACGAATGAAAAAACATGATCTCGATAAAGATAGCTATAAACCAAAAGTGTGATTTATCCGCTATGTAATAACAAAGAAGCGCCATACAGGCGCTCTTTCAGCGTTTTCTTTTGTTGCTATTATTCTTAAAATTATATTAAGAGTTAAATATAAAAAATAAAGTGTCTTTATTTGACTGTCATAATAGTATTTTTGATATAGCGGTTGATTTTTTATTTTTTATAAAATAGATAAAATAACAAAGTAAAAAAATAGTTACTAAATATTATTATCTCTCTTATTGTGAATATTATTTTTTATTTATGTTAAAAGAGATTTTATTCTATAATTGACTATATTAAAACGAGTGCTCATTAAAAGAGTCTCATATTTATTTTGTCTCTATAATTTATTTTTTATTCATTATTAATAATTAATTAATGATATTGAAATATATCGTCATAATTAGATTGTCTAATTTTTAATTAAATAAGAGAATATAATTTAATTCCTCAATTAAGATGAATCCTAAGTGTTATTGTATATATATTGGGTTTATCGTTTCAGCAAAAATCAATACACTAAATAACTATCACTTCGCGTTATAAAAATCCAATATAATCCGTTTATTTGGTTTTTTTATTTAATTTACTTAATATAAGTGTTAATGGTGGTTCATTTCTTCTTTACTAAGTAATAATATCTAGTCCACGTATCATTTTAGTTTAAAATACTTTAACTGCTCATTTAAAGAATTGTTTCAATTGATAACTATCCTACAGTTTTACTAATAATATCCTTTTCTGACTTTTGACTTAATTTACACCTTTTGCGAGTATTTCATTGCAAAATAAGTAAAGAAACATAATTTAAATCTGTTTTTTTGCTTTAAATTTTGACTCTTACTTTCTGATCAAAGTTTATTACTTATTTATATGTCTAATTAAGATGTTTTTATTAATTAAGGAACTTAATTTCTAAAATATTTAAAAGTGACGTTTAAAAAAGTTAATGCGATTAATTTATTCCATAAATTAATTTTAATATGAATGCACAAAGGACGCATTCGTAGGATATCCCCTATCTTGGTTTTATAAATCAATATCAATGGATCTGTGAATTTTAAATTGTAGAAAGGCGGTGAGGTTTTATTACCTATCGCTTATTTAGTCAGAAACCAAGAAATATCAATATCTTTATGTGTATAAAGGAAATGTTATGAAATTTACTAAATTAGCTTTAGGTGTTGCGTTATCTTTAGTTGTTGCTGCTCCAAGCTTTGCAGCAGATCCAGCGGAAAGCCGTGAAGGTAAAGTACGTTTTACGGGCTTTATCAATGATGTTCCATGTTCAATCGATGATAAAAGTTTAGATCAAACTGTTAAGTTTGGTGAAATCGCATTACATGAACTGACCAGCAATAAATTCCGTTCAGATAGCGAAAACTTCGATATTATCCTGAAAAACTGCTCAACTGAAACTTACAAAACTGCAAAAGTATCATTCACTGGTGCAACGGTAAGTGGTTTTGACGGTTATACCGGCGAATTACTGGGCTTAGGTGGCAAAGTACAAAACGCAGGTATCGTTATCACTGACCGTGGTAATAATCCAATTACTTTTGGCCAAGGCTTCCCAGTAGCAGGTCACGCTTTAAATAATGGCGATGGCTCTGTCACTACTCTGCAATTCTCAGCTTATGTGAAAGGTAATGAAGCAGATGATAAGAAAGCAACAACAGGTTCTTTCGACACAGTAGCTAACTTCAAAGTTATTTACGAATAATTGTTGTTTTTTTATTTAATAAGATGTGTGGCGTCTAGACGCCATGCATCTCATTAAGATTATCTTCTGTTAATAATGCTGAGGATGGCATAGCAAAATGAAAAGCATGAAAATAAATACGATCACAAAAGTAATGCTTTTATTCTTTGTTCCTTTTTCGTTGCCTGTTTTTGCAGAAGAAGCCGTCGATTTTAATACCGATTTCTTAACAGATAAGGGTATTGAAAATACCGATTTTACTAAATTCTCTTACGCAAACTATATTCAGCCGGGCACTCATTTACTGGCGACCGACGTTAATAAACAAAGAGTAAGAAATGAAGAACCTACTTTATTTTTTGCCCCAGATTACAACGCAGAATTATCTATTCCTTGTATCACCCCAGAGGTTTATCCCCTTTTAGGCTTAAAATCTGAATGGGAAAAAAAAGTCACCTGGTTAACAACAAATAATACCCAGTGCCTTGATTTTCGTTCAGTGCCAAATATGAATGCTGTGGGTGATCTCTACACCGGTATTTTAAATGTTAGTATTCCTCAGGCCTTTATGGAATATCAAGATCCTAGTTGGGACCCCCCGTCACGTTGGGATGATGGTATTGCAGGGTTCTTTCTTGATTACAATATGAGTAATCGCCTTATTCGATATGAAAACAACGGCAAAGGAACTGAAACCGGAACCAATATTAATGGTGTAATGGGCATTAATATGGGGGCTTGGCGTTTTCGTTCAGATTGGCAAGCCTCAGGCGGTAATTTAAATAGCAGCGATAAATCATGGCGTTGGAACCAGCTTTATCTTTTTCGTGCCATTCGCTCTTTAGGTGCAAAATTAACGTTAGGTGAACAATATCTCTCATCAGAGCTTTTTGATAGCTTCCGTTATCTTGGTGCTTCATTAGAGAGTGATAACGCAATGATCCCACCGCGTTTACAGGGTTATGCGCCTGAAATCGCAGGGGTTGCAAGAACTAATGCCACGGTTATTGTGCGTCAAGATGGCCGTATTGTTTATCAAAATGAAGTCAGCCCTGGACCATTTCGAATTCAAGACGTCAATACATTTGGGGGCGGTACTTTAGATGTTGCTATTGAAGAGCAAGATGGTTCTGTTCAAACATTTAAAGTAGAAACGTCACGTTTAGGAACACTAACAAGACCGGGGCAGTTTTTATATAAGTTGGTCATGGGTAAGCCAACTAAAAATGAACATGACACTGAAGGCCCTGCATTTTCATTAGGCTCTTTCTCATGGGGGGCTGCGAATAACACCACAATTTATGGCGGGTTATTAGCCTCAACAGAATATCAAAATATTGCGTTAGGTTTAGGGCAAGACTTAGCTCCATTTGGAGTGCTTTCCTTTAATATTTCTGCTTCACGCGCTGAGATGGGCAGTAACTTTGATGATAAAACGCTATCAGGAACGTCTTATAACGTTACTTATTCAAAGCAATTCGATGAAATAAATAGTCAGATTACCTTTGCGGGATATCGCTTCTCTCAACGTGACTATTTAAGTATGACTCAGTTTTTAGATGGTCGTTATCGTGGGCTTCATATCGACAGTGGTAAAGAGCTTTATACAGCCATCTTTGGTACGGCTTTCCCTGATTACAATATCAATACGTATTTAAACTATTCTCGCCAAACCTATTGGAATCGACCTTCAACTGATAACTACAGTTTTACGGTTTCCAGCTATTTTGATTGGGCTAGTTTTAAAAATCTATCTATTAACTTATCTGCTTATAAAGTGGAATCAAGCCATAACAATGATGAAGGTGTTTATGTGTCATTGGGTGTACCGCTAGAGCGTAATGACGCCAATATTAGTTATTCGGGATCGTTTAATCGTCATAATACTAGCAATACCGTTAACTATTATGAGCGGCTGAATGAAAGAAGTACCTATAACTTATCTGCGGGTACTTGGGATAGCGATAAAGTTAATCTTTCAGGTTTCTATAATTATGACGGTAATTTAACAAAACTGACGACAAGTGGAACTTATACCCAAAATAACCAAAGTGCATTATCGATGCAATTAATGGGGGGAATAACACTTACTCCAGAAGGTGGCGCATTCCACCGAGTCACTTCAATGGGAAATTCACGCATATTGGTTGATACCAATAATGTTCAAGATATTCCGATTAAAACAGGTTTAACACCAATTGAAACCAACCGACATGGCAAAGCGGTTTTAATGGGGGTGCAAAACTACTCTCGTAGCAATATCACCATCGATATTAATAATCTTCCGGAAAAAGCGGATGCCGTTCAATCGTCACAATATGCCACCTTAACCGAAGGGGCGATTGGTTATCGTAAATTCCATGTGATTGAAGGTGAGAAAGTATTAGCAGTGATCACGATGGCTGATAAGAAACATCCTCCTTTTGGTGCCAGTGTTTATAACAAAGATAAATTAGAAGTTGGCATTATTTCAGATGACGGTTTTGTTTATTTATCCGGTGTAAAAGCGGGTGAAACTTTAGATCTTGTTTGGAATGGTGAAACTTGCCAATTCCAATTACCTCAGGTGCTAGAAAATAATTTAAGCAACATGTTGTTGCTTCCTTGTAAGTAATTAAATTTAAGTCAACGGTGAATGAAATGAAATATATCAACATAAGAACATTAAGCGCTATCGTTACACTTTGCCTTTTTTCTCAATCCGCTTATTCCGCTATCGCCTTAGATAGAACGCGTGTTTTATATAATGAAGGTGAGCGCTCAGTCAGTATGGTTTTAGAAAATGAAAATGAATCTAAACCTTATTTAGCACAATCTTGGCTTGAGAATAGCAAAGATGAAAAAATTAATTCTCCTTTTGTGGTAACACCGCCAGTTCAACGTATAGAAGCGGGTAACAAAAGCCAAATTAAAATTCAGGCATTACCAGCAACCAATATGTTGCCTACAGACAGAGAAAGTATTTATTACCTTAATGTTCGTGAAATTCCTCCTCGTAGTGATTCTCCCAATGTGTTGCAAATTGCATTGCAGACAAAAATTAAAGTGTTTTATCGACCAAAAAGCATTGTTGCACCTAGCCGTTTAGAGGCTAATCCAATGGAAAAAGACATTGTGATTGAAAAACAGGGGAGTCATTACAATGTAAAAAACCCTTCACCTTATTATCTGACTATCACCAAAGTGAGAAAAAATAATACGGAGGTTAATGGTTTTGAAGCCGTGATGATTGAGCCGTTTGGTCAACGTCCATTAGGGGCAAAAGTGGGTGATTTAGGTGCGGCACCCTCCATTGAATACCTCAATGATTTCGGTGGATTAGTTGAATTAACATTCCAGTGTCGCGGAGATATTTGTTCAGCAAATATCAAAGATAAGAAGGCGTAATATTATGCTTATATTCCGAGGTGTAATACTTTTTCTTTGTATGAGTTTTCTCGCTCCTTCTGTATGGGCTGTTTCTGGTTTTTTAAGATTGACAGTGAGCGGGAGTGTGGAGTCACGTCCTTGTAAGGTTAACGATGGTAAACCTATCGAAGTGAATTTTAATGATGTGATGACCACAAGAATAGAAAACGAAAATTATAAACAAAAAATGGATTACACCTTGGATTGTAAAACAACGGGTGATCCAAGTATGTCATTGAAATTTACAGGCGACGGTGCTGGATTTGATACGCGTTATTTAAAAACAAGCGTGACAGATTTAGGCGTGTTATTTAAAACCGCTGATACCAATGTTTATATGACAGAACCGTTTAAGTTTAACTATCAAACTCGACCAGAGCTTTATGCGGTACTGGTGAAAAAAAGTGGCGCCACACTACCAACCGGCTCCTTTACTGCAACTGCAACTATGCAGGTTTATTACAACTAACAGAGGAATAAACAACATGCGTTATTATCCATTCCTCATTATGTTATTTTTATTTTCTGTATTTTCTTCACCCAGTTTGGCAAAAGATAATGAAACACAAGTACTGATTAAAGGTAATTTATTAACGCCACCTCCTTGCAAAGTAAATGACGGCAATATGATTGAGGTGAACTTTGGTCCTGTGGCGATAAAAACGATTAAAGGCTATGACCAAAAAAGAGAAATTAATTACCAAATTACTTGTGAAGAAAATTTAAATAACTGGAATATGTATTTATCGATTGATGGTAATAAAAGTAGCTTCGATCCTAATGGGCTGAGAACCAATATTAATGAATTAACCGTAAAATTTATGATTGGTGATTCCATTATTGATTTAAATAAAAAATATTCGGTTAATTTGAATAACCCTGAAAAAATTTGGGCCGTATTGGTGAAAAAAGAAAATAGTGAACTGGCACCAGGTAATTTTACCGCGGGTGGCACCTTGTTTGTGGAGTACCAATAATGAATAAATCAATGTTATCTAGTTGTATTATTGGTAGTTGTTTATTATTTTCATCTTCTGTCTTTGCGGCTGAAAACCTTAATATTTTTGGTTCATTAATTATTGCACCTTGCAAAGTTTTACCTGAGCACTCTCAGGTTGATGTGGTATTCGATGAAATTCGCTTGGATGATATTTATAAAAGTTATTTTGAATTCGAGAAAAAGGATTTCAAAATTATTTTATCAGAGTGCGATATTTCTATTGCCAAGCAAGTGAAAATAAAATTTGAAGGGGCAACGCATAATGAACTTGCCGGATTATTAGCATTAGACGATAGCGCTAATAATCCTGATTTAGGAATAAAAATTACGACTAAAGAGGGTATCCCTATTAAATTAGGGGATTACACGGGTTTATATAATATTCCTAATAATGGCATTTTTGAGCTTAATTTTATTGCTTATTTGCAAGCGACAGCAAAAGCGATCGCAGACAAGTCAATTAAACCGGGGCATTTTTCTGCTACTGCCGTGTTTTCTTTGAAATATGAGTAAAAGATAATGAAAAAAATACAGCAAATTTTAAAGTTATTAATTGTACTATGCAGTTTTTCACTATTTAGCGTACAAGCGGGTTATTTTACTTATATTACTAAATCCGGTCCCTCTCCAGAAATTAAAGGGAATATTCGTTACGACTATGTATTGGAATATTGGACAGAAATAGGATTTACGCCAAACCCTTGTAAAAGTTTAGGTTTGAGTGGTCGGTGTTATATTCAATTAAATCACTTCCACTCAAAACCTAATAAGGGAGGAACGGGTACTGAGCATCGGGCAAGATGGCGGTGCGATGTCGATTTACAGCATTTAAGCTCTATGGCTGAAATACGCGATGTGGCTGTTAACCAATGCGGGCTGACTTTCCCTTATGTGAATTATAGTACCCATGCTGGATCTGTTACTGTTGATGAATGTATTGCTTTTTTTATGACGAGTAGCCCAACGGGAGGAAGCGGAAGAATGGTACCGGGTGGTGTATGTGGTATTGCTCCACCGCCTGAAGGTAAGTGTGCATTTATTTCTAATAATCTTACTATTTCACATGGTGTACTTGATGTGACACAAGTTAATGGTAATGAGGTGGAAGAACAATTTGCGCTCACTTGTAATGAAACTATGCCAGTAAAAATTACCAGTTCGATGGAAGATCATTATTTAAACTTAAAACCAGATGGCAGCATCCGTTCTTTTTTAACGTTAAATGGTTCACCTGCATCAATTGGTACACAAGTTAACGCAATCAAGAATGAATACACCTATGTGAGAGTATTATCAAAACTTCAAGCTAATGGCACTCCGTCATTAGGTAACTTTAGTGGTACTACGACATTGGTATTATCAATACCTTAATAAAATTAGAAGAGTCAATAATGACCTAGATTGATAGCGTTTTTCGTTGACTTACCCGCACATTATTGTGCGGGTTTTTTTTATGCGGTTAATTTGAAAAGAGGTTTATAGCATTACCGGTTCAATAACTAATTCGCCCTTATTCGTATCTAATTTTAACTTTTGGGAGTCAGTGACTTTTAATAGCGTAGATCCTAAATTGACTAACATAGGTAAGCGCATTTCAGCCGCGATAATGGCGCTGTGAGAGCGACTATCACCGTTTGCTAAAGCAATACCGACCAATTGACTATCAACTAATTGAATTAATGTGGAAGGAAAAAGCTCTTTTGCGACCAAAATAGCGGGTTGTGAAGGGGTAAAGCTTGGGCGAGTTTTATCTTGTAAATGATAAAGTACTTGATTACGTAGATCACGAAGATCAAGTTCACGCGCGCGTAAATAAGGATCGGTGAGTGCGCAATACACCTGCGCTCTTTCTTGCATTTCATCCGACCAACTTTGCTGGGCGCTGATCTTCTCTGCTCTGATGCGATCAATCACGCTTGTTATTAACTCATCATCATCTAACATCATGATATGACCGTTAAAAATAGCACCAATATGCTCACCTAATTTTTGGCTAGCTTTATTGGCACTTTGTTTTAGTGCTTTTAACGTACTCTTTATTGCAAAATTAAATTTGCCAATTTGAACATCCATATCAATCGGCTCTGATAAATTTTCAGCGGGTGATAGCTCTATTTCATGCCAAACAAAAGCGGGTGCTTTAATTTGAGATACAGGGGCCAAAAGACCTTTTAATGTTATGGTATTAGGATCAGAAGATAGCTCCTCACCAAAGCCATTTTGGGCAAGTTCAAGAAAAGCCGCAATCGCTTCATCTTCTTGTTCACCAGAGGCAATTAGCGTTATTTCATCGCCTTGACGAATTTGTATTAATGAAAGCTGATTTAAACTGAGAGGATTAATACGTCTATCCCCTTTAACTAATTGATAATCAGCCTGAAAAGAAGAAAGCACCTCAACTAAGGTTGCCGCGGGTCTTACGTGTAAACCATGAGGATTACGAACTACCCAACTCGCCTCTTTACCGTGAATTTTGACGGGGGCATTAATATCACTTTTAGGTTGAACGAAATTTTCACCAAGTTGGATTTTCTTTGGATATAAAGAATTTGAAGCTTCTTCAATCACTTTTTCTAGTGATGCCCCAGAAGATGCCGCTACAACGGCTGCAAGAGTGCCTTCAACTAAGGGTGCTGAGCAAAGAGTGACTTTCTCAGCTAGTTCTGGATCAAGTAACTCAATTGCCGTTTCTGCACTTAAGATAGCACTGCCTAAATCCATCATCACAACAATGGATTGTGCTTGTGAAAGCGATTCTATCGCCGTCATAATTTTAACGGCATCAGTACCAATCGCATGTTCTTCATCGTTGATACCTGCGGCAACTGCAAGTTGGCAATGAGCCGGATTAAGCATCTGACTGGCAAGTTCTGCCACACCATCAGCGAGATGTTTACTATGAGAAACAATAACAATATTTATCATGGTAGACCTTTATTGGTTGCTTATATTGGTTGTTTGGTCAGTTATGCATTAATGCTATTTGCAAGGGCTTGTATCATCAGTACCACCGAAGCACTGCCGGGATCTTTATGCCCGATACTGCGCTCACCTAAGTAGCTTGCTCGTCCTTTTCGTGCTTGCATCGCAATGGTATTTTCAGCCGCTTTTTCAGCGACAACTTGTGCTTGAGCGATAGCTTCTTTGAGAGAAAGGTTTTGTTCATTCGCGTGTTTTAATGACTCAACCACTGGCCACCAAACATCACACATGGTTTTGTCATTTGGCTCTGCTTTTCCTCGGCTTACAATGCCTTCTACACCTTCTGTTACCATTTCAACAAGTTGATTAAGTTCTAGGCTTTGCAATGAAGCAGTAGGTTTGGCTGCACGAATAAAGAAGGTGCCAAATAGGGGACCACTTGCTCCGCCAATATTTGAGAGCAATGTCATGCCTGTGGTTTTGAGGATAGTGCCGATATCTTGCCCTTCAAATTCAGGGAGTTTTTCCTGCACTTTTCTAAAGCCACGGTTCATATTTAAACCGTGGTCAGCATCACCAATTTCACGATCTAAATCCGTTAAATAATCACTATTTTGTTCAAACAGTAGCGCACATTGTTGTAACCAAAGAATAATTTGAGCACGAGTTAAAGCCATTTTTTTGTTCCTTTTCTTGTTATTAAAGACTTATTTCACCATTGCTGGCGTATTTACAGGGGCATCCCACAAGGTAAGTAATTCGTTATCAACTTTTAATAACGTTATTGAGATCCCTGTCATATCGAGCGAAGTGCAATAAGAACCAATTAAAGAACGTTCGATGGTTAAGCCAAATTTTTCACAGCATTGAGTTAAACGGTTATAAACACCATAAAGTTCAGATTGTGGTGTGGCACCAAGGTTATTAACTAAAACAATGACGTGGTCGCCAGATTTTAACGGCTGTTTTTCCTGAGCCTCATCAATCCAACTGCCGTTTTCACGATCCCAATTGCGGATCACTCGTTGATAGTGACCATTCTCAATTAAGGTATTAAACATAGCATCAACAGTATCGTTGAGGGACGTAAATTTACGACGGTCAATACCTGGTTCACCGTGAATACCGACACCAAACTCCATTTCATTTTCAGGTAAAGTAAAAGAAGGTTTTCCTGCGGCTGGAACGGTACAGGCTTCCAAGGCAATACCGATAGAAAAACCATTGTTATTAATGTGATGACCTAATTTAACCAGTTCATCAAGAGAGTCACCCCTTTCAGCCGCCGCACCCAGCAGTTTTTCGATTAAAACGGTATTGGCAACACCACGGCGTCCTGCGGTATATAAGCTATCTTTTACCGCCACATCATCATCAACTAATACCGTTGCGATTTTTACACCATCGTCATGAAGCAGCTCTGTCGCTGTTTCAAAGTTAAGCACATCACCGGTGTAGTTTTTCACGATCATTAAAACGCCTTCACCGCTATCAATCTCTTTGGCGCAGTCATACATTTTATCAGGTGTTGGTGACGTAAATATTTCACCGGGGCATGCACCATCAAGCATTCCTTTACCAACAAAACCTGCATGCATGGGTTCATGCCCGCTACCACCGCCAGACAACAGAGCCACTTTACCTTTTACTGGAGCATCTTTGCGTGTGACATAAAAAGAGGAGGGATGAAGTTTGATTTCAGGATGGGCTTTTGCAAAGCCTTGTAGTTGTTCAGATAACACATCATCAACTCGATTAATCAGCTTTTTCATCTTAAATGCTCCATTTGAAATTTGTGTTTAGTCTTCAAACCATAAATTAGGTTTCTGGTTTGGGGGGCTGACAAATTATTTATTAAAGGATTGGCAAACACGGCATCAATAGAGGTGTTTGTTTTATTTAAAACATAAGAATTATTTTTATTTAGCTTAAAAATGAATCTACATCATTTATCTTTCTATAAGAATAGGTTAGTCAAATAACCTGCCAGAATGAGAGCAAGATCATAAAAATAAATGAAAAAAAGAGTATCTGTTCGAGATGGCTACATGCTTTGTAAAAGAGTAAGTGCTTTCTCTCGTTGTTCTGGAGAAAGATTTTTGATCACATCTAATAACAACGTATCTTTGTTTTTTGCACTTGGCATAAGGGTGTGACTAAACGTGAGGTTTAAAACAAAGGTATGCCCGCATTCAGGATCACGACAAGCACAATAGAGATCCGATAACTCTTTGTGTTTACGATTACTTTTTTTTATAAGCGCTTTTTCGCCACATTCAGGACAATAAATAGTAAGGACACGCATGTTATGTTTCTCTTTATTATCAGTTCTATTATGTCTTCTATATTAGCTTAAATTTGTATTATAACCAGTATTATTATTGTTTTTTGATGTAAATAATTGTTTTAACGTGATTAAAAGACAATAAAACAAGTTAAATTGTTTTGAATGGGCGAGTTAATTCGGTTATTGTCGGATAAGCACGCATAACCGAGGTTAACCGAACAAACTTACTAGCCTGAAATACAAACTTTGTAGATAATGGCTCCACGTTAAATCATACGGAGATAAACAACATATTGAATTTATTGTTTATTGTTTGTGTTGGTTTTCAGTGTAAGTAGAAAATAATAGACAAGGATGTCTATTACAAGTTAACAAGGAAGTATGTAAAAATACTTTTCAGTAGTTGAGGGGGCGAGTGAAAGGATTTCGCATCGCGCTTAAGCGAAAAGTGTTAAAAGCTGATTTTTATAATAAAAAGTCGATGAAATAAATTTTGTCTCGAATGACTAGGGAGTTAGGTCATGTTCAACACACAAGCGTTATATGCATGGATTGCACTACTGGCGTTTAGTTTGGGTTGGATTGCTCAAGGATGGCATCGAGACAATATAGCGTTGGAACAGCGGATGTTAATAACGGCAATCGAAGATCAAGCAAACATGGATGCTTGTCTTGATCTTCAACTTTTTTCTTCAGATATTTGTATGAGGAATGTGTCAGAAATAAAATCAATTTTTTCTTTATTGCACCATCAATATAATCAAGAAATAGCAAAGGCAGATTTTGAAAATCATTGTATTAATACAGATTTTATTACGGTATTTAATAATACGCGATGTGAAGTGGGAAGTTCTTATTTAGGAAGCATTTCTGTTTATTAATAAGTCTTGGTAATGTGTTTTACTTTTTACTTTTTACTTTTTACTTTTTACTTCTGCTTTTTATTCATTTGTGTCTTTTCCACGAGGTTGTTCTATTTTTTGAAAGATTATGCTGATGCTAAATAAAGTAAATATTCATTTTATTTTTATTAAACGCGTTGCATTTCTTATTTTATCTTCTTTTATCTTATTTAATCACCTTAACTTATTGATTTTAAAGTGTATAAATAAAATCTAAATAAAGTGTTATTATTTCTAAAATTCCAAATATAATTTTGTTTATAACTATTTAAAAAATATAAATGGTTATCTTTAGAATATATGCAAAATAAAAAAGTTATTTTTTATTTAGCTAAATAAATTGAATAAATAACGTGTTATATCAATAGTTCATTAAAGATTAATCTCTATAATTTGGCTTTAAGTGACTAGACGCTAAATTTATCATTATAATAAATCATCAAAATGAACTTTAAACGCTTTATTTTTAAACGACTTATCCAAGTTGTTCCTATGCTTATTATTGTCAGTATATTGGCATTTATATTAAGCCATATTTCAGCAGGTGATATTGCTGAAATTACCTTACGTAGCAAGGGAATTATTCCAACACCGGACAGTATTGCCGCGGTGCGAACAGAGCTTGGATTAGATAGACCTCTGTATATTCAGTACTTAAGTTGGTTGGCACACACCTTACAAGGTGATTTTGGCACATCGATTCAATCCGGTTTACCTGTCAGCCAAGAAATTATGGATAGATTTCCAGCAACGTTAAAATTAGCGTTGGTTTCCACATTATTTGCCATCATTTTATGTGTCCCTATCGCGTTAGTTTCTGTGCGTTTTAAAGATACGCCGATTGATCATGGTATTCGGTTCTTAACCACAGTTGCAGCAACCTTACCTGACTTTTGTCTCGGATTATTACTACTATATATCTTTGCAATCCAATTACACCTTGCGCCAGTGATTGCTGGCGACAGTATGCAAAATATTCTCTTACCTGCTTTAACACTGAGTGCCGGTTATGCCGCTATGTATACCCGTATTTTACGTAATAATTTAATCGAAGTGAGTTATACCGATTATATTCGAGCGGCTAGAGCAAGAGGTTTAGGTAAAACAGCGGCACTTTTTCGCCATGGTTTAAAAAATGCGGTCTTACCTTGTATAACTTTAATTGGCGTGAATTTTGGTAAGTTGTTAGGTGGGCAATTCGCTTGTGAAACTATTTTTTCATGGAATGGTATTGGTAAATTTGCCGTAGACAGTATTCGCCTTAAAGATTTACCTGTTATTCAGGGATATATCGTTGTTGTAGCGGTGACCTACATTGTTATTAATCTCTTGATAGACGTGTTGTATGTGTTTATCGATCCAAAAATAATGATGGAGTGATAACGATGCAACTGAATTTTTTTCAGCGATTTTTACAACAACGTTTAGCGATGACTGGCGTTTTGATCATTCTTTTTTTAGTTATTTTGGGTATTTTTGCGCCTTATTTAGCACCTCATGATCCTTATTTGACTAACGTTAAATTAAAACTGATGAGTGCTAGCTTTGATTATCCATTAGGAACCGATCAGTTGGGGCGTTGTGTCTTTTCTCGCTTAATTTATGGTATTCGAACTAGCCTTTCGACAGCAGTACTTGCCACCGCATTAATGCTTAGTATTGGTATTCCATTGGGAATTTTAGCGGGATATGTCGGCGGCAAAACCGATAACGTGATTATGCGTCTTGTTGATATTGCATCAACATTTCCATCCAGTTTATTGGCATTGGCTGCGATAGGGATCACCGGTCCCAGTTTAATGACTATTTTATTGGTATTTATTACGCTTTGGTGGGCGCCTTTTGCTCGTATTATTCGTGGCTCTGTCATCGCTTTAAAAGAGAAAGATTTTATTCAAGCAGCGATATCTGTTGGTTCGCCTCATCGTCGTATCATATTTCATCACATTATTCCTAATGCCATGTCATCCATTATTGTTCTCGCCACATTGCGTATTGCAGCGGTGATCACACACGTTGCAGCATTCTCATTTATCGGTTTGGGATCACAACCACCGATTGCAGATTGGGGAGTGATGTTAAGTGATAGCCGGCAATATATGACGCAATATCCGATGATGATTATCTATCCTGCTCTCGCCATTATGTTGTCCGTTTGGGCGTTAAATATGATTGGTGAAGGGTTAAATGATGTCTTACAAAATAATGCGAAAGCCTTAGATTTGAAAAAACAGGAGGAAATTTAGATGCGCTCTAAACCTGTTTTATCCGTTAAAGGATTGACGACTGTTTTTCAACAACAAAAGAGTGAATTTGTCGCGGTCAATAATATCAACCTTGAACTTTATGCTGGAAAAATAACCGCATTAATCGGTGGCTCAGGAAGTGGTAAATCAGCAACGGCACTCTCTTTAATGAATTTAATTGATAAACCTGGAAAGGTTATTTCGGGTGAAATAACGTTATCAGGTGAAGTGATTTCAAATAAAAGCGAAAGACAGTGGCGAAATATTCGTGGGCAGAAGATTGCCATGATTTTCCAAGAGCCAAGAAGTGCCTTAAATCCTACGATTAAAATAGAAAAGCATTTTGCTGAATCGCTACCTCCTTTATGGCGTAAGAAATCAAAAACAGAAAAGCGACAGCGATATAAAGATATTTTATCTCGCCTTGGGTTAAGCCATGCAGATGAGTTGCTAAATAAATACCCATTTGAATTAAGTGGCGGTATGTGTCAGCGCATTATGGTGGGAATGGGATTGTTATCTGAAGCCCAAGTTATCATTGCCGATGAGCCAACGGCTTCTTTAGATCTCACTACGCAAGCCGCTATTTTATATGAAATTGATCGCTTGAAATCATTAGGGATCGCTATTTTGCTGATCACTCATGATCTGGGTATTGTGGCGCAAATGGCGGATAACGTTTATGTGATGTATCAAGGTGATATTGTGAGCTCAGGAAGTGCGACTCTACTTTTTGATAATCCTCAGCATGAATATACCCAGCGCTTATTTTCAACAATAAAGCAGGGGGAATAAGATGCCATTAGTCGAAGTAAAAAACCTTTCCAAATATTATAAAAAAAATGGTGTCGCAACCTGTGCTGTTGCCAATGCCTCATTTTGTATTTATCGAGGAGAAACACTCGGTGTTGTGGGGGAATCTGGATGTGGAAAAACCACACTTGGCAAATTATTACTAAAATTAGAACAAAGTGATGACGGTGTTATTACCTTTTCAAAGCAAGAGATCACGCATTTTAGTTTTAAACAGATGCGCCAAGTTCGTCAAAATATGCAGATGATCTTTCAAGCTAGTGCCGATTCGTTTAATCCTTATTTTACCGTAGAACAAATTATTGCTGAGCCACTTATTAATTATAAAAATATGACTCGCCAAGCACGGCAGCAACTTATCGGTAAAATATTAGAATTAGTCGGCTTAGATAGCACTTTTTTATCAAGGCATTCTGATGCGCTTTCAGGTGGGCAAAAACAACGTATTGGTATTGCAAGAGCGTTAGTGCTGGAACCTGAATTTGTGGTGTGTGATGAAATTGTATCGAGTATTGATTTTGCGTTAAAACAGCAAATTCTCACGTTAATAAATACACTTAAAAAGACATTACAACTGACCTATCTGTTTATTTCTCATGATATTTCTGCGGTGAACTTTGTGAGTGACCGTATTATTGTGATGTATCTTGGTCATATTGTTGAAGTTATTCCTAAAATGGATAACCGTGTTCAGCATCCATATAGTCAGGCTTTATTATCTGCCGTATTGCCAACGCATCCCACACAACGCACGCCTTTTAAACAACAGATCTACACCGATGCATCTAAAGTACTCACAGGATGCCCTTATTACCACCGTTGTTTAAATCGACAAGATATCTGTAAGCAACAAAACCCGCCTTTGATAGAAATTGCATCTGACCACTGGGTTGCATGCCATAAAATAATGCATTGATAACAATAAGATGGAAAGAGAAAAGAATATGTTTAAACAATTAATACATCGAACTTTATTGGTTGGTTTTCTTTCAATAACCGTATTAACGGGCTGTAATGATGAGAAACCAACAGAAAACACCACTCAAGTTGAACAGAAAAAAGAAGTTGTCGTTGCAATTTATCGCGATGGTGCGATGAATATGCTTGATGCTGCCAGTTATAACGGTCCACATTTTGTCTTTAAGATGATTTATGACGGTTTAACAGAAGATGGCGGTGAAGGTAAGATTATTCCAACATTAGCAACCAGTTGGGATATTTCAAAAGACGGTAAAACCTATACTTTTAAACTGCGCGAAAATGTGAAGTTTTCAGATGGTACTCCGTTTGATGCAGATGCGGTTATTTTTAATTTAAAACGTTGGGTGAATAATCCTCGTTATAGCCAAATTACCGCTACCTTAGTGGATTCAATGGAAGCCATTGATAAACATACGGTGCGTATTACTTACAAAAATCCTTCTTATCCTATTTTAATGGAAATGACCTATCCTCGACCTGTGCGCTTTTTAAGCCCCGCTTCGTTAGGTGAAGACGGTAAAACCTTTACTAAGCCGGTTGGAACAGGACCTTGGATGTTAGAAAGCTATGAAAAAGATAAAAGCTTTACGCTAGTACCAAATCCTTACTATTGGGGTGAAAAGCCAAAGTTAGATCGTATTATCTTTAAAGTTGTTCCAGACGGTCAGGCGCGTGTTTTTGCCTTACAAAGTGGTGAGGTAGATATTATTGGCGGTGATCTGATTGGTAAAATTCCAATGGGAAATATTCAGGAATTAGAACAAGATAAGCAATTTGAAACATTTACTGCTGATACCTTAAGTTCTCACTTTATTGCTTTTAACCAACGTACACCTGAGCTACAAGACAAGCGTATTCGCCAAGCGATTAATTACGCCATTGATAAAAAAAGTATTGCGGAAGATCTCTTTAATCATATTGGTAAAGAAGCGACCGGAATGTATCAGTCCGGTGTGCCTTATGCTAATGCAAAAAATAACTACACCTTAGCGGGTGATAAAGATAAAGCGCAGGCATTATTAATTGAAGCTGGATATAGCAAAAATGCTCAAGGTATTTTTGAAAAAGAAGGTAAGCCTTTAGCTTTTTCTTTCTTGTTAACAACAGATGAGTTCCCTGAATGGAAAACCCTTGCTGAATTTATTCAAGCAGAATTAGCGCAAACGGATATACAAGTTAATTTAAAAATACTCGATCGTAATGGTTATACCCAATCCACTTTAGAATCAAAAGATTTTGATATGGCTTTAATGCGCACGGCATCAGATTCATGGATGCCTCATAGCTCTATGCTAGAGATCTACGATATCCAAGCCAATAATCAGCAAGCTAAAGCATGGTATGACGAAAATCTCTCTGCGATGATTTATAAAACCTTAGCAACATTAAACGAAGAAGATCGCCAAAAAGGTTATGACGGCATTATGACCTTTATTAGTGAAGAGGCGATCACCGCACCGGTTTATCATCCTGTCACCAACTTTGCTATTAATCCTAAGAAGGTGGCTAATTTTGAAGTTGGTGTAAATAACTACGCACCTGTTGCATGGGAAAAGCTCACTGTACCTCATGCATCTGAAAAATAGTCTCTACGGCGCTCTTGGTTATCTTTAGAAGATCTTGCAGCGCCGTGATTTTGTTTATTTATTTTAGTTTACATACTGATAGGTTTTGTTATGCAGGACTCAAAAGATAAATTATTAAAAAATTGGACTGAAGGTGCTGAAAATTACAGTAATTTGATCCAACTCGAGTTAAACGGTTTTCAGCGAGAAGCGTGGTTGAATATTATTCATGAATATTGTGGTCAGCAAGGCAAATTAAAGGTACTGGATGTGGGAACTGGCCCCGGCTTTTTCTCTATCATTATGGCGAAAGCAGGGCATAAAGTGACAGCAATAGATTGCACTGAAGCAATGGTTGATGTTGCGAAGAAAAACTTTGAAGCCTACCAAGTTGATGTGGAAGTCATGCAAGGTGATAGCCATTGTTTGCCTTTTCCTGATGACCACTTTGATTTGGTGATTAGCCGTAATGTGGCATGGACGTTATTAGATGCAAAACAGGGTTATAAAGAGTGGCTACGTGTTTTAAAACCAGGAGCAAGAACGCTGATTTTTGATGCTAACTGGAATCGTTATTTATTTGATGACGCTTTAAACCAGAAAAATAGTGAAGATATTGCAGCATATACGGAACTGTTTAATGAAAAGCCAGCAGGTTATAGCGATGCAATGCTCGATTACCGCAAAAGTATGCCAATGTGTCAAAAAATTAGGCCACAATGGGATCTTGATACGCTAGTTACTCTCGGTTATTCAGCATTGACTTGTTTAACCAATATTAATGAGCAAGTGTATGATGAAAAACGTAAAGTACTTTATCGCTCGACGCCAATGTTTATGATTGCTGCCGCTAAACCGCAAATAAATATATTATAGTGTATTCAGCTAGTTAATTGATTGAACTAAAATTAAGCCTGATAAAGTTATCTATCAGGCTATTAAATACGCTGACGTCCTTTTTGACTAATTAATTGCCCTTGTATGTCAGCGATACCAATATGAGCAATGCAACCTGCATTAAATTGTAAATAGTCATCTTCGATGCCATCAGAGAAAATCACGCCATTTTCGGGCATCAAAGATCCTAATTGTAACGGTGAATCAGGCTCTATTGTCCCAAAGGTCATAGCTACACCAGTTGTTCGACTTGGAAACGGTTCTCTCACACTAAATTGCAGCTTTTTGTCACCCCAGCTAAATCCTTGTAACAGGGGATGTGACGCTTCCCCTGTAATTGCCATCGCCCCCGCAAGAATAGATTGAAACCATCCTGTCGAGCCAAGCCCCGTAGACACAATAATCCCTGATGAGGATTGTACTTCTTCAGCACCGTTCCATTGTAAAATATAGTGTGCAGACGTGTGGCTTTTGGGGCCAATAAATAAATCATTAACGGCTAACAGTGATTGACCATCATTGGTTGTTGCTTGCGCAAAGGTCACAGATTTAAACGGCATTTTTTGATTAATGGTATTAATTACCGTCTCTTTTAATTGTCCAATTTCGAACGGTAATAATTTACCATCCCATCGTGATGGATCAGGATTGATGGCAATAATAGGCTGTCCATTAAGGTATTTCAGCGTATTGGCGACCAGCCCATCTTGACCGATTACGACCACAATATCGTGGGATGAAAATTGATAACTAGGTAGTAAACTTCTTTCTAAAAGTTGAAAACGTCCTAATGATTTTAAAATCAGTTCAGCTTCTGTTAGTTGCTTTTGATATAAATTGTGTTCGTTGAGGTAATCCGTTACCTCAACATTGTTGTGTTCTAAATAGAATTTGGCTTGTGACCAAGTATTAAAGCGTTCAATTAATTCCTGTAAACGGCTTTTTCTCATCACCAGCACAAAACGAAAATCTTCGTTACGTTGCATTATTTACTCCCTTTTTTCATAAATTGGCTAAATAAATCAGGGGTGATATTCAATTCGCCGATTTTTCCTGAATTCAGCGCTAAGGTTTCAAATGCCATTGCCATTAATTGTTGTGAGTCCATTTTCGCGAGTGCCATGGCTTTTAGGTTTTCAACTGGCAATTCACGATAAGCACGCATAGTCGCTTCAATAGCATAAGCATCGGCTTCTGATTGTGTTCGCTGATTTTCAGCACTTAACGCCACCAGTTCTTTGCGTTTCGCTTCTGCATTAACCTTCGCTTCAAGGCGCTCTTTTTCAATCTCTGCTTGTTCACGCAATAATGTACGTTCATTTTCTAAGCGTGCTTCTTCGATTTCTTGACGTTTACGTTGAACAGATAAATCGGTTTCTAATTCAGCCTCTTTAATGGTGCGCTCTTGTTCTACTGAGAATTTACGACGTGCATAAATGGCATCATCAGCTTCTTTTAGTAAGGATTCTCTCGCTTCGGCTTCGAGTGCTTTTAAGGTTTCTGGTGATGGCGTGATTGCCGCAATAGAGACATCTAAAATTGCAATACCTAATGCTTCTAATGATGGGTGTTCAATTAATTGTTCCATCACCAAAGTGACTAATGATTGACTAAGTAATAACGCTTCTCTAAGAGGTGTACTTTGGATCTTTGCTTGAATTAAGGTTTGTGCAATACGCACAACACGATCACTGAGTTTTAGCGGATCTTCAGAGGCATAAGATTTGCCGTTTTTACTCAAGTTAAAGTTGAGTACTTCAGCGGCTTTTTCAGGCATTTTGACCTGAAATGAAATTTGCCCTTGAATGCGTAAACCCTGAAAGTCCGAGGTTTGGAAGTTGAAAATAAACGGCGCTTCTTGGGCGTTTAAAGGTAGTGCCGCAATAGAGGTTGTGGCGGAGTTATACCAAAAACTCAAGCCTTTACCTTGCTGGCGAATTTTGCCATTTACCGATTTAATAATGAATGTTGATGAGTCTGCTTTAAAGTAATTTAAGTTAAACATAGTCTTTCCCCAGTTAGTGTCTTTATGACAACAATTGGATTGTGTCCTATCGACACTATTCTTGTCAACCGATTTAGTGTCTTTATGACAAAATTTGATTTTTTGCTGTTTAGGCTTAAAATAGCTTTATCGTTTTCTAATCAAACTTACGCCATGAATGAACAAGATTTTTTAGCCAGTTATAACCGCCGTGATTTCCTATCTCCATTGATTACGGTTGATGCGGTACTGTTTACTTATCATGAAGAGCAGTTAAAAGTATTGTTAGTAAAAAGAGCGGAGCATCCTGAAAAAGGGAAATGGGGTTTACCCGGTGGATTTGTCGATGAAGTGCAGGACAACTGCCTTGAAGATACTGTGCTAAGAAAATTAAAAGAGAAAACAGGTGTGATCCCCCCTTATATTGAGCAACTCTGTTCAGTGGGAAATAACCAGCGTGACGCAAGAGGTTGGTCGGTGACGGTTTGTTATACCGCGTTGATTGCGCATCAAGTGTGTGAAGCACATATTGATAGCGTGGATTCGGTAATATGGTGTCCTATCAATGAGATTGCACAACAAAGCTTAGCGTTTGATCACCATGAATTAATTACACAAGCGAGAGAGCGATTAAAGCAAAAATCACTTTATTCGATTGTTCCCGGATTTGCATTGCCAGAAGTCTTTACCTTGCCAGAATTGCAACATGTTCATGAAATTTTGATTGGTAAAGAAATCCAGAAAAAATCCTTTAGACGACGCATCGAACAAGCAGATTTATTGATTGATACTGGAGAAAAACGGGCAGAAAGAGGACGCC
Organism: Proteus sp. CD3; assembly: GCF_008808075.1. NCBI lineage: Bacteria > Pseudomonadati > Pseudomonadota > Gammaproteobacteria > Enterobacterales > Morganellaceae > Proteus > Proteus sp. CD3. The sequence goes on along the minus strand of NZ_CP019686.1, from coordinate 3,096,803 downwards.
CAGCGAGTTTGTATCGACTTAAAAAGGCGTCTGCGGATTATCGTTTTATTCGAAATCTTGAGTTTTAAAGCGATGGCTGTTCTATAAAGTCAGTTGTTTTACAAAGCTAGCTGTTTTACAAAGCTAGCTGTTTTACAAAATAATGAGCGCCATCTCGAATGGCGTCATCAGCCACTTTCATCATACGTGAGTAGTGTAAAAAAGCATGTAATGTGCCGGGATACATTTTATATTCACAAGCTAATTGATGGGCTTCTAAGGTTTTAAATAGTGTCACGCTGTCATCAATAAGTGGATCGTATTGCGCGCTGGCGATAAAGCAAGGGGGAATATCTTGCGTTAAATCGTTATTAAATAAGCAATAATAAGGCGCATTACGATTTCCTAATGCGGTTAAATAGGCATTATCATATTCTTCGAGATCTTGCTGGCGCAACCCATCCCATTCACCACCATAAAGTCGGCGGCTGGTGGAATCACGTAAACCGTATAATCCATACCATAATAAAGCTGCACTTACCTTGCCACAGTGGATTTGTTTGTCGCGTAACCACAGCACAGTAGCAAGCGATAACATGGCACCCGCAGAATCGCCCGCAAAACCAATGTATTGAGTGTTAATGCCGTAATGGTCAGCATGTTGATAATAAAATTGGCAGACTTGCGCTGATTCATCAATCGCTTGTGGATAATGTGCTTCTGGTGAGAGTGAGTAATCAATACCAATCACCGCACAACCTGTATAAGACGCGAGTAACCGCATAATACGATCGTGGGTATCTAAATTCCCTAAAATAAAGCCCCCGCCATGAAGATAATAGAGTGTTGCGGGTGTTTTTTCTGTGGGTTGATAAAGGCGTGTGAGTACATCGCCATAAGAGGTACTAACGGAAATATCTTGAATGCTAAACATTTCGGGTGCATCTGCATTCCAATAACGTCGGTCTTGATTATAAGCAAGGCGCATAGAAGGGTAGTCATTACTTTCCGGTGCAGGTTGCGGATTATCTGCATAAAATTGCATAACTTGCTGCATTTCTGGCGAAATAAGTTTTAGTACATTGATTTTATTTTTAGTTTTCATTAGCCCCTCCAATTATCACTGTGCGGTATTGTAAATATCGGGGCGTAATAAACTGGGATCTTGATATCCAATATTGAACGTTAGTGTTAAATAGTGAGGGTGTGACGTGAATATGTGATTTAACTTTGATTTAAATAGAACGGCTGAAATATGATTAATTGCACAGTTTTTCTTAACTAAATATTTCATTGAGAATAGAAATGATAATGAGATATGTTATTGTATCTTTATATTTAATCTTATTTCAGAAAAGAAAAATGAAAATAAAATTAGCTATTTTAAGTTTACTTTGCAGCACCATTTTATTAAATGGATGTGCTATTCAATCAACACAGTCGGATGTGCAATTATTGAAAGCAAAATTAGCCGATGAACCAGAGAAAATAACTCAGAGTGAAATAAATGAGTCAAATCTTACGGTTAAAAATCGCCCTAAGAATTTATTACGAGTATTTCCTGATTATCCTGCAAAAGCGTATTCTCAAGGCATTGAGGGAACGTTAAATATTAAATTTGATATTGATGAAAATGGATATGTGCAAAATATTAGGATGTTAGATTCCCCTTTAGTGGAGGTTTTTGGTTTATCGACTATTCGAGCTATGGAAAAATGGCGTTATGAGTCAGGAAAACCGACAAAAGATTTAAATTTAACCATGGAATTTAAACGTTGATTTAAAAATAGCTTATAGCAAAGAGAATAACCCACGATAAACTAAACGGATTATTCTCTCGTTATTATTAATTTGAGACTAATTGCACCACAACCAGTCGTCCGCCTTCTTCTGTTGATAACACAAATTGTAATCCATCAGTTAGGGCAATTTTATCGCCAATGGCTATCTGTTTTTTTTCTGGCAATACCATCAATCCCTCAATACGCTCATTAACCAGCCACCATGTTGAGTTGTGATAAACAAAATAACCGACACGTTTTTTTTGTTCATCAGTGGTACGTTCATTGGGCGCAATAAGGCGATTAACATGCCAAGGAAAGAGTGATTGATTACTCCAAACCATTAAGCGGTGATCGTCAGGTCTAAAGCTACCTGCCTTGCGCGAAGAGTAGAGATTTAAAATCGGCAATTGACCTTTATAAGGCGTGTGACAATAGGGGCAAACAGGCTGTGTTTTGCCTGAAAAAACATACCATTGTTGTTCGCAATCTTTATTTTGACAAGGCTGAACTAAATCTACCGTTTTGACTAAAGCCGTTTCCCATTCATCTGCGGTTGGGCGTTGTGAAGGATCGTGTAATCCTGTAATAAAAGCTTTTTCAAAAAGAGGCGTTAAGTACGGCCCCATAATTGTGTATGGGATTTTTTCAGGATCAGCCCAAGGTAGTGATGACGGTTTTACCTGATTAAGTTTTACGGCATTACTACGATCAGTTGGGTGCTCAATAAACAACGCTTTTTCACCCATAGAGAGTGTTTCATCGCGCATTTCATCGTCAAGATCGTGAATTTTACCGCCCCGTAATGGGTGTCGATAAAACAGATACATATAGATTAATACCGCAAGTGCGTGTCTATCTGTCGTGATGCTTGGCAAGATACGGTTAGGATCTTCTTTCGGTAAATGGCCGGTTTTTACCACTTCAGGTGCAATAAAATCAGGCGTTCCCACTACATCCGGGGGGTATTTCCCTGGAACCACTAAACCGTCAATATCAATAACACAGGCATGACCTTGTTCAGGATCGATAAGGACGTTTTTATAGCTTAAATCACTGTGGCATAAGCCTGCTGCATGCATTCGACGTACGGCACGAGAGAGCAATAAACAGACTTTCAGATAATTTAATAGATTGCCTCTTTCACGAGGATCGAGAAATTTATTTTGGTTATTGGCACTTGCAAACCATTTACCTTCTTTTTCTCGACCTTTTATCGCAAGAAAGTCATTGTTTTTAGAGCCATATTTAAAGAAAAAGTGGGATTGATAAGTTGGAACAACAATACCAATTTTGCCTTGATGTTCGACAACATCTGTTGGCCAGCAAAAGAGGTTTTTCCAATATTCTCCACCACTTTGTTCAAAGATATTATGTCGATAAGAGCCTGTTATCATATCGATTCTATCTTTGGCTTGTGCATTCTGTTTTGTTTTATAGAAGGCGACAACGTAGGTTCGGTCAGGGGAAAAATAGACATCTTTCATAGAGCCAGAGCCAATGATCTCATTGACGTACTGAACTGTTTTTCCACTTTGCGTTGTACAGGTAATGATCTCTGCCATGAAATTCACCCATTCTCTCTTTTATGATTACCAAGCCACAACCAGAGTGCGGTCATCGTGATTGCCTGCTGAAAAGAAATTCAGCCATTCAGCCAATGCGTTATTTGCATTTTCAGGAGAGGCTAAACAAGGCGATATTTCATCAATGAGTGCAGCCCATTTATTGGGATCTTGTAAGCCATTATCGGTTTCAAATACCGGATCGGACACCCCATCTGTCATTAAAATAAGATGTGAAATTTCTTTCCATTTACCAATAATAATTCGTCGATTAAATTCCGCATCGTTGAGCGCACTATCATCAAGAAAACGGGTTTGTCCTGCATATTCACCACTATCAGGAATACCTAAAATGCGCACTTTTCCGGCAGGGCCATAAGCGGCAATCGCACCATCTCCCATCCAAAAGGAGGCGGCAAATAACTCATCATTGATACGTAAAGAAACCGTAGCTAATAACGTAGTAGAAAAAGATTTTACAGGCTCATTAATATGTATAGCTTCGTTTTTAAGGTTGTTAACCGCTAATTGTGCCGCATTACGAAAGAGTTGAGCAAAGAAGCTACCCACTTGATTAATGGCGTTGGCGTCATTCCATTGATGAATGGCTTCAAGATGGGGTTTAAATGCATCATTTTTCACGCTTAATTGTGATTTTAAATAATGGCTTACAGTATTGATAGCAATGCGAGAGCCTTCGCGAGAATAGCGAGCGCTGCCTGCACCATCAGCAACAATTAAAATATTCCATTGGCTGTGATTATCGTGGTGAATATAAAAATCATCATCACGGAATGTGCCTGCATGTTCATGAGAACGCCCACGACGGCTTGCTGCCGCAATTCGAATATCTTCTTCAAGAATAAGTTTGCTATCTATATGGGCTTTGGGATAAGAGCTATCCGCGGGAGGTTCATTGATTTGCCATAAGCTACGCGGATCAGGATTGATGATTAATAAGACTTCATCGTGATAGCAAACGGCATTAACAGACCAATGGACAATCAATGTGAAATTGCCACTGTTTGTTGGCATACCCACTAAGCAGCGATTTTCATGCTCAAAGGTTATTCCAAGCCCTTCAGGAATATCAACCGCATCAATTTCGGCAATTTCGAGGGTATTTAGCTCGATACTGAGCGTAGAATTGAACGCTGTACCTACTTTGGCATTAGAAAGGGTAATTTTTGCCGTAGGGCGATGAATAATCGGTTTTTCTGTTGGCATTGGCGACGAGTGCGTTGGAATTTGACCAGGCTTTAATGAGCTATCTTCTGTTAATGATGTTTCTTCACCGGCTAAATTACGAGCGGGTGGTAATAACAGAAGAATAGGTTGTGTCTTGTCTTGTGGTGTGATTTTTTCTGCCGTTTTAGCGTTAATTTTATCGATAATAAAATCAATGTGTTGAGCGATTTCCATATCTTCATACAGCGCAATAACAAGCTCCTCATGTACAGGAATGCGATGTTGTGTCAGCGTGTCATCAATAATCAGTTTTCTGAGTAGGGCTTTTTTATCCATTAGCCTTTACCTCGTGTGACATCAAAGTCAGATTGGTTGCTGTTATCTCCAAAGGTGATGTTGTTATCACACCAAGGACAAATAACGGTTTCAGGGCCATTTACACAGAGTAATTTACCACATTGGCAAACGGCAAAAGCAGTCGCATTGCCGCAATAAGGGCAACCGGGTGTACCATGAAGTTCGCTGGTGTTAACTTGATATGCCGTGGCGCTGAGATCACTCCATGCAAAGTAATCTTCATTTAAGGTGTAGCAACCTGTTAAATTAAAGCCATTAAGATTGAGGTTAAAATCAAGCCCTGAAGCTTTCATTGGTGGACGTTCATATTTCATTAAATAAGGTGAACGAGTGTGGCTACAACGCCCGACGAAAGTGACACAAGATTCATCATAGGCACGAGCAACATCATCTTTTGCAAGACGAACAATATGCTCTGTTTGACTTAAAAGTGGTGGTGCCTCTTCGCCAACACTTCGGCTATGAGAAACCACTGACATCGTTATCCATTTAATGAAACGAGTAAAATCACCTTCTTGTGCTTCGGTAAATAACAGCACATTTTCAGTTAATTGCGACAGTACATGTAAGTCTGCGCTTAAGCCTAATCCAATCGCAATTAAGTTAACTTTGTTGGCGTAGTGAGCTTTCCAGCGTTTGATCTCTTGCGCGCAATCATCAGTCGGTCTGCCGTCAGTTAAAAGGTAAACGACAGGTTTCCAATCGCCTTTTTGCTCAAGTGTGGTTTTTCTTACTTGAGTGTCGATTTGGTGAGAAAGTTCTCGTAATGCGCTGCCTAATGAAGTGCCTCCTCCTAAAGGAAGTTGAGGAGGATAAAAAGAGACGACTTCAGTGAGTGGAACAATCGTTTTTGCAACGCCAGCAAAAGCGATAACAGAGATACAAGCAGTTTCAAGAGCGTGCGGATCTCGCCTTAGGTCGCTAATAATCGTCGTTAGACCGTCATTCATCTTTTTTAGGTTTTCACCGATCATGGATTCTGAACAATCTAAAACAAAGAAAATGGGTAGCCTTCTCATTGTTATACCTTATTACTTTATCGTGGCTGTTATGTATTGTGATGGGTAAATCAAAGCCTGAATAAAATAAAAGCAAAGCCTTTTGAAGCGCTTTGCTTTTGTGGATCACAATACCAGTTGGATTTCAGGAGGTGGTGGCGGTAGGGTGTCTTTATCCGTATTCACTCCTGCACTTGAACTGCCAGATGCGACACTGGCAGAAACCCATTTAAAAAAGCCAGAGAAGGCATTAGAGTCTAGCGTTTCTAAAGCAACCACTTGAGAGGTAAGCTCTTTAAGGTGATCGTGTTTGGCTTTAGGACCAACAGCGCAAGCGATGATCGAACCAAATGAGCGCTTTTTCACTTCTTTAATCGCTTCACCGTAGGCATAAGCATCAGAAGGTGTGCCATCCGTCATTAAAAAGACGAGAGGGCGCCAATCACCTTTTTGGTCACCATCGGAACGCTTAATATCACGATCGACACACTTGATTAAACACTCCAGCGCAGCACCCGTGAAAGTGCCGCCAGAGCTAGGCACTGTGATATCGGAGAATTGAAAATCTTCTAATGCAGTTAATGGGATAAATTCACGAGCTTCGTTATCATAGGTAATGATAGAGATATGCACGCTTTCTAATGCGTAAGGATCTTGTCTCAATGCATTAAGCATTGTTTGTATCCCCACGTTAACGGCATGAATAGATTCACCTCTCATTGATCCTGAAGTATCAATCAGCAAGTAAACAGGAAGTCTTCTCATTAGGCGAAATCCTTTAAGTAAGAAATAAAGCTATCTGAACTTGAAGGTTCCCCAATGGCGTTAAGTTTCCAGCCATTCTCTTCTCTGACTAATTCAGCAAACAGCATGGAACGTTGGTTGTTGAAGGCTTCGCCTCCCGATAAATCAAAACGAGCCATTTCGACATTTTTTGCATCAACAGCACGGATAAAGGCGTTTTGTACTTTACCAAAGTGTTGTTGTCGTTCTCGACCATTGTAAATCTGAACAATAAAGACGATTTTGGTAAATTTAGGATCAAGTGTGTTTAATTTCACGATGATCTGTTCATCATCGCCATCACCTGCGCCAGTTCGGTTATCACCCGTTAACCAAATCTGTCCTGATTTGTGTTGTAGGCTATTAAAGAAAATAATATCGCCATTGACGAGAGAGGGTTGTCCACCTTCAATGGTACCTAAATCGTTTACTTTGCCGTTTTCGCCACATAAGAAAGCAATAACATCTAAATCGTATTCTTCGCTTTTTTTACCAAAAAGCCCGCCAAGGAATCCGCGTTTTTCTTCGTTGATATCCCAACCTAAACCAATAGTGACAGAGGAAAGGTCATATTCATTTTTCTTTAAACTAACACCTTGTCCTTTTTTTAAACTAACAGACATATTCATTCCTTTTTTATTTAAAGTACAACGTTAACCTCAGGAGGTGGCGGTGGTAAGTCATCAAGATCACTAACATCTTTCTTAGTTAAATCGACTTTTTGACTACCGACAGAAATACTGGCTGAAACCCACTTAAAGAATGACTTAATGGTATTGGCATCCGCAGTATCTAGCTGTAATACAATTTCAGTAATGTTTTTTAGGACATCAGTTTGTGCTGCTCGTCCTGCTGCACACGCAATAACAACGCCAGTGCGTGCCGCTTTAAATTTCTCAACACCTTTTTTCCAATCGTCTGTGGGAGCGCCATCTGTCATCACAAAAACTAACGGACGCCAATCGCCTTTTGTTTCAGCCGTCGTTTTTTGTACTTCTTTTTCAATACGACTAGAAACTAAAGTGAGCGCAGAACCTAATGCTGTTGTTCCACTTGCGACTAAATCAGGTACTTTAAAATTGATTAAATCAGTGAGTGGCACAACTTGTTGTGCGGTTGAGTCAAAGGTGATGATAGAAATATAAGCCGTTTCTAATGCGTAAGGATCTTGGCGTAGTGTTGATAAGAGCATTTCAACGCCATTTTTTACTGCTGCAATAGGCTCTCCATACATGGAAGTCGATGTATCAAGTAAAAGGTAAACTGGCAATCTTCTCATGCATTAATCCTGTGAGTGAGATAGAGATAAGCGATTAATATACTAACCGACTCGTGAAGGTGTTCAATTGAGATTATGCTTAGTTTAATTAAATTAGAGGAAAAACGCAGTGATGATTGTCCAATATTATTAATCCGAATGAAGATAGTATGAAAAGTAAAATAAAAGAAGAATTAACCTATTTACCCCCTTTGAATTGAGTAATGAAGCGATTTTATTTTATTTTTATTAAAGAGAATACATCTTATTGGATCATCTTAATAAGAGTAATATCAAATGAATGGCTAATAATGATTAAGTATAAATACGTTTTTAACTAAAAATAGTAATAATTATAAAAATCAATAAATTCAAAGCATTAATGTATTATTATTTTTTTATTTTTGAAGTGATTTAAAATAAAATAAGTGAGTGGATAAATATATGAATCAATTTTATAAAATAAGTTTTTATATGTTTTTTATTTTGTTTCTGTTTTTCTATTTTATATAAAGTAACTTGATACTGAGATATTAAGTTACTTTATATTATTTACTTTTAATTCTTTTTTTCTTTTTCTGCTATTTCAGCAAGTGTTGATTGAATTAAATTTTCAATATAGTGATCAACTAATAATTCAACAGCTTCACTACGTGTGGAATTATTTAAATAAGATAATCTATCAATCTTGCGTAATGCCGACATTTTTAATGAAAGTGAAACAGATTTCTTTTTATCTTTATCGAGATAAACTCGGCTTGTCATTCCATTGTGGCGTAGATCTTCATTGGCGGATAATGCCTCACGCATACGGCGTAACGCTTTACTATCGAGTTGGCCTCGTTCAGTCATTTGATATGCGCGAGAGGCTTTGCTGTATTTTATTTCAGCACCATAAGAATCTCTTATCTCTTTTAATACGCGAGTTAACGTAGGCTCTGAGCATTCAAGAGCAGAAATAATCTTAATGGTTGGAACCTTTTTTCCTGAGCTTAAAAGGGTTGCCAGTGTAAAGACTCTGACCTGACGAGTGCTTAATTGCATGCTTAGTTACCATTTGTTTTGTTATTCGTGTGTTAAAATATTCAGCAATAATTTCTATTATTCTTGTTCTCTGTTGACAAGGATAAATAAAATAAGCTTCCTATTAAATGTAGTATAAATTGATAATTGAAATAAAAAATTTATTTTTTCAAATAAAAAAGTAAGTCTTGTTTTTATAAGTTCTAGTTAAAGATAACATGTTTTAACTAGAAACTTATAAATTAAAATCAAGATAAGATAATTATTTTATCTTATCAAATTCATCACTAGTTATAGAGTATTTTATGTTGCATTAAAACGTTGGGCATTATTTTGTTGGTTAGGAATAATGCCATAAATTTTAGCTCTGGTTAAAATACTTAATGCCCAGCGACGATGTGTTGCGGGTTCACACATTGCACCTTGTGATTTAAAAACGGCTTGCGTCGAATTTAAAATACGTAATGCATCTGAATGATCAGATTGAGACACCATAAGAGCTTGTTCAATTTTATGAATTTGCTTTGGGTGGATCGCTGTTTTACCGACAAGACCATTCGCAATATCAAGCGCCAGCTCTTTATCCATAATATGGTGATCATCAATATGCTCACAAACAGGCGCTGTGAGGGCAAATTGGCGAGCGCCAAAGACAGCAACTAACATTTTTATCACGTAACCCATTGGGCCATCATAAAGTGTTAATTGGCGATTACGTCTAAGCGAAATGACATTCATTAAATCATTGCCACCAATACGCAATGCAATAATTCTTTTATGGCAAGGGTGAGTCAGTAAGTGGTTTGCAAGCGCTGTCATTTGAATAACATCAAACACTTCTTCTGTTTCAAGTGTTGGCATCATACATAAATGCGTGTTTTCAATAATACTCCACCAAATTGGCAGAGAAACTTGTGTAAACTTAGGCAAAACAAGACCATCGATGGCACTGATATCCAGGTTTTCAGTGATCCATTGACCCATTTCAGTGTGGCGAGGGCGAATAAACAGCAGTGGCCAATGGCTACAATCGCTGTTTTTTTTGTGCTCTGCTAAGGTATTTAATAAGGTTGCCAAGTTTTCTAACGCAACAGGGATATCGGCATCACTCACGGCATCTTCTAAACAGATAATTAAAGAGCGTAACCCTTCAACTTTCTGGTCGATAATTGTCGTCGCGATATCTGTTCGTGTTGCGGGCATATAAAGCGTTGCCCCTAAATTCCATGGGGATAATCGTTCAATCATTATTTCACCTTTTTAATGATAGTCACTGCACGATACTGACCAAGCGCTTGCCCTGCTTCAATAACAGCAATATTTTTTTCCTGTGCAAGATAAACAAGTAACGCCACATCAGGATCGGTTATTTCCCTGACAAGAATATGGTCAGGTACACGGCGCAAAACAGCGCGTGTGGCTTCAGCAATACCGGGTTTTATACGATTGATATTTGAAATATCATATTTGTTTGCAAGTGAACTAACGACGTTTTCGCTCAGCTTTTTTAAGTCTGATTGTTGTGCTTTAAATGTGGCTAGTGGAATATCATTATCGATTAATGTATCAACGACTTTTCCGACAGTATCAACAAGGTAACGACTGCATTCATATTGTTTTAAATGCTGGCAATCTACAAAACCGTGAAAGCCTTTTTCAGTCCAAATTGAACGTGAAATTAATCCTGAAACAGGCGCTCCCATGATCCCAAATGGGATAAGCCAATCTTCATCGCTGGCACTTAACCATGCACAACCACAAGGATCGGCGAGGACGACAAGACGAGGCTGGGCTGGATAGCCTTTTCGTCCTGATAACGAACGAATAAGTTCACCTGTAATAGCGCCTTTTCCTGTCCACCCATCAACAAACACAATACCTTCTGTGCCGTGGCGTTGCTCTATCCATGAAAGCGCTGCGCTATCGATGCCTCTATCTCGAATAATACTAATGCCGTAGTGGTAAGAGGTTCTGCCCATTTTGCGCAATGTTTGTTGCAACATGACGCCTAAAGGAACACCAGCACGAACAAGGCTGGTTAAGATAATTGGGGTATCACCAAAGCGTTCAATCAGTGATTTAGCCAACATTATGACTTCAGTTGCTAAACGTGTAGCACCTGTTTCTAGTGCTTTTTCAAAGAGATCTAAATGCCATGTTGTTGGCTCTGGCTCTTGACTTAGCATGTCAGAATAGTGGCGTTTACCCGATTGTATCAGCTCTTCTTTTAACTCAACGGGCGTCATTTCGATATTAACCGGTTGAAGTAGGAAATCGACATCCCCTGATACATAAGAGCCTGAAAAAGGCTTATGATCCATCATGTTTATTCTCCAAAAATTTTTGTGTTGATCGCATCTGCAAATTGGCTTTGACGAGGAAGCCCATACCAACTGCATAATTTCATAAAGCGATGATCACTTAGGCTATCACCTAGCCCAATCACAGGAAAAACACCTCGCTCAGCTTTTAATTTATTGAGCAAATAGGTGACCGCTTTGCCTTTTTCGATAGGTTCTGGTAACCAAGCAATATTGTTGCTGTTGCGATGAATATAAAAACCTTCGGTTGAGAATATTTTTTCTATCTCATCACCTATGGCGTATAGCTCGCTTAATCGGGTGCTATCGTTATGCTTCATGACTAAATAAATAGGCAAATCACCGTATTCATAGTTAATTCGTGCCCAACCATTAATGTTTCGTTCTGCCATTAATTGCGTAATTGATTGTTGTAGCGTCAACAAACGCTGTATATAGGGCGCTAAGCTTTGAGTGATGTGATGTTGCCATTGGGCATCAGCGTTGCCTTCAGGCGTCAATATCACCGCACCATGTGTGGTAATCGCCCAAGAATGAAAAGGAATAGTGACTCGGCTAATCTCTTCTGTTCCACGAGCGGTAACAGGAATTAAATCTGCATGCTCTAACATCCAATCTACAAGCAGGGTTTGCTCTTGAGTCATAAAGCTACGGGGTTCTAAGCTTCTATCTAGCGCGCCAGTCTTATAGGGTTCTAGTGCTAATTCATCCACCATCTTACGACGTGTTTGAAATAGAGTGTCATCGAGATCGGTTAAAATAACGGGCTTAGTCATAACTAATTACCTCAACAATAGGTGCAACTTTATTGAGGGCTTCAATCAGTTGGCTATCAATACTTTCGGTGGGTGTTTCACAACAAAGCAAAATGCGATCAAATTGTTGATGTGCCACGTTATAGACGAAGTTAGGAATACCTAAACCATAATTATCAGTAAATGTGATTGCTGATTGAATGGCAAAATTAGTTGAAATTGGTGAACGTGTTGTTGAGCTATATTTTACGATAGCACCTTGTTTTTCAAGCCGCTCAGCTAATAAGAACGGCTCCCAAACAAATTCTCCCGATCCTAAAACAAGGATTTTTTCACCTAAAGATGCATTGATGGATAAACCCAGATCGTTTGCGGGCGTTGTCATTCCTAATCGACCCCAGCCCTGTTTACCCGTGATAGCAACTTCCCCTGATGCAGTGATATTAACATTAGGCATAACAGGTAACGGCGCATTTGGATCGGCATCCCATTGCCACTTCCCTTGAACTAGAGAGAGGGTCTTAATCGGTAATGGGGAGCGCTCAGCGATAGAATCACCACTCCAATCGGTTAAGGTTACCGCTATAACCTGCTCAATATGGGTTAATCCACCTTCTTCACGTAGCGCTGAAAGCAGGTTAATAAAGGTGTTACCCGTAGTTGCTTCATCATCAATCAATACAACGGTTTTTGCTTGTTGTACCCATTGGCGTTGCTCTGCTGTTGTAGGCAAATAGAGTAAGTGATCAGTCGCGTGGCTGTGATTTTCTTTAAACTCACACAGCAGCTCACCTTTATCAACAGGGTGGCGTGTTGATGTTAAATAAATGGTTTGTTGATAGCGATTTCTCACTTCATCAAAAATGCCAGCACCTAAACCCACCGCAGTTTCTGCCATGCCAATAAACAGAACAGGGCCGTCAAGTGAGTCAGGAAATTGACGGGCAAGTTTTTGGTAGGTTTCACGCATTTTTTTCGGTGAAACTGGAATATGACGACCTAATACTTTACTGACAAATAAAAATGCACGCTTAGGATTGCGTCTTTCTGCGATATCAAATAATTCATCAAGTAACTCAATAGAGCAATTTGGCGTCACACTTAATGTGCCACAAGAAAGAAGGCGACGATAAACGGATGAGTCACTCATACTATTTTTCATTATTAATTATTATCCGTACTGATTAAGTTTGTTAGCGTTGAATTGAAAATAATAGAATCGGTGATTGAGCGTATTTTTGTTGGTGTAAAATGGTTGGTTTGAGCTGTCGCCTCTTCAATACTCATTAATCCTAATTGGCGTAAAGCAAAAATACCTGCAAGATTAATTCCACAATGTTGGGTATAACCAATACCACCAGAAGGACGCATATTAATTTCAAGTAAGAGTGGGCGACCTTGATGATTATTGCGGGTTTGCACATTCACAATCCCATCGGCTTTCATCGCTGTTGCGCACGCTTTACCTAATTCATAAGCCTCGCCTGAGATTTCTAGATGTTGTATTGCACCCTCTTTGCGTCGAGCTACAGCCGCAATAACATCACCTTGCTCTACCACCATATCAACAGAGTATTCAGGGCCGGGTAAATAAGGCATTAAGACTAAAGGTTCAAAACGTTCAACCGCCTTTAATGCATCAAGATATTGTTGCGGATTGACTTGGCGATTTTCTGGGTGATTAAACAGTGCCATTGGTGAAACTTGATTATCAAAGCGCCAAAAACCCATACCGTAAATCCCTTTTACAGGTTTAATACATAAAGGTATTTCGCCAAAAGGAGGCTCTTTTATATGTGTTTCTAATTCATCGATAGATTCAATGTAAATAGACGGTACTGCAGGAAGCCCACATTGTTCCATCGCTTGTGCAAATGCAACTTTATTATCAGCTAATTGAAGCTGTTCAAGTTGTGTTGCCCCAGTTGTTAATTTTACCCCAAATGACTCAATTTCTTGGCGGTGTCGTTCAAACCATGCGCTATTACGACCAGTGTGAATGGCACTGACTTGATGCTGTTTTACAACATCATTGATAAATTTTAAGCGTAATGTCTCTTCAAGAGGTTCATAAAAAGCCCCATCAGCAAGCGATAAAATCTCATTTCGAGTATGACGATGAGATGCGAGCACAACGATCTCTTGGTGCTGCTGTTTTGCAAAGTCTTTAACACTTTGAATTATATCGCGTTGTGATGATAAACCTTCCATAAACCAAATTGTGTTATTCATTACTCTGTATACCGTGAAATAAAAGTGTAGGGTTCAATGCCTATAATCATGAAGATTTCGCAGAACTGTGTCAATCATAATATGATTTATTTGAGTTAATTTTTAAATCGTGTAATTACGTAAGTTATTATTGTGATTTTTTTGTGTTTTTAACATTTTATTTTAATTTAATATCATTAATATCAATAAGTTGACAAAACTTTAAGTTTGAGTGAGAAAAATAGTCTTGCTCATGTACTTCATCATGATATGATGATTTTCATGATATGGAATTAATCACAAATGGCGTTATTGTTTCACTCTACCTCTGAAGGAATTTAATTATGGTTTCATTAAGCAAGAATCAAACAGTTTCTCTCAGTAAACAAGCACCTGCACTGAGCCATTTAATGTTTGGTTTAGGCTGGGATCCGATTAAGAAAAAAGGATTATTAGGCAGTCTTTTTGGTGGCGGTGGTTCTATTGATTTAGATGCAAGTTGCGTATTGCTTGACGCAAGTGGTAATCAAATCGATACCATTTGGTTTAGAAAATTAAAATCAAGCTGTCAGTCAGTTATTCACTCTGGTGATAACTTAACAGGTGACGGCGATGGTGATGATGAAACAATTTTCGTTGATTTAGCCCGTTTATCGGCAAATGTTGAATATTTGGTATTCACAGTAAACAGTTTCCGTGGACAAACATTTAATGAAGTTGAAAACGCATTCTGTCGAGTTGTTGATAAAGCAACGAATAAAGAGCTGGTGCGTTATACCTTAACAGAGCAAGGCTCTCATACAGGTATCGTGATTGCTTCTTTACAACGTAATCATGGTCAATGGGATTTCACTGCGTTTGGTGCGCCTTGTAAAGGCCGTGTTATTAACGACATGATGCCTGATATTGTGGCTACGGTGGTGCGATAAATGAATATGACTCCAGGTGGGAACGTACCTGTTCCGAATCAAACATTAATCATTAGAATTCAATCAGGTGCGCCTGTTGATGTGTCTGCTTTTAGACTTTATGCATCAGGTAAAGTGAATGGCGACACCGATATGGTGTTTTATGGACAGACCGCTAATGATGATCGCACCATTATTTATGCAACAGCAGGAAACAGCACGTCTTTCACAGTGGATCTAACGCGTTTGCGCCCAGATGTTGAAAAAATTGCGTTTACAGCGACTTGTGAAGGTCAACAAACTATCGCAAATTTACAACGATTATCAATTCAAGTTGATGCTAATAACGAAGTTGTGGCGAACGGTAATGTTGATATTAACGGTCGTCCTGAAGCGGCATTAATTTTAGGTGAATTGTATCGTCGTAATGGGAGTTGGAAGTTCCGTTTTATCGCTCAAGGGTTTAACGGTGGTTTAAAGCCATTAGCTGAACATTTTGGTGTTGATATTGCAGACTCTGCACCAGCACCAGCACCAGCGCCAAGTTCGGTGAACTTAAGTAAGGTTTCTTTAACTAAAGAGAAACCGGCAATCAGCCTAACGAAGAAAGACGACTTCGGTAAAATTCGGATCAACCTTGATTGGCATCGTGAAAGCAAAAGTGGCGGTTCTGGGCTATTAGGTGGGTTGTTCGGTGGCAATAAAGGTATTGATTTAGATATCGGTGCTTTTGTTGAACTTCAGCAAGGACATAAGTCCGTTATTCAAGCATTAGGAAACGGATTTGGTGATTTTAATCGTATTCCTTATGTTGAATTACAAGGTGATGATCGTACTGGAGACGTTGCTGGTGGTGAATGGATCTTTGTAAATGGACGTGAATGGAAAAATATTAAGCAAGTGCTGATTTTCGCGTTTATTTATGAAGGCGTACCAAATTGGAGCAAGACTGATGGTGTGGTTACCATTCATGTGCCGGATCAACCGCCTATCGAAACTCGCTTAACTGATGGTAATAATGGTCGCAATATGTGTGCGATAGCCCGACTCGTTAACGAGAACGGATCAATAAAAGTTGAACGTCTCAATGAATTTTTTAAAGGCCACCGCGATATGGATAATGCCTACGGGTGGGGATTTCGCTGGACAGCGGGTTCTAAGTGATCAAGTTGATATAAGGAAAAATAGCATGAGTTTTTTTAACAAATTAAAAGAAGGTTTTAATACAGGACGTTCTGAGTTAACCAAGCAAGTTGCTCGCTTTAAAAACAAAAAATTTATGCAAGGCACTGTTGCGGTTTGCGCGCAAATCGCCATTGCTAGTGACGGTGTGAGTTCTGAAGAAAAACAGAAGATGCTTGGTTTTTTAAAAGCATCAGATGAACTTAAAGTTTTTGATACTTCTGAAGTTATCGAATTCTTTAATAAGCTAATCCTGAGTTTCGAATTCGATACCGAAGTCGGTAAAGGTGAAACCATGAAGTATATTCTGGCAATGAAAGATCAGCCAGAAGCTGCGCAATTAGCTATTCGTGTCGGTATTGCTGTTGCGAAAAGTGATGGTGATTTTGACAATGATGAAAAAGAAGCGGTGCGCGCTATTGCCATTGCATTAGGCTTTCAGCCCGCAGAATTTGGTTTGTAATTAATTTAAGATAGGGAACCGTTCAGGAATTATTATGGTATCCACACATATTGGTTTTCCGACAGAAACTGTCATTGTCTTTGTTGTACTTGCGATTGGCGCTATTTTTATCGACTTATTTATGCATCGTGCAGATAAGCCGATAACGTTAAAGAATGCCATATTCTGGTCTATATTCTGGGTTGCCGTTGCAATGGCATTCGCAGGATTCCTTTATGTTCACCATGGTGCAGAAGTTGCGAGCTTATTCGTAACAGGTTATGCATTAGAGAAAGTGCTCTCCGTTGATAACTTGTTTGTCATGATGGCGATTTTCTCTTGGTTTGCCGTACCTGATCGCTTCCGTCACCGCGTTCTTTATTGGGGGATCATCGGTGCTATCGTTTTCCGTGGGATCTTTGTTGCCATCGGTACAGGGCTGTTAAGTTTAGGACCATATGTTGAGATAGTATTTGCCTTAATCGTTGCTTGGACAGCAGTTATGATGCTGAAAAGCGGTGATGATAGTGAAGAGATTGAAGACTATTCACAACATCTTGCTTATCGCTTAGTAAAACGATTTTTCCCTATATGGCCAAAAATTACTGGGCATGCATTCTTACTAACACAAAAAGAAGTTGATGCTGAATTAGCAAAACCAGAGAACAAAGAAATTACTATCGGTCGTGGTACAAAAGCCGCGTTATATGCAACACCACTTATGCTGTGTGTGGCTGTTGTAGAGCTTTCCGATGTGATGTTTGCTTTCGACTCGGTTCCCGCTATTATCGCAGTAAGCCGTGAACCCCTCATTGTTTATAGTGCAATGATGTTTGCAATCTTAGGCTTACGTACGCTCTACTTCGTGTTAGAAGCGTTAAAACAGTATCTGGTTTACCTTGAAAAAGCGGTTATTGTGTTGTTGTTCTTTATTGCTGCAAAACTAGGTTTAAATGCAACAGATCATATCTGGCAACATGGATACAGCATCTCCGCGACAACTAGCTTATTTGTTGTGCTAGGTGTTCTTGCTCTGGGTATTATTGCAAGCTTTGTATTCCCAGAGAAAAAAGATGATAAAGGTAAGACAAATTAACAAATATTCTTGAAAAATCAGAATATTAAAAACAAAACTAAAGAGGTTATAAAATGAGCGTTTCTCTTTCTAAAGGTGGTAATGTCTCTCTGAGCAAAGCAGCCCCAACGATGAAAAACGTCCTTGTCGGACTTGGTTGGGATGCCCGTTCTACAGATGGTCAAGATTTTGACTTAGATGCATCTGTATTTCTGTTAGCTGCAAATGGAAAAGTGCGTAGCGATGCCGATTTCATTTTTTATAACAATTTAAGATCTGCTGATGGCTCTGTCGTTCATACCGGTGATAACCGCACAGGTGAAGGCGATGGTGATGATGAAGCGCTGAAAATCAAATTAGACATGATCCCAAATGATGTCGATAAGGTGATCTTTGTTGTCACAATCCATGATGCGCAAGCACGCCGCCAAAGCTTTGGCCAAGTATCGGGTGCATTTATTCGTTTAGTTAATGATGACAACCAAATTGAAGTTGCTCGTTATGACTTAACGGAAGATGCATCAACAGAAACTGCAATGTTATTTGGTGAGTTATATCGCCACGGTACAGAGTGGAAATTCCGTGCAGTAGGCCAAGGTTACGCGGGTGGTTTAGGTTCAGTTTGTGCTCAATACGGTATTAATGCCTCTTGATAGCTGATTGGTAAAATACTACCCACTGGCAGTCATAAGATGTGATTGCCAGTTTATTCAATAAAGTAGGAGCTTTGATATGGCAGTTTCCCTTGTTAAAGGTGGTAATGTTTCTCTGACTAAAGAAGCACCAACAATGTCGGTTGCTATGGTTGGTCTAGGATGGGATGCCCGCGTGACTGATGGCGCAGAGTTCGATTTAGATGCGTCAGTATTCATGGTAGGTGAAGATGGAAAAGTACTTTCAGATGCAAGTTTTATCTTCTTTAATAACAAAGTGAGTCAATGTGGAAGCGTTGAACACCAAGGAGATAACCGTACTGGGGAAGGCGATGGTGATGATGAGCAAGTAAAAATCACCCTATCAAAAGTCCCTGCTGAAGTGAAAAAACTGGTATTCGCAGTCACTATTTATGAAGCGGAAAGCCGTAAACAAAACTTCGGTATGGTCAGCAACAGTTTTATGCGCGTTTATAACAACGACAATAATACTGAAATTGCACGCTTTGATCTTTCTGAAGATGCATCAACAGAAACTGCAATGATCTTTGGTGAGTTATATCGCCATGGTACAGAGTGGAAATTTAAAGCTGTAGGTCAAGGTTTTGCGGGTGGTTTAGGTGCGTTAGCATCACAACACGGCGTGAATATCTAATATCTATATCATTAGTACATCGTAAAAACCCTCGTTAATCGAGGGTTTTTTTGCGCTCTATTTTGCGAGGGAAATTATTTTTTTATTTCTATCTTGATGGGTGAATTTTTAGATTTACGACGACCCGTATGAAAGTGGCGCCAATGAGGATCTTGCGCAGCAAAAAGCAGTTCATGATCGCCACGAGAATCTCCCCACGCTCTTAAATGGTATTGTGTTAAGTCACCGTATACCGCTTCTAATCGTTTTATTTTTTCACCACAACGACAGTTATTACCAATAATTTTGCCTGTCAGCTTTCCATCAACCACTTCGAGTGTTGTACCAATTAATTTAATCCCTAAGCGCTCAGCAAATGGTTGTAATACCATTGCTGGTGATGCAGAGCAAATTGTCACTTCAGCATTGTTATTTACTTCTTCTGCAACGGCTAACAAGCCAGTAGGGCGCATTAATTTAACCCAGTAAAGCTGACAAAATGCTTCGGCTTTTTCTTTTAACCATTGCTCTTCTATATTGGTTAGGAAGGTTTTTATCAGCACTTCTTTTAGCTCATCACGCGTGAGCTTGCGTCTAAAGCAACGTAATGTCGGTAATACCATTTTAATTAAACGGCGTGAGAATTTACGTTTACCAAAGGCAAATTTTAGAAAAGGAATAAAACTGTCGTGATAGGTTAGCGTGCCATCAAAATCAAACACTGATAACGTTTTTACGGTGTTTTTCGCGTTTTCAAATTGGGGTTGCATAAAAAGTTAAGCTCCGTAAATCATCAGAGTTTTTAAGGTCATTGCGCATATTATATCATTGTTCTCAAAATGAGATAGTATGGTTGTTACTTATTGAAAATAAAGCTATTTATTCTTTTGTGAATAATGGAGTGTATGAATAATCTATGAAAACATCAGCAGATATTGACTACTCAATAAAGTAATGTGTGATTGATAAAAAATAGCTTATTTATTATTAACACTATCGGTTGCATTATTTTATAAAATAAGAATAAAGCGTAAATTATTTAAAATATGATTAGTGATTATTTATAGAATAAAAATTTTCAAATAAAAATTATTAACTTATATGTATCAATAATAATTAAATAAAAAAATTAACTTGGTCGATAAGAAATAAAATTTATCGCTATTTACATATAGGCTTTTTAATTATGAGTATTAAACGAAGTGCTAAAATAGGCTCCTCTGCACTGTTATTAATTTTTATTTTATCTTCTGTATTATCTACATTTTTCATCTACAAAATGAAAAATAATTTCACCCAAGTGGAAACATTGTTAACACGTTACACCGATGTATTGATGGCACGTTATCAATTAGCAACGATGCGTTCTAATGTGAACTTTTTGATGCAAGATACAGCAGAGACAAATGCTAAAAGTGCTGAAATTATTGAGAAAAATAAAAAGATTGCGGTAAGTGCTAAACGTGCAATGGATATATGGGTAAAAGAAAAAAAAGTCACAGTAGAAGCACAAAAAAGTGCGGATGAAATAGCAAAGTTATTTTATAGTTTAATTGATAGACTTTTGATTGCGTCAAATGGTTTAGACGCAATACATATAAAAGATACAGAATTTGCCAATGACTTTGATAGATTAGATCATTTATTTGATAACTATGTTTATATTAAAGCTAAAAACAGTGCTGGACTCAGAAATAGACAAGATACTATGGTTCAGCTTTCTATTTACTCCACGCTCATCTCATTATTAATTCTATTTATTATTTTATATTTTGTTATTCGTTGGATAAACAAAACCTTTATTTATAACCTTAATGTATTGTCTAATATGTTAAATAAAGTTGGTAAAGGGGAATTAGTTTTCGCTTTACCTAAAATAAAAAAAGATGAATTTGGTGAGTTATTTTTACATGTTAGTGATATGCAAAAAGCGTTAACCTCTACCATTCTTACTGTAAAAAGAGAAACATTAGAGATAAAACGGGGAGCTTCTGAAATTTCATCAGGTAATCAGGAACTCTCTGCCCGTACTGAAGAGCAAGCTAGCGCATTGCAACAAACCGCAGCCAGTATGGAAGAGATTAGAACCGCTGTAGCCAATAACACTGAAAATACCCAAGAAGCCAATGAGATTATTAATCAATCTAATGACATCGTTATAGATGGTGCGAGTGTAATGAAAGAAGCTATCTCATCGATGAAAAAAATAGAGCAAGGTGCGTTAAAAGTGGGTGAGATTAACGAAGTGATTAATAATCTTGCGAGCCAAACGAATATTTTAGCGCTAAATGCTGCGGTAGAAGCTGCAAGAGCTGGGGAACAAGGGCGAGGTTTTACCGTTGTTGCGGTGGAAGTACGAAATTTAGCGGCTAAAAGTGCAGATGCCGCAAAAGAGATCAGTCAGATATTAAAAGCATCTATAAAAGATGTCGCTGAAGGAACCGCTCTCGTGAATAAAACGGGAAAACACATGCAAGAGATCGTTTCTTCAATTGCAAAAGTAAATAAGATTATGCAAGGGATAAGTCTTGCTTCAGAAGAGCAACGGGTTGGCATTGAACAAATTGCGGTAGCGATTAATCAGATGGATACGGTTGTGCAACAAAACGCCTCTTTAGTGGATAATGGCGCATCTTCAATGATGATGTTAGACGAGAAAGCGCAGGTATTGATGGATAATGTGGCCGTTTTTCAAATAGAAGAACAAGCATTATAACGATAAAAAACTCACTCTGAATTAACGTATCAGAGTGAGTTTTATTCTATTCTGGCAAACAGAGCAAGGGATTAATAATATTCAATCATAAAGGTTGCAGCACCATTGGCGATACCTGCGGATATTCTGTCATCGACACGAAGATACCGCGCACGCAATGGAATGCTTACAGTGCCTGCTTTTTCTGTAACTGGCTGAGCAAAGGCGGTTGGTGTATTAAATTTAACAAAATCTTCGCCGGCATCACCAAATGCAAGTTGGATACCGACACCTTTAGCCGCTCCGGGTACATCATTAATTTTAAAAGTACCAGGATATTCAGGAATAGCTGGATTTACAGGCTTGATGGTCACTCTAATCTCATTAGGATCACGATCAGGGAATGTTTGTCCTCTCTCTGTGGTTAATACATCTCCTTTGCCACCAGAATAGTAACCTCGAAACGCAGGACAATTGTATAAATTAATATCAGAATTTATCCATTTGGTTGAACTACCTTTTGCAGGTAAGGTAGATATTTCATGTTTGCCTAATTCCACGGTGTAGTCTTGTGTTTTACAACTTGAAGCGGTAACACTAACTGAACCTGTAATATTCATATATGCGGCTATAAAAGGGAATCCTTCTGCTAGAACCTTATCTTTTTCGGGATAGTTCACATCAAGTTGCATTCTTGCAATATTGCTTAAATCAAATATACCTGGCTGAATAGGACCTAATTTAATTAAAGAATAATTTAATATTGGGTGCGCCCAATATTCCATACTTTCTCTATTTTTTTCAATAAGTTCACGATTTCCTTCCCAAGAGAGTTTAGCAATATTAGGTGTTAGTGAATTATTTCTATTTCTATTTGTATAAAATACAATACCAAGACCTGGGTTATTGGTTTTATAGACATTAGGAGGAATACCTGCGCCAACAGCAGGTGTTCCTCTCATACTTAATAATTTTACCTCTTGCCTTTCTAAAAAGTAATATTTTCCTAATCCTGTTGAAGGCACATTAAATGCACAGGTATAGTTGTATGTATAACTAGCAATATCGATTTTACCTTGGTAAACAACAGAGCCTACTGGCATATCAGCACCAACATGAATTGCGCCACCAATGGACATAGTCTGATTATCTGGAGGACCACTAACATAACACTTGACTGTTTGTTGTGCCATGACCTCCGCAACAGGAAAAAGTAGAAGCATTAAAGCTAGTGAGTTTTTAATAATAGGCTTCATACTTTATTCTCCACAGACACTAGTAAGTTGAACAAAACTACTTTGATTATCTTTATCTTGTGCTGGTGCACTATAGTTAATGGTACATTGCTGGATTTCACCCGGTCCCCACTTAATGGTTAAACGACCTGATGGATTTTTAACGCGGGCGTAGAGAAGTCCTCCCTGACCAATGCTACCCACTTCACTGTTCTGTTCATCGTAAGCGACACTACCAAATGGAATTGGTCCATTATTTCTTTGAATAGTAATCAACAATGGCATACCTTTGTCAGTTTCAAAGGCAACTTTAGTAATTGCTCCTTCGAATGGTGCAATACGCACTTGTGTATTTTGTAGCTCGATATTATTTGACATTCCTTTCGGGTTAATCGTGATGTCATTCATTTGATATGGGGTTAAATAAGGTACAGCAGCATGGCCAAAGCCATCGATTTCAATGCCCGGATAGCCACTAACTTTAGCACCTTTAGCACCATCGGCTTCAACCACAGCAAAAGTATTACCTTGATAAGGAGTTGCAACTACACCACCAGACCAGCCAATTAATGAACCGCTAGCACCAATCGAACCATTTTGATAATGCTCACCTAAGCCATAGTTTGCCGTTAAGTTGGTATAGTTAGTTTTTGCACTACCGTTTAAGGTCATACTAGAGCCAATTCCATGGTTAGTATTCATTGCAGTTATGCCATAGTTATAACGGTTATTTTCACCCGCAGATCCTGAGATCCCGATACGCTCACCTACGTCACCTCGGCCATTACGAGTTAGAGCTGCGGTTAAGGTTGGCATATGATCAACACTTAAATCGTAGAGTGGTAAAATAAAGTTCAATTCAAAAGATGTCTCTTTTTTACCATCCGAATTACGTGCTTGACCGACGTTTAAGCCATAGGAGAGGCGCTTCCAGCGATTGTTATAACCCATTTGATATTGCAAGTCAGTGGTATCGTTATTCCAGTAGTTTTGTGTAAATCCACTAACATAGAATGTTCCCCAACCTTCAGGTAAACCTTGATCAATCGTGACGTTAAAGCGACTTTTAGGACGCCAAATATTGTTGATACTTCGACCGTGTCGTTCTTCATTTATTGCTTGAACGGCAGAGCTATAGTCATAGAATTTTTCGGTATTAAATTTATAAGCGGCAATTGTCAGGTTACTATTAGTATCTTGAATGAATTTACTGTAACTGATTTGATAACTTTGCCCGCTATTCACTTTTGATGACGTTGTATTTAAGTGTAAGCGTGCTTGGGTGATGTCAGCAGAAAATGCCCCTAATGGCGTACTTAATGCTAAACCCGCTTGAAGTGCATAATAATCTGCACCAGTACTCTGTATACCAGCGTAACCCGTTATCAAGTTAGTTAATCCACGACGATAGGTAGCTTGATATAAGGTTGGATCATAATCCACTGCTGATGAATTTAAATGACCAGCTGCCACGGTATAGTTATGTTGCCCAGGGCGCAGTAACTGTACAACAGAAGCATAATAGACTCTAAAATTCTGCTGTGAACCGTCAGATTCTTGGATGGTGACATCCAAGTTACCACCATATCCTGATGGGTAAAGGTCATCAATTTCAAATGGGCCTGGTGGAACGGCAATCTCATGGATCACTTGCCCATCTTGGCGAATAATAACTCGCGCATTGGATTTTGCGACCCCACGGATCGTCGGCGCAAAGCCACGTTGAGAGTCAGGTAACATTTTCTCATCACTAAAGAGCTGGATCCCTCTTAATGGTTGAGAATCAAAAAGTTGCCCTGTCGTAAGGACATCACCAACTTGAACCACACCTTTTATTGTCGTGATAATGCGTTGTAGATAATTATAAGTTGATGTGTAGTCGTGGCCGTTCTGTTCATTCCATGAATAGTTGCCAGTATGATGGAAACTCCATGTACCTAAATTAAGATTGCCATTAACACCAACGAAAGCAGATTTGTAATTCGTTCCATTGCTACGAGACATAAAATAGTTTGCGTTATAGCTCACTAATAATGCATTTATGCCTCGATCCCAGAGTGAAGGATTTACATAACCACGAGGTTTATAACCAACAAGAGCCTGTGGTGTATTAATCGTTAAACGTTGAACTGAATGGTCATAGTTTACTTCCGTCGAGGGGACAAAATCGGTTAGTGCAATACACTCATGTAATTCTAGTGCGCTTTTTAATAAGGGGGGGATTTTGTCACTTTTAAAGCCAATTAAGTCGATAATATCTTTAGTTAAACAAGGTGATACTTGACCATTTTTCATATCTTTAAAAGTGACTGGCGTTCTTGCCATAAATTGGCTATTGACATAAATCTCAACATTCCATGTACCAGGCAAGAAGGTATTTTCTTTATCAAAGCGACTGATATCAATATCACCTTGAGAAGTATTCATAAAAATAGGGTTAAATGAGAGTGAGCTATTTGTATGAGAAGAGTTATTATTCTCTGTTGATGAGTCAGTACTATTTTGTAATAAAGGCGACGTATTGGGTGATAATGAAGGAGTACCATTAGGTAGCCATTTATTATTTTCGATCCCTGTTATATTTTCTGCATAAGTATAAGGTGTTACTAAAAATAAAGTAGCACTAGCAGATATTATAATAGTTTTTAAAATATAACTGCTCATTTGAATATTCCCATATATTTTATGAAGTATTGAGAGTGCTAGAGTTTCGTTTCAACTATTTTCATTGCACCCCAGTCATTCACATAACGATAAACAACCTTGCTTCCTAAATTTGCCAATACACCATTGGGGAGCGTAAATTCGTGTTGGCCTAATGGTGGAACAACTTCACCATCAATTGGATTTTTCTCATTATTTGCAATCGTGATAGAAACGAGTGAAACAAAATAAGGTGAATTATTAATTGCTTTTAACTTGTTACCAGCAATTGAAAATTGAAGACCTTCAGCTGCATTTATTGCACCTATTTTATCTTTTAGTACGTCTGGACGATAAAATAGTTTTATTCTAGAGCGATAAGCAATTTGTAATTTATTATCTATTTCTGTATTTGTATTTGGTGGTATTTCTAATACATTTAACCAATAAATAGATTCTTTATCTTTAGGTAATGTTGCTGCACCAGTAAAACTAATTCTTAATGATTGCGATTTTTCTGGCTCAATACGGAATACCGGTGGGGTTAATACAAAGGGAACCTGAATATTTTCTGGTTTTGCATCAACATTACCTGTGTCAATCCAGTTTTGAATTAATACAGGCACTTTCCCTTCATTACTAATTTTTACTGTGACTTCTTTTTCATTTTCATTATAAATAACACGAGTACCACTAATAATAACGCCAGCGTTTATCCCTGTCGGAATAATTAATAATAAACTCAAGAAAAAGCTTTTAATTAATCTAGGGGTTTTCATATTTATCTTTATTCCATTAATAAAAAGCAAACAGGAAGGAGGAGTCCCCTCCCTGTTTATTTCGATTATTTATACTGCAGAGTATAAACAACGCTACTTGTTACTTTACCCGCTTCAGTTTTACCGATAGCGTAGTATTCAACAGCGTATGGCAGAGTGGCTTTATCATTAGTAATTGTATAATAAGTAGTATCATTTACTTGAGATGTGTTACCTACTTTAATTGCGTTGAAGTTAGCTCCATCTAACAGTTGTAATTGAACCTCTTTTGCTCCCGTTGCAGCAACATCCATATTTTTCAGACGACCACTCGCTTGGTCTACTGTTGCACCTGTTTCAAAGAATGCAGAAACAGTGCTATGACCTGCTGTGCCAACTTTACAATCAGACAGATTCATATTGAACGAAGTACGTCCAGTTACTTCACCTGCATTTTGTAAAACATTAGTACTTACTGTTGGCAGAGTAATAGTTGCATCTGGGCCTTGACCTTCGATATCAACTTTACAAGTTGTATCTGTTAATTCACCATTAAAAGTAATTGTACCCGTATTATCAGCAGCGATTGCATTACCAGCCATCAGACCAAATGCCATTGCTAATGATGCACCAATGATAGATTTTTTCATTCTAAGTTCCTTCGTTTTATATTAGATAACTACGTTTTAATAAATCGATAAATATTAAAATTAATATTTATAAATTTATTTATTGACTCTCTATTAGTGTAAAAATAAATAAAGCGATCCCTGGCAAATAAAAATGCTTAATAAGCATTTTTTATTTTCCTAATAATTATTATTTATTAATGCAGAATAATAGTTTGTCTGTTGTTAACACTCCCGGTTTCATAAAGCTAATAGCTCATGAAAATAAAACATAATTAAATATTTTATTTTCATGGTTAATTATTTATACTGATATTTACATAATCGTGTTAAATGTTTGTTTTTTAATTTAGCTGACTAATAACATTAGCACTCAATTCATAATCCTTTTTTTTAGGTTGTGAGATTGGTCCTTTTTCGTTGTAGGTGCTTATTACTTCACGATTCAAATCATCCCATGATTTATCAAAAATAATAAGTAACTTATTTATTAAGCTAAGTGACATACTATTTTTACCGTTTTCATAACGTGATATTTGTTGCTGGCTGACAGAGATTATTTTTGCCAGTTCACGACCTGATAATTTCTTCTCTTTTCTAGCCTTCTTAAAAAAAAGGCCTACTTTAGTGTCTAGATCGTTCATAAATTAATTCCAATAACATGAGGTCTAATATATAGAAGTTATCACATATTAAAATTAGTCATTTAAGTTTGAATAACTATATTACACATAAATTATTGCGTAAAAATGGTTTACTCTATGCGATTACTATTTGTAATAGGCTTAGCCTATCAAGGGAGTAATTATTGTAAGGTTATACTTAAGTTTTTGTAAGTGATAAGCATATCAATACGTTAAGTAATTTAATGAAACTACAGACTAATTATGATACTCATTATATGAGTTTTATTTGGGTGAAAAATGTTGTTTGGTAAGTTATATGTTATTTTATATTTCATTTTTAATCTTTATAAGATGAATTGTATGAAAGGGTTAGTTATTGTAAGTAAAAGTATTTTACGCGTATTATGGGTATTTATGAAAAGTGTAGAATGTAAGAATTCTCTGAATAAAATTAAAATTTAGGTTATATGATGAAAATCGGTTATGTGTTTTTCTAAATAATATGTTTAACCTATTTTTTATTAGAATAAATGAAATGTAAAAAATTGATCTAACGCAATAATTATTGAAGGGGATATTAAAAAGAAAGTAATTTGATTGTTCTATACAAAGAAAAGGAGCTTATTTTTAAGTATTAGTTGCAATGATGATTGGTTTATTTTCTAAAATGACTTATTTCTCTTACGATCAGAAAGTAGATGTATAAATTGAGTACTAACTTCTCTCTTCTATTCTTTTTAAGATGATAATTTTTTGTTAATAATATCCTAAGTGTATATACTGCATTTGTGCCTTTTTCTGAAGCTATTTATACCAAATTTACGCACTGGATCGTAAAAATACTTAAGAAGTATTAATTGCTAAACAATGTTTATTGTTTTGTTAGGAACTTAAATTTTTTACTGATTTTGGGTTTTAATCAAAATCAAGCCCCAGTTGCCAACCAATTAATAACACTGAAATACTATTTCATTATGGTATATGATCTGCATTACTGGTTTGAAAACAGAATAAAAAACTGATTGGCATCATTGATTGAGATCTGTAATAAGTGTTTGTATCGATAATTCTGATTAATGTGTAAATAAAATCTATCCACTGCCGATATATCAGTACCTTTGTGTCATTTTATATTGTGAGGTGGATAATCATGAGTATTGAAAAATCAGCCAAAGTTGGCTCGATATTGCTTTTATTTATATTTTTACTGTCATCAGTACTATCATCGTTCTTTATTTATAGAATGCAAAATAACTATGCATCACTTGATTCGTTAACCAATAGATTAAGTCGCGTACAGGAATCAAGATATGAGTTAGCAACAATACGCTCACACGTTAATTTCTTGATGAATCTGGGGACAATGACCGCGGAGAAAGAAAGAACTAAAGCATCATTAGTGGCAGAAGCCAAAGCGTTAGGGGAAAAATCAAAAATAACGATAATCAATTGGGCTGAAGAGAAAAAAATAAGCCCTGAAGCCGATAAAAATGCACAAGCGTTATCTGCACTGTTTTTACAGCTTCTTGATCAAATCATTGCGCCAATGGACACCTTAGAATATGAGGATGTGGATTTATCAAAAGATTTCACCCGCTTATCTAAACTCTTTGATGAGTATTTAATTATTACTCAGAAAGTTAATGATGATATTAATGCTGAACAACAGTGGATGGTAACACTTTCTATTTATGCAACGTTTATTGCTTTGATCTCCATTTTAGTGATCCTTTATGTTGTCATCCGTTGGGTAAATAAAACGTTTATCTTTAATTTGAATACACTGTCGGCTATTTTGCAGAAAGTAGGAAAGGGCGATTTAAGTTTCACTCTACCTAAGAAACGTAATGATGAGTTTGGAATCTTATTCTCTAATGTTGGGGATATGCAGACTGCGCTTACATCGACGATTCAACTTGTTAAAGACGAAGCGCTAGAGATCAAAAAAGGTTCAGCAGAAATTGCTTCTGGCAACCAAGATCTCTCTTCTCGTACTGAGGAGCAAGCAAGCGCTCTGCAACAAACAGCAGCAAGTATGGAAGAGATAAAAATCGCTGTAGTGAATAATACTGATAATGCGATTTTAGCAAACTCTATTACCGCAGAAACCCGCGATTTAGCAATTGATGGCTCTAACATTATGAGTGATGCCATTGACTCGATGAAGAAAATCGAGGTAGGAACATTAAAAGTTGCTGAAATCAATGATGTGGTTAACAACATAGCAAGCCAAACTAATATTCTGGCATTAAACGCAGCTGTTGAAGCGGCGCGTGCAGGTGAGCAAGGTCGTGGATTTACTGTTGTTGCAACAGAAGTGAGAAATTTAGCGGCAAGAAGTGCGGATGCTGCACGCGAAATTAACCAAATTATCAGAGAATCTGTTGCGGATGTCGCTCATGGTAGAGAATTGGTAAATAAAACGGGCGAGCATATGCAGGATATCGTTTCTTCTATTACGAAAGTGAGCGATATCATGCAGGGCATTAGTATTGCATCAGAAGAGCAAAAAGTAGGTATTGAACAGATAGCAGTAGCCATTAACCAAATGGATTCTGTTGTTCAGCAAAATGCGGCTTTAGTTGAACAAGGTGCAACTTCAACAATGATTTTAGATGAGAAAGCACAAAACTTAACAGACAAAGTTTCAGTCTTTCAAATCAAAGAACAGTATTAATCCGTTAAGTTAGTCAGTTAATATTGTATTTAAAACAAGCTCACTTTCATCGAAATATGAGGGTGAGCTTTATTTTTGAAACATTATTTAATCCTCTCTTTTATTTCCTTTCTATTATGACTTTATTGAGAAAATGGTTGGTAGATAAGCAAATTTTTGCGTATTGTTGACGACATAATATGAAAAGTTGCATTTTCTCCAATTCACCTGCTTATTACGAGGTTATCGCATATCGACATCAAACAATTATTTTATCTAATCGCTTTAGATAAAACGCAACATTTTGGTCAAGCTGCTGAGATGTGCCATGTGACTCAGCCGACCTTATCAATGCGATTACGTAATTTAGAAAAAGAGCTTGATGTAGTACTTATCAAGCGAAGTTCTCGCTTTGAAGGATTTACGCAAGAAGGCGAAAAAATCTTGAAATGGGCGAAAACTATGGAGTCTGCTTATGATGGATTACAAGCAGAAGCTGCAAATTTTCGACAACAACTGTTAGGTCAATTACGTATCGGTATTGTGCCTTTGACCAATTTAAATCCGATGCAAATGTTGCAGAAAATCTCATCGACATTTCCTGAAATTCGCTTTCAAGTCTCTTCGACAAATAGCGAGGAGATAATCGACAGTCTTAATAGTAATCGGCTTGATATTGGTATCTGTTATTTAGAAAAAGCGAATGCCCAGCAACATGAAATTTATGCTTTAAAGCAAACGAAATTAGGGCTTTTATTCCATCGTAATTATTTTATGCCATCGGCAAAAACGATTTCATGGGAGGAAGCAGTCAAACTGCCTTTAGCATTGCTTAATAAATCAAATCATTTTAGGCAATCTGTTGATTTGGCATTTCAGCGTTATAATCTGCATCCCAAAGTGTTAGTTGAAAGCAGTTCGACACTTCATCTTATGCAATCTGTCGATACAGGATTTTGCGCATCCATAGTGCCTATTTCAAAAGGAATGGAAAAACTCAGCCCAAATTTGGATGTAGTGCCTATTGCTGACGCCACAATAAATTCTCCTCTTGGTATTATTATTCGGCGAGAAGAGCCTCGATCGATACTGATTGAAAAATGCTTTACTGAAATGCGTGCTTATTTAGTTGATATGAGCTTGTAGATAATAAAGAGAAGCTGAGCCTAAATAGACTCAGCTTTTTATTTTTTAGTTAAATGAAAATATTAGGCAACTTGTGCTTTTTGGGCATAAATTCTAACGGGTGTCGCTTTATATGAAGGTGTTCCACTTTCTTTATCAATATAATCCAGCGGAATAAGAATATTAGCTTCAGGGTAATAAGCTGCAACCGTACCCGGTGCAATACTAAATGAAACAACAGTAATATCATTAAGCTGTAGCTTTCTATTTTGACTTACGGTTTCAATAGTCACTTTATCGCCTTCTTTTAAGCCTCTTGAGATTAAATCAACCTCGCTCATAAAGAGCACATCACGTCTACCGAAAATACCACGATAGCGGTCATCTAATGCATAAATTGTTGTATTATATTGGTCATGACTACGTATAGTGACTAGGCGTAATATATCTTCTCCAGCGACAGGTTCATTCTCGTTAACTCCGTCAAAAACAGAAAACATCGCTTTGCCTGTTGGCGTATCCCATACTCTATCCACCGCAGGAAGTGGCATACGAAATCCACCAGGTACTCGAATGCGTTGATTATAGTTATCAAAACCTGGGATCGTTTTTTCAATCATGTCACGAATAAGATCATAACTTTCAGTAAATCTCATCCAAGGCGTTTTGCTATTAGATAACGTAGTGGCAGCCATTTCAGCAACAATAGCTGGCTCCGATTTTAGCAAAGGAGATGCGGGTGTTAATTTACCTGAAGACGCATGTACCATCGACATAGAATCTTCAACGGTGATTGATTGGCGTCCTAATGCTTGTATATCGGATTCAGTACGACCTAAACAAGGTAAAATAAAGGTATTTTTAGCGGTTAATAAATGAGAGCGATTTAGTTTTGTTCCAATATGAACACTGAGATCCAGTTTTCGCATTGCTGAAAAGGAAAGCTCTGGATCAGGCAATGCCACAGCAAAATTACCGCCTAAGCAAATTAATGCTTTTGCTTTACCTTCAACCATTGCTTGCATGGCATTAACAGCATCATGACCATGTTTATAAGGTGGTTTGAAACCGAAGGTTTGTTCTATTTTTTGCAGAAATTCTGTAGAGGGTTTTTCAGTGATCCCTACAGTTCGATTACCTTGAACATTAGAGTGTCCGCGTAGTGGGCATATTCCTGCTCCTTTTTTACCGATATTGCCTTTCATTAATAATAAATCGGCAATTAAGCGAACATTTGCGGTTCCTTTATTATGTTGGGTAATACCCATACCATAAGTAATAATGGTGGCTGGGGAATTTGCATAAAGTAGTGCAACACTTTCAAGTTCGGCTTGTGATAGCCCACTTTCACTTTCAATATCTTGCCAAGTGGTATGGTTAAGATCGTCAATAACGGCTTCAAATCCTTGAGTATGTTCTGCGATAAAATCATGATCAAGAATATCGCCACGCTCATTATCCCATGTTAATAAGGTTTTCATAATGCCTTTTAACGCGGCTGCATCACCTCCTGCTTTAACCTGATAATAAGATGATGCAATATTGGTTGAGCTATAGGTTGCCATTTCAATTACGCTTTGAGGATCTGTAAATCGCTCTAATGCTCGTTCTTTTAATGGATTAAAAACAACAATTGGTACACCTCGACGAGCAACTTCATGTAATGTTCCCATCATTCTAGGGTGATTGGTGCCGGGATTATGACCAATGGCAATAATTAATTGTGTGTTGTCGAAGTCATCTAAAGAAACAGTCCCTTTACCAATACCAATTGATTGTGGTAACCCTACGCTGGTGGGTTCATGGCACATATTTGAACAATCTGGAAAATTGTTGGTACCATATTCTCTAGCAAAAAGCTGGAATAAATAAGCGGCTTCATTTGAAGCTCTACCTGATGTGTAAAATTCCACACTATCTGGTGAAGGGATGTCTCTTAATAGCTCGCCAATACGACTAAAGGCGTGATCCCAAGAGACAGGAATAAGTGTATCAGTAATAGGATCGTAAGAAAGTGGGTGAGTTAAACGACCGTAACCTTCAAGTTCAAAATCTGATTTTTTTAGTAATTCAGTAACTGTGTTTTGTGCTAAAAATTCTGGTGTGACTCTTTTTTTTGTCGCTTCCCAAGTAACGGCTTTAGCGCCATTCTCGCAAAATTGAAAAGTAGAGTGATGCTCTTTATCTGGCCATGCACAACCTGGACAATCAAAGCCATCAGGTTGATTGGTATTAAGCAATGTTTTAGGTGCAATAAGCGCATCCATTTGAGTGCGTACCGCGATTGCTGTTGCTTTTAATGCTCCCCATCCTCCAGCGGGTCCGTTATACGGTTTCACTCCAGGAATAGGCAATTTATTTTTACTCATATATACATTCCTAAAACGTAAATAATAATATTTATTTATGAAAATATTGGCAGGTGAATATGAAAATCAATATGGTTATATAATTAAATATATATTGGTATCTAAATTAAATAATATATTTAAACTTATTAACATTAATAGTTAATAAGTAAGTAAGCTTGAGGTTATATAAACATACGAATTTTCTGTTGTTTAAAAAGTTAAATCAATGTGTCTTAGTTGTCAACGAAAGTAACATTCTAAATAGTGCTTTATCGCTATATTTCAAGGCACGATAGAGCATATCTATCGTCTAATAAAATCAATTTATTTGACTAACTGTTATAGGCTGGTTAAAAATATTAACACGTTAGTGAATATACACTCTTCAACTCTGCATTTTTTGAAATATACTTATTAATCAATGAGGTGTAATTTTATTATCGATGTATATTTAAATATACAGCGTCTATTGTTGTTTCTATTTTTTATTAGAAAATAGAAAGGCGATTATATGAATAATATATGTAAATATAAATTAAATACTTTTATCTTTAATTTTTCAGCGATGGAATAAAGGTAGTTGGTATTAATAATAAAGCGTTAATAATAATTTATTTGAGAAAAACACAAATAGGAAAATAGAAATGAATAAATTTATGACAAATAGATTTATACTAGGTGGGGCATTATGTTTGGATTAGATGCATTTCACTTAGCAAGAATACAATTTGCTTTCACGGTCTCTTTTCATATTATTTTCCCTGCCATTACAATAGGCTTGGCAAGCTTTTTAGCTTTATTAGAAGGTTTGTGGCTAAAAACAAAAGAGTCGAGTTATCTCACTTTATATCAATTTTGGGTGAAAATTTTTGCCGTCAATTTTGGTATGGGCGTGGTATCGGGGCTAGTCATGGCGTACCAATTTGGGACAAACTGGAGTGGTTTTTCTCAATTTGCAGGCAGTATTACAGGGCCATTGTTGACCTATGAAGTCCTTACCGCTTTTTTCTTAGAGGCGGGATTTCTTGGTATTATGTTATTTGGTTGGAATAAAGTAGGGCGTAAGCTCCATTTTTTTGCAACCTGCATGGTGGCATTAGGCACTATTATTTCAACATTTTGGATTTTGTCATCAAATAGCTGGATGCAAACACCACAAGGCTATGAAATTGAAAATGGTGTCGTCGTTCCTATCGATTGGTTACAGATTATTTTTAATCCCTCATTTCCTTATCGCCTATTACATATGTCAATTGGGGCATTTTTAGCTAGCGCTTTATTTATTGCTGCGTGTGCGGCATGGCTTTTATTAAAAGGGAAAGATACAGCAGCAGTACGTAAAATGTTATCAATGGCGTTATGGTTAGTGCTGATTATTGCACCAATACAAGCTTTTGTTGGTGATGCGCATGGATTAAATACACTTGAACATCAGCCAGCGAAAATAGCTGCAATTGAAGGGCATTGGGATAATACATCGAAAGAAGCAACCCCTCTTATTTTGTTTGGTATTCCTGATATGGAAGAAGAAAAAACAAAATATGCGATTGAAATTCCGTATTTAGGTAGCCTTATTCTTACTCATAGTCTTGAAAAGCAAATACCTGCGTTAAATACCTTTGCTCCTGAAGATAGACCAAATTCCACCATTATATTTTGGTCATTTAGGATCATGGCAGGGCTTGGTATGTTGATGATTTGCCTTGGTCTATTAAGTGTTATTTTACGCAAGAAAAAGAAACTCTATAACTCCCCACTTTTTTTACGATTTACATTATTGATGGGACCTACGGGATTGATTGCTATCCTTGCGGGTTGGTTTACGACAGAAATTGGCCGTCAACCATGGGTTGTGTATGGGTTGCAACGAACTAAAGATGCCGTCTCTGCCCATGGTGATTTACAAATGAGTTTGAGTTTATTGGCTTTTATTTTGGTGTATTTCTCAGTATTTGGTATCGGCTATTTTTATATGATGCACTTAATGAAAAAAGGTCCTGTTGAAACTTATCCGACTTCCTTAAATCAAGGTGAAAAATAATGAATATTGATTTTTCGATTATTTGGTTTGCCATCATTATTTTTGCCACGCTGATGTATATTATCGCCGATGGATTTGATCTGGGTATTGGCATTATTTTGCCGTTTACGAAAGATAAAATACAACGAGATATTATGGTCAATAGTGTTGCTCCAGTGTGGGACGGTAATGAAACATGGTTGGTTTTAGGCGGTGCTGCGTTATATGGTGCATTTCCTCTGGCTTATGCTGTGATTATTGATGCGTTGACTATTCCATTAACGTTAATGTTAATCGGTCTTATATTTCGTGGTGTGGCCTTTGAGTTTCGTGTTAATGCATTACCTAAACATCGTCAGTTTTGGGACTTGGCTTTTATTGGCGGCTCTTTTCTCGCGACGTTTTGTCAGGGTGTTACAGTAGGGGCAGTAATTAACGGTTTTGAAGTAACAGGGCGTAGTTTTAGTGGCTCTGCACTAGATTGGTTAGCGCCATTTCCTCTTTTTTGTGGTTTTGCTTTATTAATTACTTATGCGCTTTTAGGCAGTTCATGGCTAATAATGAAAACGGAACATCAACTACACCGTAAAATGTGTTCAATCACCGTTTATTTAGCGATTGCATTACTTGTTGCGATTGCGATAGTCAGTTTATGGACACCATTAGCACATGAAGATATTGCACAGCGCTGGTTTAGCTTACCTAATTTATTCTTTTTATTACCTGTGCCTTTATGCGTATTAGCTTGTACTTGGGGAATTGTGCGTAGTGCTTATAATTATGGTCATTATTTGCCATTTTTATTATCACTTTTATTAGTGTTTATTGGCTTTTCTGGGTTGGGAGTGAGTATTTTCCCTCATATTATTCCACCAACAATTTCCATTTGGGATGCGGCTTCACCAGTCTTAAGTCAGAAATTTATGTTAGTTGGTGCCGTTATCATTATTCCAGTGATTTTAGCGTATACCAGTTGGAGTTATTATGTATTTCGCGGAAAGGTGGAACCCAATGAAAACTATCATTAGTCATTTTTTAACAATAAAACCAGCGCAAAAGAAAGCACATTGGTATCAACAAATTGGGTGGATGATCATTATTTGGTCTTTAAGTGTATTAAGCCTTGCGATTATCGCCTCTTTATTTAAATTATTAATGTACAGTGCGGGAATGAGAACACATTAATAACTTGAGGCATTAATAAATAAAAAGACAGTGTTATTAATTGACACTGTCTTTTTTATGCTTTCTATTTTAAATTTATCAATCACAATAAATTATAATGTTTATCTGGTCTTACTGTTATTGGTAATGGCGTAATATCTTGCATCTCTAATAAGTTTCTTTCAATTGTATTACAAATAGCATTTAAGGGTAAGTCATTTGCAGATATCCCAAAAGGATCTTCTAATTCTTCAGCTAATGAATCCCAAGATAAAAAAGTATAAGAAATAAACACTGATACAAATGGCGTCATATAATGGAGATCTGCTACCAACGCAAAAGGCAGTAATGCACAAAATAAATAAACAGTGCGTTGCAATATCAGAGTGTAAGCAAATGGAACTGGGGTATTTGAGATCCGTTCGCAACCTCCGAGTACATCAGATAAATTATTAATATCTTTATTAATTGATTGAAAGATAACGTCACTTATCATTTTGTCATCTCTCAGTTCGCCTATTTTTAAACCGATATGTAATAAAATACGATTAGTGGGATAAGGGCTATTCATTATTTCATTAAATAAAGTTCGAGGTAATAAGCGGTAAAGATCAACCATTGGATCTGTTTTTCTTAACTCGTGTTTTAAGCTCCAACTAAACGCAATGAGTAGATTAGAAAAGTCTCGATTAAATTGTTTATCTTCAGGTAATAATGCTTTTATATTTCTTAATATATTACGATGGGTAATTAACATATTACCCCATAGAGTTCTAGCTTCCACAAGTCGGCTATAGCTTGCATTATTTCTGAAACCAAGAAATATCGCGATAGCAATACCTAATAAACTAAAAGGAGCAACTGTTAAGTGTATGCCTAATTGTTCATACCATTGATAAATCAAAATGGCGATAATTGACATGATAACATTAAGACATAAACGAAAGATTATTTTTGAAAGCACAGAACCATGCCAATCAAATAACCGAAAAAACCAGTGTTGATTAGGACGTATAACCATAATAGTAATTATATAAGACAAGATTTGAATTGTGAGAATATTATCTCAATAAAAGAAGTAATAAGCCAATTAATTCTATTAAAAAATTAATAAGTATGAAAATTCTGATTCATATATACCTATATGAACCAGAAAGATAAATTTATATTCTTAAACATGAGTATCGTTAATGTAATAATACAGGCATAGTTGATTTGATTTATTAATCATAATGCTTCAGCCACCTCCATAACTGTACTTAGTACAGAACCCCAAGTGAATGAAGATGAAGGTAACACTGCGGATGCTTCTGCTAACTCATTGTTTATATTAGTCAGGGATAATCCCATCACTAGATGAGGTAAATTATCTATCTTTAATGGGTTATAACCTTTATAGGGTTCATCAGAGGAATGTGTTTCTTCTGGTGAATAATGAGGATTTACCATTGTTTCTTCAAGGATCTCACTACCTTCTTTAGTGTAAATAGTGACAAGTTCTATTAATTGATTTGGAATATTTATATATGCAGAATATTCTTGCTCTTCAGTTAATACTGCTCTTAGCATATCACTAACACGTTCTTTAATTTTATCATGATAATAATAAACAGTATCAAGTGCAGAATAAAAATTATTTGTTGCTCTTATTTTATAAATATAAGATTTATTATCGTTTGAGACATTAAGTAAATCTTTTGCGAATTTTTCACTTGATTTAAAACTTGATGTTGTCGGAATAAATGCAGAGTCTTTACTTCCTCTTCGCCCTGAAACACCGTTTACATGGGAATGGAAATTGATATTATTTCCCCAAGCGACAAATCCTTTTTTAAATACCTCCTCGGGTGGCCTTGAATCTGCTCGGTACACTTTACTGACAGGTCTTGCATATGATAGTTGTATATTAAATAAAATAAATAATATAATTAAAATTATTTTTTTCATTATAACCTCTTATTCTTTTATAAAAGCTTTAGAGTGCCATGTTATTTCTCTTTTTTATTTAGCCATAATTTTTTATTTTGGGATAATTAATGTTTTGATAATCCAATCATATATAAGGCATCTTTACCAGGAAAAGTCTTTTCCTCCCCAACACATACGGCTATATCTGTCTGTGTCAGAAATGAAACCTTAGCGATATCGTAAAGTGTTGTTGCATTGTACATAATGCCATAATGATATGAGCCACCAGTTTCAGGGGTAAATTTTATATTGGCTGCTAACACTGGCTTTTTTCCATTATTATAACTATTAGTCACAACGGAGAAGCTGGAAATTTTGCCATTTTTTACGCTTCCATTTAATTCTTTGCAGTAACCTTCAAAATCAGTACCGGCATGAGAAAATGCTGAAAAGGAAAGAAGACTAATAATTAGTAATTTTTTCATTTATAACCTCGATATTTATTTGCAGTATTTGTATGTAATTGCAGTGCATTCCATTCCATTCCATTAGATCAATAATTGATGTTTAATGTGGATCAAATATGTACATCAAAGTAATGGAGGCGATTTAAATATACCGAGTTGGTGCGTTTATAAAATATGTTTTTTTAACATGTTGCAATGGAAAAATAATATTTACAGAATGAAAGTGTTTTGGGGATTTTATCTAATGTAAATAAATAGAAATAGAATATGTTATGTTTTTCTGGGAACTATTTTTTGTGATTTAACGAGTTTTAATATAGCGATTCTATAAATATTAACGTAGTTAAAAATATTTGATGGGCAAAAATGGGGCAATGGCTTGTAGAAACAAAAAAGCCACTTGCTAAGAAGTGGCTTAATGTGCTGATTTAACAGCTAAAATTTGGTGGCCCCTACTGGACTTGAACCAGTGACCAAGCGATTATGAGTCGCCTGCTCTAACCAACTGAGCTAAGGGGCCTTAATGGAGTGTGATTATACGTGCCATTTGGCACGAGGTCTAGCCTTTGAATGACTGTATGCGCAAATTCTGTTCAATCTAAACAATAAAAAAATAAAACAGAGAATAACTGTGATATCAATAACATAGCGTAACGATTTATAGGTAAGCTTACGCACAGGTGCAATAATATAAATAATAAGGCTATTTTTTATAAATATGTGTAGGTGAAATCTATCCTAGATTAGATAGATTGTTGATACCGTATCGAAATCCCATAAAAAAACGCCTGTGATATCACAGGCGTTTATTATAACTTTTATTGAAAAGTAAGTTGATTACTCATCAAGGAAGCTACGTAACACTTCAGAACGGCTTGGGTGGCGTAATTTACGCAGAGCCTTCGCTTCAATCTGACGAATACGTTCACGGGTAACATCAAACTGTTTACCCACTTCTTCCAAGGTATGGTCGGTATTCATATCGATACCAAAACGCATACGCAGGACTTTCGCTTCACGTAATGTTAAACCTGCTAACACTTCGTGAGTTGCTGAACGTAAGCTTTCTGATGTTGCAGAATCCAGTGGTAATTCGAGAGTAGTATCCTCGATAAAATCACCTAAATGTGAATCTTCATCGTCACCGATTGGTGTTTCCATGGAGATTGGTTCTTTAGCGATTTTCAGTACCTTACGGATTTTATCTTCAGGCATCAGCATGCGTTCTGCAAGCTCTTCTGGTGAAGGCTCTCGTCCCATCTCTTGCAACATTTGACGCGAGATACGGTTCAGTTTATTAATCGTTTCGATCATGTGAACAGGGATACGAATTGTACGCGCCTGATCCGCGATTGAACGAGTAATTGCCTGACGGATCCACCATGTTGCATAAGTTGAGAATTTATAACCACGACGGTATTCAAATTTATCAACCGCTTTCATCAGACCGATATTCCCTTCCTGAATGAGGTCAAGGAACTGTAAGCCACGGTTGGTATATTTTTTCGCGATAGAGATAACGAGACGTAAGTTCGCTTCGACCATCTCTTTTTTCGCACGACGTGCTTTTGCTTCACCGATAGACATACGACGGTTAATATCTTTAACCTGTTCGATTGTCAGTCCAGTTTCAACTTCAATTTGTTGCAGTTTTTGTAGACTGCGTTGTACTTCTTCTTCAATACCTGCCAGCTTTTCAGACCAAGGCTTATTCATTGCACGAGCAGCAGTGAACCATGTGTCATTGGTTTCGTTACCTGTAAACAGCGTAATGAAGTTTTTCTTTGGCATCTTAACTTGATCAACACAAAGACGCATGATGTGGCGCTCTTGAGCACGAACTCTGTCCATCATGTCACGCATGTTGTTAACTAAATAATCAAACTGTTTCGGTACTAAACGGAACTGTTTGAAAATTTCAGATAACAATAAGATTTCAAGCTCTGTATCTTTGTGGTTACGACCTTTCGCCTTGATAGTTTGGCGAGTTTTTTCGTATTGCTCACGAAGCTCAGTAAACTTCTGGCGCGCTAATTCAGGATCGATGCTGTTATCGTCATCGCTATCGCTGTCATTGTCGCCATCTTCGTCTTCATCGTCATCTTCGTCTTCAGCGTCATCGGCAACTTCATCATCTT
The DNA here is from genome assembly GCF_008808075.1 of Proteus sp. CD3. NCBI lineage: Bacteria > Pseudomonadati > Pseudomonadota > Gammaproteobacteria > Enterobacterales > Morganellaceae > Proteus > Proteus sp. CD3. The sequence continues at coordinate 3,055,275 of NZ_CP019686.1, read as the reverse complement.
CTTTGCCTAAATTGACATCTTCACTTTCTGCCATTTCTTCGGCATTAGGGTCAATAAACGCAGTAATTAAGTCTGAAAGACGTGCTTCGCCAGCTTCAACACGATCATACTGTTCAAGAAGATATGTAATTGCTTCAGGATATTCTGCAACAGAACATTGAACTTGGTTAATACCATCTTCAATGCGTTTTGCGATATCAATTTCACCTTCCCGGGTGAGCAGTTCAACGGTACCCATTTCGCGCATATACATACGCACAGGGTCGGTTGTACGGCCAATCTCAGATTCTACACTAGAAAGCACCTGAGCTGCGGCTTCTGCAGCATCATCATCAGTATCATTTGAATTTTCTGCCAGCATCAGATCATCGGCATCAGGTGCTTCTTCCATAACCTGAATGCCCATGTCGTTAATCATCTGGATGATGTCTTCGATTTGATCTGAATCGACGATATCTTCCGGCAGATGGTCATTGACCTCAGCATAGGTCAGGTAGCCTTGCTCCTTACCTTTAGTAACAAGTAGCTTCAGCTGTGACTGCGGGTTTTGCTCCATAAGACGGTATCCACACTTCAAAGTAATTTGGGTTGGTGTCGGTCGGCGATAACTGTTCAGCCAACAATAACTACGGAGGGGCATTTTCATTGTCGATTGCTACGGTCCCCTCAGCGTAGCAAATGTAGGTTTTTAGTACCTACCGATAGCGGCAATTAAGCCGTGTTTTTAATCTTAATTCTGTGTTTACTTTTTAACGCGTGCCTGTATTATCAATTGGACTTCTTCGCGTTCATCTTGCGTTAGACCTTCTGTTCTCTCTTTCGCAATAAGCGCGTTTAAACGTTCATCCATTGCGGTTAAAAAAAGATGATCTAACGTATCTGTAAAGGTTTTCTCTGCAATCTCATCTATATCTATATCGTTCCACATTGCCAATTTTTCAAGCTGTTTACCGAATTTATTCTCTCTATAGAGTTCGATAATCTGTCCTGTATTCAGGCCAGGTTGTGCTTGGCAAACAGAAACTAATTCAATAAAAAGTGATAGACCTGCAATTTTTTCTGTACTTAATCCCTCGAGAGGGGGCACTAATTTAGAGAACTCTGGGTTTTGTATCAATAGGGCAATCAATATACGCATCGGCGTTGTGCGTAATTTTGTCGGTTGATACGATAACTCGTGATTAACCGGCGTTCTACCAAATAAACGATCCATTTGCTCAATATCGGGATTTCCCGTTAAGCTTCCAAGCTCTCTTAATAAATATAGACGCAAAGTTTCACTTGGGATCTTATCTATTAATGGTCGGGCTAAACTATATAGCTTACCATTGCCTTCTTGAGTACTTAGATCCACTTGAGGAACGAGTGAATCAAATAAAAATTCTGATAATGAATGTGCTTGTTCCATACGCTTTTCAAAAGCTTCTTTACCTTCACGACGAACCAATGAATCAGGATCATCACTTTCGGGTAAAAACATAAAACGTAAAGAGCGACCATCATTTAAAAAAGGAAGGGCGGTTTCTAATGCTCGCCATGCGGCATCACGTCCAGCTCTGTCTCCATCATAGCAGCAAATAATGTTATCCGTTGTCCGAAAGAGCAACTGGATATGTTCTGCTGTGGTGGAAGTTCCTAATGAGGCAACGGCATAATCAATACCAAACTGCGCTAATGCCACAACATCCATATAACCTTCAACAACTAATAGCTTTGTGACGTTATTATTAGATTGTTGTGCTTCATAAAGCCCGTAAAGTTGACGTCCTTTATGGAATATCTCTGTTTCTGGTGAGTTTAAGTATTTAGGTAAATCATCACCTAAAACACGTCCACCAAAGGCAATAACACGACCACGTCTATCTCGGATAGGAAACATGACTCGTTGGCGAAAACGATCATAAGTACGACCATTATCGTTAGTTATTACCATACCCGCTTCAAGAAGTAAGGCTTTATTATCGGCACTTTGACCAAAACGTTTTAGGGCGTTATCCCAACCTGCTGGTACAAATCCAATAGAAAAACGGGTAATAATATCTTCACTAAGCCCACGATGCGCAAGGTAGTTTCTTGCTTCCTGTGCATCAGGTTTATTGAGAGCGCTACTATAATACTGATTCAATTTCTCCATCACTTGATAGAGATTTTGTCTTATATGTCGTTCAATAGGGCTACTGCTTGTTCCTGATTCATAAGGAACTTCTAACCCATGCATTGCTGCTAACTCTTCAATGGTTTCGACAAAATCGAGCCTGTCGTAATTCATCAAAAAATCAATAGCATTGCCATGCGCGCCGCAACCAAAACAGTGGTAAAACTGTTTGTCGCTATTTACTGTGAAAGAGGGCGTTTTTTCATTATGAAACGGACAACACGCTGAATGATTTTTGCCTTGTTTTTTTAACGGCACGCGAGCGTCGATAAGATCGATGATATCGGTTCGAGCTAGCAAATCATTGATAAATGAACGTGGAATTCGTCCAGCCATAAGCCCTTTTACGTCTGTTGTTGAACGAGAATAAGCCGCGCTCTCAGAAGAAAGCACGGCCTTTAACTGCGACTACAGTGTCTGCATACGTTGCGGTACAAGCCGCAAAATATTAGTACAGACGAGTACGACGTGCGTTTTCGCGAGCTAATTTTTTAGCGTGACGTTTTACTGCTGATGCTTTAGCGCGTTTACGTTCAGTCGTTGGTTTTTCATAAAACTCACGACGACGAACTTCTGCTAATACGCCTGCTTTTTCACAAGAGCGTTTGAAACGACGAAGAGCAACGTCAAATGGCTCGTTTTCACGTACTTTGATTACCGGCATGTGCCTCTCACCTCAATAGAAATCGGTTTGCGCTGGCATTATTTAAGCCAGCCGACATTTAAAATGGTGCGGAATTTTACTTCAAAGCAGGGCACTTTGTAAAGAGATGCACAAAATTGAAACGCAAACTCTCACTTTTGTGTCTTTTTTGGGAGTACACAAAAAGCGAAAGTCGCTAACCACACATTTAAATCACTTAAAATAGGTGAATAATTATAGACCAGAAAAAGGAATTTGTCACATGCTGGTATGTAAAAGATGTTGCGAAGGCGTATAAAATCACCGAAATAATGATACAATCGATTCATTACGCGAGTTAGCGAAGAAGAATTTGGAAGCGTCATGCGAGTTTTAGGTATTGAAACATCTTGCGATGAAACCGGTATCGCAATTTACGATGATAAAGCCGGTCTATTAGCGAATCAACTTTATAGTCAGATTAAACTGCACGCCGATTATGGTGGAGTAGTTCCTGAACTTGCTTCACGGGATCATATCCGTAAAACAGTACCGCTTATTCAAGCGGCACTGAAAGAAGCAAATCTTACAGCACAAGATATTGATGCGGTTGCTTATACTGCTGGCCCCGGTCTTGTTGGTGCGCTACTTGTAGGCGCAACCATTGGACGCTCATTGGCTTTTGCGTGGGATGTTCCCGCTATTCCTGTTCATCATATGGAAGGTCATTTATTGGCACCAATGCTTGAAGAGAAAACACCAGAGTTTCCATTTGTGGCACTTTTGGTTTCTGGTGGGCATACACAGTTAATTAGCGTAACAGGAATTGGCGAATACACCTTATTAGGTGAATCTATTGATGATGCTGCTGGTGAAGCTTTTGATAAAACAGCAAAACTGTTGGGATTAGATTACCCTGGCGGCCCAGTTTTATCGAAAATGGCGCAACAAGGCACAGAAGGTCGCTTTGTCTTTCCTCGCCCAATGACAGATAGACCAGGACTTGATTTTAGTTTCTCGGGGTTAAAAACCTTTGCGGCTAATACTATTCGTCAAAATGATGATTCAGACCAAACTCGCGCTGATATTGCACGGGCATTTGAAGATGCGGTTGTTGATACGCTTGCGATAAAATGTCGTAGAGCTTTAGAACAAACGGGCTTTAAACGTTTAGTGATGGCAGGTGGTGTAAGTGCTAATCGTACATTACGCGCAAAAATGGAAACCGTAATGAAGCAATTAGGTGGCGAAGTTTTTTATGCGCGCCCAGAATTGTGTACTGATAATGGTGCAATGATTGCACTAGCGGGAATGATCCGCTTTAAAGGCGGTACAGAAGGTCCATTAAGCGTAACAGTAAGACCGCGTTGGCCTTTAGCTGAGTTGCCAGCACTTGAAAATAAGTAGCGCGTCAGTACGTCAGTAGTAAAAGAAAAGCCACTGAAAAGTGGCTTTTTTATCCATCCTATCTTTACGATTTGGTGAGATTAATCTTCTTTTTCTTGCTCTTTAGCTTCTTGAATAATCTCTTTTTCTGTTTTTTCAGTCTTTTTCTTTAATTTATGCCAGATTCGGCTCTCTTGACCACGCCATAAACGTTGAATATTGTCGTGATGACGGTAAAGTACCAGACATGATAATAAAGCAACGGGATAAGTGAATTCTGGTTTAAACCACCAAACATAAAAAGGGGCAAGCAGTGCGCTGATAATCGCACCAAGCGATGAATAGCCACTCAGTAAGACGGTGAGTAACCACGTTCCTGCGATAAGCCCACTTAAATCCCAACCAATGGCAGCGATAGCACCAAATGCAGTGGCTACGCCTTTTCCGCCTTTAAAGTGGAAAAAAACAGGATAAATATGACCTAGACAAGCCGCTATTGCGACAATGCCGAGGTAAAAAGGAGGCACATTTAAGTAATAGGCGAGCCAAACAGGGATCATCCCTTTGAGGACGTCACAAATAAGAACGGCTGCAGCGGCTGCCTTTCCTCCAATACGTAGGACGTTAGTTGCTCCGGGATTGCCAGAGCCAAATTTTCTTGGATCAGGGAGTCTTGCCAGTCGGCAAATCAATATCGCGCTGGAGATTGAGCCGCACAAGTAGGCGAAGATGATCATTCCAAGTGCGTTAGCACTCATTTGTATTCTCCAATGTTTATGTAAGTTCGTTAGGCATGTATGGATAATACGCATATTTCATCGGAAGTGGTATCCGATGAGCAGAAAAAATAAGAGATGACGTGATGGATATCGTATTTATTGAGCAATTATCAGTAATAACCACAATCGGTGTTTATGATTGGGAAAAAACCATAAAACAAAAATTAGTGTTCGATATCGAAATGGAATGGGATAACAAACGCGCATCCCAAACTGATGATGTGGTTCATTGTTTAGATTATGCCAGTGTGAGCAATGCAATTATCGACTATGTTGAGACTCGACGTTTTGAATTAGTTGAACGAGTTGCCGAAGAAGTGGCACAGCTATTGATAACGCAATTTGCTGTACCAAGAGTAAAAATTAAATTAGCGAAACCCGGAGCGGTTGCACAAGCTACAAACGTAGGTGTGATTATTGAGCGTAAAGCTTAATTAGTGCTGATCCTGATTAAGTCGCGATTTCCATTTTATAATCGCGACTTCTCGTTGCTTGGTTAGTGCATCTCGTATTGCACTTCCTTTTAATCCACTTTCAATGATGGGCTTGATATCCACATTATTTGCAATAGCGAAAGCTTGGCAAAGAAACGCGCGTTGTGGGTAAACGAGATTTTCTAATCCTTTGCGTCCTCTTGCATCTGCCTCACTCACCATAGCTAATTGCTCAACGCGTTCAGGTTTTCGCCACGCATCAATAGCATCAAATAAGCGTATTATTTTAGAAGGGCGCATTCTATCAATACGATGGATATGATCATGAAATCTTGCCGTTAAGCGTGCCAGATCACGGATATGATTAGGAATGCGATAACGCTGGCACAAGGCTTCAACTAAAGGAACACCGGCTGGGCCGTGTCCATGGTGATGAGGCCAATTTTCAGGAGGTGTTAATCCTTTTCCCAGATCATGACATAAGGCACTAAAGCGCACCGCAATATCGTCTGTTAATTGGCTGGCGATATTAAGTACCATCATGGCATGAATGCCAGTGTCGATTTCTGGGTGCCATTTTTCAGGCGCAGGCACACCAAACAACGCATCAATTTCAGGAAAAAGAACGTTTAAAGCACCACATTGACGTAAAACTTCAAAATAGACTTGAGGCGCGTGGCTCTCAAGGGCTTTTTCAGTCTCTTTCCAAACACGTTCTGCAGTCAATGCATTTAACTCGCCACTGTGTGCCATTGTCTTCATTAATTGCAGTGTTTCAGGTGCAACATTAAATCCTAAAGGCGCAAACCGTGCCGCAAAACGTGCAACTCGCAAAACTCTTAACGGATCTTCTGAAAATGCCTCAGAAACATGGCGCAGTTGTCTCGCATTGATATCATCTATACCGTGGTAAGGATCGACATATTTACCATCATCAGAATAAGCAATGGCATTAATGGTGAGATCACGACGCGCAAGATCGTCTTCTAGCGTGACATCCGGTGCTGCATAGCAAGTGAACCCCGTGTAACCTGAGCCTGATTTTCGTTCCGTACGCGCAAGGGCATATTCTTCATGAGTATCTGGATGAAGAAAAACAGGAAAATCTTTGCCTACTTGTTGATAGCCTTGTTGTAACAGCATTTCAGGTGTTGCACCAACAACAACCCAATCTCTGTCTTTTACTGGTATCTGTAACAGTTGGTCGCGCACAGCGCCACCAACAAGGTATATATTCACGGGATCACTGTTCCTTTGACTGGATATTAGTTCATCCAACGATCATTACGTTTACGACGACGCGGAATAATATGTGGAAGGATCAGACCAAAGACAAGACCTGCGCCAGCAACACCACCGCCATACATAAACCACTGTAAGATGATATCGCGTTGTCTATCATCTAATTGTTGATTAGCAAAATCGAGTTTTTTCTCTGCGACAGCGAGCTTTGTTCTCATTTGTTCATTTTCTTTTTTCAAGCCATTGATAATGTCATCGCTGTTTGAAACTTTATTTTGCATATCAGTGGTACGTTGGTTCCAGCTTTGGTCGATATTCGCCAGTTTATCGCGTAGTGTTTGGATCTCTTTTTCCATCGCAGGAATGCGAGTACGCATGCTTGGTTGGGCGCTGAGTTGGCTTTCAGGTAACCAAACGGTACGATCTTTATCGTCCTTAATCTGTACATAACCCGTTGCTGCGTTACGAGAAAGTACAGTAACGGTTGAACCAGAATTTAAAGAGCCAACAATTCGATACTGATTTCCTGGTCCACTGTGTACATAAGTGGATAGTTCATCGGAAACATAACGAGTTTCTGCGTGTGAGCTTAGAGAAACGCCTAAGCCAAGTAAGGAAAGAAAAAGTAAGGGTAATTTTCGCATTATGTTTTCAACTTTTTTATCTATACAAGAGAATATTTTTACTGATACTAAAGAGTAAAGTTTGCGTAAGCAAATAGTAAACCAGAATGAGAACACTCTTAACTGGTAGAATATAGGGATAATCTGCCTTTTATTCATTATTGTTATTAGGCTATCACTTGCAAAATGAAAATGCGTCAAATATTTTACTAATCAATTGATTTACTTAAGGGAAATAGAATGAGCCAATTAGAAACTGAACTCAAAATGAGTGCCATACCTGCCGCTATTCCTCACATTATTCAGCGCATTCTGACTCTACCTCATCAGCACACTGCCCCTAAAAAGCTGACTAATCTTTACTTTGAAACCGCAGATAATCAAATTCGCCGTTGGGATATGGGGCTGCGTATTCGTGGTGTTGATGATAGTTATGAAATGACAATTAAAACAGCTGGTAAAGTCGTTGCAGGTTTGCATCAACGTCCAGAATATAACGTGGAATTAGCTCAACCTAAATTAGATTTAACCCGTTTCCCCGCAGAGATCTGGCCTGAAAATACCGATCTTACTCTATTAGAAACGCAACTTGATGTGCTGTTTAATACTGATTTTTATCGCGAAATCTGGCTGGTGGATTTTCAAGATAGTCAAATTGAAGTGGTGTTAGATAAAGGCGCTATTCGCACTCATCAATATGAGTTGCCAATTGAAGAGTTCGAGTTAGAACTCAAAAAAGGTCATGTATCAGATGTTATCGCATTAGCGGCTTATTTAGGTGAAAAGGGCGGATTACGTCTTGCTTCTCGCAGTAAAGCGGCTCGAGGCTATTATTTGGCGAAAGATAAACCTGCATTATCGTTGAGTGTGGTTAATCTTTCTCCTAGTGATACAACGGCTCAACAATTGACTAAATGGTTAAGTGCAATACAGGCATTAGAAGAAGCGATTTTTGCCAATCCGACGCCACCGACAATTACCATGCCTGCCATGTTGGCGTTATTTTCAGATTGGTGCAAAAAACAAGCTGATTTACCTGGTTCTATGGAACAATCGCTCAATGCGATTTCGCCGTTAACATTTACAACAGCAACCGACTATTATCATGTTTTATGGTTGAATTTTAAGTTATCTTCTATGGCGTGGTTACTGTCTATTGCTTAATTTCCTGACAACTTGAGAGTCTATTTATGTCTGTTATCGGTGTATTTCAACAATTGTGGGATAAAGCGCAGTGTGGGTTCTCTTCTCAATTGAATGCGTTAGCGCCTTTTTGTGAACAAGAACAACAGTTTTTGGCTTTTAGCCCCTTTGCAACAGAGCATTTGCGCGTTAATCCTCAATGGTTGACTGATATCAGGCAAAATCCACCAACGAGTGTGGAATGGCAGACTTATGAGCCTCAATTGACAGCAAAATTAGCCAATATTGATAATGAAGATGACGTTATGCGAGTTTTACGCCAATTTCGTCATCAACAATTAGTGCGCATTGCATGGCTACAATTTTTTCAATTAGGCGATATTCCTTGTGTGCTAAAGCATTTGAGTGTTTTAGCCGAAACATTAATTTGTGTCGCGAGAGATACGCTTTATCAGCAATGTTGCCAACAATGGGGAACGCCTTGTGATCATGAAGGAAAACCTCAGCCATTACTGATTTTAGGAATGGGAAAACTAGGTGGATTTGAACTTAATTTTTCTTCTGATATCGATTTAATTTTTGCCTATCCTGAAAATGGATTTACGCAAGGTGGACGTCGAGAACTAGATAATGCACAGTTTTTTACTCGCTTAGGTCAAAAGCTGATTAAGGCACTGGATCAACATACCATTGATGGGTTTGTCTATCGTGTTGATATGCGATTACGTCCTTTTGGAGAAAGTGGACCTTTGGTAATGAGCTTTGCAGCACTGGAAGATTATTATCAAGAGCAAGGGCGTGATTGGGAACGCTATGCGATGATCAAAGCGCGTGTTTTAGGTGCAGAAAAGAAAGAGTATTGCCAAGTTTTACGGCAAATGTTGCGTCCTTTTGTGTATCGTCGTTATATTGATTTTAGTGTTATTCAATCACTTAGAAATATGAAATCCATGATAAGTCGCGAAGTTCGTCGTCGTGGCATGATTGATAATATAAAATTAGGCTCTGGTGGTATTCGTGAAATTGAATTTATTACGCAAGTTTTCCAGCTAATTCGCGGTGGTAGAGAGCCTGAACTTCAAAGTAATTCATTATTAACGGTGCTTAACGTTATTGCGAAACTTGAATTACTCACCGCAGAAGAAACGGCACAATTAGCTGAAAGCTATCTTTTTCTGCGCCAATTAGAAAATCTTTTGCAGTCTATTGGTGATCAGCAAACCCAAACGTTGCCAGACACATTAGAAGATAAAGCCAGATTGACTTTGGCAATGGGATTTGATGATTGGGAAACGCTTTATCAAGAAATTAACCACAAGATGCAGGCTGTTTCCGTTATTTTCACGCAATTAATTGGTGAAGAAGATGAAAACGACGATGAAGATGATATCTCTGAATTTAAGCGTCTTTGGTTACTTGGTCGCCTGCCGGAAACGTCGTCATTATTTCATGAAACATTAACCAGTGAAGCGCTTGAAGCAATAAATCAGACGTTGCAGAATTTTCGCCAAGATATTGGCAAGCGAACAATAGGGCCAAGAGGGCGTGATGTTCTTGATGCCTTAATGCCAAAACTATTGGCAAAAATTTGCCAGCAACCTCAAACGTTAGTGACGCTACAACGTGTGACGCCTTTGCTATTAAGCATTGTGAGTCGCACAACGTATTTAGAGTTAATGCAAGAATCGGATGAAGTTTTAACGCATGTGATACGACTCTGTGCGGCATCTCCGATGATCGCTGAACAATTAGCGCTTCACCCTTTATTATTAGATGAATTACTTGATCCCAATTCTCTCTATCAACCCCTGCCTTTAGATGCCTATCGTGATGAACTACGCCAATATTTATTACGAGTGCCAGAAGAAGATGAAGAGCAGCGACTAGAAGCTTTACGCCAATTTAAACAAGCTCAATTATTGCGTATTGCCGCTGAAGATATTACAGGTGTATTGCCTGTAATGAAGGTTAGCGACCACTTAACCTATTTAGCTGAAGCTATTATTCATGCGGTTGTTCATCAAGCTTGGTCATATATGGTGAAACGTTATGGCGAACCTGAACATTTAGCTCATCGTGATGGGCTGGGTTTTGCGGTGATTGGATACGGCAAATTGGGGGGATGGGAGTTAGGATATAGCTCGGATTTGGACTTAGTCTTTTTATTAGATTGTCCAATAAATACTGTGACAACAGGGGCAAAACAGATTGATGCTCGCCAGTTTTATCTGCGTTTGGCACAGCGTATTATCCATTTGTTTAGTACCAGAACATCTTCTGGTGTGTTATATGAAGTTGATGCGCGTTTACGCCCTTCGGGGGAATCCGGTATGTTGGTTAGTACTATTCAAGCTTTTGATGAATATCAGAAAAATGAAGCTTGGACTTGGGAGCATCAAGCTTTAATTCGCGCTAGAATGATTTATGGCGATGATAAATTACAACAAATGTTTTCACGTATTCGCCATGAAACGTTATGTCTTTCTCGTGATGTTGATGTGTTACAAAATGAAGTACGTGATATGCGTAAAAAAATGGTGCGACATCTTGCACCAACACAAGCTGATAAGTTTGATTTAAAAACCTCATCTGGCGGTATTACTGATATTGAATTTATCGCGCAATATTTAGTCTTGCGTTTTTCTCACCAATATCCGGCTTTAACGCGTTGGTCTGATAATGTGCGTATTTTTGAACTTATGGCAAAGCATCAAGTGATGGATGAAGATGAAGCTCTCGCTTTAACACATGCTTATGTCACATTGCGTAATGAATTGCATCATCTGGCGCTACAAGCATTGCCTGCCATTGTGGATAATCATTGTTTTATCGCAGAGCGAGAGTGCGTATTAAAAAGCAAATTGAAGTGGCTTGGTGAACAAGAGTAATGGTTTGTTGGCATGAAGTCTTATGTGTATCTCTTTTTGCCTAACAAGTTATGGTATTATTTCGGCTTATTTTGAAAATAAATGTGGAGTATGGGATGAAAGTAACGCTGCCGGATTTTAATAAGGCCAATGTGTTGGTTGTCGGTGACGTCATGTTAGACCGCTATTGGTATGGCCCAACAAGTCGAATTTCGCCAGAAGCCCCAGTGCCAGTGGTTAAAGTGGATACCACAGAAGAGCGACCGGGCGGTGCCGCAAACGTTGCGATGAATATTGCGTCTCTTGGTGCTAATTCGCGTTTAGTGGGTTTAACAGGTATTGATGAAGCTGCAAAAGCATTGAGCAATACATTAAATCAGGTCAATGTGCGTTGTGATTTTGTCTCTGTTGCGACACACCCAACGATCACTAAATTACGTGTTCTTTCTCGTAATCAGCAATTAATCCGTCTTGATTTTGAAGAAGGGTTTAGCAATGTTGATCCTCAACCTATTTATGAGCGTATTCAGCAAGCATTACCTTCTATTGGTGCATTGATTTTATCCGATTATGCCAAAGGGGCGCTTTCTCATGTTCAAGAAATGATCCAACTGGCGAAAAAAGCCGGTGTGCCTGTATTAATCGATCCTAAGGGATCAGATTTTGAACGCTATCGTGGTGCGACGCTATTAACGCCAAATATGTCTGAATTTGAACAAGTGGTTGGTGTTTGTAAAACCGATGATGAGCTGGTGGAAAAAGGGACTCAATTAGTTCGAGATTTAGATCTTGAAGCGTTGCTGATCACTCGCTCAGAGCGTGGAATGAGCTTACTTCGTGCTAATGAAGCGCCATTGCATTTACCGACTCAAGCACAAGAAGTTTATGATGTAACAGGCGCTGGTGATACGGTCATTGGCGTATTAGCAACCTCTTTAGCTGCTGGTAAACCTTTAGCTGAAGCCTGTTTCCTTGCTAACGCCGCAGCAGGTGTTGTTGTGGGTAAATTAGGGACATCAACGGTATCTCCTATAGAGCTTGAAAATGCTATTCGTGGTCGTTCTGACAACGGGTTTGGCATGATGGAAGAAGAACAATTAAAACAAGCTGTCGAATTGGCGCGTCAGCGCGGTGAGCGTATTGTGATGACAAATGGCTGTTTTGATATTCTTCATGCAGGGCACGTTAGCTATTTAGCGAATGCACGCAAATTAGGTGATCGCCTTATTGTTGCGGTAAATAGTGATGCGTCTACTAAGCGCTTAAAAGGTGAAAGTCGCCCTGTTAACCCATTAGAACAGCGTATGACTGTGTTAGGCGCATTAGGTGCCGTCGATTGGGTTGTTGCGTTTGAAGAAGATACTCCACAGCGCTTAATTGCCTCTGTATTACCAGATATCTTAGTTAAAGGTGGCGACTATAAGCCAGAAGACATTGCAGGTAGCAAAGAAGTTTGGGCTGCAGGTGGTGAAGTAAAAGTGCTGAATTTTGAAGACGGCATTTCTACAACAAATATTATTAATGCGATTAAAAAGAAATAATGGCATTTATAAAAATGAAAGGCACTCTTCGGAGTGCTTTTTTTTTGCTGTCATCACAACAAATCTAATTATTAATAATGAAGCTTTAATCTTATTTGATATTAATGATTATTGTTCTCGTTTTAAATGATACTCAACAATATAATCTTGGGTATTTCTATACATTATTGAGTAATTAATATAATCACCATGAATACTGTATGATAATGTGCTGAGCCTTAATATGGGAATGTTATTCTCTATTTTTAATAATTGACAAATATTGTTATCTGGCATAATTGGGTGAAAAGTTTCGTAACTTCCCGCTATTTTTATTTGGCAAATATTTTCAATAAAATCAAATTTAGAACCTTCTAAATGAGTTAAGGTTAAATTACTAAAATATTTTACAGGCATATAACTGTCTTCAACAATAAGCGGTTTATTGTCAACATAACGTATTCTTCTTGAATAAAAGATACGTTCATTTGATTTTATGCGCAATTTACTGGAAATAGACAAAGGACAGGGAATAACACTAAACTCTATCACTTCGCTTCTTACGTTGTGAGCCGTATTAGCCATTAATTCGACAAAGCCTTTTAGGCTAGCATTTTCATGATGAACATCTTTTTCTTTAATATAAGTCCCTGAGCCATGTTTTCGTTCTAATAATCCTGCAATAACTAATAAATCTACCGCTTTACGTATTGTCATTCTTGATGCGTTGTATTGTTGCGCTAATGTTTTTTCTGCGGGTAGTGGGTCGCCAATTTGATATCCGGCAGAATTTATTTGAACTCTTAGGCTTTTTGCAATGTCTTTATAGATCATTTTTATACCTCTTTTTATTCTAAAAACTGGCTTAGTCTATTTAATTTATATGAATCTAATATTTTGATATATAGCACAATCATTTATACCTTTAAAATGTGAACGTTATCAAAAAATAAAAACTGATCTACCTTTTAACTAAAAAGTAGATCACTTAGCGTGAAAGATTAGTATGAATTAGATCACGAATAGTTCATTTTGGATGAGGGAATAAAGAGAAAAGAACCTAATCTAATTTCACAGAAGAAATATAAATTAAAGAGCATGTCATTTCAGTAGCAGTAAATAAGAGGATATTTTTATGCTCAGTCAAATACAAAGATTTGGTGGAGCCATGTTTACCCCTGTCCTGCTATTTCCTTTCGCAGGTATTGTTGTAGGCATTGCAATTCTATTACAGAATCCATTATTTATTAGTGAAGATTTATTAAAACCCGATAGTTTATTCGCTCAAATTGTTCATATTATTGAAGAGGGGGGATGGACGGTTTTTCGTAATATGCCTCTTATTTTTGCAATTGGTTTGCCAATAGGTTTAGCTAAAACTGCACAAGCAAGAGCTTGTCTTGCCGTTATGGTGAGTTTTCTCACTTGGAATTATTTTATTAATGCAATGGGAATTGTTTGGGGCAGTTATTTTGGCATAGACTTTACAAATGAAGTCGGTGGAAATAGTGGTCTTACAATGATTGCTGGTATTAAAACATTAGATACCAGTATTATTGGTGCAATTATTATCGCTGGCATTGTAACTGGGATACATAATCGTTATTTCGATAAACAACTTCCTGTATTTCTAGGTATATTTCAGGGAACATCTTATGTTGTATTAATTAGTTTTTTTATGATGTTACCGTTAGCGTGGATAACGTTATTTTTCTGGCCTAAAGTGCAAATTGGTATTCAATCTTTGCAAGTATTTATGGTTGAATCAGGCTCTTTGGGGGTTTGGATATATACCTTTCTTGAGCGTATTTTAATTCCTACTGGTTTACATCACTTTATTTACGGACCTTTTATTTTTGGCCCCGCAGTCACTGAACATGGTATTCAGGTTGATTGGGCTAGAAATATGCAATATTTCAGTCAAAGTACCCAATCTTTAAAAGAGTTATTTCCTGAAGGTGGTTTTGCGCTACATGGTAATAGCAAAGTCTTTGGTTCTATTGGTATAGCGCTTGCTCTTTATTTTACTGCGGCACCTAAAAACAGAGCTAAAATTGCTGGCTTACTTATACCTTCTGCATTGACCGCTGTATTTGTGGGAATAACAGAACCCTTAGAATTCACATTCTTATTTATCTCACCATTATTATTTGCGATCCATGCCGTACTTGCAGCTACCTTAGCGACGACACTTTATCACTTTGGGGTTGTGGGCAATATGGGCGGAGGGATCATCGATAATTTCCTCCCTATGAATTGGATCCCCATGTTTCATAACCATTACGGAATGATTATTACGCAAATAGTTATAGGTCTTATTTTTACAGTAATTTGGTTTGTGGTGTTTAGAACATTAATTATCAAACTTAATTTAAAAACACCGGGTCGTGAAGAAGACGACGAAGAGATCAAACTATATAGCAAAGAAGATTATAAAAATAAGAAATCACAGTCTTTAGATAACTCAAAAATAGCAAAAGAAGACCGCAAACTTGCACTGCCTAAAGGCATTCTTGAAGGCTTGGGAGGAAGTGTAAATATCAAATCTTTAAATAACTGTGCAACCCGTTTACGTATTGAAGTTATCGATAGCGAATTAGTTGAAACAGATGCCTATTTTAAACGGCTCGGTGTACATGGTGTAGTGCGTAAAGGTCATGCATTACAAATTATTATCGGGCTACACGTTTCTCAAGTGAGAGACAAGATTGAACAATTGATGAAAGAAGATACACAAAAAATCACCTTGTCGGAGGCTATATAATGAAGAAGTTCTCAGTCGTAATTGCAGGTGGCGGAAGTACATTTACACCCGGTATTATTTTGATGCTACTGGAAAATTTAAAACGTTTTCCATTAAGAGCCATCAAATTTTATGACAATGATGCCGAGCGGCAAGAAACTATTGCTAAAGCTTGTGAAATAATTCTTACTGAAAAAGCACCTGAAATTGAGTTTTGTTATACCACTGATCCTAAAACAGCTTTTACTGATGTTGATTTTGTGATGGCGCATATCCGTGTCGGTAAATACCCTATGCGTGAAAAAGATGAAAAAATTCCTTTACGTCATGGTGTGTTAGGGCAAGAAACCTGTGGACCTGGTGGTATTGCTTATGGCATGCGTTCTATTGGTGGCGTGTTAGAATTGGTTGAGTATATGGAAAAATATTCACCAAATGCATGGATGTTAAATTATTCTAATCCAGCAGCTATTGTCGCTGAAGCTACCCGTCGTTTAAAACCCAATGCCAAAATTTTAAATATCTGCGATATGCCAATTGGTATTGAATCACGCATGGCACAAATTGCAGGATTAAAATCACGTAAAGAGATGCGTGTCCGTTATTATGGCTTAAATCATTTTGGCTGGTGGACGCAAGTTGAAGATTTACAAGGTAATGATCTATTACCGATTATCAGAAAGCATGTTGCAGAATATGGATATATTCCAAAAGTGGCGGGAGAGCCTGTTGAAGCAAGCTGGAATGATACCTTTGGTAAAGCAAAAGATGTATGGGCATTAGATCCAGATACGATGCCAAATACTTACTTGAAGTATTATCTATTCCCTGATTATGTTGTTGAGCATTCTGATCCTAACCATACGCGAGCGAATGAAGTGATGGAGCACAGAGAAAAGAATGTTTTTAGCGCATGTCGTGCAATTACAGCTGCGGGTAAATCATCTGCTGGTCATCTTGAGATAGATGAACATGCTTCTTATATTGTCGATCTCGCAACGGCTATTGCGTTTAATACGCAAGAAAGAATGTTACTGATCGTTCCTAATAATGGATCAATTATTAATTTTGATCCTGAGGCAATGGTTGAGATCCCTTGTATTGTCGGAAGTCATGGGCCAGAGCCTTTAGTCATGGGTAAAATTCCATTATTCCAAAAAGGGATGATGGGCCAGCAAGTTGCAGTTGAAAAATTAGTGGTAGAAGCGTGGATTGAAAAGTCATATTTGAAACTTTGGCAGGCTATTACAATGTCCAAAACGGTGCCAAGCGCGACTGTCGCAAAAGCAATTCTAGACGATTTAATTGAAGTTAATAAAGACTATTGGCCAGAGTTAAAATAGTGATTAATTAACTTTTTATATCTAAAAAATAACCCTGTGTCTTTGTTAGATACAGGGTTTTTTGCTTTATGACTAAACTGAAATCAGCAATAAATTGAATAGATTAAGCTTTATTGTCAGGTTGAGTTTCTACCACAATTTCAACTTCTTCAACTTCAGTTTGAGGTTTTTCCAGTAGACCTGCTTCTAACTCATTTAAACGTTGCTCTAAACGGGTCAGTTTTTCACGAGTACGTAATAAGACTTGTGTTTGTACATCAAACTCTTCGCGATTGACTAAATCCAATTTGTTTAATTGAGATTGCAGAACAGTGCGGATTTTTTTATCAATATCATCACCAAAATCTTTAATACCCTGAGGCAGAACGTTTTGGATTTGGCGCGCGACTTGTTCAAGTTTTTTCGGGTCCAACATGGGAAGTCCTCACAAATAAAATAGAAAGCTGAGGCTAAGTGTAATATGAGGACAGAGGGAATTAAACCAGATATCAATATTATTGTTACTTTTTTATTATAAATCGTTAAATAACCGTATGTCATAAAACGATTATGTGATGAAACAGAGATTGTCGCCGATTGATGATTGCCTCTTATAATTTTAAAGCGTATAGTTTCACCGTTAATCTCAGGGCGGGGTGAAAGTCCCCACCGGCGGTAAATACCTAAATACTTGGGTAAAGCCCGCGAGCGCTTTGTGTTGCCATTGTAATGCAAAGGTCAGCAGATCCAGTGTGATTCTGGAGCCGACAGTTAAAGTCTGGATGGGAGAGAATAAAATAGCATCAGTAGGATCATTGTATCCATTCCTGTTGTTTCTGCTTGTGTGTTTATTAAGCAGAGATCCACTCCTAAGACTGCCCTGATTCTGGTAACTTTCATTAATTATTGAGGTTTTTTTACCATGAATCAGACGCTACTTTCCGAATTCGGTAATCCATTTGAGCGTGTTGAACTTGCTCTAGAAGCCCTTCGTGCTGGTAAAGGCGTGATGGTGCTCGACGACGAGAACCGTGAAAATGAAGGCGATATGGTTTTCGCAGCAGAAACAATGACCACAGAACAAATGGCGATGTCTATTCGTCATGGCAGTGGCATTGTTTGTTTATGCATTACAGAAGAACGCCGTCAACAACTTGATTTGCCTATGATGGTGGAAAATAACACCAGTCATTTCCATACCGCGTTTACGGTAACAATTGAAGCGGCACAAGGTGTTACAACGGGTGTTTCAGCATCAGATCGTTTAACCACAGTACGTGCAGCGGCGGCTGACAATGCAAAACCAAGTGATTTAAATCGTCCAGGTCACGTATTCCCATTACGAGGTCAATCTGGTGGTGTGTTAACGCGTGGCGGACATACTGAAGCGTCGATTGATTTAGCAACGTTAGCCGGTTTTAAACCCGTTGCAGTGTTATGCGAATTAACAAATGACGATGGCACAATGGCAAGAGCGCCAGAAGTGATCACTTTTGCTAAAAAGCACAATATGCCAGTGTTAACAATTGAAGATTTAGTGGCTTATCGTCTTCGTGAGGAGAAAAAAGCTGGCTGAAATTAACATGTTATAAACGACACTGAAAACACACACACACTTATATCAAGCCACTTAAGGAGACTTAGGTGGCTTTTTTCATATTTTTTGAATAACTATTTCATACTTCTTTGACTATATTTCAAGTAAGAAGGCAGTATGCTTATGTGATAAGAACACTCGCCATAAGAGGTGGTTTATGGAAACAAAAATGATGCCAGCGCTGTTTATTGGGCATGGTAGTCCAATGAATGTATTAGAAGATAATACATATACTCGCCTCTGGTCAAAATTAGGGGAAAACCTTCCTCAACCTAAAGCAATTTTAGTGATTTCTGCCCATTGGTATACTGATGGAACTTATGTGACGGCAATGTCGCAACCAAAGACAATTCATGACTTTTATGGATTTCCACCAGAATTGTATGCAATAAAATACCCAGCGCGAGGCTCGATAGGTTTAGCCGCACTGATTGAAGATCTTATTGATCCGATTAAATTAAAACTCGATATGGATCAATGGGGATTAGATCATGGAAGTTGGGGGATACTTGAAAAAATGTATCCCAAGGCAAATATTCCTGTTGTTCAATTAAGCATTGATGCGCGTCAATCAGCACAATGGCACTACCAATTAGGTCAAAAATTAGTTGAGTTGCGTAAAGAAGGCGTCTTAATTATTGGTAGCGGTAATATTGTTCATAACTTAAGAATGATGGATTGGCAAAACAGTGATGCAACGCCTTATCCTTGGGCGCTTTCGTTTAGTGAAGCAATAGAAAATAGTTTGCAAAGTGACAAAGAGCCAACTGACCTCTTTACGATTTTATCAACGGAAGAAGGGCGATTGTCTCATCCAACAGCAGAGCATTTTTTACCTGCGTTATACCTATTAGGTTTAAAACAAGAAGGTGAAAAAGTAACATTACTGAATAATGATATTGTTAATAAATCGCTCAGTATGATGACATTTCAAATTGGATAAGATTGTTCAATAAACCCAATTTATAAAATCTAAAGGTCAAATTCACTTTTATAGAATTTGACCTTTTTTATATTAAATATAATGTATCGATTCATTATATTTCCCTTATTGTTGATCTTTCCAATTTTCTATATAAATATAATAAATACTTTTAACCTTTGTTTGTATTGGTTTTATTTTTATAAAAAGAGAATTCTGATAAGCTTTTTTAGCTCTCAATATAAATATTTCTTGTTGAGAATTTCACTGTTGACACTTGTCAACGGTTGGGGTTAAATTAAGCTTATTGGAGGTTAATGAAGAAACATCCAAATAAACATATTCAATCTGCTATTGAATATGCTTTGGAGCATGAATGGGTATGGATCGCTTCAGGTAGTCATTCACATACATTTTGTAAACTACGTTGTGGCAATCCAGCTAATGAACATAAAAATCATCAGATAAGTATTTGGTGTACGCCATCAAATATGGAAAATCATGCTAAGCAGATAATAAGAAAGGTTAATCAGTGTTTTTGATCTTTTAGTAAATAAAGCGACTTAGGTCGCTTTTATCAGGATGAATTTAGAGGAATAACGATGCCTTTATTTAATTTTACATTAACATTATCAGGTGTATCGAGTGATATTGATGGATTGGAAGATGCTTTATTTGAGAATGGTTGTAATGATGCTTTAGTCTGCTTTTATGGGAAATCTGTATATTTAGAATTTGATAGAGATGCAAATTCATTAGATGAAGCTATCAGTTCTGCAATAATGAATGTTGAGTTAACAGGGATGAAAATAAGAGTGGAGTCTGTAGATTCTACAATGGTAGGTTTAAGTGATATTGCAGAGCTAACAGGATTAACACGACAGGCAATTGCATTATTAAAAGATGGTTTAAGAGGCGATGGAAATTTCCCTTCACCCATTCAGCGGATAAAAGGTCAATCTCCATTATGGGATTGGTCTGTTGTTGCTGATTGGTTAGAAAAAAATAATCGTTTACATAAATGTCCTGAACTTAGCCAACATGCCAAAATATTGTGCAAATGGAATTTAGCTTTACGAATAAGCAACAATGAAAATAACATTGAATTACAAGAAACTGTCGAGAAGATATTGGCGCTAAGAAGACAAATTAACGAGTAAAAACACAAACACCCCAAAGTTAATTAACCATGAGGTGTTTGAATACAGATATAATCGGTTTTAAATTAATCTAAAATAATATGTGGATAGAAGCGTGAGAGATCTTGAGTAATAAGCTCTCTATCTTCTCTAATGCAAATACCTGCGGATTGATCGTTAACCAACCAGCTACCAATTAATGTATAGCTATCACCGAATTTTGGTAGTGGATGGAAATCTTGAACAATAAAGCCTTCTTCACCGTAAGGACCATCTGCAACAGCAATATCTTTGCCATTTTCAACAATACGAATATTTGCACCTTCGCGTGAAAACAGTGGCTTGATAACATAACGTGATAATGAATCAGGCGCTTTACCATCATAAAAATAGGCTGGTAGCAGATTTGGATGATTAGGGAACATCTCCCAAAGCATTGGCAGTAATGCTTTATTCGAGATAATACTCTTCCAAGATGGCTCCAACCAACGAATGCCTGCATCAGCTAACTTAGTTGAGAAGTCTTCGCGGAACATAAATTCCCAAGGGTAAAGCTTAAACATATTGCTGATTATCTGATCTTGCAGATCAGTTAACTCACCACGTTCACCTAAACCCAGATCTTCAATAAAGACAAAGTCAGTTGTTACTTCTGCTTCTTCAGCACAATCTTGCAAATATTGAACTGTACCACGATCTTCTTCCGTGTCTTGGCAACAAGACATATGCAGATAACGCATGCCGTATTGATCACGCAGCTCTGCGAATCGATCAATTAACTTCTCTTGAATACTATTAAATTGATCAGCATTTTGCGGTAAACGGCCTGCATTGACTTGATCTTCAAGCCAGATCCATTGGAAAAAAGCAGATTCATACAACGAAGTGGGGGTATCTGCATTATTTTCTAACAATTTTGCTGGGCTTTTGCCGTCATAGGCTAAATCAAGACGTGAATAGAGAGAAGGTTGAGACGATTTCCATGAATCACGGACAAAATCCCAACAGTGACGTGGGATTTGAAAACGAGTCAGCAACTCTTCACTATTAGCCACTTTATCAGCGACTTGCAAGCACATCTGATGTAACTCTTCCGTCGTTTCTTCTAACGTTTCAACCTCTTCCATTGAGAATTGATAATAAGCATTTTCAGACCAATAAGGCTCGCCATACATTGTATGAAAGTTAAAGCCAAATTCGGTTGCTTTTTCACGCCAATCCGGGCGTTCAATGATATTTTCACGTTTCATGGTTTTAATTAACCACCTGAACGATAAGAAGATGAACCGGTAGAGCTACGGTTATTATTTGTTGCACTGGTACGTTGAGCCGCAGCTTGTCTTGAAACCGTATTACCAAAGCCACCACGAGTTACTGTCGAGGTTGTTGATGGTTTTGGTGTCATGGCTGTTTTGGGTACATTCATTTGACGACCGCCCACTGCAGGACCATAGTTACGGCCTGTTGCGTCCACAAATTTACCATTTGCAGGGCTTGTTGGATTACGTGAACTAAACAGAGGTTGTGCTGGCGCACCGCCCCCCATTAAGCGACCCATCATATAACCCGCCATTAATGGCATAAAGAAGCTACCGCCAGAGTTAGCTTGGGCCATTTGTGAGCTGTCTGGGCTTAAATTATTGGCATTTTCAGTACTAACAGGCTGTCCATCAATAGATGCAGTTTGTGTACATTGTGCATCACCGAATTCAGCAACGCAGTCTTCTAACGTTGCATATTTGGGTGCTGTACGCTGTGCTTCTTGCAATGCTGTGCGATAAGAGTCCTCACACTGCGCAGCTTGTGAAGGATTTGCTTGAGCACATTCTTGTGCATTCATATACAGTGAAACTGTTTCATCGCTCTCTTCACATCCTGAAAGCGCGAATACAGCAGTGATGGCGATTGCAACAGGCGCCAGGCGATAAGGACGAAATGCTTTACGGAAAGCATCACGATTAATCGATTTGGTACGTTTCATTGGCATATTGTAAGATCCATAAAAGGTAAAACGTTCAAAATAAAAGCTAGGATAGGTTAAATAATCTAGAAAATAAATAAGAAACGCCTAATCATCAGGGATAACCAGAAATTTGTGATCTTTATAAGGTTAAGGGTAATGAAATTAGGTAAATCCTCTCTTTTTAGCTCAATTGTAATTAAGGTCTTTGTTAATACAAGAAGATAGATATTGCTGAGATCTTAATTTAAGCCATAACACAATATCTTATGTGGAGAGGAAGCATAAAAAAACCGCTTATCAGTTTATCGCTGAAAGCGGTTTTGTGTAAGTAACTAAATTCTTAATTCACGATCAAGGTGCAACGTTAAGTGCAGGGCTTGTTAATGGGCGAATAATGTTATCTGGTGAAGTCGAAACTTCTGCACCCAGTGCATTATTTAACTGAATTAAGTCATTTTCATTTAATGTGCCACGGGCATATTCAATATTTAATTGGTTAATTAAATAGTCATAACGCGCGTTGGATAATTTCTGTTTTGCATCATAAAGCGTTGTTGTGGCATTTAACACATCAACAATAGTACGAGTTCCCACTTGATAACCCGCTTCAGTTGCATCTAATGAACTTTGCGCAGAAACAACAACTTGTTGATACGCTTTAATGCTACTGATTGATGCAGAAATATTGTTATAAGAAGAACGTGCGATTTGGACAATAGAACGATAAACCGATTCTAATTGTTCGCTAGCACTTGTAAAACCATATTGTGCTTGTTCAACTTGTGAGCTTGTTTTGCCGCCAGTATACAGAGGGATACTAACAGATAGACCAATACTATTTTGACCACTGTAACTATTGCGACTATTACCCGCTGTTGCTGGTGGTAATGCGCTACCGTGACTATGGCTATTGGATACACCGGTTGATGCATTTAAATCTACGGTTGGTAAGTGACCTGATTGTGCTAAACGAATATTTTCGCGCGCTAAATCTTGACCTAAACGTGCACTTAATAAACTTAAGTTACGTTCTTCAGCATCTTTTAGCAGTTTTTCAATAGAGTCTGGTGAGGTTGTTGAAAAACGGCTGATGTTTAGTGATGCCAGATTAATGTAATAGATACCACTTACTTGGCGTAGTTTTTCTAATGCATTATCTAATTGATTTCGGCCAGCCACTTCTTGTGCTAATACGCTATCGTAATTTGCACGGGCATTTTGTACGTCAGTAATAGCCACTAAACCAACATTAAAACGTTGAGTTGTTTGATCTAACTGACGGTAAACTTGTTCTTTTTGCGCTTCAATAAATGATAATGAATCGATAGCACGCAAAACATCAAAGTAAGCAGTCGCGGTGTCTAAAATCAGCTTTTGTTGACTTGTTTGATAAGTCACATCGCTCATGCCAGCTGTTTTTTCTTGAATGTTTAATTGACGCCATAACGCCATGTTAAACACACTTTGAGTTAGCGTTAAACTTGCACCAATAGAATTGGATTCGGTGTTGTTATTATCGCGATAGCCGCTTTTATAATCTGCGGATGCGCCTAATCCTAATTGTGGTAATAACGAGCCACGAGCTTCATTAATTTTTTCAAGAGCTTGATTTCGTTCAGCTAATGACTTGCGTAACTCAGGGTTACTGTCCTTTGCTTTTTGATAAACTTGAAGCAGATCCTCAGCCTGACTTGCAGTGCTGAATCCTGCCAAACTCATCGTGACCAAAAGAGAGAGCAGTTTTTTCATTTTAATTCCTTGTTGCAACAGTTTCGCTGAGTTGCCTCTGTTAATCTTGATTGGGGATAATTCTAGCAGATTGTTTCCCTAAGTAGGGGTAGCCATTTGTGCCATATCCTTTTATTTTAGATTAACTTTACATGAATTGTTGGCAAATTTCTTTAAATCTGTATTAAACGTAAGCAATAAAAAGACTCTTAAATGTAACTTAAGGAACATTGTATGAAGAAAAGGGAAAATACACCATTTTTATATGGTCATGAAGATGTGAAATTGCTCAATCAAAGAGATTTATACAAAGGCTTTTTTCGCATGACTGAATATCGCTTTAAACATCGCCTTTTTGAAGGTGGATGGAGTGAAGAGGTTAAACGTGAGGTTTTTGAACGAGGCAATGCAGGTGTTTTGCTTGCTTACGATCCCAAACGTGATGAAGTGGTATTAATTGAGCAAATTCGTATTCCTGCGTATGAAACTAGCGAGACACCTTGGCTACTTGAAGTGATTGCGGGCATGGTCGAACAAGGAGAAAGCCCAGAAGATGTTGTTAGACGTGAAGCGCAAGAAGAAGCAGGGGTTATTGTTGGTCGATGTGAACCTATTGTGAGTTATCTTTCGAGCCCAGGCGGTACGAGCGAAAGAATGCATGTTTACGTCGGTGAAGTTGATGCAACAACCGCAAAAGGTATTCATGGGTTAGCGTGTGAGAATGAAGATATTCGTGTTCATGTTGTCAGCAGAGAACAAGCTTATCTTTGGGTTGAAGAAGGGGTTATTGACAATGCAGCATCTGTTATTGCGCTTCAATGGTTACAACTTCATCATATTGCATTAAGAAAACGTTGGTCGATAATTTAATACATAAATCAATCTTTAAAGGGTGTTTTTAGTAATATTATCAAGTAGAGTAACTATCTCTAAGTATACGATATCAAATGAAATAAATTGTAAAATGAAGTGAAAAAAACGTGATTGAAAGCGAGAATATTTCTCACTAATCTTTTGAAATGTGTATTGGTTGGCAGATCTTTACTACGAAAATACGTTAACATAACGGCTAATGAGAGTGAAACAAGGAAACCTTTTGGAAAGCCAGCTTGAATTATCGGTGAAACACAAAAACACCGTAAGAATATTACAAATCACAGACACCCACCTCTTTGCTAATGTGGAAGACACTCTGCTGGGTATCAATACCTACCGTAGCTACCATGCGGTATTAAATGCGATTAGAGAGCAAGGTCTTGATGTTGACTTGATTGTTGCGACAGGTGATTTAGTTCAAGATCAAACCTTTAAAGCTTATCAGCATTTTGCTGATGGCATTGCGACGCTAACACCGCCTTGTGTTTGGTTGCCGGGTAATCATGACTATCAACCTGCAATGATTGATGCTTTAAATCAGGCAGGAATTTTGTCAGCTAAACAAGTGTTGATTGGTGATAATTGGCAAATGTTGTTATTAGATAGCCAAATTCAAGGTGTTCCTCATGGTGAGTTATCAGATTGCCAGTTAGATTGGCTAACACGCTGTCTCGAAAGCCAAAAGCACAGAGATACAATTATCTTGTTGCATCATCATCCTATGCCTTCAGGGTGTACATGGTTAGATCAACATAGTTTAAGAAATTCTCAAGAATTGGCAGAACGTTTAAGAGATCACCCTCAAGTAAAAATGATGCTTTGTGGTCATATTCATCAAGAAATGGATGAAATGTGGAATGGTATTCGTTTGTTGGCGACGCCTTCTACGTGCATTCAGTTTCGCCCTCATTGTACGAATTTTACATTAGATACGGTTTCTCCGGGCTGGCGTTATTTGGAAATGTCACTTTCATCTGATGATAAGGGCAAAATTGAAACACAAGTTTACCGTTTAGCGGGGACTGAATTTTGTCCTGACCTTGATGCGGATGGCTATTAAGTTATGCCTCGTATTCTTTACTTGCATGGCTTTAATAGCTCACCTAAATCAGCAAAGGCACAGGCTTTTCGCCAATGGCTTGAAGCAACACATCCTGAAATTGAATTGTTAGTACCTCAATTGCCACCTTATCCTCAAGAAGCTGCTCAGCTAATTGAAGCTTTAGTTAAAGAGAGTGCTGATGACAAGCTTGGATTAATTGGCTCATCATTAGGTGGCTATTTATCTATTTGGCTATCTCAACGTTTTAATTTACCCGCTGTTGTTGTTAATCCTGCGATACGTCCTTTCGATCTTTTGCAAGATTTCTTGGGTGAGAATGAAAATCCTTATACACATCAAAAATATCAGCTAGAACCTCATCATATGGATGAGTTACTTGCTTTACGCATTCCCACAATCACCTCACCAGAACTTATTTGGTTGCTTCAACAAACTGGAGATGAAATACTTGATTATCGTCAAGCTGTCTCATATCTTGGCGCGTGTAGGCAAACCATAGAATCGGATGGAAACCATGCTTTTGTGGGTTTTGAACGTTTTTTTCCGAAAATTATTCAATTTTTAAAGATAATTTAGCCTTTCGGTCGATTAACCTGTAAAACGTAGGTTGATGTATCTAGCCGAAAATTAATATCATATTGCCGCCAACACCTGTTATTATAAACAGTATTTTTCTAACAGCGAACCGCAGATTAAAACAATGACTCAATCAAGTTATAACGCAAAGGATATTGAGGTTCTTAATGGTCTAGAGCCTGTACGTCGTCGTCCGGGGATGTATACAGATACAACAAGACCGAACCATTTGGCACAGGAAGTGATAGATAATAGCGTGGACGAGGCGCTTGCGGGACACGCATCAAAGGTCGATGTCATTTTATATGCAGACCAATCTATCGAAGTTATCGATAATGGGCGAGGAATGCCTGTCGATATTCACCCTGAACTTAACGTTTCTGCTATCGAGTTAATCCTTGCTCATCTCCATGCCGGAGGAAAATTCTCTAATAAAAACTATCAATTTTCTGGCGGGTTGCATGGTGTGGGGATCTCGGTTGTTAACGCCCTCTCAAAGCGTATTGAAGTAACTGTTCGTCGTGATGGTAAAATTTACCAAATTGCCTTTGAAAATGGCGATAAAGTTGAAGAGTTACATGAGATTGGCACCTGTGCAAAACGAGACACAGGTACGAGTGTGCATTTTTGGCCTGATGGCTCTTATTTTGATGTTCCTCGTTTTTCGTCTAAAAGCTTATCTCACGTATTAAAAGCCAAAGCAGTGCTGTGTCCGGGCGTGAATGTTTCTTTTGTAGATAAAGTAAACAATACCCAAGAAAATTGGTGCTACGCTGATGGTTTAACCGATTATTTAAGTGAAGCCGTTGCTGAATTTGTTCGCCTTCCTGAAGAGCCTTTTACAGGCAAATTTGAAGGTGATAATGAAGCCGTTGAATGGTCTATGTTATGGCTACCTGAAGGTGGCGATCTACTCACTGAAAGCTATGTTAACTTAATTCCGACGGTTCAAGGTGGTACACACGTAAATGGTTTACGCCAAGGTGTGTTAGATGCAATGCGTGAATTTTGTGAATTCCGTAACTTACTACCAAGAGGTCTTAAATTAACCGCTGATGATACATGGGAGCGTTGTGCTTATGTATTATCAGTAAAAATGCAAGATCCTCAATTTGCAGGGCAAACCAAAGAGCGACTCTCCTCAAGACAAACCAGCGCTTTTGTGGCAAATGCAGTAAAAAATGCGTTTAGCTTATGGCTAAATCAGAATGTTCAAGTTGGTGAATTACTGGCTGAAATGGCGATTAGCAGCGCTCAGCGTCGTATGCGCGCAGCTAAAAAAGTGGTAAGAAAAAAACTTACTTCAGGGCCAGCATTGCCGGGTAAATTAGCTGATTGTACTTCTCAAGACTTACGTTACACCGAACTGTTTTTGGTTGAAGGAGACTCTGCAGGAGGCTCTGCTAAACAAGCTCGAGATCGTGAATATCAAGCGATTATGCCTTTACGCGGTAAGATCTTAAATACATGGGAAGTCTCTTCAGATGAGGTACTTGCATCACAAGAGGTTCATGATATTTCGGTAGCCATTGGTATGGACCCTGATAGTGATGATTTAAGCCAACTGCGTTACGGTAAAGTGTGTATTCTTGCGGATGCGGACTCGGATGGTTTACATATCGCAACCTTATTGTGTGCTTTATTTGTGCGCCATTTTCCTGCTCTTGTTAAGGAAGGGCACGTTTATATGGCAATGCCACCACTTTACCGTATCGACTTAGGTAAAGAAGTTCATTATGCCCTTGATGAATCAGAAAAAAATGCCATTTTGCAACGTTTAAGCCGTAAAAAAGGAAAGCCTAACGTACAGCGCTTTAAAGGCTTGGGTGAAATGAACCCACTTCAACTGCGTGAAACCACGCTTGATCCGAATACGCGTCGTTTAGTGCAATTGGTGATTGATGATGAAAATTATCAAGAAACCCTAGGCATGATGGATATGTTGTTAGCGAAGAAACGCTCTGAAGATCGCCGAAATTGGTTACAAGAGAAAGGCGATGAAGTTGACATCGAAGTGTAATGGATACCACAAGAGTCTGAGGAAAAAATTGAATGAGTGAATTGACTCATGATGGTGTAGAGCGCCAACCGCTCCACTTATTTACAGAAAATGCCTATCTCAACTACTCCATGTACGTCATTATGGATCGTGCATTACCCTTTATTGGAGATGGGCTAAAACCCGTGCAACGTCGCATTGTTTATGCGATGTCAGAGCTTGGTTTAAGTAATAGCGCTAAATTTAAAAAATCAGCCCGTACTGTTGGTGACGTGCTAGGTAAATATCATCCACATGGTGATAGTGCATGTTATGAAGCAATGGTACTGATGGCTCAGCCGTTCTCTTACCGTTATCCGTTAATTGATGGACAAGGTAACTGGGGTGCGCCGGATGATCCAAAATCTTTCGCCGCGATGCGCTATACCGAATCACGCCTTTCTAAATATTCACAAACATTATTGAGTGAATTAGGACATGGTACGGTAGATTGGATCCCTAACTTTGACGGCACGATGCAAGAGCCGAAAATGTTGCCTGCACGCTTACCTAATATCGTGCTTAATGGCACAACTGGTATTGCGGTTGGGATGGCAACAGATATTCCACCGCACAATGCGCGTGAAATAGGACAAGCTTTAGTGATGCTTTTAGATAATCCTGATGCAGGGTTATCTGACGTGATGCAATATGTTCAAGGCCCTGATTATCCGACTGAAGCTGAAATTATTACCGCGCAAGACGATATCAAAAAGATTTATAAAACAGGACGTGGCTCTGTCAGAATGAGGGCTGTGTGGCAGAAAGAAGAAGGATGTGCGGTGATCACTGCATTGCCTCATCAAGTTTCTGGTGCCAAAGTACTTGAGCAAATTGCAGCATTGATGCGAGCAAAAAAACTGCCTTTAGTTGAAGATTTACGTGATGAATCTGATCATGAAAATCCTACTAGACTTGTTATTGTTCCTCGTAGTAATCGCGTTGATTTAGAACAAGTAATGTACTACTTGTTTGTGAATACTGATTTGGAGAAAAGTTATCGCGTTAACCTAAATATGATTGGGTTAGATAATCGTCCAGCAGTAAAAGGATTACTGACTATTTTAAACGAATGGTTAGTTTATCGTCGCCAAACAGTGACCAACCGCTTAAATCATCGTTTAGAGAAAGTTTTACGTCGCTTAGAAATTCTCAAAGGTTTATTAATTGCTTATCTCAATATTGATGAAGTGATTGAAATTATTCGTCATGAAGATGAGCCAAAAGCAGAATTAATGCGTCGCTTTGAGTTATCCGATATTCAAGCTGAAGCTATTTTAGAGTTACGTTTACGTCATTTAGCCAAACTTGAAGAGATGAAACTAAAAGGCGAAAGTGAAGAGCTTGAAAAAGAACGCGATAGCATTGAGAAATTGTTAAGTTCACCACGTCGTTTAAATACTTTACTGAAAAAAGAGATTGAAGCTGACGCGAAAGAATTTGGTGATGATCGACGCTCGCCGATTCGTCCTCAAGAAGAGGCGAAAGTGGTGAATGAGCAAGATATGTTGCCATCAGAGCCTGTCACCATTGTGTTGTCTGAAATGGGCTGGGTACGTAATGCAAAAGGGCATGATATTGATCCTAGTGGTATGAGTTATCGCGCAGGAGATAGTTATCACAGTGCAGTACGAGGCATGAGTAATCAGCCTGTTCTGTTCCTTGATTCCACAGGTCGAAGCTATACCTTAAGCCCCAATGATATGCCTTCAGGACGTAGCCAAGGCGAACCATTAACCGGTAAGTTAACTTTCCCACCTGAAGCCAGCGTAAAATACATGTTAGCGGGAAGTGCTGGGCAAGAATATTTACTGGCAACAAAAGAAGGTTATGGCTCGGTCCTCTCTTATGATGAGATGGAAACGAAGAATAAGACAGGTAAAGGGCTACTTACTGTTTCTGAAGAGACTGAATTATTAGCGCCGTTCTTAGTTGATCCTCAAAAGAAAAATGAGCAACACTGGTTTATTATCATCACTGACAAAACACGTATTTTAGCCATTTCAGCAGAACAACTGAATGAAATGAATAAAAAAGGGCGTGGTACACGTCTTGTTGCTTTAGGGAAAGAGCAAGGTGATGTGATTGAACAAATGCTGTTTGCACCTAAAGATGAAGCATTAATCTTTACTGTTGATGGTCAGCAAGAAGTGCTTAAAGCTGAAGAGATCAACTATTTTAGCGGTAATGCCGGTGATGAACCTATTCCGTTAAAACATCTACATCCTGAAGCGGTTACCGTCATTATGTCTGAAAAAGGGCTTATTCGTTGCCAAAAAGGACATAATATTGATGCTAAAACGGTAGGCTTTAAATCTGGTGATGATTATTTTGATGCCGTTGAAGGTATGAGTAATCAACCGGTACACTTAATTGATACCACAGGACAAAGTTATACCGTTGATGTTGATGCCTTACCTTCTGGTCGTAGCAAAGGCGATGCGCTAACTGAACGATTAAAAGTCCAGAAAGGTGCGCAATTACGTCATGTTGTTATGGGCGAAAACACCGATAAGATCTTAATGGCGTCTGATGCCGGTTATGGTTTTATCTGTCAGGTTGATGATTTAACTTCTAAAAATAAAGCAGGAAAATCACTACTGACTTTACCTGAAAATGCATTACCATTACCGCCACAACGCTTGAATAATGAACTAACTGATCTCATTATGATCATTACTAAAGGCGGTAGAATGCTGATTTTTGAAGCAGCAGAACTACCAACTATGGTAAAAGGAAAAGGAAATCAGATGGTTTCTATTCCTGCTTCACAAGCAGCAAGTGGTGAAGATAACGTCGCTTGGTTACGAGTATTACCTGAAAATGCCTCTGTTACTCTGCATTTTGGTAAACGTAAAATGACAATGTCGATGAATGAATTAGTTAGCTTTAAAGCAAAACGTGGACGTCGAGGAACTTCTTTACCTCGCGGCGCTCAAGTTATCGATCATATTGATATTGAAACAAATTAAATCTAATACTTAATTTATATTGAGTGGGTCTTTTGACCCACTTCTATTTAGGACGCTAAAACTTATGTTAGCCATTATTCGAGGCATTATTGTCATTCTTTACACCATTATTGTGGTGACGTTTGGAATGATTTATTGCATGTTTTCACCAAGAAATCCTAAACATGTAATGACTTACGGACGAGCATTTGGCAAGTTATCTACTGTTTTTGGCATTAAGCTTGTTGAACGTTTTCCAAAAGATGCAAAAAACTATGGCCCCAGTATTTATATTGGAAACCATCAAAACAATTTTGATATGGTGACGATGTCCAATGCGGTACAACCTAATACCGTAACAGTGGGTAAAAAAAGCTTAATTTTTATTCCTTTCTTTGGTCAATTGTATTGGATCACGGGTAATATTTTAATTGATAGAGCAAATCGCTCTAAAGCGCATGGCACTATTTCACAAGTAGCCGATCAAATTAAATCGAAGAAGATTTCTGTTTGGATGTTCCCTGAAGGAACTCGTAGTCGTGGTCGTGGTCTTTTACCATTTAAAACGGGTGCATTCCATGCGGCTATTCAAGCAGGGGTGCCTATTATTCCTGTTTGTGTTTCTACAACTCAAGGTAAAATTAAGCTAAATCGTTGGAATAATGGTTACGTTATTGTTGAAATGTTGCCTCCAATTGATGTTTCAAAATACGGCAAAGATCAAGTTCGAGAATTAGCAGAAGATTGTCGTCAAATTATGAAAGCGAAAATCGAAGAGCTAGATAAAGAAGTTGAAGAAATGAATAAGCGTGATTTTCCCGGTAAATTAAATTAATACTCATTTAGTTTCTTTGTTTGTATGAATATAAGCCTGATCTTCAGGCTTATATTGTTATACTTGTCATACTTCAAGGTGCAAGGTTATTGACTACGCTTATTCGCACTAGTTACATACTTATACATATTCCTAGCGACTCATTCACTTGTCGCCTAATTGCACTTTGAATTATTTAGAGTGCTGGTTATCAACTATTTTTAGGATTTATGTCATATCCGCGCTATTATGCTCCCGTAATTTCATTTAAGTCCTTTTGTCTTTAAATCACAGCAGCTTTTTTCCTGTCACAGTATTTTTGATTATGCGATAGGAATATTTGTATTTTGTTGCGGAGAAAGTATGTCATTTAGTCGTCGCCAGTTTATTCAGGCTTCAGGCTTAGCGGTATGTCTGGGCTCTATATCTTCTTCTGTTCGTGCTGAATCAGTTAATGATAAACAATTACCTATACCGCCATTGTTGGAATCTCGTCGTGGTCAGCCGTTGTTTTTGACATTGCAAAATGTGCATTGGGCATTTAATGGTACGCAAAAAGCGGAAGTTTGGGGGATCAATGGCTCCACTCCGGGACCGACAATCAAAGTCAAAAGTGGCGATGATATAAAACTTATTTATAGTAACCGCCTTAATGAAGCGGTATCAATGACAGTAAGCGGCTTATTAGTTCCGGGGACCCAAGTCGGCGGTGCGGCAAGATTAATGTCACCCGGTGCTTATTGGTCGCCAGTATTGCCTATTCGTCAGAAAGCAGCAACATGTTGGTATCACGCCAATACGCCCTTTAAAATGGCACCTCATGTTTATAATGGATTGGTGGGAATGTGGATTGTGGAAGATGAAGAGAGCAAATCCCTACCTTTACCAAAACATTATGGAGTGAATGACTTTCCGATCATTATTCAAGATAAGCGAATTGATAATTTTGGTACACCACAATACGACAAAGAAGCCGCTAGTGATGGTTTCTATGGCGATACATTGCTAGTCAATGGACGTGAAGATCCTTATATCGAAGTCTCTAGAGGTTGGATACGCTTACGTTTAGTCAATGCATCTAATGCTCGTCGTTATGAATTAACTGCAAATGATGGTCGTTCTCTTTACCTTATCGCTTCTGATCAGGGGTTATTAACGTCTCCCGTGGAGCTGAAATCAATTCCAATGGCTCCGGGTGAGCGACGTGAAATATTGGTTGATATGTCTGAAGGTGGTGAAGTCACCATTACCGCAGGGCAAAGTGCCGGCTTTATGGATAGGCTTCGAGGTATTTTTGAACCGTCTGATTTATTACGTAATGCCAATATACTAACCATTAAACCAACCGGATTAATGTCATTAGTGACAGACAAAGCACCCGCACAATTAGCGGTAGATGACACACAAATCACGACTTCTATTCAGCCTAGAACTATTCAACTGCATAACAGCCCTCCGGGAATAAATAATGCGCGTTGGGAGCTTTCAAGAATTGATTTAGTGGGTAAGCAAAATGGGTGGGAGCGTTGGCTTGTAACAGTGCCGACACCACAAGCATTTCATATTGAAGGCGCCCGTTTTAAAGTGATTAACCATAATGGTCAGAAACCAGCTCCAGCAGATTTTGGTTGGAAAGATACCGTTTGGATTGAGACTCAAAGTGAATTGCTGGTGGAATTAAAACAGCCTTCTTATTCGCATTTCCCTTTCTTATATTACAGTCAGTTATTAGAAAATGCAGATAAAGGTATGGTAGGGCAAATGGAAATCACACCTTCAGAATAAAACTAAGTAGTAACACCAAATTAAAAAGAAAACAGTATTTTTAAAATAAAGATACTGTTTTTTTTTATATTAAAAATAATGTGGATTATATTTTTTTAGGCTAAAGTTAAATAGAGAAAAATATTCTCAAAAAATTGTTAATTAATTTGATATTTTTGTTTATTTATTTAAGTTCTCTTTATTAAGTTGATTTAAATATTATTATCAATGAGGTTAATATTGAAGTAGGTTAATTTTGCTTGTTTGTAATATAACAATAAATGATCTAATCTTGTTTAATCTATCTATTAATTTGTGATTGTGTAGTCAATCTATCTATTTTTGTGGCATGAAATCATATTTTTGAGATGCCCTTCAAGTAATTATTTCTCTAGAAACTAGAGAATCTTCGCGTCTTTTATTTTTGATCCTTAATTAATGTTATTAAATTTTAATATAACTGAAGGTACAGAATGAACAAAGAAATAGCTTTAAGTCATCATCACAAAATGAATAAAAAAAATAAAATAAATAATAATATATTTCAACTTTCCATTGTTGCATCAGCACTTCTTTTTTCTGGATATTCCGTAGCATATTCAGAAGCTGGGCAATTAGGAGATACAAAAAGTTGGGAAAGCCAAGAATATCAAAAAGACTGGGGGCTTGCTGCGATGAATGCCTCTAGTGCTTATGCACTTGGTTTTCATGGGCAAGGTGCCAAAATCGGTGTAATGGACTCTGGTGCATTATTGTCACATCCAGAATTAAATGATGCGCGCTTCCATGCGGTAAAAGCCAAAGGTCAATATGGTTCAACAGGCATGCGTTACCCTCAAGAAATGGGGGGACATTATGAGAAAGGCCAAGCCTTTGATGTTGATGGTGGCTGGATCAAAGGTGTGAATGATACACATGGGACACACGTTACAGGAACCGTAGGTGCAAGTCGTGACGGTAATGGTATGCATGGGGTTGCATGGGGTGCAGATGTTTATTTAGGAAATACTGGCGCAACAGATAGCAATAACTATGGTCCTTATCAAGATTACACTTATTTCTATACTGGCTGGAAAGCGATGGTGGATGCTGGCGCTCAAGTGATTAATAACAGTTGGGGAACAAACCCTCGTATTATTAACACAGTTCCAACTACAGGGCCTGATGGCGGTAATACAACCGTACATATGCCTGTAGATACCACGGCACAAACAGAATACGAATATTTCTATTTTAAAAAAGTCTATGGTGATAAACCTTCTTTTGTTGATGCCGCTTATGACGCTGTAAAAGGCACTAATGTTGTTCAAGTCTTTACAACAGGTAACCGTGACTTTGCTCAACCTTATTATCGTCCTCTTTATCCTTATTTTAATCCTGAAGCTGAACAACATTGGATTGCTGTTGCGGGTCTTAAACAGAATGCGGATAAGTCGGGTTATGAATTAGAAAAAATCTTTAATGAAGCAGGAAATGCGAAATGGTGGACGGTTGTTGCACCGGGTCGTTACATTTATTCGTCAGTTGTTGATGAAGAGGGAAATGCAGGTTGGGATACCTTTAGCGGGACATCAATGGCTGCACCTCATGTTACTGGTGCGATGGGTGTATTGATGTCACGTTACGGATCTATGAATGCTATCCAAGTCCGTGATGTGATGTTCACAACGGCTAATCACCGTAATCCAGATGGCTCTTTATATGATAGCTGGACTGCGGCTGAAGGTACGCCAGATGTCCGTTATGGTTGGGGTACTCCTGATTTAGATAAAGGGATGTATGGTCCTGGTCAATTCTTAGGGAAGTTTGAATATAACTTAAGCATGACACCTATCGATGTTTGGACAAACGATATTTCACAAACCGCGCTAGATTTACGTAAACAAGAAGATCTCGCATGGTTGCAGGAATATACAGATAAAGGCATTGCTGCTGGTGGTGATTATGTTTTAGGAACTGATTTTGTTATCAACGATGGTAACCCAGATCCAACCTCACACATTGTCAGCAAAGAAGACGCTGAAAAATGGCGTAAAGAGTATTACCAAAAACGGGCTGATGCTATTCAAGCGAAAATTAACGCTGGGTTATATGATGGCGCTCTAGTTAAGAAAGGCGAAGGTACATTAGTGATGACTGGCGATAATACTTATCGTGGCGGTACAACAGTCGAACAAGGTACGTTATATGGCTTTACAGAATCGTTTGGCACAGAAGCGGTCAATGTGAATGGCGGTAAATTAAGTGTTATCGATCGTTATAACGACACTTTCACACAACAAGGTCAACTAGCATCAAATGAGAGTCATAAAGCCAATATTAATATCAACGATAAAGGGGCTTATTTAGTCACTGTAGGGCATGATGTTAATGTTGGTGATATGACCTTAAACAAAGGTGCAAGTTTAGATATTGGTGCTGATAGTGAAGGTCAATTAAAAGATATCTACCTTAATAACACGGTCGCAACAGGTACAGTTAATGCAGACAATTTAGTTGATAATCGAGTTAAAACTAAAATGTTAGCGAATAACGATATTGCTTCAAATAATGATTATGCATTATTTGATAAAAATGTCTCTGTAAAAGACAACACCATTACAGGTACATTAAGTAAGAAAGAAAATACCTCACTGGCAACTTTTGCAAATAATGAAAATGGCCGCTCTATTGCTAATGCGTTAGACAATACAGGCAGTGGTGATTTATTTAATGCAGTACTTCCTATGAATGAAAGAGATCTGAATAAGACCTACGGATCATTAGGCAGTGATATGTATTTAAATGCCAACAGTGCGAGTGTCGTCAATGTGTTAGGGTTAACGCGTACAGTGAAAGATCAAGCTATGGGTATTGGTCAAGGTCGCTATGCTAATTTGGATAACAGTAACGCACGTATTTGGATGACAGGCATTGGCCAATGGGGCAATACTGATTATGGTCACAGCAATATGGATGTTGATTTCTATGTTGGTTTATTAGGCGCAGAAATTGATGTGACCGAAAATACCAAAGCCGGTCTCTTCTTTGGTGCGGGTTCAACCAAATATAAAGGTAATGAACACGGTAAAATAGACAGCAACGATATTCATATTGGTGCTTACGGTTTGTCTAATCTGTATGACGTGGCTTCGTTAAACTATGGTTTCACACATACTAACCAAGATAGAGATGCTAAAAGAACACTTTGGGTAGGACAAAATGCAGGTTATAACTCTACAAGTTATGATGCAAAAATTACTCAAATTTTCTTAGAAGGTGCTTATACTCAATTCAATACTAATCAGTACGCTATTGAGCCATATGCTGGATTTAGCTGGTTGCGTGTATCAACTGACGATATCAATGAAAATGTCGGTAATATGAAATTTACCACTAAGACAGACTCACAAGATATTCAAGTGGGTACTATCGGTTTACGTGGAGGCTATCCATTTATGGCAGGCAATATAAATATGGCATTAAGAGGCGATATTTCTGCAAGCCATCTGTTTGGTGATAATCGTCCTGAATCACGTCTCTTCTTATCAAATTCTGGTGATGCAACATTACGCGGTGGTAAGCTGGATAATTTATTTGGTGTTGGCTTAGGTGTTGATGCGCAATTAAGTAAATCAACCACGTTCGGGCTGTCTTACCAAGGTCAATATAATAGTGATGTAAGCTCCAGTGGTATCAATGCAACACTAAAAATTAATTTCTAAATTTATTTTTTAATATTTAAAGCCCTTATTCATAAGGGCTTTTTTTTTGTATTAAATTTAATGTTGTTGTTTTATTTTTAAGTGATAAAAAAGGAGATGTTATGATTACTATTAATAATACTACTTTAAAAGATATAAAATATATTATTCATCATAAAGGAGAAAAGGGAAATGGTGAACGTGGCATAAAAAAATTAATTGATAAAATTGATAATGTAAATAGAAGTTTTATTCTTTCATATAAGAAAAGTGGTTTTTTTCAAAGGATTTTTGATTTTATAAAGGAAATAATAAATATTAAAACAAGTTGTAATTCGATTTTAAAAAATAGTGAATATGAAAAAGTAAATAACTTCTACTTTTTAAACTCATTAAAAAATAAGAAAGTTATAAACTCTAATAGAATTACAATAGATTATTATAATCTTAATAATAAAATTTCCTCGTTTTTACAAAGAAGGATGAAAAGTGATATAGATAAAAATGAATTCATTAATAAATATTTGAAAAACAATATAAAAACAAGAGGTGACTTCTTGTTGTTGTATTCAATTTTAAATAAATTGATGTGCTCGATAGAAAATAAAAAGAATGAAGATATATTAAAGAAAACTGATAATGAGGAAGAATTTAAATTTATATCAAGAAATGATCTTTTTTATAAGGAGAGTATTTTTAAATTACTGGATCTTATTTACGATGATGGAAAAAGTGAAGAGAATAAAATTAGAACAATAAAAAATATCAGTGATCTGAAAAAAATTAACAAAGTAAATAAAGAAGAATCTATTATCAACCTAATTAAGTTTATTCATGTTTTAAAAGAAAAGGAAATGAGAAATGAAATATTTCTATTAAAACTAGAAAATACCTTGGAAAAGATTAAAGTGAATCTTAATAGTTTTGGAAATAATGAAAAGATAAAGATAATTGGTGATAATTTGAAAGTATTATTACCATCCTATATGAAAGAAGCCATGATGAACGATAAAAAATCAATTGATTTTGATTTTGAGGTGTATGAAATTTTTGATAATAGTAATGATATATATAAAGAAAAAATAAAATTAATTTTTGAAGAATACAAAGGGGAGAATAGAAACAAAGCATCATACATTAAAAATACTATTAATGAGCTAAAAA
The DNA here is from genome assembly GCF_008808075.1 of Proteus sp. CD3. Taxonomy (NCBI): domain Bacteria; kingdom Pseudomonadati; phylum Pseudomonadota; class Gammaproteobacteria; order Enterobacterales; family Morganellaceae; genus Proteus; species Proteus sp. CD3. The sequence goes on along the minus strand of NZ_CP019686.1, from coordinate 3,016,161 downwards.
TTAATGAAACTAATATTAATAGTTATCTACGGTTTAATCAAAATACATTAAATGACTTATCATTTTATTTTGAATAAAATAATATCATATAGCTTATGGCTATATGATATTTTACAGCTTAACTCAACGCCACTTTAATTCCCAAACCAATTAGTACTACACCTAGTACTTTATCAATACTTTTTTGGATTTTATTGAGCACTTTTCTTACTGGAGCACTTTGAATTAATAAAACAAGTAAAGGCCAATAAACGATAGCTAATCCCCAAATAATAAAGGCATACCACAATTTTTCACCGATGCTTGAATCGACACTTAATACTTGAGTGAAAACGGCAAGAAAGAACAATGTGGCTTTAGGATTGAGTAAATTACAGAGAAAACCTTGCATAAAGGCTTTCTTAAAACTGATTTGTGAATGTTGTGCTGCTTTTTCATCAATCGAATGATTAGATTTTGACAGTAAGCTTTGAAAACCAATCCATAGCAAATAAACAGCACCCGCATATTTCAAAATAGAAAAGAGCCAAGGTGTTGTTGTGATAAGAACGGCAATACCTGCAACACAATATGACATATGCACAAGTAATGCAGCCACAATTCCCATTGCAGTCATCATTGCCGCAGAACGTTGATAACGTGCAGCATTTTTTACAACGAGAAAAAAGTCAGGACCTGGTGAGATCATACCAAGTAAAGCAATTGTAAAAACAACTAAAGAAGTTTCAAGCATAATAGCACCTTGTATATAACAATATTATAATGATTGAATCTTATATGATTAAGTTAACACTTCGAGTATAAAGCAATTATTTATTATCAAGGAAGCATAATTTGTATCGACTCAGGTTTTAGCTTTACGTATAGTGTGAACAGTTTTTTTCCCATCTTTACCCGTAGGTGTGTAAATGAATATTAGTTTAATCGCAGCATTAGCGATGGATCGCATTATTGGTATGGAAAAGGCAATGCCTTGGACATTACCCGGTGACCTCGCATGGTTTAAAAAGAATACGTTAAATAAACCCGTTATTATGGGCCGGGTGACTTATGAGTCTATTGGACGTCCTTTACCGAACCGTCTTAATATTGTTTTAAGTAGCCAGCCAGGAACAGATAGCGATGTTGTTTGGGTTAAATCTGTAGAAGAAGCTTTGCAAGCTGCTGAAAATCATGAAGAAATTATGGTTATCGGTGGTGGTAAAGTGTATGAGCAATTTCTGCCTATGGCAAATACACTCTATCTAACTCATATTGATGCTGAAGTTATTGGTGATACAACATTCCCAGATTATGAGCCTGATGAGTGGGATTCTACCTTTATGGAATACCATGAAGCAGATGAAAATAACTCACATAACTACTGCTTCGAAATATTAAAAAGAAGAAAATAACAAGAATTAAATAAAAAGGGAGATTAAATATCTCCCTTTTTATTATTCCTATTTTATTTATATAAAAACAATAAGAAATAAGATTTATTATTCTATTTAAATATTCCCTTTTATAAAAAGAGTGGGATTTTAAAATAAACATTATTTATATTTTAATAAACTCATTTTATAAGAATAATATATGAGATATTAATCAATATAGAGATTTTTAATTCTCAATATTGTGTTTTTCTACACTTATTTTTCTATGAAAAAAAATAACATATTGATTATTAATGATTAAATTTAGAGATATTTTAAAGTGTTCGTTTTTGTATATAAAACGTTCTCTTTAGAATAAAAAAGAGTAATTTAGGTAATATGTGATGATAAAGCCCACATAGCGCAAAAGGCAATGTAGCCATTTTTGCGCTTCAAGAAAGAAGGGATATAAGTGATTTATTTGGGAGCAGATAGGCTAGATTGAGTGAAATACTGTTTGTCTTCCCAACGTAAACAAGTGAGATTTCCACCCCAGCAACATCCCGTGTCTAACGCATAAACATTATCAGGAGTGCCGTTCCCTTCAAGAGAGGCCCAATGCCCAAATATAATGCTATAACCTTCAGGTAACTGGCTTGGCAAATCGAACCAAGGCTTTAATGGTGCAGGCGCGTCTTGTGGCTTATCCTTGCAAATCATATCAAGCTGACCATTAGGAAAGCAGTAGCGCATACGAGTGAATGCATTAGTGCTAAAGCGTAATCGTGCTAGACCCGAAAGTTCTGGTGACCAGTTGTTTGGTAAATCACCATACATTGAGTTAATAAATAAAGGGTAGCTATCACTACTTAAAATAGCTTCGACTTCACGAGCGCACATTTTGGCTGTTTCTAAATCCCATTGTGGCGTGATCCCTGCGTGAGCCATGATGATTTTTTTGTCTTCATCAACTTGCAATACAGGTTGGCGTCTTAACCAATTAATTAATTCATCTGCATCTGGCGCATTAAGTAAATCATTCAGCTTATCTCTTGGTTTGTTGCGGCTAATTTTTGCAAATACACCTAAAAGATGAAGATCATGATTGCCCAAGACGAGTTTAAGTGAAGTGCCTAAGCTTTTTACAAAGCGGAGTACTTCAAGCGAGTCAGGACCTCGTGCAACAAGATCACCCGTTAGCCACAATGTGTCTTGAGCAGGATCGAAACTGACTTTATCAAGAAGGTGGCGCAGTTCATGGTAACAGCCATGAACATCACCAATTAAATAAGTTGCCATAGTTAGTTTATCAATGTTGGAAGTGCAAGGCGGAAAACAGGGATCTCTATTTGAAATAATCGACCATCAGTGTCAATCATTTCATAATGACCTTCCATTGTTCCCATTGGTGTTTCAAGAACGGCACCACTGGTATAACGATATTGTGTGCCAGGCTCAATAAGCGGCTGTTCGCCAACAACACCTTCACCTCGAACTTCAGTGGTATTACCTTGTGCATTGGTGATCAACCAATAGCGGCGCAGGAGGCGAATTGCACATTTATTCAAATTATGAATTGATATGGTATAAGCAAAAACATATCGTTCATCTTCAGGGGAAGATTGGCTTTCAATGTAAACGCTTTGTACCTGTATCGCCACTTTTGATGAGGTGAACATAGTGCCTCCTGTCTCTGGCTTTATCTTATGCTTGTGAGTCTTGCTTTTGCGATAACCAGTTTGCCACTTTGCAGTATTGCTCAACAGAAATATTTTCTGCTCTTGCAGTTGGATCGATATCAAGTGCTATCATATCTTCTGCTGTGAGTAATCCACCTAAGCTATTACGTAGTGTTTTACGGCGTTGATTGAATGCTTGAGCAGTAATACGGCTAAGCATTGCAATATCCGTTACTGGATATGGCTTTTCTTTGTATGGGATCAAGCGAACAACTGCTGAATCAACTTTAGGTGCTGGTTTAAATGAAGTAGGTGGAACTTCAAGTACAGGGATGATTTGGCAATAATATTGCGCCATCACACTTAAGCGACCATAAGTTTTGCTGCCGTGACCAGCAACAAGGCGATTGACCACTTCTTTTTGCAACATAAATGTCATATCAGAAATTGCGTCAGCAAAACTGAATAAGTGGAACATAAGTGGTGTAGAAATGTTATAAGGCAAGTTACCAAAAACACGCAGGGGCTGCTGACGCTCTTTTGCTAATTGCGCAAAATCAATCGTCATAGCATCTTGCTGAATAATGGTCAGCTTGTCTTTTAATGTAGGATGAACTTCTAAACGAGCGGCTAAATCACGGTCGATTTCGACAACCGTCATTTTATCCATTCTTGCACCTACTGGCTCTGTAATTGCGCCTAAACCAGGGCCAATCTCAACAATGGCTTCACCAGGTTGAGGATAAATGGATTCAACAATACTTTCAATAATATAGCTGTCTGTTAAAAAGTTCTGCCCGAAGCGTTTGCGGGCAAAGTGCCCCTGATGGACTCTATTATTCATTACAATTTTGTATCATATTAATGGCTAAATTTAATGCGGTGCAAAAACTGCCAGCATCTGCGCTTTTCGTACCTGCAAGCTCAAGGGCGGTGCCATGATCAACAGAAGTACGGATAAAAGGAAGACCGAGAGTTATATTCACGGCGCGACCGAAACCCTCATATTTTAGCACAGGTAATCCTTGATCGTGATACATCGCAAGTACCGCATCAGCATGTGTTAAATATTTAGGTTGGAATAAGGTATCAGCAGGGTAAGGTCCATGAAGATGAATGCCTTGCTGACGTAATTGTGTTAATGCAGGCTCTATAATATCAATTTCTTCACGTCCCATATGACCACTTTCTCCTGCATGAGGATTAAGGCCACAAACGTAAATTTGAGGTTCTGCTATACCGAATTTGGTTTTTAAATCGTGGTTTAAAATGGTGATAATTTCATGCAGAAGCTCGCCTGTAATTGCATCGGCCACATCTCGTAAGGGTAAGTGTGTGGTTGCTAATGCGACTCTTAATGTATCTGTCGCCAGCATCATAACAACACGTTCACAGTGGCTACGATCAGCAAAAAATTCAGTGTGTCCTGTAAAATGCACACCGGCATCATTGATAATGCCTTTATGAACAGGTCCGGTCACGAGTGCTGAAAATTCACCATTTAGGCAGCCATCACAAGCACGAGCTAATGTTTCTACAACGTATAATCCGTTGCGCGCATCTAATGTACTTGGAATGACATTAGTGTGAAGTGCGATTGGGAGTACACAAATTTGGTTTGGTATGTGTGTTTTAGGTGGCGTAGCAGGATCGTATTCAACTAATGAAAGAGGCAGGTTTAGCAACTCTGCCCTTGTTTTAAGTAATTGAGGATCAGCACAAACAACCCAAGGTAAATCCCAACTCATTTGTGCTAATGAGATAATAAGGTCAGGACCAACCCCGGCTGGTTCGCCGGGGGTGATAACAAGTGGTTTTATTTGCTTAGTTTGCATTATTCTCGTTCATTATTTTCACATAAGCCCCAACTCGTAGCTCTTGCATCCAGTTTTGTACTTCTTCATTAAATTTACGGTTGAAGAGTAAACGGTATGCTTGTTCTTTATTTGCGGCATCTGTTTTATCAACACTACGTGTGTCTTCTAATTCAATTAAATGCCAGCCAAAGTTTGAGCGAACAGGTTGGCTTAATTCGTTTTTATTTAAGCGCATTAACGCATCACGGAATGCCGGATCGTAAACATCAGGCATTGACCATCCTAACTCACCGCCGCGTAATGCTGAACCTGGATCTTCAGAATACTCTTTTGCTGCATCAGCAAAAGTCATTTTACCACTGCGAATATCGGCAGAGATCTGCTGTAACTTGGCATAAGCTTGCTCATCATTCATGATTGGCGAGCTTTTTAGCAGAATATGACGGCTTTTAACTTCCGTAACAGAAAGGGTATTTGAACCACCACGAATATCGTTTACTTTGATAATGTGTAAGCCAACACCAGAATGAAGAGGTCCTACGATTTGACCTTTTTGTGCATTTGCTAACTCTTTTGCAAATAGCGTTGGTAATTCATCAATAGATGCCCAACCCATATTACCGCCATTTAAAGCTTGTGGATCAGCAGAATAAGTTGCAGCTAATTTACCGAAATCTGCACCATTTTTAAGCTGATTCATAATGCGAGTAATAACTTGCTTTGCTTTTTCTATTTCTGCTGGCGCAGGATTTTCTGATAATGGAATTAAGATATGGCTTAGGTTTAGATCAACACTTTGGCTTGCTTGGCTTTCAATTTGCTTAGCAAGAGAATCAACTTCTTGAGGCAAAATAGTAATACGGCGGCGTACTTCGTTGTTACGAACTTCGGCTAACATCATCTCTTTACGGATATCTTGTCGATATTCGTTATAAGAAATACCATCAGCAGCAAGACGCTTTTTCAGTTGCTCAAGAGAGAGTTTATTTTCAGCAGCAATACCCTGAATGGTAGATTCTACTGCGGCATCAGGAATATCAATTTGCATTTGCTGTGCCATTTGCAAAATGATGTTATCCATCACCAAACGCTCTAGAATTTGTTGGCGAAGAACTTGCTCATCAGGCATTTCTTGACCTGCATTTTTGGCGTTCATTTTGACCGTTTGTAACATTCTATTGACGTCACTTTCTAGAACGACACCGTTATTGACGATAGCCGATACACGGTTTAATTCTTGAGCAGCAAATGTTGTTGAGCTGGTGGCTGCACCGACCGTGATCATTAAGCCGATAAACAGCGTTTTCCAATTTTTCATAAGTTTCCCATTATGTATTTTCCGCATCTTATTGCGGGGTGACATATTTATTCAGCCAATTCCGTAGTTCGATTAAATCAGAATGCTCTTTGATAAGGTAAGATACCGCGTTCAAGCATTTTCTGACTACCCAAACTATGATTGTTACTTAGGCCTCTGAGTTCCACATTGACAGACCATTTATTATCAATATCGCTGTGGTCAACTTTCCAGCCAACAATTTTCCGTTCATAACCCACATTCACAGCCCAGCAACAGGTGTTGTATTGCAGACCAACCATTTGGCTAACAGGCTCTGATTCTTTGGTATCAAAGTAATAAGCACCCACAAGTCCCCAACGTTCTGCTAATGGCCAACTTCCTACGATACCGACTTGTGAAATACCTTTTTGGTATTCAGGAAGTTTATTAATACCACCATCATAAGGGCGAACACGCGTTGCTTGGATATAGTCACGATCCACATAACGATAGCTCAACTGTAGAAGATGATCGCTATCTGCGCGATATTCCATAATCGCATCGCCCATTGAGACGCTACCTAAGCGACGGTCATATTGTAAACCACCACGCATACCTACGGTATCAGTGATCCGCCAGTAGGCATCACCTGCCCATACCATTGAGCCTGTTTCATCTTTGCTATTAATAATCTCATTACCAATAGAAGAAGGACCTGTTCTTGGACGCTCAAAGAAGTAGATTTGACCTACAGAAACGTTAAAACGTTCAACTAATTCGCTATCATAAAAACGCGAAGTTACACCGGTGGTTAATTGGTTTGCAGAAGCAATGCGGTCTAAACCACCATACATTCTATCGCGGAAAAGCCCGCTATAGTTTGATTGTAATAATGCGGAGTCAAAGTTATTGATATTAGACTGATTTTTATAAGGAACATAAAGATATTGCACGCGCGGCTCAAGGGTTTGTGTAATATCATTGATTTGGTATTGGCGCTCGAACACTACCTTCATATCAGATTTAAACTGTGGCAATACACGATTAACGCTGTCATCTAATTGGTTAGGATTTTTTTTCTTATAAGCCTCAGGAATGTCTTGATCGTAATGGGTTGCCATAATTTTCAATTCATTATTAAAGCTTGCCCAACCCGTTGATGCAGGCAGCGAAATCGTTGGCTCTATATGGAAACGATTTGCTTCTGGGGTGTTATCTCCCACACTAGTAAAGCGAACAAATTGCGCGTAAGTACGGAAATCAAACGGCCCGATATCATTCTTATAATAATTGAGATCAAGCTGTGGCTCTGCACGATAAGCTCTTGCATCTTTATTATCTGAGAAAATTTGGAACTGCTTGGTTGTTAATGTAGCATTCCAGTTCTGTTGTGCATAACCCGTACTGAATTTCTGAGTTGCATAACCATCAGTGGTGTTACCATATTGAGAGGTGAAATCAGTAAAGTACTTGTTATCACTGACTTTTGTGTAATCGATATTGAATCGCCACACATTGTTCATGACACCGTTATGTCCCCAGTAGAATAACCAACGGGTTGCTGTATCACGAGGAAGATAGCCCGCTTTATTTTCTGCTTTATCTTTATTGTATTGGCTATCGTGATTAATCCAATCAACGGCAATTGTGCCGCCACCTGGAGTGGTTAAATAACGGAATTCATTATCTAATTTTAAACCACGACGACTGATATAGTTGGTACTGATGGTTGCATCATAATTAGGCGCGATATTCCAGTAATAAGGCAGTAAGAAATCAAAACCTGAGCTACGGGAATAGCTTCCGTTAGGAATTAAGAAACCAGAACGGCGTTTATCACCAATGGGTAATTGAAGGTAAGGGCTGTAAAAGATAGGTACATTGGCGACACGAAAACGGGCGTTCCAGATTTCAGCGACTTGCTCTTCGCGGTCTAAAATAACCTCGGAGCCGACAACGCTCCAGCTATCATCTCCTGGTAAACAAGAGGTGAACATGCCTTTATCCATAATGGTATAACGGTTTTCGCCACGCATTTGCATTTTATTTGCGTAACCACGGCCTTGGCGGCCAACCATTTGGTAATCACCTTGCTCAATATCCGTATCTTTATTATTAAGATTAGACCAAGCACGAGGGCCTTTTAAGATGATTTGAGGATCATCATAAGACACATTTCCCGTTGCTGTGACCATTCTTAATGGTGTTTCTCCCTCAGTTTGTGTCAGTTCAACACTGTCGGCACTTAAGGTTTGGTTCCCCTGTTTAATATCAACATCACCTTTATATTTGACCATGCGAGGATATTCACCTTGCATATCATTTGCAGTGATGGTGACGGGCAAGCTGTTAGGATCGCCTTGTACTAATGGTTTGTTATAAACAGGAACTCCCAGTAAACATTGGGAGGCAAGATCAGCATAAGCAGGCTGACCGTATATTGTGGCCCAAACTAGGGTGGCCAGCAGTGTGGGATAACTTTTTTTCATAAGTATTTATGTGCTTCCGTCATCAGTGGCTTCGTGCTGATAAACAGCGAGAAACTAACGCAGGGAGTTATGCGGCACCAGCCCAACGTTCTGAACATTGTTCTAACGGTAACCGAAAAATAGGCGTATGCCTCATTTTTTCGATGTTTCTGTGTTGAAATAGAGTTATAGCCTTATTAGAAACAAAAAAACACCGCGCTGATGCGGTATTTCGTGCTGTATAACAAAGCTAAAGTTATTCGTTTGGTCACTCGTTTTACTTTAACACAATTTAAACGAAAACAGCATTACCTCTGTCCAAAGAGAAACAGTAAATCTCTTCATTTTAAGAAAAAGTCTATTTAGAGGTTGCTTGGTGTTAGGTGTGCAAGCAAATGAATAGTATGATAATGCAAAATTGCAGTCAGAGCATTGAAGATTTGAGGAGTCTATGCGCTATTGGGGAAAATTATTAGGTCTTACCATTGGTAGTTTTGCAGGAATAGGCTTTTGGGGCATTGTTATTGGTGTTTTTCTTGGGCACCTCTATGACATGCAACGAAGTAAATTAGGAAGTGGTGGGCGCTATACGCGTGATAGACAAGCTTTTTTCTTTGCTGCAACCTTTCAAGTTTTAGGCCACCTGACAAAATCAAAAGGGCGAGTGACTCAAACGGATATCTCTCTTGCCAGCGAATTAATGGATCGCATGAATCTGCATGGTGTTGGTCGCCAAGCCGCGCAACAAGCTTTTAGAGAAGGTAAATCACCTGATTTTCCATTAAGAGCCACATTGCAACGTGTTCGGCAAATTTGTGTTGGACGCCGTGACTTACTTCAGATGTTTCTGGAAATCCAATTACAAGCTGCTTTTGCGGATGGTCAACTGCATCCAAATGAAAGAAAAATGTTGTTTATCATTATCGATGAACTCGGTTTTTCTCGCGCGCATTTTGAACATATATTAGCAATGATGCAGGCTGGTCAGAATTTTCATTATCAAAATGGGCAGGGTTATCAGCCCCAACCTCAAGGTCCTACGCTCTCTGATGCGTGTAAGGTACTTGGTGTCGATGAGAATGATGATGTTAAAACCATAAAAAGAGCTTATAGAAAATTAATGGGAGAACATCATCCGGATAAACTTGTAGCAAAAGGTTTACCGCCAGAAATGATGGAAATTGCAAAACAAAAAGCACAGTCTATACAAGTTGCTTACGATTTGATTAAAAAAGAAAAAGGATTTCGTTAACATCTTGTAAAAGAAGATGAGAAAAGAGAGAATTATTCCGTGATAGAGATAACTTAGACTGAGTTGAGTTTATTATTTATCACGGTAAAATATAAGTGAAATTTAATTGTTTCATTCTCTCTTCTCTTAAAAAAGGAACTATATCCATGTCAAACGTCCGTGTTCTTGTTGGGGTTATGGGATTAGCGCTTTGCCTGCTCCTTGCTTCATTGAGTTCAGTGACTGTTTTAGTGTCATAAGACACTAAAAATCGGCAAAGCATTCAAAATGTATCGGGGATCGGAAAGCAGGATGCGTAATAAATAATTCCTGAGCATGTAACTGCAGGCGAGGTGCCATCGCTCTTGCCTGTGGATGTGCATAAAAGCGATCCCCTAAAATAGGATGCCCCAACGCTAACATATGTACCCGCAATTGATGTGAACGCCCAGTTATTGGTGAAAGCTTCACTCTTGTCGCATTCTCTTCATATTCCAACACTTCATAAAAAGTTTGTGCCACTTTCCCTGTTTCATGACAGACTTTTTGTTTTGGTCGATTAGGCCAATCACAAATCAAAGGTAAATCAACCAATCCTTCTTCTTTTTCGATATGCCCCCAAACGCGTGCGATATAGGTTTTTTTGGGTTCACGCTCACGAAACTGGCGCTTTAATTCACGCTCTGCTTCTTTATTTAGTGCAACAACAATAACGCCACTGGTTGCCATATCAAGGCGATGCACACACTCAGCATTAGGAAATTCTGCTTTAATGCGCGACATAATACTGTCGTTGTGCTCTGGCGCTTTGCCCGGTACTGACAGTAATCCGCTGGGTTTATTGACGGCAATAATATGCTCATCTTGATATAAAACATGTAACCAAGGATCTGTCGGCGGGTTATACACTTCCATCATGGTGGATATCTCATCAAAACAACGGGGAGTAAAATACTCCCCGCTTTAACGGTGATTATTGGTGGGTAACAACAATAAGGCGAATTGAATCTAAACGCCACGTTGCTTCATCTAAATGGTTAAGAATATGAGTGCGTTCATTTTCAATTGATTCGACTTCATCATCACGAATATTTGGGTTTACCGCACGTAAAGCTTCTAAGCGTGACAATTCATGAGTCAGCACGCGATCGGCTTCTTCTTTTGCTGTTTGGATAAGCCCTTTCGCTTCAACTTCCATTAACGGTTCAGAGGCTTTAAGTACATGGTGAACTTCATTTTGTACCGCATTGACCAGTTTGCTCGAAGTATGACGATTAACAGCATTTAATTGACGGTTAAAGCTTTCAAACTCAACTTGGGAAGCAAGGTTATTACCTTTTAGATCAAGTAATAAGCGAACTGGTGTTGCAGGTAAGAAACGGCTTAAATGAAGATGTTTAGGCGCTTGTGCTTCTACCACGTAAATCAGTTCGACTAACAGTGTTCCCACTGGTAATGCTTTATTTTTTAATAAAGAAACGGCACAACTTCCTGTATCGCCCGATAAAATTAAATCTAAGCCATTACGGATAATTGGATGTTCCCAACTGATAAATTGAGTATCTTCACGAGATAGTGCTTGTTCTCTATCAAATGTGATAGTGCAACCATCTTGCGGTAATCCTGGGAAATCAGGCACTAACATATGATCGGATGGCGTTAAAATAATTAAGCTATCACTGCGATCTTCTTGATTAATACCAACGATATCAAACAAGTTCAGTGCAAAGTTCACTAACTCAGGATCGTTATCTTGCGCTGCAATCTCACCTGCTAATTCAACGCCCACTTCACCCCCGTTAGAATGCATTTCTAACAAACGGTCGCGACCTTGCTCAAGTTTGAGCTTCATTTCATCATGCTGTTTACGACAAGCGGCAATAAACTCATCAAAGTCTGCTAATTCATTAGGCTGAGCAAGATAGTTAACAAGTGCATCATATTTGCTGTCATAAATAGTACGACCTGTTGGACAAGTATGCTCAAAGGCATCTAAGCCTTCGTGATACCAGCGCAATAAGACGGATTGAGCCGTACCTTCAAGATAAGGAATACTAATATCAATGTCGCGATTTTGACCAATTCGATCGAGACGACCAATACGTTGTTCTAGTAAATCAGGGTTAAATGGCAGATCAAACATAACCAGTTGATTCGCAAACTGGAAGTTACGTCCTTCAGAGCCGATTTCTGAACATAGCAGAACTTGTGCGCCTTCTTCTTCAGAAGCGAAATAAGCCGCCGCACGATCGCGTTCAAGTAATGACATACCTTCGTGGAAGACTGCCGCACGGATACCTTCGCGCTCACGTAAAACTTGTTCTAATTGCAGTGCTGTTGCTGCTTGAGCACAAATTACCAGTACTTTTTCATTACGATTGGCAGTTAAGAAACCCAGTAGCCATTCAACACGAGGGTCAAAGTTCCACCATGTTGCGTTTTCACCTTCGAATTCTTGGTAAATACGTTCAGGGTAGAGCATTTCTTTTGCACGAACTTCAAGGCTCTTTTTCGCTGCCATAATTTCAGCCACTTTAATTGCGGTTTGATATTGTGTTGGCAGTGGCATTTTTATCGCGTGAAGTAAGCGATTTGGGAAACCTTTAACACCAGAACGTGTGTTACGGAATAACAAACGGCCCGTTCCATGTCTGTCCATTAACATATGGATAAGTTCTTGGCGAGATTTAGTACGCTCTTCACCTTGGGTATTTGCCGCTTTCAGTAATGGTTCTACATCTTGCTCGCTGATCATTTCACTGATGATATTTTGTTGTTCGGTATTTAAATCATCTTCTGATAGCAAAATAGTGACAGCATCGGCAACAGGGCGATATTTTTGTTGCTCATTAATAAATTCGTTGTAGTCATGGAAACGGCTTGGATCAAGCAGACGTAAACGAGCAAAGTGACTTTCTTGGCCTAACTGCTCTGGGGTTGCAGTTAATAGCAATACAGAAGGAATAGATTCCGCTAACTCTTCAATCACTTGATATTCACGACTTGGCGCATCTTCACTCCAAACAAGGTGATGTGCTTCATCGACAACTAACATATCCCATGTTGCTTCAACCAAGTGTTCAAAACGTTGTTTGTTTTTACGCACAAAATCTAAAGAGCAGATGATCATCTGTTCTGTTTCAAATGGATTATCGCTATCTAATAAAGATTCGCTATAACGGCTATCATCAAACAGTGAAAAACGCAGATTGAAACGGCGTAACATTTCAACTAACCACTGATGTTGTAAGCTTTCAGGCACAATAATCAATACGCGCTCAGCACGACCATCCATTAATTGCTGGTGGATAATCATACCGGCTTCAATCGTTTTACCTAAACCAACTTCATCAGCTAATAATACGCGAGGGTTATGACGTTTACCCACTTCATTAGCGATATAAAGCTGATGAGGAATAAGGCTTGCGCGAATACCACGTAAACCACTTTGTGCTTGCTTAAACTGCTCGCTCATAAACTTACGAGCGCGGTAGCGTAATGCAAAGCGATCCATACGGTCGATTTGACCGGCAAAAAGACGATCTTGAGGCTTATTAAAAGTGAGTTTGTTATCTAAGAACACTTCACGTAATTGTGTAGGCTCTTCAGTGTCTAAACGTACACCATGGTAGATAAGTAGGCCGTTATCTTCTACAACGTTATCGATAGCGAGTTTCCAGCCTTCGTGACTGGTGACAGTATCCCCTGCATTGAACATCACCCGCGTTATTGGTGCATCATGACGGGAGTAAAGGCGGTTTTCGCCACAGGCAGGAAAAAGTAAGGTAACCATGCGGGCATCAATTGCCACAACAGTACCCAGTCCAAGCTCGCTTTCAGTATCGCTAATCCAACGTTGACCAAGAGTAAAAGGCATATATATAAACTCAGCTCTCAAATATATAATTTAGGAATTATTAATGAATGCAGTATTGCGGTGTTGTCATTAAAATCTGTGGGATAAACAGTGCTTATTCTTTGAACAAAGAAAAGCTAATTATCTCCAAAGGGGCGTTATGTTAATAGATGCAAAGCAAACCGTCACCTGCAAAATGACACAACTTAAAATGAGAGTGTCATTTGCCCATTTAACAAGGTTGAAAAATCATCTTGTATAAAAGGTAGGATTGCGTCTGCAATAGGCATTAACTGCTTATTGATATAGTGCTCATAATCAGGTGCAGTGGTAATGTGCTCTAATGGCTCAGGCCCCAAGAGGGTAATTATATAACTAATCCAACCGCCTTGCTGATATTGTTGAGGTCTATTTTGGGATAAATTATATTCATCCGCCTTGCGTGCTGCTTTGACATGAGGGGGAACGTGGTGCTGATATTCTGATAATTTTCGACGTAACCGTTTACGATACACCAATCTCTCATCATATTTTCCCGCAAGCGTATCCGCGACATAATCACGAATAAACTGCTGATAAGGTTGCTGATGAAAAATACGTGTATAAAGCTCTTGTTGGAATTTTTGAGCAAGGGGCGTCCAATCTGTTCTGACGGTTTCTAACCCCTTAAATACCATTTTATCATTACTGAGTCCGGCATAGCGCTTCTTGCTACCCGTTTCCATACCTCGGATAGTGGGCATTAAAAAGCGACGATAATGGGTTTCGTATTCTAGTTCTAATTTACAATCTAGTTGATAGTTTTCAAAGAGATGTGTTTTCCACCATTGATTTACCTCTTGTACTAATTGATACCCAATTTGTTGTGCTTGTTGTTCTGTGTGAGGTGATTTTAGCCAAACAAAGGTTGAATCCGTATCGCCATAAATAACTTGATAACCTTGGGCCTCAATTAATTCTCGTGTTTTTTTCATAATTTCATGACCTCGTAGCGTAATGGAAGACGCTAGACGAGGATCAAAAAAGCGACACCCCACAGAGCCTAAAACACCATAAAAAGCATTCATAATAATTTTGAGAGCTTGAGAGAGCGGGGCATTTTTATGTAATTTGGCATTGTCTCTTTCATGCCAAATTTGTGACACAATCGCGGGTAAACAGTGCTGTTCTCGCGAAAATCGCGCTTGGCGAAATCCAGAAATAGAAAACTTTTCATCAGGTTGGTGCATTCCTTCAATCATTCCTACGGGATCGATTAGAAAAGTACGAATAATAGAGGGATAAAGGCTTTTGTAATCAAGCACAACAACAGAATCATATAAACCGGGAGCCGAATCCATCACAAAACCCCCAGGGCTATGTTCTTCAGGCTTTTCACCTTGATTAGGCGCGACATATCCAATGCGATGCATTGAGGGTAAATAGAGGTGGGTAAAAGCTGCCACCGAGCCACCGCTTCTATCAACGGAAAGCCCAGTAACACAGGCTCTTTCTAATAAGAACGCCATAAGAGATGTCGCATCAAAGATACGATTTACTAAGACACAATCTTGCCAATTATAATAAGCCAGTGCGGGTTTATCTTCTTTAAAGCGCCGATTAATTTCATCCATTCTGGCGTAAGGTGTATCAATGGCTTTACCTTCACCTAACAGTGTTTGAGCAACAGATTCGAGACTAAAAGAGGGAAAATTCCATGTCGCCATTTTCAAAGCATCGATCCCATCGATAATTAAACGACCTTGAGCTGAAGCAAAAAAGTGACCTTTTTTAAATCCATGCTCTCGCCATTCTAATGGGCTATTTTGACGACCTAATAATAGACTGATGCCATACCGTTGGGCGTGAGTGTACAAAATACGCAGATCGAATTGAATTAAATTCCAACCAATAATCGCATCAGGATCGTGATGTTGTATCCACTCATTCAGTTTTTCAATTAAACGCAATCGGCTACTGACATAACATAAGCGATAGCCTTGGGGTTGTTGGCTTTCACATTCTGCGGGTAACTCATCAGTCAGCATAAACACCACATTATCACCACAACCTGCAAGCCCAATGGAGTAAAGTTCACCAAATTCACTGGTTTCAATATCCAAAGAAACAGTTCGAAGCATTGGGCGATAATCAGGCGCTGGTTTTAATGTAGCAATATTATTTTGTTGATAACGAAACCAGACAGGTGCGGTGATAAAGCGCTCCATCATATAGCGTTCATGAGGGCGGATATCTGCTTCATAAAGGCGAATATGATGCTCTTTAAGTTGTTGCTCAAGTTGAACAAGTTGGCGGTATTGTTTGCAATAAACACCAAAAACGGGTTGTCTTTCGAAATCTTTTAAATCGAGAGGGCGAATTTCAATATCAGGATTTTTACCAACGAGTGAGCGTAAAACAGTTTCATGTTGGCGGGCAACAAAACCGATAGCGCGTTGCATAGGAACAGTTACTTTATGAGAGCCATTATCTGTCGCCAGCCAATAAGAGACGACAATACCTTTTGGGGTGTCGCTCCAGTGGCGAGTAAGAATAAAGCCTTGTTCCGTATGACCCATTATGAGCACCCAATAAACACAAATAATTCACTAAAGATGTGTTTATTATAGTCAATATAGTGGTTATTTATACAGTTAATTTTGGTTGAGATTAATTAAACGGAATACCTAAAATAAGTGATTGATCCACTTCGCCATTTATTAATGATTGCGTATTACCATCATACACAATCATACCGTTATCAATCACAATCGCTCTTGAGGCAATTTTTGCAGCATCTTCTAAGCTATGAGAAACCATCAATAAGGTTAACGCTTTTTCATCACAAAGTTGCTCAAGTAGTGCCAGCATTTCAATGCGTAACGCAGGATCAAGGGCAGAGAAAGGCTCATCGAGTAATAAAATCGGTTGTTCGCGTACCAAGCAACGCGCAATTGCGATACGTTGACGTTGTCCTCCTGATAATTGAGAAGGTAAGCGTTCAAGATATTCACTGAGAGCCACTTGTTTAGCGCGATCCTCTAAGAGTACTTTTTGCGCGTCAGTCAGTTTTAATCCCGGATTTAACCCTAAGCCAATATTTTGCCTGACAGTTAAATGAGGAAATAGATTGTTATCTTGAAATAACATGGAAATAGGACGTTTTGCTGGTACTGTTTTTGTATGATCTTGACCATTAAGAAACAGGCTTCCTTTTTCTGATGGTAAAAAACCAGCAATTAAACTGAGTAATGTGCTTTTTCCTGCGCCACTGGGACCTAATACGGCGATACGCTCTCCCGTATTAACGGTTAAATTAAATAAGAGATGTTGGTGTTCATAAGTGTAAGCAAGATGCTCTAATTTAATCATGAGATTTTCCTGCCAATCGTTCTATTAGGCTAAAAAGAGTGAAGCAAAGTAGCAATAATATCATGGCGGTCACGGCACCATCTTGTGTGTGATAAGCGCCAATTTGCTGATAAAGATAGAAAGGTAAGGTTCTAAAGGTTTCATTACCAAAAAGAGCCACAATACCGAAATCACCAATAGAAATCACACAAGCAAAAGCAAGGGCTTGTGAAATCGGCTTTTTCAATGCGCGTAATTCTATCCAACGCAGTCGATTTATACCTTGTAAATTAAGCGATTGGCATAAAAGACCATAACGTGAAGCGATATCATTCATCGGATTTTCGAGTACTTTTAATGCATACGGAATGGCAATTAATGCGTTGGTTAAAATGACTAAAACATACGGTGATTCGGGTAATCCAATCGTATTATTGAATAGAAGGAAAAAGCCTGTTGCCAACACAATTCCCGGCATCGCCAAAATAATCAAACCACTCATTTCCATGGCTTGTCCTGCTTTTTTAAAATGGCGTAAGCGAAGTTCTCGACTACTCCATAACAACATCATCGTTAATACAACGCAAACAATACCCGCACCAATAGCAATAATCAGTGAGGTTGTAAAAGCTTGCCAAAGTACAGGTTGTTGAATAACACGTAGAAATTGGCTATTCAGACCATCAGTGATCACGGCTAAAATGGGTGGCACTAAAAAGAGGATCGCAAGGATGATAATTAGACCATCGGTTATTTTGCTAAATATTGGATCATAGGGATCACGCCAATGCAGCTTTTGGCTGTTTCCTACAAAAAGGGAACCTTTTAGCTTTTGACTGATAAGCACTAAGCCTAAACAACAAAAGAGTTGGATCAACGCTAGAAGTGCCGCACGATGTAAATCATAGTCATAACTTAATGCTTGATAAATTGCGAGTTCAACTGTTGTTGCAGCGGGACCTCCGCCTAATGCCAACACAGTAGCAAAGCTTGCAAAGCAGAGCATAAAAATTAGCGATGCAGTGGGGAGTATTTGACGCCATAAATAAGGAAATTCGAGGAAGCGGAAACGTTGCCAGCCATTCATGCCTAATTGTGAGGCTAATTGGCGTTGCTCTGATGAGATACTTTCAAGAGCTTGCAATAGCATTCGGGTTGCTAATGGCATATTAAAGAAAATATGTGCCAGTAAAATACCCTGCAAACCATAAGGCGTAAATTGGTAGTCGATCCCTAGCCATTCACAAATTTGAGCAATCCATCCCACTCTGCCATAAACCGTTAAAATACCAAAAAGTGCAACTAGAACAGGTAATACAAGGCTCATGGCGCATAGGCGTAAAAACAGTGTTCGCCCTTTAAATTGGCGTCGATAGAGTGCTTTTGCGAGCCAAATAGCCGGTAATATCGAAAATAGTGCAGATAAAAAGGCTTGCCAGAAAGTAAAGCGGACGACATGCCATAAATATTCATCAGCAAAAATTGAGGACAGCTCACCACTTGGTGCGTTAAACCACAATGCACCAAATGACAATAACGCAACAATAAGCAGTAAACCCGAGGCACATAGCCCCGGGATAAGCCATCTTCCCATTAGCGACTAACCGCAGCTTGCCAATTACGAGTCCATGTTTGGCGCTCTTTTGCGACAACATCTGCATCGAATTGCAATGATTTTTCGGGTTTAGGCATCACGGAATAGACGTCAGGTAATGGCATATCTATAACAGGATACATCCAATTGGTAGTAGGTATAGTCTCTTGGAATGCAGGGGTTAACATAAATTGCATAAATTGTTGAGCTAATTCAGGTTGTTTGCTCGATTTCAATTTTGCTGCGACTTCGACTTGTAAGTAATGCCCTTCATCGAAAATTGCCGCTGCATAGTTATCTTTTTTATCCGCTAAAATGTGATAACCCGGAGATGATGTGTAACTAAGTACAAAATCACCTTCGCCTTTTAAGAATAAGCCATAAGATTCACTCCAACCTTTCGTCACTGTCAGCGTTTTCTCTGATAATTTTTTCCATTCAGTGGCCGTATTTTCAGGATAAAGTGACTGCATCCATAGCATTAAACCCAAACCCGGTGTGCTGGTGCGAGGATCTTGATACAAAATCTTCCACTTTTCTTTGCTATTTAGCAGATCAGCCATACTTTTTGGAGGATTAGCAATGCGGTTTTTATCATAGATAAAAGCAAAATAACCGTAGTCATAAGGCACAAAGGTATCATCAGTCCATTTTTCAGGTAAGGTAAGTTTGGATGTATCGATATGACTTGGTGCGAAAAGCCCGGTTTCTTTTGCTGCGTGGATCAGATTGTTATCTAATCCTAAAATAATATCTGCCTTACTTTTATTACCTTCCATACGTAAGCGATTAAGCAGAGAAACACCATCAGAAAGAGCGACAAGTTTTAGTTCGCAATCACATTGTTGCTCAAACGCTTTTTTTATTGCAGGCCCTGGTCCCCAATCTGCGGTAAATGAATCATAAGTGTAAACAGTAAGTGTGGGTTTTTGTGCTAAAGCTTGAGCTGAAAAAGTGCTCATAATGCCCATAGCGCCCAGAAAGAAAGTAAAGCGAAGTGATTTAGTTAACACGTTTAGTTCCTCAGTAAAAGTCAGGTAGGATCTGAGGAGTGAGGATGGCAAACCAATGAATATTGCAACATCCTGACTCAAATCCCTACGCCAGTATTAGCTGGATCAGGTTCCACGAGTTTTTCTCAGCCGAAAAAGGCACCCCGTTGAGACTTTCCCATTGTAGATAAATACGCGCGTTGTGCAAAGTCTGTTGATAGAGGTTTACCGTTTGTGGGTAGTATGAAACAATGAGTTATCTTTCAAATTTGGTTATTGAGGTAGTCTAGTGATCGATGATGATGGCTACCGCCCGAATGTAGGGATTGTAATTTGTAATCGGCAAGGGCAAGTGCTTTGGGCTCGTCGCTATGGGCAACATTCATGGCAGTTTCCTCAAGGGGGAATTAATCCTGGAGAATCGCCAGAGCAGGCAATGTACCGAGAGTTGTTCGAAGAAGTTGGGTTAAGTCGCAAGGATGTTAAAATTCTTGCCTCCACACGTAACTGGTTACGTTACAAGTTACCTAAGCGTTTGGTGCGTTGGGACACAAAACCTGTTTGTATTGGACAAAAACAGCGTTGGTTCCTTTTGCAGTTAACAAGTAATGATAAAGACATTAATGTTCAACAAAGCAAAACGCCAGAATTTGATGGCTGGCGTTGGGTGAGCTACTGGTATCCTGTTAGACAAGTCGTCTCTTTTAAACGTGATGTTTATCGACGTGTAATGAAAGAGTTCGCACCTGTAGTCATGCCATTGCAAGAACAAGTGTCTTTACCTCGTCCATCGTATGGATATCGGCGTAAAAGGTATTAGATAACACTATGCTGACACGTTTGCGAGAAATAGTAGAAAAAGTAGCTATGGCAGCAGGGCTTCCAGAAGCACTTGAACTCTTAGTCAAGGAAACGTGTCAGGCAATGCACACGGATGTGTGTTCTATTTATCTTGCCGATAAACAACGTAGTTGTTTTTATCTTATGGCGACCAAAGGGTTAAAAAAACCTAGAGGTAGAGCCGTTAGCCTTTCATTTGATGAAGGCGTTGTTGGTGAAGTGGGGCGTCTTTCAGAGCTTATCAACCTTGCTGATATTCGCGAACATCCTAGCTTTAAATACCTTCCTCAAGTTAAAGAAGATGATCTCCGTGCTTTCCTTGGCGTTCCTATTGTCTATCGTCGCCAACTCCTAGGTGTATTAGTCGTTCAGCAAAAAGAGCGTCGCTTATTTAATGAAAGCGAAGAATCTTTTATGGTGACGCTGGCGACACAGCTTGGTGCCACATTATCGCAAGTCCAAACTAAAGGGCTTTTTGGGCAATATCGCCAAAGCCGTATTAAAGCACTTTCGGTTTCGACTGGTGTGGTAATGGCTTATGGTTGGCAAGAAGTCTCTCAACCTATCCTTGAAAATGTCTTTAAAGCCAGTGCTCTTGATATAAAGGCAGAATTAAATCGACTTACGATAGCTTTAGAAGATGCTACCGCAGAATGTCGCCGCTTTAGTAAGCGCTTTATGGCAAATGCGCAAAAAGAGAGTGCCGCCATATTTGATCTCTATTCGCATTTACTCAATGATCCACAGCTTAAACATAAAATGACCGCAATCATTACACAGGGATATGTTGCGGAATGGGCGGTTAAAGTGGTGGTTGAGAAAGTCGCCGCCCAATTTTCTAGCCTAAAAGATGGTTATATGCGAGAGAGAGCCTCTGATCTTAAAGCATTAGGGCGTCGTTTATTATTTCATCTAGATGATGATCTCAGCTCAACTAATATTTGGCCAGAGCGTTTTATTTTGGTTGCTGATGAATTAAGTGCAAGTTTATTGGCGGAATTACCAGAGCAACAACTTGCTGGTGTCATTGTTCGAGATGGCGCAACTCACTCACATTCTGCCATTCTTGTTAGAGCGATGGGAATACCTGCGATTATGGGGGCAGATATTCAACCTGAGCTTTTGCATAATCGCATGCTTATTCTTGATGGTTATCGTGGTGAAATATTTATTGAGCCAGAGCCTTTTATTACTCAAGAATATAAACAAATTATTGATGAAGAGAGCGTATTAAGCCAAATTGCAGAAGAGCAGCTTGAACAGCAAGCAGTTTTAAAAAATGGCGAGGCAGTCAGCGTTCAACTGAATGCGGGATTAAACATAAAGTATGAGCAACGCATTAGTGTGGGAATAGATGGCGTTGGTTTATATCGCACCGAAATTCCGTTTATGCTACAAAGCGGTTTTCCGTCAGAAGATGAACAGAAAAATCGCTACCGTGAAATACTCTCTTTTTTCCCTGATAAACCAGTTGTATTACGTGCTTTAGACATTGGTGCTGATAAGCAACTTCCTTATATGCCAATTAATGAGGAAAATCCCTGCTTAGGTTGGCGAGGAATAAGAATATTGCTTGATCAACCTGAAATATTCCTTATTCAGCTACGTGCAATGCTAAAAGCAAATCTCGAATTTAAAAATTTGAAAATTTTGTTGCCGATGGTGACAAGTATTGATGAAATTGACGAAGCAAGAACATTGCTGCTACGAGCATGTGATGAAGTGAGTCGAGAGCTAAAATGTGAATGTGTTCCACCTCCGCTGGGTATTATGCTTGAAGTACCTTCATTGGTGTTTATGCTGTCACAGTTGGCGAGTCGGGTTGATTTTATCTCTGTTGGAACCAACGATCTGACTCAATATTTGCTTGCCGTCGATCGTAATAATACCCATGTAGCATTACTCTATGATAATTTGCATCCTGCGCTATTGCGTTCACTGCATTTGATTGCAACACAATGCCAATATTATCAATTGCCAGTGAGTGTTTGTGGTGAAATGGCGGGTACGCCAATAGGGGCATTGCTGTTAATAGGGCTAGGTTTTAGGCAGTTAAGCATGAGTGGTCGTAGTTTACCTAGGGTAAAATACTTATTGCGCCATCTTGATCCTGTGATGTTACAGCCTTTTATGCAACAGGTGTTGCAAGCTGAAACGACAATAGGGATCAAAAAATTGTCTTCTGAATTTATGGAACGGCAAGGATTAGGTGGATTAATTCGCGGAGGTATTTAGTAAACCTTCGTATAAGCCTTTTCTATGTTGGTAATAAATAACCAGCACAGAAATTATTAATTAAGTGAAGTAGGGAATAATGAGTATAAGCTACCTTAAATTTCCAGAGATTGATCCCGTTATGTTTTCTATCGGCCCGGTGTCATTACACTGGTATGGTATGATGTATTTAGTTGGATTTGTCTTTGCCTTATGGCTTGCAAATCGTCGAGCTGCAAAACCGAATAGTGGTTGGAATAAAAATGAAGTTGAAACATTACTTTATGTCGGTTTTGTTGGTGTGTTTATTGGTGGCCGTTTAGGTTATGTTTTATTCTATAATCTACCTGTTTTTCTAAATGATCCTCTTTACCTCTTTAAAGTATGGGATGGCGGAATGTCGTTCCATGGCGGTTTAATTGGGGTTATTTGTGCGATGATTTGGTTTGCTAAACGCACTAAACGTAAATTTTTCCAAGTGGCGGACTTTGTTGCGCCGTTAATTCCATTTGGATTAGGGTTAGGTCGTATTGGTAACTTTATCAATGGCGAATTATGGGGACGTGTCACATTAGATACGCCTTGGGCCATTTTATTCCCAAGTTCTCGTTCTGAAGATCTCCAACTTGTTGCCCAAGATCCAACAACGTTACTGCCTATTATTCAAGAATATGGTGTTTTACCTCGTCACCCCTCTCAGCTTTATGAAATGCTGTTAGAAGGTGTGGTGTTATTTATTATTCTGAATATTTTTGTGCGTAAAAATCGTCCTGTCGGAAGTGTGTCGGGTTTATTCCTGATTGGTTATGGTGCATTCCGTATTATTGTTGAATTCTTCCGTCAACCAGATGCACAGTTAGGATTATTTGGTGGTGTGAGTATGGGGCAAATACTTTCAATTCCAATGATTTTGTTGGGTATTATTTTTATGGTATGGGCTTATCGTCAAGATAAAAAGACGCCACAAAATCCAACACCTACTCACAAATAGTGTGAGATAAATTTTTTATTATTAGCTAATTACAAGAGAGACAACATGAAGCAGTATCTGGCATTGTGTCAACGCATTATCGATGAAGGGCAATGGATTGATAATAAACGGACAGGAACCCGTTGTTTAACGGTGATTAATGCCGATCTGGAATATGATGTTGCGAGTAACCAATTTCCGCTAATAACAACACGAAAAAGTTTTTATAAAGCGGCCATTGCAGAACTGTTAGGGTATTTACGTGGCTATGACAATGCCGCTCAATTTCGTGAAATTGGCTGTAATACATGGAATGCCAATGCAAATGAAAATGACGCATGGTTAAACAATCCTCATCGTAAAGGTGAAGACGATATGGGGCGTGTATATGGCGTTCAAGGACGCCAATGGCAACGCCCTGATGGTTCTCATTTTGATCAACTGCGTAAAGTGGTAGATAACCTGACTAAAGGTATCGATGATCGTGGTGAGATCGTAACGTTCTATAATCCGGGTGAAACGGAACTGGGATGTTTACGCCCTTGCATGCATACACACACATTTTCATTAGTCGGTGATACGCTTTATTTAACCTCTTATCAGCGCAGTTGTGATGTACCACTAGGTTTGAACTTTAACCAAATTCAGTGCTTTGTTTTATTAGCGCTGGTGGCTCAAATTACAGGGCATAAGCCGGGTAAAGCATTTCATAAGATAATCAATGCACATATCTATGAAAATCAATTACCTCTAATGCGTGATGTGCAGTTAAAAAGAGAGCCATTGCCGTTACCAACATTACATATCAATCCAAAGATAAAAACGTTGGAAGATATCGAAACATGGGTAACAACGGATGATTTTACTGTTGAAGGTTATCAATGCCATGAAGCGATAAAATATCCATTTACGGTTTGATTTTCCTTTGTGTTTTAAAGCCTCTGTTTAGTGATAAACAGGGGCTTTTTTATTTCTATAACCTTTTTTCGTGTTTATTCTGAAAATACGGTTATTGCGTTGTTGTTCGAAAAAAGCACTTTCCTTTATTTACCGTTAGATGTTTTGTCTGCATTCTCTCAGTAGGTTAAAAAGGAGGAATAAATGAACAATAACATGGATATAAGCCTAAGTAGGGTGCATCAGCAAGAGAGCGAATTTGGAATAAGCCTACTTGAAATGCTTATTGTCATGATGATCGCCTCGATTTTAAGCTACTTATCAATCACCACCTATCAGCAATTTACTCACCAACGTCAATTGATACATAGTGTACGTGAAACGATTGCTTTTCTTTCTTATCAGCGACAACAAGCGCTATTGTTTAATATAAAAATTAAAATATCGTTTCATTTATCGCCCAGTAATAAACTCATCGCGATCCCGTTATCTCTACAGCATTTACCTGAAAAACAAACTATTTTTCAATTAGCTTCTGGTGTTCAACTTAAGCCGTCAACAGTTTCAAATTTTACGTTTGGAGGGACTCGTCAAACCTTAAGACCAATGAGTTTTGTGCTTCAAAGTTCAGAGGGTGAAGTGAAAATTGTGATTTCATCTTTAGGCAGAATAAGAGCATGTAGCCAGAAAATTAAGGCATTCTCGCCATGTTAAAGCGGTCAATATTTTCATTTTCATCTGGCATGATGTTGATGGAATGCCTCTTTGCTATCGCGATAAGTGGGATTTTATTTCTATCTATCAGTTGGGCTTTTCCTCAAATCATGAACACATTGATCCATTCTTACCAACAGCATCAATTAGATATCTTTTTAAGAGAAAGGTTATTGGTGCTAGAAACACAACTAAGGCGAACGGGATATTGTCATGATGATTGCGCCAATGTATCGCAGCCAAAAGCGTTGCATATTTCACCATTAAAAATAGGACAGTATTCTTATCAAGAAAAAAATAGCTGCATTATTTTTGCTTATGACGTAAATGGCAATGGTCGCTGGGATGCTCCCTCTTCAAAAGAAAGTGATTATTTTGGATATCGTCTTAAAAATGGACAACTAGAACAATTAAGAGGAGTAAAAAATTGTACTTCTTCAGGATGGCAACGATTCTTCGAAAGTCATGAGATTGAAGTGACTGAATTTATTTTACGCCCTTATTCAAGGCAACATCTTATCAACAAGAAACCATTTTTTTATCTTTCGGTTTCTTTAAAATTTCATTTAAAACAATCCCCTGCTATCAAATTGCATTATAAGAATGACATTAGGCTAAGGAATGTGACCAGGTTATGAGTATTAATACAATTCACAATAAAAATGAGCAAGGATTTGCAAGTTTACTTGTCGTAATAGGGTTTATTGTTATGAGTTTATCGGCAATTGGAAATTTTGCTTATCATTACAGACAGTCTCAACAAATAGTGATGCAAGAGTTACAAGCTCGACAGGCTTTTTTATTTGCTGAATCTGCCTTGGTGTGGGGAATAAAACAGAATTGGGAAATTTTATCGCCACAGCTAAATAAATGGCAATGCCGTTATTTTCATGCAAATCCTAAAATAAAAAGCTGTTTATTTTTGATTTCGTTAGAAAAGGGTTTGTTGCAAGGACAGGCAGAAAGTGTAAATAGTTATAAAATATATCATTATCAATGGGTTGATTTTTTGAATGACAAAAATAAATCCATTGTTGCACATCCAAATGGATGGCTAGATTATTGCCCCTTAGTGCATAAGGAGTGTGTGTTATAGATAATATTCAAAATAAATCAGAAAGTGGCTCTATTTTACTTAACGCAATGTTTATATTGCTGTTTTTTAATATTAGTTTTGTCGCTATTATAGGGTATAGTCAATCATTAAAAGCTGATTTTCAGCAGTTAATTCAAATTCAGCAGGCAGGGCAGGAACTTTTTGTTTTATTTGAACAAATGTCCGATAAATCCCCTGATTATTTCGCATCTAACCCTAAAATAATGACGCGTTCACTTTTACAGTCTGAAGGTTGTCAGCAAATAGAAGGTTATGTTGCCAATAATGTATTACCCGAAATAAAGCTGTATTACTGGTCATGCTATTAATAAGATGAGGATCTGATGTTTCATATATATCACTCAAATCAGTTGTCATTGCTAAAGTCACTTATGGTGCACTTTATGCAGACCAGACCACTTTCTTCTCCTTTTGAACAAGAAGTGATCCTTGTACAAAGCCCCGGAATGTCTCAGTGGCTGCAAATCCAGCTTGCCGAAAGTTTGGGTATTGCTGCTAATATCCGTTACCCATTACCAGCAACTTTTATTTGGGAAATGTTTACTCGGGTATTATCAGGTATACCTAAAGAAAGCGCTTTTTCTAAAGATGCCATGACATGGAAATTAATGGCATTGCTGCCCGAATTTTTGCCTCATGAAGAATTTAAACCCTTACTGCATTACCTTGATGA
Source organism: Proteus sp. CD3 (assembly GCF_008808075.1). Taxonomy (NCBI): domain Bacteria; kingdom Pseudomonadati; phylum Pseudomonadota; class Gammaproteobacteria; order Enterobacterales; family Morganellaceae; genus Proteus; species Proteus sp. CD3. Next base: position 2,989,135 of record NZ_CP019686.1, on the reverse strand, counting down.
TGATGAAGATAAACGTAAACTTCATCAGTTAGCAGGGCGTGTAGCTGACTTATTTGACCAATATTTAGTTTATCGTTCAGATTGGTTAGCTTCGTGGGAAAAAGATGAGCTAATCGAAGGGTTGAGTGAAAATCAACACTGGCAAAAAATATTGTGGGTGGCATTACAGCAATACACAAAAGATCTTAATCAACCTCAATGGCACCGTTCTAATCTTTATCAGCAATTTATTTCGACATTGAATAATGCAAAAGAAGGGGAGCTTCAACACTGTTTTCCTCCCCGTATTTTTATTTGTGGGATTTCAGCGCTACCTCAAGTTTATTTACAGGCATTACAAGCGATAGGGCGTCATACCGAGATTTATTTACTCTTTACCAATCCTTGCCGTTACTATTGGGGAGATATTCAAGATCCTAAATTTCTCTCTCGTCTTAATAGCAGAAAACCACGCCATTATAAGCAATTACATGAATTACCATGGTTTAAAGACGAAAAAAATGCGTCTTCGTTATTTAATGATGATGGCGAGCAAAATATCGGTAATCCGCTATTAGCGTCATGGGGAAAATTGGGTAAAGATAATCTTTATTTCCTCTCTGAACTTGAATATACCGATGTGTTAGATGCGTTTGTTGAGATCCCAAGAGATAATTTACTTCATCAATTGCAAGCGGACATCCTTGATTTAGAAGATTTTTCACAATTAGGTACAACACTTGAAACTTATGAATATAGTGAAAATAAACGAGTCATTTCGCCAGATGATCACTCACTGACTTTTCATGCCAGCCATAGCCCACAGCGCGAAGTGGAAGTGTTACAAGATCAATTGCTGCATTTGCTAGAGCAAGATCCTGAATTATTACCGCGTGATATTATCGTGATGGTTGCGGATATCGATAGCTATACACCTTATATTCAAGCTGTGTTTGGTAATGCGCCTTCAGAACGTTATCTTCCTTTTGCTATTTCAGATAGAAAAGCTCGTCAAGCGCACCCTGTATTACAGGCTTTTATTACATTGCTAGAGCTTCCTCAAAGTCGTTTTACTGCCGAACAAGTGTTGGCACTGCTTGAAGTACCTGCTTTAGCAGGGCATTTTTCTATTTTTGAAAATGAACTAAAGTTACTACGTCGTTGGGTTGATGAGTCAGGCATACGCTGGGGATTAGATGATGAAAATGTGGCTTCATTCTTATTACCAATCACGGGCAAAAATACATGGGAATTTGGCTTACTGCGCATGTTGCTTGGCTATGCGATGGAAAGCGAAAATGGTCCTTGGAAAGGTGTGCTTCCTTACGATGAATCCAGTGGATTAGTTGCGGAGCTTGCAGGGCATCTCGCTGATTTTCTTTATACATTAAGTGATTGGCGTACACGTTTGAGCGAAACGCGTTCATTAGAAGCATGGCTAGAAGTTGGACAACAATTAGTTGATGCCTTTTTTGAGTCTGATGAAGAAACGGAATTAGTGTTAGCGCTTATTATCCAACAATGGCAAAAAGTGATTGAAAATGGATTGAAAGCGCAATATCAAAATGAAATTCCGCTAGTCCTTATTCGTGATGAATTAACAGTACGGTTCGATGATGAAAAAATCAGTCAGCGTTTTTTAGCCGGTAGCGTTAATTTTTGTACATTAATGCCTATGCGCTCCATTCCTTTTAAAGCAGTGTGTTTATTAGGTATGAACGATGGTATTTATCCTCGTAATATTCAGCCGCTAGGGTTTGATTTAATGGCAGAAAAACGCCGTCGTGGTGATAGAAAACGTCGTGATGATGACCGCTATTTATTTCTTGAAGCACTTAGCTCAGCTGAAAAATACCTTTATATCAGTTATATCGGAAAATCGATACGTGACGATCGAGAATGTAATCCATCAGTCTTAATCAAAGAGTTACAAGATTATATTGGACAAAATTTCCGTTTGCCGGAGGATGGTGAACTCAATGTTGATGACAGCGCGACTCGTATAAATCAGCATTTATTAACACAACATAGCCGTGTTCCTTTTGCTCAAGAAAACTTCCGAATAGACGCTTCCTTCCGTTCTTATGCCTCTGAATGGTTGCCTGCGGCTAGTGGACAAGGTGAGGTTCATCAAAGTTTTACCGAGCCACTTAATGACGATGACACAATAGATAAAGTCTCTGTTGATGCGCTTGCACGTTTTTATCGACATCCTATTCGTGCATTCTTCCAACAAAGATTAAAAACAAACTTTGTTATCGAAGAAACAGAATTACCTGAAGAAGAGCCATTTGTGATAAATGCCCTTCAGCGTTATCTATTAAATCAATGGTTATTAAAAGCATTAATTGATCAAACCTCAACAGAAGCTTTGTTTGAGCGTATCAAAGCCGCAGGACAACTTCCTGCCAGTGCATTTGGTCAAATTTATTGGGAGCAGCAAATAGAAGAGTTACTTCCTTTAGCTGAAAAGATAAGAAGTGAACGATTAGCCACACATTCTGTCACATTAGAGCAAAGCTTTAGTGCAATGCCATTGATTGGTCGTTTAAATGAGGTACAAGCTGATGGTTTATTACGTTGGCGACCTGCCAGCTTAACAGCTAATGACTTATTGCAGCTGTGGATTGAGCACCTAGTTTATTGTTTAAAAGAGGGAACAGGCGAGAGCCGATTCTACGGCAGAAAAGAGACTCAATGGTGTTTATTACCCGTTGATCCTGAAGTTGCCTATTCAACATTAGACAAGTTAATCAGTGACTATAAACAAGGGTTAAATAGCCCATTAGCGCTATTTGCGAAAAGTGGTTGGGCTTGGTTACAAGCTTGCTATGATAAAAAATCACAAGAGTTTTTACTTGATGATGAAGAGACCCTTGAAAAAGCAGAATTAGTACTGATGCAACATTTAACGGATAGCTATAATCGAGATGGTGAAATGAACGACATGTATGTTCAGCGTGCTTTCTCTCAATTAGACGAGCCTTTTTTACAAACGGTCAAACAGACGGCATTAACCATATTTAAACCAATAATTCCATTTCTAAAAAAATAAGGGAGCTCATATCAGATGAGAAAATACTGCTCGCAACTATGGATCATGTTGCTATTGATGCTAGTGAGTATCAATAGTTTTGCGGCTGATCCACTCTGGCAAGTATTGCCTGATAGTATTGAAAAAAGTGAGAGCGATCCACGACAATATCAAGCGATCAAACTACCTAATGAAATGACCGTATTACTGGTTTCTGATGAAAAAGCAGTTAAATCATTAACAGCGGTTGCATTACCTGTTGGTGCATTAGAAGATCCAGATAGTCAGCAAGGTCTTGCGCACTATTTAGAACATATGGTGCTAATGGGATCGGCTAAATACCCTCAATCAGGCAGTATGTCTGAATTCTTACAAAAGAATGGCGGCTCTCATAATGCGAGTACAACGACTTATCGCACTGCATTCTATTTAGAAGTGGAAAATAGTGCTATTAATGAAGCGGTTGATCGTCTTGCTGATGCTTTAGCTGAACCTTTACTTGATCCTAAAAATGCAGATCGTGAACGTAATGCTGTTAATGCAGAATTAACAATGGCGCGTGCGCGCGATGGTATGCGTTTTTGGCAAGTCAGAGCAGAAACTTTAAACCCATCACATCCAAGTTCTCGTTTTATGGGCGGGAATCTAGAAACATTAAGTGATAAGCCAAATAGCAAGCTTCAAGATGAGTTAATAAAATTCTATCAAAAACACTACTCTGGCAATTTAATGAATGGGGTAATTTACAGCAATAAATCACTTGATGAATTGTCTAAATTAGCTGCAAACACTTTCGCTCGTATCCCGAATAAAAAGGCAGATGTGCCAGTCACCACAGTACCTGCTATGACGGATAAAGAAAAAGGGTTAATGATCCACTTAGTACCAGCGCAACCGCAAAAGACTTTACAAATTGAGTTTGGTATAGATAACAACGTTGCTGATTTTCGCAGTAAAACTGACGAATACATTGGCTATTTAATTGGCAATCGTAGCTCAGGCACTTTAGCAACATGGTTACAAGACCAAGGTTTAGCCGAAAATATTAGTGCGTTCTCAGAGCCATATATCGATCGTAACCAAGGCTCGTTTACCATTTATGTTTCGTTAACCGATAAAGGGTTAGCGCAAAAAGATAAAGTGATTTCCGCTATCTTTTCGTACATTCGTTTAATTCAAACAGAAGGTATCAGTCAGCGTTATTTTGATGAAATTGCGAATGTATTAGATCTCTCATTTCGTTATGGCTCTATTGTAAGAGATATGAATTACATAGAAGGCATTTCGGATATGATGCTACGTTATCCAATCAAAAATATTCTAGATGCAGACTATATTGCTGATAATTATCAACCTTCAGCTATTCTTTCTCGTCTTGATTCTCTTACACCAGAGAAAGCACGTATTTGGGTAATAAGCCCTAATGAACCTTCTAACAAACAAGCCTATTTTGTTAATGCGCCTTATCAGGTTGATAAAATCACAGATAAGCAATTAAAAACATGGCAAACATTATCAGATGATATTTCATTATCACTGCCAGCACTGAACCCTTATATCCCTGATAATCTTTCATTGATTGATGCGGACAGCAAAATCACCAAACCACAATTATTGTGGCAAGATAAAAGCGCTCGCTTGTTTTATATGCCATCGCACTATTTTTCTGATGAGCCTAAAGCCAGTGTGACATTAAGTTTAGTGAATAAAAAATCAGACATTACTGTTAAGCAACAAGTGACACAAACCTTAACGGATTATCTCGCTGGTTTAGCATTAAGTGAATTATCTTACCAAGCGTCTGTTGCTGGAATGAATATCTCATCCTCATCAGGACAAGGTATTGATTTTTCAATGAATGGTTATACGCAACATTTACCAGAACTCGTTAATGCGACACTGAAAAGCTATATGAGCTTTGAATCAACTCAAGAAGAGTTGGATCAAGCTAAATCTTGGTATCGTGAACAACTTGAAGTGACTCATAACTTAAAAGCTTTTGAAGCCGCTATGTTACCGGCTCGTCGATTAAATACGATCCCGTACTATGAAGAAGCCGAAAAACTCAAAGCATTAGAGTCAATTACACTACAAGATATTATTGATAATCGCCGTGACGTAATTAAAAATGCCGCACTTCAAGCGCTGATTATTGGTAACTTAACACCAGAGCAAAGCCGCGATATTGCTAAATCTGCACACGAATTATTAGGTAATCAAGGCACAGAATATTGGATCGGTGAAACATTAGTATTCAATAAATTAAATGCGGTTGAATTCCAAAATAAATCGAAGAGCACAGATAACGCATTAGGGGAGCTTTATATCCCAACTGGCTATAGCCGTCTTGAAGGTCAGGCAATTTCTTCAGTGTTATCGTCTGTTATCAAGCCTTGGTTCTATGATCAATTAAGAACAGAAGAGCAACTTGGTTATGCTGTATTTGCTTATCAAGCCACTATGGGTGAGCAATCAGGTATCGGCTTTTTACTACAAAGTAATGCAAAACCACCAGCCTATTTAAATCAGCGTTATAACGCATTTTATCAACAAGCTTACGAGCGTTTGAAAAAAATGAACGAGGCTGATTTTAATCAGTATAAACAGGCGATTATTACCGAAGTTAAACAGCCACCTCAAACGTTCTATGAAGAAGTTTCTCTTTATCGAAATGACTTCCATCGTAATAACTTAAAATATGATGGACGTGAAAAATTCTTAGCGGAGCTTAATAAAGTAACGTTAAAACAAGCTATTGAGTTTTATGAAAAAGCAATTATAAAACCAAACGGCTTTATTTTTGTTTCTCAAATTATTGGTAAAGATGGCAAAGATGCTGATTATGCCGAAAATAAACAATGGAAACGTTATGCTACGGTAAGTGAATTACAAAAAACCTTACCTGTTGAGGAAATTAAAGAGTGAGTGAAGTGATACAGGCACAGCCATTAAACCCGTATACACTTCCTTTGTACCAAAGACGCCTCATTGAGGCGTCAGCGGGAACGGGGAAAACTTATACCATCGGGTTGTTGTATTTACGGTTGCTTCTTGGATTAGGCGGAGAGTCTGCATTCTACCGCCCTCTCAATGTTGAAGAGATTTTAGTTGTGACATTTACGGATGCGGCGACAGATGAATTACGAGCCCGTATTCGTAAAAATATTCATGAACTAAGACTTGCCTGTATCCGTCATGATGTTGAAAGTAGCGATCATACTTATGATGAGTTACTTAAACAGATCCCTAATAAAGAGCTGGCTGCACAGTGGTTGTTAGAAGCCGAACGACAAATGGATGAAGCGGCTATTTATACCATTCATGGCTTTTGCCAACGTATGTTGGCAAACAATGCATTTGAATCAGGAGTCTTGTTTGAACAAGTCTTGATCCAAGATGAATATGAGCTAAAAAAACGGGTATGTGCTGACTTTTGGCGACGGCACTGTTATCCACTTTCTTATGATGTTGCTAATGCCGTAAGCCAGATTTGGTCTGGCCCTGAACAACTGCTTTATGAAATACAGCCTTATTTACAAGGTGAAATGCCTGAAATTGAAGGTGTGGCATTAGACAGTGAAAATGAATCAGTCAAAGAGCGTCATCAAGCGGTTATTGAAGCCATTAACAAGGTGAAAGCGCGTTGGCATGAACATCATCATGAAGTTGAAGCATGGATAACCGCTTCAGGTGTTGATAAACGTAGTTATAGCAGTCGTTTCTTACCCAAATGGATTGAAGAAATTACTCTGTGGGCGTCAACATTAGAAACGAAAAGCTATCAATTACCTGATTGTTTAGTTCGTTTTTCTCAAGAAACGCTGAATGAAAAGGCAACGAAAGGTCCCGCACCAGAGCATATTCTTTTTGTTGAAATTGAACGATTAACAAAGCAGAGCCTGACTCTGCGAGATGTTATTCTTGCCAACGCGATCCCTGAAATACGCCAAGGCATTGAAAATGAAAAGATGCGTCGTGGTGAAATGGGATTTGATGATTTATTAACACGTTTAGACAGAGCATTGAAACGTGAAGGTGGTGAGGCTTTAGCGCAAGCTATTCGTGAACGCTACCCAGTTGCAATGATCGATGAATTCCAAGACACCGATCCCCAACAATACCGTATTTTTGATGCCATTTATGGTGAGCATGAAAACAGCGGGTTATTGTTTATTGGTGATCCTAAACAGGCAATTTATGCATTCCGTGGTGCGGATATTTTTACTTATATTCAAGCCCGAAAGCAGACATCTCATCACTACACATTAAATACTAACTGGCGCTCTGCACCGGGTATGGTGAATGCAGTTAACAAGCTTTTTATGCGCTCCAATGCGCCATTTTTATTTGAGCATATCCCTTTTATTGAAGTAAGTTCGGCTGAAAAAAACCAAGACATGGTCTTTATTTACCATGATAAACCGATTTCGCCTGTTAATTTTTGGCTTGCTGAAGGCGAAAGTGTTTCTACGGGAAATTATGAGCAAATCATGGCAGCGCAATGTGCCGCACAAATTCGTGATTGGTTATCCGCAGGGGATCAGCAACAGGCTTGGCTGATTGAGCAAGGCGCAAAAAAAGCGGTTACATCTGCGGATATTATGGTACTGGTGCGTAGCCGTAGAGAAGCGATATTGGTCCGTGATGCACTGAATTTGCTTTCAATACAATCTGTATTCTTATCCAATCGTGAAAGTGTATTTGAAACCAATGAAGCTAAAGATCTACTTTGGTTATTACAAGCGGTTGTCACACCGGAGAAAGAACGTGTTTTAAGGGCATCTTTAGCCAGCCAATTATTTGGTTTTAGCGCAAAGCAAATTGATGATCTGAACCGCAATGAGGCACGCTGGAATAGATACGTGGAGAAATTTGCTGATTACTATGTACTATGGCAAAAGCGTGGTGTTTTACCCATGTTGCGTAAGATCATGATGGATAATCAAATTGCAGAAAATTTACTCGCAAGTATTGATGGTGAGCGCCGACTTACAGATATCATGCATATTGGTGAATTATTACAAGAAACTTCATTACAACTTGATAGTGAACACGCCCTTATTCGTTGGTTAGCACAACAGATCTCTCATCCTGATGCACAATCTGAAAGTCAACAAATGCGTTTGGAAAGCGACCGAAATCTTGTGCGAATTTGTACTATCCATAAATCTAAAGGTCTTGAATATCCTATTGTTTGCTTACCTTTTGCTTGTAATTACCAAGAACAAAAAGGGGCGCTTTATCATGACAGAGAAAAATTTCACGCGAAATTAGATATTTTCAGCCGACCTGAAAGTTTACGCTTAGCGGATGAAGAGCGCTTGGCTGAAGATTTACGCTTACTTTATGTGGCATTAACACGATCTAAATTCTGCTGTTATGTTGGTGTTGCGCCTCTGGTTAAGGGGACTAAACGTAAATCAGGGCTTACCGATCTGCATAAGAATGCTTTAGGGTATTTATTACAGCAGGGCGAGGAAGGCAATAGTGAATTATTGCATCAATCAATTCACGCTTTATTAGATGATAATATCAGTGTAACAACGCTTGATAATATATCAGCACATCGCTATCAGCCTCAATTAATGGCTGAAACAAAACTTGAAGCCGCTATATTTAAACGTCAGATCCATGATAATTGGCGTATAACGAGCTATTCAGGATTAACCTATCAGCATTCAAATCGCGGTTATCATTTTGATTTAGGTGATATTGAGGCTTTGGTGCAATCTATCGCACCGGGGCTTGATACAGATGCTAAAGGTGAAAAGCAACAAGGAGAGGTTGATGAAAATTCTATTCATCATTTTCCTCGAGGTGCAGTAGCAGGAACATTCTTACATAGTTTGCTGGAAGTATTAGATTTTTCGCAGCCTATTGATGAGCTGTGGATGCAAGAACAATTGACGGCCCAAGGCTTTGATGAAAAGTGGGCGACTCTTTTAGTGACATGGATGGAAACGCTATTTCATACACCGCTTAATTCTCAAGGATTGTGTCTTGCTGATATCCCAAAATCACAACAACTTGATGAATTGCAATTCTATTTACCTATTGAGAAAGAAGTATCATCAGCCCAATTGACTCAATTAATTAGTCAGTTTGATCCTCTATCAAAACGTTGTCCTGCTTTGCAATTTCAACAAGTAGAAGGAATGCTAAAAGGCTTTATTGACTTAGTCTTTTCTTGGGAAGGTAAATACTATGTTGTGGATTATAAATCGAATTGGTTAGGTGAATCGAGTGAGGATTACACACAAGAAGCGATGATGAATGCAATGATGGATCATCGCTACGACTTGCAATATCAACTCTATACCTTAGCGTTACATCGTTTTTTACAGCAACGTATTCCTGATTATGATTACCGAACTCATTTTGGTGGTATTTATTATCTTTTTTTACGGGGTATAGATAAAGAACATCCCGGAAATGGGGTTTATGCCTATTTGCCTGATGAAGCTTTTGTTTTGGCGTTAGATTCATTATTTGCAGGTAAAACAAGCAAACCCGATGTAGTCGGTGAGAAATAAAAATGATCAAACTATTAGAACAAGCGATTACACAAAACTTACTACGACCTTTAGATCTTCGATTTGCACAAATGCTGGTTGAAGATGAGAACCCAATTTTACTGTTTTTATTTGCTTATTTGAGCGCTCAAACTGGCGCGGGGCACGTTTGCTTACCATTAAACATTATTCAAAAAGATCAACTGTTTGATGGTAGGCAAAAAGAGTTTTCACAAGAGATTTGGCAAAAAATGGGTAAGCCTTCGGCTAAAAAAATAGTAGAAGAGTTGACCCATTGTCATTGCGTTAGTCAAAGTAGCGATGATCTTCCTTCTCCGATTATTTTAGATAATGAACTTCTTTATTTACAAAGAATGTGGAGCTATGAAGAGAAAGTTGCTCAATTTTTTAGGCAAGAGCACACCATTGTTGATATTGATGAAAATGAATTAATTAAGGTGCTCAACCAGCTTTTTCCCGTCACGAAAGAAAGCCAAGAAACAAATTGGCAAAAAGTGGCTGCCAGTGTTGCTATTACAAGCCCTATTTCTATTATTTCAGGCGGTCCCGGAACGGGGAAAACCACAACAGTGGCTAAAATTTTAGCGGCTTTTGTGATGCTCACATCGAATGAAAAGCCGATTATTCAATTAGCGGCTCCTACAGGTAAAGCGGCTGCGAGATTAACGGAATCTTTAGGAAAGGCGTTGGCGCAACTTAATTTAAGCGAAGAAGAAAATAAGTGGATGCCAAAGCAAGCACAAACTATTCATCGTTTATTAGGCGCTCAGCCTGAAAGCCAGCAAGTGCGTTACCATAAAGATAATCCATTACAGCTTGATATTTTAGTTGTTGATGAAGCCTCAATGGTTGATTTACCCATGATGGCGCGCTTGATTGATGCACTCCCATCAAAATGCCACGTTATTTTCTTAGGTGATAAAGACCAACTTGCTTCTGTTGAGGCGGGGGCTGTATTAGGTGATATTTGCCGTTTTTCTGAAGATGGTTTCAGTCAAAAAAGGTTTGATCAGATTAATCATTTAACTCAAGGTGAATTGGTTAAATCTACGGATATTATTCCTGTTTCTCAAACGCCAGTCTCTGTCGTCAGTGATTCTCTGTGTCTATTACGTAAAAGCTATCGTTTTGGTGAAGATTCAGGGATAGGGCAACTTGCTTTTGCGGTTAATAAAGGACAAACCAAAATAGCGATTGCGTTATTAAAAAAGGCTGAGGTTAGCCCGCAACAGCTTGAAATAGCATTAGCGCCTCAAGATGTGAGCTTTATTGCTTTAGAGTCAAAAGAAAGCTATTTACTGATGATACAAGATGCCGCTAATGCCTATCGAGAGTATCTCACTTTAGTTTCTCAAAAAGCATCACCTGATATTATTCTTAATGCATTTAACCAATACCGTTTATTGTGCGCACGAAGAGAAGGTCCTTTTGGTGTGAGTGGTTTAAATGACAGAATTGAGATGTTATTGCATCGCCAGCGATTGATCCGTCGCCCTACAAACAGTTATCAAAGTGATTATATTGGTCGCCCCATTATGATCCAACGAAATGACAGTACATTAGGTCTGTTTAATGGTGATATTGGTATTATGCTCAATAACGATGAAGGTGAAATGAAAGCGTTTTTCCAACTACCGGATGGAAAATTGAAAGCGATCCAACCTAGCCGATTACCACAGCATGAAACTGCGTATGTAATGACGGTGCATAAATCACAAGGTTCGGAATTTACCCATACTGCATTAGTACTCCCCGATAAATTTTCACCTGTTGTGAGTCGAGAATTGTTATATACCGCATTAACCCGCGCTAAACAAAAGCTTTCTCTTTATGCTTCAGAGTCTATGGTGAAAATGGCAATACAAACGCGTATTCAACGTCGAAGTGGATTAATTGATAAATTACGTTATTAGCTGTTAGCTAATCGTGGAAAATAATAAAAGACAGGCATTGAGAGGGATACCTGTCTTTTTTTGTGCTTGGTAGTTACTCTTTATGTAAGTCTAGGATCAAAATTTTAGAACGGCGTTGGTAATTATAAAGAGCTTGTTTTTCAATAGGGAGTTTATCAATTTCAGCAGGTTCAAATCCTTTTTCTTGAAACCAGTGTATGCTACGAGTTGTGAGAACAAACAGCTTTTCTAATCCTAATTGCTTAGCATGTGCTGAAATGCGTTGTAGCAAGACCTCGCCACGACAAGAGCTGCGATAATCTGGATGTACTGCAACACAAGCCATTTCACCAATTTTTTCTGATGGGTAAGGATAAAGCGCTGCGCATGCAATAGTCATATTATCGCGTTCAATAATAGTGAATTGGTCAATTTCAACTTCTAATTGTTCTCTTGAACGTCTGACTAAAATACCTTGCTGTTCTAATGGGCGAATAAGTTCGAGTATGCCACCAATATCATTAATATTTGCTCTACGAACTTTTTCTGCACTCTCCATGACGATTTGAGTACCAATACCATCACGAGAGAATAATTCTTGAATAAGCGCACCATCAGATTGATAACTTAGTAAGTGGCTGCGTTCTACACCACGACGACAGGCTTTAACCGCTCCCCGTAAGAATCTTACTGTGCCTGAATGGTAATCACCTTCTGTTTGTAGCTCTTGAATTTTATCTTCAGCTTGATTAGGTAGCAGCTCAGAAACAATGTGGCCTTCTTCATCGATAACACCTTGAAATGAGCAAAATCCGATCAGTTTTTGTGCTTTAAGTTTTATCGCAAGCTGGGTTGCCACTTCTTCTGAGGTGAGATTAAAACTTTCACCTGTAACAGACACTGCAACTGGGCCAATTAATACAATAGCATTACTGTCTAACTGGCGGTGAATGGCTTCTTCATCGATACGACGAATTTTTCCGCTATGACAATAATCAACGCCATCATCAACCCCTAATGGCTGTGCGATAACAAAATTACCACTAACAACATTAATATGCGCACCTTGTAATGGCGTATTGCTTAAACTCATTGAGAGGCGAGCCGTAATATCCAATTGCAATGTGCCCGCAGCTTGTTTAACGATTTCTAAGGTTTTACTATCTGTGATACGCGTATATTTATGATAAATCGGAGATACTTTTTGTATTTCAAGCGCAGTGTCAATTTGTGGGCGAGCGCCATAAACAACCACTAAACGAATGCCTAGGCTGTGTAGTAACCCAATATCATTAATGATAGATGGGAAGTTTTCGTGAGCAATGGCTTCGCCACCCAACATAATGACAAATGTTTTGCCTCTATGTGCATTAATATACGGAACCGAGTGGCGGAATCCATCAACCAATTCGGTGCTACGCTCTTTCATAAAACCCTCTCAAGTGAATTTTTATTCTAATTTAATGTATTTTTATTCTTTTTGGAGAGGAATGGCAAGTAAAATCCTATCTTATTGTTTTCCCTGAAGGCAGAATATTCGTGTAAAAGTGAGTAATTGTGCTGTTTTTAAGTGACAGTGAAGTGTGGATTGGGTAAAGTTTTTTGTTCTTAACTTTTTTTATCTCTTTTTAGAGTTTATTGACGTTAATCGTTTTTTTGGAATATTTTCATGAGTCATTCTGAGCACAATCAAACTCGTCGTCGTCTTGTTAAAGGAATTGGCGCGTTATTATTGTTAAGTGTTAGTCCTGTTGGTCTTGCTGCCACAGCATCGATTGTTGCTGTGAGGGTTTGGCCTGCCTCGACTTATACTCGCGTGACTATAGAATCCAGTACGCCACTGAAATATCGTCAGTTTGCATTATCAAACCCTGAACGTATTGTGGTGGATTTAGAAGGTATTCAACTCAATAGCGTATTGAAAGGTGTCGCTAATCAAGTTCAGACTAGCGATCCGTATTTAAAACTTATTCGCGTTGGCCAAAATACACCTAAAACAGTACGACTGGTATTTGAAGTAAAAACGCCTGTACAACCCCAAATGTTTACGCTGAAACCGGTGGCTGAATTTAAAAACCGTTTGGTGTTAGATTTCTACCCAAGCCATGGTGCTGATAAGGAAGACGATCCTCTCTTAGCGCTATTGCGTGAATATAACGACGGTGATTTACAACAAGCTGTACCAGCGCAAACCGACACGCGTAAACCGGGTCGAGCGGGGCGAGATAGACCTATTATTATCATGATCGATCCAGGTCATGGCGGGGAAGATCCGGGCGCAATTGGTAAATATAAAACGCGTGAAAAAGATGTGGTTTTACAAATTGCTCGTCGCTTAAGAACGCTTATTGATAAAGACGCTAAAATGAAAGCGTATATGACACGTAATGAAGATGTCTTTATTCCATTGACAGTACGTGTTGCTAAAGCGCGGAAAATGCAGGCAGATTTATTTGTTTCTATCCATGCTGATGCGTTTACAAACCGCGCTGCGAGAGGTTCATCTGTTTTTGCATTATCAAAAACGGGCGCAACCAGTAATACGGCACGTTATCTTGCTCAAACACAAAATGAGTCTGACTTAATTGGTGGGGTAAGTAAAAGCGGCGATCGTTATGTTGATCACGCCATGTTAGATCTTGTGCAAACTGCGACAATTAATGACAGCCTAAAATTTGGTAGCGAAGTACTTAAGCTCATGGGTGGGATTAATAAACTGCATAAAAATAAAGTCGATCAGGCAGGTTTTGCGGTATTAAAAGCGCCAGAAATTCCATCAATACTGGTTGAAACGGCCTTTATCAGTAATATTGAAGAAGAGAAAAAGCTGAAAACAGCCAAGTTCCAGCAACAAATTGCTGAATCTATCTTTAAAGGGATCAAAGCTTATTTTGCCAATGGCGGTGAATTAACCTTAGCTGATCGTAGCTAATCTTTCTCTATCTCCTTTTCTTATAGCCCAGTAGAAAGCCAATATCATGCGCTTTCTATTGGCATTTTTATTGTATTTTCAACACAATAAATCTATCTAATACAATATATTATTGAGATAAAATAAATTTTATTTAGTAAATCTATGAGGGATAAAATTAGGTTTGTAAATTAAGAGAGAAAATAAAATAAGAGGAAATCTTGAAGAGAAATTGGTTGCGGGAGCTGGATTTGAACCAACGACCTTCGGGTTATGAGCCCGACGAGCTACCATGCTGCTCCATCCCGCGACTGAATTGTTGTTTATAGAATTGGTTGCGGGAGCTGGATTTGAACCAACGACCTTCGGGTTATGAGCCCGACGAGCTACCATGCTGCTCCATCCCGCGACTGATACTATAACTTACTGCTTTGTGAATTGGTTGCGGGGGCCAGATTTGAACTGACGACCTTCGGGTTATGAGCCCGACGAGCTACCAAGCTGCTCCACCCCGCGTCTCCACAGAGGGGCACTATACTCAGGATCTGCTGAGTTGCAAGTTTTTTATGAAATTTTTACAGTTTTCTTTTAAAAACGGTCAGAAATAACACATCAAGATGCAAATTTAGGCAGTTATACTTGTCATACTTCAAGTTATTGAGAGTTGTTTAAAAGTCATATTGATTGGGTGATAATAGAAAGCCTTAACAATTAGCATATTCATATCTTTATTGATTTTGCTTTGGTATCTTTCTAACTCAAAATCAACACTCAAATTCAGTCATTAAGCGGGTCAAAAATGGTTACTTGGCGAAAATCGTTAATTTTAGGTATGTTAGCGCTAGCTTTGACAGGATGTCATCGTCCAACAGAGCAAGGGCAACAGTATAAAGATGGAAAGCTTAAGCAAGATCTCATTGAGGTAAGCTCGCCAAATACGCAAGGTACACCGATTAATGGTCCTGATTACTTACAACAAGTAAACCAGATAAACCAAACATCATCCCGCTTATACAATAGCAATAAAGAGACTTATCAGGCGGTAGAAAACTGGTTACGATCTGGTGCAGATACACGCCAATTACGTCAATTCAATCTTTCTGCATTTCAAATGGAAGGCGTCGATAAGTACGGTAATGTTCAGTTTACTGGATATTACACCCCTGTTCTTGAAGCTCGTTTAACGCAACAAGGTGAATTCCAATACCCTCTTTATAAAATGCCGGCTAATAGTCGTTCAAAATTGCCTTCTCGTGCTGCTATTTATAATGGTGCATTAAGCCAATCTTTAATTGCAGCTTACAGTAACTCCATTATGGATAATTTTATGATGGAAGTTCAGGGAAGTGGTTATGTTGATTTTGGTGATGGTAAACCTTTAACGTTCTTTGGTTATGCGGGGAAAAACGGGCACCCTTACCGTAGTATTGGCAAAGTACTTATTGATAATGGCGAAGTAGAAAGAAAAGATATGTCGATGCTTGCTATTAGAGATTGGGCTGATAAGCACAATGATGCTGAAGTCAGAAAATTATTAGAAGAAAACCCGTCATTTGTGTTTTTCAAACCAGAGCCTTTTACACCAGTCAGAGGCGCTAGTGCTATTCCTCTTGTTGCACTTGCTTCTGTGGCTTCCGACAGAAGTATTATTCCTGCCGGAACGGTGCTGCTTGCTGAAATTCCTGTACTTGATAATAGCGGTAATTTTACAGGTGAATACCAAATGCGTTTAATGGTGGCATTAGATGTAGGTGGGGCAATTAAAGGGCATCATTTCGATATTTATCATGGAATTGGTAAAGATGCTGGTCATATGGCAGGTTTTTATAATCATTATGGGCGTGTTTGGGTATTAAAAAAATCACAACTTAACTTATTAAACCCAGCGCCATAAAAACGATTTACTATTTATCTGTTCATTATTAACGGTAAAATGATGCAAACGACATGGCTATGGATATTAAGAGCCGTGATTATTTCTGTTATTTAGGTTGTTATCGCATTATGCAAAATTCATTATCAGATTCATATTTACAACGCTTTTCTGGAATAGGGCGACTCTATGGGCAAAAAGCGTTGTCTTATTTTGCTCAGGCTCATATTTGTGTCGTGGGTATAGGTGGGGTCGGTAGCTGGGCTGCTGAAGCATTAGCACGTAGTGGTATTGGTGCTATCACCTTAATTGATATGGATGATGTGTGTGTGACTAACACTAATCGTCAAATACATGCGTTGAAAGAAAGCGTGGGCCAGCCTAAATGTGATGTGATGAAACAGCGTATTTTAGCAATCAATCCAGAATGCAAAGTGACGAGTATTGATGATTTTGTCACGGTTGATAATGTCGCTGAAATGATGAATAACAACTTTGATTATGTCATTGATGCCATTGATAGTGTAAGACCAAAGGCTGCATTATTAGCTTATTGTCGTCGTTATAAAATTCCGGTGATCACAACGGGTGGTGCTGGTGGGCAAATTGATCCAACACAAATCCAAGTGGTTGATCTAGCAAAAACAATTCAAGATCCTTTAGCGGCTAAATTAAGAGAGCGTTTGAAGTCTGATTTTAATGTCGTAAAAAACAGTAAGGGAAAACTAGGGATCGATTGTGTTTTCTCAACAGAGCAACTCGTTTATCCACAAGGAGATGGTACGGTTTGTGCCGCTAAAAGTACCGCAGATGGTGTGAAACGAATGGATTGTTCAGCTGGCTTTGGTGCCGTAACGATGGTAACGGCGTCGTTTGGTTTTATTGCGGTGTCTCATGCTTTGAAGAAGATGTTAGCAAAGGCGCAGCGTACTGGTCATATTTAAAGTATTCGCACTAGTCACATACTGATATATGCTCCTAGCGACTCATTCGCTTGTCGCCTAGCTACATCTTGAATTATTTAGAGTATAAAACTTAATACTGAGAGGTGAGTGATTTTAATCGCGCGACAATTGCATTCACTCCGTCAGTACGAGATTGGCTAATTTGATTAGCCAATCCTAATTGATCAAAAATCGCTAACATATCGATATCAGCTATTTCTTGCGCTGTTTTATTTTCAACAGAGGCTAAAATAATAGTCAGTAAGCCTTTTACAATACGACCATCACTATCGCCATAAACATGGTATTTGCCGTCATTATTTAATTCGACACCTAGCCACACTCTGTTCTCACATCCCTTGATTTCTTTTTCTGTTGTTTTTAATTCATCAGGTAATGCGGGCAATTTACGAGAAAGTTGAATCAATTGGCGATATTTATCTTCCCATGCTTTTGATTTTTGAAAATCATTAAGCAAGATATCTAGAGTAATTTCATTGCCAAAAGGATGCTGTGTTGTAATGTTGGTCATGATGATTATTCGTCTTTTAAGAGTGTTAACGCAAAAATAACAGCGTCAATAAAGGCATCAATATCAGAAAGTTGATTATAAGGCATAAAAGAAATACGTAAACAGCCTGAAATATTTAATGAATCAATAAGGGGCTGTGCGCAGTGTTGCCCTGTGCGTAATGCAATGCCTTTCTCTGTGATTAATGTTGCTAAATCACTATGATGAATACCTTCAAAATTGAAAGAAACAACTGATGAGTTGGCGGCTCGGTAACTGATAAACCCATTTAGCTCACTCAGACGCTTCTCTGCTTCTTCTGCAAGCTCTAAAGTATATTGATTAGCAAGGTGCATATCTTGCTTTTCTAACCATGCTAATGTGGCTGAAAATGCAATAACACCCGCAACATTAGGTGTTCCAGCTTCAAAACGCTGAGGAATTGGGGCTGGAGTAAAACCTTCGAATGTTGCGTTAGTCAGCATCTTTCCACCACCATGCCAAGGTGTCATGTTCTCTAAGTGTTCTCGTTTGCCATAACAAATGCCCAATCCATTAGGACCATAAAGTTTATGAGCAGAAAAAACATAGAAATCGATATCAAGTGCTGTGACATCTGTTGGGTGATGCGCAATACCTTGCGCTCCATCGACAACCAGTAAGCAATTATCGTATTGATGAACGCATTGGGACACTTTATCTAATGCGATTTGAGCGCCTGTCACATTCGACATTTGGCTAACAGCAACAATTCGTGTCCGCTTATTGATTAAAGCATTTAAGCTATTAATTGAAGGTAAAAAATGATCCTCAATAGCCCAACGGATCACTCGTGCGCCAGTTTGTTCTGCCAGTATCAACCAAGGAATAAGGTTTGCATGGTGCTCTTGCTCACTAACAATGATTTCATCACCTGCTTGTAAGCGTGGGCGAAAATAACCTTGAGCAATAAGGTTGAGTGATTCTGTGGTGCCTTTTGTCCAAATAATCGTATCACTATCAGCACTATTGATTAAGTCGGCAACCTGTTGACGTGTCGCTTCATATTGTTGCGTTGTCTCTTTAGCGTGCTGATATTGGCTACGGTGAACCGTCGCAAAATTATGGCGATAAAACGCATCAGAAGCTTCTATCATGGCAAGAGGTTTTAATGCAGTTGCTGCACTATCGAGATAAATAGTCTTTTCTTTAAGAGCAGGAAATTGTTGTCGAAATAAATCAGGTGAAAATGCGTTCATAGTTAGGCTGTAATAGTAGACGAATAAATTTTCGTGATTTGTCGTTAAAAATAGGGCATATAGATTATACGGTTAATTATATTTATTTATAACGGAAACCTAAGGGCATCCGTTTGTAATGCGCGATTAGACCCATAATAACACGATTAAGATGATGAAAGTTCACTCAATAAAAAATCACTGAGATCAGATTAATATCCTATTTTTTGTTGTTTTAATTTATTGGGGATCATCTGTGGTGAGTTTTTTTAGAATAATGATGATAATTTCATTATAAAAAATGGATGAAAACATCAAAATAGTATGTGAGAGTAATTAAAAAGTAGAGAAAAATAGGGAATAAAAAAAGCACCGCCTTGGCGGTGCACTATAAAATCACTATGGACAGACAGGGTAAATGTACAGGAAGTGAAAAAAAACAGTAGCATCGGCTACTAAGTCTGGAATTTCCAGACAACTTGCAAACACAACATCACAACCACAAAGCCAAAAGTTTTGCAGTATTGCTACTACACAACTTTTCGTTCCGGCTTAGGAAGTGCGCTTACTATAGGTATTTACTGGCTAATCATCAAGGGACAAATTATAATGCTTCGCATAAAAAAAACTAATGATGAAAGTTAGGGTCTACTAATAGCCAAAATAGGGGTTTAAGAACCGAATATGTCTAAACGTTTACCGCCATTAAATGCGCTTAGGGTTTTTGATTCAGCGGCACGTCATTTAAGTTTTACTAAAGCCGCTGAAGAATTATTTGTGACACAAGCAGCAGTGAGCCACCAAATTAAAACATTAGAAGAATTCCTTGGGCTAAAATTATTTAGAAGACGCAACCGTTCCCTTTTATTAACCGAAGAAGGGCAGAGTTATTACCTCGATATTAAGGAAATCTTTTCATCAATTAACGAGGCAACTCGCAAATTATTAGCTCGAAGCGCGAAAGGTGCGCTTACCGTTAGCCTTTCCCCAAGTTTTGCTATTCAATGGTTAGTACCGCGGCTATCTGGATTTAATCAAGCTTATCCGGGAATTGATGTACGAATTCAGGCTGTTGATAGAGAAGAAGATAAGCTGGCTGACGATGTTGATGTCGCCATTTTTTATGGTAGAGGAAATTGGACTGGGTTACGTACAGACCGCCTTTATGCTGAATATTTGATACCTGTTTGTGCGCCATCTTTACTTACAGGTGAAAAACCACTAAAAACCCCATCCGATCTGATTTATCATACACTGCTACATGATACATCTCGTCGAGATTGGCAAGCTTATGTACGTCAGTTAGAGATACAAAATCAGATAAATGTGCAACAAGGACCTATTTTTAGCCATAGTTCAATGGTGATACAGGCGGCTGTACATGGACAAGGCGTTGCATTAGTTAATAATGTAATGGCACGTAGTGAAATAGAGTCAGGTCGATTAGTAAGACCTTTTCCAGATGTCCTTGTTAGTAAAAATGCGTTTTATTTAGTTTGCCAAGATAGTCAGGCTGAATTGGGTAAAATTGCGGCTTTTCGCCAATGGATTTTATCTCAAGCAGCGAATGAGCAAGAAAAGCTAGGTTTACTGACATCATCTTAATATTGCGATTGGCAAATATCTTCTAGATAGGAAGGAATAAACAATGAATAGTCGTACATTGCTTATGTTTTCCGCGATTAGTGGCTTCTTTTATGTTGCTTTTGGTGCATTTGCAACTCATAAGCTTGCACCTCATTTATCGCCACAACATTGGGAATATATTCAGTTAGCGATGCGCTACCAAATCGTCCATACCTTATTACTTGTCGGGATCGCGGCAATGTTAATGCGTAAAACTATTTTATGGTTTTATTGGGCGGGTATTTTCTTTGGTGTTGGTATTCTACTTTTCAGTGGTAGCCTTTATTGTATGGCGCTAACACAAGTCAGATTGTTATCTTATTTTACGCCAATTGGTGGATTTAGTTTTCTTATTGGTTGGGCTTTAATTTTTATTGGCGCTTTGCGTCTAAGGGCACCGGCGTCTCGCCATGAATAAAGTTGCATTATATTGTCGCCAAGGTTTTGAAAAAGAGTGCGCGGCTGAGATTACGGATAAAGCAGGTCAAATCGGCGTTTATGGTTTTCCTCGTGTTAAAGAGGGAAGTGGTTATGTGATTTTTGAATGCTACCAAGAAGGTGAAGCAGACAAGATCGCGCGCGAAGTGAATTTCCGTGAATTAATTTTTGCTCGTCAGATGTTTGTGACTGGTGAATTACTTAAAGATTTACCACCAGAAGATAGAATTACACCGATAGTTGGAATGCTAAAAGGTGCTGTCGAAAAAGCGGGTGAACTTCGAGTTGAAGTTGCAGATACTAACGAAAGCAAAGAGTTATTAAAATTCTGCCGTAAATTTACGGTGCCATTACGTAATCATTTACGTAATGAGAAAATTTTGCTGAAAGTAGAGAATTTTAGCCGCCCTATTATCCATGTGTTTTTTATTGCACCGGGATGTTGTTATGTTGGCTACTCTTATAGTTTTAATAACTCCGCATTTTATATGGGTATTCCTCGATTAAAATTCCCATCAGATGCACCAAGTCGTTCGACATTAAAACTCGAAGAAGCATTTCATATTTTCATTCCTTATGAGGAGTGGGAAGAGCGTTTAGCAAGTGGAATGAAAGCGGTTGATTTAGGGGCATGCCCTGGTGGTTGGACATATCAATTAGTGAAACGCAGTATGATGGTACATGCTGTTGATAATGGCCCAATGGCACAATCTTTGATGGATACAGGACAAGTTCGTCATCACCAAGTTGATGGCTTTAAATTTGAACCGACCTCTAAAAATATCACATGGCTTGTTTGTGATATGGTTGAAAAACCAGCTAAAGTTGCTGCATTAATGACAACTTGGATTGCTAATGAATGGTGTCGTGAAGCTATCTTTAATCTAAAACTGCCAATGAAAAAGCGTTATGAGGAAGTCTCTCATATTCTTGAAAAAATAAAGACAGAGTTAGCGGAAAAAGGGATCAACGTTAAGATCCAAGCTAAGCACCTGTATCACGATAGAGAAGAGATAACGGTTCATATTCAAAATATTTGGGCTGCTTATCGACCAGATCGTGAGTTCTAAAACCGCTCAAAGTACATCGATTTATTGATGATAATAAAAGGCTAAGTTTATAAATAGAAACTTAGCCTTTTTAATGGATGCGAGTTATTCAAAGATATTCACTCGTTAAGTTTTAACGTGTGGGAACTTGGCTATTTTAAACGTAACTGTTGTAGATTACCGTTTAATTGAATATCAGTACGCAATGTTGTGATTTTCCGGCTGATAAATGCAGACTCTTTATGAGTAATAAGTTTGTTTTTCCACTTAGTCGGAACATCATCAATATGCAGATAGAGTGATTCTAGATCTGGGTGAATTTGTAAAAGCTCGGTAGCGCTTTTAGGTCCAATACCAGGAACGCCAGCAACCTTACTACTATTTACGCCTGTTAAGCCCCAATAGTTGGTAAGTTGAGATGGTTCGACGCCAAATTCTGCTCTAATAAATTCTAAATCTAACCAGCGTCGTTGAAAATAATCGCGTATACGAATAGAGGGAGAAAGTAATTGGCAATAGCCTTTATCCGTTGAAATAATCGTGACTCGAAAACCCGCACTTGCCACTTTAGTTGCCAATGTTGCTGCAACGTCATCTGCTTCATCACCCCCTGAGTGCCAGCTTTGTATACCTAAATTAAGTAACATTGCTTTAATTTCAGGTAATTGTTGTCGCAAGTCATCAGGCATTGGTGTGCGACCCGCTTTATAATCGGGTAACAGTTGATGTCGCCAGCTACCGTCTCTATCGTCTTCATCAAAGACGGCTACGGCATGAGTCGGTTGTGTGTGACCAAGCAGTTGATTGACACTTTGTTCACACACCGTCTTGCAGGAAGAACCTGATGCCGCATGAATGCGGCGGATCAGGTTTAAAGCATCAATAATCAGCAAATGTATCATAATAAATTAGCTGATAATCTCGTAACATGGTTGGTAAGCTGTACCACCCGGAAGTTTCATACGATGTTGCTCAACAAAGCCTGCTAATAAAATATCCATGCGACGCATAATTTCACGATCACCATGAATTTTATAAGGGCCATAAGCTTCAATCGCTTTCATACCCACTTCTTTTACGTTACCTGCAACAATACCAGAGAATGCACGACGTAAGTCAGCCGCTAATTTCTCAGGTGATTGATCGGTGCTTAAATTAAGTGATGCCATATTTTCATGTGTTGGTTCAAAAGGATGCTGTAAATCAGTATTGATCTTCATTGACCAATTAAAGCTATAAGCATCACCCGTACTACGACGATTATCTTTTACCAAAGGCATATATTTTTTCATGATACGAGCAACTTCAGGCGCATCATCAATAATAATTTGGTAATGGCGTCGAGCTTCGTCGCCTAATGTATTGGCGATAAAGTCATCTAATACATTAAAGTAGTCGGCGCTCTCTTTAGGGCCAGTTAAAATCAGTGGTAATACTTGGTCTTGGTTTTCGGGAGACATAAGAATACCAAGCAGATACAGCAATTCTTCCGCTGTCCCTACACCACCCGGAAAAATAATAATTCCGTGTCCAATTCGTACGAAAGATTCCAGACGTTTTTCAATATCTGGCATAATAATCAGTTCGTTAACTAATGGATTTGGTGGCTCTGCAGCAATAATTGAAGGCTCTGTCATACCAATAAAACGACTATTTTTATAACGTTGTTGAGCATGACCCACCGCAGCCCCTTTCATAGGTGCTTCCATCGCACCAGGTCCACAGCCTGTGCAAATATTGAGTTCGCGTAACCCTAATTCGTTACCTACTTTTCTGCCGTAAAGGTATTCAGTTTCATTGATTGAGTGACCGCCCCAGCAAACAATCATATTAGGATCTTCATCAATATGAAGCGCTCGTGCATTACGCAAAATCGAGAAAATCGTATTAGTGATGTGGGTGCTATTTTCTAAGTTCAGGTGAAGATCACGTTTTGCTGTTGTGATCTGCCC
Organism: Proteus sp. CD3; assembly: GCF_008808075.1. Classification (NCBI taxonomy): domain Bacteria; kingdom Pseudomonadati; phylum Pseudomonadota; class Gammaproteobacteria; order Enterobacterales; family Morganellaceae; genus Proteus; species Proteus sp. CD3. The sequence goes on along the minus strand of NZ_CP019686.1, from coordinate 2,965,176 downwards.
GTGAACAAACAATATGTCACGCAGTACAGCAAATAAGTTAGCTTGCAGTGAGCGAATAATTTTTCCGTCAACAAAGGCGTCTTCAGGAGGGTTGACTAACTCTAGTTTGACGCCACGTTCACGGCGCAGTACGTTAATATCAAAATCTTGGTATTTAGATAACAGTTCTTTACTACTATCAGTAAGGCTACCAGAGTTGAGAACAGCGAGAGAACAATTGCGAAACAGCTGATAAAGATCACTGCTTGCGGTTCTCTTTAGCATATCAACTTCTAGCTGTGAAAGCAGATCCATGGAACCTAATGGGCTGACATGAGTTATCACGTAGGACTCCTTTTTCTCCTGAAATAACAAACTGAAGTGCAACTGATCTTGGTATAACACAGATCATATTAACATACAGGCATTATTCCGTTATTGTCTGGCTAATCGACTAATTTCTGGAACAAACTCACAATTACTGCGCCAAGGATTGATGTCTAATCCACCGCGTCGCGTATATCTTGCATAAACAGTTAATGTTTCTGGCTTACATAATTGCATGATATCGTGGAAAATTCGCTCAACACACTGTTCATGAAATTCATTGTGTTGTCTAAATGAAACTAAATAGCGTAGTAGTTTTTCACGATCAATTTTTTTACCCTTATATTGAATAGCAACTGAACCCCAATCTGGTTGATTAGTAATGAGGCAATTTGATTTTAACAGATGGCTGACAAGGGTTTCTTCAACCAGTGTATCGGTTGTCGATTCGTTTAACCATTGCATATCAAACTGATAATTATCAATTTCAATATCTTGTTCATCAATACACTCTCCAGCAAAATTAACAATAGGTTGTGATGTAAAATGCGAAAGTGGATAAATAGTTAGATTAACTTTGCCTTTAGCACAAGTCGTTAAATCTTTAAGCAAGGTTTTTTCGACGAGATCCCAACTTTCAAAACGAGTTTGATTAAAACTATTGAGATATAATTTAAAACTTTTAGATTCAATAAGATTTTCAGTGGTTGCATCTAATTCAACATGACCAATAGCAACTTGCGGTAAGCCCTTACTATTAAGCCATGATAGCTCATACATAGTCCAAATATCACCACCATGAAAAGGTAAATTTTCAGCAGTTAAAGAGAGTGAATCTCGATTTAGGCTACGTGGTACACCTTGCAATAGCCCGGCATCATATTGATCATGATATTGAGTCTCTTTGCCCAAAGATAATGCTTCAAGAGATTTATCACCTTGATATAAAGACATAATTTACATCCTAACTTTAGCTGAAAATAAAAGAAGGTTAATTATACTATTGAAACATCAATAGTATATGAATGCTTTATTTTTGGTGCTCTGAATTAGTGACATAATCAGGTAACATAAAGGAAATTCTTATTTAAATAGATAGAACAGATAATCATGACTGAAAACATCTCCTCTGAATTAAAAGCCTTTACGCAAAAGTATGTTGATTTGTGGCAAGAAAAATCAGGTTTACCTCCTGCAAGTGAAGATCTTTATGGTGTTCCTTCTATTTGTATATCAAGAACGGGCGATGAAGTTGTTTACTGGCTACCGCAGCCTTTTGTAGGAACAGATAAACTAGAAAAAGTTGAAAAAGCGATGGGGATTATTATTCGTCCTGAATTGCACAATTACTTTACCACTCAGTATGCTGGGGATATGCAGGTTCGTTTTAGAGAGGTCGATTTCAGCTTGATCCAAGTGTGGAGTGAAGAGGATTTTATTCGCTTACAAGAGAACATTATCGGTCATTTGGTGACTCAAAAGCGTTTAAAACTTACACCCACATTATTTATTGGTAGCACAGATTCAGAAAACGAAATAATTTCCGTGTGTAATGTTTCTGGTGAAGTCATTCTTGAAACTTTCGGCAAAAAGAAAAGAGAAGTTTTAGCTGAAAATTTATCTCTCTTTCTCTCAGAATTAGTCGCTGTATATAATGAGTGACGTAGTCTATAGCCCTTTTTTCTTGTGAGATATATCTTACAAAAAAGCGTGTATTTTTTTATCAAAAAACGTCACTGATAAAAATAAAATTGGTTTATTTAAATAGAACAATAAGTTATTAACTCATTGTTTTTATTTATAGTTACGGCTATTTAATTGCTTTTGTTTTGTGGGTTGTTTAACTAATCAATTATTGGCATTCTACGTTCACCAAATAAGGGACTGTTTGGTGACCGATAAAATATAGAGTAATCAAGGACACAGGAAATAGGATATTTCCATTAATGTGGATACGGACTTAATCACAGGGATAGATAAAAACGGTCTTGCTTGGACGCATGTGTTGTACAGACAACTATTTTTCTTGTCTAAAAGGAGTTTCGGCTCCTTTTATTTTTTATTTGTTTTCTGCTATTCCATCCCAATGTTATCCTTATTCGTAAGTTTTATATAAGGGATAAATGATGACACTAGAACAACGCATTTTAGCGAAATTGCTCTTGATTGAAGAAGAGATGAAGAACATTGAGCTATGGCAATTAGAATCTCCTACTGATCAAGCATTTGAAAGTGTTGAGCCTTTCTGTATTGATACAATGAGTGCTCATGAATGGTTACAGTGGGTATTAATTCCTCGATTGTCATCAATGATTGAAAACGAGATGCCATTACCTAATAAATTTGTAATCGCACCTTATTACGAAGAAGCATTTAAAGACGATAAAAGTCGAGATGTTACTGATTTACTCAATCATTTGCGTGAACTTGACGCAATGTTTAAATCATAAGGTCGATAATGCTAGATATTATTTATCAAGATGAACATCTTGTTGCGGTGAATAAACCTGCGGGTTGGCTTGTTCACCGCAGTTGGCTAGATAGACATGAAACCGTGTTTGTGATGCAGACACTAAGAGATCAAATAGGGCAACATGTTTTCCCTGTGCATCGTCTAGATAGACCTACATCAGGCGTTTTATTAATGGCACTTTCTTCTGATGTTGCTAGAGCGCTATCTCAATCTTTTGAGCAACATAAAACAGAAAAAATTTATCATGCTGTTGTTCGAGGATATGTTGAAGAGGCATCTGTTATTGATAGCCCTTTAGTCGAAGAACTCGACAAAATTGCAGATAAATTTGCAACTCAACCTCCACAAATCCAAGAGTGCGTGACGCACTGTCAGCCATTAGGAACTGTTGAAAAAGAGGTTGCGATTGGACGCTACCCTACATCTCGATTTAGTTTATTAGAGTTACGTCCTGAAACGGGGCGCAAGCATCAATTACGTCGCCATATGTCTCATATTCGACATCCAATTATTGGTGATACTGCTCACGGTGATTTGCGTCAAAACCGTGGTGTTGTAAATCATTTTCAATCTCATCGCTTGATGTTACATGCAAGCCATCTAAACTTAATTCATCCAATCACATTGCAACCACTTAACTTAACCGCTAAATGGGATCTGCCTTGGCAACACCTTATTAATCAATTTGGTTGGCGTGGATTAAGACCTGAATTAGAGCAGTATGGTGAAGATTTAGCTCATCATTTTTAATTCCTTTCTTAATTTTCAATATTACTTTCTTTGTGTGACTATTAAGGCTTTTTTACTTAAGTCTTAATGGTTTGCGCAAATTTATAATCTGTTTTAATTATTTGTAGAATATATAATTCTATTAATTGATCTGTTCACATGTTTGAAACGTGACAGCTATCATGTATTCATTAAGCGATTTATTTTATGATGTAAAATAAATAAGGCTTATCATTAGATAAGTTTATGAAATTAAACCTACACTACTTTAAACAAATAAAAACTTACAACATATAAAAACCCACAGTCCGGGAGTCTGCTTGATGTTTAAAAACCTATTTGTTGTTTTACAAAAAATCGGAAAGTCCTTGATGTTACCGGTATCTGTACTGCCTATTGCCGGTATTTTATTAGGGGTTGGTTCCGCTGATCTTTCATGGATCCCATCTTCTGTTTCTCAAGTTATGGCAGAGGCTGGTGGTTCGGTTTTCTCTAATATGCCACTTATTTTTGCTATTGGTGTTGCGTTAGGTTTTACCAATAATGATGGGGTGTCTGCACTGGCCTCTGTTGTAGCTTATGGCATTATGTCTAAAACTATGATTGTGGTTGCTCCTTGGGTTTTAGGTTTAACGCCAGCAGAAATTGAGGCTCAGCACCTTACTGATACAGGGGTATTAGGGGGGATCATCGCAGGTATTATTGCTGCCTCTATGTTTAATCGTTTTTATCGCATAAAATTACCTGAGTATTTAGGATTTTTTGCCGGAAAACGTTTTGTTCCTATTATTTCAGGCTTAATCGCTATTTTTGTTGGTATTATCCTAGCCTTTATTTGGCCTCCTATTGGTACCGCTATCCAACGTTTTTCGGAATGGGCTGCGTATCAAAACCCGGCTGTCGCCTTTGGTATTTACGGTGTTGTAGAACGTGCATTAGTGCCATTTGGTTTACACCATATCTGGAACGTACCGTTCCAAATGCAAGTGGGTGAATATGTAAATAGTGCAGGACAAGTCTTCCACGGTGATATTCCTCGCTATATGGCTGGTGACCCAACTGCGGGCATGTTATCAGGTGGCTTCTTATTTAAGATGTTTGGTTTACCTGCTGCCGCGATTGCCATTTGGCATTCAGCTCGTCCTGAGAATCGTGTAAAAGTCGGTGGTATCATGATTTCTGCGGCATTAACTGCCTTCTTAACAGGGATCACTGAACCTATCGAATTCTCATTTATGTTCGTCGCTCCTATTCTTTATGTTATTCACGCTATTTTAGCTGGTTTAGCATTTGTTATTTGTATCTTGTTAGGTATGCGTGATGGGACAAGTTTCTCTCATGGTTTAATTGATTTTATCGTATTGAGTGGCAATAGCAGTAAACTGTATTTATTCCCAATTATTGGCATACTTTATGCGATAACTTATTACTCTATTTTCCGTTTCTTAATCGTGAAACTAAACCTGAAAACCCCAGGTCGAGAAGTAGAAGATAAAAACGCGAAACAAGCTGATAAGAGTGCAATGGGACAATCTTTAGTCGCTGCGTTTGGTGGTAAGGACAATATCAGTAGTTTAGATGCTTGTATTACTCGTTTACGTATTGGCGTTAAAGAAATTGAAAAAGTCGATCGTGATGAGTTGAAAAGATTAGGTGCTGCTGGTGTTGTGGTAGTTGGCTCGGGTATTCAAGCCATTTTTGGCCCTAAGTCAGATAATCTAAAAACTGAAATGGATGAATATATAAGGTCTTTAGATACTACTGAATAATAAATAGCACTCTTTAACTAAAAAAACACGCTTAAATTTATTATTTAGCGTGTTTTTTTATATCATAGCGCGTATGAATTAAACTCTTTTTTGAAATTATTATCTGCTATTCAATAGTATTATGATTGTAATATTATAATTGAATATGAGTAATAATAATGGAAGTATATTTCAATAAGTTAGCAAATGTTTTACCTGCAAATGATAAAAGAGAAAATGTAGCGTTTTTACTATCTGAAAAAATAGCTAATTGTTCAAACTCATTACCTAATGATAGCTTTTTTATTTTAAAACATAAAATGAGTAACGTTTATGTTGATAATAATTTTCTCGCTGAAATAAAAAGTGAATTAACTGATGTAATTAATGAATATATAAAAGATGATCCTCATCATTTAGATAAAATTAATAAAGCTAATAATAAATTCGGTAGTGATTGTTTAGATAGAGAAAATATTAATTATCTTACAGCTATAAACCTTAACTCATTAGATACTATACAAAACTTTATTGATACTATAATTAGTAAAACAGACTCTTCTTCTCTGAAAGATAAAATTTTTAATAAAGATAATAATCCAGCTATTAATTTATTTTTTGAGAAGAATCTTTTGTGTAAATTTAATAAAAAATCTATTAGTAAATTAATTGAAGAGATGAAAAATAAAACAATAGAGTTAAACCCCGGGTGTAACCTACCTTTTATAGTGGATAAGAAAAAATATATATTTGTTAAGTTAGGTAATGTAGAAGCTGCTAATAATCAAGTTAAATTAGAAAATAAAGTTAAAATAGAAAGTAAAGATGATAATAATATTAAAATTTGTTTTAATAAAGATAATAATCCATTAAATAAAGAAAAGATTAAATCTGAGCTTACTAAATTTGAAATATCATTTAATTTTCTTAATGAAAATATTAATAAATTATATAATGTAATAAATAAATATTATAAATATGCAAGTCTTAGTAATGCTAATAATACCTTTAATTTTATTAAGGATGATGGTTCGCTTGAAGATTTTTATAAAATTATTAATGAAAAAGATGATGGAGGATATATAAGAGAACGCTTAAATAATTATAGTAAATTTAATGAAGCACATAGAACACTTAATGTTTTTTATCAAGATTATATTAATTTATTTAGAGAAGAAAAATTAGAAAAAATCGAGATTAATAAATTATTAGAAATGACGAGAAAGGTGGAATCTAATACAGATTCCTTAGCGATTGAATTAAAATCGCTGGAGTCTTTCTCTAATGCTTATAATGATTATGAAAAGAAAATAAAAAATAAAGTTTCCAATATAGCAATTAAAAATAGTTCTTGCAGTTCGATTAATGAAATTACAACAAAAACAAATGAGTGCTTATCATTATTAGATGAGTGTATAAAAAGAAAGGAAATAGGTTTTTTTTCTAAAGTATATAAATTATTTTTTCCTAAAAGACATAATGAATCTGTTAGTTTATTAATTGATTATAAGAGTGAAATTAATAAAATATCATCTTATCTTGAACTTTATAAAGAAGAAGTAAATAAATATTTCATTATCGGTGATATTTGTTTAATGGTTACATCAAAGTTATCTAAAATAAATTATCCTGAAAGTTTATTAGGTTATTTATATGGAGAAAAGAGTAAGTGGGATAATTTTAAACAATCTCTTTTTAAAAAGGATGAGTGAATTTATTCTCATTGAGAATGAATTGACAATATTATATGTTTGATGTTTAGTTGGTGAATTATCAAACAATATTAAGTGGGCTAAACATTATGGCTAAAATCGGCATTTTTGTAGGTACAGTTTATGGTAATGCATTAGCAGTTGCTGAAGAGGCACAGCGTATTTTACTTGAACATAAACATCAAGCTAATGTTTACGAAGACGGTACACTCGCAGATTGGGAAAAATATTCAACAGTGCTTGTGATAACGTCAAGTACTGGGCAAGGTGATTTACCTGATACCATCGCGCCTCTATTTCATGAACTACGTGATAATGTAGGATATCAGCCAAACCTAAGTTATGGCTTGATTGCCTTAGGCGATAGTAGCTATGACTATTTTTGTGGTGCAGGGATGAAATTTGATGAGTTGTTACAAGAGCATCAAGCAAAGCGTATTGGCGAAATATTAAAAATAGACGGTATAGATATCGCGGAGCCAGAAGTATTTGCAATAGAGTGGCTTGAAAACTGGGTTAACCTATTAGATTAAGTAGAAAATAATCTAATATTTGATTGGTTAATAAAATAGTGAATTATATTTTGTATTTTAAAACACCGCTTATTTCTGTTTTATACAGTAAGTAAGCGGTGCTTTTTATAAAACGGACATACATATCAGCTAATATGGCTTGTTATTAGCGGCGAGTCAGTTTTTCTAAATCAGCTTCAATCTCAGCAATTTTATTTGCTACAACATGCTCAAGGTGGCGCAAGTCGTCTAGGATCTTGTGTTTTAAATCGACTTCTACTTGGTCTTGTTGGCAAATTTGATCTAATTCTTCAATAACATAACGTAAGTTAGTATTGATTTCATTTACTTCTTTAAAACCTTGTCCTGATTGACCATCAGAAATTGTTTTACGTTGGCGTGGATATTTAAATTTTACGCTTTTTGCAAAGAATTCACCTTTATCTTTGCGAAAATAGATTTTTAAAATATCGTTGTTAGCTTCTTGGCGTAGGGTATAGCGGTCAATATCTTCAGGATGCGGGATCCCTAAATTTTTTAAATTATCGTACATATATTGGCACCTGATAGAAAGATGAGTGAAAGAATAGCGAACAGAATTAATTCTATCCGCTGTTCTTATATTAGTCGATAGATCTTAACAATTCATTAATACCAACTTTTCCACGCGTTTTTGCGTCAACTTTTTTCACGATCACGGCACAGTAAAGACTGTAGCTTCCATCTTTAGAAGGTAAATTGCCTGACACAACAACAGAGCCAGCAGGAACTCGGCCATAATGTACTTCGCCTGTTTCTCTGTCATAAATTTTGGTACTTTGACCAATATAAACGCCCATTGAAATAACAGCGCCTTCTTCGACAATAACACCCTCAACAATTTCAGAGCGAGCGCCAATAAAGCAGTTATCTTCAATAATGGTAGGATTTGCTTGTAGTGGTTCTAAAACGCCACCAATACCAACACCACCAGAGAGATGGACATTTTTCCCTATCTGAGCGCATGAACCTACTGTTGCCCATGTATCAACCATGCTACCTTCATCAACGTAAGCACCAATGTTGACATAAGATGGCATTAAAATAGTGTTGCGAGCGATGTAAGCCCCTTGTCTAACTGCTGCGGGAGGAACAACACGAAAACCTTCTTTTTCAAAACGTGCTTGGTCATAATCAGCGAATTTCATAGGCACTTTGTCAAAATAGCGACTTTCATTGCCATCTATCACTTGATTGTGATTAATACGAAAAGAAAGTAGAACCGCTTTTTTTAACCATTGATGAGTTATCCACTGACCGTCAATTTTTTCCGCGACACGCATTTTTCCGCTGTCTAGTAGTGCAATAACGCTATTAATGGCATCACGAATATGTGGCTCTACGTTATTTGGAGTGATATCAGCACAATGTTCGAAGGCGTTATCAATAATAGATTGTAATGCTTGCATTAATAGTATTTCCTATATGTATTGTCGTGGGCTCCTATATTTTATCCTTTGAAACGAGGGCTTTTGTCAACCTTTCTACGACTTCATCCTTCATTTTTTGGTTTAACGCATTATTTTCGCTATCGGTTAATACGAAGAAATCCTCAACACGTTCACCTATTGTGGTTATTCTTGCGCCATGTAATGAAAGTGAAAGATCAGCAAAAACTTTACCTATAATGGCTAATAATCCCGGGCGATCTCGTGCAAATAGCTCCATATAAGTACGCTTATTATGGTTAGAAGCGATAAAGTTAATTTTCGTCGGAACATCAAAATGACGTAATTTGGCTGGTAATGAGCGTGTTTTTGCATTGGCATTATAAGGGGCTGATACAACTTGGATCAGCGCGTTACGGATTGCATTATATCTATCAATCGCCAAAGGTTTACCATTAGGCTCTAATACAATAAAGGTATCCATCGCCATATTATCGCGGTTAGTAAAAATTTGAGCGTTATGGATACTTAAATTACGTCTATCTAATTCACCTGCAACAGATGCAAAAAGGGAAGGTCTATCAGCACACCAAATAAAGATTTCAGTGCCGCCATGTTCAGTTTGTTGGCTGATTAACACCATAGGTTCAGCACTATTATGCTCAATTAATGCTAGCGCATGCCATGCAATTTGTTCGGGAGTGTGTCGTAAAAAATAGTCAGCATGGCAACGTCCCCAAATTGCTTGCAATTTATCTTCATCAACCTGTTCCATTCGTAAAATAGTTAGTGCTTGCAAACGATGATGGCGAATACGTTCACGTAAATCAGGAATAGAGTGCATACCTTGACGTAACTGGTTTTCTGTTGATAGAAAAAGTTCACGTAATAGGCTCTGTTTCCAGCTATTCCATAGGCTGCTATTGGTTGCGCAGATATCCGCAACCGTTAAGCATAAAAGATAACGTAATCGGCTTTCGTTTTTTACTTCTGATGCAAACTGAAAAATAATGTCAGGATCTTGAATATCACGTCGTTGCGCTGTAACCGACATAAGTAAGTGATGACTAACAAGCCATTCAACTAATGCCGATTCTCTTTGGTTTAAGCCATGCTGCTGAGCAAAATGAGCAACATCTTTGGCTCCTAATATGGAGTGATCGCCATGGCGACCTTTGGCAATATCATGAAAAAGTGCAGCTAAACGTAGTAATTCAAGTTGAGGAAGTTTGGGATAAATATCAACACAAAGCGGATGTTGTTCGTGGTTTTCATAAGAATCAAAACTTTCAAGTTTTTGTAAAACACGAATGGTATGTTCATCAACGGTATAGGCATGGAATAAATCAAACTGCATTTGACCCACAATATTATTCCATTGTGGGAAGTAAGCCGCTAATACACTGTGTTTGTGCATAGGAACGAAAGCACCAGAAACTGCGCGAGGATGGCGCAAGATCTGCATAAAAACTTGACGAGCTAGTGGGTACTCACATAACGGCTGAACTAAATGCCGACGAGCGTAACGTAAATGGCGGAGAGTTGTTGAATAAATTCCTGTGATCTCTTTATGTTCTGCCATACGTAAAAAGAGGCGCATAATAGCGATAGGATCATCAAGGAAGCAACTGTCATCAACAACATCAATTAAGGAGCCTCTTAGTTGAAATTCATTGTCTAAAGGTCGTGGTTTTACATTAGGTTGCAGAGCAAGAATAGCTTCGTCAAAGAGTTGAAGTAACATATCGTTTAACTCACTCACGCGACGAGTTACGCGATAATAATCTTTCATCATTTTTTCAACGGGCTGATTGCCTTCACCTTCATAATTTAAAAGTTGAGCAACGCTGAGTTGTCTATCAAACAATAGGCGATTGTCATAACGAGAAAGTACAAGATGGAGAGCAAAACGAATTTTCCATAGCGTGTATTGGCACTCTAATAGCTCTTGTCCTTCTGCCGGTGTTAAAAAGCCAAAGTTGACCATTTCAGACACTGATGCGGCACCAAAATGGCGATGTGCGACCCAAATTAGGGTGTGAATATCGCGCAGTCCACCAGGGCTACTTTTAATGTCCGGCTCTAGATTATAACTAGTGCTATGGTATCGCTGATGTCTCTGTTTTTGTTCTTCAACTTTTGCAGCAAAAAAATCAGGTGATGGCCAAAACCCTTGGCTAAAAATATGGTTAATTAATTGCTGATAAAGTGAATTATTCCCACAAATAAGACGCGCTTCTAGTAAGTTTGTGGCAACCGTTAAATCTGAAAGACCTTCTAAAAGACATTCTTCCATTGTTCTAACACTGGCACCAATTTCAAGACGTACATCCCACAGTAATGTTATGAGTTTGCTGACTTTATCTTCTGCTTCTGGTGATAAAGGTGTCTCACTTAAAAAGAGAAGATCAATATCAGAAAGTGGATGTAATTCTTGCCTGCCATAACCACCGACAGCAATGATACTAAGGTCTGGATAATCGGATAGTTGTGTATAGCGCCACAATTGCGTTAAGAGTTGATCAATGAAATGGCTACGGGCTTGAAGTAATAAAGCGACATCAACATCATGATGGAAAGCATCTGTTAACCAAGACTGAAATTGCTCGATTGATTGCTTAAGTTCAGCACAATTTTGGGTATTTTCTGTCAGCAAAAAAGGGGAAGGGGGCGGAGTTTGAAATGCGTTTTTATGAGTCATTGTTCGTCTTCTTTCTCAATGTTTGCTTATGACATTAAGACTAATGTTAAAACGATAACCTGACTAGTGATTCTGCTATTTCGTAGCAAATAAAATAAAAAAAGCGACACATCTCGAAAAAATATGTCGCTTTTACATTTTTAGCTAAAAAAGAAGTTTATTCGTTAACTAATACTGCAGAAATAAACGGTTCTTCTTCTTTACGTAATGTCATGATTTCACAGCCATTATCGGTAACGACTAACGTATGTTCGTATTGCGCAGACCAACCTCTGTCTTTCGTTTTAACAGTCCAGCCATCTTTCATTGTACGAATACGGTAATCACCTGTGTTTACCATTGGCTCAATGGTGAATGCCATGCCTTTTTGTAGCACAACACCGCTATCATCTGCATCGTAGTGTAAAACTTGAGGTTCTTCATGGAAGCCTTCACCAATACCGTGACCACAATATTCTCGGACAACAGAATAGTCATGACCTTCAACAAACTTTTGAATTGCTTTGCCAAGCTCACGTAAGCGAATACCCGGTTTAACCATTTTAATGGCAAGGTAGAGGCTTTCTTGGGTGATACGGCATAAACGTTCACCTTGTATTGTTGGTTTACCTACGATAAACATTTTTGAAGTATCGCCATGAAAACCATCTTTAATGACAGTGACATCAATATTAACGATATCGCCATCTTTAAGGATTTTCTCTTCGCTAGGAATGCCGTGGCAAATAACATCGTTAACCGAAATACAAACTGATTTAGGGAAACCATGATAGTTAAGACAAGCAGGAATAGCCTGTTGTGCGTTAACAATATGTTCATGGCAAATACGGTCTAATTCAGCGGTGTTTACGCCAGGTTTTACGAACGGTGCGATAATTTCAAGAACTTCTGCCGCAAGACGACCTGCGACGCGCATTTTTTGAATATCTTCTTCTGTCTTGATTACAATAGCCATTTGAGTTCTTCGTCTAGATTAAAAGCCACAATACGAATTAGATAACACACTTTGTTGCATTCATATTTTGTATTGCAGGTTAAATGAATGATGATGAGAAATAATTCTGATTACCATTTATGATATCAGCAGAAAGTAGGTGTGCCAATAAAGAGGATATGTGCAATCTGTCTGATATCGAGAATAATGACGAACATTACGCCTTCTTAATCTGATTGTCTTTACATATTGCGCTTTTCTATTTGGTGTTTTCTAGCAAATTGATATTAGAGCAATATTTATCATCATTGCGGTAATCTTGCTTTTTTCTTTGTTCAAATGATGTGTTTTTATGCCAAATAAGCCCGTGGTAAACGTAAGTAATGGTGGTTTTTTGAGGTTATTTATGGTATAAAGCGCGCCGGAGTTCTGTTATTGCATCACACTGTGAGTAATGGCAGTAAATCTGAAACATTCAATTGTGTTAATTACACACACAAATCGGCACATAACGCCGGGGTGCTCTTATGTAAAGGTCAAATCTTTACAGCTGATGAGTCGGTCGTATGGGATTTGTGGACGAAATAACCCCAAATTTAAATTTATAGAGGTCTAAAATGGCAACTGTTTCAATGCGCGATATGCTGCAAGCCGGTGTTCACTTCGGTCACCAAACTCGTTACTGGAATCCAAAAATGAAACCATTCATCTTTGGTGCGCGTAACAAAGTTCATATCATTAACTTGGAAAAAACTGTTCCAATGTTCAATGAAGCTCTGGTTGAACTGAACAAAATTGCTTCTCGTAAAGGCAAAATCCTGTTTGTTGGTACTAAGCGCTCTGCCGTTGAAGCTGTTAAAGAAGCAGCAGAAAGCTGTGACCAGTTTTATGTAAACCACCGCTGGTTAGGCGGTATGCTGACTAACTGGAAAACTGTTCGTCAGTCAATCAAACGCCTGAAAGATTTAGAATCACAATCTCAGGACGGTACTTTTGACAAACTGACCAAGAAAGAAGCGTTAATGCGTTCTCGTGAACTTGGTAAGTTAGAAAACAGCCTGGGTGGTATCAAAGACATGGGCGGTTTACCTGACGCTCTGTTTGTTATCGATGCTGAACACGAACACATTGCTATCAAAGAAGCAAACAACCTGGGTATTCCAGTATTTGCTATCGTTGATACTAACTCTGATCCAGATGGTATCGACTTCATTATCCCTGGTAATGACGATGCAATCCGTGCGGTTAAATTATATCTGACCGCTGCAGCTACAGCTGTTCGTGAAGGTCGTTCTCAAGATCTGGCTGTTCAGGCTGAAGAAGGCTTAGTCGAAGCTGAATAATAAGGCATGCTCGTAAGAGCCCTTATTTAACCAGGTATTGCTATATATTGGTTAGGGGGCCTCAATTGGCCCCCTTTACACATCTGCTATGAGAACATCTATGGCTAGCCCATAGAAAAGTCGAGGAAGAAACAAATGTCTGGAATTACCGCTGCATTGGTAAAAGAACTGCGTGAACGTACTGGCGCAGGCATGATGGAATGTAAAAAAGCGCTGGTTGAAGCTAATGGTGATATCGAATTAGCAATCGACAACATGCGTAAATCAGGTCAAGCTAAAGCGGCTAAAAAAGCAGGCCGTGTTGCTGCTGAAGGTATCATCCTTGCAGAAGTTGCTGCTGATGGTAAATTCGGTGCGCTGGTTGAACTGAACTGTGAAACAGACTTCGTTGCTAAAGATGCTGGTTTCATCGCTTTCGGTAAAGAAGTTATGGCTACTGTATTAGCAGACAAAACTGATGATATCGATGCTCTGAAAGCTAAATTCGAAGAAGCACGTACTGCATTAGTTGCTAAAATCGGTGAAAACATCAATATTCGTCGTGTTGCTGTATTAGAAGCTGAAGAATTAGGTACTTACCTACACGGCGCTCGCATCGGTGTTTTAGTTTCAGCTAAAGGCGCTAACGAAGAGCTGATCAAACATATTGCTATGCACGTTGCTGCAAGCAAACCAGAATATGTTCGTCCTGAAGATGTTCCTGCTGATGTTGTTGAACATGAGCACCAAATTCAGATGGATATCGCAATGCAATCAGGTAAACCACGCGAAATCGCAGAAAAAATGGTTATCGGTCGCATGAACAAATTCACCGGTGAGATTTCTCTGACTGGTCAGCATTTCGTAATGGATCCAAGCAAAACTGTTGGTGAACTGCTGAAAGAAAACAATGCTGATGTTATCAACTTCGTTCGTTTCGAAGTTGGTGAAGGTATTGAGAAAGTTGAAGCTGATTTCGCAGCAGAAGTTGCTGCAATGAGCAAATAATAACGCTTAGCGTTAACAGAACCGCCTAATGGCGGTTCTGTTTTGTTGTAATCTCCACTGGCTGTTTGCTTTTTTTTGTTAAAAAGAGAAGCTATCTAAAACCTCCAATTAACTAATCTGCTTAGGACAGAACACCATGGCTACCAATGCAAAACCTGTATATCAGCGAATTTTATTAAAGCTGAGTGGCGAAGCCCTGCAAGGCGCAGAAGGTTTCGGTATCGATGCGAGCGTACTTGATCGCATGGCTCAGGAAATCAAAGAACTCGTTGAATTAGGTATACAAGTCGGTGTCGTAATTGGCGGTGGTAACTTGTTCCGTGGCGCAGGTCTTGCTGCGGCAGGTATGAACCGTGTTGTGGGTGACCACATGGGAATGCTCGCGACAGTAATGAATGGTTTAGCAATGCGTGATTCATTGCACCGTGCTTATGTAAACGCACGCCTTATGTCTGCATTTCCACTGAATGGTGTCTGCGATAACTATAGTTGGGCAGAAGCAATTAGCTTATTACGTCACGGTCGAGTCGTTATTTTCTCGGCTGGTACAGGTAACCCATTCTTTACTACCGATTCAGCTGCGTGCTTACGCGGTATTGAAATTGAAGCTGACGTTGTATTAAAAGCAACGAAAGTGGACGGCGTTTATTCTGCCGATCCAACCAAAGATCCTGATGCAGTACTTTATGAAACGCTGACTTATCAGGATGTATTAGAACGTGAATTGAAAGTCATGGATCTTGCTGCATTCACATTAGCCCGAGATCATAATTTACCTATCCGCGTATTCAATATGAATAAACCGGGTGCATTACGTCGGGTTGTAATGGGTGAAAGTGAAGGAACTTTGATTTCTCACGCTTAATACACAGAGACAACGGTATAATTTGGCGTTAACATCTAGGTACGCCAATTCATTTATGTCGGTATGATTTCATATCGACTGGAAGATAACCAGTTCCCAAGGGTTTATAACGTGATTAATGAAATCAAAAAAGATGCTCAAGAACGCATGGATAAAAGCGTTGAAGCACTAAAAAGCCAGATTAATAAAGTTCGTACTGGTCGTGCGTCTCCTAGCCTTTTAGATGGCATTGTAGTTGAATACTACGGAGCGCCAACGCCATTAAACCAAGTTGCTAACGTTGTCGCAGAAGATGGCCGTACACTGGCAATCACTGTATTCGACCGTACTTTAGCACCGGCTGTTGAAAAAGCGATTATGGCATCAGATTTAGGCTTAAATCCTTCATCTGCTGGCACCATTATCCGTGTTCCACTGCCTCCATTAACTGAAGAACGTCGTAAAGATCTAATCAAAGTTGTTCGTGGTGATGCAGAACAAGGTCGCGTTTCTGTTCGTAATATCCGTCGTGATGCTAACGATAAAGTAAAAGCATTACTGAAAGATAAAGAAATCAGCGAAGATGATGAACGCCGTTCACAAGATGACATTCAGAAGTTAACTGATATGTTCATTAAAAAAATTGATGATGCATTAGCGCTGAAAGAAGCAGAGTTAATGGAATTCTAATTTTTATATCTTTTTTCGATAATGCCGCTTTTTAGCGGCATTATTTTTAATTATTTATTTGAAAATTCGTGCTTAATACCTTCTTTTGTCACATTATTTATTAAAGTTTTCATCTTTAATCCTCATTTACCTTGCCATACTGATATAATTCTCTTTAATTAAAACGTTGTAGACATACTGATTGATTAATAAATGAAACAAATAACTATATTAGGCTCCACAGGGTCTATCGGAACTAGCACTCTTTCCGTAATTGAAAATAATCCTGATGAGTATCAAGTTCTTGCTCTAGCCGCAGGAAAAAATGCAGACAAAATGGCGCAACAGTGCCTTGCTTTCCAGCCTAAATATGCTGTGATGTCTGATGAAAAAAGTGCAATCCAACTTAAGCAGTTACTCGCTAATACATCTTGTAAAACAGAAATTCTATCTGGCTCTCATGCGATCAATGAAATTGCGGCTCTTGATGAAGCTGATCAAGTTATGTCTGCTATCACTGGTGTTGCGGGATTAAAACCGACACTTGCAGCTATTGAAAAAGGCAAAAGAATTCTGTTAGCAAATAAAGAATCACTGATAACGAGTGGGCGTCTTTTCTTTGATGCGGTGGCTAAATATGGCGCGACAATTTTACCCATTGATAGCGAACATAATGCAATTTATCAAAGCTTACCTAAAGCAATTCAAGAAAACCTAGGTCATGCATCTTTAGCCAATGAAGGTGTAACAAGCATTTTGTTAACAGGCTCTGGCGGACCATTTCGTTATACGCCATTAGAAGCACTGGAAGCAATGACGCCAGATCAAGCATGTGCGCATCCAAATTGGTCTATGGGGCGTAAAATTTCGGTTGATTCTGCAACAATGATGAATAAAGGGCTTGAGTATATTGAAGCTCGTTACTTCTTTAATGCTTCTGAAGAAGAAATGGAAGTTATTATTCATCCACAATCTGTCATTCACTCAATGGTTCGCTATCGTGATGGCAGTATTATTGCTCAAATTGGTGAGCCAGATATGAGAACACCAATTGCATACTCAATGGCTTATCCTCATCGCACTCAATCTGGTGCAAAAGCATTAGATTTCTTTGAGATTCAATCTCTCGAGTTTATTCGTCCAGATTATCAACGTTACCCTTGTTTAGCACTTGCTATTGAAGCATCAAAACGTGGACAAGCGGCAACCACAGTGTTAAATGCAGCTAATGAAGTAGTTGTTGATGCATTTTTACACGAAAAAGTGAAATTTACTGATATTGCTAAAATTAATCGCAAAGTTGTTGAACATTTTGACTTATCAGAGCCTCAAAGCATTAATGATGTCCTAGAAATTGATAAATTAGCAAGATTAGAAACTCATCAGATAATCACTCAATTTGTATAATGGTGATTATATTTAATATAGGGTGTTTGTTCGTCTTTCTGGCTAATGGTATAGTTGCCGAATCACTAAAGACAATAATGAAAATTAACAGTTCATTACTAAGGCTATTGCTTTAGCAACTTTGAGGCTTTGCCAAAGGCCGTGGGTGACACGGTTTTTTTTTGTGCATAGGTTATCCGAAGAGGACTGTCTGTATTAGTATCAGATTAGCAAAGGGTTAAATTGAGTGAACTTATCCAGTGACGATTCATCCGCATCAAAACCAAAGCATGTTGCTATCATTATGGATGGCAATGGACGCTGGGCTAAAAAGCAAGGGAAACTCCGAGTAACGGGGCATCGCGCGGGAATTAAAGCAGTTCGGGATGCGGTTAGCTTTTCCGTAAAACACAAAATTGAATCACTAACGTTATATGCATTTAGTAGCGAAAATTGGAATAGACCAGAGCAGGAAGTCAGTTCTCTCATGGAGTTATTTGTTTTTGCTTTAGATAACGAAGTGAAAAGCCTGCATAAACATAATGTTAAATTGACTGTCATTGGTGATATCAGCCGTTTTAGCCGCCGTTTACAAGATCGAATTAAAAGTTCTGTGGCACTCACTGCGAATAATACAGGGCTTAATTTAAATATTGCGGCTAATTATGGCGGTCGATGGGATATTACTCAAAGCGTAAAACAATTAGCAACATCCCTCGCAAAAGGGGAAATTAGTCTCGACGATATTAATGAAAATACAATATCTTCACATCTTTGTTTGCAGGATCAGCCTGATGTCGATCTTGTTATTCGTACAGGTGGCGAGCATCGTATAAGTAATTTTCTTATTTGGCAGATTGCTTATGCTGAGCTGTATTTTACACAGGTTTTATGGCCTGATTTTGATGAACAAGTTTTTCAGAATGCATTAGATGCTTTTGCTAAACGGGAAAGACGTTTCGGTGGTACTACATCAGAAACAGATACTATAAATCTGGGAGGATAACTTGCTTAAGTATCGTGTCATCACTGCATTAATTTTAATCCCTATTGTTATTGCTGCACTATTTCTACTTCCTCCAGCAGGTTTTGGATTGGTCATTATCGCAATATCAGGCTTAGCGGGTTGGGAATGGGCGCAATTTATTGGCTGGCATTCTCAAGGTAAACGTATTGCGACAGGGATCGGTTTTGCTGCATTGTTAGTGATTATGCAGTTTTCTTTACCTAATTTTGACCACCTACTAGACACTCCAATGATAAAAAATGGTTTGTGGGCGGGTTTAATTTGGTGGGTAGCAGCAATTTTATTAGTTGTAAGTTATCCTAATTCAGCCAATATGTGGAAAAATTCAGTTTTTATTAAGCTATTGTTCGGTATATTGACGATTGTTCCTTTTTATTGTGGCATGATGGCGCTGCGTATGTTGGGTTATAACACTGACACTTATACAGGCGCATGGTGGTTACTGTATGTCATGTTATTAGTTTGGGCTGCTGACTCTGGTGCTTATGCTTTCGGGCGTTTAATAGGAAAACATAAAATGGCACCTAAAGTATCCCCAGGTAAAACCCTTGAAGGGTTAGTTGGTGGGTTGATTACGGCAGGTATTGCATCGTGGTTATTTACTTATTTTGCACCTGTGACTGAAGTACCCAACAACTTGTTATTAATATCTGGCGTTGTTGTCATAGTATCCGTATTTGGTGACCTAGCAGAAAGCATGTTTAAACGTGTTTCAGGCATTAAAGACAGTAGCCAATTGATACCGGGGCATGGCGGTGTGCTTGATAGAATTGATAGTTTGACTGCGGCTATCCCAGTCTTTGCAGGATTGGTCTTTCTGATTTCTTCTGGCTTTAAACTATAAAGGTAAGTAATGGGTATCCTGTGGAATCTTGCCGCGTTTATTATCGTTTTAGGTATTTTAATTACGGTACATGAATTTGGGCATTTTTGGGTAGCTAGGCGCTGTGGTATTTATGTTGAGCGTTTTTCTATTGGTTTTGGAAAAGCAATTTGGCGCAAAATAGATAAACATGGCACTGAATTTGTTATCGCATGGATACCTTTGGGTGGCTATGTAAAAATGTTAGATGAAAGAGTTGCTGAGGTTGCACCTGAGCGCCGTCATCTTGCATTTAATAATAAAACAGTTGGCCAACGTGCTGCGGTTGTTGCCGCAGGACCTATTGCCAATTTTTTGTTAGCGATAGTCGCCTATTGGATAGTTTTTATGATAGGTGTTCCTGCATTAAAACCTATAATTGCAGACATTCGTCCGAATTCTATCGCAGAACAAGCAAAATTAACGCCCGGAATGGAACTAAAATCCGTTGCAGGTATCGAAACGCCTGATCAGAATGCAGTTCGTTTAGCGTTGGTTGGTCAAATTGGTGCCAAAGAGGTTTCATTCGTTGTTTCAGATCCAAATTCTCTTTCTGAGAGTGAGAATATACTGAATTTACAACAATGGAGTTTTGACCCCGAAAAACAAGATCCTATCTTGTCTCTAGGGATAATGCCTGTTGGCGCACGATTAGACTCAAAGATTATTGAAGTTACGGAAGGCTCCGCTGCTGAAAAAGCGGGTTTACAGGCAGGGGATCGTATCGTTAAAGTTGACGGTCAGCCAATTGATACATGGCATCCATTTACTTATTTTGTTCGACAAAGTCCAAATAAGGTCTTGGAGCTTCTTGTTGAACGTAACGGCTCCTCGTTGATGTTAAATATTACACCGACAGCTGTTGCACTGAAAGATGGTACTGAAGTTGGGCAAGTTGGTGCGCAATTGCAAATATTACCTCCTGATGAGCAATATTTGATAATGCAGCAATACAACCCATTTTCAGCGCTCTATGAAGCATCTGATAAAACATGGCAGTTGATGGGTTTAACTGTCAAAATGATTGGCAAGTTAGTCGTAGGTGATGTCAAATTAACTAACCTTAGTGGACCTGTTTCTATCGCGAAAGGCGCAGGAATGTCTGCTGATTCTGGTTTTATTTATTATTTGATGTTTATGGCGCTTATCAGTGTCAATTTGGGGATCATTAACTTGTTTCCCCTGCCTGTCCTAGATGGCGGGCACCTGCTTTTCCTGGTTATCGAGAAGATAAAGGGAGGGCCGGTATCTGAGCGTGTACAAGATTTCTGTTATCGTATTGGTATTATGGCACTGATGCTTTTAATGGGACTTGCACTTTTCAATGATTTCTCTCGCTTATAATTGGTAAGCAGGGACCGGTTAGGAAAACACAAAACAACGATGGCGATGAAAAAGTTGCTTATAGCGTCGCTGCTGCTGGGCAGCGCCACTGCATACGGTTCAGACGGATTCGTAGTTCAGGACATTCAATTTGAAGGTCTTCAACGCGTCGCCGTTGGTGCAGCATTACTGAACATGCCTGTCCGGGTTGGAGACTCGGTCGGTAATGATGATATCAGCCGAACTATCCGTTCATTATTTGCGACAGGAAACTTTGATGATGTTCGTGTCCTGCGTGACGGAAATACTCTGATTGTTCAAGTAAAAGAGCGTCCAACTATTGCCAGCATTACTTTCTCTGGTAACAAAGCAATCAAGGAAGAGATGCTAAAACAGAACCTTGATGCTTCTAACATTCGTATTGGTGAAACGCTTGACCGTACAATGCTAGCGAATATCGAGAAAGGGCTTGAAGATTTCTATTATAGTGTTGGTAAATATAATGCAACTGTAAAAGTGGTTGTTACACCTCTTCCTCGTAATCGTGTTGACTTAAAACTCGTGTTTGCAGAGGGTGTTTCAGCAACTATTCAGCAAATCAACATTGTTGGTAATAAAGCATTTTCTACGGCTGAGCTAGTTAACCGCTTCCAATTACGTGATGATGTTCCTTGGTGGAACTTAGCGGCTGATGAAAAATATCAGAAGCAAAAATTGGCTGGTGACTTAGAAACATTAAGAAGTTTCTATCTTGATCGTGGTTATGCACGTTTTGATATTGAATCGACGAATGTCAGTTTAACGCCAGACAAAAAAGGAATTTACATTACCATTAACCTGAAAGAAGGTGATAAATACACAGTAGAAAATACTGAGGTCAATGGTAATACAGCGGGTTACACTAAACAAATTGAAGAGCTTATCGAAATTGCACCTGGCTCTCTTTATAATGGCGCGCAAGTCACTAAAACAGAAAATGATATTAAAAATCTGTTAGGTCGTTATGGATATGCTTATCCTCGCGTTATGACAAACCCTGAAATTAATGATGAAAATAAAACCGTGAAACTGCATGTAAACGTAGATGCAGGAAACCGCTTCTATGTTCGTCAAGTCCGTTTCGCTGGTAATGACATCACTAAAGACTCTGTTTTACGTCGTGAAATGCGTCAAATGGAAGGTGCATGGTTAGGTAGCGATTTAGTTGAACAAGGTAAAGAGCGTTTAAATCGTTTAGGTTATTTTGAAACGGTTGAAACAGAAACTCAGCGTATTCCTGGTTCTCCTGATCAGGTTGATATCGTTTACCGCGTAAAAGAGCGTAACACAGGCTCCCTTAACTTTGGTGTCGGTTTCGGTACTGAAAGTGGTGTGAGCTTCCAAGTGGGTGTTACTCAAGATAACTGGTTAGGTACAGGTAACGCAGTTGCTATTAATGCGAGTAAAAATGATTACTCAACTTATGCAGAATTATCTGTGACTGACCCATACTTTACCGTTAATGGTGTGAGTTTAGGCGGTCGAGTTTTCTATAATGACTTCCGCGCTAATGATGCTGATTTATCAGGTTATACCAATAAATCTTATGGTCTAGATGGTACATTAGGCTTCCCAATTAATGAATATAACTCGGCACGTCTTGGCTTAGGCTATACTCATAATGGTCTGTCACGTATGGAACCGCAGGTTGCTATGTGGCGCTACCTAGAAAGTATGGGTGAAAATCCTGGCTTTGATAAACGTGAATCGTTTAACGCTGATGACTATACGGTCAGTCTGGGCTGGACATTTAATAACTTAAACAAAGGTTTCTTCCCAACCTCAGGTGCGAGAAGTAACTTAAGTGGACGTGTGACTATACCTGGCTCTGACAACAAGTACTATAAAGTCACTTGGGACGGTATGTACTATTACCCAATTAATGAGAAAGAGTCTTGGGTAACCTTACTTAAAGGGCGTTTAGGCTACGGCGATGGTTTAGGTGGTAAAGAATTACCATTCTATGAAAACTTCTATGCAGGTGGTTCTGGTACAGTTCGTGGTTTCCGTTCAAATAATATCGGCCCTAAAGCGATTTATTTGCAGAAAAAAGACGGTGTAGTATCACCAAAACCGGGTGAGCCATCTAGCGATGCTATCGGTGGTAACGCAATGGCGGTGGCAAGTTTTGAGCTGATCACTCCAACGCCATTTGTAGATGATAAATACTCATCTTCAGTCAGAACGTCTCTGTTTGTTGATGCAGGTACGGTGTGGGATACTAAGTGGAGTAGCACTAACTCAGCTTGGACAGCAGGTATGCCTGATTATAGCCGTGCAAGTGATATACGTGTTTCAACCGGTGTTGCGTTACAATGGTTATCTCCTTTAGGTCCGTTAGTATTCTCTTATGCTAAGCCAATAAAAGATTACGAAGGCGATAAATCAGAGCAATTCCAGTTTAATATTGGTAGAACGTGGTAGCGATGTAAGTAAAGTTGATGCCTGATTCACAATGCTGAAAAAGGCATCCGATTTCTGACAAAAAATTATTTTTGGTTTTAAGGAGTTTAATCGTGAAAAAATTGTTATGTGCCGCTGCCCTAGGAATGGCATTGACCATGTCAGCAGGTGTTCAAGCCGCAGATAAAGTAGGTGTTGTGAACATCGGTCAAGTTCTCCAACAAATTCCTAACCGTGATGCGGTAGAGAAACAATTGGAAAATGAATTCAAATCACGTGACACTGAATTGCAGAATTTAGGTAAATCATTACAGACAGCTGTTGAGAAATATCAAAAAGACGCACCAACGATGAATGCAACACAACGTGCAAATACAGAGAAAGATCTGGTTGCTAAACGTGAGGCATATGCACAAAAAGCACAAGCTTTTGAGCAAGACTTTAGCCGTCGTCAAGCTGAAGAACGCAATAAAATCATGAAACGTGTATTAGACGCTGTTGATGCAGTAGCGAAGAAAGAAGGCTATGATGTGATCCTTGATGCTAACACTGTACCTTATTTCGCAGATGGTAAAGATATTACTGCTCAGGTTCAAAAACAGGTTAAATAATAGATGTTTTCAATTCGATTAGCTGATCTTGCTCAGCAGTTGAATGCACAGTTACACGGCGATGGTGATATCACTATCGCCGGTCTTGCTTCAATGAGCCTAGCAAATAGCGAACAAATTACATTTCTTTCTGATAGTCGCTATCGTGAAAAATTAAGTGAATGTCAGGCTGCTGCCGTTGTATTAACAGAAGCTGATCTTCCGTTTTGTCCCGTTGCCGCACTTGTGGTGAAAAACCCGTATCTTGCCTATGCTCAAATGGCGCAGATTATGGATACAACACCGCAGCCAGCACAGGATATTCACCCAAGTGCTGTTATTTCTCCTGATGCTAAATTAGGAAAAAATGTATCAGTGGGTGCAAATGCCGTTATCGAATCTGATGTTATTCTTGGTGATAATGTTGTGATTGGTGCCGGTTGTTTTGTGGGTAAAAAAGCACATATTGGTGATAATAGCCGTTTATGGGCAAATGTATCTGTTTATCATGAAGTTATCATTGGTAAAGATTGTTTGGTTCAATCAGGTACTGTGATTGGTTCAGATGGTTTTGGTTATGCTAATGAACGTGGTAATTGGATCAAAATTCCACAATTAGGTTCAGTGGTGATTGGTGATCGCGTTGAAATCGGTGCATGTACTACAATTGACCGAGGCGCATTAGATAACACAGTTATCGGTAATGGTGTTATCATTGATAACCAGTGCCAAATCGCACATAACGTCATTATTGGTGATAATACCGCTGTTGCGGGTGGTGTCATCATGGCGGGCAGCCTGAAAATAGGTCGCTATTGTATGATTGGTGGAGCAAGTGTTATCAATGGTCACATGGAAATCTGTGATAAAGTCACGGTAACAGGTATGGGCATGGTAATGCGTCCTATCACTGAGCCGGGTGTTTATTCTTCAGGAATTCCACTGCAATCGAATAAAGCATGGCGTAAAACCGCAGCACTTGTGTTGCGAATTGATGAAATGCAAAAAAGGCTCAAGTCGCTTGAACGTCAAGTAGAAAGTAGCGACAAGTAACAATATACGTCATTGACGAATGTTACCCATTTTGCGACCTGCGGGTTAACTCACTTTTGAGTCACAGCAGGTCGTGTCATTATTAATTAGACTCAGTTTTATTAGACAGGAAGAGTATTGCAATGAGTGAGAATCATACTCTGCAAATCGAAGAAATTTTAGATTTACTTCCACACCGTTACCCATTCTTATTGGTTGATCGTGTCCTTGATTTTGAAGAAAAGAAATTTCTAAGAGCAGTAAAAAATGTATCTTTTAATGAGCCTTTCTTTCAAGGTCACTTTCCAGGAAAACCAATTTTCCCGGGTGTATTGATCCTCGAAGCCATGGCACAGGCAACGGGTATTTTAGCATTCAAAAGCGTAGGAAAGCTGGAACCTGGTGAACTCTACTATTTTGCTGCTATTGACGGTGCTCGCTTTAAACGTCCTGTCTTACCTGGGGATCAAATGATCCTAGAGGTAGAATTCATTAAAGAACGTCGTGGTGTTGCTCGCTTTAAAGGCGTCGCTAAAGTTGATGGGGAAATTGCTTGCGAAGCTGAAATGATGTGCGCTCGCCGCCGTGAGGTCTAGCCTATGATAGATAAATCCGCAGTAATTCACCCTTCCTCAATTATTGAAGAGGGTGCGGTAATTGGTGCTAATGTTCGCATTGGCCCTTTTTGCGTCATTGGTGCTAATGTTGAGATTGGTGAAGGTACTGATATTAAATCTCACGTTGTTATCAATGGGCATACTCGCATTGGCCGAGATAATCAGATTTATCAATTTACTTCTATCGGTGAAGTTAATCAGGATCTGAAATATCGTGGTGAACCAACGCAAGTCATTATTGGTGATCGAAACCTTATTCGTGAAAGTGTGACTATCCACCGTGGAACCACCCAAGGCGGCAATATCACAAAAATTGGTAACGATAATCTACTGATGATTAATACCCACGTCGCACATGATTGTATCATTGGTGATCGTTGTATTATTGCAAATAACGGCACATTAGGTGGTCACGTCACTTTAGGTGATTTTGTGATTATCGGTGGCATGAGCGCTGTTCATCAGTTTTGCCAAATTGGCTCTCATGTGATGGTCGGTGGATGTTCAGGCGTGGCACAAGATGTTCCTCCTTTTGTTATTGCACAAGGAAACCACGCGACGCCTTATGGGCTGAATATTGAAGGATTAAAGCGCAGAGGTTTTGCTAAAGAAGATCTTCATGCAATTCGTAATGCTTACAAAGTACTTTACCGTAATGGTAAAACACTGGAAGAAGCGCGTGAAGAGATTGAACAATTGGTTGCTGATAATAATAATCCGCATGTCAAACTGTTCAGTGATTTTCTGGAAAACTCAGCAAAATCTAACCGCGGTATCATTCGCTAATTAGGATATGACCTTGTCAGGCCAATTATCTACTACTCAGAGTCCGTTAGTTATCGGCTTAGTTGCTGGTGAAACGTCTGGTGATATCTTGGGCGCGGGATTAATCCGCGCTCTAAAACAAATGCATCCCAATGTTCGCTTTGTTGGCGTTGCTGGGCCTCTTATGCAAGCTGAAGGTTGTGAAGCTTGGTATGAGATGGAAGAGCTTGCCGTCATGGGGATCGTTGAAGTTCTTGAACGATTACCTCGCTTATTAAAGATCAGAAAAGATCTCACTCAAAGATTCTCAGAATTAAAACCTGATGTTTTCGTGGGGATCGACGCACCTGATTTTAATATCACTCTTGAAGGTCGCTTAAAGCAAAAAGGGATCAAAACTATTCACTATGTCAGTCCATCTGTGTGGGCTTGGCGTCAAAAACGTGTTTTCAAAATTGCTAAAGCGACAGATCTTGTCTTAGCTTTTCTACCTTTTGAAAAAGCGTTTTATGATAAGTATCAGGTTCCTTGTCGTTTTATTGGTCATACAATGGCTGATGCCATACCTTTAAATCCAGATAAAAAGGCTGCTCGTGAACATCTAGGAATACCTGAAGAAACCCCTTGTTTAGCACTTCTTCCCGGTAGTCGTCATGCTGAAGTTGAAATGCTAAGTGCTGATTTTATAAAAACAGCGCAGTTACTAAAACAGCAGATCCCCGCTCTTCATATTGTTGTGCCATTAGTTAATGCTAAGCGGCGAACTCAATTTGAACAGATATATCAAAATGTGGCACCAGAACTTGAAATACAACTTCTTGATGGGCAAGCAAGAGAAGCAATGATAGCCAGCGATGCGACATTGTTAGCATCAGGTACGGCTGCATTAGAATGCATGTTAACGAAATGCCCGATGGTTGTTGGCTATCGCATGAAGCCATTTACTTTCTGGTTAGCAAAAAGGTTAGTTAAAACGCCTTATGTCTCGTTACCTAACTTGTTAGCTGGCCGAGAAATTATCAAAGAACTATTGCAAGAAGAGTGTGAACCCTCAGCATTAGCACAACAACTTTTACCTCTTTTAACCGATGAAGAAAAAGTACGTCAATTAAAAGAGATATTTTTACAGCTACATAGTGACATTCGTTGTAATGCGGATGAACAAGCAGCAAATGCAGTATTAGAATTGGCAGAGAAATAATGGAATTTGTATATCCAAAAGCAAAGTTTATTGCTGGAGTTGATGAGGTTGGTCGAGGTCCATTAGTCGGCGCAGTCGTTACCGCTGCCGTTATTCTTGACCCAGCAAATCCAATTGAAGGATTAGCAGACTCCAAAAAGCTAACAGAAAAAAAGCGTAATGCGCTTTATGACGAAATAAAAGAAAAAGCATTATGTTGGGCGATAGGCCGTGCGGAGCCTGAAGAAATTGATGAATTAAATATTCTTTGGGCAACCATGAAAGCAATGGAACGTGCTGTTGCGGAATTATCAATAACACCTGATATGGTCTTAATTGATGGTAATCGTTGCCCTAAATTACCGATGTCCTCTCAAGCAGTTATAAAAGGTGATAGTTTAGTTCAAGAAATTAGTGCAGCTTCGATTCTTGCTAAAGTGACTCGTGATAGAGAAATGGAAGAGTTAGATAAGCTTTACCCTGAATATGGTTTTGCTAAACATAAAGGGTATCCAACTGTTTTCCATATGGAAAAACTAGCCTTATTAGGGGCAACACCCTATCATCGAAAAAGTTTTGCGCCTGTAAAACGTGCTTTAAATTTAAAGTAATCCACAGAGTAATTAAACACTATGGCAGATCCTCGTTTTATCCATCTTAGGGTACACAGCGATTATTCAATGATCGATGGATTGGCAAAAACAGGGCCTCTTGTGAAGAAAGTGGCTTCGCTGGGAATGCCTGCTTTTGCGATTACTGATTTCACTAACTTATGTGGGTTAGTGAAATTTTATGGTGCTGCACATGGTGCTGGCATTAAACCTATCATTGGTGCTGATGTTTACCTTGAAACTGAATTATTAGGTGACGAATATGCTCATCTGACTATTCTTGCCCGTAATAATGTAGGCTACCAAAACCTCACTTTACTGATTTCAGAAGCTTATAAACACGGTTATGGTGCTGTCGGCCCGACAATTAAACAAGAGTGGTTAACAACCTATAAAGAAGGGCTATTGTTGCTTTCTGGCGGCAGAATGGGGGATGTGGGTAAGTTTCTACTTCGTGGAAATCGCGCTTTAGTTGATCAGTGCCTTGAGTATTACCAAACTCATTTTCCCGATAGTTATTATCTAGAACTTATTCGTACCGGTCGTGCTGATGAGGAAACTTATCTTCATGAAGCAGTCGCTCTGGCTTCTGAAAAAGGTTTGCCTGTCGTTGCAACCAATGATGTCTGTTTTCTCGACAGTGATGATTTTGACGCACATGAAATTCGTGTCGCCATTCATGATGGTTTTACGTTATCTGATCCCAAACGCCCTAAGAATTATAGCCCTCAGCAATATATGCGCACAGAAGAAGAAATGTGTGAATTATTTGCTGATATACCTGAAGCATTAGAAAACAGTGTTGAAATCGCTAAACGCTGTAATGTCACGATCCGTTTAGGGGAATATTTTCTTCCACAATTCCCAACAGGGGATATGAGTACAGAAGATTTCCTTGTTAAAAAATCACAAGAAGGTTTAGAAGAACGTTTAGCCTTTTTATTTCCAGATCCTGAAGAACGACAAAAAAGACGCCCTGAATATGATGAACGTCTTGATATCGAGCTGAAAGTAATTAACCAGATGGGATTCCCTGGTTACTTCCTTATCGTGATGGAGTTTATTCAGTGGTCTAAAGATAACGGTGTTCCTGTTGGTCCGGGGCGAGGTTCTGGTGCGGGTTCACTAGTAGCTTATTCGCTGAAAATCACAGATCTTGATCCTCTTGAATTTGACTTACTTTTCGAACGTTTTCTTAATCCTGAACGTGTTTCGATGCCTGACTTTGACGTCGATTTCTGTATGGAAAAACGCGATAGAGTTATCGACCACGTTGCTGAAATGTATGGACGGGATGCAGTATCTCAGATCATTACATTTGGTACGATGGCGGCAAAAGCCGTTATTCGCGATGTTGGACGTGTTTTAGGGCACCCTTACGGTTTTGTTGATAGAATTTCAAAACTCGTTCCTCCTGATCCGGGTATGACGCTAGAAAAAGCGTTTGCAGCGGAGCCTCAATTACCCGAAATTTATGAAGCCGACGAAGAGGTTAAATCTCTTATTGATATGGCTCGTAAATTAGAAGGGGTAACACGTAATGCGGGTAAACACGCGGGTGGTGTCGTTATTTCACCAACGAAAATCACCGATTTTGCGCCACTTTATTGTGATGCAGAGGGGAATAACCCCGTTACACAATTTGATAAGAACGACGTTGAATACGCAGGTCTTGTTAAATTCGACTTCTTAGGTTTAAGAACACTAACCATCATTAACTGGGCATTAGAGATGATTAATGCCCGACGTGCTAAAAAATCACTCGAACCTGTTGATATTTCGGCGATCCCATTAACGGATCAGCGCAGTTTTGACATGTTGCAGCGTTCAGAAACAACCGCGGTATTCCAGTTGGAATCTCGTGGTATGAAAGATCTCATCAAACGCCTACGTCCTGACTGTTTTGAAGATATGATTGCACTTGTTGCCCTATTTCGTCCGGGGCCATTGCAGTCAGGCATGGTAGATAACTTTATTGACCGTAAACATGGTGTTGAAGAGATTTCATATCCTGATGTTAAGTGGCAGCATGAAAGTTTACAGCCAGTTCTAGAACCAACCTATGGTGTTATCCTATACCAAGAACAAGTTATGCAAATTGCACAGGTTCTTGCGGGATATACGCTAGGTGGCGCGGATATGTTACGACGCGCAATGGGTAAGAAAAAACCTGAAGAAATGGCAAAGCAACGCTCTGTTTTTGAAGAAGGTGCTATTAAAAACGGTGTCGATGGTGAGCTTGCTATGAGGATCTTTGACTTGGTGGAGAAATTCGCCGGTTATGGATTTAACAAATCACACTCAGCAGCTTATGCATTAGTTTCTTATCAAACATTATGGTTGAAAGCCCACTATCCAGCTGAATTTATGGCTGCTGTAATGACGGCAGATATGGATAACACCGAAAAAGTGGTGGGATTGGTTGATGAATGTTGGAGAATGGGTTTAAAGGTTCTTCCTCCTGATATTAATAGCGGTCTTTATCATTTCCACGTAAATGATGAAGGTGAAATCGTTTATGGTATTGGTGCCATTAAAGGTGTGGGTGAAGGGCCAATTGAAGCGATTGTAGAGGCGCGTCAGCAAGGCGGTCATTTTAAAGATATTTTTGATCTCTGTGCTAGAACAGAAACGAAAAAATTGAATCGCCGAGTGATGGAAAAACTGATAATGTCAGGCGCATTCGATAAGCTAGGGCCTCATCGTGCTGCTTTAATGTCTTCATTAGAAGATGCGTTAAAAGCCGCAGACCAACATGCTAAGGCTGAAGCAATAGGGCAATCGGACATGTTTGGTGTGTTAGCTGAAGCACCTGAGCAAGTTGAGCGTTCTTATGCCAATATACCTAAATGGCCAGACCAAGTTGTTTTAGAAGGTGAGCGAGAGACGCTAGGTTTATATTTAACTGGTCATCCGATCACACGTTATTTAAAAGAAATTGAACGATATGCGGCAGGAACGCGTCTAAAAGATTTAGTGCCAACACCTCGTGGTCAAATGGTGAAGGTTGCAGGCTTAGTACTTGCTTCTAAAGTATTTACAACGAAACGTGGAAATCGGATCGGCGTTTGTACCTTAGATGATCGTTCAGGTCGCTTAGAAATTATGTTATTTTCTGATGCATTGGATAAATACCAACATTTATTAGAACAAGACAAGATTTTAATTGCTACTGGGCAGGTCAGCTTTGATGATTTCAATGGTGGGCTTAAAATGACAGTCCGCGAACTTATGGATATCAACGAAGCCCGTGAAAAATATGCACGAGGACTTGCTATCTCATTATCAGACAGGCAAATTAATGAGCAATTATTAAATCGTCTTCGCGGCGTTTTAGAACCTCATCGTTCAGGCACGATACCGGTTCATCTTTATTTTGAAAAGCATGATGCCTGCGCACGTTTACGATTTGGTGCGACTTGGCGTGTAACGCCAACAGATATGCTTTTAACGGATCTGCGAACTCTGCTGGGTAATGAGCAGGTAGAATTAGAATTTGACTAAAATAGGAATGTTATGAGTCTTAATTTTCTGGATTTTGAACAGCCAATTGCCGAGTTAGAAGCGAAAATTGATTCGCTAACCGCAGTTAGCCAACATGATGAAAAAATTGATATTAATATCGATGAAGAAGTTTCACGCTTAAGAGAAAAAAGCCTAGAGCTAACGCGTAAGATTTTTTCTGATCTTGGTGCATGGCAAGTAGCACAACTTGCACGTCATCCATTAAGACCTTACACACTGGATTATATTCATCGTATCTTTACTGATTTCCAAGAATTAGCAGGCGACCGTGCTTATGCTGATGATAAAGCCATTGTTGGTGGTATTGCTCGTTTAGATGGTCGTCCAGTGATGGTTATTGGGCACCAAAAAGGGCGTGAAACGAAAGAGAAAATCCGCCGTAACTTTGGTATGCCAGCGCCAGAAGGTTATCGCAAAGCGCTTCGTTTAATGGATATGGCGCAACGTTTTAATCTTCCTATTATCACTTTTATTGATACTCCAGGTGCTTATCCTGGTGTTGGTGCTGAAGAGCGCGGTCAATCAGAAGCGATTGCACGTAACTTACGTGAAATGTCACGCTTTGGTGTGCCAATCATCTGTACTGTTATTGGCGAAGGTGGTTCTGGTGGCGCTCTAGCGATTGGTGTTGGTGATAAAGTAAATATGCTGCAATACAGCACCTATTCTGTTATTTCACCAGAAGGTTGTGCATCTATTCTTTGGAAAAGCGCTGATAAAGCACCATTAGCTGCAGAAGCGATGGGTATCACAGCAAACCGTTTAAAAGAGCTTAAGCTGATTGATACGGTTATTCCTGAGCCTTTAGGTGGCGCGCATCGTCACTATGATGAAATTGCAGCATCTTTAAAAGCACAAATTAAAGCTGATTTAGACGAGTTAGATGCATTTGAATCAGAAGAACTAACAAATCGTCGCTACCAACGTTTAATGGAATACGGTTACTGCTGATAGCGTCATTTGATTCAAAAAATAAAAGAAAACCTCATGTTGATAACATGAGGTTTTTTTTGTCTCTAAAAACTATCATTATTGAGACAATAAAATGAGGTTATATTAACTATAATATATTAAATATCAATACGTTAAGTTGATCTCAAAAACAATATTAATTCGCTTTTTTACTAAAAGAATAATCAACCCTATCTATTATTTTATAGAGTCATTTACTTCTTTTGTGAGGAAAAAGCGATGATATCGTTTAAAGATAAAGTTGGGATAATTACAGGTGGTAATAGCGGGATTGGATTAGCTTCTGCGGAAAAGTTTTTATCCTTAGGTGCATCAGTTGTTATCACTGGCAGTAATTTAACGCGAGGGCAAAAAGCAGAAAAATACCTAAAAGAAAAAGGGCTTTCGGGTGAATTTATTCAAATGGATGTGAAAAGTGAAAAAGAGAACGAACAACTCATTGATTATGTGGTAAATAAATATGGGCGGCTGGATTTCATCTTTGCTAATGCGGGTGTTTTAACTGATAACATCGCAGATAAATTAGAATATGAAAAATGGAAAGGGGTATTAGACGTTAATCTTAATGGGCTTTTTCTGATTAACCGTGCAGCAATTCAATATTGGCTGAAAAATGAACTATCAGGCGCAATTGTTAATTGTAGCTCGATTTGTTCCTTTGTTGGTCAACACGCGTTTCCCGCTTATTGTGCATCAAAAGGGGGAATTAAATTACTGACACAAACACTTGCTATTGATTATGCAAGCAAAGGTATTCGTGTTAATGCGGTTTGTCCCGGGTATATTGATACCCCTTTATTAGATGGACGTGAACTAGATAAGCAAAAATTGACGGCATTGCACCCGATTGGTCGTCTTGGTACACCAGAAGAAGTGGCTAATGTTGTGGTATTTTTGGCTAGTGATGCCGCTTCGTTTGTCACTGGAGCCTCTTATTTGGTCGATGGTGGTTTTACTGCATAAATCGTGTTTATTTAAGGCAGAATGATGTTTATTCTGCCTTATTTTCCTTCATTAGTGATACAACGTCTTAAATCTTGCATTCATTTTTCAGGATCGCGTTGTATTCGTGCAAAATCGGGTAGAAAGGCTTAACATAATCATCTGAATTCACTGATAAATGACGATACAATGAAACAGGAATACGACTTACTCCTTAAAGAAATCAAACAACAAATTGATCCTTACACTAAAATTTTGGTGGGTTTTAGTGGCGGTGTAGATTCCACTGTTTTATTACAAGGGCTTGTACGTTTACGTGATGAATACCAATTACCTTTAGAATTAACGGCTATCTATATTCACCATGGATTAAATATCAAAGCAGATGATTGGCTTGCCCACTGTGAACAATGCTGTCAGCAATGGCATGTCGATTTTATCAGTGAAAAAGTGAACGTAGATCCTAAAGCGGGGGGACTTGAAAATGGTGCAAGAGAGGCACGTTATCAAGCTTTTCGCCGATATTTACAGCCACAACAAGTGTTAGTGACGGCTCAACACCAAGATGATCAAGCTGAAACTTTTTTACTGGCTCTAAAGCGAGGCAGTGGTCCTGCGGGGCTTTCTTCAATGCCTGCAAAAATGGTGTTTGAGAAGAGTTATTTACTGCGCCCATTGCTCAATATTACTCGTGAGCAAATTGAATTTTATGCTACTGAGCAAGGGCTTGACTGGATAGAAGACGATAGTAATCAAGATGATCGTTATGATCGCAATTTTTTACGATTACGTGTTATGCCCTTGCTCGCTCAACGTTGGCCTCACTTTTCACAAGCAGTAACTCGAAGTGCTGCATTGTGTGGTGAACAAGAAGCACTATTAGATGAACTATTAGATTCTGAACTTAATGCCTTAATGGACAGTGAGCGCAGCTTAGATATTAATCAACTTACCCATTGTAGTGTTATAAAGCGCAATGCTTTACTGAGGCGCTGGTTTGCTAAACACAATAAAACCATGCCATCAAGGCAGCAAATTTTACGATTATGGCAAGAAGTTGTTTTAGCAAAAGAAGATGCAGAGCCTCGATTACAATTTTATCAAGATGAAGTCAGACGTTATAAACAGCGCCTTTATCTAGTTCCAATCATTAAAGAGCCTGTTGATCATGCTATTGAGTGGTCGCTCAAGGAGCCTTTATGTTTACCTAATGGATTAGGCGTTCTATCACTTGTCTCCGAAACAGGCAAAAACACTGTCAGAAAGCCTTCGCGTGATGAAAAAGTCACAGTACGTTTTGGTTTAACACAAGCATCTTTGCGTATTGTAGGGCGAGAGCGCGCTCGACATAGTAAAAAGATTTGGCAAGAGCTTGACGTTGCACCTTGGCGTAGAACTCGGATTCCTTTGATTTATTATAATGATACGTTGATTGCAGCTATTGATACATTTGTTACTTTTGAGGGAAAAGCAACATCAGAACACGCTATTACTATTGAGTGGCGAAAGGCTCATGAATGAACAACCGCCGGTTGGCGGTTGTTCTTTATTCGGTTATTCCGATTTTATAATGATTGTCCCAAGTTCGGGATGAGAAAAACTGGCAATAACATCCAGTCGTAAATCTTTAGAGCCTTCAGACGTTTTGACTTTTAGGTATTCAACTTTTTTGCTTAAGAAAAGATCATCCGCGACACCTTCAATAAGCTCACCATCATGGAGTTCTATATGGAGCGTTAAACCACGCTGGCATGCTAACTCCAGATACTCATAATCATCACAGTTAATTGGTTGATATTCTGTATTTGTTGACATATTCCCTCACCACTCTTTCGTGGCGGTGTTGCCGCCAGTGAATAATTCAGAATAAAATCATTATGCTGTTATTCGATGTGAGCACAATAGTTATTGTAATAATTTTCTGAAATAGTTCTTTATTCGAAGTGATTTAAGAAATAATTAACAATTATGGGTGCATTTATCTTAAAGCTTGTTTTATTGCCCCCTTTTATTTTAAAAAATGTTAGAATCAAATAGAGAATGATTTATTAAAAAGTACCCAGAATGTAGGGAGTCGATGATGGGGAAAAAATTTTTATTTGCAGCCGTTGCTGCTGGGTTATTTGTATTGTCAGGTTGCCAAAATAATATTGGCTTATCACTTGATGGAAAAATTGTAGACCAAACTTACAACAGTATTCTGCCTTGTGCCGATTGCTCTGGTATCGACACGACAATTCTTGTTAATCAAGATGGCTCTTATGTTATGGAGCAAAGCTATCAAGGTTCACCTGATGATAAACGTAGTTTCTTTGAATCAGGAACTTGGGTATTAGGTAAAGATAAGCTGACGTTGACTAATAGCTATGGTGAGAAGAGCTATTATTTACCTCACGAAGATAAATTAGTTATGCTTGATATTGATGGCAACGTTATTAATTCAGAACTAAATTATACTTTAGCTAAGGTTCAGCCTAAGCAACTTGCTGGTGAATTTACCTATTTTGCTGATGCTGGTACGTTTAAAGATTGCCAATCAGGGCGTGTTTACGCAGCCAGTGGTATTGAATTGGAAAAAGGCTATTTTTTAACCGGAGTTGATGGTGGAACACCTGTTTACCTCGAAGTTAATGGCTATTACAGTATTCGTCCTTCAATGGAAGATGGTCAATATGACCAAGCATTAGTGGTTACAGATGATAAACCGCGCTTTAATCGCCATGGCTCTTGTGCAAATCATCGTGGTGGCAGAAGCTAAGTTTTAGTTATCCTATTACTAATAAAAAAACCCGCTTTTGCGGGTTTTTTGTTGCTCAATGAAGCCTCTTAACATCAAGAGGCCTAATGATTAAGCGAGTTGCTCTTTGATAAAGGCAACAACATCGTCAACATTAATCAGTGATTTATCATCACTACGACGCGCTTTATATTCGATTTGGTTGTTGTCTAAGTTACGATCACCAATCACGATCGTGTGTGGAATACCGATAAGTTCCATATCAGCAAACATCACACCCGGACGTTCTTTACGATCATCAAACAGCACATCAATACCGTGAGCGCGTAATTCGTCATAAAGTTTGTCAGCGACTTCTTTAACACGATAAGAACGATGCATATTCATTGGTAAAATAGCAACTTGGAAAGGTGCAATCGCATCTGGCCAAATAATACCGCGAGCATCATGGTTTTGTTCAATAGCGGCAGCAACAATACGCGTTACACCGATACCATAACAACCCATAGTAACGATTTGGTTATGACCTTCTTCGTTTTGTACGGTTGCTTTTAATGCTTCTGAATATTTTGTGCCAAGTTGGAAG
Source organism: Proteus sp. CD3 (assembly GCF_008808075.1). Classification (NCBI taxonomy): domain Bacteria; kingdom Pseudomonadati; phylum Pseudomonadota; class Gammaproteobacteria; order Enterobacterales; family Morganellaceae; genus Proteus; species Proteus sp. CD3. Next base: position 2,928,194 of record NZ_CP019686.1, on the reverse strand, counting down.
ATATGACCAACTTCAATACCACGCTTGATTAACAACGTTCCTTTACCGTCTGGGCTTGGATCGCCTTCAACAACATTACGGATGTCAGCAATTTCAGCAACCGGTAGGTCACGCTCCCAATTGATACCAAAATAGTGTTTACCATCAACGTTTGCGCCTGCACCGAAATCACTCATTACAGAGACAGAACGATCCATAATAACTGGCAGTGGCAGATTAACAGGGCCTAATGAACCAGGACCAGCATTGACAGCTTGGCGAATTTCAGCTTCGGTTGCGAAAGTTAAAGGTGCTGCAACGATAGCGCATTTTTCTGCTTTAACTTCATTCAGTTCGTGATCGCCACGGACTAGTAATGCAACTAATGGATGGCCGCTTTCTTTTGTACCATGAACAATCAGTGTCTTAACTGTTTTTTCAATTGGTAGATTGAATTGTTCAACTAATTCAGCGATCGTTTTAGCGTTTGGAGTATCTACTAAACGTAATTCTTCTGTTGCAGTAGCTCGTGGAGTTGCAGGCATTACTGCTTCTGCTAATTCGATATTGGCTGCATAGTCAGAGCCAGTAGAGAAAACGATATCATCTTCACCGCTGTCTGCTAAAACTTGGAACTCATGAGAAGCATTACCACCGATAGAGCCTGTATCTGCAAGGACTGGACGGAAATCTAAACCAATACGTGAGAAAATTTTGCTGTAAGCTTCGTACATTCTGTCGTAAGTCTCTTGTAAAGACTCTTGAGAGATATGGAAAGAGTAAGCATCTTTCATGATAAATTCACGAGAACGCATAACACCAAAACGAGGGCGTACTTCGTCGCGGAATTTAGTTTGAATTTGATATAAGTTCAGTGGAAGTTGTTTGTAAGAGGTAATTTCATTACGAACAATATCAGTAACAACTTCTTCATGAGTGGGGCCTAAAACAAATGGGCGCTCGCCTCTGTCTGAAAAACGCAGTAATTCAGGGCCATACTGTTCCCAACGACCACTTTCTAGCCATAAGTCAGCGGGTTGAACAACGGGCATTGAAATCTCAAGTGATCCCGCATTGTCCATCTCTTCACGAACAATTTTTTCAATTTTTCTTAGAACACGAACCCCTGTCGGCATCCAATCATAAAGACCAGAAGCGAGTTTACGGATCATGCCTGCGCGAAGCATAAGTTGATGGCTGACAATTTCTGCATCAGCAGGTGTCTCTTTTAAAGTAGAGAGCAAATAGTGGCTAGTACGCATTATTAGGTTCCATTAGAACAAAAATACTTAGGCTGACTGTCACGCCAGTCTACATCAATATAATTAGAGAAAGACTCTAGAGCGTGTTGATCTTTGCTGCTTATTTTTACAGCAAAAGAAATTTATAAAACAAGCAACATATTCAACTATTTTGGGTTTGGGCATTGATTGATATTAACAATGACCACTTAAAAATAAAAACAGCCTTACGGGTTCGATTAAAAGACATTTCACTCATTTTATTCTGCGTTGAGAGGCGCTAGCCTAGTTCACTAGGCGGCGAGCCTCTCTCCTTGCCTAAAATGCTTTTAATTCGAATAAAAATCGACCATCAAAGGTCAACACGCTCTAGTCTACCAGTGACTTAGGTCTGCCAAAAGGGGCAAAGCATTTTTTTCAATCTGATTTGTCTAAAGACATGAGAATGACTCTCAGATTAGATTATTCATGATAGCAATATCAATGAAGATAATAGCAAGTTACCGCGGTTCTACACTAAGAACAAGTGTCTGTTGCCCATTGACTTGCCAGCGAACATTAAATTCGAGTAAGTGTACCGCATAAATTCTATCACTTTGTTCTCCCTTTTTATAAGCAGGACGAGGATCTTGCTGTAATACTTGGGTAATAAAGCGTGAAAGATGAGGGTATTCACTTGCATGCTGTTGCAGTTGTTCTGATGCAATCTGTGAAAAGAAAACAGGCATTTCGTTATTAGGAGCTTCTTGTGCAAACCCTGCAATCGCATTTGGGCGAGACTCTGCAAACGGTAAATAAGGTTTGATATCAAGAATAGGAGTGCCATCCACTAAATCAAGGCTACCTAATTCTAAAATGACAGACTGATCCGCGGTATTTACTTTTTTCAATTCAACCAATGACATACCAATTGGATTGGGGCGAAAAGTTGAACGAGTTGCAAAGACACCCATTTTGGCGTTTCCGCCTAATCTTGGGGGGCGAACGAGAGGGCGCCAACCTTGTTGTGCTGTTTGATGGAAAACAAAGATCAACCAAAGGTGACTAAATTGCTCTAAGCCTCGAACGGCATCAGGGTGATTATAAGGTGTGTGCAGAATAAGTTGACCGCCGCCATCCTGGATTAATCCAGGTTGGCGTGGAACGGCAAATTTTTCTTTATAAGGGCTAGAAATATACCCTATAGGATTCATTTGGTAGGTATTCATTTTGTAATGAGTAGCGCTGTGCCTTCACAAATAGCAGATTGATAGCAGCCTAAGCCTGTGACAATTTGGCATTCATGCAACAAAACGGCATTCGCATTTTTGTAAGCTGCTTTTGTTGCCATTCTTTTTTTAGCAATAGGTAAACTTGCTGGTGGATCTTGTAATGTTTGACGACAAGACTCGCCAGCGACAATACCAAGATCTTTAAAAGGCGCACCTAAAAGGTCTTCTGTTTTTTCAACAATACGCACTGAAGGTAAAGTTTGTGATCTTGGTTTTTGTGGTTGTCCTGGTTTATTTAAACGCATATCCGTAAACTTAGACTGATCAACATCAGATGATTTCTGCATTGAACAGCCTGTCATAAACAGCGCCATGATGCCAAGAAGTAGCAAGCGCATGTGCATGGGTTATATCCTCTTTATTATTGTCTATATATACAAAATTTAAACGGCACTAATTTAATGCAATTTAGCCAAGTAAAAAAGAGAAAGGCGAACATTTGTTCGCCTTTTTTATGATTAAGCTAAATATTAGCGTATTACCAACCTTTAACTGCACCACCGTTGAAGATTTTATTTGCTGCGCTATCCACTTCATCTGTTTGATAGGCTTGGATAAACTTCTTCACATTCTCGCTGTCTTTATTATCTTCACGAGCAACAATGATATTTACGTAAGGTGAGTCTTTATCTTCAACAAAAATACCATCTTTTGCAGGCGTTAAGTTAACTTGGCTTGCATAAGTGGTGTTGATTACCGCTAAATAGATTTTCTGATCATCTAATGAACGTGGTAGCTGAGGTGCTTCTAATTCTACTAATTTTAGATTTTTAGGATTTTCAATAATATCTAAAGATGTCGGTAATAAGCCTACACCGTCTTTTAATTTAATTAATCCTACTTTTTCTAATAACAGCAGTGAACGACCTAAGTTAGTTGGATCGTTAGGGATGGCCACTTGAGCGCCATCAGGTAAATCAGCTAAATCAGTAATTTTTTTAGAGTAACCCGCGATAGGATAAATAAACGTATTTCCTACAGCAGTAATCTTGAAATTACGATCTTTAATTTGCTGATCCAAATAAGGTTTGTGTTGAAATGCGTTAAGATCGATATCACCGCGGCTTAATGATTCATTAGGCATTACGAAGTCATTGAAAGTAACGAGTTCTACATCAAGACCATATTTATCTTTAGCAACTTGTTTTGCTACTTCAGCAACTTGTTGCTCAGAGCCAGAAATAACACCAACACGAATATGGTTTGGATCTTTTTCTTTTTCACCACAACCCGCTAATGCTAATGCACCAACTAAAGCACTTACGACTGCGAGCGATTTAAATTTCAATGACATACATTTACCCTTATTTGATCTGTTAATTAAAAGGTTTCGATTTAATAATTGAAACCTTCAATCTAATTATTTATGTGTTGTCAGCTTCACTAAGCGATCGCCGAAAAACTGAATGATGAAAACAAGAATAACGAGTAGAACAATCACAATATTCATTACAGTTGCATTATAGCCAACGTAACCGTATTGATAGCCAATTTGACCTAAACCACCTGCACCAACAGCACCACCCATTGCCGAGTAACCCACTAATGTAATTAGTGTAATGGTTGCAGCGTTAATCAAGCCTGGTAAAGATTCTGGTAATAAAATTTTCTTAATAATTTGCATTGGTGTTGCACCCATAGAACGAGATGCTTCAATTAATCCTTGTGGGATTTCCAATAGTGTATTTTCGACCATACGGGCAATAAAAGGTGCTGCGGCAACAGTTAATGGCACGATGGCTGCTTGCAAACCAATAGATGTTCCTACAACCAAGCGGGTGAAAGGGATCATCCATACAAGTAAGATAATAAAAGGGATAGCCCTAAAAATATTCACAAGTGCTGAAATAACACGATAGGCAGGTGGATTTGCCATAATTTGTTCAGGACGAGTGACATAAAGTAAAACACCAAGTGGTAGCCCGATAACAAAACCAAAGAAGCCTGAAACGAAGGTCATGACTAAGGTTTCCCAGATCCCACTAATTAATAAATAAACCATTCCTTCAGACATAACCGAGAACCTCTACTTTCACATGATGCTCTTCTAAAAACGCAATCGACTTTTCAGTATTACCATTCTTACCGTGTAACTCAGCTAACATCACGCCAAACTTCACACCGCCGGCATAGTCCATTTGTGAACTTAAAATATTAATATCTGCGTCAAAACGACGAGCAACAATGGACATTAATGGTGCATCAACGGATTGACCGTTAAATTCAAGTTTCAATAATGGGAATAAACCTTCTTCCCACTCTGGCTTCAGACATTCTTTGTAATCTTCAGGAATATCCAATTGTAATGTTGATTGGATAAAAGCCTGAGAAACAGGTGTTTTTGGATGAGAGAAAACTTCACTCACTGCATCACTTTCAACTAATTCACCACCACTTATTACTGCAACCTGATCACAAATGCGTTTTACAACGTCCATTTCATGAGTGATTAATAAAATGGTAAGACCTAAACGACGGTTAATGTCTTTGAGTAATTCTAAAATAGAACGTGTTGTTGCTGGATCAAGAGCGCTCGTTGCTTCATCACACAATAAAACGTTTGGTGAATTTGCTAATGCGCGTGCAATTGCAACACGTTGCTTTTGCCCACCAGATAAGTTTGCTGGGTAATACTCTTTCTTATCTGACAAACCAACTAATTCAAGTAATTCATTAACGCGCTTATTAATTTCAGCGCGAGGTGTACTATCCAGTTCTAATGGCAGTGCCACATTATCAAACACTGTACGAGAAGACAGTAAGTTGAAATGTTGGAAAATCATACCAATGCCACGACGTGCTTTTGTTAATTCTTTATCAGATAACTTAGTTAGATCACGACCATCAACAAGCACTTCTCCTGAAGTTGGTTTTTCTAACATGTTCACACAACGTATAAGTGTACTTTTACCCGCTCCTGACGATCCGATAACACCAAAAATCTGCCCTTGTGGCACATGCAGGTTAATGTTTGATAGCGCTTGTATGGAACGCTCTCCCTGCTTAAACACTTTGTTTATATTCGTCAGTTTAATCATGTTTTTCTTTATATAAGTAGATATGGGACATAAAGACTATTCTGCCCGAGTTAAAATAGATGTTAAGGCGTCTAGACGTCTAAGTCAATAAAAAAGAGTTGAAGAGTAATAAAGAAAGAAAGCCGTGGATATCATTCTCTATATAAGAAAAAACATGCGATACTAATAAAAATATCTAAATGGAGTAATGCTGTGAGCAAGGGGATTTCTGCGATTTTTTTAGATCGCGATGGAACTATTAATATAGACCATGGTTATGTGTCTGAAATTGATAACTTTGAATTTATCGATGGCGTGATTGAGGCAATGGCTGAATTAAAAGCTATGGGATATGCCTTGGTACTTGTGACTAATCAATCGGGCATTGGTCGTGGTTATTATAGTGAGGATCAATTTTTACATCTAACAGAGTGGATGGATTGGTCTTTGGCAGATAGAGGTGTTGATTTAGATGGTATCTATTATTGTCCTCATCATCCTGATGCTACTGTAGAAGAATATAAGAAAGAATGTGATTGTCGCAAACCAGCCTCAGGTATGTTTATGGATGCAAAAGCACAATTAAACATCGATATGGCTTCTTCTTATATGGTTGGTGATAAAAAAGAAGATATGTTGGCAGCAAAAACTGCGCGAGTGGGTCATAAAATTCTTGTTCGCACTGGAAAAGAGATAACTGAAGAGGCACAACAGTGTGCAGATTTTGTTCTCGATAGCCTTGCAGACTTGCCAAAATGGCTAAAAAACCACAAAAAATAGGCACTTCGTTTAATTTACCAACAAACGAATATTTTTTTTAAAAAAACTATTGCCAGCCTCAGAAAACTCCCTATAATGCGTCCTCGTTGTCACGGCACAGGGCGCTAAGCGAACTGACTGAGACAACGAAGAGAAAAGAAAAAAGTTTGAAAAAACTCTTGACTCTTCAGAGGAATAACGTAATATACGCCTCCTCGCAACAACGCAGAAGACCGGAAACGGCAGCGAATGTTGCATTGCTCTTTAACAAATTATCAGACAATCTGTGTGGGCACTCGCAGAGACGATATCTTCTAAAATATTAGATGTATCAAGTCTTGAAGAGTGAACAACAAAAGTAAATTCATTTATGAATAGCTAAGTTTTCGATTTCTTTGAGCATCAAACACTTTTAATTGAAGAGTTTGATCATGGCTCAGATTGAACGCTGGCGGCAGGCCTAACACATGCAAGTCGAGCGGTAACAGAGGAAAGCTTGCTTTCTTGCTGACGAGCGGCGGACGGGTGAGTAATGTATGGGGATCTGCCCGATAGAGGGGGATAACTACTGGAAACGGTAGCTAATACCGCATGACGTCTACGGACCAAAGCAGGGGCTCTTCGGACCTTGCGCTATCGGATGAACCCATATGGGATTAGCTAGTAGGTGAGGTAATGGCTCACCTAGGCGACGATCTCTAGCTGGTCTGAGAGGATGATCAGCCACACTGGGACTGAGACACGGCCCAGACTCCTACGGGAGGCAGCAGTGGGGAATATTGCACAATGGGCGCAAGCCTGATGCAGCCATGCCGCGTGTATGAAGAAGGCCTTAGGGTTGTAAAGTACTTTCAGCGGGGAGGAAGGTGATAAAGTTAATACCTTTATCAATTGACGTTACCCGCAGAAGAAGCACCGGCTAACTCCGTGCCAGCAGCCGCGGTAATACGGAGGGTGCAAGCGTTAATCGGAATTACTGGGCGTAAAGCGCACGCAGGCGGTCAATTAAGTCAGATGTGAAAGCCCCGAGCTTAACTTGGGAATTGCATCTGAAACTGGTTGGCTAGAGTCTTGTAGAGGGGGGTAGAATTCCACGTGTAGCGGTGAAATGCGTAGAGATGTGGAGGAATACCGGTGGCGAAGGCGGCCCCCTGGACAAAGACTGACGCTCAGGTGCGAAAGCGTGGGGAGCAAACAGGATTAGATACCCTGGTAGTCCACGCTGTAAACGATGTCGATTTAGAGGTTGTGGTCTTGAACCGTGGCTTCTGGAGCTAACGCGTTAAATCGACCGCCTGGGGAGTACGGCCGCAAGGTTAAAACTCAAATGAATTGACGGGGGCCCGCACAAGCGGTGGAGCATGTGGTTTAATTCGATGCAACGCGAAGAACCTTACCTACTCTTGACATCCAGAGAATCCTTTAGAGATAGAGGAGTGCCTTCGGGAACTCTGAGACAGGTGCTGCATGGCTGTCGTCAGCTCGTGTTGTGAAATGTTGGGTTAAGTCCCGCAACGAGCGCAACCCTTATCCTTTGTTGCCAGCGCGTGATGGCGGGAACTCAAAGGAGACTGCCGGTGATAAACCGGAGGAAGGTGGGGATGACGTCAAGTCATCATGGCCCTTACGAGTAGGGCTACACACGTGCTACAATGGCAGATACAAAGAGAAGCGACCTCGCGAGAGCAAGCGGAACTCATAAAGTCTGTCGTAGTCCGGATTGGAGTCTGCAACTCGACTCCATGAAGTCGGAATCGCTAGTAATCGTAGATCAGAATGCTACGGTGAATACGTTCCCGGGCCTTGTACACACCGCCCGTCACACCATGGGAGTGGGTTGCAAAAGAAGTAGGTAGCTTAACCTTCGGGAGGGCGCTTACCACTTTGTGATTCATGACTGGGGTGAAGTCGTAACAAGGTAACCGTAGGGGAACCTGCGGTTGGATCACCTCCTTACCTAAGAGATACGTGTTATGTGTAGTGCTCACACAGATTGTCTGATGAAAAACGAGCAAAAGCGCGTCTGCGAAGCTGACTGAAGTCCCCTTCGTCTAGAGGCCTAGGACACCGCCCTTTCACGGCGGTAACAGGGGTTCGAATCCCCTAGGGGACGCCAATTGCGCGGTATGAGTGAAAGGCGTACCACACTATAGTCTGATGAGAATCAGAGAATAGTTAAGATAATTCGTGTGAGTTATTTTACCTATTATGCTCTTTAACAATCTGGAACAAGCTGAAAAATTGAAAACAAATCAATATATCACCGAGGTATATTGATGAGTCTCTCAAAATCTCAAACTTTGAATGTGTTTTTGACATCAAAGTGGGATGAGCGAGCAATTTACAGTTCGAGGCGGCCAGCGCACAGCAAGCGGAACATACTAAAGTATGTGAGCATTGCGAGCACTGCCCAACGATGAAATGTAATCTGCGCAGCCATCACCACCAAGAGAGTCATCGAAAAAGACACCTTCGGGTTGTGAGGTTAAGCGAATAAGCGTACACGGTGGATGCCTAGGCAATCAGAGGCGATGAAGGACGTGCTAATCTGCGATAAGCGTCGGTAAGGTGATATGAACCGTTATACCCGACGATTTCCGAATGGGGAAACCCAATATCCAATGGATATTATCATTAACTGAATACATAGGTTAATGAAGCGAACCGGGAGAACTGAAACATCTCAGTACCCCGAGGAAAAGAAATCAACCGAGATTCCCCTAGTAGCGGCGAGCGAACGGGGAACAGCCCAGAGTCTTAATCAACAGCAGCATCAGGAGAACGGTCTGGAAAGTCCGGCAGTAAAGGGTGATAGCCCCGTATCTGAAGATGCTGTTGTTGTGAACTCGACGAGTAGGGCGGGACACGTGTTATCCTGTCTGAATATGGGGGGACCATCCTCCAAGGCTAAATACTCCTGATTGACCGATAGTGAACCAGTACCGTGAGGGAAAGGCGAAAAGAACCCCGGCGAGGGGAGTGAAAAAGAACCTGAAACCGTGTACGTACAAGCAGTAGGAGCCTCTTCGTGAGGTGACTGCGTACCTTTTGTATAATGGGTCAGCGACTTATATTCTGTAGCAAGGTTAACCGTATAGGGGAGCCGTAGGGAAACCGAGTCTTAACTGGGCGAATGAGTTGCAGGGTATAGACCCGAAACCCGGTGATCTATCCATGGGCAGGTTGAAGGTTGGGTAACACTAACTGGAGGACCGAACCGACTAATGTTGAAAAATTAGCGGATGACTTGTGGATGGGGGTGAAAGGCCAATCAAACCGGGAGATAGCTGGTTCTCCCCGAAAGCTATTTAGGTAGCGCCTCGTGAACTCATCTTCGGGGGTAGAGCACTGTTTCGACTAGGGGGTCATCCCGACTTACCAACTCGATGCAAACTGCGAATACCGAAGAATGTTATCACGGGAGACACACGGCGGGTGCTAACGTCCGTCGTGAAGAGGGAAACAACCCAGACCGCCAGCTAAGGTCCCAAAGTCATGGTTAAGTGGGAAACGAAGTGGGAAGGCTCAGACAGCCAGGATGTTGGCTTAGAAGCAGCCATCATTTAAAGAAAGCGTAATAGCTCACTGGTCGAGTCGGCCCGCGCGGAAGATGTAACGGGGCTAAACCATGCACCGAAGCTGCGGCAGCGACACTATGTGTTGTTGGGTAGGGGAGCGTTCTGTAAGCCTGCGAAGGTGTACTGTGAGGTATGCTGGAGGTATCAGAAGTGCGAATGCTGACATAAGTAACGATAATGCGGGTGAAAAACCCGCACGCCGGAAGACCAAGGGTTCCTGTCCAACGTTAATCGGGGCAGGGTGAGTCGACCCCTAAGGCGAGGCTGAAAAGCGTAGTCGATGGGAAACGGGTTAATATTCCCGTACTGGTGGTAACTGCGATGGGGGAACGGAGAAGGCTAGGTTGTCCGGGCGACGGTCGTCCCGGTTCAAGCATGTAGGCAGAGTGATTAGGCAAATCCGGTCACTTAATGCTGAGGTGTGATGACGAGCCACTAAGGTGGTGAAGCAATTGATGCCCTGCTTCCAGGAAAAGCCTCTAAGCTTCAGGTTACCAACAATCGTACCCCAAACCGACACAGGTGGTCAGGTAGAGAATACTCAGGCGCTTGAGAGAACTCGGGTGAAGGAACTAGGCAAAATGGTGCCGTAACTTCGGGAGAAGGCACGCTGGCGGTAAGTGAAGTCCCTCGCGGACAGAGCCGAAGCCAGTCGAAGATACCAGCTGGCTGCAACTGTTTATTAAAAACACAGCACTGTGCAAACACGAAAGTGGACGTATACGGTGTGACGCCTGCCCGGTGCTGGAAGGTTAATTGATGGGGTTATCCTTAGGGAGAAGCTCTTGATCGAAGCCCCAGTAAACGGCGGCCGTAACTATAACGGTCCTAAGGTAGCGAAATTCCTTGTCGGGTAAGTTCCGACCTGCACGAATGGCGTAATGATGGCCAGGCTGTCTCCACCCGAGACTCAGTGAAATTGAACTCGCTGTGAAGATGCAGTGTACCCGCGGCAAGACGGAAAGACCCCGTGAACCTTTACTATAGCTTGACACTGAACATTGAGCCTTGATGTGTAGGATAGGTGGGAGACTATGAAGTGTGGACGCCAGTCTGCATGGAGTCAACCTTGAAATACCACCCTTTAACGTTTGATGTTCTAACCTAGGTCCATAATCTGGATCGGGGACCGTGTCTGGTGGGTAGTTTGACTGGGGCGGTCTCCTCCTAAAGAGTAACGGAGGAGCACGAAGGTTGGCTAAGCATGGTCGGACATCATGCGGTTAGTGCAAAGGCATAAGCCAGCTTGACTGTGAGAGTGACGGCTCGAGCAGGTACGAAAGTAGGTCTTAGTGATCCGGTGGTTCTGAATGGAAGGGCCATCGCTCAACGGATAAAAGGTACTCCGGGGATAACAGGCTGATACCGCCCAAGAGTTCATATCGACGGCGGTGTTTGGCACCTCGATGTCGGCTCATCACATCCTGGGGCTGAAGTAGGTCCCAAGGGTATGGCTGTTCGCCATTTAAAGTGGTACGCGAGCTGGGTTTAGAACGTCGTGAGACAGTTCGGTCCCTATCTGCCGTGGGCGTTGGAAGATTGAGAGGGGTTGCTCCTAGTACGAGAGGACCGGAGTGAACGCACCACTGGTGTTCGGGTTGTCATGCCAATGGCATTGCCCGGTAGCTAAGTGCGGAAGAGATAACCGCTGAAAGCATCTAAGCGGGAAACTTGCCTCGAGATGAGTCTTCCCTGTCACCTAGAGTGACCTAAAGGAACGTTTAAGACTAAGACGTTGATAGGCTGGGTGTGTAAGCGTAGCGATACGTTGAGCTAACCAGTACTAATGAACCGTGAGGCTTAACCTGACAACACCGAAGGTGTTTTGTCTGAGAGACGAAGAGTAGATGAAGTAGGCTTGTTTAAGATTGAAATTGCTGGTTACGACTGAAAGGAAGTAACGGGTAATAAAACCGAATTTGCTTGGCGGCCATAGCGCAGCGGACCCACCTGAATCCATGCCGAACTCAGAAGTGAAACGTTGTAGCGCCGATGGTAGTGTGGGGTCTCCCCATGTGAGAGTAGGGAACTGCCAGGCATCAATTAAAGCGTTAGTGTTAAATACATTAATCGCGCAAAGAATACGCGGAGCGGTAGTTCAGTTGGTTAGAATACCTGCCTGTCACGCAGGGGGTCGCGGGTTCGAGTCCCGTCCGTTCCGCCAACATTAAGAAGCCTAAGTCTAACGACTTAGGTTTTTTTTTGCTTAAAATTTAGAATTGAGCATAAATTAATCGGATAATTTTAGGTAAACATAACTATTATGTACAAAAATAATTACTTTTGTTGATAATGGTGTCCTTTTAGAGGGTGAGAGCGAAGCTTGGCTTTGGTATACTTTAGTTATAGCAAGATATCTTGCTGTTTATCTGAGGTTGCTAATGGCGAAAAAACCGAATTATTCAGTGCGTTTTGTGGCAGGTCAACCTGTAGAGAGGATTGAGCCTAGCCCGCCTTTAAGTGAAAGAAAGGATACTCTACCTATTGGAATGCCCCTTTACACAGAAGGCACTCTAAAAATTGCGGTTTGGAATATCTATAAACAGCAACGACTCAATTGGCGTAATATGTTGGAAACGCTCTCAACAGATACGCATTTGCTTTTGTTACAAGAAGCGCAAACTACACCTGAGCTTGTGCGTTTTGCTGGAATTCATCATTTAATTGCAGACCAAGTCCCTGCCTTGGCTTTTCAACAACATCCTGCAGGTGTGATGACATTATCAAGTTCCCATCCTATCTATTGCTGTCCTCTCAGAGAGAAAGAGCCTTTTTTACGGCTACCCAAATCAGCATTAATCACGGTATATCCATTAATTACGGGTGATCATTTAATGGTCATTAATGTACATGCGATTAATTTTAGTTTTGGTGTTGATGTTTATCAGCGTCAGTTGAGCAATTTATCTGTTCACATCATGAATCATAAAGGACCTGTGATTTTAGCGGGTGATTTTAATGCGTGGAGTCGCCCAAGAGTCAATGTATTAAAACGTTTTGCAAGAACGTTAAGACTCAAAGAGGTTATTTTTGATAATGATTGGCGTACAAAAGCCTTTGGTAAACCTTTGGATTATATTTTTTATCGGGGGTTATCGTTGAATAAAGCCGAAGTCTTAATTACAGATGCATCCGACCATCATCCTTTAATTGCGACATTTTATTAGCAAGTAATTATAACACAAGTTAATATTTAATTTTTTATATTTAAATTAAATATGATTATATCATCTATCAATTAGAAATATTATTTTGTAGATAATTTATCTATCTATTTAATCTATTTGTTATATTAACGCCCTTTACTATACTTTTTTTGTCTATCTAATATCACTAGATATAGGAAATAAAATGCCAACAAAAAATATAGTTATTATTGGTGGTGGTACTGGCGGAACTATTCTTGCTAATATCCTAGCTAAAAAATTAAATGACGAAATCTTTTCAAATAAAATTAAAATCACGCTTATTTCAGATAATCCTAATCATTATTACAAACCTGCATTTATGTATATTGCATTTAATCTTTTTTTAAAAGAAGAGCTAATGCGATCAGAAAGAAGTTTATTAAGACCTGAAATTGAATTTGTTATCGATAAAGCAGAACGTTTTGACTTTAATAATAAAGTTATTTATTGCGAGTCAAATAAAAAATATAACTATGATTTTTTAGTATTAGCAACAGGTTGCGTTCCTAGCCCTCATAGAATTGAAGGCTTAAAAGAAGCGGGAAATCATTTTTACCAATATGAAGCTGCCAGAACACTTGCTGATAAATTAGCTAAAATTGAAAAAGGCCGTGTATTTATTACGGTTAGCTTCCCTGAAACACCTAATGTACCTCATCAATGTGGTATTGCTCCTATGGAGACAACATTGATGCTGGATGAACTTCTTCGCCAGCGTCGGGTAAGAAATAATATAGAAATTGTTTATACCTATCCTACGGTTGCCCAACTTCTAAGAAACTGTCTGTTTATGCAACAAGAGGTTTGTGAAGTGCTTCCAGCAGTATTCTCTGAGCGAGATATTAAAGCTAAGCGAGGCTTTACGTTGAGCCATGTTGATCCTGATAAGAAAATAGCTTACTCAAAAGAGGGCGAGGAAGAGCCATTTGATATCCTGATGAGTACACCGCCGATTACTGCCGTAGAGGCAATACGTAATACTGGTTTGAGTGAACATAATAATGGTGAAGGCTGGTTACCGACTGATCCTGAAACATTGCAAGTCTATGGATTAAATCAAGTGTATGTTCTTGGTGATACGGTTGATTTACCGATTAGTAAAGCTGGCGGTAGTTGTCATAACCAAGCTGGCGTAATTGCAAATAACATCTGTGGTGAACTTCGCTACGGTTATCCTGCTGCGATTTATGATGGCCGTGTGCAAGCGGTCGCACAAATGGGATTATCAGCAGGTATGCCATTACAGTATGACTATAAACATGACGTAATTCCTACACCACCAACAAAGCTAGGTGGATTACTGCGTAATAGTTATAACAGAGGTTTATATTGGGCAACCGTTAGAGGATTATTATAGGGGATACAATAATGAGTGAAAATAACTTAAGCCCAGCAGATATTCAACTATTATCTGATGAAGATAAATTACATCTTCAACATTTATTAGAAAAAGCAAGACCATTATTAGCATTAAAACGTTTTGATAATATTGTCGATTTATTATCTTTAATTTCTGACTCAATAGATATTATGGATAATGCAACGGTTGAAAAACTTTCTGTTGCGTTTGAAGAAACATTAATTCCAGTATGGGAGTTAAGTGCTGCTTATAATATGGCAAAAAAAGAATCTATTTATCAAGATAGAAAATATACATTAGGTTCAACTTTTTCGTTATTAAAAAATCCTGATACGCTTAAAGGAATTTCGATTATTCTAAGAACAGTTCAAATTATCGGGGAAAATAACCAAAGAATAGAAAATTAATTAATAGCTAGGAGATATAATGACGCAAAGTAATAAACATTTTAATACTCAAGCAATACATTATGGTTATTCTCCGTTAGATTTTCAGGGGGCATTAGTGCCTCCTGTTTTTCAAACATCCACTTTTGTTTTTCCAACGGCACAATATGGTGCTGATTGCTTTGCGGGAAAACAAAAAGGGCATTTTTATTCTCGGATCTCAAACCCTACTTTAGAATTGTTAGAAAGGCGCTTAGCACAATTAGAACATGGTGAAGGTGCCGTTGTTTTTTCTTCAGGAATGGGGGCAATTACGTCTAGTTGCTGGTCGTTACTTCAGCCTGGTGATGAACTTATTGCTGATATGACGCTTTATGGCTGCACTTTTACGTTTTTCAATCAGGGGCTTGCTAAATTTGGTGTTAAAATAAAACATGTTGATTTAACTAACCTTGAAAAACTAAAAGAAGCAATCACAGAGAAAACAAAATTAATTTTTTTTGAAACTCCGGCTAATCCTAATATGCGAGTGAGTGATATTGCAAAAATATCAGAAATTGCGCATCAACATCATATTTTAGTGATGGTCGATAGTACTTATTGCTCGCCTTATTTACAGCAACCTTTAAAACTTGGTGCTGATATCGTTGTGCATTCTATGACCAAATATTTATCAGGTCATGGGGATGTCACTGCGGGAGCAATTATTACCACGCACGCCTTAGCGGATAAAATACGTGTTGAAGGTTTAAAGGATATGACGGGGGCTTGTTTATCTCCCCATGATGCCTCGTTAATATTACGAGGAGTAAAAACACTGAGCATAAGGATGGAGCAGATCTGCCAAAATGCGCAGCGTATTGCACAATATCTTGAAGATAATCCTAAAGTCGAAACTATTCATTATCCAGGGCTAGTTTCTTTTCCTCAATATGAACTCGCCAAACGCCAGATGCGCTTACCCGGTGGCATGATAGCTATTGAACTAAAAGGAGGCATAAAAGCCGGTAGAGAATTTCTCAATCGTTTAGATCTTTTTAGTAGAGCCGTGAGTTTAGGAGACTGCGAATCTTTAGCGCAACATCCTGCCACAATGACCCATGCCACTTATAGTGCAGAAGAACGACAAAGACATGGAATTAGTGATGGTTTAATTCGACTATCAATTGGTCTTGAAGATGTGGAAGATTTAATTGCTGATTTAAAACAAGCTTTGGCTTAATGAAAATCGCATAATTTATAATAAAGAAAAAGGCTGTGAATTAATCCACAGCCTTTATTGTTTGGCTAGAAATTGTCTAATTCAGAAATGTGATTTATTTCTGAGTCATTCTCGGCTTGATACCCACATAATAGCCAACAGTTAAAATAGCTACCCATACCATACCGACAACCAATGCCATTCTGGTTGATTCAAAATAGCCTAAGATTGCGATAACAAACGCCATAAAGACGATAGTCAATGCTGGTGCAACAGGCCATAGTGGTACTGGAAATTTAAGCGTTTTCACTTCATCTGCGCTCATCTTACGGCGCATAGCAACTTGAGAAAGTAAAATCATTAACCACACCCAAACTGTTGCAAATGTCGCAATAGAAGCGATTAAAACAAAGATTTGCTCTGGAATAAGGTAGTTAAGTACTACACCTAGCAACAATACGACAGACATCACAAGCACCGTCATCCAAGGCACACCATTGCGGGTGAGTTTCATAAAGGATTTTGGTGCTTGTCCTTCTTGAGCCATACCGTACATCATACGACCGGCACCGAAGATATCACTGTTTATCGCAGAAATTGCAGCTGTGATAACCACAAGGTTTAAGATATTTGCTGCTGAATTGATCCCTAAATTTGAGAAAATCTGTACAAATGGGCTACCGTTATGACCAATTTGTTGCCAAGGGAAAATGCACATTAGAATGAAAATCGTCAGTACATAGAATAATAAGATACGAAACGGTACGGCATTGATAGCTTTAGGAATGGTTTTTTCAGGATCTTTAGCTTCACTGGCAGTAATACCAATGACTTCAATCCCACCAAACGCAAACATCACAATGGCAAGTGAGGCTATTACGCCTTCTATGCCATTTGGCATAAAGCCGCCGAACTCCCATAAGTTAGAAATCCCAATAGGGTGTTCAGTTTGTTGACCAAAACCATACATCATAATGACAACACCACCAATGATCATGGCGATAATGGCGGTCACTTTAACAATAGAAAGCCAAAATTCCATTTCACCAAATATTTTCACATGGCAAAGGTTTAAGGCACCAATAAAGCAAACTATCCCTAATACCCATATCCACTGATCAACATCTGGGAACCAGAGTTTCATATAAAAGCCAAATGCCGTGACGTCAGCAAGACATACAATCAGCATTTCAAAAACGTAGTTCCAGCCAGTTAAGAAGCCAGCTAAAGGTCCCATATAATGGCTTGCATATTGTGAAAAAGAGCCTGCAACAGGATGATGAACTGCCATTTCACCTAATGCACGCATAACCATAAATACTGCTGCACCACCAATAAGGTAAGCAAGCAATACAGCCGGTCCCGCTTTCTCAATGGCTGCGGCCGAGCCATAAAATAAACCTGTACCGATTGCAGAGCCAAGCGCCATGAAACGAATGTGCCGCCCTGATAATCCTCGTGAAAGTTGATTCTCTTTTTGCATCTAAAGTATTCCCATCTCTGTCCAACGGAGGAACTCTATCCTCTTTTTCAGTGTCTTCTCGCACGTTAGCTATTCAAAACAAACCATGTACCTTATCATAAAGCCTCTTACGGTGAGATAGTTATCTGTAATAATCATCAGCATTCATTGGATATCAGAGTTTCTTATGCAATACCCCATTAATGAAGTGTTTCAAACCTTACAGGGTGAAGGTGTTTTTACTGGCGTTCCTGCACTTTTTGTTCGATTACAGGGTTGCCCTGTCGGTTGTAGTTGGTGTGATACCAAACATACTTGGGAAAAAGAAGACGATAAAAAAGTTCCTCTTGGCGACATTCCTATTAAAACGCAAGAAAGTGATACGTGGGGAGAAGCTAGCGTCGCTCAGATTTTATCACTTTTCCAACAGCAAGGTTATAGTGCAAAACATGTGGTTATCACGGGAGGCGAGCCTTGCTTATATGATTTGCGCCCTTTAACAGAAGGACTAGAGCAAGCTGGTTTTGCCTGTCAGATAGAAACCAGTGGTACTCACGATATTTTATGTAGTGAGAAAACATGGGTGACACTTTCCCCAAAAGTAGGCATGAAAGGGGGATTTACGGTATTACCCAGCGCTATCAATCGCGCTAATGAGATAAAACATCCCGTTGGGCGTGCGAAAGATATTGAAGCGTTAGATGCCTTACTGACATTACGCACAGAACACCCTGCACCTGTTGTTGCCTTACAGCCTATTAGTTGTAAAGAGAGTGCGACAGCATTATGTATTAAAACCTGTATTGAACGTAATTGGCGTTTCTCGATGCAAACGCATAAGTATTTAAATATTGCGTGATTGCGTTTTTAATATAAAAAAATCAGCCAATAAAAGGCTGATTTTCTTTTTAGGTGATAACGGTTTAATGTTAAACCCGATTTACTCACCGCGATAAATACATCCTGCTGTGCACGTCTCTTTCACCATCACCGCAGATAATAATGGTAATGACGGTTTTACTTGTTGCCAAATCCATTTTGCCAGCACTTCGCTGGTCGGATTTTCTAGCCCTTTAATTTCATTAAGATAGTAGTGATCTAAACGCTCAAGAGTAGGTTTAAATGCGGCTTTTACATCAGCAAAATCAATAAGCCAACCTGAATGCGCATCAACTTCACCTGTTAGTTCTAATCTAACAAGGAAAGAGTGCCCATGAAGACGTCCACATTTGTGGCCTTCAGGAACATGAGGTAAATGGTGGGCAGCTTCAAACTGAAAATCTTTAAAGATGGTGGTTGTCATCAAAACTCTCTTGACTTAATTAGTAAAAAAGAAACAGATAGAACGAACGCTATCAGTGTAGCCGATTTAGCGTATCACGCCTAATCTCCGTTAATCTTAATCACTTATTAGCTTCCTTTATGCTTATCTATTATATCGATAAAGGAAACCAATAAATAAATTTAGCATTTAAGGTTATTAGATAGAGCCAACAGGTCTTTAATTCACCTTCTAGTCGTGAGATACCCTCTCAACATTAGAAATATTATCAAAGAACAATAAAGCACAGATAAGTGCTTCGCTTTTTTAAGGCAGGATAAATGAGCAATCAACCTCCATTATTATCAATGCTTCCATTAACGCCGGAGCAATTGAATAAATTACAGGACGCAACAAAAGATCTCTCAACAGCGCAAATTGCATGGTTATCAGGCTATTTGTGGGGGCAACTTAATCCTTCTGTGGTATCCACATCGACAACGGCTACTTCAGTGCAAGTGCCAGAGCCAGAAACCATTACATTGATCTCTGCTTCTCAAACGGGTAATGCGCGTCACCTTGCAGAACAGTTGCGAGATAATCTGGTTGCTCACAAATTGAACGTAGAACTATATTCCGCAGGTGAATATAAGTTTAAGCAGATCCATAAAACCACCACCTTGATCATCATTGCATCGACGCAAGGTGAGGGTGATCCTCCTGAAGAAGCGATAGCTTTTTATAAATACCTGAACTCTAAAAAAGCCGCTGAAATGAAAGAAACGGCTTATGCAGTATTGAGCTTAGGTGATACCTCGTATGAGCATTTCTGTAAGGCAGGAAAAGACTTTGATGAGCGCATAGCACAACTGGGTGCAACACGTTTATTACCAAGAGTTGATGCTGATGTTGAATATCAATCTGTTGCGGATGAATGGATAAAACAGCTTACAGAACTCTTAACAGCAAGAGTGCCGGCACAAAGTACGCAAGTCTTACAACAAACACAGTCAGGCACGACAGATACGGTTAATGCCTCTATCTATCATAGAGATGCACCTTTTACTGCCACATTACTGACAAATCAAAAAATCACAGGCAGAAATTCAGATAGAGATATTCGCCATATTGAAATCAGCCTTGAAGGCTCTGATCTACAATATCAACCGGGTGATGCGCTGGGAGTTTGGTTTAATAACTCATCTGAAAAAGTTGATGAACTTATTGCTTTGTTGTGGCTAAAGGGTGATGAAGCTGTCACGTTAAAATCTCAAACATTCACCTTAAAAGAAGCGTTACTGCACCATTGTGAGCTAACTCAAAATAGCGCACCTATCGTAAAAGCCTATGCCCAATTGACGCGTCATGAAGATCTATTGTCATTGGTGGCGGATAAAACCAAGCTTCAGCAATATGCAGACAAACACCCTATTAATGAGATGGTACGCGAATATTGCGCTCAACCTACGGCACAAGATTTTGTGGATATTTTACGTCCACTTACACCTCGCCTTTACTCTATTGCATCGTCACAACAAGAAGTAGAAGACGAAGTACACCTTACTTTAGGGGTTGTACGTTACGACGTTAACTCGCGTGCTTATACCGGCGGAGCCTCTGGTTTTTTAGCTGATGGCTTAAAAGAAGGCGATAGCGTCAATGTTTTTATCGAAAAAAATGCACATTTTCGTCTCCCTGAAGATAACACTGCACCGGTCATTATGATTGGCCCAGGTACAGGCATTGCACCTTTTAGAAGTTTTATGCAGCAGCGCGAAAATGACGCGGCAACAGGTAAAAATTGGTTATTTTTTGGTAATCCTCATTTTGTAGAAGATTTTCTCTATCAAGTGGAATGGCAACGTTATGTCAAAAACGGTCTGTTAACTCATATCGATTTAGCATGGTCACGAGATCAAGCACATAAAATTTATGTACAAGATAAATTGCGTGAACGTGGCAATGAGATTTGGCAATGGTTACAGCAAGGTGCTTATCTTTATGTCTGTGGTGATGCGTCACGAATGGCAAAAGATGTTGAACAGGCGTTGTTAGATATTGTGATGGAGTATGGCAATAAAAATATTGAAGAAGCAGATGAATACTTAAGTGAGCTACGTCTAGAAAGGCGTTATCAGAGGGATGTCTATTAAATGAAATCACACACTCAAGCGCCCTTAGTGGTTGAAGGGAAACTGGCTGATAGTGAACGCATGAAAAAAGAGAGTCACTTTTTACGCGGCACTATTACAGAAGACTTACAAAATGGTTTAACCGGTGGCTTTGAAGGCGATAACTTTTTGTTAATTCGCTTTCATGGCATGTATCAACAAGATGACAGAGATATTCGAGCAGAACGTGCAGAGCAAATGCTAGAACCTCGCCATGCGATGATGCTACGTTGTCGTTTACCCGGTGGCATTATTTCGCCTAAACAGTGGCTTAGCATTGATAAGTTTGCGACGGAAAATACGCTTTATGGCAGTATTCGTATTACTAATCGTCAAACATTTCAATTCCATGGCATTTTAAAAGGCAATGTAAAACCCGCACATCAAATGCTTGCAGCAACAGGACTGGATTCTCTAGCTACTGCGAATGATGTTAACCGTAATGTTCTATGTACTTCAAACCCAGTGCAATCTTCATTACACCAAGAAGCGTATGAGTGGGCGAAAAAAATATCAGAACACTTATTACCTCGCACTCATGCTTATGCGGAAATTTGGTTAGATAAAGAGAAAGTTGCAACTACAGACGAAGAGCCTATTTTGGGGGAAACCTACTTACCACGGAAATTTAAAACCTCAGTGGTGATCCCGCCTCATAATGATGTTGATCTGCATGCGAATGACATGAATTTTATTGCGATTGCTGAAAATGGGCATTTAGTCGGTTTTAATGTGCTTGTAGGGGGCGGTTTAGCCATGACACATGGCGATAAGAATACCTTTCCTCGCTTAGCCAGTGAGTTTGGTTATATCCCGATTGAGAATACATTGGCAATTGCAGAAGCGATTGTGACAACTCAGCGTGACTGGGGAAACCGAACTGAACGCAAAAATGCAAAAACAAAATACACATTAGAACGCGTTGGTGTAGAGACGTTTAAACAAGAGGTTGAACGCCGTTCAGGTGTCACTTTTGAGGCTATTCGACCTTATGAATTTACTCACCGAGGCGATCAAATTGGTTGGTTAAAAGGTGTGGATGATAAATGGCACCTGACTTTATTTATTGAAAGCGGACGGTTGATTGATACGCCTGATGCTCCATTAAAAACAGGTGTCGCTGAAATCGCTAAAATTCATCAAGGTGATTTCCGACTTACTGCCAATCAAAATTTGATTGTGGCAGGTGTACCTGAGAATGAAAAAGCCAATATTGAAGCAATTGCTCGTCGATATGGTTTGATTAATAGCCAAGTTACACCACTGCGTGAACATGCGATGGCGTGTGTTTCTTTTCCAACGTGCCCATTAGCGATGGCAGAAGCTGAGCGCTTTTTACCCTCATTCACCGACACACTTGATAGCTTAATGACAAAACATGGCGTCAGTGATGAGCACATTGTTGTGCGCGTAACTGGATGCCCAAATGGCTGTGGTCGAGCAATGCTTGCAGAAGTGGGGCTGGTGGGTAAAGCACCTGATCGCTACAACTTGCATTTAGGGGGGAATCGCATCGGAACACGTATCCCTAGAATGTATCGTGAAAATATTACCTCGCAAGAAATCATCGCAATACTTGATACGCTGATTGGTGAATGGGCGTCTTCTCGCGATAATAATGAAGGTTTCGGCGATTTTCTTATTCGCACTAATGTGGTTAAACCTGTACTGAATTCAGCCATCGATTTTTATGAAGTGCAGGAGGCTGTATGAGTTTATTTCAGCTTGCTTCGCTAAAACAGTTACCTGTTGAAGAGCAGACACATGCTTTGAGCCAGATTAATCAGCAGTTAGAGCAATTAAGCGCCATTGAACGGGTTACTTGGGCATTAGATAATTTGCCTAAAACCTATGTATTAAGCTCTAGCTTTGGTATTCAAGCTGCGGTATGTCTGCATTTAATCACTCAGCAATATTCTGATATCCCTGTGGTCTTGACTGATACAGGTTATTTATTTCCTGAAACCTACCAATTTATTGATACGCTGACTCAGCAGTTACAACTTAACTTGAAGATCTATCGAGCTGAAATATCTTCATCTTGGCAAGAAGCGCGTTACGGTAAACTTTGGTTAGAAGGTATTGAAGGTATCGAGCGTTATAATCAGATAAATAAAGTAGAGCCAATGGAAAGAGCTTTACGTGAATTACAGGCTCAAACATGGTTTGCAGGTCTTCGTCGTCAGCAATCTAAAAGCCGTGAACATTTGCCTGTGCTTTCAATCGCAAAAGGGATCTTTAAGTTTCTACCCATCGTTGATTGGGATAATAAGAAAATTTATCAATATCTTAAAGAAAACGACTTACCTTATCACCCTTTATGGGAGCAAGGTTATCTCTCTGTGGGAGATACTCATACAACCCGAAAATGGGAAGAGGGTATGAGTGAAGAAGAAACACGATTTTTTGGCTTAAAACGTGAGTGTGGATTACACGAATAACGTCATTAACTACTAATAAGTAATGAGGGTAATAGAGCTTATCTATTGCCCTTTTTGTCGTATTTAAAATTATAACTGTTTGAAAATATTTTATTTTTCCTTATTCCTTTCTGTTCCATCACATAGCTTTTTGTCATTTCATAACCCCTAAAGCAACTTTTATAGTCGTTAGTTATAAAGTGAACAACGAAGGTGAAATGCGCGTATGGATTACCTACCCTTATTTGTGGAATTAAAAGAACGCCCAGTGTTATTGGTTGGTGGTGGTCATGTTGCTGCGCGTAAAGCTTTGCTGTTGTTAAGAGCTGGCGCTCGCTTAAGAGTGATTGCACCTCAGTTGTGTGATGAATTACATCTTGCTTATCAACAAGAAAAAATTGAATGGGTATCAGCCAAATATCAATCTGAACATCTATTAGGAATGATGCTTGTGATTGTGGCAACGGATGACAGTGAGCTTAATCAGCAAGTTTATCTTGATGCACAAGCGCGGCATATTTTTGTCAATGTTGTGGATTCACAACCTCAATGCTCATTTATTTTTCCAGCCATTATCGATAGAAATCCCATTTTGATTGCTATCTCATCGGCTGGTAAAGCCCCTGTTTTAGTGCGAATGATACGTGAAAAACTAGAAGCGTTATTGCCAAACTCATTAGGCGCAATGGCAACAATTGCCGGAAAATGGCGCAATAAAGTGAAGCAGCAATTAGGCTCGTTTCAAGCGCGTTGCCGTTTTTGGGAGCGAGCGTTTAGTGGCAAATTTGCCGCTTTAGTGGCGAGTGATCAACTGGCACAAGCAGAAGCCTTGCTTGCACAACAATTGACACAAAAAGAGATCCAACAAGGTGAATTAGCCTTAGTTGGGGCAGGTCCCGGTGACGCAGGATTATTAACGCTGCGCGGTTTACAGGTTATTCAACAAGCGGAAGTCGTGCTCTATGACAGCTTAGTTAGCCCAGAGGTTTTAGAGCTTGTTCGTCGTGATGCTGACACTATTTGTGTAGGTAAAAGAGCGGGACACCATAGCGTTTCTCAAGAAGAAACAAATGCGCTGATCGTGAAATATGCGCAACTGGGTAAACGCGTTGTCCGATTAAAAGGCGGTGATCCCTTTATTTTTGGGCGAGGTGGAGAAGAATTAGAGGTTGCAGTACAACATGGTATTTCATTCCAAGTGATACCTGGGGTTACTGCGGCAAGTGGCGCAAGTGCATACGCGGGTATTCCATTAACGCATCGTCAATATGCACAAAGCGTCACCTTTATGACAGGGCATTGTAAACCTGACGGAATAGAGCCTGATTGGGCTTCATTAGCGCAGGCGAATCATACGTTAGCTATTTATATGGGAACAACAAAAGCCGAGCTTATTAGCCAACGATTAATTGAGTTGGGGCGTTCGCCTTTAACGCCAATTGCTGTCATTAGTTGTGGTACACGCCATGATCAACAAGTTTTCACGGGAAATCTAACGCAACTCGCACAATTAGCAGAAAAAGCGCCAACTCCGGCTTTATTGATTGTAGGAGAAGTTGCCGCATTACATCACCAACTGGCGTGGTTTGGCGATAGACAATCCCAATCAACATCACCAATCCATTCACCTTTGGTTCATTTTGCCTAAAACGAGGTTGTTATGAATGAAACACAATTAACCCATCTTCAGCAATTAGAAGCAGAAAGTATTTATATTCTGCGCGAAGTTGTCGCTGAATTTGAAAATCCCGTCATGCTTTATTCAATAGGCAAAGATTCCTCGGTGATGTTGCATTTAGCGCGTAAAGCGTTTTATCCCGCTAAATTACCTTTTCCTTTGTTGCATGTTGATACTGGCTGGAAATTTCGAGAAATGTATGAGTTTCGAGATAAAACGGCTAAAGAATACGGTTTTGATCTTAAAGTCTATCGTAATCCACAAGGTGCAGAACTTGGCATTAACCCGTTTATTCATGGTAGTGCCAAACACACGGATATCATGAAAACAGAAGGGCTAAAGCAAGCCTTAGACAAATATGGCTTTGATGCGGCATTTGGTGGTGCGCGCCGTGATGAAGAAAAATCACGCGCCAAAGAGCGTATTTATTCATTTAGAGATAGAAAGCATCGCTGGGATCCGAAAAACCAACGACCTGAATTATGGAAAAACTATAACGGACAGATTAATAAAGGTGAAAGTATTCGTGTATTTCCGCTATCTAACTGGACAGAACTCGATATTTGGCAATATATCTATTTAGAGAATATCGACATAGTTCCTCTCTATTTTGCCCAAAATAGACCGGTTATTGAACGTGATGGCACCTTAATTATGGTAGATGACGACAGAATTGATCTAAAACCGGGTGAAGTGATCACACAGCAAAAAGTGAGATTTAGAACATTGGGTTGCTGGCCATTAACGGGGGCTATACCTTCACAAGCAGAAACTCTACCCGCCATTATTGAAGAAATGCTGATTTCCACCAGCAGCGAACGACAAGGGCGTTTAATTGACAGTGATCAGTCTGCCTCCATGGAACTGAAAAAGCGCCAAGGTTATTTTTAATCGGAGGAAATATGGGACTTTTAGCCGTAAAAACGAATCAACTTGTCGCGGGTGAAATCGCACAACAGGGCGGTGTAGATAGCTATCTTAAAACGCAACAGAATAAAGGGTTACTGCGATTTTTAACCTGTGGAAATGTCGATGATGGAAAAAGCACATTAATAGGACGTTTACTTCATGACACAAGACAGATCTATGAAGATCAGCTTTCTACATTGCAAAATGAAAGTAAAAAGATCGGTACTCAAGGTGAAAAGCTCGATCTTGCTTTGCTGGTGGATGGATTAGCCGCAGAAAGAGAGCAGGGGATCACGATTGATGTTGCTTACCGCTATTTTTCAACGTCAAAACGTAAGTTTATTATTGCTGATACGCCAGGACATGCTCAATATACTCGCAACATGGCGACAGGTGCATCAACAAGTTCACTTTCTATTCTGTTGATCGATGCTCGAAAAGGTGTACAAGAGCAAACAAGACGACACAGTTTTATCAGCACGCTCCTTGGTATTCGCCATTTAATCGTTGCGATCAATAAAATGGATCTGGTGGATTATCAACAAGCAATATTTGATTCGATCCAACAAGATTATCTTAAATTTGCCGATCAACTCCCGACAGATCTCACGATTGAATTTGTCCCTATTTCCGCCCTTGATGGTGACAATGTGGTTTCACCCTCATTGAATATGCCTTGGTATCAAGGAAAAACATTACTTTCATTATTGGAAGATGCGCCAGTTAAGTTAGGCTCTAAGTCTCAATCACTGCGTTTCCCTGTGCAATATGTAAATCGTCCCGATTTAGATTTTAGAGGATACAGCGGTACGGTGTCTTCAGGCATGCTTTATCAAGGGCAACAAATCAAAATATTACCTTCAGGAAAACATACAACGATTAAACGTATTGTTACTTTTGATGGTGATTTAACGCAAGCTAAAGCAGGGCAAGCAATCACACTGGTTCTGGCAGATGAAATTGATATCAGTCGTGGGGATATTATCGTTGATGATAATGATACAACCGCCAATATTAGCACTCATGCGTTAATTGATGTGGTGTGGATGTCAGAGCAGCCTTTAGTACAAGGTCATACTCTGGATATCAAAATTGCAGGTAAAAAAAGCCGCGCCAAAATAGAGAATATTCATTATCAAGTGGATGTAAATAAACTCACTCAACAAGTTACAGATAACTTAAGTTTAAATGCGATTGGTAGTGTTGAAGTCTCATTTGAAGAGCCTTTGGTGCTGGATAGCTATCAAGTTAATGCTGATACCGGAGGATTAATACTGATTGATCGACTAAGCAATGTCACCGTAGGCGCTGGGCTTATTCGAGAAACGAGAGATAACGCGATACAAACAATGACGCAATACGATGCTTTTGAAATCGAGTTAAACCAACTTATCCGTCGCCACTTTCCCCATTGGGGCGCGAGGGATCTTCTAGGAGGAAAATAGTGGTGATAAGCAACGATATTGTTTGGCATCCTCATAAAATTGGATTAAATGAACGCGAATCACAACAAGCACACAAAGGATGTGTGCTTTGGTTTACAGGGTTATCTGGCTCCGGTAAATCCACACTTGCCGATGCACTAGAACAAGCGCTCTATCAGTATTCACAAAAGCATTCGCCTATTCATAGCTATTTATTAGATGGGGATAACTTACGCCATGGATTGTGTAATGATCTTGGATTTAGTGCCGAAGATAGGCACGAGAATATTCGCCGTGTAGGGGAAGTGGCTAAATTGATGGTCGATGCGGGGCTTCTTGTCTTAACGGCTTTTATCTCTCCTTACCAAAAAGACAGACAACAAGTGAGAGGACGCTTTGAGCAAGGAAGATTTATTGAGATCTTTGTTGATACTCCCCTTTCTATTTGTGAAGCTCGTGATCCGAAAGGGCTTTATCAAAAAGCAAGACGTGGTGAGATAACGCAATTTTCAGGTATAGATTCGCCCTATGAACAGCCCATTGATCCTGAATTACATTTAGACGGTACACTTTCTATAAATGAACTAACCCAACAAATCCTCGCATATCTACGGCAAAACCAAATTTACCGTTAATTTTATGATGACATTAAATTATCTTTACACAAACCACCCATAAAAAGGGGGGAATGTGTAGAGATAATGTATGTAATTAGAGTAAAAACGCTTATTTCGGCATACCATTTCTAATGCAACTCATGCTTTAATTGAGCATTCACTTATTGATAAAGTAACCCCATAGCACTTCATCTTAATAAGAAAAAATCACACCTTAGTCTGAATTTTATAGAAGTTACCCACGTTTATAGTGAGGAGAAGAGGAATAATAATGTAATATATTCCAGCACTTTTGTGGCGTCTGTTGTTGAGTTGTGGGATGATTAGCCCATTAATCTTGGGGGTGGTAATGGGGAAATTAACAGTCTTACTTCTGATTTTACTTGGTTGGCTACAATATTCATTGTGGTTAGGTAAAAATGGTATCCATGATTACAACAAAGTAACTCAAGAAGTTGAATCTGCATTGGCGCAAAATACGCAGTTAAAAGAGCGTAATGATCGTCTATTTGCAGAGATTGATGACCTCAATGGCGGGCAAGAAGCGTTAGAAGAACGCGCTCGTAGTGAGTTAGGAATGATAAAGCCTAATGAGACATTTTTCCGAATTGTGAGCGATAAATCTCAACCACGTCGTTAATTTATTGAATTAATAGTGTGTCCTGATACAAATATCATAATGAATATAACAAACTCAACTCTTCCTATTGTTGCCGTTATTCCAGCAGCCGGTATTGGAAGTCGAATGCAATCAGTCTGCCCAAAACAATATTTGAAGATTGGCGGATTGACTATTCTTGAACATACCATTAATGCCTTATTAAAACACCCACGCATAACGCACATTATCGTGGCGATCAGCCCTAATGACAGCTATTTTCACACTTTACCTTTAGCGCAAGATGAAAGAATAATTACGGTTAATGGTGGTGGTGAACGCGCTGACTCTGTATTGTCAGGTTTAGAGTATGTCACTCAACACTTTTCTGAAAATACATGGGCGTTAGTTCATGATGCAGCAAGACCTTGCCTGCATTTTGGCGATCTTGATCATCTGATTCAATTAATTGATGAAAACGTTGTGGACCCACAATTTTGTGGTGGCATTCTTGCGACACCTGTTCGCGATACAATGAAGCGTAGTCATCAACAAGATAATCATATTGAACAAACAGTAGAAAGAACCACCCTATGGCATGCATTAACGCCACAATTCTTTCCTGCATTGTTATTAAAACAAAATATAGAAAATGCACTCTCACAAAAAGCGACGATCACTGATGAAGCCTCAGCGATGGAGTTTGCTGGATATGAACCTTTATTAGTTAAAGGACGTGCAGATAATATCAAAGTTACTCAGCCAGAAGATTTAGCGCTTGCAGAGTTTTTCCTCTCACGCCAAATCACCAGTATAAGGAACACATAATAAAATGAGAATTGGACACGGTTACGACGTACACAAATTTGGCGGTGAAGGTCCTATTATTATTGGCGGCGTCAGAGTTCCTTACGAACAAGGGCTGTTAGCTCACTCTGACGGTGATGTCGTATTACATGCGGTTACAGATGCTATTTTAGGCGCGGTAGCGATGGGCGACATTGGCACATTGTTTCCTGATACTGATCCTGCATACAAAGGTGCAGATAGCCGTGTACTCCTTCGTGAAGCATTTTCACGCGTAAGAGCAAAAGGTTACCGAATTGGTAATTTAGATGTCACGATTATTGCTCAGGCACCAAAAATGCTACCTCATACACCGCAAATGCGCGTCAATATCGCTGAAGATCTTCATTGCCATGTTGATGATATCAATGTGAAAGCGACCACAACAGAAAAGCTTGGCTTTGTTGGTAGAAAAGAAGGCATTGCCTGTGAAGCTGTCGTTTTATTAATGAAAGAGTCATTACCTGAATGAGTGATTTACCTGAACTCCATTGGTTACATGGAAAACCACAAGCAACAGGCTTACTAAAGTCAATTCCTGAAGATTTTATTGTCTGTGAAGATCTTGGCTTCACCCTTGATGGTGAAGGCGAGCATGTCATGGTGAAAATCAGAAAAACAGGTTGTAACACGGCTTTTGTGGCTGAAAAATTGGCAAAATTTGTTGGGATCCATCCTCGTGATGCCAGTTATGCCGGACTAAAAGACAGAAATGCCGTTACTGAACAATGGTTTTGCCTGCGAATGCCGGGTAAAGAGATGCCCGATTTTAGTCAGCTTGTTTTAGAAGGTTGCGAAATTCTAGAAACGACTCGCCAGCAACGTAAATTACGTATAGGAACGCTAAAAGGTAATCACTTTACATTGGTGTTACGAGAAATTTCTGATCGCGATTTTGTTGATACTCGATTAGCGCAAATAAAAGCAAAAGGTATTCCTAACTACTTTGGCGCTCAACGATTTGGTCGTAATGGTGATAATTTACGACAAGCCATGCGTTGGGCTACGGACGAAATCCGCGTAAAAGAACGAGGAAAACGTAGCTTTTATTTATCAGCAGCCCGTAGTGCGATGTTTAATCATATCGTCAGTAAAAGATTGGAAAATGATTTATATTCAAAAGTGATACTTGGTGATGCAATGCAACTTCATGGAAGAGGTAGCTGGTTTGTTGTTGATGAAGCCGAATTGGCTCCAACACAAACTCGCTATGAAGAGCATGATGTTCATATTACGGCACCTTTGCCGGGTAAAGGTGATTTAGGTACACAATCACAAGCATTAGATTTTGAAACTAAAAATCTGGCAGAATATGACGCTTTCTGGTCGCTGGCTCGGCAAGAACGAGTTGATAATGCAAGACGCGCTATCAATGTATTACCCGAAAATATGTCATGGAATTGGGTAGACGACACCACTGTTTCTCTGTCATTCTTTTTACCCGCAGGAAGCTTTGCAACTAGCGTTGTACGTGAATTAATCTTATTAGGGAAGGATGATGCTGAAAATATTGGTGAGTAATGACGATGGTGTGATGGCGAAGGGGATACAGACTCTCGCTAAAGCATTGCGCCAGCGTTATGATGTACAAATTGTTGCACCTGATCGTAATCGTAGTGCTGCATCTAATTCTTTAACAATTGACAAACCTCTACGTAAGCAAGAGCTTGAGAATGGAGATATTGCGATTGTTGAAGGGACACCAACAGATTGCGTTTATCTTGGTGTAAACCATTTAGTCCGTCCTCGTCCTGATATTGTGGTTTCTGGTATTAATCATGGTCCTAATTTGGGTGATGATGTGATTTATTCAGGTACTGTTGCTGCGGCAACCGAAGGGCGTTTTTTAGGTTTACCCGCCATTGCTGTTTCACTGGATGGTGAAACACACTTTGAGACAGCCGCACAAGTGACTTGTGAAGTCTTAGCAATGTTACAACAAGTGCCGTTAAGAGCGGGAAATATTCTCAATATTAACGTTCCTGATATTCCTCTTGATGAAGTAAAAGGTTTTCGTATTACACGCTGTGGTAGTCGTCATGCTGCACAACATGTTTATACCCATACCGACCCTAGAGGAAATAGTCTGTATTGGATAGGGCCTCCAGGTGAAAAAAATGATGTAAGCCCCGATACAGACTTTGCCGCTATTGATGAAGGTTATGTTTCAATAACCCCATTACATGTCGATTTAACAGCTTATAAAGCACTTGATTTACTACAAAATTGGTTAAATAAAACAGAGGTCAAAAAAACATGTTAAGTCGGTCAATGAAAGACTTACTGACAATGTTAAAACAGCATGGCATCAAGGATGAGAGCCTGTTGGAAGCAATGAGTAAAGTACCAAGAGAGCTTTTTATTGATGAAGCACTTTCTCATAAGGCTTATGAAAATACGGCTTTGCCTATTGGCAATGGGCAAACTATTTCACAGCCTTATATTGTTGCCAAAATGACAACGTTACTGGAATTACAAAGTACCGATTCTGTATTAGAAATTGGCACAGGCTCGGGATATCAAACTGCAGTATTAGCAAATTTAGTTCATCATGTGAGTTCCGTTGAGCGTATAAAAATATTGCAATGGCAAGCTAAACGACGTTTTAAACATCTTGATTTACATAATATTTCGACACGTCATGGTGATGGATGGGAAGGCTGGTCATCAAAAGCCCCTTTTAATGCCATAATAGTGACAGCGTGTGCAACAGAAGTACCACAACAGTTATTGATGCAGTTAGCCGATGGTGGCAGGATGATCATACCTGTTGGTGAACAACAACAAATACTGAAGTTTATCCGACGTTTAGGTAATGATTTTCACTATCAATCTATAGAAACTGTTAGATTTGTTCCTTTAATTGCAGGCGAGTTAGCATAACTTCCAGATAAATCTGACCGTTTTTTATTACTGCTTTTTAATAGCTTGTCGTAATCTGCACTAATAAATGAAACATTTTCAAAAAATTGCAGTCTTTTTGTTTAACTCGACAAATTGCTAGATGCTAATGCCTTTTTAAAGGGAGAAGGAAGTATGAATTCAGAAAGCCCAATTAAGCATGTCCGCTGGGCAATCATGTGTTCGGTAATTGGATTTGCATTAACAGGCTGTGCAGATACACCTTATCGTCCTGCGCCAATTACCTCTGTAAATGATAGCTCTTCAAATAATACGGTATCAACCGCACCTGTAATGACTAACAGTAATGCGACACCGATTGAAAGAACTACCCCCTTACAATCGTCACCTCCTCCTTCTATTAAGGTGAACTCTGCTTCGTCTAATGGAGGCATGGTTCAGACTCAAAGCCAGCCTCGTCCTCAAACGTCAGTTGCCGCCCAAAATGTGAGTACTGATGGCTCTGGACGCATTGTGTATAACCGTAATTACGACAGTATTCCGAAAGGAAACTACAACGGTAATACGTACACGGTAAAACGTGGTGATACTATGTTCTATATCGCTTGGATAACTGATAGTGATGTAAAAGAACTGGCATCAATGAATAACATCCCAGAACCTTATAGCTTAAACGTAGGGCAGGTGTTGAATATTGGTAACCGTCAGGTCAACACGGGGACTAATACTAATGTCAATACATCGGTTATTAATCAATCAAGTAGCGCTGGTGTTCAAACGGCACAAACTAAACCAACAAACAATGGTGCTATGGGACCATTGATTACTAAACCGGCAACAACAACGCCAACAACACCACCGAAAACAACGACACCGCCACCAACAACGAATACAAATACGACAACGGCTGCAACACCAGCACCAACGGCAGCTTCTGGTAAGTGGATTTGGCCAGCGCAAGGTAATATTATTGAAAGTTACTCAAGTGCGCCTGGTGGTAATAAAGGTATTGATATCGGTGGTACAAAAGGATCGCCAATTGTAGCAACTGCGGCGGGTAAAGTCGTTTATGCAGGTAGCGCATTACGCGGTTACGGTAACCTCGTTATCATTAAGCATAATGACGAATACCTCAGTGCATATGCACATAACGACACCATTTTGGTGCGTGAACAGCAAAATGTGAATGCGGGTCAGCAAATTGCCACAATGGGTAGCTCTGGAACCAGTTCTGTCCGATTACACTTTGAGATCCGCTATAAAGAAAAATCACTTAACCCAATGAGTTATTTACCTAAGAAATAGATAAGTGTTTTTTTACACGTATAGTGAATAATCCTAAAGTTAAACCCTCTCCTTTACAAAAAGGAGAGGGTTTTTTTCTTATCTTTCATTAATTAAAATATTGAAACAAAATAAATTTGACCTACGTATAAATGCTTATTTAAAGATTATTAAAAATGAGAGGTTAATATAAAATTATAGATAACGTTAAATTAGACGGTTGATTCTCAACCAATGAATGCGTATGCTAAAAATTGTTATATAAAAAATGAATAAAGATCAGTTGTTATTAAAAGATGGACTATAAAACAACCCCTTGGTTTAGATGGGTATTTTCTTTGTTAGATTATCTTTTTAATAATAGTGTGTAATATAAATTATTAGATATTATTTTATTATTATCGATTTTTATTTGTTTTTTTAGATGTAAGTAGTCACAAATAGCGCATCAAATAGAGTAATTTTACGTATAGATAAATGTACGTAAAATATAATAAAAAAACTGTTAATAACCTGCACTCAATAGTTAAGTTATATATTGAATAAAGAAAGAATAAAATTAACAGTAAAATAGATTATGTTATCTTTTATTTTGTAATTCGTTACAAGGGAAAATCAGTAAACCCGTTGTGTCGTGACACAGCGATAAACTGGTAAACAGACTTTAATCATGAGTCGTTTACCTAAATTATCAAGGGTAGGAGCAGCTGATGAGCCAAAGTACGCTAAGAGTAGACGAGTTATATACAGATGAAATTGAAGAGAACATGGAAGAGTTCGATGAAGTTGCTGCAAAAGAGGCAGAAAATGAGTCTGATGCTCAAGATGAAATTGAACTTATTGAAGGAGTCAACCAGCGTGCGCTCGATGCAACTCAGCTTTATTTAGGAGAAATTGGTTATTCTCCGTTGCTGACCGCTGAAGAAGAAGTTTTCTTTGCCCGTAGGGCGCTACGTGGTGATGTCCCTTCAAGACAACGAATGATAGAAAGTAACCTACGTTTAGTTGTTAAGATCTCTCGTCGTTATACAAACAGAGGACTTGCTCTTCTTGATCTTATTGAAGAAGGGAATTTAGGTCTTATTCGTGCTGTTGAAAAATTCGATCCTGAAAAAGGTTTCCGTTTTTCAACTTATGCGACATGGTGGATACGTCAAACAATCGAACGTGCCATTATGAACCAGACTCGTACTATCCGCCTTCCCATTCATATCGTTAAAGAGTTGAATGTTTATCTAAGAACAGCAAGAGAACTAGCACACAAACTCGATCATGAGCCTAGTGTTGAAGAAATTGCACAAACATTAGATAAACCAGTTGAAGATGTGAGTAAGATGCTGCGTTTAAACGAACGTATTACTTCTGTTGATACCCCAATTGGCGGTGATTCAGATAAAGCATTACTTGATATTATCTCTGACGAAAATGAAGAAGGACCGGAAGCAACAATTCAAAATAATAACCTCAAGGAAAATATCATAAAGTGGTTATTTGAATTGAATCCAAAACAACGTGAAGTATTAGCACGTCGTTTTGGGTTATTAGGCTATGAAGCAGAAACTTTAGAAGACGTTGGTAGAGAGATTGGTCTGACAAGAGAAAGAGTTCGTCAAATTCAAGTTGAAGGGCTGCGTCGCTTAAAAGACATTCTGCAAAGTCAGGGATTATGTATTGAAGCACTTTTCAAAGCATAGTTAGCCACCCAATTTCTGTTTATAGCTTTAATTGACATGTTATTACCAAAGCCGATTAGTGGGTTTGCTAATCGGCTTTTCTTTATCTTGTATTATACAATTCAAAACGATAAAACAAGAGTGCAGTTTTATATCTCGTTAGCCTGATGAAAACAATAAAGGAAGATATGAAAGATTATTTTTTAAACGTTAAATTAGAGCGTTGCGATTTTAGCCAAAGTAAAATCTCTCCGAAGGGAATGGTGAGATTAATCGCATCAGGTAAAAACTTTTATCTTAATGAAGCTGATTTTGCTAACTCTCAAGATTTTCTTAAACGATTAAAACAAGGTGACGAGCTTAAAATCTGTGCCGAATTATTGAAAGATGGCAGTTTCTGGGTGCAATGGATTTATCATGATACAAAAGGAAGGCTGGAGCCTGAAAGAAAATTCACGCTAACAGCAAAACAACAGAAATGGTTATTGCTTGCATTTATTCTGACGTTTGTTGGCGGCTATTGGAGTTATTTCTCGATTCTCCATCTTGAAGTGAATTTCTTTATCGTTGTTTCCATGGTTATTGCATGTGGTGCAATGATGGCTGGAGTGAGTTATATCGGAGAAAAAGCTTATCGCTATTTTCAGCGCACCAGACCCAAACATAAAAAGAGAATAAAGGCACTAGATAAAGTCATCGCTAAGCAAGATAGCATTGCACCTGATGGTGAACAGCTCATTATTACTGGAATAAAATCAGCACCATTACCTTCATTAACCTTGAGCAAAAAGTCGTTTCCTCAAATAAAGCAAAGCAAAGTACAACGAGTTAGAGGAATAATACAAATTCATAGTATTAATAGACTTCAAATACATTCCCGCAATAGCGAGACTGTAATAATGCAAATATCCTGTCTGATTGATAAGCATCCTTTTGTATTCAGTTACAGAGAGCGCTTATTTTATTCTGATCATAATTTGTTTCTTGCTGATGGTGATGATGTTGAATTGTTCTTTTGGCAAGCTGAAGATAAGAACTCAGGGCCAGTTGTCTTAGGGGTTTATAATCATACAGATAATGGCGCTTATTCAATTTCAGGACAAATGTATATTGGGCATCAACGCACTAAGCGATTATCACTGTTAATTACAGGGTTAATCAGTGCCTTTATTTTCTCAATTTTTGCCATTTTGTCTATTTCAGATGTTTACGATAACGGTAATTATTGGGATAAATGGGATTGGTTTTTTATTGGTGATACCTTTTTAGGAATGGGTATTATCTATGGTTTAATCATTAGTGGCTTTGCCTTTTTAATTGCCTTATTTTCAAATCTTTATATTTTGTTATCAGAAAAAGGTAACAGTAGTTATCAAACCTATTTTTTACTTCAACAACAATGTGTTGAAAATAAAAAAACGGTTTATGTTACGGAGCTAAGTCAATGAATCCTTTTTTCCGTAAGCCTTTTATCATCATCACAAGCTTATTTATTTTAAGCTTGCTGCTGTTTTATGGTGTGCTTTTTCATGGTTTTGCCTCTAAGTGGCAATGGAAAAATGAAAACGCTTCAGAGTTATCTTCATATCCTTATTCTCATTATGATTGGCGTAAGGTCTTTTATGCTGCTAGTGGGATATTAATTAAGACTGAATCTGATAGTGGACGATATGACGTAGATATTTATGGGCGACTTCATCGCCAAGATAACCAGAGAAAATATACGTTGTACTTTTCTGATAAAGAAGGCACTCGCTTTGTATCACAAGGCCAGGGTAGCTTTTATAACGCTTATTGTGTTCTTGATAAATGTGTTTTATTTACAGAGCAGGGGCGGCAAGTGGTGAACTTAGCCAAGTTTATACTTGATGATTTAATTCCTTGGCAAGAGGTTAACAATGGCTATTATCGTTTTCCTTTAGCGCTTATTGGTGGAAAATTACTCTTTTCACAAACAACATCGCAATTAGTATTAGCTGATAATAAGACGATACTGACAAGTTTAGATGAAGGGGAAAGTTGGGAATATTCTATTAATACAGAAGAGCTGGTAAAACAGTATTACGCAGAAGATTTTGGTGAGTTTACACAATTTCATTATGCCCTTTCAGGGGATTCTCTTATTATTTTTTACAATCATCATTACACAACAAACACGTTAGAAATCACGCTAAACTTAGTCAATAAAGAAGTGACAAAAACCCGTTGGCTACCATTGCGAGTTAAAGAAGTTGCTCAAAATGATAAAGGTGATATCTATTTTATTGCTCAACATGCTTCTCGTGATCTCTATTCTGTGGTTCAACGTCAAACTGATGGAAATTTAGAGACTTTCTATGAAAGTGGTTATAAATATCTAAATGATTTGATGATAAGTAATGATGATTTGATTTTAAATAAAGGTCGTAACGATGATAAAGTGACGCTAATTTTTTCATTAAAAACAAAAGATTATACTTCTTATGAAAAAATCACTGATGATATGATGTTTAATCCTGCGTTATCTTCATTTATTCGTTTATTTGATAATTATGGCGACGAAGATGCTTTACTGCTATTGGGTGAACGATTGAAATATAGCCATGCTTTAATTAATTAAAGCAGTATTATCTTTTAATTAAAACGTTATAAAAATGGCGCTGTGGAATAAACATAGCGCCATTTTTCATATTTATCATTATGACTTATTTTGTCATCTCTTTTAAACGATAAAGCTGTTCTAAGGCTTGTCGAGGTGTGAGTGCATCAGGATCGATTTTATCCAAAGCTAATTCAATCTCTGAAGGCTCAGCTTCTGTTAATAACATCAGTTGTGATGTTTCAACGTGACCAGAGCCAGAGTTGCCTGACAGCATTTCAAGCTCTTTTAATTTCTGCTTAGCTCGGCGGATCACCTCTTTGGGTACACCCGCCAATGCAGCAACAGCTAAACCATAGCTTTTACTTGCTGCACCTTCTTGCACACTGTGCATAAAAGCAATTGTGTCACCATGCTCCACGGCATCTAAGTGAATATTTGCAGTACCTTCTAATTTTTCAGGTAGTGTGGTTAATTCAAAATAGTGGGTTGCAAAGAGTGTCATTGCTTTAATACGATTAGCTAAATTTTCAGCACACGCCCAAGCCAGAGATAGCCCATCATAGGTGGATGTACCTCGGCCAATCTCATCCATTAAGACCAAGCTGTTTTCAGTCGCATTATGCAAAATATTTGCGGTTTCGGTCATTTCAACCATAAAGGTAGAACGACCAGAAGCAAGATCATCAGAAGCACCGACACGGGTAAAAATACGATCAACCGGGCCAATTAAGGCTTTGTCAGCAGGTACAAAGCTACCAATATAAGCAAGTAAAGTAATTAATGCGGCTTGGCGCATATAAGTACTTTTCCCTCCCATATTAGGACCTGTAATGATCAATAAGCGGCGTTGAGGTGCTAATTGTAATGGGTTTGAAATAAAAGGTTCGCTAAGGACTTGTTCAACAACAGGGTGACGCCCCCCAGTGATTTGAATACCCGTTTTCTCACTCAATTCTGGGCGGGTATAATTTAATGATTCAGCACGCTCGGCAAGGTTAGAGAGAACGTCTGTTTCAGCTAGAGCCTCTGCACTAATTTGTAATGCGGTAAGATGAGGTAATAGCTTTTCAAAAATCTCTTCATAAAGCATTTTTTCGATAGCTAATGCCTTACCTTTAGACGTTAATACCTTGTCTTCATACTCTTTTAATTCAGGAATGATGTAACGTTCAGCATTTTTTAATGTTTGACGGCGAACATAGTGCATGGGTACTAAATTGCTTTGCCCACGACTGACTTGAATGTAATAGCCGTGTACACCATTAAAGCCAACTTTAAGTGTATCAATACCCCATTTTTCACGTTCACGAATTTCAAGTTTATCAAGGTAATCACTTGCGCCATCGGCTAATGCTCGCCATTCGTCTAATTCCGCATTATAACCAGAGGCAATAACACCACCGTCACGTACTAATACAGGCGGTGTTTCAATAATGGCATGTTCAAGTAATTCACATAATTCATCAAACTGGCTAATACGCTTTTGTAATTCTTTAATGTAAGGCATATCGGCTTGTTCGAGCACTTGATGAATATCGTGATATTGCTGAAATGCATGACGCATACGAGAAAGATCACGAGGGCGTGCTGATCGTAACGCTAAACGGGCTAAAACACGTTCTAAGTCACCCACTTGGCGTAAAAAAGGTTGCAGTTCAAAATAGAGAGGTTGTAATGCAGTTATTGCATCTTGGCGTTTGATGAGTTGTTCACGTTGGCGCAAAGGCGAGTGTATCCAACGTTTTAACATACGACTGCCCATTGGTGTTACACAAAGGTCGAGTACCGATGCCAGTGTGTTATCAGTACCTCCGGCAAGATTTTGAGTTAATTCAAGATTGCGACGAGTTGCCGCATCTAAAATAATTGAATCTTGAGGGCGTTCCATCGTGATATTACGGATATGAGGCAATGCGGTGCGCTGTGTATCTTTCACATATTGTAATAAGCACCCAGCAGCGCAGAGTGCTAAATGCGCATTTTCAACACCAAAGCCAGTTAGATCACGAGTACCAAATTGCAGATTCAGTTGTTGTCTTGCTGTTTCTGGCTCAAATTCCCAAATAGGGCGACGGCGTAGACCTTGCTGACGCTCAATAAGCGCCATTGACTCAAAGGTTTCAGGATAGAGCAATTCGGCTGGGTGAGTGCGTTGTAATTCGGCAATCATGCTTTCACTATCTGGCATTTCAGTAACACGGAAACGCCCTGATGTGATATCTAACGTTGCATAGCCAAAAGCACCATTTTTATCTTGCCAAATTGCAGCTAAAAGGTTGTCTTGACGCTCTTCAAGTAAGGCTTCATCAGTCACAGTACCGGGGGTTACAATACGAATAACTTTGCGTTCAACAGGACCTTTACTTGTTGCAGGATCACCTATTTGTTCACAAATGGCGACAGACTCACCTAATTGCACTAATTTAGCGAGATAGTTCTCAACGGCATGATGAGGAACGCCTGCCATAGGAATAGGTTGCCCCGCAGACTGACCTCGTTTTGTTAATGAAATATCTAATAAGCGAGAGGCTTTTTTAGCATCATCAAAAAACAGTTCATAAAAGTCACCCATACGATAAAACAGTAAGATTTCAGGATGCTCTGCTTTAAGCTTAAGATACTGTTGCATCATTGGTGTGTGGGAGTCTAAGTGTTGGATGTCAGTCATGTTGTCGTCTGTCTTAACGTATTGAATTTTGAGTTATTTGTGAAAATCTGTTGTTGCACCGCATTCGTTCTATTTCACAAGCTTTGCACGATCATATCACAAGGTTTCAGTCTGTTGTTTTAATGATACAAATATCTTTTTAGACCGAAAGCAAAACAATTTTAATCCCTATAATATCGTTGATTAGACCTCAATGACAATCTGCACTTTTTCTGAAAACTCTTTAATTATCTTATAGTCAGCACTAAATAAGGTAACACTTATGCACTAAAAGCAGCCAGCTAAACCCTTATCAACGAAAGCCATTAAGGCGATGAAACCCAACAGTAAAGATAGCTCTGATACAGGTGAAAATACAGGTTTGTGTGTATTTGTGGCGCAACAGGCGTTAAGACATTTTTCTACCGTTAGAGAAGCCCAGTTACCGAAGGGAACACTTGTTTGGTCAGATATCTCACAATTAAATGATGTCGTACAAGCGTGATTTGATTCAATAACAATTAATTCTAGTTCGTTGTGGTATTTTTTATTTTCTACTATGGCTGTAAAACGAGTTATGAATGGGTTCAATGTGAAAGTATTCAGTAATCTGTATTGCCATATAAAGCAACGATGATAAAATACTCAATCGCCAGTTTGAAGTGAGACTACCATGAAAAAAAATGAATTAATTCAAGCAACAAAACCAACTCGTACTCAACTCATTCGTTCGGTAGCAACCTCTACGGCGATTGAAACAGGGCAGGAGTCGCGTCGTCTTGAAGAAGAGATGAAAGCAAAGCGTGAGAAGTTTGGGCATTTGAAACTTGCGATTTAGTTTTCTTTTAAGGCTTCATTAACCCAATATTTCATGGGTTCATAGTTAAGGTTTAACCCTGCGTGGATTGCTGCAATGTATTGTTCGGGGTGTAGAGTCCAACTTTCATAGTCTAACGGCGGGAAACCAGCTTGTACTGCCATCACATCTGCGAGTAAGCGCGATAAGCGCCCATTACCTTCTCTAAACGGATGTATCAGAATTAATTCCACATGTACTATTGCAATAGCTTCTATGACTTGTTCTCGGCTCATATTGGTGCAGGGTGTGTGCTTCACTAGATACTCTTTCTCGAAGCCAGCAAGTAATGTTGCAACACGACCCGCAGGGGCAAACATAAAGCCACCCTTGCTAATATTTACTGTGCGTAATTCACCAGCCCAATCGTAAACATTCCCTAGCCATTGGCGGTGCCAACGCTGGATAAGTGATACGGTAATTTGCTCTGTGGGGAATTGTTCTTCAAAAATGGTTTGATACATTTTTTCTAACAGGACAAGCTCTGCATCATTGATATCATCAACGTTTGAAAGCCCTAGCTTATTAGCCAGTACCTCTTCATCAGAGCCGTCAGCAAATTTCCCTTCGCTGTTAGATACATGGTATTTATTCATTTTATACTCGTCATACTTCTAAGATTGCAGCCTTTTTGTGAAAATATAGTTGACTGCGTTCATTCGTACTAGTCATATACTTATATATTCTCCTAGACTTTTTTCAAGAAATAGATTCACTTGTTACTTAGCTGTACTCGATATTTAAGTGCGTAACATAAAGAAACCATTTATTTTACGGTATAACTCGCATAAAAATAGTTTGCTCGTGTTTTTCAGTTTTTAAGGCGTGTGAAAAAATCAAGAGTATGTAAGAGTAATAAGGTATCTTATGGATAATTAGACAAAAACAAGCCAGTCATATTTTTATCAATAATAAATATTATGAATTGCTGGATTTTCTTGAAATAAACATAAAGAGCTACAAAATGAGCAGCAAATATTCACCACCTTATACAATTACACCTTCAATTCTTAACTCTGTGGCAGAAATTAGTGAGTTATTAGGGTATTGGTCAGCGACGGGAAAATTAGCCTCACCACAATTACGTAAAGAAAACCGTATTCGTACCATTCAAGCCTCTTTAGCGATAGAGCAAAATAGCTTATCCACTAAGCAAGTCACTGCAATTATGGATGGAAAACAAGTCTTAGGACCCGTTAAAGAAATCCAAGAAGTCCGTAATGCCATTCTAGCCTATGAGAAAATCCCTGATTGGGAGAGTAATAATGCAGAACATTTCCTTGATGCTCATGCTTTATTAATGCAAGGGCTTATCGATTATCCAGGAGTTTGGCGTAATGGTGATGTCGGTATTTATCGTGATAGTCAATTAATTCATATGGCTCCACCTTCAAGCCAAATAGTAAGGTTGATAGTATCTTTATTTGATTGGCTAAAATCCACTGATATTCATCCGTTAATTAAAAGCAGTGTGTTTCACTATGAATTAGAATTTATTCATCCATTTTCTGATGGAAATGGTCGTATGGGGCGATTATGGCAATCTGTTATTTTAAGTAAATGGCGTGCTGAGTTAGCTTGGTTGCCTGTTGAAACACTTATCCAGCAACATCAAGATGATTATTATCGAGTATTGGGTGAAGCTGACAAATTAAGTGATAGTACCTGTTTTATTGATTTTATATTAAAGCTTCTCGCCCAAGCGTTAAAAGAAGGAATTGAAAATAGCTAATATAGAGTATCTATATTAGCTTTAAAAAATATTTATAAATATATAAAATTATATTTAAGTAAATACACCTATCAATTAACTTTTAATACTCTTATAAAGAGTATTATTGTAATGCTTAAAATTAATTTAATAAACAATAGTCATTAATTATTAAACTCATTATAGTTTATATTGAGTTGATTACTTAATAATATAATGAGGGATTATGAAAAAGAGCATATTGGCATCGATAATAAGTCTTTTATTAATATCAGCAGTAGGTTGTGATAATTCAAATGAAAGTTCGAATACAGGAACACCTTCGCAAGATAAAAATAAAACAGAGCAAACAACACAATCTAAGCCTGATCCAAAAAATACTCAATCTGATGAAGCTACATTTAGTCAAAAAATTGAAAAAGGTAATTTGTGGTTAGCAACTTTTAATGAAGATTTTGGCACTATTATACAGAAAAAAACGGGCAGAATTTCCGGCACAATTAACGTTAATCTTTTAGATAATACCAAAAATATCCTAGAAAATTTAAGTTCTGACAAAGGTAAAACAATTGATATAACACCTTTTAAAGTGCTTGAGACTGAAACTGATCAAATAAAGAGAATGAAAGCCAGTAGTTCTATTATGTCAGTAAGAAGCGCTTTCTCTATGCATTTAAGTGAATCTGGTGCAGAACGTGCTCAAGAGTCTTTTGAATTTATGAAAACATTTTCTCCTACGCTCCCAGAATTAGACGCTGTGGGTAATGCTTATGGTGAAAGTTATGTTGATTTATATCAGAAACTGCTGAAGTTGGGCGATTATCTAGTTGTAAAAGAAACTTATCGTTTAGATGATTTTGCACAAGCCAATACTTTGTATGAAGATGTGAAAAATGCTTATGCCAAACTAATCGATGAGAAAGAAAAAGCCGCTGAAGCATATGAAAATTATTATCAAGCAATGCATATTGAAGAGCTTGAATTAGTGAAAAAAGAAGGCTTGGTTGTTCGCTATCAAATTATGCAATCGTTGGATA
Organism: Proteus sp. CD3; assembly: GCF_008808075.1. Classification (NCBI taxonomy): domain Bacteria; kingdom Pseudomonadati; phylum Pseudomonadota; class Gammaproteobacteria; order Enterobacterales; family Morganellaceae; genus Proteus; species Proteus sp. CD3. Next base: position 2,884,177 of record NZ_CP019686.1, on the reverse strand, counting down.
TAGTAACCAATACGCTTGATTCAATAAATCTCGATAAAATTGATGTGGCTGCACTCTCTGCTGCAATTATCAAAATTGAAGCACAGTCAGTTGAACTAGAAAAAGTATTTGGTGATGAAGCATTGCTGAATAAAGAAAATATGAAAAGTACTGATTATTCGGTTAAAGAGTATTTAAAATTATATCAACAGCTTGTTATTGAGTTAAAAGTATTAGAGAAAAAACTCAATGAGAATAAAGATATATCAGGTAGCATTAATACGATTTCAAATAAATATAAATATTTGATAGAGAATTATAACTCTTTAATAGCGAAGTAATATTTAGGCTATAAAAATGTAAATCGCACTTTAATAGTGCGATTCTTCTCGCAAAAATTATCTTTTTTACTGTGTTTAATTAAACATTAAATGATTATTAGAAAAAGATGATCCAAAATAATACTCAGAAGAATCTTGAAATAGAGTGGAGTGCTAGGAAAAAAACATTAAGAATGTAATCTATCTTTATATAATAAAATAATAAGTTAATGGTAAGTATTCATTCTTACTTTAAAACTCTACTTTATTCTTTATTATAGTTGCGCTATTTATTTTGTTCTTTGGCTTAATTTTACTGATAAGAAAATGTGTTTCTATCAGTGTAATATAGGACTATCTATATGGACGTACTACGTTTTTTACTTTCCCTCCCTTTTAAACTGCTCCGTTTATTTGGGTGGATCATTGTTTTTTGTATACGTCTTTTAGAAAAGATACTTAGCCCATTTATAGGGAAAATACAATGGAGTACGCCTGTTTGGATAGACTTTGTTACCCGCCACTTACGAAAGATTGAAAATGGTGTAGTCGGTCACCCTAAAACCACATTAACTTCTATTATTTTTCTTATTATTGCGTCATTTGGCAGTTATTACGGTTATCACAGTTATCTCAATCGACCCGTTCCTATCGATGTAGCTCCCATCGTTGTACAAAATGTTAATGTAAAACTTATTAGCCCAGCACAAATCGATTATGCAAATGATAATCCTCAATCACAGAAAATCATTTTATCTTTTTCTCGGTCTGCAGCACCTATTACGCTTATTGATAAAGAGGTAACTGAAGGTGTGACATTAACTCCAGCAATTGAAGGTAATTGGCGGTGGCAAAATGGTTCAACCCTTGTTTTTACAGCCAAAAAGCCTTTTGCTATGGGCAGTGAATATAAAATTCAGCTTGATGAAACTAAATTGTTAGCACCACAATTTTCATTAAAATCAAATAAGTATGAATTTAAAACAACCTCTTTCGATTACAGTTTAGGAAATAGTGAGTTTTATCAAGACCCTCAAAACCCATCTCAAAAACATGCCATAATCAAGATCTCTTTTAACGCTCCTGTCGATATTCAGAGTTTTGAAAAACGCCTTTCAATGAAATATGGTGATAATGAAAAGCTGAAATATGTCATTAATTACGATAATAAAAAACTAACGGCTTGGGTTCACTCAGAGCAATTAGCGCTAAAAGATATTAATAGCAAGGTCTTTCTTAAAATTGAACCGGGCATTGCTACGACAGTAACCGCTAATACAACAGCAAAAGAAAAAACCTATCATGTTGAGATCCCAAGTCTATACAGCCTTAATGTTTCAAATATAGAGAGTGAACTGGTTGAGTCTGAAAATGGAAAAGATGCGCGGGTACTTATCATTTCATTAAGTGATGAATTAAATGAGAAAGAGATAAAAAATGAAGTTTCTGCGTGGTTATTACCTCAACATAATTTGGAATTAAAAAATACTGACATTCGCCAAGATGAAGACGATTATTATGATTGGAACCTGAATGATGTCAGTAAAACTATTCTTGCTCAGTCAGAGAAGTTAACACTTGAGATGAATGATAATGAGCAAGAAAATCAAGCCACTTTTGCTTTTAAATACAATGCGCCAGCTTATCGCCACATATTGGTTAAAATCCCAAGCGGTATAATGTCTGTTGGCGGATACCAATTAAAAGAAGATCGCTACCAAATCGTCAGTGTGCCTGACTATCCGCAAATGCTGAACTTTGTTTCTGAAGGTGCTTTGCTGTCCATGACGGGTGACAAGCAGATCACTGTTTCTGCTCGTAATTTGCCTGGGCTACAACTTGATATAAAACGAGTTATTCCAAGCCAGTTACAACACATCGTTTCCTTTAAAGATAAATATTTTACTTCAACACGATTTGATCGCCTTAATGATGAATATTTCACGGAACACTTTACTTATCAAACAGCACTGAATAATGAAAACAAAGGTGAAATTCAATATAAAGGGATTGATTTAAGTCGCTATTTATCTACTGATCCTAATACTAAGCGTGGAATATTTTTATTAAAACTGACTTCATGGGACCCGGATAAAGCCTCAAGAACAGACGATGAAGACGACGAGTATTATGAAGATGACGAAGATGAAGAAATTTCTGATACACGCTTTGTTGTTGTCACAGATTTAGGGATCATTGCTAAATCATCAATTGATGGTTCTCGAGATGTTTTCGTACAATCTATTTATAACGGTGAGCCTGTTAGTGAAGCTAAAGTCTCAGTGATTGCTAAAAACGGAACAACGTTATTGAGTAAAATGACAAGTACTGATGGTCATGTCGTTTTCCCTAACCTTAAAGATTTTAGAAATGAGCAGACAGCGGTTCTCTTTTTAGTTGAAAAAGATGGTGATATTTCATTTTTACCTACAAATGCTTATTACGATAGGCAACTTAGCCTATCTCGTTTTGATATCTTCGGTGATGACACCCCAAGAGATCCTCGTACTCTCGATAGCTTCTTATTTTCTGATAGGGGCGTTTATCGACCGGGTGAAACTTTCAATATCGGTCTAATTACACGTACTTTTGACTGGAAAACAGCTCTTGAAGGAATACCTTTACGCATTGAAATTCGAGATCCTCGTAATACATTGATGTTAAATCAATCTATGGTATTAAACGAGTTTGGTTTTAACGAATTAAGCTATACCACATCAGAAAACTCGCCTACTGGAGATTGGAATATCTATCTCTATTTAGTAGGTAAAAATAATGAAGATGCCAGTTTATTAGGCAGTACAACAATTGTGGTTAAAGAGTTTGAGCCAGACTTGCTTAAAGTTGCACTTAATCTGACGCCAGATAGACAACAAGGATGGGTGAAACCTTCTGAATTAAAAGCTTCGATTGATGTACAAAATTTATTTGGCACTCCAGCACAAGATAGGCGCGTTGTTTCCAAATTAACCTTAAGACCAATTTATCCTAATTTTTCACGTTATTCTGATTATCGATTTTATGAAAACCGTCGTAATCACGACAGCTTTGAAACTGATTTAGAAGAAACAACAACGAATGCAGAAGGGCTGGCTGAAATTGATTTGGGGTTAACATCATATGATGATGCTACTTATCAATTACAACTTATTTCTGAAGCGTTTGATGCTGGGAGTGGTCGTTCTGTGACGGCTGCTGCGCGTGTTATGGTATCTCCTCATGATTATCTGGTCGGCGTAAAAGCAGATGGAACGCTTGACTATATTAATCAAAATGCACAGCGCAACCTCAATTTTATTGTGATTGATCCGACATTAAAGCAAATTGCTCAAGAGGCATTAACGTTGGAGCGCTATGAGCAAAAATACCTCTCTGTTTTAACTCGACAAGATTCGGGTGTTTATAAATATCAATCTAAACTCAAAGAAGTGTTTATTGATGATGTCCCATTTTCTATTGATGAAAAGGGAAGCTCTTTTGCATTAGAAACACAAACACCGGGTAACTTTGTATTATTAGTCAAAAATAAAGAAGGTAGTGTACTTAATCGTATTAATTATACCGTTGCGGGTAATGCGAATGTGACTCGCTCACTTGATCGTGAAGCAGAGTTGCAACTTACTTTGAATAAAGACACATATAAAGCTGGTGAAGAGATCGAAATCGCTATTAATGCCCCTTATATTGGTAATGGCATTATTACGATAGAAAAAGATAAGGTTTATTATTGGCAATGGTTTACATCTTCAACCACAAATTCGGTACAAAAAATCCGTGTTCCTGCGCAATTGGAAGGTAATGGCTATATCAATGTTCAATTTGTTAGAGATATAAACTCTGACGAAATATTTATGAGCCCACTTAGTTATGGTGTTGTACCGTTTAAAGTCAGCCGTGAAAATTTCCAAGCCCCAATCGAATTAGAGTCACCAGATGTTATCAAACCGGGCGATACTTTACCGATTACGGTAAAAACAGATACTGCACAACAAGTTGCCGTTTTTGCTGTTGACGAAGGTATCTTGCAAGTTGCTCGATATAAATTAAAAGATCCATTGGATTACTTCTTCCGTAAGCGTTCATTAGAAGTTGAAACTACACAAATACTGGATCTTATTCTGCCTGAATTTAGCAAAATGATGTCACTGGCTTCAGCACCAGGTGGTGATGCGGGGGAAGGCGTTGATCTCTATCTGAATCCATTTAAGCGTAAGAAAGAAGAGCCTGTCGCTTATTGGTCTGGTATTACAAAAGTAGATGGAGAAGCTGTCTTTAACTACAAAGTACCAGAGTATTTTAATGGCAAAATAAGAATAATGGCCGTATCTGTTACCCCAAATCGTATAGGGAACACGCAACGTTATACGACTGTGCGTGATGATTTTGTATTAAGCCCTCATATTCCTACGACTGTAGCACCTAATGATGAATTTGATGTCACTTTAGGTATTGCAAATAACCTGACTGATCTTAATGGTGTGGCAACAAAACTCGATGTGACGATAACACCAGAGCCTCAATTAGAGGTTATAGGACAGAGCAGTTATCAACTGGAATTAGGTGAGAAAAAAGAAACGGTAGTTTCCTTTAGGCTAAAAGCGAAATCACAATTAGGTAATGGTGCTATTACATTCTCAGTGAGCACTGAAGGCAAAGTGACTCAAAGGACTGTAGATCTTTCTATTCGCCCAGCTTCAGCTTATCGCACCCAATCAAGTTTAGGTCGTATGGATGGTAAAGAGCAGAGTGTTACGTATATTCGTCAAATGTATGATGAGTATGCGCAAAGGGATGCGCGTGTTTCTTACTCGCCTTTAGTACTAAGCAGTGCATTGGCGCAATACCTTGCTAATTATCCTTATAATTGTTCAGAGCAAATAACAAGTCAGGCAATACCGTTGTTATTCCATCAACGTAATCCTGAAATGAAGGCGATATATTCACAAGATAAAATTCGTACTCAACTTGAACAGACAATGGCGACATTACTGACTCGCCAAAATGGTCAAGGTGCTATCGGAACATGGCGTTCAACACCATCGACTGATCCATTTGTGACTTTATATGTTGTTCAATTCTTACTTGAGGCACAGGAAGCGAATTACCCTGTATCTGAAACGCTTTTGCGATCATCCAACGAATATTTAACTAAGCTTGCCGTCAATACAGGGTTAAATAATCAAGATGAACTTAGAATGCGTGCTTTTGCTGTTTATTTATTAACACGCCAAGGTAAAGTGACTACGGGTGAAATTGCGGCGATCCAAACACGAATGCAAAAAAATTATCCAAAAACATGGCAGAGTGACTTAGGTGCTTTATATCTGGCCGCTTCTTACAAAATGCTAAAGATGGATAAACAAGCGGATGAGTTATTAAAACCTACATGGCAAGAGCTAAGCAAAGCTTATAGCAAAGCGTGGTGGTCACATAACTATTTAGATCCTCTGATCCAAGATAGTACAAGGCTGTATTTGATTGTGACGCACTTCCCAGAAAAAGCGAAGGATATTCCGCCACAACTACTGGAAAATATGGTAAGGAGCTTTAAGGAAGAGCGCTATACCACGCAATCATCTGCAATGAGTATCTTGGCGTTAGAGCATTACACTCAACAGATCCAAAATATGACAACACCGACACAACCATTAACAGTGAGTGTAAAAAGTGGTGAAAATCCACCCGTTGTTATTTCATCTATGACAAATGCTACGGCGATAGGTCAGTTTAAAGCGGGTATTAAAGAGATTTTATTTAATAATCCAACGAATAATGCGGCTTGGTATGTTGTGACACAATCTGGTTTTGATAGCGAACAACCTAAAGAAGCTCTTTCACGAGGATTAGAAATTTCTCGTGATTATGTGAATGAAAAAGGTGAGGTTGTTAATAGTGCAACCTTAGGTGAAAAGCTTTATGTGCATATAAAAATCAGAGCGAATGCAAAACAAGGTGTGAATAATGTAGTGCTGGTGGACTTACTTCCAGGTGGCTTTGAAGTCGTACAACAATCAATAGAGGATGAATCTAACCCTGACGTTGAATGGTTATCCCCAACAGGAACTAAAGGAACGCGCTGGTCACCAGAATACAGCGATATTCGAGAAGATCGTGTCATTATTTATGGCACTGCAACTCAACAAGTACAAGAGTTCGTTTACCAAATTAAAGCGACTAATTCGGGAATATTCTCTATACCGCCAGCATTTGCAGAAGCCATGTATGACAGGGAAATACAAGCATTAGCGATCGGTAAAGGTGCTATGACTGTCAATAAACCGATGCAAAATAATGGCAATATAAAATGAAATTAGTTTGTGTTTCAGGCGCTTGTTTCTGGTTGTTTTAGAATGACGAGAAGCAAGCGAGTTTTACAAAATATATTAATGGGGGGCTTTTTAGTCGCCCTCTTTTGTGTAGGATTTCGCCTGTTTCCACATCCAGCACTATCAGAAGGTTTTTTATCTTCAACAGCCTATTATGATAGCAATGGAAATCTACTACGTTTAACACTGGCTAACGATGAACGTTATCGGCTATGGACTGATTTAGACGATATTTCGCCCTTAATGATAGATAGTGCTATGCGATATGAAGATCGCTGGTTTTATTATCATGTTGGATTTAATCCTTATAGCTTAATTCGGGGGTTTTTTGTCAGTTATGTTTATGGTGAGCGATTGCAAGGTGGCTCCACAATTACAATGCAACTGGCTCGTATGCACTGGCAATTAAATACACGTACTGTCGGGGGAAAATTTGTTCAGGTATTACGGGCTATTCAATTAGAACTCAGTTATTCAAAACATGATATTTTAGAAGCTTATTTCAACTACGCCCCTTATGGGCGAAATATAGAAAGCATTGGTGCCGCAAGCCTGATTTACTTTAATAAAAATCCTAAAGAATTAACATTACCTGAAGCGTTAACACTTGCCGTATTACCTCAATCACCAAGTTATCGAATCGAACCCAATAGTGATGGTATTAGCCTTTCTTTAATGAAAACGCGTAACCAGCTTTACGATTATTGGTTGGAAGAACATCCTAACGATGCCGATTTATCTGCACTATTTCAATTACCACTGCGACTACGCCAGCCTGAAAAAATGCCCTATATAGCACCTCATTTCATCGAGCAAATTGAAAAACAGGAAAAGTTTAATCCAAGAAAGCCCACTACTATAGTCACAACGATTGATCTCCCATTACAAAAATTAGTTGAAAAACAAGTTGATGCATTTATTGAACGAAATCAACACCTTGGTGTTAAAAATGCTTCGGTGATCCTTGTTGATACACGAGATATGGGCGTTAAAGCGCTAGTTGGTTCGGCTGATTATTATAATGTTGATATTCATGGGCAAGTTAATGGTACTAATGCGAAGCGTTCACCGGGATCAACATTAAAGCCTTTTATCTATGCATTAGGACTAGAACAAGGCATTTTACATCCTCGAACAATGTTAAAAGATGTACCTTCTACTTTTGGTAGCTATGCACCAGAAAACTTTGATTTACGCTTTTTAGGGCCGATTTCTGCCACTCAAGCGTTAAATTACAGCCGAAATATCCCTGCCGTGTCGATAGCCTCTCAACTGAAAAGTCCAACGCTTTACCAGTTTCTACAAATGTCAGGTATCAGCAATATGGCGAGTGAAAGGCATTACGGTCTATCACTAGTGTTAGGGGGCGGTGAAATTACAGTACAAGAATTAGCAAAACTCTATGCAATATTAGCCAATCGAGGTCAACTGAAACCGTTAAGAATGCAAAGTACGGATGCTATTGCTAAACCTATTCAGTTATTAAGTGAAGAAGCGAGTTTTATTACACTGGATATGCTAAGCCAACATCGAAGACCTGATGATACATTGGCACAAAAATCGATGACATTACCCATTTATTGGAAAACTGGAACATCGTGGGGATTTCGAGATGCGTGGAGTAGTGGGATCTTTGGACCTTATGTTTTAGTTGTTTGGATAGGTAATTTTGATGGAAAAGGGAATAGTGCATTAATCGGAGCTGAAGCAGCCGCACCTCTATTTTTTAACATCATAGATAATATGGTTGCAGATTATCCGAATTTAAAAGAGCCTAGATTTAAGCTTCCTGAAAATATTAAACAAGTCGATATTTGTTTGGCGAGTGGTAATTTACCTACGCCATGGTGTCAACGTAAAGGTAAAACATGGTTTATTCCCGGTAAATCACCCATTAAAGTTGATACAATTTATCGACCTCTAGCAATTGATAAAGTGACGGGAGACGTTGTTTGTCCGCCCTATAATGAAGATCAGGTTAAGATTGAAATTTTTGAATATTGGCCTTCTGATTTAGCTAAAGTATTTGCTCAAGCTGGGCTGCCAAAGCGAACACCGCCTTCTACTGCTCATTGTAAAAATGGAGATATGGCAATTACAGGAATGCCGCCTCGTATATTATCACCATTACGCAATACCACTTATACGTTAAGACGTACTTCATCACCAAACACATCAATTGTATTTAATGCAACAACAGATAATGACAGCAATATTATTTATTGGTTTGTTGATGATGCTTATTTAGGTAATAGTTCAAATCAACGTTCAATAGAATGGTATCCGAAAGAGAGTGGTCGCTACCGTATTCGTGCAGTAGACGATAAAGGAAGAGCGGATACACGAAATATTCGTGTTGATATTATTGGTGTGATTAATAAACAAGAAATCGAGGCACATTAATATTGGCGTTAAAGTTTGTAGGTTTTACTTAATGATTATCTTAACGCCAAAATATTAATTTCTATCGTTATCTTATTCTGACTATTAACTCACTATATTGTTGCGAGATAATTATTAGGTAAAATATTGAAAAATTTATTTTATCTTGTGAGCAAGGAAGAAATAATCAACATGAAAACTAGAATTCTAAAATTAGCCTTATTAGGCGCATTAGCATTACCTTTAGTGGGATGTAGTGATGCAACACCTAACTGTAATAGCTCTGAAGCCAAAAATTTAGTGATTGATATTACAAAAGATGAATTACGTGATCAAAAAATGGCGGCCGTGATTGATCAAATTAAGATCAAAGTAGAAAGCGTGCGTACTCGTGAACATGATGAGAAAAGAGATACTTACTCATGCGCAGCTGAACTCTCTTTTGAAGGTAAAGGCGGTAAAAATTCAATTCCGATCACTTATACCATTGAAAGCACAGATGATGGCAAAGAATTTTACGTTAATGTTTTCGGTTTATAATTGATTTAGAGAAAAACCAATAATAAAAAGTAGATATATAAGTAACAAGCCTATATATCTACTTGTAATAAATTACGCTAGATCATCGAGAAATTCAGGTGATGGAACAAAGAATAATGTGCCCGTTACAGGGGTACTGAATTTAAGTAATTTATCTGTATGGCCTTCAGGTGTGCCTGCAAACATATTTTCTAACATACGGTTAGTTGTTGAAAAATAACGTGCATAACCAATAAAGTAAGTACCATATTCATTTTTAGATGGATTGGAAAAAGGCATATTGGCTCTGACAATTTTTAAATCTTCGCCGTTCTCATCTTGAATATTGGTGACAACATTATGTGAACCGGGTTCTTTTTCTTCATCGGTTAACTCCACATCATTGAATTTGTGTCTACCAATAACTTTCTCTTGTTCGATAAGAGGCTGTTTTTCCCATGCATCCATATCGTGAATATATTTTTGTACAAAGGCGTAACTACCTCCTGTAAATTCAGGATCTTCATCGCCAATAACGGCATAAGAAGCACGCTCATCTTCATATTCTGGGTTTTCAGTTCCATCGACAAAACCAATAATAGAACGTCCGTCAAAATATCTAAATCCATGAACTTCATCAACTGGCGTAACAATATTCTTTAGCTTTTGGCTGATGATAGAGGCTAATTCGTAACAGGCTGAAACTTTGATAGCTCGAATATGGAAAAAAATATCGCCCGGAGTAGAAACCGCAGTGTAAGTGTCACCTTTAATTTCTTTAAAGGTATTTAGCTCTTTGGGTTTTGGCTGATTAGGAAATAACGTAGTCCATGCATTTGCACCGAATCCCATAACACAACTTGTTTCCAATTCAGGAAAGCGGGTTCTCATACTACGTATCAAACCCGAAAAATTATTACAAAAATCGATCAAAGTATCGCGGTTTTCAGGTGAGTGGATGAGGTTAAAAACTAAAAAATAAGCATTCTCACAGGGTGATTTCGTAACATCTTGGTATTTCATAGTGATCCCTAAATGACGAATAATAGATGAATAATAATTAAGCTATATTTACAAAATATTGTTTTTTAGTTTTACACCAAAACCCTCTCTATTACAAAGAGAGGGGTTGATCTTTATTCGGATTTTTATAAATAAACTGTATTGTAAAAGCCATGGTTTCCTTTTTTATGACGCTAACACACTGAATTAATATTTTCATGGCTTTGATAAACTAAAGAGAGATGTGGATGTTGCCATAAACTTGCAGGCGTGACAGTGGTTCTTTCCCACGGTATTTGCCCAATAAACCATAATTTCCAAAACTGTAATTTGGCATTAGGATTTTTGCTTAATAATTCTTGGAATGTTTCTATTTCACCAATACGAATAGAGAGTGCTGATTTATAAATATCAAAAACAAACTTAGAGCAGAACTGACGGGAAGAGTCGTATTTAAAACCCGTGTGGTAAAGCTTATTTAATCTTTCAGGAACTTGAGCAACAAGTGCATTTTTTTGCTCATCAGAGAGTTGTGTTGATAGGCGGCGTATTGCATAACGTTTACCCGCAGAGCGGTTAATAAAGCGGGTTAATGTGGTTGTGGTTGAAAGTGGAACTCGACTTTCGGCAACTAAATAATCTTCGCCATTATGACCAATAATAATGCCAACATGATTACTCCAGCATAAAGAAGCGGAAGAAATTTGACGAAATAAAGAGGTACCAATACACGTAAATACGATATCACCAACTTCTAATTTTTGTGGATAATCAATTTTTATCATCATTATATGACCTATTAAATAGAAACATAATCACCATTATTTGACCATAATAAATAGATAAGGTTTCTATTTGATAACTCAATGATCTTAATGTAAAAAGAATATTCCAATTTAAGGTGTTCTTAATTTTAAGAGGAAAGTTGTTATTTATTCAGAATAAGAAGATAAATTTAGAATAATAAATTAATATTTTAATTGAGTAATAATAATATATCTAAGTGAATTAACTTAGTTGTTCATCTGGAATATCATATTTTATGACAACACGATTTTTATACAATAATTCTGATTTAATTAATTCAGGAAAAGCACCCACATTGTTTTTAGTGTAAATATCTCGCCAAATTTCATTACAACGATACACATGATCTCCTTTTTTGATAAAAGAAGAAGATTTCTCATAAATATGATAACGATATTCTCTTGCTTCACTACAAAGGAGTTCGCCTTCTAACTGATGTTCAGCGACATGTAATCTAATTTGGTAATCATAAGGTGTTGGATTATATAAGACTAAATCTACATAATTATAAAAAATAGCGGCTCCTGAGCCAAAAGGAAGTACTCTCCCTTCATCAGGAAAGGGATCAAAACTATGATTAGCTTTCTCGACCACTTTTAATTCAGAATGTAGTGCTAACCAATGTATTAAATTACTGGCCTGACAAATTCCACCGCCTACACCTTTTCTTGCTTCACCATAGGAGAGCTGCATGCCATCAATAAAACCTCTTTTATAGCTAGGTTTACCGATTAAATAGCAAAAAGAGAAATACTCTCCCGATTTAATCACGATACCATCTAATGCTTTTTCAACTAACTTGAGATTCGTTATTTTATTGTATTGTAATTGGATATCACTTTCGCCACGGCGGCTAATTAATTTAGAAGTGTGTTTTAGATAACGGTGTGAAAGTCGTTGTTCTGGTTGAACGTTTCGGCTGTATGTTCGACTTGAAAATTGCCAACTAAGAGAGCGAAATAAACGACGTTGTGCCACTCTCAAAGTATAAAGAATAGGGTGATAAGATGAGAGTGTTCTACGCATAAAATCCTTTTAAAAATAGCCAATAGAAAGAGATAAACATGAGTATGATAACGATTGAATGAGAATATTGATACGCCGATATCCTTAAAATAATAGAGCTAAGAATTTAACCAATAAATTTATTTATTGATATCTTTCGTTAAAATTTGAGCTTGAGATTGTAAAACAGATAAAAAATTCTTAGTGGCTGGAGAGATATACTTTTCTTTATGATGAAAGTAACGAATACCTCGGCTAAATTGGATATCATCAAATGCAACTTCACATAAAAGACCTGATTTTAATTCTTGCATAATAGACAAACGGGATAAAATTGAGATCCCTAAACCGTGAATAACACCCTGTTTTATTCCTTCTAAACTATTTATTTCCATCACATTTTTGAGTTCTTTATTATTTTCTTGGATCCTATCTAATAAAAAATCACGGGTAGCAGAGTGCTCGGGTTTGATCAGAAAAACTTCTGAGACAATATCAGAAAATCTGCAATGTTTCTTTTTTGCCAGCCAATGTTCAGGTGAACAAATAAGCACTAAGGGATCGATAAGAAAGGTATCAAGATGATATTCCGTCGGATCTAAATAGATATGATCTGACATGATCAAAAACTCTAATTCTTGGGTATCAAGTTTATGGATAAGTTGTGTGGAGCTTGAAATATCCATGCTTAATTTCACATCGGGATACAGCGTTCTAAACTGCGCCATAATTTGAGGTAATAGATAAACGCCAACAAAATGGCTAGCACCAAACTTAATTTCACCTTTAGAGGGATCATCAAATTGCCGCATATGCTCAGAAGAGGATTTTACTAAATTAATAATTTGGGTTGCGTACTGCTGATAAACCTTACCCTGAGGTGTTAAATAAAGCCGATTATTGATCCTTTCAAACAATACCGTTTGCAATTCTTCTTCTAGTTTCTTGATCCTAATACTCACACTGGGTTGAGTACAGAATAGGCGTTCTGCGGTTTCAGTAACATTAAAACCGTTGGCAAGTAGTAAAAAAGCATCAAGTTGGCTTAAATTCATCTCAACACCATAAATTATTTTTATAGTTATAATATATTAATACAATTATCTTTATACCTCAATATTTCTATACTGAACTTCCTACCCTACATATTAAGAGGAATCGGTTATGGAAAAGACTGCGAAGCGAGATGATATCGCTAAACCAGCGCCATCATCACCAAAACAAAACGGTAAGAAGATAACCTTAAAAACAATAGGAATACCTTTAGCTTTATTGGTATTACTCGTTTTATTTTTTATGCCAACACCAGATGGATTAAGTATTGAAGGGCAAAAAGCCATTGCTATTTTTTGTGCTGCGTTAATTTTATGGGTGTGTGGATCTTTACCCATTTATTTAACTTCAATGCTCGTTATTGTTTTACTTCCAATAACGGGAACTGTCGCAAAAGAGAAAGTGGTTTTCGGTACATTAGGTTATGACGTTATTTGGCTGATGGTTTCAGCATTTGTTTTAACGTCCGCCATGATCAAATCGAATATTGCCAGACGCTTTGCTCTATGGATGATCACCAAATTTGGGCAAACACCCAAAAAAGCGTTATTTGTCCTGATATTAATTAACTTCAGCTTAGTTTTCTTTGTTCCTTCAACGACTGCTCGTGCAACATTAATGGTGCCTATTTGTATGATCTTATTAGAGATACATAAGGCCATTCCTGGAAAAAGTAATTACGGGAAACTAATGATGTTGCAAGGCGTGCAAGCTGATGCTTTGGCAACATCCGGTGTAATGACGGGAACTGCAGCTAATATTATTGCCGTTGGATTTATCAATTCACAAGCCGGTGGTTCTATTGGTTATATGGATTGGTTAATTGCCTCTTTCCCATTAGCTATTGTTGGTATGACTATCTCCTTTTTTATTGGATTAAAATTATTCTCTTTTAAAGGGGAAGTGGATTTTGAAGGTTCGTTAGAGAAATTAAAAAAAGAACGTTCTCAACTTGGTGCATTAACTAAGAATGAGAAAAAAGCCATGTATATTTTTTTAATGGCGGTGTTCTTATGGGCAACCGAAAGTTATCACCAAGATATGTTTGGTTTCAAAATTAGCGTTTATATGACAGCTGTTATTGCTGCCATTCTTTGTCTGATGCCTCGTATTGGCTTATTAACGTGGAATGAAGCCAATATCAAATGGGATCTTATGATATTTGCAGCGGGCGCTTATGCGGCAGGTAATACTTTAGAATCCACACAAGGTGCGCAATGGTTAATTGGTAAAATGGTTTATGGACTCGGACTCGAAAATATGAGTACGACGATGGTTTATATTGTGGTTGTCTTTATCTGTATGTATAGCCATTTAATTTTTACGAGTAAAACCGTGAAAACGACCATACTCATTCCAGCCATTATTGCACTTGCCAAAACATTAGGCATGGACCCAGTAACATTAGCATTAGCCGCGTCATTTACACTCACATATACCATTACATTACCGCCACATTCAAAAGTAAATACTATCTATTTTTCAAGTGGTTACTTTAGTGTGTTAGACCAAATGAAATATGGATTAATTACCTGTTTTGTTGGTGCATCGGTAATTTCTATTGCGATATTCACTTGGTTCCAAATTCTTGGATATGGTCTTTAAGCCATTAAATTAAGGAATAATAATGAGACTAATTTTATTAAGACACGGTGAAACCTTATGGAATATGGAATCACGCTTACAAGGACATGCTAATTCTTGTTTATCACCAAAAGGCATTAATCAAGCAATGGCGATAAAAGAGAGTATTAAATTGTTATCACCCGCTAGGATTATTACGTCAGATTTAGGGCGAACAGTACAAACAGCAGAAATCGTCGGTCACCCCGAAGCCGTTAAAGAGCCGTTATTGCGCGAGTTAAATATGGGGGAATGGACAGGACAGCGAAAACCAGAACTCATAAGACACCATGCGGATAAATACAAAAATTGGCGAGCAGGAACTTATACGCCACCTAAAGGTGAAAATTGGTTTGATTTTTGTGATCGTATTGGTGAGGCATTACAAGGGTGGGTACATAAAGAAGACAGTGATTTATTAGCGGTTGTGCATAGTGGTGTTATTCGTGCCGCCTGCAAAGTGTTTTTAAATCTGTCTCCTGAGTTTTTATTACCCGCGACACCGGGCACAATAACGATATTTAATTTTGATCTTAATTCAGATAAAGCGCCAAAATTAGAAGCCTATAATATTGGCTCTTATATACCAGATAAGAATGTCGCTGACTAAGGTTAATAAGAAGTGGTTTTCAAATTAATCATATTGTTTTAAACGTATTTATTATTCAAGACCAGAATTTAAAGTTAGAATTTAAATCTGAAATGTAAAATAAGTCACTCCGATATTAAATCAGAGCAAGGGAAACCTTGCTCTTTTGCTATTAAAATTAAAGAACTAAAGCTCTACCAATATCCCAACACTTTCCACCATACACTACCGAGCGTTATCCAAATAATGAGGTTAACTACACTCATCACAAATCCTGTTTTCCACCATTCACCCAATGTGGCATAGCCTGAACCGAAAATAATTGGCGCAGTACCTGTACCATAATGCGTTAATGACATCATTAATGAAGATGAGAATGCCAAAATAAGACCTAATAACATTGGTGGTGCGCCAAGGGCTAAACCAGCGGCATAGAATGCTGCAAACATTGCGGTAATATGGGCTGTAGTACTGGCAAAGAAATAGTGAGAATAAACATAAATCAGCACCAATAACACCATGCCACTAACCCAGCTGATCCCCATACTATCAATACTTGCGCCGACACTGAGTGATAGCCACTTAATTAATCCTAATTTTCCTAAGAAGGATGCCATCATGACTAAGGCTGAGAACCAAACTACGGTATCCCATGCACCTTTGTTTTTTAAAATATCATCCCAATTCAAAACGCCTGTACATAATAAAATGGATAAACCAATAAAGGCTGCTGTTGTTGCATTAATACTAAATCCATCACCAAATAATAATGCTGGGACACCCGCCCACATAATTAATAATAGAGCGAAGACGGCAAGTGTTATTTTTTCAGGTAATGAAATAGGACCTAATTGCGCTAAACGCTCTTTGGCAAAATGAGGGGCATTTGGCGTACTAGTTATTTCAGGCTTATAAAGTAGATAGATAACAATAGGCATTAAAATTAATGAAACGATAGCTGGCACAAAAGCCGCAATTGCCCACATAGACCAACTAAGCTCATGTGTAGGATCTGTTTCACTAATAATTAAACTGACAATTAGCGGATTAGGCGCTGTTGCCGTAATAAACATGGCAGAAGTAATTGGATTTATATTGTAGTTCACTAAAGAGAGGTAACGGCCTATTTTACCACTTGTACCATCTTCCGCCTTAGAGTTAAAACTATCTGAAATTGATCGCATAATTGGGTGAATGATCCCACCACCACGAGCGGTATTACTTGGTGTTACAGGGGCTAATATTGTTTCGGCAATTGCTAATGAATAGGCTATTCCAATGGTTCTTTTTCCAAAAAGGGAAATAAAATAATAACCAATTCTAGCACCTAGCCCTGTTTTATTTAGACTCATGGATACCATAATGGAAATACCAATTAACCAGATAAGATCATTGGAAAATCCACTTAATGCGTCACCAATAGCGGCTTTAGTTGAATGAGGATTAGTGACACCTGTAACAGCGACTAATGCGATAGCAATAATAGAAACAGCACCGATAGGAAGTGCTTTACCAATAATGGCGGCAATAGTGCCGACAAAGAGCGCTAATAAATGCCAAGCATTGGGATCAACCCCTTGTGGTACGGGGATAAGAAACCAGATAATAAGAGTAATAGAAACGGCGATTAATGTCGGTATAGGTCGTAATGGAGTTAATTTATTCATCAGGTTATTCCATTAGGTTGCAGGTTAAATAAATAATCGGAAGTAAAAAGTAAAGCTAATAAGTATTTTTATTGAAGGCAATTTTATTAACATATTATTAAATATTCATTGATTGGTGTCATAAAAATAAAATTATTTATTAACTTAATTTTAAAATAAGAGATTTTATGTAACTTAATGTTATTAAAATACGGGGTGATTATTTATCTTTATGTTTTTATTGTTGTTTTTGTAATTATTTTTATTATAACTAAATGTTAATAATAAAAACTAAATTCAATGATAGGTGGAAATAAAATATAATTATGGTATGTAAATTTATCTCGTATCACATTTATAATATTAAATTCATAATGTTATAAAGGATTATGTTATTATTTTAGGTCGTTTTAATTTTATTAACCTATGTGATTATAATGTTATTAACAATAGCTGAATAACTGATACGTTATTTGTCCAGCACAAAACCACCTAACTGACACCATTAAACTCTCGTGTCCTGTTGCTGTAATTAGTGAAGGTCTTGATCCAGCTTTACGAGTAAGAGCATAACCGCTAGATGCTCCAAGTTTAACAATGAAAATTGTAGCTTATCCTTGACGTGTTCTCGTCGTCAGCCCTCAGTTATTTAATGCACCTGTTTGTGGGGGAATTTTTAAACAACCATTAAACGTTTGGATTGGGACGTAGACTTTTTAGTTAAAGAAGGGATGGTTGATAATATGATATTAAAAATTAAAGTTGAAGCTATTAAGTAGTAACTTAAGTCATATATTAAATATTCTTTCTATTTTAAAAGCCTTATTAAATACAAGGCTTTTTTTTGTTTTTTATAAAATTAAATGCAATTAAAAATAAAAGATAATTTAAAAATTTAACAAAGAAAAATAGCCTTTTTTTATTTGTTGATAATAATCATTTATTGCGGTATGTTATAAAATTGTAACTTAACAGTTGATTGTCTTTGTTTTATTTGAAGTTTATATCCTTGTGATTGTTTCTTGTTCGTTAAATCCTTCTCTGAAGTTTTAGGTTTTATTCTTAAATTAATAAACTTTTCTCATCATAATTTATTTAATAAATATCGTTCGATTAAATAAAAATTTTTTACAATAAATAAGTGTGACTTCTGTCACTCTACATTTCGATATTTCTTCAGTATGTTTATACGCAGAGATTAGAAATTAATAAATCAAACCATTTATTTATATTGCTTAATAACTTAAGTAAATAGGCTTCTTATTATCAAAAAAACGAAATGCAAATAGATATGTGCTGTTACATATATTAAATGCGTTAAGGATATCATAATGATCCATGCTTTTATTAAAAAAGGGAGCTTTCAGGATTCAGTAAGCCTGATGATTATTTCCCGAAAATTAAGTGAAGCCCCAGAGGTGGAAGAAATTTCCGTCATGATGGGAACACCAGCGAATAAATCTCTTCTCGATGTCACCGGTTTCTGGCATGACATGTTTAACGAAGCAACACCAAATGACATTTGTGTTTCGATTAAAGCGGAATCAGACGATCCTTCCATTATCGATATGATTTCTACGGCATTGGAAGAAGCACTGGCAGAGATAGCCAGTGGTCAAAAAGGTGGCAACAAATTAACGACAGTGCGTAGCTGGCGTACCGCGAAACAAAAAAGTACGAATGCCAATATGTTACTTATCTCTATTGCGGGTGAATATGCGGCTGAATTAGCTGATACCGGTTTAGAAGATGGTTGTAACGTTATGTTGTTCTCTGACAACGTTTCTATCGCAGATGAAAAAGCATTAAAAGAAAAAGCAGCCGCCAAAGGTCTGATTGTGATGGGACCTGACTGTGGTACGGCAAATATTGCTGGTGCTCCTCTTGCTTTCGCAAATATTGCGCCTAAAGGTTCAATAGGTATTGTGGGCGCATCAGGTACGGGTATTCAAGAAATCACCTCACAAATTGTTTTACAACGCCAAGGTATTTCTCACTCTATCGGTTTAGGTGGTCGTGATCTAACAGAGCAAATTGGTGGTATTAGTGCAATAACTGCTATCAATATGCTGGCTGCTGATCCTAATACTCGAGTGATTGCTTTTGTTTCTAAGCCACCAGCACCAGCAGTTCGTCAAAAAATCATTGCTGAGATGAAACGCCATAATAAACCGATTGTGGCTCAATTCTTAGGAACAACCCCTGAGAAATTCCAAGACGACAATATCTATTTCACTCGTACTTTAGATGAAACTGCACGTATCGCGGCTGAATTAGCTCGTGTTGAAGATATTGCCGCGGAATTACCAAAAGTAGCGGGTAAGAAAATCATTGGTCTTTATGCCGGTGGTACGTTAGCCGCTGAGTGCGCCATGTTGTTATCTGAAAAACTCAATGTTGAAGTCGATAACGAGCATAAACAAGGCACGATGCTAGATGCTGATGGTCACAAAATTATCGATATGGGTGATGACTTCTATACACAGGGTAAACCACACCCAATGATTGACCCATCTACACGTAACAAATTTATCAGTGAGTTAAGCAATAAAACCGAAGCGGGCGTGTTACTGGTTGATTTTGTTATTGGTTATGGCGCAACTCAAGATCCAGCTGGCGCGTTAATTCAGGAAATCAAAAAACTGAATGAGAAACGTGGCGAAGCAAATCCACTGATCACTATCGCAACTATCACTGGTACTGAAGACGATCCACAAAACCGTAGCGAACAGCAAAAACAGCTAAAAGAAGCGGGCATTATTGTGATGGATACGTTGCCAGAAGCCGTTTTATTAGCCAAAGAATTAATCCAGCCACATCCAGCAGAAGCACATGCTGAAGTGTCGCCACTGCTTAACGGGATCTCTGTGATCAACGCAGGATTACGTAGCTTTGCAGACGATCTGCAATCAAGTGGCACCCCTGTTGTTCATTATCAGTGGGCGCCTGTCGCAGGTGGCAATAAAAAACTGGCTGAAATATTAAAGAAATTGAAATAAGGAATTGCAGATATGTACTCAACTATCGAACAAGCGAATGAAGCAGTTATCGAACGTATCCGTGAAGCCCGTCCTCACTGGTGTGATGTTAGCTTAGCAAAAGAAGTTGTTCCTACTTTAGAGACAGGTAAAAAATTACTTCACGCGGGTCCACCAGTAACTTGGGGTGAAATGAGTGGCCCTGTTCGCGGTGCATGTATCGGTGCTTCTTTATTTGAAGGCTGGGCAGAAACTGAAGAACAAGCATTGGCAATGTTAGAAGCGGGTGAAATTGAGTTTATTCCTTGCCATAACGTGAATGCAGTAGGCCCAATGGGCGGCATTACTTCTGCGCATATGCCAATGCTGGTTATCAAAAACCACATTCATGGTAACTACGCTTACTGCAACATGAACGAAGGTATCGGTAAAGTAATGCGCTTTGGTGCTTACGGTCCAGATGTGCAAGAGCGTTTACATTGGATGCAAAATAGCTTAGCGCCAGTATTAAAAGCAGCGATTGCAACGTTTGAAAACGGTATCGATCTGACGGCAATTATGGGGCAAGCCATTACGATGGGTGATGAATTCCACCAACGTAATATCGCTGCATCTGCGCTGTTATTGCGCCAGCTTGCACCAGTACTAGGCACTTTAGATTTTGAAGAAGCTGAAATCACCAAAGTGACTAAATTCCTGAGCATTACAGACCAATTCTTCCTGAACTTAGCCATGGCTTACTGTAAAGCTGCGATGGATGCGGGCGCTCAAATCAAGCAAGGTACTATCGTCACTGTAATGACACGTAATGGTAGTAACTTTGGTATTAAAATCAGCGGAATGGGTGACCAATGGTTCACTGCTCCAGTAAATACACCGCAAGGTCTGTTCTTCTCTGGCTTTAGCCAAGCAGATGCAAACCCAGATATCGGTGACAGTGCAATCACTGAAACATTCGGTATTGGTGGCGCAGCAATGGTTGCCGCTCCTGGTGTAACACGCTTTGTAGGTGCATCTGGTGGTATGGATGCGGCGCGTGAAGTGACTGAAGAAATGGCAGAGATCTATCTTGCTCGTAACATGATGTTGCAAATTCCAACTTGGGATTTCCAAGGTGCATGTTTAGGTTTAGATGCTCGCCGTGTGGTTGAAACGGGTATCACCCCGCTGATTAACACTGGTATTGCGCATAAAGAGCCGGGTGTTGGTCAGATTGGTGCGGGTACTGTACGAGCGCCTTTAGGTTGCTTTGAAAAAGCGATTGTTGCACTTGCTGAAGAGCTAGGTATCGACGCTTAATCTCGTTTTATAACGGCAAAGCACAGCAATAAAGGGGGCATTATGCAAATTCAAGCACTTCAAACCAGCCAGCATATCACTGATTTTGAAGGTGAGATTAAATGTGTGGGCATTTATGACCATGCTTTGAATTTCATTTGTCCTCAACAACGCTTAATGACTTTTCATCGTGAAGGAAAAGGATTAAGCCCGATGGGATGGTTACTGAAACAAGATGATTTTGATTATTTTGCAAAACAGTGCCATCCCTCGATTGTGATGGATATTAAAAATCATCAAGCGACACTCGCAAATAAGCTCATATTGATCGCAGGTCAAAATGAGAATTTGCGTTTACAGGATAAAGCGAATTTAGATTTGCGTTGGTTAGAAAGTTTTTTTTCTCTGTTATCTCCCTCGATTGCAACGGGGTTATACGGCTCTTTGAAAAATTACCGTCAAATCGCGCAACTTAGTGAAATAAAGTTATTAACTAAGCTGTTTCATAATCAGCTATTAGGCAATGCTGTTAACTGGGCTATTTTTACAGGGAAAGGCCCCGGATTAACGCCAAGTTCAGATGATATGCTGGTGGGTATGTTATTTGCACATTATTTAGCGGAGCCAGAAAATAAACTTAATAATTTTTTTAATAACACACCGCCTTTATCTGAATTGACCACCATTGTCAGTAAGCATTATTTGGAATATGCCACACAGGGAATATTTTCTACCTATCTCATTCAACTAGGTAAAAAAATAAAGAATAAAGAGATTATTTTTAAGGATATGTTGGAAATACTCTCTATTGGTCATCATTCCGGCGCGGATACCTTACTGGGATTATGGATTGGTTACCAAGTTAAAAAACAACAACAAAATATTGATTAAATATTTTTAATAAAAGAATTTATATAAACATTCGGATACGGATAATTATGAAAACAATTGTTATTGCTTTAGGCGGAAATGCATTATTGCAACGCGGAGAAGTTTTGTCTGCTGAAAATCAATATAAAAATATTGAATTGATGTCAGAGACAATTAATAAATTAGCTAAAGAGTATCGTGTTGTATTAGTACATGGTAATGGGCCTCAAGTTGGATTGCTTGCACTGCAAAACCTTGCATATCAAGATGTTCCTGCATATCCATTGGATATTTTAGTCGCAGAAAGCCAAGGTATGATTGGCTATATGATGATGCAGAAAATTAATCAAAATCATCCTGAACAAGCTATTACAACGGTAATGACTCGAGTTTCAGTTGATATTAATGATGAAGCATTTAACGATCCAAGTAAATTTATCGGCCCTATTTATGATGAAGCTGATAAAGCAGAGTTAATTGCGAAGTATCAATGGACATTTAAACAAGATGGTAAACATTATCGTCGTGTAGTGCCATCACCAACACCGAAAAAGATTATTGATATCGAGGCAGTAAGACTTTTATTAGATAAAGGTCATATTGTTATTTGTGGTGGCGGTGGCGGTATTCCTGTCAACAATTCAAATAATGAGTTTATTGGTAGTGAAGCTGTTATTGATAAAGATTTAACTGCGGCTTTAATTTCTCGTGAATTAAATGCAGAGCACTTTGTTATTTTAACAGAGGCGGATGCTATTTATAAAAATTGGGGTACACCAGAACAAGCTGCAATTCGTGAAGCAACACCAGAAGAACTTGCACCAATGGCTGTCGCTGATGGCGCAATGGGACCAAAAATTATGGCAGTGAGTGATTTTGTTAATGCAACAGGGCAACAAGCTCATATTGGTGCATTACAGAATATTCAACAAGTTATTGAAGGTCAGTCTGGCACTTTAATTTATAAGTCTTAATAAAAATGCTTTCAGGAGCGTCATTATGAACGATGCACAAGTCAATGAGAAAGGCAAAGTCCCTTATTGGGTCAAACTGACCATTATCTTCTTCTTTGGTTGGATTGCGCTGTATGGTAGCCGTGCTATTGTTGGTCCTTTAATGGTAAATATTGGTGCTGAGTTTGATCTATCCAAAGCTCAACTTGGCTCCATCATGAGTATTTTCTTTATCGGATATACTGCACTAAATATTCCATCAGGCATGATTGGTGACTATTTAGGTAAGAAAAAAGTATTAGTAACAGGTGTTGTTCTCTTTGGTGGATTCACCATTATTGCGGGTATGATGCCAACTTACGTGACCTTTATGTTTGCATGGGTCATGGTGGGGATATTCCAAGGTTTCTATTATGGTCCTCAGTATGGTTTATCCTCAGAAGCGATACCAAAACATCGTATTACATTAGGTAGTGCGATTATCAATAGTGGTATGGCATTTGGTTTATCGATTGGTTACTACATCTCAAGTATTTCTGTTGGTGAGATGGGAATGAGCTGGCGCGCGCCGTTCTATATCATTGGTGTACCAATTATTATCATTGGTTTGGTTATGTTATGGATCATCAAAGATAAGCCAAAAGCACAACCTGCGGCAGAAAATGGCGCACCAAAACAGAAAGTTAAACTGACATTTAAAGATTTATTTGGTAATCGTAATATCAACCTTGCGTATGTCACTATCTTCTGTTCAATCTATGGCTTCTTTGTATTAGTCACTTGGTTACCGTACTACTTAGAAACTGAGCGTGGAATTACTGGGACACAAATTTCAACTATCGCCTCATTAATGCCGTGGTTTGCTATTCCTGGTTCACTTATTTTTAGCTGGGTTTCAGATAAAATTGGTCGTCGTAAACCTGTATTACTGATCATGTTACCGCTGTCATTAGTCGCTATTCTTGCTGTGCCAATGTCAGAATCAATGCCTGTGTTAATTGGCGCGCTGATCCTTTACGGTATTGTTGGTAAAATCAGTACAAACCCAGTACTTGTTGCTGTGGTTGCTGATAACTCACCGCGACATGCACTAGGTACATCGTTTGGTGTCTATAACTGTATCGGTATGCTGGGTTCTGTTTTTGCCCCAACATTAACCGGTTTCTTATCAGACAAAACAGGTAGCATGGACTCCGGTTTCTACTTTGCGGCTATTCTGATTTGTATCGGTATTGTGGCAAGCCTCTTTATTAAAGAAAGCAACAACAATAATGAAGAAGCAAAAGTGTAGCACGCTATTCAGATAGTCACTGAATACACAGTAAAAGGGCAAACTTCGGTTTGCCTTTTTAATTTAAAGGATCGTAAAACGATTGCACACTCGGATGATTTTGCTTAAACAACTCCACTAAATAACTGACTACCGCGCCTTTTTTATCTTCACACCATGCTAATGAAAGGGGGGAGTTATGACGACGATTTTTCACTTCTTTCGCAATTAACTGCCCGCTATCGATCAGGGGTTTGCATAAACTTAATGGCAAAAATCCTATTCCCACGCCTTTTAAGTGACAGGCTAATTTGGTGTGTAAATCAGGTACACGGATCTCGTGCTGACCCGATAAGCGCCATGCAGTGCGTTTAGAAAGATGGCGAGACGTATCTTCGACGTTTACAGCAGAATACATACGCATTTGATCATCACTTAATACACCACTGATATTGGCTAAAGGATGATTAGGCGCGACAACAAATTGCCATTGAATTTCGCCCATCGCACAAATGTTAATATTATTCTTAAGGGATTCATTACCCGTAACACCGATAGCAAAATGGTAATCTTCATTAATAAGCGCATCCCAAACGCCCATATAGACTTGGCGAGTAATATGAAATTGGGTAGACGGAAAACGTTGATGAAGACAAGCCAACATACTGGCAACCGCAGTGCGATCATAAAGCAGATTATTAATGACAATGTTGACCTGATGCTCGACACCCGCGTTCATTTGTTGAAGTTCTACAGGCATTGATTCTAGCCATACAATCCATTGACGACATTTTTCTAAGAGATATTCGCCCGCTGGCGTGAGTGTCACGGTTCTTGTGGTGCGATTAAAAAGTTGGGTGCCGATATTTTCTTCTAATGTTTTTATACGGTAACTAATTGCGGCTGATGTTTTATGAAGCATATCGGCTGCTTTGGTAAAACTTTGGCAGTCGGCGACTTGTATAAAAGTGCGGATCATTTCTTGGTCTAACATATTTTTGTCCTGATGGCGAAAGAGGCAAATTCTCAGCAGATAATGCTGAACTAAAAAAAGAAAACAAAGCAAACAGAGCAAAGCTTACCTATTTTTCCTGAGGTCTATACCGCGAAGTAAGACAACTTCTTATCGTGTTAATGGATGTTATTATTTTCGGCTTATTGTTGTTTGCCGTATGAAGTTTTGATTATTTATAGATAAGCGACAAAGCATACTAACAAAAATTTCATCGGATGATGGGCGCAAATAAGAATATCTGTATTCTATTTGTGTGATTGCTTTCACGTTTCACTCATCCTTTTACTGATGAAGATAAGATGTCAGTAAAAGGTGGTGAAAATCAGGATAAAAAATCCTTCGATAAGATAAGAAAAAAAATCGATTAGGCTATTTTAAATGGGTAAGTAAAAAAGAGCAGATGAGTCAGATTAAGTGCAAAGTGAAATAGCGTTGAAACCCAGAGCCGACCACTCCACATCCAAGCTAACCCATAAATAATTCCCGCGAGTGAAGCAAAAACAACGAGCAATATTCCCCCTGCAAAGTGTGCTAAACCAAAGATAATGGCTGCTATTAGCAGAGCAACATAAGGAGGTAGATAGCGTGATAATGTTTGCTGAATTACACCTCTAAATAATGCTTCTTCAGCAAGTGATACAAAAAAGAGGTTCGCAAGAATAAAGGCGGGTAACCATGATGGTAAATGCAATTCAATTGCTAATCCCCCTAGTTTTACAGCGATCAATAACAATGCAGGAATAGCAATAATGAGCATTGCCCACTGTAATTTATTTGCTTTTTTTAATGGAGCGCAGACAAAAAGCGTAGGAATAAAGATCAGAAAAATAAAGGGTAATAATGCTTTATCAGCATTTAAATAAAAAGAAAAAGGGGCGCTTTTCATCCCTATAATGGCATGTGAAAGGTAACGTAAATTGTTAAAACCAGGAATAAGGTGAAAAGTTAATCCACTGGCGATAATGACAAGTGCGAGAATGATAATTGCTCTAAGTAGAGGCTGTGTTTTATAGCGAGAATAGGCGAATGCTAGTAAGAGAATACTAAAAATAACAGGCAAGGTATGCCATGTTATAACACCGGTTATAAATGCGCTAAGTGTTGTAAATATCAGTGTAATAAATGCAAGAGTGCGATTGAAACCCAAAAATAACAAAGAAAAAGCAAGAAGTAGCCAAGTGATCATAATTGTAAAGGATCTAAAATGAAAAGGGGCGTTAGGGTAAAAGATAGCGGTCTTTTAGGCTATCACTATAAATAAAAAAGTAGAGAAATCAGACCTCTTTACTCGTAATGGTTTTATTTAATCATTTGATTTATATATAAAAGATTAAATATTGATTTTTAATCCAAAATTAAAACAAATGTTTAATTTAT
Source organism: Proteus sp. CD3 (assembly GCF_008808075.1). Taxonomy (NCBI): domain Bacteria; kingdom Pseudomonadati; phylum Pseudomonadota; class Gammaproteobacteria; order Enterobacterales; family Morganellaceae; genus Proteus; species Proteus sp. CD3. The sequence goes on along the minus strand of NZ_CP019686.1, from coordinate 2,857,185 downwards.
ATAATGATAGTCAATTTATGATACTAAATTGGTATAAGAAAAATAGGGTGTATAAACATGCCGATAGTTTTAATATCGGCATGTTAATCTATTTTTTAATCTATATAGGTCAGTTTACTTTTGATTAAACAGCGTAAAATTAAACGTAAAAATAGCGAATAACATGGAAGAAAATAGGTGCTGCAAAGCAGAGGGAATCCATTCTATCCATCATGCCACCATGACCTTCGATCATCGTACCAAAATCTTTTACGCCGCTGTCTCTTTTGATTGCAGACATACATAAACCACCCGCAAAACCCGCCAATGTAATGACTAAAGAGAGTAAAAATGCGGCCCACCATGAGAAAGGTGTTGCCCACCACAACATCATGCCAATAAGGCTGGCGGAGATAATGCCACCAAAAAAGCCTTCCACTGTTTTATTTGGACTTAATTTAGGCACGATAGGATGTTTGCCAAATAATTTACCAAACACATATTGCAGAACATCAGAAACTTGCACCACAATCATTAGGAATAGCAGTAAATTGATATTACGACCTTCGAAACCTTCAATTGGCAACATTAAAAGTGCGGGTGCGTAACTTAGGCAATAAATTGCTATCATCACGCTCCATTGCACTTTTGCCATACGTTCTAAGAAGTGGTGAGTATCACCTGAAAGTGCCATACGAGTTGGTATTAATAAGAAGGCGTAAACTGGAATAAATACCGCCATTAAGTTGTACCATTGCACACCAACAAGAATGTATTGGATAGGCAATATAACAAAGAAACACCAGAATAGCGCTTCATGATCACCACGATGTGTGGGTGTTAAGGTAATCAGCTCGCGTAATGCAAGCCATGAGATAATAGTAAAGAGGACGACAGAACCTATTGCTCCAATCCCTATGGCAACACCTGCAATAATACACATTACCCACCACGCGTTGATCCTTGAATTAAGATTCGTAATAGTGGATGTAGGACCTTTTACTGCCGCTAAAATAGCACCAATAATGCTGGCGATAATTAAGAAAGAGAAGAGCCCGATAAAGATCCAGATAACTTCGTTATTAATACGTTCCATTGTGTAGCTCCTCTAACGCACTTTTTGCTCTTACCAGAAACTCTTGTTTACTTTCATTTTCATGAGTGGCTTCAATAGGGGCGCCAAAAATTGCACTGCAAATAACAGGAACAACTAAGCGAGAGCCTTTAGGAAGAACTCTATTTAAGTTTTCCAGATAAATAGGGACTAATTGCACATCCGGATTTTTACGAGAGAGATGCCAAAGACCCGCTTTAAAATCTTGAATAGATTCGCCGTTGCCTCGAGTACCCTCAGGAAAAATAATTAAAGAATCCCCTTGGTCTAAAATATTTTGCATCAGAGCAAGTGCATTGGCTTTATTTGGTGTTGATGATGCTGCGTCATTAGCGGGCTGTCCTACGCTTTCTTCACAAGAATTTTCTTCTGGTGGAAAATTCATTTTGGCAGCATGACGAGGAATAAGAATGGCTCTAAAGATACGACGAGATAAATAACGGCGTAAGCGGTTTTTGTTCCAATAATCTTCAGCGGCAACAGGATGAACATAAGGGCGAATATTGGGTGCAAGACAAGACCAAATAACTAAGCCATCAAGATGACTCGAATGGTTAGCGTAATAAATACAAGGTATATCTTTTGCAATAGGGGAGGTTTGTTTAGCGCGAATACCTGTTAAAAATCGACAAATAGAGACTAAGACGGATGATACCACTTTTGCATCTAAAGCAAGTTTTCCATTTTTCATTAATCAGACACCTTGTGCTAAATCCCGTAAAATTCGACGGGTTCTGAAAATTGTGGTCAGCATTGAACCTAAAATAATAATCCATAATGAAATAAAAAAGAGCCATATTCCCCAAAGATTGGGAATAAATGCAGCAACAACAGCAACAGAGGTTAATAACGCCATTCGGTGTTGTTTTGCCATGGGACCTGTAAATTGTTGATCTAGCCCACAAGCACCACCTAATACACGAACATAAGCGGTCATTACTGCAAAAAAAGCACCCACCCAGCCCAAGGTAATGGCCATAGAAAAGTCAGAAGATAGCCCATAGCCGACACCCAAAATAATTAAAGTATCGGCAATTCTGTCTGGTAATTCATTATAGACAGCCCCTACAGGGCTTTTCATGCCTCCTTCTACGGCAACCATACCATCGAGTAAATTACAAATGAGGCGACCTTGGATCATGATAGCGCCAAGGATCAGTAAAATTGAGCGTAATAATCCAGATGTATAAAAGAGGGCACAAAAGAGTGAGAAGCCTGCCAGTAATGCAAATACGACACTAAACACGGAAATACCGTTAGGCGTAGCCCCTTTTTGTTGTAAGTAGCGGCTGCACTTTGTGGCCCAGTTTGTTTGTCTTGCTTTTATTGGGCGGCGGTTTTTATCTTGAGCGTTCATTTTTCTTTGTAAAAAGCGAGTTAGGAGGTTATAGCATAAGGGCATTTGGTCAAAGTGAAAATAAGAATAAACGTATAAGTTTAACTTATGTTTTTTTATGCAGATTAATTCCTCCGTGTTTTGCTCTTATTAAGACTGTAAATCAATCATTAATAATCATTTGTTTTTCTAGGTGTTAATACCTATTTGAAGCTAGTAAATTATACTTACATGTTCTGATCATTTAATGATGCTCTTTATTGGAGTGTTATTAAGTAGAAATGGTAAATGATGTATTACATTAATTAAACTATAAAGAGAATAAATTTCTTAAGTAAAAGGGAGTATAAAAGGAAATAATTATTATTATTTCTTATTTTACTGTTTAAATAATCGTAATTAAAACACTTCTATTAGAATTTTCTTATAAGGAATTTTTTGTTTAAATCGAAAATCAAAACGCATAAATAGTCTTTAAATGGGCATAAAAAAAGAGACGGGGATTTCTTTTGTATTATTTTTTACTCATTAATAATTTTCTTCGTGAAATAAGAATAAAGAAAATGAGAAATTAGAAATGAGAATAATCATCTTTATAATAAGTGAAAAATGATTTATATCAAATGAAGGGCTTCATCTACTCTTATATTGCTATTATTAATAAAAAACAATCATAATAGTTATTAATAATAGCGATTATGAAAATAATATATACAAGTGTTTTAAATTGAAATTAAACGAACCCAAATGAAAGGGGGCATCAAAATAAGTTGCCGCCCTTTCTATCGTAGAATGGTGTCTAGCGTATTAATTATTCCCATATTAGGTGTAATTCATCCAAAATAGAATGTTTTTAGAAGTACAGCTTCTTTTCATTAATAAATATTAATGAAAATTAAACAGGTCATATCGTTATATGGCAAGATAATACAACCCATTGATAAATAGAAATCACATTGTAAATTAGTTTGCTCTTAAGTCATATTTCTTAAAGAAATCATACTCTTGAACTAATTGTGGTAGTGATCTTATTTTCAATTTCGTATACATATTTGAACGATGAACTTCAACTGTACGAGGCGATAACGAAAGCTTTTCTGCCGCTTCTTTGCTCGTATTTCCTTCAAGGATCATCTCCATAACCTCTTTTTCTCTATTAGATAACTTACCAAATTTATCTTTTAGAGATATATATGTTCGGAATTGCTCAACTTCACTTTCATAATGTAAGAAAGATTCCGAGACAATATTAAGAAGCTCATTCACATTTAGAGGACGAGTTAAATATTCAAAAGCTCCTGATTTAAATGCGCTACGACAACTCTCAATGGAACTATCCCCAGAAATAATAATAACAGGAATGATGTTTCTCAATTTGTTGAGTTCTTTAATCAGTGCAATTGATGGTGCTGCACTACTTTTTGTATTAATTATGATGCACTCTTTATGTGCTCCTTTTGTTGATGAAAAATAGTATTTCAAGAAAGCCTGTTCATTTGAATAGGTTTTCACATTAGCCGCTAAAGAAGAAAGAACGGCTTTAAGTTGAACTTTTGTACTGTCATCTTCAAAAGTGATTAAGTGGATTATTGATTCCATATGTTGCTCCTGGTTTTACTCTTCTCTTACACTAAAAGTGAGTGAGTAACGAAATTTGACTAATTTATAAGTTTTTTGTGTAGGGTAACATTCACGCAACGGAGCCATATTCAGAATATATCAAATTAAAAATGATTAATACTTTTGCATTATATTATAGATAAAATATCAGAACTTTGTTTTGTTTCAATATTTGTATTTTATAGATAAGAATAATTTATTTCTATAATGAAAGGATGAGATAACTATTATTAATTGTAACTAAGTTTTTTCTCGTAAGTGATTTTAACTATATTAAACTCATCTAATAAGTAAAAAAAATAATATATTTAGGTGTTTTTCCATGAAGTAATTAATAGTCTAATTTGGTTACAATACAATTCCCTTTGTGGCTTTTTGACTTTACTTCTTGTAAAATAGCACTTTATTTCTATTGACCCTTTTTAATAAACCAACCGAGCCAATACTATGGCGTCACTGAAAGATGTAGCTCGACTTGCATCCGTTTCTTTGATGACAGTCTCAAGAGCGATTAATAACCCTGAGTTATTAAAACCAGAAACACTGAAACAAGTCCAAAATGCGATTGATCAACTTAACTATGTTCCAGATTATTCTGCACGAAAAATTCGTGGTCAAGGAACAAAGGTATCCTCAATTGGTGTTCTGGCAATTGATACCGCAACGACACCATTTTCTGTGGAAATGATTTTATCGATAGAACAAACCGCCAGAGAATTTGGTTGGAGTTCATTTGTTGTTAATTTGACTGCACAAGATTGTTATGAAAATGCCATTTGGCAACTTTTGGCTCAACGCCCAGATGGTATTATTTATACCACGATGGGGTTGCGTGAAATCACCGTACATGAAAAGCTGCTTGATAAGAATTTAGTGTTAGCAAACTGCTTGGATAAAACGCACGCTTTTCCAACTTATATTCCCGATGACTATCATGGGCAGTATTTTGCGATGAAAAAAGTTATCGAGAAAGGGTATCGCCGCCCTTTGTGCTTTTATATACCTGAAGAATCTGTTGCAGGTCCTATTCGTCGTAAAGCCGTTGAAGATGCTTGGCAAGAGGCTGGATTGCCATTGGCAGATCTACAACAATATACGATGATGTTTGGTGATGAACACTATCGTGATGTGATTGAAATATTGAAAAAGCATTGTGTTCATCAAAAAGCTGACTTCGATATTCTCATTTGTGGTAATGACCGTATTGCATTTTTAGCTTACCAAGTTTTACTTTCTATGGGGTTACGTATTCCAGAGCAAGTAGCTGTTTTGGGATACGATAATATGATTGGTACAGGAGAGTTGTTTTATCCACCATTAACGACGGTACAACTTCCTCATTATGAATTAGGTAAAGAAGCAACGTTACATATTATTCAAGAGCGAAACCATAGAAATACCGTACATGTACCTTGTCAATTAGTTGAACGTGAGTCTATTTAAAGACTCACGTCTTACTTCTTACTTATCTTCTCAATATCAGTAAATACTATTTAGCTGCCAATATTGACCATCGATCAGTGTTGCATCACCATTCATGGCAAAAAGACGTAAAGTTTGAGCATCTTGTTGAGCATAATATCGGCTGCTAAAGGTGAATTCACCTTTGTTTACAAAGATTTCAATTGATGAACGATCAATGAAAATACGTAAATTCAATTCACAACCTTCAGGTAATGGAATACTTCTAGCGCCACTCATATTGTGCTGAGGATAATGGCGGTTAAGAACTAAACGATGTGATTGATTATCAACAAATAGCTCTAGCCCTTCACCTATCCATAAACCAAATTTTTCAGCATGACTGTCTAAAGATAACGTTAAGTCGAGTTCGATAGCGGCAGTATTATTTATTAGCTCGATAGATTGATTACTGAGTGTTACTGGTTGAATAGTCTGTTTTTCTTGGCGCAATGATTCGACTTCTTTAACGGGGATCATGCGTAAGCGATTTTTCGATTTATCAAATGTGATTTCACGAGGGAGTGTAAAACAGCCAGACCAAAATTCAGATTTTGAAGGCATTGGCGAATTCCACATATCCATCCATCCCATTGAAACGCGACGACCATCAGGTGTCATAAATGATTGTGGCGCATAATAGTCATGCCCATTATCAAGCTCAATAAAATGCCCTTGTGGTTTAAAAGGTTGATTTGGCGACCACTGGCCAATTAATGCACCTGATTGAAAGAGGTTGCGATATTGATAGCCTTCAGCTCGTTTACCTTGTGGTGAGAAGACGATCGCAAATTCGTTTTCTTGGCTGATAGGAAAGAAATCAGGGCACTCCCACATATAGACATTTTTATCATCCGTTTTTCCTAAAACAGTGTAATCGTTGTTCCACTGCTGCCCTTCCTCAAATAAGGTTTCGCTTGAGAAGAGTAGGACTTGTCCTTGATCTTTTTCATCACGAGCGCCAACAACCATCCACCATCTACCTTCTTGATACCAAACTTTAGGATCACGAAAATGCATATAACCTTTAGGGGGTTCTAAAACGATCCCTTTTTTCTCAAAATGAATACCATCTTCACTAACAGCAACACATTGCGCTTCATAGATTTGACTATCATCTCCTTCAGTAGCTAACCAGTTGTGTCCGGTATAGAAAAGATAGAGTTTACCTTCATGGCTAATAGCTGATCCTGAGAAACAACCACTTTTGTCGTAGTCATCTCCCGGCGCTAACGCAATAGGTTGGTGCTGCCAGTGGATCATGTCGGCACTTGTGGCATGTCCCCAATGCATTGGTCCCCAATCTTGAGAATAAGGATGGTGCTGATAGAAGGCATGATATAAACCATCATGATAAATAAGACCATTAGGATCATTTAACCAGCCCGCAGGTGCTGCCAAATGAAACTGGGGATAAAATTTATTGCCTCGTTTTTCAATCAAGGTATTTAAGGCTTTTGTTGATTGTTCTAAGCGGTGTTTCATATCATTATCCTTATTATATTTCAGAGTTATTAGTGTGTTTTTAAGATCATATAAAGGGTAAAGAACAGACGTAATCACACTATGACTCTTGTTGTTAACGATAACATTTAGAGTGAAAAAAATACGATGTATGAGATTGACTTTATCATCTTATCTCATTATGTTAACGTTATCAGTGTGGATTTACGAGCAATATCTTTACTTATTCGTTATGAATAGTCATAAAAACAGAATATAGTTAAGAAAAATAATTGCTTATCTTCAGGAGAGATTATGAAAGTCTGGTCTTTAGGTGACGCTGTTGTTGACTTGATCCCATTGCAAAACATGCAATATGAAGCATGTGCTGGTGGTGCGCCAGTCAATGTTGCTGCGGGCGTTGCTAAGCTTGGTCAACAAAGTGGTTTTATTGGACGTGTCGGTGAAGATGCGTTCGGCCATTTTATGCAAAAAACATTGTTTGATCTGGGCGTTGATACTCGGACAATGGAATTTGATGAATTTCATCGTACCAGTACTGTTCTTGTCTCTTTACAAGAAAATGGTGAGCGTGATTTTACTTTTTTAGTCGCTGAGTCTGCTGATCAATTTTTAACAGAAAAATCTTTACCTGCGTTTGAAAAAGATATTTTGCATTTTTGCTCTTTAGCATTAGTGAATCCCATTTGTCGCTCGACCTTAGATTGTGCAATCAAAAATATTAAAGAAAGCGGTTCACTACTGAGTTTTGATATTAATTTACGTCCTCAAATGTGGCGTGATCATGAGGAAATGCGCGAAATTATCGATAATTATGCGCATAAAGCTGACATTTTAAAATTATCAGAAGATGAGCTTACGTGGATGACACAAGAAGTGACATTGAATAATGCACTTAAAAAATTAGAAGATTATCCCGCTCGTTTAAAAGTGATCACCCAAGGCTCTAAAGGTTGTTTAGTTTTAACGCCAAATACGCAAGTCGCATTTAGTGCCTTTATCGTTGAATGTATTGATACAACAGGTGCTGGCGATGCCTTTATGTCAGGTCTGTTAGCTGCGCTTGCTGAATATGGTTTTGCTGAAGATGAACAATATTTATCAAAAATAGTAACGCAAGCAGCTGCTTGTGGCGCTTTAGCCACCACTCAAAAAGGGGCGATAGCAGCGGCACCAAGTCGTAAAAAATTACATGATTTTGTTCAGCAGCAACCGCCTTTACATGTTAGGGAGATTTTCTAACAACTTACCCTTTTTTCTGGTTGTGGTTTTTACCACGGTTTTCCCTTAATGGTATCTTTTTTTCTCCATTTATAACGACTTTTCTCGGAGTGGTTATTTGTGGAGATTTTTTTATCTTGTCTATGCCGTCGCACTGATGTTTGATCAATCAATCAGCGATGATGATCATATTGTTCTGTCTATTTTAAGCGTATGATATTCAATCTTATTGACTTTTATTGATGGAACATTAAATGTTGGCTCAATCGGGCGCGGTATTAGCCATTTTTTCTTATATTCTTTGGGGAATAACCCCTCTGTTTTATCGGCTGTTACCCGGAGCGCAGCCATTAGAAATGCTGGCTCAGCGTTTGATCTGGTCTATCCCTCTTTTATTACTCGTCCGACTCTTTATTAAAAATAGAACACGATGGCGCGCTGTTTTACAAGATAAGCGCTCTGTTTTTATGTGTCTATTTAGCTCAATGGCTATGGCCGTTTCTTGGTGTACATTTACCTATGCATTAACTCATCAACAAGTATTAGAAGCGAGCTTGGGGTATTTTATTAATCCACTTTTCTCAATTTTATTAGGCGTCATATTTCTTAAAGAAAAGCTGAATCCAGCAGAAAAATGGGCTGTTACCTTAATTTGTGCCGGTGTGGGCTATCAATTGTGGATGTACGGTGAATTACCCGTACTCGCTATCATGATGGGGGGCGCATTTGCTGTATATGGCTTGATCCGTAAGTTTATTCGTTTTGATGTGATCACGTCTTTGTTTATGGAAACACTTTGGTTGCTGCCTTTAGCCATAGCTGCCACTATTTGGCTGTTGATTACAGAGAAAAGCGCACTACCTTCTGCAGATAATCTGACTCGTTTTTATTATATTCTAACAGCTCCGGTCACTATACTGCCGTTATTGTTTTTTACCGCCGCAGTCAAACGAACAACATTAACTGTCATCGGATTAGCACAATATATTGAACCAACCATTCAATTTTTACTGGCTGTTTTCTTATTCCATGAAGCTTTTGATGAAGTAAAAGGCGTGAGTTTCTCACTGATTTGGTTAGGGCTTTTATGCTGTATCTTAGCACTTATCCGCAAACGCCTTAATTATCTAAAAATTCAAAAAGGAAAACGTAGCCAAACGATGTAATGTTTTTATTTATCTATTTCTCTGCCTGATTATTTTTTTATCTAGCTATTTTTCTATCAAGCTAAATCCGCTATGCTATATCAAAAGCAATCGTTTGCGTAGTTGCGGTTTTTATTAATGGTGAGGATAAAAAATGACAGTGCTGGGTACGGCTCTTACGGCAAGTGCAACAAAAGTGATGTTATTGGGTGCCGGTGAATTAGGCAAAGAAGTTGCGATAGAATGCCAACGCTTAGGAATTGAAGTGATTGCCGTTGATCGCTATCTCAATGCTCCTGCTATGCATGTTGCTCATCGTCATCATGTTGTAAATATGCTTGATAGCGATGCATTAAAGCAAGTTATTAAACAAGAGCGACCTGATTTTATCGTTCCTGAAATTGAGGCTATTGCAACAACGTTACTGGTTGAATTAGAGCAAGCGGGGCAAAAAGTGGTTCCTTGCGCCCGTGCTGTAAAACTAACAATGGATAGAGAAGGTATTCGTCGTTTAGCCTCGGAAACACTGTATTTACCTACATCGAACTATCAATTTGTTGATGATGAAGTGAGCTTTAAAAAAGCAGCACTAGAAATAGGCTTCCCTTGTATTGTAAAACCTGTCATGAGCTCATCCGGAAAAGGGCAAAGTGTTATTCGTAGTGAAAGCGATTTATCACACGCTTGGACTTATTCTCAAGAAGGTGGGAGAGCGGGAAAAGGGCGCGTGATCGTTGAGAAAATGATCCCGTTTGATTTTGAGATAACGTTACTGACTATTCACGCTGTTGATGGTATCCATTTTTGCGCCCCTATTGGTCATCGACAAGAGAAAGGAGATTACCGTGAATCATGGCAACCTCAAAAAATGAGTGATATCGCGCTTGCTAAAGCACAGCATATTGCGAGTAAAGTGGTTGAGAACTTAGGGGGCTATGGTTTATTTGGTGTTGAGTTATTTGTTCAAGGTGATGAGGTATTCTTTAATGAAGTCTCACCTCGCCCTCATGACACAGGATTGGTGACACTAATTTCTCAAGACTTATCAGAGTTTGCGCTTCATGTGCGTGCTTTTTTAGGCTATCCCATTGGTGGAATTCGCCAATTAGGTCCTTGCGCATCAGCGGTTATTTTACCGGCGCTTTATAGTACAAATATCGTATATTCTGGTATTGAAAAAGCGTTGAAGGCAAATCGTCAAATTCGCCTTTTCGCTAAGCCTGAAATTGCTGGCACTCGCCGTTTAGGTGTGGTGCTTGCTCATGCTGATACAATAAAACATGCATTGGATGAAGCAACAGCAGGTGCCAAGACTATTATTGCCAGTGACGCTCAAAAATAACGATATAACATAAGGTGACTTACCGCTAAAAAGGGAACTTAACTTAGTGGTAAAAACCCTGCTTTAATAAAATGCGCTTTAGCATAAGGAGATAATATCTCCTGATATAAACTATAAGCCTGAGAATGAATAAGTGTTGCACAATAGTGTGCGGTAACATTAAAAGGCTTTGGAATATCGAATATCTTTAATTCAGGAAATTGGCTTAATTGTGCTTGGTAGTGCTGATAACCAATAAATGCATCCGTCTGATGTGTGGCAATTAAATAGTGTGCAGCCATCCTACCTTGAGGAATAATAAGTGAATGCTTACCTCCAACCAAAGAAAGCGCTCGCATTTTTAATGCCTGACTTAACTGTGGATTAATTTGCGCAATATTATCAAATAGTTGCCAACTATAATCCCCTGATGGATCTGCTTTAGGAGTGGATATCGCTAATTTTAATGCGGTATTTGATAATACACTAAGCCAGTTATCTTCTTTATTTACAGCAGTACAACGAGCGGTAATGCAAAGCTGATTGGCAATAAAAGGGGCATATTGTAGAGCGAAACCTTTATCAATTAATTGCTTTGCATTACTTTCATCCGCTGAAAGAAACAAATGACAGGTTTCCCCTTGTTCAATCCGTTGACGCAAAAGTCCAGCAGGTCCAAATGTAAGCGCCCACTTTTCACCTGTTTTTTGCTGATGATGCTCAATAAAAGCAGGTAGTGTCGTTTTTAAGCTACCTGCTGCAAAAAGGGAAAACGTCATAGTGTTATATCCTATTCCTTCCCTTGATATTGAGTGCGATAGAATTTTTGATACCAATCATTAGCGGCTTTTTGCATATCAATATCGCTAAATTTTTCAGGATAGAGTTTTTTTGCCATCCACAATTCACCGATTGCCATGGCTTCTGGCATTGGATAACCCCATGCTTTTGCATATTCAGGCATTAAATAAATTCGGTTATTTTTAACTGCACTAATCACTTGCCAACGAGCATCTTGTTTGATTTCATCAACAACTTGAGGGTATCTGTCTTGGATAAAGATAACTTCAGGGTTCCAATCAATAATTTGTTCAAGAGAAACTTGTTTATACCCTTTAACTGTTGACGCTGCGACGTTAAGGGCGCCAGCATGTTCCATCATAAGCCCGGTGTATTTTCCTGAGCCATAAGTGGTTAAGTCAGGATTGGCCATATAGGCACGGACGCGTTGTTCTTTGGGGATATTTTGTAAGCGCTGACTAACTTGCTCACGCTGTTTAAAGGTATCGTTAACTAATGCTTGTGCATTTTCTGATTTATTGACGATATCACCAATCAATAAAATCCCTTCTTTTAGCCCTTCGTTATAAGCCTGTTCTTCGTTTTGTAATGTTGGATTAAGCTTTGATTTATCGTCGTTACTCTCTTTACGTAATGAAATTGCAACAACAGGAATACCCAATGCAGAAATCTTATCAATCATCTCTTTAGGGGCATAATTGGTGACAAAGACGACTTGAGGTTGCAGTTTGACTAAGCTTTCAGCATCAAAACTGGTGAGATCGCCAACTTTAGGCGTTTTCTCTAGCGATGGTGCTAATTGTGCATACCCATCACCAAGTTGTTGCTTCCAGTTGGACATCACTCCAACAACTTTATCCGTTGCATCAAGTTGAACCAGTAAGTTTAGTGTTTGATGTTGTAAAACCACCGTTCTTTCTACTTTGTCTGGAATGGTAACGGTGCGACCAATTTGGTCTACGATTTGTCTATCTGCATAAGAAAAAGAAGAGAGGGAGAGTAAGCCAATACCTAATAAACAGTGCTGTAATAATGCTTTCATAGTCATAAACCTAAGTTAATATCGCTGTATAATAAAATATACAGCTAAAAATAGACAGCAAGTATTATTTTGGCTCAAACTTTAATCATATAAGATGTGTAATCACTTTTATTAGCTTAATTTTTTACTCAACCCTTGAAACTTGCTTAACTATCCCCACTTTTTATTCATATTGATTTTTTTCGCCAAATTAGGATTAATTGAGGTAAAAATGAGTATGAAAGGTCAGGAAACAAGAGGATTTCAGTCAGAAGTTAAACAACTTCTTCAATTAATGATCCATTCTCTTTACTCCAATAAAGAAATTTTCCTTCGCGAATTGATTTCGAACGCATCAGATGCGGCTGATAAATTGCGTTTCCGTGCATTATCAGATGCAGCGCTTTATGAAAATAACGGCGAGTTGCATGTGCGCATTTCCACTGATAAAGAAGCGCGTACTCTGACTATCAGTGATAATGGTATTGGTATGACTCGTGATGAAGTCATTGATAATCTCGGTACTATTGCAAAATCAGGTACAAAATCATTTTTAGAATCTATCGGACAAGATCAAGCTAAAGATAGCCAACTAATTGGTCAGTTTGGTGTTGGATTCTATTCTGCGTTTATCGTTGCAGATAAAGTGACAGTACGCACTCGGGCTGCTGGTGAAAGCGCAGATAAGGGTGTTTTTTGGGGATCTGAAGGCGAAGGTGACTACACCATTGCTGATATTGAAAAAGCTGATCGTGGTACTGAAATTACGCTTCATTTGCGTGAAGGTGAAGATGAGTATTTAGATGATTGGCGCCTGCGTAGCATTATTAGTAAATATTCCGACCATATTTCTCTGCCTGTTGAAATTGAAACGAAAAATGAAGAAGACGGCACAGTAACATGGGAAAAAATTAATAAAGCGCAAGCGCTGTGGACTCGTAATAAAGCTGAAGTGAGTGATGAAGAGTATAAAGAGTTTTATAAACATATCTCTCATGATTTTGCAGATCCATTAAGCTGGGTACATAACCGAGTAGAAGGTAAGCAAGAGTACACTAGCTTATTATATGTGCCTTCAAAAGCGCCTTGGGATTTATGGAACCGCGAACAACGTCATGGTTTAAAACTGTATGTACAGCGCGTCTTTATTATGGATGAAGCTGAGCAGTTTATGCCTAATTACCTACGTTTTATCCGTGGGTTAGTGGATTCTAATGATTTACCACTAAACGTTTCTCGTGAGATTTTACAAGATAGCTCTGTTACACGTAATTTACGTAGCGCATTAACCAAACGTGCATTGCAAATGTTACAAAAATTGGCAGAGAACAAGCCAGAAGAGTATCAAGCATTCTGGAAAGAGTTTGGTTTAGTCTTAAAAGAAGGTCCGGCAGAAGACTCATCTAACATTGAAACTATTGCAAAATTACTGCGTTTTGCGTCAACGCATAACGACAGTGATGCTCAAACTGTTTCACTGGAAGATTACGTTAGCCGTATGGTCGAAGGGCAAGAAAAAATCTATTACATCACTGCTGATAGCTATGCTGCTGCGAAAAACAGCCCTCATTTAGAGCTGTTCCGCAAAAAAGGTATCGAAGTACTGCTGTTATCTGATCGTATTGATGAGTGGATGATGAATTACCTGACTGAGTTTGATGGCAAATCATTCCAGTCTGTCAGTAAAGCAGATGAATCTCTTGATAAACTTGCTGATGAAGAGAAGCAAGAAGAGCAAGAAGAAACTGATAAACAATTAGCGCCTTTTGTTGAACGCATTAAAACCTTATTAGGGGATAAAGTTAAAGATGTGAAATTAACACATCGTTTAACAGATACTCCGGCAATTGTGACCACCAGTGCTGATGAAATGACAACACAAATGGCCAAATTGTTTGCAGCCGCTGGACAAGAAGTGCCAGAAGTGAAATACAACTTTGAGCTGAACCCTAATCATTCATTAGTGAAACAAACAGCAGAACTCACAGATGAAGCACTGTTTGCCGATTGGGTAAATTTACTACTGGATCAGGCTTTATTTGCTGAAAGAGGCTCTTTAGAGGACCCAAACCAGTTTATTCGCTTAGTGAATAAACTGTTAGTTCAAAAAGCGTAACTGTTTTCGTTTTCAAACATTTAAACCACGTTTATCTGAAAAGAGAGCGTGGTTTTTTCTTTTTCGATAAAAAATAAAATGCAATCGCTACCGTGATTTGTTGAGCGATGACCTCACAAAATGGTATGGTAATGCGTTTTCGAGTTTAAATATAAAAAATTAAATGCAAGGGGATTTACGCGATGCGTATCATTCTGCTAGGCGCTCCAGGCGCTGGTAAAGGCACTCAGGCTCAATTCATTAAAGAAAGCTATGGTATCCCACAGATTTCAACTGGTGATATGTTACGTGCGGCAGTAAGTGCAGGTACAGAACTAGGACTGAAAGCAAAAGCACTGATGGACAATGGTCAGTTAGTGACTGATGAATTAGTTATTGCGTTAGTGAAAGAGCGCATCAAACAAGACGATTGCCGTAATGGTTTCTTGTTGGATGGGTTCCCAAGAACAATTCCACAAGCTGATGCAATGAAAGAAGCGGGTATCAACGTGGATTTCGTACTGGAATTCGCTGTACCTGATGAAATTATTGTTGATCGTATTATTGGTCGTCGTGTTCACGCACCATCAGGCCGTGTTTATCATGTGAAATTTAATCCACCTAAAGTGGAAAATCGTGATGACGTGACGGGTGAAGAATTAACAACACGTAAAGATGACCAAGAAGAAACGGTTCGTAAACGTTTAGTTGAGTACCATACTCAAACTGCACCGTTAGTTTCTTATTACCAAAATGAAGCTAAAGCAAACAATGCGAAATACTTCAAAGTTGATGGTACACAAAAAGTAAGCGAAATTAACGCTGAACTGAAAAGTATCCTTGGCTAATTCGTCATTGTGATGATTAATCCCGGTAGAGCCGGGATTTTTTTTATCTTAAAAATAAGAAGATGAGATAAAAAGCACGATCCAATAAATTGACAAGCACAATCCATTATTTTCCTTTATTCTTCTACCTTTTGGTTATCCTAATAAAATAACTCTAAGGAGTCATAGTATGAATAATGCTCAGTATGGTGTTCTTTTGGTTAATCTTGGCACACCTGATGCGCCGACAACGGGGGCTGTTCGACGTTATTTGGCTCAATTTCTTAGCGATCCTCGTGTTGTTGATGTTTCTCCTTTGATTTGGAAACCAATATTACAAGGGGCGATATTACCGTTTCGCTCACCTAAAGTGGCTAAGTTATATCAACAGATTTGGATGGATGATGGCTCTCCCCTTTTAGTTTTTAGCCGAGCGCAACAACGCGCTGTTGCTCAGCGACTACCTAATATCCCCGTGGAGTTAGGGATGTGTTATGGCAATCCATCATTAAATGAAGGGGTTGAAAAACTATTACAACAAGGTGTTGATAACATTATTTTGTTACCACTTTACCCTCAATACTCTTGCTCTACTTCTGCCGCGGTATTTGATGGTGTCAGTCGAATTTTTAAAGACATGCGTACAATGCCTTCTCTTCACTTTATTCGTAGTTATCCTACACATCCGCTTTATATCAAAGCACTGGTCACCTCTATTGAGAAAAGCTTTCAGCAATATGGTAAACCCGATCGCTTAATTCTCTCTTTCCATGGTATTCCTGAGCGTTTTATCAAAACAGGTGATATTTATTATGATGAATGTTGTCTCACAACAGAAAAACTGAAAGAACAATTAGAGGAGCAATTAGGTTATCCTAAAGAGCAAGTCATGTTGACATTCCAGTCACGTTTTGGCCGTGAACCTTGGTTATCGCCTTATACGGACAAAACGATGGAAAAGCTGGGAAGTGAAGGGGTTGAACATGTGCAGGTTGTATGCCCGGGATTTTCATCTGATTGTTTGGAAACATTAGAAGAAATTAATGAACAGAACCGAGAGTTCTTTATGCATGGTGGTGGAAAACAGTATGAATACATTCCTGCATTAAATGATGCTCCAGAGCATATCGACTTGTTAGAAGCGATGATCCGAGAGGTATGCAAAAAATAATTGCTGAATTCAATAAATAAAATTATCGGATTTGGTGATATATTAATTTGATCATATTTCAGTTATATATAAACTTATCTTTTCTCATTTTTTAAGTCTTTTAGTGGAAATCGCTAAAAGTGCTGATAAACGGACACTGCATTACCTAAATTTAGGCAGGAAAATGAATAGTAAGCTTTCAAAACCACAATCTTCAGAAATTGATAAAGGGCAGTTTGAGGATTTCTATCTAAAACAGAATGATGAAATCGATCTTTTTGAATTATTTTCTGTTATTTATAAATCAAAATTTGTCATTATTGGTATCACGTTATTATTTGCTATCGTTGGCTTTACTGTTGCAAGCTTTTTACCACAAAAATGGACGAGCCAAGCTGCAATTACCAAGCCAATGCTTGATGAAATGAAGCAATTAAGAGCCACATTGACCGAACTTAGCTTGGTGGATGTTGATACTGGTGTGAATGGCTCATCTGTTTATCAAAAGTTTATCAATAACTATAACTCTCGTGTTTTACGTGAAGAATATTTAATAAGTACAGACTATTACAAAAGTTTGCTGGCTAAAATGGAAAATCCAACACCATTGGATCAGCGCAAACTAATTGAAGAAATTGTCACCAAAGACATTAATTTAAAAGCTTCAGATAGTAAAAACAGTGAAGAAGAGTTTAGTGGTGAAATCAATTTAAGCTTTACCGCACCAACCTCTGAAGAAGCTTACGATTTACTTTCTGGTTATATTCGCTTTATTTCTACCAAAGTACGCGTGGAAGTAAAAGACGAAATTGATGACCAAATTGAACGTAAATTGAGTTTTGCGCAAAAAGCCTATGAAATGGATTTAGAGCGTATCGCGAATGCGCGTAATGTAAATGTGCAACGTTTAAAATATGCGTTAGAAATTGCTAATGCCGCTGGAGTGAAAAAACCTATTTCCAGTGAAGGCGCACAAATTAAAGATGATCCTGATTATTCGATTGCCATGGGTTCTGATGCTTTAACAAGTAAATTAGCGATTACTGAAGCTATAACTGATCCAACAACAGTGAGCGCTGATCTGAAAAACCGCTTATATAATATGAAACAGTTAGAAAAAGTGAAATTAGACGAGCTTCAATTTGTACCGTTCAAATATATGTTGAAGCCTTACGAACCGACTAAAAAAGACGCACCTAAACGCGCTCTGATTTTAGTTGGTGCCGCTTTTGTTGGTTTCATTCTGTCTGTTATGGGTGTTTTACTGAGCTATATGGCAAGAAGCCGTCGTAAAACCGCATAAAAATATCTTTAAATAAGTAGGTGTACTGACGTACACCTACTGTCTCTCCCATAATATTGTGTTAACATTGCGCATCTTTTTTAGCTGTGTAGCATCGTTCACAATGAAATTCCCTGGCAAACGAAAATCCAAACACTATTTTCCCGTTAGTTTACGAGATCCTTTATTACAACCCATCATCAATATGACGGAGAGCGAATCCTCTCGCGCTTATATCGTGGGTATTGACCAAACATTGGTTGATATTGAAGCGAAAGTTGATGAAGAGTTTATTAACCGTTATAACTTGAGTCAGGGACACTCTCTTGTTATTGAAGATGATGTCGCAGAGGCACTTTATCGTGAGTTAACAGATAATAATCTGATAACTCACGAATTTGCTGGTGGCACTATTGGTAATACGCTACATAACTATTCTGTATTGGCTGACGACCGCTCTGTGTTATTAGGCACTATGTGTAATAATATTCAGATTGGTAGCTATGCTTATCGTTATTTATGTAACACCTCTAGCCGTACTGATCTCAATTATCTCCAAGGTGTTGATGGTGCTATTGGGCGCTGTTTTACGCTGATCACGGAAAATGGTGAACGCACATTTGCTATTAGCCCCGGTCAAATGAATCAACTTAGACCTGAAAGCATTCCGGAAGAGGTGATTGCAGAAGCCTCCGCATTGGTGTTAACGGCTTACTTAGTTCGCTGTAAACCTGGTGAACCGATGCCGCTAGCAACCATGAAAGCGATTGAGTATGCGAAAAAATATGATGTGCCTGTCGTTCTCACCCTTGGCACAAAATATGTTATTGCCGATGATCCACAATGGTGGCGTGATTTCTTAAAAGAGCACGTTTCTGTTGTCGCCATGAATGAAGATGAAGCTTTTGAATTAACCGGGCATGCAGATCCTCTGTTGGCTTCTGATGTCGCTTTAGAATGGGTTGATTTAGTGCTTTGTACTGCGGGACCTGCGGGTCTTTATATGGGCGGTTATACAGAACACAGTTTTAAGCGCCAAACCACACATCCTTTATTACCGGGTGCGATTGCTGAATTTAATCGTTATGAATTTAGTCGAGCAATGCGTCGTAAAGATTGTGAAGAGCCAGAGAAAGTCTATTCTCATATAGAACCTTATATGGGTGGCCCTGAAAAGATCATGAATACAAATGGTGCGGGTGATGCCGCATTATCAGCATTACTGCATGATATTACAGCAAATAGCTATCATCGCATTAATGTGCCAAATTCAAGTAAGCATCCTCGGACTTATTTAACTTACTCATCATTAGCGCAAGTATGTAAATATGCTAACCGAGTGAGTTATCAAGTACTAAGCCAGCATTCTCCACGCTTGACGCGCGGTTTACCTGAAAAAGAAGACAGCTTGGAAGAAGCCTATTGGGAACGTTAAGTTGATATTGTTTCTAAGTCTTGTTTTATCAGTGTGAAATAAAAAAAACCTATCAACATTTATTGATAGGTTTTTTATTGACTTAAATTCTATGGATTTAAGTGATTACCTGTGTTTGATTATTGCGCTGCACTTGGTGCAATGATTTGTTGACCATTTTCAGGTGTATCATCAATAGCACAACCAAACTCAACTTCTTTAATTAGCATATCCGCCATTGCAGATGCTGTTTGATCTTCATCGATAACAACGTGATTTGCACCTTTTTCAAGGATAAAAGAAGCTTCTTCATCATAGTTAGCTCGCACAATAATATCGTCAAAATGGGCGCGAACAATGATATTTAAATCAGGGTTCATACTTCTTGCCGTTTCGGCGACATCGGCTGCTTCATAACCATTAGGTATCGTCAGTAATAAAGATTTAGCACAATCAATACGGGCTAAAGCAAGTGACTCTTTAGTCGATGCATTACCCAGTACGGTGTTTAAACTTTTCTCTTTTAACTCAGCAAATTTATTACGACTATTTTCGATAATCACTAATGGAATGGATTGAGCTAATAATTTTTCAGCTAGCATACTTCCTGCACGTCCATAACCGACGATAATGGCGTGACCACAAATATCAACTGGGACAGGCATCTCTTCTTCCAGCTCTTCTTGTTGTAGCTGTTCCATTTCTTCTTTGGTTTCTGTTTTTGCCAGATAACGGTCTAATAAAGAGAACAGAACTGGGTTTAGCATAATCGAGACTAAAGCACCGGCTAAAACAAGATTACGTGCATCTGGCTCTAAAACGTTTAGCGCCACACCAAGACCAGCAAGAATAAAGGCAAACTCACCAATTTGAGCAAGGCTGGCTGAAATAGTTAAGGCGGTACGTCTGGAATGTCCAAACATGCGTACAAGAACTAATGCAGCGGCTGATTTACCAATAATAATGATAGCCAGTGTTGCTAAGATCCCAAGAGGGTGCTCAATTAATACCATTGGGTCAAATAACATGCCGACAGACACAAAGAACAGCACCGCGAAAGCATCTCTCAGCGGTAAAGTATCTTGAGCCGCTCTATGGCTTAATTCAGACTCATTCAGCACCATACCCGCAAAGAATGCCCCTAATGCGAAGGAAGCATCAAATAAGGTTACAGCGCCATAAGCGATACCTAAAGCTAGAGCGAGTACACTTAGTGTAAATAGCTCACGAGAGCCAGTTGCCGCGGTTTTAGCTAAAATCCAAGGAATAAGCTTACGACCAACAATCATCATGATTAAGATAAAGGCTATCACTTTACCGATGGTGATACCTAAATTGATCATGAGTTGAGAAATATTGGTTTGATCGCTACTTTCTAGCATATTGGCGATAGCAGGGAGTAAAACAAGGGCTAACACCATTGCTAAGTCTTCAACAATCAACCAACCAATAGCAATTTGACCTCGTTGGCTATCAATCAGGCCTCTTTCTTCAAGCGCGCGCAAAAGAACAACGGTACTCGCTGTTGATAGGCACAAACCGAATACAATGCCACTAAATAAGCCCCAGCCAAAAAATGCTGATAATCCGAGTCCTAATAGTGTTGCTACTGTAATTTGGGCAATAGCACCCGGAATAGCGATGGCTTTTACTGCCATCAGATCTTTTAATGAAAAGTGTAAACCTACACCAAACATAAGCAGAATAACGCCAATTTCAGCGAGTTCAGGAGCGAGAGATGTATCAGCGACAAAGCCGGGAGTAAATGGACCAGCGAGTACACCCGCAGCAAGATATCCTACTAAAGGTGAGATTTTTAGCCGTTGAGCGATCATGCCTAAAATATAAGCAAGTGCTAACCCACCAACAATGGTGGTAATGAGGGGTGTTGAATGCGGCATCAATTCTCCTTCTTTTTATAAAACTACATGTATCGGGGGGCGAGTAATATAGCAGGCTGATAGTTTAACGTATTCATGCAATAAATTCGCTAAAAATTATTGATTATTTATAAAAATAGCAAGTTGATTGAGTTTTTTGATGCAAATGCACTTTTTTATGTTATTTTAATCAGTCTTACCTTTTAAAGTAAGAAATACCCTGTTACTAGTTCATTTAGATAACAGGGATAATTACAAGCTATTCAGTTTTATCCACCCCAATATTAGGAAGAAAAATGGTGAAAATACCTAATAGTGGGAGATAAGCACAAATATGATAGACATATTCAATACTCTTCTGATCAGCAACATATCCTAAGACTGCAGCACCAATCCCTCCCATCCCAAAAGCAAGTCCGAAGAAAAGCCCTGAAACCATGCCTGTTTTACCCGGAATTAACTCTTGAGCATAAACTAAGATAGCAGAAAATGCTGAAGCCAAAATCACACCAATGAATACAGTAAGTACACCAGTCCAGTAAAGGCTAGCGTAAGGGAGTATCAGCGTAAAAGGCGCAACACCAAGAATAGATCCCCAAATAACGTATTTTCTGCCAATCTTATCGCCTACAGGGCCACCAATCATGGTGCCAGCGGCGACAGCAAAGAGGAAAACAAAGAGGTGGATTTGTGCATTTTGTACTGAAACGCCAAATTTATGTATTAAATAGAAAGTATAGTAGCTACTGATGCTCGCAAGATAAAAATACTTAGAAAAAATCAGAATAAGTAAAATGGCTAAAGAGCCAAAAAGGGCTTTACGTGGCAATATTGCTTTGTTGTTTAGCACTATTGGTTGTTTTTTCTGAGCTTCTTGTTGAATTTTATACCAACGGCTCACTTGTAATAGCACTATAATGGCCAGTAATGCCGCAAGGGAGAACCAACCGACATTGCCTTTGCCATAAGGAGCTATCAGTAAAGCTGCTAAAAGAGGACCTAAAGAGCTACCTAAATTGCCCCCAACTTGAAAGAGTGATTGTGCCAGCCCGTGTCTTCCACCTGATGCCATCCTTGCAACACGAGATGATTCAGGATGAAAAACAGAAGAGCCTGTACCGACTAATCCTGCTGCAAGTAATAACATTGGGAATGTATCAGCAAAGGCGAGGAGAACAATCCCTGTTAGCGTAAAACCCATACCAATAGGTAATGAGTAAGGCTTAGGATATTTATCAGTATAAAGACCAATAAAAGGCTGTAATAAGGATGCTGTAATTTGATACGTCAACGTTATCATTCCTATTTGCACAAAACTGAGAGAAAATTCAGATTGCAACATAGGATAAATAGCTAATATCAATGATTGGATCATATCATTGAGAAGGTGTGAAAAACTGATAGCAGTTAAAATACTAAAAACCGTATTACGCTTATTGGCTTTTCGTTGTAAAACGTCAGTTTCTTCTATGGGAAGCGTTGGTTCGGCATTGCTCATTTTAATTCCCTGTCACATTATTTTGTTAATAAATTGTTTCTATTTTTATTGGTCTAGTTTACATCTATTTGGAGTTGAGTGCTTTTGTGAGAAATAGAGTTTGATTCATGTCTCAAAAAAACTATTGGATCAATGAAATAATAAAAAAATTATATAACCTACGTCATAAAATACAGCAAAACTGTTTAACTTCTGTCTTCTTTTTCTACTGTAGAACCATGGCAGAACCTTCTCAATAAATAATATACATGGGGATATACCATGAGCTTATCTTTTAAATTATCAGCATGCGCCTTGACAGTTTCTTTAGCGATGGCACCTGCGATGTCTCAGGCATGGGAAAAGGATAAAACCTACGAAATTACTATTTTGCATACCAATGATCACCATGGCCATTTCTGGCATAACGATCATGGCGAATATGGTTTAGCGGCACAAAAAACGGTTGTTGATAACATTCGTGATGAAGTGGCTAAAAAAGGCGGTAGCGTACTGCTGTTATCAGGTGGTGATATCAATACGGGTGTACCAGAATCTGATTTACAAGATGCAGAGCCTGATTTTAAAGGTATGAATCTTGTCGGTTATGATGCAATGGCACTTGGCAACCATGAATTCGATAATCCATTAGAAGTTTTACGCCAACAAGAAAAATGGGCAACATTCCCATTCTTATCTGCAAATATTTATCAAAAAAGTACGGGTGAGCGTTTATTCAAGCCTTACACCATTTTTGATAAGCAAGGTGTAAAAATTGCAGTATTAGGCTTAACGACTGATGATACTGTGCGTATTGGTAACCCAGCAAACTTCCCTGATACTGAATTCCGCAAACCTTCTGATGAAGCTAAAAAAGTTGTAGAAGAACTGCGCACAACGGAAAAACCAGACATTATTATCGCAGCAACTCATATGGGTCACTACGATGATGGTAATCACGGCTCTAACGCACCGGGCGATGTGGAAATGGCGCGTGCGTTACCAAAAGGTTACCTTGATATGATTGTGGGTGGTCACTCACAAGATCCTGTTTGTATGTCTCAAGAGAATAAAAACTACAAACAAGCTGATTATGTACCAGGAACACCTTGTGCTCCAGATAACCAAAATGGTACATGGATTGTTCAGGCTCATGAATGGGGTAAATATGTTGGTCGTGCAGACTTCGAATTCCGTAATGGCGAGTTTACGTTAAAACATTACCAATTAATCCCAATCAACTTAAATCAGAAAGTGAAGAAGGACGACGGTACAACGGAGCTTGTTTACTATACAAAAGAAATTCCTCATAACCCTGAAATGATGAAACTGCTGACACCTTACCAAGAAAAAGGTGGCGAGCAACTGAATGTTAAAGTGGGTGAGGTTGTTGGTAAATTAGAAGGTGATCGTAGTAAAGTTCGCTTTGTTCAAACCAATATGGCACGTCTATTATTATCAGCTCAAGCTGAACGTGCGAATGCGGACTTTGCCATTATGAGTGGTGGTGGTGTTCGTGATTCTATTGAATCTGGTGATATCACTTACAAAGATGTTCTGAAAGTTCAACCATTCGCGAACGAACTAGTTTATGTTGATTTTAAAGGTGAAGAAGTCGAGCCTTATTTATCAGCTGTTGCATGTATGAAAGTTGACTCTGGTGCTTATGCACAATTCTACAATGTTAGCTTAACAGTAGATGCAGACTGTAAAGTTAGCGATGTTAAAATTGCGGGTAAACCATTAGATAAAACAAAATCTTACCGTATGGCAACACTCAACTTTAACGGTATTGGTGGTGATGGTTATCCGAAAATTGATACGCACCCAGGTTATGTAAACACTGGTTTCGTTGATGCTGAAGTATTAAAAGGTTATATCGAATCACATTCTCCATTGAAAGCTGATGATTTCGAACCTAAAGGCGAAATTGTTTACAAAAAATAAATCTTACTAGTCACGCTTAATAGACAAAAGGCGACATTTAATGTCGCCTTTTATTTTGAGTTTAAATCACGTTAATTTCTTATTTTGAGGGAGAGCCTTAAAATAAAAAATCATTATGGGTTATGACTCTTTACGAATAAGTGCAAATTGGGCGCCTAATACAGAGCCTAAATCTTTTGCTGATAATTCAATATCTAAGCCACGTTTACCACCCGAAACAAAGACAGTGTCAAATTCAAGTGCTTGTTCATCAATCACTGTTGGTAAGCGTTTTTTCTGACCTAGTGGACTAATTCCACCCACTAAATAACCCGTAACCTTTTGTGCAATTTGGGGATCTGCCATATCTGCTTTTTTGGCCTTAAAACACTTAGCAACGAGTTTTAAATCTAACTGACCAGAAACGGGTGTTACTGCCACAGCAAGATTTTTAGCATCACCATTTAAAGAAACTAAAAGTGTCTTGAATACTTGGCGATTATCTAAACCTAATTTTTCAACGGCTTCATCACCAAAATTATGGACATTAGCATCATGCTCATAAGGATGAAGGGTAAATTTGATTTTTTGTTTTTCCAGTAAATTTACAGCGGGAGTCATAGTTATTCCTACTTATAAGGTTAGAACAATATTTTTATACTTGGGATGTTAATAAATCGATCAAATTTTCTTCGCCAAATAAATGAAGAGCGCCGACAGTGACTACATAACGACCGGCAGGTAATGCTGATAACGTGCTTACCCATTTTTGGTTACGGCTTTCCATTAAGATATCAAATACAGCTTTACTAAAGGTATTCGGTAACGGCGGTTGTTTCTCTCTACTATTATAATTTAACCACCAATTGATCATGATTTGCAATGTACGTGCGTTCTCGTGCCAATTTTTTAGTGTGTCTTCGAGTAATTGTTGACCATCATGAGGAAAATCCAATAACAATGCGACCTGACTCTCAATGCCTTCAAGTTCTATAATATTTTTTTTGTGTTCATTAGCATGTTGAATGACTTGATAATCAATGCCATGTTGAGGTTGTAATCCGAGTTGCATGGCTTGGGTCGATTGTAAAATTAACGCAATTTGCCAAAGTGGTTTATTTTCAATTTGATAAAGAGAAAGTGAGAGGTCTTCACAATATTGAGTAATTTGAGAAAAAAGCGTTTCATTTAAACGCGTTTCTAAAGGCTCTCTAAAAAGAGAGGCTTGATCAAAAGGCTGTACATCCGTTGAAATATCAGCTTCAACAATAACCGCATCTGCATTTTTTATTTGGTTAATAAGCACATTGGAAAGTGGTGACATTGTGGGAACACCCATATGGATACTGCCCACAAGATGTAAAGAGATATTATTAGGTAGCGTAATATCAACGGCGGGATAAGGGTAATGGACAGTATTTTTTATGCCTACCCAATGTTTGATTTTCTGAAAAATACCCGTCATTTGATATGCTCCTTTAAGTGTCGATCACTAAGCCTCAGCATAACGGATTTTTGATTGAATGAAACAGAGAAAACGAAGCTTTACTTAGCTTTCTCTGTTTTTACTTTAGGCTGAATGACTACCAACTAATGCCAACACCCCCGGCAGAGACCCAGCTATTGGTTTCATTCCATGCTGTAGATGCTCTGACTTTAATATTTTCATTAATACGATATTGCATACCCCAAGCAAGGGCTGTGGCATTACGATAATTACCGATACCAATAGCGGTGCTAAATGTCGCGTTATCGGTAAAAGGTAAATTGCTCATTGCAGCAACAGAGGCAATACCTTGATTGGCACGTTTTTCCACTTTATAAAAACGGTTTTGGGTGTCAGATTTAAAATATTCAAAGTCACTTTTCAATGTTTTAAATTCATTTCTTGAGACTGATTGCTCAGTATAAAGAGTAGCAAAATGGCTTTTTAATGAAATATTGCTTCCATTGATATTTAAATTGTCAATATAGTTTTCTTTGATATCACTAATATCATCTCTATTTTCTCTTATATTGCTAGCATTACTATTAATAGCATGAGTATTTTTCTCAATATCAGTTGTGTTTTTTTCTATGAGATTATTGTTTTTATCAAGAGTAGTGGTATTTTTTTTAATTATACTTTCATTGTTTTTAATTTTTTCTGAATTATTTTGAAGATCTTCTGATAATCTTTTTTTATTGTCTGAAACTAAATTTTTAAGTAAGGAATAATCTTGCTCTTGTAATTGACTCATTTGAGCTAGATCTTGTTTTGTATTTTTTTCTAATAACAATAAAGAACGGTTTTTGGTATTTTGATTATCGATTATTTTATGTAGTCTCTCGGGAGACTCTAGATCATCTAATGTTAATGCACTATCTTGAGTACTGTAGATCATTGTTTCCGCATGCTTGATTAGGTTAATAACTTCATTACGGTTTTTCTCGGTCAATAAATCTTTTTCTAATAAATAACCCACCATCCCCATTTTTAAATCACTATTGTTAGATTGAATATCAATATAACCATTTTTATTAACGATATTTTTCTTTATAAGATCGGCAGAATCGGTTAAATTTCGACTTCTTAAGTATTTTTCTAAATCTTTAGCTACGCCACTATTTAATTCAATACCATAGGCTTCTTTATCTTTATTTGTTCCTTTTACTATAGTAATTAAATTATTATCAACTATCTGATTAAAAATCGTTGATGTTAAATAGCTTTTTTTATTTTCAAGCTCTTCATATTCAGGAGTGATTAAATCAGAAGAAACGTTCGGATTTAATGTGTTTGAAAAAACACAAGAAGAATAAACAATAGATATTGTTGCGATAAAAATGTTTTTATATTTCAATTTTAAATCCTTTTAAAAGTAAAATGGTGTTGATTTTTCATTTATATATTCTGAGTGTTAATTTTTTAATTGATATAAATAAACCGCCTTATTATCAGAATAATTTTAATGTCAATATGGTCTTTATTTTATGAATAATAAAAAATAATGAAATAGTTATAATATATTGCTATTCTAGCGTTAAGAGGGCGGAGTAATGACTCTCTTGTATAATGAGAAATTCCTCTTTGACTGGCCGATAGAAATATCGGCTTTTTTTTAACCTTTTGAAAATATTAATAATCATTGTTCAATAAATAATAAAAAACCCCTTTTACCGATAAGTAAAAGAGGTTTAAATATAATATTTATTTATATGTTGTTAAGTGTTATTGCTTGGGTTTAAAACGCAGTAAACGGTTAGCATTACTCACAACAGTGATTGAAGACAGTGCCATTGCGGCACCGGCAACCACGGGATTTAACAGTGTGCCAGTGAACGGATATAAAATACCTGCTGCAATGGGAATACCTAAACTATTGTAAACAAACGCACCAAATAGATTCTGTTTCATATTACGTAGTGTGCCTTTTGATATTTCAACAGCATCAGCAACACCATGTAAACTATGACGCATTAACGTGATTGCGGCAGTCTCAATCGCAATATCACTACCGCCGCCCATGGCAATACCGACATCTGCTTTAGCTAATGCAGGGGCATCGTTAATACCATCTCCAACCATTGCAACACGACGCCCTTCGGCTTGAAGTTCAGTAATTGCTTGTGCTTTACCTTCCGGCATAACACCTGCAATCACTTGGTCAATACCCGCTTCTTTTGCTATTGCATTTGCAGTAATTGGATTATCACCGGTTAACATCACTAGGCGATAGCCCTGATTATGTAAACGCTGCAATGCACTTACTGTATCTTCTCTAAGTGGATCACGGATAGAGAGAAGGGCGGCAATCTTACCTTCTTGAGCTAATAAGACAGGAGTAACGCCTTTTGCTGCTTGAGTGTCAATAAGTGGATTAATTTCACTAATATCAATACCCGATTCAAGCATCAATTTAGGGTTGCCTAAAAGCACTGTTTTTCCGTTAATTTCGCCGCTTAACCCCATTCCTGCAAGCGTGCGGAATTGGCTTATTTCAGGTAAATCAATGCCTTCAGCTCGCGTTAAAATGGCTTTAGCTAATGGGTGATTAGAACCATTTTCCAACGATGCTGCCAATGCAAGTGCTTGAGTTTCATCTACTTGGTTGAAAGTATGAATTTCAGTGACCTGAGGCATACCTTCTGTCAGTGTTCCTGTTTTATCAAAGACTAAAGTATCCAGTTTGCTCGCTTGTTGTAGTGCATCTGCATCACGAACTAACACACCATATTCAGCCGCACGACCTACACCTGAAATAATCGACATAGGAGTAGCCAAACCTAGAGCGCAAGGACAAGCGATGATAAGAACGGTTGTGATAATCACCAGTGCATAGGTAATTTGTGGCGAAGGACCAAAGAAATACCAAATAGCACCCGCAATAAGAGCGATAGCAACGACAACAGGTACAAACACACCTGAAATTTTATCCGCTAGCTGACCTATTTCAGGTTTACTACTTTGTGCTTGGCGAACTAATTTAATAATACGAGCAAGCGTTGTTTTACTTCCCACGGCGGCGGCTTTAAATAGCACTGAGCCATCTTGAACCGTTGTACCAGCATGAATAGTGTCACCCACTGTTTTTTGCTGTGGAATTGGCTCGCCTGTTAGCATTGCCTCATCCATCCATACTTCACCTTGGATAATTTCACCATCAACCGGTACTTTATCACCTGTTGCTAAACGTAAGGTCATTCCTTGTTTAACATCAGCTAATGGCATTTCAACTTCACCATTTTCAGTTATGACTCTTGCTGTTGGTGGCGTTAAATCTAATAGTCGTTCTAGTGCTTTGGATGAACGCTGGCGCGCTCTTTGCTCAAGCATATGACCCAGATTGATTAAACCGATAATCATCGCACTGGCCTCATAATAGAGATGTCGAGCTTGAACGGGGAACACTTCTGGCCATAAGTTCACGGTAATGGAATAGAGCCACGCGGTTCCTGTTCCTAATGCAACAAGGGTATCCATTGTCGCACTGCGGTTTTTTAAACTCTGCCACGCGCTACGATAAAAATGACCACCCGCAACAACCATCACAAACAGCGTTGCAATACCAATGCCTAACCAGATGTTGTGATTGGACTCTGTCAGCATCATATTGTCGCCGATCATTCCCCAAATCATGACTGGGATACCAACAACTAAGGCCAATGCCGCTTGCCAGCGAAAACGTTTCATATTGGCAACAGCAACTTCTTGCTGACGTTCTCTGCGTTTTACATCATCTTGAATAATTTCAGCGCCATAACCTGCTTTTTCAATGGCAGTCACAAGTGCATCATGATCGATATCACCAGTCACTAATGCACTACGTTCAGCAAGATTTACACGCACATTTTCAACGCCATCAACAGATTGTAATGCTTTGTGAACCTTACTTACGCAACTTGCACAGGTCATGCCATCAATTAAAAGCTGAACACTGCTGTCATCGTCAGTATCGATTTCAGCGCCATTATCAATATCAGCATTCTCAACTGGAATATCACAAACAGCCGCTGACGATGCTTCCAGTTGTGCATGCGTTTGCGTCAGCGGCTCAGTTTTTGGGAAATCAGTACCTGCAAGTTGTGCTTCAAAACCGGCTTCTGTAATGGCGGTAATTAAGGTTTCAGCGGTTGCAGAACCAGTGACTTTTGCGTGTGTTAATTCAACTTCAACGGTTTCAACGCCCGCTGTATTTTCTAGTGCTTTTTTAACTGAAGCGACACAGTGACCACAATTTAAGCCAGATAGCGTTAAATGAATTGCGTTGTCAGTGGGCGCTAAGCTTGCTTGAAAGCCTTCTGCCGTAATCGCTGCAATTAAAGTATCTGCAGTTGCGTCACCAAAAATTTCAGCTGACTCTTTTGTCACATTAACAGCGGCAACACCTTCAACCGCTAATAATGCTTTTTCAGTTTTACCGACACACTTCATGCAGTTAAGCCCACTTAGGCTTAATTTTACATCAGGCTGTGTTGCAACACTTGCTTCATAGCCTGCATCTTCAATTGTTTTGATTAAGCTTTCAGCAGTTGCATCGCTGTCAATTTTAGCGTATTGAATAGTCACAGTTGCCTGTTCTATGTCATTGCGAGCATCAAGTGCTTTTTTTACACTGTTAACACAGTGGGAGCATGAAAGTCCTTGTAGTGCGAGTATCGTAGTTTTTGCCATGTTAATTTATCTCCGACATAAAAGCGTTACCTCTATTATTGCTCAATATTCGGTAACTTGCTTTCTTTAAAGGTTTTTTCTTATCGAGATAAAGGCTAAACCTTTCCGCAAGGGGAAGGTCAAGGGGGAATTTTGAATATTAGTGAAATCGCAAGTAAAACAGGATTAACGGCTAAAGCTATTCGGTTTTATGAAGAAAAAGACTTGATAACGCCACCGGGAAGAGGTGAAAACGGCTATCGCTATTATCAGGCTCAACATATTGAAGAGTTAACTTTATTACGACAAGCGCGAGAGGTCGGATTTAATTTAGAAGAGTGTCGAGCTTTATTAATGTTGTTAAGAAATCCTTCTCGTCATAGTGCTGACGTGAAAAAAGCCACCTTAAAAAAAGTGGCTGAAATTGAGAAAACAATTAATGAGCTTAACGCCATTCGCCAGCGATTACTGTTATTAGCCAGCGAATGCCCCGGAGATGATGGTGCAGATTGCCCAATCATCAATCATTTGTCAGGGTGTTGTCATCACCAGAAACAGTCGGTTTAAGCGCAATCACTTGTAAGGTAATACCATCAATCGCAGTTACTATTACCTTATCGCCGGTAAGTAATGGCGTGTCTGAATAAACACGCCAACTACCATCCGCTAATTTTACGCGACTAAAACCATTTTCAGTATCTGATAATAAAACAGCATGAACACCAATCAGTTGATGAGTTTTCTGATTTAAATTTTCAGCTTCTTTTGATTGTTTTCTGCGTTTAAGCCAAAGGTGCCAAAGTACAGCACTAATAACCGTTAATATCGCAAATAAAATACCTTGAATAGGCCAGCTAATCGGCAATATCCATGTGATCAACGATACACACAGAGCCGCTATTCCTGACCATAAAAGGTATCCTGCTGTTCCTAACATTTCTGTAATTAACAGCAAGCCACCAAGACAAAGCCAGAAAAGTGCAGGTTGAGCACTAATCCATTCAATCATAATTAATTGCTCTTGTTGCCAGAGTCACTTTTTTGGGTATTGAGTAATTCAGAAATACCGCCAATCGCACCCATAAGATTACTTGCTTCTAATGGCATCATAATAACTTTACTGTTATTAGCTGAACCAATTTGAGACAACGCATCAGTATATTTTTGAGCAACAAAGTAGTTAATGGCTTGCATATCACCTTTTGCAATGGCCTCAGATACCATTTGTGTTGCTCTGGCTTCTGCTTCTGCCGCACGTTCACGGGCTTCTGCTTGTAAGAATGCAGATTGACGCTCACCTTCAGCCTTGAGTATTTGTCCTTGTTTCTCACCTTCAGCTTTTAAGATAGCTGCTTGACGAATACCTTCAGCTTCAAGAATGTCGGCACGTTTAGTACGTTCAGCTTTCATCTGCGCATTCATTGCAGAAATCAATTCTTTTGGTGGGCGGACATCACGAATTTCAATACGGGTAATTTTGATACCCCAAGGGTTTGTTGCATCATCAACAATCAGTAACAGGCGGCTGTTGATTTGGTCACGTTGAGAAAGAATTTCATCAAGTTCCATGGAGCCTAATACTGTACGGATATTCGTCAATGTTAAGTTGATAATCGCAAGTTCAAGGTTATTAACTTCGTACGCCGCTTTTACAGGATCGATGACTTGAATAAAGCAGACTGCATCAATGCTGACGTTGGCGTTATCACGAGAAATGACTTCTTGAGAAGGGATATCAAGTACTTGTTCCATCATATTGATACGGCGACCAATACGATCAACAAATGGTACGAGAATTTGTAGCCCTGGAGTCAAAGTTCGAGTGTAACGACCAAAACGTTCGACAGTCCACTGATAACCTTGTGGAACGGTTTTAACACCACATAAAACTAAAATAATAGCGAATAAGATGATAATACCAATGACTATTTCCATATACCTGTCCTAAGTCTGCTTTAATAAGAAAATAAAATTAATAAAGTAAAGAATACACCATACGACGATATTTAGACGCTAAATTATCATTAGTACCTAAGGCCGATAGTATATCCATCAGGGTTTTCTTAACTTGTCCATCACCTGCATTTAGATCTTTTTTGATAAAGCTAAATAGCAACTCTAACGCCTCTTCGTTACGAGCAACTTCATGTAATTTTAGTGCAAGTTGAATGGCAAGATCAGTATTTTCAGGTTGTTGATTAAAATCGTTCTGTAATTGTTGAATTTCAGGCGTATCAGCAGCCTGTTTTTGTAATTCAATTTGCGCTAACAAACTATGGTAGTAACTGTCTTGATCTTGTAAAGGGATAGTAATTAACAGAGTTTGGGCTTCTTCATTTTTATTTAAAGAAATTAAAGCACCCGCTAGCGCAAGTGTAATTTCGCTATTTTTAGGTGCGAGTTGATGCGCTTCTTTAAGCAGAGGTAAAGCTTCCTCTGTTTTTCCTTCAGAAAGTAATTGTGCCGCTTGTGCCGCTTTTAGCTCTTCTAGTTTGGGTAATACATTGGCTAACACTTGGCGAATTGCTTCTTCAGGTTGAGGTCCTTGGAAACCATCAACAGGGCGGCCTTCTTGTAAAATATAAACAGTTGGGATCGCACGTAGACCAAATTGTGAGGCAATCATTTGTTCAACATCACAATTTAATTTGGCCAAAATAAATTGATCAGCAAATTCGGCTGACAGTTTATCTAATGTTGCGCCAAGCTCTGCACAATGAGGACTACGTTCTGAATAGAAATACATCATGACGGGTTTAGTCATGGATTGTTCTATAACTTGTTGAATATTTGATTCATTCACATCAACAATATGTGCAGTTGCTAACATTAACTTGCCCCTTTTTGAGAGTTTTAAATATATATGCGATTTATAACGCTATTTTATTAATAAGTAAGGGTGATTCCTGAAAAATCAAGCCTTGCCACTCTGGCGACTGAGAATAGCATCCATTAAAGCATCAGGTAGAAAACGTTTTAGTATTTTGACGGCGTGAGTTAATAAGGTTACGGGATAACGTATCTTAGGTTTTGGGTTTTCTAAAGCATGAATAAGCTTTTTCACTACATCTTCAGGCGTTAATGTGAAACGACTCGCAATCCCCGGATTTTTTACCGGTTTATCTTTTTCGGCTTGAGCCACATTCTCAGTGAAACACGTTCGTATTGGACCTGGCTCGATTAAACTCACTTTAACACCTGTATGCGCTATTTCCATTCTTAGCGCGTCAGACCACGCTTCTACTGCATATTTACTGGCAGCGTAAGCTCCTCGACCAGAGGTCGAAATAATCCCCATTACAGAGCTAGTTTGAATAATTCTTCCTTCACCATGAGGTAACATTGCGGGTAGAAGTAATGTAGTAAGCTGATGTAAACCAAAGAAGTTAGTAGAAAACTGTTTTTCCATTTGTTGGCGAGTAATAGCATCTAATGGACCATAAACACCAAATCCGCCATTATTAAATAATCCATATAAACGACCATTTGTTAGGCGAATTACTTCTTGTGCCGCATTTTCAACACTTTTTGGATCATCAAGATCAAGATGAATAGGTTCTAATCCCAGTGTTTCCATGCGTTCAAGGTCTTCTCCTTTACGGCAAGCTGCAAGAACTCGATAGCCTCTTTTCTTTAGTGCTTTTGCGGCACAGAGTCCTATTCCACTGGAACTTCCTGTAATCAATACCGTTTTTTGCATAATTTTACAATTAATCTCGTTTAATCTACGTCAACTACTGTCAGAATAGCCTAACGTGTTAAGTAAGGGGATAATGTTTCATCCATCCACTGCGCAATAAAAGGCTGAGCATCTTCATTGGGGTGTATGCTGTCATTTTGCATCCACTCAGGCTTATCAGCGATTTGCTCCATATAAAAGGGAAGCAGAGGAAGCGCATTATCTTCAGCGAGTTTTGGATAGATCGCTGAAAATGATTGTGTATAACGTTTACCATAATTAGGTGAAATCATTATTTGCATAAAAAGTGGCGTTGCACCGGCATCTTTTACTTGTGTAATGATGTTTTGTAATGCCTCTTTTGTTTGTGTAACAGGGTATCCCTGTAAGCCATCATTTGCACCTAATTCAATTAAAACCCAACGAGGTTGATGCTGTTTTAATAAATCAGGCAGCCTATTTTGCCCTTGAAAGGCAGTTTCACCACTAATGCTTGCATTAATAACATTAATTTCAGGGTAGGTTGTTTTCCATTTATCAGCAAGGCGTTGTGGCCATGCACTTTCAATTGGAAGACGATATCCTGCACTTAAGCTGTCACCAAAGATTAAAAAGGTATCAGCAGCAATTGCCTTAAAGCTAAACATCATCATAACGATAAGGAAAAATGTATGTGGACGGAAAAGGTTCTTGAAGTTCATCAGTTAACCAAACAAGTAGGACAAGGTGATAGTCAGATCTCTATATTGCAGGGTGTTGAGTTAGTTGTCGAGCCTGCACAAACAATTGCGTTAATTGGTGAGTCCGGATCAGGTAAATCGACGCTGTTAGGTATCATTGCTGGGTTAGATGATGGCAGCTCTGGCAGCGTGCATTTAATGGGAGAAGATCTCACAAAAATGAATGAAGAAGAACGTGCCAAATTGCGCGCCCAACATGTTGGGTTTGTTTTTCAATCATTTATGTTGATCCCAACATTGAATGCACTCGAAAATGTGCAGTTGCCCGCATTATTAAAAGGTGAGTCAGAAAAGCACAGTCATGAGCGTGCAGTTGATTTACTTAAGCTGTTAGGATTAGGCGAACGTTTATACCATATGCCAGCACAACTTTCTGGTGGTGAGCAACAACGCGTTGCATTAGCAAGAGCATTTTGTACTCAGCCAGCGATTCTTTTTGCTGATGAGCCAACAGGGAATCTTGATCGTAAAACAGGTGATAAAATTGCTGACTTGTTATTCTCTCTTAATCGAGATTATGCAACAACGTTGATTTTAGTGACTCACGATAATGAGCTGGCTGCTCGTTGCCAAAGGCGATTACGATTAGTAGATGGACAACTTAAGGAGGAGTCATGATTTGGCGTTGGTTTTGGCGTGAATGGCGCTCTCCGGCACTATTAATTGTTTGGCTTTCTTTAGCGCTTGCGGTTGCTTGTGTGCTTGCTTTAGGGCGTATAGGTGATCGCATTGATAAAAGTATTTACGCTCAAAGTCGTGATTTAATTGCTGGCGATTTAGTCTTACGTGCATCTTACCCCGTTGATGAAATCTGGCTTACAGAGGCGAAGAAAGCAGGGCTAACTCTTAGTCGCCAAATGCAATTTACCACGATGTCTTATGCTCCTGAAGGCGACACACCACAGCTGGCATTGGTGAAAGCGGTGGATAAATTATATCCACTGTATGGTGAGTTAGAAACAGAGCCAGCAGGGTTAAAACCTGAAAAAGGAACTGCGCTTGTTGGTGCCAGATTACTTGAATTACTTGATATAAAAGTTGGCGATAAAATTGATGTAGGCGATGCCTCATTTACGATTAGTGGTGTATTAATTCAAGAGCCAGACAGCGGGTTTAATCCTTTTCAAATCGCCCCCCGTGTTTTAATTAACCTTGATGATGTTGAAGCAACTGGAGCAGTGCAACCTGGGAGCCGTCTGACTTATCGCTATATGTTTGCAGGTGATGGATCTGTAATTGATAGCTATCAGCAACGCTTCGACCCACTATTAAAACCCGATCAGCGTTGGAATAGTTTAAAACAAGATAGTGGAGCACTTTCACAATCAATGGAGCGTGCGAAAAACTTCCTTTTACTTTCAGCGCTATTAACGCTATTGCTTGCGATATCGGCAGTTGCCGTTTCAATGGCTCATTATTGCCGTAGTCGTCATACTTTAATTGCGGTATTAAAAACGTTAGGTGCAGATAAACGTGCATTGAGAAAGTGGATCGTTGGGCAATGGGGCGTGATCCTTATTGGCGCTATTGTTGTTGGCTCCTTAGTAGGGCTTGTTTTTGAAGCAATATTGCTACAAATTTTAGCGCCAGTCTTACCTAAAAGTTTACCAGAAGCGAGCTTTTTGCCATGGGTATGGTCTGTAGGCTCTTTACTGTTAATTGCTTTATTAACAGGATTAAGACCTTATTATCAATTAATGGCAACGCAACCTTCCCGAGTATTAAGAAGTGATACTACGGCACCTATATGGCCTCTTCGTTATTATTTACCGATAGTAGGCTTAATTATTGTCGGTGCTTTAACGCTTTTTGCGGGAACTGGCGTTTTACTCTGGTCAATTCTATTTGGTGTTGTTGTTATTGCTTTTTTACTTGGGATCA
Organism: Proteus sp. CD3; assembly: GCF_008808075.1. Lineage (NCBI taxonomy): Bacteria > Pseudomonadati > Pseudomonadota > Gammaproteobacteria > Enterobacterales > Morganellaceae > Proteus > Proteus sp. CD3. The sequence goes on along the minus strand of NZ_CP019686.1, from coordinate 2,820,218 downwards.
TTGGCTGGTTAGGATTATGGGTATTAAAGCAGTTTAAATTCCGCCAACTCAGTGCGCGCTTAGCAGTAACTCGTTTATTACGACAACCGTTTCAAACAATGACTCAGCTTGCTGCTTTTGCACTTTCATTTATGTTGTTAACGCTTTTAGTCCTTATTCAAGGTGATTTACTCGAAAAATGGCAAAAACAATTACCAGAAGATAGCCCTAACTATTTTCTAATCAATATGTCTGCACCTCAAGTTCAAGAAATTAATACATTATTGGCACAATATAAGGTTGAACCTACGGATGCATTCCCTGTGGTATTAGCGCGTTTAACACAGATTAATGAACATAATGCTAAAGAGTGGGCAGATAAACGTGATGCAGGTAATAACACTGTTCGTCGAGAGCTTAACTTAACATGGCACAGTGAATTGCCTAAAGATAACGTGATTGTTGAAGGAACATGGCCTCCTGTCGGTAATGGTGTTTCTCTTGACCAAGGTGTTGCCGAACAACTCGAGATTAAATTAGGTGATGAACTAACATTTGTCGGTGATACTCGTGAATTTAAGTCCATTGTTACGAGTATTCGTCATGTTGATTGGGAGAATATGCGCCCTAATTTCTTCTTTATTTTCTCTGAAGAAGGATTAAGCAATCAGCCAGAAAAATGGATGAGTAGTTTTTATTACAATGGCGAGGACGGGTTAATTACAGCGCTTAATCGGCAATTTCCAACCGTAAGTGTGTTAGATACTGGTGCATTAATTCAGCAAGTTCAACAAATCTTACAGCAAGTCAGTCGAGCGCTAGAGATTATGGTTGGATTAGTCATGATTTGTGGTGCGTTATTGTTAGTTGCTCAAATTCAGGTAGGAATGACACAACGACGCATTGAGCTGGTGGTGTATCGAACATTAGGCGCAGGTAAATCATTATTAAGACGGACTCTTTGGGCTGAATTTGCATTATTAGGTTTAATGGCGGGATTAGCAGCAGCGATTGGTGCTGAGGTCGCATTAAGTTTATTACAAATATCGGTATTTAAGTTCCCTTGGCAACCACAATGGGAAATGTGGATCACTGTACCTATTGTTGCGGCATTATTACTTTCATTATGTGGCAGTATATTAGGCGTCCGGCTGTTGCAAGATAAAGGGCAATATCGACGAATTCAAGGAGAATAGTTGAAATAAATCAGGCGGATAAACAGAGCTAAATAAAATGCTGATATTATTAAATATCAGCATTTTTTATGGGGAAAGAGGAAAGATAAGACAATTATTCTTTTATCACATAAGCATAAATTCGCTTACTACCATCATTTTCATCATAAATATAAACCCCTTGAAGTTCAGTTGAAAAGCCGGGAAGCTGATTAATAGTGACTTCAAGCGCCTGAAAATAACGTAAAACAGCACCATCCCAAATTTCACCAGGTACAGCACATAAAACACCCGGTGGATAAGGTAAAGCACCTTCAGCGGCAATTCGACCTGCTAATTCATTTAAAGGTAACAATTCAACATTACCACGAACAAACTCAATATTAGCTTGTTGTGGGCTTAGCGCTCGCTTAGGAAAATGACTTTTTCTAAACATCTGTTTTTGCAGTAACTTGATATTGTATCTGATACAAATATCATGCATTTCCTGACAGAGTTGGCGCAAGGTATAACCCTGATAACGTGATGGATAGCAACGACAAACAGAAGGCAATATTTGTTCTAATGGCACATCTTCAACTAAGTGCTTTTCAAATTGAACAATCAAAGAGATTAAGCGATCAAACTTCGTTTGATGCTCTGCAGGAGTCAGCAAAAACAAGATTGAATTGAGATCACTTTTTTCAGGAATAACACCGTGCTCACGTAGGTAATTTGCCAAAATAGACGCCGGCACACCAAAAGGTGCATATTCCCCTGTATGAGGATCGATCCCCGGCGTTGTCAGCATTAACTTGCAAGGATCAACAAAGTATTGATTGGTGGCATAACCTTCAAATGAGTGCCAATTATCATTAGGAATAAAATTGAAAAAACGCTGATCGTGAGCAATTTTATCGGTGTCGTGATCTTGCCAAGCAAGCCCATCAACGACTTCAGGAATAAATGGCTTAATAAATTGGCACTGCTTTAGTAGTGATTTACGAGCTTCAATGCCTTGTTTTACGCAATTCATCCACATTGCTTCACCACTTTTACCAGAATGCATTTTTGCATTGACATCAAGAGCCGCAAAAAGAGGATAAAATGGGCTGGTGGATGCATGCATCATAAAAGCATTATTCATACGTTTATGATTAACATAACGTGATTGCCCTTTAAGGTGAGCATCTTTTTTATGTATCTGTGAGGTTTGTGAAAATCCTGCTAATTGCTTATGAACTGATTGAGTAACGAGAATACCGGGATCGTCTTCATTAAGGGTTAGTAATAAAGGCGAACACTGTTTCATCATTGGAATAAATTGTTCATAACCCACCCATGCAGAATCAAATAAAATGTAATCACAAAGATGACCAATTTTATCGACCACTTGCCTTGCGTTATAAATTGTACCGTCATAAGTGCCTAGTTGAATAACCGCTAAACGGAATGGACGTTTATCAAATTGGTGTTCTGGCGCAACTTCTGCAATTTGTTGGCGTAAATAGTGTTCTTCAAAGCAATGAGCATCAATACCACCAATAAAGCCAAAGGGATTACGAGCGGTCTCTAAATAAACAGGTGTTGCTCCTGCTTGAATGAGTGCGCCATGATGATTGGATTTATGGTTATTCCTATCAAATAGCACTAAATCATTTGGTGCCAATAAGGCATTTAAGGCAACTTTATTAGAAGAAGATGTCCCATTTAAAACAAAGTAGGTTTTATCGGCATTAAATACTTGCGCTGCAAAAGTTTGGGCATCATAAGGCGCTCCTTCATGAATAAGCAAATCACCCATTGCCACATCAGCATTACAGAGATCAGAGCGAAATAGGTTCTCACCAAAATATTGATAAAACTGTTCGCCAACAGGATGACGGCGGAAAAACTCTCCACCTTGATGACCCGGGCAATCAAAAGCGACGTTCTTTTCGGCAACATAATTTACTAAGCGTGAAAAAAATGGTGTGGTCAGACTCTCTTCATATTGTTGTGCCGCTTTATTAATTAACATACTATTTTTTTGATGTGCGCTTTTATCGGTAATCACAACCCCTGAAACCTGATTAAGCAATTCAGCACTAATTGCATCATTAAGATTAACAGCAATAAATACGGGTAATTGAAACCCTGTTTGATAAATGCGATCTAATTCGCCAGACTCAATATCTGACAATGACAACACGATAGCTGATACTTGCGTTAAATTTGCATCAACAATATCAACAATCGGACGTTCACAATAAAAATAGTGTGAAAGAGTAGGGTGACACGCCAACTTCATTTTTTTCATTATACTCGCGTTTTTATCAGTAAAAGAATTGGCGAACAATATACTTGGTTGTGAATGTGATTGAAATAAATTAAAAGATAAGAATGGTGATTTATGTATTCTAAATGCATAAATCACCATTTTTGATGAGGGGGTGAATGGAGCAGTTTATGAGAAAATAAACTGATCTACTTTCTATTATTGGCTAATCGGAGAAGATTTTTCGATATAGACCGTTTGAGATGGAAAGGCAAAATCAGCGCCATGTTTATGCACAATCTCAATCATCTTCAAATAGACTTCTTGTTGAGCTTCAAGCCACTGCGCCCAGACTGTCGTTTTGGTAAAACAATACACCATGATATTGAGTGAAGAGTCTGCAAATTGATTAAAATAGACTAATAAGGTTTGTTTCGTATCAATTTTGTCATTTTGCATTAGCATGGTGCGAATATCTTCAACGATAACACCAATTTTATCTGAATCTTCATAACGTAAACCTAATTCTGTTTCGATGCGTCGATTGGTCATTCTACCGGGATTCTCTACGCTAATAGAGGAAAAAACAGAATTTGGAATGTAAAGGGGACGATGATCAAAGGTAATGATTTTCGTAATACGCCAACCGATTTCTACCACGGTGCCTTCAATATTACGATCAGGAGAACGTACCCAATCCCCGATATTAAAAGGGCGATCAAAATAGAGCATCACCCCTGAAAAAAGGTTACTCATCACATCTTTGCTTGCCATACCAATGGCAATACCGCCTAATCCCCCAAAGGTCATTAAACCAGATAAGCTCATACCAAAGTGCTCACCAAACAGTAAGATGATAATGACGAAAAGGGTGATTTTAAATATGCGAGAAATAATACGAGCTGAAGTAGGATCGCTCCCTTTTTTAATTTGTGATTTCTCTAATAAATTAATCAATAAGAAAAATTTACGCATTAAAATTAATGCGATAGCGACATAGGTAAAGAAATTAATCATCCTAAAAGAGATAAAATGGAGATTAAAATCAACGACAGCCGTTTCACAATATTGGCTTAAGATAATGACTAAACTACAGAGAAAGACCGCTTGGCTGATATGAATAATAATATTTCTGCGACGTTTTTTCTTTTTGTCATGAAAAAGAGATACGATGACAAAACCCACAAGACAGGCTAAAGCTATGCCAACACCTATTGAGTATTTTATTATTAATGCATCATTCATCAGCTTAACGTCTCCTTAGAAAATGCGTTTTTATAATACGAAGCTCGCTATCTTACTTATTTAATCGTTACTTTTCTTGCTCACTTGCATGCTGAAATTTAGGGTAAACCGGTGGTTTCATAAACAGAGTAACCGCTAAAATCAGTAAAACAGGTAGGGTTAAAATCAAGAATGCAGGTGTAAAACTACCTGAAATATCTTTGATTGCCCCGGCAAAGAATGGCGCTAAACAAGCCAGTGTTGAAATTAAATTCATCACTGAAAATAGCTCAAGGTAAGGGGAGCGACCAAAATAGTTAGCAAGCAATATACTTGATGCTAAGAACGTCATTCCATAACCAATACCAACACAAACCGTAAATAAGATCAGGTAAACCCAAGAATTCGCCATACTTAGCGCGAGCAACCCAATGATGATAATACTTAAGCTTGCAATAAGTAGTTTTTTAGGTTCTAACCATTCACCAATAGCGCCACCCGCTAAGCGCGAGAAAGCATTGATAAATGCCATACTACTTAATAGTGTCGCGGCAATCGTTTCACCAAAACCATTTTCAATAATATGTGCAACAGCAAAGCTATTGACCGTGATCCCACACCATAAAAAGGCCGTGTAAGTCGCAGCAATAACATAAAATTGCCATGTTCTTAAAGCATGACGGGCTGTCCAAATCTCTTTAGTTTGATAGATACGTTTTGTGGTTTGAAGTTGGCTAATTTTTTTTGCGTGTTCTTGTTCTTTACTACCTTCGCGTAAAAATAAAATAGTGATAAGAGTAACAACGGTGAGTGTGATTGCTGAAATAAGCCAGTGCATTCGCCATGTATGCCACAAATGAGTTGCTAAAAAGTAGATCCAAGGCCCCGCAACACCACCTAATCCACCAATGGTAAAATAGACACCAAAGGCAAAGGACTGTTTTTCAAATAAGCGAGAAATAACATAAGTACCGGGTACGGTAGCCAGTAGCGTAAAACCAATACCTAACAGTGCAGTACCAAGAAAATAACGCGCAATAGTGTATGTTTCATAAAGAAAATAGAAGCCACTGACAAAAATGATCAATCCGATAAATAGTGTAAGACGAACATTTAATTTACGGATCAATAACGTAGGTAAAAAACTCGCAAGACCGCAGGTTAATCCTAATAGCGTAAAGCCAAGACCTGCCTGAGTCCAGTTCCACTCTAGCTCGTTTATCATGCTAGGAAGAACAACACCTAAAGAAGTAAATGTGGTTGCGGTAGCTAAAAAATACACAAAACCCAATAATATCAGCATACTCCACTGATAAACGGGTCCAAAAATCTGTTGCGTGACTTGCATCCTGACTCCAGCAAATGGGTGCAGTAACCTGAATAATCAGGAGAAAATAGCGAATAACAGACCTCTTTATCTGAGGTCTGTTCGTTTAAAGGCTATTATTCTCTAACTTTATGAGTCGGACTGCTAGCTTAATTTTTCTAAAGCCCATTTGATAGGGTACTGATAGGCATCATCAAGCATGGAGCTTAATGATTTGAGTGTCTCTTTTAAGGGGGTATTATCGCGATGCACAAGATTGAGATGACCCACTTTACGAACGGGGCGAACTTCTTTTTCATACCAATGTAAATGAACTAATGGCAATGAAAGCCATTGAGGATTGACATCAGTACCAATCAAATTAACCATTACTGCTGGTTGGCAAACCTCAGGTTTTGGCATCGGTAAATCTAAAATTGCACGTAGGTGTAACTCAAACTGGCTAATTGAGGCACCATTTTGTGTCCAATGCCCACTGTTATGAACTCGAGGGGCTAATTCGTTAATAAGTAATTTATTACCAACGATAAAGCACTCCATTGCCATTACACCGACATAATTGAGCTTATTAAGGATGGCTGTCAGCATTTTTTCTGCTGATTGTTGTAGTTCTGATGCAGGGGTTGGTAATGCCACACTCATGCGTAAAATGCCATCTTGGTGAAGATTATGAGTTAAAGGATAGAAAACACAGTTTCCGCTACAATCTCTGGCACCCACTAATGAGACTTCACCTGAAAAGGGAATACCTTGCTCAACAATACATTCACCATAAATTTCAGCCGGTAATTGCTGTTCTTCACCGGGATGAATGCGCCATTGACCACGACCGTCATAACCACCAACACGGCGCTTTACAATAATAAAATCACCTAGTTGAGCGAAGATATCAGACCATTGTGTTGGTGATGTTAATGGCTGCCAAGGCGCTGTTGCTAAGCCCAATTCATCGAGAAGCTGTTTTTGAGGCAATCTATCTGCAAGCAATGGAAAAATATCACGGTTTACAAAGTTAGTATGACGTTCTAACTCTTTGGTGAGTGCAGTTTCAGGCCAGCGCTCAATTTCTGCTGTGATGATACTTTTTTGATAGGGAACGGCTTCTGGCTCGGCATCTAATCCTATTGGATAAACGGCAATTCCTAAAGGCTCTCCAGCTTGTCTTAGCATTCGCCCTAATTGACCATTTCCAAGAACACAAACTGGCTTCATAGTGCCTCCCTTGGATCGGGGTTATTTAATACATCGTCAGTTTGTGCTGTGCGCCATGCTGTTAGTGCTTCAAAAATAGTAGGGGAGTGTAATGCTAAAATTTGAGCGGCTAATAAAGCTGCATTGGCAGCACCTGCTTTCCCAATTGCTAATGTCCCCACAGGAATACCTTTTGGCATTTGCACAATAGAGTAAAGGCTATCAACACCGCTTAATGCTGCACTTTGAACAGGAACACCTAATACAGGAACGAGTGTTTTTGCTGCGAGCATTCCCGGTAAATGGGCTGCACCACCTGCTCCTGCAATAATGACATCAAAGCCATTACTTTTTGCTTGTTCTGCAAAGCTAAATAGCTTATCAGGGGTACGGTGTGCAGAGACAATCTCAACATGATAAGGAAGTTGTAGTGCGCCTAGTACATCAGCGGCATGGGACATTGTTGCCCAGTCACTTTTAGAACCCATTACAATGGCGATACGAGCGGAAGAGGTATTTAGACCAACTTGAGAAGACATTACTTAACTGCTCCTGTAAGCATAAACGGATATAGCCTAATAAACTGAGCATGATAGTATCACGCTAACACGCACAGGAAAACGTTTGCGTAAAGAAAAAAAGACCTTTTTTTGAAGAAAATAAGCAAAATAACTTAGAAAGGAAATTGAATAAGTTCTATTTTTTCCGCAGTCACTTTAAACATAGAACCTTCAGTATGCCAAGCACCTAATACACCCCGATAATGTATTTTATCATCAATGTTGACGGTATGAATTGCTGGGCGATGCGTATGACCGTGGATCATCCATTCGGTATTGAAATGCTTAAAAGTGTCTATCACCGCTTGCGGGTTAACATCCATAATGACATCTGATTTGTACTGATTTTCGTGCTGGCTACGTGAGCGCATTTTGTCAGCGATACGCAGTCGAATAAATAGAGGGAGTAGTGAGAATAGGCGCTGAATAAATTTATTATGTACTTTTTTACGATAGCGTTGATAAGCTTCATCGTCAGTACAAAGCGTGTCGCCATGTAAAATTAAGATACGATGCTGTTCAATTTCGAGCACTTTTTCTTGTGGAAGTATGGTGATACCACTCTCTTTTGCAAAACGAGAGCCAATTAAAAAATCACGATTTCCATGAATAAAATAGCAAGGCACCCCTGCCTTTTTTAGCGTCATCAGAGCTTGAGCAATTTGTTGATGTAAAGGATTAGGATCATCATCACCTATCCAAAAATCAAAAAAGTCGCCTAAGATATAAAGTGCTTTTGCATGAATGGCTTGTTCTTTTAAAAAGCGAAGAAAACCGGCAGTGATTGCCGGTTCATGTTCACTTAAATGCAGGTCTGCAATAAAAAGCGTACACATAAAAAGTGAGGCTTATTCGCTAACCGTTACACTTTTAATGACGATATCTTCACGAGGAACATCTTGGTGGAAACCGCTACGACCAGTAGAAACCGCTTTGATTTTATCAACAACGTCCATGCCTTCAACAACTTCAGCAAAGACACAATATCCCCAACCATTTGCATTTTCAGCACGGAAGTTTAAGAAATCGTTGTCTGCAACGTTGATAAAGAATTGAGCAGTAGCAGAATGTGGATCGTTTGTACGAGCCATTGCTAATGTACCGCGGTTGTTTGCTAGGCCATTGTTTGCTTCGTTTCTTACAGGTGCTTTGGTCGCTTTTTGGTTCATACCCGGTTCAAAGCCACCACCTTGGATCATAAAACCATTGATGACACGGTGGAAAATAGTGTTATCGTAGAATCCTTCTTTACAGTAGTCTAAAAAATTTTCTACGGTTGCAGGTGCTTTGTCTGCAAATGTATTAATCACGATATCGCCGTAATTGGTATGAAAAGTAACCATATTCAGATCCTAATATAATTTTAGCTTTACCCAGATTTGGGCATAAACAACAGTCCCGTTTTTATACCACAGTTGCCTAATTTAGTCAGTATGCATCTTTTTCTCGTTCCACTTTTTCTTGCTAAATAAATCAGTAATAGAGGGAAAAAACACTTTTCGCCAAAATTTAGCCAAATAATAGAAGTTTGATTGTTTGCTATCAACGATTGAACAGTGAAAATAAGCGCTAAGCAGAGTAAGATAAAACCTTAATCTTGAGTTTGCTTTGCCTTCAAGATCCAATATCCTAATTAATATCATGTTATAGTAGTTGTTATTTTCTTTTATATAAAAACGTAATAAACACGTACAGTTGAAAACGGGAACGTCCACTGATGCTAAAGATTTTTAATACTCTTACTCGCCAAAAAGAAGAATTTAAACCTATCCATGCAGGTAAAATAGGTATGTACGTGTGTGGCATCACTATTTATGACTTATGCCATATTGGTCATGGACGTACATTTGTGGCTTTTGATGCCATAACCCGTTATCTGCGTTATTTAGGATACGATGTTAACTATGTTCGTAACGTAACGGATGTGGATGATAAAATCATCAAACGTGCGATCGAAAATAATGAAACATGTGAGCAATTAACCACTCGTATGTTAGCTGAAATGCACAAAGACTTTGATGCATTAAATATTGCTCGCCCTGATTCAGAGCCGCGTGCAACACACCATATTGCTGAAATTATTGAATTAACAGAAGCGCTAATTAAACGTGGACATGCTTACGTTGCTGACAATGGCGATGTGATGTTTGCGATTGATACCGATCCTGATTATGGCTTACTTTCTCGCCAAGATTTAGAGCAACTACAAGCCGGAGCTAGAGTTGAAGTTGCTAACGTAAAACGCAATCCAATGGATTTCGTCTTATGGAAAATGTCCAAACCGGGTGAACCAAGCTGGCAATCTCCGTGGGGAGAAGGTCGCCCAGGTTGGCATATCGAATGTTCTGCGATGAATAGTAAAGAGTTAGGACATCATTTTGATATTCATGGGGGGGGCTCAGACTTAATGTTCCCTCATCATGAAAATGAAATTGCGCAGTCTACTTGTGCTCATGATGGTCCTTACGTTAATTACTGGATGCACTCTGGTATGGTGATGGTAGACAAAGAAAAAATGTCTAAATCACTTAATAACTTTTTTACCATTCGTGATGTATTAGCTTATTACGATGCTGAAACAGTGCGTTATTTCTTATTATCAGGTCATTATCGTAGTCAACTTAACTACACTGAAGAAAACTTAAAACAGGCTCGGACTGCATTAGAGCGCCTCTACACTTCATTACGTGGCACTGATGCAAATGCACAACCTGTGGGTGGCGAAGCGTTTGAAGCGCAATTTATTGACGCTATGAACGATGATTTCAATACACCAGAAGCCTATTCAGTCTTGTTTGATTTAGCGCGTGAAGTCAATCGTCTAAAATTGGTTGATATGAATGCAGCGAATGGCTTAGCCGCAGTATTACGTAAGCTTGCTAAAGTATTAGGTTTGTTAGAGCAAGAGCCTGAGCACTTTTTACAAAGTGGTGCTAAAGCGGATGATGCGGGTGAAGTTGAAAAAATTGAATTATTAATTCAACAGCGTAATGATGCTCGTAAAAATAAAGATTGGGCAGCGGCTGATGTTGCTCGTGACGCGTTAACCGCGATGGGGATTGTTTTAGAAGATGGTCCTCAAGGAACAGTTTGGCGTCGTAATAATTGATACGACAATTGAGTGATTATACTTAATGCGTGTTTAATATAAAAATATCGGATATTTAATATCCGATATTTTTTTGTCTGATGATTAACTTATTGACTAATAACACTCGTTTCTCTTTCTCTATCTTTTTGTTTATATTTAAAATAAGCAATCACATTTTCAGAGAAAAAGAGTCGATGCGTTAAGATAACGATAATAGAAAAAACAACAAAGCCAACTTCAGGCATATTTGTTAATGACATCGAAATACTCAGTATAAAAAAGATCGAAATAGATAAGCATGCCCATGAAATTTTTAAAAAAGAGTAAGCATTTCTACTATTTCTAGCGAGTTTTATCCATGCTGTAACTTGCATTATCATTGTTATAATTAGACACAGCATGATGAACAACCCCACTAGCATTGTTTGGCCACCACCCATTGCCATTGCTAATAAATAAATTGGTGCTCCAGCAACTAATATAAACAAACTTATACCTAAAAATAATACTGAAATAACTTGGATCCATAAAAGTACTATGGGCCTTTCCATAACTTCTCCTAAAAACAGAAATAAGTTTTTATTGGTTTTAGAATATCTTTATTAAATTTTATTAAAGTGAAGTTTATCGAAGAAATAGAAAAAATAAAGTTTGATTTAATAATAAATAAATATTAATCAATTAAAGAGATTCTGTTTTTGATTTTTATAACCTAGCGTTAATATATTTAATTGAAGCAGTGGTAATTCTACTTAATATTATTCAATTTACCACTGAATGTTATTGATTATAATTTTAGAGGGGTTAATTCTACTTCTGCCATCATTTTTGCTAATTGTTCGCGATCATGAATACCAACATTGGTTTGGCTTACAGCAAGTGCAGAAACGGCAGTAGCAAGACGTAAGGTGTGTTCACTGGTTTGTCGCATCATTAAACCATAAATTAAGCCACCAACCATTGAATCTCCAGCTCCGACTGTACTTACGACATCACACTTAGGTGGTTTCGCCATCCATGCACCCGAAGCATTAACCCACATCGCGCCTTGTTCACCTAATGAAATCACAACGTGAGCAATACCTTGCTGACGTAATGCTTGTGCCGCTTGCACAACATCAGAAAGTTCAGGTAAGGGTCTACCTGCCCAAATTTCTAATTCATGATGATTAGGTTTAACAAGCCAAGGGGAGGCTTTTAATCCCGCGACAAAAGCATCTCGGCTACTGTCGAAGATCAAACACATACATTCGCTACGTAAGCGAGTCATCCATGCAGTGAAATCATTGAGATCAACGCTAGGAGGAACACTGCCACTGACACAAATCATATCAAATTGACCCGCCCAACTTAGCGTGTCGTTAACAAAGCGTGTCCAGTCTTGTTTTGTGATTTCAAAACCAGAAAAATTGAAGTCAGTCACTTTGCCATTAGGTTCCGTAAGTTTGACATTAATACGAGTACGGCCTTCAACCATTTGAAAACGGTTAGCGATACCTGAGTCACTAAACTCTTTTTGGAATCCATCTTGGTTTTCTTTACCTAAAAAACCGCCAACAGTGACATCAACGCCAAGGCTTTTTAAAACCTTAGCCACATTGATGCCTTTGCCCGCGGCATGGAAGCCAGCCGTTTTAACACGATTAACTTCGCCAAGTTCAATAGGATTACTTAAACCAACAAGATCATATGCAGGGTTAAGTGTGATGGTTGCTACTCTGTGTTTCATGCTAGTTCCTTACCTTAAATAAAAGAACAGGCATCGATTTTTGCTGTAATTTAGCAAAGACAGAGATACCTTGAGTGGGTAAGCCGAGCATAAAATCTCCTGTTAGATAAAGGGCAAAAAATACGTAAATATCACAAAATAACAACTAAAATAGTATCATTAAGCTGAATCGTTTCAAATTATAACCTGTAATTTAGTACAAACAATGTTCTTTTGCCTAATGAAAGTAGAAATAAATTAGATCAAAATCACATTTTAGTGCATTTAAACATGAATAAACGGATAAAAGTATCAATAAAAAGGTTTGTTGCTGAAGTTTTACAGTAATGGTTAAAAAGTGTTATCCATATATAAAATAATAACTTATAGCACTTCTTTTTATCTATTTTTTTATAAAATGTACAATCTGCTGAACTCTGAAAGGAGATTATAACCATAGATAGGCTTAAAAATGATGTTCTAAATTTAAATATATTAAAGTAAATTTTATAATTTTGTTTTTATTCAATAAGTTATGTGTATTTATTTTTTTAAATATGAATAAATAAGAAAAAAGAGGAAGAAAAAGCACATTGAAGGCGAAAAAGGATTAAAAAGAAAAAAAGCGAGACTGAGATAGTCACGCTTTTTCAATATTAATTAATTTGCTGATTATTTGCTGACGCTAACGGAAAACTCACCAAAGGTGACAACTTTTCCAGCAACAATTTTACAGCGTTTACGGGTTTCAACTTCACCGTCAACACTCACTAAACCTTCAGCAATGACACTTTTAGCAGCAGCTCCGCTTTCAGTCCAACCTTGAAGTTTTAATAAATCACAAAGCTCGACATAGTCGTGCCCATCTAATTGAAATGTTTCCATCGATTAATTATTTCCTGTTTCAGGGTCGTGGTATTCTTCGCATGCTTGCAAAGTATTTTGGATTAGTGTGGCAACTGTCATTGGACCAACCCCTCCAGGGACGGGAGAAATCCAGCCCGCACGTTGAGATGCTGCTTCAAAATCAACATCTCCGACAACTTTACCACTTTCAAGACGGTTTATACCGACATCAATCACGATTGCACCCGGTTTAATCCACTCGCCAGGAATAAAATTAGGTTTTCCTACCGCCACAACGACTAAATCTGCGTGCTCAACATGAAAACGCAGATCTTTAGTAAAACGGTGAGTAACAGTTGTTGTACAACCTGCAAGTAATAGCTCTAAGCTCATTGGGCGACCAACAATATTTGAAGCACCAATGATAACGGCATTTAAGCCATTCATAGGAATATTACAACGCTCTAGCAGTGTGACAATGCCGCGAGGTGTGCAAGGGCGTAATTTAGGTGCGCGTTGGCATAGGCGACCGATATTGTAAGGGTGAAAGCCATCGACATCTTTATCAGGATGAATGCGTTCTAAAACCTTAACATTATCAATTCCGGCAGGTAAAGGGAGCTGAACAAGGATACCATCAATAGTGTTATCTTCGTTAAGCTGGTCGATCAGATTTAATAAATCAGCTTCACTGGTCGTATCTGGTAAATCATAAGAGTGAGAAATAAAGCCTACTTCTTCACAAGCACGGCGTTTACTTCCAACATAAATCTGTGATGCAGGGTTATCACCCACTAAAATAACAGCTAAACCAGGCGCTCGTTTTCCTGCATTAATACGTTGTTTTACTTTTTCTGCAACTTCGCTTCTGATGGTCTGCGCAATCGATTTCCCATCTATAATTCTTGCTGACATCTATACATCCAAATTATTCAATTACGGTATTGGTCTATTTTGTCAGATCAAGAGCAATCTGTCAGTCGAATACTTGCCATATTTTAACCATATAGTTTGATATCGTTGAAAAAGCGTTGACTCTCAGAATGTTGAACGTATAATTCACATCCGTTATCAGCACTCTTGCTGACGTCTAAGTTCTTCTAGGCGCCCTTAGCTCAGTTGGATAGAGCAACGGCCTTCTAAGCCGTAGGTCACAGGTTCGAATCCTGTAGGGCGTACCATTTCGAAGTCAATGGACATCAACCGATGTCTTTTTTTTATGCCTAAAATTCAGTGAATTAGCTGATTTTAACCTTTCTTCGTTCAACTGACGTCTACCTATATCAACCTACATCAAGTAATATTTGTTGGTATATGCGTTGGTACATACAGGTTCAATGAATTCTTATACCAACACAAACTCATGGGAGTTCCTATATGGCACTAACAGATGTGAAGGTAAGAACGGCAAAGCCTGCCGATAAAGGATACAAACTCACTGACGGTGAAGGGATGCACCTTTACGTGCATTCTAATGGTTCTAAATACTGGCGGTTACAATATCGATTCGACGGAAAACAAAAAACATTAGCACTTGGCGTCTACCCTGAAATTTCTTTAGCGGATGCAAGACAGCGTAGAGATGAAGCAAAACGTCAAATAGCTAACAACATTGATCCTTCAGAACAGAAAAAGCTTGAAAAGATAGAACGCAAATCGGCGGTTAATAATACATTTCAAGCAGTAACCCTTGAGTGGCACGAATATAAAAAGCCAAACTGGTCGAAAGGTTATGCTGAAGATCTGATGGAGTCATTTGAAAATGATATCTTCCCTGATCTAGGTAAAAGGCCAATAGCTGAAATAAAGCCACTAGAGGTACTCAGTACGCTGCGTAAACTAGAAAAAAGGGGAGTACTAGACAAGTTACGTAAGATCCGTCAAGCATGTAACCAAGTCTTCAGATACGCTATTGTGACAGGCAAAGCAGAATACAACCCCGCCTCTGAACTCGCTAGCGCATTAACACCACCCAAAGCACAACACTATCCACATTTGCTTGCAAACGAATTACCTGAATTTCTTAATGCATTAAATCATTATTCAGGTAGCCCAATTACTCGGCTAGCAACTAAAATCCTGATGTTAACAGGTGTGAGAACTATTGAGCTACGTTTAGCAGAATGGGGTGAGTTTGATTTCGAACGCTGTATTTGGGAGATCCCCAAAGAAAGAATGAAAATGCGCCGCCCACATCTTGTTCCATTATCGACTCAAGTCATCACGGCATTACGTGAAGTTCAAGCCATTACAGGACGCTATAAGTTGGTATTCCCTGGTAGAAATGACATTACCAAGCCAATGAGTGAAGCGAGTGTTAATCAGGTCCTTAAACGTATTGGTTATCATGGAAAAGCAACTGGACATGGTTTTAGGCACACAATGAGCACTATCTTGCATGAGAAGGGATTCAATACTGCATGGATTGAGCTTCAACTTGCTCACGTTGATAAGAATACGATCCGTGGAACGTATAACCATGCTCAGTATCTTGAAAACAGAAGAGAGATGATCCAGTGGTATGCGGATTATATTGATGAGTTGGAGTGTGGGGTAGGGAATGTGGTTAGTGTGAATTTTAAGTGAGAATTAGCTATCTTTATGTTTGGATAAGTATTCTGAACATTTAATGCGGTTTCAACGGTTAATTTTGTGAGAGTTCGAGTAAACTGATTGAGATTAGCTTCGGTTTTAATGCTTTTTGTGAACTCTGCTACAAATGCTTTAAGTTTCTTTGTCCATAATCTGCCTACTTTTAAATTGGGATAAACATATTAAAAGTAGGCAAATACACAATTTAAATTACATTCTCTGCTTAACCTTATATTGCTAAACAGGCCAGTCAATATTATTAAACTTGATGATTAACTTCCCTGCATATTCCGGCTCAATTGAATTGGCATAGTCTATCAATCCCTTTAGGTGGCACTTGAATCCCCAGACCGTATCAAAGCCGCGATTCACAATATGCTCACTAAGTCCCAAAGTCTCGATGTAGTAAAAGTGTTGACGAATATTATCCTTAAATTCTTTTTGAAGACGAGGAGCAGAACCATCTACGTTTAATCCCAATACAACCTTTTTAGCGCTAGGAGGGATTATTTTAGTTTTCCGATATTGAGGTTTATAGCCAGATAGGTTCAGCAAATTGTAGACTTCAGCAATGAGTATTCTTCCAGAGTCTCGTTTAAACGTATTTGCTCTCGTAGAAAAAATAATATCATCACTATACCTTGTATAAACTAGCTTATATTTTCTGGCAATTTTAGAAAACTCACTATCAAGGTTTCTCATTACTAAGTTTGAGATTATAGGACTAGTAGCAGCCCCTTGCGGCAAATAACCCAATATCCTTTGGTTGTACTTAGGTATATTTTTATTCTTACTTCTTACTTTCCAGTTATTGAGTTGGCTTCTTGGGCTCATTTCTGTAGTAGTTATTGTACAAATTCTCGCCAGTTGAAAAGCTACTAATGGCTGATACCCAAATTCACGAAAAAGTCGAAACACTTGAATTTCTGATATTGATTCAAAAAAGTCAGTAATATCTAACTTAATTAACCAATTAGCACCACAGTGTTTAGCTGCGCACTTTTTTATCGAACTCCCTGGATTAAATGCGAAACTAGCCTGATGTACCGGAACTGGCTTTAATATGAATTCATTAATCCAGCGTTGAACATGCAATAAAGTAGGGTCGGGTATTCGCTACAAAAATAGCAACCTCTCTATCTGCTAGTTCAAATTGCTCCAACCAAGCCTTTCCCTGCTTTGTGTGGATTAGCTTTTTAGCATTAGGCTCAGAGCTAAAACTGTCAACTCTATCATTCATACTTAAATGGCCTCACTCAATCAGCATCTAGATTGTTTGATAATTCTTTTCTCAAATTTGAAACCGATTCCTTGAAGTGCAAAGACCAATTCGAATCATCTAAGCCATCTTTTCTCTTCTGTACCAGCTTAAATACAACCTCGAGTGCCTGATCAACTTTTTCAGGAGCTGTTCCATCTCTATATAATAAATGGATTTTCATCGATGCATTTCGAACTTTATGAGACCATTGAGATAGCTCGTTCAAGTCATGGGGATTAGATGTGAGAATATCGAAAAGTCCAGTTATAGCTTTATGCCTCTCTACCAAACGCCACTTATAATACTCTCGCTTTTTCGTTAGGTAATTAGTGCAAAAGACGGTAAATATCTGTCCAACGATCCCACCAGCCAAAACCGATGTCACAACAACACTCCAGTCCATATCCTTTCCTCAGAAAAAGAAATAAAACAAACTAAATAAGATTGAAAAACAATTATGGTATATTCATACTTGACAAGTACTATCCAATTAATTGATAACAAAAAAATGCTTTGGCCACAACAAGTATCGTACAGAGATTAAGTTCATAACGTAAGTTGTGCCACGCAGTCGGCATGATTGATTTGCAACACTGGAAAGGAGAAAATTGGAGTCAAAAGACAGTCCTTTGGCTCAAATATCGATAGCATTCTACTGTTCAACTTCTAGCACTCGTTATTCGCATGCCTTATATGATTTGGCTTCTATATACTGTATATAAAGGTTCGCTACTAAATTGCACCACAGATGTTTGTACTGTTGAGCCTAATGCTGGTATTTCAAAAACCTCTTACCAGTGTAAATATGTATCATCTAAATTTAAAAAAATAGTGCGCAATTCATCAGATTTAGTACCAATAATCGCAGCTTTCATCCTTTGGTTGAAAGCATTCACAGCATAATGCTATGGGGTTTGACATTCGGTTCTCTTCAAGTTTTCTCCGAAACAGAAAGATAGTTTCTTGATCTGCGTTATCTAAAAATTCATTTGCATCAATATACCGACTTTCTTCAGTTAAAAAGACTGATGTCATGTTTCTTTTCAAATTACCTCCTTAATAAATGGTAAGTGCATTGTTAATGTTTTAGCGATATTTTCGGTATTGCTTGTCTTAGATTGATTCATCTTTCCATTCATAAGGAACTAAAGCTTTCCCTCTCCATTCTTCTACTAAGTGAACATTATCTAAATCATACCAAACGTCTTCATTGGCATGGTCTAATACAATAATTTGAAATTCTTTTTTAGTAGCGGATATGAACATATCCAATGTGTTAAATACTTTTCTTACGGCTACTATATCTTCATCCTGCCAGTGAGGATCATTACTGTCTATCGCTGATTTTTCTGCTTTTCTAACAGGAAAATATACTTGGCTTGGTTGGTCGTAAATTAACAATCCTGGTACAGGATGGTGCTTTAGTTGTGAAAAAATCCATTGCAATGCGAGGGTGGTTGCAATGTGATAAGCTAACCAGTTTGCTCCGCTGCCAGTTTCCCAAAGGTAGTCATCTCGTCCCCCTCTATTAACTTTTACCGTTAGATCAGGAATAATTAAACTAACCGGGGAGTCAGGCCACTCACCATCTAGATAAGGTAGTATTCTCCCAATATTTCGCTGTACTTTATTCAGGACACTATCGAGTTTTTTTGCTATATCCTTTTCAGAAACAATTTTAAACAATCTCTTTTGTTCTTTCTTTAGCTCTTCAATTTCATTATTTAGTGGAGTTAATGTATCGGTAGTTTGATATAGTCGCATAGCTTCTTCCAAGCGACCAAGAAAGTGAGCTACTAGCTCATTTTGCCTATTGGACCTACCTGCCTGCTCTGAAGCTAATTCTAGTAATTTTATTTCTTCTCGTACGAGTGATAGCTTATGCGTTAATTCACTAAGTTGAGTACGAAGATATAAAGTTTCTTTTCCCAGTGATTGATTAATTTGTGGGTATGAGCGCAAACGCAATTCAATACCTTCTAGAGCTTGGCATAGCTGTTGAATTTTATCAGAACTGTATGTTCCATTTAATGATTCAGTTACATCAGCACTATGGTATTTATCTCTGATCCAGGTAGATAAACTAAGGCGTTCTCTTTTTATATTTAATGCTTTCTTATATAAATCACTACTTTCATTCAATTTTTCAATTTCAATCAGTTGATTACGTAATATATTAAACTCCGTTACTATGTTGGTTTCTCTTTCTCGAAGATTTTTTAATTCGTTGACTATATTTTGTATAGAGTCAACAGATGGTTGCGCAAGATTAGGATCTTTTTTTTGAATGGCTTGTAATAATTTAAGTATAGACGACCATTCCAGTGGAATGTTGGTTTCTGTTGGAAGTAACCCATACTCAATAGCTTGAAAGAGCCAAACTCGACCTTCTGATTGCCAAGTATCACTAGAAACTTGACGCATTTTTAATTCAGTTTCTTTACGGTGTAACTTTCGAGTTACCTTATCTAATTCATGCCTTGCCTGTAGAACCAAAGGACTGATAGCACCTAAGATATAAGGAAATATTGTTTTTAACTTTTCCCGGTGTTCTGTTGTATCTGCCTTGAAAAATAAAACATCAGGATTAGCTATAATATTTTGAGGCTGGAATAAAAAAGCCATTAAATCACGAAATGCTGGGCGGCTACGAAAATTATCAGTAGTTGAAGCTTCAAAAGCTAAGTTTGATAATCCTGATAAACGATCAAGAACTGTTTTAACATAAGATGCATTTGTGTTTTTCTTGGGAGATTTCTCTGGGATTATAATTTCATCGCCCTCTAGAAAATACATTTCTTTTGTGCTCTGTTGAGTTCCTGGTTCTTTACGAGCTAGTAGCTTAGGCCCTTCTGTAGTTTCAATTAAAATACCAAACCAAGAGCACGATTCTCGAATTACGCCAACAGGGATTGCGCACTTATCAGCACATAAACAGTAATCAATTATTGGTATAACAGCGGATTTGCCTGTTTTTGATGATCCGCTAATGATGTTTACCTTTCCCAGTTCAAACTCAACAATGCGAGGCTTTTTGTTTTTCTTAGGCCATAGAATTAATTTTTTTATTTGAAAAAACATTAGAAATCCACCATTAATGTTCTTATTATTTGTTGTTCTGATTCTTCAGAAAACCAATATGCTAATTTATCACAACAGGTTTTAAGCTTATTTAAATCATCAGAGAGTAAAGGTAAAGAAAGTTTGTGCTTTTTGTTTTGTGCGGTTAGGTTAGTTGTTTCTATCTCAATTTTTAATAATCCAGAAAGTTCAGCTATCCCTATAGACTCTAAAGTAAGGGAACGAAGTTGAAAGGCTCTGGTATGAATCGATAGTAATATTTCTCTTTGTTTCCCCAATTTCCCTGCTAATAAATGAATTCCTGATGATTTGTTTGTTGTACAAATTATTTTTACTGTGGATTTATGCAGAATAAGTGGGAGAACCAAAAAGGCTAAGATTATGGACGGTGATTCTTGTTTATATTTTTGGTACTGTAAACAAAAATACCATATAAAAAAAGCCCCCATGGCACTATTCTGTACTAAAGTAGCATCATTGAACTCAATATTATTATGATTATTTTTCATTGTTTATTTCCCCAATGAGCTCAATGTAATCTGGATGCCAGCCTAATTTAAGTTCATCAGCTAAGATATTGAACCCTCCATTCGTGAAGTAATCAGGTATAATATAATGGTCAAGGGATATATTTTTTGTGGAACAACGGCTGTATATAATTTTACCTTTATCAATCTTAGGGGTATCACTGAAACATACATTTACTTCATCACATGTTGCATCATAATGTCTTATTAATGAATCATGCCAATCATAAATGTCTTGCTCAAATATTAACCCATACTCAGCCCAAGTTGTAAGATCAGAGTTTGTCCTTAGAAGATCACTAATTGCACGGAGTTGTTGATCTTCACGATAATCAACTAACTGTAGCTGTTTTATAAATATGGGTCTTTGCTGAAGAACTTCCTCAGTATCTGATGTACTAATGTGTGAGTTTAATCTTGGGAGATAACCAGGAATATTATTTTTTTGTACAAATGATAAAAATTCATTTCTGAATTCTCTAACAGAGATTATAGCATTTCGTTTGTTTCGGATTAGGTTATCTGCTTTTTCTTTTGCCATTCCGATGGCGAACTGGATCGTCAGCTCAATTAGATTATCAGGAATTGTTGGTTTTAAGAGCTCACGGATTAAGCCTATAGGCTCTGCTTTATTGATAATAGTCATTTGTGTTGCTATCGCTTCTTGTTCTTGCTGAGTAGCTTTGAGAAAACGATTTATATAACGCAAACATTTGGGGGGCGACTTCAATTCCTCCAAGTTTTCTTTTAATTTAATAATTAGTTTTGCTGTGTCAATTTGGGTTTTGGCTTCATCAAATAATGTACATATTGTACCAATTTGTTTGAAAGGAGTTACGTAGTAGCGGAAGGTTGCTGCATTGTGGGAAATATCATGCTCTATGAGTATATCGAGCCAGTTAGATACTGTTTTCCAAAAATCTTCCGACCAATCGGTTAAAGGGTTATGCGCTAAGGCACTTTTCGTTTGCTCTAGTAGTACGTCATTGTTTGCATAGTGTACTGCTACATCATCGTAGTATTCGAGTGAAACACATGCATCATCAGGAGCACTCAGTAAGTAGTAGCATAACCGAACTGGCTGGAGAGCAAACCCTAAATATTGGCCTGCGGCACTTGATTTTGATTGGGATGTTTTTCCTTCATGCATGTGTACATCCTTGTTTTTATCGAAACGAAAAGCTTATAAATATTAACAATATTGATGACTGAATGAAAATTATGCAAGTGGTATTACATACAGTATCTATTATTGGATATCACATTGTGATGGGTGTTAGTAGTTATCATCATTGATTCTTATCTTCTCTATTGACTAGTACAAAAAGGAATCAATTGTTCAAATAAAAAACATATTCGATTTGACGAATGTATCTTTTAGGTATAATTTAAAGAAAAGACTGAAGAGGTACACATGGAACCATTACAACTGTTTAAAATTTTAGGTGATCAAACAAGGCTCGATATCGTGTTGCTTTTGAAAGCATCTGGTGAGCTATGTGTCTGTGATATCTATACGGCCTTGAATTTATCGCAACCAAAGACTTCTCGACACCTAGCAATGCTAAGAGAATCAGGTCTTTTGCTCGATTCAAAGCATGGTAAATGGGTTCATTATCGATTATCTCCAGCATTACTACCATGGGTGAAAAGTATCATTGATGTCACCTATGCCACAGAGAAAAATAGAGTTGCAGATTTGCTTAAGAGTCTGGAGACAAAAGAGTCTGCGAGTAGTTGTTCCGCATAAAATTTTTTAAATTAATACATATGAAAAAACATATATAAGGTTGAGGTATGAAAAAACTAGAAGTCTTTGACCCAGCGTTATGTTGTAGCACTGGTGTTTGTGGAACAGAAGTCGATCAAGCATTGGTAGACTTCGCAACAGATGTGGATTGGTTAAAAAAACAAGGGGCAAGTATAAGGCGTTTTAATTTAGCACAAGAGCCAATGGCGTTCGTTAACAACACAAAAGCAAAAACATTTTTGGAAACCGCAGGTGCCGAGTCACTTCCACTATTGATTCTGGATGGTGAGATTGTGCTGACTGGTCGATACCCAAAACGACATGAGTTAGCCAGATGGTTTGGTATTCGCCTGAATATTGAAAAAGCCGAAATAGTTAAATCGTGTTGCGGTAATGACAAAACGTGTTGTTAACAGGAGCAATAAAATGAAATTTTTAGATAACACACCTAATTATTTATTTTTTACTGGAAAAGGTGGTGTGGGTAAAACCTCAATTTCCTGTGCGACAGCAATCAA
The DNA here is from genome assembly GCF_008808075.1 of Proteus sp. CD3. Taxonomy (NCBI): domain Bacteria; kingdom Pseudomonadati; phylum Pseudomonadota; class Gammaproteobacteria; order Enterobacterales; family Morganellaceae; genus Proteus; species Proteus sp. CD3. The sequence continues at coordinate 2,797,152 of NZ_CP019686.1, read as the reverse complement.
GCTGGCAGAGGATGGAAAAAAAGTCCTGCTAGTGAGTACAGATCCTGCATCTAACGTCGGACAGGTATTTTCTCAATCAATAGGAAATCAGATTAAGCCAATAACATTGGTTCCAAATCTATTTGCTATTGAAATAGACCCTCAAGCCGCAGCCGAAGAATATCGAAACAAAATTATTAATCCAATCAAAGAAAGTTTACCTGAAGCGGTAATTCAAAGTATTACGGAACAACTATCAGGTGCCTGTACAACAGAGATTGCAGCTTTCGATGAATTTACTGGGTTGTTAACCAATACCGAAATTACAGAGCAATTTGACCATATCATTTTTGATACCGCACCAACGGGGCATACCATCCGTTTATTACAACTCCCGAGTGCGTGGAGTGATTTTATTAGTGACAATCCTGATGGTGCGTCATGTCTAGGGCCAATGTCTGGCCTTGATAAACAACGTGAGCAGTACAGCATGGCGGTGGAAGCGTTGAGTGATAAATCACTAACAAGGCTAGTCTTGGTTGCACGACCTCAGTTTGCCGCATTGAGGGAAGTCGCAAGAACCTATAGCGAGTTGTCATCTCTGGGTATCAAAAATCAGCAATTGATTGTCAATGGTGTTTTCCCTGAAACTGCGGTGACTGAAAATGATAAGTTATCCCATGCGCTCTACTCTCGTGAACAAGCGGCATTAGAGTCTATACCTGAAGCACTACGCTCGTTACCTGTCGATATTCTTTATTTACAAAAGAGCAATATGGTGGGTGTCGATGCACTTAAGCAGTTGTTATCTAATGACATGCCACAAATTCCAACTATTACCCCGACAAAACAACCTATTTCTTTACCTACCTTGTCAGAACTAGTTGGCGAAATATCTCAGCAACAGCATGGGCTGATTATGTTAATGGGCAAAGGTGGTGTAGGGAAAACAACGATTGCGGCATCAATCGCAGTTAAATTGGCAGAAAAAGGGCTTGATGTACATCTGACCACATCTGATCCAGCCGCGCATATTGAATCAACCCTCGATGGTGTTTTACCCAACCTTCAAGTTAGCCGAATTGATCCTATCGCTGAAACTGAGCGTTATCGTCATTATGTCTTAGAAACAAAAGGGAAAGGTTTAGATGAAGAGGGGCGTGCATTACTTGAGGAAGATTTACGCTCTCCATGCACAGAAGAAATTGCGGTATTTCAGGCTTTTTCTCGCATCATTAGAGATGCGGGTAAACGTTTTGTCGTCATGGATACTGCGCCGACTGGGCATACATTATTACTTCTGGATGCAACAGGGGCATACCATAAAGAAATTGCTAAAAAAATGGGCGAGAAAGGTCATTATTTAACGCCGATGATGCAATTACAAGATCCTGAACGCACCAAAGTTATTATTACGACACTCGCTGAAACTACGCCTGTGCTTGAGGCGGAGAACTTACAAAATGATTTAATACGGGCAGATATACATCCGTGGGCGTGGGTAATCAATAACAGCCTATCTATCACAGAAACAACATCACCATTGTTACTTTCAAGAGCTGAACAGGAAGTCGCTCAGATTAAAAAAGTGACATCAACATTGGCAAAACGTGTTGCTATTGTTCCTTTGCTTGAAACAGAGCCTGTGGGGATATCTGCATTAAGTCAGCTTGCAGAGTAAGTTTTATTTTCTAAAAATAAAAGGTGCGGAAAAGCACCTTTTAAATGAGGTTGTTATGTTTATTGCCGCATTGATTTTTATTTTAACGATCACCTTTGTTATTTGGCAACCCAAAGGACTGGGTATTGGCTGGAGTGCCTCAGTAGGGGCTGTATTGGCACTGATCTTTGGTGTGATCAGTTTTCAAGATATTCCTATTGTTTGGAACATTGTTTGGAATGCCACGGCGACATTTGTTGCCGTCATTATCATTAGCCTACTTTTAGATGAAAGTGGTTTCTTTGAATGGGCTGCATTACATGTTGCCAAATGGGGTGGGGGTAAAGGAAAACTGTTATTCAGTTATATCGTGTTACTTGGTGCAACGGTTGCGGCCTTGTTTGCCAATGATGGCGCAGCATTGATATTAACGCCCATTGTGATTGCGATGTTATTGGCACTTGGTTTCAACAAAGGCACGACATTAGCATTTGTCATGGCTGCCGGGTTTATTGCAGATACGGCGAGCTTGCCGCTGATCGTTTCGAACCTCGTGAATATCGTTTCTGCGGACTTCTTTAATATTGGATTTACTGAATATGCATCGATTATGGTGCCAGTGGATATTGCTGCAATTATTGCAACATTAGCGATGCTGCATTGGTTTTTCCGCAAAGATATTCCTAAACAATATGATGTTACCAAACTGAGTGAACCGACTTTAGCCATTAAGGACATGACAACGTTTAAAACAGGTTGGCTGGTATTGGTACTGCTACTTATTGGTTTCTTTGTCTTAGAACCATTAGGTATTCCAATCAGTGCAATTGCGGCTATTGGCGCTTTAATTCTTTGGGTGATTGCAGCCAGAGGCCATACGATTAATACCAAAAAAGTATTACGTGGAGCACCGTGGCAAATCGTCATTTTCTCTTTAGGTATGTACTTGGTTGTTTATGGTTTAAGAAATGCAGGGTTAACCGATTATCTTTCTGAAACGCTCAATTACCTTGCAGACAAAGGGTTATGGGTAGCAACAATTGGTACGGGATTTATAACTGCATTTTTATCCTCAATAATGAATAACATGCCAACGGTGTTAATTGGTGCGCTATCCATAGAAGGAAGTGAAGCATCAGGGTTAATTCAGCAAGCGATGGTGTATGCCAATGTGATTGGCGCCGATTTAGGTCCAAAAATCACACCAATAGGTAGCTTGGCGACATTGTTGTGGCTGCATGTTTTATCGCAAAAAAACATGACCATTACATGGGGATATTATTTCAAAACCGGGATTATCATGACTATCCCTGTGCTCATTGTCACACTCGTTGCTTTAGTACTTCGACTTTCACTGTTAAATTAAAGGTAACCCCATGAATGAGATCACTATCTACCATAACCCCAATTGTGGCACTTCGCGTAATACCCTTGCCATGATCCGCAATAGTGGTGTTGAGCCAACGATTATTTATTACCTAGAAACACCTCCGACTAAGGATGTGCTAGTTCAACTTATCGCCGATATGAAAATCACAGTCAGCGAATTACTCCGCAAAAATGTTGAGCCCTATGAGCAATTAAATTTAGAAAATAACCTTTATTCCGATGAGCAATTGATCGATTTTATGTTGCAGTACCCAATACTGATCAATAGGCCGATTGTTGTCACGCCGCTAGGCGTAAAGTTGTGTCGGCCATCAGAGGTCGTATTAGATATATTGCCTAATCAGCAACAAAGTGAATTTATCAAGGAAGATGGTCAAATAGTGATTGGTAGTACACGATGTAAAAATGCAAATGAAGAGGCCAGTTAAGTACAAACCCTAGGAAAGTGAATGGGATTGAGTGTTGTTGGCAACTTCAACACTCTGTATGTGTTTATGCTGTTAACTAAATAAAATATGTTGTTGTGAATAATACATAATCATTCATTATTATCTCCAGCCCCTGGTTCTCCATCTGCTTGCCAATGATCCTCTCCACCAGCTGGTAACTATTCTTGATATAGGGATGAAGCATTCCGTGAGCGACAGTAAGTTTGGTAAGTCCATTCAGTCAGAGTTGGTAAAGGCGTAGCAATGTCTCATAAAGAGCATGATACTTTCTCATTGTTGAGTTTTCAGTGTGACTTAAATGTTGGTGTTACTAACGCAGAATAGGAGAGTGATGTGATGGTTAGACTCTGGATTCGGCAATACGTGCTTGTAACCAATTTTCAACTTCGCTCTTTAACCAACGAGAACTACGCCCCAGTTTTATCGGCTTTGGAAACTCCCCATCTTGGATCAATTTATAAAACCATTTATCAGTTAATCCGGTTAAACGGGTTATAAATTTCATATCAACGAATTGGTCATCTAATAAGGGAATCGCTTGAGTGCTCATTATTGAACTCCTGTCTTTAAAGTTAAAAGGCAGAAGGGATATCGATGAATATTTAGGGATATCTCTCTTCCAAAAGATATCCCCCTCATGTTTTTTATTGGTAGATTAACGGCTGCACCCAAAAGAACGCTCGCCATCACCATAATATTTTGTATGCTCTTTGGCTAAGTAACGACAACGCTGGTTTAATTTGAATATCGCACTTTCATTGTGGGTTTCATTATTATCTAGCCAAGTAACGGCGTTGTCCGGGATATGAACTAAATAACGCTTATCAGGATGGTTTACACCAATAGCACTACACCATGCTTGTTGTACTAATGCATAGAGCGTCCCTTTGGTTTTAATAAAATCACCTAGGTTCCAATAAACATCTTTATTTAATAGCAAAAGTACATGGTAGTGTTTTTTGTTTTTTATCTCACCAAACTCTCTGACCCATACATAAAACAAAGGGCATGAATGGTTACGCTTCCATATTTTATTTTTACGTTTTAGGTCAGCATTTATTTTTGCTTTTAACGATTCAAAAAATCGGGTGATGGCATTGGAGTCACTTAAGTGAATTATATCCGATGAAGGAAATCGCAAGTCCACTCGAATAGCAGTAACTCGATTATAGGTTGAGAGTGATTTACGGATGGTGTGGTTTATCTTTTGAATGTAATGCTCGTTGTAGGTGTTTCTAGACATGATTGATACCTTTGGTTGGTTTTATTTTCATATCTAGAATGGATGTTGTTAAAAATAAGAATTCATCACTTTAGAAAAATGATGAGCATATGAATTAGTGAGTCAGTGACAGGGTAATGATTAATGTTCTAGGTGTAGTTATGGGATAGGTTTTCTTTATTAAGATAATACTATACCAACACGGCAAGGCTCTTCTCTATCTCATCACCGATGACCGTGACAGAGCGCTTTTGAACAAAGGTGAACTGATACTTTTTCAAGTAGTTCAACTCTGATATTAGCTTATCTAAAGATTAGTCTTCATTCTAATAATAATTTGTGTGGTTATAGTGATTTTCAACACATAAATACTGATTGTTATGTAGCATAATAACATCTTAAATACTACGTAAAATACAGCGTAAAGGTCTGCAAAAAATACTAGGTGGAGAGAGTGTATGATAAGTGTAGATGTAAATGATAATTATTTGGAGTGTAGACAATATTATGCAGTCCTATTCTGTATGCTTTCAGAAAAAACACTATTACCTGAAGATTTTTATAAAATGATTATCGAGGCAAGAGGTAAGAATGTTAATACGTTAATTCGTGAGTTGAATCAGCATGTCGGGAATGTCTTAAATAATGTTGATCATTATTTAAGAAAGGTGGAGAGAAAAACTATTCCAATAGAACAACTATCTTTTTTAAGGGATGAAAGAATATCATTTGTTATCTTAAACTTTCTCATGAAGTCGTATAATAAATACCTTATAGAAATGGGTCATAAATCAATTATGGCTGGAGTGTATAATTATTCACCTTTAAATTTGATGCCAATGATGGGTAAAAATATACCTTTTCATTATATTGTTTGTTTTTTGGATTTTATAGTTTTATTTATGACCCCTAAAGATTTTAATGCGATAGTTTTTCAAATGAGAGATAAAGCTTCATCTATTACCAAAGAATATCCAGATCCTTTTTCATTTTTGTCAAAAAAAACTGAAGCGTTAAAATGGATAGGAGAGAGGATGATGCGCGAAAATATTGCTGCTGATGATGATGTTAATGTTCTTATTAAAAATCAGAAATGGAAAATAATTGTTTCCTGTTTTGATTATTGGGCTGTTATTTCAACCGTAGAACGTGTAAAGCTTTTTTTATTTCAAACAAGGAAGGCATGGAGCCAAAAAAAGTATCGTGATGGAGTTAAAGATAAGGCTGTACTCAATACGTATATTTCAAAATCATCTATGTTGAAATTAAAAGAAATAGCTAAAAATCATAATAAAAATATTAACGAAATTATCGAGGCGATGATTGAAGAAATTGTTTTGCCACGAGATCCACTTAAAGAACTCATATCGTTAGTTGAAAAGAAAAATTAAAACAATTTCAAATATATATTATTACCTTGAATGATGATGAATTTATTTTCAAGGAAGCAATATGAACGAATATCCTGAATTAGGAAGGGTTATTTCTGCCTTTCCTGCTTCATTTAAAAATCTGTTTTTCAACCAACTCAACTACCTAATAAACTACTCCCCCACCATAGGCTTAATGGGTAAAACAGGAGCTGGAAAATCCAGCTTAATCAATGCTCTATTCCAATCCCAACTATCGCCTGTGAGTGATGTCTCTGGCTGCACACGCCAAGCTCAACGCTTCAGTATAACAATGAACAACCATACCCTCACTTTTGTTGATTTACCCGGCGTGGGGGAAAGTATCAAACGAGATAAAGAGTACCACCAGCTCTATCGTAACTTATTGCCAGAACTGGATTTAATCATCTGGGTACTCAAAGCGGATGATCGTGCATGGTCTTCCGATGAACAGTGCTATCGCTTTCTTACTGAGCAATGTGGCTACCAACCTAAGCAATTTCTATTTGTTCTGAACCAAGCAGACAAAATAGAGCCCTGCCGCCAGTGGGATGAACACAACCACCAGCCATCCCTTGAACAAATGACTAACTTGAAATTGAAGCAAGAAGCCGTAGTAACCGCCTTTAAGCTACATCATCCTGTGATGACGGTTTCTGCGGCAGAAGGCTTTCAACTCACTGAATTATCAGAGCAATTAATACAGGCGTTACCAGCGCAAGCCAGTAGCGGTGTCGCTAGGCAACTGAACAGCACTTACCGGACGCAATCTGTGGAAAATTCTGCACGTAACGATTTTGGGCAATGTGTCAGTGATATCGTCGATACCATAATCGATATTATTCCATTACCCACATTGATAAAACATACGATCAGCATTGTCAAAAACAGCATCGTTTCCGTCGCTAAATCCCTGTGGAGTTTTTTCTTTTAGCTTCTTAAATTAACGCAACATTAATGACATCTAGCGCCACTCCTTAACGGGATTGGCGCTTTTTTATTTCTTTTTAATGGAGTATCAACTAATGAATCATTTAACTGAATCCGCTATTGCAATCACACTCGTTCCTGATGAACAACGCCTTGATTTTTGGTTCAACCATTTTGGTACAGTTAAAGGCTGGGCCACCTTTGAAGTGGTGATCTTCACCACGATGGGCCAATTCTGCGATGAGTATCATGGCGGTTACTGGGAATATGGCACGCTCAATAATGGTGGTGCCTTTATCTACCCCGATATCAACATGGACACTTTAACGCTATTCAACATGCACAACGGCAATGAAGCCACTGTGAGCCAAGAGGCGGCAGGCATTGCAGTATGTCTTATCCTGTACAGCATCTGGTCATTCCAAACAGAAAGCGAAGTGATATGTGACCGTTTTTATCAGTTGCGTGACTATGCGCTACAACATCCCGAATCCGCTGCCATTTTCCACTTAATTGATTAATCCGGAGTTTTATCATGAGTTTATTAGCTTCGCGTTTTGGCTCTGCTAACAGTATTCGCCGTGAGCGTCCACTCACTATCGAAGAGTTATTCCGTACTGTACCGAGTGTATTTTCTGAAGAGAAGCACGATTCCCGCAGTGAACGCTATACCTACATCCCGACCATTACCTTGTTAGATAGCCTGCAAAAAGAAGGCTTCTATCCGTTCTTTGCCTGCCAAACTCGGGTGCGTGATATCAGTCGTCGAGAGCATACAAAGCACATGTTACGACTTCGGCGACATGACCAAATCACGGGTATACAAGTTCCTGAAATTATTCTGCTTAATAGCCATGATGGCTCAAGCAGCTATCAGATGTTACCGGGGCTTTTTAGAGCCGTGTGTTCTAACGGTTTGGTGTGCGGTGATGTATTGGGTGAAGTGCGTGTACCCCATAAAGGGGATGTGGTGGACAAAGTGATTGAAGGGGCGTATGAGGTACTCAATACGTTTGAGCAAGTAGTCGAAAAACGCGAAAGTATGCAGTCGTTATTGTTACCCCCACCCGCCCAACAAGCCTTTGCTGAAGCAGCTTTGACCTACCGCTTTGGTGAAGAGTTCCAGCCCGTCACGCGAGAGCAAATTCTACAGCCTCGACGCGTTGAAGATAAAAAAGAAGACCTTTGGACGGTGTACCAACGTTTACAAGAAAATCTGATTAAAGGGGGACTATCAGGCCGTACTGCAAAAGGTAAACTCGCTCGCACTCGTTCGGTGAATGGGATTGATGGTGATATCAAACTCAATAAAGCCCTGTGGGTGATGGCGGATACTTTATTTAACCAACTTGCCCCCCGCCAACCCAACTAATTTTCCCACCCTGACAGGTTGTGTCGTTATGCTTCACACTCATATTGTTCAGATAAACAGCATAACCTTATTTATCAATGAATTACTTATAGTGATTTTTCACTAAAATGCCTAATGAGAATTTTTCCCAACAGACATAACCTGTCAATCCCCTAAGTTAAACTCCCTCACTTCTTCATTTCCTAACGTCTGTTATTGAGAGCAATACGTTATGTTTCAGATCAACCGAAAATATGACCGCATGGCTATGCGACTCTCTGCGCTGATTGCCCGATTAATGGCAGGAGAAAGCCTTGTGCTCTCGTGTTTAGCCCAAGAGTTCAATGTTTCTGAACGCACGTTACAGCGGGATTTACGTGAACGCTTGGCTTATCTGGGGGTAGAAGGTCGGCAAGGTTGTTATCGCTTGCCCATCAATACGCTAAAAGCTTACCGAGACAAAGATGTTCTTACCTTTGTGAAACAGATTGGGATGACTCGGTTGTTTCCGGGGCTAGACAGCCGCTTACTCGGGTTGCTGTTAACCCAGCAGCCCCATGCACCTTGTTTGATTTGGCATCACGCCCATAAGATTTCGGCTCTACATGCCGACCATTTCTATCAATTGGTGTATGCCATTACCAGTAAGCAATCTATTAGCTTACTTACACCTGAACGTCGTTTTAGTCCACTACAACCCTATCAACTGATTTACCGTGAAGGTCAGTGGTATTTACTGGCGGAATATCATCAGCAAGTGCATGTCTTGTTGTTGGATGATATTCAACAGGTTCAGCCGCTCAATACCCCCTTCACACCGAAACACGCAGTGATGCAACTGTCACAACAAAACAGTTTTATTGCGGCACTACCGCATTTTCGATTGATATCACAAGTACTTACCTCTCTTCCATCACACAAAGAAAGGAGCCGACCATGACGCTATTAACCCCACCAGCATCGCATCCCACACATTGCCCTCACTGCTCTTCTGAGCAAGACATCATTGCATGGGGCTCGGGCTGGATGTGCCGCGATTGCGGTCACGAATGGACCATGCCTATTCAAAATAACCATTACATCGTGAATTCATCATCACATAAGGAAGCTTAAAAAATATGAACACTGTTTCACACTTACAATTGGGTTTAGAACGCATCGCTATCGTTATCAGTATCTTGTTATGCCTTTGGATCACGGGCGTATTGCTAACACATTTCCAGCTTATCGCCCTCATCATGAACCCGTATGGGATCACATTGATGTACTTCGTTTTATATCTCTCAGCTTTGCTTATCCCACAACTCTTGACGCAATTAGGCTTGTGGGTTTTAAGTGCCTTTAAAGGGATTGATTATAAAATCCATTTCAACCCCAAATTAATTGCCATTATCTCTACCATCATTATCGGATTAGCCCTCTCTAGCCTACTGATTATCATGTCATCCGGTTGGCTATACGGTTTTACTGAAGGTATCGCCACCACGATATTGCTGGTTGATTTGCTTATCGCCACTGGTATTGCCTTTTATCTTCATCGACGAATTCGTCACTGGGTTTCAGTGCGACTAAACCGCCAACCATAACATTAACCATGATCAGCAATTTTTGTTGTGGATACCTTATTCACCATTCACCCGATAACCATCGAATACGCCATATCAGGGAAAAACAAGCACCCATTAGACGGTGTTCATCAAGCGTCAATCTGACGTTTCTATTTATGTTGATAGGAATTTATAATGAAAAAATATGTAGTTGTGGCTGCATTAGCCTCACTGTGGTTGATAACATTACCCGCCTCTGCCGCCAGCCAGCCCCCTAAAAATACCATCTGGGAATATAAAGGCGATGGCGGTAAAACCTTATGGCAAGTGTGTGGGGGCCAAAACAGTAGCTGTAGGATTGTGGGCTCAACCAAACATTATGTTGCGGTACTGAATCATAAATCTGCCTCAGGTTGCGCATTTGGTGATTTTTATATCGTGGCAAGAACTGACGGAAACTGGCAACAACGCGATACGGGCACTTGTAGCCCTAATGCCTACGTTCAAAAAGGAACCATTAATAATGGTCAGTACTCTTCGGTCGATATTGGTGTTGGCGGGACGATTGTAGCTCGTTACCCCATTGGGTATTGGAGTATGCAAAAAGAGTTTTCAGGCAAGAATCGACCACGCTGGAAAGAAAAGGACCGTACTAAAGGCGGATTGCAAACCAACCAACAATAAATCTAGATGCTCGCTACCATCACTTGTGGTAGCGAGGATGATAAAATATAGCTAAAGGTAACGTAATGAATAAGATAAAGAGCATTTTTGCGATGAGTTTATTGGCAGTCAGTACATTTAGCTTGGCTGAAGAACAACAGCGTTATGCAAGCATCACACATACCAGCTCAAATTTTATTAACCAAGGTTACTGTGGTTACTCATTTACCCTCGATAATGGTGGTAGCCATATGGTTCTAGACCACGCGGAGTTTGGTGCGCTTGAACTCACGCTGCGAATGAAAGATGGAAAAGGAAAAGTATTAGGGGATACGGTACTGGAAGTGGAACCTTTTGGCGATACTAGCGCTACTCGTGTTACGTTTGCAGGATTGGAAATTCCGTGTGAGGATGTTGCTAAATTTGAAGTGGTTAAAGCGGTGGAAGATCAAAACGGTCGTAAGGTTGAATTACCACTATCCATCTTTGAGGCCAATAATCCAGAGTTGGCGAAGATGTCGATTTCAGGGAAGTAGAAAAGCTTAGGCATTATGATAGAAAAATAATTGTTGGTATATTTGTTGGTATAAAATTTATCGAACACGATATTTTCATTATAAAACAATGTTAATTTACTCGTGTTCGAATCCTGTAGGGACCATTTAAAATCAACACCTTACGCTAATTTTAATCCAACTTGGTTTTTGCTTTGTGTCGTATTTGTGTCGTTATCATTAAAAACGTCATCAATTTTACGTGCGTGCTCTGTCAAATGGTTTGGTGCTAAATGAGCATACCTTCTTACCATCTCTATACTTTCCCAGCCTCCCATTTCTTGTAATGCTGTAAGTGGAACACCAGATTGAATTAACCAACTCGCCCAAGTATGCCTTAAGTCATGAAAGCGAAAGTTTTCGATACCAGCTCTTTTTAGTGCCGTCCTCCATGCTGTGTTAGAATCAACTCGCATTTTCCTAACACTTGGCGTTAATGTTCCGTCTGGTCTTTTTTTTGATTCAGTATGAACAAATACCCATTTATGATGGTTTCCTATCAGGAAGTTTAAAAATTAGTTATGGCAATTAGGTGAGATGTTGAGTGATGAAATGGCATCAGAAGGCACTCGTCAGGATATTTAGTAGCAACATTCTTACATTTCTATTTCAACTCATTGCTTGGTGTTCGGTATCGCTTTTAATCGCGATAGATAAATTAGGCGAGTTTAATCTTCATGTTTATCTAAGGGCATTACCAATAGTGATTATTCAGGCGTTAGTGATGACCTATCTAATCAGGTGGGTGTTTAAGTTTTGCACCAAGAATATCAATATTAATTAGAGGGTTGAGTAATGAAAGGAACTAATTATAAAGATCTCCTATGGGCTTATGCCGACGAGGCTACCTTCAGGAAAAGAAAATACATAAAGAACTGCAAAGACTATAACCGCAAGTTTTTCAAAAATTACCGAAGCGAGAAAGTGCTTAAGCGACTATTTAAAATTGACTGGGAGGCATCTAATGCAGGGAACTGGTTGGGTTAAGGTGAAAGTAATCATCACCTCAACCTAGTTTCATTAAATTGAGTCTTTTACTTCTTGTCGTTTTTTGATCATCTCAGGCAAAGTGAAGGAGTACATCAGAAATACCTCGGTAAATCCTAGAATTTGCTCTGCTTCTTCTTTTGTGAACTCTTCATCAGAGTGGACTGCACCATTTGAGTCAATTCTAACTATATGAGCCCAGTCTTTCATGTCCTCTGTTATTTTTCCTTTAGCAAATAACATACTTATGCGTTGCGATAATTTCTCATCTTTAGCATCTTCACCCATAAGTACTCTAGTCGAGATATCAATAACTTTTCGACAATTCATCACGCTAGTTTCATATCTACCGCGTTGAAAGTCATCTTTTGATTCAATGAAAAATTTAGCTGCTCGCTCAGGGGTGTTGTCAGGTGCTGAGCTGACCTTTATTGAAGGATAAGTTTCAATAATCGTAAACCATAAATCTTTGTTAGGTAAAACCAAATCTAAATCACTAAAGTTCACTGAATCAAAAGGACCACTAGTATTGGGTCGTGCTTTAACAACAGCAATTCCAGATTTCCCACAACTTCTGCACTTAAACGCGATATCGTAAATATTACTTGATTGTCTCTTGCTCTCACTAAAAGCCTGAAGAACAGCGTTATCTCTATGGCAGTGTGGGCAGGTTAAATTAAAAAAGAGCATACCCATGAATACATTAACTCCATTATTAAATGATATTTCAATAATTCTTAACAGTTCAGATAGGCCTGAATTTACCTTAATTCAACGTTATGAAATAGCCTCATCATCGCAAAAGCAAGAATTTGTTATAGCGTTGATAGGTAAACTTATTGAGCAGAACAGAAAGCTAAAAACTTCATTGCAGTGCAAGTGCAACATGGAACAGGAGATCCTGATTTACAGCGTTTAACGTGGTATGACACTGAATACGGCATGACTAACGAGGCTGTAGCTCACAATGACGGGCTTTTATATTTAGATGAAGTTGGACAAGGGGCTGATCCTAAACACGTCTATAAATCGGCTTACACGCTATTTAATGGCAAAGGTAAGATCCAAGGTGCAAAAGAGGGCGGTAATCGGCAGGTTCAAAGCTGGCGGACAGTGGCCATTAGTACCGGCGAAAAAGACATTGAAACCTTTTTATTAAATTCAGGGGTAAAAGTGAATGCTGGTCAACTGGTGCGGTTACTTAATATTCCAATAGAGCGAGCTACTGAGTTACATGAGTGTGAAACAGGGAAAGAGCACGCTGACTTAATTAAGGTGAATTGTCGTGCTAACTACGGCACTGCAGGGCGTTATTGGATTGAGTACCTATCAAACCACAAGGAAGAAGCCAAGGAAGCCTATCGAGCCGCACAGCAACGATGGGGTAAATCAATTCCCAGTAGTTATGGGGAACAGGTACACCGAGCTAGTGATCGCTTTTCTGCTATAGAGTCAGCGTTATTAATGGGACGAGTGATTACGGGTTGGGATGAACAAGATTGTAGAGACGCAGTTCAAGCCGTATTTAATGTCTGGTTGGCTGAATTTGGCACCGGCAATAAAGAAATTGAGCAGATCACAGAACAGGCTTTAGCGTTTTTAAATGCCTATGGGATAAGCCGGTATGCTCCACTACCTTATGATGAACGTGATTTAGCCGGTTATCGAGAGCGCAAAGGCAGTCATGATGATGCGCCAATTCTTTTTTATACATTACCGAATGTATTTAGGGCTGAGGTTGCCAAGGGGTTTAATGCCGAAACGTTCGCAGAAGTATTAGCCACTATGGGAATACTGAAAAAGCCAGCCAAAGGAAAACGTCTGCAGGGAAAGACGCCCCGACTTAAACACCTTGGGGGAACTCAACAACGTGCTTATATCATGATGCTAGTTCAGGATGATGATGACGATTAATCGCTTGTTAAAATGATAAATAGTAGTGGTCTCAATAAAGGATGTATTTATTAATAGTATGATATTAAAGAATTTATTTTTAAATATTGAGACCACACTGAGACCATTCAAGCCCTTTTTGAGACCACTTGAGGCGATTTTGAGACCACAGAATAAATTGACGGCTTATCTTGCTGGTAGGAAAAAGAGCCTGAGACCACTGAAATTAAAAAGTGAGACCACTAAAAATAATCTATTTAATCCTTATTTATCAAATTGATATGAATTTCATCTGGTTGTAATTTGGAAATTGAGACCACTCAAAATCGGTCAGTGGTCTCAGTGAAAATAAATAAATTGTATAAATACAAGTGGTTGCGTGGATTGAGACCACTGAGACCACTGAGACCACCACTTTTGTGTATTTATATAAAAATTTTTTCGAGTGTATTGTGCAGTTTTTCACCTCATAAAACCTCACGTATTAAATTGGAATTCAATTCATTTTTACCCGACCGTATGAATGACTATCACCTTAAAAAATCTATAAACCATTTTGCGCACGGATGTATCGGGATGTATCGGTATTGTGCGCATAGATGCGAACTGGTGCGCAAAGTGCGAACCAACTCAAAGCCAGATGTAACAAGGGCTAGATAGGTTTATGCGTAACTCGAATGCTAAGAAATGCTAAGGTTATAAGATAAATTGCGCATGATTTTGCGAATTGCGCAGAGTGCGAATGCTCTCAAAGTCAGTTACAGCAAGGATTAGAGTGATTTGTGCGCAATTTTGGATGTTGTATAGAAATGTTAAGGTCAATCTGGAAATTGCGCATAATTTTGCAAACTGCGCAGAGTGTGAATCGTCTTAAATTCAGTTGTAGCAAAGGTTAGACAGGTTATGCACAATTCTGGATGTACAGAAATGTTAAGGTCAATTGCGCATTACTGCGAAAAACCGCGCTTAGAATTGCGCACTGCGAAAAATGTGAACATCAATGAATGATAATTATTACAATGAGTTAAAAGAATATCCACGTATTTTGATATATAGATTTATTGAGGTTAACTGCGAATCGTGCGCAAAAAAATTGCGAATTGCGCAATACAATGCCAAGTTTTCCCAAGGTTTTCTTTCGGTCTTAGAACATAGAAACAAAAACACCCCAGACAATCGGGGCAAAATAGAGAAACGTACTTCATGAATGTCGCGCAACTATACGTTAATCATGAATGACCACAATATAGAAAAAGTAGTAATCTCATGAGGATAGTCAAGTTATAGCCTCGCTTCAAAATGGCGGGGCTTTTTTACCACAGAAAATAAGCCGAGCGCTTGAAGAGACAATGAAGACAGCTAGATAGACAAATTAAAGAATAAATTTGATATAGTAAACGGGATTGTTTTAATTATGGAAGATAAATATATGGCGGGTGAGTGTAGTTCATGTCGATCAGCATTAGATGAAAAAAAAGAAGAGTATAAGCAAAATCAAATTACAAGGATGAATAATTATGTTGTAGGAAACAAGGACTTTATGGGAAATACAATAAGTAGAATATATGCTCGTGGTGATCAGTACTTAGTATACACGATAGAGGGGTCTTCTGACATAACGAGCTTAAAGGTTATAGTTGATACTTTGGTAGAAGATGATTTTGAACCAATGCTTAATTTTCAATGCGTTAAAGATGATTTTGATAAGCTAAAGTCTACATTGTATAAGCTAGGTGTTGATGAATCTTATAAACAAAGAGCTTCTAGTGCCATAGTAACAGCCATTTTGGGCGATACAGAAAATTCCAAAACGATAATTGCCAACATAACAAAAGATGCTGAATGTGATTATAAAACAAAGATTTATAGTCGACTTTTTTATTTGCTTGGTGCTGCGATAGTAGCTATTTGTTTCTCAATTAGTTCAGTAATATTCTATTTTTTGAGAGAAAAAGATTTTATTATTACTAATGCGACCTTTTTTAATATGCTCTATTGCCTAACATATTCAACACTAGGTGGTTTTTTATCGGTATCACTGAAGGCGAAATATGTTTCAACTCAGCAGGCTATCAGCAACTGGATGTATTCTATTTATGGCGCGGAAAGGTTAGTCATCTCTTTAATTGCAGGGGTTGTTATTTACTCTCTCGTCCGTTCAGGGCTTATGTTTTCAGGTCTGATTTCGAATGATGGCAATATGTTTATGTTATTAATGCTGTCTTTCGTATCTGGATTTAGTGAAACTCTTATTCCCAACTCACTAAGTAAGATTGAGTCAAATTACCAACAATAATATTTGAAGTGATATTTTGTTCTAGACCAATACTCATTGGTCTAGAATTTTTTGGGTCCTTCCTAGCACTTTTCTATTTCACGGGCATTGCGCGCCGCGTTCTGCGTCTAGCTACGCATTTTTGATTTTGTGTCCCATGTCCCATGATGTGGGATGAAGTCTTTTATTTTACTTTCAAAAGTTACGTTAAAAATCGTTGGGTTTAGTGTCCCATGTTTTATGGGACATGTCCCATATAAAATGAAAAATGTCCCATGAAAGCCATCTACAATGAGTAAAAATGTGCTACCGATTAAATCAATAAGCTATCCATGCTGAACATAGATAACCAAAGCTAAAATAACGGTCCTATTACGGCCCGTATAATGTGATAAGCAACAAGATTATAATAAGGGACTACGGCAATATTACAGCAAGGTTAAACGGTGAGGATTAAGCTGATAACGCTAAGGTTACACTAAGGTTTTACATGCGGGATAATCCCGTATCATCATGGGTAAGTTAATGTTTAGATCTCCCCTAGAAATTGGAATTATTACCCAATATTCCAGAGTCCCATCAGCATTTTATTTTAACCAATGGCTTATATTATTATGGTATCAAGATGAATAAACCAGAAATAAGAAAAGCAATATCAATCAGGATCACCACATCAGGAACGGTAATAAAAGCACCTGAGTGAGTAAAACAGCCACAGGTAAAGTTATGGCTACAATGACTATTCAGGCTGAGAGTGACAAGCGCAGCCCGTACCCATTGAAGATAGTGGCATTCGATATTAACGCGCTGGAGCTTATGCTCTGCCAGAAGGAAACAAAGTAAAAGCTACAGGCTGCTATGAATGGCTTAATGGTTATCAGCTAACTGGGGCACAGATAATTGCCTACCTTTAACTGACCCTCTTTAAGATGACCAGTTCAACTAACCCGAAAATATCGAGGCAG
Source organism: Proteus sp. CD3 (assembly GCF_008808075.1). NCBI lineage: Bacteria > Pseudomonadati > Pseudomonadota > Gammaproteobacteria > Enterobacterales > Morganellaceae > Proteus > Proteus sp. CD3. The sequence continues at coordinate 2,779,897 of NZ_CP019686.1, read as the reverse complement.
TTCGATAAGCTACATTCAAGTATTGCTTTACGCGTAAAATTCAATTGGAATGAGAACAGTTATTTTTGTGTAGGGTATGGCTAATGATGGAATCATCAGGGATTAAATTACTTATCGAAAAGTATATTAATATGTGGGGGCCGGACGGTAACACTCTGGATTTTTTCTACTTAACCTACAGTGTACGAAATACGACGATAATTATTTCGCAAAAAGGTGCGTGCTGTGGTGATAAATTATCTATCCCTATTATCAAAATTAAGTACGACAAAAATAAATCAAATTGGCAGCTATTTTGGTTCAATGTTGACCATTGGGTAATTTATGATAAAACGTGCAGATATACTTTAGAGGAAGCACTTACCACTGTTGATGAAGATGATTCATCCTACTTTTTTGGGTAGCCTACCTATCAGATGATAAATATTTTACGATTGTTATCGCTCCGTTTGAAACGGAATCATAAAAAATACGGGCAGGTTACAGGGAGGGTTATTTCTGGTTGGTGTTTTGTTACCTGCAATAAAATTACTATTGATGATATTTTTGCAATGCTAGTAGCTTTGAGAAAACTGGATCCTGAACCCTTTAATTATTGAGTCACAAAATAAAAAGGGGGCATAATTGGGGGCATGGAACGAAATTGAATGAATTTAAAGTGTTAATAATCAGTATGGTATGGTTTTATATTTAATCCTGTAGGGGTACCATTTCAAATCAAATTTCCAATCAAGTAGTTACATTCATTTCAAATTCTCTATTTTTCACAGTTGTGTCGTATTTGGGACGCTAGCTCCGAAAATGCTGTCTATTTGGCGTGCATGTTTGGTTAAGTATGAATAAATCACCTTACTAAATACTCACAGACTTTCTTGGTACTCTTTTCACGAAGCATTTTCGCCAGCTTTACTTTTTTCTAACTCTCTCTACTGGTTTTGTACTATTACTTCAAATTGAACTTCGTCATGGATTTAAAAATCATGCCTAGCCTAATAGTTCTAAATATTGATGTATGAAATATAGGTATACGAGTAAATAAAGTTAAAGGATGAATTTGAAAAATAATATTATGAATATTCTAGATGACATTATTAAAATAAAATATTAATAAATACGATGCTTTCTAAGCATATTCCATAAATCAATAATTCATTTGTTTATTTATTAAATAATTTAATGTTTTATAATGACTTTTTACTAAAAAAGATTAAAGTAGACAGATTTAATGCAAATAATATAAATGGAATAAAAAATGCCTTTACCTAACCGATTAAAACCAAAAAAAGTCAGCAAAGCTAAACTCAATGAATTGATCGATTTACTACAGAAGATAACTGTTAAAATCGATAATGGTGCAACTGAAAATGATCCCGAACTTAACACCATGATAAGAAATTGGAATGCACAAGTAATAACGCCTTGTGAGTTTTCTGATTTTCGTGACTACAATTCTTGGACAAGTGCAAAAGAGTTTACAAAAATAGCTTTTAATCAGGCGAAGTATTTAGATGATCTGACTTATGAAGAGTTAATTAGTATTGTTGATTTCATCTGTTTAGCAGAAGGCAGTGAATCTGAACATTCTTATGCAATGAATTTACTCGAGATAAACTTTAAAGCTTTTTCTTCAGATCTTATTTATTGGCCAGATGAGTATTTTAATCTTGAAGAAGTTGATGATTTATCATCAGAAGAAATAGCAGCTTATTTGATGGAAGGATCTAATCGAAAATTATCTAATGCCCCAAAAATTCTATTAAAATATACAATCGTTAAAGGGATTAACAATTGATTCTTTATTTTAACAACAAATCAATCGATTGATTTTATAAATGGATGATATTTGAATAAAAGAAAATGAAAAATTGCGATCTATTTAGCTAGAATAGTTAAAATATAATATTAGATAGCGCTAAATGATATTACTGTATTTTATCTAAGATTGCGGCGCTTCTTATTTCTTAATACAAAAATCTCATTTGATGATAAAACTGTTTCAGTGCAAGCATTTAACATTGGGGACATTATTTCAGGTGTCACCAACAAACTTTGTGGCGATATTCCTAATATTAAAGCAATAGCAATAAGCTGATCGACGGTTATTTTCAGATGTCCATTTTCCAAACGTGAATAGTGTTGCTGACTGATACCAAGCCTTCTTCCCATCTCGATACCTGTTATTTTTAATTGCTTTCTTTTCTGTTTAATTCTCTGACCTACAACAATATTAATTGAACTCATATCAATCCCTCTTTTTAAAAGAGGTTACCGTAAAAATACTTAAAGATCGATATAAACGATCAAAAATAGCCTATTAATAGTTAATATCTATCAATTTTTATTTATTAAAAGATTTAAACCGTTTTACCCAAATCAAATAATTAGGTAAATTACATTAGTTTTTAACAGTATTTTTGTTTGTTAATGACTTGATAGGCGTGTTAATTAAGAATAATATGATTTAATTGGAGATTAGTAAGAATAGAAGGCACCATTTTGCATAACTTAGTCACTATTAGATCCTGATATTTTAGCCGAGGCTTTCGGTGTTGGTGATCCTACTGCAAGTTCTGGGTTAAGCACAAAAAGGCACGCTATTTCAGTATTTATAAGATTATTGTAATCAGGTCTTAAATAGAATATGAATAATGTCAAAGAAGTAGAAATAAAATATTAAAAAGGGTATTTGATTATATTATATAATAAATACAATGTATTTTCTTATTATCTGAATACTTTATTTGTGATTAAATCAGTACCTAGAATATCAAATGATTATTTTTTTACTGGTGATGGAATTATTGATAGAGGTCTTAGAGAGGGAAGTGTGACATTTTATTCTATTAACGATTGGAATAAGGCATATCAACAATTAAAAGAATATACCGATAAATTAGACTTTCCAGTTTATTATGGAAATCTTAAATTAAGGAATAATGAACAATATCTTCAGATTTATAAATATGATAATTGCTTACATATTAGTTATTCTGAAAATTATGTTGGATATTGATTGTTAGCATTAAGATATTAATATCATAACCAAGTATTTGTTTGTCACATTATTAAGTTTTATAAGTCTAGAGTAGAGAATACTGTTTTTACGTATTGACCTTGAAGGATATTTACTGCCATACTTATTTCACATCAAAATTTAAAAATTGAGGTATTATGGCAAAACATCCTGTAGAACAATCACCTAGAGTTGATTATGAGACTTTTGATTTTTCTAAAATCAGTCCATACCTCAGTAAATATGGAATTGTTGATGAAAAAGGAAGGTACTTGCCTTGGTATAAATTGAAATGGAGAGTGCCAAGTAAAGAAGCTCAAAATATTTGGTATGCAGTAAAATTTCTCAGAGATCAAATAAAAAAAGGAATAGGCTTATTTGATAAGAATGGCAATGAGTTTTCCTTTTGTATTCCTGATTTACTAGAACCAAAGCTTCATAAAATTGTGCAATTTGGTACTAGCAAAATGACTGCGATTGCAGATCCTGAAGCATCAAGCAACATTCAAGAAAATTATTTGGTATCTTCGTTACTTATGGAAGAAGCCATTACAAGTGCCCAATTAGAAGGCGCTGCTACGACGAGAGCTGATGCAAAAAAAATGCTAGAGGAAGAATTAACCCCTAGTACCCCTGATGAAAGAATGATCCTTAATAACTATATATTATTAAGACTCGCTGATAAGCGAAAAGAAGAACCATTAACAAGGGATTTATTATTAGAATTTCATAGTATTGCAACTCATAGCGTATCAGAAAATGACAATATTCCGGGTGAATTTAGATGTAGTAATGATATTTATATAGGAAATGATGATAATCCCTTATATTATCCACCAAACTATAAAGAATTAGAAACGAGACTAGAGTTATTATGTGATTTTGCTAATAAAGAACATAATGGTGAGAATAATAATAAATTCATACCTCCTGTTATTAAAGCAATTATTCTCCATTTCATGCTGGGTTATGAACATGCCTTTAGAGATGGTAATGGTAGGACGGCAAGAGCGATATTTTACTGGTTCATGTTGAAAAATAGGTATGATATATTTGAATACATATCAATAAGTAAGATAATCAAAGAAAATCATAAAGATTATGGAATGTCATATCTTAGTGTTCAAAAAGATTATGGCGATTTGACTTATTTTATTGATTTCAATATTAGTGTTATTCTAAATGCAGTTGATGAATTACAAGAATATTTAAGAGTAAAAACAAAAGAATTCTATGATGTTTCTAATATCTTAGATGAGTCAAAATACAAATTTAAATTTAATTTTATTCAAAAAGATCTTATTAAAAAAGGCATTAAGGAACCTGGGCATATATTTACAGTTAAATCTATTATGAATATATATGGTGTTAGTGAGAATACGGCAAGAAAATTACTTAGAGATCTAGAGAAAATGAAATTATTTCTTTCAATAAAAGAAGGACGTACTACTCATTATATAGCTCCTGCTGACTTGAAAAATAAACTATAAAAAAGCCCTTTAAGGGCTTTTTTATAATTATAATAACGACTTATAACCTTTTAGTGGGGAAGGTGATAAAAACCATTTTATTTTTTCATCATCTTTAAATTTAATTTTCATTTCCAATAACATATTCTCAGATAAGCAGAATGGGAAAAAATGATAAAGATGAGAAACAAAAATAAACGCATCACCTTCATTATCAAAATAATCAGTATCTAGTGTTAATATTAAAGATAAACAACGGTGTGGCTTGCCTTTTAAAATAAAATCATAAGTCTGACTATCTAAATCAATACAGCCATCCAAGGATTTTTTTATTTTCCTTGTAACTTGTTTATCTAATTCTGTATAAATTAAATAATCACTTAACATATTTTTTATGGTTGTAATCGACATTAGCATAAAAGCGTTAGCACTATAATGTGACAACAAATGCCAATAACACTTATCATCAACAATAGGTGGAAAACATTCTGATAGCGGTGTGATATTTTTGATCAATAAATTATCAGGCATATTTTCACTATGTGCATTCAACACACCAATGCTGTTATCTTTATATCTTTCAAAACCAATATAAGTACAGGAAAAATGTAGGCTTGGTGGCGAGATAAGTTCTTCACCTTTATTGTCATAGAAATGAACCGTATAGAATGTTCTCCCTGTGATATCTTTATCGATAGTTAATGAATAAAAAAGGGAATTTTGATATTGAGGCAATAGACGAGATGCTGATGTTAACTCAGTTATCGAATAAAAATGACAATAAATACCACGCTCTTTTTCATGTGGCTCTAATGAAAGCATGATTTCAGATAAACTTGAAAGATAATGGTTATCTGGAATAGGCAGTAAATAAGATGATTTATTCTCTTGGAAATCAATGATAACTGTATGATCTTTCTCTTTATCAACTGTGGGAATACAGTTGAGTAAAAAACAGTCTTGGCATTGCTCTTCTGTTAATGAAATTTGCTTATTTAAATAAATACTAACTGTAAATTGAGTGCTTTTCGCCCAATCGAGTTGTTTAATAATAGTGGGAATATCTAAACTGATAAAATGGTGAACGTGAGGAAGATACAACCCCTCTAATAATTGTTGTGGCGCTTTCGGCGTATTTTCTGATTGTGGAAAAATAGGATAATCTTTACCAATTTGAGATTTAAAACAAAACGTTGCGTTATCACCATGATAACTTTGATCCGCATGTTTTAGTTCAATATAGTCAAAATGCTGAGTTAATCCAAGTAATAGGGTATCTGCAATATTCTTGATTGGGCTAAGAAATAAATTTAGCGAGCAAGATTGTATTTGCTCTATATCGCCAAGGTAGGCAAAAGTTAAAGAGATACAACTTTTATTAGGTTGATGTGTTACTTGTTTTTCAATAAGAGAATAAGGTTCAATATATAAATCGCGACAAGTTGAAAAACACTCATTATTACTGCCTAAAGCACTACTATTTTTAGGAATGTAATAGCTGTAGTTAATCTCTTTATCACAACTGATTTGAATTATTGATGTTGATGGTAACCCTTTTATTGCTTGAGAGCCAAGACGTTGTAATAAAGGGAGTGTGATTTCAGGGAATGCATCATCAATCTTTTCTTGCAAGTGAGCAGAAAGAAAGGCGAATCCCTCCATTAAATAGCTAGTTTGAGGATCATCTGGCTCTAAAACTTCCGCTAAATGCGGTTTTTTTTGTGCGTAGGATCTAGCCAGTTTTTGCAGGTATTGCCTTTCTTTTAAATATTTAATTTCACTCATGTTAATTTAATATCGACCCTTTAATAATAAATAATATCTGTCATGAATTCTGGTTATTTTTAATATGAATAAGGCTTTAATCCTAACTCTTCAGCTTCTTTTTGAAGAAGATAATATCGAGCCAATAATCCATTAATATCTGCATCGAGATTATTAATTAATGCGGGAGAAATAGACCGCTCTTTACTTATTTCTTGTGAAAATAGATACAGTTTATTTTCAATAGGCACTGCTTTATTGTGGCTTTTTTGTATTTCATAAACTGCTGTTTTTAAATACGAAAGAGTAAAGCTTCCTCTGTTACGCTCTTGTTGAACAATTCTATCGGAAAGCTGTTGAATTAATTTATTCGTATCAGACCAGCTACTGTCAATGGGGGTATTTTCTAATCGTGTAGTAAGGATATTTTGCCATTGTCGTGTTGCGTAAGATTGATCAGCATTATTAGGCCAAAGCTTTTTAGCCACATCCAACATATGCTCCGATTTTCTTAGTGCAAATATAGGAGACTGTTTTTCCATTAAAATAAGATTATTTGCGTATGAACTGATATTAGGTTGATATAACCACTGTGTAATAGCACCTTCAGGTTGAGCAGTAATTGCGGAGAGTTCTTTTTGCATTGGTAGATAAATAGCCACACTAATAGCAACAAAAATAGCACTGCTACTTAATAATCCAATAAAAAAGCCTTTTTTTGCACTCATTGGTTTTTTCTCAATAGGCGGATCGTCATATAAAACAACTTCGGCGATAGGATTAGGTTTAGAAACGTTATTTTCTTTCAGTTCATCAGATGCGCTGATATAGACAATAGGCGGGATCTTAACGGCATTATTGCTACTTTTTTGAGTTGAACTTTTTGTATTTTGTTCTAAGGTTTTCGCTGCATTTTGAAAAAACCAAAGTAAGTTTTCTAGCTTCGGTAATTTAGGCCAATCCGTATGGGCAAGTTGATCGATAATTAATTGCAAAGCTCTTTCTGAGCGATAAATTAAACGCAAATCAGTAGGCGAGAATGTTAATTGACGTAATAAAGCACCGGCTTTGGTATTAAACCAATTTAAAACATCACACCGATGATTTGGTTGAGTGGGCCATAGATTATCCCATTGGCTGACCACTATATTGGCGAGTAACTCGCATCCTTCAGTAAAACCATTTAATCCATTTAGATGAAGACGAGCCAGCGTGTAATAAACGCCACTCTGTAAATCGATACCATGGGTTTTAAATAACGTTAATGAGAGAGATTCAATAAGCGTCCAACTGATCTCAGGTTGAGAAGGATGATTAAGTTTATTAAATTCCGCTTTTAATGCGATAAATTCAGGGATATCTAAAGGAGAACCTGCAATTTTTATCACAAATTTTTCTTTTGGCGTATTCATGAAATATCCTATCCCCTCATAAATATGAGGGGAAATCAGTTAATAAAGGGTTTCTGGTAATTTGAAGCGGGTAAATAATCCACCAAAGAATGGATTATTAGATTCATCGATTGTGATCCGATATGTCATATCACCGCCATCAAGGGTGAATTTCACATCGAAAGAATGCAGTTTAATATTGGTAAGTTTGCCCCCATTAATGAGTCGCATTTGCGCCCATGGCCCATTAAATAAGATAGCTCGTGGTGATTTATCTCCAGAAATAGGCACTAAGGTAAGCTTGCTCTCAACATTTGAACGCATTGAATTAGGCCAAACCATATGTACGGTATGGCTTCTACCATGTGAATAATCGAGTAATTGTCCATCAAGATTTAAAATGCTACGACGCTTATTACCCGCGAGAGAAAGTGCTTCGATGGCAAATTGTGCTTCTAAATTTCCTTGAGCATTAAAAAACGTATTTCTAATTCGATTAGCAATTTCAAGTTGTTCTAATACATCAGGGCGAATAAGTGATTGACCATCACTGTTTTCAATTAAGTTATTTTCAACAAAAAGGCGTAAATTTTGCTGATAGAAGCTATCTAATGTGCCATTCGGTTTGAAAAAACGCTCAAACTCACTTAAAGGAACATCTTGTGTGGTTGCAGCATTAAACGGATAGCGACCGATAATGTAGGTCTTATATTGCTTAACGACGGTTTCATTCCACTCAACCTCCATGTAGCGAATAGCTTCTTTTTGTACCACATTCCACGCTTGATCTGCTAATTGTCCTACCCAACGATTCATTGGTTCAGGTAATGTTTTAGCTGATTGAGATAATTCAAAAATAATGTCGCGATTATTATCTTCAAGGCGAGATGTCACGGCCTTTAAGGCGGCTTTACCCGGTACTGGTGAGTTATAAATACCTAATAAATAACGATGAAGTTCATTTAATTTCTGATTGAGATTTTGTAAATTCTCACCGTTATTGCTGACAAGAATTTCAGTTTGAGGTGCAAATTCTTTATCTAATCGAGTGAGCAATTTGTATTTCAATTCATCCATTAATGCCTTTTGATCAGCAATGGGTAACGAACTGTCTATTTTCGGTAATGTTGTATTATCTCTTAGTACTTGTAATGCACGACGAATTGGCTGTTCACCGCTAATAATTTGCTCTAATGCATTAATTTCATCTTGTAGAGATTCAAATTCTCTTATTTCAAGATTACTCATAGCGGCACGCCATTGTGCCGTGTAATCGTTTAGATATTGCTCAGTGATTTGGCGTTGGATCTCTTTTCTGTCGCTTTCACTGTATTGAGTATTTGTATTTAAATTTAATACCCATGCGTCTAAAAAGGTCAGATCCACCAGCTCATCATTATGCTGAGTAAAATAGTTTGTTAACCCATATAGCGTTAGAAGTTGAGGCATTTGCAGTTTATCTTCATTAATCGCAGTAAAAATAGCGTCAAAGCTAGGACCCACTTGATGACGTATATTTAATGGTGATGAGAGAGCTTGGTTCGCTTTAAGACGTAATGTTTGATAAACACGTTGATAAAGAGGTAAACGACTTAACTCTTTTTGCGCTGTATTGAGTGGCTGAGTAAATGGTGTAAAAGCATTAATAGCCGTTACTTCACCCGCTTTGCGTTGAGTTTGCCAATCGGTATGTTTCAATGCGTATTGTAGGTGTGACATTAATTGAGATTGAATATCTCTCTGACCTGTAAATAAGCGACTCCAATAATTGGACATAAAGTTTTCAACAATCTCATTATTACGCCCACTCTTATCTTCAAGCATGCGCATAATGCGTAATATCTCTAATTTTTCTTCACTACCGGCTGGCGCTTTATTCAACTCAGTCAGTAATGAATTCATAATTGAAGGCAAATAATGTTCTGTTATCAATTGGAGATAAACATTTTCGACATAAGGACCGACATTCTTGCCTTGGTATAACCCAAGATCAGAAAAAGTATCACTTTTTTCACGATAATTACCGTAAGCCAATGTGGCATCTAATAACGGATTTAATACCGCAAGTTGCTCTTTTCCTGCTGTATTGGTGGTAATTGTCGCTTCTGAAGAGCGAAATGCTTTCACTTCATTAAGTACATTTTCGCCAGATTGGTAGTTTTTACTGTAATAATGACTCCAACCATTCCATAAAGCGATAATACCAACAACACTAATAGCGGAAGCTAATAGAACTTTTCTACGATGTTTTTTAAGCCAAAATTGACTTTCAGCGGCAAGATTTGGCTCTGATAACAAAATATTTTGAAAAAGTGATTGGGTAAAATAGCTATGAGTTTCTGCAATAGGCCAAGTGGCTAATGGCGCTGTTGGTAAATGATATTGAACAGATGCCGTTTGACTAAAGATATTATCAACTTGACCAACTTGTGTTGCTGAAGTGAGGTATACCCCTCTTAATTGAATATCTTGCTCTTTATTACTGGACGTTAATGCATTAAGCAGACTAATAACGTTAGTTTTTAGCCCTTGGATTTGACGAATAAAACTAAATAGCTTAGTACGTTGGCTTTCATCAACGCGATTCAACATCATTTCAGGAAGGGCGCTATTCATTTGGCTTACCCACTGTTCCCAAAATGCATTAAGATCTTTTTCCCAATTATTTTCACTATTTAATCGGAATGTTACACCTAATATTTCATCACGCTGTTTCGCTTCTAATGACTGAAACATAGCGTCAAATCCCTGTAATAAATCGAGCTTTGTAAACACGATATAAATAGGTAATTGACTATTAAAAGCGATGCGAATTTCTTGTAATCGCATATGCAATGAAGCAATAAATTGGCTATTTTTCTCTTTATCGTTTGTCAGCAGTTGTAATGTATCAATAGTAAGAATAATACCATTCATTGGTTGACGAGAACGATGTTCATTTAGCCAGACTAATAACTCATTCCATAATCGGTGATAAAGTTTTGGTTTTTCTAAAATAAGATTGGGTTGCGTAATTAACTTACCTTCTGGCATTAATAATATAGCTTGATCCGCCAATAACATTTTTATATGCAAAGGTAATTTTTGTTCGCTAACGATATTTTCAATAGGCGCAATATCTAATGTATTAAGGCTATTTTTTAATAATGTATTTTTGCCACTTTCATCAGTACCTAGAACAAAATACCAAGGCTTTTGATAAAGCGCATTGGTATGCCCATTTTGATGTTTAATAAATTGCGATTTCCAGTAGTTTAAATAACGGTTTTGATGCTCAATATCATTAAGTACGGGATCGACAATAGCGAGTTCAACATCTAATTTTAGAGCTTCAAGTTTTCTTACACGAAGCCATGTTGCAATGCCAACCCAACTGACAACGACTAAAATAGTGATAACAGTCGCTAGCCAGCGAGCGCTGAGCGATCTTAATGGGTAATCCCCTTTAAATTCATAATTAGCTCCCCACCACCAAATCCAAATGACAAATAGTGCCGGAATTAAGGCAATAAAAAGTAAAAAGAAGGATTTAATTTTTGATTTATCAGCAAAGAAAATTTTTTTTATAAAATCCGTTATTTTCTTTCCAGAAAGAAATGACCAATTCATTATTATTATTCCCTATGAGAAGACGAGTTCTGTTGATGTTCCGCTTTTGATGCTAATTGACTTAATAAATTGGGTTCCCACTCTGATAATGAATATCGAAGTGCATCTTGATAAAGCTGATTAAAATAAACATTTGCGATGGAACTCATCTTTGAGGCTTCAAAAAGTTGTGCTGAGAGTAACTGCAAATAAAACCGCTGGCGGGGTTCTGTTGTGATTGAAATGGTGTTATCAATCATTAATAACGCAGCATTAAGACCTTCTTGTTCAAAGCAGGTCATAATTTCTAGTTGCTCACTTTGGATCGACAACGAAGAACTCGCTTTATTATTCGTTTTACTTTCTAAACTATTTAGCCATTGGCGAGTTTCTTCTGAAATAAAGGGTGTCATATCAGAGAAATAGAGATGGTTAAGCTGTGGTAATCGAGCTAAAAATAGTGAAAGCTCTTGAGCAATAGCTGATGAAATATGAGTTAGCCCTAATGATTGAGCGGCTTGAGCCGCAATATAGTGACCATCTAACCAGTAAGGCGCTAATGTGAGGCTCTGCTCAATTTGATTGAGTAACGTGAGCGTCGGTTGTGCAAGTTGCGCTTTGTAATCAGTTACTCTATCAATTGCTACTGCCGCTAACGGGGTTTTACCTTGTTTATCGCTTATCGGAAGTGTTTGAATATTGTGCCAAATGGCATATCGGCGTAGGCGATAACCAATAGCATCATTAGATGCTTGTTCACAAAGAATGCTAGCGACTTTTAAGAGTGTCTGTTTCCATTGGCGATCGTCACTTTGATTAATTTCAACGTGATGTTGCTTTGTTTCTGAAGTCACACTTACTGGTGTTTGAGACGGCGTTTTTACTTCATTAATGGGTTCTGCTTTTACACTTTCTTCAACAATAATGGTCGATTCTTGTGCATTTTCTATATGTTGATACGCTTGGCTTAATTCATCCATTTGCGTAGATAAACTAGGCTGACTGGTGTGCCAAAATTGTGCTAAATAGGCGAATTCACCCAAAATATCATCACGTTGTTCAGGCGTGGCTTGTTGGCAAAAACTGCTTTTGACTGATTCAAAACGTTTCAGAATTTGTTGTGCTAAGCGTAGTTTTAAACGCGGATTACTCGGGTAGCTGATATCCCAATAATGTTGCATATAGGCACTGGCAACCGTGGCTGCAATAACGAGTTCTTCAGCAATAGCAGCATGTTGTAGTGTTCTTAAAAAATGCACTAATAGGCGAAAGTCTTTGGTTTGTGTTGCGAATAGCTGTAATGCGCGACGCTGAATATCCTCAATATCTAAAGTGCTATGGCTTAGGGAGCCAAATTTTATCATTTCACTTTCGATATATTCCCAATCAGCGCTATTTTCATCAAGCTGGCTACTTATTTTAGCCTCATCCAAAGGTGCTAAAAGTTGTTCTCGCCATGTACAGAGCGTTTTTGTTGTCATTATTATCACCAATGACAGGCTGAACGTAGAGGTTTTATCTCTTCGTTAATGCCTGAAATATTGAAGGTTAATTGCTCATCATTTGCTAATTTGATGGTTAATTTAGCGCTTGAAAGTAGTTGCTTGATTTCATCAATGCCGGGGATGCCGCGACTTGCTTCAAGCAAATAACCGTCTTCGCGTAGAAACCACTCGCTGCTTAATTGGGTTTTATCCGTTATGAGCAGAACATTTCCTGCTGTTTGTTTTTTCGGTAACGCAATTTGCATACGAGTAATGTTGTCAATACAACTGAGCATTAAAATAGGGCGAGGTGGTTGATATCCCATTGCTGGAATAGTCATAATGACGGGATAAGTACCTGTGTTATTCGCTGTTACTATAAATCCCGCTGTATAGTTTTCACGCTTCATTTCATGTTCTGCCGCTAAGCGCCAAATATCGCCCATTGCACTGACATCAAAAGTGGATGTTTGCTTACTCTCAACATTAATTTGGTCATAACAGGATAAGCGAATAAGTTGAGATACCTCTTCACGACATTGAGAGATCGCTTGTTCAGTAAGGCTAACTTCACTTTCTTGTGCTTGTGCAAAGACATTATTGAGTGAAAAGAAAGCCAGAAAGATGAAATAAATAATCCGTGAATAATTCATTCAAGACATCCATATTTTTTTAATTTATATAGAAGAGAACGCTTTGAAATATTTAAGTTTTCAGCGATTAAATTGAGATCGTCATTACTGCTTTCTTGTTGATAGCGCAGAATTGACGCTTCATAGCGCTCGGTGGCTAAAGTAAGATCGTTTACCTCAGCAAAAGATTGCGGTGATGTTTGTGTCGAAGTTAAATTAGATACGGATAATGACCGTAACGTCTGATTAATTTTCTCTTCTTTTTCTTGTTGTAATTGCAATAGATATTGCAGATCAGCGATTTTCTGTTGTGATTGAGAAAACGCCAAAATGCTTTTTAATTGATGATGGAAAATATTGCAGTAAATAGAGAAGATCCCTTGTTCATAAACCGTTTCATCGAGATCTTGCCCTAACATAATAATTAACCCACAAGGTTTATTATTTAGATCAGTAAAGGGGATACTAAATAATCCACAATGCACCGGTTGTTTGGCGATAAACTGCTGTAAAGCGCGATCGCTAATATAACTGCCTTGTTTTAGATCATGCCAAAGTACAGATTGTGGTTGTGATAGAAGCTGGATCAACGGGTGATCCGCTTCTGTAATATCGACATCCAAATGTTTCTTCTCTACTTTTTCATTAAGATCAATGCTCCAGCTCTCTAAACGATTCTCTGATTTATTAATCATCGAAACAATAAGTGCGCTGAATGGGCTGCGAGGCATACTCAGCTCAAGAAATTGGCTGATCAGTGAGTCCACATCTAAACAAGTTAAGAGAGAGAGCGCATTTTTCAGTCTGTACTTCATAGTTCTACATTTACCTCTGCAATAAATTGGTTATCTTGTGTTGATAACCGTATCGTCTTGATATCTTCATTCCGTGCGCTGTGTTGCAAGAGAAGGAGTGAAAGCGGAGGGAGTAGTGCGCCATCAATAATGGATTCTAAAATTCTTGCCCCGTTTTCTGCTCGTGAAGCACGTTGCAATATTTCATCTGAAACCGCATCTTCTAGCCTAATTTCTGCATGGAAGCGTTGTGTCAGTAAGTCGGTTAAACGTGTTAGTTTGTAAGTGATAATTTCTTTGAGAATAGCCTGCGTTAGCGGTAAGAACGGAATGACTTCCATACGTGCTAAAAGCGCAGGTTTAAAGAAGGTGGTTAATTCTGGGTAGAGCGCATCATGCAATTCATCCGGCTTATCTGCATTAGCCATAATGATGTGATCGCCTAAGTTAGAGGTTAGGAAAAAGGCGACATTTTTACAGTCAATGATACGACCTTCTCCATCAGCTAACTCCCCTTTATCAAAGGCTTGATAAAATAGGTTTAAAACATCGGGATGGGCTTTTTCGACTTCATCAAGTAATACCACAGAATAAGGCTTTTTACGGATAGCCTCTGTTAATACTCCTCCTTCGCCATAACCGACATAACCTGGAGGCGAGCCAATTAGGCGAGAAACAGTGTGTTTTTCCTGAAATTCAGACATGTTGATCGTGGTTAAATACTGCATTCCACCAAACATTAATTGAGCAATTTGAATAACGGTCTCAGTTTTACCCACGCCACTTGGCCCTGCTAACAAGAATGCCCCTAATGGACGACCAGCACGGCGTAGATCGGCACGAGCCGTTAATAAATGCTTATGAAGATGTTTGATTGCGAGTGATTGACCTTTTATGCTCTGTTCAAGATAGGTAGGAAGCTCTGTTACTACTAATAACGCATCTTGTGATAGTCGATTAAGAGGCACGCCTGTCCATTCAGCAATAACGGCAGCAATTTGTTTTTTATCTACATGAGGCGAGACTAATAAAGAGTGTTGATGTAATTCATTTAACTCTTCATTTAGCGCATTTAATTGGGATTTCAGCTCATCACTGTTATTTTCAACACTTTCACCGTTTGCTTCTTCAGCTGATTTAGTTAATGTTGATAATAAGGTTGAACGTAATTCGATAATCTCACGAACAATCTTTTTCTGTTTTTCCCACGCCTGTTGAAGCACCTCAATTTGTGTTTCAATCTCAATGGACTGGTTTTCTAATATTGCTAAGCGCTCTGAATGATCTTTTAAACCGAGTTGCTGTTCACGGGTTAATACATCACGCTCCATCTTGGTTTGATGGCGTTGTGTTTTTAATGCTGATAGCTGTTTAGGCGGCGTTGAAAGATTGATTGCTGCCCTAGCACAAGCGGTATCAAGTACATCAATGGCTTTATCGGGAAGCTGACGACCAGAAAGATAACGCTCACTTAATTGTGCTGATGCGCAGAGCGCTTCATCATCAATAAAAACTTGATGCGCTTTTTCATAGATAGAGCGTAATCCGCGCATAATAATAATCGCTTCATTGGTACTAGGCTCTTTCACTTGAACAAGTTGAAAACGACGCGCTAATGCTGCATCTTTCTCAAAGTATTTTTTGTATTCACTCCAAGTAGTTGCTGCGATGGTACTTAATTCGCCACGGGCTAATGCAGGTTTTAGCAAATTGGAAATATCTAATCCACCTTGCTGATTTCCTGCACCAATCAAGGTATGGGCTTCATCAATAAATAGGATTATAGGCGTCGGTGATTGCGCCACTTCTTGCATAATGCCTTTAAAGCGTTTTTCAAACTCTCCTTTTACAGCAGCACCTGCTTGAAGAGCGCCTAAATCTAATGTTAATAACTCACATTCTTTAAGTTTTTCAGGAATTTCTCCTGCAATAATACGTAAGGCTAGCCCTTCAATTAAGGCACTTTTACCCACACCTGCTTCACCAACAACTACTGGGTTGTTTTTACGACGACGGCAGAGAATATCAATCATTAAATCAATTTCATGATCACGACATAAAACAGGATCTAACTGGTTGTCTCTTGCTTGTTGCGTCATATTTTGTGTAAAACGTGCAAGCATAGAGTCTGACTGAACATGGCTATTAGATGATTTATTAGCTTCTGTGATTGGCGTTTCTGCTGATGTGAGAGTCCATTCATCAAAGTTAAGTTTGAGTTGCTCTCTATTGATTTGTGAGAGTAATTCAACTGCTGATTTAGGCAAATAACGATGAGGCATTTGCAATAAAGTGAGTAACAAAGCGCCTGAACGTAATGTGTTATGACTAAGTTCTGCTGAAGCTAATAGCCAACTATCTTTAAGCCATTCGACTAACAGTGGAGAAAAATTTGGATAACTTGGAGTTACGCTTGGGTGCTGTGTCGCGTTAATATTTAAAAGCGCGGTTAATTCAGTTGGATTGATATCAACTTTATTAAAAATAGTGCGGATATCCGTTAAGGGTGTTTCCAGCAGTTGTTGTAAAAATTGCTCTACTGTAATTTCAAGTTGCTGGTGGCTTACACAAAACGCAGCCGCATTTTCTAAAGCATGTTTAGCAATAGGGTGAAGTCTATTAACTAATGTTGAGAGATCAATCTGGATCATAAGGGCGTCCTAGCTAAGAAGTGTATTAAGCTGTTCCAAAATATTGAGAGTTTGATGTCTCAATCTAGAAGCATAAACTGTGTAAATAATCGTGGCGAAGATCAGCGAGCCAATGGCGATATAACGAACACCAAAGCGTTGTCCTAAACGATATTGATGTGACTTGATGCCATTTTCTTTGTGTAAAACAACGGGCTGAGACTCGCCTTTAAGTTGTTGGATCTGTTTTTGTAGTTGGCGAAGTAATTTATTAAAGTCATCTCCATAGCCATTGCTGACTTTATAGCGACCGCGATAGCCAAGGCATAAACAGAGATAAATAAACTCTAATAAATCGAGGTAACGTTTAGGCTCACCTAATAAACGTTCTATTAATACGAAAACCTTTTCACCTCCCCACGATTCATTATGAAAATGAACTAACAGGGATTGTTTTACCCAATCGTTATCTTGATCCCAACCCAGCTCTAATGCTGCTTCATCAATAAATGTGCATAACACATAGCGAAATGAAACAATGGCACCCGGCTCATAGCCGTGAGTTTGAAGTTGTTGCTCAATGGCTTGAATGTCAGTAACCACTTGCTGAAAAAGCTTTTCTGATAGCGGTGTTGCCGACATTGATTTCATTCTGATCACCATACCCAGCAAAGGTGTTGCGACATCAATCATTGGATTGATGTTGTTACCACGCAATGGCAATTGATATGATTTATGGCTCGCTTTCTTTTCAGTAAACTCTTGTATTAATGATAAATCACTCATGTTGTGTTCCACTTCTTATTGCCCAAAGTTGAATATCAAGTTCAGGGAATTGTCCTGATACGTGGAATGCAATATTTCCGTGTTTCTGTATATCAGCCCATGACTCACCTTGAGGATCTAAGCGGAAATAGGTATAGCCTGAGTGATATGGCAATTGACGAGGCGCGGTTGATAATGGAATAAAGCCAACACCTGGCATTTGAACACTGACTAAATCACGAATTTGATTCACTGACGTGACTTTTGCTTGTTGTGCGAATTGGCGACGCAGTTGCTCTTGAGGTAACTGAGCGCGCACTGCAATAATAAATTCCGCACTTTGTAGAAGTTGTCTGTCATGAATTGTCGCAACACGAATACCGTGCTCTTGTTTTTGTAATGGAATAGGCACAGCTCTTGGCGTTAAGACAACACTGAGTGCTTGTCGAATAGATTTTATTAGCGGCAAAAAGCTTGCTGCCAAGTCGTAGTGGCGATAAATCGGTAATTTATCAGGCAAACGAGAGCCATTAGTGAACGTTTGAATTTCACCATTAAATTGAAGTAGTTCTTTAAAGAGTTGTTCTGGGTGAACGACAGTCTGTTTAGATAAATGTGAAAATTGAGGATAAGCACGATTTAAAAGCTGCAACATCATAAATTCTGCAACATCAGCAACGCCTTGTTGACCGGGAGAGCCAATACGCTCTGCAATTTGGCGTCCTCGCTCAAATAAAGCGCCTTCAACTTCGGCTAAAAACTCCGCTAAGATTGGACAAATTCGCGCATTTAAGCAGGTAGGAATGTAGTTTTTATCCAGAATTAAACTACCATCAGCGCTGATTTCTCTTATTTTGCAGATAGGTAACATGACATAAGCGTCTAACTCTGTTTTTCCTAATTTTAAAATAGGATTGAGTTTCGCAATATTGAGTGTGCTGACATCCCCATTTTCAGTATGTAAATCACGTACTTGTGTTAATACATCGCTATAACGTGCCAATAAATGATTGCCGTTATGGGAATGAGAGATCTCACTGACTGTGCTGTTTTGTAATGGCAATGCCAAGTAAACAATGTTGTCACTGCCTTCATTAATTTGTGAAATATCAATGGGTGAAGGAAGGTTATCTTGCTGTGGAATAGAAAACAGCGTGCCATCTGGCATAATTCCAGAGGCTTCTTTAAGACCAATACGGCCAAGGCTTAATAACTCGGTATTAAGTGTCAGTTGACTTAAACCATAGTAATGAACGTGATAGGTTTTTATCAAGGTTTCAATAATATAGTCTTGATAACGTTGTTGCTGCTGAAAATGTTGAGGTTTAATAAACAACCCTTCATGCCATATCACTTTATTTTTCGTAGACATTGTTATTGATCCTCTTCTTTTCTAAATTCAATTTCATTTTCTTTGATATGGACTAGCAGATTATAATGATGACCAATCCCATTGATTTTTAATATTTTTTTCCATTGAGTGATATTGACATCAGAGTAATAGGCAATGATCCCGATATACTTATTCTTTTTATCAAGCTCTATAGGATCGAGCGGCTTATATTGATCTGGTAAAAGGGTGTAGTCTTGATGATCGATATAATTTTTCTTTAATAGCGTTTTCAGATCGCAATCTTCTTCAATAATTTGGTCTTGATCTAAAGACGCGAAGATCGAATCTTCATTCATATAAACAATTTGTAATTGAACCGGTGTCGCCTCGCCTTGATCATTAGGATTGATTTCAGGCTCTGCTAATAGAGTGAATGCGACAACGGAAGACTGCTCTTTTTCTTTACCCACAGGTGTTGAGGGGTCCCACATGACTTTGCCTATTTTTGATATGGCTTCAATAGGGCCACTGCATCCACTGAGTTGAGTGGCTGCAAAAATAAAAAAGAGATAAGTCATGAACGTTTTTATCGACATATCACACCTCATCAAGCCCTTTTCTTAAGGCGCGGTCATAAGCGTGGGTATAGACCTCATAAAACAGTTTCTCAAAACCTTGTTGGCGAGATGATGCTAACTCGTTGTAGTAATTGGTATACATATCCCAAGCCCAAGCG
This sequence comes from Proteus sp. CD3, assembly GCF_008808075.1. Taxonomy (NCBI): domain Bacteria; kingdom Pseudomonadati; phylum Pseudomonadota; class Gammaproteobacteria; order Enterobacterales; family Morganellaceae; genus Proteus; species Proteus sp. CD3. The sequence continues at coordinate 2,760,298 of NZ_CP019686.1, read as the reverse complement.
CTATCACTTGGGGTGTTGTCATAACTTCGGCGATAATGAGAAAAGCGTTTTAATAAATGCTCTGGAGAGAAGGCTTCTAATAGCGTGGCTAATGCAGCGGAAATGGCTTCTTGATTAGCATGATAATGCAACTGCACATTGTGTAAGCTTTCTGCGACAGCAGAAGGTGCGGATAAATGCACAGGGCTACGTTCATTCGTAAACATTAAACGCATCACACTGTCATATTCATTATTTAAACGAAGTGGATTATCTTCAATTGGGCGTAGCTGTTTATCTTGTAAATTTTCCTGCTGTTGTAATGCTAATAACCCTTTAATTGCTGATTGCGTGGTTTTTCCTAATTCAATAAGAAAATCATTCGCTTGTTGTGAATTTTGTAAGTTAAGGTGTACGCCCAGCCCTTTCATTAATGGATTAATGGCAACATAGTCAACGTCCGTATTTGTCTCATAATCCTGAGATGTAATTCCTGGCAAATCCATAAATTCCTGAACCATAAGGTCTCCCGGGTTATCTGAACGAGGCGAAGAAAGAGAGTAATGATGTGCGTTAGAAGATGATGCTTGAAGAAGCTCTAAGCTTTCGCTCTCAAGGGCTTTTAATGGATCGTGCGTCATAGAGCCTGAAACTGTCGGAGCTAAAGGCATCGGGTTTTCTGTTTTAGGAACAGAAGGGGAGTTTTTTTGTAGCAAGGGATCTAGCGGATTATCATCTGTCTCGATCAACGATTGTGGCGTCATCGCCATAAGATCTTGCTTATTGTGCTGCGTTAAATTGATATTAACGGATAAAACTAATTGTCCGATCTGGATCTGATCGTTTTGAGATAAACAGACTGCCCCAATATGTATGGGGATCAGTGCGTTGTTAATATAAACAGGCTCCGCGAGAGTTTTTAAACAAAACTGTTTATCTTGCCAAGCAATAGCACATTGTGTGGATGCAATAGATGATTGAGTATCTTGTATTACCCAGTGTGATTGTTTACTGCTACCAATCGTGCCACCAAGTTGTGTAAATTGACTATTTGGTACATAGCCACTTTCAAGCAACTCACTATTTATTAAGCGAAAAGAGATTGTGGGTAAATAGTTATCCATAATATTATTCCAAAATAGTCATTGTCACACTAGGATTGGCTTCGGGCTTTCCTAGAAAACTTTGCCAACCTAATTGATTGTGTTGTTCTTTACCTAAGCAGATCCCATAGGCCTGTTTGTCTGCAATGCGTAAGCGTAAATCCCATGCAAGTTGTTCATGCATGATGTAAGAAACAAACGTAATGAGAGACAAAAAATCTTTGCCATTGGGAAGAAACGACATATAGCGTTCAAGCGGTAATTCACTGATTTCAATGGTACATTTCCCATTGCAATCATAGATATGAGAACCAATATTGAAGTTCTCGCCTAAAACCATTTTAGGGCGTGATTTCTGTCCTGAATGACGAGCAACAACACCTAAACGGTTTTGCTGATCTTCAGGAATAGGTACCTTGCGTATTTCCCATCCGATTAATTCCACTTTTTCTAAATCAAAGCAGTGAGAAATCAAGCTACAAATTACATCAGGGGAACGACTGGGGCTGGCAAGTAATCCGGCATAAGCCAGCATTTTGCTGTGGTTGATATTCATCATGCCACGATTGGCTTCGCTTCCTAGCCCTACCAACGAGAACATATGACGAGAAAATGCGTCGTGTCCGCCATCTTCAAAACAGATGTAATAGCGATATTTACGCCATATACGATGGAGCAAAGTCACTAAGCGGTGATTAAATAGATTAAGATAATCTGTTAATTGATTAGCTTGTTGAGCATCTTCCCACGCGAAATGATCAAGGTAATAACCTGGCAATGGTGATTGGCTACCATGTAAACCCAAAAAAGAGACTTCTAGATCAAACTGACCTTGTTCATTTTGCTGTAATGAAACAACATCACGAGTTGGAAACGCTGTATTAGCGCTTGATCTAAACTGAATAGCGTTTTCGTTATTCAATGCTGCTTTTTGAGAATGCAGTTTATTAAGCAACTCAACTAATTGATAGAAGCTATATTCAGTAACAGATTTGCCCGCTTTTTTATTTAGCCAGCTTTGAATTTTCTCAATATCTGTTATTTGAGTATTTGCTGGTTTATTTTCGCTGGCCAAAGATAAATTTCCTTATTATCTAAATTAATCACTTCCAATTCGTGAAACATATTAACGCTGGTATAAAGGGTGAAAAATTGTGCTAATACAGAACAAAATAGATACATAGCTCCTTCTGAAATAAAGGCATTTTGATGTATCGATAATGTTGTTTTTACACCTCTTACAGGCAAACCTTTATATAAATACTCAATCGGCTCTGTTTTTAAATTTGTGATTGCATCGAGGCATTTTTGAGATTGGCGAGCCGATTGTTGATAGAACGTCGCTTTAAAGTCATATAACTGTAAAATTTGTTTGAGTGCCGTTAAGCTTAATAAAGATTGATAATTAATAGATAAATTAGTGAGTTCTGACCAATACAACGTATTTCCTAATAAAGGATAAAGTGCTTTTGTTGGTTTAATTATATTACTGGCAGATAAAATACCGGGAATAACGCTATTTTCGTCAAGCTTTATCGAATGAGAAGATAATAAAGAAGCGAGTGTTCGATTAGTACAGTTCATCGCTACTGAAATACTTTCTTCACAATTTAGTAAGTCAGATTCGTTATTTCGCACAAATGACAAGGTATGTTGATAACCATAATGTGATTTATGGTGTGCTATTTTCAAACGGTAATAACCCGTTCTTTCTGGGTTTTCTTGATTATTTTGATGATGAAAACTTTCGAAAGCGGTGTAATGCGTAATATAAGAATGCTGATTCGGAATATAACGCAAACCTTGGATTGTATTTATTGAGAAAATATCATAGCAATCTTGTTTTTTATGGCTTTTATTTAGAACATATTCTGTTTCTTTCCCCGTTAAATTTATCGCTTCACTTTCCGATTCAAATAAATTAACTGCAGGTACGCAATTTATCTTTATACAATCTTCCGTAATCAACATCGCTTCTGGAATATCACTATCAAATTGAATTGATAATGTAAAAATATCAGAAACCAAAGTAGGCGGAATATCATCTAATCCTTTGATTGATAAAGATATAAAAGCTTCAGGAAAACAAAAGTATTCTTGTAATAAGCGATATCCTTCATAACTATTTTTAGGATAAGGCAAAAGAGAGTCTTCTGCATGGAAACCCATAGGTTCAACAGCAAAATGCGCTAAGGTAAATTGATGTTTAGGTGTTGTTATGGTTGCTTTTTTGACTTTGCTATTTAATAAATAAAATAGCTGGGTCGTTGTATAAGAAAGCCCATTAAGATAAATACACAGTTTCTCTAAGCCAACTTCAGCTAATGACTGTAATTGGTTTAGAGAAAAATGAATATCCAATGTATCTTGATTTTGAGTCACTCGTGCTATTTGTATTGGAAGTACCCATAAATCACGACACTGTGTAAATTGGCATTTATGCCAATTATCTTCATCATTGTCGGCTAATTCATTTTGAATATAGAGTGGACGGCTAACAAAAGGTTGTCCTTTTGCTATTTTAATCGCATATTTTTGAGTGGCTTCAGTACGATATTCCATTGCTGTCATACTAGGAAATGGACGTGCGTAAGCCGGCCATAGCATATTCACTAAACTGTTTGTCAGTTCAGGAAATTGTCTATCTATTTGTTCTCGTAAATTACCTGATAAATAAGCAATGCCGTCTAAAAGGCGCGCAGCATCAGGATCACGCACCCTTTCAGATATTTGATTAATAAGCTGCGGTTTTTCAGTTGCAACATATTGTTCAAGCTTATCGAGATAGCTTAGTTCATTATCAAAATAGTGATTTGAAGACATATTAAAATTGCGTCAATTGGTATCTACGGTTGCTGTCTAATTGCACGTTAAATTCAATAAGTTGCTTTTGATTTTCTAATAAGAGAAAAGCAGTAATATTAAATTGCAGCGACAGTGGCTCTGCTTCATTTTCTATAAAATGAACAGTGACATTGGTTATTCTTGGTTCATAAGTCGTAATGCAATCCGCAATAATATTGGATAAATGAACCTTGAAATCGACTCCTGTTAATGTCGCATCGTTTAAATCAGGAATGCCTAAAGCGGGAGTACTTTGGCAACCTAAAGGTTTGCTGTTTAAAACCTGATTTAAATTTTGCTTAATTGACATGAGTAACGCTTGGATTTTTGCGCGTTGGGAAGAGCCTGAACTCTTCCCTTGTATGCGCTCAAATAAACTGGAAGCGGGGTTGTCTTCCAAATTATATAGAGCTGTCATCGCACTTATTCCTTATCTAAGCGACCAACAAGTGATAACTCAAAGTTTGCACCCATATATTTAAAATGAGGGCGAACTTGAATAGCCACTTGATACCAACCTGGATCACCATCAACATCAAGAACTTGGATTTGCGCAGAGCGAAGAGGGCGTCTACTACGCACATCTGCGGGTGGATTTTCTTGATCCGCAATATATTGTTTTAGCCAGATATTAAGCTCCCGCTCAAGATCTTGACGCTCTTTCCATGAGCCAATTTGTTCGCGTTGTAGCACTTTAATATAGTGAGCTAAACGATTGATAATAAACATGTAAGGAAGCTGTGTTCCTAACTTATAGTTAGTTTCTGCTAATTTTCCTTCACGCGTATTAGGATAGTTTTTCGGTTTTTGTACCGAGTTTGCAGAGAAGAAAGCGGCATTATCGCTGCCTTTACGCATTGTTAAGGTAATAAAACCTTCTTCTGCTAATTCAAATTCACGTCTGTCAGTGACTAAAACTTCTGTTGGGATCTTAGTTTGTAATTCACCCATCGCTTCAAAGTTATGAACAGGTAAATCACCTACGGTTCCGCCACTTTGAGGACCAATAATATTTGGACACCAGCGATATTTTGCAAAGCTGTCATTAATACAACTTGCTAATAAGAAAGCGGTATTACCCCATAAGTAATGTTCATGATCTTGCTTCACATCTTCAGAGTAATTAAATAACTTAATTGGATTCTCAGTAGGTGAATAAGGTAAACGCACTAAGAAACGAGGTGCTGTTAAACCTAAATAACGCGCATCTTCAGATTCTCGCAGTGAACGCCATTTGGTGTGAGCAGGACCTTCAAATACGGATTTCAAATCTTTAATTGCAGGCAATTCAGCATAGCTATTAATGCCTAAGAAATTAGGTGAAACGGATGAAATAAATGGCGCATGAGCCATTGCACCTACAGCACTGACGTATTGCATTAATTTCAGATCAGGCGTGGTGTTATTAAAGGCATAGTTACCAATCACTGTTGCGACGGGTTCGCCACCAAATTGACCATAGCCTGATGAGTAAACGTGCTGATAGAAACCAGATTGTACAATCTCAGGTGAAAACTCAAAATCTTCTAATAGTTCTTCTTTTGTTGCATGTAAGATATTGATTTTAATGTTTTCACGAAAATCAGTACGATCAACAAGTAATTTTAATGAACGCCATGAAGATTCAATTTCTTGAAATTTTGGCGCATGTAAAATTTGGTCAACTTGCGCACTTAATTGAGTGTCTAGCTCAACAAGCATTTTATCAATCAATAGCTTATTGATTGGCTCTTCTTCTGACGGGTTAGCAAAAATATTACTAATAAACGCAGCAACGCCTTGTTTTGCAATATCATAAGCTTCGGTTTCTGGCGACATTCTTGACTGCGCCATAATTTCATCAAGCAAAGAGCCACCAGACGTTGTTATCTGCTCTTGTGGGGCTTCATTAACTAAAGACATAGAATAATCCTCTGTAAATATTATTTTTGGCTAGCAATATCAAGCTCTTTGAGTAACTGTTCGCGTGTGGCTTCATTTTCTAGAAGCTCTTGCAGACGTTTTCTAAAAGCAGGGATATTGCCAAGAGGACCTTTTAGCGCAACAAGCGCTTCTCTTAGTTCTAATAGTTTTTTTAGCTCAGGAACTTGGCGTGCAATATTATCCGGAGAAAAATCTTGTAGTGATTTTATCTCTAAATTGACGTTAAGATCAGACTCACTTTTTTCATCTAATGCATTTGGAACCGCGATATTAAGATTAATACCCGCACTTTCCATAACAGAGTTAAAGTTGTTCTGATTAATTGAAATGGTTTTACGATCTTCAATGGGCGTTTCTTCAGTCTTTCCTTTCATATCGCCCACAATAAGCATATTTAAAGGCAATTCGACTTCGGATTGAACACCACCATCATTAGGGATGTATTTAATATTAATACGTTCTTTGGGCGCAACACTACCAAGAGTATTTTTACTCATTTAAACTAAGCTCCTTATTTAGCTTAAGTTCTTAATTAAATACTCAGCGTCTTGATGAATAATTTAAATTAAGAAATACCTATCCTAGGCAATAATATAATTACCTTATATGAGTTTAATTTTCCTGGTAGAAATAAAATAATAACTAAAAATAAAATAATAAGTAATTTTTTCTAATATATGCATTTAGTTTTATATAAAACCGCTCTTGAGTCAATAAGAAATATTTAACGTTCTTTAGTTTTCTTTACAGTTAATTAGCGTCTAATTTAATTTAAATATAATGATTTAACTTTGTAAGTGAGTTTTTTCATCTATTTTACTCATATTATGCAACTTGATAGGGATAAATTAATTTATATTTAATTTAAATTGTAAATATGAAAAATAGAAATTTCACTATGAATTATTTATTTTAACTTTACATAACTAAGTGATATTTAAGGTTAATTTAATTTAAGGCTGTAGGGCTAATTTATTTTTTTATTTTAAAAATAGAGTATTCTTTTTGATGAAAAATAGAACAGTTTTATTAGCGATAATAATATAACGTAGCGTTACTATTCTAATTTGGAATTAAAATTGAACAGGTAAATAACCCTAAGTGAAATTATTGTTGTTTCTGTGAGGTTTTCATTTATGAGATAAAATATTTCCGTTATGGATAAAAATGTCTTTATTGATTAAATTTAAAACAATATAAAAATTTGATGTTGATTGTATATAAATATTATTTTCTTTTTGTTTAATGTTGATAAATGGATTTGATGTTGTTGAGTATAAAAACCATTTTATATTATTATTTATATCCATTTTAACAATAAAGCCATCACTCCCCATTTCACCTTCACCACAGAGCACGATATGCTTATCATCAACGAATACTTTGTTATTTATCTGAATTTCTGACCAAATGTCATCATTGCCTTTTAGCAGTGTATTTAATGTTGTATCGCCTTCATATTTAAGAAAGTATTCTTTTTGATAGGAATGTGTTAATTGAGAATTTTTAATAAAATCAATATCGATAAATCTTATTAATCCAGAGCAATCGTAAATCAGATCTAGCCCAATTAATTGATTATTTAGCCATTTGTTTTGTAATAAATTTATATTCATTAATTTTATTTTTTAGTTTTACTTATTGTTTTAATGTGAATGTTAGATTGTTTATTTTAAATGTTTTTTTATCTTTTGATAAGACATATTACCATTGGTAATACCACGTTTTTACCCCAAACCGTGTTAATAGTCGGAATAAACTGGTGCTCGGTGATATTGAGGTTATCAATGGTATTGAGTACCAATCCAATGTGTTTTGAAATATTTTAAGAAAATAATATCTTATCTTTAAGTTATTATTAGTTTTATTGCACTATTGAATAGCAAAATTAAAGCCCATTTATTATTTGTTCAATAGTATAGAATCTTCCATTATAGTGTTGATTATAATACTCTACATTATCAGCTAATAATTTTCTTTTTTTACAGATGATTCGTTTTCTTATTTTATCTGCAGTTTTAATTATTTCTTTTCTTAAAAAACCTAAAATGTATACTTGTGGTTTTTTATAAAGAATAGCTTCATTGATAGCTTTTAATAGTATATATATATTATCAACCTCGTTAGATGTGATAAACTGTTTTCCTTTCATCCTAAGATAGATTTTATAAAATACACTGTTAAGTTTTTCATTAGGATTGGTTTTGTTTGAATTTAATGTATCTATTAATTTATACGTTAATAAGTGTTTTTCTAAATAAATACTGGCAGGTTCCCATTTATCACTTAGCCCTCTAACGATAGATGATTCAGTTTGTTTCAGGTATGCATATAAAGTGAGTAAAAATTTATCATCATAATAGTAATAAGTATTCATAATTATTTACAATTCCCTCTCATCATACGATCCCACCATGATTGTTTTTTATATATTGCATTTTTATCTTTCAAAGATAAAGATCGTTCACTTGGTATTATTGCTGTGACTCTATTACTACCAAGATGTGTTTGAACTAAAGTATCTTTGTGAACTTCAAATTCTATATATGATCCCTGCCCATTTGTACCTACATCTTTAGCACTAGCAACAGGATTGTCTTTAAAAGGTGCGACCTCTACATGTATTCCGATAGGGTCTGGCGAAATATATTGCCCTGTGTCCTTATCATAGTAGCGAAAGCGATTGTAATATAAATTTCTTTCATTATATAATCAGTCTCATTATTTAAAATAAAAAGTTATTCTGGTCCATCCCACTCAAGCTTATCTTTTAAGTTTTCTGGAACTAATTTAAATAATAGTTTAATATTTTTTTTATGAGAATTATAGTTATTGAAATATTGTGGGCTAGCATTTTCTAAATAGTAACGAGCATGATGATTAAGAAAATATATATCATGTTCAGTTATTTGTGGGTAGGATAGTGATTTGACAATATCATGCAACAATTCTGCTTCTTGATAGCAAGTCTTGTCTAATGCTTTTTTTAAGGTAGATAGGCTTTGAATATTTCTTATATAGGATAATGCCTTGTTAAGCATTTCAATATATATATTTATTTTGTTCATTAAATTCCCCATTTATTTCTTAATACCCCCCACCAATTTCTTGATGGCATTGGCCGTGAAGATGCGACTATATAATCTCTATCTATCTTAGTATATTTTAATAATTCTCTAATATAAAAATCATTTCCGGTTTCTTTATATAATTTTTGAGCTGCAGCCATTCTATGATGTCCATCTGATACATGATAAACACCTCTATGATCAATGATTACAGAAATCCTACCTTTATCTAATGTAAAATCATAATTTCCATTTAGCATATCTTTCTTAATATCATCAATTTGTTGTGGTTTTTTGAAACCTTCTTGTGTACCTTTTATTTCTGGAAGAGGACATGGAATTAGCCCAAACGGATCTACCCAACCCGTTGGACAATGCACATACCCATACGGATTAAAGCCACCTAATAATCCGATAAGGTCAGGCGAAATATATTGCCCAGTGTCCTTATCATAGTAGCGAAAGCGATTGTAATACAAGCCTCTTTCTTTATCTTCATATTGTCCGGCAAACCGAAAATGGCATTCAGTGTATTCAGGGTCGTTATCGGTATAATTATCATGAGATTGCCAAAACGCCATTTGCCCCCAGGTGTTTAACCGTCCCGCCCAACTGAAAATCCCTTTTTCGCTAAAGATTTCTCGCGGGGTACCTTGATGGTCAGTCACCACATAATGCAGTTTTCCATGTTGATAACGGGCTGTGGGAGTAATTTCATTGGGCTGGTAAATCGCCCGAAAACCGTGTTGATAGACGAAATAAACTGGTGCTCGGTGATATTGAGGTTGCTATCGTACTGAAACTTCTCACTTTGGTGTTCAAACTGGTTGCTGTATTGGGTTCCAACAATTTGGTCGTTGGTGTTATAGCGATATTGTGTACGGTTCCTGTGAGCATTATCGATATTGACCAGATTAAATGCCTTATCATATGTTCTGGAATGCTATACTCAATCTAAATAACACAAATTGCATTATAATTAAACTGAGATTTATAATTTTATATGCTTCGAGTTAATAATAAAGATGAGTGTTTTATTTATTGGATAATCTATAAAAATCCTTTAATTGTATTTTGTTTATTTTTCTGTGTTTTTTTCTAACACTAGAAATTCTTTATTTCTAAATTGTATTAAGTTGTTTTTTATTATTTCATCTAGGTTTTTTCTTTCATTAATATATAAATTAATTTCATCTTCTGAAAATATAATAAATAAAGATGATTCAAAATTCTTTGAAGCTAAGTAAATTGCTATTATTTCATTATAATTTGAGTTAAAAAATAATTTTATATTTTCCACTATAAATGGAGGTGTGATTGTTTTCTTTATTTCATGTAATTCTTTATAGGTTGAATATAAGTTGAAACTATCAAGTTCATTTATTTTTTCTCTGGTAATGAAGGGATTGATATCATTTTTATAAAATCCAACAACATTTTTTGAATTAATTTCAAAAAATAATACGTTATCTATATTTTCGCCTTCTTCATCATTAATAAAAATAATACTTGTTATTTTTTTAAGAAAAAAAAGTGTAGATATTTTTTTTAAAAACGAGTGATGGAATTTTTCTTGTTTCATTTTATAGCCTCCTGTAAGTAAGGTGATATTCTGTTCTTATGAAGAAATGTTAAAATTTCATTTGTAGAATTATTTATCAATACAATAGCATCACCTTTAACATAAATTCTTGTTGATTCAATTGTATTCCATTTAAAATTAGGATTAACTAAATTTTTATCATCATTAACAATGGATAGAATGAAGTTTTTCATACCATCCTTATCACCTTTTGCAACAGGAACTCCTAATCTTCTTGAAGTTTCATATATATCTTGAGCGTGTTTTTTCAATTTTTTATCAAAATTTTCACTAAACTTAGGGGGACAAGGAATTAGCCCAAACGGATCTACCCAACCCGTCGGACAATGCACATACCCATACGGATTAAAGCCACCTAATAATCCGATAGGGTCTGGCGAAATATATTGCCCTGTGTCCTTATCATAGTAGCGAAAGCGATTGTAATACAAGCCACTTTCTTTATCTTCATATTGTCCGGCAAACCGAAAATGGCATTCAGTGTATTCTGGGTCGTTATCGGCATAATTATCATGGGATTGCCAAAAAGCCATTTGTCCCCAGGTATTTAACCGTCCCGCCCAGCTTACAATCCCTTTTTCGCTAAAGATTTCTCGTGGGGTGCCTTGATGGTCAGTGACGACATAATGCAATTTTCCGCATTGATAACGGGCTGTGGGAGTGATTTCATTGGGCTGGTAGAGCCACTGAATTTGCGAATCATAAGCAGGGGTGCCATCGGCATAAATCGGGGTTTCTTGCACCATTTGGTTGCCCGACCACAGGTAATCTTTAATGCATTTATTTTTAATGAAAAATAGCTTATAAGATTACTTATTTTCTTGATGATTATATTGTTATTAAAATAATATATTTAGAAATATAAGTTATTTTGAAAATTTACTATTAACTATAATGACTCCACTTTGTATTGTTTGGAGCCATTATGATAAATTTAAATATAAGAATTATTTTTATAAAAATATTATTTAAGCGTTAAATTACAATGCTCTCTTAGAATTGAGACTAAGTCATAAGCTGATCTATCTATATATCCATTAGGCATGGTATTATCAATATTCTTCAATGATAACTCACTATCGTTCCATATTACATTTATTTGGTTTAGTTGAGAAAGGTAGTCCTCAAGTTCATAGAAGTTATCCCCCATATAACCAAATTGACCAATAAATGAATAACCTAATTCACAGTAAAAAGAATAATAATCATTTATATATTTACCTTCTATAACTATGTTGTTTTTTTTCACGGGGATATTATCTCCGTTTATTAAATAACTGGCAGAGAGATATATTTTTTTCTTATCACCTTTCATATCTAACCAAATTCTACCAATATCATTTTTTCTAGACTTTAAGAAAGACATTGTTCCAATTTTGTATATGCCAGAACTTAAATTATCGATGTATAAATATAAATTATTATCATATAAAATAAATTTTTTTACTGAAAATGATATATCTAATCTTCCATTAAATAAATCACTTCTTAATGTAAATATTTTATCATCGTATAAATGGTTTTTATTTTGAATTGAGACCTCAGTGAATAAAAATAAATATGAATAACCAATATCTGAGAAATCATAGCATTCAATAAAATCGTGACTAGTAAAAATAGCATTTCCTAGATCATCATATAGATAGTACAAATTATTCATTATTTTATTACCACATCAAAAATTCTAGCCCAGTGAGGGTAACCAAACCCAACCATAATTCTACCATCACCTAAATCCTTTGTTACTAATCTTAATCTATTATTGCCTGGAATTACTTCCCACTCTAGACCTCCTTTCCACTTATCTACTTTTTGTCCATTTTCTAACATTCCACCAAAAACTTTTTGTTTCCCAGTTTTAGGGTCAATGCGAGGGATGCCTTTACCACCAAAAATATCATTAATAGCATTATTTAAAGCTTCAAGTTCATTAGGTTTTGGCGGATCTTTCTTTGGCGTATTTTTAAGAGTAGCAACTAGCTTATCACAATCTTCACCCGCCAACCCAAACGGATCTACCCACCCAGTCGGACAATGCACATACCCATACGGATTAAAGCCACCTAATAATCCGATAGGATCAGGCGAAATATATTGCCCAGTGTCCTTATCATAGTAGCGAAAGCGATTGTAATACAAGCCACTTTCTTTATCTTCATATTGTCCGGCAAACCGAAAATGACATTCGGTGTATTCTGGGTCGTTATCGGCATAATTATCATGAGATTGCCAAAACGCCATTTGTCCCCAGGTATTTAACCGACCCGCCCAACTGACAATCCCTTTTTCGCTAAAGATTTCTCGTGGGGTGCCTTGATGGTCAGTGACCACATAATGCAATTTTCCGCATTGATAACGGGCTGTGGGAGTGATTTCATTGGGCTGGTAGAGCCACTGAATTTGCGAATCATAAGCAGGGGTGCCATCGGCATAAATCGGGGTTTCTTGCACCATCTGGTTGCCCGACCACAGGTAATCCACACGCTGAACGCGTTTATCTTTAAAGGGAGAGCTTAAAGGTGGCGTAGGGCGATTATCGACCACTTTACTTTTACTAAGCCTTCTGCCAAAGGCATCATAGGTATAACGCCAACATTCTCCCTCGGGATTAAAGCAGGCGATAAGTTGGTTAAGGGTATTCCATTGGTAATACCACGTTTTCGCCCGAAAACCGTGCTGATAAACCACTTTTTGCGTTAATCGACCATTAATGTCGTAGTGATAGTCTTGATAGCCTTTGGCAGTGATACGACGAGTGACACGCCCTTTTTGTTGCTGCTGCGCCAGTTGCAAAAAAGCACCTTGTGCATCAGATGGGATAAACTGGTGCTCGGTGATATTGAGATTGCTATCGTACTGAAACTTCTCGCTTTGACGTTCAAACTGGTTGCTGTATTGGGTTTCAACAATTTGGTCGTTGGTGTTATAGCGATATTGTGTACGGTTCCAGCGAGCATCGTCGATATTGACCAGATTAAAGGCTTTATCGTATTGATAACCTCGGTGAACATCGGTCGATATTGGCGGTTGAAGCGGAGTATCGTGTAGCGATTGTAAAAAGGACTCTGTTCCCCGTCCTGCACGTTGATGGGCTAATAAGCCAGTGGCGGTGTAATGGCTCGAATTAGCAAAACCCGCTTGGCTTTGGCGTAAAAACTCTTGTCCCAGTGCGTTATAACTAAACTGCAATGGCGCATGTTGGTTGACTTGCAGTGAAGTCAGTTCATGGAGTTGACCGAAAGCATAATGAAGTTCACGCTCACCAAAGCGGGTTTGGGTGAGGGTATCGTGCTCTTCATCCCATTGATGCTTAATTTCTTGCCCATTAATACGCTCACAACACAAATGCCCTTGGTCGTCATACTCAAATTCCACCACCGAATCAGGATTGGTGGCACGAATAAGTTGCAAGCGTTCATTGTATTGATACGTGGTGGTAGAAAGGCATTTATGCTCAATGCCATCAGCCAGCCAAATGCTTTGTTCGGTAACTAATCCTGTCTCATCATAATGATAACGGAGTTCATGATTATCTGGATAATGAGTTGCAATACGTCGCCCTAAGCGGTCGTAACGGTATTGAATTTCACGTCCGGAAAAATCCACTTCACGAATGATTTGACCGGCTTTATCACGCTCATAAGAATAGACATCCCCTGTGGCGTTGATGACTTTTTTCAGTCGTGTGAGTGAGTCATATTCAAAGCGAATTTCCGTCCCATCAGGGCGTATTGTGGCAAGTAATAAATCAAAAGCACCATAGCGATAGCGCGTAGTTTTGCCTTCGCCATCGGTGACGGCGACAACACGGCGTTCGCTGTCATATTCAATATGTTGATGAATATCATCAGGCAGTAAAATATCGCTGAGACTGCCATTAACACCATCATGCTCTTTGCTGTATTGATAGCGAGTGGTGTGGTTTAGCGCATTAGTGACTTGCAGTAATCGACCTAGCTCATCGCTTTGGTATTCGGTGCTGTGTTGATAAGGGTTGGTGCTTTTTATTAATTGATTTGCGTGGTTATATTCATATTGCCACTGCGCACCATTCGGTTGAATAGCTTTAAGCAGTTCGCCATGTTGGCTGTATTCATAGGCTTGTTGGCGACCTTGCGGATCGGTCACTGTGGTTAAATTACCTTTGTCGTCGTAGGTCAGTTGCCATTTATCGCCAAAGGGGGAGACATATTCTATCAATTGACCTTGAGTATTATATTGATACTCAATGGAACGCTCATCGGGAAAGGTAATTTGTGCAATATTGCCATCATAATGATAGAGATAAGAAGTTGTTTGCCCTAATGCATTGGTTTCACTTATTTTTTGATTATTATGCCATTGTGTTTTTGTTTCACGCCCTAATGCATCAATTGCATGTGTAACAAGACCTGCATCATTATAATAATAATAAGATTGCTCCCCTTCATCGTTGAAATAGGTGGTCATCTTATGAACATCATCATAAATAAAACCACCACACCAATAACCGGATGGTGAGCTGTTTTTTATCGCTCTGCCATATTTGTCATATTCAAGGTAATAATCCGTTTGGTCTGTATCATGCCAACGAGACATAAAACCTTCGGCAGTATATTCATGCCATAAGTGATTCTGCTGATAAGCGTTACATTCACTTAAATAACCTTGTTTATCATACCGACAACTGACTAAAGGCTGAGAGATAATCTTATTGGCTAAGGTAATATGATTTAATTGATGAGAATGATAGTCCAAGTAAAGCGCTGTAATACCATTACGTGATACAGAGATTAATTGATGCTGTTCGTTGTAAATAAAATCAATACGTTGATGATTATTATCTGTAATGGCAGAGAGGCGTCGATAAGATCCATCGATATGGTTGAAATGATGTGTTAACTGAGTGCGATTATCGAATAAACTAATGTTAGCTTTTATATCACCAGAGAGTAGAACATGGGGATAATAAGTATTACGGATATTGAGGTGAGTATCTGTATAAGGATAGGTGATTTGCGCCCCTTCCTCATTGTGATAAATAATATTATCCGATTGAATTTCTAAGAATATCGACCAGTTATCTGTCCATTTGGGACCAAATAAGCCGGATGCCGTACCTGTTGAACGATAGGTTCGTTGTAATGAAAGGGGTAACAACCCTGAAACGGAGAGCACTTCCCAAACTTGAATAAAATCACCTGTGGCAACGTTAACAGGGTCGGATTCACAGACCGCTTTACTGTTGCAGGATTTATTGGGCTTTATATTGGCTCTATTTTCACCCTGTGGTTTGGTTAATACCGTGGCTTCTTTCGGCGGAGGTGGATCTTTTCGAATGAGACGAGGTAATGCTTTAATGCCATTTTGTAGTAAGCTGGCTGCCGCTTTGGTGAGAAAAACGTATTCACCCACTTCTTCTATTAAGGCACCTGATTCTTGTGCTTGGTTGTCGTATTTTAGTCGTTCAAATTGAGGTAAGTTTTCCTCTTTGCGCATTTCATGAGCAAGTGACGTCATTGTTTCAGTGTATTGCTGTTTTCCTTCTTCTGACATAAACCATGTTGCAGGACCATTGGCTTGCGATTCCATTTGATAGGACGCACTGACGGCATTGGCTTTGGAAACGGTTTCAACCAAACCAATTAAACCATTTAAAAAGCCTTTTCCTGCGCCTATGGTGGTATCGGGTAAGTTTTTTCCTCCGATTAATTCTGCTTCATGCTCTGTATCGTCTATCAAGTGCTTTAGTTCTCGATAGGTCATCTGCTCTGGGAGTTTTTTTTCTGGTGGTGCTTCAGCGGAAATTTCTGTGGCTTCATTGGCTTTTTGTAGGGCTTTTTCTTCAGAATAGAGGCGACCCGGTACATTATTGTTGTTCATCATGACGTCAGAGCCATGAAAAGCAGCCGATTGTCCACAAAAACGTACAGAAGGCGATCCACTGGTGATAATACAGTTTCCACGCCCTAAACTGGTGCCTGAAACAATGCCAGTGCCTGCGTTTCCCTGTGTTCCTTTAATCACACTTCCCACCGTTAATGTAGGAACACCATTCACACGTACCGTAGAAACATAGGTTTCTTCTGCACTGAGTTGTTGAAAACTGTCAAAGGGAACAACAACGTTGCCCACTTGGCAAACATCAGGACCTGTGGCGATAACGCAGTAATCGGCATTTTTATTCCCGACGATTTTTTTTGTCATGAGTAATATCCTTATTACAACTTATAAGCCTGAAGTTGCAGCGTGCTTTCCATCGTCGAAATTAATTGGCGATAACGCCATGTTAGGTATAGTTTTTGTTCATCAAGTGATACACATATTGTGTCTAGATTTAATAACTCATAGGGGGCTTCTGAATGAGACAAATAAGGAATGGCAACAAAACCAATATGAGGTAAAACAAGGTCTACACGAGGTGTTTGTGCGAAAAAACCGCTTAATGAGAGGGTTTCATTACCCACAAAAAAGCCTTGTTGATGCTGATCTGCTGGCGTACTCATAAAGAAATTAGACTTAAAATCATCAGGATAATAAGGCTTTATTTGATTGAGCCATTCGTCTTTATAGGTACCTGCAAATTGTGATCGTTGTTGCCACCAACGGCTATATTGCCCATAGCCCGCGACATCCCACGGTTTATTCAGGTGGAATGCTTGTTCTGAAAGGGGATAGTGAATTTGAGGAGCTGGATATTGAAATGCCTTATCAAGATAGCGACTCTCATACCAACCTAAACCAACCGGATTTTTCTCATAAGCTTCTTGAAGACTATTCTTGCCACCATAAGCATTCTCATAAATAAGCGGTAAGGCAGAAATAGGCTGTGGAGGGCTTAATTG
The DNA here is from genome assembly GCF_008808075.1 of Proteus sp. CD3. Taxonomy (NCBI): domain Bacteria; kingdom Pseudomonadati; phylum Pseudomonadota; class Gammaproteobacteria; order Enterobacterales; family Morganellaceae; genus Proteus; species Proteus sp. CD3. The sequence goes on along the minus strand of NZ_CP019686.1, from coordinate 2,742,954 downwards.
CCAATCATGGTGATGTTCCCAATAACGAGACCCACTGATGGTCAATTTTTTATGTATTTGACCTATTGATAGCTCGGTTTCCCATTGAGCTAAAGGCGTTTCATCTAATGTTCGGGCGGTACCCACAAGATATATTTCAGCATTGGGTTTATAAGACACAAGATCTGTTTCGTGCAATAAACTGCTATTTTCAGGCGTTGTGCGGTAAATATCTGCCATAATGAGCGTTTTTTGCTCATCAGCAATGTCACATCTGCCCGTGAGAGGATCAAAATCACAAGTGACTTTTACTGCAAGAGTTTGCCAATGTTCATCTTTATACCCCAGTTTTTCAAAGGAAAAATGAGGAAAAGGAGTCTGGTTAATAACGTGAGCGAGCATCCGAAACCCCTAGTTGATATCGACATCTTTGCCCGAGATCTGCACCGGACCTGAGGCTTCAAAGCTAAACTCTGTGCCATTAATGGTGATATGACCTGCGCTATCCATTCTTAGCACGCTGGCACCGCAACGCAGTTCAAGGGCATCCCCGGCATCGATGGCTAACGTATTACCCACACTAATTTTTTTATGTTGACCAACCGATTCAGTGTTATTTTCATTAATGGTTTCAGTACGATTACCTTTCACCACCATTTCTTGATTTTTATCGATAATTTCAGCGTGGCTATTAAGTACATGCGTCGTTCGATTGTTAAGCACCACGGTATTCATATCCTTTTGCGCATGAATAAAAATCTCCTGCTTACCGCCGGCATCTTCAAAGCGCAGTTCATTAAAGCCGTCACCCTTATGGGTTTTGGTTTTAATTGTGGTGCGGGTCATATTTTCAGGAAATTTCAACGGTGGCGCGTTGCGACCGTTATAGGTGCAGCCCGTGATAATTGGTCTATCAATATCGCCATTTAAATAAGAGACAATCACCTCTTGCCCGATACGCGGTACGGCAGAAAAACCATAGCCATTACCATTCCAACCCATCGCCACGCGCACCCAACACGAGGCACTGTGATCGGGTTTGCCATAGCGATCCCAATGAAAATAGACCTTCACCGCACCCACTTCGTTGACGTAAATCTCTTCACCCGGAGGTCCCACCACAGTGGCAACTTCATCGCCATCGGCAGTGGGTTTATAATGATGTGGAGGACGCCATTCTTGCGTACCGGGAATAAATTCGACGCTATTAGAAAGCTGAGTCCCTTCGCCACCACCGTTATCTGCTAACGGCTGTACACCATGATGCGAAACTTGAATGACTTGCCAGTTGTCATTCATCATTAAATTAGGGTGGTTGCTTAGCGAGAAAATCTTGCCCGGCATTAAGGCAAAACAGTTGGTGCTGGCGCGTCCCACACGACTGCCGTTGCGCAGTTGTTCAAAACGTATGGCGGTGAGAGGTGCTGCTTGTGCATCTTCTTGAAAACGTCCATAGCTTTCAAACACGCTATGCTGACCGCCTTTTTCTAATTTGGCTTGATGGGCTAACGGGTAAGAAGGGCGGATAAAGTTATTGTCTTTTTGAATGGTTTCATCGACACAGAGATATTCACCGTATTGCCATGTGGTTGCCGTGCTGTCGGTAATATCGCTTTCCGCTTGAGGGGTATAGGTTAGGTGAATGCCCGCAGTCATCCCCATATGTTCATCGCTATAAAACAGTTGGTTCTCTTCAAACCAAAAGTTAATCCCTTCTTCAAAAGCTAAACGGCACCAAAACGCATAGGCGGATTCCCGTTTTTGTGTGATATAAGGGCGTTTTTGGTGTAAATCATCGCGGTAAAATTTGCTGTCTGCTTTGATATGGGCTTCTTCTAACAGCGTTTTTAAAATCTCAGGCACTTTTTTATGCTGAAAAATACGGCTGTCTTGATTCAGCGTCATTACCCACATTTCAGGGCGAATATCAAAGTGATACCACGTTTTTACACCATCAGTATTGCCTTGCACCGCGCCCGCTAATATTCCGCGCACGGTGCGGACTTCTTTACCATTGCGTTTTACGGTTAACGAGGACGCCACACCTAACAGTGATTGAAAATCGATGAAAGGCAAGGTGGTAACCGCGCTAATGGAGAGCGAAAATAAACGTGATAACCCTTCGTTTAAGTTAAATTCAGTGACTTGAAAGGTGCTTTCAGGCAATCCGGCAATTTGGCAGGTGAAAACTAAACCCGAAGGTGATACCGCACCTAATAGCGAATCTAACAGTTGGGCATAGGCTTTATTTTTAGCTAATCCTTCAGAGAAGGTTAGCCCGGGCATATCGTCGCTTTTTACTCCTCCCGTAAAACCATCGCCAGGAATAAGCGCTGAGGCTTGAGATGCCATGGATGAGGCTTGCGAAAGCCCTTGTTGTGCCGTCTGAGCTGTGGCGAGGGCTTGCTGAGTAGAGTCTGAAAGGGCTGAGGTTGCTTTAGAAATTGCTAACGCTTGCGCTTTATCGAGCGCTTTCTTTTTTAATCCACCAAGTTGAGAGGTCGAATTATTTTTTTTATCTTTCGCAAACATCATTCGCTCCAATATCCACTGAGCAAGCTACCGCTTGTTTTTATCCATTAAGAAAACGCAAAGAAACACCTACACACCAAGGTGTGTAGGTGAAAAGAAGGATTAACCTTCGAGAGGCGCACGCCAGTCGTCAGAGCCTGAAGTGCCTGCAACTGTGTGTTCCCAATCAATTTTGCGATAAGAAAGGGAGACTTCGATTAACTGTGTGAAGTCTGATTTTGCTGGATCTTGACAGTGAGGCATTTGGCAATCGATGTTGACGATAGTCGCATCAGTTAATGTGGTGGTGAAGAAATGCTCTTGTTTCCCTTCAACCGAAGTGCGATACCATTTTAACGTGGTTTTCGGCAGCATTTCGCCAGAAGCTAAGGCGTTATACAGCAGAGGAACCGCTTTGTTTAACGCCACGGTAAAACGGAATGGTTTATGGGCGCGTTGACCAGAAGGCTGACCGGATTGTGGATCAGTCGGTACTGTCACTACGTGAGAAAATGCTTGCACCAGCATTTCATCTTCGTGGCCTTGAACATAAATATTACCGACGGATTCTGCGGTAAATGCGCCCGCAGTGATGTTGCCTTGAGTTTTCCCTTCGATAGAGATATAGCATGGAGTTGGCATGGCAAGTCCTTAATTTACAGTGAATAATCGTTTTTCAACAAATCATTTTGTTGAAGTCCTTTCGATAAAAATCAGCCAGTGCGCACTGCGATTTGATAAGAGTAGCTTAAGTAATTTTGAAAGGAAGTAAAGGAAGGGGCGGAGAGAAAAGGCGTTGTATCCTCGTAGGATAAGTGACTTCGCGTAAAATAATTGTTCACGCGTTATTTACTGCTTTCGTATCTCATTATAAGTGTATTTCCGTACATTATTCACTTTCGTAAATGTCCGAAATCTCGCTAAAGCCAGTCTGTTCTAATGTACATAGATTTTTAATATGTAACAAAATGTGTATTTTGTTTCAAATTGTAACGGTATTGATTTATAAGGGAAAAATGCTATTGTTTTTATAGAAATAATCAAAAAAAGATTTATTTTAATATTGATTTAAAAATGAACACTTGAAATTTAGTTATATATAGAGATAAATATAATCTTAAGTGTGACCATTTTAACTATCACCTTATTTTCCTCTGAATCAACATCAAATAACCAATCCATTGTTATATTTCTCATCGTTATCTCCTCTTTATATGCTCAATTTATTGTCTTAATAACATTAGTTATCTTGTGGATTATTTGTTAATCAATTTATTTGATTTAGCTTATCTATTTGCAATTTGAATGTGTCATAAGCCCACGCTTAACAAATTGGTCGTAGATCTTTAATAGTGAAAAATTTTATATTTCTACGAAGAAACCAAGAAAAAAACTAGCTGAATATCATTTCGTTTTACTTAATGCGCTTAAATAATCGATAAAAAACAAAATGATGATTAATCCCCTTCTTTGCATAAGTAAATTAAATAGTACGGATTTTTAAGAAAAAAACAGACGAAAAGATTTACAAATACTTTACTAATAGTTTACAAATGAAATAAGATAGGGTGATTGTTTTAATGCTAATAATTCATTGTGTAAAAGGAACGTGTAAAATGGCGATATCTAGAAGAAAATTTATCATTGGTGGAAGTGTGGTGGCTGTCGCTGCTGGTGCGGGTATTTTGACACCAATGTTAACTCGCGAAGGGCGTTTTGTCCCGGGTACGCCAAGACATGGCTTTGTTGAAGGCACTGAAGGTGCTTTACCAAAACAAGCTGATGTTGTTGTTATCGGTGCTGGTATTCTTGGTATTATGACAGCTATTAACCTTGTAGAACGCGGTTTATCTGTTGTGATTGTTGAGAAGGGCAATATCGCAGGTGAGCAATCTTCAAGATTCTACGGCCAAGCAATTAGCTATAAAATGCCGGATGAAACATTCTTATTACACCATTTAGGCAAACATCGCTGGCGTGAAATGAATGCTAAAGTAGGCATTGATACTACTTATCGTACACAAGGCCGTGTTGAAGTTCCTCTTGATGAAGAAGATTTAGTTAACGTAAGAAAATGGATTGACGAAAGAAGTAAGAATGTCGGCTCCGATATTCCATTTAAAACCAGAATTATTGAAGGTGCTGAATTAAATCAACGTCTTCGTGGTGCGACAACTGATTGGAAAATTGCTGGCTTTGAAGAAGATTCCGGTAGCTTCGATCCAGAAGTTGCAACCTTCGTTATGGCCGAATACGCTAAAAAAATGGGCGTTAGAATTTACACTCAATGTGCGGCTCGTGGCTTAGAAACACAAGCTGGTGTAATTTCTGACGTTGTAACAGAGAAAGGTGCAATCAAAACTTCTCAAGTTGTTGTTGCTGGTGGTGTTTGGTCACGCCTATTTATGCAAAATCTGAATGTTGATGTTCCAACACTGCCTGCATACCAGTCTCAACAGTTAATCAGTGGTTCACCAGCAGCACCTGGTGGCAACGTTGCTTTACCGGGTGGTATTTTCTTCCGTGAACAAGCTGATGGTACTTATGCAACTTCTCCTCGCGTTATTGTAGCTCCAGTAGTGAAAGAATCTTTCACTTATGGCTATAAATATCTGCCATTATTAGCATTACCTGATTTCCCTGTGCATATTTCTTTAAATGAGCAGTTAATCAATTCATTTATGCAATCAACGCATTGGAACTTAGATGAAGTTTCTCCGTTTGAGCAATTTAGAAATATGACTGCATTACCAGATTTACCTGAGTTAAATGCTTCATTAGAAAAATTAAAAGCAGAATTCCCAGCCTTTAAAGAATCGAAATTAATTGATCAATGGAGTGGTGCAATGGCTATCGCACCAGATGAGAACCCAATTATCTCAGAAGTTAAAGAGTATCCAGGCTTAGTCATTAATACTGCAACAGGTTGGGGTATGACAGAAAGCCCAGTATCAGCAGAATTAACGGCTGATTTATTACTTGGCAAAAAACCTGTTTTAGATCCAAAACCATTTAGCCTTTACAGATTCTAATCCATTTAGTTTTTATAGATTTTAATCCATATAGTTTAAAAGCCCTCAATTTGAGGGCTTTTTTGTATGTTCTTTATCATGACTAAACGTGTTAGTTTTTAACTAATTTAAAATAATATTTAATTTTTAATTTAAGATTATTTTTTATAAGTGAATTTTTCAAATAAGTAATTATTACTTTATTCTAAATAAAATGTAAGTTAATAAAAATAAAATTAGTTATTATTTTTATTTAAGTAAATTTCATTATTAATATATTGGGTTTTAATCTCATTGTTGGTGATGCAAAATAATAACCAAGATATATTTTTATAATATTTATTTCTTATATATTAGCGATAAATATATTCACCAATAAATTTATTGATTTTATTCATGTGTGGTTTATTTGAAATAATTTTCTCTCCTTCTTTAAAATCATAACTAAAAATCATCTAACTTGTTGATATTTATTGATTGCTTGTTTGATTTTTAATACTGTATTGCTACTCAAAATCTGATGATTATTAAAATAATATATAGAAATGTAAATTATTTTAAATTTAAAATATCGGAATAACCTTATTAACAGAATTAGTGAGAATAAGTAATATTACGGTTATTCAACCACTAATAGTTAAGTATTTTCAGTTTATGGTTTGATAGTTTATAAACTATAATTCGGTGTTTTATCGATGTAATCATCTAATAAAAGAAGGAGAATAAGGGATGATTAACACCAAAGTTGGGAATATAATAAAAATGATAAGAAGACAATTGAAAATAACAGAAAATGAAATGTCTGAAAGATTGGGGATAAGTATGCTACATTATTCTCAATTAGAGAGTGGATATTTAAAAATAACAGTAGAACAATTGATTATTATTTCTTATATACTTGGTGTTACACCTCAAAGTCTTATCTTAGAGGCTAAAAAAACAGATTTTATGGTTTTTGAGGATAAGCAGTCGATAACTCAACCAAGTGAAATAGTTATATTTAGAAAGAAGAAAGTTGTTTAAAAAAATTGGTATTTTATTTGTTGATATTGAGTTCTGATAAATATATTGAGTCATCTTTTAGTTTTTTTAATTAAAATTCTATTTCTCAAAACTCAATAACTAATCTCAATAACTAATCTCAATAACTAATAGCACAAAAGCCATCTTATTATAGGATGGCTTTTGTGTATTTAATGGCAGCGAGTTGTACCTGTTATATGATTTATAGCGCCGTTTCTAATCAATAGTTTCTGCATCTCTTTAAGATTATTTTGGCAAGCATAACTTAACGCGCTGTGGTTATAAGAAAACAATGATTTATCTTGCGTTGTTGTAACAAGGTTAACATCAGCACCTTTAGAAATAAGGTACTTTACTGTCTCAAGGCGATTATTACTGGCTGCAATCATTATAAATGTTTCACCATCGCTTTCTACTCTTTGGTTATTGAGTTCAATATCACTTCTCATTAGGTCGTGAATTTTTTTTACCACATTGACGTTATTTCCTAATACTGCTGATTTAAAAACATTATAAACATCGCCTTTATCCGTAGCCCAAAGGCTTGCGCCTTGCGAAATGAGATAATCAACCATTTCTTCGTCACCAATAAACGCAGCCCATCCCAGCGCGGTTTGTTCTAAGCTTCCCGTGTCTTTCGCTTCAATATTTTGACCATCGGCAAGCATCTTTTTGACTTCATTTAAATCACCATGTTTAACCGCATCAAACCATAGTGCATTTCCACCTGTACTTGGTGAAGTATAGAATATCCGATGTGGTAAACGTGATTTATTAGCCAATTCAATCATATCAGAATAATTTGATTTAAAAGATTGATATTCGGGTGGATTATTTTCATTAATGATCAATGCTTGTGCGCCAAAAGAAATTAATGCCAATGAAATAACAAACATTTTTATATTCATTTAAATACCTTAAAATATAAATAACTAACAAAACTTATTACAAATAGTTTATTAAAAATTAATATTTATTAGTGTTGGTAATTGAAACAGAATGTAAATAAGGTGTTTTTTATTAATACGTAATTTTAATAAAGATAAATCTTATTAATTGATTTTTGGTTTTAGTAATTAAATATACGTGAATTTACTTGTATTTTCTTGAATATAATGAGAGTCATTCCTTTTTTGTCATTATATGATGATTTAATTATGTTATAACTATATGGTTTGATAGCGTTATTTCATTATTATTTACTTTCTCGATTTTTAATTTAAAGACTATTTTGTAATAATTGGTTACTTTTTAATGGATATTGCTATCATTATAAAAACAGTGTGATTATGATACTTTTGATTTTTAAATTAATAATAGGTGGTTTTGTCAATTTTATAATCTTTTTCATCTATTATTATTTTTGATTTCAATATTGAGTGTTCATTTTTAAGTATTATATCTTCATTTTGGCTGTGATTTTTTTCTGATTGAGAGTTAATAAGGGTTATTTTTAGTTTAAAAGTATTTTTTTTGCTAAAAATATAAAGGCTAACATAGGATAATTTGTAATCAGGATAGCGAATATCTCTTTTACTATAATCAATTAATGGTAATTTATTTTCTTTATTGTTCATAACTAAATTTATTTTTGATTCTAGTACCTGATATTTATCATTTTGATAATTAAGCTCTAATATAATCTTGTATTCATCTTCATCAGGAAATATAAAGTCTATTGAGCCAATATTATTTTTAGATGTAAATATATCTTCTTGATTTAATGTAATATCTGCAACCGTTACTGTTCTTTGTATATTATCATAATAAATGACAGGGGTTGATTGAGTATTTTGAGATGGGGTTTTTCTTTCATCTTTGGATTCTGAGGCTATTTTAATTAAATCTATTGGGCCAACAAAGATAAGTCCGCCATAAGGTGAACCCATAATGCAGCCATTTAATAAACTAACAATGACAATAAGTATTAAATTCCTTATAACGTACATATTGTTTCCTTATTTAGATTGTAATAACGAATATCGATTTAATAGTTGTTTAAAATGATTATCTATTTGTTGATACTCATAGTCTGAAATTGCATTTCGTGTCGGTTGTTTTTCAAGTAAGCGTAGCTCTTCTTCTAAAGGTTTAGCTTGATTGAAATGTTGACGAGCTTTGAAGATGATAGATTTTAATTCGGAGCCTGTAATGTAATTTTTAGGATTACCATCAAAGCTATCTAATCTTTGGCTTAACCTGTCGAGTTCAGTCATACCTTTAGACCATTGATTAAGTTGTTCATCAGTGGTGGCATTTATTTTTAGATTATTCTTCCAAAGCTGTGTAAACGATAAAAGTTCTGGATTATCTTCATATTGCTCGTTCAAATAGCGGATTACTTCTAGCCCATAACTCTGCGCCCATGTGGGAGAAAGCAAGGCAAGTTCGTTTAAACGCTGTTGGATCACGCCTATCTGCGGAGCATTGAGTGTCTTTGTGATATTTTTACTATTTGCAGTTTGTTGTTCAATAAAAGAGCCAGCATGGGCATTAATGGTTGGGATATAAGGGAAAGCATCTGTCAGGTTGTTATTTTTTAATTCAGATAACCAAAAATAAAATAAGATAACAAAGAATAAACTACTAGTTAGTATGCCAATTAAAATACCCCGCCATAGCTCCTGCCGATATGTTTTTTTTACGGGAGAGTGTAATGAAATGGAGGAGGATATATAGGTTTTTGGTGACGTAATACTTTCATTAGCATTAAGGGGAGTCGATGATGCAGATAAAGTTGTATCGATAATTTGAGGGAGGACCTCATTTTCTTTATTGATAGTAGAGGATAAATCGAGAGAATTAAAATTGCTATCTAATGTGTCTGCATTCTCTAACTGCCTAGCTTGAGCAATAATTAAGTTCTCTAGATAATCAAATTGAACAAGATGTTTAATTTCTAATATTTGAAGATGATGATTGATACTCTTTAGTAATTCTTCAATTTGATAAAGGATTGATAAGTCAGAATAAACAAAAGTAGTTCCACGAATACCAGAGATTAACTGTTGGCTTAAGGATGAAAGAATATTGATACGAGTATGAGTTTGCACTGGCCATAATGTTTGCCAATATTGGGTCAATATTTTATGGATTAGGTAAAGACCTTCATTTAAACCATCCAGCCCAGATTGATGTTGGCGACACAAAACAAACCAAGCTGCAGTTTGAAGATCGACACCATTTTGATTAAGTAAAGAAATGCATAATTCATGAACATATTGCCAATTAATGTCAGGGCGTGCTGGATGAAAACGTTTATCAAGTTCTTCTTTAATACTAAGAAATTGATTAAATACACGAGGATCACCACCAACTGGAAGTGAATCTAAGTAAGAATTCATAATAGCCTCAAGTTAATTTAAGGTCTAAATTTTATAAAGAGAAATCTAAATGGAGATAGAAATTGAGATAGAGGAAGATAAGCTTAATATAACTGAAATTGTTTTTTTAGATGATGGAGAAATATTCGTCCATCAGGTAAGAATTCAGTACCATAACGTATAAGTCCACGCTGATGTAATTCAATATCTAAAGAATAACGCAATTTTCCAAATTCATTTTCAGGTAATATACCTAGTGTGACGGATTTTATTCTAGGCTCATATTTTAGTAATGTTGTTGATAATATAGCCATTACTTTATGTGAACTTCCGGGTAGCCCTTGAATTATTTTACTCATATCAGGTAAACCATAATCCGGTAGATGTTTTAATGTTCCTGCTCGTGAATTTAATATTCGACGAATATTATCCATAACAGAAAGAATAACCTGATCTTCTTCTGATATAGAATCAACAGGTAATCCACCTGAAAAATAACCTGTTAGCATTTCATAGAGAGAGGGTTGTGGCATCGTTATTTTTTATCCAAAGGTTGTAATGTCAGTGTATTTTCAGCAAGCACAATTTTACGCGCTTTATCAGGGTCGAGTTCATTTTTAGGAATAACAATACGCCAGTTATTTTTGGCTTCATCTGGTGTATGAAACATTGTGGCAATGGCGACAAATTCGGTTTCTTTTTCCATTGGCATATCGAGAGCAATAGATTCACCAGGACGAATACGTAAATCTTTTTGCGCTAATAAAGAGGATTTTAAAATATCGTCATTTTGATTAAACAGTGAGAGATAGTCGCTATCATTAAAAGTATCCGCTGATTTTAGTTGAAATACTCGAACAATCACGGAAAGTGATGAACCATTATCATCAGTATTAAGTGCTTCTCTTGCAGTAAAATCCAAATGCAATATTTTTATTTGTTTATAAAAAATAGATTTAGTTAAAGAGACCGTACCATCACTAATGGTTTGTGTTAGACCACAACCTACAATTGCAAACGTTACTATAAATAGTAATGTTAATCGGCGGATAGAAGAAAAAAATGTTTGCGATTTAAAATTGATAATTGCCATATTCATCACTTTTATAATGTTGAGTGCGGAGTGTTAGATATTGATAAAAACCAAGACCTATGGTGATAAAAGAAGTGACAGGTGATTTTTCAGTCATGTTATGAGGTCGCATAACCGCAGTTCTACCTAGTTGCACGCCTTGGCTTTTTGAAGTACTTAGTGTTGCATCAGGTAATAAATCTCTCGGTAATGTTAAACGCAGCCGCGCATTAACGCGGGAGCCTAAATAGACACGAAGTAATGCCATAAAGTCTTGGTAAATATCGCCATCAGGTAACCAGCCTTTTGCTTCATCTTTATTTTCAGTATGTAGCTTTATTAATACTTGGCTATTTACATCTATCGCGTAGCGACCTAAAACAGGTTTATTTTCTAATGTAATAGGGGATGAGCATGACATTGTTGTGGGGCTATCCAGCGCTATTCTTCGTGGATCATGAGGAATAATTCTGGCCTTTGTTGATGGCGCTAATAATTTTACTAATGCGCTAATACCTTCGGCTGTGCGTGTTGGTAAACGTAAGATCCCTAATAGCGCTAAAAAACGAGATAAAGGTGATTGCACATGATTAGCACAACCTGGAATACCTAAACCAATTAAGCCATAAAGATATTGTGATGTTTTATCTGATCCTCCTTCTCCAAAAGTCGCAGGATAAGAGTATTTGCGCCAGATCCGATAAAATTGAGTGGTAAGACGATGGTTAAAAATATCTAAAAAATCAGTGAGTGGATCTGTGCCATCGCGATATTGTGCAATATCATCCAGATAAGATGTAGGAAGAGGTGAAGTGATACCATAAAGCCCCAGAAAGGTAGTCCGTAAGCTTGGCACTGTGCTGTTTCGATATTTATCAAGAGAGTCAATTCCTTTGATTTCCGTCACTGGAAAACCCATACCTCGATGAGGGCGAAAACGGATAGGATCGTCTTTGGGATTGTGAGAACGACCTAATTCATAGCATGTAGAATTGGATTTTTCGAGTAATTGGCAAAAGCGGTAGAAATTCACATAAGGTAATTTTTCACCTAACTTTTGAATTAACGGGATAGCTGTGGGTTGTGGCTTTCTTTCCATTGAATTCGTTTTCCTGTTGGCAAAATAATCAGTGTTAATTGATTAAAAAGATGAACATCGGCATAAAGTGCAAAAAAACGATTAAGCATTTCACCAAATAAATGAATATCACCTTCACCATTAAAACCATTACTGTCTAACGTCACTTCGATATAAATACCTCGTTGTAAAAAACCTTTCTCAAAGCGTTCAATTAAATGGTGTTCAACATGAATAATGGCATCGAGTTTTCTATGGTTCATATCATCATCTCGCCAATCATAAAGTGCGAGAGTGCCTCTTAGCACTTCAGCATTATCCATCATGTTAAGAAAACTTGAACCTAAGTGACTTAGCACTCGCCAGTGGAAACGATCTTCAGACGGAGGATAAAGTGGTAAGGTGGGTTTACATAAATTATGGACGGTTAATGGGATCTGTAAGGTTTGTTCGGTTCTATCAAGCAATGTACTTTGCAGTGCTTTACGGGGCAATTGCCCATTAGTTCCTGTGAGCTGTAATGAGAGTGTTTCTGTTTGGGTTGCTAAATCAATCTCTTGTTTTTCCCCTCCTAATATAAGCCAAGTATCATGAAGACCCGTTACACCACGCTTCACACGGGTATGATAATAACGTTCAGGTGCATTATGCCGTAACATACCACCACGATGGCGAAAGCTGGTAAATGGTACATAAACCGCTTCATTTGTCCGTTGAGAGCCATGCACGCTATCAACACTATAGATTTCAGTATGCCCATCTTGAATACGACGTGGGCGTAATAAATATTCGCTTTCCAACCCATTAACAGTCAGTGGATCGGCTTCTATATTAAAAAGATTGATAACGGGTACGCAATGTAAGCGAATATTTTCACTATTTAATGTGAGGTCGCTATCCCATAACGTATTAAGAACAAAATCCAATTCAAATGTTGATGTTTCTTCAGGAAAATGGATATCACCTAATCCATTAAGTGATACAAACATAAATTTTTCACGAAAAGAAAAATATTCGAGTAATAATTGATAGCCACTGAATGTGCTATCTCCTTTAGGCCAAAGCGTGTCCGTATCTTTAAATCCTCCCGGTGAAAAATAGAGAGGAATTGCAATTCTATCTTTTGATTGAGGGAGTTTTAAATACGTTTTTGCCACTTGTTTCGTTAATGCTAAATGCAGTGCATTGGTTGTCGGAATATCGCCAGATAAATAAAATGAGAGAGCATGCAGATTAACTTCAGGCCAATTAATTATTTCGCTGCATGTAAATTTCAACCGGATAGTTGAACGCCCATCAGGCTCTGTCGTTAAATTAACAGACGCTATTTTGATTGGATTAATCGTTAAATCTTGAGTTGTTCGATAGTGACAAACCGTTTTTTTAGGGCCAATAGGGCGAGAAAGAACTTCAAATTGAGCTGGTATTTTATCCGTCATTTTCATCTTTTGAATATCAGGGGCTAATTCAACAATGGATAATGAAGGGATTGTCTGTAAATAATGAGGCCACAATAAACTAACAAGCCCTTCTGTTAATTCAGGTAAATCATCATCAATTTTTTGTCTTAATTGTCCCATTGAGAAAGCAAAGCCTTCAAATAAACGCTCAACAAAAGGATCGGGCGTACCTGCTTTATCTAAATCGAGCATTGCAGCTCTATCAGGATGGGCTTGTGCAAACTCTTTGGCAGCTTCTCTAAGATAGCGCATTTCTGCATCAAAATAGCGAAGGGTTAAATCATCCATTAGTTTGATACCTTGACTTATATGCTCTTCATACTTCAAATTCAGCGTTGTTGACTCGCTGTATTTAGAATGATGGAGAGTAGAGTAAAAGATTAGGAATATAAAATTGCAGAGCGAACGGGATCGATCGCAGTTAATTCACGCAATAACAGCTCCATCTGTTGTTCAATATGCGTTTTATCTGAGGTGTTACGTTGAATTTTGGCTCGATAAAGGTGAAGTTGTCGTGCTTTCACTTCAAAAACATAGTTAGGCTCCCATTGCGTTAATGACATCGAAAGTGCTTTTTTATCGAGTTCGCGTAATAAATTTAATGCCAGATCGTGGCGAGCAAATTGTTCTGCTACTCGTGCCATAATGAGGTTTAATAACCATTTTTGTCTTGAAGTGCTGATATCGGGGCGATGTTGTAGCCATTTTAAGGCAACTTCTATGCCTTCATTATCTGCTTGTGTAATAGCTTCGGTTTCTAATGCCAATATCGGTTCATCATCAGATGGATGAGAGTAACTGTTTGATAACCCTTGCATGGTATCAAAGTTTTCTTCCATAACATGTTGTTTTATCCAACTTAATGTTACTTCATCGGCAAATGGCGTACCATCTTCCCATGATAATTTTTCTAAATCAGGAAGGCGGGTAAGAAATTGTTTTAAATCGTTTTTTATAATATCAGACCATGCATTCCAAGGTGCTGGTGATTTACTAAGTGCTTGATAGAGATACCATTGCACATCTAACCAAAAATGGTTAACACCTTCTGCAAAAAGCTTATCAGCTTGCTCGGCCAGCTCCCCCCAACTTTGTTGTAAGTAGAGGCGTTTAAGTTGCGCTCTTGCATCGGTTCTTGGCGGAGAAAGACGAGTACACCCTTGCTGATCTTGTGGTGGAAGTTGATGAAGTGTATCCCATCTCACAACTTTCATTAATCTATGTCCTGCTAACCAGCCATTGGGTTGATTTCGTAAGTAGTTAGCAAGCATTTTAGATTGATCTAATAATTCACGACCTGATTGTATTGTCTCTATTGGTGTACTTTGTGCAACTGAAGGGGAGGATGAATGGCTGTAAGTCGATTCAGCTCGGCTAATGTTCTGTGGTACAACGCTGTTTGTTCCACCTGATTGAGCAAGGCGTTTTTCGAGTGCCTGATATAATCCTGCAAGTTGTGGCTTTTCAGCTTCATTCCATGTTTCAAGCTCCGTTTCAATGGTGGCTAACAAAGCGATAATACGAGAAAACTCATGGCGATCGACTTCAGGATACAGCGATAAGCTATCTAAAACGCGCTGCCCTGATAACCACTCTAAAGCCGATTTCCGGCTAGTGGCTCGGATAGGTAATAACGTGTCGTGATAGCGAATAAGCAACCCACTTAAAAGCCCTAAAGAATCGGCAAGCCCGTGCTCACCTTCTTTGTGTAAACGCGCCCAAATATAATAAGTGACAACACGCACATCTTTGCAGAAATTGAGCAACAATTTTTCGGCGAGTAAGCAAATCAGTTCAGTATCAGCCCCCGATAGTTTATTAACTTCTTCTTTCATTCGCTCAAAGTCATCTTCATAACTGGGATCATCACCCACAGGTTGATTAGGGGTAATCGGTAATAGCCAACGATCCCATAAAATGATTTGTTGTTGAGCAAGTTGTTGCACTTTGTTTGTATCATCAGCAAAGCATGATGAGATTAAGGTATCCAATAAGGACATCGTGAGCGTATTTCCTTTTGAGAGAGTAGGTTTAGTTAATCCAAGAAGATCTTTTCCGGTAAAACGAAATTGCGTAGTTGTAAAAGTGCGATAGGACCCTCGCCCATTTCTGTTCTTAAGGTGTAATTAAGTGACTGACCGTTTAAGGTTTTCCAACTGATGGAATAACTGCTAGTGCTACCGGCATAAGGTGCGATGTTGGCATCTTCCAGTAAACGGATCATGCCCCAAACACCGCGATAATCGCCATAGATACGTGCGCCCGTCTGGGTAGTTATCCAACTAAGAGATGCGCCAGAGGCAACCGTATCCGCGGGCCAAACAAAACGTTGCCATTGCGGTTGTTGGTTATCATAGATGAGCGACTGTTTATCTATCATTAGATGGGTTTGCATAATATCGGGCGAAGTCCCCGGGCGTAACTCAAAATAAAGGCGTGCTTCACCATTGGCAAAAACCACATCGCCTAGGTAACTTAGCTTATCTAATGCTTTTAAGAATTCAGGATCAAAGGTTAAGCCTTGTGCATTTGTGGTATCGGGTACCCAGTGTGTTCCTTCTTTATGTAAAACACCGTTAAGGTGAGTCTCAAGAAAACGCTGGATACGACCGTTATCCGGGCGTAAATATTGCGCCATTAACGGCAGTGAAATCTCACTTTGGGTGTTTTTAAGTGGGTAACGACCGCCAAAGGCTCTATTCCAATCATTAACAATAGCATTTCGCCATTGAGTGTTGATGCCTTGTGACGTTGGCGCTAACAACTGTTGCCACGCTTGAGATAAGGGTTGTACCAGAAGTGTTTGCCCAAAACCATTCCACTCTTGACCAAAGCTGGCTGCGATTAAACTACCGTAATCTTGCGTTTCTGATAAATCGACTGTTTTTCCTTCAAAAACACTTCGGGCTAATGCTTGAGACATGGCTTGTGGATCGGGGGCATTAACGACTTGCTGGAGTTTTAAACGTACTCTAGTTACGCGTGTGAGATAAGCTTGTAAGCTTAATGCATCACTATTTTGTGCTGAAGATTGGGGATCAGTAAAGGCCAGTATCGGGGCAAAAACAGGCTCTAAAGGTCCTGTGAATTCGGCTTTTTGGCTAATAACAGGTTGTTGTTCTTTGTTTAATAAATCTTTGGCTGAGTTAACAAAAGAGTCTGCTAATTTTTCTTGCTGACGACCTGTTTTGCCTTGATAGGAAAGCGTATTCATTAAAGCAATAATGGGGGATTGTCTGACATCGCTCATTAATGTGAGTTGATCGATGGTATCTGAGAGACTTTGCGTTTCTCGCCACTGTAAGCCATTGAGAAAGGTTAACCAACTTCCTGAAAAATCGTTAAAATAGCGTTCTGTTAGGTTCTGTTGCAGTTTTTCGGGAGAGATATCGATATCCGTTTCTTTTTGGGTGTCACTTAATACCCAATCGATTTCTTCTCGTCTTTCATAAACGGCTTTTTTAATTGCTGGTTCAATTGATTCTTCCCAGGCTTTACGCGTAAAAATTCCTGGTATGGTTTCCTTGGTACTGAGCAAGAAACTGACATCGGTATCCCCCGTCATATCATCTAACGTCATGTCCGCAAAGTTATGCTGTGCCTGTTGTAAGATTTTTTGGTAAAGCGCAGATTCGCCATTACGTTGACCAATTTGGCGTATCAGAATAGTGCGGCTTCCAGCAACTAGGGTGCGATTAGGCTTGATAGTCCATTCATTGTGATAAGGTAATTGAGCAGCATAGAAGGTTAATAATTCCGTGCCTAACGTTTGCCATTCACCGTCTTTTAGACCTTCATTTTGATGCCAGATATTGAGGACACTTTCAGTAAAAAACTCCGGTTCGATACGAGAAGGATCGCTCATCATTAAATAGGCCTTTAATGCTTGATAAGCGGATTGCGCACCGTCAATACGTTCTGGGCTTTCAGGGGATAATTGCATAAAGGCTTGAAGATAGTTTTCAAGGTGTTGCTGGGTTGAATCACGTAATAATGGCAACATAGATTGGCTATAAACCGGCCATAACTGGCTAAGTAATGGATTATTACTGCTTAAGCCAAAACGTAACCAAAAGGGAACCGAAGTCTGCTCACGATAACTCAATAAACCCAATGTTTGTTGTAAGCCATATTGAGCCTGTAAGCGGGCAAATTCAGATTGATGATTGTCTGTTGCCAATTGCGCTTGTTGTTGGCTTTGGGTAATTAATTGGCGATTCATAAAATAAGAGACCACCATACCGATGCCCCACAGCGTCATCGCTGTTGCAACGGTATATTGCAAAATACGTTTTGAATTTAGACCTAAAGGTGACGCTTTTAGCGGAGAAGGCAGTTGTGAATTTGCCGTGAGGAGTATTTTCCAATGGGAATTTAAAGCCCATTGATGATTTTGTGATGAAGCAGCAGACAGGTTATGGTAAGCAGGTGTACTAAAGAGCACACCGGCAAACGGCAACGAGCGATAGTCTGATAAAAGTGGTGCCAAATTGTTGGCAAGTTTTTCACTGCCTTCATGCTGTAAAAAACGGGCTAAAGCCAGTAAATAGGTGTGTGTTTGATTGTGTAAGACCGCCTGTGTACCTTGTTCCACTAATGCAGGTAAAAGCGTTTTTAAGTCATCAGAAAGTGAGTCAGAGGTGGCTTTTAAAGGTGCTGAGTAGAGTATGACGGGGGCATCTTCTGCGATCATCTCACCGTTATGACTGATATTCCAAAGCCAAATGGGCGCTTGCCAGCGCAGTTGTTGAAATAGCTGGTGGAAATAACGGCTTGCGATGTCTGTATTGGTTGGATTTAAGTGATTAAATAAGGAATGCCCCAGCGGTTGTTGCGATAAGCTATTTTCAGATACCCAAATAATTGCATCAACAGGGCGACGACGACGCAGTTGTTTTAAATCCTGAATTAAACTGCCATCAATCGGTTGATGAATATCGCCCCCATAAATCAGCAACGTGCCGTTGCTTTCTTGCCAAATGTCCGTTGTTAAATTGGGGATGAGTTTTTCGATAGAAGTAGGGGTGCCGATGAGGAGTTGGATTGATAGTTTTGACTTGTAAGTAAATGAGTAATTTTCTTTTATATATTTATTCCAATCATTTACTCTGTCATTCTTTTTATTTATCTTATCTTTTTTATCATTATCTTCAATATCCATAATTATATTAGGTTTAAAATAACGAGAAAGAAAAAAAAGCACTATTAAGGAGAAAATAACTGAACCAATCATTAAGTATGATTGAGTTACTGTTATGGAAGTTTTATTAAAAATAATAAATAAGAACACAATTGTAGCTAATGAAATTATTGAGATAATGATAAAGAGTGAAAGATAGCGTGTTATTTTTGATTTCATTATAAATTCCATTTTTTGTTAAGCGTTTTTAAAAAATGAACTTTCCAGTAAAAGTTAATATAAATTTTTTTAACTACACTAATTATTATGATAGTAAAAAGGAATGAGATTGATATCATTATTATTTTTTCACTGTTAAATTCGATGTGATCAATTATATTCTTAAAAATAACGGAAGTAAGAGTAAAAAATCCAACCAGAGATGTTCCTATTGGAAATGATGGTTTCGGTATGTTTAAGTAATAATTTTCAATTTGTGACTTTCTTGTTCCTATTGTTTGGCAGTAATAATTTTCATCTGATTTATAAAATAAAAGCTGACTAATTTCTTTAAATTTTGATGAATGAATAAGTGCTAATAAATGATATATAGATAATTCTTTATAATTACCTATGTATTCATTAAAAAAGTAACCTTGAGAGTGGTTTTCTAAGGATAGCTGACAGCTTTTTTCACTTCTTAATTTTAACATAATATTATTTGAATTTTCTTTTTCAATATCAATAAAGTTAACTTTCTTTATATCCTTATTCTGTTGTTGTTGAATTAGTGACATTGTTTTAAGATTTTCATCTATATTTTCTATTTTAAATGGCATTGGTTGAAATAGTTTTAAAAATTCTTTCTTTTTACTTGGGGATAGTATAATTAGACTTGAGAATTCATTCTCTTCATTAGTATTTAACGCATAATAGTTTATTGAAAAGATAAGTGTGATTAACTTTTTATTTCGTATTGTATTAAATTGATTATTATAGTTTGGTTTGGCTTGGAAAATTATTTCATAATTACTTAGGTGGCTATTTAGAAAATATTTTATTTTGTTTTTTATGAAGTCACTCTGCTCAAACAAACTATTTATTATAACAAAATATTTTTCTTTTTTACTGATCTCTATACCTTTAATACTATTTATTAAAAGTTCCACTATGTAAAAAACTCTTTCTTCACCAACAACACCTTCTCTTTCTAAATCTATCAATCTATTGTTTGTTTCTGCTTTTTCAAATGAACTTTCGTTATTGAATTCAGAAATAATTGATAAATTGTGAGATGCTATATTTGAATAAATTAGATATAATTTATCTTGTTTTAATTTAATCCATTTAGTTAATAAATCCGCCTGCCAAAAGCACCAGTAAATATATAGTGTTTTTTTTACCTCCCAAAATAAGATATAGATAGACATTAAAAACAATGAGAAAAGGAAAATGATTGAAAATAATATAAAACCATCATTACTTGTAATATAGTTTTTAAAGTCAATTTTTAATGTGGATCTTAAAATTAAGAAATAAGCTATATTTATAAATATTATAAAACTACTTAAAGTTAGTAATGGAAACGGTTTATTTTCCCAAGGTGGCGGATTGTAAGGAGGTATCCAATATTTCATTTATATTTCCATATCATTACAAGTAGAGTAAACAATAGCGCCACATTGTGTTTTACAACCATCAAACACAATTCCTTTACCATTTTCATTATAATGTGAACTACTTTCAATAATTTGATTATCCCCATGTAGAGGGCATGAAACAATATCATAAAGAAGAGTAGCTTTTTTTCCATTAATAATAAGAGTAGAGCTTGATGATATAACTTTGCCTCCATGTGATGTTAGATCACCTAATCTAATAATATTTTTCATTTTATTTTCTCTAGATAAATTATTAATTTTTTGATCAATCGGGATTGGATATTTCTTCTGGCATTTTAGGAAGATCTAATTTTCCTATTTTTACATATTCATCACCACCATTACTCAACCAGTCTGCTTGGCGACGTAATTCAGCCATCATTTCAGGATTATTAGCTTGGGAACAATGCCCAATAGGTAAATCAAAGGCTAAGATTCGATGTAGTAAATGAACATTTAGAGGTAAAGTACCGTGATCATTAGGGCGACAAATATAATCTCTTATTCGTATTCTCATTTCATCCATGGTTTCATATCTTTTTGATACATTTTTCTCATAGGATGTAGCTAGTGGGTCTTTCCTTAATTGATTTTTTTCTTTATCGGTTAATTCAACTAAGATCCGATTCTCATAAGAGTATAAATATTTTAGATAATAATATTCTCTAGTGACAGGCTGATATTGATTATCTTTATATATAAGACCCCCAAACTTTTTAGGTGGCTCATCACTATCTAAAAAACCAACATCGAAATCTCTTTGCTCATAATCCTTTATAGGAGTAGGAACTTCAGGTGCATTAATATTTAGAAACATATTTCTTTCAGGTTCAGGCCATACAAAACCATCTATTATGGCTGTTTTATTATCCCAAAATGGATAGCCATCTCTAAACCTCCCATTTTTATCTGTAAATACAGTAAAAGTACCATTTTGGGGGTCGGGTTTTTCTCCACAAGGTGTATTACGTGCTAACATGCGAACAAAAAGAGTGTCACAAGATGAAAATATAGGATGAGGTTGTGTTTGGCCATATTGTGTAATATTAGGAATAGCACTCCAACCAATTGAGCCTAATGGAGATGAGCCCATGACTCTATCATGAGGATTACAATAAATATAAGTATTTCCATGGTTATCTCTTTCTTGGACTGTGCCACCATCCTCTATTTTTATACTATTAATTTTTTTTGATGGTGTTTCTACGTTTATTTTTCTACTTATCTCTGTATTAAAAGGAGTCCAATTTTTTCTTTGTTCAGTTAATCCAACAATTAAATTATTTTTATTATTTTTGAGTTTGTTTTTATTTTTTGCAATTTTATCAATGATCTTTTTTAACGTTGCTATTCTTGTACCCTTATCAATGTTTTCACTTAAAGGATAGGAGAACGTATTTAATAGTTTATCTTCTATGGCATAAGGTGAGTTTAATACAAATAATGCATCTGGAGCTTCAATTGCGCAAGCGGCTAGGGCAATCATAGTGCCTTGACTATGAGAAACTACAGTGACGGTGTCATCTTTATTATTTTTTCTTATTTGTGCTATTAACTTAGCGAGTCGTCCTGCTGCATGAGCAAAATATTGTCGAGATGGCGAAGAAGTAAGTAAAGTATCTGTTTCAGGGTTAAATGCTTGAACATTAACTGGTATAGGAAATGGAGCAGGAAAAGGAATTGTTGCCCATAGCTTAGGCCAGCTACTAAAGCCATATTCACTCCATAAACTTTTAAGGTGATTACAACCATTTTGGAATGGACCACCTTCCCATAAAAATGGACCTTTATCTTTTAATTTTTCATAAATAAATATTTTACGTTTTTTGAATGAGAGTGATTGATATTCTTCAGCAATACGATATTTTTCTTTATCTTCTAATGTCCATGTATTTTGATCGGTAGAGCTATATTCTGGGTTAACTATTGCGTTTTTTAATTGATGATAACTTTCGCCCGCTATATTTTTTAAAGGTATTTTATAATCATCCCATTTATTATCATCTGAACGATATCCCCAATGAAAACGTATAATAGGGGAGTTTCCTAATTCAATTAACTCTCTTATAGGTTTTTTATAGATATAATGGCTATCATCAAGGTTATTTTCATCTACTACAAAAGTAGGTTGATAATACTTATTAGCTGTTAGTTTATACGGTGTATTGGTTAAGTTTAATCTTTCATTTAATCCATTACATATATTTTCTTCTGCCGTAGAATACCATTCCCCTTCTGAATGAACACCATGAACAAGAATAATTATCCCAGGTAAATTAGGTTTTACATGTATTTCTCCACCGATATTTGTTGCATTTGTACAAGATTGCCAATAATAAGAACCATCAATACACATTTTCTCTTTTAACCAACGAGTAGTCTCTTTGTTATCACCATTATTCATAAAATTTTCCTTTATTTTGAAATAGGATAAATAGCTGGATCACTACAATCAAAACGAGTTTGCTCAGAAGGTGTTTTTAAAGTAATGGGAGGCGTTTCCTTATCGCCTACATCATCATGAATATAATTAGAGTCGGAAGGATCAAAATAGAATTTACGCCACCAAGGGGAATCAAGTTCATCATTTTGCTGTCTATAAGAAGATTTTCCTAAATAAAAGCCATCTGATGTGACAATAATATCAAAATTAGCAGAATAATATTCAGGATCATAAGTTGTAATACCAAAACCGGCATTTGTAGGAGCGAATTTTTTCCCTCCATTTAATGTGATTAAAATAACATTGATACATCCATATTTTGTTCCAACACATTGACTATATCGGCTACTCAATACAGAAGGAAAAGCGAAAGCATCGTCTCTATCAGTTGACCAAATTAATCGGCCTTTATAGCGGCAAGCTGACGAGTCCAGAATTTTTTGATGAATACCTTTTTGTGTATTGTTGTAGTAAGTCATTCCTCCTCGTTTTTGATTATATTGTTCTAGTGTAAAAAAACGATGTTCATCAATACGATAAATAATACTAGGTGGTGCTAGATTTTTAGCTTCTTCTAGAATTGAATGTAGATTAACTAAATCATCTTCTAGCATTTTTATAGTGGCTTTTTCTTTTAATGATAAACAGCCAGAAAGTAAGGTGGCGCTAATAATAAAAATAAAAGGTAATTTAAATAAATTAATTAACATGGCTTATCCTTATTAATTATTAGCTTATTTCAGGTTTTTAATTTAAGTGGGAATTATTTTTTATTTAAAGGGTTTTTTATAATATCAGGCATATCGAAAGGAATTAATTTTCCACTTTCCATATAATCATCTAAACCACTCTGCCAATCAGCAAACTTTCTTAATTCATTCATTTTTTCTGGAGATTTACCTATTTCACAATAACCAATCGGTAAATCATAAGCGACAACACGTTTTAAGAAATTTTTATCTTTAGGTAATGAACTATGGTCAGTGCCACGTTGTATATAAGTACGAAACCGGTCACGACTCTCTTTTAGTGTTTCAAATCGATGAGTCTCATTTTTTTCACTTGCATGAAGATTAGGATCATTGCGACGTGCTTTTTTCTCTTCATCAGTTAAAGGTACTTGGATCCGATCATAATCATAAAAATCAATTAAATAATAATAGTCAGCATCAATGGGTTTATTTTCAATAGGGTCAACTTGACCAAATCCATACCCATAGAGCTCTTTATTGTTTCTTGCGGCCTTAAAATCCGTAATACCATTTGTGTAAGTTTCATCAAACTCTAGCATTTCATTGCTTTGGATGGGATTAGGTACTTCGGGGCCATTAATATAAATTTTGGTATTTTTATCAGGTTTAGGCCATGTCATATAATGCGTGGGTTTAGTATTATTTTCCCAAAAAGAGGTACCATCACAATATTGGCTTTTGTCATCACAAAAAATAGTACTTTTATTGGCATCAGTTGGTGAATCTGGAGGGCCTCCACAAGGCATGTTTCTCCCTAATATACGGACATATAACGTGCATTCTTCTTGGCTAGTAAAAAATGGTGAGAAAGAATATTGTTTTGTTTTGCAATCAAATACATTAGGAATACCGTTCCAGCCAATACTACGAAGGGGATCTGCGCCCATTACACGATCATGCGGATTACAATAAATATAGGTTCTTCCATGGTTATCTCTTTCTTGAATAAAATCATTTTCGGTTAATTTAAGTGAGCAGCCTTGTGAGGGCGCATTGTTATCATTTACTTTTCGAATTTTATCTTTAGGTGACCAACTTTTTCCCTCCTCATTTAGCCCCACAACAAGGCCTTTATATCCATTGGGATGATTTTTAAGCTTATCCTTATTTTCAGCCACTTTATTAATAATGGCCTGAAGAGTCGCTTCTCGTTGTTCTGCACTAATTTGTTCACTAAGAGGATAAGAGACGGCATTTAAGGTGTAATTATGCAAAGCATAAGGCGAGTTTAAAACAAATAATGCATCAGGTGGATTAATTGCAGCTGCAGCTAAGGCAATCATAGTGCCTTGGCTATGGGAAATCACACTGATAGTATCGTGAGAATTATACTCTCGGATCATCGCGATCAATTTCGACAGTCTTTCTACGGCATGAGCATAGTAATTGCGTGGAGGACTGTCTGTTAATAATCGATCTGATTCAGGATTAAACCATTGCAAATCAATAAAAGCAGCTACACTCCCAGAGAAACCGTATTCGCTCCATAAACTGAATAACTGATTAGTCCCATTTTGAAAAGGACCACCATTCCAATAGAAAGGACCATATCTTTGAGACAATTTTTGAGAAATAAATAAACTTTTTTCTTTAGAGCTAGTTAGTGGGAAGTATGGGTCATAATGATCTGATTTGGGTACAGATAAAGCGGAATATTCTTGATAACTTTTTTTTATAAAATTATCTTCTTCTGAATTTTTATCATCATCTGGTTTTGTTATAATATTTTTTTTTAATCGAAGGTAGCTATCCCCTTTTTTATTTTTTAATGGGATATTATATTTCCCTATTTCATTATCCTTAGCGCGGTATCCCCAATAAAAACGAATAATGGGGGAATTATGTAAATTTTTTATTTCGTGTGAATTGTGCTCAATATTATAGCGACTATTTTCAATATCTATTTTATCAGGGTAAAATCTATTTATATAATATTCATTAGCTTTTAATTTAAATTTTTTAGGGAGATTTAAACGTTTATTTAGCCCTTCACATAAAAATTTTTCAGCATCTTCATACCATTCCCCTTCAGAATTAACTCCATGAACAAAAATAATAATACCGGGTAAATGAGGTTTAACATGAATTTCGCCACCGATATCAGAAGCATGAGTACTTGATTTCCACTCTTGAGTACCATCAAGGTGCTCTTTGGGTTTTAACCACCGGGTTGTTTTTGTCTTATCTTGGTTCATCACGTTTATCTTTTAAATAGAATAGGGAAGGGAGTGTTTAAATAACGCTATTTTTTAATTCTATAATCCACGCCATAGTCACCTAACTTTGACATCGGGGAAATAGAGGGATCACTGCAATCAAATTGAGTTTGTCCTGATGGGGTTTTTATTTCTGGATTAGGAGCTTCTAATGTATGAGGTTTCCATGTTCGATGTTTCACTTCTTCAAGGGTGGGATAAGGCTCTTTTTTCCAATATGAAATATTTAATGGTACTTCTCGGGGAGAGGGATTAAAACTTTCCCCTATGTAATAATGGGTATCTGTTACCGCAATAGTAAAATAAGTGGTTTCATGCACAGGATTAAGTGTTTTATTTCCAAGTGGCGCAACAAGTGGAACTAATTCTCCTTTAAAGTAGAGCAAAATCGAGCTTTGGCAGGCATCTCGACGTCCTGCACAGCCTTCCCAATTACTATCAACAGCGGGAAAAGCAATATACTCATCAGATTGTGCTGCCCAAATTAAACGGCCATGAAAATTACATGCTGAACCGTTATACACCTTAAAATGGGCTTGAGTTTGCGTGTTGTTATAAAACGTATAGCCCTCACGTTTTTCATTAAATTCTTCAAGGGTAAAAAAGCGATGGTCGTCAATGCGGTAAATAACCACGGGCGGTTTAAAGGTTTTCCGCAATTCGGCTAATTGGCGTTGCTGTTCAATTTTATCTTGTTCTGCTTTAATTGCGGCTTTTTCTTTTAATGATAAACAACCGGTTAATAGGGTGATACTAAATATTAAAAGCGTGGGCCATTTTATTCGAAGTGATAACATAATTATCCTTATTTGCATGGTGACATTTTATTTCGCCATGGTGATAAATATTATTTATTAATTTTATAATCTTGCCCGTAATCCCCTAACTTTGACATCGGAGAAATAGAGGGATCACTGCAATCAAATTGAGTTTGTCCTGATGGGGTTTTTATTTCATAGGAAGGGGCTTCTAACGTATAAGGCTTTGATATTCTATTTTTTATATCTTCATTTGTATCATAAGAGTATTTTTCCCAATATAAGTCGCTTAATGGTTCTTTTTTAGGAGGAGGAGTATAGCCTTTTCCTATATAAAAGTGATTATCTGTTACCACAAGAGTGAAATATTCAGTCTCTTTCACTGGGTTGAGTGTTTTATTGCCCAAAGGCATAACTACAGGCATGAATTTCCCTTTAAAGTACTGTAGAATTGAGCTTTGGCAGGCATCACGCCGACCGGCACAGCCATGCCAATTACTGGATGTAGCAGGAAAAGCAATATAGTCATCTTGTGTGGCTGCCCAAATTAAACGGCCGTGAAAATTACATGCTGAACTGTTATACACCTTGAAATGGGCTTGCGTTTGCGTGTTGTTATAAAAAGTATAACCTTCACGTTTTTCATTAAATTCTTCAAGGGTAAAAAAGCGATGGTCGTCAATGCGGTAAATAACCACGGGCGGTTTAAAGGTTTTTCGTAATTCCGCTAATTGACGTTGCTGTTCAATTTTATCTTGTTCTGCTTTAATTGCGGCTTTTTCTTTTAATGATAAACAACCGGTTAATAGGGTGATGCTAAATATTAAAAGCGTGGGCCATTTTATTCGAAGTAATAACATAATTATCCTTATTTGCATGGTGGTATTTTATTTTGCCATGGTGATAAATATTATTTATTAATTTTATAATCTTGCCCGTAATCCCCTAACTTTGACATCGGAGAAATAGAGGGATCACTGCAATCAAATTGAGTTTGTCCTGATGGGGTTTTTATTTCTGGATTAGGAGCTTCTAATGTATGAGGTTTCCATGTTCGATGTTTCACTTCTTCAAGGGTGGGATAAGGCTCTTTTTTCCAATATAAATTGGTTAAAGGATCTTCTTGTGGAGAACTACTATGACTTCTACCTATATAATAATGGGTATCAGTGACTACAAGGGTAAATTTTCTTGCTTCATTAACGGGATTAAGTGTTTTACTACCCATTGGTGCAATAAGTGGAACTAATTCTCCTTTAAAGTAGAGCAAAATCGAGCTTTGGCAGCTATCGCGCCGTCCTGCGCAGCCATACCAATTGCTGGAGGTCGCTGGAAAAGCAATATAGTCATCCTGTGTGGCAGCCCAAATTAAACGGCCGTGAAAATTACATGCTGAACTGTTATACACTTTAAAGTGAGCCTGAGTTTGTGTGTTGTTATAAAATGTATAGCCTTCGCGTTTTTCATTAAATTCTTCAAGGGTAAAAAAGCGATGGTCGTCAATGCGGTAAATAACCACCGGCGGTTTAAAGGTTTTCCGCAATTCGGCTAATTGACGTTGCTGTTCAATTTTATCTTGTTCTGCTTTAATTGCGGCTTTTTCTTTTAATGATAAACAGCCCGAAAGTGTCGATATAGATAAAAGTAAAATAAAAAAATACGATAATTTGTATCTCATTATTTATTTTCTTCGTAAGGCAATAATTTAATTAGAATATCGTTTATTGCATTAGAATTGACTCGAGTTGTTTTACCTTCGGAGTCAGAAATGCCTTTTATAATTTCACCACTAGGTAATGTAATTTGATAACGCTGATTAGCAATAGGCTCTCCTGAAAGCGGATTTTTAATAATGAACCATTCACTAAATTCTTCTGGTGAAAAAGATTTCATGGCACTTTCTACACTTTGTGGGCCTAATTTTTGAATGCCATTGTTTTTAATTAATAGCTTTCCTGGTCCTCCAATTTCTACATCGCCATCTTTAATTCGTATATATCCGCCACCACAAGATAAAAGTAATTCTTCTTGAGCTGATAACACCATCTTTTTACCACTACTTATGATTGAATCTTGTGTAGACCATGTTGATAGACGACCATCTTGTGCTTGAATTTCTATATCGCCTGTTTTAGCGAAAATTTTAGCCCCCATTCTGGAAAAAAAACTCATCATTTCACCGGCTGCTAAAGTGAATTTTTTAAATGCACCAATATCGACTTGTTGGCTTGCGGTTAGTGTTAGGTTCTGTTCAGCAGAAAGTTGTAAATTATTACCACTAGTGAGTGCAATTCCGTCAGGTGCGCTGGCTAATAGCACCGATTTTTTTAATTGGATTAGTTTTTTTTCTAAGCTTTCTTGCTGTTGTTGAATATTAGAAGCGAGAGCGCTGGCGTGTTCTGCACTTTGAGTTAAGGTTTGCATTTCTATTAATGCAGCAGTGAGTTGTGACTGAGCCTCCTCCATCGCCAGCACTTCACCATCTGCTCTTGCTTGATTATCTGCACTAATAAATAATCCTTTACCTGCTCTTATCGCCCCCCAACTATCAGTACGCAACTCAAAACCTTCACCACGTTTCTCACGGTTAGCATCGACAATATGACCTAAATTTAATTGAGATTTTCCCCCATATTCTGTGCTGATTTTGATATGTTCTTCCCCACGCTTATCTTCCATTCGCAGTTTATTATTTGCCGGAGTACGAATAACGTTACGTGTGTTATTTCTGTCAGTGATATGATCGGGATGACGCGAATCATGAAGTGCATGGGCGATATAAGGTCTGTCCGGATCGCCTTCATGAAAAGCAATGGCGACCTCAGTACCTTGAATTAATGGAAAGTGCATTCCATAAGTGTCACCCGCATAAGGTTTTGCTAAGCGCACTGGCATGCTCTCATAACCCATCAGTTTTTCGTCACGGTCGGCATCAAATTTTACCCAATAAAAACCGTCTTCATTTTGATGCGCATAAATATCGTTATCTTTAGCACTGGTAATACGTGCAGTGAGTGTGCCTGTGATAATAGGACGAGGCTTAACAGTCGGTCGCCAGCAAAGGGTTTCACTGTAAGGTACGGCATTAAAACGCACTTGTAGTGCTTTTTCTCGACCACCACTAAAGCGTAAGCGAGTGATTAAAATCGGTGATTGAAATACAGAAGGAAGTGATGAAGTAATGGCATTATCAGTAATGGTCAGTACTTGTAATGGAGAGAGAAAATCTGCATTGCTCTCACCTTTTAAGCGCGTTTGACGAGTTAAAAAACGCTCATGATCAAGGCGCGCCCAAAAATTTGCAGTTTCTGCTTCTGGTGTGAGTTTATCACCACGAGTAAGATGTCTTGCTTGGTAATGATAAACTTCACCATAATGGATTTCATCCCCTTCGCCACGCGTCATATCCGTTACTGCTGAAATCAAGGTATCTTGTGCTTGTCGATGATTGTAGTCCTTGGTTAAGACATTTTGTTCAACCACTTGATGATGCAATGATAATCCCCACACACTTTCTTGGTGATTATCATTCATGCCTGATGGGCTATTTAAAGGCAGTGTTTTATCAAAGGTATAAGCACTTTGGCGATCGGCAAAACGAATAACTTCGGTTTGTGTTTGATCTTGCAAATAGAACGAATAAAAAATACCGACTTCGCTTAATAGTCGTTCAATAAATTGGCGGTCACTTTCATTATATTGGTTGATTTGTTCCCGTTTGGGATATTCATTTTTTAGTGTAAATTCAAACTCCCAATCTTTAAAATTATGCTCACGTAAAATCTGGCTGACTACATCAGGGACTGACTGATTAAGGAAAAAGCGATGAGAGCGAATTTGATGACGTAATAAGGCAAATACGGGTTCAATGACTAATTGATAACGGGCTTCATCGACAGATCCAGATAGACGACGAAATTGTGTGACAACACCATGAACTTGCTTGGTGATAGGCTCTTGGTCGATTAAATCCATCATGCTATTGATGGGCGGTGTAAAGGATAATGTTGCACTACGACGCAGCAGTTGTTGTGGTTGTAAATCTGGTGCTTGGCAGGTAAAGGTAATTTGATAATGATAGGTATCGCTAATTGCTTCACGGCCCGTGAAATGTTCGACATCAAATAAATTATCACAACCTTGTACATTAAGGTGATAGCGATTTTGTCCAATCAGTGTATTTTTTACGAGATCAATGATGCTCATTCTTTAATCTCCTGTTGTTTATCTAATACCTGCTTTTTTGTTGGCAACACATCACTAAAACTCAACGTAATACCTTCTTCTTCATTAAAACCTAAAATAACATACTGTGATTTCTCTGCACTGGCTTGGCGTAATAGTAACTGTTGACTTAATATAGGCAGGATTTGTTGATTAAGTAGGCTATCGATATTTCGCGCTCCGGAATCAGGTAATAAACAGGCATCTACAATGGTGTCATAGAGAGTTTCTTCGACAATAGCCGTTAATCGATAATGGGTATAAAGTCGCTTAATGACATTTTTTAATTTCATCTCAACAATAATGCGTAGTGCCACTGCATCAAGAGGACGGTAAATTAATGTTTGGAAACGAGCTAGTAATGCCGGTTGAAAATGATCACGTAAAATAGGACGAAGCGTTTCTTGTAAGTCGCTATCTGTGCTTAACGGTGACTCTTCCAGTTGTTGCATTAAGTAATCACTGCCTAAATTCGCAGTCATTAAAATAACCGTGTTACGAAAATCAATTTCACGGCCTTCACCATCACGCATAAAACCTCTATCAAACACTTGATAAAACAGGTTTAAAACATCTCGATGTGCCTTTTCAACTTCATCCAGTAGCACAATACTATATGGGCGTTTGCGTACTGCTTCCGTTAATACACCGCCTTGACCGTATCCGACATAACCTGGAGGAGAACCTTTTAATTGACTGACGGTATGGGCTTCTTGATATTCAGACATATTAATCGTGATTAACGATTTTTGACCGCCAAACAGACATTCTGCCAGTGCAAGTGCGGTTTCTGTTTTACCTACACCACTTGGACCAACTAATAAAAATACGCCCTGAGGACCATTTTCAGAAACCAATCCTGTTCTTGATGCTCGCAAACGTTGTGCTAATGCGAGTAGCGCACTGTCTTGTCCAACAACATATTTTGATAACTGACTTTCTAGTTCTAACAGACCAATTTGTTCGTCTTTAAGGAGGCTTGAAAGTGGAACGCCTGTCCAATCAGCAATAACCGTTGCCACCGTACGAATATCTACATCTGGATTTAAAAGTGGCGTTTCTTGTTGTAACTGTGAGAGTTGTTGCTGTAGTTGTGCTGACGTCGCGGTATTTTGCGGATCTTGTCTGCTTTCAAGTAGCTGACAGATAATCTTTTTTTCTTGTTCAAAGCGCTGTTCTAGTGTTTCAAGTTGAAGGGCTAATTGCGCATCTTGAGAAGATAAATCAGATAATTTTGTTTGATTAGTTAAATTACCAATAGTGATGTCATCAAGTATTGCTTTTTGTTCTAGTTCAAGTGCATAGCGTTTGGCTTTAATGCGAGTGAGTTCTTCAGGCAATGTGTCTAAACTCATTCGAATTCTTGCACTGGCGGTATCAAGTAAATCAACTGCTTTATCAGGGAGTTGGCGACCCGTTAAATAACGACGAGATAAAGTTACTGCAGCTTTTACAGCATCATCAGTGATGTGTACGCCATGATATTTTGCATAACGAGATTTTAATCCTCGTAACATTAGAAAGGCTTTTTCATCATCAGGCTCGTCAACTTTCACAATTTGGAAACGGCGCTCTAATGCAGCATCACGTTCAAAATATTGTTTGTATTCCGACCAAGTAGTTGCTGCAATGGTGCGTAATTCACCGCGAGCCAAAGCGGGTTTTAATAAGTTAGCAGCATCAGCCCCACCAGTTTGATTGCCTGCACCTATAATTGTATGTGCTTCATCGATAAAAAGTAGAATTGGTGTAGGTGATTGTTGAACAGCATCAATAACATTTTTTAGTCGTTGCTCAAATTCACCTTTTACACCCGCGCCTGCTTGTAATAGACCTAAATCGAGAGTGCGTAATGAGGTAGTTTGTAAACTAAGAGGAACATTTTTTTCAGCAATACGCAGCGCTAATCCTTCAACAAGTGCGGTTTTACCTACACCAGGCTCCCCAACAAGAATAGGATTATTTTTACGACGACGAGAGAGTATATCGACCATTTGGCGAATTTCGTCATCTCGACCAAATACAGGATCAATTTCGCCAAGGCGCGCTTTTTCTGTTACATCAAGCGTGAATTTATTTAATACAGCAAGAAGGGCATCACTTAGCGTATTACCAATAATGGCGTTGTCTGTCGCTGAAGATGCAGTGTTAGCTTCATGGTTTTGAGCAAGCGCTGTTTTTTCAGGTAAATGGTTATAAGAAGCAAGTTGCTGAATTTCAGGTCTTTCATCGGATTGCGCATCAAGTAGAGGTCTTAATCGTTGGAGTTGTGCCTCACCCAATGTCATTAAAGGCCAGAGTGCATCAAGTTGGACTAATGCTGGTTGTTTTGTCATGGTGTGTAAGAGATGTACACTGCGGATTTGTTCTATATCTTCATCAAGAGAAGCAATTACCCATGCATTTTTAATTAGTTCTAATAAGGGTTTGGATAATTGAGGTCTGCTACGTACAGAGCGAGGTAATTTATCAATTGCGTCAAGTAAGCCTTGCCAAAGTGCAGTTAAATCCCATTCATAGCGGCGTGCCAATACAGTGATATCACTTTCACCAAGCTCTAGAATTTTTAATAACCAGTGTTCAATAGTCACTTCTGCATGGGCACGGGTTTGGCATAATGAGGCAGCAGCTTCTAGTGCTTTTGCACAATAAGGATTTAACCGACGCAATAGCATGACAGATTGATTTTCCATGTTTTCTCCCAGTAATGAAGTCCCTATTGAGGGGATTTAGGTACGCTACCGCCCTTAGCCATAGACCGAGGCTCATAAGGTCATACTCGTCATATTTCAAGTTGTAGCGTTGTTGACTGCACTCACTCGCACTAGTCACATACTGATGTATGCTCCTAGTGACTCATTCACTTGTCGCCTAGCTACACCTTGAACTATTTAGAGTATTTACTCGTCGAGTTTTAAGTTGTAGCGTTGTTGACTGCACTCACTCGCACTAGTCACATACTAATGTATGCTCCTAGTGACTCATTCACTTGTCGCCTAGCTACACCTTGAACTATTTAGAGTATTTACTCGTCGAGTTTTAAGTTGTAGCGTTGTTGACTGCACTCACTCGCACTAGTCATATACTGATGTATGCTCCTAGTGACTCATTCACTTGTCGCCTAGCTACACCTTGAACTATTTAGAGTATTTACTCGTCGAGTTTTAAGTTGTAGCGTTGTTGACTGCACTCACTCGCACTAGTCACATGCTGATATATGCTCCTAGTGATTCGTTTATTTGTAGCTTGGCTATATCTTGATTATTTAGGGTGTAAATAGGTAATAGGGTTTTAATTTAAATGTTTTAAAAACAGGCGGTTATCCGCCTGTTTGTTTCGGTTTTACGCAGTGGCTCGTTCATTCCATGAATCTGAATGAATGATATTTCCGTCTTTGTAAGTCCAAGTTATTTTTTCATAACGCAATTCAACTTCTTCAAGGTGATTGTGTTTTTCTTTCGTCGGATCTTTGATGTTGTGCATCTTAGGAGCCACTTTGACTACCTTGACGTTTTCAAGCGTAGTGTTGAAATATTCAACTTCTTGACCTGCATCATCGATGCGATACCACTTAAATTCTGCTTTTTTCAACGTTTGCCCAGTAGTCACTGCCTTGTATAAATACGGGCTAGAAGCATCAATTTCTTTTACGAAAATAAATGGAGTATGGATACGTGTACCAGTTAATTTGCCAGTATTGTTATCTGTTGGAATGTATAAGTTGTGATCTTGAGCGACGACTTCGATACTGCCTTCACGATCTTGAACATTTACAGAACCTTTGATGTCTGCATTACCGTCATCTTTTAACCAGAGGTATACAGGAATAGCCATAATTACATCTCCTTTCTAAGGTTTAGTTGCCACCATCCTTCAGTGGCGTAAGGTCATCAGCTAATACCTGACAAGCATCGGCTTGAGGTATTAGGCGAATTTCGACTCGACGATTACTCGCTCGACCATCGAGTGTTGAGTTATCTGCAATAGGCTGATGCTGACCATATCCTTGCACGGCAAAGCAAGAGGGTGCGATATCACTGGTTTTGATCATCCAATCACGTACCGCTTCAGCTCGTTTAAGAGAAAGTTTTTGGTTTAAATCAGGATTGCCGGTGTTGTCGGTGTACCCTGAAATAACAATTAACCAACCCGGCTTGGCTTTTATATTGATAAGTGCATCAACAAGCACTTTGGTGGCCTCATTTTTTAATTCGTATTGACCAGAAGCGAAGAGGGCAAGGCTATCTAACGTCACCATTTCAGGAACTTCTTGTACGATGATAGGCGCTGGTGGTAGTGGGGGCGCCCATGAACTAAGCAAGGCATGCAAATAAGGTAAGATGTTATTTCCTTGATATAACGCTAAAGAATAGCGAGCAGGAGTACCTTCTCGTTGCCAATGAGAGAGAAACGTTGCATCTGAAAGTAACTGTTGATAAGCCACTTTTTTAGGTTCTAAATTTTCGTCGTTAATGCTTTTAAAGTGATTGATATCATTACTATTATCGTAGATTAATTGCTTGTTATGGTGATAGCTACCTGAGAGCGCACCAATAAGAAACAATCCACAAATCATGCCAACAATACCAAAGGTAGTTTCTATTTTTAGTAAATTGACATCGTGAGTGAGTTTATCAATCACAATATCTGGTAACGGTAATTCGTCGTTATTATTTGATGTTTTGATAATAGACGGAGATAACGTGGTTTTATGGTGAATAAATTTAGCCCAACTGTTATCTGAAATAGTAGGAACAGTGGTAAGTTGAATTGCCCAAGCAGCAGGAATAAGACTTGGAGCACCGGATTGAGCAACAGTAATCAGAGGAATAAATTCACTTTTTAACCAAGCAAGTAATTGATCAAGCCAGAGTGCTATGGTGAGTTGGTTTTCGGTTTGCTCTCTATTTTGTGATAACCATGTTGAAATAGAATGAGTTGCCAAATTATCAGAGACAACAAGTAACTCTGGCTGACCATTTAAATAGGTTATCCATGGTGTTGTGTCATCAAAATGTGAATTGAGATAATTAACTGGGGAATTAAGATAAAGCGTCACCCAAAAAGGTAATGTTTTACCTGTTTTTTTATTGCTTTCATGAATAGCGCGACGCCAATTAAGTGTTTCTTGAGCAGCTTCTTCTTGTTGTAATAGTTGTTCAGGCAATAAGGCGTATAACAGTGATAATCGGCGTAATTGCAAGGGGGCGATATCAACGATATGTTGAGTGATGTTGATCAAATCAATAGGAGAAGAGGCGTAAATATACCAACCTTTAGCTGTTTCTCGATAGGTCTGATTTTCATGAAAAAGCACTTTTGATTGACCACAAACAATAATAACAGCGCCTTGATAGTTATTAGGAGGGAGCTGGTTTGTAAGTGCATTCTGAAGGTAGGGCGCAGTTTTTTGTTGACGGAAAAACCAGACACATAAAGTGAGAGTGACCAGACAAATAAAGGCCGTCAGAAAAATGGAGATCTCTTTACCAAAAGACCAAAACCCCCAAAGCAACCACAATAATAAGCATGCTGAAAACAATGTAATACACTGTTTTATCCTGTTTTTTTGCATCACTTTCCTTGAATTACCCATTGTTGAAGTAAATTTTCTAATGACACAGAAAAACCCCACCACAGCATTGCAATCACCACAATTCCCCCAAACCAGCCTAGCCAATAAATATGACGGCGATTCATTCGATGCTTGGGTTTCATCACTAAAGGTAAATCACTTGATAGTGCATAGGCGGGAAGTTGAGTATTGAGTAACTCAATAATTTGTTCACGTTCAGGCGCATTGATGTGGCGATATTTACCAACAAAGCCTAGTGTGATCACACGATGAAAACAAATAAGTACATCGTGGTTGGGTGCTGGTTCATTTAATAGATTTCGCAACCTATCCCATAGTTTGTCGCCGGCTTCTAATGTATTGAAATACTTGGCTTGTAACGGGGATTGTATCCACTGTAAGTAACCATCATCACGCTCAGTACGATTCATCACG
Organism: Proteus sp. CD3; assembly: GCF_008808075.1. Lineage (NCBI taxonomy): Bacteria > Pseudomonadati > Pseudomonadota > Gammaproteobacteria > Enterobacterales > Morganellaceae > Proteus > Proteus sp. CD3. The sequence goes on along the minus strand of NZ_CP019686.1, from coordinate 2,706,314 downwards.
CTCTCATCAATTAAAGCGCATTGTGCATAAAGCATGTTTTCGATGGCTGATTGGGAATAACCTTTTTCTGTGAGGTGTTGGTGTGTCTTATCAATATGTTCACAGACACGCTTATAGAAGGCTTTTCCATCAGTAATTTCAGCACCTTGGCGTAGCTGACATACCATTAACCAAGTATCAGCAAAAAGCATATCAATCATGTTATTTTTAGCTGTTCTTGTATTCGTTATCATGAGCGAAGTACCGCAAAAAGTTCGAGTTGAATTTCACCTAATGTTCCGGGCACATAAAAAGCACAGTGACCTGAAGAGAGCATGGCTTGAGCAGCAGGATTATTGAGTTCAAGAGCAAAATAGTGATTTTCTAAACGCAGAGGGATAGCGGCAGGAACATGTGTTAAAGGTTGTAATGGAATACCGTTAAGTGCGACATTAACGACACTTGCAACATCGTCATTACTACCTGCTTTACAAAGTAATGGAAATTGAGTGATCAACAAATGTGCTGGTAATGCAGAACGCACTGAAAGATAGAAATCAGCATCTTCGCGTAGGCGAGGATCATGCAACTCACCACGCCAGAACGGCCCTTCTTTATCGAGAGCAATGCTAATTACGCGTGAAGGTAAACTCGCTTCTAACAGGGTATTAAGTAAGCCAAATAAAGGTGGAAAAACCTGTTCAGGGGATGAATGTTGATAAAGTGGAATATCGCCATTTTCATGATCAAGTGAAAATGTTAGTAGCGCCCCCGCTAAACGCACTAATTCACGATAAAGAAGCTCCGGGTGACGCCCCATTGATGATAGTAATTCACTTAATACAGGTTCCGCACTGTTAATTGCATTTAGTAGCCAAAAGAGCGAGACATCAGCAACAGCAAAATCAGCCATTTGCTCATTATTTTCGCGGCGCATCGTCATTAAGCGGCGACGTTTTGCGACTAAGCGATGCATGAATTCTGAGAATAATGTCGTTAATTCAGCGCTTGCATTACAGCTGAGTAATGGTGGAATAAAGTGTTTATCTAGCTCCCATGCGCCTTGAGTGTTACGAATTAATCTAGCAACAGGGCAAGTCATATAGGCGCTGTTTTCTTCATGGGCATAACGCAAAGTAATACTGTGTCTTAACACAGCGATATCCGTTTGTTCTTGACCAATTAAATCTTGTACTTTCATCCACTCTTGATAGAACTGTTGTGGTCTATCAGAACGACCTTCTTGCATTAGATTGCCACCATTGGCTTGCAATAAAGGTAGAGCTAATACGATATCAAGTGTTTGATGTTGGGAATAATGGCTGAGTTCATTAACAGGCGGTAGATTATCAGCCAGTGTTGTATCGATCAGGGTTCCATCAGGAAAACGCACAATTAATTTTTGTGCGCTAAGACGTGAAATCGTTAAGGCACTTTCATCAAATTCAGCACAAATTACGCCCCATGTTGATGCAATCGTCATATTGGCGATGGTACTAATGAGATAGCTGTCCCATCTTGCTTGTTGTTGGAATTGCTGAGGAGCCAAAAAGGCCCCATCACTCCAGAGGGGGCGGTATATTTTCATCCGTGATTCACCTTATGCTTTCGCTTTTGGCATTTGAGATACTAATGAGAGATCCACATCCATTCCTTCCACTTGGAAGTGTGGAACGGCATACAGTTTTACTCTGAAAAAGCCCGGATTATCTTCAATATCTTCCACTACCACTTTTGCATCACGAAGTGGATGAGAAGCTTGTAAATCATCACTTGGATCGGTCATTTCGGTCACTAAACTACGAACCCAATTATTTAACTCAAGCTCTAATAAGCGGCGATCTTTTGTGGTACCAATATTTTCACGCTGAATTAATTTCAGATAATGAGCAATTCGCGAAAGGAGGAAAATATAAGGTAAACGCGCATTGATACGGCTATTAGCTGTTGCATCTGCCGTTTCATAAATAGCTGGTTTTTGTGCCGAATTTGCAGAGAAGAAACAAGAGTAATCGCGGTTTTTATAGTAAGACAACGGAATAAAACCGAGATTGGCAAATTCAAATTCTCGTGTTTCAGGGATCATCACTTCAGATGGAATTTTGACCTGACTTCCTATGCCTAAATCATAAAGGTGAATCGGCAAATCTTTTACAGCACCGCCAGCTTGAGGACCTCGAATTTGTACACACCAGCCATTGTTAATAAAGCTTTTAACCATATTGGCAGCAAAAGCAAAGGTTGCATTTGTCCACAAATATTTCTCATGGTCTGGACCTTTGACTTCTTCAATATAATTAAAACTACGCACAGGAATGGTGTCTGGACCATAAGGAAGGCGGCCTAAAACGCGAGGCATCGTTAAACCAATATAACGGGCATCGTCAGAATCGCGGAAAGATTTCCATTTGATATATTCAGCGCGGTCAAAGTAGTTGCTGATGTCCTTAATAGCCGCCACTTCTTCCATCGAGTCTTTACCAAAAAATGCAGGACCAACCGAGCCAACAAATGGCATGTGGGCTGATGCTGATATTTTTGCGATATTTCGTAAAAGTGCGATATCTTGAGGACTACGATCAAACTCATAGTTAGAGATAATAGCTGCAATAGGTTCGCCACCTGGGGTGTCATATTCTTCAATATAAGTGTGGTGATAAAGACCACTTTGAATAGTTTCTGGGCAATCTTCGAAATCTTGTCGTAAATCGTTTTTTGCAATATCCAGAAGTTCAATTTTTACGTTTTGGCGAAAATCTGTGCGATCAACTAAGAATTTTAATCCACGCCATGCTGATTCAATTTTTTGGAACTCTGCGTGATGCATGACTTCATCAAGCTGTTCACTAATTTGTTTATCTAAATCAGCAATATGATGGTCAAGCAGATTTCTATCTAAACGTTCAACTTTTTGACCCGAAAATTTCAAGCGATCGAGAAAAACTTGAACAGCAACAGTAACGCGTTCATTTGCTGTTGTATCTGCAAGAGCGCTATTGTCTTGGAAGATATTAATATCACTTATCTGAGAAACAGGAGTGAGGTTAATTTTTTCAAATAATGAGGCGTAAACACCACTATTGGCTGGTTCATCAAGTACAGTTGTTGTACTTTTTGAAATATTTTCGCTATTCACTGACATAAGCATAATCCTGTAATGATAAAATCCAATTAGTCTTTTTTCGGTGCGAGTTGAGATAGCTCTTCGCGTAGTTCATCACTTAATGCAGGATCTTTAAGGATATTTTCGAGTTCACGGCGAAAAGTGATGTTATCAAGAAGGTTAGATTTCAAGTCACGTAAGAGATTACGCATTGCTAACATGGCGCGAAGTTGTGGTATTTGGCGAGCAACTTGCTCTGGTTCAAAATCAGCCATTTCTTTAAATGTCAGATTAATACTCTCTTCGCTACCATCGTTTGCTAATGTATTTTTTACGGTAAGATTGACTGACGGAGAAAATTCAGTGAGAACACTATTGAAGTTATTTTTATTGATATTGACCTTTTCTCTTTCTGAAAGAATACGTTTATCTTTTCCGTTGCTGTAGTCACCAATAGCCAATAGTTTTAAAGGCAATTCTACTTTTTTCTGTGCGCCACCTGTATGTAAGTCGAGCTTTATATTTACCCGAGCTTTAGGCACTTCATTTTGAAAACTATCTGACATAATAAAATCCTTGTATTAAAACGAATAAAGGATCTCTTGAAAGTGGAAATAATAATGAATTTCACCACCAAGAAATTTACCTTAAGTCACACCTCCTTATATTGAATAAAATTAAATAAATCAATTTATCTTAATATTTTTAAGAGATATCTCTAAAATTAAAAGAAAATGGAAAGAAAAAATTTCAGGGGTAATTAGAGGTATATTCCAAATAAATACCATAATTTGATGTTTATTTTACATATTATATTGTTTGCGAATGGTGTTTTTCTATTTTTAGTTGTTTTTATTTATTTGTTCAGTATATATACATAGTAATTATTCTTATTGATATTTTGAGTTACAATCAGTGCGTGTTATTAATTGGCGTATCGGATGATGAGAGAATAGAAACAAAGTAATAACTCTCTTTAAACCTTAGGTTTTAATATCTTCATTTCTAAGTATTAATTATTAAGTGAATTAAGAGCTATTTAACTTTCTTTCATTCTTTTTTGGGTTAATAAATGGTGTGATTTTATGAATATTTTGATTAAATCAGAAGAAAAACAGATAAAACTGTTTTGAGATAAACCCCAATAATATAGCTTTATTATTGGGGTTATTTTGGGGGAATAATCGTTATCGTTTACGATGCTCAATCATCGTACCAATGATCATTAATGGCGTGTTTTCACTGCTAAGTGTTGGATAATCACTATTTAATGTCACAAGTTCAAAATCTAAAGCTCTTGCAATGCTAATAATTTGTGGAGCCATCTTCTATTGAAGCCCAAGATTGTTGTCTGATACCCGCTTTTCAGCTACTTCAGTCTGAGTAAGCCCCAAGGCATCTCTTCTGGTTTTAACTCTATGTGCAAGATTCATGTTTCCTCCTATTAAAAATAATACAGATAAACCTGTTATTTAATACAGCTATACCTGTTAAATAATTTATATAAAAAAGATCAAATCAATAAATGATAATTTATAAGGGGTCATTTATAGGCTAATAAATATCGATGTGACTAGTTTTGTAGATTAATAATAACTATTTTTTATTGTTAGTGGTCTATTTTAAATAAGAATAGTTTTATTATTAATGATACCTAAAATATAAAATTCTGGTTTGATCTTTTTAAGCGCAAGGAGGTGTTGAATGTTATATGGAAATCATTAGATTTGTATCAAATTATCATATGTCTGGTAAGTAATGTTTTTATAGGAATGAAAACATTTTATCTATATTAATTTAAGCGCTAATTATTTAAATGTTTATTTAAATAATATGGACGCCCTGTCTGTAAAATAAAGGAATATTATGAAACTTATTGATGGATTAAAAACAGAATTAAAAGGTTTCTTCAATGAAACCTCTGAAAATAACTATGTGAAGATTTTTGATACACCCCATGTATGGGGAATGCCATTTGGTAAAGAAATTATGCCAAAAGCGATAGAGCGTGAAGCTGAATTTGAACAAGCCATTACATCTATCTTAGATAACATGCTGTATCGCTGTGATATTTCATCTCTTAATGCCCCTGATGAAGAGTGGCGTAAAATTATTCTTGCTGCAATTGATAAATCTTTTTCTGAAAAGAAAGGGCGTAAAGAACGTACGCAAATTCGATTTTTATTTGCACAAACACCAACCGTTTTATTAAACGGTATTAAATACTATTTTAGTGGAACGCCTGAATATCTGGCATTGAAAAAAGATCTTATTGAATTGATTAAAGAGCGCGGGAAATATTGGGAATGTATTCCAGATATTTGGATTGGTCGCTTTTACCGTATTATTGATGGCTTAAAAGTCTCTTTAGAAAAAAAAGTACTACCAGAAGATTTTATTTCTGAATTAGATACTCGAATGACATGGAACCATACAAAAATTATTGCTGTTGATGGCAGTGAAGCTTTTGTTGGTGGTCATAATTTAAATATGGATCTATTTAAAAGCTATCCGCCAGTTCATGATGTTTCAGTTAAAGTTATTGGTGAGTCTGCACTTCATTCACAGCTATTTTTAAATAATATGTGGGATGTAGGTGATGACTTAATTTCAAAAGAATACTTTGATAGTAAAAAAATGAGTGGGTTGCTAAAAAAGCAAGTTATCGTATTGCCGACCCGTTAACGAAGAAAAGTATTCTAAAAGAAATTAAAAAAATAAACGAAGAAAACTTAGCTAAATTACCTGATGAAGGCTTTTTTAAAACAGACCGTATTTTATCAGTAGGAAAATATTGGCAAGGGGCTGATATGCGAGTTGATTATAAGAAAGGTTCCGAGAAAATGAAGGAATATCTTATAAAAAATGCTAAGAAAAAAATTCGTATGTCTCAACAAGATGTTGTGAGTGCATGGAAGAAAAAATGGAAAGATCACCCCGTCTGTCATTGGATTATTGATGCGTTATTAAAAAATCCAGAGCTAGAAGTTGAAATTGTAGTTTCACCATTAGATGCTGCTGCTGGTGCCAATGGTGACCAATATTCATTTGGCTCAGGTGCGCAAAGAACCTTTGAATTATTTAAATATTATCTGACTCATGATGTTGATACAGATGCCGTTATTCCTGCTCCTGATAAAATTCGTGAATCAGCGTTGCGTCGTATTAAAATTGCGCCATTCTTTTTTACCGATAAAGTACCAAAAGCACTGCAAACGGAAGGTAAAACATATAAATGGCCAGATGCAGATGAATCATCTTATACCGCTACATTAAAAGAAGCACCATTGAGCGAAGATCCACCAAAACAAGGTGATATTGGGCACCCATTCTGGTCATTGGTTAATGCGAGTGGTATTTATCCTAAAGTTGCTCCTGCACCGGGGAACCATGCAAAAGTGACTATTATTGATGATGAATTGTATATTGTTGGTTCAGATAATATGTACCCAGGATATTTGTCAGAATTTAACTATCTTGTTGAAGGTGAAGAAGCCGTTAGCACCTTTATTAAAGAATATTGGGATAAATTGTGGCACTACTCCGAGCCTCATGCATTTAAACAAAAATAATTTCTGTATATTAATTTATCGTTATTCAAAGTGAAAATATAAAGGGGAGTTAATCCCCTTTATATCGTTAATAATAATTAATTTAGCTATTTTAGGTAATCTAACGGCCAGTGTTTGAAATAAATATGATTAGCTTGCCAGTCTACTTTTTCTGTATTGTCGCTTAATAAATGGCGAGCTACTGTAAAGGCAAATTCAAAACTCACACCTAACCCTTTTGCACTGATAAACTTTCCATCAACAACAACATCTTGATCAAGATAATGACCATCATCGTATTTATCTGCTAATTTATCGCCAGTACTGTAATTACGACCTTCAAGAAGATGATGTGCTGCTAATACTTTTGCTCCAGAAGAGCACAGTGCACAAATATACTTATCTTCAGTAATATGGCGTTTAATAAATTGAATAACTTGCTCGTTAGCGCATAAACGATCTGTGCCTTTAGGACCACCCGGCATCATGATTGCGTCATAGCTATGTGTTAGCTTTTCAGTTAATAGAAAATCAGCGCTGATTTTAGTTTCAAAATAAGTATTTAATACCAAGCTATCCATGCAAGAAAGTACATCGACATGAATATCAAGACGGCGCATGATATCAATAAAAATAACGGCTTCACCTTCTTCAAATCCATCAGCTAATAAAACGGCAACTTGTTTCATTTTATTTATCCCTTATATGTTTTTAATAATGAGTGGATACTTTGAATATGATTAACAATGGTTTCTTTATCTTGTTTATCGATGGTATCTGCTGTAGCAATCCAGCTTCCTCCACAAGCAACAACTTGTGGAATAGCAAGATAATCACTCACGTTATTTAAACTAATGCCACCTGTAGGCATAAATTGTACTTGGGCGTAAGGTGACGCTAATGCTTTTAGCATTTTTACACCGCCAGAGGCTTCTGCAGGGAAGAATTTAAGTAAGGTTAAGCCTTTTTCAAGTGCGACCTCGATTTGGCTTGGATTGTTAATGCCCGGCACAATATCAATGCCGTTATTAAGGCAGTAATCAACGGTACTTGGGTTATAACCCGGAGAAATAACAAAGCTTGCTCCAGCTTCTTTTGCCATATCTGCTTGTTGCGCAGTTAATACTGTTCCTGCACATAAAATAAGTTCAGGAAAGTGTTCATGCATTAGTTTTATGGCTTTGGCTGCTGCTGGTGTACGAAAGGTAATTTCAGCAACAGGTAGTTGATTTTGGGTTAGAATTTCACCCAGCCAGATTGCATCTTCAGCGCGATTAATTTGGATCACGGGGATCACTTTCAGTGATGAAAGAGTATCAACAATTGACTGTGTCATGGTTATCCTTGATTAGTGTGTAGAATGAATCAGTAATTTCATGAGGAATGATGGCGCCATGGTGTTGAATGATAAGCCCAGCTAAGGTATTTCCCCATAAACAGCAAGTCGATAGGCTTTGATTTTGCAGCCAAGCTGCAATAAAAGCGGCATTAAAAGAGTCACCTGCGGCGGTAGTATCAATAACAGAATCAATAGGTTTGGGAGAAACATAGCCTGTATTGTTGCCGTCAGACCAGTAAGCGCCTTTAGCGCCCAATTTGACAATGACGTTCTGATTACCCCATTGATGAAGGCGTTGTGCAATACTTTGTTCTGTCAACGCGGGCTGTTGCCAAAGTATTTGCTCATCATCACCTGTGACTAAAGCAATATCGCTAATGTGATACAGTTTCTCGAACCACTCTTGTGCATGAGGTATTGAATCCCATAAACGTGGTCGATAATTAGAATCGACAATGAGCGTCATTCCACGCTGTTTAAGCTGCGCTAATAAGGTGAGTAAAGCGATTTTTCCTTTATGGGTTAAAATAGCAAGAGAAATGCCGCTTAGATAAATGACGCTATCATCAGGAAGCGCATCGAAACTGTCTAAAAAACGCTTATCGGTCGCAATATAACGAGCGGCAGCATCACTTCGCCAATAATGGAAACTGCGCTCACCATGAGCATCAATTTCAATAGCATATAAACCGGGAAGTTTTTCGGGAATAGTAATAACAGATTGGCAGTCGATCCCCTCGTTTTCCCATGCTTTCTGCATTAAGGCACTGTAAGTATCAGTGCCTAATCCTGTCATATAAAGCGGATGTAATGAAGGCGAGAGTCGCGATAAATAGAGTGCGGTATTTAGTGTATCGCCACCAAAACGTTGTTGTTGTGGTAAGAAAGGTTGACCACTCAGCTCTATCATACATTCGCCAATAATGGCGACAGTTTTATTGGTTTTCACAGTTTTCCATCACTTTTACAGACACGAATTTTATCTGCAACCACAGCTTTCATTGCGGCTTTGCCTGGTACAAGGTAATGACGAGGATCACTTGCATCAGGGTTATCTAAAAAGTATTGTTTGATAGCGTTAGAGAAAGCAATTTTCAGTTCGGTTGCAACGTTAACTTTGCAAATACCTAAATCAATACAACGGCGTACATCGGCATCAGGAATACCCGATGCGCCATGAAGAACTAAAGGAATGTCAGTCTTTTGACGAATAATAGCTAAACGATCAAAATCAAGATGAGGTTCATGTTTGTACATGCCATGCGCGGTACCAATTGCAACCGCTAATGAATCAATACCCGTTGCTTTGATAAATTGTACCGCTGAATCAGGATCGGTGAAAAGCGCATCTTTAGCATCTACGACTAAGTCATCTTCTTGCCCACCTAAACGACCTAATTCAGCTTCAACAGTGCAATCCCAATGATGGCAGAAATTAACAACTTCTTTGACGATGCGAATGTTTTCTTCAAAATGAAAATGAGAGGCATCAATCATGGCAGATCGCACACCAGAAATGACTTTATGACAAATATCAGGAATATCTTCATGGTGATCTAAATGTAGGGCTACAGGGATACGATATTGTTCTGCGGCCTGCTGGCAAATAGAGATCAAATAATCACTACCTGCATAAGCAAACGTGCTTGGTGTACCCGCTAAGATCACAGGAGATGCCATCTCAGCGGCTGTTTCCATCACAACTTGAATGGTTTCCAAGTTATGAATATTAAAAGCAGGCACAGCATAATTTTCACGCTGTGCTTTATTGAGCATATTACGAGTAGAAACCAGATACATGTTTGCCTCTCATCTTTCGTTTGATTACGAATCATAATAAACGAAAGAAATAGAAAGGTAAAAGATCTAAATCACATTTTTATTGCCTTCGCACTGAAAGCAAATGAAAGGTGATTAGAAAAAATGTGACATTTTAGAGCTATAACTGGTGATCCCTTTGCGTAATAAATTATTTTTCGGTCGCCTAGACTGTCCTATCACGGTTTCAGCGATTTTTTGTGCTAAGGTCTGTTTTTCTAAACGGCGGGTTAATGGTGTTTGCTGAGTGGTATAATCTTCGCAAAAAATAACGTTTACCTCTTGTGTTGCTTTCACTCCAGTCACTGAGGCTTGAATAGCAGGAATTTCGAAACGAAAGTTATCTTTTTCGATTGGTAATGGAAGTGAAGGGGTTTGCCATAAATTGATACGATCAGCACAATAAAGCGCGATAATCACGGCACGTAATGACCAAAAGCTACTGGCAGGTCCACTGTAGTTATCAACCAAACGAGGATCGTGAGTAAATAAACCTTGAGTGGGAGCGCCATTTTTTAATGCACCTTGAGAAATAAAATAACGTAAACTGCTTTCAAAAGCGCGTTTTGCCTCGCCGACTTTTACTGAAGGACAATGTAAATCGACACCTGCTAATAATGGAGCAGAAACCGCAAGACGATAACAGGCACTTCGACCAAAGAAAGGAATACCTTTTGGCGTCATAAAATAAAGGTAATGTTGATTAAAGGTATTAAGTGATTGAGTAATAAATGTTGTATCAAATTGAGGATCAATTTGCGTTAACCAATACAATGAATAGTAAAAACCCCACGCATTGTAGTAATCATAATTACCTTTTGCTCCATCTCGAAACCATCCATCACCCACATAAAACTCTTTTAATCGTTCATAGCGCCAATGGGCAATCGTATCTTTTCCTGTGAGTGCTTTAATGACAAATTGGACGGTAAGTGGGAAAAAGTGCCAGTTATTATCAACAATTTCACAGTGATTAACTTGTTCGAACCAAGTCATAATTTGTTGTTGTATTGCGGGCGTTAATGTATCCCACACCCATTTACGGCTTATCCAAAGCGTGAGTGCTAAATCAGATGCTTCACAAATTCGTTGATCGTAATCTTCAAGTTTCCCCCAATATCCTTTATGCAGTGGATCAGTGCCATGAATAAAGCTTTGCTTGATGATTAAAGGTAAGTTGAAAGCTTGATGATTTAATCCCATCAACGTACTTTTTTTGCTACTCACTATCCATGTTGCAAGTAGAGGAAGTACCCTGCTAACACCTTCAAGAGCATCCGTTCTTGCCGTTTGTTGTCCCGGGCTTCCGGGATAATAAGCATGAGAGTAACCCCAGACTTGGTAATGATGAAAAGCCTGTGTGACATACTGTGTCAGCATTTCACATAAAGAGAAAAGCGACTGACTTTCATCATTAAAAAAGTCAGTGATCGTTTTATCATAGCGACGATAAGCGGATTTTCTGACTAATCGTCGAATGATATTTTCCTTAAATAAGCGTTGGTAGATTTCTACGTTTGGGTGCTCATAAGGGAGTTTTGGACGTGCTGAAGATGCAATTTCAATAGCCATTTTCGTATCTCAGAAAAAAAGACGCATCCTTGCGAAACAAAACGGAAGTTGAATATTAAGGTTTTGCAGAATCTACGAGTATTTGATAGTGATCTTGTCCCCAAATAACGGGCTTTGGCTTATCTTTGATCCACTGGTAATACGCATTTTTTAGCTCTGTCACTTTTTGTGGATTTTGTTTAGCAAGATCGATTGATTCAGCCGGATCTTTTTTATCGTTAAAAAGTTGAGGCTGATTTTTTCCATCATCATAAAAATAGAGCGCCCATTCTCCGTCACGTACAGCCCAAGCTCCTTTAGAGAGTTTTTCTAAATTAGGATTTGTAGGCGGTGTTTTACGTTGATAGGTTATCCATTGGTGATATCCATGCCAAAACTCTTGGTTTTCTTCACTGTAATGTTTAGTGCCGGGTCCTGCCCAATAAAGATAGTTGTGAGGGGATTTTGTTGTTTCACCTTTAAGTAAAGGCATGATGTTTTTCCCTTCAACATTTAGATTGTCAGGGATCGCAATACCTGCTGTTTGTAGTGCGGTCGGTAAAATATCAAGTGCGGAGATCATCTCATCACTTTTTGTTCCGGCTGGAATAGTGCCGGGTTGATAAGCAATAAAAGGTACTCTAACGCCACCATTAAACATTTGCCCTTTAAAACCTCTATCCATCGCATTCATTGGCATTGGTGACTCATTAACAGCGCCATTATCCGATAAGAAAAAGATCAGTGTATTTTCTAACTCGCCGTTTTCTTTTAATTTCGCAATAATTTGACCGATGCCTTCATCGGCAGCATTTAATGCCGCAAAATATTTATTTGCTTCAACATTACCGGTATCGAATTTCTCCATATATTTAGCGGGCGAAGCTTGTTCTAGCGGGATATGAGGAACGCTGTAAGAAAGATTAATAAAAAAAGGTTTATCTTTATGCTCATCAATAAATTTTAATGTCTCATCGGTTAAAAGATGTGTGGTATAGCCTGGTGCAGGAACATTGACACCATTACGCCAGAATGCAGGTGAGTTCCATAAAGCCACACCTGATGCGTAATAGCTAAAGTCATAATCGAAACCTCGTTCATGAGGGGCATAACCCGCTTCCGGCGTTGAGATCATATTATCGTGGTAATCGCGGGTTTGCTTACTTTCATTAATTTTCGGTTTGCGGATCACTTTTGCATTATGCCATTTACCGATACTGGCGGTGGCATAGCCATTTTCTTGGAAAAGTGAGGGTAATAGTTTGATATCTTGTGGAATACCTAAAATAGCATCGTCATTACTGTAAGTACCAAAGCTTGCTGGAGAGCGCCCAGTAAAGATACCCGCTCGAGAAGGACCACAAACAGGGTGCGCAACAAATGCATTAGTCATTTTTGCGCCATTTGCCGCCATATTGCTGACATTAGGCATGGCAATGCGAGCCGCTTCGACCATTTTATTGATATCACCTTCATAACGAGGAGGTGTCGGTCTTTGTGCTAATGCATCAACATCTAAAGTATCAAGCACAAAATCGAGTTGTCCTGTGCCTAAATCATCCATCACTATCAGTAAAATATTCGGTTTTTCAGGTGTTCCACCGGCATTGACAGATATTGGAGCGCTTAAACATGATGTGGCAATTAGCCCAGCGAGTAAGCTTTTTCTAACAGAAAGTAAGGTCACGAATTGTCTCCAGAATAAACAAGATAAAATAAAAAATAGGGCTACTTTATGTAGTTTTTTTTCATTGCAGGAAGTGCATCGCTGGCGAGACCTCCTCGTGAAATAGCTTGCTGCATCAACTGCATACCTATCGCTGTATGATGAAATATTTGTTTATAAGAGCGACACAAGTAGTTATGACGATGTTTTTCGCCTTCAATAGCAATAATGCGATGTTTAGGGCAACCGCCATAACATAAGCTTTGTACTTCACACTGTTTACAAAGACTTGTTTGTTTATCGTATTTATTTTGACCAAATCGCTGTTGCTGTTTTGATGTTACTAAGTGAGCAAGGCTATTTTGATGGATATTGCCTAAATTATTGGCGGGATAAACATAGTGATCACAAGAATAAACGTCACCATTTGCTTCGATAATTAACGCCTGACCACAGGTTTTTGATTGAATACATGTTGATGCGGGATATCCCATCCATGTACCTAATAAGCTATCAAATAAACGGATATATACCTTTCCAATATCACCTTGGTGTATCCATTCATTAAATACTTCGGTCATAAATTGTCCGTAGCCTTCAGCCGGAACAGAAAATGGCGCTAATTGTGCATTGGGACCCGGAGCATAATGTCCCCCATGAGTATGAGGAAAGCGTCTATCGACTTCGACAATGGGAATAAATTGAAAGAAGGTTGAACCTAATTCTTTTAAAGCTTGGTAGGTTTCTTTTCCTTTATTCCAGTTTTGGTCATTAACGACAGTGAGTGTATTAAATTCAACACCATATTCATTGAGTAGCTTAATCGCGCGCTTTACTCGTTCAAAAGTAGGGCTGCCATTGACTGAAATACGATATTTATCGTGAACCGCTTCAATACCATCAATTGAAACGCCTAATAGAAAGTGGTTATCAGCAAAAAATTGCGCCCATTGGCGATTAATAGCGATTGCATTGGTTTGTACGCTATTTGTAATTGTCTTGCCGTTAGCAAATTGCTTTTGATATTTGACGACTTGCTCAAAGAAGGCTAATCCTGCAAGTGTTGGCTCGCCACCTTGCCAAGAAAAATCAACCTGATCGCTACTGTGTGATTGAATATAGTCTTTAATATAACGACGAAGGACACCATCAGGCATGACGGTATGACCTGTCTTTTTTTCTTCATCTGGAAAAATATTTTCTTTTTCCAGATAAAAGCAGTATTCACACTTAATATTACAGTGGTAGCTTGTGGGTTTTGCCATCATATGAAAATAAGCAGGTTGATTTAATGCCATTCGTCATTTCCTGAGTTTCTTTTTTATCCTGTTACATTACGTAAAATTTATCAAAACAAAAGAGATTAAAATCACAAATACGAAATATCGAAAGTAAATGAAAGTTATTTTCGAAAGATGAGAACCTAAATTTTCGATTAAAATACTTTCGATTCGATACTATTTCATATTTTATTGACTATTTGAGCTATTTATTTTGATTTGTTTTTCGAAAAGAAATGCATGATGTGGAGTTTTAAGCTGTTTTTTGTGGGTTTGTATAAGATTAAATCAATATTATTGGGTTTGATCTAGTTATATATGGTGTAATCATAAGTATAACGTTGCGTTATATCATTTTATTTATTGGAAACTGGTGGCCTCAAGGCTATGATTGAAGCTACACGAAAATAATCGTAAGCAATCGATAGTGATTCGAAACTTTGTGAAAGAGATCAAAAGTTTTGTTTTTTTGCATTGTCGGTAAAAATTGGCGTAGTAAACTACATTCGAAACCAATCGAAAGAAAGTCTTTTGGTTTCGTAAGGAGACGAAAGTGAAAGCGGCAGTTGAGAGGCGTATGGAAATCCTCGATATGGTAAACCAACAAGGTAAAGCCAGAGTCGAAGATCTCGCTGAATTATTTAAAGTCTCAAGTGTCACTATCCGCAGCGATCTAAGCTTTCTTGAGAAAAATGGTTATATCGTTCGCTCTCATGGTGCAGCAATTCCTAATACAGGATTTATTGCCGAATTGAGTATCCACGAAAAACGTGGGCAAAACGCGGGCATTAAAACATTAATCGGGAAAGCTGCCGCAACGCTGATAAAGGATGGAGACACCGTCATTCTTGACTCGGGGACAACTACTCGCGAAATCGCGACACATTTAAAGTCGCGCGAAAATGTAGTGGTCATGACTAACGGTCTGGATGTCGCAATGGAGTTAGCAAATACCTCAGGTGTGGAAGTATTAATGACCGGTGGTGTATTGCGCAAAAGTGCGTTGTCTTTTTCAGGCTCACAAGCTGAAAATAGCCTTAGAAATTATCGGTTTGATAAGGTGTTTCTAGGTGTTGACGGATTCGATTTACGTGTTGGCATCACCACACACAATGAACAGGAAGCCAGTCTTAACCGTTTAATGTGTGATATCTCAGAAACGATTATTGCGGTTGCAGATTCTACGAAATTCAGTAAACGCAGCTGTCATATGATCAGAGAATTTGGTGATATTGATATACTAGTGACCGATTCAGGTATTCCTGAGGAGTATATTCAGGAACTGAAAGAGCATAAAATCGAAGTGATTATCGTTGACGATAAGGCATCGTAATTTGCTAACTCCATTAGCAACACCGCCGGTGTTGATTATGGAGTTAGTATTTAATGCATCCTTTAGAAAAGATTGTTCAGCAACACAAATCAGGCAAACAGAATGGTATTTATTCTGTTTGTTCTGCCCATCCTTTAGTAATAGAAGCAGCTCTATTACAAGCGCTGGATAATGATTCCTTTCTGCTAATTGAAGCCACCTCTAATCAGGTTGATCAGTTTGGTGGTTATACGGGAATGACCCCCGCTGACTTCTACCAATATGTTATTGAACAGGCTGAAAATGTAGGTTTTCCAATCGAGAAACTTATTCTTGGTGGCGACCATTTAGGGCCTAATCGTTGGCAGCATCTTAACGCTGAAGAAGCGATGGCAAATGCAGATGTGTTGATTGCACATTATGTTGCCGCAGGCTTTAAGAAAATCCATCTTGATTGCAGTATGTCTTGTGCTGATGATCCCATTCCTTTAACGGATGAAATTGTGGCCTCTCGCGCAGCACGTCTTGCGGTGATTGCAGAAAACACAGCAAAAGAAACATTTGGTTCTAGCGATATTGTTTATGTTGTTGGTACAGAAGTGCCCGTTCCGGGCGGTGCTGCCGAAGAACTTGATACCGTTGAAGTCACTTCACCAGACGCAGCGCGTAAAACATTAGAGTGCCACCGCCAAGCTTTTCAAAAAGCGGGCGTTTCTGACTGTTGGGATCGCGTGATTGGTTTAGTGGTTCAACCCGGTGTTGAGTTTGATCACACAGGTATCATTGATTACCAACCTGAAAAAGCACAGGCATTAAGCCAAGTGGTGAACGATTATTCTCATGTTGTTTTTGAAGCGCACTCTACGGATTACCAAACCAAAGAGGCTTATAAACAATTAGTTCATGACCATTTTGCCATTTTAAAAGTCGGACCTGCCTTAACTTTTGCTATGCGTGAAGGTTTATACGCTCTCTGCTCGATTGAAGAAACATTATTCCCTCAAGAGCAGTGCTCTAAATTGCGTGAAAAAATGGAAGAGTTGATGTGCCGAGAGCCAGGATTTTGGCAAAAATACTATCACGGTGATGAACGCCAACAGGCCTTTGCTCGAGTCTATAGTTTTAGTGATCGCATTCGTTATTACTGGCCTAATGCTGAAATTAATGCCGCCATCGACACACTAATGGATAACTTATCCGTTAAACCTATTCCATTACCTTTATTAAGCCAATATCTGCCTTATCAATTTACCCAATTTAGAGAAGGCATGATTGACGGATCGCCTGAATCTTTTGTTATTGCGAAAATTCGTGATGTGTTATCGGTTTATGCCGATGCTTGCTATGTCTATTAATTGAGGGAAACCATGGAATATTTAAGTTATCAGACCGCTCAATTAGAGCAACTGAATGCATTTTGGACTGCGAAAGAAATTGAGCAACAACCAGAATGTTGGAAAAAAACATGGCAGTCAGTGAAAGAGAAACGTGCTGATATTAGCGCTTTTTTAAATAAAGCACTCGCAGTACCTCATGCGCGAATTATTTTAACTGGCGCGGGCACCTCTGCATTTGCAGGAAAAGCATTGGCCCCTATTTTAAGTGGGCATACAAAACGTCGAGTAGATGCGATTGCAACAACTGATTTGGTGGCTGATCCACAAGAATATTTAGCGGAAGACATTCCTACGTTATTAATCTCTTTCGCTCGTTCAGGTAACAGCCCAGAAAGTGTGGCGGCGTTAGATGTTGCGACTGAATGCCTATCACAGTGTTACCACTTAGTACTGACGTGTAATCCGAATGGCAAGCTTTATGAATATTGCCAAAACAACCATAGTGCATTGGCATTATTGATGCCAGAAGAATCAAACGACCGCTCTTTAGCGATGACCTCTAGCTTTTCATCCATGATGATGGCCGCTGTGACCATTTTTTTAGGTGATAACGTTTTTAGTGACTCCATCGCGCCATTCTTTAGTAATTATAAAGCGCAGTTTGATAAAGCAAATCAAATTATCCGCGAAAAATATGCCGGTAAATTTAAACGGGTTATTTACTTAGGAAGTGGTGGATTACAAGGATTAGCGCAAGAAGCAGCTTTAAAAATGTTAGAGCTAACTGCGGGTAAGGTTGTTGCTAATTTTGATACGCCATTAGGTTTTCGACATGGCCCTAAGTCTATCGTAAATAAAGAAACTTTAGTGGTGATGTTTTTCTCTAATGATCCTTATACGCGTCAATATGAGACTGACTTATTACGAGAGGTTATTCACGATAATGCATCAGGCAAGGTGATCGCGATCACCGCACGAAATGATAACGCTTTCTCAAAAGAGAGTTTTGTTTATATTCCTGCGCTAGAGAACTGTTCTGATGTGGCGCTATTGTTCCCTTACTTGATGTTGGCGCAATCATTCGCATTTCACAGTTCCATTGCACTAGGGAATACGCCTGATAACCCGTCTCCGACAGGAGAAATCAACCGTGTTGTACAAGGCGTCACAATTTATCCGTTCTCACTTAAAACAGAAGACACACAGTCTGCTTTAAATTAATAAAATATAATAAGAGAGCTAATCATGAACACACCGAATATTGTCTGGACCCGCATTGATGAACGTTTACTCCATGGTCAAATCCGCATTACATGGGGTAAACATACTGAAGCAAACCTGATTTTAGTGGCTAATGATGACGCAGCAGAAGGCCCCAATGCCGCATTTATGCAAGCTGGAATGAAGGCATCCGCTGGTGGTGAATATGCTGTTCGCTTCTTCTCTATTCAAAAAACCATTGATGTTATTAGTAAAGCATCTCCTCGTCAGAAAATTTTTGTTTTGTGTAATAACCCGACAGATGTTGCTCGTTTAGTCGAAGGGGGCGTGCCTATTACGCATTGTAATGTTGGCAATATGCATTTTCATGAAGGGAAACGCCAAATCGCGAAAACCGTGTCAGTCAATGAAATAGACATTGATGCGTTTAAACGGCTTGTTGCAAATGGTGTGACTTGCACAATTCAAAATACCCCCGATCAGACACCTGTTGATGTGTTAGCACTCGCATCAGCCTGATAATTTCCTGAACAAAAAACCTGCATTAGCAGGTTTGAGGATTATTTATGATTTTTGAAGCTTCTTTAGTGGCTTTATGGGCCTTCTTTTGCGGTATAGACAAGTATGACGTTGCATTAAATATTCACCGACCATTAATCACAGGGCCTGTTGTGGGTCTGATTATGGGAGATATGCAGGTTGGATTGATTGCAGGTGCAACATTAGAACTTGCATGGTTAGGGCTTGTTCCTAATGCTGGCGCGCAACCACCTGATGTGACATTAGGGACGATCGCCGCGGTTGCTTTTGCGGTAATGACAAACCAATCACCAGAAGTTGCAATGGGAATTGGGATGCCTATTGCTGTGTTAATGCAAATGCTCGTGATTGGTTTCTTTGCTGTGACCGCTTTCACCATGGGAAAAGCAGATAGATACGCAGAAAGAGCCGATGCAGCAGGTGTTTCGCGGCTACTGATCATCACGATTACGGTGCGTTCATTACTCTATGCTTTGGTTGCTTTTGTGACGGTTTATTTCGGTGAACATGCCGCTCAATGGATTGATGAAAATACACCAAAAGTCTTACTCGAAGGCTTAGGAATTGGCGCGAAAATGGTTCCTGCAATTGGTTTCGCCATGTTGCTAAAAATCATGTGGTCAAAAGAAGTGGCGGGTGTGTTCTTTATTGGCTTCGTGATGACGACTTATCTAAAACTTCCAATTATGGCGGTTGCTATTTTAGGCGCATCAGCCGCAGCACTTTACTTCTTCTTTAGTGGTAATAACAAAAATTCAAGTCAGCAGAATGAGGATTTCGAAGATGGTATCTGATAACAGCACCGCATTGAAAACGCAGGATAAACCAGAAACGGGTTCTTTGATTGATGGCATTGATGAATACCAAGATACCACTGTCAGAAAAGTTATCACTAAGGGCGATCTCTGGAAGTGTGCGTTCCGTGGTTTGTTTATGGAAGGTAACTTCAACTTTGAACGTATGCAAGGTGGTGGATTTGCGTTCTCAATTATTCCAGCATTGAAAAAAATCCACGGAAATAATAAGCGTGACTATGCAACATCATTAAAAAATCATCTGCAGTTTTTTAATGCAAGTCCAAAGCTGTTTACCTTCCTATTAGGAACAGCTGTTGCAATGGAAGAAAACAAAGAGAAGCCTTCCACAGTTAACGTAATGAAAGTAGCAGGCATGGGGCCGACTGGGGGCATTGGTGATGCTATCGACCATATGACTTTAATGCCTCTGACATTAGCATTAGGTGCTTCTATTGCAATGGAAGGATCAATTGCAGGGCCTTTTGTTTTCTTCTTTTTATACCAAATTGTGCACTTTTTAGTGTATTTCGGGCTGATGTTTATGGGCTATCGCGCAGGTACGGCGGCAATGGTCAATATGAGCGATGCCACTGAAAAACTGGCTAAAGCCGCCAACATTATGGGGATCTTTGTCATCGGCGCGCTCTCCGCGACCTTTATCAAGGTGCAAACCACCGCCTCGCTAGAGCTGGGAGGTAAGGTGGTTGAATTGCAAACCGCGCTCTTTGACAAAATTATGCCGAATTTACTGCCTCTGTGCTTAGTTTTCCTGATGTACAAAATGGTTAAAAGCACCGGTTTTTGGGGTAAGCCTCCGGTATTGATTTTCTCAACCTTAGCCTTTGGCGTTATCGGTCACGTATTAGGATTCTTATAACAGAGAGCCTTTTTCACCGTCGTTATTGTCAGTCGAAATACATTATTAACTTGCTATAAACGGGCAGGAGAGCCTTCTGCTGCCCGCAAGGAGTCACTCATGATAGGTCTTATTGTTTCTGGACATCTTAATTTTGCCTCAGGCATGGCTTCTGCTGTAAAGGCTATTGCAGGCGAACAAGACGATATCGCGTTTATCGATTTTGTTGAGTCAATCTCTCCTGATGAGCTTGAAGAAAAAATGCGTGAAGCGATCGATTCAATGTCATGTCAGCAATATCTCTTTTTAACGGATTTACCTGGTGGAACCCCTTGTAATCGTGCAATGGCAATTATGATGCAAAATCCGGCTGTTGAAGTGTTAGCGGGTGTAAATCTACCAATGATTGTGAATGCGGCTTTTGAACGAGAAGGATGTTCAACCTCGGAACTCGTGCAAACGCTACGTGAAATTGGTCAAGACAGTATTCAAGATATTCGCGAGCAATTGGCCCAAATAGACAGCAATGATGCTGAAGAAGAAGACGGCTTATGAATCAACGATACGCTATTTTGGCAGATAGAACTTTTACGCCAGAAGGTATTCGCTATCTCAACTATGTCTGTGTTGAGGGCGAAAATATTGAGTCTATCACCACGCAAGCGCCAACAGATTGCCCCATCATTCGTCTAAAAGGGAAATCATTATTACC
The DNA here is from genome assembly GCF_008808075.1 of Proteus sp. CD3. Taxonomy (NCBI): domain Bacteria; kingdom Pseudomonadati; phylum Pseudomonadota; class Gammaproteobacteria; order Enterobacterales; family Morganellaceae; genus Proteus; species Proteus sp. CD3. Next base: position 2,685,252 of record NZ_CP019686.1, on the reverse strand, counting down.
CGGTTTTGTGGATATTCATATTCATGGACGTGAAGGCGCTGATGTAATGGATGCCACTCAACAAGGGTTACAAACCATTGCGGATGCACTTGTGAAAACAGGCGTAGTTGCATGGGTTGGTACAACAGTAACAGCGCCTATGAATGATATTCGCCAAGCATTATCACAAGTACGGGCGTTCTTATCAACGCCACAAACATCAGGGGCATCATTACTTGGCAGTTTTTTAGAGGGACCTTATTTTACAGAGCGCCATAGAGGCTCTCACCCCGTGAAATATCTCAAAGCACCAACAATTTCAGAGCTAGAAACATTACTCGAAAGTGCGGGAGATACCCTATTGCGTGTTGCTGTTGCTCCTGAAGCAGAAGGCTCTATGGAGGCGATTGATTGGTTGGTCAAGCGAGGTATTAAGCCAAGTGTGGCGCATACCGCGGCGACTTATGAGCAAACTTCAGATGCATTTTTGCATGGTGCTGATTGTGGCGTGCATTTATATAACGGAATGACAGGGCTTCACCATCGAGAGCCAGGATGTTGTGGTGCAGTGCTGTATCACAATGTATTGGCTGAACTTATTGCTGATGGCATTCATGTACATCCAGTCATGATGCAATTGGCGTATCGCATGAAAGGATATCAACAGCTCGCCTTAATTACTGATTGTATGCGTGCAGGCGGTTTGCCTGATGGTGATTACACACTGGGCGCACAAACAGTCAGTGTGATTCAGGGGCAGGCAAAAACCGCAGACGGCTCTTTGGCGGGAAGCACTTGTAGCCTAGATAGCGCATTGCGAAATATGGTGCAACTAGCGCATGTACCTGAATGGGAAGCGGTACAAATGGCGAGTGCAATTCCTGCCGAATATCTCGGTATCGGCGATCAATTGGGTTATATCAAAGCGGGGCGACAAGCCAGCTTTGCTGTGGTGGATGAGCGTTTTCATCTCACCGATACATTCATCAGAGGAAATCATATTTACTCTGTATCCAGGGAAAATGCATAGCCTTTGGGCTTATGCTCCCATCAGTAAAAATGAGGTATTTATAATGGAAATTCGTCAGCCAATTCATAGTGAACACGCTAAAAGGCTTGATACAGAAGGGCTTCGTAAGGAGTTCCTGATTGAGAACCTATTCTGTGAAGGGGAAATGAATCTCACTTATAGCCATATAGATCGTATTATTGTTGGCGGTATTGTTCCTACAACACAACCTTTAGCATTAATGGCGGGTAAAGCATTAGGCGTTGATTTCTTTTTGGAAAGACGTGAATTAGGTGCCATTAATATTGGTGGTGCAGGTAAAGTAATCGTTGATGGAGAAGTGTTTGAGATTGCTCCTCGTGAAGCCATTTATATCGGAATGGGCGCTAAATCTGTTGAGTTCACCAGTGATTCTGTAGAAACGCCAGCGCGTTTTTATATGAATTGTGCGCCTGCTCATCATACTTATCCAACGCGTAAAATTACGCAACAACAAGCTTCGCCAGAAAAAATTGGTAATGTAGAAAACTGCAACGTTCGTACTATCTATAAATTCTTACACCCTTCAGTTCTACCAACATGTCAATTATCAATGGGTATGACCGTTCTGGAGCCAGGTAGTTTATGGAATACCATGCCATGCCATACCCATGAACGCCGTATGGAAGTTTATCTCTATTTTGATATGAAAGATGACAATGTTGTTTTCCATTATATGGGAGAACCAACAGAAACCCGCCATTTAGTGGTCCGTAATGAACAAGCGGTGATTAGCCCTAGTTGGTCAATCCATTCGGGTGTGGGGTCTGCATCTTATACCTTTATTTGGGGAATGGTCGGTGAAAATCAGGTGTTCCACGATATGGATCATGTCGCAATGAAAGATCTGAAATAGCTACTACTGAAGTAACTATTACTGAAATAACTACGAATAGTCACATTTTTTCTTACCCTACAGATAAAAAAGATGTGGCCATAAGGTCACATCTGAGAGGTTACTGATATGAATTTATTTGATTTAAGTGGCAAAGTTGCCATTGTGACGGGTTGTAATACAGGGCTAGGTCAAGGGATGGCAGTGGGTTTAGCGCAAGCTGGGGCTGATATTGTAGGCGTCGGTATTCAAGATGCACCCGAAACACGTCAGCAAGTCGAAGCCTTGGGGCGTCGTTTTCATTACATTACGCAAAATTTAATGAAACAAGATGGATTACAAGCGCTGGTGGATGAAGCCGTTTCTGTTATGGGGCGTATTGATATTTTAGTGAATAATGCAGGTATTATTCGTCGAGAAGATCTTTTGGAATTTAGTGAAAAAGATTGGGATGATGTTATCGATATTAACCAGAAAACACTGTTTTTCTTATCACAAAAAGTTGCTCGCCAATTTGTGAAACAAGGAGAGGGCGGCAAAATCATTAATATTGCCTCTATGCTCTCTTATCAAGGTGGTATTCGTGTGCCTTCTTACACAGCAAGTAAATCTGCGGTGATGGGGTTAACTCGTGCGTTAGCGACTGAATTATCTCAATATAATATTAATGTAAATGCGATTGCTCCAGGCTATATGGCAACAGATAACACGGCTGCTTTACGTGCTGATGATGCACGTAATGCCGCTATTTTAGAACGTATTCCTGCTGGACGTTGGGGAACCCCTGAAGATGTTGCAGGTCCTGCGATTTTCTTAGCCTCTAAAGCCAGTGATTATGTTAATGGATACACAATTGCAGTTGATGGTGGTTGGTTAGCTCGTTAATTTCATGGAGAAATAGGATGGAACATGCTAATGCAGAGGCTTTGCAAAAAGATATCGTATTGCAAAATATGAAGCGAGTGTATCGTTACCAAGCGGCTAACCAAGTTCGCAGTGTTCTCCGCCGTAGTGGTAAAACCCGTTTTATAAAGGATACGGATTGGGAGCGCGGTGTTTTATGGAGTTGCGTAAGTGCTGCATGGCAGGCAACGCAAGACGAAGAGTATCTTAATGGTGTGTTGAATTATACGTTGCATACAGGGTTTAGAACTGGGCCTAATGCTCGTTTTGCGGACGATCATGTTTGTGTACAAGCTTACCTTGCAGTAAGCCCGCTTTTTGAACAATCTGAAATTCTTGAGCCAACCATTAAAGCATTTGACATTATGCTTGATGATCCTAAGCCGGGTCGTGAGGACTGGTGGTGGTGTGATGCTCTCTTTATGGCACCGCCTGGTTTTGCTGCTTTGGCTGAAATTACCAATGAACGGCGTTATTTGGATTACATGCATACGGCTTATTGGGATGCGATTGATCATTTGCGTGATCCTGAAACTAAGTTAATTTACCGCGATCACCGTTATATTCCTGATGGTCAAGGAAATGAAATGCGTGAAGCTAACGGTGAAAAAGTATTCTGGAGCCGTGGTATTGGTTGGGTTTTAGCTTCTGTTCCTCGTATTCTTCAATATATGCCTGATGATTATCATGGACGTGAACGTTATATTGCACTGTTTAAAGAATTAGCGACATCCATATTAGATTATCAACATAAAGATGGCTTTTGGCGAACCAGTTTACTCGATCCTAATAATTTTCCTGCACCAGAAAGTTCAGCAACAGCGCTATTCTGTTATGGGCTTGCATGGGGAATTAATCAGGGAATATTAGAGAAAGAGGTGTATTTCCCTGCATTAAACAGAGCATGGTCAGCATTACAAACCTGTATTCATAATAATGGCATGATAGGTTGGGTTCAACTTCCAGCATTTAACCCTCGTGAAGTGAAGTTCGAACATAATATGGATTATGGTGCGGGTGCTTATTTATTAGCAGGAAGTGAAGTTTTAAATCTTTTATAAAATTGCTAGAGCTTTGATATTGACGCTTTGTTATTTTGCTTACGCTTTATATGCCTTTCGCGCAATATTTTCCTATCTAGGATGCCGACTAAAATAGGGGTCGGCTTTTTTATATTTAATATAATAATAAGAGGTAACAGCAATCTGTTACCTCTTATTGTAAATTAGGGTGCTTAGATAAACACACAATCATTGAAAAAGGAAACTGTGGGGGAATTATCCCCCACAAGATTAATATAAATTAAAAGATATATTAACCTGAATCATTAAATATCCATTATTGGGTATGAATAAACAAAAAGTGTATTCTCCAATAATACGTTACTGGGGATTATCATAGTGACGATCATTAGCCCGATTAAAGAATATTTCTTCATTTCCTCTTGCACTCCGATAAAAATGGAGGCAGAATCAAATTGTTGGGTAAGATTCGGCCTCGGTTAATGTTAAATAACATAATCGGGGCTTTTCTCTTTCTGATGCTTGCAAAATGCTTGAACCAGATTGATCCAAGCACCCGCACAGAGAATAGCAAAATATTTAGTTGAGACAACACATTTATTATCAATAATAAATTATTCGATTTGTTTTTGTTATTTTAAATAAATAATTGATTCGTTAATTTGAGTTCTCAATAAAATAAGAGGTAACAGCAATCTGTTACCTCTTATTGTAAATTAGGGTGCTTAGATAAACATACAATCATTGAAAAAGGAAACTGTGGGGGAATTATCCCCCACAAGATTAATATAAATTAAAAGATATATTAATCTGAATCATTAAATGTCCATTATTGGGTATGAATAAACAAAAAATGTACTCTCCAATAATACGTTACTGGGGATTATCATAGTGACGATCATTAGCCCGATTAAAGAATATTTCTTCATTTCCTCTTGCACTCCGATAAAAATGGAGGCAGAATCAAATTGTCGTGTTTGAGTCGGCCTCGGTTAATGTTAAATAACATAATCGGGGCTTTTCTCTTTCTGGTGCTTGCAAAATGCTTGAACCAGATTGATCCAAGCACCCACACAGAGAATAGCAAAATATTTAATTGAGACAACACATTTATTATCAATAATAAATTATTCGATTTGTTTTTGTTATTTTAAATAAATAATTGATTCGCTAATGGGTGTAAATAATAAAATAAGAGGTAACAGTAATCTGTTACCTCTTATTGTAAATTAGGGTGCTTAGATAAACACACAATCATTGAAAAAGGAAACTGTGGGGGAATTATCCCCCACAAGATTAATATAAACTAAAAGATATATTAACCTGAATCATTAAATATCCATTATTGGGTATGAATAAACAAAAAGTGTACTCTCCAATAATACGTTACTGGGGATTATCATAGTGACGATCATTAGCCCGATTAAAGAATATTTCTTCATTTCCTCTTGCACTCCGATAAAAATGGAGGCAGAATCAAATTGTAGGTTTTTGAGTCGGCCTCGGTTAATGTTAAATAACATAATCGGGGCTTTTCTCTTTCTGGTACTTGCAAAATGCTTGAACCAGATTGATCCAAGCACCCGCACAGAGAATAGCAAAATATTTAGTTGAGACAACACATTTATTATCAATAATAAATTATTCGATTTGTTTTTGTTATTTTAAATAAATAATTGATTCGCTAACGGGTGTGAGTAATAAAGAATATTTCTTCATTTCCTCTTGCACTCCGATAAAAATGGAGGCAGAATCAAATTGTGTGTATTTGAGTCGGCCTCGGTTAATGTTAAATAACATAATCGGGGCTTTTCTCTTTCTGGTACTTACAAAATGCTTGAACCAGATTGATCCAAGCACCCGCACAGAGAATAGCAAAATATTTAGTTGAGACAACACATTTATTATCAATAATAAATTATTCGATTTGTTTTTGTTATTTTAAATAAATAATTGATTCGCTAATGGGTGTGAATAATAAAAAAGAGTCTCAATATTTTATATCGAGACTCTTTAATTTAAATACTGTGGATTCTACTTAATTAGATTAATAACAACAGGCGTTGCCTGTATTGTTGTTGTAGTAATCAATGTATTATTATCTTGATGTTTAATAATAACACCAGACTGTGGTGCTATTAATTTCCATATTCCTTTTACAGTAATTGTGCTACTTATTGGTTGAGAGTCGGAATTAAGCCATTGACGAGAATACACGCTCACCTCAATCTGATTTCCTTTGTTATCAACTTGGTCTGCTTCAACCCCCTGATATAAATTTAAATCAGGATTAACAATACTTAATGTTAATTGTTGTTTTTGAGCTTTAGCCATGACCATAACAGGAGAGTCACTTGATAATAATATTGCTTGAGGTGAGTTTAATTGTGTCGATTCAAAAAAAGCATATCCTTCTTCGTGGGTGATTTTATCTTTTACCGCATGCAATTGATTATTATGTTGCAATACAGTGTATTCGGGGGCTTTATTATCTTGTGATTCAATCGCTATTGCATACTCATAAGTTGCATTACTAGGTGCGTTACCATGAGAGATCACTGCTGTTGCAAATAGTTGTTCTGTTGGTTTTGAATTTCTATCATCAAGAGAATGCTGTTTTTGATAACTAAATTCTACGGTTTGTCCTTTAGTGAGCTTATATAAATTACCAGCAGGATCAATTAAAGTATCTGCATTATTTAAAGTTAATTGAGTACCTAATTGATTAACCTCTTTGCCATTAATTATCACTGATTTTAATTTAGGAACAGCAAACTGGAATAGTGTTGTTTCTGTCCTATGTTGTTTATCATCATTTTCAATACCAGATCCTAACGCAATTACTCTGTTATCAAATAAGAAATAGGATTTATTAGCTCTTAAGCTTTGTTGTTGATATTTACTGTGGCCATGTAATTTCATGGCAAACATACTGTTATTATTTAATGTATTTGCACCAGAGTAACTTTCAGTCGAAAGCAACATTTCTTCAATACCTGCACTTGGTAATTGGTTTAATTTTGCTTCAAGTTCATCATAAGGAAGATGAATTGTTGTGGTACCTGGATATCGGTTCCAATCCCATCCGGCATGGCTAAATCCAGATTGTGCTAAGTTTGTAGGTACGATTTCCAACTGACCATACTGTAAATAGCGCCCATAACGATTGTTATTTTCATAACTTTCATTACCAACAAGATAACGACTAAAGCCGCGAGCGATAGCAAGCCAGCTTTGTTGTGGTGCTTGAATAGAGGCTCTACGCTGTATCGCCATCGAAGCATAGTTCATCGCCCATGCACCTGTGGGTTCGTTTTCAGCTTTAATTCCTTCAAAACTGTCTTTGTTATCTAATTTTGCATAGGCCGCAGCCAGCGTGGTATCCAATTTTTGTTTGCCATCAGGTGTACCGGCTAATGCCATCCATTTAAATGGTGCGACCCCTATTTTATGTAATCCAGTAGGGTGGCGACCACTTAATACCACGGGAATTTGTGTCTCTTTAGTGTAGATGCGCATTTTTAATAACACATCTTTTAAACGCTCATGAGCTGAAGGTGAAAGACGGAAAGGGGAATCACTTAGCGCATAAACACTAGGGGCTAAACCACCAAAAGCATCTTTCGCATACGCTGGATAATGCTGTGAATGGTGGAAAATAGAACCATCAGGTTTGAAACCACCTGCAACACCTTTTGAACTTAATATGGTTTTATTTAGCCAGTTTTGCAGATGTGCTAAGGCTTGTTGGCGTTGTTGATAATCTGGCAACATCAGTAAGCTTTTTATCATCCACTGTAATTGTGTGTTGAGAATATCAACGTTTGCATCAACTATCTCATTGTCTTTTTCAAAAATTCGTCCGGTGGCGTTGTACCACATCATCGCTTGTTGAGTCGGTGCTAAAAGTTTATTTTTTGCAAGAATATGACGACCAATAAACCATGCATCAAAAAGTTCTCTGGTTTGATATCCAACATGAGTAATAATTTGATAACCACTACCTCGTGCAAAACCTTGTTCAAGGACGTAACGCGTTCCTAATAAATAGAGATCTTCTAATTTTTTTCTATCGGTCTCTGACAAGGAATTACTACGCAAGTAAATGGCAGTTTGAAGAAGTGTTTTACCTACATCTCTTAGCATATTGGCATCAAGTAATGCTTTTTTCGTTTCTTCACTAAACACGCCTTCAACTTTCATAAAGTTTTGCCGATTAGGGTGATCCAGTGCTTTTCCTGTTATTGAGCCATCAGGGTGTTGTGTTAGTTTTAACTTTTCCCAGAGCGCTAGATTTTTATCTAGCATGTCTGAGGTGATTTTTTTATCGCTGTTAATTCCCTGATAATACTCAAAACGCTGATAAATTGATGCCATTTCAACTTGATCATCATGAAAATCAGTATCGAAATTTAGAGTAGGATAATGAGCTTTAAACTTCTGATCGTACATCAGTAATGCACTCCAGTTTTTACTGACCATGGTGTTTACTGCATTATTTACATACGGTACTTGATAGTCAGGAACTGCCCAGCGATTGTCTAAAGGTACACTCATAATAATTTGGTCGAAAAAGAGCGTTCCTGCCTGATTTGGTGCTGTAATGACTAATTGATCCAATTTCCCTGTTGCAGTGCCTTGCATATCACGAAAAGGAACCGCAATACCTCGCCATCCAGTAAAATTAAGTTGAGTATCAAAACTTAATGCCACTTGATCATTTTGTTTGAATTGTAATGTGAGGGGCGATGATTGTGGTTTTTCATTATAAATCCACATCATAAAAGTGAGTGGTGTCGCGGTATCTTTATCATCCTGATAATTTACGTGATTATTAAGTGTTAGTGTTGCTTGTGGTTGATATTGCCACTTGAGTGACTGAACGCCATCTTTGGCATGTTCTTTACTTAACGATAATTGATTGTTATTTGAAGTGACTAATGTATTTGGCATTTCACTTTCAAAGAGATAAATATCACCGAAAGTTTCATGAGAAAGAGAAGGGAATGCCTGTGAGGGCAATGATAAACATAAGCTTAATGCCATGGCATGTGCTAAAGGATGTTTTATTAGCATAATCAGATTTCCTGCAAATAAAAAAGGAACGCAAGCGCGTTCCTTTAAAGGTTAAATCAAGGGAGAGGTGAGAGTTTAATTTCTTGTGGAATACCAAAATAACTGGTGAAAGTGAGTTCGGTATTCTCACCAGAAATGCGATGTTTTACCTCACCGCTTTTATCCACAGACTGCCATTTTCCATTAACGGTGACATTAATTGTGACAGGTGTTGCGGCTTTCTGGCGTGTCATATTTAAATCTGGTGTAACGGCACTGACAGTAAGTATATTTCCTTGATGATGAGTCATCACAATTGCAGGTTTATCAACTTTGTTGATCCATTTATCTTTAATTGATGCCGATTGATAAAAGGCATATCCCGTCACATTGCTGAGTTTATCGTAAATAATATGAACATCTTTATCTTTACGAAGAACCTGATATAACCCATTATTTTCACGGAACTTCTCTGCCATCTCTCCCATTTTTTCAGGCGTTGCATCTAAAAAGACCATATACTCATAGCTGGAGTCTTTAGGTTGAAGGCTGTGATCAATCCACGCTGAACTGAAGTTTCCTTCCGTTGGTTGGCGATTTTTATTTTCAGCTGAGATCTGGTGTTGGCGGCTAATATTGACTTTTTCTGCTTGAGTAATGAGATAACCATTACCATTGCTATCAATTATCCAATCCCCTTGTTTTAGCGTAGTCTGATAAGGAAAACTTTCTATCTTTTGTCCATTAATCCAAATGGCGTTTAATTCAGCTGTAATCGCATGTTGGAATAGGGTGGTTTCAACATTTTTATTTTTATCGCTGCTATTAATATTGCTACCGACAAAAATTAAATGATTATCCGCCGCTAATACGGTTTTTTTCGCCGTAAAGTTAGGATCAAAACGCTCAAGATTAGCAGGGTAAATAAGATCAAATGCCATCATGCCATATTTACCATCAAGGGCAGATGTTCCACTAAATCCACGCTCTCCACGTTGCATTAATGTATGAGGTTTAGGGCTGTCTAACTCTTTAAGAGGAAGATGAATAGTGGTTGCTCCCGGCATTCTATTCCAATCCCAACCTTCTTGTTGATAGCCTTGTGAAAGCTGAGAGCCATGGCTGACTATCTGAGCAACACCATGGCTTTGATAACGACCATAGCGGTTATCTTTGTTATAAATTTCAGATGACCAAACATTGGTGTTATACGCTTTTAGTGTCACCATTTTATCTTGCCAGCGATGAATACCAAAAGCACCGCCATTAAAGGCATAGAAGCCTTGAGGTAAGGTCGCGGGTGCAATAGTTTCTCCAAAAATAGCACTCGACTCATTTTGAGTTTTATCGCTAATTGCAAGATAAATAGAAGCGAGCTTCTTATCTGGTGATGGTTTTGCAGACATCGCAAGCCAGTAGTAGCCTTGAGCAACCGATTTTAATGACGGTGAATTAAACGGGTGTCGCCCAGCTAAAGGTAATCCTACTTCTGGATTACTGTAGATCCATGCTGAAACCATGGCTTTTTTCAGGTTATTCCAACCATTTTCACCGACAGCAAAAGGTGTACCACGCAGTAAATAAATAAGCTGAGAGGCATTTTTAAAGGCTGGGAAAGAGTAACCTGGATAGTTACCTTCATGTCGCCACGCGGTACCATCAGGACGTAAACCATCTTTACCGCCTGGTGGTACTTGAGTTAATGCACCCGTAATGTAATGACTGAACGTATTAACTAAGTTGATGCGCTTTTGATCATCTGGCTCTAGCAGTAATAAAGCTAAGTGCTGACGGGATAAGGTGTTGAAATAGTCTAAATCTGAACTATCTGCTCCTACCTTCATATCAAAACTACTTTTAAACTCTCGTGAATACCACAGCAATGAATCATAAACTTGAGTTTGTAGATTGGCTTCTTTTAAGGCATCAGACATTAATAATGTAGATATATACCACCAACGAGAACTATATCCCCAGTGATGAGTTGTGACTAATGCACTCCCTTTAACAAAGCCTTGGTCTAATAAATGCTTTGTCATTAATAAGTACATCTGTTTTAACTGGGCTTTTTGTGTCGGATCTTTTTCAAGAACATAGGCACGGCTGATATTAAACATTAATGTCGTGTAATTACCTAAAATAACGTAATTATCAAAAAGCGACTTATCTTGAGAATTAAGGTTCTCTGGCTGATAAATAATAGTTTGTTTATCTGTGATCAGATGTCGCCCTTGTATTCCACCATCCGCTAAAATGCGAATATTGAGTGCATCAAAATCACTTTTTAATTTACTAATGTTTTCTTCTAGTGCGAGATTTGTCTCTTTTTCACCACCAACAAATTCATTAATCAGACGTTGGCGAATAAGATCAATCGCAGCTAAGTTTTCGGGCGTTACCGGCAATTGAGGTTGTACGTTATGAAACTGGATCTCAGGCTCTGATAAACGTGTTTTCACTTGATAATCAGACCATTGATAGCGAGCATCATCGATAGAAAACATAATACGATCGATATATATTTCACCTTGACCTACATTAGACGGGGCTTTAAATCGAATGCTATCAACATTCGCGCCTAACGCTCGACCAATACTGTCTTGAGCGCCATCAGAGGAAGTATTCATTGCATTTAAGGTCATTTCTCTATTTTCAAGATCGTTATTTAGAGAAAGCCCTACAGCACGCCAACCCGTAAAATTCAGTTTTACTTTAAAGCCTGCTTGCGCTTCGCTGGTGGCGTTGAGTTTTTCACCAAAATCAACAGTGAGATAGCCATCAATAGGTTTTTCATTATAAAGCCAAAATGATAAAACAGGTGTAGATGCACGTCCCCATGCTTTAGAGGCTTCTTTGTCTGTCGGAACAATCAGCTTTTTATGCAAAGTAAAGCTACTTCCACCTTTCCATTTCCACAAAAGGGATTGGCTTCCCATAATGCTACGCTTGTCAGATAACGTCAGTGTTGAGTTTTTATCTGTTGTGAAATCAGCTAACGGATTATTTTGGGCAAAATGATATATTTCAGATTGCATCAGATTATTAGGATCAAATGCAGGATTGTTTGTTGCAGCCATTGCATTATAAGGGGCTGATAGTAGCCCCAATGTCATGGCAAGTGCAGTAAAGCGAAATATCGGCATTATTTATTCTCCTTAGAAACGCTGGCTAACAGTAAAACCAATGCGTCCTTCATTGAATTTGTCATAACGCTGATATCCCATCGTTGTGCCTAAATTTAATGATTGAGTAATATCGAGATTGGCACCTAATTCTGCACTAATAATGTCACCACCAACGGTGTTTCCTTTAATATCAAAGGTACTTCCTCCAGTATTAAAATAAGTGAGGCTATGACGTTGATCAACATGATTATCGCCGGCTATATCTTTGATATAACGCAGATTAAGAGTAGGTGTTAATTTGCCATAAGCGGTCTGATAGGTATTCCAAAACGCCACTGAACCACCGAGTTGATTGACAGCATAGCGTTGACCATAAGTACGCATTGATAACGCTGAACCCGTTTCTTCCCATGAATCAATATTGAGCCATTGATATTGGTAAGTCAGCATCGGTTTTATATGGATGAAATCAAAATCAAAATAGCTTCCAGCATTAATCTGGTAGCCTAATTGCACGCCAGAATAATCACCTTTTGCTTTGGTATTTCCTTGCCATCCGGTATTACCACCGATATCTCGCTCGCTATCAACCGTGTAATAACCAATATTTAAATTACCGTTTAGGAATAATGTGTCACTATACCAACCGGTATAAGGCATAAATTCAAAATGGTTAATTTCTTTACTTGCGTTACGCTGTTTGGCATCTGCTTTGGCGTAGTTATAAGCAAAAGAAACACCGATAAGAGCATCTTGATTAATTTCGTAATCAGTACCTATTTGAATACCTGTACGGTAAGTGTTGTAACCGTTAATGCCACCTTGATTGCTTTGTGTACCGTAACCGTACAGTAGATTAGCCCAGCTATTCCAGCCAGCTTCTCTTTCCTCAATTGGTAATTGGTTGTCATAACGTAAATAGCGATGAGCAATATTATTGCGCATATCTTCAACCATAATTAACCCCGCTTGAATATCACTACCGTCAGCGATAGGGGCTAAATCATTCGATAATGCGGCAATATTATTATCGTCATTTCCAGCCGCAACTAATAGACTCAGTGCTTCATCTGAAACTTGACTACGCGTATTATTAAATTCATTTAATACGGTTGGGATAACAAAGTTTGCTGCTGCTAATCCATTTTCACTTACATTGCCGCGTTCAGCAGCGCTAATAAAATTATTTCCCCCTTCGTAGCTAATGCCATAACGTGCAACCAATTGATTACCACTAACGCCACCACTAATATTTGGCGGTGTGGTTTCTAACCATGAATCTGTTTTTTCTAATAAAGGAGAAACATCTGGTGCAATGGCATTAGCATCAGTAACGGTAATACCCGCTTCGTCTTTAATGTCTGAATTTGAAGAAATTAATACGATATCCTTGTTAATGATATTATCGACACTGGTTCCTTTAAAATCTAATTTGGCTTGGCTACCTTTTTTAAAGGTGACATCACCATCAACATGGAGAATAGCGTCATCAGTATTGGTATTATCATCGAGGCGGAAAATAAGCTGACTATTTTCCTTATTCAGGAAATTACCTTCCCAATGAATTGTTTTATCTTTTCCTTGGATGGTTAAATTGCCATGATTTTCAATTAATGGAACACCTGTGATTTGGTATCCATCAAATAAAGCATTTTGAGCGCCACCTTGATAAGCAAAGTTTATTTTAGTGTCAGCGTGACCATTTCCTAAAATATCACCGTGGATCTCGCCATTTACATCACTTCTAAATCCAGTTTGGAGCGTTCTAAAATCAATAGCCGCTGTTTTTCCTCGAATAATGGCGCCGTCTCTTACATAAACGCCAGTACCTCGTTTAGGAAAATCACCTTCAACTAAGATGGCTGTACCATTTTCACTGGTCACGTTAGCACCATTTAAGTTGATATTACTGCTAAAAGAGGCACCCTGATTTATTTTAATTGCACTGGCACTATCACCAGTAACAGTAATATTTTTTGTAATTGCTTGGGCTTTATATTCTGTTGATGAACCATTAAATACAACACCATCACCTTGGGCAACTGTGACATCTTTACTTATTTGAGCGTTATTACCATCATTAACATTAACGGTTTCACAGATATTTAAAGTGGGATCACATTCTGTTGCCCATGCTGAACCATAAATAGCTGATAAAATAGCAGCGCTCAAAAATAACAATTTTTTATTTTTCACAATATAACTCCATGAACAATTATATGATTTTAATTATTAGAATGTTGCTCGGAATGAAACTTTGAAATAATCCTGAGTTGATTTACTACCATCATTTTTATTTTCAACTCGCTCATTATAATATTCCGTCATGACTCGCCATTGAGGTGATATTTGATAAGCCATTTGTAGGGTATAACGGGTCATATCTTTTTCGATATAATCCCCTTTATTTGTTCTATCTTCTATTTTTCCAAAAATAGATTTACGCATTGATGGAGAAACAATTAATCCTATTGGGGTTGTCCAGTTTACATACATACGCAATTGTTGATTATGGTTTGTTTCTTTTGTGTCGTATTCTTCATGTCGTATTGCCTGCTTACCACCATCAAAATAAGCAACGGTTGTATTAATATTAGGAGTGATAAAATAACGTAGGCCTGGTTCAATTTCCCAGCCTAAGTAATCTGTATTTGTGACGCCATTACTACGTTTGTCTTCTTTCTTTTGTAAGCCAAATAAAACGCTACCCGTTAAAACCCAATCTTTGTTAATTGGAAATTGGTAATTGGTTTTTGATTCATAAAAATCAATAGTTAATCGACTTCCATTATCATAGTTAGTGAGATCTTGACGTACTTTTAAACCAGGTTGGATCCAACCATTATTTAATTTAAAACGATAGCTACCCTGTAAATCATAACGCTGATAACGGTTTTTATTGTCATGCTCACGTTGACGAAAACCAACATCGAAATACCAGTTAGACTTATCTGGATTAATATTAAAATCTACACGATAACCAGCATAGTTATTTGGTGTGTCGTAATCGGCTGTTTCCCAAGAAAACATAGCATTGACATTAGCTGCCTGAGAATGAAAAGAAGTTAAACCTAAGCCAAGAAGAGGTAAAAAAAGAGCAATACGAAGTTTGTTCATGGTATATATCCAATTCTTTATTCGCTTTTATTTGTGCCAATTTTTAGGTGTAGGACATCTTTCCCTTTATTTTATTAAAAGGATTTTTTATATCAGCGAATTGGGTTTATATATAGCGCCACAATATTATGGCGCAGATATTTTTATTATTTTTCTTTACATGTCGATATTGTTTTATTTAATTTATTGGTTGTAGCCGTAATAAATTCAGTGGCGCGCCAAGAATCTCCTGTTTTTTCCAACCAAGGGGTTAATTCTTCTTTAATTAATTTCTCAATTAAAGGCATATTATCTTTGGCAATATTTCTCATTTGATATGGATCGTTCACATTGTCATATAAAGTATATTTTAATGGTTGTCCATCTTGTCTATCTATCACCAAAGTATGAGTTTTGGTTCTGACACCTCGTTTACCGAATGAAGGTTCACCATAAGGAATAAAGAGGTAAAGCTGAGAGTTTGCTGTGTCACCTTTGCCAGTGATTACCCTATCTGCAAGATCAGTACCTTCTACAGAATCTGGGATCCATTCTGATAAACCAAGTAGCCCTAAGATAGTTGGGTAAATATCAGGTGCTGACATTAATGCATCGTCAGAGCCTGGTTTAATTTTACCCGGTAAACGAAACATCATAGGAACTCGCATAGATTCTTCATAAGGATTATTTTTTGTTGCTTGCCCATTTGCCCCTAAGCAACTGCCATGATCAGAGAAGAAAACGACAAGAGTATTATCTGCAAGACCTTGTTTTTCTAATTCATCTACGATGCGACCAAATTGTTCATCAACACCGTTGACCATTGCCATATATTCTTTGAAATATTGAGGTCCATAACCTTCTTGATATTCAGTATCCCATTGTACATTAGGGCGTGTATTTAGCTCTTTTGACGTTTTACCTTGATAAGCATCGAGGTACTTTTTCGGTACTTGATCATAAGGTGAATGAGGAGGGTTCATTGAAACCACTAATGCAAATGGTTTTGAATTATCTCTAAATTGATTGTTTTCATTTTTGAGGAACTTGATTGCCATATCAGCTTCGTGCTCAGGTCCCCATTGATCAATGTAAATAGGTTTATCTCGAGGGGTATCGTTTGCCCAATACATTGGTTTTAAATGTAAATCATAAGTGCCATAAGAATACCAAAAATCAAAACCATGGCGTCTATCTGGTGCCGCCCATTCATTCCAATAGCGACCTTCCATTGGATTGTTGTAACTTTCAATAAACGGTTCGTAAGGGGCGTCAAGGTGCCATTTACCAATATAGCCTGTGCTGTAATCGAGAGATTTTAAAACGTCTGACCAACATTTTGCATAAGGCGATAAGTCAATACCGACTTTGCCGCCATAGTCATGTGCATTTCCCGTGATCCCATTACGAACTGGGTATTGACCTGTCATAAACATGCCACGAAATGGAGAACAAAGAGGATAGTTGGAAGCCATCTGCGTCATTACTTTGGCTTGCTTCGCAAATTTATTCAAATTAGGTGTAATTGAAGGATCTTCCCCCATAAACTGTAATGCATGAGCGCGCATTTCATCTGGGAAAACAATTAATAGGTTAGGGGCATCCTCTGGACGCGATCGCGTGTTAGAAGTTGAACTCCCTGAATTAGCAATAACAGGGGTAGAAACAGTCATTGCTGCACCGCTGGCTGCGAGTCCTTTGATAAAAGTTCTGCGGGAAACAGTCATTGCTTCCTCCTATTTTACGTTTACTTTCGAATTGGTGTCTTTTATCTTATTTATACTTTTGTATAAGATCAAAAAGTAAGTTAACGAAAGATCAAGAATTGAAAGGGAGATCACAGAATGGTGTCAAATTGTAAGCAATTTGACAGCTAAAATAGGAGTTGGAATATTGTTAAGAATAGATTAACTTTTTATTGTTTTATGTATAGTATTGATTTGTATGTATATTGTTTGTTTTGTGATGGCGGTGGCAAAAATATCTAAAAGCCTCTATTTTTAGCTAGAAAGTCGGATAACAGAAAGTGTAAGTATTTTTCTTTCGTTTGTTTTCATTATCCTTTAACTATCCACCAAGATGTGCCATCAAACTCAAAATTTTTAACGACCTCCATGCCTAATTTTTGATGTGCTTTTAATGATCGAATATTTTCGCAATTAATAAATGCGATAGGGTGTCCACCATGTAAAGAACAGATCTTTTGGTAGAGATCTTTTAATAGTGACTTTCCTCGGTGCGATTTATCAATACAAACAGGACCGTAAAGCCAATTATCTTGTGTTATTTCAGGAAAGCGTTGATGAATAGCTTGAGCAATTGGAGGGATCGAAAAAGAGGTAACAGGAAAGCTAAAAACAACCGCGATAATATTTTCTTGGTAAAGTGCAACAATGGCGTTAGTACTATTTTGATACATCGCCTCAACTTTATTTAGAGGATATTCACCATGTAATCCACCTTGTTGAGATTCAGAATTTGCCTGTAATAATAGTGCTACTGCACTTATATCTTTAGCGGTCATTTTTTGAAATATATAATTCATTTTCTTATTCCTTTTTGCTCTAGTTTATAATCTTAGTATATAAAAAAGAATGTGTTTTACAAAAAAATATTAAAAATACTAAAGTTAAATTTATCAATTTTCTTTAGGTAATTTATTTCTATTTATTGCCAATTAAAATTATTTCTTATAAAGAAGCAGTAATATTAATCAAATTATTACTGCTTTAATTATAAAGTTATTTATTAATAATTTGATTCTAGAAAAGAGAATTGTTTACCAACCATAAGCTAATCCACCACCAATAATGATTTCTTTTTCACTATTAATGGATGAATTTAATCGAAATGCAATATCGTTATTGGGTTTATATTGAACACCTCCAGCAAATGCTGTGCCTGTTCGATAATTACTGATGCCAATTCCGCCACTTAAAGTGTGATGAGAAAGGTAAGGAATGCTTGTCATTGCAACTGATGAAGCTATGCCAGCAAATACTTTTTTTTCTAACGCGATAATTTCTTTATCTAAATTTGCAATTGAGTCTGTGATTTCGGACTGTCTTTTTTTATAATAATTATCAAAATCATTCATATTGGTTTTTAGATTATTGATATCTGTACTAAGGCTTCTCTTTAGCTGATTGATGGTATTATTTGTGACTATTTTACTTTTATCAACCAGCTTTTTAGCTTGAGCAAAGTTAACGGCATCAGTATTATTTTTTCCTTCACTAACATTAACTAATCTAGAAGTGTGTTTATTTTCAATATTACCAAATGATACTGTATTTTCTTCCGTTGCTAATGAATTAGTACCAATAGCAACTGAGTATGTATTTTTAGCTTGGCTATTTGTTCCTATTGCAATTGAACCGTTACCTGATGCATTACTTTGATCACCTAATGAAATACTAGGAATATTAACGATTATTGGATCTTCTTTATTTTCTTTTATTAAATTTGTATTTGAATAGGAGAAACTTGGAAATAAGAAAACAATTAAAAATAATTTTTTAAATAACATTTAATTTAATCCCTTAATGATCTTTAGTGGTGTAAATTAATGCTAAATGATTACTTTTCTTATCACAAATAAAATATTCTGTATTTACTCTTAAAAATAGTTTTAAATAAAATACTAAGCTATTTAATATTTTGTCACCGGTTATAAATTATTAAATAGTATCTAAATAATTATTTTATAAAAAACTGCATCTTACTTAAGATGCAGTTTAGGATAAAAAAGTGATTAATGTTTTTTTCTAAAAGCAAAAGCGACTGAGATTGCTTGTAGCAAACACATTGTTGAAGTTTGAGAACGAAAGGTTTTTATTTGAGCTTCTTTAACAGTTAAACAAACATCGCTTAAACTCGCTAATGGGCTAATTGGACTATCAGTAACAATAATCTGTTTTGCTTCTTTGTAAGTTGCCATTTCACACATTTTTTGCATTTCATCTGAATATGGATGGAAATGAATACCAAAAAGCACATCACGATGTGTGATATTTCTTAATTGCTCTTTGTACATTCCTCCTAGGCTGTTGACAAAAACAGTCTCACAAGGGATATGCGAGAGAGCATGAAAAAAGTAACTTGCAGCACTGAATGAGTGATGAAAGCCACAAATATAAATTGTGTCAGCGTGTTCGAGTAATTGTAATGTTTTATTTAACATTTCTCTGTGAGTCTGATTTGCCAATTGTTGCAATGAATGGCTATTTGCTTGTGCAAATTCTTGCAAAATATAGGCCGGCTCATTCAGATTAGGAGGCTCCTCTTTATATTTTTGTTTATAAGTTAAATTTTCATTTTCATTTACCATTTCATTCATCAAGTGATTTTGAAATAATTGTTTCATTTCATTGAAACCATTGAAATGAAATGCGTTGGCAAAACGAATTAATGTCGATGGAGGAACATTTGCTTTATCTGCAAGGATCGCAATTGTATCAAATGCCACACTGTTTTTATTATCAAGTAGATAATGTGCAACCTGCTGTAGCCTTTTACTTAATCCATTATAGCGGGAGCGAACTTGTTCCTGTAGTTCATTCAGATTTGTTGCAGTAGACATAGTGCCCTCAATAAAAATACTATTGTAATTGTAGTGTTTTTTGCGTGGCATTTGAATGTTTTTAGCTAATAGTAATTAAAATGAAATATAGAGTTAATTCCAAGTAAATGAATGACCTAAAGGTAATTATTCGATGTTTAAAACTCTATTTTATTTATTCTTTATTAATTTTATTATAACCTTGCGAAATTAATTTTCTTTATTTAAAGTTAAATGAAATTATTATTTCATTTGGCTAAGGTGATATTAATAATAATACTAAATTCATTTTGATTCTTTTATTTTATTTGACCTTAACTGACTTATATTGTTGAAAATTTAACTTAGATTGTTATTTTTAATTATCAATATTGTCTCTATTTGAAATGTTAAGTATTTTAATATCTTTGTGCGCGATGCTTGATATTTATAATACGATGCTTGTTTTATTTGTTAATGATAGTAATTTATCACTATCTTAATTAAAATTTATTTTTATTGGTTGAAATTTTTATATGCAAAACGATCACTCGTGGATTAATTTATTAATGCACTATTGTCATGATCATTACTCAGAAATGATGCCTGTTATATTTTTTGTTTGTATTATTGGAATTATTTTTGGTGTTGTTCGCGAAATGCGCTGGTTATCCGTTTTTTTTACGGTTCCTCTAATTATTATTGTATTTTGCTTAATCAGTTCTAATTTAGGATAAGTAAAGGATACAATTGTTTTTATAGTTAGACAATTGTTGTATTGATCTTATTTTGCTTATTATTTCCTTTTTTATGCTTTTTATTATGTATATAAACACCTGCCAATATACCTATCTTATTTTGACCTTATTTTGAAAAAAACTGATCCAACAATGTCATTGATTAGACAATCAACAGAGTGACTAATAAGAGCTTATGACTTATTGATTATTATTGATAATGATAAGCAAATTATTTGTTGAACTATGGGCTAACAATTTATTCTCAATACACTAAACTAGATAACATTATTTTAATGAATTAGAAACTATTGGGTTTTTATTATGCAATGGCGAAATAATGCGTCTCGCTATGGGCACTTGTCACTCCTTTTACACTGGGGGGTGGCGCTTACTGTCTATGGTATGTTTGCTTTAGGGCTGTGGATGGTGACGCTAGGGTATTATGATAGCTGGTATCATTCTGCACCTGAAATACATAAGAGTATTGGTATTCTTTTATTTATTATTTTGATAGTGCGTGTGATATGGCGTTGGATTTCTCCACCTCCTAAAGCTTTATCAAGTTACAGTAAACTGACACGTATTAGTGCTCATATTGCACATATGCTTTTATATTTAATCTTATTTTCTATTCTGATTAGTGGTTATTTAATTTCGACCGCTGATGGACAAGCTATATCTGTATTTGATTGGTTTTCTGTGCCTGCCATTTTTACAGGGGAAGCCGAACAAGCGGATTTAGCTGGTGATATTCATCTTTATTTAGCTTGGACAGTAGTTTTGTTATCGCTATTACATGCTGCTGGTGCTTTAAAACATCACTTTATTGATAAAGATGTCACGTTAAAACGCATGCTAGGAATGCGGACTAAATAATTAAACTTATAAAATGAAATTATGGAGATAACAATGTTTAAGAAAGCTTTATTAGGTTTAACAGCAGGTGCGTTGTTATTTAATGCAAGTACTGCTTTAGCAGCAGATTATGCTATTGATAAACAAGGTCAGCACGCATTTGTACAGTTTCGTATCCAACATTTAGGCTATAGCTGGTTATACGGCACTTTTAAAGATTTTGATGGTACATTTAGTTACGATAAAGAAGATCCATCAAAAGATAAAGTTGATGTCGTGATTAAAACAGGTAGCTTAGACACTAATCACGCAGAACGTGATAAGCATTTACGTAGCGCTGATTTCTTTAATGCAAGCAAATATCCTGAAGCTCGATTTGTCTCAACCCAAGTGACTCGTGATGGCGAAAACTATGTAGTTACAGGTGATTTAACATTAAATGGTGTGACTAAACCTGTTTCATTAAATGCAAAATTAATTGGTGAAGGTACTGATCCTTGGAAAGGTTACCGTGCTGGTTTTGAAGCAACAGGTAAAGTGAATCTGAAAGAGTTTAATTTTAAATCAGACTTAGGGCCAAAATCACAAGAAGCAGAGTTAATTATCTCTGTTGAAGGCGTAAAAAAAGCGTAATTAAATGCTTTTTATAAGGCAATAAAGCCTCTTATTACCTAGATGATTTATAAACCGATACCTTAGCGTATCGGTTTTTTTATGCACAATTATGCTGAATGATCCTATACTTAAACACTAATTCTATTTTTAATAGGGCTAATGTTTATTTGAGGCTTTATCGATTTTAAGTAAGAGAAAAGCAAGCTCATAATAAAGAAGCCATCCATTTATTTAACAGGAAAGAGTTAATAATGAAAAAACTACGTCATACTTTTTTGGGTACTCTACTTATAGCTGGCTTTTTTACAGTAGGTATTACAAGTGTTGATGCATGTACTCGGCTTGTTTATTTAGGCGACAATAAACAAATTATTACGGCTCGTTCAATGGACTGGAAATATGACATAGGAACAAATTTATGGATATTTCCACAAGGGATGCAACGTTCAGGAGAAGCTGGTGATAACTCGATAAAATGGACATCTAAATATGGAAGTGTGATTGCATCTGGTTATGATATTTCTACGACAGACGGTATGAATGAAAAAGGTTTAGTGGCTAATTTATTGTGGCTGGCAGAATCTGATTATCCCGCATATACCAAGGAAAAACCGGCGATTTCAATTTCTGCATGGGCGCAGTATGTGTTAGATAATTTTGCTTCAGTCGAAGAAGCTGTGAATGCATTAGACAGTGAGCCTTTTATTGTATTGACGGATAAAGTGCCCGGACAAGATAGAATGGCAACATTGCATCTTTCACTTTCAGATGCAACGGGAGATAGCGCCATTATTGAATATATAAATGGTAAGCAAGTGATTCATCACAGCAAAGAGTATCAAGTGATGACGAATTCGCCTATTTTTTCAGAACAATTAGCGCTGAATAGTTATTGGCAACAAATCGGCGGAACCGTGATGTTACCGGGGACGAATCGTGCTTCAGATCGTTTTGCCCGAGCTTCTTTTTATGTGAATGCCATTCCTAAAGCTCAATCAAGTCAAAAATCTCTCGCTAGCGTATTTGGCGTGATCAGAAATGTATCTGTACCTTATGGGTTAAGTACGGTGGAATCACCCGAAATTTCATCCACACGCTGGAGAACTGTAGCTGATCATAAAAACCAATTATATTTTTTCGAATCAGCATTATCGCCGAATACTTTTTGGGTTAATTTAAAGGAAATTGATTTTTCAAAAGAGAGTGGAAAAGTGATGACATTACCATTAGGTGAAGAGCAGTCGATAATCTATTCAGCTAATGCTACTAGTCATTTTAAACCTGCAGAACCTTTTAAATTTCAAGGATTAGATAATATTCCTTTAAATAACTAACTGAGTATTTACAATATCTAATATGAAATTATCCGCAATACTAAATGTGATAGAGACATCTAAAGTGACAAGAAAAATGATGTCTTTATTACTTATCTTAAATGGTATTTTTATCATTTACTCCATTTTGTTGTCCCGCGGTGTTTATCTGGATTGGGAAATTCATGGCTTTTCTGCATGGCTTAAATCATTGGGTGTATTAAAGCTCCTCGATATACCTAAAGTGATGTTAGCTTGTGCATTAATTTTGCTTTCAATATTTATGTATCTTGGCGCTAGAATTGCGTGGTGTGTCTCTTTGATTTTATTAGCCACCATTGTTTTTCTTGATATCGCTGTTTATCAGCAAATGGACTTTCAATCCTATTTTTCTTTTATTTTAGCTATTGGATTGTTGATCAGTTGGCGTGCATTTCCACATCATAGTTTAACTAGTGCTGGCTTTGTGGCTTTTATCTGTATCCTTTCTTTGCTGTTATTCTCAATGCTGGGAAGTCTGTATATTGGTGATGAATTTAAGCCACATATTACAACATTGATGGATGCATTCTATTTTTCTATTGTCTGCATGACGACACTAGGATTTGGCGATATTGTACCAATTAGCACGAATGCACGTATTTTTACTCTCACTGTTGTTATCTTGGGAATAACCGTTTTTACTACTTCCATTGTGTATGTCATGGGATTTCTTGCGCGCGGTACTCGCGATATTGTTAAGAAAAGGATCGCTAAAATGCATAATCATTTTATTATTATTGGTTCATCGGCATTAGCTTCTCAATTAGAAAAAGGATTAAGAGAACAAGGTAAAGCCGTTATTGCGATTTGTGCCGATAAAAGTAAAGCCTCTTATGATACGCAAGCCAATATTATTGAAGGTGATCCAACTAATCTTAAAACATTGCTATCTGCCAATATTGCGAAAGCGAGTTGGGTTGTGACTTTATCTGAAAGTGATGCAGAAAATACCTTTATTTTGCTGACTATCCAAGAATGCTCTGATGTTGATGCCAAGCTGATCACTATCATTAATCAAGATGAAAACAGAGATAAAATAAGTCGGTTACGTCCAGATATGTTGCTTTCTTTAGCATCGTTAGGCAAAGAAATTATGATGAAAGTTTTATGTGGTGAATCTATTTCCTCTTCAGATGTGACTGATTTGCTTTTAAACAAATATTTAAAATCATAGTTTTGATAAAACCTTCTTTACGAATGATAATGATTGCCATAAGATGTATTTAAAATGCATCTTAAGCGAGGTTGAATTATGGAACTTGTAAGTTATAAAAAAATGCCAGAGTGGACTCGTACATCCATTCCTTTGGCGTTCTTAGAACGCCACAATACAAAGGAAGGCACTTATGCCCAAATGCGGATACTACAAGGTAATATGACATTTGTTGTTTTTAATGATGATGGCTCACAAATTTCAGTTGAGTGTAATACAGAGGAGCAGCCACCTTTAATTCAACCTCAACAGTGGCATAAAATAGATAAAGCAAGTGATGATGTACGTTGTCAGCTCTCTTTTTTATGCGCCCCAGAAGATAAGTTATTTAAAGAAAACGACTTATCATTACCGCATTCTGAAGTACGCTATATGGCAACGTTTACTCAGCCTTGTAAGGTGTTAGATTTAGGTGCTGGTCGTGGTCGAAATAGTTTCTATTTAGCGTCTCAAGGTTATGATGTGACAGCGTTAGATATAAATGCTTCACATATTGATGCCATTGAAACAGTTAAAGCCAAAACAGGATTAGCGGTAAAAAGTGGCTTATATGATATTAATAAAGCTTCACTTACTGAGAAATACGATATCATTCTTTCAACCGTTGTATTGATGTTCTGCCAACGGGAACGTATTGAAAGTATTATTAAAAATATGCAGGAATGTACCAACCCTAACGGTATTAATGTGATTGTTTGCCCTGTTGAAACGCCAAATAGTGATCCTGCTGAAATTCCATTTAAAACTTTTTTACATCCAAACGAATTAGCTGATTATTATAAAGACTGGGAAATTATTAAATATAATGAGAACCCAGGGCATCTACATAAAACAGATGCAAATGGCAATCGTATCGCCTTAAATTTTGCTACTTTAATCGCACGCAAAAAATAGTTAAGAACTATCCTCTCTTTTTAAATACCCCAAATAATTGGGGTATTTTTTTATCTGTTTAAGTGAGTTTTATTGTTGTGGTGATTTATCACCCTTAATATCGAGGGCATGGTCTGTTGGTTCCTTTTCTTCAGACTTTTGTAATATGCGTTCTAATAAAACTGTATAAATTGGGCGACCACCTAATAGCTGTGCCAACATCGTTGCACCTAAACAGGTAATAATCATCGGCAGGATAAGTTGATAATTATCGGTCATTTCTAATACGAGGACGATCCCTGTTAGAGGCGCTCTTACCGTTGCCGCAAATAAAGCGCCCATTCCCGCAATAGCAAATGTACCAATTTGAATTTGATAATCAGGGAAAAGTAATGTTGCAGTTAATCCGAATGCACTACCAAATAGAGTACCTAGTGCTAGAGTGGGGGCAAATATACCGCCAGGAGCACCAGAGGCAAAACTGATAATGGATGTGATGGTTCGTAAAACAAAGAAAAGTAGTAGCGCAATCAGAGAATATTGTCCTGTGCTAAGCGCAGGAATAATACTAAATCCACCGCCAGTTATTTCAGGAATAATTAATGCTAATAAGCCACAAAGCCCACCGATGATGCCACCAGTTAAAACAAAGCGTGATGTTTTATCTTGATAGAAATGCTGAAATTGAATTTGGACATAGAACAGTAATTTACTGAATATAACGCCAATAATACCAAATAACATACCCAACACTAAATATAACCAGAGCGTATTGAGCGGTGCGGATGAAAATTTACCAATATGAATAATACCGCTTTCACCATTAAATAGGCGAAAAACAATGCAAGACATAATAACGCCAATAAAGACGGCTTTAATTGAAATAAGACTGTATTTAAATTGAGGTCGCATCTCCTCAATAATAAATAAAATACCCGCCAGAGGTGCATTAAAAGCAGCGGTTAAGCCTGCTGCGGCTCCTGTAGCTAATAGAGTATGGCGTGACTCTTTATCTTTTACCCGAGAAATATCATTTACGAGCTGACCTATATTGGCGCCCAATTGAACCGTGGGGCCTTCTCGCCCTAACACCATACCAGAGCCTAAAGTGCCAATACTGGCAATAAATTTTACGGGTAATACTCGCCACCAACGAACAGGGCGAATATCTATCATGGCACCTTCAATTTCAGGTATTCCAGATCCCCCCGACTCGGGTGAGAATTTTTTGACTAAATAATATCCCAGCATTGCCAGAATAGAGGAAAAAAGTAATGTGGTGATCGCTAGAATATAAGGGTTAGTAAAGATTTTAATAAGTTCTTCTTGTCGAAAATGAATCACCCAACTAACACTTTTTTCAAATAAAACACCCACTAATCCAGCTAGAGAGCCGACTATAGCGGATAGTAGTAGGATTTTTAGTGGTGCAAGGTTGGTTTCTTGCGCTTTTCTGAACAGATTAAAACGTCGTTCATTTTGGATGTTTTGTGCTGATTTATGATTATGCATAACTTTGATTGAAGTATTGTAACGATGAACCTAATGATAGCTTAATTTAATAATGAAGTGATATTTCTCACATAACTCAGTCAATTTTAAAATTCGTCGTTTTTTTTCTAGCATATTTTCCCTTTTTCATCTTTAGTGTAATTGATAACAAAAAATACACATTTGAATAACATTGGGACAAGAAAGGGTAAATTATGGATTTCATCACAAATATATTAAGCGCTATAAATGGCGTGGTATGGGGAGTTCCGATGCTTGTCGGTATTCTCGGTATCGGTCTTTTTATGCAGTTTCGACTTGGTTTTTTACCTATTAGGAAATTAGGTACAGGGTTTAAGCTTTTATTTGAAAAAAATGATCAAAGAGGCGAAGGTCAGATATCACCCTTCAATGCGTTAATGACTGCACTATCTGCCACTATCGGAACCGGTAATATTGCGGGTGTTGCAACGGCTGTCGTCTTAGGAGGACCCGGTGCATTGTTCTGGATGTGGATGACCGCATTAGTGGGAATGGCAACCAAATATTCAGAAGCGGTGCTTGCTGTACGTTTCCGTGAAGTTGATAAATATGGAAACTATGTCGGTGGACCCATGTATTACATCAAAAATGGCTTAGGTAAAAATTGGGTTTGGTTAGGTACTGTTTTTGCTATTTTTGGTAGTTTCGCGGGTTTTGGTATTGGTAATACAGTACAAGCAAACTCTGTAGCTGATGTACTAGAAAGTAACTTTGGTGTTTCGACGACAATAACCGCTATTGTTCTGGTTGTTTTAGTCGGTGCTGTACTCATTGGCGGCATTAAGCGTATTGCTGATGTTGCCGGTAAATTAGTTCCTATTATGACCGTTGGCTATTTTGGTGCAGGTGTTGTTGTTTTAGCGCTGAATGTAACGGCGATCCCTGATGCGATTATCCTTATTGTTAAATCTGCATTTACACCCGTTGCTGCGCAAGGTGGTTTTGCTGGTGCCGCTGTTTGGGCTGCAATCCGCTTTGGTGTTGCGCGAGGTGTTTTCTCCAATGAAGCGGGATTGGGTAGTGCGCCTATAGCCCATGCGACGGCAAAAACACAAAATCCTGTTCGCCAAGGTTTAATTGCGATGTTGGGAACTTTTATTGATACCATCATTGTCTGCTCTGTTACAGGATTAACTATTGTTATCACAGGGCAATGGTTAACTGGGCAAAGTGGCGCAACATTAACCGCTGCATCATTCTCTGTCGCTATTCCCGGGGTAACTATATTGTGGCAATTGCATTAGCTATTTTTGCATTTACCACGATTTTAGGTTGGAGTTTTTACGGAGAAAAATGTGTGCAATACCTGTTTGGACCTAAAGCTATTATGCCATTTCGTATTGCTTGGCTGATTGCGTTACCGGTTGGGGCAACACAATCATTAGAATTTGTGTGGTTATTGGCCGATACACTCAATGCAATGATGGCGATCCCTAACTTAATTGCACTAGCTTTATTAAGCCCTGTTGTTTATCGCTTAACACGAGATCATATAAAAGATGTTAACGCTGATGATATTGAATTAGATAAAGAAACTCACTCAGTGAGCAAAAAAGAAGCCGAAGCAGAGTAACTCGTTCTTACTTATTGGCTAATAACACAACATAAAACCGCATGCTTTATCGTGATAAGGATGCGGTTTTTTTATGGCAATAAATTGAGGTGTGAGAAATGATAGATAATAAAAAGCCTTCTGGGGAGAAGGCGAAGAGATGAGTATAGATATTATATTTATAAGAATTTAGAAAAGAGAGAAAATCTTATTCTTTCATGCTGATGAAGATATTTTTTACTTGGCTATAAGCATCTAACATCATTTTATGTGTTTCACGTCCTAAACCTGATTTCTTGTAACCCCCAAATGGAGCGTGAGCTGGGAGTTCGTGATAAGTGTTAACCCACATACGACCGGTTCTTACTGCTTTTGCAACACGTAAGGCACGGTTAATATCTTGAGTCCAAACACCACCACCAAGACCATATTCAGAGTCATTCGCCATTTCGATCACTTCATCTTCATTATCGAATGGAATAACACACAATACAGGTCCAAAAATTTCTTCACGCGCAACACGCATTTGGTTTGTGGCATTGATAATGATAGTAGGGCGAACAAAGAAACCATCATCATAACCTTCACCCGTGATACGTTCACCACCTGTTAATACTGTTGCACCTTCTTTTTTAGCGAGTTCAACATAGCCTAAGATGGTATCCATTTGATCTTGACTAACTTGTGTACCCATTTGCGTATTCGGATCAAGTGGGTCACCGACACGAATACTCTCAAATTCAGTTTTTAATGCTTTCAAAAATTCATCATGAATATCTTTATGTAAGAACAAACGTGAACCTGATTCACAAGCTTGTCCTTGGTTCATCAAAATTGCTAATGCTGAATATTTGACTGCTTTTTTCATATTTGCATCAGGGAACACGATATTGGCTGATTTACCGCCTAATTCCAATGTTGCTGGAACCATTTTTTTCGCGGCTGCTTCTGCTACGGTATAACCCACATTGGTTGAACCTGTAAAAGCAAGTTTATCAATATCTTCGTGCTCTAAAATAGCTTGTCCTACAACAGATCCGCGTCCCGTAACAATATTAATCACACCCGCTGGTAATATTTCATTTAAAATACGACCTAGCTCTAATAATGAAAGGGAAGTCAGTGTTGCTGGATTAATAACCACGGTATCACCAGCCGCAATCGCGGGTGCTAATTTCCATGCTGCCATTAACAATGGGAAGTTCCATGGAATAATTTGGCCCACAACACCAATAGGTTCGCGAATAACAAGGCTAATGGTATTTTCGTCTAGGACGGCACTTTCATCGGTATGAGAGCGTATCACGCCTGCAAAATATCGAAAATGGTCAATAGAGGCAGGTAAATCTATGTTTTTCGACTCATTGAGTGGTTTACCGTTATCGAGTGATTCAATCCAAGCAAAGCGTTCTTGTTCTTGCTCTAAGCGATCTGCGATTTTTAATAAGAGGGCTTGACGCTCAGCTGGTGACGTTTTACTCCATGTTTTGAATGCATTACGTGCAGCGCTCACTGCGCGTTCAACATCTTCCGCACTACCCGATTGGTATTCACTTAATAATTCACCAGTAGCTGGGCTATAGGTTTTGGTCGTTTTTTGTGATGTGCTAGATACCCATTCTCCTCCAATTAACATTTTGTAGCTTTCTAGAGGGCGAAATTCTGATGGAACATTATTTAGTTTAATCATTTTTAATCTCCAATGTAGGGGGGAGCACCTTTCAAATGTATAGTTTCATTTCGTAATACTCGTGCTAATAACATATATCAATTGAAATAATTTGATTAGCTATTGATGCAATAGGTGATATTAACTATAAAAAATAGTAATGAATATTACTGACTTAACAAAAATTGATGAACTTAATCGTTTCATCTCTCAGTCTTTATATGATTAAACAAAAAACAACCATCAATAATCCTTAAATATTCCTTCTTATTTAGTCATCATCGATGTAATGCAATAAAACTCTCTTTTTTAGAAAATTTTTTTTGCGGCTTAAGCGAAATCAAAGGATAAAAAAAGGGATATTAAAAGATTTGCTAGAAATTGCGTTAGATCAAACAACATTTAAATTGTTCAATGTTGCACTTTCGCTCTTATAAAAATGGCGTATTCTTATGTTGCATCTGGAATGCAACTTATAAAAATAAAGCGTTATCTTTTATTAGAAGGAATACAATATGTATTGTGTGCAATGTGAACAAACAATGAAAACGCCTGTAGGTAATGGTTGTGCCTATGCGCAAGGTATGTGTGGTAAAACAGCAGAAACTTCTGATCTTCAAGATTTACTCGTTGCGGTATTAGAAGGGCTTTCCGCGTGGGCTTTAGCCGCGCGTAGCGTTGGTATTATTGATCATGATGTAGATAGCTTTGCTCCTCGTGCTTTTTTCTCTACGTTAACTAATGTCAACTTTGATTCTGACCGCATTGTTGGTTATGCGAAAGAAGCTATCTATTTCCGCGAAAGTTTGAAATCTCGTACTTTAGCGAAAAATGCAGCAATTCAAGTCACTAATCCAAGAGCTGAAATTCAATTAGCGGGTAACGATTTAGACAGCTTACAAAAACAAGCTCAGCTTTTTGCTTTAAATGCAGATAAAGCGCAAATCGGTGATGATCTTCATGGATTACGTATGCTGTGCCTGTATGGCTTAAAAGGGGCGGCGGCTTATATGGAGCACGCGCATGTTTTAGGTCAGTATGACAATGAAATTTATGCAGAATATCACCATTATATGGCGTGGTTAGGTACTGATCCTTCTGATATGAATGAGTTGTTAGAAAATGCGATGGGCATTGGTCAAATGAACTTCCGCATTATGGCTATTCTTGATAAAGGCGAAACTCAAGCTTACGGCAACCCCACACCGGTTACTGTTAATGTGCGTCCTGTTGCAGGTAAAGCGATTTTAATTTCAGGTCATGACCTAAAAGATCTGCAAATGCTACTTGAACAAACTGAAGGCAAAGGAATTAACATTTATACTCATGGTGAAATGTTACCTGCTCATGGTTATCCAGAACTTAAAAAATATAAACATTTAGTGGGTAACTACGGAAGCGGTTGGCAGAATCAGCAAATTGAGTTTGCAAAATTCCCAGGACCTGTATTAATGACGTCAAACTGTATTATCGATCCTAATGTTGGTAATTACGGTGACCGTATTTGGACTCGCAGTATTGTCGGCTGGCCGGGTGTAAAACATATTACTGGTGATGACTTCTCTGAAATGATTGAACAAGCACAATCATTAGAAGGTTTCCCATACAATGAAATTGAGCATTTAATTACAGTTGGTTTCGGTCGAGAAACACTATTAAATGCCGCTGATACTGTGATTGATTTAGTTTCACAGAAAAAATTACGTCATGTTTTCTTAGTGGGTGGTTGTGATGGTAGCCGTGGTGAACGCAGTTACTACACCGATCTTGCAAGAGAAATTCCACAAGACTGTTTAATTATGACCTTGGCGTGTGGTAAATACCGTTTCAATAAACTGGATTTCGGTACTTTAGAAGGCTTACCACGCTTACTTGATGTGGGTCAGTGTAACGATGCTTACTCAGCGATTATGCTAGCCGTTAACCTTGCTGAAAAATTAGGTTGTGGTGTGAATGACTTACCACTGTCTTTAATTCTCTCTTGGTTTGAGCAAAAAGCGATTGTTATCTTATTGACTCTGCTTTCATTAGGCGTGAAAAACATTTATACCGGCCCTACAGCACCTGCGTTCTTAACTGACAATCTGCTGGCGGTACTAAATGAGAAATTTGGTATGCGCTCTATTACTACACCAGAACAAGATCTTAAAGATATTCTTTCTGCTTAATGTTTTAAATTCATTATCATTACCGAAGCCTGCGGGCTTCGGTGAAGGATCAATATCCATGACGATGCCTACTTCTCTTTGTCCTAATCGTATGCAAGTTCACTCTATTAATCAGGAAACGCCTGAAGTGTGGACGCTAAATTTAATTAATCATGATTTTTATTCTTATAAACCAGGTCAGTTTGCACTGGTGAGTATCAATAATAGTGATGAAACACTGCGTGCTTATACCATTTCATCTTCTCCGGGATTAAGTCCATTTATCACTTTAACCGTTCGCCGTTTAGAAAAAGGTGTGGGTTCTGGTTGGTTAACATCACAAGTAAAACCGGGTGATTATCTTTGGTTATCTGATGCTCAGGGTGAATTTACTTGTGCTGGTAAAGAAGGTGCGCGCTATTTAATGTTGGCAGCAGGTTGTGGTGTGACACCTGTTATGTCGATGACTCGTTGGTTGTTAAATAATCAACCTAGAGCAGACATCACGGTTATTTTTAATATTCGTGAGCAAAGCCAGTTTATTTTTGAGAAAGAATGGGTCGAACTAGCAAATGCATATCCATACAATCTTAATTTTATCATGATGTCTAAACTACCTGATAATAAAGGGTTATTTAGTGGTCGCATTTCTCAAGAAAAATTAGCTGCATTAGTACCTGATATTGCGAGTCGTACAGTTATGTGCTGTGGCCCGAATAGTTATATGGAAGACACAGGATGTTTTGCAAGAAATCTTGGTGTGCCTGCTGAGAATATCTTTATGGAACGTTTTGGTGATGAGCCTGTTTGTGTTGATGAAAACGAACAATTAACCATGACTATTCGTCACCCATTATCACAAATTAAAGTCCCTGTTGGCGTGACTTTATTATCAGCTATGGAAGAAAATAACGTTCCTGTCTTTGCGGCTTGCCGAGCGGGAGTTTGTGGTAGCTGTAAAACTCGCATTGTGAGTGGTGATTATGACGTCAGCAGCACCAGTACATTAACGCCTGAAGAGATAGCTCAAGGTTATGTTTTAGCATGTAGCTGTCGTTTAAAAGGAGATGTTGAGTTAGCTTAACCTCTTTTTAGTCAGTATTTCCTTCTATTTTCCTGTCTTTTTTACCCTGTTAATTTATTAGCAGGGTTTTTTATGTCTATTCTTCCCATTAAAAAACTGAATAATCTGGAAAATGCTTCCCTTTATTTTAAATTAAAGAAGGGTTTTATTTATTCAGAATAATAAAAATATTGGAAATGATGATTAACTAAAAATATATTTTAGTTAGTGGGGAGTTTCCTTATAAACATTCTGCTATTATTTAAACTATTGACTGGGTAAGGGGGGATATATGAAAAAATTGTTAGTTATTTGTTTATTTAGTGTCATGTTATCTGGCTGTGAAAAACCTCAACAAACCCTTGATGGCTCTAATGTAGAGTCGCTACGTATCTCTATTGTTGAAATGCGCAACTCACTTCCCCTTGATGAACAATCACGTTTTGATGAAGCAATAGAATTAGCTATCCTTAATGATATTAATTTTAATGATTTAGTTATCGCTGGCCGTCATAAAAATGCGGATATTATCACTCGTAAAATGTGCCAATCATTAGATGGTAAAACCGTAAAAGATATATTTTTACAAGCAGAAGAAATAAGAGTACAAAAATTAGCATTCAAATAAACAATTAATAAACAGATTATCTTTTACTATACGATTTTAGCTTTCGTAGGCAATTTCATTTCTTTTTATATATTGGTTTTGAATGTAATTACAAATTTTAATTGTGTGATGAATGCTTGGAGTTATTTTTCAATAGAACTTAAACAAAATCGTTATCATGCTTTTCATTATATTGTGAGTGGTTATAATGCGCGCCGCATTCGCAAGAAAAGTGCAGTATCTCGTTAGGCGAGGCTCCTATACAAACACAGGTTACTGATCTGACGACGTCGAGAGACGCCCAAGATTAGGACAGGATATATCGACCGAAGGTATATCCCCATGTAACTTCCAGTATTCATCGGATACGTTGTATAGTGCTAAAACCGAGACGTGTAGATAGCTTTTGCATTCTCGCTTCTGGTTTCGCCCCTATGGAGAACTGATTTGCTAAACACAAACAGTAATAGGGAACCACAAAATGAAATTCAATACTCAAAACAAAATGGATGCTGTATTAGTTGCAGATGCATCCTTAAACACACCGCAAAACAACTCAACTCAAGACCAATATAATCGTTTAAAAGATGATGCAACCGTTAGTGCTTATATGAGCCAGTCTTATATTGCAGTTTCTGTCGCTGATTCTGTTGAAAATGTGAAAGCTCAATTGGTTAATGATTTAAAAGATGAATTAATTCCAACCTATTTATATGTGGTGGATAAAGATAATTATCTCAATGGCATTTTGCCCGTTAAATCATTATTAACCGCGGCTAATGATCTATTTGTGTCTGATGTTATGCGTCAAACTTTTTTCTCTGTCTCACCAGAGCAGAATCGACATGATGTGTATCAACTGATTAGCCATAGTGGTTTAGACAGTGTACCAGTGATGCATTTTGGAAAATTAGTCGGTGTTTTACGTCCTCAAGACATTGCTGAATTAATTGAAGATGAAAATACACTCGATGCGCAAATGCAGGGGGCAACGTCACCTTTAGAGCAGCCTTATTTAGAAACCAGCCCAGTAACCTTATGGCGTAAACGTGTTGTGTGGTTGTTGATGCTGTTTGTGGCAGAAGCGTATACCAGCACTGTATTACATGCTTTTGAAGACAGACTAGAAGCAGCAATCTCATTAGCCTTCTTTATTCCATTGCTGATTGGTACTGGCGGAAATAGTGGTACACAGATCACCTCAACATTAGTACGTGCGATGGCATTAGGGGAAGTGAGCTTACGTAATGTTTGGTCTGTATTAAGAAAAGAGATAACCACATCCATAATGGTTGCACTGACTATGGGTATTGCCGGTTTTGTGCGTGCTTGGTTCTTAGGTGTGGGTATGGAAGTGATGATTGTGGTTGGCTTAACGCTTATTTCAATCACAGTTTGGAGTGCGATTGTCTCGTCTGTTATTCCAATGGTATTAAAGCGTTTAAGTATTGATCCTGCGGTTGTTTCAGCACCATTTATTGCAACGTTAATCGATGGTACAGGTCTTATTATTTACTTTGAAATCGCATCTCATGTGATGAGCGAGTTTGCTTAAGACAATCCCACATATTCATTTTCAAGATAAAGCCGATACGAATTAATCAACATATCGGCTTTATTTTTCCTGTGTTTATTTATTTTTGATAAATTGCAAAATAGCCTGACAATGGCGGCAACGGTATTGTGTCTCTCCGCGTAATACTTTGTTATGACGGCGAATTGTTAGGTGATGTTCTTCTTTACAATGGCAAGCATAAGGAAAGGTTTTAGCTTTAACTGCGCTGACATCAAAATGATGAGTTCGTTTAGCTGAAACTTGTAATACGGTTTCCATCATCCATTTCCACTCTTTTCCATGAGGTGCTACACGACCAAAATGGCGATTAACTAATAAATGCGCTAATTCATGAGGAATAACTTCTTCAATAAAATTCTGTTTATTTTCAATCAATAATGTAGGATTAATACGGATTTCCCAATTTGCATAATAGGCACTGCCTGCAATAGTTCCTCTCTGATTATAATGTAGAGTAGGTTCTGGGTAATTTGTATTAAGATAAAGATTAGCCTGCTGCAATTTTTCACGCAGTGTTCGCATAACGCTTTGCACTAAGGCGATGGGGACTCTTACCGTTTTCATGTTACAGAGCATATAGCGCCTTATACAAACACGCAATAAAAAGAAAACTTGCACAATATATAAATTAACATATTATTAAAAAGTATATTGATTATGGAGTTTACCATGACACAACGAGTTCAACCTGATTTATTAGATGCAATGAAATTGGCGGCTAATGAAGCCTCTAGCATGCTTAAGACGCTAGGAAATGGCGATCGCCTCTTATTATTGTGTCAGCTAAGTCAGGGCGAAAAAAGTGTGAGTGAATTAGAGGAGAGTTTAGGTATTCGTCAGCCGACACTTTCTCAACAGCTAACCGTTTTACGCACTGAAGGGTTAGTGAATACTCGTCGTGATGGAAAACGTATCTTTTATTCTATTGCTGATGAAAAAGTTCTTGTACTGCTCAATACGCTTTATCAGCTTTATTGCCCTATAGCAGGTTAATTTATGAATATAGATTGGGTTCACTTTACGCCTTTAAGTGCGGCAATTGGTGGGCTTATGATAGGCGCTGCGGCCGCCATTTTATTGTTATTTAATGGTCGTATTGCAGGAATAAGCGGTATTTTGGGGAGCGTTTTATCAACAAAACAGCAGGGAAATGGTTGGCGTTGGGCATTTTTACTTGGCATGCTAATCGCACCTACACTGTTTTATTTTTTTGATAAACCCTTATCGCCAGTGATTGAAACATCACCTTGGATGTTAATTATTGCCGGAGTGCTGGTGGGAGCAGGCACACGTTTAGGCAGTGGTTGCACAAGTGGTCATGGTATTTGCGGATTAGCACGATTATCGCGTCGTTCTATTGTTGCTGTGTTGGTATTTATGGCAACGGCATTTATTACCGTTTATATTCAGCGCCATGTGATAGGAGGCTAAGAAAATGACTAAGTTTGTTGCTTTTCTTTGTGGTCTTCTATTCAGTGCAGGATTGATTGTTGGTGGAATGAGCAATCCGCAAAAAATTCTAGCTTTTCTGGATATCACCGGAAATTGGGACCCTTCTTTATTGATAATCATGGGAGCAGGGCTGGTTGTCAGTGTGATAGGTTACCAATTAACACGCCGTAGACAACTAAGTGTATTAGCATGCCCTTTAAATATCCCGACCAATAAAGTGATTGATAAACCCTTAGTGTTAGGCAGTGCGTTATTTGGCCTTGGTTGGGGATTAGCGGGAATTTGCCCCGGTCCTGGTTTGGTATTAGTCGGTGCAGGGTTTTATCAAGGTATTTTATTTGTCCTTGCCATGATTGTAGGTTGGTTACTTGTAGGGCTTTTTCGTAAAGCGCAATAATGGCAATTTACGCTCTACATTTTAGCGAAAACGTTAAACGGGAAGCCAGTGCTTCCCGTTTGTGTTTTTAATGCATTGAACGTTATTTAAAGTCTGCATAAGGAATAAGAGGGTTTGGTGGTAAATCTAAATCACCATTCCAACCATCAAAGGAATAACGTAGATACATTAACGCATGGCTTGGGGTATAGTTTTTTGCTTGTTGAATATCGATAGCCGCACCAATAAACCAATGGGGTGTAATACGATGTTCAACTAATGCTCTTGCGGTATAGCCAAAACCATTACTGGAGTCTCCTTCATCAACAGCATCACGCTCTTGATAATAAAGCCTCATCATTTCTTCTCGATCTTCAGGGCTAAGTTCATTCATATAGCGATTAAATTTATCGAGAGAAACGAGATTTTGTAAAGGATAACGCTTTCTGTCATCCGTTTGGGAGTAAGACCAAGATACAGAGCCTGACAATTCCCAAGACCAATTTTCAGTACGTTCACGATAATTAATCGGTAGCCCTAAAGAGACATATTTTTGAGGGCTATAATAACCACCTTGGCCTAAAGTATATCCGCTTAAGTCTTTATCATAATGCCAAAGCATCGTACTTAAGCCGACAGAAACACGGCGGTTGTTCTCATTGATAAGTTTATAATAATAGCCTCCCATACCTCGGACACTGCTATTATCTTCGACGTTTTTACCCGTGAGTTTATCGACAGAAACCTCGCCCCAATAACCCTCTTTTCCGCCTAAGTCATAGCTTGCGCTTAAACGAATACCGCTTCTTCTTACACCGCCCCATGTTTGGTTAGTCCAAATATCTCGTTGACCACCAAAAGCAAGCATAGAACTATTAACAGGGCGACGGTGAATATCAAGTGTCCAGCCCACATTAAAAAGATCATAACTATAGGCGATTTTACCAACCCAATCAGTCACTTCAAAACCTAACGGTGTAGTACCAAGATCCCATTGCCATTGACCATTTTCCCAGCCAATTGCAGGGCTAACACCAAAGGATTTTTGCTCTAGGGGGAAACATCCTGTTCGGTAACAAGTCCCAAATTTCGAATCATAAGGTGATGTACCTAGTTTGCCACTATTAAGATTAACTAAGTCTGCACGCCAGAAAAAACGCCCATCATAAACAGGGTGATCAAGCTGTAACATGGTGGTATGAGCGCGTAGTTTTGAGTAACCTTCGCTACCACTCGCCCCCCAATAATCATGCTCAAGCGTAAATCGCCACTCTTGTTGACGATAAAGCGCGTCAGCATCAGCGCGTAAACTGCGAGATAGCCAATTATCTTTTTCGTCATTACGCATTAATGTGGTGTACTCAATATTATCTTTTGGTAGCTTATCTGTTATTCCGTCCTTGATCATCGCTTGTTGATAATAATAGTGAGCTTGCTGACTATGTTGCTCATCACGCTGAAAACGAGCAATATCACGTAATACTAAAGGATCAGCACTGTCTGGCTCTGTTTCAATTTGTTGTGCTAAATAAGCAAAATAGTGTTGTGCTTTCTCTGTATTACCAACCTCTTTTTCTGCATTGGCGACGCGCCTAATCGCGTTGCTATTAAACTGGTTGGGAGAAAGCGTTTCTATTTTGGCAAGGTAGTATTTTGCCTGTGTCTTTTCCCCTTGTTCTAAGGCAATATCCATCGCACCTAATAATGCAGTTTCATTATTGGGTTCTAAATTCAATGCAGTATGGTAATAACTTAAGGCTTGATCGAGATTATTTCGTTCTGTAGCCCAGTTAGCTAATAGCAAATAAGTTTGAATTTTTTGCTCTGGCGGAATATGAGCAAAAAGATAATCAACAGCCTGTTGTTCTTGTCCTTTTGCGCGTAGAGACTCTGCATGTGCGACTATTTCACCAAAACGCAATCGACTATCTAACGCTTTCATGCTCTCACTGCGTTGAGATAAGGGGATCGTTTTTAGCGTATCAAGTGCTTGAGTTTCTCGCCCTGTTTTATTGAGATATAACGCATAAGCATAAAGGCGAGACGGATCATTAGGAAGACGACGATTCAGCTGATTAAAATACGCTTCAGCGACAGAGTCTTGCTGGGTAATTAATAAATCATCAGTAAGGCGATAAATATTCCAAACATCATTAGGATAATCTTTAGCAATTGCCTTACGTTTTTCAATCGCACTAAGGTATTGCTCTTTATGCTCATCATCCGCGGCTAAATCTTGTCTTATACCTGAGATAATATAGCTATAATCTTCTGCCAAATTTTTATATTGTCTTGGCGTTAAACCATTAATAAATTGTTGCGCTTTATCATGTGACTGTTGGCGATAAAGTTTTGCGAGGCTATGTAAAGCCGCAGCATGATTGGGTTGATATTTTAAGGCTTGTAAATAATGGCTTTCAGCAAGATCTAATTGGTGTTGTGCAACCGCAATGTTACCTAGACCAATATAAGGCTCGCTTTCATAAGGGCTTAACTTATTGAGTTGGTTAAAATAACGTTCAGCTAATTCATAATCTTGCTTTAATAGTGCTTCATCACCTTTTGAAAGGAGATGCCAATATTGGTTGGCCTGCAACATCGCTCGCCACTGACCACTATTATCATGATTGGGTGATAATTTTAACGCTTGTGACAGATAAAAAATAGCTGCACCACGTTGATTGGCACGAGAATAACGGACACCCAAAGCACCTACAACATCAGCATTATCAGGTTGTTGCTGTACTTTTTGTTTTAATGTCGCAATAGGCAATGAGGCCACGTCGGTTTTAGGTTTTGCCGTGGAAGCGGCATGGGTTGTGCTTGTTGTAACGGCTGATTTTATTGTGGATTGTTGCTGATAGAGGCTTGCTATTTTCGTATTCTGAGGATATTGGTGATAAATATAATTAAGTCTATCTATCTTATCATCATGAGAAGAGTGCATAAGCACTTGGAGATATTCTAGCGCTAACGTCTCATCTGGAGGCATTCCGCGATAAATTTCATCGTATAAATTTAATGCATCATCATAGCGCCCAGCAGTACGGTAAAGCTGGGCTAGCTGTAATTTTTGCCGATTAACATCTGTTGTCAGTGATAAGGTTTTTATTGCCCGTTGATATTGCTCTGATTGTGGAAATTGAGTACCTAATTGGGTAAATAACTGTTGTGCTTTTGCATTGTCCTTCTGTTTTACAGCAAACTGAATTTGCATTAACAAGATATTAGGATCATTGGGTTTAATTAACGCTAAACGATGCAATGACTGAGCCACTAAAGCTTCATTTCCTGTGGATGTTCCTAATCTCATTTGCTCTTGTAAAAAGGCTTCCGTTGTCTCTTCACTGGCTTGCGTGACAGGCAAAAAGCCTGTCAGCAAAAAGAGAGCAATAACAGAGTGGCGATGTGTGTGACCAAATTGCCACATAGCTTAGTCCTTAGCCGCTAAACGACGTTGGCTTCTTATTTTCATTGCTCGCCAAATAAGAAGAGAGACAAGAATAATGCCGACAATTGCCGCTAAACCAAGCCATATAGGGTGAGAAGCAAACACATACCAAACTTCTTCCCACCAAGGTAAATAACCGACGAAATAAGTATCCCCCACACGCAAGCTATTTACGCCAGACTCTCTGATCAATACCACGGAGCCATGCATAGCATCTCGCTTACCACTGTCACTAATCGCCTCATTTAACAGTTTGTAACCTTGCGTACTATCAGCTAATAATGCGACAACGCTACGCTGTGAAAAGAAGGGAGATTGGAAACCAATAATCGCGCCCATCGATCCTTTGGAGGTCAGAGAGATCCGACTATCAGGGCGTTTATCAGACGATTGATAACTTGTGTGGCTAAAAATACTGATTTCACGAGAAGGTAGCGTGATTTCACTACGTGCTTTATCAATCAGTACATTCATCTGTTTATCATTATTTAATGCAGGTGGAATGGTTCCGATAAGTAGTAGATCAGCATCTCTTTTTTGCATTTCATCCAATGAACTGGTTAATGCAACATTGAGTGCCGGATAACCTGTTTGAGCACCTATATTCCCCATTGAAATTAATAGGGTAGATAATTGTGTTGGAGACGGTTGTTGATTAACAAAAATCAAGGTTTCAGACAGATCCGCATAACGGCTAAATGGGAAACCGGCATGGCTGTAAACTCGTAAATCCGGCAGTGCAATATAGTGTCGATAATCACCTGTAAAATTAAAACTAGATAAATCATCAATGGCGACCGCATTTGGTACAGGTTGATAAGTAATACATTGATCTACGGAGCCTCCGGGAATGGGGTTGGTATAATCAAAGGCAAACGTAATTTGGTTACGCTCACCCAGTTTTACTGCGGGAATATTCAATAAATTCTTATGCTCAATCCAGCCTTGAATAAGCGGTAAATAAGCGATGACAAGATTATCTTTTTTATCTTTCTCAAGAGGATAAGCTTTAATGAAATGGTCGTTTACTGAGATAGACATACGAGAATCATCTTGAAATGCAGGAGCGGTATAGCGATAACGCAATTGCATTTGTAATCCCGTATTATTAAACATAAAGAGATCAGGCGGTAACGTCATATTTAATGTAATAGGATTCGGTTTTAATCCGCGAGATTGCAACTGACCTTCATAGTCTTGTAGCGTATTAAAGTAGATAGGTTTATTTAACTGTGCCCATTTTGGCGCATCATAAGGTTCACGCGGGATCAATTTTTCTACTTCATTAATTGTGACAATATTCCCTCTGAAGATAACTTGTCCACGGGCTATTCCGTTTACGGCAGTGATCAAATCGTTATCATCACGCCCCATAATAAGAAGTAATTTAATATAAGGGTTGGTTGGATGCGTCAGCATTTCGATGGTTGGCTCTTTCACATCGGAATGCTGTTTTAAAAAGGCAGGTTTTTGTGTATTGGTTGCAAAAACAATGCTGTGTTGATTTGGCAATGCATCATAATAAACAGGGTAATTTTGTTTACGCCAATCAACTTGAGTACCAAACCAAGAAGAGAGGATCGCTGCCGCTTTTTGTTGAACTAAATTAGGCGACTGGCTGAAAACCATTGGCAGTGTTAATTCTCCAAAATCACGGCTATCAAAAAAGGGTTCTGGGAAGTGCGCTAACTCATTACCTAAACGCAGTGATTGAAAGGTCAGATTTAGTTGACTGCTTTTACTTACATCAAGCCAGAGTGTTGTATTTGCTTGGTTCTCACAAATTTCACGATAATGACCAATAAAAGAGAGTTTTATATGGTTAAAATCTTGAATAAATAAAGGATCAATGGGGATCGTAATTTGATTTTTCTTACCTAAATCGTCCTGTTTTAAGGTAATAACGCCCATTAATTCATCATTTAAATAGACATTAAGATGAGACTCCACAGGAAGGAGTGACGGAGACGGTGTAAATTCTAAATCAAGAGTGGCTTTAGAAACATATTCATCACTACGTACACCAAATTCTAAATAGCCATCGGGGCTAACACCCGTTAAATGGATCGCGCCATAACTAGGCGCTGTCTCTGCAAATTTTAATATCTTCTGGCGAGCAGAAGGCGTGACATCGGCAGAAGGTAATTGTGAATTTCTAGGCTCTGCTTGAGAAATAACTTCAGAAGTCGTTTCAGTTATTGTAACGGGTGGCTCTGAAATATTGATTTGCGCTTCTTGCGTTTCATCTCCATGAACTGAAGAAGTGAGCATAAATAAGGCAAATATGAGAAAACGTTTTTTCATTATTGTTACCCATGATCTTATTGTTTAATAATAAATTCCCAGAAAACTGAGTTTTTCCTTCAAGACTGATGAAATATTTTTGAAACATTAACGTGTTGAGGAAGTAACGATGAAAGCCACAGTAAAAAGAGACCGAGTAAGCGAAATGTGGCGTAAATAAAGTAAGGAGCGCGCTTTAACAAGGTGTTATAACCTTGCATGCTGATAAAAATAATATTTTTGAGACTGCTTAAAGGTCTGTCGGTTGGAAGTTCATTTTGCCAATCTGCCCAAGTATCGGCTCGCTCAAAAGTACAAGCAGTAAATTCGATGGCTTTTTGCGTTGTCATTTCAAGGAGTTGTAAGCCAATAATTTGTCCATTAATACGTGAAATATTGGCTTTAAAGGCATGCTCACGCTGATTCTGACTGAGTAATAGTGTGATGCTTTCATTTGGAGAAAGTGAAAGATTGATATTGTCAGGCAATAAAATAGCGCAGCTATTATCAGAAAAATCATAAAG
Source organism: Proteus sp. CD3 (assembly GCF_008808075.1). NCBI lineage: Bacteria > Pseudomonadati > Pseudomonadota > Gammaproteobacteria > Enterobacterales > Morganellaceae > Proteus > Proteus sp. CD3. The sequence continues at coordinate 2,641,765 of NZ_CP019686.1, read as the reverse complement.
ATAGCAGCGATAGAGAGCGCCATTATTTAACAACAACATGGCAGGAACTTTAACGCGAACACGAGGAAAACGACGTTGTTGCTTGGTTTCGACAGAAACGGCAATTGCTACACCCAGTAAGATAAGGTTATAACAAACCCATAATAAGCACATGACAACCGCCCATGCTTCATCAGGATCACCCGTTGCAATGCGCCAAAATGCAAACAAAATGCCTAGCAAGTTTAGGTTGAGAAAGAATAAGTAAGGGCGGTTAATTCGCCAATCGACAAAGCCTTCTTCCATGATGCCACCTTTGCCTGTCACGTTGAAAGTCCCTTTATGAGGGGAGAAAAGGGTACTTAATACGGGACGAGTGGTGTACCACGCCAAAATCGTTTCATACACCTCCCCCCAAAATGAGTGGCGGTAAGCACCTTGTAACTTCGCACTGGCGAGTGAAATATGGATTAAATACGGCACAACATAGAGCGCGATCGCAATCGCAGGTGCATAAATGATATAGGCATGGAAAATAAGAAACGTCAGTGGTGCGAGTAAGAAAATCATTCGTGGAATGCCAGAGAAAAAGTGCAACATGGCATTTAAATAACAAAGACGTTGCGGCACGCTTAATCCTTTACCAAATAAGGGATTATCAAGGCGGAATATTTGCACCATTCCTCTCGCCCACCGAATACGTTGACCTATATGTGCGGATAATGTTTCTGTCGCTAACCCCGCCGCTTGTGGAATGCGGATATAAGCCGATCTCCAGCCATGGCGGTGTAAGCGTAATGAGGTATGCGCATCTTCTGTAACAGTTTCAACAGCAATGCCACCAATCTCATCCAATGCAATACGACGTAAAACTGCACACGAGCCACAGAAAAATGCTGCATTCCAAGTGTCATTACCATCTTGAACCAACCCATAAAAGAGTGTGCCTTCATTGGGGGTCTCACGAAAGTTACCCAAATTACGTTCAAAAGGATCGGGGGAGAAAAAATGGTGAGGTGTTTGTACCAAAGCCATTTTTTCATCTTTTAAAAACCATCCCATTGTAAATTGTAGAAATGAACGTGTTGGAATATGGTCGCAGTCAAAGATGGCGACAAATTCACCAGAAGCGAGTGTTAAGGCATGATTGATATTACCTGCCTTAGCAAAATCATGTTTTTCTCGTGCGATATAACGAATGCCGACTTCTTGAGCAAATGCTTTAAATTCGGGTCGGGAGCCATCATCAAGCAGATAAATAGTGAGCTTATCTTTAGGCCAATCTAAATTTAAGCTGGCATAGATTGTGGGTTTAACAACTTGTAGATCTTCGTTATAGGTGGGAATGAAAATATCAACGCTTGGCCATTGTGTAATGTCTTCAGGCATGGAAACAGGTTTTCGATGCAGTGGCCAAATACATTGCATAAAACTAAGGAATAGCACACACCATGCGTAAGTTTCAGCCAGTAAAAGCAGTAAACCACAAAATAGGCTGAAATTATCAATCCAATAAAGGGTTGAATGATAACGCCACCATATGTATCGACATGCAATTGTCAGCGCCAACATCACCATTGCGATTGAAGAAAAACGCCCAGGAATATCGCGGATAGCTAAGGCAACTAACCAAAGAACAATCACAAAAACGAACTGGAATGTAAGATCAAATGGTTGAGTAATACTGAGTAAAATAAAGAAAATAGCAAAAATAGCGATGATGGAGTAGAGAGCATATTGCCACAAAGGTGTGGTTTTTTTCTTATGTTCAATGAGTTCAATCGCGATAGGAGAGACATGAACAAACAGTTTTTTGTATGTTTTTCGAATATGGAAAATAAATTGTGTGGGTTTTTGGATCAGTAAATGCGTTACATAATGGCAAGCTAGCCAAATGCTTTGTAACAAATAGCGTAAGGGATCGAAAATTTTAGGGCAACGGGGATCTATATGGGGATATAGCTCTCGTTGTTTTCTGGTAATTTTCTGCCAAAAAGGGGATTCCATCCGTAAAAAAAACCACATAATGCCCATAAATAGCTCGCTAACAATAGCTGCGCTACGAGATGCACCGTTATGGCGATAAAACTTGTAGTAACGAATAAGAATATGTTGTGTCATATTCTTTTCGACTTTATTCGTGGCATCGTAAGATGATGGCATTATGGCTGTCCTTCTTTCCTCTCAAATAACGAAAAACACCATTGAGCAAGTTGCGATATTTCTTCTACTAACATGCAATTAGCTCGGTAATCATATAAAGGTAAACGTGAGGCACAGGACTCTAGTGAGGCTTCATCTCGATGAAGAACAACAGGGCATAATGGAAATGGTGTTGTTTGCCAAAATTGATAGAAATCTTGGTGAATTTGGCTGGTGGCACGAAATTGGTTAATCAGGACATATTCATTTTCGATAAATGCGTGCTGATTAAGCCGAATATGACAGTTGCTTTCTGCCATTGTTACGGTGAAAAAAACATCTGCTTTTTCTATCCAAGGCGTGAAAAGAGTGTCTTGTGTATGCTGTAAATCCATTAAAATAATGACATCAGGGTGTAGCTGAATAAATGTCGTTAAAAAATGGGTAAGGTGTTGTTTTGCTGAGAATGATAACTGTAAGAGCAAGTGATCCTTCATATTAACCAAACCAAAAGGTAACACTTGGTAGTGTGGTCGATAGTAAAAAATACTCTCCTCTATTGGTGTTTCTGCTAATAATGCCTGACTTAATGTGGTACTTTTTTGCTGTGCTGGAAAATAGAAAGACAAAATATTTTCAGTGCAATTATCAATAATAAGCACTTCTTTATTTTGTTGATTAAATTGCCGAGCAAGTGCAATTGTCGTGGACGTTGTACCCACTCCACCTCGTAGCCCTTTTAATACAATAAGTGGCATAGTTAGCCTCATTTAGTCATGTAATGAAATGCATTAAGTAATGGCCAGCGATAAATAAGCATATTATTCACTTCTTCTTTATTAATATCCTGATAGTGATAGTTATTTAATGAAAATAATTTTTTTAGTTTATCAATGTCCTTGTTTAGATTATTTTTTTCTATTTTCATATTTGAATTAATAAAACTTTCATTTTTCATTTTAATAACCTCCAGATAAAATAAAAATAGATTTCCATCAGAATTAAAATCTTGATAAAAATAGTATTTGATTATTAATTGTTCTATTTGATTAAGGTTCTTATTTTAGAATAGGCTTTAAAATACATTATTTCAATTACGTAAAAACACATAAAATAGATATTTATTATCTTATTTTCACAAATGATGACTATTGGTTTTCTTTTATGTTTTTTATATTTTTAATTTTTATCATTAAATATAAGTGGAAAGAATTCAGCTGAAAAATAAAGCAATAAAAAAGAAATGTAAAATAGCCGTTTATAACAATATATTAAATTATTTAAATCCGATGATCATTATCGTATCTTGATCGTTATCATTTTTTATAGAAAAATCATTATATTGTGGTCTTTTATTGATTGGTTCTGTTTTTATATTGAGGTTCTTGTTTGTTTATTGATAAATATGTTTATTAATTGTTGTTCAGTGTTATTAATGTGTGCTTTGTTTTGTTTTTGTTTCGAAATATAAAAATAAGATAACTCTGTGTTTCATTATTTAATGTAAATAAAGCACCATTTTTAAAAATAGACGCTATTATATAAATAGAACGTTGAGTGTTTTATTTTTCAAACTCATCTTAAATAAGTTTTCTAGCATAATTTCTCTTTTATATAAGAGGTCAGTGTTTTCTGGCGAGTTACTTTTTTTCGTTTTTTTTATTTAAGGGTTTTTACTTGGTTTTAAATAAATATTCTCTTATATGTTTATTTAGTAGTTAATTAAATATCAGAAGTAATAAAAAGACAGATATGAGTAATCATATAACTGTCGAATTGGATTTATTTATACTAAAGAGTAGGAAATTAAAATGAACAAATCTAATACAACCCAGTTCAATCTTTTACATTACTGGCATGGGTTGGGAGCATGGAATTTCTATTTTTTACTAAAGTTTTTTTTGCTTTGGTATGGTTATTTAAATTTTGATGCTTTTAGCAATTTACTTTTTCTTGCCTTTTTATTGTTCCCATTACCAAAAAATATTTGGCATAAAATGCGTAATTGGGTCGCTATCCCAATAGGAATAATTCTATTTTATCATGATACTTGGTTACCCAGCTTTTCAACGGTACTTGCCCAAGGCGGGCAACTTAAACATTTTTCCTTCGATTACCTTGTTGAGTTAACTGTTAACTTTATCAATCTCAAAATGATAGGTGTCGCTTTTGTTTTATTAGTTGGTTATCTTTTTATTGAGCAGTGGGTAAGGGTATCTGTTTTTATTATTGCTGGTGTATTGTGGCTAAATATTGGTGGGTTTACTCATATTTCTCAAGGTATGGTGCCTTCTGTTTCAGCGAATACTTTTACGCAAGAAAGTAACATTAATACAGAAAAAAACACTGTCGTTGCCAAAGTGCCTGAGGTGTTGCCTGCATCAGTTGAACCACAAGTACCTCCTGAAGTTGTACCGACTAAAGAGGTAGAAACTGCATCAATTAATGCTGTTTATCCACCACAAAAACAGAAGGTTAATAATAAGGTATTGGATGATTGGCTCACTCAATTTTATGGTTACGAGAAAAAACGTACGACACCATTTCCTGCGCAGTTAGCCGCCAATGCCCAACCTTTTGATATCTTGATTATTAATATTTGTTCACTTTCTACCGCTGATGCGGCGGCTGTAGGGCTACAAGAACACCCTATTTGGGGTAACTTTAATGTGTTATTTAGCCACTTTAATACCGTATCTTCTTATAGTGGCCCTGCGTCGTTAAGATTATTGCGCGCCAGTTGTGGTCAGACTCACCATTCTGATTTATACGATCCCGCAGATACACAATGCTTGCTGATGGATAATTTATCATCATTAGGATTTGCTAAGAAATTGGTACTCGACCATAACGGGAAGTTTGGTAATTACCTCAAAGAACTCCGACAACTCGGTAATCTTAATATCGCCTTACAAGATCAAGAAAATCTTTCTCATCAAATTACCGCATTTGATGGCACCAAAATTTACAACGATAAAGAAACATTACAACGTTGGTTGAAAGCGCGTGAACAGTCTAATGAAGATCGCACTGTGACCTTTGTCAACTTGGTGTCACTACATGATGGTAACCGTTATGTAGGCGAAAATAGTACTGCAGATTACGGCAAACGTGCCTCTACATTACTTGATAATTTAGATAACTTTATGAATGAGCTAGATAAAAAAGGAAGAAAAGTGATGGTGGTGATTGTGCCTGAGCATGGTGCCGCTTTACAAGGTGATAAGACGCAAATGTCAGGGTTAAGAGATATTCCAAGCCAAAGTATTACTACTGTACCTGTTGGTATTCGTTTCACTGGAATAAAAGACCAAGCATCATTTGAACCACCGGTAATTGTTGATGAACCAAGTAGCTATTTAGCTATCTCTGAGTTTATTTCTCGTAATGTGAATGGGGATGTTTTTAACCAATCCGTTATTGATTGGGATGCATTAGCCCATGAACTTCCTAAAACAGCCAATGTTGCGGAAAACCAAGCGACGGTTGTGGTTGATTATCAAGGGCAGTCTTATATCAAGTTAAATGGAGGTGAGTGGATTAATTATCCTAACTAACTTTTTATCGCTTTTTATGAGACAAATTATTTCATCATAAATCTATGTTCTCGTTTTCTCTTATTGAGATCCCCGTATGATTGCGGGGTTTTTTTATGGGGTTTATAAATAGCAGTCATAAAAAAAACCACATCCATAAAGATGTGGTTTTATTAAAATCAATAACGTGACGTTATTGGATTGGCAAGAGGCTTATTTTAAGCCTGCTGCTTCACGTAAGATTTCAGCTTTATCCGTTGCTTCCCAAGGGAATTCAGGACGACCAAAGTGACCGTAAGCAGCCGTTTTTTGGTAGATTGGGTGCAGTAAATCTAACATTTGAATTAATCCATAAGGACGTAAGTCAAAGAATTCACGCACTAACAGGACCAGTTGTGCTGTTGGGACTTTTTCAGTACCAAATGTTTCTACCATAATGGATGTTGGCTCTGCCACACCGATTGCGTAAGAAACTTGGATTTCACAACGATCTGCTAAACCTGCTGCCACGATGTTTTTAGCAACGTAACGTGCAGCATAAGCTGCTGAACGGTCAACTTTCGATGGATCTTTACCAGAGAAAGCGCCACCGCCGTGACGAGCCATACCGCCGTAAGTATCGACAATGATTTTACGACCAGTTAAACCACAGTCACCCATTGGTCCACCGATAACAAAACGACCTGTTGGGTTGATGAAATATTTAGTTTGCTCATTTAACCATTCTGCTGGCAGAACAGGTTTAATGATCTCTTCCATTACTGCTTCATGCAGATCTTTTTGTGAAATATCTTCAGAATGCTGAGTTGATAATACAACTGCATCAATACCAACAACTTTATTGTTGTCATATTGGAAGGTAATCTGGCTTTTTGCATCAGGGCGTAGCCAAGATAAAGTGCCACTTTTACGAACTTGTGCTTGGCGTTGAACTAAGCGATGAGCATAAGTAATTGGAGCAGGCATTAATACGTCAGTTTCGTTGGTTGCATAACCAAACATTAAACCTTGGTCGCCAGCACCTTGTTCTAATGGATTTGAACGGTCAACACCTTGGTTGATATCAGGAGATTGTTTACCAATCGCACTGATAACTGCGCAGGAATTAGCATCAAAGCCCATCTCGGAACTGGTATAGCCGATTTCGCGAACAGTATTACGTGTAATTTCTTCGATATCGACCCAAGCTTTGGTGGTAATTTCTCCGCCTACCATAACCATGCCCGTCTTAACGTAAGTTTCGCAGGCAACGCGTGCTTTAGGATCTTGTTCTAAAATTGCATCCAAAACAGCATCAGAAATTTGATCTGCAATTTTATCTGGATGACCTTCTGAGACTGATTCAGAAGTAAAAAGGTGTGTAGTCATTATATTTCGTTACCTTAATACAAACGGTTTAAGGATGGATGTTTTAACATCTAGACGTCCATTTTATGACTCTTCTCTCTTTAATTCCAGTTTTTTTTAATCAAATATAGGGATAAAGCAGAATCAAACAGTTAATCTTATTTTTTGTTACCCACTATTTTTGCGTTGAGAAAATAGTGAGTAGAGAAAAAAAAGCTTTTTGTACTTTTTGCTTTGCATTTTTTACTAACTAAAGGTATAACCTCGCGATTACTGTGAAATCTGAACACAGTGTAAACCGCAGGATTTCTGATCCTGTTTCTCTGTTAGGGAAATGGCTTATGGGTTTAAGCCATGTGTGGAGTGAATGGGTAATGATCCATTGTCTACAGGTTAGTCTTTTCAAAAACCAAAACAGTACTCATCAATACTATACACATAGTATATCTAGAGTAATTTCCTCTTTTAGCTCTTTCTCTTTAGAGCGAAGTTGTCTGTTACTTGCCAATAGGTGATTGTGTTAACTCGTTATAGGTTAACTCAAGAACTTTCTACTATTATGTCCTGCGTATAGCTGGATAATCATATAAAAATATATAGTGAGTCATTACTTCCAACTGTTATTTATCAGTCGTTTCAGATTTTTGTCAGATAATTGACTACTATGGTGACAGGCAAGGTATAAACTCATACTCCCTAAGGAGAATGTCATGAATGATAACATCGCTCGTAAGATGCAGCAGACCTATAACATTGCATATTGGGGGGGCGGTTACTATTTAGCGAATAATCGAGGAAATATTAGCGTTTGTCCTAATCCTGATATTCCTGATGCTACTTTTGATTTAACCGAATTAGTGAAACGAGTTCAAGAAGAGCAATCGAACTTGCGTTTACCCGCGCTGTTTTGCTTTCCTCAAATATTACAACATCGTTTACGTTCGATTAATGCTGCGTTTCATCGTGCGCGTGAATCCTATGGTTATAAAGGTGACTATTTTTTAGTTTATCCGATTAAAGTTAACCAGCAACGTCGTGTTATTGAGTCATTAGTGAATGCAGGAGAGCCTTTAGGTTTAGAGGCTGGCTCTAAAGCGGAATTAATGGCAGTGCTTGCTCATGCCAATATGACAAGTTCTGTGATTGTTTGTAATGGTTATAAAGACCGTGAGTATATTCGCTTAGCACTCACCGGTGAAAAACTTGGGCATAAAGTTTTCTTAGTCATTGAGAAAATGTCTGAGATTAAAATGGTTCTTGAAGAAGCTGAACGTTTAGAAGTTATTCCACGTTTAGGTGTTCGCGCTCGCCTTGCTTCTCAAGGCTCAGGCAAATGGCAGGCAAGTGGTGGTGAAAAATCAAAATTTGGTTTAGCTGCGACACAAGTTCTGCAATTAATTGATATGTTACGCCAAGCTGACCGCTTAGATAGCCTGCAATTACTGCATTTCCATTTGGGATCACAAATGGCGAATATCCGTGATATCGCAACCGGTGTTCGTGAATCTGCACGTTTCTATGTTGAGTTGCATAAATTAGGCGTAGATATTCAGTATTTCGATGTGGGTGGTGGTTTAGGTGTGGACTATGAAGGTACACGCTCACAATCTGATTGCTCTGTTAACTATGGCCTTAATGAATACGCGAATAACGTTATTTGGGCGATTGGTGACGCATGTGATGAAAATGATTTACCACATCCAACCGTTATTACTGAATCAGGTCGTGCATTAACGGCACACCATACCGTGTTAATTTCTAATGTCATTGGTGTTGAACGTAATGAATTTACGGCAATTACACCACCTGAAGATGATGCTGCAAGACCAATAGCAAGCCTTTGGGAAACATGGGAAGAGATGCAAACTAAGGGGCATAGCCGTTCATTACGTGAATGGTTACACGATAGCCAATTAGACTTACACGATGTGCATACTCAATATGTTCATGGCATGTTAAGCCTGACAGAGCGTGCATGGGCAGAAGAGCTGTATTTGAATATCTGTCGTCGTATTCAGTACGATTTAGATCCAAGTAATCGCGCTCATCGCCCTATTATTGATGAGTTACAAGAACGTATGTCAGATAAGTTCTATGTTAACTTCTCATTGTTCCAATCTTTACCTGATGCATGGGGTATCGACCAGTTATTCCCTGTATTACCTATTGAAGGGCTAGATAAACCTCTTGATCGTCGCGCAGTGTTACTCGATATTACTTGTGACTCAGATGGTATTATTGACCATTATGTTGATGGTGATGGCGTTGAAACAACAATGCCAATGCCAGCTTATGATCCTGAATATCCACCGATGATTGGTTTCTTTATGGTCGGGGCTTATCAGGAAATTTTAGGCAATATGCATAACTTATTTGGTGATACGGCAGCTGTTGATGTTTACCTTGATGAGAAAGGTAATCTGACTTACGTGCAAAGTGAAGAGGGTGATACGGTTGCCGATATGCTTCAGTACGTTAAGCTAAATCCTACTGTGCTGTTAGATCGTTTCCGTACTCAAGTAAAAAATGCACAGTTAGATAAAGCGTTACAAGAGCAATTCCTGACTGAATTTGAAAGTGGTTTATACGGTTATACGTATCTGGAAGAAGAAGAGTAATTCTTCACTTTCCAATGCAAGAGTGATGTTATTAAACATCACTCTTTATCTATCATATTGATTGTATGTTACTTATTTTAAATAAGTAACAGAGGTAATAGCATGAAAAATAGTACGTTAGGTAATGAGACTGATAATTCATTGATCTCTAATGCATTTGGTTTTTTACGTTTTCCACTGAATTTTCAGCCTTACAGCAGTGATGCAGATTGGGTTATTACCGGTGTGCCTTTTGATATGGCAACATCAGGTCGCGCAGGTACTCGTCATGGACCGGGCGCTATTCGTCAAATCTCAACGAATTTAGCGTGGGAAGGTAACCGCTGGCCGTGGGATTTCGATATGCGTGAACGTTTAAACGTTGTCGATTGTGGTGACTTAGTTTTTAACTTCGGTGATGCACAAGATATGAGCGATAAATTACAAGCTCATACAGAGAAGTTATTAGCAGCAGGCAAAAAATGTTTAACGTTTGGTGGTGACCATTTTGTCACATTACCTTTATTACGCGCCCATGCAAAACACTTTGGTAAAATGGCATTAGTTCATTTTGATGCGCATACCGATACTTATGGTAATGGCAGTAAATTTGACCACGGTACAATGTTCTTCCATGCACCAAATGAAGGATTAATCGATCCTAACCACTCTGTTCAAATTGGTATTCGTACTGATCATGACAGTGATAATGGTTTCACTGTATTGGATGCAGCGCAAGTTAACGATCGCGGTGTGACTGATCTTGTTGATCAGATCAAAGGCATTGTTGGCGATTTACCTGTTTACCTGACTTTTGATATTGATTGTCTTGATCCTGCGTTTGCACCAGGAACAGGCACTCCGGTTGTCGGCGGTTTAACAACCGATAAAGCACTGAAGATCTTACGTGCATTACAACCGTTAAATATTGTCGGTATGGATTTAGTCGAAGTTTCTCCAGCTTATGATCAATCAGATATAACCGCTCTCGCAGGGGCGACTATTGCTCTTGATATGCTTTATTTGCAGGCGACTAAAAAATAACGTTGCTTGATGTTAATAAATTAGTTTCAACTAAATACAAAGTAGCTTCATAATATGAAGCTACTTTTTTAATAAAATAGTTATTTTAATTCGTTTTCTTATAATTAAATATCATTACTTTAATGTGTGTTATTTTTTATATTTACATTAGTAGAATAATGCAATTATTTTTCAGTTAAATAAATTATTTAAATGGAAAATATAAAATGGAAGAAAATAAATTATTAATAAATAATGATGGATCATTTTGTTTTACACTCATAAAAGCAGAGGGAGATCTTTTAAAGAAAATCAATAATGATAAAATAAATGCATATTATTCATTAAATGATAAAGGAAAGGACATTAACGAAAATGTCATTATTCTTCTGAGTGAAACGGATGAAATAGAAAAGAACTACCTTAGATATGTAGATGAATATCATGCGGCTGGATATGATTTATTTATTGTTGATGTATCAACAAAAAAAAATGCAGGTTCTGATTTATTAGAACATCTTTGGCTACAGCATAGAGGGCAATTACCTCAAAATATACTAATTCATGGAAACAACGATCAAAGAGAAAATGCACTGTTATTATATAAAAATAATATTGCCAAGAATAATGAAATAAAAGGTATTATATTAAGTAGTTATCTTCCTAAAAATGAATTTATTTTTCCAGCCGATTTAGAAATAAATACAAATATTTATTTTTCCTATGAAAATCCTACCGAGGATTATAACAATAATATCATCTACAATGAATTATTAAGTAAAAATAAAAGAGTAAAAAAGATCAGCTTCACGAATAGAGAAGAATATAATAGCTTTTCAGAATTAAATAAAAAAGAAAATAATAAAATATTAAATTCGTTAAGTAATAATAATAATAAAAAGGAGATAAACGAAGTAAAAGTCGGTATGCCAATTAAAGATCAAACGATATTTTCTCAGATAGCAGAAGAAAAAGGGCTTATTATTGGTGTAAGACCCATCGATACTAACTCAACTTCATTAATTTCATCAGGAGAATATAGTAGTAAGAGTTTAGCTATCAAGGCGAAAAGTTCTGATTGGGGACCTATGGCTGGTTTTATTCCTGTCGATCAATCATTAGCTAAAGCATCAGCGCAAAAAGATCTCTTGAAATACAATAAAGCAGTAGCAGATGCAATAAACACAGGGGTTGCATCTGTGAGTGAGCTTTATCTTTCAGCTGAAAGGGTGAACGAATTGGTAGAGAGCAAAGTGCTCAATTATCTTTATGATAAAAATTCACCTTTAATTTTTGAAGTCATACACAATAATAAAACACATGAGTTCTTTTTAGAGCCAAAAATCATAGAAAAAAAACAGTATTATTTAGTTCAACACCATAATAGATTCGGAACAGAACCTGTATTGGTGATAGCTGATCCTATATCCAATAAACCGATGATTGCGGATTATGATTTATTTACGGTGATTTATCCTTATAGCCATTTAGGGAAAAATACACGCGTTAATATGCCTGTATCTTGGGAGGAATGGAAGCAGAGTGTAAATTATGATGAACTCACTGATAAGCAAAAAATATTGTACAATGATCAATTACTATATGAAAAAAATGAAGGGCATCAGTTAGGATTTATTAGTCAGCAAATAAAAGAACTAAAAAACGAATTAAACACAGCATTGGGGAGATCTAGTGGGATGGAAATAGTCCATCATGGTGCCGATGATGCTAATCCCTTTGCGGTAATTCATGACAATTTTCCTGCCACTTTTTTTGTCCCTAAATCATTATTTGATAAACCGCTTAATTCAAAAAATCAAACATTACATGATTTATTTTATATTAATAATAATGGCACCGTGGTATTACAATCACCAGATGAATTTTCAAAATTTCAACAATCTATGATTGATCTAGGCTATATTGCTCCTTTAAATGAAAAATGGAACAATGGGGTCAATAATAATTATTTTACAAGCCAAAGAAAGATTTCTGCCACATTTATTGATACAAAAAATGAAATAAAACGAAAATTAAGCATAGATAAGAAAAATAAATATACGTTAGAATACGAAGCTTCACTTAATAAATTTAATGAAGGTTCTTATGTTAAAAATAATACACTTTTACCAGAAATAGAACTCAATAATAATGCTAAGAATGAAATAAATTTATTATCATCAGAATATAATCATAAAAATGATCTTTTAAATAAAATGGATAATAAAAATCATCTTTTATCTACAAAAGATAAAATTGAATTTTATTCAAAAGTAAGCGATATAAAATGGTTTAAAAAAATAGGTTATAAATTACTTGAATCATTAATTAAGACAGATGGGCTTTTTTTAAATAAAACGAATGAAAATAAATTAATTGATTTTTTTTCTTTGTTATCTAAATATTCTGATATTAATACACCAATATACAAATCATTTACTGTTAAAAGCAGTGATATTTTAAAAAATAATTATGAAAAAGGGAGTTTACTCGCTTTTGATGGTATTTTTCATGGTTTTAGTAATATTGAAAATGTAAAGAAAGCATCGTCTGATAATGTGTATATTTCTATTGTTGGAAAACACAGTGCAAAACCACTAACCAGTCTTTATTCTGGTAGTTCAGAAAGAGCAATTATTGCACCGGGAACACATTTTCGTGTAATAAAAAATAAAATTATTAATAATAAAAATTACGTTGTATTAGAAATTGCTAATGAAATAAATTATCAAGAGCCAGTTTTTGATTTATATGATGGCGAGTTAAAAGGTATTGGTATTGATAAGCATAGAACGACATTTAACGAAAAAACGGAAAGAAAGATAAATTCTTCCAGACTGAATGATATTTTTGGTTCTTGGCGTGGTGAATCATTAGGATCAGTGACTATTAAAAATGTAGTAGATAAAATTATCGAAGGAAAAATTTCAGTTGAATATGCAATACATAAATATTTTAAAGAAATTTCCAAGGTTTTCTCTAGTGATAATAGCACCTTATTATCGAATAAATTATATATTGCTATTTATGATCCATTAATAAGTAAGGCTTTTAATCAATATGTGAATGAAAATATAACCTTAGAAGAGTGGAGAAATAGCTATAATGTTAACTATTTAAACGATACTGTAATTGATAATATAGATAGAATTAAATTATTAATAAATCATATTTATGATGCGCCTAAATCTATTAATTATTTAAGTGATGCATCAATTGATTTACTTTCTCATTACTTTAATGAACCTAATAAAAGTAAATTGATGATTGATTTATTAAAAATAGCTTTAAATGAGCAGGAGTATAATATTGCTATTAATGATATTGATTATTTAATTTCATTAAATAGCAATAAAGATATTTTATCATCAGCTGGAATAACAGAGGTAAGAGCATTAAGTCAAAAAGGAACACATGAGAATAAATCAACTGATAATTTATTTGAATTAAGTTTAGGTCTTAATAATAATGAAGTGGTAGAGAATAGAATAAAAATCCATGATATCGAAGTGGATAAAAGGTTACTTATTAGTTTAGGTGCGAAAGTTAATAATAAAAAAATAGAGCATGATGATATTTTTGAAATAAATCATGATTATTCAAATCTTACATTCGATACGGATAAGATAAATGATTATTTCTTAAGTGCTTCAGGAACAGATGATGATAAACAAGCTATTTCTATTATTAAAAGTTTATTAAATAATAAAGAAGAAAATATAAAAAAGTTAATTTCAATTGATGCTGAACGTATTGATTACCTTGTAAGTTATGAGCGATTGGTTAAAATTATAGAATTAGAAAAACGCGCATTTGATGAGCATTATTGGGATAGCATTAGAAAACCTTCATTAAAAATACCTAGGCATATGAAAATATTGAGTAAGGTAGGTTATGCTAATATTAGTTATTCTATGTGGCAGTCTGTTAATAATACGTTTTCTTTAGCCGAACAACTCAATAATCCCAATCTATCTTTACAACAACGAAAAGAAATCATCACTAACTTGTCATTAATGTGGTCTGAGATGACATTTAATGGGGTTTCTGAAATTATTGAAATTGCAATAGCAAAAGGATTATTACGATATCGACACAATCCTTTGGAATATGCGAGCAAGATAAGCACGCGAGTAGGGGTTGCGCTTAATATTCTTTCAGTTGGATTTGATATTTATCATGCTTATGATAATTTCAGCCGTATTTCTGGTGAAACTGATGAAAAGCGAAAAATTGATTATATCGTTGATGGTTCATTCGCTATTGTTTCAGGGCTTGTTACTGTAGGAATTTCTATAGCTATGCTTGCAGGTTCAGCAATTGCAGGACCTGTCGGTATTGCCGCAGGTGCTTTGATTGCATTGGCAACTTCAATTTATAATGCCGTAAGATTAATTGAAGAGGCAAAAAAACAAGTCAAATTTACGCCGATAGAAGAGTTCAATAATGGTTTTCATGCCTTTCTTATGGGGGATATTACGGCAGATAAGAAAAATGAGATAATATATTTAGACACCGAAAATCAACTTGAAGAGATGATTGATAAAAAAGCACTAACTCATTTTGAAGAAATAAAAAAACAAAGCGCTAATAGTAGCTATTTTTATACAAATGAAAAACAGATTTATCAAGAGCATTATTATTATAAAGTTATTCCTACATTAATAGAAGAAACCGTTGATTCTATTTTAATGCCTTCAAAAGATTTTATCTCCAAACGAATATTTCAAAATATAAGCCAAAAAGAGGCTGAAGAGATTTCAGCTATTACTCCTTATCTGCGTGCTAAAAAAACAGCATATAAATTTTATTTACCTAAAGAAGCAATTGCCACAGATGAAAAGCTTATTTTTGATATGGATTTTTATGTTAATGAGCTAAACCGATATACAATAAAAATTACTTCTGACGATGAAAGCGTTATTTTTGGCGAAATAGTGGACGAGGAATTTTTTAAGAATAGTAAAACGACTAAAGAATATGTGATTAATAAATTAGGAGAAAGTAAATTAGAGAATGGATTAATAAAAACTAATAATATTGAAAAATACTATACTTCGGATTGGCATGAAAATGCAGTGCTTTATTTTAATACACACAATGGTAACGATATTATTGCTGCACCCTCAATAACTCAAAATACATTTGATATTTATAATGGCACTAAGCGATTAAGTGGGGGTTTAAAAGATGATGTATTTAATGTCTTTGCATCTGAGTCACCTCATTATGCGAGCCGCTTTTATGGTAGAGAAGGAAATGACACACTTCGTCTGATAAAAACTGCGGGTAAATACACGGGGTATAAAGTCGATTTGCAACATAATTACGTTAAATTTCAAAACTCAGAAGATAAAACTAATAGCCAAAGTTTTCATTCAAAACTTTATCTTTATCAAAATGAAGGGCATTTTTATTCGAAAAAACTTATTGATACAATGCCGAATATAGAGCTACAAGATCAGCAAGTTATTGCCTATTTAGACAGTATTGAAAATGTTATTGGCAGTGAAATGGGTGATGATTATATTTTGGGTAATGAAGAGGCTAATTATTTAAATGGTGCTGGTAGTGTTGATCATTTATATGGTAAAGGGGGAAATGATACACTTGTCTTAAATGAAGGTTATGCTGAAGGCGGTGAGGGCAATGATAGCTATGTTATTTTACGATCTTCTTTAGAACAGAGTTATAATAAATTATTTGAAACTATTATTAATGAAACTAATAAGTTAGGAACTAGTGTTGTAAGGTTTAATTATTGTTTTGATGAAATAACATCAATAAAACGTAATAAAAAAGATATTATTTTTGATTTTAAAATTAATAATGAAAATCAAGAGGGAAAATATATTTATCATTCTGTGACATTGAAAAATGTTTATGATGATTCAGTAAATAACATATATTCACATCGCTATACATTAATAACTCAAGATGGTTTTACACTCACTTTAGATGAAAATACAAAAGATAAAATCTTATACAAATTTAGTTATTTAGAGAAATATAATGAATCAAAATTAGCAATTAAAGATTTTTATATTAATGAGTATGATAATTTAGTTGTGACTGCTTTTAAAAGTCAGAGTAGAAATATAAGATTATTGCCAGAATTTGAATACAGTGGTTTCTCATCTGGAACAAATTTACGACTTGGTATTCACGGCAATAACCAAAATAATCATTATATTGGTATTGAGGCTAACTCATACATTAAATTAAGTCAGGGAAATGATACTTATCAAATAAAAACATTTTTAACAAAAAGTAATAATGAAAGGGTGAATATCTCACTATCTGATCATATTGATAAATTAACTGATAATGATGTAAGCCATTTCTTTTTAACTGATATAAGTGGTTTTGATTTAACCTTTAAAGATGGTCTTTTATCTCATCGTTATCTTCCTGATCATTATTTAACGCTATCTTTCGAACCAGAGCTATTAAATAAAATTGTTGATACCAACGCGACTATTCGATTAATAGATAAAGATAATGTTGTTTTTACATTACCAACTAAAGATAGTCATTCAAATTTTCTTATGCCTGTTGTTAATTTGAATTTAAATATAAGCAAAAGTGATGATGTATTGGTGATCCCTGAATCACTTAGTTTAAATAAAGCGGCATTATCTGCCTATGGCGTTAGTTCGGTAGTGCTTAATTCAACACTATTATCAGCAACACTTGCAGACAAACCAAAAGAACTCATTGATTTATTGCCTATTCTTGAACTGAATGATGGGAATGATATTGTTATTAATCATAATAATACTAGCTCAGTTATTGATGGTGGAAAAGGTGATGATAATATTCTTGTTAATAAAGGGCATCATATTTTAATTGCAGGGGAAGGTAATGATCGCTTAAGTGGAGGTGAAGGCAACGATTTGTTAATTTCTCAATTTGGTCATGATTATCTGAGTGGCGGTGAAGGTAGCAATGTATATGTGGTGCAAAAACGACAAGGTCATGTGACGGTTTATGATGAAGGAAAAAACAGTCATATTTTAGTGACTGGATTGGCGGAACATGAAACATTGATTTCATCTCAAGTGGGAAATAATACACAATATCAAACTCAAGATAAGCAATTTACACTAAATGTAAAAGTGGCAGTAAATGAGGTTAGTGAAAAAGAACAGAAACCGGTTATTTCGGTTACTGAAACATCCTCAGAGTTATCATTACAAGGGTTGGCAAATATTATCCAAGATATGGCAACATTCAATCAGCAACAATTTACTGTTGTGAACAATCACGAAACTATTTCGTTATCGACATGGTCACCTTTGGTATTAGTGGAAAAGCAGTTGTGATTTTTTAATCATTGAGATCCCATCACTTAAAAAACAGCTCCAATAAATTTGGGGCTGTTTTATTGATAACAAATAGCTTAAATTTGTTAACGTTAAAGCTGAAAATAACGAGCAAGCAGTGGCGCGGTAAAATTCTTTTTTAAATAAAAGCCTCTTGGCAATGTCATAATACGTTGTCCATCTTCACCAATGGCTTCGGTTAATGCCTTGCTATTAGCTGCTTTCGGGCGGATTTGTAAGACTTGTCCGTGACGTGCGGTAATGCTTTCTACTTTACCCAACACAATCATATCCATTAGTTCTTCCCAATCATGACGTAACAGTTCTTCTTCTGTACTATTAGGGCGCCAAAGTAATGGTGAAGCAACTCGACGTTGTGCTAATGGTATTTCCCTTTCTCCTTCAACAGGCACCCATAATACTTTTGAGAGTTTACGTTTTACATGACTGTTTTCCCATGTAATACCGCTGTTTCCGGTTAATGCTGCGACACAAACAAAAGTCGTTTCTAAAGGCATTCCTAATCTATCAATCGGAATTGTTTTAAGTTCAATGCCCAATTCACTGAAGTCTTGCTCCGGTTTGCTACCTGCACTTGCTCCTAAATAATATTCCAACAACATACCTACCCAGCCTTTATCCCTTTTAAGATCCATTGGGATAGGAAGTTGTGCAAAAGCGGCAAGTTCACCAAAAGTATAACCTGCAAGTGCTTTTGCTCGTTCAAATAAAACTTGCTCATTTTCGGGCGCTACTGGTGGCGTAAACATAGTTATTATCTTCTTGTATAAATAATAGACAGAAAAAACAGGTTATTGATAACGTATTTAGCTTTATTTTATTTAAATCATAATAGCATGATATATCATCATTTTTTTGAGTTAACTCGCCAATTGAAATTTATAATTCCAAGTTGTGCACGGTTATCCTGAAATCATAAACAGGCTTTTACACTAGGTTATCCACAGCTTTATGGGATAACTCACAGAAAGTGAGATCACTGTTCTGATTTACAGCCTTGACTTTTGCAGATATTTGCCAAAATTATCCTATTTTGTCTAACTAATCGGCATAACCTGTGGATAAAACACCCTGTGGCTATTTTTTGCGCGATTTAAGCAGGAGTGTATTTTAATTGTTTTATCCAATCGCTGAAATAGGCATTGAAATCTAGCTACTAATTTGAATTATAAGTGATATTTTAAAAATTGTATCAACAGCCTTTCTAACAATATAAAAACTATACCCTGATTATCTCACTCTTTTTCACATAGATATCCACAGAAAAAGTGAATAAATCCCCTAAGCATTTATGTGGGTGTTTATAACTTCCAAGGTTTCTGTGAATTAACGTAAATAATGGCTAATCTGCATACGGAAAAGAGACGATAACCTATTTTAATCTTGGTATATCAATATCAGGTGTAAACCACGCTGATTTAAAATCAAACCAACCAAAAGTATTCATTTTGACACCACGTATGGTTCTCTGCCCTTGTAGCTCTAATAAATGGTGAAATAAAGGATAAAGCCAAATATCTTGTGTTAGCTGGCGACACCACTCTTCAAGAGGCAAAGATTTTTGGTGCCATAATGTTAGCTCTTGTGAGAACGATGCGCCCAAACATTGGTGAAAGAGTGGTAACTCATAAAGTGCAGCAAAAATTGAGAACTCTAAAGGCTTATAAAAGTTTACTGTCGCCAACCAAATATCACTCTCAGCTTCACCGTAATACCATTGTTCATAATCCAGCACTTGAATGGTCAGTTCAATATCATATTGAGATAAAATACTTTTTATTAAGTCTGCAATAGTGCTGTATTCATGATGCTCTTTATAAAGAGTAACAGTGAGCTTTGTTAATGAAGTCGGTTTAGGATGCTGGCGTATTAATTTACTGTGATGCCAATGAAGTAATAACCCATAAGCTGGAGACCAATGACGTTGATAGAAAGGATCGCAATGTGTGAGCATATTAACAGGAGTTAATACACTGCTTAACCATTCTCTTATTTCAGTCTGTTGGCACTGCTTCGAGCGACTATCATAGAGAAGAAAATAACATCCTTCTTCTTTACGACTTTCTAGTGGATTTTTATTAGTATCATCGTCCGTTAAATGAATAGTTGAACAAACCATTTTGTTATTTAGTTCAGGAACGACCCAAATATCAATTTCATCCAATAGCGCCCGTAAGCCAAAATAGCGATTAAAGGCTTTGATTTGCAGCTTATTTTTATCATTAGCGATAACTTGATAAGCGCCAGTGCCAATAGGGTGTTGTGCAAAAGAGGGAAGTGATGCCCATTCTTGCGGTAAAATAACAGCTTGTGGACTACCTAATAACGTTGCAAATTGCTTATCTGCTTCGCTTAAATAAATATCGAGTACATAAGGTTGAGGCGAGGAAATTTGTTCTATATGTGCATAAAGAGGGTTGCAGTGTTTCATTCTCATTAAAGAAGTGCTGATATCTGCAAGAGTGAGTTCACGACCATGATGGAAATAGACAGCAGGACGTAAATAAAATCGCCAATGTTGCTCTGTGATCATTTGCCAATGATGCGCTAATTCAGCTTCAATTTCCCCATTTTCCTCTTTTAAGTGTATTAATGAGTTGAATATCTGACTCATTAAATGTAGTTCCGAACGTCTTAATGGTGTGCCCGGTAATAAATTTCTAAAGGGACGATAGTAAATAATGCGCAGTAGTTGTTGACCGGGGTGAAAGCTTTTTTCAATTTGTGAAAGCACCATTTGGCGTACAGAATCTTTATCGCCCATTAGTGCGACAAGCTTTTCAATATCATTCTCTTCTATTAATCTTTCAGCGCGATTTTGTTGGATCTCTAGCGCATTAGAGTGAAAAATAAGCGTCGATTTTTTACCTCGACCGACTTCTGCTTGCCAATTTATCCAACCCGTTTCTTGCATCTTATTTAATAAAGAGCGGACATGACGACGTGTGCAATGCAGGGTTTGTGCTAATTCTTGTAATGTTGTTTCAGTTGCTTTTCCCTGAAAGGCTTGCCATAAGCGAATAAATTGTAACTCTAAGCGGGGTGAGGTCATAAAAGAGGAAATCCCTTGATAAAGTGATCAATTTTAATTTCCTTATATTAGACCGATAATGTCTGTGTTTAAAGTTAGCTCTCATGTTAGTTATCACAAATTACGAATACTGACAGACTCCCCCATTTGAGCATTCGGTGATTACCGGCCAGTGATGTTTAATCACTGGCTTTTTTATTAGGCAAAAAAAAAGCCGTAAATGAATTTACGGCAAGAATGACAAAGTAAACATCACAGAAAGTAGAAGAAGGTGAAAAATGACTTTAGTTAGCGCATAAAGGCGGGCTGTTTTGCTTCATACGCACTAATATCATCTTGGTGTTGTAGCGTTAATCCAATACTGTCTAATCCTTCAATCATGCAGTGGCGGCGAAATGAGTCGATTTCAAAAGAGAAATGTAATTCACCCGCTCTGACCTCTTGTGCCACTAAATCGACAGTAATCGGTGTACCCGCATGTTCTTTTACCCAGTCAAATAATTGTGAGACTTCATCATCACTTAATTTGATTGGTAATAATTGATTATTAAATGAATTTCCGTAAAAAATATCAGCAAAACTGGGGGCGATAACAGCATGAAAACCATAATCAGTTAATGCCCAAGGTGCGTGTTCACGAGATGATCCACAACCAAAGTTTTCTCGTGCTAATAAAATAGAAGCACCTTGATAAATTGGCTGATTTAAAATAAATGTAGGATTAGGCTGTGTGCCTTCATCATCCAGAAAAC
The DNA here is from genome assembly GCF_008808075.1 of Proteus sp. CD3. Classification (NCBI taxonomy): domain Bacteria; kingdom Pseudomonadati; phylum Pseudomonadota; class Gammaproteobacteria; order Enterobacterales; family Morganellaceae; genus Proteus; species Proteus sp. CD3. The sequence continues at coordinate 2,620,012 of NZ_CP019686.1, read as the reverse complement.
GCCAATCATGAAACAAGTGCTTACCAAAACCAGTACGCGTTACTTTCTGCAAAAATTGCTTAGGAATAATGGCATCGGTATCCACATTTGCCGCATCTAAAGGAACCGCAATACCCGTGTGTTGAGTAAATTTATTCATCATGTTCTCCTTTAAGATGCCACTGCAAATGTACGAACATCTGCAAAATGACCGTTAATAGCCGCTGCCGCTGCCATTGCAGGACTGACTAAGTGTGTTCGACCTCCACGACCTTGGCGACCTTCAAAGTTACGGTTGCTGGTGGATGCACAACGTTCACCCGGATTTAATCGGTCGTTATTCATTGCCAAACACATTGAACAACCCGGTAAGCGCCATTCAAAACCAGCTTCAATAAAGATTTTATCTAAACCTTCTGCTTCTGCTTGAGCTTTAACAGGTCCTGATCCCGGAACAACAATCGCTTGAACATGAGATGCAACTTTATGACCTTTTGCAATTTCAGCAGCCGCTCGTAAATCTTCAATGCGCGAGTTTGTACAAGAACCTATAAAGACTTTGTCGATAGCGACATCGGTTAAGTTAACACCTTCACTTAATCCCATATAAGCTAAGGCTTTTTCAGCAGATGCGCGTTCAACCGGATCACTAAAGCTATCTAATAACGGAACTATTTGGTCAATAGCAATAACTTGCCCTGGATTGGTGCCCCATGTAACTTGTGGTGCGATATCGGCAGCATTAATAGTCACCGTGGCATCAAAAGTTGCATCATCATCAGATTTTAAGGTTCTCCAATAAGCGACGGCTTCATCCCATGCTTGATCTTTAGGCGCAAATTGACGCCCTTTTAAGTAATCAAAAGTGGTGTCATCGGGTGCGACTAAACCCGCTTTAGCACCCATCTCAATCGCCATGTTGCATAAGGTCATTCGACCTTCCATGCTTAAGGCTTCAATGGCTTCACCTGCAAATTCAACGATATAGCCTGTTCCACCCGCACTGCCTAATCTGCCGATAATGGCTAATACGATGTCTTTTGCTGTGATCCCAATGGCGGTTTTTCCCTGAACTTCTATCTTTAATGTTTTAGCACGAGACTGTTTTAAGGTCTGAGTGGCTAAAACATGTTCAACTTCAGAAGTCCCAATCCCAAAAGCTAATGAACCAAAAGCACCATGAGTTGCTGTATGTGAATCACCGCAAACAATAGTCATTCCCGGTAAGGTTAAGCCTTGTTCTGGCCCCATTACATGAACAATCCCTTGATAAGGATGGTTTAAGTCATACAGTGTGACACCAAACTCTTGGCAGTTTTTCATTAACTCTTGCATTTGAATTCTTGCCATATCACCACAAGCATTAATATCTTTAGTTTGTGTTGATACGTTATGATCCATCGTTGCAAAGGTTTTATTCGGTTGACGAACAGGGCGACCTTTGGTTCTTAATCCATCAAAGGCTTGAGGTGATGTCACTTCATGCACTAAATGTCTATCGATATACAGAATGGGTGTTTCATCACTCACTTCTCTGACAACATGTGCATCATAAATTTTTTGATATAATGTTTTACCCATGTTATGCCCCTTCACGAATATACTGAGCGATACGATCACCCATTTCAGCGGTTGTGATTGCGTTACCATCACCTGCGAGATCTGCAGTGCGATAGCCTTTTGCTAATACTTGTGTGATAGCATCTTCAATGGTTTGAGCTGCATTATCTTCATTAAAGCTATAACGTAATAACAGTGCTGCTGACAGAATTTGTGCAATAGGGTTAGCGATGTTTTTACCCGCTATATCAGGAGCGGAGCCTCCAGCAGGTTCATATAAACCAAAGTGTTCTTCGTTAACACTCGCAGAGGGTAACATTCCCATAGAGCCGGTGATCATTGCGCATTCATCAGATAAAATATCGCCAAAAATATTGGAACACAGCAACACATCAAACTGAGAAGGATCTTTAATTAACTGCATTGTTGCGTTATCAATATACATATGTTGAATTTCAACATCTGGGTATTCTTTTGCTATCTCAGTTACAACTTCACGCCATAAAATAGAGCTTTGTAATACGTTAGCTTTATCAATGGAGGTTACTTTATGACGACGTTTACGTGCTGATCCAAACGCAAAACGTGCAATACGTTCAATTTCATAACGATGATAAATTTCAGTATCAAAAGCACGCTCTTGCGCGCCTTCACCTTCACGACCTTTAGGTTGACCGAAATAGATACCACCGGTTAATTCGCGCACACATAAAATATCAAAACCACGTTGTGCGATATCCGCGCGTAATGGGCAGTAGGCTTCTAAACCTTCATATAAGCGAGCAGGGCGTAAATTGCAGAACAATTTAAAATGCTTACGTAATGGCAATAAAGCCCCACGTTCTGGCTGTTCGTTTGCGGGTAAATGTTCCCATTTAGGGCCGCCGACAGAACCAAATAAAATCGCATCAGCTTGTTCACAACCAGCTAAAGTATCTGCGGGTAACGGAGTACCATGATTATCAATGGCAATGCCACCGATATCGTATTCTTTTGTTGTGATATTGAGTGAGAAACGTTCACTAACTGCCTTCATCACTTTCTGTGCTTGAGCCATGACTTCAGGGCCAATACCATCTCCGGGTAATACTGCAATATGATAATTTTTTGACATAATTAAACCGCTTCTTGTGTTGTATGTTGTTTGCGTTTTTCTATTTCGACTTGCTCTGAGCGCCAAATGCTATTAATAACGTGGATCATGGCATTTGCTGATGAACCTACGATGTCAGTTTCTAAACCCATTCCATGAAATTTACGTCCTTGATATTCAACAACGATATCAACTTGCCCTAAGGCGTCTCGACCTTCACCTTTAGCGGTTAATTGGTAAGTGACTAATTTCAATGGATAACCTGTTGCGCGAGAGATGGCTTGATAAACCGCATCGACAGGGCCATTACCAGTTGCTGCTTCAGTAATTTCTTTATTACCATGAGTGATGCTGACACTCGCGGTAGCAACGGTTGATGAACCAGATTGAGTATTAAAATAATTCATTACAAACTCATCAGGCTCTTGTTGCTGTTGCCCCATAAATGCTAAAGCTTCTAAATCATAATCAAAGACTTGACCTTTTTTATCTGCCAAACGTAAGAAGGCAGAATATAAAGTATCCAAGTTATAATCTGTTTCACGATATCCCATCTCTTCCATGCGATGTTTAACTGCGGCACGACCTGAGCGAGAAGTTAAGTTCAGTTGTACTTCTTTTAATCCGATAGATTCTGGCGTCATGATTTCGTAGGTTTCGCGGTTCTTCAAAACGCCATCTTGGTGAATACCCGATGAATGCGCGAATGCATTGGAGCCAACAACAGATTTATTAGCATGAATTGGCGTATTACATAATTGGCTGACTAATTGACTGGTACGATAAATTTCTTTGTGATTAATCCGTGTCTGAACATTCATCATTTGCTCACGGACTTTTATCGCCATAATGACTTCTTCTAATGCACAGTTACCTGCACGTTCGCCTAAGCCATTAATTGTTCCTTCTACTTGTCTTGCACCTGCTTGTACTGCGGTAATTGAGTTAGCAACAGCCATGCCCAAATCGTCATGACAGTGAACAGAAATAATGGCTTTATCAATATTGGGAACACGCTCAAATAAGTTGGTGATAATTCCACCAAATTGATAAGGCGTTGTATAACCTACAGTATCTGGAATATTAATGGTGGTTGCACCAGCATTAATTGCGCTTTCAACAATTCGACATAAATTATCGATATGAGTACGCCCTGCATCTTCACAAGAAAATTCCACATCATCGGTATAGCGACGAGCGCGTTTTATTGAGTTCACGCCCATTTCAATAATATCTTCGAACGATTTCTTTAATTTATGTTCAGCATGCAATGCTGAGGTTGCCAAGAATACGTGGATACGAAAAGCTTCTGCGACTTTTAACGATTCCGCTGCAACATCAATATCGTTATCAACGCAGCGCGCTAATGCACAAATACGGCTATTTTTGATTTCTCGTGCAATGGTTTGCACAGATTCAAAATCACCAGGGGAAGAAACAGGAAAGCCCGCTTCAATGATATCCACACCTAAACGCTCTAAAGCGTAAGCAATTTGTAACTTCTCTTTTACGCTTAAGCTCGCCTGCAATGCTTGTTCACCATCTCTCAATGTGGTATCAAAAATAATCACGTCATTGCTCATAATCTGTTCCTTTCTCTTTTTATTTGCTGTTTGCGCTCTCCCAGGTATAAAAAAACCCGCGACTAGCGCGGGTTTTCTCTCTAAGGGCAGGTGTGTTTCACTTTTTACCCATAAGCCGACCGCGCATCAAAGTTGCGAGTAGTAGTAGGCTTGATAGTAAAATTGCGTTCAACATGAAACATCCTTAGATAAGTTCTCAATAATCTGTATTTATTGATACCTAATACCAATAAAGATGTCAAGTGTTGGAATTTATTAATTCATTTCTCAGTGTTATTTATAAATTTTTCATAGTGATTCTGACTAATATCTAAATTTTTACTAATGATTATAACTATCAAGCATTCATTGATTAGGTTAATGTTCCATACGTTGTTTGAAAAAGAGTGAAATGAAAAATTAAACAATTGTTTGCTTTTTTTTTAATCAGCCAGTTGGTAGGGAAAAAAGAGGGAGTTAGGGGAGGAATAATTGATAAAAGTGAGCAACGTTTTGAATGTAAGAATAAAAATCATTGTATTATAAAAGATAATAGATATCGGATACCTATTTTAGGAATGAAAGTACATTATTTTATTATGATTTTTATCATACTTTGTTTTATTATTTGCAAGGCAGAAGGTAAAACAGGTTGTAATATATATTGATATAATCATTTTCTATACATGTAATTTTAATATAAAAATTCATTCCTTATATGAAATATGTTTTTTTATTGATATGAAACTTATGTGTTTAGTTATATACATGGATGATGAATAATAAATTTTAATAAATAGTTTAAGTAATAGTTGAAGCTTATTTATTATTAATAATATTTTAGTTAATAATATTTATTTGGCTATTATGATAACATAGTGGAGTAAGAAATGACGGATTACACATCAGCAACAGTTACCAGCAGAGAATCAGCAGATATGCATTTACGTAATGTTGATCTTAATTTATTAACGGTATTTGATGCTGTTATGCAAATGCAAAATGTTACCCGTGCTGCACAAGTACTGGGCATGTCACAACCCGCAGTAAGTAATGCTGTATCTCGCCTTAAAGTTATGTTTAATGACGAATTATTTGTTCGCTATGGACGCGGTATTCAACCGACATTAAGAGCTAAACAACTTTTTGGTCCAGTAAGACAAGCCTTACAATTAGTTCATAACGAGCTTCCAGGAGCTGGATTTGAACCAGAGCAAAGTGAGCGTATATTTAATTTATCTATTTGTAGCCCTCTAGATATAAGACTAGCACCAAAAATAGTTGAACAAATTAAAAATGAAACACCTAATATTAACGTTAATATTAAGTCTTATTTAAATAGCAATATAGAACACCAATTAAAATATCAAGAAGTTGAGTTCTTTATTAGTTATAAGGAATTTGAAAAGGCTGAATTTCATTCACAACCACTATTTAATGACGAAGTTGTTTTGGTCGTTTCTAATAAACATCCTCGTATTAAAGAGAGTGTGACCCAAGAAATGTTATTAAATGAGCAACATTCTATTGTTTCTTTAGATGATATTGGTTCATTTAGTGCGCCTTATTATAAAGATACTCAGTTGGAAGATTTAATCACTTATCAAGGAACCGATTTAAATAGTGTATTAAATATTGTCTCCAGAACTTATTTGGTCGCTATTGCACCAAAATGGTTAGTTGAAAGTTATTCTGAGCAATTAGGTATTAAAGCAGTGTCGTTACCTTGGGAAAAAACAGAGCGCCCATGTTACTTGATTTGGCATGAGTCAACAGCGCGAGATAAAGGTCATTTATGGATGAAAAATTTATTAAGTGAAGTTTGTCAAAAATAGAGTGTTTTTGCTCATAATTAGTATTTATTGCTAATTATGCAGAAATAGTGGCAGATAACGTTAGCTATTCGGCTAATGACCAAAATGGCGTTTATGCGGTTAGGTAAACTCAATTGGATTGCTGTCACTATTTTTGCCCTTTCTTTGTAATAATAGCTCTTATTCATATTATACCGTGTTGAACCTATTTTTTTTTCAATAATACCCCTCTATTTATATTGTCACTGATTGAGTTATAACGCTTACCTATTGTTATTTATCATCTTTTTCTTTCGGCTTTCCATGGAAAATAAGATCGTAATATTTAGTTTTCTCACTGTAATGAGATAGTCTTTTTTGACAAAACTTCTCATAACTCACAATTTTACAAATTTATGTAAAATTGGATTCCTTTATTTTGGCGGATCACTTAGACTTTTATTTAAGTCAGCGAACAAGTGTAAGCTGAAATTGTAAGAGAGACATTTTCTTCATTTCGATTTCATAACACGGTCGCTTTTCCATAAATAGCAGGAAAATTATGATAGCTAATAATAATCTTAATGATTATCATATAATTAGAAGATTGCAGATGCAGTTTTTGCATTGCGGAAATAAAATTGCTTATCGCCAGTGGGATGCTAAGTGCAATATCGAAATGTCTTGGGAGGTGGTTGAAAAGAAAACACGCGCACTCTCAAATGCATTGTTAGAAATGGGTGTGGATGTTCAAGAAAACATTGGGATCTTTTCTCAAAATACCATTGATTGGTCTTTAGCTGATATTGCTTCTTTGCAGCTACGTGCAGTAACTGTTCCTCTTTATGCAACAAGTAGTGTTGAACAAGCCGCTTACATTTTAAATGATGCGAATATTCGCATTCTTTTTATTGGTGACCAAAAGCAATACGATATTGTTTCTGAATTATTAGCGTTATGTCCTCAGCTTGAACATATTATTGTGTTTAACTCCGATGTTGTGTTAAACGAAAATCTACCTTCATGCTATCTGGAAAATTTAATTAACCAGTCAACATTTCAGCATGATGATGAGTTAAAACAGCGTATTAATGAATGCAATTTAGATGATCTGTTTACTCTGATTTATACATCAGGAACTACAGGCGAGCCTAAAGGCGTTATGCTTGACTATACCAGTTTGGCATCACAACTTTATCTACATGATGAGCGTCTCTCATTATCTGATAAAGATGTTTCGCTCTGTTTCTTACCTCTTTCTCACGTTTTTGAACGCGCGTGGAGCTTCTATGTGATGCACACTGGCGCGGTTAACGTGTATTTAACAGACACTCATGCTGTCAGAGAGGCAATGAGTGCGGTTAAACCTACGGTGATGTGTGCCGTTCCTCGCTTTTATGAAAAAGTGTATAGCGCCATTCAAGATAAAGTATCTCAAGCTTCCGTGTTTCGTAAATTTATCTTTAAATGGGCGATAAAGCAGGGTGAAAAACAGCGTGAAGCACAACTGAATCAGCGCCAACAGGGCTTTATTTCCCGCTTATGTTATCGTTTTGCAGATAAAAAAGTGTTAAGTCCAGTGCGTCAAATTTTAGGTGGGCGAGTTCGCTTTTTACCCGCGGCAGGCGCTCGTTTAGATGATGCTGTGATCCGTTTCTTTTTGGCAGCCGGTATTAATATTAAATATGGCTATGGTATGACAGAAACCTGTGCCACCGTTTCGTGCTGGGAAGAGAACAAATATAAATTAGGCTCTATTGGTACTCCATTGCCGGGCATCGAAGTGCGTATTGGTGCAGAAAACGAAATCCAAGTACGTGGCAGCATTGTTATGAAAGGATATTTTAATAAGCCTGAAGATACAGCCGCTGCCTTTACAGAAGATGGATGGTTACGCACTGGAGATGCTGGTGCTCTTGATTGTGATGGCATGTTATTTATCACAGAACGTTTAAAAGATTTAATGAAAACGTCGAATGGTAAATATATTGCACCACAAATGATTGAAGGAACATTAGGACAAGACCGCTTTATTGAGCATATTGCGGTGATCGCAGATACCCGTAAATTTGTTTCGGCGCTTATCGTGCCTTGCTTTGATGCATTAGAAGAACATGCCCGTGCATTAAATCTAAAATATCAAGATCGTATAGAATTATTACGCCACACTAAAATTAAAGAGCTATTTGATGAACGTTTACACGAAATGCAAAAAAACTTTGCAAGTTTTCATCAAGTTAAGCGCTTTACTCTTCTTGCTGAAGGCTTTTCAATGGAATCGGGTGAATTAACACCAACATTGAAACTTCGCCGTAAAATTATTTTTGAACGCTATCGAAATGAAATCGAATTAATGTATCAAGATTAATTTTAATTGATGAAAAAGCACCTAAATGGTGCTTTTTTCTTTTGAAATTACTTATTGATAGATAATAATGATTGAAATAATTGATAAAAGACATAAACGGAAACGTTGACGCATACGGTTTTATCAGTAAATTGTGTTAAAATGCAAACTCAGATCAGCATGATGACTGAAATTCATAGCAATATGTAATAAATAACACATTTAATAATTAAAAGAGGCTAATGTGAAACTGGATGAAATCGCCCGCTTGGCTGGTGTTTCACGAACAACAGCAAGTTATGTCATTAATGGTAAAGCGAAACAGTACCGTGTAAGTGACAAGACTGTTGAAAAAGTGATGGCGGTGGTCAGAGAGCATAATTACCACCCGAACGCTGTTGCCGCGGGATTACGTGCTGGTCGTACACGTTCTATTGGTTTGGTTATTCCTGATTTGGAAAATACCAGTTACACCAGGATCGCAAATTACCTTGAGCGACAAGCGCGTCAACGCGGTTATCAATTACTGATTGCCTGTTCAGAAGACCAACCAGACAACGAAATTCGTTGTGTGGAGCACTTACTGCAACGTCAAGTTGATGCCATTATTGTTTCAACAGCATTGCCACCAGAGCATCCTTTCTATCAGCGTTGGGCGAATCGCTCATTACCGATTATTGCGTTAGACCGAGCATTAGAAAGTGAACATTTTATCAGTGTTGTTGGCGATGACTTAGAAGATGCCAAAATGCTGGCTACAGAATTAAAAGCATTCCCTTCGCAATCTGTACTCTATTTAGGCGCACTTCCTGAACTCTCGGTGAGTTTTTTACGTGAACAAGGTTTCCGTAATGTATGGAAAGATGATCCTAGAGAAGTCACCTACCTATATGCAAATAGCTATGAACGAGAAGCTGCTGCGGCTGCTTTTTCTGAATGGTTAAATAACAATCCAATGCCTGATGCGTTATTCACAACCTCTTTTGCTTTATTACAAGGGGTTATGGATGTGACATTACAACGCAGTGGGCGTTTGCCAACACAATTGGTCATTGCAACTTTTGGTGATCATGAGTTATTGGATTTCCTTGAATGCCCTGTTTTATCTGTCGCTCAACGACATCGTGATATTGCCGAACGCGTGTTAGAACTTGTTCTTGCAAGTCTTGAAGAAGAACAAAAACCACAAGCAGGAATTACACGTATTCGTCGTGATTTATGTCGTCGAGGTAGTTTAGGACGTGCGCGTTAATTGATGCCGCTCTGTTAGTAATTATCTGCATTTATACCTATCCCTGTTTTATTAAATTAAAACGGGGATGTTTTATTTGATTTAAGAATGTCGAATTGCTTAGAGAATATTAAATTTGAGATTAATCTTAAGCCTTTTTTTACTATTTTTCTCATTTTACTAAGTTCGTAGATTAAATTTTGGCATATCCATAAGTGATATTGCTTAAATTTAATGAGTTATTAATTTTATTTTGGGAAAGTTAAGAAAAAAATAAATAACTATCTTCATGATATTGAATTATTTTTTTTCGCCTTACTGTTTTTGTTTATATAAAAGCAACCTCAAATTATTATGTTGGCCAAAGGCAAATGAACTGCAATAAATTAGTTTTTTATAATAAAAATCATGATTTACTTATTATGATTTCTTTATCTGGTTTTCTCCCTTGTAATCGCTATAAATAATTACTTTTCGTGATTAAAAATAGAATTTGAAAAATAACCTCTATTAATCATGGTGTTAATATTCCCCTTTTTCTTTTTGTCGATAATTTAAACATTCCGGTGTTCTTATCAAATTACTGTAAATATAAATAAAGCTTCCTATATCTGGCTTGACAACGTTTTCATACCATCCGTAAACTCTATTTGTGGGGATTTGTGGGATAATGTGGTGTAAATTACAGAGCTGGGGGTAATGAGGATGTTTCGTGGAGCAACTCTCGTTAATCTTGACAGCAAAGGGCGAATAACAATTCCTTCCCGTTATCGAACAACGCTGAATGAGATTTCTGAAGGTCAAATGGTTTGTACCATTGATCTCAATCAGCCATGTTTATTGCTTTATACCCTTCCAGAATGGGAAAAAATTGAGTTAAAATTAGCGGCTTTGTCCTCCATGAACCCTGCGGAACGTCGAGTTCAACGTCTGTTATTAGGTCACGCCAGCGAATGCCAAATGGATAGCGCAGGACGTCTTTTGTTAGCTAGCACCCTAAGACAGCATGCGGGGCTAACAAAAGAGGTCATGTTAGTCGGTCAATTCAATAAATTTGAATTGTGGGATGAACAGGTCTGGTACAAACAGATCGAAAAAGACATTGTAGCCGAGCAAACCTCACAGGAACCGTTATCGACACGACTATTGGATTTATCACTTTAAATAATGACAACGAATAATTTTAGTCATACCAGTGTATTACTGGATGAAGCAGTGAATGGCCTGAATATTAAACCTTCAGGTATCTATATCGACGGAACATTTGGCCGTGGGGGGCACTCCCGTCTAATTTTATCGCAATTGGGTGAACAAGGTCGCTTGATTGCGATAGACAGAGATCCACAAGCCATAGCCGTTGCTAATGAAATTGATGATGCTCGATTTTCTATTGTCCATGGACCTTTTTCAAATATTGAACAGTATGTGCAGGAGCTTGGCTTAGCTGGGAAGATTGACGGTGTATTACTGGATTTAGGTGTTTCTTCTCCTCAACTTGATGATCCTGAACGTGGCTTCTCATTTATGCGTGATGGACCGCTTGATATGCGTATGGACCCTACATCAGGGCAATCAGCCGCACAATGGCTGATGACAGCAGCAGAAGACGACATCACATGGGTATTGAAAACCTTTGGTGAAGAACGTTTTGCAAAACGTATTGCTCGCGCCATTGTTGCACGTAACAAAACAGAAGAGCCTTTGACGCGCACTAAACAATTGGCTGATTTAATTAGCGATGCAAGCCCAGTAAAAGAGCGACATAAACATCCAGCAACACGCAGTTTTCAGGCAATTCGCATCTATATTAATAGCGAATTAGATGAAATTGAAAAAGCATTAAAAGGTGCGGTTTCTGTTTTAGCCCCTGAAGGTCGTTTATCAGTGATTAGTTTCCATTCATTGGAAGACAGATTAGTGAAGCGTTTTATTCGAGATGAAAGCAAAGGACCTGTTGTCCCTGCGGGAATTCCTCTCACAGAAATGCAAATAAAAGAGTTAGGAAGCGCTCGCTTATCGAGTATTCACAAGATGAAACCGACAGGCGTAGAAGTTGAAGAAAATCCACGGGCGCGAAGCTCTGTATTACGTGTAGCACAACGTATTGAGGAATAAATGTCTACTGAACGACACTCACTACCAGGAGTTATAGGGCAGGATTTACTGCGTCATGGCAAATTACCTGTGTGTTTATTGATTGCTGTGATTATTTCTGCGGTGTATGTCGTCACTACAGCACATAAGACACGTTTATTAACAGCAGAGAAAGAGCGTTTAGTGCTGGAGAAAAACGTATTGGAGATCGAATGGCGCAATCTCATTCTTGAAGAAAACGCGCTGGCTGACCATAGCCGAGTAGAGCGTTTTTCAAGTGATGGTTTGGGAATGATCCATGTTGACCCAACAAAAGAGAACATCGTGGTAACTAAATAATTAAGGCAAGTATGAAATTTTCACGTTCGGCAAAAGCGAAAGCAAAGACAAAGTCAAATGCCAAACTACGCAAGCCTGAAGAAAAAACAGGATTTGTGAGTTGGCGTTTTGCGTTGCTTTGCGGTGGTATTGGTATCGCTTTAGCCGCGCTATTAATCCGTGTTGCCTATTTACAGATTATTAATCCTGATCCCCTTATTCGTGAAGGGGATATGCGTTCTCTACGTGTGCAAAAAGTACCAACAGCAAGAGGCATGATCAGCGATAGAATGGGCAGACCTCTTGCCGTTAGCGTGCCGGTTTTCGCCATTTGGGCTGATCCTAAAGTTGTATTAGATGCTAAGCCCGATATGACGGACTCTCGTTGGTTAGCACTTGCTGATGCACTGAAAATGCCAGTGAATCAAATTGAGCAAAAAATTGTTGCAACGCCTTCTGCTCGTTTTATCTATTTGGCTCGCCAAGTGAATCCTGAAATTAGTGATTATATTAATAAATTAAAAATCACTGGGATTAACATGCGTCAGGAATCAAAACGCTATTATCCATCAGGAGAAGTGACTGCTCACATCATTGGTGTAACCAATATTGATGGTGATGGTATTGAAGGTGTTGAAAAAAGCTTTAACCAGTGGCTGACAGGTGCGCCCGGTGAGCGCGTTGTTCGTAAAGATGGTTTTAACCGTGTTATCGAGAATATCGCTCAAACAGATAGCCAAGCCGCTCATAACCTGATGTTAAGTATCGATGAACGTTTGCAATCTGTAGTTTATCGCGAATTAACCAATGCGGTTATTAAGAATAAAGCAGAGTCAGGAACCGCTGTTTTAGTTGATGTTAATACTGGTGAAGTGCTGGCGATGGCTAACAGCCCATCGTACAACCCAAATAATTTAACGGGTACACCTAAAGATGCGATGCGTAATCGTGCTATCACCGATATTTTTGAACCGGGTTCTACCGTAAAACCGATGGTTGTGATGAGTGCGCTTCACAATCATATTATTCAAGAAAATAGTGTTATTAATACTGTTCCTTATCGTATTAGTGGGCATCAGATAAAAGATGTGGCGTTATATCATGAGCTTTCGATAACAGGAATATTACAGAAATCGAGTAACGTTGGTGTTTCAAGACTGGCGTTAGCGATGCCTGCATCTGAACTTGTGGATGTTTATTCACGATTTGGATTCGGGAAGCCAACTAACTTGGGGCTAGTTGGTGAAAGTAGTGGCATATTTCCAATAAAAAAACAACGGTGGTCCGATCTTGAAAGGGCCACCTTCTCTTTCGGATATGGGCTAATGGTAACGCCGTTACAGTTAGCGCGTGTCTACGCAACGATTGGTAGTTTTGGTATTTACCGTCCTCTTTCTATTACCAAAGTTGATCCTCCTGTACCGGGAACTCGTGTATTCCCTGAACCTGTGATGAGAACCGTCGTTCATATGATGGAAAGCGTTGCATTACCCGGTGGTGGTGGTGTGAGCGCGGCGATTAAAGGTTATCGTGTTGCGATTAAAACAGGGACAGCGAAGAAAGTAGGGCCAGACGGAAAATATATCAGTCAATATATCTCTTATGCGGCGGGTGTTGCACCTGCAAGCCGTCCTCGCTTTGCATTGGTTGTGATAATCAATGAACCTAAAGCGGGTAAGTACTATGGGGGCGCAGTATCCGCACCGGTGTTTGGCGCCATTATGGGCGCAGTTTTACGCACAATGAACGTAGAACCTGATGCATTGACGCCAGACGATAAAAATGAATTTGTAATTAAAAAAGAAGAGGATACAAGTGGCCGATCCTAACTTAAGTGACCTATTAGGGGCGCTCGGGATACAAGCACCGTCATTGATGCTCAAAGACATGACACTCGACAGCCGAAAAGCAGCGAGTGGTGATCTTTTTATCGCTATTAAAGGTCATGAAACTGATGGTAGACGCTATATTCCTCAAGCGATTGCTCAAGGTGTTTCGGCGGTATTAGCGGAAGCACAAGATGTTGCAACGCATGGTGAAATCCGTGAAAGCCACGGTATTCCAGTTATTTATATTGATAATCTTAATGCAGAGTTATCAAAGTTAGCAGGGCATTTTTATCATCAACCTGCAGAAAAACTGAAACTGATTGGCGTCACTGGAACTAATGGAAAAACGACAACAACACAATTGTTAGCACAGTGGGCGCAAGGTTTAGGTGAAACAAGTGCTGTGATGGGAACAGTAGGTAACGGGCTTTTAGGTCATGTTGTTCCTGCGATGAACACCACAGGATCTGCGGTTGATATTCAATTAGAGTTACAGCAGTTATTAAATCAAGGCGCGACATTAACGGCTATGGAAGTTTCTTCCCATGGTTTAGTTCAAGGTCGAGTGAGTGCATTGCCTTTTGTCGCGAGTGTCTTTACGAATTTAAGCCGTGATCATCTTGATTACCATGGTGATATGGCTCACTACGAAGAAGCAAAATGGTTACTGTTTTCCACTCATTGTAGTGGTGAAAAAATCATCAATGCAGATGATGCTGTTGGTCAAAAATGGTTATCTCGTTTGCCTGACGCTGTTGCCGTAACAATGGAAAATAAATTGCCACTAAATTGGCAAGGTCGTTTTGTTAAAACAACCCAGATTAATTATCATGATGCGGGAGCAACCATTCACTTTAGTTCTAGCTGGGGTGAAGGTGAAATTGAAAGCCCATTAATGGGCGCATTTAATGTCAGCAATCTTTTATGCGCTTTGGCGACATTATTAGCACTTGAATATCCATTAGATGCGGTTATTAAAGCGTCATCTTCACTCACACCGGTTTGTGGTCGAATGGAAGTGTTTAGTGCGGATAATCGTCCTACGGTTATTGTCGATTATGCTCATACTCCAGATGCATTAGAGAAAGCACTACAAGCTGCTCGTTTACACTGCACAGGTAAACTGTGGTGTGTATTTGGTTGTGGTGGTGATAGAGACAAAGGTAAGCGCCCACTAATGGGAGCAGTTGCAGAAGAGCTGGCTGATAAAGTTGTTATCACCGATGACAATCCTCGTAGTGAAGAGCCTCAAGCGATTATCCAAGATATTCTTTCGGGTTTAATGGACCCTGGTCGTGCGATTGCTATTGAAGGTCGTGCTGAAGCGGTTACTAACGTGATAATGCAAGCAGATAGCAATGATATGATTTTGGTCGCAGGTAAAGGGCATGAAGATTATCAGTTGGTTGGTTCGCGTCGTCTTGATTATTCAGATAGATTAACCGTTGCTCGGTTATTGGGGGTGATAGCATGATCCCTCTATCCTTAGAAACTATTGCACAAGTCACTCATGGTACGTTGAGCCACATTGCGCAAAGTCAAGCTAATCAGTTAACGATTAAAGCCATTTCGACAGATAGCCGTAAAATTGATGAACATTGCCTGTTTATTGCATTAGCGGGTGAACGTTTTGATGCACATGATTTTATTGCTGATGTAAAAGAAAAAGGCGCTGTTGCGGTTTTAGTTAGCCGTGAAATTGAAGTCGATTGTCCACAAATTATTGTGAAAAATACCCATCTAGCAATGGGTGAAATTGCAGCACATATTCGTTCGCTAAGCCACGCCAAGATTGTTGCGCTGACAGGCTCTTCTGGAAAAACTTCCGTTAAAGAGATGACGGCTTCTATTTTGCGTCACTGTGGTGAAACCCTCTATACCCATGGCAATTTAAATAACGATATTGGCGTGCCTTTAACGCTGTTTCGTTTAACGCCTGAACACCGTTTTGCAGTTATTGAATTAGGTGCAAACCATATCGGTGAAATCGCCTATACCGTCAATATGGTAAAACCAGATAGTGCATTGGTAAATAACCTCTTTTCTGCACACATTGAAGGTTTTGGCTCGCTGGAAGGTATTGCTCAGGCAAAAGGTGAAATCTTTACTCATTTAAAAGAGCAAGGTACAGCTATTATTAATCTTGATAGTAATGACTTACCTCTGTGGCAACATCATCTAAATGCGCGCCAAACACAATGGTCGTTCTCTTTATCAGCACAACGTAACGCAGATTTTTATCCTACCGAGATAGCTGTTAAGCAATTCATCACAAATTTCACCTTACATACACCAGAAGGTTGTGTTGAAGTCACTCTACCATTACCGGGTCGTCATAATATTGCGAATGCCTTAGCGGCAAGTGCTCTTGCGTTATCTGCTGGGGCGACGCTTGAAGATATTCGCCTTGGTTTATCGACATTAAAAGCAGTACCGGGAAGATTGTATCCTATTGAATTAACTTCCGGGAAAATGGTGTTAGATGACACTTACAATGCGAACGATGGCTCCATGATTGCGGGTTTGCAAGTGCTCTCTCAATTACCGGGATACAAAATTTTTGTTGCAGGGGATATGGCTGAATTAGGTAAAGATTCAGAAAAATGTCACCGCGATGTTGGTCGTTTTGCTCACAGTGCAGGTATTGATAGTGTCTTTACTGTTGGGCATCACAGCCATTTTATTAGTGATGAAAATCAAGGTGGTCAGCATTTTGCCTTTAAAGCCGACTTACTTGCCCAATTAATTCCATTATTACAGCAGCATGATGTTGTTTCAGTTTTAGTAAAAGGTTCACGAAGCTCCGCGATGGAAGATATCGTGAACGCATTAAAGGAGTGCTTTGAATGTTAGTTTGGCTAGCCGAATATTTGGTTAAATACCATACATTTTTTAATGTGTTTTCTTATCTGACATTCAGGGCGATTGTTGGTTTATTGACGGCATTAATTATTGCTTTGTGGATGGGACCTCATCTCATCGCATGGTTGCAAAAAATGCAAATTGGGCAAGTGGTTCGTAGTGAAGGCCCTGAATCGCACTTTAGTAAACGTGGTACACCAACAATGGGCGGGATTATGATCCTGTTCTCTATCTCCATCTCTACACTGTTATGGGCAAGATTAGATAATCCTTATGTTTGGTGTGTATTGCTGGTTTTAATTGGTTATGGCGTGATTGGTTTTGTTGATGATTATCGCAAAGTTGTTCGTAAAGATACCAAAGGATTAATTGCTCGCTGGAAATATTTTTGGCAGTCCGTACTCGCCCTTGTTGTAGCGTTTAGTATGTACGCTATTGGTAAAGATACGCCTGCAACACAGTTAGTTGTGCCATTCTTTAAAGATGTCATGCCTCAATTGGGTATGCTGTATATCTTACTGGCTTATTTCGTCATTGTTGGAACAAGTAACGCAGTTAACTTAACCGATGGCTTAGATGGTTTAGCGATTATGCCAACCGTTTTTGTTGCCGCAGGTTTTGCATTAGTTGCATGGGCGACAGGTAACGTTAATTTTGCCAGTTACTTAAAAATTCCTTACTTGATGCATGCGGGTGAATTAGTGATTGTCTGTACCGCTATCGTTGGTGCGGGCTTAGGTTTCCTTTGGTTTAATACTTATCCGGCTCAAGTTTTTATGGGCGATGTAGGCTCTCTTGCATTAGGTGGCGCATTAGGGACGATTGCGGTGTTATTACGCCAAGAATTCTTATTAGTTATTATGGGTGGTGTTTTTGTTGTTGAAACACTTTCCGTAATTTTACAAGTCGGCTCATTTAAGTTGCGTGGTCAACGTATTTTCCGTATGGCTCCAATTCATCACCATTATGAATTAAAAGGCTGGCCTGAACCTCGTGTTATTGTCCGTTTCTGGATCATCTCACTGATGTTAGTGCTTATTGGTCTGGCGACATTAAAGGTACGTTAAGATGGCAAATTATCAGGGAAAAAAAGTGGTTGTTGTAGGGCTTGGAATAACAGGCCTTTCTTGCGTTGACTTTTTTATCCGCCAAGGTGTTACACCTAAGGTTATTGATACACGCCAAAAACCAGGAGGCTTAGATAAGCTTCCTACTAACGTTGAATATCATACAGGTAGTTTCCATCAAGCATGGCTTAACGATGCTGATTTAATTGTCTCAAGCCCAGGGATTGCCCTTTCGACGCCAGAGCTTGTTGAAGCTATCAATCATGGTGTTGAAATTGTTGGTGATATCGAACTGTTTTGCCGTGAAGCCAAAGCGCCTATTGTAGCGATTACTGGCTCTAACGGTAAAAGCACAGTGACAACGCTGGTCGGTGAAATGGCTCGTGCGGATGATATTCGCGTTGGCGTCGGTGGCAATATCGGTGTTCCAGCGCTGACCTTATTAACCGAGCCTCATGATTTATACGTATTAGAGCTATCGAGTTTTCAACTAGAAACGACTTATAGCTTACAAGCCGCTGCTGCAACGGTATTAAATATTAGCGAAGATCATATGAATCGCTATCCGTTAGGATTAGAGCAATACCGTGAAGCAAAACTGCGTATTTACGATAATGCTAAAACCTGCGTGTATAACGAAGATGATGCATTAACGTTACCTTTACTGGGTAAAGATAATCGTTGTGTGAGTTTTGGTGTCGGACAAGGTGATTATCAGCTTGATAACACAAATCGCATTTTAAAAGTGAAAGGTGAAAAAGTTCTTTCAACGGCTGAAATGTACCTTTCAGGGCAGCATAACTATACCAATGCATTAGCGGCATTAGCACTTGCTGATGCAGTGGGTATTTCTCGTAAAGCTGCAACCGAGGTACTGAAAATGTATCACGGTCTTGCTCACCGCTTTCAATTAGTTTATTCGCATCAAAATGTACGTTGGATAAATGACTCGAAGGCCACCAATGTGGGAAGCACTGAAGCAGCATTACGAGGACTCGAAGTTGAAGGCACACTACATCTTTTATTAGGCGGTGATGGGAAGTCTGCTGACTTCACTTCTTTATTGCCTTATATCAGCGGTGACAATATCCGTCTGTACTGTTTTGGGCAAGATGGACAAGCATTGGCAAATCTACGACCAGATGTCTCTTTATTAACAGTGACAATGGAAGAAGCAATGCGAGCCTTAGCTCCTACTGTAAAATCAGGGGATATGGTGTTGCTTTCTCCTGCATGTGCAAGCTTAGATCAGTTTAAATGTTTTGAGCAACGTGGTGATGAATTTGCACGTTTAGCAAGGGAGCTTGGCTGATGAGCGTATTCGCAATGCGAAGATTAAAACAGTGGCTAGTGGGCAGTTATCAAACTGAGAATACGGCATTTGTGCCGTATGATCGCACCTTGCTCTGGTTTACTTTCGGATTAGCGGTTGTCGGCTTTGTTATGGTGACATCAGCGTCAATGCCTGTTGGTCAACGTCTGGCAGAAGATCCGTTCTTATTTGCTAAACGTGATGGCATCTATATCCTTGTCGCATTTTGTATTGCGTTAGTCACCATGCGTATCCCAATGGCAGTTTGGCAACGTTATAGCAGCTTAATGCTGTTCGGCTCGATACTCCTTTTATTGGTGGTATTGGGAGTAGGGAGTTCAGTTAATGGTGCTTCACGCTGGATTGCTGTGGGGCCATTAAATTTCCAGCCTGCTGAATTATCAAAACTTGCGCTGTTTTGTTATTTATCGAGCTATTTAGTCCGAAAAGTTGAAGAAGTGCGCAATAACTTTTGGGGTTTCTGTAAGCCGATGGGCGTGATGTTAGTACTGGCTGTTTTATTGTTATTACAACCAGACTTAGGAACTGTTGTGGTTTTATTCGTAACAACATTAGCACTGTTATTTTTAGCGGGTGCTAAAATTTGGCAGTTCTTAGCCATTATCGGTTCAGGAATTGCCGCTGTTGTTATGTTGATTATCGTTGAACCTTACCGTGTTCGACGTATTACTTCTTTCTTAGAACCTTGGGAAGATCCATTTGGTAGCGGTTATCAGCTTACACAATCTCTAATGGCATTTGGTCGTGGTGATTTACTTGGACAAGGTTTAGGAAACTCAGTACAAAAACTAGAATATTTGCCAGAGGCACATACCGACTTTATTTTCTCCATTTTGGCTGAAGAACTTGGTTATATCGGTGTGGTTTTGGTGCTTTTAATGGTATTCTTCATCGCTTTTCGCGCGATGCAAATTGGACGACGTGCGCTGATCCTCGAACAACGTTTTTCAGGCTTTTTAGCTTGCTCTATCGGGATTTGGTTTACATTCCAATCATTGGTGAATGTAGGCGCTGCAGCAGGCATGTTGCCAACAAAGGGATTAACCCTTCCTCTTATTAGTTACGGTGGTTCGAGCTTGATTATTATGTCAACTGCCATCGTGATGTTATTACGAATTGATTATGAAACACGTCTAGCACAAGCTCAGGCGTTTGTAAGGAGCCCGAAATGAGCGAGCGTAGACGCCGTTTAATGGTTATGGCTGGTGGGACTGGGGGGCATGTATTCCCAGGATTAGCTGTTGCTCATTATCTACAATCTCAAGGTTGGGAAATCCGATGGTTAGGAACGGCAGATAGAATGGAAGCCGATTTAGTTCCTAAGCACGGTATCGAAATTGAATTTATTCGTATCTCAGGTTTACGTGGTAAAGGTATTAAAGCATTAATCGCAGCACCTATTCGTATTATTAAAGCGATTTTCCAAGCTCGCGCCATTATGAAGCGCTATCAGCCAGATGCTGTACTTGGTATGGGTGGGTATGTTTCAGGTCCCGGTGGTGTCGCTGCTTGGATGTGTGGGGTCCCCGTTATTTTGCATGAGCAAAATGGTATTGCAGGATTAACCAATCGCTGGTTATCGAAAATTGCGAAACGTGTATTACAGGCTTTTCCGGGGGCATTCCCAAAAGCACCTGTTGTGGGGAATCCTGTTCGTGAAGATGTTTTGGCACTTGAAGCACCTTCAGTACGATTAAAAGAGAGAACAGAACCTGTTCGAGTACTGATTATTGGTGGTAGCCAAGGTGCTAGAATTTTAAATCACACCTTACCCGTAGTTGCCGGTTTACTCGGTGAGCATGTTACAATCTGGCATCAAGCAGGAAAAGGTGGCGAAAGTGATACAAAAACACGCTATCAGAACGAATTAGCAAAAAATTCAGTTAAATCTGAATATAAAGTTACTGAATTTATTGATGATATAGCGCAAGCTTACCAATGGGCTGATGTTGTTGTGTGTCGTTCTGGTGCATTAACAGTCAGCGAAATTGCCGCAGCGGGATTACCCGCTATTTTTGTTCCTTTCCAGCACAAAGATAGACAGCAATATTGGAATGCACTGCCGTTAGAAAAAGCGGGTGCAGCGCGGATTATTGAGCAAAAAGATTTAACTCCAGAAGTCATTGCACAAACCCTGAAAAATTGGGATAGAGAAACCTTGTTAGCGATGGCAGAGAAAGCAAAAAGTGTTGCGATTACGGATGCTACAGAGCGCGTAGCGAATGTGATAATCGAAGTAGCAAAAAAATAAACGTAACTTGTAACCATTAACTTAGAGTGAAGAAGTAAATAGTGAATACACAACAACTGGCAAAATTAAGATCGTTTGTGCCTGAAATGAGAAAAGTTAAGCATATTCACTTTATCGGCATCGGTGGTGCGGGTATGGGGGGAATTGCCGAAGTGCTGGCTAACGAAGGTTATGAAATCAGCGGTTCTGATTTAGCACCAAACGTAGTCACACAACAGCTCGTTGCCTTAGGCGCAACAGTCTATTTTAATCATCGCCCTGAAAATATTCGTGGCGCAAGTGTTGTTGTGGTTTCGACAGCAATCAGTGCTGAAAACCCAGAAATTATTGCAGCAAGAGAAGCGCGTATCCCAGTTATTCGTCGTGCTGAAATGTTGGCTGAATTGATGCGTTATCGTCATGGTGTCGCGATTGCGGGTACTCATGGCAAAACGACAACCACAGCGATGATTTCAAATATTTATGCGCAAGCGGGTTTAGATCCTACTTTTGTTAATGGGGGGCTTGTTAAATCGGCTGGCACTCATGCTCGCTTAGGTTGCAGTCGTTATTTAATTGCTGAAGCTGATGAGAGCGATGCGTCGTTTTTACATTTACAACCTATGGTTGCGGTCGTAACGAATATCGAAGCAGACCATATGGACACATATCACGGTAATTTTGACAATCTAAAAGAGACGTTTATTACCTTTTTGCACAATTTACCATTCTATGGTCGTGCAGTGATGTGTCTGGATGACGATGTCATTCGTTCGATTATTCCTAAAGTGGGTCGTTATATTACGACTTATGGCTTTAGTGAAGATGCTGATGTTCGTATTACGCATTATGAACAAAAAGGTGCTCAAGGCTTTTTCACTATTTCTCGTGAAGGTATGCCAGATTTACAAGTGGTATTAAATGCGCCCGGTCGCCATAACGCATTGAATGCAACAGCTGCGGTTGCTGTCGCCACAGAAGAAGGCATTGCTGACGAACATATTTTAGCGGCATTACTTAACTTCCAAGGTACCGGACGTCGTTTTGATTTCTTAGGTAACTACGGTCTTGAGCATGTTAATGGTCAAGAAGGTGAAGTAATGCTAGTGGATGATTATGGTCATCATCCAACAGAAGTTGATGCAACGATTAAAGCAGCGAGAGCAGGATGGCCAGATAAACGTCTAGTGATGATTTTCCAACCTCATCGCTATACACGTACTCGTGATTTATATGAAGACTTTGCCACTGTTCTCAATCAGGTTGATATTTTATTATTAACAGATGTTTATTCTGCTGGGGAAGCGCCTATTGCAGGTGCCGATAGCCGCTCACTTTGTCGAACAATTCGCCAACGTGGGAAGCTAGATCCTATCTGGGTTTCTGATGTGACTAATATTTCATCAATATTGGCAGGTGTATTAACAGATAATGATCTTGTTTTAGTTCAAGGTGCTGGAAATATTGGTAAAATAGCGCGTCGCTTAGCAGATACGAAATTACAGCCATCTTTCAGCGAGGATTAAGACGGATGTTTGAGCAAGTGAACATCATTTATGGTGAAATGGTCAATAAAATAACTGTAATGATGGCGTGTTATGAGGAAAATAACACTGTATTAGCGAAAAAAATGATCGAGAATTCGCTTGCTCAAATCTGTATTGAGAAAAAATTTCAGTTAAAAAGTAAGAAAAACGCAGAAAAATTCGCAATTTCTTCTTTTAAAGTAAATAATTCTCAACAGATTGAACAATTTAGTGATTTAATTATCAAACCTAAAAGTGTTCATAAAGTATATATATGTAGGAAAAATATTAATCGCTGGAATATCGGACAAAAGGATGGGCGATTCTCTTATTTAAACGTTGCTGAGGAGTTAGTGGGTTAATATGTCACAAGCAGCGCTAAATATAAAAGAACACAAAGAGAAGCAACATTCTGACAGACCGAGTAATGGTACTTATTTATCAGGATTGATCTTTTTCTTATGTGTGATTGCCACCATCATTTGGGGTGGAATACAAGTGGTTAACTGGATGAAAGACGCAAATCGTCTGCCAATCTCAAAACTTGTATTAACAGGTGAGCGACATTACACAACGAATGATGACGTGCGTCAGGCCATTTTGTCTTTAGGACAGCCGGGCACATTTATGACACAGGATGTGAATATCATTCAGCAACAAATTGAACGCATGCCATGGATTAGGCAAGTCACTGTGCGTAAACAGTGGCCTGATGAACTTAAAATCCATCTGGTAGAGTATGTTCCCTTTACCCGTTGGAATGATACTTACTTTCTTGATAAAGAAGGGCGTATTTTCAGTCTGCCAACGCAGTTGGAAACCAAAGGAAGTTATCCTTTGTTATATGGTCCTCAAGGAAGCGAAAAAATGGTGTTGTCAGGTTATGTGGCAATGAGAGATCAGCTTCTTGCGAGTAACCTGAATTTAAAAGCAGCGTCAATGTCTGCCCGTCAAGGATGGCAATTAGTTTTAGACAATGATGTCCGATTGGAGTTAGGTCGTAAGGATAACGAAAAACGGATCGCTCGCTTTATTGAGTTGTATCCGATACTGCAACAACAAACAGATAAACGGGTTGATTACGTGGATCTGCGTTATGACAGTGGTGGTGCAGTCGGGTGGGCTCCTTTATTACTTGAGAATGAATAAACAAGACGTGGCAGATGACACGATGAAGGCGAAGGCAGAACAATAATGATCAAAGCGACGGACAGAAAATTAGTAGTTGGTCTTGAGATTGGTACGGCCAAAGTAGCCACCCTTGTCGGTGAGATCCTGCCTGATGGTGTAGTAAATATTATCGGGGTGGGGAGTTGTCCATCTCGGGGCATGGATAAAGGTGGCGTTAATGATCTCGAATCCGTCGTAAAATGCGTGCAACGGGCGGTAGATCAGGCTGAGTTGATGGCTGACTGTCAAATATCTTCAGTATATTTGGCGTTATCAGGCAAGCATATCAGTTGCCAAAATGAGATTGGTATGGTGCCAATTTCAGAAGAAGAAGTGACTCAAGATGATGTTGATAGCGTGGTTCATACCGCGAAATCCGTCAAAGTAAAAGATGAACACCGTGTTTTACACGTTATACCGCAAGAGTATGCCATTGATTATCAAGAAGGGATCAAAAACCCAGTTGGATTATCGGGCGTGCGTATGCAGGCTAAAGTTCATTTGATTACCTGCCATAACGACATGGCAAAGAATATTGTAAAAGCAGTTGAACGCTGTGGGTTAAAAGTGGATCAACTGATTTTTGCGGGACTGGCTTCAAGTTTCGCTGTATTAACAGAAGATGAACGTGAACTAGGTGTGTGTGTTGTTGATATTGGTGGCGGTACAATGGATATCGCTATTTATACCGGTGGAGCATTAAGACATACCCGCGTTATTCCTTATGCAGGCAATGTTGTAACCAGTGATATCGCCTACGCATTTGGCACTCCGCCAAATGATGCTGAAGCTATCAAAGTTCGCCATGGTTGTGCATTAGGATCTTTAGTTGGTAAAGATGAAAATGTCGAAGTTCCAAGTGTCGGAGGTAGACCACCAAGAAGTCTGCAACGACAAACTCTTGCTGAGGTGATTGAGCCTCGTTATACCGAATTGCTCAATCTTGTTAATGAAGAGATTTTAAAAGTTCAAGAACAGTTACGCCAGCAAGGGATTAAGCATCATTTAGCCGCAGGTATCGTGCTAACAGGTGGTGCTGCACAGATTGATGGACTTGTTGAATGTGCTCAACGTGTTTTCCACACGCAAGTACGGATCGGTAAACCGTTAAATATTACCGGGCTAACAGATTATGCGCAGGATCCTTACTACTCAACAGCGGTTGGGCTCTTGCATTACGGTAAAGAATCTCACTTTGGTGAGGAAACTGAAACCGAGAAACGCTCTGCTGTCGGTGGTTTATTTAAGAAACTCACTGGTTGGCTAAAAAGAGAGTTTTAATAATCAGACAAATTTAAAAAGAGGTCGTTTGAGCAAGCGGCCCTGAGAAGGCACAAAACGGAGAGAAATTATGTTTGAACCTATGGAATTAACCAACGATGCGGTGATCAAAGTCATCGGCGTTGGTGGCGGCGGCGGTAATGCGGTTGAGCACATGGTTCGTGAACGTATTGAAGGCGTAGATTTCTTTGCAGTCAATACGGATGCTCAAGCGCTACGTAAAACAGCGGTCGGACAGACTATCCAAATTGGTAATGCCATTACGAAAGGCTTAGGTGCAGGTGCAAATCCTGAAGTAGGCCGTAATGCAGCAGAGGAAGACCGCGAAGGATTACGCGCAGCACTTGAAGGTGCTGACATGGTCTTTATCGCCGCAGGTATGGGCGGTGGTACGGGTACTGGTGCTGCGCCTGTTGTTGCAGAAGTGGCTAAAGAATTAGGTATTTTGACCGTTGCTGTAGTGACTAAGCCTTTTAATTTTGAAGGCAAAAAACGTATGGCATTCGCGGAACAAGGTATTACTGAGTTATCAAAACATGTTGACTCATTAATCACTATTCCAAATGACAAGTTATTAAAAGTACTTGGTCGTGGAATTTCATTATTAGATGCGTTCGGCGCAGCTAATGATGTATTAAAAGGCGCAGTTCAAGGTATCGCTGAGCTAATTACTCGCCCAGGTTTAATGAACGTAGACTTTGCTGACGTAAGAACTGTGATGTCTGAAATGGGTTATGCCATGATGGGCTCTGGTGCTGCGAAAGGCGAAGATCGTGCTGAAGAAGCTGCAGAAATGGCGATTTCAAGTCCATTATTGGAAGATATTGACCTATCTGGCGCGCGTGGTGTGTTAGTCAACATCACAGCAGGTTTTGACTTACGTCTTGATGAATTTGAAACAGTGGGTAATACCATTCGTGCATTTGCATCAGATAATGCGACTGTGGTTATCGGTACATCCCTTGACCCAGAAATGAATGATGAATTGCGTGTGACTGTGGTTGCAACAGGTATTGGTATGGACAAACGTCCAGAAATTACGCTGGTAACTAATAAACAGAATCAGCAAAGCGCAATGGAGAATCGTTACCAGCAAATGCAAAACAGCATGTCTTCTTTCTCTACCGTAGAAGAAAGCAAGCCTGCGGCAAAAGCTGTTAACGAACAATCTACTCAGGCGAACAAAGAACCGGATTATTTAGATATCCCTGCGTTCCTGAGAAAACAGGCTGATTAATCGCCAAAAAGATTGGCATCTCCGCTTTTTGTGCTAAACTGTCCTGCCAATTATAAGTATAATGATTGGTAGGACGGATAACATTGCGAGATAAAATGATGATCAAACAACGGACATTAAAACGAATTGTACAAGCAACTGGTGTGGGACTTCACACGGGTAAAAAAGTTACGCTTACAATGCGTCCGGCGCCAGCAAATACTGGGGTCATCTACCGTCGTACTGACTTAAATCCACCGGTGGATTTTCCAGCAGACGCAAAATCAGTTCGTGACACTATGCTATGTACTTGCTTAGTCAACGAAGACGATGTGCGTATATCAACCGTTGAGCATTTAAACGCAGCACTGGCTGGTTTAGGCATTGATAATATCGTAATTGAAGTGAATGCACCTGAAATTCCAATTATGGATGGAAGTGCGGCACCTTTTGTTTTCTTGTTACTTGATGCAGGTATCGAAGAGCTTCGTACTGCGAAGAAATTCATTCGCATCAAAGAAACAGTACGTGTAGAAGATGGCGACAAATGGGCAGAAATGCGTCCATACAACGGGTTTAAATTAGATTTTACTATCGACTTTAATCACCCAGCCATTGATGCAAGTACACAGCGTTATAAATTAGATTTCTCCGCAGAATCTTTTATGAGCCAAATTAGCCGTGCTCGTACATTTGGATTTATGCGTGATATCGAATATCTGCAATCTAAAGGATTGTGTTTAGGCGGAAGCTTCGATTGTGCAATCGTAGTTGATGACTATCGTGTTCTTAACGACGATGGCCTACGTTTTGAAGATGAATTCGTTCGTCACAAAATGTTGGATGCAATCGGTGATTTATTTATGTGTGGCTATAACATTATCGGTGAATTCACCGCGTTTAAATCAGGTCATGCACTGAACAATAAATTGCTCCAAGCTGTATTAGCAAAAGAATCTGCGTGGGAATTCGTCACATTTGAAGACGAAGCGCAAATGCCAGTGGCATTCAAAGCTCCCTCAATGGTCTTTGCTTAATTCCTGCGAAGGAAAGCACGTTAATTATCTCTAATTAACGTTCATCTTTGGCTGTACTTGTACTCTCTCCGGCAAGTGCAGCCAACCGTTCTAATCTTTCTCTTAATTTCTTCGGGCTTTTCTCTGCCAAATACTTCAATGACTGCGCACTTTCTAAACTTAAGTGACGTCTCTTTGTAGGCTCTTGCTCTTTTAATGATGATATTAAAGATCTTTTTTCCTGTTTTATTCCTAAAGACGGATTTATTTTGATGTCTATTGAAGATAAGGATGGTAAAATTTCTTGCCTCAATGCGGAAAGTAATGACGGGGTTTCATAACGTAAACGAGTTAACCAACTTGCGTTTGCAACTTCAATAATTAAAATAGCATTGCGATAATTTGCGACACGGCACTTATCTCGTAAAGGAACGGGTAAAAGAGCCATGACGGCACGATTTAATTTTAGTAAAATCGTTGCGCGCTGTTGTATAAGTTGTAGTGTACTCTTGTTGGAACCTTCAAGTTCAATGAAGATTTTTTCCAATGATTGTGGGTAACTATCCCGCATAGATTTTGACTCCACAAAATAAAAATTAATGAGCAACGAAGGTTAATGAGCATTATAAGTTTTTGGCGACAGTTTGGCAGGCGATATTTTTGGTCGCATCTGCTTTTAGGGATGGTTGCAGCAGGTATTGGAATGCCTTCGCTGTTGTCTTCCCATGCCGAAAATCCACAACAAACTGAACCTCCTTCCTCTCAAAACCGTCAAAGTCAGGCACTTATTGCGTTTGATAACTTATTCTTACGTCAAAGTGTACAGAATCCTGCCTCATCCTTCACCTTTAATTACTGGCAACAACATGCAGTAAAAAATGTGATCAAACAGCTCTCTTTTGCATTCACCATTAATTCGCCTGAATTGATGATTAAAGCCAAAGATGAACCGTTACCTGCTTCTAATGTTGCAGAGGTTATGCTTGATACTCTGTATGCCTTATTAACAGAGACGCCATCCTCGGCACTAAGCCATTTTCCTCTTTCTGGCTATGTTTTAGTACAGAATACAATTTCCTATCATACCGGATTATGGCTTGCACAAATCCGCGGTATCCGCGCAGGACCTTACCTAACAGCCTAGTTGAGTCACTTAATCTAATAAGATTATGATTATCTCTGTTTATTGATAGATACAGAGGCTGTTTTCGGCGTTTCACGCCATAAATGAGAATAAAGATTTATGTTAGGTAAAATTGTAACCAAAATTTTTGGTAGTCGTAATGATCGTTCAATCCGTCGTATGCGCAAAATTGTTGTTGAAATTAACAAATTAGAACCAGAATTTGAAAAGCTGACAGATGATGAGCTAAAAGCGAAAACAAATGAATTTCGTGAGCGTTTAAAAAACGGTGAAAAAGAAGAAGATATTTTACCTGAAGCATTTGCCACTGTTCGTGAAGCAAGTAAGCGTGTCTTTGGTATGCGCCACTTCGATGTACAGTTAATTGGTGGTATGGTTTTAAATGAGCGTTGTATTGCAGAAATGCGTACAGGTGAAGGTAAAACATTAACTGCAACATTACCTGCATACTTAAATGCGCTATCAGGCAAAGGGGTTCACGTTGTTACTGTCAATGACTACCTTGCACAACGTGACGCCGAAAATAACCGTCCTCTGTTTGAATTCTTAGGTTTAAGCGTTGGTATCAACTTGCCAAATATGGCACCACCAGTAAAACGTGAAGCTTATAATGCAGATATCACTTATGGTACGAACAATGAATTTGGTTTCGACTACCTACGTGACAACATGGCATTTAGCCCTCAAGAGCGTGTTCAACGTAAATTACACTATGCATTAGTGGATGAAGTTGACTCAATCTTAATCGATGAAGCACGTACACCACTGATCATTTCAGGTCCCGCAGAAGATAGCTCTGAGCTTTATATCCAAATGAATAAAGTGATCCCTCATTTGGTCTCTCAAGAAAAAGAAGACTCAGATACTTTCCAAGGTGAAGGTGATTACTCTGTTGATGAAAAAACACGTCAAGTGAATATCACAGAACGCGGTCTGGTTAAAATTGAAGGGTTATTAGCAGATGCTGGCATGATGAAAGAAGGGGAGTCTTTATACTCACCGGCTAATATTATGTTAATGCACCATGTAACAGCGGCATTGCGCGCTCACGCGCTATTTACCAAAGACGTTGACTACATCGTTAAAGATGGCGAAGTTATCATTGTTGACGAACATACTGGTCGTACAATGCAAGGTCGTCGTTGGTCTGATGGGTTACACCAAGCGGTTGAAGCAAAAGAAGGTGTGAAGATCCAAAATGAGAACCAGACATTAGCGTCAATCACATTCCAAAACTATTTCCGTTTATACGAAAAATTAGCAGGGATGACAGGTACTGCGGATACAGAAGCGTTTGAATTTAACTCTATCTATCGCTTAGAAACGATTGTTATCCCAACTAACCGCCCAATGGTACGTAAAGATCTGCCTGACTTAGTCTATATGAATGAGCAAGGTAAATTTGCAGCCATTATTGAAGATATTCGTGAACGTACCAAAAATGGTCAGCCTGTTCTTGTTGGTACTATTTCAATTGAAAAATCAGAAGAGATTTCTAAAGCGCTGACTAAAGCGAATGTTCACCATAACGTGTTGAATGCGAAATTCCACGCAATGGAAGCGGATATTATTGCTAACGCAGGTTTACCTTCAGCGGTCACTATCGCAACTAACATGGCGGGTCGTGGTACTGATATCGTGTTAGGGGGTAGCTGGCAAACTGAAGTGGCTAAACTTGAAGAGCCAACTGAAGAACAAATCGAAGAAATCAAAGCCAAATGGAAAGAGCGCCATGATGCAGTATTAGCATCAGGTGGTTTACATATCATTGGTACTGAGCGTCACGAATCTCGCCGTATTGATAACCAGTTACGTGGTCGTGCAGGTCGTCAAGGGGATGAAGGTTCTTCTCGTTTCTATTTGTCTATGGAAGACTCCTTAATGCGTATTTTCGCTTCAGACAAAGTGTCTGGTATGATGCGTAAATTAGGTATGAATGAAACCGAAGCGATTGAGCACCCTTGGGTAACCAAAGCAATTGCAAACGCACAGCGTAAAGTAGAAAACCGCAACTTTGATATTCGTAAGCAACTGCTTGAATATGATGATGTGGCAAATGATCAGCGTCGTGCAATCTATACTCAGCGTAATGAATTACTGGATGTAGCAGACGTAAGTGAAACTATCGATAGTATTCGCCAAGATGTCTTCACTTCAATGATTGATAACTATATTCCACCTCAATCACTAGAAGAAATGTGGGATATTGAAGGCTTAACGGCATGTTTACAAAAAGACTTTGATTTAAATTTACCAATCAAAGAGTGGTTAGATAAAGAGCCAGAATTACACGAAGAAACATTACGTGAGCGTATTTTAGAAAAATCTATCGAAGTTTATAAAGCAAAAGAAGAGATTGTTAGTGCTGAAATGATGCGTAACTTTGAAAAAGGCGTAATGTTACAAACGCTGGATTCACTGTGGAAAGAGCACTTAGCGGCAATGGATTATTTACGTCAAGGTATCCACTTACGTGGTTATGCACAAAAAGATCCAAAACAAGAGTACAAACGTGAATCGTTCGCTATGTTTGCTAACATGTTGGAATCACTGAAATATGAAGTGATCAGCACACTAAGCAAAGTACAAGTTCGTTTACCTGAAGAAGTTGAAGAGTTAGAACGTCGTCGTCGTGAAGAAGCTGAGCGTTTAGCTAAACAACAACAATTAAGCCATGAAGTGACAAAAGAATCTCAAATGTCAGCAATAGATGGTCAAGTTGCTGCAGGTAAAAAAGTCGGTCGTAATGAACCATGCCCTTGTGGATCAGGTAAGAAATATAAGCATTGTCATGGTCAATTAGGTTAATTTATTTTTCATATAATAGCTGTGTAATGTACTGATTAAAAAAAGATCCACTTAGTCATAAGTGGGTCTTTTTTATCGATTACTGATCGTACTTTACGTTCTATTTTGAAACGAACACATAAAAAACCCCACTTATTATCCTAATAAGTGGGGTTTGGTTTACAAAAGAATAGGCATTACTCTTTTATGGTGTGTCTATTATTTTTCAGAAATAGACGATTTTGTGTTTACAGTTTCATTCACTTTAACGGGTGATTTTAATGATAAGTCACCACCTGCAAGTTGTTTCACTAAATCAACAGCAGATGATTTCAGATCAAGATCTGCACCTGCTTCATATTGATGACCTTCAATATTATTTAATTGAACGTTGCTACCGCCTAAATCAACCTGAGCGTGCTCGCTTTTAATTTCAGCGCCTGTAAGTTTAGTTGTACCACTTACATTTAATGAAATATCATTTTTGCTTGTTAAGGTTGTGGATTGAGTAACAGCATCATTATCGATATGAGAAACTTTGATATCTGCATTCGCCGTATGACCTTCAGCACCGGTTACGATATTTTTGATGCCATTGCCCACGGTACCAACGCCTTTATCAATTTTGGCTTTTGTTTCGCCACTGATACCCGTTTTATCTGCGATAGTTGAAGAGAGTGAGTTGTATTTATCAGAGATAACATCAGTTGCAGATTTAATACCTGAATCAATAGTTTCTTTGATCGTGTTTTCTAATAGTGATCCCCCTGCTTTAGCTGTTTTATCAACTTGGCTAGATTTAGGATCATTATTGTGGTTGTAACCAACATTTACACCAACAGTAACGTGACGATCGCTGTCTTTTTGGCTAGTCACTGTAAAGTCACCGCCCACATTACCCGTCACATTATCCGCAGAAACATTGGCACCAGAAAGAGCGAGGTTTTTGTCGCTATTTACGGTTAATGTACCTGTTTCTACTGAAGCATTTTGGTGTGTAGATTTTTGTTGATCTTCAACGTTTACTAAAACTTTGCCACCAATATTATGGATAGAGGTTACTGGGTTTTCTTCAGTCACTTCTTTTGGCGTCGTATTAGTTTGTTTGCCATTTAAAGAGATATCAGTACCCCAATTATTTTTGTAATCAGTGGATTGTGCTGAAGTCAGGGTAGTATCACCAGAATGAGAGGTTAATTGCGTATCTTTGCTATTAACTTTAGTACCTTGAAGATTAACGGAACTACCGTTAACGGTTAAATTACCTTGGTTAGCAATTACTCCACCTTCACGAGAGACAGTTTTCTCATCTTGCTTACCAATAGCAAATTCAGCGCCACCTAACCCATTGACAGAAGATGATTTCTCTCCTGTTTTTTGACCGAAGCCCACTTGTAATCCACCAGATAAGTTCTTACCGGTTTCAGTACGTTGAGATTCTGTTGCTTGGAAATCAACTTTGTTAGTTGCTGTCAGAGCAACATCATTTTCGCTGGTTAAATGAGTACCTTGTAAAGTCAGATTATGACCTGAATTTAACTCAATACCTTGAGAGCCATTCACTGAACCTGCTTTCGCTGTTGTCTGATCTTTCTGATGAGTCACACCACCTGCGTTAAAGCCGCCAGCGTAATCTTTGCTGTCTGGTGTTGTACCTACTTTCAGGTTTGCACTGCCATTCACGTTATGTTGGCTTTCAGTGTGAGTATCTGTTGCTTGTGCCAGTGTTAAATCACCGCCAGCATTGATCACCGTTTTACCATTTTGAGCGTCAAACTTAGCGCCTTCATAATGTGCATCTTCACGTACATTAATATTAATATTGCCGGCTGAATTAAACTGGCTACCATTAGCTTTCGTTGTGGTTAGGCTTGTATCTGTGGTTTTGCCTTCGCCTTTAATGGCAACGGTAATATCACTCCCTGTTTTCGTGCTAACACCAACTTGACCACCACCTGTTGTTTCATGGAAAGACTCTTGGTGTTTATTTTGAGCCGCTTCACTGGTGTGAGTATTTGCGGTTAGTGATACATCACCTTGTGTGGATTGGTAATGAGTACTTTGGTCACGCAAGTTGTTATTACTATCAGAATTGATTTTACCCGCAGTAATTGATGTTGAAACCACTTGGCTATCGCTTTGTGATTTCTGGCTACCACCACCTTTAATACCCACTTCAACACCAACATTTGGTGCTTCTAGGTTACTTAAGTTAGCAAGATTACTAATAGCATCTTTAAAAGTAACTTTTTTATCCATATCGGCATTGTTACCCGGTTTTGTGGTATCAATTCCGTCTTCTACTGCTTTTTTAATTGGTTTAGTCACACCGCTATAATCAAGATTAACACCCACATCGACACCTACATTTAAGGTATCTGTTTTTGATGTTGCACTGTCATTAGCCGCAAGGTGATTGATGTTCTCACCAGACTCTTTATATGCACCGTCAACTTGGTGTGATGCACCTTGGTGAGTGACATCTTTGTTTGCTGTAATTGTTAAATCACCTGCAATTTGAGTTTCGCTACCTTTATTTTTGGTGATCTCAGTTGTTGTATGCTGTTGGTCATATTGGAAATCAGCTTTACTACCGATTTTATCAACTCCACCGGTATAGCTAAAACCACCTGAAATGGTTCTATCTGTACTGTCTGTTTCTTTTTTGTTTTCTGTTGCAACAAAAGCAATATTGTCACCAGAAACAGTGGCATTACCTGCGGTTGTTTTTAAATCAGAACCTGCAAAAGTGACATCTTTTTCCGCTTGAACTTTAACATTGCCACCACTAATAGTAGAGCCTACTTGTTCAGTCTCAGTGCTATTGTTCTTGTTGGATGTATGAGTGATATGAAAACCTGCACTATATTGCTTGTCTTCAACTTCTTTAGCATGACCAGTTATCTCTAATGATGTTTTTTCATCATTGATTTTTGTGGTTTGCTGTGCAGATTTAACGTTGATATCACCTAAAGATTCAATACCTAACTCATCGGCACTTTTAATTAAGCTACCAATAACATTGATATCTTTGCCACTGACTACGGTTAACTCTGCATCAGAAACTAATTCACTACCGGTTGAGTGCTGCTGATTAGTTTCATTCTTGTGGGAATTTTTAGTGATGTTAAAGGCGGTGCCTGTACGTTCATCTGTTTTAGTGATGGTTTCGCTAATCGCATTATCAATAACAACATCACCTTGAGTTGTTTTAACAAAGGCACCTTGATTGCCTTTTACTTGACTACCTGTGACTTTGACACTGTTATCTGCTGAAAGTAACAGTTGTCCGTCAGCCGTTAATTGTGTTGAATGGCTGACTTCTTGTTTGTTGTTATTATTCTTATTGTTACCACCGCCGATACCGCCCCAAACAACATGATTGTTGGTGACTGTTTTATCATTGTTGGTATTTTGAACATTAAGATTGATGTTTTCTTTAGCGTTAACAACAATATTTTCATTAGAATGTAATTTTGCACCTTGAGCGGTAACAGAGCCTTCAGCATTTAAGCCCAGCGTTTTACCTGAGGTCAGCTCACTCGCTTTTAAGGTTTCTGTCTGATGACTATTGCTCCAGCTACCTGTTTCTAAACGAGAAGTATGGTTACGTTTATAGCCGTTTTCACTGCGATTTTCTTTCTCAACTAATCCGTTGATATTGATATCTTTATTGGCATTAATTGCCAGTGTGTTACCCGCATTAACTTTGGTACCTTCAAGTGTGACATCACCTTTAGTTGCCGTTAATGTTGCACTATTTTTGGCATCAATATGGCTACCAACTTGCTGCACTAGCTCTTTTTCTTTGGTGACATCATATTGCCAAGAATAGAACCAACGATTGTCGGTATCTGTATCTTTTTGCTGTAACTGTTTGCCATCAACAGTTAAATGAGCGCCTTGTAATAAAATATCATCACCCATTAAATCAGAGGCTTTGATTTGATTTTTATTATCAGCGATTAAAGTGATGTTTTTACCTTTTAACTCTGTTTTTGTCAGCGTTTGGCTTGAACCACTGTTATTAACAGCAATACCACCACGGTAGTTTTGATAGTTTTCACTACCATCTTTATCGTAACTGTCATAACGAACTTGGCTATCTGCTTGAATATTGTCCGCTCTGACACTTAATTCGTTATCAGCAACAAATTTACCTGTTAATTTAACACCGCTTCCTTCGGCAGTATTAATGATGCGGATACGACCCGATTGCATACTTCCAAAGAAATAACTATCCAAGGCTGAAGCTGGTTTTTGTGATGAAAGAATATCAAAACGTTGAGAGAACGTATTTTGCCCCGTTAATGCAGAAATTTCTGCTGCTGTTATTTTACCTCTGCTATCAATACGAGGTGCAATTAAATCTAAAAGACCGGGCGCATGTAATCCGTTTTTACCAATAGAAAGTAAATTCGTATTATTAAGCGTGCTATAACCTTTTAACTCACCATTCTCAAACAGTGGATTACCTACAACCAAAGAAGAGCGGCTAGTATTGATAAAACCGCATCCATCACAGGTAATACCATTTGGGTTAGAAAGTACATATTCCGCAGCTATACCAAAAACTTCTTGCTGACCTAATAAGAATGAAGGGTTACGACTAACAACTTCATTTAAAATTAAAGAAGCTGCTTGTCCATTTAAGTTACTGTTGGCGTTTAGCGGCCCAGCAAGCTGTGATTGCCCTGACTCTAAAGAGTTGTTAAAAACAGCCCCTGGTTTGCCTACATTAAAATCTTGATATTGGTTATGAGAGATACCTTCGTTATTGGGTGTAACGATATTAATGATTGGAGTGCTACCATTAATACCATTAACTGATGAAACATCCGGTCCTTGATTGCCCGCATCAGGAACAATACCGCTAGCATATGCATTTAGTGATACGAAAATAATCGCTAAAGATGCAGCAAGCCTACCCGAAGGAGAGAGCTTGAAGTTTTTTGATTTCATAGAGTTTTCTCCGTTTATTGCTATGAGTGTGAATCAAAATAAATATGAAAATCTAACTAACACTTGAGTAGGGTCTTTGGTTTTATTGGAATTCGTTGAGTTGTAAAGCAAATGCCCCTTGGCGACTTCAATATCAAACTGTGCTTTTTGATATTGGAGGTTTAAGCCTGAACTTAGCCCATAGCCACTACGCCATCCTTCATAGTTACCGTGTTGTTGAACACGGCCAGCATCAAGACCAATTCGAGGGGTGATTGAAAATGTGTTTATCCGATAAGGATAAGAAAGCGTATTACGCCAATAGCCGCCGTTATCACCAGAAAGAGTGCTCCGATCAAAGCCACGGATCGCGTTTTTATCCGTTAAACTAAGCCATTCCACACCCGGTAAGGTGTCGGGGCTATATTGACCAAAGAAGGCGCTATTGAATAAAAATGTCGAATTCGATATAGCAAAACGACGTTGCCAATTGGCGAAAAGCTTAACTTTTGTAAAGCGATAGTCATTACCATTGCCATTAGCAACACGAGGTGATTCATCTGCACCAAACCAACCAATGGCTTTCTCAGCACTTAAATTGACGCTGATGACACCACTTGGAACAATGTGTAAATGGTTGATGCCTAGCTCTACTGTTGTCAGTGTAGGGCTACTTAGATCAAGGCGGATTTGGCTGAAGTAGTTACGTATCCGTTTATGCGTTATCTGCATATTTAAGGTATCAATCTGTTTTTGACTACGATAAAAAGCGTAATCACCCCTTAAACCAACTTGTGTGGTATCACCGGATAAGCGTACGGTACGTGTTTGTAATGCTTGATGAAATTCATACTCGGAATAGCTACCAAAAGTACTGAACGTCAATGCACCATAAGGTAAAGAATAGAGTAGGGTGTAAGCACGATTAAAACGAGTATTGGGATTATCAGTGGTAATGCTGGCATTTAAGCTAACAAAATCAGACAACCCTAATGGGCTGTCTAAGCTTGCATTTGTTCGAACTAACCAGCGCCCTGAGTTTTTTTGCCCGTAATTATCACTTGAAATGTTTAAGTGCCACGGTGCTTGTCGCTGATTGGTGAGCTGAATAATAGAGCCACCTAATTGCGTGCCAGGCAATATATCTAGTTTAACTTTATTCGATTGTAAGCGGTTTGCTTGATCTAGCCCTTGGTCCAATTTGGAAAGTTTAAGAGGCTCGCCTTCAACATGAGGGAAAAGTAATGCAGTATTAACGCCTCGATCGCCACCTTCTATTTTTTCAATAAAACCTTCAATAACATACAACCCAAGTTGTTGCTCTTGATTCGGACGTAAAAACTGGACTCTGGCAGTAATATAACCATGTTGAAGATAGCGTTGAGTTAACTCTTTAATTAAACGGTTAACGTCAGCACTTTTTATACATTGCTCTGGTAATGGTGTTAAGGAATCAAGATCTTTTTCATTAAGTAAAGTAATTCCTTGAACATAAACTCCATTAATAGGTAAACAATGTTCTGATTCAGTAATAAGTGTAGGAGTAGGTGAAACCTCTAATGCATTTTCTTGAAGTTGTTGATAGCGATTTTGTTCAATAAGTTGATTTATTTCACGTTGGCTATCTTGTAATGCGCGCCGTGATTCTCCCATCGAACCTAAATAACCGGCGTCATTTGCTGTTAATCCACTGGTCGAAAATCCACTTAATAGTGTTAATAAAATAACTTTTTTTCTCATTTTACCTCAATAGAAAGGTATTAATTCAAATATAAATAATATTGCTTAAATATAGAAAGGTAATAATTAATGTTTTTATATTATCGTTAATTTTAGAATAATAAATACCGGTTACTCTCAATATGAAAAGAAATTAAAAATCGATGAAATAAAGATAAATTTTTATCTGTTTCGATATTAAATATCGACATAACTGAAATTATTCATATCTCAAATGGTATTACTTAAACAAATGATTCATTTGGATGGCGTCTAGTGTATTGATTTTCATAGTTATAATATTATATGTTACTTTTTCTGCTTGCTTAAATTAACACCGATTTAGCAATGTTAATTAAGGTTTTTCCATTTTTTATAAAGAAAAGATAAATAATGAGAGGGGATTCGAAGATATAAAAACAGAGTGCTAATTAGCTTTTCATTTGTTGTTTATAAGTTTATTAATGTTTTATTCTGGAATGAATATTTCATGAATTGTTATTTCATTTTAATGAATAAAATAGGCATTAGAAAAGTGAAAATATGGGAGGTTTATTGTTAAATTATTAATCATGATAAAAAGTGTGGTTATTTAGAGGCAACTTTGATGCTGTAATAATTCAATATAAATACATGTATTACCACTTAGTAGTATCAATAAAAATTTAAGTTATAAAAAATAGTTTATTAAAGATTGAAGTAAGTGATAGTGATCACGTTAATATATCATTTATTATAAATAGTGTGATTATTGTCCAAAATATACTATTGTTATATTACTAATTGTGTTTAACTGTTATATAAATTAGCGTGTAAATTGTACTATTTCCTGACTATAAGGGTTAAAGTATGTTCTCATCATTTAATGTTTTGATAATATTAAGAGGTTTCTTCAGATTGAAGAAATGGTTTAATATTGATTCTGAACTCGCCTTCTTCTTCCCTGAAAAATAATCCTTTTTTATATCCATCCAAAATAATTTAATACTCTTTTCCATTTAATTTTAATGGAGAGATTGTTTTATTTATTCTAATTTTATTATTTAATTTATATTAAAGGTATTATCATGGCTAAAAGAATCGTAGAACCATTCCGTATTAAAATGGTGGAGAAAATCCGTGTTCCTTCAAGAGAAGAACGTGAAGCTGCATTAAAAGAAGCAGGATATAACCCATTCTTATTACCAAGTCATGCTGTTTATATTGATTTATTAACAGACTCTGGTACTAACGCAATGAGTGATCACCAATGGGCAGCAATGATAACAGGTGATGAAGCTTATGCAGGCTCAAGAAACTATTATGATTTAAAAGATAAAGCCAAAGAGTTATTTAATTACGATTATATTATTCCTGCTCACCAAGGTCGTGGTGCTGAAAATATTCTTTTCCCAGTATTATTAAAATATAAACAAAAAGATGGAAAAGCGAAAAATCCTGTATTTATTTCTAACTTCCATTTTGACACAACAGCAGCACACGTTGAATTAAATGGCTGTAAAGCAATTAATATTGTTACTGAAAAAGCGTTTGATTCAGAAACCTATGATGATTGGAAAGGCAATTTTGATATTGCTAAATTAAAAGAAAATATTGCCAAACATGGTGCTGATAACGTTGTTGCTATTGTTTCGACAGTGACCTGTAATAGTGCTGGTGGCCAGCCTGTTTCAATGGATAATTTAAGAGAAGTTTACGAAATCGCAAAACAACACGGTATTTTTGTTGTTATGGACTCAGCGCGTTATTGTGAAAATGCGTATTTCATTAAACAGCGTGATCCTAAATATAAAAATGCGACCATCAAAGAAGTTATTTTAGATATGTATAAATATGCTGACGCATTAACAATGTCAGCGAAGAAAGATCCATTGTTAAATATCGGTGGTTTAGTCTCAATTCGTGATAATGAAGAAGTGTTTACATTAGCAAGACAGCGCTGTGTCCCAATGGAAGGCTTTGTTACCTATGGTGGCTTAGCGGGTCGTGATATGGCAGCAATGGTACAAGGTTTAGAGGAAGGTACTGAAGAAGAGTATCTACATTATCGTATTGGTCAAGTTCAATATCTGGGGGATCGTCTACGTGAAGCGGGCATTCCAATTCAATATCCTACTGGTGGACATGCTGTTTTCGTTGACTGTAAAAAACTAGTACCGCATATCCCTGGTGATCAATTCCCAGCTCAAGCTGTAATTAACGCACTTTACTTAGAGTCAGGTGTGCGTGCTGTTGAAATTGGTTCGTTCTTATTGGGTCGTGATCCTGCAACGGGAGAACAAAAACACGCAGATATGGAATTTATGCGTTTAACCATTGCGCGTCGTGTCTATA
Source organism: Proteus sp. CD3 (assembly GCF_008808075.1). NCBI lineage: Bacteria > Pseudomonadati > Pseudomonadota > Gammaproteobacteria > Enterobacterales > Morganellaceae > Proteus > Proteus sp. CD3. The sequence continues at coordinate 2,579,580 of NZ_CP019686.1, read as the reverse complement.
CCAATGACCATATGGATTATATTGCTGACGCACTTATCGGCTTAAAAGAGAAGTTTAAAACGCTTAAAGGTCTTGAGTTCGAATATGAACCTCCTGTATTAAGACACTTTACTGCGAGATTAAAACCTATCAAATAAATAATACTCCACAATAATAATGGCTCTCGTGCAATGCGAGAGCTATATCCTTATTTCAGTAAGGACTAAAAAATGGAAAATAAGTCGGTAAATAAAGAACCCTCAATTATTGTAGGGGGATTTGTGTTGGGCGGCGCAATGATTGGTGCGGGAATGTTTAGCCTACCAACAATCATGTCTGGCGCTTGGTTTATTAATTCACTCTTTATATTATTTATTGTTTGTTTCTTTATGTTTCATTCTGGAATTTATATTCTTGAATGTATATCGAAATATGGCGCAGGAACAAACTACTTTCATATATCGAAAGAGCTATTACCTAAATGGGCGTGTTATCTCGCGAATGCCTCCTTGATATTTGTATTGTATATATTAATTTATGCTTATATCTCTGCCGCAGGTTCTATTATTTATGAAGCGTCATCATTATATGGCATTAACCTAAATCTTAGAGTGATATTCTTTGTATTTACTATAGTACTAGGGGCAACAATATGGTGGGGAGGCGCTTGTGCTAGCCGCTTAACCTCAATATTTTTATTTATTAAGATTGTTCTATTCGTATTAGCATTCTCAGGCTTATTCTTCAAAGCGAGAGGCGATTTATTATTTACAGCTACCTTTGAAGGCAAAAGCCAATTATATCTTTATCCCTTTATTTTTATCATCATTCCTTATGCTATAACCTCTTTTGGTTATCATGGTAATGTTTGTAGCCTTTATAAGCTTTATCATGAAAATGAAAGAAAGGTCGTGAAAAGCTGTATTATTGGTTGTGTGTTAGCGCTAGTGATTTATTTACTTTGGATGATTGGCACCATGGGGAATTTACCTCGTGAGCAATTTATTACTATTATCCAAAAGGGCGGTAACTTAGATGCCTTTATTGATTCGTTATACACTGTGTTAAATAGTAAATATATTGAAGGCTTTTTATTATGGTTCTCTATTAGTGCCGTATTCTGCTCATTTTTAGGGGTCGCGATTGGTCTATTCGACTATATTTTGGCATCACTAAAATTTGAAGATAACAAAACAGGGCGCTTAAAATCTGGCGTTTTATGCTTCACTCCGCCTTTACTATTATGTTTACTTTTCCCTAATGGTTTCTTAATTGCAATTGCTTATGCAGGAACCGCGGCATGTGTGTGGGCAATTATTTGTCCTGCGGTTATGGCGCTGAAAGCACGCGAGAAATTTCCAAACTCAGGCTTTAAAGTATGGGGCGGAAAAGGCTTAATTTATGCGGTTATCGCTTTTGGTGCAGTCGGGATCATTTGCCAAACATTAGCACAGTTCGGTTTCTTACCTATTTATCGTTAACTAATCGAGTTATCGTTAATTAATGAGATAATCAAAGGAAAGAAAACCAGAGTAGCGCTATTGGATATACGTTATAATAACGTTAAGTTGTTATAATAACTGGACTATTCAATAGGTTGTCTATAATGGATAAAAAAAAGCTACATATTGCAGCGGGTATTATTTGTGATCAACACAATAATGTCTTTATCACCCAACGCCCTTTAAAATCGCATATGGGGGGATTTTGGGAATTTCCGGGAGGAAAGTTAGAAGATCAAGAGACCCCAGAGCAGGCGTTAATCCGTGAGCTACAAGAAGAAATTGGTATTGATGTAACGCAATGCTCACTTTTTGAAACGGTAGAGCATGATTTTCCAGATAGACACATTACTTTATCCTTTTTCTTAGTTACTCAATGGGATAATGATCCTTATGGTAAAGAGGGGCAAGAATTCAAGTGGATATCTATTGGCGCGTTAAATGCTGATGATTTTCCGCCTGCTAACCGCACCATTGTGGCGTTATTGCAAAAATAAGCACAAGTAGCGTCTTACTAAGTAAGCGTTTATAAATCAATTAGCCACTCGATTGAGTGGCTAATTTTTATGTTCAGGACTGGAAAATTAAAAGTCTTTAGGCTCTTGTTGCGGCGTTTCACTCCAATCATCGCTGTCATTAATATCACTTTGGCTTGGAATGCGTTTTGATTCATCCGCCCATTCGCCTAAATCAATAAGTTGGCAACGTTTGCTACAAAAAGGACGATAAGGGCTACTTTCATTCCAAACAACTTCTGTTTGACAGGTTGGGCATTTTACAACTAATTCTTCGCTCATTATCTCTCCTAGATTTCGTTGGTGCGATTTATGCTCATATCAATAAACATAATGTTAGCAACAAGCAATCTCAAAAGGTAGCTCTAGAGGCACTGTTCCATTTTCACTATCAAGTGGTAAAAAGCGGATCGCATAGCGATTTTTATGCCCAGAGACTTGAGGATAGATTTGATGATCAATAGCTATCTTAAGGCGTAGCAATTCGCCTTCTTCAGCGCTGTCTTGATAAAAACCACGGTGACTGAGAGCAGGCTTGAATGTATCTGATTGGCGAATAAGCATGAGTAAACTATTTAATGCATTTTGTAATGGCAATAAACCCGCCAGCCAGCTTTGCAATCTTTCATCACGGGTTGATTGAGGTAAGCTTAACCACAAATGTAATGCTGGCACATCAAAGTTGCAGCATCCACCAGGAATACTTAGGCGCTGTTTAACTAAACTGATCACTTTATCTTGTTTTAAATGCTGACCAATGCGAGGTGCTTTACTTAACACAGCTGCATTTTCAGCTAATTCATCAATAATTTGAGTGACAATCGCTTTATCAACATTAGGAAATGAAAGCCATTGCTGTAATTTTTTTTGTCTTTTTTCTAATTCTTTAAGTAATTCAGCACGGATTTCGCCACGATCAAGTACTTCAATAAATTCCGATATCGCACGGAAAAACGAAAGTGCCGTGGGTAATGAATCAATTGCACTAAAACTGTTAATCTGAATCAATGAGTTTTCAATTCTAAGCCATGAACGCATTTTTTCATTGAGGGGATGTTCGAAGATGATTGTTGTGATGTCATCACTCATGGCAATTGTCCTGTAACGCTTGTTGAGCTAATTCTAAGTAATGCTGATGGAGTTGCTTAACTTTTCCAATCATATTTTGGCTATTATCGTGATTTTCAATAATATCATCAGCGACGGCTAATCGTTCCTGTCTTTGAGCTTGAGCTTTTAAAATATTGAGAACTTGCTCTCGACTTACGCCATCTCGTTTCATGGTTCTTTCTATTTGTTCTTCCTGTGTAACATCAACAACAAGAACTCGAGAGGCGAGATGCGTTAATTTATTTTCAATTAATAATGGAACAACCCAAATAAAGTAGGGTGCTTTAATTTGCTGTATTTGCTTTTGAGTCTCTTGCTGTATCAATGGATGAAGAAGATTGTTAACCCAAGTTTTTTCTTCATTATTTTCAAAAATAATCTGGCGTAACTGTGCTCGGTTTAATGAACCATTGGGTAGCAAAATGCAGTCACCAAAATGCTGATGCAATGCATTTAGCCCTGAGGAGTTAGGCTCTACCACTAATCGAGCAATAATGTCAGCATCAACAAGAGGTACACCTAGTGAGGCAAAAGCATTAGCAACGGTAGTTTTACCACTGCCTATTCCACCTGTAAGAGCAACCGTATAAGCCATTTGTGTTTGTCTGTTTTTAATGAATTAAAATTTACTATTAGTACGGGTATTCTAAAGCTTAATTTTGTTTTTATCACAAGATAATAACTGCAATATTTGGGTTTTATTCGGTTATTATGATAGATGATTTTCTGCTACCCTTACATTCTACCTTATAATATGTGATAGAATTACCATCAATCAATAAGTTAGTACAATACAGAGTAACAGCATGTTACTCATAAAATTTGTGATTCATTGTATAGTATCACCTAACTGTAATATAGGAAGATACATAGCAATGATTAATGTGCCAATAATTAATGCAATGATCGTCATCAGCATTGGCTCTAACCAAGCACTCATTGTATTTAATTGCTCATCGAGTTGATGATAAAACCAATCACTTAATTGCTGACAAAAATAGAGCAACTGTCCTGAGTTTTCTGCACAAATAATAAACTGATAACAAATAGGTGTAAAAAGCGGCTCATTTTTCATAAATAAGCTCCACGATTTACCTTGCATAATGTGTTCACTCATTTGAGCAAGGGCTCGCTTATAAATAGGGTGTGTAAGTTGTTCTGTACCTATTTTTAAGCCTTGTAATAAAGGTAATCCTGCTTGTTGTGTAATACTGATTATCTGAAAAATAAGATGTAGTTGCTGATATTTTAAAAGCTTACCTAAATAGGGAATATGCAGAAACAGGGCTTGTTCAGCAAAATAAAAGGGTGATAAAGAGTAACGAATTACACGATAACCCAATATTAATCCAATAAAGATAAACGTTATTATGCTGATATAATCAGTAAGCCATTGTGAGAAAGTAATAAGGGCTAGTGTTAAAAAAGGAAGTTCTGTATTAAATGCACTGTATAAGGATTGATATTCAGGTAAAACATAAAGCAACATTATACTGGTAATAAAAACTAATACAGTAAGTAAAAAAATAGGATATTTAAACGCTTTTTTGATTTTTTTTACAACCTCTCGGTGTTTCTTTAACTGTATTATTTGCAGAGTAATCACTTCATCTAATTTTCCACTTTCTTCGCCAATAAAGACAAAACGACTCAGTGAGGTTGGAAAATAAAGTGGATAGCGATTTAATTGTTTAGAAAGTGAACCTCCTTGCATTAAGTTAAAAATAATATCTTCTAATACACATTGCCAATGTGAGTAACGACATTCATTTTTTAATAGTGTTAATGCAGGAAGAAGCGCTAAACCAGAATGAAGTAATAAAGCTAATTGCTCGAATAATTGAATTCGATATTGTTTATCAGCATCTTGAAATAAAACGATTTTATATAAACGGATCTTTATGGGATATTTTTGCTGTTGAGTTAAGTTAATAAATGCTTCGTTATTAGAGGATGCAAGTATTTTCCCAGAGCACCATTCTCCTTGATAAGTTAATGCATCATAACGATATATTAGCTGTAGTTTCATTCAATATCTCCTAGTGTTTGATAAACCTCCTCAAGCGTTGTTATGCCTTGTTTAACTAATGAAATGCCAGAATAAAGTAAATGACAAAAGGATGAGTGTGTTTGTTTTGATGGCTCAAAGCAGTCATAGATAGCGGTTCTTCCGTTATAGCCTGAACAGCATTGCTGGCAACCCACAGCTCGCCAATTTGGTAATTCGACCATTTCTTTATTTATACTAATATGCTGTTTATTGGATAAGCATATTTTACAGTGTGGGCATAAACATCGGACTAATCGTTGTGAAATAATTAAACTAACACAGGAATGAATAAGATCTTTTTCAATCCCTAAGTTATGTAGACGCATTAATGTAGATGAGGCCGAATTAGTATGTAAGGTCGATAATACAAGGTGCCCTGTTTGCGCTGATTTTATTGCCATTTCAGCAGTTGCTTGATCACGTATTTCACCCACCATAATAATATCAGGATCTTGGCGTAATAATGCTCGTAATATTGTCGCGAATGAGATCCCAGATTTTTCAGAAATTTGAATTTGATTAATCCCCTTTAGAGGTAATTCAATCGGATCTTCAACACTATTTATATTTAGGTTTTCTTTATTTAAATAGTGCAAACAACTATATAAAGTGAGCGTTTTTCCGCTTCCCGTTGGTCCTGTGACCAAAATCATTCCTTGCGGTAAATTTAAATATTTCTTTAATAGTGTTAAATGCGAGGGTTGAAAGCCTAAGTGATTTAATTCTGGCTGTTGTAAATTATTTATAAGCCGTAAAACAACTTTTTCACCATACAGCGTGGGGAGTGTCGCTATTCGTATTGAATAGCTTTTTTCATTATAAGACCAACTAAATTGCCCATCTTGAGGTAATCGCTTTTCTGCAATATTTAAGTTAGCAAGTACCTTTAATCGAGTGACTATTTCTTCAGAAAATTCATCTGGAGGAGGCGAGAATAGATATAAATGATTATCTATTCTGGCGCGAATTCTTACACTGGTTTGTTGAGGTTCTATATGTAAATCAGAGACGCGTTTTAAAATACTTTCACGTAATAAATACTCAATGAATTCTGTTGCAGAGTGTGTGATATCCATTCTTCACCTCTTTATACTTTTTGATTTATCTGTGTTGTCTTCAATGTTTCAAGTGTGTAATAGGAACACTTAATATAAGTGCTCCTTTATATCTAACGCACTAATATGATTTTAAAATCTTACTGCACTGTTTTTGCAACGAGAGATTTGCTGCTAAACATTGTGTTTTCCATACTGGAAGAAGGTCGTTAACTCCTTTCTCTGGCGACATTGTGATCGTCAGACCATCAAGCTGTGATTTTCCAGTTGCATTAATCACACCGTTTAGCACATTAATATCGGACAAATATCGGCTACGAAATTGTTGCGGCATAAAAGTTGAATCAGAATTACAGTGTTGAGGATCGTTTTCATAGCGACATAATTCTATCGCAGAACGATAGGGCGACAGTGTTTGCAATACATCGGTTAATGCTGCTTTTTGGATATAACCTTGATAGGCAGGAATAGCAACAGAGCTTAAAATCGAGATGATAGCAATCACAATCATAAGCTCCATAAGGGTAAAACCATTTTCATTAGAGTGATAATTAAGTACATTCATTTAGCATCCTCCTTGAGTAATAAACACTAGTAGTATGAAAAAAAAGGACTTTATTGGCGAATAGATAAAATAAAATTTGAGTAAAATATCGAAAAGAAAAAGGAGAGATACAGAGTTAATCTTTATTATTGAGGGAAAGTTCGCATTTATTGATGAGTATGAATTAATAAAGTTATTGATAATGGCTAAAACAGAATAAAAGAGGGTTGATGTGGAAATTAAACAAGGTTGGTTAATCGATGCGAGACAGGTTCCTTCACCTAATCATGATAAGAGACCTGAAGGTGAGCTTCCTTCTTTATTAATTGTTCATAATATCAGTTTGCCGCCAGGGCAATTTGGTGGACCTTATATTGACCAGCTTTTTACCAATACACTGTCAGAGCAAGATCATCCTTTTTTTAGTGAGATTGTTAACTTAAGAGTATCGGCTCATTGTCTTATTCGTCGTGATGGAGAAATTGTGCAATATGTGCCTTTTACTGAGAGAGCGTGGCATGCTGGCGTTTCTTTATATAAAGGCAGAGAAAAATGTAATGATTTCTCTATTGGTATAGAGCTTGAAGGTACTGATGAGTGCGATTTTACCCAGCAGCAATATCAACAATTAGCGAAGATAACTCAATCGCTTATTGCTCTTTATCCTGCCATTGAAGAAAACATTACCGGGCATAGTGATGTTGCACCAAATAGAAAAACCGATCCGGGACCTCATTTTGATTGGGCTTATTATCGCAGTTTGTTAACAAAATAACCGGCTGAGTTGAATTTAAAATCATAGAGTTTGAATTTAAATGCAGAATAACATTGCTGTCACGCTTCAGTTTGACTGTTTATGTGTTTAAAAAACGTTAAAAAATTTATTTTTAACGTTTCTGTATAATGCGATCTAGTTATCACTTTTGATGATTTTTTAAAATAATTTGTTAAAATTTACAGGTTTTTATGATTTCGCTCAACAACTGTATAGACAGTTAGTGAATACTTTGTTACTTTATTATCCGTTATATTAAATTGGTATTACCAATTGACAACTCAATCACTAAGGTAATAGTTATCCAATAATGGCTTCCAGCAATATGGCTTACACAAAAATCCGCCAACCTAAGCTTTCTGATGTTATTGAGCAACAACTTGAACATCTGATTTTAGAAGGTACTCTGCGTCCAGGAGAGAAACTCTTACCTGAACGTGAACTGGCGAAGCAATTTGATGTATCTCGCCCTTCATTGCGTGAAGCTATCCAAAAATTAGAAGCTAAAGGTTTTTTACTCCGTCGCCAAGGCGGTGGTACCTTTGTTCAGCATAATCTCTGGCAAAGTTTTAGTGATCCTTTAGCTCAACTGCTTAGCGGGCATCCCGAATCTCAATTTGACCTTTTAGAAACTCGTCATGCACTTGAAGGTATTGCCGCATATTACGCTGCATTACGTGGCACTGATGAAGATCTTGACCGCATTAAAGCTAGCCATGATTGCATTTTGAAAGCCCATGAAGAGGGTGATTTAGCCGCTGAGTCTGAGGCTGTATTGCAATATCAATTAATTGTCACGGAAGCTGCCCATAATGTCGTTTTATTGCATCTATTACGATGCATGGTGCCAATGCTTGAGCAAAATATCCGTCAGAATTTTGAGTTTCTTTACACTCGTAAAGAAATGTTAACTGCAGTAAGTGAGCATCGTAGTCAGATTTATCAGGCCATTATTCATAGAGAGCCAGAAGCTGCTCGTGAAGCATCACATCGCCATTTGGCTTTTATTGAAGACGTTTTGTTGGATATGAGTCGTGAACATACTCGCCGTGAGCGCTCTTTGCGCCGGCTACAACAACACCCTGATTTATTTTAGTAGCACAGATCCTGACCGCTGAGTCTGTACTACCTATCGCCCTGTGATTTTCAGGGGAAGCGGTAATAACAGCAGGGCCTATCTTCCCGTCATATCAGATAGGTAAAACGGGAAGATAGGCTCCCATAACCATTAAAAACAGATAACAGATAAGGAATACACCATGTCAGATATGCTGAAAAATGACGTGGATCCGATCGAAACTCGCGACTGGTTACAAGCGATCGACTCGGTCATCCGTGAAGAAGGTGTTGAGCGTGCACAGTTCCTGATTGATCAGGTATTAAAACAAGCCCGTAATGGTGGTCTTAATATCGCTTTGGGCGGCTCTGTACACAGTGATTATATCAATACCATTCCTGCTGAAGATGAACCCGCTTACCCTGGCAATCTGGAATTAGAGCGTCGAATTCGTTCTGCTATTCGCTGGAACGCAGTAATGATGGTTCTGCGTGCATCCAAAAAAGATTTGGAACTCGGCGGACACATGGCGTCATTCCAATCTTCTGCAACTTTATATGAAGTGTGCTTTAACCATTTCTTCCGTGCGCAAAATGAAACTGATGGCGGCGACTTGGTTTACTTCCAAGGTCATATCTCCCCAGGTATCTATGCGCGTGCATTCTTAGAAGGTCGTTTAACAGAAGAACAATTAAACAACTTCCGTCAAGAAATTGGTGGTAAAGGTTTATCTTCTTATCCGCACCCTAAATTAATGCCTGAGTTCTGGCAGTTCCCAACTGTTTCTATGGGTCTGGGACCACTATCTGCAATTTATCAAGCTAAATTCCTGAAATATTTAAATCATCGTGGCCTGAAGAACACCACTGCACAAACTGTGTATGCGTTCTTAGGTGATGGTGAAATGGACGAACCAGAATCTAAAGGTGCTATCACTATCGCAGTTCGCGAAAAATTAGATAATCTGTGCTTCGTAGTTAACTGTAACTTACAGCGCCTTGATGGCCCAGTGACAGGTAACGGCAAAATTGTTAACGAATTAGAAGGTATCTTCGCGGGTGCTGGCTGGAACGTTATCAAAGTCATGTGGGGCGACCGTTGGGACGAATTGCTGCGTAAAGACACTTCAGGCAAACTCGTTCAATTAATGAACGAAACGCTGGATGGTGACTACCAAACGTTTAAATCACGTGACGGTGCTTACGTTCGTGAACACTTCTTCAATCGCTACCCAGAAACTGCTGCATTAGTTAAAGACATGACTGATGATGAGATTTGGGCATTAAACCGTGGTGGTCACGATCCGAAGAAAGTCTTTGCTGCATTCCAAAAAGCAAAAGAAACTCAAGGTAAACCAACTGTTATTTTAGCTCAAACCATCAAAGGTTATGGTATGGGTGAAACGGCGGAAGGTAAAAACATCGCTCACCAAGTTAAGAAAATGAACATGGATGGCGTTCACCATTTCCGTGATCGTTTCAACATTCCTGTTGCTGATGAGCAAATCAAAGATCTGCCTTATATTACTTTTGACAAAGAGTCCGAAGAGTACAAATACCTGCATGCACGTCGTCAGGATTTAGGCGGTTATTTACCTGCTCGTCGTCCACGTTTTGAAGAAAAACTGGATATTCCAACACTGGAAGATTTCAGCCAATTACTGGAAGAACAATCTAAAGAGATTTCAACAACTATCGCATTCGTTCGCGCTCTGAACGTGATGTTGAAAAATAAATCTATCAAAGATCGTTTAGTACCAATTATTGCAGACGAAGCTCGTACTTTTGGTATGGAAGGCTTGTTCCGTCAAATCGGTATTTATAGCCCGAACGGCCAACAATATACGCCTCAAGACCGTGAGCAAGTTGCTTACTATAAAGAAGACGTTAAAGGTCAAATTCTGCAAGAAGGTATCAACGAACTGGGTGCTGGCGCGTCTTGGTTAGCTGCTGCAACATCTTACAGCACTAACAATCTGCCAATGATCCCATTCTATATCTACTACTCAATGTTTGGTTTCCAACGTATTGGCGACTTATGCTGGGCTGCGGGCGACCAACAAGCGCGTGGTTTCTTAGTTGGTGGTACTTCAGGTCGTACAACACTTAACGGTGAAGGCTTACAGCACGAAGATGGTCATAGCCATATTCAATCGCTGACTATCCCTAACTGTATCTCTTATGATCCAGCATTCGCTTATGAAGTTGCTGTTATCATGCAAGACGGTTTAGAGCGTATGTATGGTGATAAACAAGAAAACGTTTATTACTACATCACTACACTGAACGAAAACTACCATATGCCAGCAATGCCAGCCGGCGTTGAAGAAGGTATCCGTAAAGGTATCTACAAGCTGAAATCACACGAAGGCGCGAAAGGTAAAGTTCAGTTACTGGGTTCAGGTTCTATTCTGCGTCACGTTCGTGAAGCCGCAGAAATCCTGTCTGCTGAATACGGTATTGGTTCTGATGTTTATAGCGTAACTTCATTCACTGAATTGGCTCGTGATGGTCAAGATTGTGAACGTTGGAACATGCTGCACCCATCTGAAGCACCTCGCGTACCTTACATCGCTCAAATTATGAATGATGCACCAGCTGTTGCGTCTACTGACTACATGAAACTGTTCGCTGAACAAGTTCGTACTTATGTACCAGCAGACGATTACCGCGTATTAGGTACTGATGGTTTCGGTCGTTCTGATAGCCGTGAAAACTTGCGTCACCACTTCGAAGTTGATACTTCTTATGTGATTGTTGCTGCATTAGGTGAATTAGCTAAACGTGGTGAGATTGATGTGAAGGTTGTTGAAGACGCAATCAAAAAATACAACATCAACCCTGAAAAAGTAAACCCACGTCTGGCGTAAGAGGTAAAGTGAATGTCTATTGAAATTAAAGTCCCAGATATCGGTGCTGATGAAGTTGAAGTCACCGAAGTGATGGTGAAAGTGGGCGACCGTATTGAGGAAGAACAATCCTTAATCACCGTAGAAGGCGATAAAGCATCTATGGAAGTCCCATCACCACAAGCGGGTGTGGTTAAAGAGATTAAAATTGCCGTGGGCGATAAAGTCCAAACGGGTTCTCTTATCATGATTTTTGAAGCAGAGGGTGCCGCGCAAGCAGCACCAGCTCAAGCGGCTGCGCCTGCACCGGCTGCAGCGCCAGCAACAGCAGCACTGAAAGAAGTTCATGTTCCAGATATCGGCGGTGACGAAGTTGAAGTTACTGAAGTAATGGTAAAAGTGGGCGATAGCGTTGCTGAAGAACAATCACTGATTACTGTTGAAGGCGACAAAGCTTCAATGGAAGTTCCAGCACCATTTGCGGGTGTAGTGAAAGAAATTAAAATTGCAACAGGTGATAAAGTGAGCACAGGCTCTCTTATCATGGTATTTGAAGTTGCAGGTAGCGCACCTGTTGCTCAAGCAGCACCAGCTCCAGCGGCATCTGCACCAGCAGCATCCGCTGTGAAAGAAGTGAATGTGCCAGATATCGGTGGTGATGAAGTTGAAGTTACTGAAGTGATGGTGAAAGTAGGTGATTCCATCTCTGAAGAACAATCACTGATCACTGTTGAAGGTGACAAAGCTTCAATGGAAGTTCCAGCACCATTTGCAGGTGTGGTTAAAGAGATCAAAATTGCAGTGGGCGACAAAGTGAAAACTGGCTCACTGATCATGACTTTCGAAGTTGCCGGTGCAGCTCCTGTTGCTCAAGCACCAGCCGCCGCTGCTCCTGCGCCAGCAAGTTCTGCACCAGCAGCACCTGCTAAAGCACAAGCGACAGCGCCAGCTGCGAAAGAAGAGTTTGTTGAAAATGATGCTTACGTTCATGCAACACCTGTTATTCGTCGCTTAGCGCGCGAATTCGGTGTGAATTTAGCGAAAGTAAAAGGTACTGGTCGTAAAGGTCGTATCTTACGTGAAGACGTTCAGTCTTACGTGAAAGAATTAATTAAACGTGCTGAATCAGCGCCAGCTAATGCAGGTGGCGGATTACCAGGCATGTTACCTTGGCCGAAAATTGACTTCAGCAAGTTTGGTGAAATTGAAGAAGTTGAATTAAGCCGTATCCAGAAAATCTCTGGTGCTAACTTAAGCCGTAACTGGGTGATGATCCCTCACGTAAATCTGTTTGATGAAGCAGATATTACTGAGGTTGAAGAATTCCGTAAGCAGCAAAATAAAGAAGCAGAGAAGAAAAAACTGGATGTTAAGATCACGCCGTTAGTCTTCGTAATGAAAGCAGCAGCGAAAGCTCTGGCAGATATGCCACGCTTTAACAGCTCTATCTCTGAAGATGGACAGAAACTGATCCTGAAAAAATACATCAATATCGGTATTGCAGTAGATACACCTAACGGTCTTGTTGTTCCTGTTTTCAAAGATGTTAACAAAAAAGGCATTATCGAACTGTCTTATGAGTTAGCTGAAGTTTCTAAGAAAGCGCGTGCAGGTAAACTGACAGCAGCAGATATGCAAGGCGGATGTTTCACTATTTCTAGCCTTGGTGGTATCGGTACTACCGGTTTTGCACCAATCGTTAACGCTCCTGAAGTTGCGATTATGGGACTTTCCCGTTCTTCTATGAAACCTGTATGGAATGGTAAAGAATTCGTACCACGCTTGATTTTACCAATGTCATTATCTTTCGATCACCGTGTGATCGATGGTGCTGACGGTGCTCGATTCATCACTCTGATTAATCAGTACATGAGCGATTTACGTCGTTTGGTAATGTAATTTTAAAACCGGTGCTTAGCGCTGGTTTCTCTGATTACAATGATGGATTTTACAGTCATACATCTTAGGTTGTGAGATCCGTCATGTTAGAGCGCTTTTCAGTTTATTAACATTTCTGTAAACTGCATGCGGTATGTAAGTCTCGGTGTTAAATATGGATTATCGTCTGACTCGCCGGACAAATAAATAATGAGGTCACGATGAGTACTGAAATTAAAGCACAGGTAGTGGTTCTCGGTGCAGGCCCTGCGGGTTATTCCGCGGCGTTCCGTTGCGCTGACTTAGGTTTAGAAACAGTTTTAGTTGAACGTCACTCTACTTTAGGTGGTGTTTGTCTGAACGTGGGTTGTATCCCTTCTAAAGCGTTACTCCACGTTGCTAAAGTTATCGAAGAAGCGAAAGCATTATCTGAGCACGGTGTTGTATTTGACGCACCAAAAACAGATATCGACAAAATTCGTATCTGGAAAGATAAAGTTATCTCTCAGTTAACGGGTGGCTTAGCGGGCATGGCTAAAGGCCGTAAAGTTACTGTCGTTAATGGCGAAGCACGATTCACTGGTTCTCACTCATTGTCTGTTGAAGGTGCTGAAGGTACAACTACCATCACTTTTGACAACGCAATCGTTGCTGCCGGCTCTCGTCCAATCGAATTACCATTCATTCCACATGAAGACCCTCGTGTATGGGACTCCACAGATGCACTGCAACTGAAAACCGTACCAGAGCGTTTACTGGTGATGGGTGGCGGTATCATCGGTCTGGAAATGGGAACGGTTTACCATTCTCTGGGTTCTCAGATTGACGTAGTTGAAATGTTTGATCAGGTTATTCCTGCTGCTGATAAAGACGTGGTTAAAGTATTTACCAAACGTATCAGCAAGAAATTTAACCTGATGCTAGAAACCAAAGTAACTGCAGTTGAAGCAAAAGAAGATGGCATCTACGTAACGATGGAAGGCAAAAAAGCCCCAGCAGAACCACAACGTTACGATGCAGTATTAGTTGCTATCGGTCGTGTACCTAACGGTAAACTGTTAGACGCAGGTAAAGCTGGTATCGAAGTTGATGATCGTGGCTTTATCCATGTTGATAAACAAATGCGTACTAACGTACCTCACATCTTTGCTATCGGTGACATCGTTGGCCAACCAATGCTGGCTCACAAAGGTGTTCATGAAGGTCACGTTGCTGCAGAAGTTATCTCTGGTAAGAAACATTACTTCGATCCTAAAGTTATTCCATCAATCGCTTATACTGAACCAGAAGTTGCATGGGTTGGTATGACTGAAAAAGAAGCGAAAGAGAAAGGTGTTAGCTATGAAGTCGCTTCTTTCCCTTGGGCGGCATCAGGTCGTGCAATCGCATCAGATTGTGCTGATGGTATGACTAAACTGATTTTCGACAAAGAAACTAACCGTGTTATCGGTGGTGCAATTGTTGGTTCTAACGGTGGTGAACTGTTAGGTGAAATCGGTCTGGCAATTGAAATGGGTTGTGATGCTGAAGATATCGCATTAACTATCCACGCTCACCCAACGTTATACGAATCAATTGGTATGGCTGCGGAAGTATTTGAAGGTAGCATCACTGACCTGCCAAATCCAAAAGCGAAAAAGAAAAAATAAGCTGTTCGTTTACTGAAAACAGTTTAAATGATAAGGGCTAAGTTCTTTATAGAACTTGGCTCTTTTTTTATGGTTTCTATTTGGAATATGACTGTTTCGTGAGGATGCCTATCGATTATTATGTGCGTTAGTTGTTTATTTAACCGTTAATTTCACTTTAGTGCTAATTGGGGGATTAAAAAAACTATAAAAAGTGTGGTTATTAACCCAAATCTTGGTTAAAAGTCTCTGTTATATATTTTGTTTAAGTGTTTTAATCTGAATAAGTGGATATTTGAATCTGATTAATGTTACTTTTATGTGAACGAATTAACATCGTGTTGAAGATTTGCTATGCTGATAGCCCTTAGCTGGGCATAATTTTATAACCTCTTATGTTTTATGCGAGCAAAAGATCCTCTGACCTGGCATCCTTCAACAGACAGGGTGCAGACAGCCGGGTTATACAAAATGACAAAGAAGCGAGGAGACAGTCGTGCTAGAAGAATACCGTAAGCACGTAGCAGAGCGTGCAGCTGAAGGTGTCGTTCCAAAACCTCTCGATGCCACACAAACAGCCGCACTTGTTGAGCTATTAAAAAATCCCCCTAAAGATGAAGAACAATTTCTTCTTGATTTAATTGTTAACCGAGTTCCACCCGGAGTTGATGAAGCTGCCTATGTTAAGGCGGGTTTTTTAACTGCCCTCGCGAAAGGCGAAACCACATCACCTCTTATCACACCAGAAAAAGCAGTTGAATTATTAGGTACCATGCAAGGTGGCTATAATATCCATGCTTTAATTGAATCTCTGGATAATGATAAGTTAGCTCCAATCGCCGCCAAAGCGCTTTCTCACACCTTATTGATGTTTGATAACTTCTATGATGTTGAGGAAAAAGCGAAAGCTGGCAACGTTTATGCTAAGCAAATTATGCAATCTTGGGCTGACGCACAGTGGTTTACTGAGCGCCCTGAATTAGCAGAAAAAATTACTGTTACCGTCTTTAAAGTCACTGGTGAAACGAATACCGATGACTTATCTCCAGCACCTGATGCTTGGTCCCGTCCTGATATTCCATTACATGCTTTAGCCATGCTGAAAAATGCGCGCGAAGGCATTGAACCTGATCAGCCAGGTAGCGTAGGTCCAATAAAACAAATCGAAGCATTAAATAAGAAAGGCTTCCCGCTGGCTTATGTTGGTGATGTTGTAGGGACTGGCTCCTCACGTAAATCAGCAACTAACTCTGTACTTTGGTTTATGGGCGACGACATTCCGTTTGTTCCTAATAAACGAGGTGGTGGTGTTGTTCTTGGCGGCAAAATCGCACCTATCTTCTTTAATACTATGGAAGATGCGGGAGCGCTCCCGATCGAGGTTGATGTTTCTAAATTAAATATGGGTGATGTTATTGATATTTACCCATACAAAGGTGAAATTCGTAACCATGAAACAAATGAGTTACTGGAAACCTTTGAGCTGAAAACGGAAGTATTAATTGATGAAGTGCGTGCTGGTGGTCGTATTCCATTGATCATTGGTCGTGGATTAACGTCAAAAGCGCGCGAATCACTCGGTTTACCGGTTAGCACGTTGTTCCGTCATGCTAAACCTGTTGAAGCAAGTAACCGTGGTTTCTCTTTAGCACAGAAAATGGTTGGTCGTGCTTGTGGTCGTACAGGTATTCGCCCTGGCGAATACTGTGAGCCAAAAATGACCTCTGTGGGTTCACAAGATACCACCGGTCCAATGACTCGTGATGAGCTAAAAGACTTGGCGTGTCTTGGTTTCTCTGCTGATTTAGTGATGCAATCATTCTGTCATACCGCAGCGTATCCAAAACCTGTTGACGTCACAACGCATCATACCTTACCTGATTTTATTATGAACCGTGGTGGTGTTTCACTGCGTCCCGGTGACGGTATTATCCACTCATGGTTAAACCGCATGTTACTGCCTGATACTGTTGGTACAGGCGGTGACTCACATACCCGTTTCCCTATTGGTATCTCATTCCCTGCTGGTTCAGGCTTAGTGGCTTTTGCTGCGGCAACAGGTGTAATGCCATTAGATATGCCAGAATCTGTTCTGGTGCGTTTTAAAGGTGAAATGCAACCAGGTGTGACATTGCGTGATTTAGTTCATGCTATTCCTTATTACGCGATCCAAGACGGTTTACTGACGGTTGAGAAAAAAGGTAAGAAAAACATTTTCTCTGGCCGTATTCTTGAAATTGAAGGCTTACCAGAGCTGAAAGTAGAACAAGCATTTGAACTGGCTGATGCATCAGCAGAACGTTCAGCAGCGGGTTGTACTATTAAACTGGATAAAGCGCCTATCATTGAATATCTGCAATCTAACATCATCTTACTGAAATGGATGATTGCTGAAGGTTATGGCGATCGCCGTACTATTGAACGTCGTATTACGTCAATGGAAAACTGGCTGAAAGATCCGCAATTACTTGAAGCAGATGCAGATGCAGAATATGCGGCAGTGATCGAAATTGATTTAAATGAGATCAAAGAGCCAATTTTATGTGCGCCGAACGATCCTGATGATGCACGTCTGCTCTCAGAAGTGGCAAACAGCAAAATTGATGAAGTGTTTATTGGTTCTTGTATGACCAATATTGGTCACTTCCGTGCTGCGGGTAAACTGCTTGATCAGCATAAAGGTCAATTACCAACACGTTTATGGGTTGCTCCACCAACAAAAATGGATGCGGCACAATTAACGGAAGAAGGCTATTACAGTGTCTTTGGTAAGAGTGGTGCGCGTATCGAAGTGCCGGGTTGTTCATTATGTATGGGTAACCAAGCACGCGTTGCTGATGGTGCAACCGTGGTTTCAACATCGACACGTAACTTCCCTAACCGTTTAGGTACAGGTGCAAATGTGTATCTTGCTTCAGCAGAGCTTGCCGCTGTTGCGTCATTATTAGGTCGTTTGCCGGAGCCACAAGAGTATCTGGACTTTATGAATAAAGTGGATGAAACCGCGGAAGATACTTACCGTTATCTAAATTTTGACCAACTAGAGCAATATACAGATAAAGCAGACCAAGTTATTTTCCAAACAGCGGTATAACGGTTAATTTATTGCTTTAAAGTATTTTATATGAACAAACGGGAGGCAAATGCCTCCCGTTTTTTGTTATTTTTGTCATAATAAGAATAAGATATTTTTTATCAAAAAAGTAGCAGCTTAATAAGGGGCGTACACCATGGATTATGAATTTCAGCGAGATCTCACTGGCGGTATATTAGCCCGTTTTTCGATGGATCATGAAGCAATAGGTTATTGGCTGAATGATGAAATTCAGGGCGATATTAGTCTGATAGATCAAATTCTTGAAGAAATGGAAGGTATTAAAGGTAGTGAAAGACAGTGGGAATTAATCGGTAAAGAATATAGCCTTTCTATTGATGACGAAGAAGTAATGGTAAGAGCAAATACATTACATTTTGAAACAGATGAAATGGAAGAGGGCATGAGTTATTACGATAACGAGAGTATTGCTTTTTGTGGGCTAGATGATTTTGCTGCTATGCTACAAAAATATCGGTTATTTATTCTGGAAAATAGAAAAAATTAACAAATCCCATATATTTTTTGAATAAATCTGCCACAATATACTATTGAATTACTCTTCTTTTTATTACGTTTTTAAGTTTAAAAGGTGGTCTAATGAATGAATTACCTGCTAGTTTAGATGAAGCAACGGGTTGGTTTGTCGCCAATCAAGATCTCTTTATTCAGTATGCTGTGAATATTGTGGCTGCATTTTTGATCCTATTTATTGGGCTTTTTGTAGCAAAAGTGATTGGTAAAGGTGTCGCAAGAGTACTTACGTTGCGCCATATCGATGCAACTGTTGTTACATTTCTGTCTGTCTTAGTTCGTTATACTGTTGTTGCTTTTACCTTAATTGCGGTATTAGGACGATTAGGCGTTCAAACTGCTTCTGTTATCGCCGTACTGGGTGCCGCTGGTTTAGCCGTCGGTTTAGCATTACAAGGTTCGCTGTCTAACTTTGCTGCTGGTGTACTGATTGTTATTTTCCGTCCGATCCGTACGAATGAATATGTGATGATCGGGTCTGTGGAAGGTACCGTAAAAGATGTGCAGATTTTTTCAACCACATTACGTTCAGCCGATGACAGAATTATCGTTATCCCAAATAGCAAAATTATCAGTAGTGAAGTTATTAACTTAACGCGTGAACCTAATCGCCGTACACAAATTATAGTTGGTGTCGCTTACGATGCCGATATTGATAAAGTAAAACAAGTGCTTGGCGATGTTGTTGCAAAAGATAAACGTATTCAACATGAGCAAGGCGTGACTATTCGTTTACATGAAATGGCGCCGTCTTCATTAAACTTTGTGGTACGTGTTTGGACAACCAATGGTGATGCATGGCCAGTTTATTGGGATTTAATGGAAGATTTTAAACGCGCATTAGACGCGAATAATATCGGTATTCCATTCCCACAAATGGATGTTTATATGCATCAAACACAAAGTGCGACAGCGAAAGCAGAATAGTCTCACAAGAATAGATGACATAGAGCCACGTTAATAACGTGGCTTTTTTGTATTTATCACCATTAGTTTTTCTTATTATCAATAAGAATGATTCATTTCCTCTAATATCAAAACCCTTCTATTATTCATCCAATATCAAACGAATAATTATTAGGATATTTTGCATGTTCACAACTTTTTTTCAGGGGTTCTTATTAAGCGCAGCAATGATTTTGCCAATAGGCGCTCAAAATGCCTTTGTTTTACAACAAGGAAGTAAAAAACAGTTTCATTTAATGAGTGCATTTTTATGCGCTTTAAGTGATGTGGTTTTGATCACCGCAGGTGTCTTTGGTGGAAGCGCTCTGCTTAGCCAATCAGAAATACTTTTATTACTGATCACTTGGGGAGGCGTTGCGTTCTTATTGTGGTATGGCTGGAATGCATTTAAAACTGCTTTTTCAAAAGATATTGAATTATCACAAAGTGAAAATCAGGTAAAAAGCCGCTGGCGTGTGATAGTAACATTAGTTGCCGTAACATGGCTTAATCCTCATGTTTATTTAGATACTTTTGTTGTGATAGGCAGTATTGGTGGGCAATTAACGTCAGAATTACGTCCTTGGTTTACATTTGGTGCGGTATTTGCCTCTATAAGCTGGTTTTTTGCGTTATCACTACTGGCAGCTTGGTTTTCTCCAATATTAAGCAAAGCGCGCGCTCAACGTATTATTAATCTGTTTGTGGGATGTGTAATGTGGTTTATTGCTGTTCAATTAGCGGCACAAGGATGGAAAACTCTCTTTTAATCTTAAAGAACTTTACATCAGATATGCTAAGGTTCTTCTTAGCCATAAAAGATGGTCTTAAATTTTATTATGTCGGGGGTTTTTGTGAAATTAAAAGCAATTGTATTAGCATCCGTGTTTACACTGGGATTACCTTCTTTTGCATTAGCCGCATCAGAGCCAGAAGGACCACATATTATAACATCGGGTAATGCGACAATTAAAGCCGCTCCTGATATGGCAACATTAAATATTCAGGTTAACGAAAGAGCAAAAGATGCAGCTCAGGCTAAGAAACAAGTTGATGAGCGTGTTGCAAAATATTTTGCCTTCTTAAAAGAAAATGGTGTTGTTAAAGAAGATATCGACGCAGCTAATATCCGTACTCAACCAAACTATGAGTATGATAAAAAAGCAGAGCGTTCAGTGATTAATGGTTATACGGCAACACGTACTGTTAATGTTAAAATTAAGAAATTAGAACAGCTTAATACGTTGCTTGATGGCGCATTAGCAGCTGGTTTAAATGAGATTAATAACGTTGAATTTGGCGTAAATAATCCGGAACAATACAAAACAAAAGCACGAGAAGTTGCGATTAAAAATGCCATTGATCAAGCAACGTCAGTAGCAAAAGGTTTCGGTGCGGATTTAGGTGCTGTTTATAGCGTGAGCTATCGTGCGCCAGAAGCTACACCTTATCCAATCGCACAAGTGCGTATGGATGCAATGGCATTAAAAGCACAAGCACCTGCTGCAGTGCAAGAAACCTATGAACAGCAAAGCATCGAGTTTAAAGATTATGTTGATGTGGTTTTTGAATTAAAACGCACTAAATAATCCTGCTGTAATAAAAACAAAATAGGCTTCAATATGAAGCCTATTTTTTTGTGTTGATAAGATGAAATAGCGTATTACTCTTCATCCTGTTTTAAAACTTTACGACCAAAATCAATGAGTGCGTCTGTCACTTTTCTCATGGTTCTACTTTCTGGTGCAAATCGGTGCCAATAAAGCATCCGTCGCTGGCAAAGCCCCGGAGTTAAATCAACCAACTCTCCACTTTTGAGTTCATTAGCAATTTGCAGATGAGGGATCATACAACAGGTTGAGCCTTGTTTAGCTAATTGCACGAAGGCTTCAGAGGAGTTCACAATATGACAGGGTACACTACCGGGCGATAAACCGAAATTTTGTTGTAAAAATGCCTGATGCATATCATCAAGATGGTCAAAGGCAACTGCTGGCGCTTTTAATAATGAAGATTTTGTTACTCCATTAGCAAAGTAGCGTTGAGCAAAGTCAGGAGAAGCAACGAAGAGGTAATCGAGAGCGCCTAATTGATCGACAAGGCAACTTGGCAGTGCTTGTGGCTGAATACTAATTGCACCAACAACTTCGCCTCGTCTTAATCGTTCTTGAGTGCGAGTTTCATCTTCCACTTGAATATTGAGACGAATAGGCAGTTGCGTTAAGACGGGATGTAAAGCGGGCAATAACCATGTTGCTAAACTATCAGCATTCACCGCCAAAGAGAGTAAAAGAGGCGTAGAACCGCTATTTTCATCACCTAACCATTGTTCTTCAAGTAATTCTACTTGATGCAATAGCGCTAATAATTTTTGTCCTTGCTCAGTAGGTTGAGGTGGAACAGTTCTGACTAATAGTGGTTGTCCAAATAAATTTTCTAACTGTTTGATACGCTGAGAAACGGCAGATTGTGTAATACATAACTTTTGCGCGGCTCTTTCAAAACCACGTTCTCGAATGACGGCATCAAGGGCTTGTAATGCTCGATAATCAGGGCGTTTCATTAACAGACTCTCTTCGATTTTATATTCTATTGCTTACTATGCCATATTTTTCGTTGTAATGAGTTAAAATGTTGCTTCTCAGTTTTTGATGTGTCTCGTGCTAGTTTTGAATGCAATATGCTATTCTTAGTCCATTAACGTGATAAATAAGGTTTTTCAAATGACTCAGGATGAATTGAAAAAAGCAGTAGGTTGGGCAGCGCTTGAATATGTAAAACCAGGCATGATTGTGGGTGTCGGTACTGGTTCTACGGCTTCTCACTTTATTGATGCATTAGCAACAATGAAAGGTCAAATCGAAGGCACAGTTTCAAGTTCAGAAGCATCAACTGCAAAATTAAAAAGTTATGGCATCCCTGTTTTCGACTGTAATGAAGTCGATTCTTTAGATATCTATGTTGATGGTGCAGATGAAATTAACCATCAAATGCAGATGATCAAAGGTGGTGGTGCTGCATTGACGCGTGAAAAAATCATTGCAGGTGTAGCGAAAACATTTATCTGCATCGTTGATGAATCTAAACAAGTCGATGTGTTAGGTAAATTCCCACTCCCCGTAGAAGTGATCCCAATGGCGCGCTCTTATGTTGCGCGTGAACTCGTTAAGTTAGGTGGTTTACCTGAATATCGTGAAAACGTGGTAACAGATAACGGTAACGTTATTTTAGACGTTCATAACTTAACTATCCTTAATCCTATTGAACTGGAAAACAAAATTAACAGTATTCCGGGGGTTGTAACCGTAGGATTATTTGCTAATCGTGGCGCAAATGTTGTTTTAATGGGCACCGCTGAAGGTGTGAAAACCATTAAATAATTCTTTTTAAGATAGGTAGCGATGGCTACCTATTTTTTAAATTATTTTAGAAACTGTAAATTCAGTGATATATATCACACGACAGTTATATCTCTCTTTAAAATCCTGCCATTTTCAAAGTCAAAATCATTTTACTCGGTAGAAAATCACTTTATTTACCGCTTATTCTGTCATCACTGCAATCGGTTGTATTGCCACAAAATCTATTTTTGTTATGTTGATGAGACAGGATTTTGTTTTTCATTAAATGTAATAACGATAGGGCAGGGTAAATGGTCAAAGTATCTTTGGAAAAAGAAAAAATAAAGTTTCTACTCCTTGAAGGTGTGCACCAAAGTGCAGTAGAAAATTTAAGAGCTGCGGGTTATACCAATATTGAATATCACAAAGGCGCATTATCGGAAGAAGAATTAAAAGAAGCTATCCGTGATGCACGTTTTGTTGGTCTTCGTTCCCGCACTCACTTAACAGAAGACATTTTTGCAGCGGCTGAAAAACTGGTTGCTGTGGGATGTTTCTGTATCGGTACTAATCAGGTTGATTTAGATGCTGCTGCTCGCCGCGGTATTCCCGTTTTTAACGCCCCGTTCTCAAACACTCGTTCCGTGGCTGAGATGGTACTTGGCGAATTACTGTTATTACTACGTCGTATCCCTGAAGCAAATGCGAAGGCGCATCGTGGAATTTGGGATAAACAAGCCAAAGGCTGTTTTGAAGCACGAGGTAAAAAACTGGGTATTATTGGTTATGGTCACATTGGTACTCAGTTAGGTATTTTGGCAGAAAGCGTTGGTTTAGATGTTTATTTTTATGATATTGAAAATAAACTACCATTAGGTAATGCAACACAAATTCGTCATCTCTCTGAGCTATTGAATATGTGTGACATTGTCAGCTTACATGTGCCAGAAACACCATCAACCAAGAATATGATTGGGCATGAAGAAATTCGGCGCATGAAACCCGGCTCCATTCTTATCAATGCTTCTCGTGGCACTGTGGTTGATATTCCTGCGTTATCTCAAGCATTAGAATCAAAACATTTATCTGGTGCTGCGGTTGACGTATTCCCATCAGAGCCGGGCGCAAATAACGATCCTAACGATCCGTTTGTATCTGAACTTATCAAATTTGATAATGTGATATTAACACCACATATCGGTGGCTCTACCCAAGAAGCACAAGAAAACATTGGTTATGAAGTTGCGGGTAAATTAGCGAAATATTCAGATAACGGCTCTACATTATCTGCTGTTAACTTTCCAGAAGTATCACTGCCAAGCCATGGTGATGATGTAAACCGTTTACTGCATATTCATGAAAACCGCCCAGGTATGATGAATAGCATCAATAAAGTGTTTACTGAAGAAAATATCAACGTAGCCGCACAGTATTTACGTACATCAGGTAACGTAGGTTATGTTGTAATTGATATTACAACACAAACAAAAGCTCAAGCTGAATTAGTGTTACAAAAAATCAAAGCATTACCGGGAACTATCCGTGCTCGTATGCTTTACTAATTATTGATAAGTTATCTGTGATCTATTGAAGGCTCGAAATATCGAGCCTTTTTTGTATCTTTTAATTTTTATTTATTGAATTTGTTGCTGCCATAATTGGTAATAGAGCGCTTGATTTTCTATTAAATGAGCGTGTGTACCTTCTTCTAGTACTCGTCCTTTATCTATTACATAGATATAATCTGAATGCGCTAATGTATTTAGACGATGTGCAATACTGATGACGGTTCTGTTTTTACAAATCTGAGGCAAGTTAGCTAAAATTTGTGCTTCTGATCCGTAATCTAATGCTGATGTTGCTTCATCTAAAATAAGAATACGAGGGTCTGTTAATAAAGCTCTAGCAAGTGCGATACGTTGACGTTGCCCTCCTGATAAATTGTGACCTCTTTCTCCAACTTGAGTATTAAAGCCTAAAGGGAGTTGCTCAATAAAGTCTAAAGCTCCTGCAAGTTGAGCGGCTTCTGTTATTTCTTCTTCACTGGCATTCGGTTTTGATAAACGAATGTTTTCAAGAATTGAACCACTAAATAAAAAACTCTCTTGTAAAACGATACTCATGCTTTGACGTAAAGATAAAGGATCAGCGATAGCTAAATCCATGCCATCAATATAAATTTTTCCTTGTTGGGGCGTATAAAAGCGTTGAATTAAGCGGGTGAGCGTACTTTTCCCAGAGCCAGAACGCCCTGTAATACCAATAAATTTCCCTGCTGGAATAGATAAAGAAAGAGACTCAATAACATCAGGTGTCTTGTCTGTATAACGAAAGTAGACATTTGAAAAAGTAATGCTCCCTGTTATTTTAGGAACGGTAGCTAACCCTTGGTATTGATGCTCTGTGGGATTATTTAAAATATCACCAATACGACGCAAAGAAATGGATGTTTGTTGAAAATCTTGCCAACATTGCGCTAAACGTAAAATAGGCTGTGTAATATGGGCGGCAAATAAATTAAACGCGATAAGTTCACCTACGGTCATTTGTACATTAATAATGAAATTAACGCCTTGCCATAAAATAATTGCGGTAGTGATCTTATGAATAATAAAAATAAATTGCTGAGCGAATAACGCTTTTTTAGCACCAGAAAAACGCTTATTAATATGATCGGTCAGTTTGTATTGCCACTTTTCTACAAAATGATTTTCTGTTGCCGTCACTTTAATCGTTTCTATGCCATTTATCGCTTCTGTCAGTAAACTAATATTATCTGCGTTGGTTTGATATTCTTGCTTTACCCAATAACGAATAATCGGTCCAAGAATAAGCCAAAATATAAAATAAAGAACTAAAGAGCTTAATGTTATCCACGTTAAGGTTGATGAATAAATAAACATCACAAAGATAAACACAGCAATAAAAATAAGATCAAGCACCATCATCAATGCTGAACCAGTAATAAATTGTCTGATCTGTGAAAGCTCTTGTATACGAGCAATGATCTGTCCAGATGGGCGTTGAGTAAAAAAATGACTCGGCAAGCGGATGAGATGTTGATACGCCTTTCCTGAAAACTCAGCACTTAATTGACAAGAGACAAAAGCATATAACTTATCACGCAAAAAAAGATATATAGGTTCCGTGATGGCAATTAAAACGAATAGACAACCAAATAGATGTAAATTAGATAAATTTCTCCCCGTTAAAACAGTATCGATAAATTTTTCAAAAACAATGGGATTCACTAGAGCAAAGAGTTGAATACAACAAGATAAAATAAAAAATAGGAGTAATGATTTTTTCTGTTTTAGGATAGAAGGAATAAACCAGTTTAGATTAAATTTTGACGATGATGAAGATGGCTCTTTAGCAATAAGTTTTAATATATTTAATTTTTTATCTTTATCAATAATATGTTCAAATTCTGTATCATTTATAGGATTTATAATAATTAATTTTGTTTCCTGCGTTTTTTTTAAAATATACCAATGATTATTTATTTCGATAAGCGTATCGATAATAAGATCCTCATTATAATCGAGTAAGCAAAAATCACCTTTTAATTCCAAAAGTTGAATAGTTTCAAGAATGTCCCACTTGTTAAGATGCTCTTCTTTACCCAGAAAATGAATAACTTGCTCTCTTTTTATCTTTCCATTTTGTGTTTTTGAGCAACAAATTAATCCATCAATAATTGATGAGTGATATTCTTTTTCTTTCTCTAAATTAATATTATTCATGATATTAAGCACCTTATTATTTTTCTGTTAGTGCGTTGTGACGGTAAACTTCTATTGGACTTAAGAAATAGTCAATAACACGACGTTTATCGATAATAATTTCAGCGACTAAAGACATCCCAGGAGCAAGGCTATATTGTTGATTATTGCTTTCTATCATCT
The DNA here is from genome assembly GCF_008808075.1 of Proteus sp. CD3. Lineage (NCBI taxonomy): Bacteria > Pseudomonadati > Pseudomonadota > Gammaproteobacteria > Enterobacterales > Morganellaceae > Proteus > Proteus sp. CD3. The sequence continues at coordinate 2,552,817 of NZ_CP019686.1, read as the reverse complement.
GCGTATTTAGTTCAATTGTTGCGGGATAAACTAAACCTAGCTGCTCATGTTGAATGGAATCTTTGGCGATATTGGTTATATTTCCTTCTAAGGTGCCATAACGAGTGTAAGGAAAAGCATCTATTTTTATCATTGCTTTTTGCCCTACATGTATAAAACCAATATCTTTATTGAGAATATTAACTTCTGCTATATTGTGCTGATTATCAGGGATTATCGTCATCATCTGTTGTGATGGTTGTAAGCTACTGCCAAGTGTGTAATTTGTAATTTGTTGTACAGTACCTGTAACGGGGGAGCGGACAATTTTTAGCTGTTGTCGTTTTTGGGCATGATTAAGATTTTGGCTATAAATTAATAGTTCACTCTCATACTGTTTATATTTATCATGCCATTCTAATTTTTTCTGTTTCTCTAATGTATCTAAATTTTCATTTAATTTTTTCTCTTGGCTCTTAATAAGTTGATATTCAGCATTTTTAATTGTAATAACTCGATTTATTTCTAATAACTCTTTTTCATTTTCTAAATATTCCATTTGGCTAATTATTTTTTTTATAAAAAGCGTTTTCTTAAGAAGAAAACGTTGGTTAATATTTTCTTTTAACGTATTTAATGATAGTAACTCATTATGGATCAGGGTTTGGTTTTTATTATTAATCTCGATTTCGGTATCAATTAAATTTATGTTACTTTCAAATTCATCTTTTTCTTTTTGGTAACTAATAAGAATAGATTTTTTTGTTTTTTCATCTAATTTATTAAAATGATAAAGTTTTTGTGGAGATGCTTCTTGGCTTAATGCTTGGTAACGAAGTTTAAGTAACAGCAGGCTATCTATTTTTTTCTGTAGCCCTTTAACTTCTTCATCAACGCCCAATATATCGAGTGTTAACAATGCATCACCTTGATTGACTTTTTGTCCCTCTTTTACATGAAGAACAGCAAGGCGACTATGCTCATAAATTTGAATAACTTGAGAATGCCCTGCAACAATAAGTTTACCTGTTGCAGATGATTGCACATTTAATTTACCTAAAGAAGCCCACATAATAAAAGCGATAACGCTGAATGAAATAATTGACGCAATATAACGACTATAAGGAGTTAAAGGTTTTTCAATAAGGGCAATATGATTAGGGTAGAAATCATAATTAATATTCTTTTTTTTACGTTGAAATACGTTAGAGAGTGCAGATTTTATATTTAGGTTCATACTCAACATCCTTGTTGGCGTTGCCAAAGTTTTTTGTAGTGGCTATTTTTTGCAATTAATTCCTTATGTGATCCTTCTTCAATAAGGTTGCCTTTTTCCAACACAATAATACGATGGCAAGTTCTCACCGTTGAAAGACGATGAGCAATAATGATAATGGTTTTCTCTTTTGCAATAAGAGGAAGGTGTTCTTGGATAATGGCCTGAGATTCATCATCTAATGCGCTGGTGGCTTCATCAAAGATTAAAATTTTAGGCGAAGATAATAAGGCTCTTGCAATCGCAATACGTTGGCGTTGTCCTCCTGATAAAGATTGTCCTCCTTCTGCAATAATAGTGTCGTAACCTAATGGTAGTTTTAAAATAAATTCATGAGCGCCCGTTAGTTTTGTAACGTAAATAACGTCTTCTAAAGAGGCGTTTTGTCGAGTGAGTCGGATATTATCAAACACACTTAGATGAAATAAAAAATTTTGTTGTAGAATGATTCCTATTTGTTGGCGTACTCTATTTAAGTTAAGTTGTGAAAGCGGAATATTATCAAGTGCAACATGACCTGATTGTGGAATATAAAGACCTGAAATCATGCGTGCTAACGTGCTTTTTCCTGATCCTGATGTGCCAACAACACCAATAATTTCATGTCTTTTTATATGTAATGAAATATTATTTAAAATAGCGGGTGTATTATTTTGGTAATAAAAACTGACATTATTAAAAGTAATTTCCCCTTTAATATTTGTTTCTAATATTGAATTATTCTGTTCTTTAGGAAGGTTAAGTATATCTTGTAAGTTATAGATTGCTGTTTTTGTTTTGATATATTTTCCCCAAACATCAATAGCTGTGGCTAAAGGTTGTAAGCAATAGCCAAGTAGCATCGTAAAAGCAATAAGCTGACCTATTGTCATTGACAGCGAAATAACTTCGCAAGCTCCTATCCATAGAAGTAGTGCAACTGTTGTTTTATTTATAAATGACACAATAAAGCGAGATAAATTATCAATATTTTGAAGCTTTTCGTTTTCACCGGTTAGTTTATGAATTTGTGTATACCATTGTTGTGTAAATCTTGGCTCCAGAGAAAGGCTTTTAATAGTCTCAATGCCACCTAAGCTTTCAGTAAGAAAGGCTGTATTGACTGCGACTTTTTGATAAAGATGTTGAACTGCAAATTCTATTTTTGGGGCAAGTAATTTAGCTAAAATAAGATAAAGAGGAATTGTCGAAATAAATATTAATGTTAGCTTTAACGATAATAATGCCATTGCGAATATAAATAAAAAAATAAAAGAAGAATCAACAAATAACAGTAAGAGCGTTTTTGTTATAAATTCTCGTATAATATCTAATTCTTTTATTCTAGCAACAATGGCACCGGTTTGACGTGATTTAAAATAGCCAATAGGAACTCTAAACAAGTGTTGAGCGAGTTTTAGACTTAACGTTATATCAATTTTATTTGCTGTGTGTTGATAAATATATTCTCGAATTCCTTTTAGTGTTCCTTCTAGAACAGCAATAAAAATTAAACCAATAATTAAAACATCTAGTGTTGATAGAGCCTGATGGATAATCACTTTATCCATAATAATTTGTATTATAAAAGGCGATGTAAGCATTAATAGTTGAAGGATGAGTGAGTAAAAAAGAATATTTATAAAGATAAGTTTGTATTTCTTTATTACTATAAAAAACCATGAGAGACTAAAAAATGGATTTTCTTTAAAGCAAAGGTAATAACATTGTGCAATGTTTAATGAATTGAATTGGCTTTGACTTAGGTTTTCTGTTTTATCTGTTTGCAGATTATAAATCAGATATGTGTTTTCATTTTTTTTTAATAATATAAATGTGTTGTTTTTATTATCTAAAAAAATAATGTGATGTTCTGTTTTTTTTAAAATAAGTGATTTCTTTGTTTTTTTTAGTTTAAATTGATATTCATTTTCTAATGAGTTTATAGTAGAGTCTTTTTTTATTTCTATTTCTCTCTTTTTAGTTAGATTGATAATAATACTAATGCTTTTTATTAGGTGACTTTCTGTTTTATTATCCATGACAATAAAATACCTTTTGTATAGCTGAAAAATATAAAAAGGTATTTAATATTATTTTTTTTATCAAAAATATAAAAAAACACAGATGATAATCATTAATCTTAATCTAGTACTAATATAAAACTAAAAATGCCAGATCTTTTCTGGTGTAATAATTTCAGGTAATGGCACATCCCAATTTGCAATAGGAAGGTGAGCAACTTGTTGGCAAGTATGTGCTAATCCCACTGGATAAAATGATTTTTGTTGCCAGTTTTCTAGCGTTCTATCGTAAAAACCGCCCCCCATACCTAATCGTTGACCTTGTTCATCAAAAGCCACTAACGGTGTAAAAATAATATCAATATTAGAGATAGGAATAACCATATTCACATTTAAAGGAGGTTCCGAAATATTAAAGCGATTTTTTACTAACACAGTAGAAGGTGTGTAGCGTAAAAAAAGGAGGTGATGGCGATGAAAGGGATGCAATACAGGTAAGCAAACTTGTTTATTTAATGCCCATAGCTGGGAGATCAACGGTGATGTATCTATTTCACCATCAAAAGAAAGAAACAGTGCAATCGTCTGTGCTTGTTCGATTTTTGGGTGAGTAAGAACTTGCTTACATAATTTATCAGCTGCCTGTTGTTGCTCGGCTAATGTAAGTAAACGTCGTTTTTGGCGAATAGCTTTGCGGATTTCATCTCTTTGCTGAAAAAGTGAAGTATGCGTCATTCATAAATCCATCAATAAGTGGTTGGCATTAAGTAGAAACCATCATTTCAATCAATTTATCACACTTTAGAGGTAAGAACGCGAAGAGGTTGAAGATATGAGAATAGAGGCATAAAAAAAGTTCTAAATATTAAGTAGCTATAAAATACTTAATATTTAGAACTTTAGTAGGGATCTCCAAGATGCCGCCGCAAGCTGTAACCCTTGAACCCATGGTCCAAGGTGAACATAGTGTTGTTGCCATTAGGCTGCCTGAACGAATCGGGTATGCTCACAAGCAACAGATCACCACGTTCTATGTGTTTCGAATATCGGCTCAGGGGACTGGCCCGCTGGCAAACATCTCAGAGAAATTTGGTGGGTACGTTAAGCACCTTATCTGTGAACTATTGTATTATTTTAATTGTAGAAAGCAACCTATTATCTGTGAATTTCGTGGTGTACGCGTGCTTTCTGAACAAATCTACTTCGCAGTTGAAAAAGTGCGATCATGGTGCTTGCCTTGATCGTGTAAAGCTTGTTCAATAGATTGTTGTAGCATTTTTATTTTCTCTTCCATGTTGTAGGCATAGTCTCTGGTTTTTAACTTTTCTTCTGCCAACTCATGACTCATATTTAATGCCACGATAAAAATTAAGTGCTCTGTATTGGAAACACCACTGCGTTCTTTGAGATCTTGTAATCGTTGTTCCAGTTCAGCAGCAGAAGCCAGTAAAGCATCTCTTTGTTCTGGTGGGCAATTGACACGTAATGAGCGCCCAAAAATTTGAAGATCAACGGGTTGTGCGGACATGATTCCTTCCTGACATAAAATCTGTGCTACGTGTTTAGTAGTGTATACGGTTATAACGCTGTATTAAACGCTATTACTGCAAAAATTCCAATGATTAACATGGCTTAACTGGTACAGCGACTTCTATTGATGGTAGCATATCTTGAACTATTCCCCTAAATGCGACGTTTATTCTTATGTCAAAACAGAACACATTACCAAATTATCAAACTATTGATGCATTATTACAGCAACATACAGTACCTTTAACCGCGGCTGAAATGCATGGTTTGATTACAGGATTTATTTGCGGTGCAGTGCGTGATAGCAGTTGGAAAACCTTATTACACGATCTGACTAATGAAGGTTTAGCTTTTCCTAAAACGCTATCAGAGCCACTTGAAGAGCTTTATCACATCACCCATGAACAGCTCGATGACAGTGTGTTCAACTTCTCTATGTTAGTGCCTGACGAATCTGAATCTGTTTTTCTAAGAGCCGATGCCCTTGCAGGTTGGGTTAATCATTTTCTTTTAGGTCTGGGTGTCGCTCAACCTAAGTTGTCTGATCATAAAGAATTGACCGAAGTGATTACTGATTTGCGTAATATTGGTGCGCTAGGTTATGAAGAAGACGAAAACCAAGAAGAACTTGAAGATGCTCTTGAAGAAGTCAGTGAATATGTAAAAGTATCCGTTCAACTTTGTTATATCACTTTTGTCGCACCAAAAGACAAAGGAAATGACGAACAAAATGAGCAACGTGTACTACATTAATTTCATTATTAATAGCATCATTAATTAGATAACCATAAAGATAAATGAAAGACAGGAGTGGGTATGAATAAGCAAGAATTTTTATCCCGTCGTCAGGCATTATTAGCTCAAATGAAGCCTGCGAGTGCAGCTATCTTTTTTGCCGCACCACCAGCGCAACGTAATGCCGATAGTGAGTATCCTTATCGCCAACATAGTGATTTCCTTTATCTAACCGGTTTCAGCGAGCCTGAAGCTATTCTTGTGCTGATTAAAAGTGATGAAACACATAATCATAGTGTGCTTTTTAATCGTGTTAGAGATCTAACCGCTGAAATTTGGTTTGGTCGCCGCCTCGGACAAGAAGCTGCACCTGAAAAATTAGGTGTTGATAAGGCGCTACCTTATGAAGATGTTGGTGAGCAACTTTATCAATTATTAAACGGGTTAGATGTTGTTTATCATGCTCAAGGTGAATATGCGTTTGCTGATGAGATAGTCTTTGGTGCATTAGAAATCTTAAGAAAAGGCTCTCGTCGTAACTTAAAAGCGCCACAAACTATCATTGATTGGCGTCCAATTGTTCATGAACAACGCCTATTTAAATCTGATTTTGAACTTGAATTACTGCGTAAAGCTGGAAAAATTACCGCATTAGCACATACGCGTGCGATGCAAAAATGCCAGCCGGGTATGTATGAATATCAACTTCAAGGTGAGATTGAACATGAGTTTGTCTCTCATGGTGCGCGTTACCCTTCTTATAACAGTATTGTTGGTAGTGGTGAAAATGGTTGTATTCTGCACTACACCGAAAATGAAACCAAAATGCGTGATGGGGATTTAGTTCTTATTGATGCAGGCTGTGAATATGAAGGTTATGCCGGTGATATCACCCGTACTTTCCCTGTTAATGGTAAATTTAGCCGTCAACAACGTGAAATTTATGACATAGTTTTAAAATCTATCAATGTTTCTTTGGAATTGTACAAACCTGGTACAAGTATCAAAGAAGTCACTGAGCATGTCGTGTATATCATGGTCGAAGGACTGGTTAAACTGGGCATTATGCACGGTGAAATCGAGCATCTTATTGAGACAAAAGCCTATCAGCGTTTCTTTATGCATAGCTTAAGCCACTGGCTGGGTCTTGATGTTCATGATGTTGGACATTATGGCACAGATCGTGACCGTATTTTAGAACCGGGTATGGTACTAACCATTGAACCGGGACTTTACATTGCGCCAGATGCCGATGTGCCACAAGAATATCGTGGTATTGGTATTCGTATTGAAGATGACATTGTTATCACGGAAACAGGCAATGAGAATTTAACGGCATCTGTCGTTAAAGATCCTGATGAAATTGAAGCTCTGATGGCAGGAAAAATTTAAGGCTAAAATCAGCATGAATGTGATTATTGTGGGTGGTGGAATGGCAGGTGCGACCTTAGCACTTGCACTCTCTGCATTAAATAAAGGTAAGATTTCAATTTCGTTAATTGAAGCAAGAGAGCCTGACAATGGGCACCCTGGGTTTGATGCAAGAGCGATCGCATTAGCACATGGAACAGCAAAACGGTTAGAGCAAATCGGGCTTTGGTCAACATTAAAACCTTTTGTCACTCCCATTAATCATGTTCATGTTTCTGATAAAGGTCATTGTGGTTTTGTTAATATTTATGCGCAAGACTATGATATCTCAGCACTGGGTTATGTTATTGAATTGCATGATGCAGGGCGTCAGCTTTTTGCTAAGTTAAAAAAACAATCTAATATCACGCTTTATTGCCCCGCCAAAGTTGAACATGTTCAACGTAATATCGATTCTGTTGAGGTAACACTTGATGATGGTACGCAATTATCGGGTAATTTACTGATTGCTGCTGATGGTACACACTCACCTATTGGTCACCAGTGCCAGATCCAATGGCACCGAGAGCCTTATCATCAAGTGGCTGTGATCGCTAATGTCAAAACGCAAATCGATCCCCAAGGCAAAGCTTTTGAACGTTTTACGGAGTTTGGCCCCTTAGCCATGTTACCAATGAGTGAAGGGCGGAGTTCATTGGTGTGGTGTCATCCTATTGAAAAATTAGATGAAGTTTCACGGTGGGATGATGAAACAACTATCGCACATTTACAACGTGATTTTGGCTGGCGTTTAGGGAAGATAGAGCATATTGGCAAGCGAAATTGCTACCCTTTAGCGCTACAAAAAGCCAATCAAATTATTGGTCATCGTTTAGCGTTAGTTGGAAATGCTTCGCAAACACTTCATCCTATTGCAGGACAAGGTTTTAACCTTGGTTTACGTGATGTTATGGCTCTCGCCAATACGATCACCCAAGCGATTAATACCAATATTGATATTGGTAGTTATCGAGTGCTCTCTCAATATCAACAACTTCGCCAACAAGATAGAGAAAAAACAATCTCTATTACTGATGGGTTGGTGAAAGTGTTTGCAAATCGTTGTGTGCCACTGATTGTTTCTCGCAACTTAGGGTTAATGACGATGGAATTGCTCCCAATGATGAGAGATAAATTGGCACATCAAACACTTGGCTGGACAGACTAGAGCGTGTTGATCTTTGATGGTCAATTTTCATTCGAATTAAATATAGTCGCTTTTTAGGATACTTTTATTATGAAATCATTTGATGTTGTTATTGCTGGTGGTGGAATGGTAGGGCTTGCATTAGCCAGCGGTTTACACGGGTGTGGATTACGTATAGCGATAATAGAAAATCACCCTGTAACGAAGCTTTTTCACCCACAAGATGATTTTTCATTACGGGTATCTGCTATTAATACAGCCAGTGAAATGTTGCTGAAAAAATTAGGTGTTTGGGAAAATTTACAAGCATTACGAACTGCACCTTATCAAGGTATGGAAGTTTGGGATCAAGATAGCTTTGGTCGAATTGAGTTTTCAGCACAAAAAGAAGGATTTAGTCACTTAGGCTCTATTATCGAAAATAACCTTATTCGTGAAGTACTTTGGCAAAAATGTGAAAGCCATAGTGATATTACCTTCTATTCATCCACGCAAATTGAGCGCGTGGTGTGGGGGGAAAATGATGCATTTATTACCCTTGATGATGGTGAAATGTTGACAGCCAGATTAGTTGTCGGAGCTGACGGTGCTAATTCATGGTTACGCAAACATGCAGATATTCCCCTGACTTTTTGGGATTATGAACATCATGCCTTAGTTGCGACTATTCGTACCGAACAACCTCATGAAAATGTTGCGCGCCAAGTCTTTCATGGCGAAGGTATTTTGGCGTTTCTGCCTCTTTCTGATCCTCATACTTGTTCTATTGTTTGGTCTTTACCAAACAACCTCGCTGAACGTTATAAAAACGCAGAAAAAAACCTATTTGAGCGCACACTCGGTGTGACCTTTGATATGCGTTTAGGTCAATGTGAATTAATAAGTGATCGTATGACCATACCATTAACAGGTCGTTATGCTCGCCAGTTTGCGGCTCCTCGCTTAGCGTTATTAGGCGATGCGGCGCATACTATTCATCCTTTAGCAGGGCAAGGTGTTAACCTTGGTTTTATGGATGTTGCTGAGTTAATTGGTGAGATCCGTCGCTTAAAAGCAGAAGGTAAAGATTTTGGTGAATATCTCTATTTGAGACGGTTTGAGCGTCGTCGAAAACATGCGGCTGCTGTGATGTTGGCAAGTATGCAAGGATTCCGTGAACTTTTTGCTGGCAATAACCCCGTGAAAAAACTGGTGCGAGATATCGGTCTTTCGTTAGCAGATAGTTTACCGGGGGTAAAACCTAAGTTACTTGAGCAAGCAATGGGACTTTCTGATTTGCCTGAATGGTTAAGTAATAAAAATCTCACTTCAGTTGAAAAAATCTAATTCCTCTCTTATTTCACATTACTTTTATTTATACCTGACTGAAGAAATAGAACTAAAAAAATCTATTTTTTCAGTCTATTCTTTGCACTAATTCCTTTTTTTCAGTAATTCCTCGCTAAAAATGAGCGCTGATACGCATAATTGCAATCATTAGTTCTGCATACCCATATGTCTACATTATGATTAAGAGACACAATACCCTATTTTAACTTATGGTTTATTTTTTCTCACAATGCTAAGTTCAAAGGGATGGTATCGTTTGCGTTGTACGTTAATTGCTCTTATTTGTTAAATCCATGTTTAAAAATAAACTTAAGCTTGAGATTAACACTATGATTTCAAATCAAGTTTAATTTTATATTTAACAAATTGCGTTCTCTGAATAATCTAAAGTAAAAGTAGAAAGAGGGAAAAATGGCAAAACAGACTCCGTTGTATGATGAGCACGTAGCCTGCGGTGCTCGTATGGTTGATTTTCATGGTTGGATGATGCCTTTGCATTATGGCTCTCAAATAGATGAACATCATATTGTGCGTCGCGATGCAGGTATGTTTGATGTTTCTCATATGACCATTGTTGACTTACATGGCTCACAAGTTAAAGATTTTCTACGTTATTTATTAGCGAATGATGTCGCTAAACTCACCGAAAAAGGTAAGGCGCTTTATACCGGTATGCTCAATGCATCAGGCGGTGTAATTGATGATCTTATCGTCTACTATTTTGATGACTCTTTCTATCGCCTCGTTGTGAACTCCGCTACTCGTGAGAAAGATTTGGCATGGATTGAACAACATGCTTCAGATTATGTCGTTGATATCACTGTTCGCGACGATCTGGCTTTAATCGCTGTTCAAGGTCCTCATGCACAAGAGAAAGTACAAAGCTTATTAAGCGAAGCGCAACGCCAAGTTGTTTCTGCCATGAAGCCTTTCTATGGTGTAGAGCTTGGAGACTTATTTATTGCCACAACCGGCTATACCGGTGAAGCTGGCTATGAAATCGCCATGCCAAAAGAGCAAGCCGTCGATTTTTGGAAAAAATTATTAGCTGTGGGAGTTAAACCCGCAGGATTAGGTGCAAGAGACACATTACGCCTAGAAGCTGGAATGAACCTCTATAGCCAAGAGATGGATGAAACTATTAATCCACTTGAAGCCAATATGGGATGGACGATTGCATGGGCGCCAGAAGATCGTCAATTTATTGGTCGAGAAGCATTAGAAAAATTACGCGCAACAGGCACAGATAAACTTGTTGGTCTTGTAATGCGAGAGAAAGGTGTGTTGCGTGCAGGTACTGCCGTACACTTTACTGATGATTTAGGTGAATTAAGAGAAGGTATTATTACAAGTGGTACTTTTTCGCCTACATTAGGCTTTAGTATTGCATTAGCAAGAGTTCCAGCAGGTATAAAAGATAGCGCAATTGTATTAATGCGTAATCGTGAGATGCCAGTAGAAGTGGTAAAACCTGGTTTTGTTCGTTCAGGTAAAGCATTGGTATAACACGGTACAATTATTTTAAATGGAGAGTAAGGTCGATGAGTCAAATACCTAGTGAATTAAAATACGCACAATCTCATGAGTGGATCCGTTCAGAAGGCAATGGTGAATACACTATCGGTATTACTGAACATGCACAGGAATTATTAGGTGACATGGTGTTTGTTGATCTACCTGAAGTGGGTAGAGAAGTTGCAATCGGTGATGATTGTGCGGTAGCAGAATCAGTAAAAGCTGCATCAGATATATACGCACCATTATCGGGTGAAATTATCGCAGTAAATGAAGAGTTAGACGGTTCTCCAGAACTTGTGAACAGCGCACCTTATGGAGAAGGTTGGCTATTTCGCATTAAAGCAAATAATGAAAGCGAATTAGATGACTTACTTGATGCCGCTGGTTATCAAGAACTGGTAGATAGCGAAGAGTAAAAAGCAGCGCCCCGTCAGATTAATGTCGGGGCGTTTTTATTTGTTAGCTTGTTATCGTAATGCTATCTCAACACGCTTTAAGCCGTGTGCTATTTACCTATCCATTCATAGTGAATTCAGGAAATTACTTGCAATGACACAGACTTTAAATCAGTTAGAGTATCGCGATGAATTTATTCGTCGCCATATTGGTTCATCACCAGAACAGATTAAAGAGATGCTCAGTGCTGTTGGCGTCTCCTCATTAAATGAATTAACTCAAAAAATTGTTCCAAATAATATTCAATTAGAAACACCACCAAATGTGGGAGCAGGGGCAACAGAGCAAGAAGCCTTGGCTGAATTAAAAGCGATCGTCAGCCAAAATAAACGTTTTACTTCTTACATTGGAATGGGTTACGCACCTTCTGTATTACCTCCTGTAATTTTGCGTAATTTATTAGAAAATCCGGGTTGGTATACTGCTTATACACCTTATCAGCCAGAAGTTTCTCAAGGTCGTCTAGAATCACTATTGAATTTCCAACAGGTTACAATTGATTACACAGGAATGGATCTTGCTTCTGCATCGTTGCTAGATGAGGCAACGGCCGCAGCCGAAGCAATGGCAATGGCAAAACGTGTAAGCAAATTGAAAAATGCTGATCGTTTTTTTGTCGCTGATGATATTCACCCTCAAACCTTAGATGTTGTCAGAACGCGTGCAGATACCTTTGGTTTTGAAGTTGTTGTTGATAAAGCGGAAAAAGTATTAGAGCTTGAAGGTGTGTTTGGTGTGCTATTACAACAAGTTGGCACAACAGGCGAAGTTCATGATCACAGTAAGTTATTAGCAGCACTAAAAGAGCGTAAAATTATTACCAGTGTTGCCGCTGAGTTAATGGCGCTGGTGGTACTCACTGCACCGGGCCATCAAGGTGCTGATATCGTATTAGGCTCAGCACAACGTTTTGGTGTCCCTATGGGTTACGGTGGCCCACATGCGGCATTCTTTGCTTGTCGTGATGAATATAAACGTGCAATGCCGGGGCGTATTATTGGTGTTTCTCGCGATGCTGCGGGTAATCGCGCATTACGTATGGCGATGCAAACGCGTGAACAACATATTCGTCGTGAAAAAGCGAACTCGAATATTTGTACATCCCAAGTGTTACTTGCCAATATCGCGGCTATGTATGCGGTTTATCATGGACCAGAAGGGTTAAAAACCATCGCTCAACGTATTCATCGTTTAACGGATATTTTAGCCGCGGGTTTACAACAAAACGGTATGGTATTACGCCATAAAACTTGGTTTGACACATTAACGATTGATACCGTAGATAAAGCTGCTGTATTACAACGCGCTAAAGATGCCGAAATTAATTTACGTACCGATATCGTGGGTGCTGTGGGTGTCACACTAAGCGAAATTACAACGCGTGAAGATGTATTAAAGCTTGTTGAAATTATCAGTGGTAAAGCATTAGTGGGTGATATTGATGCACTTGATAAACAAGTTGCTTCCTCATCAGTATCAATTCCTGCTTCTATGCAACGTAAAGACACTGTGCTGACACATGAAAACTTCCATCAGTATCACAGTGAAACGGAAATGATGCGCTATATGCATCGATTAGAAAATAAAGACTTAGCATTGAATCAAGCGATGATCCCATTAGGATCATGTACGATGAAACTTAATGCTGCCGCCGAAATGATCCCGATCACATGGCCTGAATTTACAGAGCTACATCCATTCTGCCCAGCCTATCAAGCGAAAGGCTATCAAGTGATGATTGGACAACTCTCTAATTGGCTTGCGGCACTTACGGGTTATGATGCGATGTGTATGCAACCAAACTCAGGCGCTCAAGGTGAATATGCCGGTTTATTAGCGATTCGTCGTTATCATCAAAGCCGTGGCGAAGGTACGCGACATATCTGCTTGATCCCAAGCTCAGCACACGGCACTAACCCCGCTTCTGCTCATATGGCAGGCATGACAGTGGTGGTTGTCGGTTGTGATGATAATGGCAATATCGATATTGCAGACTTAAAAGCCAAAGCAGAAAAACATCAAGCGGAACTCTCTTGTGTGATGGTGACATACCCATCAACGCATGGTGTTTATGAAGAAGGTATTCGTGAAGTTTGTGAAATCATTCATCAATATGGCGGACAAGTTTATCTTGATGGTGCCAATATGAATGCGCAAGTGGGGATCACAACACCGGGCTTTATTGGTTCTGATGTTTCTCACTTAAACTTACATAAAACCTTCTGTATTCCTCATGGCGGTGGTGGACCAGGAATGGGACCTATTGGTGTGAAATCACACTTAGCACCATTTGTACCGGGGCATTCTGTTGTTGAAATGGAAAATGTCACAACACAAGGCGCGGTTTCTGCGGCTCCATTTGGTAGTGCTTCAATACTACCGATTAGTTGGATGTATATTCGTATGATGGGCGCTCAAGGGCTTAAAAAAGCAAGCCAAGTGGCAATCTTAAATGCGAACTATATTGCACAACGTCTGAAAGATGACTATGACATTCTTTATGCTGGCGCTGATGGCTATGTCGCACATGAATGTATTATCGATATTCGTCCATTAAAAGCGAATTACGGTATTAGTGAAATGGATGTGGCTAAGCGTTTAATTGACTATGGATTCCACGCTCCAACCATGTCATTCCCTGTTGCGGGCACATTAATGATTGAGCCAACAGAATCTGAAAGTAAAGTTGAAATAGATCGCTTTATTGAAGCACTGCTTTCTATCCGTGCTGAAATTGCACAGGTAGATAAAGGAGTATGGCCAATTGATGACAATCCACTAGTTAATGCACCTCATACACAATATGAATTAGTGCAAGAGTGGTCACATAGTTATAGTCGTGAATGTGCAGTATTCCCAAGTGAAGCAACAAAACAAAGTAAATACTGGCCAGCGGTTAAACGTCTGGATGATGTGTATGGCGACCGTCATCTACATTGTTCATGTGCGCCAATTAGTGACTATGAATAAGCTTTAATCTAGCCATATTCTTAAATTAAAATACCGATGGTTAAGAAGTTAGCCATCGGTATTTTTTATTTCACAAATTCAGCATTGAATAGATTACTTCAGCCAGCCTTTTTTCTGTGCCTCTAATAGTTGAGGATAGAGATATTGCCAAAATTCTGGCCACTGTTTTTCAATAAATAAATTTCTAGCCAAGACTTGCTCAAGGCGAATATTATTTTCAACCCAGCTTTGACCTTCATTATGCAAGTTCATCAGCATCGGCATAGTGCGATCAAGAATATTGGCAAACTGAGATTCTGGTGTTTCCGCTGCATCATATTCCAGCCATAAATTGAGGAAATATTCATTTTGTGGGGAAGGTAATAAAGAGAAAATACGTTTTGCGGCTTTTTGCTCATGCTCTTTAATCGCTTCACGAGCTGCAACGTCATAAACCATTACATCGCCAGCATCTATTTCAACAATATCGTGAACAAGGGCTAACTGAATAGCACGTCCCATATCAATATCACCGGCATAAGGCTGAAAACTCATTGCTGCAACGGCAAAGTGCCAGCTATGTTCTGCGGTATTTTCGGAACGACTATTGTCTAATACATTATTTTTACGATAAACACGCTTTAGTTTATCTAACTCCATAATAAAGTTAATAGTATCAGAGAAGGGGCCAAATGCCCCTTTAGGTAATTGTGTCATAAAATTCCGTATTGGTTATGATAAATAAGAATTACTCTTCTTCTAAAGAATAAGGCAGTGGTTTAATGGATAAACGACTGATGTCATCGTTTTGAACGCGAAATACACTATCGGGTTCCATATCGTTATTCATAACAACTTCAGCCAAAATAGTATTATCAGCCATACGTACAGCACTTAATACTGTTCCTGTTTTACGCCATTTATCTTCGCCTAATTGCCATTCAACGCTACCACCGATCTCAGGTAATTCAGTACCACCACCTGATAACAGATACATTGCACGTTTATTTGCACCTCTGAATTTTGCACGGGATACCATTTCTTGCCCGGTATAACAGCCTTTTTTAAAGCAGATGCTCAGAGGTAATGCTTGCAGATTTGTTGCTTGAGGTAAGAATTGCTCAATATTGGGAGTATCAATAATAGGATATCCAGCCTCAATATCTAAGGCTAACCATTGCTCACTATCACCGGTTTCTGCTTTTAATGTTGTTGCAAGATTTTTTGCTGTTGCTTCGTCTGTTACGATTAAAAAGCGTTCAGTAGGTAAAGGCAGTTGCAGAATATAAGTATTATCGTGATTAACCACTTCGTTTGCTTTACGAGGAATATTTGGAAAGTAATCTGCTAATGCAAGAGCAGCACCTTGCCCTGCTAATCCTAATAAAACGTTATCCGTATTTTCCGCTAAGGTTACTTTTGAAAATACAGCATATTTTTTTAATTCAGCAAGTTGTTTTTGTGCGACATTTTTACGCAAAATATAAGCAAAACCTTCTTGCTGGTGGAATAAGCGAAGTGTACTCCACATTTTACCTTTTGCTTCACAGTGCGCAGCCAATGTATGTGTTGTTGTTGGAAGTGCTGCAATATCCGTTGTTAGTTGACCTTGTAGATATTTTTCACTGTCAGCACCTGTTGCTGTTATCAGTGACCATTCATCTAAAGAAACCAGTGTTAATGGCAAATTGATTGCTGCATGAGGGCGTTTAGCCTGAGTAGAATTTTGAGTCATGATGTCACCAGCTATTAAATTAATCAGATACATCAGTTATGGTAAAAGAGTGGCAAGACAATGCAAGTCATTATTATTTTTAGCGCACAGAAAATGAACTTGATAAATAACAAATGAAAGCGTGTTCAATAAGTTGTCTATGAGACTAAACCAGCAAACTGTGATCATTTTGATGTTAAAAATTTTGCGATAAGACTATTATCAGTGCTAGGAAGAAATAGTGGTATTTCTTGATTTGAACAATGTAAAGAGCAGAGTATGACTATCGATATAGAGAATAAAGCACGAATTAACTGGGCATGTCGTCGTGGAATGCGTGAACTGGATATTTCTATCATGCCTTTTTTCGAGAATGAGTACGATACGCTATCTGATAACGATAAAGCGCTTTTTGTTCGTTTACTAGAGTGTGCAGATCCTGATTTATTTAACTGGTTAATGAATCATGGACGCCCAGATGATGATGCGCTCTATTATATGGTGAAATTAATCCAAGATCGCAATAAAGCTAGAATGGCGGAGATCGTTGATAAATATTAATAAAATAGATTATCAAATCAGCGATAGATTAAGCAATAATTAAGATTGATTAAAAATGACACCTTTATTTTATCATCTAATAAAGGTGTTTTTATTTTTTATATAAAAATGTAATAATATTAAGAACACTCTAAAATTTACTGAAATAAAAAATGTAGTTGCGTTAAATTTGCGCACTATCTCTAAAAATGATCGTTTAAATCGCCTTTTTTCGATATTTTTCGTTTTATACTTAATAAATCAGCTATGCTAATTTTATTAAAACCGCGATTAAGAAAGAATAGAATTACGTATTTATTATTAAGTTATATTTTTTAACACATATTAAATCAAAAAAGTAACAATAAATAATCACTCTAAAATATAAGATTAATTATTTGTAATATTAAGGCAGAAGTTTCATTATAAATAGGTTGGTTTTTATTACCTTGAACTTATTTATATTCGTATAGAATTACAGCAGGAGTTAATATAACTCGTGATTTTATTGAAATCGCACCTCACAGTATCATGGTTCACTCAACTCTTCTCAACGGTTGCTTATGTTGTCTTTGTGATCGGTTTACTGTTGTATCCATGGCCTCCTAATTTTATTTATGTTTGGGTTCCATTGTTACTTTTCTTGATAGTTAGTTGGTATTTTACACAAAAGAATATTAGTCGTATCAAAGGGGATTTTATTTTACTAAATGGCAACCGAATTCAATGGAAACTGCATGAATGGCAAATAACAAAACGCCCTTGGATCAGTCGTTTTGGTACTCGAATAACGTTGACTTCTATTCTAAATAAAAAGCAAATTACGTTATGGGTTGCTTTTGATAGTATGGCTGAAAATGAGTGGCGTAACTTTTCTCAGTTATTAATGCAATATCCAGATATTTAATATCTGGACATTAAATTTATAACTTTTCTTCTACTTCACGTAGAATTTGCATACACCATTGTGATAAACGTTCATCAGTTTCTTCAAATTGGTTTACGTCATCTAATGCAAGACCAACAAAATGTTTACCATCATCTGATAAAGGTTTTGGGCTGACAAACTCATACCCATCAACAGGCCAAAAACCAATAAACTTAACACCACTTGGTAATAAATGATGGTAGAGCATACCCAGCGCATCAAGAAACCATTCGCTGTAATCAACCTGATCACCCATTCCATACATTGCAATCAGCTTATTTTTTAAATTTAATGTTGGCAATGTATCCCAAATATTGAGCCAATCTTCTTGGATCTCACCAAAATCCCAAGTTGGAATACCTAAAATAAGGATGTCATATTGTTCCATAAGCGTGATGTCACACTCTTGAACATTATGAAGATCAACGAACTCTTCACCGAGAATATCACGAATTTTTTCTGCTGCCATTTCGGTGTAACAGGTGCTGGAACCGTAAAATAGACCAATTTTCATAAAGGTTTTTAGGATATTTTTGCCAATAAAGGTCACTATTGTACCAGAAAAATTTTTTTATAAGGCATAATGTAAAGGCGATAAGCTAAAGAGAGGGAGAGCAAGACTGTGTCACAAACCAAATTATCGACAAAAAAGACAACTCATATCAATGAAGATACTGATATTATCATTGAACAATTTCTCGACAATATTTGGTTGGAGCAAGGCTTATCCGCAAATACGCTCAGCTCTTATCGCTTAGACTTACAAGCATTAGGGCAATGGCTTGCACATCACCAATTAGACTGGTTATCGGTCACTACTTTGGATTTGCAATCCTTTCTCGCGACGCGTTTAGATGAAGGCTATAAAGCCAGTAGTGCTGCACGCCTACTTAGCACAATGCGTCGATTATTTCAGTATCTGTATCGTGAAAAGTTACGTTTAGACGATCCAAGCTCCTTACTGTCAACACCTAAGCTTCCTAAGCGTTTACCCAAAGATTTAAGTGAACGACAAGTTGATGATTTACTCAATGCTCCTTGTATTGA
Source organism: Proteus sp. CD3 (assembly GCF_008808075.1). Lineage (NCBI taxonomy): Bacteria > Pseudomonadati > Pseudomonadota > Gammaproteobacteria > Enterobacterales > Morganellaceae > Proteus > Proteus sp. CD3. The sequence goes on along the minus strand of NZ_CP019686.1, from coordinate 2,534,256 downwards.
TGAGCCACTTGAATTGCGCGATAAAGCAATGCTTGAAGTTCTTTATGCATGCGGGCTTCGTGTTTCTGAATTAGTGGGATTATCCCTCTCTGATATCAGCTTACGACAAGGCGTGCTACGTGTTATTGGTAAGGGCGATAAAGAACGATTAGTTCCTTTAGGTGAAGAAGCTATTTACTGGCTGGAGCAATATCTGCAATATGGAAGACCCACTTTAATGCAAGGGAAAACAGACGATATTGTTTTTCCTAGCTTAAGAGGGCAAAAAATGACACGCCAAACATTTTGGCATCGGATAAAACATTATGCCGTGATAGCAGGGATCGATACTGAAAAACTATCACCCCATGTGTTGCGTCATGCATTTGCGACACATCTCTTAAATCATGGAGCAGACTTGCGTGTTGTACAGATGTTATTGGGGCACAGTGACCTCTCTACAACACAGATTTATACCCATGTTGCAACAGAACGTTTGAAAGCGCTTCATCAGCAACATCATCCAAGGGGATAGCCGCTAAAGAGCTGGCGTTAAATAGGAATTCAAATGAAAAAGAAATTACTCTGGTTGCCAATATTATTAAGCATGGTGTCAATGCCCGTGCTTGCTGACAATGCCTCAATTGAAGCGCAACTGGCTAAAATGCAAATTAAAGCTGAAAGTATCCAACCTACACCGATTGTTGGATTAAATGCGGTGTTATCAGATAAAGGCATTTTTTATATTACAGATGATGGTAAATATCTGACCGCGGGACCTATTTATAACATTAGCAGTGGGGAGCCAGTTAGCATTGCTAATCAAGTTATCATGAAAAAAGTAGACTCACTTAAGAATGAAATGATCGTTTATAAAGCGCGAAATGAACGCCATGTGATCACTATTTTTACTGATATTAGTTGCCCTTATTGCCAAAAACTTCATCAAGAAGTGCCCGAATTGAATAAACAAGGTGTCACAGTACGCTATTTAGCGTTTCCTCGTAATGGCATTAGTAACAATATTGTGAGCAAAGAAATGAATGCTGTGTGGTGTAGTGGATTCCCTAATAAATCATTAGACAGCGCATTTAAAGGTGACAAAATTATTGCGATTGATGACTGCAAAAAAATCAATATCAATGAACACTTTAAATTAGGCACCATGATGGGTATTCAGGGTACACCTGCTATTGTGTTACCTAATGCCAGTATTTATGGTGGATATATTTCTGCGCAAAACCTTGTTGAATTATTAGATAAAAAAGAGAAGTAATTACGTTTTATGGTCACTATTGAACCGACACTGCGTCGTCGAATTGCACAGGTAACTCAATTACCGGATAACTTAGATCCCTTATTACGACAAATTTATGCTAATCGTGGAATAACATCTGAAGTTCAACTAGAACGATCGTTAAGAGGCTTACTTCATTATCAAGCATTAACCGGAATAGAAACGGCAATTTCATTACTGATTGAGGCGTTACAGCAACAATCTCGTATTGTTATTGTCGGTGATTTTGATGCCGATGGTGCAACGAGTACCGCACTTGCGATTAAAGCATTACGCCAAATGGGATTTAAGCAAGTTAGTTATCATATTCCTAATCGCTTTGATGATGGTTATGGTTTAAGCCCTCAAGTTGTTCATGATGTTGCTAAAAAAGGGGTTGATCTCATTATCACTGTTGATAATGGCATTTCCTCTTTTGAAGGTGTGGATACGGCTCATGAATATGGTATTCGTGTTCTTGTTACGGATCACCATTTACCGGGACAAACCTTACCCGCTGCTGATGCGATTATTAATCCTAATCTGACAGATTGCTCTTTTTTATCTAAATCATTAGCCGGTGTTGGCGTTACCTTTTATTTAATGACGGCATTAAGAGCTGAATTAGAAAAACAAGGTTGGTTTGAGCAACAAAACTTAGCTCGCCCTAATATGGCGGATTTTCTTGATTTAGTTGCACTAGGTACAGTGGCAGACGTTGTTCCTCTTGATGAAAATAACCGTATTTTTGTTTACGAAGGATTACGCCGAATAAGGGCTGGTCGTTGTTGTGTAGGGATCAAAGCACTTACGGAAGTTTCTCGTAAAGAGCTATCTCAATTGGTTAGTAGTGACTTAGGTTTCTCTTTAGGACCTCGCTTAAACGCAGCAGGGCGTCTTGATGATATGTCTGTCGGTGTCGCGTTACTTTTAACTGACAATATTGGTTCAGCGCGTGAAATTGCTAATGAACTTGACGGATTAAATCAAACTCGGCGTGAAATTGAAGCGGGCATGCAAGAAGAAGCCTCAACTATTTTTCGCCAATTTATGGGAACGCAACACGATTTACCCAATGGTTTAGCGATTTATCATCCTCAATGGCACCAAGGTGTTGTGGGTATTTTAGCGTCTCGTATTAAAGAAAAATTGCATCGTCCAGTTATTGCGTTTGCACCTAGTGGTGATGGTTTATTAAAAGGCTCTGGTCGTTCAATTAGTGGTGTTCATCTTCGAGATGCTTTAGAGCGATTAAATACATTAAATCCGGGTTTGATGGTGAAATTTGGTGGGCACGCAATGGCGGCGGGGCTTTCACTTGAAGAGGATAAATTCCCATTATTTCAGCGCCATTTTTCGTCTTTAATGGCAGAGCTGGTTTCTGACGAACAGTTGCAAGGTGTTATTTTATCGGATGGTGAACTAACTGAACATCAATTTTCATTGCCTATCGCAGAAATGCTAAGAGAAGCAGGTCCGTGGGGACAGGCTTTTCCTGAACCTTTATTTGACGGTAAGTTTACGCTGTTACAACAACGTATTGTGGGTAGTAAGCATTTAAAAATGATGCTTCAGCCAGTAAATAGTCATCTTATGATTGATGCAATTGCATTTAATGTTGATATCAATATATGGCCTGATAACAGTATTAAAACCGTCGAGTTGGCTTATAGATTAGATGTAAATGAGTTTAGAGGGCAACGTAATGCGCAACTGCTTGTTGAGCATATTTGGCCTTGTTAACACGAATAATTAAGCAATTTACCGTGATATAAAGAGTCACGTTGTTATGCTAATAACTATCTGGTAGACAGTTGTATATAAATGCTATAAACCCGCTGATATATCCGTTACAATATGCGGTTCAAAATTTATTCCAATTGTTTTTAAAAATAACATAAAGACGAAAAAATATGTTTGAAATCAACCCCGTAAAACACCAAATTGAAGAAGTCTCTGAAAGAACGAATGTTCTCAGGGGGTATCTTTGACTATGATGCCAAGAAAGAGCGTTTAGAAGAAGTTAACGCTGAATTAGAACAACCTGATGTATGGAATGAGCCAGAAAGGGCGCAAGCATTAGGCAAAGAGCGTTCATCTCTTGAGGCTATCGTAGAAACAATCGATCAGTTAGAGCAAGGACTAGAAGACGTTTCTGGTTTACTTGAATTAGCTGTTGAAGCTGATGACGAAGAAACATTTAACGAAGCTATTGCTGAATTAGATGGTTTAAATAAAAAGCTTGAGCAATTAGAATTCCGTCGTATGTTCTCTGGTGAATATGACAGTGCGGATTGCTACCTTGATTTACAAGCCGGCTCTGGTGGTACAGAAGCGCAAGATTGGGCAAGTATGCTGATGCGCATGTACTTGCGTTGGGCGGAATCAAGAGGCTTTAAAACAGAAATTATTGAAGAATCTGACGGTGATGTTGCAGGATTAAAATCAGCGACTATCAAAATTATTGGTGAGTACGCCTATGGTTGGTTACGTACAGAAACGGGTGTTCATCGCCTAGTTCGTAAAAGCCCCTTTGACTCAGGTGGCCGTCGTCATACCTCATTTAGTTCTGCCTTTATTTACCCTGAAGTTGATGACAATATTGATATTGAAATCAACCCTGCTGATTTACGTATTGACGTTTATCGTGCTTCGGGTGCAGGTGGACAGCACGTTAACAAAACAGAATCTGCGGTTCGTATTACCCACGTTCCAACAGGTCTTGTTACTCAATGCCAAAACGATCGCTCTCAGCATAAGAACAAAGATCAGGCAATGAAGCAGATGAAAGCGAAGTTATACGAGCTGGAAATGCAGAAGAAAAATGCAGACAAGCAAGTAATGGAAGATAACAAGTCCGATATTGGCTGGGGTAGTCAAATTCGTTCTTATGTTCTTGATGATTCACGTATTAAAGATTTACGTACTGGTGTGGAAACGCGTAATACACAAGCAGTATTAGACGGTGATCTTGATAAATTTATTGAAGCTAGCTTAAAAGCGGGCCTGTGAGGAAAAACATGTCGCAACAGCAACAAGGTGCGGAGCAGGCACCTGATTTAAATAACGAACTGCAAACACGCCGCGAAAAATTATCCGCTTTACGTGATAATGGTAACGCATTCCCAAATGATTTCCGCAGAAATGCGCTGTCTGACGAATTACATCAAAAGTATGATGCAATGAGTGCAGAAGAGTTAGAAGCCGCAAATGTGGAAGTTTCTATTGCAGGTCGTATGATGACTCGCCGTATTATGGGCAAGGCATCTTTCGCTACATTGCAAGACATGGGTGGTCGTATTCAGCTTTATGTTTCTCGTGATGATTTACCAGAAGGCATCTATAACGAGCAATTTAAAAAATGGGATTTGGGCGATATCTTAGGGGCTAGTGGTCGTGTTTTTAAAACGAAAACGGGTGAACTAAGTATTCATTGTCACGAAGTGCGTTTATTAACTAAAGCATTACGCCCATTACCGGATAAATTCCACGGTTTAGCTGACCAAGAAATGCGTTATCGTCAGCGCTATTTAGATCTGATCTCTAATGAAGAATCGCGTAAAACGTTCCAAATTCGTTCACAAGTTATGGCGGGTATCCGTCAATTTATGGTGAACAAAGGCTTTATGGAAGTTGAAACGCCAATGATGCAAACCATTCCTGGTGGAGCAAGTGCGCGTCCGTTTATTACGCACCATAATGCGTTAGATATCGATATGTATCTGCGTATTGCACCTGAATTATATTTAAAACGTTTAGTTGTGGGTGGTTTTGATCGCGTATTCGAAATCAACCGTAACTTCCGTAACGAGGGTGTATCACCACGTCATAACCCAGAGTTTACAATGATGGAACTCTATATGGCGTATGCAGATTACCGCGACTTGATTGAATTAACTGAAGAATTATTCCGTACATTAACTGAAAATGTACTTGGCTCTTCATTAGTGAAATATGGTGATCAAGAGTTTGATTTTGGTAAACCTTTTGCCAAATTAACTATGAAAGAAGCTATCTGCAAATATCGTCCAGAAACCGTAATGACGGATCTTGATGATATGGATAAAGCGGTTGCTATTGCTCAATCTATTGGTATTAAGATTGAGAAAAGCTGGGGCTTAGGTCGTGTTCAGTGTGAAATTTTTGAAGAAGTTGCAGAAAGCCACTTAATTCAACCAACGTTCATTATTGAATACCCAGCAGAAGTTTCTCCACTGGCTCGTCGTAACGATGATAATCCGTTTATCACTGACCGCTTCGAATTCTTTATTGGTGGTCGTGAAATTGGTAATGGTTTCTCAGAACTTAATGATGCACAAGACCAAGCAGAGCGTTTTGAAGATCAAGTTCGCCAAAAAGAAGCGGGTGATGCTGAAGCTATGTTCTTCGACCATGACTATATCACGGCATTAGAACATGGTTTACCGCCAACAGCAGGTTTAGGTATTGGTATTGACCGTATGGTGATGTTATTTACTGACAGCCATACTATTCGTGATGTTATTTTATTCCCGGCAATGCGCCCTAATAAATAATTGTTATTTTGAATAACTGCTATTTTAAATAAATAGTTAATTAGCGAATAACATTAACGAATATCGATATAGTTATAAAGCCACCGAAAGGTGGCTTTATTGTTTTTAAAAACAAATGGTTATCTTTTTTTCGATGATTAAATAATCATTTAAATAAGAAGGGGATTGTCGTTCAATCAAGGAGGCGTATAATCAGAAAAATCCAATGCGGGCGTAGTTCAATGGTAGAACGAGAGCTTCCCAAGCTCTATACGAGGGTTCGATTCCCTTCGCCCGCTCCAAATAATCTTTTCCTCAATATCATCTCAATACGCATTGTTTAAATCCTATTCCACTTATTTTATCAAGCCAATAAGTCAAATAATTAGTATAAAAATCCAAATGTTAACCAGATGATAATAATAGTTATTATTATATTGATAATTATTATCATTGGAGTATATTCCTATTCCTTAAATAAACCATTAAAGGAATATAACCCTATAAATAATATAGCTATTTTATTTTTCTATTGTTCAAAAAGCTAATAGTTATTCAAATTTATTAGATAAATGACAGATTAATTTTTAACATTCATCAGGTTACTTGATGATATAAAACGATTGATAGTTGATAAGTGAAAGGCATTAGTTAAATGATATTTCAAGCAAAAAAAAACATAATAACCTTAGTTATTTTATGCACATCAACGTCATCTTTAGCCAGCCAAAATACGCCAGCAAATCAAGAAGACAAACTTGTTGTTACCGCAAATAAAACTAAAACAGATATTAAACAGATTAATACAAAAGACATTAGTACGATAAGAGGAACTACTAACTCAGATATCTTTGCTAATGAAACATCGCTTCAAAGTAATAATTCTAGAAATGAAGCGGGAGCGCTTGATATTGGTATTCGTGGGTTACAAGGAAATGGCCGTGTTCCTATTATTATTGATGGAAGTCTACAATCAACGAATACATGGCGGGGTTATCAAGGAAGTTCAGATAGAACATATATTGATTCTGATTTGATTGATACTATCGAAATAGAAAAAGGTGCTTCCATGAGTAAATTCTCGGGGGGCGCGATTGGTGGAACAGTTAAGTTAAAAACCATTTCAGCAAATAGTATTATTCCTCAAGGTGATCAAGTTGGCTTTCTATTTAAAGGCAGCCTTTATAATAATAATGTTAGACCTACTATTGGCTCAAATGAGAAAGAAGAAGGCAACTATCGACCATCAACAGATTTAAAAAGTACCCATTTTAATAATGGTGCTTATACCGCGGGTGTTGCTTATCGAAATGAAAAATTCGATTTCTTAATAGCTTATAGTGATCGTACACAGGGTAACTTTGTTGCGGGTAAGCATGGTTATGACAAATATAGGCTAGCAGATTCACCGATTAAACCTGGACAGGAAGTTGTTAATACCAGTTATGACAGTCAGTCAACTTTACTGAAGTCCAATATCTATTTTAATCCTTACTCCAGTTTAGAAATTAACTACCGCCATCATGAACAAAGAGCGGGTGAAGTTCTTGCTGCTTATTGGTATCAATCTGATGGACAAATGTCACAATGGACATTAGGTAGCGCCAGAATAGATACAACGTCTGTAAACTACTCTTATAAACCAGAGTCGATTTTAGTGGATATGAATATCGGCGTATGGTGGACCAAAGGAAAATTTAATCAAAGAAATGGTTTAACAGATGATGTTTCTGCACATTATGGTGATCAATACAAACATAAATACAGTGACGAACGAATTGGTTTTAATATCGAAAATACGTCACAGCTTGCCAATAAGCCAATAGATATTACTTATGGTATTGAGTATATGGCTCAAACAACAAAACCATTAACTAAAAGGTATGAATCTAATTGGAGCCCAGAGGGGATAACGCAAGGCAGAGAACTATTTACGGCAAATCGCAATGCAAAAGGAATAACCAGCTCACTATTTACCAATATTGCTTATAAAGGTAAATGGATTGATACATTGGGCGGTTGGCGTATTCATTCCTTTAAAGTTGAAGATCATATTGCCGGAAAAACAACAACCTATGGACCTAAAAATGATTTCTTTGGTGAGATACGTTTCCATGTGACACCAGATTTAGATCTTTATAGCAAATATTCAGATACTTATAGAGAGCCGAGTTTATTTGAAAGCTCTGTATCAGATCAAACCTATTCTTATAACCCTAAGTATCCGATTAAACCTGAAAATGCGCGATCTTTCGAAGTAGGTATCCATTTAGATAAAGATAATCTTATTTTTGATGAAGATAATACGTCATTACGTATTGCTTATTTCAATAATGATATTAAAAATTATCTTTCTCAAGGGGTAAATCCAAATGGTGGATATTATCCTGAGTCTTACGTTGTCACTAAGAATTACGATAAATTTAAATTATCAGGTTATGAAGTTGAATTAAAATATGATTCAAATTATCTATTTGGTTCAGTTGATGCGACTTTCTATAATAAAGCCGATCTATGTTCAAAAGCTGAAATGGAATTAGGTCACCTTGAATCAGCCTGTAATTCTGTTGGTTTTGCATGGGGATTATCACCTTCAAGAATACCACCAGAGAAAATTTTCTCAGGGATTGCGGGTATTAAAATGTTTGATCAAAAATTACAGACAGGCGTTAGGGTTCGTTATAATTCAGGAAAAGATTACCCTCAAAAATGGTTAGTCGGTACGGCTGCGGCTCCTGTTCAGAAACTATATTCATCAACAACTGTCGATCTTTTTGGTAAGTACGCATTAAGAAAAAATATCAACTTCACATTTAATATTGATAACTTAACGAATCGTTATACATTTGATCCTGGTACGGTTATTTATATGCCAATTCCTGGACGTACTGTTAGATTAGGGATAGAAACAACCTTCTAACGATAAAATATGATCACCTCAGATTTGTTATAATTTGAGGTGATTTTTATTGAGTTAATTATTTAAGAATATTCTAAACCTCATTTTCCCTTCAACTATCCTTTTATTTTTTTAATGCTTCTTATTTATTTTTCAATTCACTGTTTTTATGGCGTATTGATTTTATAGAACTTTATTTTTTTTATATCAAATTATAAAAAATGATAGATAAGTAACGTTTTTGCTTCTTTCATCTAACCCTTTTTATGTATAGAAAATAAAAAACCAATTTATAAAAAACTTTAGTAAAAAATTAAAATAAATTGAAAAACTGTCGATAAGAGTACATTACGCCCTATTGGGCTTACTTTATCTTGTTAGTTGAGAAATTCGATGCAGAAACTTCGTAACATTACTATTCGTCTGATGCTGATAATCATATTGGGGACTTTATGTGTGTTATTTGGCGGTGTTAGTCTTTATAGCGCATGGTCACTATCACAAATATCTCAAGGCAATCAATCTGATAATCAAATAATAAAACAAATGGCTGCACTCAGTCAGGGAAATGATCAGTATTTTCGATTCACGTCTCGACTAAATCGTCTCATTGATGAAAAAGCAGAAGGCAAAGACGTCGATTTTACACAAGTACAATTGGCGATGGAAAATATGGAAAAACAGATTGAGTATATGAAATCTGTTTCTCCAGGACCTATGGATGCAAAAGTATCAAAAGAACTTATGGACGTATGGCAAGCGCTTTTTGAACAAGGCGTAAAAAAGCAGATGGAATTAGCGCTCAATGGCACTATCGAGCAATATACACATCATGCAAAAAATGTAACACCTGCATTGAGTCGCGAATTAGGCAATGTAAGCGAAAACTTTAATCATGTCGCAAATATAAAAATTGATAATACGATTGAAGAAGTGGATAAGCTTATTGAAGTGACACAAATTGTTATTGTTATTAGTGCCATTTTAGGGGCAATTATTTTGTTCCTCACCGATCGCTATTTAGCCGTTATGTTACAAAAACCACTCGAAAATATTCGCCAACATTTTGTGAAAATTACAGAAGGTGATCTAAGTCAGCCACTAGAACCTTTTGGTAATAACTGTGCAGGGCGATTAATACCGTTATTAAATGATATGCAAAATAGTTTGCATGAAGCGGTAAGTACGATCCGAATGGGAAGTGACAGTATTTATCGTGGTGCTTCTGAAATAGCCAAAGGGAATAATGATTTAGCTTCTCGTACAGAAGAGCAAGCAACAGCATTAGAACAAACAGCAGCAAGTATGGAAGAGATAACAGCGGCTGTGAACCAGAACATGGAACATGCTTATCAAGCAAGAGAATTGGCTGAAGTTGCATCAGTGACTGTTGAAAAAGGCAATGAATTAGCTGAATCTGTTGTGACAACAATGGATGGGATCTCTAATAGTTCAAGCAAAATTGCAGATATCATCAATGTCATTAATAACATTGCGTTTCAAACCAATATACTGGCTTTAAATGCATCAGTAGAAGCGGCAAGAGCAGGAGCACATGGCCGAGGATTTATGGTTGTCGCCAATGAAGTGCGTAATTTAGCCGGAGATAGTGCCAAAGCGGCTAAAGAGATTGAAGTTCTTATTGCTGATTCCACTGCCCGTGTAAAAAAGGGGGCAAAATTAGTCAGTGATATGGAAAATACGATGGAAGACATTTTGACGGGCGTTAAACAGGTAACGTCAATAATGAAAGAAATCACTATTGCATCTGAAGAGCAAAGTAAAGGTATTGGTCAAGTGAGTGTGGCGATTACTCAAATGGATGGTGTAACACAACAGAATGCCTCTTTAGTTGAACAAGTCTCAGCAGCAGCTATTTCATTAGAAAGGCAAACCGAAGAATTACAGTTATCGGTACAAAAGTTTAATCTTGCTCATCGTTAATAGAGAAAAAATTTATAAAGTATGTGTCTAAGGTGGTAAGTTTTTACTCGTTAGACGCATAAACATCATAAATCTAAAGTTTTCATTATTATCCGAATTAGCGAGCCATAAATAATCACATTATTTTGTTTATACTTAATCAATCAGTGATTATGTTAAAGTTTGAAGCGATTTGATTTTTTAAAGATGTAGATATAAATCCTCTCTAATATAAATAATAAAGAGAGGGTGTTGAAGAATGATAATTTAATGCTTAGAGTATTTTTTTTATATATTGTTCGGTCTTACTTATAATATCTTGGTATTGAGGATGTTCGATGTAAGCATCATTGACGGTCTTATTTATATCATGGATCACTATTTCTTTTTGTTTATCTGTCAAAGTCAATAACAAGGCTTTTAGAACAACTTTTACTGCTGCAATTTCATACTCTATATTGACAACTTTTTTTTCCATAAGATCCTCAAAAGAAAGACAATTTATTGCTGTGTGATAAATTATTTTTTATATTAATTAATTGTTTAATTAAATCCAAGAAAAAATTAAATAGACAAGAAAATATACAATGTTGTTGCATTTTTCATTAGATAGTAAATGTGAGGATATTTGAGATGAGGAAAATAGACACTCAGTAAATTTAACTTAGTGCTATGTAAATGAAAGGAAAATCACAGTATGTCTTATATAAAATAATCAATAGGATGCTATTAGCACCCTATAAAAATTAGGGTATAAATTTAATAGCAAATATCGTTTTCATTAGGCTTGAGTCAGTTTCTTCACATATTGCTCAGTTAAGTTAATAACTTCATTAAGCTGAGGGTATTTGTTCGATGTATCCTCAAGCACTATAGATATATTGCCCAACATATCTCTTCGTTGTTTATCATTTAGCGTGGAAAGTAAAGACTTGATAACAATTTTTAGAGCAGCAATTTCGCATTCAATTTCTTTTAAATTTTTATCCATGATTTACCTGCCAGTATTTAATGGATTAATAATATAGGTAATTTTTTTGTTTGTCACAATTATAAAAGCATATTATTTAGAGATGTATCGCACATTATGGCTAAGGTTCTAATCTAATATAAATTATTAAAAATAATTATCAAATTGTAATTTTTATATGTGGTAATAGATTGAAGTCTATTGATATTTTATGACTTTAGAACGAATAAGATAAATGATTAAATTTGATCTCAAGTCCGATTCTATTTAAATCCCTTTACTTTTGGTTATATAACAAACAATTATTAATTGTAATAAGAAAATATATCTTTTAAGGATAATCCATTTTTGTCTTATGTTATTAAATGTTGAAGTAGACAAATTTATAGTCACTTTTAATCTATAAAATATTAAAACTTTTATTTGTCAGTAGAGATATTATAACCAAATAAATTACATTAACTTTGATGTTTAAAAAGAAAAAGAGCTTATGTTTTTCACATAAAGCTCTTTTTAGTTTATTTGATTATTGATTATTTTGCTTCACAAAAGCAACGTAGGCATCAACCCAGTTTTGCATAAAAGCTGCTGTTTTCTCTGAAAACTGCCCATTATCAACCATTCCGTCATACCATTTTAGATAACACTCTGGTTGATTTAGCGTTGGCATATTTAAGAAGGCTAATGAATTACGTAAATGCTGTTGAGCTATTGCTGTACTAATATTACCTATTGAAACACCAATAATACCGGCTGGGATTTCATTCCAAGCACTCGTTCCATAAGGGCGAGAGGCTTGATCTAATGCATTTTTCAGCACGCCAGGGATTGAGCGATTATATTCTGGAGTAACAAAAACAATACCTTGGCACGCTTTTATTTGTTGTTTGAAATCGACAACAGAAGAAGGGGTATGACTGTCATCATCTTGGTTATAGAGAGGAAGAGCACTAATATCGATAAACTGGCAGGTAAATTCTTGAGGAAATAACTTAATTAAGGCATGTGCTGTTTGCTTATTAAACGAATCTTTTCTTAAACTACCGACAACGATACCAATTTTAAAACGACTCATTTTAGTTCTCCTATTTTGAAGGATAAAATGAATATCAATACTTAATTAGATATTCATTTTTTGATTTTATCTCGGTATTAAAAAACAGCAACAAAATATAAGCGTATTTTTTACGCATATATTGCGTAAATAAATGATAAAATTAGGATTATTATTTTTATAATAATCTGGTATTATCCCATCAATATAAAAAACGATCAGTTTATATGACAACATTTTTACTAAATAAATCCGATATTCAAGATTTGATGCATTTAGTGTGATGTAAGTAGTATTTTAAGAAAAAACAAATGAAATGATAGGAACACTCATTGTAACCAAGAGTGTTAGCCTATTTATTTAGTATGCAGTAGGTAATAGAAAATTATAATAAAATGGCTTAAAATGCGACAACTCATATGCTCTTGTTTAAGTCTGATCGGAATTAAGGAAAAATGATGTCCTTATTACAAAATAAAAAGAATGTTCTCGCTGTTTTTATGGCAACCAGCGTCCTCGCCCTATCTGGGTGTGCGTGGACTGATCAAACTCGTCCAATTGAAGCGCCAGCGCCAACACAAACCACACAGCCTGTAGCAACTACTCAACCAGTAGCTGTTGCACAACCGATTTCTATGGCACCCGCAGCAGAGCCTGCTGATAGTGGCGTAGATGCAAGAAAATTAGGGCTAGCACCACAAAGTGCTTGCATCAAACAACTTGATTCTTTGAAAACTTTTTCTCCATCTGACTATCAATCCATGATGAGTTCATTTAAAGAAATTAGTGAAATCAATGCGATGTACCGTAGTGTTCAAGGTACAGCAAGTAAAGATAGCTTAGATTTATTAAAAATGAGTATTGAATCAAAAACAGAAGTTTTATGTGCAAAAGTTCGCTATTTGTCGATTATGTCAGTTAATTCGACATTAAAAAAATTAGGTGAATAATTACTATGAAATTAAAGCAGAGTGTTTGTCTCGCTTTTATGCTGTTTCCAACACTATCGTTTGCCAATAATGAGTTTAATTCTGTTATTGAAGATTTTGACCGTTATTTTGAAACGCAAGAGCCAATTAAAATTGAGCCTAAAACATCTGCTACAATTTCATCGTCAACAAGAACCGGTCAGGCTAATCGTGGAGTAAATCGCACCACAACAGCGACTCAACAAATAAAACCAGAGCAACGAGTTAAACCTTCTACGCCAGTTAAAACAGATAATCAGGAAGTCGAACCTATTAAGACTCCTGATATCACACTGGCAGAAAATTGCCCTGTGTTACCCGCGGATTATTCAAAATTAAAGAGTGATTACACTCGTTATTTAACACCGTTGCTTTCATTTGTTCCGATTAAGCCTCAATTTGCACCTGAGGATCTTAATCGTTATAGCTACCGAAATAATGCAACGGTTTATAATCCGTTAGCACTTTATTCAAAAGAGAGTTATACAAGACCTCAACGTAATGACAACTTCTTGTTAGATATTATTCCAGGAACATTTTATTCTGTTACGGCCATCCCTTTTCACTTTGCCTATCAGTTCAATCGTTCTGTACTCGATCATAAACAACCTCTTTTTAATAAAACGCTATTAAATCGTTTAGCAGAGACGAGAAATAAATACCAAGCGCTTTATCAGAAATATACTGAGCAGGCAGCTATCACCAAAGCGCATTTAGAAAAACTTCAAAATGCAAATAACCAAATTAAGCAACTTGAATTAACGCTGGCTGAAACAGAAGACAAATTAGCGACGGCGAACAACTTACTTAATGATGACTCGTTAAAACAGGCTGTTGCCAAGCTACAAAGTGATTTAGAAACAATAAAAAAAGAACGTGACTTATTAGTTAAGCAATTAGCCGAAAAAGAGAACGTATTACAGGCAACAACAGTAAAAAATACCGAATTAGCAAAACAGCAACAAGATTTTGAAAAACAAGCAGAGGTACTTAAAACCTTAGAGGCGAAATATACTCAGCTTGAGCAAGAAAAAGAGCAATTACAATCTCAGTATCAACAGGCTCAGGTTCTGTTAAAAGATGACAGCGCCAAAAAAGAGATTGATAAATTACAAAGTTCACTTGAAAGCATAAAAGTAGAGCAAGAGAAGTTAATTAACCAATTAACTGAAAAGCAGGCACTACTCGCTAAAATTGAACAAGAAAAAGAAGCTATACAAGCTCAGTATGTTGAATCTCAGAAATTGCTAAATGACAACAATAAGCAAAAAGAACAAGAATTAGCTAATTTAGAAAGCGCAAAAAATAAAGAGATAGCAACATTAGAAAATTCGTTATCAACAATAACGACTGAGCAAGATAAATTAACTAAACAACTCACAGATGTACAAAATCAATTAGCAACAATAACGAAAGAGAAAGAAGATGTGCAGGCTCTATTTGCACAGGCTCAACTTTTGCTAAAAGATGACTCTGCGAAAAAAGAGATAGATAAATTACAAAGCACATTATTGAAGATCACATCAGAACGTGAAGATTTATCTAAAGAACTTGCGTTAAAAGTAGCAGAAGCAGAAAAGCAACAAGATGCTAATAGCAAACTTGTTGAGGAACAACGTAAAGAAATAGCACAACTACAAGCACAAGTTGAAAAAAGTAATCAGGAACAAATTCAGATTAATAAATCGCTTTTAGCTGTCCAGCAACAAAAAGATCAGGCAGACGAAAAACTAAAAGCAATTCCAGAATTAAAATTACAGTTAGATAATAAAATAACTGAATTAGCTGATTTGAAAAAGAGCTTATCTGCGGGTGAAAAAGCCGTTGATAATTTAATTGCTGATAAAAATAATCTAATAGCTAAGTTAGAAAAAACGCAAAGTGAGTTATCGAATAAATACCAAACATTAGATACACAATTTAAAGAGAATAATATCGCATTAGCTCAAGTCACTACGAGCAAAAAAGAAAGTGAGAAAACGTTAGCATTGCTAGAAAAACAACTCTCTGAAAAGCAAAATACGACGGATAAATTGAGCGCTCAATTAGCTGAAGCAAAAGCACAATTAGAAAAACAAAATACAGAAAGTACACAGCAAATTAGTACATTAAAGCAACAGCAAACAGAATCTATTGCTAAATTAAATGAGCAAATTAAAGCAAAAGATGCTGAATTAGCGAAAGTGAATACAGACACGAGTAATATTTTAAAAGAAAATAAAACGCTAAAAGAGCAGCTTGAGAAAATGGCGGGCGAAGGGCAAATGATTGCTGGGCAACTTGCTTATGCTTATTCGATTATTGGAAAAGATAATGCTCAGCGTAATAAATCCATTTTATCTGAGATCCAAAAACAAAATTACGTGCAATATGATGACAATACTTATTTTAAAATTTTAAAACAGGGTAAACCTGTTGAATCAATAGCGGGTAAAACAGTTGTCTTCACTATGCATGAAGAGCTAACAGATGGCACTGTGACGCTTAATTATGATAAAGCTAAGCCTCTTATCTTACCTTATCGCCAATTACCACTACCATTGAATACCTTTATTGCCAAAGCAGGTATCAATGGTAAAGCTAAAATTTATATCAAACCAGGTGGTGGCTATGGGAAAAATGGTGTTCCAGGGCAAGTGCCTCCAGAATCCATGTCTATCGTAACAATTGAGATCTTAGATATTAAATAGAATAATTAAACGCTAATTTCAGCTCTTCTCTTTTTATTTAAAGAAGAGCTGAAATTTTATTATCGCCATAAAAATTCATCGTTATTTAAACAAAGTTCCCTTTCTAGTAGCCAATCTTTTAATTTTTGACAATTTTCAGGATTTTCTGGAATACTGTTTAAAATCGTCCATAGTGGTTTTATCAATTCTGAGCGTGGTGTTACACCTTGGATGTAATCTAGTGTGTTATTAATTTCAATATTAAAGACTGGCTCATTTTTCCAACTCTCTAAAAGCAACGTGATATCTTTTTGTAGTAGATCATTAATCACTATGAGTCGGACTTTATCTGAATTTAGTTTGATATTGATGTCATCTAAAGATAAAAAAGAATCACTTGTATTTGATAGTTGTTTTCTTTCGAATGACTTAATATTTTCACACTGCTTAATTTGAGACTCTAGCTCTCTTTTGGTTTCATAAAGAGTAAATAGCTGAGGGGTAATATGTTGAACCCAGTAAATAAACAGAGGCTTTATAACAGCTTGAATTAAGCGCATATGCTCATTGATATTGACAGTAGCCTTCAATGATTTATCCCAATCCATTGGTGTTAACGTAGCATTTGCTTGTTGCGCATGAAATGAACGTACCAAGTTAACGACATCAAGGATTTCTTCCTTAGTGATATCAACAAAACAGTATTTTTTTCGTAAAAACCAAGTGGATTGTAATAAACTGTCTACGCTTTCACGACATAATACTCGAGATAATATTTTTATCTGCTGTGCATTAACATCGCATTCAGTGTCACTATTTTTATTAGACTGCAAAGAAAACTGTAGATCAAATAAATCATCTACAGTTTTTTTATCACCGGTTGCCATCATTTTTTTTAGTAAAGTTAAATAATCATAATAATGGGCTTGTGGGGTATGTTTGTTTTCTTTGATCACGATATAGAACTCACTCATAAGAATAAATTTAAAGTATTCTAACTATGAATGACTTTTAGATATTATGATATTCGGTCGGATTTTTTATAATTTTAATCTGATGTTTCTCGCTTTACTTGGTGTCATATTAAAACGACGATGATAGCTTTGTGTAAAGTAAGATTGGCTTGAAAAGCCTGACTCCATTGAAATATCAACAATACTCATTTCAGTAGTCAGTAATAGTTGATGTGCGTAAATAATTCTTCTTTCGCAGATCCATGTTCTTGGAGATGTACCATAGACGTGGTTAAAAAGCTCTTTAAATGTTGTTAATCCCATACCAAATTCACGGGCAAATTGTTTTAGTTTCCAACTTTTTAAATGATTTTTTTCCATAAATATTTTCAAGCGATCAACCTGGCGATGACTGAGTTGACGCAATAATGCCATTAAATCTGAGCCTTGTTCTGTTGACAGCAAAAGGATTAAAAGCTCTTCAATTCGTAACCGTGTGAACGCTTCAGGGCAGGATTGGGCGGTGAGATATTCAAAACCATTGCTACAAAAGTGAATAAGAGGGGAGTCTTGAAAACAAATAAAAGCACTAGAAAATTCTTCATCTCTTTCTATATTACACAAAATATCGTTGTACTTTGACATGAAATCTCTTAAGAAATCATCTGAAAGAGGTATTGCAATAATCTCTACAGGATCGGTGCCTTGTGTTTTTATTGTATAGTTGCCCTGTTGTAAAAAAAGAACTTGATCTTGGTTTGCTGTGATTGTATCTGTGCAGTTTTGCAAAATAAGTGCATTTTTCCGAATAAGGAAGAGGGCTTTTTGCTCATTTTCTAGTATTTGATATTGTGAATAGAAAAAAGATTTTTTTTCAATCGTACAATCGTTTTGATTGTTTTTGTCACATTGCATTGTATTCATAATTCGCCCAAAAATTATTATATGAGTATCACTGTATTTTTATAATGATAAATATAAGAACATTTATAAAAACACTTCTTTATTATTGAGTGCTATTTAAAATAAAAAGGAGATTATTTTCTTTAATTTGATGATGTTTTTTTTAGATATTAGACACTGCATTTTATTTTGCTAATTTAAGATAAGTCGTTTTGTTAATTTAGTGGGATTTGGTATAAATTGCAAAAGAAAATTAAATAAGAAAAATTTTTTATTTGAGACAATAAAGAATGGTAAGTATATTTGTGTAATCAATAATTTACACTTATTTTTTTTAGTATTAAAATCCATATATAACATGGAGTTATTCTTACTTCATTTTCTTTACAGTGTAAATAAATAATAGATGTATTTAAAAGGTAGGTATAATCATTGTTTTCTTATTGTGCTTATCTTGTTATTTAATTGTTGTGTTTTGTTTGAAAAATAAAGTCATAAAATGAGAATTAAAATTGAAAAAGAAAACTGGTTTTTATATGTTATATTAACGTAAGTTATAAAAGTGGATAACTAAAGATAAAATTTAACAAAATATAAACACAGATCTCACACTTAAATCTGATTTCTTCTTAGTGTTTTTTTTCTTCTATTTTTTACTGTGATAGGTGTCTCATATTTTTATTTTGAAAAATTGGATTGTCCTGTGGCTTTATGATAAATATTTTTGAACAATTTTTTTATAAAAAAAAGAATATAAGTATAAAATGTTAATTTTTAATACGAAATATTTATCTAAATAAGTGTTTGCTACTCATAATTTATTTACATTAAAGTTTGGTGATTAAAATAGATAATCTTTGTGTTTAACTAAATATTATTTAGCCTAAGGAACAAATCAAAAAACTAAAAGGTAATAATAGGCTTATTGCTGGCATTATGCTTGTCATTCGTTTATTAAAATGGTGAATGCATAAGTGTATTTATTGTCAGGGAGGTAAGGATATAGCTAATTATGGAGAATAAGCGAACACTGCGAAATATTATATTCAGCGGGATATGGATAATTTGGACTCTTGCCTTAATTGCTTTTTGGCGTTATCAAATGGCAGGCGAGTTTTTGATTATTCTAATCCTAATTTTTAGCATTACTATTTATTATATGACTTTGAGGTTAAAAAAAGCCGCTATGTTTAGTCGTAAAACTGAAACACCAAAAGCAGCAGAGCCTGTTGCACCAGTAATAACAGAAGAGAAAAAACCGATGCCAGAGCAAAAACTATACACGATTATTGCAAAAGGAACGGTATTCCAAGGTGATATTAATGTTGAAGGCGATATCCAAATTTGGGGTAAAGTCGCTGGTAATATTAATGTCAAAGATGGCGTTATTCGTGTTATGCATGCGGGGCAAGTTGAAGGCGAATTAACAGCACCAGATATTATTATTGACGGTTTTGTAAAAGGAATTTGTGCTGCTAATAACCTCGATATCTTAGAACATGGTGAATTACGTGGTACGAGCCGTTGTGGCAGTATGTCTATTAAGCGTGGCGGTATATTTACTGGACAATCAGAGCAAGTTGAACATCAAGCAAAATCAGTTGCTCAACAACGCGTTGTTTCAATAAAAGAAAGCTCTAATGCAAATAAAGATAAAGTTGTTGCACCAGTAGAAAACCAACTAAAAGAAAACAAAAAATAAAACACTATTTTTCTTTTCATTGTTCGTTGCTTATCCTATTTTATCGCTATTGTCTTAATTTTATATAAAAAGAGAATAACGATGAATTTAGATACTCCCAGACTGCACCTAAGAGAATGGCGTGAAAGTGATAAAGCGCCATTTTTTTCTGAGATCAATTCTTCACCTGAAGTAATGCGCTATTTTCCTTGCACTTTATCTCAATTAGAAAGCGATAATATGGTTGAGACTATCCGTGAAAAATTTATTCAACAAAATGGATGGGGAATGTGGGCAGTTGAATTGAAAGAGACTAAAGAGTTTATTGGCTTTGTTGGGTTAAATATTCCAGCAGCGCCTTTGCCATTTAATCCCTGCGTAGAAATTGGTTGGCGGATTGCAAAAAAGTTTTGGCGAAAAGGTTATACCTATGAAGCGGCTTTAACTATATTTAAATTTGCTTTTGAGACATTGAGGTTAGAGGAAGTTGTCGCTTTTACTGCAGTTTCAAACCTGCCATCTCAAGGTGTAATGCAAAAACTAGGTATGCATCAATCTGATAATTTCTTTCATCCAACATTAGATAAAACACATCCTCTTGCTGAGCATGTTTTATATCGCTTAAAGAAATCCGATTTTACTTTTCAGTCGAACGAATAGTACGTTTTTTTTCAGGAAGTGGAGGAACCGGCTTTTTATCATCAATAAGATGACGTATTGCTAAGATCGGATGATAAATTAGCATTCGTGGACCCGCCCAACGCATAATTTGTTTCATTGTTTCTCGTTTTGCTGGTTGATAACAATGAATAGGGCATTGTTTACAGGCTGGTTTATCTTCACCATAGCGACATTTATCTAATCGGTTATATGCATAGTTGATTAATTGTTGATAATAATCTGAGTCAGCTTCAGGATGCGAATGAGCATAAAGGTGAACCATTTTTTGAATGGTTTTTTTTTCACGATTTATTCTTTTTCCTGACATACCTTTCTCTCTTAGTAATATGTTGCATTTATTATACATCTTATCATTAAGCCGATAGAGACGCTAAAATATTATTTAATGCGTAATGATAAAAAATTTTATCAAAAAGACTTTTCTTTTTTCTTAGAATATACTACTGTATTTATATACAGTTTATTTGCCTTTAAATGGTGAAACCAATGCGTGTGGAAATTTTATTTAATAAACAATCTAAGATAACCGACTCATTATTTCCGCTCTTAGAACACGAACTGAGAAAAAAGATCATTCCAGAATATCCAGATATGCAGTTTCGTATTGCCTTTAGTAGCATGAACTCGATTCAAGTTACGGGCATAAAAGATGAAACTAAGCATGAACACATTATGGAACTTATTCAAAGCGTTTGGGAAGATGATGGCTGGTTACAAACAGACGATGAATAAAATATAGTAAAAAATATAGTCAATAAAATCATTACGATTGTCAGAACGAATTGGCTTTTTATTGTTTATATAAAAAGCCAATGACATAGAAAAGGAAATCACTGGCAATCGAGCTTTAAAGCGCTATATCCATCAATGATGGCAAATCTTATTTTCACTCGTTGTAAACCCGCCTTCTGCCGGAATAAATTTACCTTTCCTTTCTAAGAAATCAACTAATTCAGTCGCTGTCATATTTTCAGCTGAGCAAGTATGAAAACGTGAGTCATTGCCGAATTGTTTATGGATAGCATCAATTAGTGATGTTTTAGTAAATGCTGTTTCTGAAGAAAGGATCATTTGCAAAACTTCATGACCATGTATTGATGACATAGGTAGCCCCTAGAAAATAAAAGATACATTAATTATGCATCTTTATAGGGCGGTATCTTTGTTTTTAATCATAAAAAGCGATGACATAATATCATCGCTTAAAAAGAGCCTTATTTTTCACTTCGTTGAAGTATTTTTTGCATTTCATCTTTAAGATGAAGCTTTTCTTTTTTTAGTTTGGCAACTTCATCGTTATAGCCAGCTCCGTTAGGTCCTTCTAATTTAGCAATTTCTTGATCGAGTCGATGATGTTTATCGTAGAGGGCTTCAAAGCGGGGATCACTATTTCTTAATTGAGAAACAAGGGCTTGTTGATCTGAGAACATATAACCTCCTATGAAAAGAAATTGGGTCTCTATTTCAGTATAATCATAGATAGCTTATCTGCACGGTGATGTATCACAAATTTACATTTCATGAAAAAACGTGATTTTTCTTTTTAAAACATTCAGAATTATCCACTCATAGTACTATTTACTAAGATGTTAGCATTCAAGCACTAAAAATATTAGTATTCAGATAATCAGCAATAAAAACATCTGACTAATCTTGTTAACGGCGAAGTGTTCGCTGTAAAAATGGAGAGAGTGATGAACAAAGTAATATTATCTTTAGTAGCAGCAATGTCTTTATCTGCGTGCGCACAAGCTACCGACAGTTTAGATAAAGTTGCACCTTATCCTAAGGCTCAAGAAAATCAAGTTCGTCATGTTATCGAATTAGAGAAAAAAGATAATGAAAACAATTACCAAGTTGAATTAATTATTGGTAAAGAACTTAAAGTAGATTGCAACCATCAGTGGTTTGGTGCGGATTTAGATGAAAAGAATTTAGAAGGTTGGGGCTATAGCTATTATGTTGTTGGCGATTTAAATGGCCCAATGTCAACAATGATGGGATGTGCTGATAATACGAAAAAAGATGCCTTCGTTCAGGCAAATATGGGATCAGATGCCTTCATCCGTTATAACAGCAAATTACCTATCGTTGTTTATGCACCAAAAGATGTTGATGTGAAATATCGTATTTGGTCTGCGGCTGAGACTACCCAAGATTCAGTTAAAAAATAACAGTTAACCTTATTTAAAATAGACCACAGTTTGTGAAAAAGCCCTTTGTTGTTGAGACAAAGGGCTTTGTTGTTATTTAAACTAAATATTAACGTATAACTAAAACTGACATTTTGGCATGACGTACAATCGATGATGCCGTAGAGCCTAATAAATAAGAGGAAACATTAGGTCTATGTGATGCAATTGCAATTAAATCAGCATCAATGTGGCGGGCATATTCTAAAATTTCATCTTTTGCGTTACCAACACCCACATTGCATATAATTTGCTCATCAGGAATTTTTGCATCTTTAATCATGTCTTGTAGTGCAACAAAAGCAAGACGAGTACGTTCTGACGAGTCTTTGAATTTTTCAGGAATAGCGGCAAACTCGATACCAAAGAAAAGTTCAGCATTAGGAATAACGGTGAGGAAGTGGATCTCCGGTTTACCCACCTTTGCTATTTGTTCAATGTGAGCGATTAGTTCCTGAGAAAGTTCATCTTCTAAAATATCAATGGGAACTAGGATTTTCTTATACATTACAAACCTCACTTAGCGTTAGTTTAAAATATTTACCATTATCGCCTAATAGTAAAAAATAGCTGTGATCTGTGTTTTAAATAAGAGTGAGAATGATTATTTACTACTTTACATTATTAAGCATTAAAAATTAAAAACAGTCTGAAATAATATTAACAATATAATGAAAATAAGTTATACACCTTAACTTGTTGACAGAAAAGCGATTAATAAATTTTTATAAAAAATTAATTTCTCTGTTTCTCATTAAAAATAGAAAATGCATAAAAGAATGATTATCAATTATATTATTGTTCTGTATCTATAAGATTTTATTGATAAAAATAAGAGACAGAAAGAGTTAAATATGGCATATTAATAGGCAATGACATCTCAATATGATGTCTGGACAGCAATCTTAGTCCCTAAACTGGATTGTTATTCAGAGTCGTCCTTTATCCTCACCAATGAGTTATGGAACCTGAAATAACCTATGGAACTCTATTTATCTATGGCAATAGAGTAGGCTATTTAAAACCAAATAAGATTATTATTATGACACATAATCACATTGATGATATTGAGTTGGATCGGACTGATAATAAGCAGTCTGAAAAATTTAAGGCAGCTAAGAAAAGCACGTTAGTGAGTGTTTTTGTCAATATTATTTTATCCATTTGGCAAATTACAGTGGGCTTTTTTTCACACTCTCAAGGTTTAATTGCCGATGGCATTCACTCGCTTTCTGATCTTATTGCAGACTTTGTTGTTTTAATTGCCAATAAAGGTAGTCAGAAACGACCTGATGCAGATCACCCTTATGGGCATTTTCGTTATGAAAATGCAGCATCACTTATTCTTGGAACGATTTTATTAATTGTCGGTTTAGGAATGTTGTTTTCTGCCATTCATAAAATTTTAGATCCATCGACTATTCCTGAAGTTCATAGTGTTGCTTTATATGTGGCTTTGCTTGCCTTAGCGGCTAAAGAAGGGTTATTCCGCTATATGCTTACTGTTGCAAAAAAAGTGGACTCCAATATGTTAGTCGCAAATGCTTGGCATGCGCGTTCTGACGCCGCTTCTTCATTAGTTGTTGCGATTGGTATTATCGGAAGCTTGGCTGGATTTAAATTTTTTGACCCATTAGCAGCATTCATTGTCGGGCTATTTGTCGGCCGTATGGGGTGGCGTTTTACTTATCAAGCGCTACAAGATTTAATGGACAGAGGGGCAGATGAAGAGACGCTGAAAGAGATTAAACAGATGTTGGTTTCAACACCGGGCGTGCAAGGCGTTCATGATTTAAAGACACGTCGTTCTGGTGATTATTTACTCGTAGATGTACATCTTGAAATCAAAGGTGATCTCACCGTCAGTGAAAGCCACTCAATTGTTGTTAATGCTCGTAATAAGGTTTTGCAAAATAAACAGATTTTGAGTGTGATGGCTCATGTTGATCCCGCTTAAACTTATTTGAGCATCAAGTAAAAAAGGTAATGAGCGATTTTTCATTACCTTTTTTTGTTTCTTAAAAAACGCTATTTATGATTTTAGAAATTGACGCAGTTTTCTTTTACGTGATCACTCAGCGCTGCAATCAGATTGTCTACGGCACATTCAGCCATCGCATAGCGAGTCTCTTTTGTTGCAGAGCCAATATGCGGCACAGCAACGACATTTTTCATCGTTAATAAAGGTGAAGATGAAGATAGAGGCTCTTTTTCAAACACATCCAAACCAGCACCGGCGATCTCTTTTTGTTCTAATGCATGGATTAATGCCAATTCATCCACTACAGCGCCACGTCCTGCATTAATTAAATAAGCATCCAGTTTCATCATCGAAAATTGTTTTTGACCGATTAAATGGTGTGTTTCTGGTGTTAATGGCAATGTGATACAGACGAAATCAGATTGCTGTAATAATGCCTCTAAAGTGCAATATGTTGCAGCAAATTTATCGTTCACTTCGGTATGTTCTGTACGTGAGTGATAAAGAATATTCATATTAAAACCAAAGTGTGCGCGCTGAGCTAAAGCTTTACCTATTCGCCCCATGCCAATAATACCCATAGTTTTATGATGAACATCAGTACCGTACCAATCTGGTGTGATACCTTTAATCCATAAACCTTGTTTAATATTATCAGCAAGTTCAGGAATACGCCTTGCTACAGAAAGTACTAATCCCATCATGGTATCTGCGACGGTATCTGTTAATACGGTTGGAGTATGCATTAGCTTAATATTACGTTTGGTCAGTGCATTAACATCAACATTGTCATAACCAACAGAAACCGTTGAAACGGCTTTTAAATTAGGTGCTTGGCTAATAAAATTCTCATCGATTTTGCCACCAGCACCAAGTAATCCAGAGGCATTGGCAAGTGCTGAACAAAAATCATCAGAGTCTAAAGAGAGCGTTTTAAATTGTTTGATATCAGCAAAATCGGATAGTTTTTTGTACAGTTTTTTAGGAAGATCTTGATATAGCACGACAATCGGTTTCATTATGTTCTCCATTCAATACTCGTCATACTTCAATACTCGTCATACTCCAAACTACAGCGTTGTTGACTGCGTTCATTCGCACCAGTCAATACTCGTCATACTTCAAACTACAGCGTTGTTGACTGCGTTCATTCGCACTAGTCACATACTTATGTATGCTCCTAGCGACTCATTCACTTGTCGCCTAGCTGTAATTTGAATTATTTAGAGTATTTATGCAATAAAACACTTATTAAACTGCAAGTATTTATTGAGAGTATTTATGCAATAAAACACTTATTAAACTGCAAGTATTTATTGAGAGTATTTATGCAATAAAACACTTATTAAACTGTAAGTATTTATTGAGAGTGTTTTTACACCGCTTAAACATATTAGCGAGGAAGTTAATAAGGTATGATAAAACTTATTGAATGTCAGTTTTATCATATAATTAGCGCATTAAATGAGATGTAATCGTTTACTTTTAATGTGTATTGTTTTTAGTGTTAAATCGAGAGATTGTGTTGCTTATCCTACTAACTTACTGTAATGCAAGTCTAAATTAGGATATTGGATAAAAATTTAAAGCGTATCAAAAGAGTGTAAACGTTTACACTAAATGTCGGTTTGATCACGAAATGATTTTGTTGATCTTGCTAAACTCTGTGTCAGTGAACAGAAACCGTCTTGCGCTTTTCCTTTAGATCAAAAGAGGTGAATGTGGAAATATTAGTGACAGGTGGTATGGGATATATCGGTAGTCATACTTGCGTACAAATGATTGAAGCAGGCATGACACCGATTATTTTAGATAACCTTAGCAATGCGAATGACGAAGTGCTTAATCGTGTTGAAGCCTTAACAGGGAAACGCCCTCTATTTTATAACGGTGATATTCGTGATGACCAACTATTAGCATCCATTTTTGCTAAGCATTCTATTCAATCTGTTATTCATTTCGCGGGATTGAAAGCAGTTGGTGAATCTGTTCAGAAGCCCATTGAATATTATGACAACAATGTTAATGGCACATTGGTGCTCGTGCGTTGTATGCGTGATGCGGGCGTAAAAAGTCTTATTTTTAGCTCCTCTGCAACCGTTTATGGTGATCCTCAAGCGGTTCCTATCACTGAAGATTCGCCTGTAGGGGGCACGACTAACCCTTATGGCACCAGCAAATATATGGTCGAGCGCATTTTATCTGACTTATTTGTTGCTGATGAAAGTTGGTCTATTAGTTTGCTGCGTTATTTTAACCCAGTAGGGGCGCATCCATCAGGTACGATGGGGGAAGATCCTAAAGGTATTCCAAATAATTTAACCCCTTATATTGCACAAGTGGCAATTGGTCGTCGTGAACAAGTCGCTGTTTTTGGTGATGATTATCCAACAAAAGACGGTACAGGTGTTCGTGATTATATCCACGTTATGGATCTGGCTGATGGTCATATCGCAGCATTAAATGCATTAGGCAAAAAAGCGGGCTTACATATTTATAATTTGGGAACAGGTAACGGCACTAGTGTGATTGAAATGATTGAAGCATTTCGTAAAGCTAGCGGCAAACCTATTCCTTATCAATTACAAGCTCGTCGTCCTGGTGATATTGCAGAATGTTGGTCAAGCCCTGCAAAAGCAGAGAAAGATTTACACTGGAAAGCCATTCGTTCAATTGATGATATGGCTGCGGATGCTTGGCGTTGGCAGTTACAAAACCCAAATGGTTATCTGAAATAAGATTTAAAGTATTCAGATAATCTTGAATAAATAAGAGAGAAGGTTATGTCGAAACTGATTTTTGATCCTGTTGAACATCCTCATCGTCGTTATAATCCGCTAACTGGTCAGTGGATTTTAGTTTCACCACATAGAGCGAAACGACCTTGGAATGGCAAAGATGAAAAGCCTCAGATTGCGACACTTCCCTCTTATGATCCTCACTGTTATTTGTGTCCAAATAACACCCGTGTTTCTGGCGATAAAAATCCGGATTACACAGGAACATATGTCTTTAATAATGACCACTCTGCGTTGTTGCAAGACGAATATCATATTGATCCTTCATCAAATCCTTTATTTCAAACTCAAGCAGTGAGAGGAATTAGCCGAGTTGTCTGTTTCTCACCTGATCATGGGAAAACAATCCCTGAATTACCTGTCAGTAGCTTACGTAAAATCGTTGATACTTGGGATAATCAAATAGAAGAACTCAGCAAAGAATATCTTTGGGTTCAAGTATTCGAGAATAAAGGCGAAACGATGGGATGCTCTCAACCTCATCCTCACGGGCAAATTTGGGCGAGTGATTTTTTGCCTAATGAATTAGCGCGAAAAGATGTGCAATTAAAAGCGTATTTTGAAAAATACGGGCGTAATCTATTAATCGATTATGTTGATGCTGAATGTAAAGATGCAAGTCGCACTGTAGTTGAAACAGAGCATTGGCTGGCGGTAGTACCTTATTGGGCTTCTTGGCCTTATGAAACGATGTTATTACCTAAAGTGCATATTCGAAGAATGAGTGAATTAAATAGCGCTCAGCGAGATGATCTGGCTATTGCAATGAAAAAATTAACTAGCCGCTATGATAATTTATTCCACTGTTCTTTCCCTTATTCAATGGGATGGCATTTTGCGCCTGCTTTTAAAGATGATAGGAATATCGATCACTGGCAATTACATGCGCTTTATTATCCGCCATTATTACGTTCAGCCACAGTGCGTAAATTTATGGTGGGATATGAAATGTTGGCAGAATCGCAAAGAGATCTAACGCCAGAACAAGCCGCGAATAATTTACGTCAATTAAGTGACATTCATTATAAAGAGCAACGTTAATAACCATGCAAGTTAATAACCATGCAATATAGCAAGGCATTTTAATTAATCTGCTTTTTGCGCACGAAATAAATTAAATCAGGCATCTCATTATTTACATAATGGTGTGGTGGGATTTTTATACTCTTCATCCTGCAAGTTGCAGGGGTGTTGGCTACGCTCAGCTACCCGAATCACATACATGAGTATGCTCATCGGGATATCTTTGCTTGCCGCCTACCTGCAACTCAAATGATTTAGAGTACATTACTTAATTTTAAGCTAAGGATTTATTATGCAGGCACTTATTAATAATGTGACTCGTTCATTTTCATCTATTTTTGGTTACGCACCTACACATTTTATTCAAGCGCCAGGTAGGGTAAATCTTATTGGTGAACACACTGATTATAATGATGGATTCGTTTTACCTTGTGCAATTGATTATCAAATGGTCGTTGCCGCAGCGAAACGAGAAGACAATACTATTCGCGTTATTGCGGTTGATTACCAAAATGAAGTTGATGAATTTAGTCTCGATAACACCATTGAGTTTTTACCTCATAAAATGTGGGCGAACTATATTCGTGGTGTTATTCATTTTCTGCAAAAAGAGAACTATTCTTTTCATGGGATGGATATCGCGATATCCGGAAATGTTCCTCAAGGTGCCGGGTTAAGTTCTTCTGCCGCGTTAGAAGTTGCCATTGGTCAAACGCTTAAAACACTTTATCAATTACCTATTAGCCAAAAAGAGATTGCATTAAATGGCCAAAAAGCAGAAAACCAATTTGTAGGTTGTAACTGTGGCATTATGGATCAGCTTATTTCGGCTTGTGGTGAAGAAAATCATGCACTATTAATTGATTGCCGTTCATTAGAAACGTCGGCAGTAACAATGCCCGAAAATATGGTTGTGATGATTATCAATACCAATAAAAAGCGTGGTTTAGTTGATAGTGAGTACAATACCCGTCGCCAACAGTGTGAAGAAGCCGCTCATATTTTAAATGTGACCGCATTAAGAGATGCCACATTAGAGGATTTACTTGCTAAAAAAGCATTAATGAGTGATGTGGTTTATCGTCGGGCGCGCCATGTTATCACTGAAAATAACCGAACATTAGATGCCGCAGAAGCCTTACGTCATGGTGATTTAACCACATTGAGTCAGTTAATGATGCAATCACATCACTCAATGCGTGATGATTTTGAAATTACAGTCAAAGAGGTTGATTCATTGGTTGAAATCGTAAAATCAGTGATTGGTGATCGTGGTGGGGTAAGAATGACAGGTGGTGGATTTGGCGGTTGTGTCGTAGCATTAGTGACACCAGATTTAGTTGATAAAGTTATTGACTCTGTTAAGGCGCAATATGAAGCTAAAACGGGATTAAAAGAAACTATCTATGTCTGCTCTGCCAGCCAAGGAGCGGGCTATTCGGAGGCAAAATAATGGCAACTCAGGAGCTTCGTTTTCTTGAACCTGAACAAATGACAGCACAACCCGCATTAGATGGAAAACCTGCGCAAATCGTAGTGCTTAAAAATCGTTTTGGGATGTCTATCTCTTTAATGGATATTGGTGCGACTTGGTTAACCTGTATTGTACCGGTTAATGGATATCGCCGAGATGTGTTATTAGGCTCTGCGGATATGAATGCCCATAAACAACAAACAGCGTATTTAGGCGCAACGGTTGGGCGTTTTGCTAATCGTATTGCAGGAGCCAAGTTTGTATTAGAAGGGCAAGAATATAAAATAAGTGCGAATGAAGGTAAAAATACCTTACATGGTGGTAAGCAAAACTTTAGCCATCTTCGCTGGGGGATCACTGCGCAATCATCTCAATCCGTCACTTTTTCATTAATTTCAAATGATGGTGACCAAGGTTTTCCCGGTACTGTGAAAGTAAGTGTGACCTATACGCTGACAGATAATAATGAAGTGTGCATTGATTATCAGGCGATGAGTGATAAAACTACGCCATTAAGTTTAACTAATCATGCTTATTTCAATCTTGCGGGTGAACATACTGAGCGCACTGCACTTGAGCATGATTTAAAAATTTGTGCGACTCACTATTTAAAAAATGGCAACGGTAATATTCCTACGGGGGAGTTTGTAAGCGTAATAGGAACAGGGTTTGATTTTCGTAAATTAAAACGTGTTGGCCGTGATTTTATGGCAGATGAGTGCCAAAAAGCGGCAAATGGTTACGATCATGCGTTTATTTTAGATAAAAAAGCGATTGAGGATAAAACCCCTGTTGCGACCGTGATTGCTCCTGAAGGTGAACTTAAAATGGATGTTTTTA
Organism: Proteus sp. CD3; assembly: GCF_008808075.1. NCBI lineage: Bacteria > Pseudomonadati > Pseudomonadota > Gammaproteobacteria > Enterobacterales > Morganellaceae > Proteus > Proteus sp. CD3. The sequence goes on along the minus strand of NZ_CP019686.1, from coordinate 2,503,478 downwards.
CAACTATGCCTTCTGTCCAATTCTATACCGGTAACTTTCTGGCTGGAACAAGAGGAAAGAGCCGCCATTACGGTAATTACTCAGGGTTGGCATTAGAAACACAATATTTCCCAGATGGTCCTAATCATCCAGAATGGCATGAAAACCAAGGTGTTTTACCTGCAAATACAGCATGGAATAGCCAAACAATCTATAAGTTTTACTCGTAACAACAAAAGGAAAGTGTAAACGCTTTCCTTTTCACTATTTATTTGATCTTTTTACTTTTTAATTTTCCCTTCTTCGCTGATAATCAAGCCACTTAAATTCTATTACTCTCTTTTTTCTTTGTTTGTAGATTAACGGTTCGTTATTTCTTAACCATGAATAAAGGTGATCCATAAGGGGTGGATATGGCGACTATCAAAGATGTCGCGAAAGAAGCGGGTGTTTCTGTCGCTACTGTATCTAGAGTCATTAATAACTCGCCAAAAGCAAGTCAAACATCTATCGAAACAGTTAATGCTGCGATGCAAAAGCTAGGCTATCGACCTAATGCGGCAGCAAGGGCTTTGGTTAGCCAAAGTACGCAAACTTTAGGTGTTTTAGTGCATGACGTTTCAGATCCCTTTTTTGGCACACTCGTTAAAGCGGTTGATAACGTTGCAAGACAATCAGGGAAACACATCTTGGTCTGTAATGGTTATCATGATGCTCAAGATGAGCGACAATCTATCGAATTATTGATTAATAGTCGCTGTGATGGTCTTGTGATCCATTCAAAAGCACTCTCTGATGAAGAATTACTGGCTTATGCTCAAGAAGTTAAAAGCATGGTATTGATTAACCGCTTTATTCCTGACATTGCCGAACGTTGTGTTGCTTTAGATAATTACAAAGGGTCATGGATGGCAACAGAGCATCTTATTCGCCAAGGTCATACTAAAATCGCGTATATTTCATCTACTCATCAGATTGAAGATACAACTCAGCGCCTTGCAGGTTATAAAGCGGCATTAGAAGCCAATAATATCTCATTGCCAGAAAGCTATATTGAGTATGGAGAGCCTGAAGGTGAAGGCGGTGAAAAAGCAATGATGCATCTGCTAACGAAATCTATCGATTTTACAGCAGTAGTGACTTACAACGACTTTATGGCAGCAGGGGCTTTATCTGTTCTTGATGAAAATGAAATCCCTGTACCTGAAAAAATCTCAGTTATTGGCTTTGATGATGTATTAATTGCTCGCTATATTCACCCTCGTTTAACCACGGTGCGTTATCCTGTACAAATGATGGCAGAACAAGCGGCAACACTCGCTATTAGGCTTTCTAAAGGTGAAGTACTCGAACAAAAACAACGTATTTTTTCGCCAACATTAGTTCAACGTAATTCCGTTTTTAATCTTAGCCATCTCTCTTAGTTATCCATCTTAATTATCTCATTTGCTTTTTAATTGAGTCGATCCTCTTAATGGTCTTTACATTAAGAGGTTATACTTAATTAATCTGTGTAATCGTTATCATTTATAGGGCTTTTTTCAACGATTATTTTAATGTCCGAAATTTATAAAAGAAAACCATCATCGTATTTAAAGCGTGAATTTTGCTTTACTCGTCATAGTAATCGTTTGTTTTTCTATTTTATGATCTATTTACGTAACATAAGCGATAAATTTGTGAACAGAGTAACGGAAAAAGCCTGTGAAAACGTTTACATTGAAAACCTATTCTCTCTATGGGTCTGAAAGGAAAATATTATGCATACAGAAAGTGTTGGGTTAAGCACAATAGACTATGCAATTTTTGCCCTCTACGTCGTCATTATTATTAGTCTAGGATTATGGGTTTCTCGTTCAAAGGATGGTGAGAAAAAAGGAACAAAGGACTATTTCTTAGCAGGCAAAACCCTTCCTTGGTGGGCAATAGGTTCTTCGCTTATTGCAGCTAATATTTCGGCAGAACAATTCATTGGTATGTCAGGTTCTGGTTTTTCCATCGGTCTAGCTATCGCCTCTTATGAGTGGATGGCAGCACTGACATTAATTATTGTGGCTAAATACTTTTTACCGGTCTTTATCGAAAAAGGTATTTATACCATTCCAGAATTTGTTGAGAACCGTTTTAAAAGCCGTAATTTAAAAACCATTCTTGCAGTGTTCTGGTTGGCATTATTTATCTTTGTTAACTTAACATCAGTACTTTATTTAGGCTCCTTGGCATTAGAAACCATCCTTGGTATCCCAATGATGTATGCCATTATTGGTTTGGCATTATTTGCTGTTATCTATTCACTCTATGGTGGGCTTTCTGCTGTTGCGTGGACAGACGTGGTACAAGTGTTTTTCCTGATCCTTGGTGGTTTATTTACCACTGTATTAGCCGTTAGCTATATCGGTGGGGATGGTGGGATCATGGAAGGTTTGAGCAAAATGACACAAGCCGCACCTGATCACTTTAAAATGATCTTAGAGAAAGATAATCCGCAATTTATGAACTTACCGGGGATCGCGGTACTGATTGGGGGTTTATGGGTCGCTAACCTTTATTACTGGGGCTTTAACCAATACATTATTCAGCGTGCTTTAGCGGCTAAATCTATCAATGAAGCTCAAAAAGGGCTAGTGTTTGCTGCATTCTTAAAACTCATCGTACCTGTTCTTGTCGTTGTGCCGGGTATTGCTGCATTTGTTATTACGACGAACCCTGAATTAATGGCGGGTTTAGGTTCAATGGCACAAGAGCATATTCCAACGTTATCACAAGCAGATAAAGCCTACCCTTGGTTAACGCAGTTCTTACCAGTAGGTGCAAAAGGTGTCGTTTTTGCTGCGCTTGCTGCTGCAATAGTTTCATCTTTGGCATCTATGCTTAACTCTATCGCGACTATTTTCACGATGGATATTTATAAAGAGTATATTGGGCCAAAAGCCTCTGAAACACGTTTAGTAAACGTGGGTCGTATTAGTGCCGTTGTTGCTTTAATTATTGCTTGCTTTATTGCACCATTATTGGGTGGTATCGATCAGGCATTCCAATATATTCAGGAATATACCGGCTTAGTCAGCCCAGGAATTTTAGCGGTATTCTTGTTAGGTTTATTCTGGAAAAAAACGAATGCAAAAGGTGCAATCATTGGTGTGGTTTTATCTATACCGTTTGCGTTGTTCCTCAAGTTAATGCCATTAGGTATGCCGTTCCTTGATCAAATGATGTATACCTTTATGTTTACTACGGTTGTGATTGCTTTAGTGAGTTTAACCTCGACTAAAACTGATGACAGCGTAGGGGCGATTGTATTAACAGATAAAACCTTTAAAACACAAAGCGGATTCAATATTGCTTCCTACGCCATTATGATCATCTTATGTGTACTTTATGCCGTATTCTGGTAATCACAAGATTGTAATCGGTTAGTTTTCTAAATCTAAAAATACGCTACAAAACAATACAAAGCAGATGGTTATGCCATCTGCTTTTTTGTGATCTAAAACCATTATTTCAAAATATGATAAGCATGGCGTCAATTTGCTTTGATACAGATTAAAAAAAAAGCACTAAAGTGAAAAGAAAATTATTCTCATGATTATTTGATTAAGATAATATTAATCGTTCTCATTATTATAAACGTTATTAATTTCAGGGGATTTTTATGAACTTTAAAATGGGCGTTTTAACAGCCTGTATTTTATCTGCCTCTTACCCGCTGTATGCACAAGAAAACAAAGAAGAAAAACTTGTTGTATCAGCATCGGGTTTTGCTCAACAAATTACAGATGCACCAGCAAGTATCACCGTGATCAGCAAAGAACAACTCGCAAAGAAACCCGTTCATGATTTAGCCGATGCCGTAAAAGGCGTTGAAGGTGTTAGCATTAATGGTAATGCTAATAAGCAAGAAATTACGATGCGTGGTTTGCCCGGTGAATACACACTTATTCTTGTTGATGGTCGTCGCCAAAATAGCCGTGAGTCGCGCCCTAATGGGAGTGGTGGTTATGAAGGTGGTTTTATTCCACCAGCAGATGCGATTGAACGTATAGAAGTTATTCGTGGACCAATGTCATCTCTGTATGGTTCCGATGCAATGGGTGGTGTTATCAATATCATCACGAAGCCAGTAACAAAAGAGTGGCATGGCTCTGTTGCACTTGGCGGTACTTTGCAACATAACCGTGATGCAGGTGATTCCATTAATGGCGATTTTTATCTTTCAGGACCTTTAATTGAAGATAAATTAGGCTTACAGCTTTATGGCAGTAGCTATTTACGCGCTGAAGATAAAATCACTTATGGTCAAGGTCGTAATGATAATAAAAATATTACGGCAAAATTGGCTTTCACACCGACTGATAACCAAACCATTTTATTAGAAGCGGGTCGCAATACGTTACAACGTACAACGACACCAGGTAAATCCATGAGCGAATTTACCATCCGTGGCGGCAAAGCGGATGAAAATAAAATGCTGGAAACCAATAATGACCGTAATCACTGGGCATTAACCTATAAAAATCAGTTTGATATTTTGCATTCAGAATTAAGTGTTTATCAAGAACAGACTAAACGCATCACTAAAACAGAAATGATTGATAAGGTGACAAAAGAGCGCGAGAAGTATTATGAAGATCGCCGCCCTGAAATTACCAATACCGTTTTTGATGCGAAATTTACTGCATTTTTACCTGATAACGTGATGACCTTTGGTGGTCAATATCAATATTCACGTTTAAAAGATGAATCATCTACTGGCTCTGGCATTAAACAATCGACTATTACCGCTGATCAAAAAGCGTTATTCCTTGAAGATGAATATAGCGTAACAGATAACCTTGCGTTAACTGGCGGTGTGCGTCTGGACGATCATGAATATTACGGTAATCACTGGAGTCCAAGAGCGTATGCCGTTTATCATTTAACTGATGAATTCACTTTAAAGGGTGGTGTAGCGAAAGCCTTTAAAGCACCAAGTTTACGTGAAATCAGCCCTGAGTACGGTACTTCAACGGAAAAAGGCCGTGCAATTATGTACGGTAATCGTGATTTAAAACCTGAAACATCAGTTAGCCAAGAAATTGGTATTGGTTATGACAATGGTGATGGTGTTACGGCAAGTGTGACGTTCTTTAATACTGATTTTAAAGATAAGCTCACGAATTACGACACGGGTGAAATAGATCCAATTACAGGTTTAAAACTGTATCAATACGATAATGTGGGTAAAGCGAATATTAAAGGGATTGAAACAGCTGTTGGTTTCCCAATTACGGAAAGTTGGCATGTCAATGCAAACTACACCTATATCGATTCAGAACGTAAAAGTGATGATGAAAAATTATCATCAGGTGAATCCTTAAAAGGCTACCCATTAGATTTAACGCCAAAACACAGCGCCAATGCACGAGTTGATTGGCAGTTTGATGAAGCAACCAGTTTTTATGCCAATACCGCTTATACCGGTAAGCAAGTTTGGGCTGCACAACGTAATGGTTACACTGGGGCGCGTTATCGTAGTGGGTATACAACCTTTGATTTAGGAATGACCTACAACTTTAATAAAAACACCATGTTTAATTTTGCGGTATTAAATATTACAGATGAAACCGGCCCTGCTGTAAATGATAAGGGTGGTAACTGGGTTGTTGATGAAGGTCGTCGTTATTGGGCGAATATTAAATATAGCTTCTAATCAAGCTTAAATTTAAATAAACCCCGTATTAAATATGGGGTTTATTTTTTTATGTCTCTCTATTAATTTCATCTTAATGGTTCAATTTTTAAATTACCGACAGAGTATCTGATTTATGCGAATACTAATGTTATGTGGAATGATTATGTTATCTGCGGTTGCTCAAGCTAGACCTAACCAAGAAGTGCCTGAAATTGAGTCTCAGGCTCACTCTTATTATCAAATTACACAAAAAGAAGTGGCGTATGAGGGGAAACAATATCGCCTCTTTCTTGCTATTCCTAAAAACACAACTAAGACAACACTTATTTTTAGTGTTGATGGAAATGCGCAGTTTCCGTTGATAATAAACGAAGCCATAAAGCAGAAAAATAAACCGCTACCTGCAATTATCAGTGTGGGATATGTGGGGGATAAAGCCTATTTTATTACAGAGAGAATGCATGATTACACGCCAAACGTACTCGGTGAGGCGTTTAGTCAAGGTGGCAATGCCGAAAATTTTTATCAGTTTTTTCTCACGCAAGTTAGACCTTACGCGTTAGAGCAACTCGCTAAAGAGCGCATCACCATTACTCAACAATCGCTGTTTGGTCACTCTTTTGGCGGTGTATTTACTCTCTATGTTTTATTTAATCATCCAGAAACATTTCAACGTTATATCGCAGCAAGCCCCTCATTATGGTGGGGAAAAGGCGAATGGGTGAAAAAAGAGCAATGGCAAGCTATTCCTAACGATATTTCTATTGCAATAACCTTGGGCGAAAAAGAAGAAACACCTGATTTAAGTCGATTGAGTGAAGAACAACAAAAAAATTATCAAGAGCGTAGTAGCTGGTTAACACAACGCCAGTTATGCCAATATTTATCGGAAGCAGGAAAACAGTGTGAGTTTTATCTGTTTGAGGGCAAAGGTCACGGTGGATCTATTCCTGATGCCATTAAAATTGCTTTAGAGAAAGGCAGCAAATAAGCGAAACCCTTTATTTATTTTCAGCTATCCTATTGGATAACGATAGGATAGCAATGAAAATTCTTCATTTATTACCCATTAAATACGTATTTTTGCGTAATAATCTTGATAAAATAATATTTATCTTTTTATAAAATAAATATCTTAACTAAGCTATTTATTTTCTGTAGAAAAAGACGATAATCATGATTGATATAAATAAAATTGTTTGCTGGCATTAGATTTTATAATTTTATTTATGGCAATTTAAGCGCTATATTCGCGTCTCCTGAATTTAGGGACGCCATCCACTGTTTTCACCTTAGTTTCTTTTATCTTTCCTAGATAAAAGAATTGCCTCTATCAGGCATCGAGAAAACAGCACATTATCAACCGTTTTGATTGTGGAGACGAGGGTAGTGAAACAGAACACTACTTTGGTACGCAAAGGCGACAGTACATTAGTACCTGTGGCTGGGTTAACGGTATTTGCTATCGCGTCAGGCTATTTAATGAGTTTAATTCCACTGTCTATGAGCAGTTTTGGAATGGATACACTTTATGCCAGTTGGTTAGCAAGTATTTATTTTATTGGATTATTAATAGGTTCGGTCATGATAGAACCTATTATTGCAAGAATAGGGCATCGTCTTTCTTTCGTTGTATTTTTATTATTGCTGGCAGTGACTGTCGGTGTGTTGCCTTTAATGCCTTATTTATCAGCATGGATGGTTTTCCGTTTTATTGGTGGTATGGCGGTTGCAGGTATATTTGTTGTTGTCGAGTCATGGCTATTAATTGGCGATAATCCTAAAGAGCGAGCTAAACGCTTAGGTTTTTATATGACCTCGCTTTATGGCGGCACGACATTAGGACAATTGGCGATTGGTGCAATTGGTACGCAAGGCGCTATCCCATTTATGGCGATATTAGTTTTGCTATTAATTGCCGTATTACCGCCTCTGCTTTTTAAACAGGGGCAACCACAAGGGCATGACCATAAAAGTTTGTCACTCAAGCAGATGAGCCGATTAAATAAAGCTGCTTTAGTGGGCTGTATGGTGTCTGGTGTTGTGATGGGCAGTATTTATGGCATGATGCCATTGGCTTTAAATCAAGGGCAATTTACAACAGACCAAATAGGTGTGTTGATGGCAGCAATTATTTTAGGTGGAATGGTGGTTCAGCCTATTATTAGTAAATTGTCTGTGATGATAAGCAAAACACTGTTATTAGCGATGATGTGTTTAGTGGGCGTTTTTGCCATGGGACTGACTTATCTTTCTAGCGATTATATGGTGCTTATTATTGCATTAGCGCTATTAGGAATGTCTTCTTTTGCACTTTATCCTATCGCTATTACATTAGCGTGTGATCATGTGAATGCGAGTTACATTGTCGCTATTACACAAGTGATGCTATTAAGTTATAGCATTGGCTCTGCTATTGGACCTTTAGGGGCAGGAATGTTTATGGCACAAGCTAATAACGGCATTATGAATTTCTTCTTTGTGGTGTTATTAGTGACAGCAATTTACATGCTGTTTGCAAGTTTACGTCGTAAAAGCCATATTGTGTTGAACTAAACGTTTTTCTCTTACTTGTTCTCTTGCTTCTTCTTTTCTCTTATTTATCAGCCGAGCTTACCGTAAAGGTGGCTCGGTTTTTTTATAGTTACTCTAAAAACGAATTAAGACTTCCCTGATATTTTTATACTGTGCTTTATCAGTATAAACAGATAACGTCATTTCTTTCTTAAATAATGGATTTAACTTTTTCATGGAGAACATACAGTGAAAATAATGAAAATCAGTGTTTTACTCTTACTCATTATTCCCTTTTCAAGTGTACAAGCGATAACCTCAGAACAAAATAAAAAGCTGGTGGAATATGCAACCGACTTACCAAGAGCCGTAATTTACGACTCTGATTATCGAAAAATAGACTACCCAATGGGAGACGTGCCTGCTTATAAAGGTGTTTGTAGTGATGTAATTATTCGTAGTTATCGTGGGATTGATATCGACTTACAAAAATTACTGCATGAAGATATTAAAGCCAATTTTTCTGCTTACCCAAGTAAACGAATGTGGGGATTGAATAAACCTGATACGAATATTGATCACCGTAGAGTTCCCAATTTAGAGGTCTTTTTTACAAGAAAAGGAAAAGTAAAACCGATTACAAAAAATGCCGAAGATTATGTGCCGGGCGATATCGTTAGCTGGCGTTTAGATAATGGACGGCCTCATATTGGCATTGTAGTAAATAAGAAAAGCGGGGATAACCAACGCTATCTCGTTATGCATAATATTGGGTTTGGGCAAGTTGCTGAGGATGTTTTATTTTCGTGGAAAATAACAGGGCACTTTACCTACTAAAGAGGTAAATGAGAAAAATTTGAGGTATTTAATTTTTTATAAAAAATAGAATAAAAATAATAACAATAAAAATAAATCTAACATTTAAGCGATAAATAAAATAATGCCCATACTGATGTTATGCAAAGTATGGGCATTATTTCTGGGAAAGAATATTTTCATCAGAAATATTCATAATCATTCCTCTAAGCCACCGAGTAACATACTAACGACAGCCATCGAACAGATAAAAGAAAGGAAAAGGATAAAAAAAGAGCTACTGATCATAATGCCCTCCAACTTTTTTACTATTTTTAAATAAAAAACCTCACTAAACACACGTTATTAATTCATTACCTTATATACTAGGTTATTTAAAAATAAAGTCAAACTAACGTATTATTTAATAATGGTTTTTTTGTGCTGTTATTTTATTTTTTATAAAAAATAGGTTGGATGGTACTAAATGATCAGGAGGGGCTTTACCCCTCTGATGTCTTACGCGCTATGAGGTAAGGTGATGTGAGTTAATGGAGGCAAACCATAAGCCGCTCTTGCACGATCACAAGCTTCATTAGGAATGCCATTTACCCAAGATTGTTGAAATTCACGACAAGGAGAAGGGCGTTGTTCATAGATAGAACAGCTTACACACTCTCCCACTTCACCAACCAGTTTGTCACAGCGGGGTTTTTTAGAATTCGTTCCTTTCATGCAAGAGAGAAAAGGCGTTAATGGTTCTGTTAATTCATCCGGAACCACGCCTCCACCACTTACCATTTCAGCCCAATAGAACGAAACTCTAAAATAGGCGCAACAAGCACCACAATGCATACAGGGATTATCCTGCATATAAATAAAATCGTTAGAATGTTTGCTCATACCAGATACCATTTTATCTGACGTTAAAGTGACAAAACGCACGTTTTAAGGGTGCGGTAGTTTAAGAGAGGCAAAAAAAGGCAGAGAAACGATGCTTCTCTTAGAGCAATCATTATGCGCTGAATGAAAATTATTTTTCAAGAGAAATATTTCTGTATATGAAATTTTTTTATTACAAAACAGACTATTATTTTGTAAAAGCATTCTAAGTAGACTATATAACTTAATGGTAAGTGATGGTGTTATTTAACCCTCGGTAAAAACTACACTATACATAGTATTAAAAATCATCAGAAAGTAAGATTTTGAATAAAAAAAGCCTTATCAGTTTTGATAAGGCGATAACAAAATAAGCGTAGATACATGCCGGAAAAATAAGCTAACGATATCAACTAATCGGTTTTTCTAAAAAGGACCTTTAAAAATAAATAAAGCACCAGCACCAATTAAAAGAAAACCAATAAAATGGTTTAATGTAAAATTTTCGCCTAAGTAAGTGACAGAAAAAATAGCGAAAATAGTTAATGTAATCACTTCTTGTATGGTTTTTAATTCAGCGGCACTGTAGTAATTATGACCAATGCGATTTGCGGGTACAGCAAAGCAGTATTCAACAAATGCAATCAACCAGCTTAAAATAATGACAACAATAAGGGGTTTATTGCCATATTTTAGATGCCCATACCAAGCAAATGTCATAAAAATGTTGGAAATGATAAGAAGAATAATGGGGGTAAATTTGTAGAACATATTGGTGATACCACGGGTCGTTTTTAGGCAAAAATTGCCAATAAGAATGATATGAGATTACTGCAAAAAAAGAGGGTTTTCTATTGCCATGCTAAGAAAAAAAGAGTGAAAATGAAAATAGCAGGATTTTTTCGGTATAAGAAAATTTGTCATTTTATCAATTAAACACAAAATTAAAGTAGTAAATGACAATTTTTAAAATTATTGGCTGAGTTTCAATCTATTTATATTGGGTTAAATAATCTTTATTTGATAAAAAATAAGCAAAATACGTTTGAATTAAAAAGATATTAATAATGTTTTCTTATTATTGCTCGATTGAAATTTAAATTTATCGAGTAAGATGCGATATATCCTAAAATGATGCTGTTCGCACTAATAGATGTGATATTCGTTATTTTATACATTATGTTGAACATAAATTTATTATAAATTTCTATAAGGAGTTTGCGTGAAAATAAGTTTATTTCTGATCTCTTGCAGTTTACTTACAGTGAGCTTTTTTTCTTCGGCACAAGGTAAATACGATCCTTTAGCAAAATGTTATGAAGTGACCGCAAACGAGCCGAGAACAGCAGTGCAAACTTGTTTATTAGATGAGTTAAAACTGACAGAACAGCAAATGAATGTCATTTATGACAAAAGTAAGAGTGATCTTGAAGATACGGATTCTGTTGCAGCGAAAAGTGCCATTGATGCTTTAGCCAGTTCTCAACAGCATTTTATTCAATTTAGAAGCGCTGAATGTCAACGACAATCCGCATTATTAATGGGCGGCTCAGGGGCAGGAGATATTTTACTGGCATGCGAAATAAAATTAAATCAATGGAGAGCAAAAATTTTATTAAATAATTAATTGGCAAATAATAGAGAAAAACCCAAAAGCCATTACTTACCTTTTGGGTTTGATTTAGGCGCCGATAAACGACTTTGACTGTTAGCTATTTTGTTATCGTTTTCACGTTATTTTATCTTCAATTAGCAATCTTCAATAATAAGATAAGCCGCATGAACAGGGCCATGAACCCCCCACACTTTAATCAATTCAATATCAGCAGTAGAACTAGCACCGCCAATTAAATTGATACAAGACGGCATTCTCACACCTTCTTGAGCCATCTTATGTAAACGCTCAGCAATTTGAGCCACACGAGGCAAAATATCGCTTTTACGTAGGATCACAATTGAGGTTTCAGGTAATAAACTCACGGCACGGCCTTTCTCTGGAGACGAAAATAAAACAATCCCGCCAGATTCCGTTAATCCCGCTTCAGCAAAAACAATCCCGATTTGAGAGCGTTCAGCATGAACAATATTTTCACGCCCAAGTGCAGGGTCCCAAATATAAGTTTCATATTTTTCGCTAATTGCTTTTGTGACGCCAAGTGCATCTAAACGTTCATCACCACTTATTACCACCGAGCCTTTACAATCATAACTTTCACATAGCTCAATTAGGCTATTAATAACTTCATCAGGTTTGCTAACAACACATTTTACCATTTGAGTCTGTGCAAAGTCCGTAAACTCTTTGCACAGTTCATCTTGAGTCAAATTAGTTAAGCGTGTTTTCGCTAAATTGTTTACCGGTGTAGGCTGCGGTTGTGGCTTGTACGCAATAGGACGTCCTAATTTTTCAGCAATAGTTTGCAGAAATTCATTACGATTTTGTTCGTTTAACATATTATTTTTTTCCTTCTGCTTTATGGCGTTTAAACCAACTACGGAAGCTATAACCATCTGGTTTAGGGAGATCACGGGATTCCATCCAATCATTAAGAACACTGATTTTGATTGGTGTAGAACCATTTTTGATCATTAATCCCGCCATTTTCGCACCGACATTCATACCTACTTTCCAAAGGGCAGGGTGTGAATTAAGGTAGTTAAACATACCGGTAACTCGACGTTCTGCTTTTGGTGTAAGGCCCGTTTCTGCCATTACACGGCGATGTTTTAAAATCAGTTGTGCTAAAGGAATTTTGACTGGGCAAACCACATTACAAGCGTTACATAGTGAACATGCATAAGGGAGATCGTGGAAATCTTTATAACCGCCTAATAGTGGTGAAATTACCGCACCAATTGGACCAGGATAAATGGAGCCATAAGCATGACCACCAATATTACGATAAGCAGGGCATGTATTTAAGCAAGCACCACAACGAATACAACGTAAAATATCTTTAAATTGGGAGCCTAAAATTTCAGAACGACCATTGTCCACAATCACTAAATGGAACTCTTCAGGGCCATCAACATTGCCTGCTTCACGTGGACCTGTCACCCAAGTGTTATAACTGGTTAAACGGGAGCCAACGGCGCTACGACATAGCATGGTTATCAACGGATCAACTTCTTCAAAGGTAGGAGCCACACGTTCCATACCCATCACCGCGATATGGGTTTTAGGTAATGTTGTGGTCATTCTTGCGTTACCTTCATTGGTGACTAAACAGACAGTACCTGTTTCAGCCACGGCAAAGTTACAGCCAGTGACACCAATATCAGCAGAAAGGAAATCTTGTCTTATACGTTGTCTAATGAAAAGCGTCATGTCTTCGGGCGTTTCACTGCCTTCATAATTGAGTTTTTCATTTAAAACTTTGCGAATTTGATAACGATCTTTGTGGATCGCCGGAACCACGATATGAGACGGTGGATCATTATCTAATTGAAGAATATATTCACCAAGGTCAGTTTCGATGATCTCAATGCCTTCATTTTGTAAGGCTTTATTCATCCCAATTTCTTCGGTGACCATTGATTTAGATTTTACAATCTTCTTCGCATTTTTCTTTTTGGCAACTTCACAAATATAACGAGAGGCATCTTCTGCTGTTTTAGCAAAATAAACGTGGCCTCCGTTTTCAGTCACTTTTTCGGATAATTGATAGAGATAAGCATCTAAGTTTTCAAGAACATGGTTACGGATTTGTTCAGCACGATCACGCCACTCTTCCCAATTACCTAGCTCCTTCACCATGATTTGACGGTTAGCCCCAATACGCTCTTGCGCCATAACAACCGCATTACGCATAATTGTGTCTTTCATTTCATGTTCTAGACGAGGTCTGAAATCTATATCACTGGTTTTGATAGACATAAGCAGGCTCCCTTATTGGCTCATTAAAACTTGTGCAATATGCAACACTTTTACAGGTCGTTTTTCACGACTTAAACGACCTTGAATGTTGATTAAGCAGCTTGTATCGGCACCAATGACATAATCAGGGCTGACATCCATAATATGTTTGACTTTCTCAGTCACCATTTCGCCTGAAATTTCAGACATCTTCACGGAGAATGTTCCCCCAAAGCCACAGCAGGTTTCTGAGTTTGCAAAAGGCAACATTTCAAGACCTTCAACATGTTTTAACAGCGTTAAAGGCTCACTTACGACACCTAACTTTCTGGTTAAACTGCAAGATGGGTGATAAACCGCTTTACCTGGCAGACGAGCGCCAACATCAACAACTCCAAGGGTGTTAACAATAAAGCTGGTTAAATCAATAAGGCGATTGGCAACACTTTGCGCGCGTAATGCCCATTGAGGCTCATCCGCAAGATAAGTGGGATAACCTTTAATGGCATAAGTACAGGAGCCTGCGGGTGAAATAATGGGATAGTCGTTCACTTCCAATGTTTCAATTAACGATTTCATGGCTGGTTTTGCGTTATTAACATAACCGCTATTAAGCGCAGGCTGACCACAGCAACCTTGGCGTTCCTGAAATAAGACTTCGCAGCCTAATTTTTCAAGTAACAAGACGGTGTCTCGGGCTGAATCTGCTTTCAGCACATCACCAAGACAGGTCGCATAAAAATTAACTTTCATTAATCGAACTCCAAAACATCGCTCAGATGTTATTATTTTTACTAAAGATAAAATTCTTTTATTGCTTCGTTATAAGGGGAGAAGTGAATGGAATAAACACGCTCACTTCTCCTTATTAATTAGTTCATTAGATGATAAATAATGCCGATCTTCGCCCCAAGAATAACGATGTAAGCGATACAGTATTTTAAGGTTTCACGCATAATGGCACTGCTTTGGCCATCCATTTTTGTTGCTGAAACAGCAATGGCGATACTTTGAGGTGAAATCATTTTACCGCCCGTTGCACCAGAGGTATTGGCAGCGGCCAGAATGAATGGATCAATATTAAGTTTAGCGGCTGCACTGGTTTGTAACTTACCAAACAGCACGTTAGAGTTGGTGTCACTGCCTGTTACGAACGTTCCTAATGCACCGATCACTGGTGCAATAAAGATAAATCCTGCGCCGGTGAAATCGACTAAGGTTTCAGCGATACTGCCAATCATGCCACTGAAATCCATAACGGTTGCCATCGCTACGATTGCCGTAATGGCAATAATAGAGTTTTTCAATTGGATAGTTGTTTTAACCAGAACAGAGATAAGCGTTGAAACACTTGCGCCTTGAATGGTTCCCCCCACAAAGCTGGCGAGAATAATTAATACACCCGGTGTACTTAACCAAGCAATGGTTTGATATTCCGTTTGTGTTTCACTTAATACAAATGGGATCTTTGTGGAAATTGCTCCCGCCATACTTTGGATTGTCGGGAACAAAGGTGAGCACGCTAAAATAAAGATAAAGGTAAACAGATAAATAGAGCTAGCAACTAACAACTCTTTGCCAGTGTGTTTTTTGACATTTTTTTGTTTATCACCACTATTTTTCATGCGTTTAGCAAGGAAAATAACCACAATTAAGCTGACTAAGCTACCTGCAAATGCGGGTAATTCAGCACCTAAATTGGCAGCAACGATATATTGAGGGATCAATGTACTGATACCACACATTAAGGTAATAAATCCGACACCTTTAATTGCTTTAATTCCGCCACCCGCAATGGCAACGATGACAAAAGGCAATACGATATTAAATAATCCCAACTGAATAATAATCGTTTTGCTCAGCACTAATACATCAAGCCCTGTATTTTGCGCCAAAATTGAAACGGGAATACCAACCGCACCAAAAGCAGTAGGAACCGTATTGGCAACTAAAGAGGCAACGGCTGCTTTAAAAGGATCAAATCCAAGTGCAATTAAAATGCCGATAGGAATGGCAACCGCAGTACCATAACCCGCAACCGCTTCAAGAAAGCCACCAAAACACCATGAGATAAGCAGAACTTGCACTCGCTTATCATCACTTATGCCTGCCAGCACATCTTTAAGAACATCCATGCCACCTGTTTTTAGCATTAAGTTATAGCTATAAATAGCAGCAAGAATAACGATAATGATTGGCCACAATCCTTTAACTGCACCATAAAGGACAGAGACTGAAGCAAATTGAATGGTGTTGTTCCAATGGAAAATAGCAAGTGCAACAGTTATTACTAAAGAGACAAGCACTGCATGGTGAACGGCTGATTTCATTTTTAAGATCATAAAAATCAAAACCGCTAACGGCACAATGCCTAATAAGAATGATAGATAGTCTGACATGATTATTTTTATCCTTAAGTTTGCAATTTTTATCGTTTATAACTGCGTTGGCAAACCTATAAGTTGGTCATTATATAATTGTGTAGGGTACTAGGTTTTATTAATGCTCTACTTTGCTGAAACGATAAATCATAAATAAAAAAAGATAGTTACTAACCTAAACAATGAAAAATATCATCACTTAGGAAATTGTCAGGTTAGATTAGTTGGCTATTGTAGGGAATATTTATTGAGATGTAATAGAATAAAATCAATTGTGTGACAAATATAAAAAAATTCCTTTTTTCTCTTTATTTGCTTGTTAATTGTCGCGTTTTTTGATGTTTGTCAATGTAATTAAATTGCTAATGTTGTTGCCGAATTGATTTTTGATGAAAAAAAGAACGATATTGAGGGTTTTAGCTATGTAATAAAAAGATAAACTTCAGCCTAAAATGCCATTTTTTAGGATAAAAAGGACCATCGATGCCTAGATTAAACATAAATTAAGTTAATGAATTATTTTTTTGCCTATTTTATTAACAAATAAAATAAATGTTTTTTATTTTAATATTCTATTATTATAAATTTTGCTGAATTAATTATTTAAATTATTTTTTTATTTTATTTTTATAATGTTTCACCTTATTATAAATATTGTTTTATTTTTTAACTTTTTTATATTTCATTTTATTTTTTCATCTTGTTTAAAATATCTATTATTTAAATTTTTTTATTGTTTATTTCTTGCTGGTTTTTTACTTGTTTTTACTTTTTTTATATATTGAAACATGCTAATTCTTTGTTTTTTTATTGGTATCTATTTTGTTTAGTATGAAAAAATAAATTATCATCATAAATTTATTTTTATTTGTTTTTAATTTAATAATTTTAATTATACAAAACTAATATTTTTATATTAACTGTTTAAATGGATATTAATGTGATTTTCTCATCAATGATTGACTTCTTTTTGTATCCAGAGGCGCACAATTACTCGCTTTCGAACTAGATTTAATTGTAATACAAATCAGTGGGATAATGAGTCTATGATAAGCAAAATAAATAATAAATGAGAATGGTTCTTTCTAACGATCCTCATTTAAAGATATGATTGACGAGCCTCTGATCACATTGATAAAAGTAAAAAGTCTATTTTTCTTATTCTTTGTGACTGAGAAATCGCGAAATAAATACTATTTAATAATAGAAAAATATTTATTTAAGGGTATTTCTTACCTTTTTTAACGTGTTTAAGTTGACTGTTATAGAACAAAGATAAGAGATCAAATATTTTTGAAGTCATAGTCTCATTTTTAGATGAGATATTCATTTTCCCCAAGCAATTGTCATACAAATATTCAAGATAAAAAAGGTGATTGAAAAGTGAGTTGGCAGATAATTATCTTCGGTTTAACTACGTAATAATCTCTAACGGAATATTTTCTTTAGTGTGTAAATCTGTTGTTGTCTGTTTTTAGCGCTATAAAGTTATCTCACAATAAGTGATATAACCCTGAGATTATTATGGGAGTATTAATAGTGAAAAGATTATTTTCATCATTAAATAGCGCTTTTTTGATAATGGAAATCAGCGATTATGTTAGCGATGTTTTAGGATTTAACATTTGACGCTTTCCAGAACGACTGAAATAAGTTGGCAAATACAAACAGTTTGTCTGATATTGGTAAAATTGTTTACATTTTATTATTGACGTTGTTACACATGAAAAAAAAGAACCAAAGTGTGAACTAGGTTCCTTTTTTTCGTTGAGATAAACGCGCATTAATGAGCAAATCGAATGCCATTCTAGACGCCATTACAATCACACCACTGTCAGAACTAAGATTAACGGTTCACTATTTTGATTGAGAAATCTCACTTAGAGACAACAGTCGTCGCAATTTCCTCGATGTAAATTGAGTTTCTCTAATGGAAAGTGCTTTTGCCTAAATGTAAATAATGAAATAAAGAATTATGCTAGAGTAATTTCAGGTTGTTATTTATTTTTCATTTGTACTTATGTTGGAATACAGGATTTTATATGAATAATATCAGGTTAATAGCCACGATTGTGGCAAAAGAAAATCATGAAAATGAAGTGTTATCTGCTTGCAAGGCGATGATAAAACCAAGTCATCAAGATGAAGGATGTATCCAGTACGAACTTCATAAGGATACCACTCAACCAAGAACCTTTATTTTCTTTGAAATATGGGAAAACCAGAGTGCTATCGATAAACACAATGAAACGACACATATGAAAGCATTTATCGAAAATTTAAAAGATAAAATTGATTCACTAGAGATTAAATTTATTGAGAAATTAGCTTAATACTCTTTTTCTTCAGTAAGTAAGTTAAGCAGATATACCATTAAGGTCTATCTGCTTATTTTTTAAGTGGTCATTGTTAATATGAAGCAATGACCAAAATAGTTGAGCAGGTTGTGTTATCAGCTTTTTTGCTGAAAAGATAATCAGTAAAGAACAACGCGCTCTACTACAATTGCTCTACTACAATAATGAATTAGATGCACTTAATCTGAAAGTAATTCACTAATTTATTCAGATTAAGTGCTTGTTCATTGAGTGAATTCGCAGCGGCTACCGATTCCTCGACTAATCCCGCATTCTGTTGAGTTGTTGAATCAAGCTGACTTATAGCATTATTGATTTGCGATATACCATCACTTTGTTCATTACTTGCCTGCCCAATTTCACGCAAGAGTGCGCTGATCTCTTCGACATCGGTGATCATTTTTTGGATCTGAGAGTCGGCTTGTTCAACTAATTCCAGTCCTTCTTGTGTTTGAGTTGATGAATTATCGATAAGCGCGCGTATATCATTAGCGGAGTCCGCACTTTTTTGTGCCAGTAGTCTGACTTCACCCGCAACAACCGCAAAACCTTTACCATGTTCACCCGCTCTTGCGGCTTCAACAGCGGCATTTAGTGCAAGAATATTAGTTTGGAATGCAATGGCATCGATTAAATTAATAATGTCTGTCATTTGAGATGATGAGCTATTAATGGCTCTCATTTTTTCAGTTAGCTGAAGCATCATTTCGCCATTATGATGTACGGCGATTTCAGTTTTTTCAGCAACATTAATCGCATCATGAGTATGATCTGCGGTATTTTTAACGGTTGATGTCATCTGCTCCATGGAGCTTGCCGTTTCTTCTACTGATGTTGCTTGCTCTTCTGTTCTTGCGGCTAAATTTTGGCTACCTGCCGTAATTTGCTCTGCTGCTGACGAAATATTTTCAGCGCCGTTTTGTACATTTTGCACAACCTCTAATAGGTGTGTTTTCATTTCAGCAAGGGCTTGTAATAATATTCCTGCTTCATCCTGATAATCAGTATTCACTTCTTGTGTTAAATCACCATTAGCAATGGCTTTAGCAAAGTTTATTGCCTTCTCTAATGGAAGTGTAATGCCTTTAGTAATAAACCATCCTAAAATACTGCCCACAATAATACTGACTAGGGTTAATAATACTAAAAATATTCTTTTCTCAATGAAATCACGTTCAACAGCGTCACCTGCCTCTTCCATTTTTTGATTTTGTAATTCGATAAACTCTAATATTTTATCGCGATACTTTAACTGAATAACGGAAGTTTTTGTGATCAGTTCATTGACTGCAGCGTGTCTGTTATTTTCATTAAATGCCTTCACCACAAAGTTTTGAGAGTTTATATATTGCTGACGAATATCATAAACCTCAGCTAAGATTTTTTTTGACTCAGCATCGTGTGTGGTTTCGTCTAATTCTTTCAATAGCTGTGCAACTTTAGCGGTGATCTCTGCTTTTTTACTCTCTTGCTCAGCGGCTAAACTTCCTTGCTCATCAAGCATAGTGAGTTGCTGAAATATAATAAACTCATTGAAATTATTAATCAGTAAGTTGGCTCTGACTGTGGCTGGATAGATATCATCAACAACATCATGAATATCTTGATTTGCACTATTTAAACCCATTAATGCGAAACCGGAACCCAACATAATTAACATCACAAAAGTTGCAAATGCGATGGTTAACTTTGTACGAATTTTAAAGTTTTTAAAGAACATGCTTAACCCTGGATAAATAATAATTAATAAGTATTTGTAACTTATTTAAGAACAAACAGTATCGGTAAGCGGTGGCAGAACTTTAGTCATTAAACTAAATAAAGGGAGATAAAAAGGCTTGCATTGATTTTTAACATATTATTTTTATTGTAAAAAAGAGATCTCCTCCATTTTTTTATCTAAATGTGCTGAGTATTTAAGTTTCATTCAGCTTTATAAATTTGGGTGTAAAGTAATAAAAAATTAAAAAAACTCTTTATTTTCTGTTAACAATTGTTTGGTCGATTTTAATTTTGTTAATTAATTTTGAGGCGTTTAGAAGGTAGAATAAAGATCAATAGAGTGTAAAACTGGCTAAATAAACGCTATCTAAGACTTGCATACCTCTGCAACCTTTTTGGCTATGCTAGACTGAGAGACTTAAAACCAGTGAGTTTATAGTTAATACAAGATGTATTTTAACTTTCCCTCTTTCTTATACTCAGTTGACTTAAAGGTAACGCTGTATGCGCAGTGTATTGATATTTTTGAGCGTATTTATTTTAGGATTTAGTTATATGGCGTATTCTGATCAAACACTTGTTTTTATAAGACATGGTGAAAAACCTGATAATGATAGTGGGCAACTGACCTGTAAAGGATTAAATAGAGCATTAGCTCTGCCTGATGCGCTTATAAATCAATTTGGCAAACCTGATGCATTATTCGCAGCAGCACCTAAACAGAGCAAGTTAGGCAATTCATTACGTTCACTCCAAACGATCTCACCTATCGCGATTAAAACCTCATTGCCTATTCATCTTCAATATCATGCTAAAGAGATAAAAGCATTACGTGAGGAACTGTTAAGTCAACAGTATGTAAACTCAGTTATTTTTATTGTATGGGAGCATGATAATTTAACCAAAGTTGCGCGAGATATTATGAAACAAGAGGGTGGAGATCCTAAATTAATTCCTAAATGGAAAAGCAGTGATTTTGATAGTATCTATATCTTAAGGATTATCCGAGAGGGTGATAAGAAAAGTATCGTATTTGAACAAAGACAACAAGGGTTAGATGGCGTGTCAGAAATTTGCCCTGATTAGTAAGTATTTTATAACACTCTATTTTTACACACAGACTTAATGCTATTCGAAGCAATGCGGGAAATATATGCAAAATGAAGCGATACACTCAGTAGAACACGAGATCAAAGTACACCTTGTAAACTCATTTACTCGAAATAATAAAGGTGGCAATCCTGCTGGCGTGGTACTTAACCCTCCTCAATTAAGTGATGAGCAGAAAATTGCTATCGCGAAAGAAGTCGGGTTTTCTGAAACAGCTTTTGTTTATCAAGGTGAGGAGACTGATTTTAAAGTTGATTTTTTTACCCCTGAAGGAGAGGTCGATTTTTGTGGTCATGCGACATTAGCGGTATTTTTTACTTTATCTTCACTCAATTTATTGGCTTCTGGCCATTACACACAAAAAACGAAAGCAGGCATTTTAAGCGTCGCAATTGATGATGAAAATGTCGTTATGGAGCAAACACTGCCAGTTTCACGACAAGCTCCAAATATCGATGCTGTAGCTGCTGCACTGGGAATAAATAGTGAAATTATTTCAACAACAGGCTTACCTATTGAGATATTTTCAACGGGATTACCCGATATTCTGATCCCCGTCCAATTTGGACAACTAGATACGCTAAAACCTAATTTTGAAGCAATTGCAAACTTAAGTCGTGAATTTAATACTATCGGTTTTCATGTTTTTGAGCTTAGCCAAGATAAAGAAATCACTGCACATTGTCGTAACTTTGCGCCTTTATATGGCATCAATGAAGAGTCTGCAACAGGAAGTTCAAGTGGTGCTTTAGGCTGCTATCTTGTTAAGCATGTTTTCCCTCATAAAGCACATTTTCTATTAGAGCAGGGACGTGCAATGCAATGTTCCTCGCTTATTAACGTTATTATTGATTCAACCCAAAATACAATTAGTAGAGTGAGAGTAGGTGGCAAAGCGACAATGATTGGCGTGAAGATTATTACTCTTTAGAAAAAATAAAAAATTTTTGATTTCTAAACCTTATTTAAAAGAGTGATGTAATTTCAAGGTGATAAGTGATAGTGATCCTTTATCATAATTTAAATTTGAAATTCAATTTGATCCTCGCCATAAAATAAATCCAGTGTATCTATCCTAAAATTGGAGGGTTCACTGGAAAATTATTTTATAGTCGAAAATGAATATATAATTATTGAGTTAGCTTTTCTATTTCAATAGGAATATGGGTAAGTTGATTACAAGAAAGGTTAAGTACATTGAGCTGTTTACATTCAAAAATAGATAAAGATAAATGCGTTAAATGATTGTTATAAGTACTATTACTGTATAAAGGAAAGGTGATGTAACATTTATTTTTGCCTTATCTATAAGAATAATAAGTAATATTTTTAGTATTAAATAAAAGGATGTTCACTATGTTTAAAAGATATAATATTAAATTAATTATGGTTAGATTAATATTTATTTCATTTGTTTGTTCCATATTATCAGGTTGTCTCTCATTTAATTTGATGGTCGCTACTGATCATGAAGCCGGTTACCAAAAATCTAATTGGGGATCAGATACTATTACTGCGCTTTCATTAGCGAATGATACAAATGGAAATACTGGGTGGGTATTTGTTGGAGAAAATTTTGACTACTTACTGAGCCATGGAGGCGATAATATTGTAAGTATATTGAAAGATCTGGTTATATTCCGAGATAAAATTATCGTTGAACAACCAGCCCAATTTATTATTGATCCAAAAAGAAAAGAGTTTTCAGGAAGAGTGGAACTTAATTATCGTTGGACTGAAGAAAAGGATAAAATGGCAATCACAAAATACGGTTTTTCATGTAATGATAATACAAAGATGTGTTCAGTATTGATACAAAATTTAGTCGGTACTATACATGAAAAAAATAAAGAGCAAGATATAACCTATTTAATGCAATTCTATCATTCATTCGAGGTTGAGTTTTACCAATATAAATCAAACTCTTTTGGGTCAAAAACTGCCCGAGCATTACTTCCTGTGACATTAGCTTTAGATGTCGTTACATTGCCTTTGCAGTATCTATTTTTTGCAACGAAAAAATAATTGAGTAGGTGGTATTGTAAAAGCAATTGGAACGCCGAACTTTGGGGTTGACCTAAGTATATTCAATGGTTAATCCCTTTATTTTCATTCTTTAAAAATAAAAAGTGATATGCGGTGTTTTTAATAAGGCAAAATAGCTAAACGTTACTAACTGCCTTGCCGTAATTTTTTTCGTAATAATGCTATTATTTACTACTGTTTAGGTAGCCTAGAAAAGCGCAATATTTTAGGTGGTTTTTTATTTGTATTCACTGAATATTACCTTCTTAAAGTATTTTAATTATTTTTTTGCATTGGAGTTAATGGATCACTTGTTCACTGTAGTTTTGTATCTATCAGCTAATGTGGAAATTACTACTCTGCTTCAAATAGTAGCCATTTAATCCATTAAGAATTTATTGGTTCAAAATAAGCAAGTTTGATTCACAAAAATTTTTTGTCAATTGATTATAGGTATTTTTAATATAGTATTTAAGGATGTATTTCTTCATATAACTTATATTTTTGAAGTTTTAAATTAATAGATAATACTTGAGGAAAGTGAAATAAGGAATAGCAATGAGTGATAAAAAATATAAATTTCAAAAGCTTACGCCTGTTAGTGATATTGATTTAGGTATTTATGAAGATGCAATCAACTTTGCTTTTGATAATGATGATCTAAAGAATATTGCAATTTCAGGGCAATATGGTGCAGGCAAAAGTAGCCTTGTCGAATCCTATAAGAAAAATCACCCCAATAAAAAATTTGTTCATATTTCACTTGCTCATTTTAGAACGTCGGAACCGACTGGAACTAATGAACCTGATAGCCCTCCTATCAATGCAACTGCATTAGAAGGTAAAATCCTTAACCAGCTAATTCACCAGATTAATGCTGATGATATTCCTCAAACAAACTTTAAAGTAAAGAAAAAGGTAACGTCTAAAAGTGTTTTTAAAAATACTTTTTGGATGGTGTTCTTTATTGGAATGATATTACATGTCATGCTATTTGAAAAATGGCGTGATTTTGTCTCGTTGTTATCTGATGGTTGGTTAAAAACGCTTTTAATATTCACCACCAAATATGACTCTCTATTAATTAGTGGCACAATAAGTGCTATTTTATTCTGTGTGTTTATCTACGTATTAATTAGAACACAAAAAAATAGGAACATACTGAGAAAAATAAGCTTACAGGGTAATGAAATAGATATTTTTGAAGAGAGTGAAGAATCTTATTTTGACCGATATTTAAATGAAGTATTATACCTTTTTGAGAACGTTAATGCTGATGCTATTGTTTTTGAAGATATGGACCGCTTTAATGCTAATAACATTTTTGAACGTCTTCATGAGGTGAATAGATTGGTTAATATTCAACGTAATTTAGTTAAAAATTCTTGGTTATCATCTAAATTATTACCTAAATTTTTATCTGGGTTCTTATTTAGGCTCTTATCTAAGCATAAGAAGCCAACCTTACGTTTTATTTACCTACTTCGTGATGACATCTTTATTTCTAAGGATAGAACTAAGTTTTTTGATTATATTATCCCAGTTATTCCAGTTGTTGATAGTTCTAATTCTTACGATCAGTTTATCCCTATTTTTAGAAATGGTGGTATTTTATCATTATTCAATGAAAATTTCTTAAAAGGTCTCTCATTATATATTGATGATATGAGAATACTGAAAAATATCTATAATGAATTTCTGGTGTATAATGATAGATTAAATACGACAGAACTTGATCGTAATAAGATGTTAGCTATTATCGCCTATAAAAATATTTTCCCTAAAGACTTTAGTGAGTTACAGGTTAATCAAGGTCTGGTTTTCACTATATTTAGTGAAAAAGAAAATATTATTACTGAGGAAATAGAAAAATTAGAAAAGGAAATTAACGATAGAAAAAAAGATATTGAGGTCATCAATAATGAAATTCTCAGGTCTATTCAGGAGGTTGATGCTGTATATGATAAAGAATTATCTCAGTATCATAGTAATCCTTACTATGATAAGGATGAAAAAGCTGATGTAGCACAGAGAAGAGCGTCTAGGAAAGCAAATGTTGAAAATAAAACTAATGGGAAAATAGAAAAGATTAATGAGATTTTATCAAAGTTAAGAGAAGATTTGGTTGACTTCAGAAGTAAAAAACTAAAAGAAATTATAACAAGAGAAAATATTGATAAACTCTTTAAACTTACATATATCAATGAAATTGGGGAAGAAAGGAATTTTAATGAAATAAAAAGCAGTGAGTATTTTGACTTGCTCAAATATCTTATTCGTGATGGTTATATTGATGAAACCTATACTGACTATATGACCTATTTTTACGAAAATAGCTTGAGTCGCATTGATAAGATGTTTTTACGTAGTATTACTGATCAAAAAAGCAAAGAGTTTACCTATCAACTCAAGAATCCCAAGATGGTTGTTACCCGCCTTCGAGAGGTGGATTTTGAACAGGAAGAGGCTCTTAATTTTGATCTATTAACTTACCTACTTCAAACTCAAGCTCCAGCTCATCTGAATTTGATCAAACGGTTATTTAAACAGCTCAGAGATAATAAAAACATTGAGTTTATTCGCGATTATTTTGAGTTAGATAAAGCTCAACCTAGCTTTATTAATCGATTAAATACCTTGTGGCCTGAGTTCTTTTTTTATGCCCTTAAAGAGAGTGAGTTTTCTGCTGATTGGGTTAAACGCTACTCGATAGGCACATTTTATTATTATGCCAGTAACGCCATTGAGACCATTAACATTGATAATTGTCTGACTGATTACCTTTCTGATTCAGCGGATTATTTAGACATAGCGGAGCCGAAGATTGACAAATTAATTAGTGGCTTTAAGCTGCTTAACGTCTTTTTTGTCAATATTAATTTTGAAAGAGCAAATAAAACACTCTTTGATGCAGTTTATCAACATTCACTTTATGTTATTAATTTTGCCAACCTGAGTTTAATGCTGAGTAAGGTTTATCTGCTTAACAGTGAAGATGATATTCGCCATAAAAACTATACGTTAGTGATGTCACAACCTGAATCTCCCTTGGCTAGCTATATTAATAACCATATCAGTAACTATCTGGATATCGTTTTATCTAGTTGTGATGGTTCAATTACAGATGATGAAACTATTGTTTTATCCGTTCTCAATAATGAGGAAATATCGGATGAACAAAAAGAACAATATATAAATTCGTTGCAAACTTTCGTGACCTCCCTGAGTGCGGTTGAGAGTGAATCCTTATGGTCATCTTTGTTGGATAAAGATAAAGTAGT
Organism: Proteus sp. CD3; assembly: GCF_008808075.1. NCBI lineage: Bacteria > Pseudomonadati > Pseudomonadota > Gammaproteobacteria > Enterobacterales > Morganellaceae > Proteus > Proteus sp. CD3. The sequence continues at coordinate 2,476,905 of NZ_CP019686.1, read as the reverse complement.
TTGCTCTGAAGAAAATATATTATCTTACTTTGTAAGCATTGATGGGCTAGATGATTCACTTATCGGATTTATCAATAGAACTGATGCAGAGTTGAACTTTGCAAGTATTGATATTGAAGATGAGCAAGAAGGTAAACTGTTTAGAGCGATTATTATCTGTAACGATTTATTAAATGATAAATATGAAAAATTAATTTGTTCGCTAAATCGTATTTATGAATCCTCATTTGGCATCAACGGTATTGTAGGTGATAAATTCAAAATATTAGTGGATAAAAAAATTATTCGTATGAGTGTGGATTCGCTTGAATTTATACGAGAAAGTTATCCTGAACAGCTTTTCTATTATATCAGAAAGAATATCGAAACCTATGTTGAACTAATGGTGGCAGAGAGCTTTGTCTTAGATGAAGCTATATCGATAATTTCTTGTAACGTTGATGATGATATAAAAATTAAGTTACTCGAGTTTGTTAAAACATCGCTTACTATTCATGATAAGGAATATTCTCCTGCCGTTAATGACTATATTTTAGAAAATAATTTTGAACCAGATGAACTCTTAGATCTGACTTCATCATATAAAACATGGCCGACCTCCACTCAGTTACTCATTCTGAGCTTAGCGATAGAGCACATCTCAACATTGATAGCTACCTCTGATGACATTCCTGAACCGTTACTTATAGATCTGTTTACCTCAGAGACTCTAGATATACAGGATAAAATAGCGCTATTAATCGCTTTATTGTCAGGTAAGGATTTAAGTAAGGTTGTCAGCAAAGAGTATCTTGATCTGCTTGGTTTATCAGAGTTTAGTAAAATTTTGGGGCGAGGAAAGCCTAAAATTGAGGTTAATACCGCTAATCAAAGCTTATTAACTGCGTTAAGGGATAGTAAGTTATTTTATGATTTTGAAATGGATGAGGAGAACCCTACTTATTATAACATTATAAAAAAACAGTCTATTCTCGGTGTGAATAAATAGAGATATGTATTTTTGAGGTTTTGAGCACTGATGTTGTGCTCATTTCTTGTTGTTATATTAAACATATATAGTGAATGCACTATAAGGGGAGTTTGATGGCACAACCGTTTATTTATACCTCTGAGCTTTGCTGGTCACCTCAAAAACTAGACTCAATGGCTCAAGCAATTGAATCTTGCTTTTTGCAATACCAAATAAAAGGAGAGGTAGTCAGCTATGATGAAGGCGCAACATTTACACTCTTTAGAATCGAACTGGGCAGAGGGATAAAAGCATCTCAAGTCACAGCGTTAGTGCCAGAATTGTGTCGTTTCCTGAGTGTCGTTGATATAAAAGTTATTGATTTTATTGCTGGTACACCTTATATCGGATTAAGAGTGACTAATACCTATCGTAGAGCTGTACCTTTTGTTGAATGCTTTAATCAATGGAACGGAAGCAATGGTTTATCTTCCCTTTCTGTCATGTTAGGAGAAGATATTATAGGGGAGCCAGTTGGTTGGGATCTTACTCAAATGCCGCATTTACTCATTGCGGGTGTGACGCGCTCAGGCAAGTCAATGTTAATGCATTCCTTGGTAATGAGCATTTTATACAGAAACTCGCCGGATAAAGTTCGCTTTGTGATGTTTGATACAAGCCAACTTGAACTCAGTTTATACAACGGTATACCTCACTTGCTATTTCCTGTTGCCTCTGATTCTGTTGAATCAATAAAGCCATTATCGTTTTTGCTCGCTGAATTGCAGCGCCGTCAAAAATTATTTAGTGCGTTAAATCAGCGCAATTTGAGTGGTTATAATACGGTAATATTAAATGCGAAAGAGTTAGATAAGCCTATACCTGATCCTTTCTGGCGCCCTAATGAAAATTATAGCGACCATCCTTATTTAGGCAGTGAGCCTGAAATTGTTGTTTGTGTTGATGATTACGTTCAACTTATTGGCGAGTATAAACAAATAGGGGAAATTTTAGTTCTATTGAGCCAGCAAGGTCATGTGGTTGGTATCCATCTAATTCTAACGACTCGTGGCTCTTTATCCACCAGTATTGGTTCACAGCTTCGAATTAATATTCCTACGCGTGTTGCTCTTTCTATGTCGTCTAGGGCTGACTCTAATTTAATCCTTGATCAGTATGGCGCCGAATCACTATTTGGTTTGGGGGATATGTTATTTACATCACCGAGTTTATCTGAACCGACTAGGATCCAAGGTACTTATGTGAGTGATTCAGATATCAGGAATGCAATCGATTATTGTAAACGATGGGGAAGCGCGAGTTATCTTAATTTTTATGGGGATACCCAGAATGGATATGTGTCAGAAGAAGAACTTGACCCATTATTTGATCAAGCAACTGAGTATGTTGTAGAAAAACAGCGCGTTTCTATTTCAGGTATTCAGAGACAATTTCGAATCGGTTATAACAGAGCGACAAGGATTGTAGAGCAGTTAGAATTGCAAGGCATAGTTAGTGAACAAAACCACAATGGTAATCGTAAGGTATTAGCACCACCATTTGAGTAGTCACTAATATTGATATGTTGTATAGGTAGCCATAAGGGCACCACAAATATCAATACTGGCTACGCCCTAAACTACGAAAAGAAAATAGCCAAGAAAAGATCTAAAAGGGTTTGATTAAATAAATCAGTTTTGATAGCAATGTTGATATGCTATTGGTTTAGTTATAATTTTTATTAACCAATAGTGTTATGATAGATAGGCGGATCATAAATTTATTAGTCTTTACTGCGATTGTTCTACTCATCCTATGCCTTATAACATGCACTATTAGACCAACTCGATATAATAGTTTCACTTCCTGCAATTTAAGTGCCAATATTTTTGTTGAAAAGTCTAAGCCATGGCAATTTTTGATATTGAAAAAGATGAATTACTCGGGCTATCTGATGTCTAGTTAGATATGGTAAATGAGTTGGCCACACCCATAACAACACAGGCAACCCATTAAATGCCTCAGCAATTAGCAACACAGGTACCAAATCAACAGGACTTAAGCGGAAGTATTTACCCGTGATTGGGTGATAAAATTGTTACCATCCTTGCCCGCGCTTGCGGGCTTTTTTATGCCCTCAATATATCCACTTCTACGCCACGCTAAGGCGTTCCATTCTCATAATACATCTGCATTAACTCAAAATAGATCGCTTTGATAGCGTGCGACTGCGTGCGCATAATCCCCACGAAATAAAATCATTCACCACGTAAAACGCACTAATCCGCACCCACCTGCACAATTTGGATCAAAAAAATATTTCAGTTTGAATTTTTTACAAAACATATTGCGAGGGCGCGCGGGGATTGGGTTCTTTGCATCGGCGTCAAACTGAAATGATTATAAAAGATTTCAGGTTATTTCAGTTTGAGGGATAGAAAAAGGATCGCGATAAAAAATTAATGCATTGATAGTAAAAGAGATTTCATACTTTACGTGGGGTTGATGATCTAAATAAAAAACCAGAGAAAATAAAATAACTCTGGTTAATCAATAAGATAATCATTTTTTAAATTGAAATAGTCTGTAAATTATTTATTAATTTCACTGTGATATTTACCCAAAACCCAACCATGAATTGGATAGCCATCTCTATCTGTACCACTAGAACAACTAATTAAAACCCACTCGTTAGAATTTAGTAACTCATTCACAATCCTTTCATGTTCAGAATATAGAGAGGAAAAAGTTTGCACTTCACATATATTCATTAAGCTATTAGGTATGTGAGATTCCATCATGGCACCTTTAGTTTTGAGGAATAATTCTGTGTGAAAAATTATTCAATATACTGATAAGAAAAAATTATTAACCAATATAAACCACACCATGACCTGAATATTGTTCCCATTCATGAATTAAATCATTAAGTGTTTGAGATATATAATTTATATCTTTTGATGCGCTTAACCCCACATAATTATTTCCTTGTTGGAAAGTTTCGTATCTTATAGCCATCGTTGGGTTTGCATTTTGAAAATCTACAGATGTAGTGCCAGTTAATAAATTAATATGTACATCACCAAACTTATCTACCTAAAGCATATGATTACCAGCATTGTCATTACACATAGCTATTAATGTAGATAGTTCGTTGGTTGTTGGGTTACTATTTAAATTCATAATAATAAATCCTTTTTTAAGGGTTACTTTCTTCATCGCGATGAGAAAGACGAATACCATCACATTTCTCAAGTAAGCGTTGTGCCTCTTCTTCTGAATAACCTTTTAAATCGATAATTTTTTTATCTGTGTATACTTCAATTCTGATATTACGTTGTTGGTTAAACATTTTTAATATTCCTAATAGCTTAGGCACCATAACTGTGGTTTTTGTAAGTGTTTCATATAACACTCGTAAAACACTAGGTGCACCAACAGAAAAATATTTTACTTCACCAGCATCCAAGCCAGCTTGTTTACATTCTATCAAGAAATCAGTCTTTAGATCATCAGGGAGTTGTATTGATATATCGCGATATTTAGGTGGTTTTTCATTTGTATTCACTGAATATTACCTTCTTAAAATATTATAAAAAAGATTAAACAGTATGTATTGAAGCAAAAATATGAATAGTATTGATTAGATAGCTAATCTTTTTCTGTGTGGACGCAATGTGGACATTCTAAAAATTAAGGGGCTACGTTTTCACGTAACCCCTTGTTTTATTTGGTGGAGCTGGCGGGAGTTGAACCCGCGTCCGAAATTTCTACATCCTCGGTACTACATGCTTAGTCTATCTTTAATTTCACTTACCCACTGCGGACAGACGCGCCATGAATAAGCTAGCTTGATTAAGTTTAACGCTTCAACCCCAAGCTAGGCATCCACGCGATCTCTTTTGGGTTTGACCTCTCTTTATCCCCGTCTTAAGAGCGGAAGCTAGGGAGAGAGGGCTCAAAGCAGGTTATTAAGCTGCTAGTGCTTTATATTGATTGTCGTTTGCGACTATCTTTTTTGCGGCTTTTTACGAGGCCAACCGCCCCTCGGCATGCACCTTGGGTTTCGCAAATCCCGTCGAATCCAGAATCAGCCCCAAGTTGTTGACAGCGAGTATATCAGAAAAATACTTGTCATTGCTAGTACTTAACGCAATTTAGCGGTTAGCATTTTTCATAATACGTGCTTTGTCTAATTTCCACTCACGATCTTTAATGGTTTCACGTTTATCGTGATCTTTTTTACCTTTTGCAACGCCAATTTTGATTTTGCACCAAGCGTTTTTCCAATAAAGAGAAAGTGCAACAACGGTATAACCATCACGGTTGATTTGACCATAAAGGTTATCAAGTTCACGCTGTTTTAATAATAGTTTACGGGTACGTGTCGGATCACAAACGACATGGCTTGATGCAACATTTAAAGGCGTAATCGTTGCACCAAAAAGATAAGCTTCGCCATCACGCATGATAACATAGCTATCACTGATGTTTGCTTTACCGGCTCGCAGTGATTTAACTTCCCAGCCTTGGAGCGCCAAGCCCGCTTCTATCTCATCTTCGATGAAATATTCATGGCGAGCGCGTTTGTTTAACGCAATGGTCGCAGAACCTGGTTTGTGTGATTTTTTCTTTGTCATAATGTCCACATTATACTGTATGAGCAATAGAAAGAAATCATTTAACCGACTGTTTTCTTTTCAATTGCATAAAACTTAAGCTATATTCCATTAGATTTTTAATTAGTCACTGTTCAATGATATGATCACACACAGTGTTGTCGTACAGGAATAACTATGCCTCAGATTAGTCGATCTGCTCTTGTCCCTTTTAGCACAGAGCAAATGTTTAAACTGGTTAATGATGTTCTTACTTACCCTGATTTTCTACCAGGATGCGTTGGAAGTAAACTGATCAAAAGCACTCCAGAGGAAATGATTGCATCAATAAATGTCTCTAAAGCGGGAATTAGTAAAACATTTACTACCCATAACTTTTTAAAGACTAATGAACGTGTTGATATGCGTCTTGTTGATGGTCCCTTTCGTAAATTAACTGGAGGATGGGTGTTTACCGCACTTGATGATAATGCGTGTAAAATAGAATTTCAGCTAGACTTTGAGTTCACTAATAAATTAATTGAGTTGGCTTTTGGACGTATTTTTAAGGATTTAACGAATAATATGGTTCAAGCATTTACTCTCAGAGCGAAAGAGATCTATCGTGACTAAAATATCGGTAGAGGTAACCTATGCGTTGCCTGACAAACAGTACCTTATCCCTGTTGAATTAACATTAGGGGACACTGTTGAACAAGCCATAATTGCTTCAAATATCTTAACGATTTGTAATGATATTGATTTAACTAAGAACAAAGTGGGCATTTATAGCCGACCTGCAAAGTTAAGCGATAATGTGCGAGACGGTGATAGAGTTGAAATTTATCGACCTTTAATTGCTGATCCTAAAGAAATGCGTCGTAAACGTGCTGAGAAAGCACGACAAAAAGCGGATTAATATTATGCTTTTTTGCCCAATAGGGAGAGCATCATATACTGCATTGATAGGCCGTTTGATTACAGACAGACACAATACAAGACAACACTGTTATAAAAGCAATTTCTCTTTATAAAAACACACCCCAACGTCAACCTTAACGTATGGGGTGCAATTCGTTTTTGCCAATCTTATACAAAACTAAGCTTTCTTAGCGCTGTTATCGTATTACGATTTTGTTTCAGGCACTGAGAAGTTAGGCATATTGCCTTGTTTATCAATCTTAGTCAGTATGCCATTACTATCAAAAGTCAGGGTCAGCGTCTCTTGACGTACTTTCTGATGACCAGGCTCTTCACGGAAAACATAATACCAAGTCTGACTTCCGAAAGGATCTTTAAGCATTGGCGTACCAAGGGCAAATTGAACTTGCTGCTGTGTCATTCCTTGCTGAACTTTTGCGACTTCGGCTGGCGTTAAATAATTTCCCTGATTGATATCTGGGTGATAAACCAGTCTCTCGAACATAGAGCAACCTGAAGTCATTACGACTAAAGATAAGGCGGCAACTTTTAACAGTTTAAAACGCATGGTTATTACATTCCTTTTAGGGTCATAGTGACGATGATAATCGACAACGCAGCAATTGAAAACCTTTCACACTCTGCCTATGACCCTAAATATCAATAAAAGTTTGTTAATCGTTATGCAGCCAACAAATCTTTCGCATTTGCTAAGGTATTTTTGGTGACTTCACTGCCTGCTAACAAACGGGCTAGCTCTTGTAGACGCTCTTTTTTCGATAACAGTTTCATGGTTGTTTCAGTTTCTTCACCATTTGTCTCTTTATTAACGAAATAGTGTTGATGACCACAACCTGCAACTTGAGGTAAGTGAGTTACACACATAACTTGAGTAGACTCGCCTAACTCACGTAATAATTTACCCACAATAGCTGCTGTTGGGCCACTGATACCTACATCGACTTCATCAAAAATAAGTGCAGGAGTATCCATTTTTTTTGCGGTGATCACTTGGATTGCGAGTGCAATACGTGATAACTCACCTCCTGAAGCCACTTTAGAAAGCGCTTGATGAGGTTGCCCTGGGTTTGTGGTGACATTAAATTCAACTTTTGTGGCACCATCGATTTGCAGAGAGCTGTCATCAAAATAGGTATCAACAGTAAAATAACCATGTGGCATGGATAACTGATGCATACTGTTAGTGATTAGTTGGCTTAATTCATTTGCATATTGCTGGCGAACTTGATGCAATTGCTTTGCAACATCTAATGCAATTAAATGGTCAGCTTTGACTTGTTCTATTAAAGCGTCACAATCATCATTTTGACGAAGTAGGGCATTCTTCTCTTCAATTAATTGCTGATGAAGATCATAGAGTTCTTCAGGTGCAACGCGATGTTTACGTGACAAACTAATGTACTTAGACATGCGTTTTTCTACTTCAAATAAGCGATTAGGGTCCATCTCTAGGCGATCGCTATAATGACGAAGTTCATCACTCACTTCACTAATTTGAATCGTTGCTTCTTCTAACATTTCTAGTAGTGAATTGAACTGACTTTCCATAGAGGTCAGTTCAGTAATTTCATGTTTAGCTACATTGAGCATACTTAAAATATTTTGCTCTTCGTTGTCGCTTAAAATTTGTAAACTATTTTGGCTTAGCGTTAAAAACTGACCGCAGTTAGAAAGACGTTTATATTCTTGATCTAATTCTGGGTATTCGCCTTGTACTGGCTGAAATTCATTGAGTTCTTTTAAATGGTAATCAACCAGTTGCTGCCTTGCTTCTCGTTCTAAAGAGAGTTGCTGAAAAGCGGCTAAAGTTTGGCAACTTTGATGCCATGTTTGATACGCCGACTTCATGCTTTTTAATAAAGCCGGTTCATGGGCATAAATATCAAGTAGTTGTTTTTGATAGCGAGGCTCTAGAAGTTGCTGATGAGCATGTTGCCCGTGAATTTGGATAAGTAAAGAACCAAGCTCTCTTAATTGTGAAAGAGGTACGGAAGTGCCATTGATAAAACCACGAGAACGCCCATCAGCAGAGATAGTTCTTCTTAATAGGCATTCGTTATGATCATCAAGATGATGTTCTTCAAGCCAACGTTGTGCTGAGGGCGTATCAGAGAGTGAGAATCGTGCACATAAATCGGCTCTAGTTGCACCAGGGCGCACCATATTGGCATCACCACGGTTACCTAAGCATAAACCTAATGCATCAATTGCAATAGACTTACCTGCGCCAGTTTCGCCTGTAATGGTGGTCATGCCACCAGAGAAATCGATTTCAAGTTCACGGACTATGGCAAAATGACTAATGGTTAATTGAGTCAGCATAGTGCCTCTCCTGTGTATAAAAACATATCTGTAATTACATACAGTATAAACTGGTTTTTTATACAGTAAAGTAGTGAGGCAAAAAAATTAGAACATTTTTTTCGACCAACCTAATTTTGAGCTGAGTGTATTAAAATAATTGTAATCAGTCGGATGAACTAAATTGAGCTTTTGACGGCTTCTCTTAATAATAACTTCATCGCCTTCTTTAATGGGTAACACTAATTGGCTATCGCAACTCACTTCATAATCGATATTTGTTTGTGAGAATTTTAAGCGAATTTGGCTATCACTGCTGATAACTAAAGGACGTGCCGATAAGGTATGTGGAAACATAGGCACAAGAGCAATTGCATCAAGATTTGGGGTTAAAATAGGGCCTCCCGCAGAAAGTGAATAGGCCGTTGATCCCGTTGGTGTTGCGATAATTAAGCCATCAGAACGTTGAGAGAAAGCAAAACGATCATCAATGTAAACTTCAAACTCAATCATATGAGCAACTTTACCAGGATGAAGCACAACTTCATTGATTGCTGTACCAATGCGATTTCTTTGACCTTCAGCACAGACTCTTGCCTCAAGTAAAAAACGCTTTTCTTCATGATAGTGCCCAGCTAACACATTGGTTAATTGCTGTAAGGCATTATCAGGGTCAAGGTCAGTAAGAAAGCCTAAATTACCCCGGTTAACACCAATCACTTTGATATTATAACGAGATAAAACACGCGCAGCGCCAAGCATATTGCCATCACCACCCACAACAATGACAAGATCAGCAACTTTGCCAACTTGTGTTAAATTACCGGTTTGTGCATTTTCTAGTTTTAGTTCTTGAGCAACTTGTGTATCAATAATAACGTCATAACCTTGAGCCAATAGCCAATGATAGAGCATTTCATGCGTTGAAATTGCTTCAGGATGGCGGGGATGGCCGACAATGCCAATGCATTTAAAGTGTTTTTCGTCTGTTACGGTATTATCTGGCATTTTTTTACCCTCGTTTTGCGCCAATTCCTTGAAACCCGTTTATTGATCCCCATAATAAACTAAATATGAAGATGAATACCAAAACTACGCGGAGATGTTCATGAGTAGTAAAGAACAAAATGTACATGAAGAGCAAGCCTCAAAAGAAAAAGAAGGAATGGGATCTGCAATGAATGAGTCTCAAGAGCCAACAATGACCGAAGAAGCACAAGCGGACTTTAATGCTCAAGCTGAATTAGTGGAAGCATTAGCGCGTGTTGATTCTCTCGAAAAACAACTTGAGCAATCTCAAAAGACAGAGCGTGAAGCAATGATCCGCGCTCAAGCTGAAGTTGAGAACATTCGTCGCCGTACTCAACAAGATGTTGAGAAAGCACATAAATTTGCGCTTGAGAAGTTTTCTAATGAGTTGTTACCTGTACTCGATAATTTAGAGCGTGCTTTATCTGCGGCTGATCATGAAAATGAATCATTAAAGCCAATGATTGAAGGGTTAGAATTAACGCTGAAATCATTTTTAGATGCTGTTCATAAATTTGGAATTGAAGTGGTTGAAGAAAAAAATGTGGTATTTAACCCTGAAGTTCACCAAGCGATGACTTTAATTGATAGCCCTGCACATGACGCTAATCATGTTGTTGATGTTATGCAAAAAGGATACACCTTAAACGGTCGTTTATTGCGCCCAGCTATGGTTATTGTTTCTAAATAATATCGATAAAACATTCGTTATCACATGAGTTATTGCATGTAGATAAAGTAAACCGCACAATACGAAGATTATTTAATATTCTTGTTATTGTGCGGTTTTATGTTTTATAGGATGATTTTATTCGATGGGGTCAAGATGCCAATTAATCGGTTTGCGACCTTGTTGCTGTAAAATATCGTTGGCTTGTTTAAAATGACCACAACCTAAAAAGCCTCTATGAGCAGAAAGCGGGGATGGATGAGGTGCTTTTAAAATAACGTGTTTATTTGTATCAATAAAACGTCCTTTTTTCTGAGCATGAGCGCCCCAAAGTAAGAAAATAACCCCCTCTCTACGCTGATTGATCTGTTCAATTACTGCGTCAGTAAAGATTTCCCAACCATAGTTAGCGTGAGAATGAGCTTGACCTTTCTCTACCGTTAATACGGTATTAAGTAATAAAACACCTTGTTTTGCCCAGCTTTCTAAATAGCCGTGGTTAGGGCGTTTAAAATCAGGGTATTCTTTTTCAAGTTCTTTATACATATTGACTAATGAAGGTGGTGCTGGCACGCCTGGTCGTACTGAAAAAGAGAGTCCATGTGCTTGATTAGGGCCGTGATAAGGATCTTGCCCTAAAATAACTACGTTCACATTATCAAAAGGCGTAAAACGAAAAGCATTAAAAATATCTTCTTGAGGAGGATAAACAATTTTACCTGCGGCTCTTTGTTGTGCGACTTGAGACATAATTTGATGAAAATAAGGCTTTTCTTTTTCAGCGCCTATCACATCATGCCAAGTTAATGGTGTAGTCATAACCTAAAATCCTTGTTGATATCTTATAGTGTCTAAGCTTACCGATTTCATCAGGGGAATGAAAATATTACGGTCCAAAAATAAAAATTAATTGTTCCTTCAATTTTTATTTGAAAATTTACAAAAAAAATTGCAAATCAACGATAAATGATTGTTGATTTAAAACAACACTTTGCACCTTACAGGGCAAAGAGCTTATGAATTTTATTGATATTTATCAAAGAATGATGCCATTTATACTGGTATATAAGTAGACAGAAACATTGGTTAGACCAAATACCCAAGTTCTGATATGAGATTGGAATTTGATTTTGCGCCCAAATTGGAGGTCGAAATGATTACTGGTATCCAAATTACTAAAGCTGATAACGACGATTTATTACACTCTTTCTGGTTATTAGATGATGAAAACGGCGAAGCTCGTTGCATCTGTGCTAAAAAAGGTTTTGAAGAAGGCCAAGTGATTAACCGTAAAGAGTTAGGCAATATCGAATACCGTGAAGTGCCTGTAGAATCTAAACCGGTTGTTCGTGTAGAAGGTGGTCAACACCTTAACGTTAACGTATTAAGCCGTGAAACACTGGAAGATGCTGTTAACAATCCTGAGAAATATCCTCAATTAACTATTCGTGTTTCTGGTTATGCTGTGCGTTTTAACTCACTGACTCCAGAACAACAACGTGATGTTATTACTCGTACTTTCACAGAAAGCCTGTAATTTTCACTAAAGTAATCAGTTAATAATAAGCTCGATATGAAAATATCGGGCTTTTTTTATATATCTATATTTATATATCTATATAAAAGCAGAAAAAAGATAAAATAAAAAACCGTAGCTATATTATATCGCTACGGTTTTTTTATAAGTTCAGCAAGAGTACAGATTATTCGTTATCAGTATTTGCTTCTTTAGCTGGTGCAGTAGGTGCAATCTTTTTTTCTGTATGCTCAGCAACTGCTTTGCGGCGTTTACCAATATTTTTACGATCGCGAGTCCGCACTTTTTCTTTAACTGCTTTTTTCTCTTCTTCTTTTTTTGCTTTACGTTTAGCAAGCACTTTTTTAGAAGGTTTGAATGTTGCTTTCAGGCTTGGTGCTTTGGTTTCTGGACGTAATTCTGCAACAACACGATATTTAATTGGCTCTTGAACGTAACGGCCAATTTTCCCTAATAATGGGTGATCGTGAGCTTCAACTAATGAAATGGCGATACCTTTGCGGCCCGCGCGTCCTGTACGACCAATACGATGCAAGTAAACATCCGCAGTACGAGGCAAGTCAAAGTTGAAAACGTGTGTGATGTCATCAAGATCAAGACCACGAGAAGCAACATCTGTGGCAACAAGCACATTCATTTTGCCGGATTCTAAACGTTTGATCGCATCGTTACGCTGTGTTTGCGCCATTTCACCTTCAAGGTAGCTACATTTAATACCTTCTTTTTCTAACGCGGTGACAAGCTCTCTTACACGCTCTCTTTTACGAACAAAGACAATCGATTTTTTAACATCGTCTTGTTTCAGTAATGCAGCCAGTAACGCTGTTTTATGTTCAAGATTATCAGCATGATAATAGAACTGCTGAATTTTTTTCCGTTCACGGCGAGAAGGATCGGCATTAAGCTCAACAGGTTCGTTGAGGATGCGCTGTGCAAAATCAATAACCGCATTACCTTCCAGTGTTGCAGAAAACAGTAATGTCTGTTTGCGCCAGCGAGTTTCGCCTGCAATAGTTTCGATATCGTTAGCGAAACCCATATCTAACATGCGGTCTGCTTCATCTAAAATCAGCATTTCTACTGCACGACAGTCAAAGTTTTCTTCTTTGATGTACTGTAATAAACGACCTGTTGTTGCAACAACGATATCTTGGTTTTCGCTGAAGACTTCAGCGTGATTCATATAAGCAACACCGCCCGTGATTGTGGCGATATCTAAATGTGTGTGCGCACATAACTCTTTAGCCTGTTCGGCAACTTGCATGGCAAGTTCGCGTGTTGGAGTCAGGATAAGAATACGTGGTGGGCCTGATTTTTTACGTGGATAATCAAGCAAGTGTTGAATTGCCGGAAGCAAAAAGGCCGCTGTTTTCCCTGTGCCTGTTGGCGCAGAGCCTAAAATATCGCGTCCATCCATTGCAGCAGGAATGGCATCTGCTTGAATAGCAGTAGGACGTTGATATCCTTTTTCTTCTAATGCGGTCAATAAACTTTCATCAAGTTCAAGACTGGAAAATGTCGTGGCTGTCATTGTATACCTCTGTTTAGGGCGCGGATTTTGACATTATCCCCCGCTAAAAGCCAGAGGATTTACCGCTATCACATTATATATTACCGATAGACGAAGGTATTCGTTGTTTTTAGGCTTAATCTAAATAAGCGTGCATCGTATACAAATAGTTTAATGTTAAGATAGGGGTTGTAGAAACGTTATCTTACCATATATCTCTTTTTCCGTGACATGATTGATAAGCAATAAAAAAGAGATTGCTGTACAAATCAATAGAGCCAATAGATGAATCAAAAGAAAGTGAAAAAAGCAGGATTACGCAAAGGTGGTTTTACATTTAAACAATTTTTTGTTGCTCATGATAAGTGTGAAATGAAAGTGGGTACAGATGGTGTTTTATTAGGAGCTTGGGCGCCTATCGATAATGTAAAAAGAGCACTTGATATTGGCACAGGGAGTGGATTAATTGCATTAATGCTGGCTCAACGAGCGAATAAGATTGAGTGTATTGATGGCATTGAACTTGATGAGAAGGCAGCATTACAAGCTACAGAAAATGCCCAAGAGTCACAATGGCATTCATTTATTCATATTTATCATAGTGATATTCATTATTATGTAGAGCAAGCGCAACACAAGTATGATTTGATTGTTAGTAATCCTCCTTATTTTGAGCCAGCAATTGCTTGTCGTAATGATGTTCGTGAGCAAGCACGTTATACCAAAACTTTAACACACGAAGGATTGCTAGATAGTGTGCAATCACTTATCGCCGAAGAGGGTTTGTTTTGTGTTGTGTTACCTTATTCTATTGGTGAGCAATTTATTGAAATTGCAGAAAAGAAAGAGTGGAATGTTGCAAAACGCGTTAATATTAAAGACAGCGAAGATAAACCTTATCATCGAATTTTGTTGGCATTTCAAAGGCAAAATCAAAGCAGTGTTGAATGCAGTATAGATGAACTTATTATTCGTAATAATGAAGGGAGCTATACCGATAAGTTCCAATCTTGGGTAACTGACTTTTATTTATATTATTAAATCTATATTTAATAATATCTTGTTAAGATAATATATATTGTTGTAAGTAATCGTATATATTTAAATAATATCATTGTGTTATCGTTTTTTTATTGGCAAATTGCATTTTGGTTGGGTGATCACCATGATGATTTTTTTGTGATTCATCTCTTAAAATAATGATTGAATTGAACTTCATACTATTTTTGCGCTCTAAGTCTTGTAGCTCATAAAAACGAGAAGGAATAACGAGAGTAAATATGACGGAGTCATTTAAAAATAGTGCGAAGCTTGACTTCGGGAGAGTCCATCTCTAATGAGCGAGCAGTTAACGGACCAAATGTTGGTTGAAAAGGTACAAAATGGTGACCAGAAAGCGTTTAATTTGCTGGTTATCCGCTATCAACACAAGGTAGCAAGCCTGATTTCCCGTTATGTACCACAGGGCGATGTACCAGATGTTTCGCAAGAAGCCTTTATTAAAGCTTATCGCGCCATCGGTTCTTTCCGTGGAGATAGTGCTTTTTATACATGGCTTTATCGTATTGCTGTGAATACAGCAAAAAATTATCTGGTCGCACAGGGGCGACGTCCGCCTTCGAATGATTTAGATGCGAGTGATGTTGAAAATTTCGAATCACCCAATGCACTAAAAGAAATTTCGAACCCTGAGAATTTAATGTTGTCTGAAGAGTTACGGAGAGTGGTTTTTCACACCATAGAGTCATTACCTGAAGATTTAAGGGTTGCTATTACACTTCGGGAACTTGACGGGCTAAGCTATGAAGAGATAGCGGTCATTATGGATTGCCCTGTCGGAACAGTACGTTCACGTATTTTTAGGGCGCGAGAAGCTATTGATAATAAGGTTCAACCATTAATACAAGAGTTTTAATTGTGGGTGAACCATCATTGACTGAAGGGTACTTTTACATGCAAAAAGAAAAACTTTCTGCATTTATGGATGGCGAAGTTCTTGATAAAGAATTAATGGGTGCAATTGCTCGTGATGACTCCATGAAAGAGACATGGCAACGCTACCATTTAATTCGTGACACAATGCGTGGTGATGTAGGTGAAGTAGTCCACTTCGATATCGCAAGTCGCGTTGCGCTCGCTTTAGAGAATGAACCTGTTCGCATAAGTCCTGAACAACAGCAAGAGCAGCAACCTGCGCCATCGCAATGGCGTCAGCACTCTTTCTTACAAACGTTACGTCCTTGGGCAAGTCAGTTAACTCAAATCGGTGTCGCGGCTTGTGTTTCATTAGCTGTTATTGTTGGTGTTCAGCAATATAATGGAAAAAGTGGTTCTGAAGATTTTCAAATAGATACACCTGTATTTAATACTCAACCTATTATGGGTTCAGGTTCACCAGTAAGCTTAAATCTTCAAAATGATACTTTAGGTAAAGACCAGCAAACACGTTTACAAGAGCGTAATCAGCGCCTTGGATTAATGTTGCAACAGTATGAGTTAGATCGCCGCATCTATAATGCACCACAAAATGAAGCGCCAGTTAACGCTAAAGGTGAAACTCAACCTGCAGTAGCACAGTAATAATAAATGTTAATGTATACATAACGTGTGGGAATGAAACAGTCGTAATGAAAAAATTATGGTTATCCACCTTATTGCTGGTGGGCAGCCTGTCAATGCCGATACAAGCCTTGGCACAACCTCAAACAGGTAGTGTCGAGGCTTTGTTGCAAAAGATGGGTCAGACAAGTCAAAGCTCTACCTATGAATTATCTTTTATCAATATCAATTCTCAAGGTATTGTTCCTATTCGCTACCGTCACACTCTTATTGATGGCAAACCACTTGCGCAATTAATGCAGATGGATAGTACTCGCCGTGAAATCGTTCAACGTGGTGATGAAATTAGCTATTTTGAGCCGGGCTTAGATGCTTT
Organism: Proteus sp. CD3; assembly: GCF_008808075.1. Classification (NCBI taxonomy): domain Bacteria; kingdom Pseudomonadati; phylum Pseudomonadota; class Gammaproteobacteria; order Enterobacterales; family Morganellaceae; genus Proteus; species Proteus sp. CD3. The sequence goes on along the minus strand of NZ_CP019686.1, from coordinate 2,460,434 downwards.
TAGCTTAAGGAATGATCATATCGTTGATTATATCCCATCTATCATTTACCAAGATTTCAATGAATTATCTGGTTATTATAATTTTATTGATGCAGGTAGAACACATATTGGTGATATTCCAAGCCGAGTTGTTCGTGTGCTATCAAAAAATAATGACCGTTATGATTATGTCTTGTTTATAGATGAAGAAAGATATCTACCTTTAAGAGTCGATCTGTTAGATAAGAATAATGACATCATTGAACAATTTCGAGTGATCACCGTTAATGAAGGGAGTGAAGTCGAAACTGAACTTAATTCGTTACGTACCGTCAATATGCCTCCTTTATTACTTGTACCAAAAGCTAAACCTTTGGTTTATAACTGGTCGGTTGGCCAATTACCTGAGGGTTTTAAAGAGGTAAAACGCAGTAATCATCAAATTTCTGAAACTGAGTTTAGTCAGTCTATTTTATTTAGCGATGGCTTATTTGATTTCTCTATTTATGTTAATAAAAGTGGTCAACACGCTAATTCGCCCGAACGCGATAAAATGTTGAGGTATGGTCGTAATACAATTTATACCTATGACAAAGAAGGTAATGAAATTACCTTTATTGGTCAGTTACCATTTTCTACGGCACAAGCGATAGTTAATAGTGTTGTATTTACGAAAAAGTAAAAGGGTATAAGTTATGGTTAAAGAGTGGGCAACAGTTATACATTGGCATGAAGGACGGGCGTTATTACGCTACGGATCTTCTTCTGGCTGTGGTAGTTGCCAAGCTCGCGCTGCGTGTGGCTCTTATTTATTAAATAAAATAGGACCTGAGACAGTTCATCAACTCGAACTTCCCGTTGCACAACCTTTAGTTGAAGGGCAAAAAGTGGAAGTGGGTATTCCTGAAAATAATCTACTTCTTTCTGCAATGCTCGTGTATTTAACGCCACTTATTGGCTTATTTATTGTCGCAGGCATTGCGAGCCTTTGGTTTTCGAGTGAATTTGCTATTTTTTGTAGTGGACTTGTGGGGGGCGCCCTTGGTTTTTTATTGGCCAAAAAAGTGGCGACTTGGTGGAGCAAAGATGAAGGTTTTGAACCTATTGTATTGCAAATAGGGCTTCCACCTCATGAACTTAAAGTTCAAATTCAAGAATAATGAGTTGATTAAAATAATGGGGCCTTTGCCCCATTATTTTTGTCATGCTGCTTTTGTAATAATATCTATCTTAAATTAACACGTTTCTATATCTGGAAATTACCCGCAAAAAATTACAAATAAATGCAAGTCTTAGCATAAATGTTTGTGTTTGATGAACGTTTCTTTGAGTATAATGTCTCTAGTGTGTAGAATGCGTCATCAATAATAACTCCTGCAATATAGAGTTTTCGCTTTGTGTCCATGAATGACTCCAAAGCCAGATTTATAGAGCAAAGCAATAGAGAAAAATAATTTCAGAATGAAAAACATACGTAACTTTTCCATTATCGCACATATTGACCACGGTAAATCGACGTTATCAGATCGAATTATTCAAATTTGTGGTGGCTTATCAGATCGTGAAATGGCTGCGCAGGTTCTTGATTCTATGGATCTTGAGCGTGAACGTGGTATTACAATCAAAGCGCAAAGCGTAACCTTGAATTACACCGCTGATGACGGTGAAGTTTATCAGCTTAACTTTATCGATACCCCAGGACACGTTGACTTCTCTTATGAAGTATCTCGTTCACTCGCTGCGTGTGAAGGCGCGTTATTAGTCGTAGATGCTGGGCAAGGGGTTGAAGCGCAAACATTAGCAAACTGCTATACCGCGATGGATATGGATCTTACCGTCGTTCCTGTTTTAAATAAAATAGACTTACCAGCAGCAGAGCCTGAGCGTGTTGCTGAAGAGATTGAAGACATTGTGGGCATCGATGCCACAGATGCAGTGCGTTGCTCTGCAAAAACAGGTATTGGTGTTAAAGAAGTTATCGAACGTCTTGTTAAAGAAATTCCAGCACCTGAAGGTGATGCAGACGCTCCATTACAAGCACTGATTATTGACTCTTGGTTTGATAATTACCTTGGCGTTGTTTCATTGATCCGTGTGAAAAACGGTAAAGTCAGCAAAAACGATAAAATCAAGGTAATGAGTACGGGGCAGGTTTATAACATTGACCGTATTGGTATTTTTACGCCAAAACAAATTGACACAACATCATTAAATTGTGGTGAAGTAGGTTGGGTTGTTTGTGGGATTAAAGATATTTTAGGTGCGCCAGTAGGGGATACCTTAACAGCAGCACAAAAACCAGCAGATAAACCATTGCCAGGCTTTAAAAAAGTTAAGCCACAAGTTTATGCGGGTTTATTCCCAATTAGCTCTGACGACTATGAATCATTCCGTGATGCATTAGGTAAATTAAGCCTGAACGATGCTTCATTATTCTATGAGCCAGAAAGCTCCTCCGCGTTAGGTTTCGGTTTCCGTTGTGGGTTCTTGGGTCTTCTTCATATGGAGATTATTCAAGAACGTTTAGAGCGTGAATATGACCTAGACCTGATTACAACAGCGCCAACCGTAGTTTATGAAGTTGAAATGACTAACGGTGATATTGTATTAGTGGATAGCCCGTCTAAATTACCACCACTGAATAACATTGAAGAAATCAGAGAACCTATTGCTGAATGTCATATGTTATTACCGCAAGAATACTTAGGTAACGTAATTACTTTATGTATCGAAAAACGCGGTGTTCAAACCAATATGGTCTATCATGGTAATCAGGTTTCATTAACTTATGAAATTCCGATGGCTGAAGTGGTATTAGATTTCTTTGACCGCTTAAAATCAACATCACGCGGTTATGCGTCTTTAGACTATAACTTTATCCGCTTCCAAGGCTCTAACATGGTGCGTGTAGATGTCTTGATTAATGGTGATCGTGTTGATGCTTTAGCATTGATTACACATAACGATAATGCACCTTATCGTGGTCGTGAGCTGGTGGAAAAAATGAAAGAATTTATTCCACGCCAACAGTTTGATATCGCCATCCAAGCGGCAATTGGTAACCATATTATTGCTCGTTCAACTGTTAAACAGTTACGTAAAAACGTATTAGCCAAATGTTATGGCGGTGACGTTAGCCGTAAGAAGAAACTGTTACAGAAACAGAAAGATGGTAAAAAACGTATGAAGCAAATTGGTAACGTAGAGCTACCACAAGAAGCGTTTTTAGCCATTCTTCATGTTGGTAAAGATAAATAATTTAAGGAGAAAACATGGCTAACACGTTTGCCTTGATCCTAACGCTGGCAACGCTAATAACGGGAGTTTTTTGGGGAATTGAGCGCTTTAAGCTCAAGCCAGCCCGAAAAGCAAAACTAAAGCGTCTTCAAGAGATGACGCAAGGGACCGAGGATCAGCAAGAGTTAGCAAAATCAATTAATAAACCAAGCTGGGCAGAGACATTAGGCTCTTTATTCCCAGTTTTGATTATTGTTTTGGTTCTGCGTTCATTTGTGTATGAGCCGTTTCAAATACCTTCTCGCTCCATGATGCCAACCTTGTTGGTTGGCGATTTTATCTTGGTTGAAAAGTTTGCTTATGGATTAAAAGATCCAATTACACAAACCACGTTAATTAATACAGGGAAACCTAAACGAGGCGATATCGCTGTATTTAAATATCCTCGTGATCCTTCTACTGACTTTATTAAACGTGTTATTGGATTACCGGGCGATAAAATTGTTTATGATATGATGTCGAAAAAACTTCATATCTATCCAAATTGTGATAAAGCTATTTGTAATGAAGAAATATCAGTAACTTATGGTACTGCTTACCCAAGTGAATGGACGTTGTTATTACAGAATGTACCGGGTGGTCAGCGTATTAATGGTATGAAATCTATTCCAATTGAGGAGCCTATTTCAACAGCAACTCAATTACGTGAAGAAGAAAGAGTAGAAACTATTGATAAAGTCTCTCACCGTATTATGACAATACCCGGTGATATGACGATGCCTGAGTTTATCCAACCTGGATTACCTGTCGGTACGTGGATTGTTCCTGAAGGTCATTATTTTATGATGGGTGATAATCGAGACGGTAGTTCAGATAGTCGCTTCTGGGGCTTTGTTCCAGAGAAAAACTTAGTAGGTAAAGCGACAACAATTTGGATGAGCTTTGAAAAAGTAGAGAATGAATGGCCAACAGGTGTTCGTTTTAGCCGTATCGGTGGCATTAAGTAATTATTAACAAAATAGCGACAGCATTCCTTCTTATCTAAGTGTAGAATATGTCGCTTCTTTAAATATGATTGGCTCCTGTATTGTCAGGAGCCAGTGCAAACGCAACAGTTCTGTTATCCAACCCGATAATTTCTCGTTGTCTTAAACAGATTTGTTGCGTGTGCTTCAAATTAAGTTATGGAAATTGATCGCACATGAATACTTTATTAGTAAACCAGTTACAAAAGAAACTGGGCTATACTTTTACGCAAAATGAATTATTACTACAGGCTTTAACGCATCGTAGTGCTAGCAGTAAGCATAATGAACGTTTAGAATTTTTAGGTGATTCGATTCTAAGCTATGTGATTGCTAACGCACTTTATCATCGCTTTCCTCGTGTTGATGAAGGTGATATGAGCCGAATGAGAGCAACACTTGTTCGTGGAAATACACTCGCTGAATTAGCGCGTGAATTTGAACTAGGTGAATGTCTACGTTTAGGTCCAGGGGAATTAAAAAGTGGCGGTTTCCGTCGCGAATCAATTTTAGCTGATACGGTGGAAGCTTTAATTGGTGCAATTTTCCTTGATAGTGATATTCAAAATATCGAAAAAATTATTTTAAACTGGTATGAGAATCGTTTGGCTGAAATCAGCCCAGGCGATAAGCAAAAAGATCCTAAAACTCGTTTGCAAGAGTATTTGCAAGGCCGTCATTTACCATTACCTTCTTATATTGTGGTACAGGTTCGTGGCGAAGCCCATGATCAAGAGTTTACGATCCATTGTCAGATAAGCGGTATCGAACAACCTGTCAAAGGGATGGGCACAAGCCGTCGTAAAGCTGAACAGGCCGCTGCTGAACAGGCATTAATACAACTGGAGCTTGAATGAGCGAAGAACAAACCTATTGCGGATTTATTGCGATAGTCGGTCGCCCAAATGTGGGAAAATCAACACTACTGAACCAATTATTGGGGCAGAAAGTTTCTATTACATCACGTAAACCGCAAACAACGCGTCACCGTATCATGGGTATTGATACAGATGGTGCTTACCAAGCGATTTATGTGGATACACCGGGCTTGCATATCGAAGAAAAGCGAGCCATCAACAGATTGATGAACCGTGCAGCAAGCAGTTCAATTGGTGATGTTGAATTGGTTATTTTCGTTGTTGAAGGTACCAACTGGACGCCTGATGACGAAATGGTATTAAATAAATTAAAATCATTACGTTGCCCTGTTTTATTAGCAATTAATAAAGTAGATAACGTGACAGATAAAACCAAGTTACTTCCACACATTGGCTTTTTAAGCCAACAAATGGATTTTCTTGATGTTGTACCAATCAGTGCTGAAAAAGACATGAATATCGATACGATAGCGAAAATCGTACGTAAATGTTTACCTGAAGCTATTCATCATTTCCCTGAAGATTATATTACTGATCGCTCTCAGCGTTTTATGGCATCAGAAATTATTCGTGAGAAATTGATGCGCTTTTTAGGTGAAGAATTACCTTATTCTGTCACTGTTGAAATTGAGCAATTCGTTACCAATGAGCGTGGTGGTTATGATATCCACGGATTAATTCTGGTTGAGCGTGAAGGCCAGAAGAAAATGGTTATTGGTAATAAAGGTGCGAAAATCAAGAAAATTGGTACTGAAGCTCGCATGGATATGGAAGACTTATTTGAAAACAAAGTTCACTTAGAACTTTGGGTGAAAGTCAAAGCGGGCTGGGCTGATGATGAACGTGCTTTACGTAGCCTTGGCTATGTGGACGATTTAAAGTAGGTAACTGAAGTGGACGGCTGGCAACGTGCATTCGTTATCCATGCTCGACCTTACAGTGAAACGAGCTTATTGCTCGATTTTTTCACTGAAAATGAAGGGCGAGTACGCATATTGTCAAAAGGTGCGCGAGGCCGTCGTTCACCCTTAAAAGGGGCGCTTCAACCTTTTACTCCTTTGCTCATTCGTTGGAGTGGGCGAGGAGAAGTTAAAACACTTCGTGATGCTGAACCTATCTCTTTAGCATTACCACTGACAGGCTCTGTACTATACAGTGGCTTGTATCTTAATGAATTATTGTCTCGCGTTTTAGAAAATGGTACCTCTTATAGTGTACTTTTTTTTGAATACCTCTCCTGTTTGCAAATTCTTGCAGCGAGCGATACCACACCTGAAGCGGCACTAAGACGCTTTGAACTCGCGTTATTAACACAACTTGGCTATGGCTTAGATTTTCTGCATTGTGCCGGAAGTGGAGAGCCAGTTTCAGATTCGATGACTTATCGTTATCGGGAAGAAAAAGGTTTTATTGCGAGTTTAGTAGTTGATCATAATAGTTTCACCGGATTTGAATTAAAATCCTTAGCCAGTCGCGAATTTCCTACTGTTGAAACATTAAAAGCGGCGAAAAGGTTTACTCGAATGGCATTGAAGCCCTATTTAGGCGGAAAACCATTAAAAAGTAGAGAACTTTTTAGACAATTTGTCATTAAAAAATCCCCAAAGAAAAGAGCATTGATGGCAGAACAGTAATATTGTCTTTTTCTTCTCTATGGAATGTGTAAACTAAGATAATGCAACGTTATTTTTCAGGAGAAGAGCATGTCTGATATTCTACTTGGCGTTAATATTGACCATATCGCCACCCTTCGTAATGCCAGAGGCACAACGTATCCCGATCCTGTTCAAGCGGCTTTTGTTGCAGAACAAGCCGGCGCTGATGGTATTACTATCCATTTACGTGAAGATAGACGCCACATCACTGATCGCGATTTAATGCTGATAAGCCAAACGGTTCAGACAAGATTAAATCTGGAAATGGCGGTCACCGAAGAGATGATCGAAATTGCTTGTCAAACACAGCCTGATTTTTGCTGTTTAGTACCTGAAAAACGCCAAGAAGTGACAACAGAAGGTGGTTTAGACGTTGTTGGCAATGAAGCAAAAGTTGCTGATGCAATTAAACGCTTATCTTTAGCGGGTATCAAAGTTTCTCTGTTTATTGATCCTGACCATGAACAAATTAACGCAGCCGACCGTGTTGGTGCGCCTTTTATTGAGATCCACACTGGCGCTTATGCTGATGCAGAAGATGAAATGGCTCAAGAAAAAGAGTTTGTCCGTATTCGTGATGCAGTGACTTATGCCGCATCTAAAGGCTTAAAAGTGAATGCAGGGCATGGTTTGCATTACCATAACGTGCAACGTATTGCCGCATTACCTGAACTTTATGAACTGAATATTGGCCATGCAATTATTGGTAGAGCTGTATTTAGTGGATTAGCACCTGCGGTTGAAGAAATGAAACGCTTAATGCGAGAAGCGCGTCGCTAATGGCTATTGTTGGCTTAGGTATGGATATCGTCGAGATATCACGTATCGAAGATATTATAGGGCGTTCTGGTGAACGCCTTGCTCGTCGCATTCTTACTGATACAGAATGGGAAATCTATCAATCTCATAAACAGCCAATACGCTTTTTAGCTAAGCGGTTTGCAGTAAAAGAGGCTGCGGCAAAAGCATTAGGAACAGGTATCCGTTTAGGATTAGCTTTTAATCATTTTGAAGTACGTAATGATGAGTTAGGTAAACCTACACTGCATTTTTTAGCGGTTGCAAAAGAGATGGCAGAGAAAGCGGGGATAAACTCTATTCACGTAACACTTGCTGATGAACAGCGTTATGCTTGTGCGACAGTTATTTTAGAAAAATAGCTCTCTTAGATTTATCACCCACAAAATCATTGATTAAGGTTTAGATCTTATCTGCGTGGTGGATCAACACAAATTTTTCCCATAATTCATCTTGAGATTCAGTATGAGTAGGATCAATGATGATCGTGTTGGTAATCGGACACACCGATTGGCAAGTAGGTTTGTCGTAATGTCCTACGCATTCAGTGCAAAGATCAGGATTAATTTCATAAATATCATCCCCCATTGAAATCGCATCATTTGGGCACTCGGGTTCACACATATCGCAATTGATGCATTTCTTCGTAATTAGTAAAGCCATATCAGTCACTTAATATATAAATTATTAAATTTCAGTAACTTATATCTTGCACTTATATGTTACCATCTATCAGTTTTATGTAGCTATATCCGATAAAATAGCGTTTTATCATTCAAATGGGGATATCGCCCAAATCTTCTTGCTTGATGAGAGATAAGCAAGGGAGGGTAAGATTACCATTTATATGACATTTCCTAAAGTAACATCACTCAAATGACTTATCAGATTATATAAATAAAATATTAAGCACGAGCCAATGAGGAGAAATGAAAACCAGTAGCATTAATGACGTGGCGTAGTGTCTTTAATGTAGGGTTACCTGTTGGTGATAGGGTTCGGTAAAGTGTTTCACGTGAAACACCGGCTTTTTTTGCAATAGTTGCCATACCTCCACGGGCTTCTACGACATGGCGTAATGCCATAAGAAAAGCTTCTTGCCCACCATCTTCATCTATATCAAGGAAGGCTTGATGTAAATAAGCTTTAGCAAAATCAGGGTCTTCACGTAAAATTTCAACCATTGCATCATCATGCAAACGAGAATTGGGCATAATCTACCTCTTTAAATAATCTTTTAGACATAGGATAGCTTTATTAATATCAGTATCCTGAGTTCGCTTATCTCCAGCTAGAAGTAGCAATATAATTTCGCTATCGATTAAACTATAGTAAACCCGATATCCAGCACCTTGATCAATTCGTAATTCCCAAACACTATCACGGCAAGGTTTATGATCACCAAAATGCGCACTTGCCATTCTATTTACTCTTGATGCAATTTTTGCTTTAGCAACAGGATCGCGTATTTTTTTGAAATAGTCAGCATATAAGTCTTTGCCATCTATTGTTAAGTAATGTTTGATCGTTTTCATTAGCAAAATGTAGCTTAAAAGCTACGTATCAACAACTATTTTTGTAGCTTATAAGCTACTATAACTTATCAACAATATACATAAAAAGCAAAAATCTTAGGTAGAAGCGAGTAAATATTAATGATAAAGAGTATGTTTTGTGGTATTCCGCACACCTAATACCCTGTTATTGATGTTAAATAACGCAATAACATAAGGGGTATTCTATGCCAACGCTGTTTAATATGTGGACATTTGCACTTTTATCTTTGGGTTTAGTGCTAACACCCGGTCCTAATATGATTTACTTAATTTCACGCTCAATCTCACAAGGGAAAAAAGCAGGGTTTATCTCGCTAATCGGTGTGGCTGTTGGCTATATTTTTTATATGTTATTAGCGGCATTTGGTATTACGGCCATTTTTATGGCTGTACCTTATGCTTATGATACGTTGAAGATTTGTGGTGCGATTTATCTTCTTTATATAGCTTGGCAATCTATTAAGCCCGGTGGGCGTTCTATCTTTCATCCCAAAAAATTACTTTCAGGTAATACAACAAAACTCTTTGTGATGGGGTTTGTTACCAATCTATTGAATCCTAAGATTGCATTGATGTATTTATCACTGTTACCTCAATTTATCAGTATTCAAAATGGTAGTGTTTTAAACCAATCATTAGTGCTAGGCAGTATTCAAATCGTTATTAGCATCGCAGTAAATGCATTGATTGTTATTGCAGCAGGTTCTATTGCGGGATTCTTTATGCAAAGACCTCGCTGGGCATTAATTCAACGTTGGTTTATGGCGACTATTTTAGGGGCTTTAGCCATAAAATTAGCCACAGAAGCACGCGTAAACTAAAGTTGCATCTTGCTATCTTTGTCATAAACAATTCAAGGCAATCTCTTTAGTTATCAATAGAAAACAGGGTACAATAGCCCGCTATATGATAATGAAGAGATATCCTTGTGAATAAAGTTAAAGATGATATTTATTGGATGCATAAAGCGATTGAGCAAGCGCAAAAAGCACAAGAAATCGGTGAAATACCGGTGGGCGCAGTATTAGTCGTTGATAATAAAATCATTGCTAAAGGATGGAATCATTCAATTATTGATAACGACCCCACTGCACATGCAGAGATTATGGCATTACGCAAAGGGGGAAAGCATTTACAAAATTATCGCCTGCTCGATGCAACGCTTTATATTACCCTCGAACCTTGTGTGATGTGTGCTGGAGCAATTGTGCATAGTCGGGTAAAACGCGTGGTTTATGGTGCTTCAGATTTAAAAACAGGTGCGGCTGGTTCATTTATTGATATTTTACAGCATCCAGGAATGAACCATAAAGTTGAGATAACATCGGGTGTATTAGGTGAAGAGTGTTCACAGCTTTTAAGCCAATTCTTTAAAATGAGAAGAGCTGAAAAGAAACAGCTTAAAAAGCAAAAAAACAGTCCAGTTATAATCAATACTGAAGCAGCAATAAAAGAATAATATCTGTTTACTGATAATTAAGGGTATACGTTGCTTGTGCTTGGAAAGGACCCGTTAGCAATGTTTGATTTTTCAGTGCAGAGGGTGATGCTTCAACATATGTCACAAAATTAAACTGAATACGCTTATCATTAAGAAGTCGAGTAGAGCTAGGCTTTTTTAATTGAATAACATTGCGTTGAGCATCTGTAAATACAATCCCGATGCTTTTAGGATCTTCAGATCCTGTGCCGACAACAGCAAGGTGATTGGGCATTGTAGGGTGCTCTTTCCCATCTAACGTAATTGTGACGCTTTTATAAATATCCTGACTGCAATTTTCTAAACTAATACTAAAAGCAACAGATTCGCTTTTTTGAAAAGTATAGAGATCTTTTGCTGATATCTGCTTGAAATCAACGACTTTATTTTCATCACCAGCAACAATGGTGCAACCATGTGCAACCACCACGCCTTTAAATTCCATATCACCCCCAATAAGCTCTGTCACAGCAAAGGCTGAAGGTGAAAGTAATAATAAAAGAGAAATAGCAGATTTTGTTATTGGGTTTTTCATTACATAAACTCCGCAACTAATGTGGCATGTGCTGAGAATTCACCTTCTGTAATTTTGCTACCTGTTTTGGCAATGGGGGCTGCTGTGACTTCCCAGCTACCTTTAAAATTATTCAGTTTTCCGACAGAAAAATATTGATTAGGCGGCACAATCGTTCCTGATTTATCTCTTAAAACAATACCTAAATTTGTTCTATCTACAGGTCCTGTTGTGCCAAGGTAATTAGGGTTAAAACTAGCGACACCTGAGCTACCCGTTTGAATTTTAAACATAATTTTACTATTAGGATTAGTAAAACTACCACCTTCACACTTGATTGGGATATTACGCGTGATCTTGTAGTTTTGACCATTTAAATAATCAGAAGTATTACCGACATTGCCAAAATCAAAGGTAATAGGAGAGCCGTTATTAAATGTACATCTATCTTCAGTGGTTAATATTCCTGAACTAATCACTAATTTTGAAATTGGCTCTGGACCATATTCTTGATATAAGCCATTACCTACGCGAGCATACATTTGAGCGACAGCTTGCCCTGTTAATGAAACCCCATTAATAATCGGTTTTTTCAAGCGAAAGACTAATACACCACTACTTCCTGACGACATATTGGGTTTTGGTGATTCAGGGATACGGCAACCTTGTTGTCCATTTCGATTGTTCGGTTTTTCAATAAAAGGAACAGTAGGAAGTGATTCAGGACCCCAAATAGAAAACTTGATCTGAACATCGACGTACTCATTAAGTTCATAGTAATTATTACCTAAATAGCGTAGGTCAGAATTTGCCATATAATAAGTGCGTGAATTTGAAACCAAGGGATCTTTAGGGCAATAAACGGTTGCTAAGTATCTATCGGGCAAAGAAAAGTTTACTGTGGCCGTTTCGCCCGGTCGGTTATTAGGAAATGTCGCGTTATCTAATGCAACCCTAAAGATATTAGGACCGCCGACAGTGCGAACTTCACCATGAATATAAGCAGAAGCAACAATTGGAGTACATAACATTGCGCCAGTAAAAAGTAATTTTAGCGTATTGAAATAAAAATTTGCTGTTGTTAATTTCATTTTATTCCTACCGGCGTTAAGTGAATTAATATTTCGGTTGTTGTTCTTTTGGTGCTGCTTTACAGCTATTTTGTTGGCAAACAAATTTTAATTCTGGATGCCCACCGTAATCATTTACATACATCATGTAAAATTGATTGACGTTACTGGTTTTAACTGGGATTTCCAGTGATGATTTAGGCGCAACCATTAAACCAGGGAAGGTGGTTAACTTATCACTATCTTCACCATTCAATTTATTAGAAAGCCCAATAATGGTGATGTAGTAAGGTGTTGGGTTTTCGGCAATAAATTGATTACCTTGTTTTTTAAACACTAATTGGTCTTGCCAAATCATGCCCGGTTTTTCAGGAATAATAGCAGTTGGGCGATAGAACAATTTAATGCGAGACTGCATTGCCATTTGTAACACGTTAGCTTGTTTGGGTGCTGGTGGAATTTCACGCACATTTAAATAAAATAGTGATTCTCTATCTTGTGGTAAAAGACCAATTTCTGCTGTTTTGGTAATTCTGACAACGCCTTTTTGGTCACCATCAAGACGTTGTAAAGGTGGCAACGCGACTAAAGGAGAAGTGATTTTTTGCCCGTGTTCATTTTCAACCCACGATTGAGCTAAGAAAGGAATATCAGGGCTAGTATTTTTTAGGTTTACGCTAGCTGAGTTTTCGTTGCCCATTAATACAATACGAGTTCTATCTAATGACACGCCAGCTTGAGTTGTACTCACTATGCTGAGTGCAATTAAGGAGCCACAAAAAAGCGTTTTGAGTGTGTTGAATGAGTTCATACAATTATCTCTAGTAATTCATTTTATTCATTAAAATCCCTGACATAATAACAATTCATGTTTTAGTGGATCGTTAATTGCCGCAGGAATTGTAATCGTACATTGGGTTTTACCACCCCAGATCACGTTTAATGATTCATTAAGGTTAACACCGGCGATATAAACTAAACCATCTTCCATCACCATTCCCATATTTTCACCATTTTTATTGGTGATTTCGGCACCAAATGGCGGGTGTTTTTGATCGACGGTTTGTAAGATAGCCATCAGGCGCTCACCTTGGCGAACAGGGAATTTATAGTAGCCAATCGCACCTTCAGTTAATGTGGCAGAAGTAATGGCTTTATGTGTTTCAATATCTGAATTCATTTTATCAACATCAATGCGAGCATCAACATTGTTATAACTAGTTAAGTCAGTTAATACCCCAATACCAAATAGGTTTGTTGTTGTGCTTTGATTATTAAAGGGCACGCCTGCCACTCCATCAGTATCAACCATCATGCGAGCAGTACTTGATGTCATGCTACTGCTATGTAATGCCGCACCATGACGTGTTGCCGTAAATCCACCTTTAACTGTTGCACCTAGTGCCACATAATTATCTTGTTGATAGCTTGCATTGGCGTTAATTTCTGCATATTGCGAACGGTGTTGATAATAACCATCAGTATTAGCTTTATTGTCAGAGCTTAAACCTGCACGGACACGCCATAGATTATTATAATTGCTATTATCAGAATAAGAGACCATTTGGTTCACTTTTCCGTTACTGTCTTGCAAGCTATAACCAATGCTTTTGCCACTTCCTAATGGAATTGAAATATTGAAAGAAATACTGTCATCGGTATTTCCTTTATGCTGAGTACGGAATGCAGATAAGTTAGTATTAATTTGCTCTATACCCATAATAGAGAAATTACGGCTTACCGTAACACCATATTGTTCTTGTGTATTTTTATCCCAATAGTTTTGGTGTCGATAAGAGAGATAAAGTGTTGTCGATTTTTCAATATCATCGGCCCAAAAAGTTTTGTTACCTGTAATGGTATACATCTCTTTTTCATAACCATTGTTATTAATGTCGTTGTAACGCTCATCTATATATTGAGAGAAAGATCGGAAAGTTTTCTCTGAAAAACGGTAACCCGCAAAAGTAATCGTACTATGGTATTCATCAAATGTTTTTGCATAGTTTAGTTTGAACGACATACCGTTGATATTTTCATTATCATAGGTTTTGCTATAAGACTGAGTAATATCACCTGAAAGCGTACCTAAACGTCCCATATCATGACCTAAACCTAATGACCACGCATTGTAATCTTTAGCAGTTAACAAAGCCCCACCATATAGCGACCATGTGTTATTCATACCCCATGAAAAATCGCCTTGATAAAAAACAGGGCCTTGCATTTTATGGTTGTTGAGTGATGGCTGACCCATTGATGTGTTATAACGCACGGAGCCTGGGCGAGTCATATAAGGTAGATTGGCTGTTTGTACTTGGAATTCGTTTACTTTACCGTTTTGCTCTTCGACTCTGACATTTAATTGACCTTGTACTGTGTCTTGTAAATGTTTAATAACAAAAGGACCAGCCGGTACCGTGGTTTCATAAATTAAGCGACCGTTTTGCGTTACAGTCACTTTAGCATTAGTGTTTGCGATGCCATGAATTTCAGGTGCATAACCTTGCAAAGAAGGAGGCAACATTCTTTCATCACTTTGTATATTGGCACCTGTAAAACGAAAACTTTCAAAAACTTGAGAGTTTAAATAAGTTTCACCAAGTGTTAATTTTGCTGCTTGGTTAGGTAAGGGTTTATATGCGTAAATCTGATTCCAATCAAAGCTATTATTTGATGAATATTCAGATGAATAGTTTCCTTGATATTCAGCACGTAGTCGCCATTCACCAAGATTAATTCCAGCTTGCCCATATCCTGTCAATGAGTTGTTATTACTGCCTTTATTCGGACGAGTCGATATACCCGTTAAGGTATAGTCAACTAATAACCCAGATACACCTGGGTCCCACAATTCAGGTGGTGTCCAATCGGTATCTTCATATTTCATTAATGAACGAGGCATAACAATATCGAGAATACCACCATCATTTTTGATAGAGATACCTGGTAATTGACTAATATCGAAACAATCAGGCGAGATTTCTTCGATAAATTTTTGATTTTCTTCGTTAACTGTTAACTTTTTTAGAAGAGTAGGGTCAATACAAGCAATGGAGTAATTAGGCTTCACTTCAACATAATTAATGTTTTGGCGAGGGAAGTCACGACCATTTATACGGATATCTAAGTAGTACATACCCGGAATAATGTAATTAGAGGTTGCAAAACGAGATAAATCGACATTATCTCTGTCTTCGGCATCTAGCATATGAATGTTAAATTCCACAGAATCATCAAGCTCGGCTTGAGCGAAAAACGCTAAGCACAATAGCAAAATGGCACAAATGTTTTTCCATATTGTGCTGTGAAAAAAAGAAATTAACATGAATAAACGCCTAATTATTAATAAAATAAAAAGTAATTAAATAATGAATATTTATTTCATTACTTTTTATTCTATTTTATTAAATTGAAGTGTTTTATAGAATTTAACGCAGAGGAAGTCCCCTGCGTTAATGCAGTAATTAATTTATTATTTAATTAATTTAAATAAATAAAACGATTACTGATAATCAACTTGGAAGTTGATAACGGCTTGGAATTCACCAGGAGTTACAGTTGCATCTGCTGATTCAGCTTGAACGTAAGCAACAAATGGGATCTTAGAAACACCATTAACTAATTGTACTGGTGTTGTTGCTGTATTCCATTTTACTGATTTGCTGCCAGCATCCATTAAGCCGATACCCGCGCCAGAAGCGGAGCCAGATACGAAAGATGCTAAGTCTTTATTTGTTGCATTAACAACGCTTGGTGTATAGCTAACAGTTGCTGTTTTTGCTACGGTAGTATCACAGTCTTGTAATTCGATATCTTTTTTAACGTTACCTGCTTTCTGCATATTTGCTAATGCAGAAGTTGGGATTTCACTGAAATCAACAATAACAGGACTTGAAGAAGCTGCTAATCCACAAGCTGAATTAACAATTTCACCTTTTAATTGAATTTCGCCTTTAGTTGCACCAATTTTTGGAGCAGAAGTTTCAGCAGTTGCAACAGAATTAATACCAAATACTAAAGCAGCAGCTAAAGCAATTTTACTCAGTTTCATTATAGATAATCCCTTGAAGATCGTGCGTATTATTATTTATAGAAAAATAATATTGATGTCGGAATATAAAAATTGATTTGCATTATATTTCGAGTTGTTTCGAATAATGTCTGGTTTATATGATATCAATAAAGGCGTTCTATTTGATATAACGTTTTGTTGATTTCCTCAATTTTCACATTTAATCTTGCCTATTCCATATTAATAGAGTTTTATATAGATTTATTCTTTTTATTACTCAATTTATGGGTGAAAAAGTTTATCAGGCAGATAAATTTAATAGACAATATAATTAACATTGTTTTAACTTTACAAAAAGTAATGTTATTAACATTAGGTTAGAAAAATTAATAAAATCAATTATAGATTATCATAATATATGTAATTCAATAAGTTAGATGTTAACAATGACGTAGTTAGGTTAATTTATATCACAAAATAAGTTTCTCAAAAAATAACAATCATAAAACGAATAATAACCAATGAGATAATTCCTACGTACTTAAGTTAATATTTTCTTATATTTTACCTATTCTGATAGTCCTAAAATGACTAATTAGATTACTTTAAGTACAGTTTACTCACTGGCTGAGTTTTTTGGCTAATAAGTGTTACATTTTTTAACACATGAATTTTCCCTATTTTAGGTAAAAAATGGCATGATCAAATGTAACAATTTTTAATATTAAGAAAACATTAAGTTGGGGGTTGCTTTAATGGTTGGAGTGATTTTTGAATGGTAGAAATGAAATAAATAAGCCTCTATAAAAGAGGCTATGTTTTTTAATAGGCTGTTTTAATTACAAAAATTATTGATAAGCCATATCTTGAGTCAATGATAATGATGAGCTTTCTTGCTCTTCATCGTTATCAGTCTCTTTATCTTTAGATAATATTTTATTTTTGCTCTCTTTGGCTTGAAGGTAACCGACAAGGCTAAGTTGATATCGTCGAATATTTTCAACATAGCGATAAGCCTCATGTCCTCTAGCATAGCCATAAGGCAGGTCTGCATAATATTTCTTTTGGCTAAGTAGAGGTAATCTTGATTTTACATCTAGCCAACTATCAGGATCGGCATTTTGTTGCTCAGTAAGCCTTCTGGCATCAAGCATATGACCAAATCCCATATTATATGCGGCTAATGCAAACCAAATTCTTTCGTCTTCTGGAATAGAATCCGGCAAGCGCGAAAGGAGATGCTTAAGATATTGTGCTCCCCCTCGAACACTCTCTTCGGGATCAAGCCTGTCAGTAACGCCCATGCTCGATGCAGTAGGGCGAGTTAACATCATCAAACCTCTAACTCCAGTTGGTGATGTCGCATGAGGGTCCCAGTGTGATTCTTGCCATGCCATAGCAGCCAATAATCGCCAATCGAAAGTATCTGCATACTTTTCAAAAAGAGGCTGATAGTTTGGCAAAATAGAATCTATTGCCGTAATAAAAGAGATAGTATCGAAGTAATCAAATGTACCGACATGACCAAAATACTTTTCTTCAAGTCTTGCTAACACATCTTCTTGAGATAATTGATTAAAGTAATCGAGCATCGCGGCATATAAGCTATTATCTTCACCATCTGGCAGATACCACGTTAGTGGACGGCTTTCTGTGACTTCAAACCCTACGGCAACATTAGGATGAATGCGTTGTTGTACTGCAACACTAATAGAATCTGCTAACACATAGGTTATTTTGCCTTCAGATAATGCTTCTAGCAGCTGTGAGGTTGTCTGATTATCTGATTCTTCCCATTCAAGCTCAGGATATTGCGTCTCTTTTAATGTTCGCAATAAACTTGCATGAGCAGAGCCAGCAGTAACAACAAGACGCCCATCTAACGTATCAAAGCTACGTGGTCTTAATGTCCCTTTACGGTAAATAAGCTGTTGAGAAACTGAAAAGTAAGCAGGGCCACTGCGTGTCGTATCTAATCTCTCTTTATTATAAAGTAATCCGGCGGCGATAAAATCAGCTCTATTATTCTCCAGATCATCAAACATTTGGTTGATATTTGTCCGCATATTAACGACAAGTTTCACGCCTAGGTAATCAGCAAAGCGTTTCACTAATTCATAATCGAAACCTACGGGGTCCTTTTTATCGTTCATCGTTATCAATGGTGAAGGTATCGTACTAATTCTTAACTCACCACGAGATAAAATCTTATTTATCTGCGCTTTTTGCCTATCTGGCCATGTAATATTCAACGCGATAATAGCCGCTGAAAAGAGCGCTATGATAACGATAACGAAATAGTTTATCCTTATATTATTCAATAGGTTGGTTCTCGTTAACGTTGTTTATTGTTGTGTGTAAAATCGTCATTTTAACATGGATAAATTTCCAGTAATCGAGCATTTTGCTTAACATATTGGCAAGACGCAACTTGATTACACCAATTAATCATTAAAACACGCTAAGTTAAATGCCGTTATTTTGTTCACGCAAACGGTTTCGTCTGAGCGGTTATTCTATTATACTAGGCGCGTTTCCCCTGAATGATTGGTCAGGTTAGCTGCTAAAAGAGAGAACTCAATACTATGGAAATCCTGCGTGGCTCCCCCGCTTTATCCGCGTTTCGTATTAATAAATTACTCACTCTATGTCAGGAAAATGATCTTCCTGTACAAGGTATATACGCGGAATTTGTTCATTTCGCGAAAGTGGAAGGGCAGTTATCTGAAGATGATCAAATTAAATTACGCCAACTACTGCATTATGGACCTTCATTAACAGAACATGAGCCTGTTGGGGAAATGCGAGTTGTTACACCTCGTCCAGGAACAATTTCACCTTGGTCTTCTAAAGCGACAGATATTGCACATAACTGTGGTTTAGCCAAGGTTGTCCGAATTGAACGTGGTATCGCCTACTTTATTGAATGCGGTACGATGACAGACAATCAGTGGCAACAACTTTATGGTTTTATTCATGACCGAATGATGGAAACCATCTTCTTAAATTATCAAGATGTAAATGCACTTTTTGCCGAACAAACTCCAGCACCATTAAAAACGATTGATGTCCTTGCAAAAGGTAAAGATGCACTAGTAAAAGCGAATATCGAAATGGGATTAGCGCTGGCAGACGATGAAGTTGATTACTTAGTCGATGCTTTTAACCGCTTACAACGCAATCCTACAGATGTAGAGCTTTATATGTTTGCACAAGCTAACTCTGAACACTGTCGCCACAAAATATTTAATGCGGATTGGATAATTGATGGTAAAGCTCAAGATAAGTCATTATTTAAAATGATTAAAAATACGTTTGAGCAAACTCCTGATTATGTCATGTCAGCTTATAAAGATAATGCGGCAGTAATGGAAGGCTCTGTGGCGGGACGTTTTTATCCTGATACAGACAAAGGGCATTATCACTACCATCAAGAGCCTGTACATATCTTGATGAAAGTAGAAACACATAACCACCCAACAGCTATTTCACCTTGGCCGGGCGCAGCAACAGGTTCAGGCGGTGAAATTCGAGATGAAGGTGCTACTGGGCGTGGTGCAAAACCTAAAGCTGGTCTAGTTGGATTTTCGGTTTCTAACTTACGTATTCCCGGATTTGAACAGCCTTGGGAAGAAGATTTTGGTAAACCAGAGCGTATTGTTAATGCATTAGACATCATGACGGAAGGTCCATTAGGTGGTGCGGCATTTAATAATGAATTCGGTCGTCCGGCATTATTAGGTTATTTCAGAACCTATGAAGAACAAGTCAATAGCCACAATGGTGTTGAAATTCGCGGTTACCATAAACCAATTATGTTAGCTGGGGGGATCGGTAATATTCGTGAAGATCACGTACAAAAAGGTGAAATCACGGTTGGCGCTAAGTTAATTGTACTTGGTGGACCCTCTATGAACATCGGTCTTGGTGGTGGCGCTGCTTCTTCTATGACATCAGGTCAATCAGATGCTGATTTAGATTTCGCTTCTGTTCAGCGTGATAACCCAGAAATGGAACGTCGTTGCCAAGAAGTTATCGATCGTTGTTGGCAATTAGGTGACGATAACCCAATCTTATTTATTCATGATGTTGGTGCTGGTGGTCTTTCTAATGCAATGCCTGAGTTAGTCAATGATGGCGGTCGTGGTGGTCGTTTTGAATTACGTGATGTTCTTAATGATGAACCGGGTATGAGCCCACTTGAGATCTGGTGTAATGAATCTCAAGAGCGTTATGTATTGGCGGTATCACCTGAAAAAATGCCTCTCTTTGATGCGTTATGCCAGCGTGAAAGAGCACCTTATGCTGTGATCGGTGAAGCAACGCAAGAGCGTGAATTAGTCCTTAATGATACACATTTTGATAATAAACCGATTGATATGCCATTAGACATATTATTAGGTAAAGCGCCTAAAATGTTGCGTGATGTAAAATCACTTAAAACAGAAGGAGAGTATCTCTCTCGCAAAGATATCGATTTAAAAGATGCGGTTTATCGTGTTCTTCATTTACCTGCTGTTGCTGAAAAAACCTTCTTAATTACCATTGGTGACCGAACGGTAACAGGTATGGTTGCGCGTGATCAAATGGTTGGACCTTGGCAAATTCCAGTTGCCAATTGCGCCGTTACCACAGCAACATTAGATAGCTATTATGGCGAAGCGATGTCTATTGGTGAACGAGCACCTATCGCACTGTTAGATTTTGCTGCATCTGCACGTATGGCTGTCGGCGAAGCGCTAACAAATATGGCAGGTTGCGATGTAGAAGCGCTTAATCGTATTAAGCTTTCAGCTAACTGGATGTCAGCAGCAGGTCATCCTGGTGAAGATGCCGGCTTATATGACGCAGTGAAAGCCATTGGTGAAGAGTTATGCCCAGAGCTAGGTATTACTATTCCTGTGGGCAAAGATTCGATGTCAATGAAAACGCGTTGGCAAGATAAAGATGGGAAAACCAAAGAGGTGACGTCTCCACTCTCTTTAGTTATTACGGCATTCTCTCGTGTTGAAGATGTGCGTAAAACAGTGACACCTGAATTATCAACACAAGCAGGAAATCGCTTGTATTTGATTGATTTAGGAAATGGTCATAACGCACTAGGCGCGACAGCATTAGCACAAGTTTATCGTCAATTAGGTCAAAAAGCAGCAGATCTTCGTGATGTTGAGCAATTAAAACAGTTCTTTAATGTGATGCAACAATTGGTCAATGATGGCAAATTGTTGGCTTATCACGATCGCTCTGATGGTGGATTATTTGTCACTCTTGCAGAAATGGCATTTACGGGTCATTGTGGCTTACATGTTGATATCAGTGCTTATGATGAAGATATTTTAGCTGGGCTATTTAATGAAGAACTTGGTGGCGTGATCCAAATTCGTGCGGAACATCAAGAGGCTGTCGAAGCACTGTTTGCTGAATATGGTTTATCGGATTGTTTACACTATTTAGGTCAAGCAACAGAAAATGACGCCATTATTATCCAAAGTCGTGAAACTGAGGTTTACAATGAAAAACGCAGTACACTGCGTCTTTGGTGGGCTGAAACAACATGGCAAATGCAACGCTTGCGTGATAATCCAGAGTGTGCGGATGAAGAGCATCAAGCCAAACAAGATCTCAACGATCCAGGGTTAAATGTGAAGTTAACCTTTGATCCAGATGAAGATATTGCTGCACCTTATATTGCAACAGGGAGTCGCCCTCGTATTGCGGTATTAAGAGAGCAGGGGGTTAACTCTCATGTTGAAATGGCAGCAGCTTTTGACAGAGCGGGTTTTGACGCTATCGATGTTCATATGAGCGACTTACATTCATCACGACGTTCACTCAGTGATTTTGATGTGCTGGTGGCTTGCGGTGGATTCTCTTACGGTGATGTATTAGGTGCGGGGGAAGGTTGGGCGAAATCTATTTTATTTAACTCTCGCTTACGCGATGAATTTGCTCAATTCTTTGAACGTCAAGATACCTTATCTCTTGGGGTCTGTAATGGTTGCCAAATGATGTCTACATTATCAGAACTTATTCCGGGCGCAGATTTATGGCCTCGTTTTGTTCGCAACCGTTCTGAGCGTTTTGAAGCGCGCTTTAGTTTAGTGAAAGTGACTGAAAGCCCCTCATTATTGCTACAGGGTATGGTGGGTTCACAAATGCCTATCGCAGTTTCTCATGGCGAAGGTTTTGCTGAATTCCGTAATGTTGAGCAACTAGCACAACTAGAAGCTCAAAATTTAGTGGGATTACGTTTTGTGGATCACTACGGAAACCCTACAGAACAATATCCATTAAATCCTAATGGCTCTGTAAAAGGGATCACGGCTGTCACCACAAAAGATGGGCGTTCAACCATTATGATGCCTCACCCAGAACGCGTGTTTAGAACAGTCAGTAATTCTTGGCATCCAGATAATTGGGGTGAAGACAGCCCTTGGATGCGTTTATTCCGCAATGCAAGAAAACAATTTGATTAATCAAATGTAATATTGTCTTAGAGATAAATACATAAAGCCTCTACATTGTTAGAGGCTTTATTATATTGATAATAAAGAAATTATTTCTTGTTGTGTAAAAACAGCGACACTTATCATTTTGTTTGTCTCTTTTTAGCGACACTTAATTCATTGAAATATAAGTAATTATTAAATTTAGGGTAACTCTGTCTGGATATGGAGACAGCTTGGTTGTTTTATAACTAGATAAAAAAGAGTGATAAATAAAATATTAGAGGGGTGTTTTTATTTTTTGTTTAGTTTCAGTCTGTTAAAGAGAGTATTTAAAAGTTGGCACGCCTTGTGCATTATATAAATCAGTTGCTCATTCAACTTTTTATGTCGGTCCACAATATGGGTGGGAACATACCACATAAGCCAGGAATGACGCCAGAGTAAGGTGCCTACCGTCCAACATCACGATACTCGTCTTCGGACCTTATCAAACACAGGGCGACACGTTGAGTGAGGCACCACCTTCATTCTCTTTTAGAGAAAAAAGAGATGAAATATTGACGAGCGGAATATCTCAATAAGATATTCCGCTCTCCCACTTCTAGAGCCTGTCGCATTTCTTCGTTTGTGTTTGTTCTCTTACCTGATTTTCCCAATGTCGGACTTTTTTCTTGTTATCAAGTCATGTAGCATCGCATTACTCTAATAGGTGTTGAGATGATTTCATTGAAAAAGTGGCGTATTTTC
This sequence comes from Proteus sp. CD3, assembly GCF_008808075.1. NCBI lineage: Bacteria > Pseudomonadati > Pseudomonadota > Gammaproteobacteria > Enterobacterales > Morganellaceae > Proteus > Proteus sp. CD3. The sequence continues at coordinate 2,437,031 of NZ_CP019686.1, read as the reverse complement.
CCTCGTTCTTTAAGACAGCTCGTGATAATGGCATTTTGGATGGTGCTATTACCTTTACTTGTACTTGCTTATCAGGCTTATCAAAGCCTTGATCAACTAAGTAATCAGGCGGCTATTACTAATAAAAATGCACTTGCAGATACTGAACGCAGTGAAGTGATGCGAAATCTAGCCATTGAAATGGAAGGGAATTATCGTCGATATTGTGTTTTAAGAGATAAAACCGATGATGATATGTATCAGCAACGCTACCAGCAATACACCAAACTCTTCTCAACATTACAGCAAACCATTATTCCTCTTTCGGCATCGAAAGAAGCTGATGTACTTAATACTTCACTTGAAAAACTAAAATTGATCCAATGCGAAAGCAGCGAACCTACAAAAGAGATGCAACAAGCTTTAGAGCAGTTCTCTTATGCCAATAATCGTATTGTGGTATTAACCAAAGAGATTATTTTTAGCCGTGGTGAACAACTTCAAATGGCAATCGCTGAGAAGGGGCGCTATTTCGGTTGGCAAAGTCTTATCGTTTTTGTTTTCAGCTTGATCCTCATTGCGTTATTTACTCGAATGATTATTGGTCCTGTTAAAGGCATTGAGAAGATGATCAATCGATTAGGTGAAGGTCGAACACTCAGTAATAATTTAGATACTTTCCAAGGGCCACGAGAACTACGTTCATTAGCACAACGTATTATTTGGTTAAGTGAGCGTTTAGCATGGCTTGAATCACAACGCCATGAATTTTTGCGTCATATCTCCCATGAGTTAAAAACACCGTTAGCCAGTATGCGAGAAGGTACGGAATTATTAGCTGATGAAGTTGCCGGCCCTTTAACGCTTGATCAAAAAGAAGTCGTTTCAATTCTCGATAATAGCAGTAAGCAGTTACAGCTATTAATTGAACAACTGCTTGATTACAATCGTAAACTTTCTGAAGTTCCTCAACAAATCGAAGAAATTAACTTGACTGATTTAGTAAATGATGTGGTATTAGCTCACAGTTTACCCGCGAGAGCAAAAGATATTAAAACGATAATTTCACTTAATCTAACTACGTGTCGAGCAGAAGCGACATTATTATCACGGGTTATCGACAATCTCTACTCGAATGCGGTGCACTATGGTGCTGAATCAGGTAATATCTGGATCTCTAGTTACCAAGTTGAACAGAAAATAGTTATTGATATAGCCAATAAAGGAACACCTATACCTGAATCTGAACAAAAAATGATTTTTGAACCCTTTTTCCAAGGATCTTTGCTACGCAAAGGGGCTGTAAAAGGAAGTGGTTTAGGTTTAAGTATTGCTCATGACTGTATCAAAAGAATGGAAGGTGAGTTAAGAGTTGTTCCTTCTGACTATGCAGATGTCTGTTTTCGTATTGAATTACCGCTACTTTCTGAGATTAAATAATGCAAATCAGGTCACAAAAACAAGCATCTCCTCATCATGAATATAAAAAAACAAATAAGAAGATGCTTGGTATTGAAGTGTTATCTATGGCCCCTGCATCAACTAGAAAAATCGCATTAAATTGGAAGCAGTGTTTCTTGTTTATTATGCTTCCATTGGTTCTTTCAGGGTGTACACCAAAGTCGCTCACTGAGGCACAAGAGCCAGAGCCAGAAATCCCCGTTGTTAAACAAAAAACGATTGATTATCGTTGGGCTGAATGTAAAACATTAAGCTCCTTTTATGATGAAGGCATCAATAACGCGCTTTATTGGTTACGTGTCATTGAATGTACAAACCGCATAATGACAACAGAAGCACAACGCCAAGCTAGTAGTGTTGTTGTTACTGGTTGGGATGATGCATTTTATAAAAGTATTTTATTAGAACGTGCAGGAATGACGATTGCTGATCGTCGAACACAATTAGTATTATTAGAAAGCTATAAATTACAATTTCCGAGTTCTATGCGAGTTCTACTATCGACATGGATTGAGAACCAAACGCTTATGCTCTCTTTAGCAGAAGAAAAGAATCGTTATCGTCGTCTAACTACAGATACAGATAATAGAATTGATATGCTAAGAAAAGAGAATAATACGCTACAGCATGAGCTGAATATCACTCTGAAAAAGCTTGAAAGCCTGACTCAAATTGAGCGGCAGTTATCGAATAGAAAACAGAGTGGTTCTGTTGATTCGTTATCGCAAAATGAAGATTTAACCGAGAGCGCAACAGCAACATCTACAGAAACAGTGAATACAGAGAAACCTGTTACTGAAAAAACTATTACTGAAAAAACTGTTGCTGAAAAGCCAACGGTTGAAAAAATAACTGAAAAATCCGTTTCGCCGCAACCGATAACAGAAAAGCCAAAGGGCGAGGAAAAACAACCTCCTGCAACAGTGGTTAAACCAGAGCCTTCAAAACCAGAATCTACGAAGCCCGAGACGGTAAAACCAGAACCTGTCAAAACTGATACTGACACGCAAAGCTCAAAACTGACTGAAGCAGGTTCTAAATAAGGAGAATGTGCATGGCTGGCCATAAATCAGCAAATCTTTTACTTGTCGATGACGATCCTGGGTTATTAAAGTTACTTGGTATGCGATTAACAAGTGAAGGTTTTCATATCTTCACCGCTGAAAGTGGACAAGAAGCACTAAAACTTCTCTTAAAAGAAAAAATAGACCTTGTTATTAGTGATCTCCGAATGGATGAAATGGATGGTATGGCGCTGTTTGCTGAAATACAACGCCAGCAGCCGGGCATGCCTGTTATCATTCTTACGGCTCATGGCTCTATTCCTGACGCAGTGGCCGCAACACAGCAAGGCGTATTTAGCTTTTTAACCAAACCTGTTGATAGAGACGCACTTTATAAAGCGATTGATGAAGCACTGGAGCTTGTGACTATTGTTTCAGATGAAGAATGGTCAAAAGATATCGTGACTCGTAGCCCACAAATGCTACGTTTATTAGAACAAGCAAAGTTAGTCGCCCAATCTGATGTCAGTGTACTTATCAATGGTCAAAGTGGTACGGGTAAAGAAGTCCTTGCTCAAGCTATCCATCGCGCAAGCCCTAGAGCGAAAAAACCGTTTATTGCCATTAACTGTGGTGCGTTGCCTGAGCAACTTCTAGAGTCTGAATTATTTGGTCATGCGAAAGGTGCTTTTACAGGCGCGGTGAGTAGCCGTGAAGGTCTATTTCAAGCTGCTGAAGGTGGCACATTATTTTTAGATGAAATTGGCGATATGCCAATGGCATTGCAAGTTAAGTTATTACGTGTTTTACAAGAGCGAAAAGTTCGCCCATTAGGCAGTAATCGCGATATTGATATTGATGTACGAATTCTTTCTGCAACGCATCGTGATTTACCTAAAGCGATGGAACGTAATGAATTTCGAGAAGATCTGTTCTATCGTTTAAATGTGGTTAACTTACGTATTCCGACATTAAGTGAACGAGCTGAAGATATTCCTATTCTTGCTAATCACTTATTGAGAGAGTCTGCTAAACGCCATAAACCTTTTGTTCGAAGCTTTTCAACCGATGCAATGAAATGCTTAATGACAGCAAGCTGGCCGGGTAATGTGCGTCAATTGGTTAACGTTATTGAGCAATGTGTAGCGTTAACAACTGCACCCGTGATCAGTGAAGCGCTTGTAACACAAGCATTACAAGGTGAAAATACGGCACTGCCCACCTTTGCAGAAGCGAGAGGACATTTTGAAATGACCTATTTGAGAAAACTTTTGCAAATGACAAAAGGCAATGTGACCCAAGCCGCACGTATGGCTGGGCGCAATCGAACTGAGTTTTATAAATTGTTATCTCGTCATGAGCTAGATGCGAATGATTTTAAAGAATAACCTTTTCAGATAACGAATATATTTTTAAACTAACTTTCCTTTTATGCGGAAGATAGCGGAGAGACTAATTTTTATGAGTCGTAAACTAAAACTCACCATGGCTCAACTTAATTGGGTTGTTGGCGATATTGAAGGTAACTGTGAACGCATGTTATCTACCGTTAAAGCACAAGAAGAGACCGATTTGGTTATGTTCTCTGAGTTGGCTTTATGCGGTTACTCTCCTGAAGATCTGCTATTTCGTCCCGATTTCCAACAGCGTTGTGAAACACAACTTACGCGTTTAGAACAAGCAAGTAAAAAAACAGCGATTGTTGTTGGACATCCTTGGTGGCAAAACGGCAAAATTTACAACGCACTTTCATTTTTCTATAAAGGTGAATTACAAGCGCGTTATTTCAAACAACAATTACCTAATTATGGTGTGTTTGATGAAAAGCGTTATTTCCAACAAGGAAATGAGCGCTGTGTGGTGCCATTTAAAGGTTATCACCTAGGTTTGTTAATTTGTGAAGATATCTGGATCAATGAGCCTATCGATGCATTAAAACAAGCGGGTGCTGATCTCGTTCTATCGATTAATGCATCACCTTATAACCGTGAAAAACCGCATGTTCGTACACAGATCATTAAAGAACATTGCCAAAGAACACACCTTCCCGTGATTTATCTTAACCAAATTGGTGGTCAAGATGAGTTGGTATTTGATGGTTGTTCAAAAGTATTTGATGAACGCGGTACTATTACGCATCGTTTAGCTGCATTTGATGAACAAACTACCATCGTTGAATTCGATGAATTGAATATTGTTCCGATGGCAGATCCTGCTCCGGAACTTTCACCTTTAGCACAAGTTTATCGAGCGCTAGTGCTTGCAACGCGTGATTATGTGATTAAAAACGGCTTTAAAGGGGCAATTCTAGGATTATCTGGTGGTATTGACTCTGGATTAACGGTTGCTATCGCAGCTGATGCCTTAGGCAAAGAGAGTGTTCAGGCTGTTATGATGCCATTTCGTTATACATCAGAAATGAGTATTCATGATGCAAAAGAACAAGCGGATTTATTAGGTGTTGAGTTTGATACGGTTTCTATTGAACCCATGTTTGATGCTTTTATGGCTCAACTTGCGCCTATGTTTAAAGATACTGTTGCAGATACCACAGAAGAAAATCTACAAGCTCGTTGTCGTGCGGTTATTTTGATGGCAATGTCGAATAAACGCCGTCGTTTAGTGTTAACCACAAGCAATAAAAGTGAATCAGCAGTGGGATATTCTACATTGTATGGTGATATGGCGGGTGGTTTTGATGTCCTAAAAGATGTACCTAAAACGTTGGTTTTCGAGCTTTCTAAATATCGTAATACACTTTCACCGGCTATTCCTCAGCGCGTTATTGATAGACCACCATCAGCAGAACTAGCACCGGGGCAAACAGACCAAGATAATTTACCTCCTTATGACATTCTGGATGCTATTCTTGAAGGTTATGTTGAGCAAGATAAATCTGTATCTGATTTAGTTGCAGCAGGATTTGATGAAGCGACAGTCCGTAAAGTGATAAAATTAGTCGATATTAATGAATATAAGCGACGTCAAGCCCCTGTAGGGCCACGTATTACAAGTCGTAATTTTGGTAAAGATCGCAGATACCCAATTACAAGCGGTTTTGGTCGCCACAACTGGTAATAGCAGGATAATACGATGAAAAAAATTGAAGCGATAATTAAGCCGTTTAAATTAGATGATGTAAGAGAAGCGCTCGGAGAAGTGGGTATCACGGGAATGACGGTAACAGAAGTGAAAGGCTTTGGTCGCCAAAAAGGGCATACGGAGCTTTACCGCGGTGCTGAATACATGGTCGATTTTTTACCTAAAGTGAAGATTGAAATTATTGTCTCTGATGAAATTGTTGAAACCTGCGTAGATACAATTATGACAACGGCACAAACAGGTAAAATTGGTGATGGTAAGATTTTTGTCTTTGATGTGAGTCGCGTTATTCGTATTCGTACTGGCGAACAAGATGAAGAGGCTATTTAGTTATTAATTAACTTAAGCTAAATAATTATATTTCTCAGTTTTATTAAAGCCCGATATTTTTTAATCAAAATATCGGGCTTTTTCTTTTTTTTGCGCATAATTAATTTTTTAATGTTTCACCTATAATGCTATTTATATCTTATACAAGTCTATTGATGATTCTAAGCAATTTATTTTACTATTTTTTATAAACTTTAAGGCACAAAATGTTATTCAATAACTTTTAAGGAAAGTTATTATCATCAACATTAAAAAATCATTAAGGTATGGGCAAAATAGTGTTTACTTATTTATTAAAGCGTCTCGCTTTATTTTTATGTGCAGCAGTGTTAATCGCTATCACGACGGGATTTATTTTTCTTGATATTTTGGTTTTTGATAATGGTATTTCTGAAACGTCGGTAACTGAATTAGGCCAAGAAATTATCGTTGCCATGATTTGCTTATTCTTTTTTGTTAAAGCGTGCCAAGGAAGTGAACAACAGGGAGCATTCACGCTTATTATGGGCTTTTTCTTGTGTATTTTAATCCGTGAGTTAGATGGTGTATTTGATCAGATTGCACACGGATCGTGGGTTTGGTTTGCGCTCACAGTAACGTTTATTTGTATTGCTATTGCGATTAGAGAAGGCAAGAAAACGTTAAAAGGTTTAATTCACTTTATTACTCACCCAAGCCATGGAATGTTAGTTGCTGGTCTATTATGCGTTTTACTGTTCTCACGTTTATTTGGTATGGGAATACTGTGGCATAAATTATTGGGCGGGGATTATAACCGAACTGTTAAAAACATGGTGGAAGAGGGCTGTGAATTATTTGGTTATACGCTCTGTTTAATTAGTGTTATTTGGTACGGTTTTTCTGCTAAAGATCATGTTATTCCTGCTGCGATTGAAAAAAAATATCGATCATAAAAAGTAGTGAAATAACCAATAAAAGCGCTGATAAATATAACGTTATCAGCGCTTTTTTTATTCAATTTAAAATTGGACTTTCATGAACGTATTTTTACTGTAAATCTTGTGTAATAACAGCATGAGGACCAAAGCACTCATAATGAAGTTTGTCACTATTAATACCTAATTCAATAAGTTGCTTAGCAACAGATTGCATAAAAGGTAAAGGACCACAAAAATAGAAATGCATATCAGGAATAGCTAACCAATCTTCAACTTGTTTTAATGTCATTAAGCCTTCGAATTGATAATCTTTATTTTGCACGTCTTCAGAACGTGGTGTGCGATACCATATCGCTTGTTGATAGTGTGAAAGTTGAGTGCCGACTTGATTAACTTCATCTTTAAAAGCATGGACTCCACCATGTTCGGCCGCATGTAACCAATTAATATTAGCTTGATGAGCTGAAAGCGTGTGTAACATGGATAGCATTGGCGTTAAGCCCACACCTGCTGAAATTAAGGTTACTGGTGTTGTTGGTGACACATCTAAATAGAAATCGCCCCCTGGTGCGGCGACTTGTAAAGTATCACCTTCTTGAACATGGTCATGAAGAAAATTCGATAAAATGCCTTTATCTTCGCGTTTTACTGCGATGCGATAGGTTTTATTATTTGAAGATTGAGTTAATGAATATTGACGTATTTCTTGGTTTTCAAGATGTTCATCACGGATATAAAGACTTAAATATTGCCCTGCTTGATAAGCAGTAACAGCAAGCCCATCTTCTGGCTCTAATTCAAAACTAGTAATTACATCACTTTGTTTTATTTTATGTTTAACTTTAAAGTTCCGTAATCCTCTCCAACCTCCGTTTGTTTGTTCTTTTTGTTGATAAATTTGTTCTTCACGATTAATAAAGACATCAGCCAATATTTGATAAGCCTCTCCCCAAGCATCTAACACTTCTTGCCCAGGACTAAACATTTCATCAATTGTTGCCAATAAGTTTTCACCAACGATGGGATAGTGCTCAGGAAGAATATTTAAACTAACGTGCTTTTGTGCAATTTTTTCAACGGCAGGCAAAATAGTAGCTAAGTTTTCAATATTCGTCGCATAAGCGCATATTGCATTAAATAAGGCTTCACGTTGTGCACCACTGCTTTGATGGCTCATGGTGAAAATATCTTTTAACTCTGGATGGCGAGAAAACATTCGATCATAAAAATGGGCGGTTAATGCAGGGCCTGTTTTAGCAATAAGGGGAATGGTTGATTTAATTGTCGCGATAGTTTGTGCATCTAACATAATTGCTCCTGAAAAATTTTCAGTTTATTGTGAATTTTTATAAATTGCATTTTATATGCAACTTATCTCTTTTTGATTATTTTGTAAATCTCTGTTTTTATTTTTTAACAAAAAATCTCAATTCTTAGAGAATGATGCGGGGTGTTTGCAAAATAAGGCGAGATGCGCCTCAAAAAGAGGAATAAGCACAGGATAAAATGAGGTTGTTAAAAAGTAATAATTTGCTGTTATAGTTGAATGGCAAACGATTGCGTATTTTTTCATTAGGGGCTATCTCAATGAAGAAAAAGAGTTTACACTGTATGCCATTCTTTCTCCCGCATGGGAGTTTGTCTTTAGTGAAGTTAGCTGAGTCAGGAGATGTGAATGTTAAAACGTGAAATGAATATTGCTGATTACGATCCAGAATTATGGAATGCAATGGAAGGTGAAGTGACTCGTCAAGAAGAGCACATCGAACTTATTGCTTCTGAAAACTATACCAGCCCTCGTGTTATGCAGGCGCAGGGATCTCAGCTGACAAATAAATATGCTGAAGGCTATCCGGGTAAACGTTACTACGGTGGTTGTGAGTATGTGGATGTTGTAGAGCAACTGGCTATCGATCGTGCAAAAGCATTATTTGGTGCAGATTACGCTAACGTACAGCCTCACTCAGGCTCTCAAGCGAATGCCGCTGTCTATATGGCATTATTAAAACCAGGTGATACTGTTTTAGGTATGAACCTAGCGCAAGGCGGTCACTTAACTCATGGTTCACCAGTTAACTTTTCGGGTAAACTGTATAACATCGTGCCTTATGGTATTGATGAATCAGGTAAAATTGATTACGAAGATATCGCTATTCAGGCTAAAAAACATCAACCAAAAATGATCATCGGTGGTTTCTCTGCTTATTCTGGTCTGGTTGATTGGGCTAAAATGCGCGAAATTGCAGACAGCATTGGTGCATTCTTATTCGTTGATATGGCACACGTAGCAGGTATGGTTGCAGCGGGTGTTTATCCTAACCCAGTTCCTCATGCACATGTTGTTACAACAACAACCCACAAAACTTTAGCGGGTCCACGCGGTGGTCTTATCCTTGCTAAAGGTGGCGATGAAGAGTTTTATAAAAAACTGAACTCTGCTGTATTCCCTGGCTCTCAAGGTGGCCCTTTAATGCATGTTATTGCAGGTAAAGCGGTTGCATTAAAAGAAGCTATGGAGCCAGAATTTAAAGTTTATCAGCAACAAGTTGCGAAAAACTCGAAAGCAATGGTAGAAGTTTTCTTAGATCGCGGTTATAAAGTAGTGTCTGGCGGAACTGAAAACCACCTGTTTTTATTAGATTTAGTTGATAAAGATATTACAGGTAAAGATGCAGATGCTGCACTGGGTCGTGCGAATATCACTGTTAACAAAAACAGCGTACCAAATGATCCACGTAGCCCATTTGTTACTTCTGGTGTTCGTATCGGTTCTCCAGCGATTACACGTCGTGGTTTTAAAGAAGCGGAAGCTCGTGAATTAGCCGGTTGGATGTGTGATGTCCTTGATAATATCAATGATGAAGCGAACATTGAGAAAGTGAAACAAAAAGTCTTGGATATCTGCGCTAAATTTCCAGTTTACGCATAAGTTTGTAACGATATAATAAAACCCGTTGTACAAGCCCGCTTCGAGAACTTGTTCTTGGCGGGTTTTTTTGCATCTTAAAAATGGGGGATTGGATGGTTATTCCATCAACATTGTGGCTTGCCTTAGATTATTTTACTTATTTCTTTTCATACGGCATCTTTTTACCTTTTTGGTCCATATGGCTAAAAGGAGAGGGTGTCGATCCGGCAATGATAGGTCTGTTATTAGGTGTAGGTTTAACTGCACGTTTTGTTGGTAGCCTAATTTTAACGCCTGCGGTAAAAGATCCGTCAAAACTTATCACTGCATTGAGATTATTTGCTTTTCTCTCCTTACTTTTTACGGTTGCATTTATGATGGGTAGCCATTGGGCATGGTTATTCTTCGTGATGACAGGATTTAACGTTTTCTTTTCACCTATGGTGCCTTTAGGGGATTCTCTAGCAGGAACGTGGCAAAAACAGTTTCCTTTTGATTATGGAAAGATTCGCGTTTGGGGTTCTATCGCTTTTATTATTAGCTCATCATTGCTAGGTGTTTTAATTGATGCTTTTGGGCATCCTATTATTCTTTATGGATTGATTGCCAGTACTTTGGCGCTATTTCTGACATCTATGCTCCGCCCTAAAGTTATGCCACAGGGTAAAGTGAAAAAAGTAGAACACAGTAATGTGTCTTTTATGAAACTGATTTCAGAGGGACCCGTTTGGCGCTTTCTGTTATGCGTCTCTTTACTGCAAGGTGCGCACGCAGCTTATTATGGTTTTAGCGCACTTTATTGGGAAAAAGCAGGGTATGACACCGCAACAATCGGCTACCTTTGGTCATTAGGTGTGGTTTCAGAGGTGGTTGTTTTTATGCTTAGCCATCGTTTATTCCGTCGTTGGAGCGCAAGAAATTTACTTTTGCTTTCTGCTTTTGCTGGCTTTTTACGTTGGGGATTAATGGGGAGTTTTACCGCATTACCCGCGCTTATTATTGTTCAAATCTTACATAGTGGTACGTTTACGGTATGCCATTTAGCCGCTATGCGCTTTATTAGTGCGCGTCAAGAGCATGAAATTATTCGCTTGCAAGCCGTTTATTCTGCTTTAGCAATGGGAGGAAGTATTGCGATTATGACGATAGTTTCAGGTTGGCTATATGAGAAACTGCCAAATCAAGAATCATTAATTTTCTGGTTAATGGCGGCATTAACTATTCCTGCGATGTTTATAAGACCTCAAGTTAAACCTCAAAATAGTTAATTTGCTCTGTACTAAAAAGTGCAATAAAAAAGACCATAACATTATCTGTTATGGTCTTTTGCTTTATTCTTTAGTGGAACTTCGTATTTTAATGAAAATTAACGTTTTAACGCATCTGTTAATTCGCTACGAATTTCAGCGAGTAATGCTCTAACAACACGAGGATTACCAGCAACAATATTACCGGTTTGTAGGTAACCGTGGTTACCTGTAAAGTCAGAAACGATAGCACCTGCTTCACGAGCGATTAGTTCGCCACCTAAGAAATCCCAAGGTTTTAAGCCAATCTCAAAGAAACCATCAACACGACCTGCGGCAACATAAGCTAAATCTAATGCTGCTGAACCAGTGCGACGGAAATCTGCACAAGGAACAAACAGTTTACCTAACATGTTCATGTAAGCAGCGGAATGTTGTTTGCTTTTGAATGGGAAACCAGTCGCAAGAACAGCACCGTCTAAATCGCGAGCGTTAGAGCCACGCAGACGATAGCCATTTAATTGTGCGCCTTGACCACGAACGGCTGAGAATAATTCGTTACGCATAGGATCGTAAACAACAGCCACTTCAGTACGGCCTTTAATGCGTACAGCAATAGAAACAGAGAAGTGTGGAAGACGTTTAATGAAGTTAGTAGTGCCATCAAGTGGATCAATAACCCATTGTATGTCGTGATCTTCACCGAGTAACTCGCCACTTTCTTCCGTAATAATGGTGTGTTTTGGATAAGATTTACGGATGATTTCAATGATTGCTTGTTCTGCGTCACGGTCAACGTTAGTGACAAAATCATTGGTACCTTTCTGATTGGTTTCTACAGATTCAGGATTTTCGTAATTTTTGGCGATTAAATTACCAGCCTTACGTGCGGCACGTATGGCAATATTCAGCATCGGATGCATGGTTATCTTCCACAAGATGTTAAAGAACGGGGATAAAAAACGTGCCAGAGTATAACAGGCATTCGTGTTTCTGGCTACATTTGTGATAAAATAGATAGATCACAAAGCAATTAACAAGAAATCAATGTTAGAAAATATTCGCATCATCCTTGTAGAAACCTCGCATACAGGCAATATGGGCTCTACAGCTCGAGCTATGAAAACCATGGGATTAACCAATCTTTATTTTGTTAATCCAAAAGAAAAACCAGATTCGCATTCTATTGCCCTATCAGCGGGTGCAAGTGATGTTATTGGCAATGCACATATTGTTAATAGTATCGATGAAGCGATTGAAGGCTGTGGTTTAGTTATAGGAACAAGCGCCCGTAGCCGTACACTTTCTTGGCCAATGCTTGCACCTCGTGAATGTGGTGAACGTTGTGTTATGGAAGCTAAAAATAAGCCAGTTGCTATTATTTTTGGTCGTGAACGCACAGGTTTAACCAATGAAGAATTACAAAAATGTGATTTTCATCTGTATGTTCCGACTAATCCAGAATATGGTTCTTTAAATTTAGCGATGGCTGTTCAGCTTGTTAGTTATGAAATTCGTATGGCAGCACTTGCCCAAGAAGAAAAACAAGAGGAAAATAACCCATCAGAGATTGATTATCCACCTGCTGATGATATAGAACGTTTTTACGTTCACTTAGAACAGGTGCTTAATGAATCTGGCTTTATTCGCCCTAAACATCCGGGACAAGTGATGAGCCGTTTACGCCGTCTATTTACGCGTGCACGCCCAGAAACACAAGAGCTTCATATCTTACGTGGCATTCTGACATCAGTTGAGAAATGGGCTAAGAAATAGAGGGCAAAGTTGATTAACTTAAGTCAACTTTTGGCTGAGTATAATACTTGACTAAAACACTCGGATAAATAGTTGACTAAATTACTCGGGAATGACACAATTTGATTATTGTTCACCACGGAGTATTTGTTATGAGACTGACATCAAAAGGGCGTTACGCAGTTACTGCAATGCTTGATGTTGCATTGCATTCACAGCAAGGCCCTGTTCCCCTCGCTGATATTTCAGAGCGTCAAGGGATTTCCCTTTCTTATCTTGAGCAGCTTTTCTCACGTTTGCGTAAAAATGAATTAGTTGCAAGTGTTCGTGGTCCTGGTGGCGGCTATTTATTAGGTCGTGATGCAGGGCAAATTTTTATTGCTCAAGTTATTTCTGCGGTTGATGAATCTGTCGATGCTACCCGTTGTCAGGGTAACAAAGAAGGTTGTCAAGGTGGCGATCGTTGCCTGACTCATACTTTGTGGCGTGATTTAAGTGATCGTATAACCAGTTTCTTAAGCAGTATCAGCCTTGAAGAGTTAGTAAATAACGAAGAGGTTATGGATGTCGCCGATCGTCAAGACAATGAAAAACGCCATGCTATCAATGGTCGTTTACAAGAAACCATTGTTAATATGCGAGTTTAACGGCGATCTCTAGGTAGGCAAAAACAAAATTATTAAAGAAGATCCGTCGTCTTTGGAGTTAGTGAGCAATGAAATTACCCATTTATCTAGATTATTCAGCAACCACTCCTGTTGATCCACGAGTTGCTGAAAAAATGATGCAATGCCTGACTATTGATGGCATTTTTGGTAACCCAGCCTCTCGTTCACACCGTTTTGGTTGGCAAGCAGAAGAAGCTATTGATATTGCACGTAATCAGATTGCTGATTTAATCGGTGCAGATCCTCGTGAAATCGTATTCACATCCGGCGCAACTGAAGCTGATAACCTCGCACTAAAAGGTGTTGCTAACTTTTACCAGAAAAAAGGTAAGCACATCATCACTTCAAAAACCGAACATAAAGCCATTTTAGACACTTGTCGTCAACTTGAGCGTGAAGGTTTTGAAGTTACTTATTTAGCACCAAAAAGTGATGGTCTGATTGACCTGAAAGAGCTTGAAGAAGCGATGCGTGAAGACACTATTTTAGTTTCTATCATGCATGTAAATAACGAAATTGGTGTTGTTCAAGATATTGCTGCTATCGGTGAATTATGCCGTAGCAAAGGTATTATTTACCACGTAGATGCAACACAAAGCGTGGGTAAATTACCGATTGATCTCTCTAAGTTAAAAGTTGATTTACTTTCTCTTTCTGCGCATAAAGTTTACGGTCCTATGGGTATTGGTGCGCTTTATGTTCGTCGTAAACCTCGCATTCGTTTAGAAGCACAAATGCATGGTGGCGGACATGAGCGTGGCATGCGTTCAGGTACATTAGCCGTTCACCAAATTGTAGGTATGGGCGAAGCTTACCGTATTTTGAAAGAAGAAATGGCTGATGAAACTAAACGCTTAAACGAATTACGTTTACGTTTATGGAATGGCATTAAAGATATCGAAGAAGTTTATATCAATGGTTCTTTAGAACACACTGCGCCAAACATTCTTAATGTGAGCTTCAACTATGTTGAAGGCGAATCATTAATGATGGCACTGAAAGATCTTGCTGTATCTTCAGGCTCTGCCTGTACTTCAGCAAGTTTAGAACCTTCTTATGTACTGCGTGCTTTAGGTTTAACTGATGAACTTGCACACAGTTCTATTCGCTTCTCTCTGGGGCGTTTCACCACAGAAGAAGAAATAGATTATGCAATTGAACAAATCCACAGTGCAATTGGTCGCTTACGTGATCTTTCTCCACTTTGGGATATGCATAAACAAGGTGTTGATATCAACAGTATCGAATGGTCTCACCATTAATCAGACGTTTTCAGGAGTTAAATCATGGCTTATAGCGAAAAAGTAATTGATCATTATGAAAACCCTCGTAATGTCGGATCATTTGATAATAATGACCCTACTGTCGGGAGTGGTATGGTTGGCGCACCAGCTTGTGGTGACGTTATGAAACTGCAAATCAAAGTTGACGATAATGGCGTAATTGAAGATGCGCGTTTTAAAACTTATGGTTGTGGTTCAGCAATTGCATCAAGTTCACTGGTAACAGAATGGATGAAAGGCAAAACATTAGATGAAGCCGAATCTATTAAGAACACAGCAATTGCAGAAGAATTAGAATTACCACCAGTGAAAATTCACTGTTCAATTCTTGCAGAAGATGCAATAAAAGCAGCGATTGCAGACTATAAAAGCAAACGCCAAGGCAAGTAATTGTCTTTTATAATAAAAAAATAAAATATTGGCGGATGCTGAAACTTTTTTTCAGTATCCGCTTTCGTTCTTTATGAGTGAGGTGTGCCATGTCAATTTCCCTTACAGAATCCGCCGCTAATCGAGTTCGCTCTTTCCTATCTAATCGTGGAAAAGGTGAAGGTTTACGTTTAGGCGTAAGAACATCTGGTTGTTCTGGAATGGCTTATGTTCTTGAATTTGCTGATGTCATCAATGACGAAGATACTGTTTTTGAAGACAAAGGTGTGAAAGTTATCGTTGATGGTAAAAGCATGGTCTATTTAGATGGAACAGAGCTTGATTTCGTCAAAGAAGGATTAAACGAAGGCTTCAAATTTAACAACCCAAATGTATCAAATGAGTGTGGTTGTGGTGAGAGCTTCACTGTGTAATTTGTGTTAAAACACAGTATTAATGTTAATTAATCCAAGAGTAGATGTATGGACTATTTCACACTATTAGGCATGCCTAATCGTTTTGATATTGATAAACAGCAACTTGCTACACATTATCAAGATATGCAGCGTCAATATCACCCAGATCGTTTTGTAGGTCAGTCTGACAAAGAACAGGCTCAAGCAATCTCGCTTGCTTCAACCATCAATCAGGCTTATCAGACCTTAAAAAATCCACTCTCAAGAGCTGAATACATGCTCTCATTGCACGGTATCGATATTGCTAATGAGCAACAAACGATGCACGATACTGCTTTTTTAATGGAGCAACTCACATTACGTGAAGAGCTGGATAACATCGAACACAGTGCTGAAGCCGAAAGTTTGTTAGCCGATTTTTCTGCACGTTTAGAAAAAATGTACACCGTACGCCATAATGAAATGGTTAAAACGCTGGATAATCAAACTTGGGATATTGCTGCAGATAATGTGAGAAAATTACGTTTTCTTGCAAAGTTAAAAGAGCAAGTAGAGCAACTCGAAGAACGTCTGTTTGATGGTTTTTAAGGGAAACTGTTATGTCATTATTACAAATTAGTGAACCGGGTCAAACGCCTGCACCGCACCAGCGCCGGCTTGCAGCGGGTATTGATTTAGGTACGACACACTCATTAGTTGCCACTGTACGTAGTGGGCAAGCCGAAGCGCTTTCTGACAGCGAAGGTCGCTATTTATTGCCATCTGTCGTGCAGTATCAAGTTGATAATATCAACGTTGGTTGGAATGCTAAAAAAGAAGCAGAAAAAGATCCTGCCAACACGATAAGCTCAATAAAAAGAATGGTGGGTCGCTCACTGAGTGATGTGACAAGCCGTTATCCAAACCTTCCTTATCATTTTCATGAAAATGACAACGGTCTACCATTAATTAAAACTGCGGCAGGTATTGTCGATCCTATCCAAGTCTCCTCTGACATCTTAAAAACATTAGCAGAGCGCGCGATACAATCATTAGGTGGCGAACTTGATGGTGTTGTTGTTACCGTACCGGCTTATTTTGATGATGCTCAACGTCAAGGCACAAAAGAAGCGGCTCGTCGTGCTGGTTTGCATGTTTTACGTTTATTAAACGAACCAACAGCGGCTGCTATTGCTTATGGCCTAGATTCAGGAAAAGAAGGCACCATTGTTGTCTATGACTTAGGTGGTGGTACTTTTGATATCTCTGTTCTTCGTTTAACTAAAGGCGTTTTTGAAGTCTTAGCAACTGGTGGTGATACCGCGTTAGGTGGCGATGATTTTGATATGATGCTGGCAGACTGGATAAGAGAACGTGCTGGTTTTGGGCATCAAAAAGATGCTGTATTACAACGTCAATTACTGGATGTTGCATCAGAAACCAAAATTGCATTGAGTGATAACGATGTTGCAGATATCAACATTAATGGATGGAAAGGTGAGATCACTCGTGCTGAGTTTGAATCATTAATTCAATCATTAGTAAAACGTACTCTATTATCGGTTCGCCGCGCATTAAAAGACGCGGATGTTGAAATAGATGAAGTTCTAGAAGTGGTTATGGTTGGCGGTTCAACACGAGTGCCATTAGTTCGTCAAATGGTGGGTGATTATTTTAAACGTGAACCTTTAACTTCTATCGATCCAGATAAAGTGGTTGCCATTGGTGCTTCAATCCAAGCTGATATTTTGGTGGGTAATAAACCGGATAGCGAAATGTTATTGCTGGATGTTATTCCACTTTCTCTTGGTCTTGAAACAATGGGCGGATTAGTTGAAAAAGTGATCCCACGCAATACCACTATTCCTGTTGCCAGAGCGCAAGAATTTACGACATTCAAAGATGGTCAAACGGCAATGAGCGTTCATGTTGTTCAAGGTGAACGTGAAATGGTGAGTGATTGTCGTTCTTTAGCGCGTTTCACATTACGTGGAATTCCTCCAATGGCTGCGGGTGGCGCACACATTCGTGTCACATTCCAAGTTGATGCTGATGGCTTACTCAGCGTTAGTGCGATGGAAAAATCAACGGGTGTTGAAGCCTCCGTACAGGTCAAGCCTTCTTATGGTCTTAGCGATACTGAAATCGCTAAGATGATCCAATCTTCGATGGAAAATGCCCAAGAAGATTTACAAGCTCGTCGTTTAGCCGAGCAAAAAGTCGAAGCAGCTCGCGTGTTAGAAAGTTTAACTGCAGCATTAGAAGAAGATGCTCATCTGTTAAATGAAGATGAGAAAATGGCTATCGACAAAGTTGTAGATACCTTAATAGAGAGCGTTGAAGGAACAGATCCTGTTGCTATTGAAAACGCGATTAAACTACTGGATAAGCAAACTCAGGATTTTGCAGCGCGTCGTATGGATTCATCTATTCGACAAGCGTTGGCAGGTCATTCTGTGGATGAGATATAACTATGCCTAAAATTGTATTTTTACCCCATAGCACTCTGTGCCCTGAAGGCGCTGTTGTTGACGCAACAGAAGGTGAGTCTATTCTAGATGTTGCATTACGCAATGGTATTGAAATTGAACATGCTTGTGAAATGTCTTGTGCATGTACAACTTGTCACTGTGTAGTGCGTGAAGGTTTTGACTCACTAGAAGAAAGCTCTGAACTTGAAGACGATATGTTAGATAAAGCATGGGGTTTAGAGCCAGAAAGCCGCTTAAGCTGTCAAGCCAAAGTGACTGACGAAGATTTAGTTGTTGAGATCCCTAAATATTCGATTAATCACGCAAGAGAGCATTAATTTTAGGAGCCGAGCATGAAATGGAGTGACACGCGAGAAATAGGGGAAGCATTATTTGATCTTTACCCTGACACTGATCCTAAAACGGTACGCTTTACTGATATGCATCAGTGGATTTGTGATTTAGAAGATTTTGACGATGATCCACAGAAATCAAATGAAAAAATTCTTGAAGCTATTTTACTTGTTTGGCTTGATGAATTTGAATAATTGATAATATCGTAAATTTAAAAAGACTGGCTTATTGCTGGTCTTTTTGCATTATAACCTTTCATCTTTTATTTTATTAGTGACTAAAAAATAACCATAAAGAGGGAAGTATGGATATTCTATTGTGCGATCTTCTTCGAGGAATATCATGTAAATACGTAAGATCACTGGATGATAATGGTGACCTCTTTGTTTTTGCAGTAAATTGATCACGCTAAACGGTAAATATCTGGTAGTCTGAATGGGTTAACTGCCACCAGTAATAATAAGTGAGACAATAAATGAATAAACAAATTATGCCTATCATGCTGTCAAATGAACCTGCTGCTGCATGTTGGGGTGAAAGAGCACTAATTAGCACTAGCGAAACCGGCATGACAATCCACTTAACGGAAGAAAACCGTTTAGGCGCTATTCAGCGTGGTGGACGTAAAGTTGATAGCCAAGGTATTCGCAACGTTGCACTTGTTGGCGAAGGCTGGGATTTAGAACGTAGTTGGGCTTTCTGGTTAGGTTTTAGAGCGCCTAAAGGCGCTCGTTCAATCGAATGGCCACAATTAAAGGATGCAGATAAACACGAACTAGAATCACGTATTCGCATCGTTGATTGGGTTAGAGATACCATCAATACACCAGCTGAAGAATTAGGACCTGAGCAATTGGCACAACGCACGGTTGATCTGTTCTGCGGTCTTGATAAAGAAGATATTAGCTATAAGATCACCAAAGGTTCTGATCTGCGCGATCAAAACTATTCTGGTATCTATACAGTAGGACGAGGTTCTTCGCGTGATCCTGTCTATTTAGCATTAGATTTCAACCCAACAAAAGATAGCAATGCCCCTGTATTTGCGTGTTTAGTCGGTAAAGGTATTACTTTTGACTCAGGTGGCTATAGCATCAAACCTACATCATCCATGAATTCAATGAAAGCCGATATGGGGGGTGCAGCAACGTTAGCGGGTGCTTTAGCATTAGCGGTTACTCGTGGTTTAAATAAACGCGTAAAACTACTGCTTTGTATCGCAGATAATATGGTCAGCGGTAATGCCTTTAAATTAGGTGATATTATTCGTTACCGTAATGGTAAATCAGTTGAAATCATGAATACAGATGCTGAAGGGCGTTTAGTTTTAGCTGATGGTTTAATTGATGCAAGCAATATTGCACCAGAGCTGATTATCGATGCAGCAACATTAACTGGTGCAGCTAAAGTTGCAGTAGGTAATGACTACCACTCTGTATTGAGTTTTGATGATAAATTAGCTGCAGAGTTACTGACTAGCGCTGAACAAGAAAATGAGTTGTTCTGGCGTCTACCATTAGCAGATTTCCATCGTAGTCAATTACCGTCTAGCTTCGCTGATTTAAATAATATCGCAGCACCTTCCCATACTGCGGGTGCAAGTACTGCGGCTGCATTCTTATCACACTTTGTTACCGACTACAAAAAAGGTTGGGTACATATCGACTGTTCAGCAACATACAGAAAATCTTCTGTAGAACAATGGGCAGCGGGTGCTACGGGTTATGGTGTGCGTTCTATCGCGAATCTGTTATTAGCAAAAGCAAAATAATAAACGTTATTTGATTTGGAGTTTGTAATGGGTGTATCTGAACAATTTGAGACACAAGAAATTGTTTCTGTTGAAGGTTCTTCTTTAAAGTTAAGTGTTCTAGAGCCACAACCTGAAAAATTAACAACCGCACTTAGCGAGTTTTTTGGTGAACATAAACCGATCCGCCGCGCCTTTATTGTTAATGCTCAGGAGCAAGATAATGAAGAGTCATTTTATCTTATTGGTTTAGAAATAACGGGTGAAGAAGATGTAATTACGCAGATACTCCCACAAGCGGCTGAATCAGCTTTTGAATATTTAGAAGAAGGGCAATCTCTAGATTTTTGCTTTGTGAATAAAGATGAAAAAGGCGTGAGTCATTTTATGATCCACCATGTATCACCTTTTTATCAACGCAAACTAGGGGGATTCTTAAGAAAAGGTATCCCGATAGTTAATTTGGATAGTTAATACAGCCCTTTAAATTTAGGCGATATCTCATCAGATATCGCTTTTTTTTATCTTATAATAGAAAATTGACTAAATTAGCAAATCGTTTGTATTTTTATATAACGCTTTGTTTTAGCTAGGCTTTGTTTTTAAAGTAAAAATAAGGCGACTTTGTGTTGTCATTTGTTTCGTCTTACGCGGTAAAAGATAGCTTATTAAGTTATTTTTTTATCTTATTAGTATAAAGAAATACATATATTATCTCTGCCTGCATAAAACATCGCATTATTCAGGGGTTGAATTAAAGGAAATGAATATGAACCAAAACCAATTTAGACAATATACAGAAAAGAGAGGCTATCGTTATAGCTCCCTTGCTGTTGTATTGGCATCAGCATTGGCTCTTATCGGCTGTGATGATAAAGCGGATGAAAACACATCATCTGCTAATAAGACGCAAAATACACAAGTGACAGAGCAAAAAAATACCGCTCAGAACACATCAGGTACTGAAACTCAAACAAGCGAAAAATCAGCAGTTACAACAAAAACGAATAACCAAACTGCATTAAAAAGCAAAGAAGTCCGTGATGAGTTGGCAATGCGTTTTGCCGGAAAAGACGTCACTGTATTAGATGCATCAGAATTACAGCGTGATGGTGCGAGCACAATGGTGGTGACTTTCTCTGTACCACTTGATCCTGACCAAAAGTTTGATGACGTAATTCACCTTGTTGATACCAAAAAAGGGAAATTAGAAGGTGCGTGGGAGTTATCTGATAACTTAATGGAACTGCGTTTTCGTCATTTACCACCATCAACAGAATTAAATTTAACCATCGATGAAAAAATAAAAGGTATTAATGAACGCACATTAACAACGCCTTTTAGCCAGAAATTAACGACAGAAGAAATTTTCCCATCTGTTGGCTTTACCAGCAAAGGATCGCTACTGCCACTTGAAGCGGCTGAAGGTCTACCCATTACTGCGTTAAATGTGGGGCAAGTTGACGTAAACTTTTTCCGCGTTAAAGATGAACAATTAGCTCAATTTTTAACGCAATGGGAAAGCCGTTCCAATATTAACTATTGGGAATCAGATGAGTTTTTATCTCAAGCTGACTTGGTCTATACCGGTCGTTTTGAGTTAAATACAGAAACAAATACCCGTGAAAACGTATTGTTACCGCTAAAATCAATAGATGCCCTGAAAAAAGAGGGTGCCTACATTGCGGTTATGCAGCAAGCGGGTAAATACTCTTATACAGTGCCCGCCACGGTATTTACATTTAGTGATATCGGGCTGTCGATGCACAGTTATCTTGATACGTTAGATGTTTTTACTCAATCACTTAAAAATGGTTCTGCATTAGATAAAGTAGAAATTCGCCTATTAGATGAAAAAGGTGGATTGATTTCTAAAGCACAGACAGATAGCCAAGGGCATGCCACACTTGAGAAAAGTGATAAAGCACGTTTATTAATGGCCATTCGTGATGGACAAACCAGTATGATTGACTTGCGTAAACCCGCGCTTGATCTTTCTGAATTTGATATTGGTGGTCCGCAAGGTTATAGCAAACAATTTTTTGCTTTCGGTCCTCGCGATCTCTATCGTCCGGGTGAAACATTAATCGTTAACGCATTGCTACGTGACGGTGATGGTAATCCTATTAAAGAACAACCTGTTAAAGTCGATCTGCTTAAAACAGACGGGCAAGTGTCTCGTAGTTTTGTTTGGCAACCTGAAAAGGGGCTTTACCAATTAAAAATAGTTATTCCTGCGGATGAAAATACGGGTACACGTACCTTACGTTTTGATGTAGGCGATGGTACTCCTCGTTTCTATGAATTTCAGGTCGAAGACTTTATGCCAGAACGTATGGCATTAGAAATCACCGGTAAGAAAGGCATTTTATTGAGTGGTAATGACGCTTATTTTGACATTAAGGGTCGCTATCTTTATGGCGCACCAGCTGCGGATAATCGCTTACAAGGGCAAGTTTTCTTAAAAGCCTCGCGTGAAGCTGTCAGTAAATTACCCGGCTATGAATTTGGTGCTGTAAAAGATGAGAACTTCAGCCGCCTATTGGATGAGTTTGAACTTAATTTAGACTCTGATGGTGAAGGTGAGTTAAGTGTTGATAGTGAACGTTATGCTGAGTTGAAATCACCTATCAATATCATTCTACAAGCAAGCCTACTTGAAGCGGGTGGACGTCCTGTTACTCGTCGTTATCAACAAGCAGTTTGGCCTGCCACTCATCTTGCTGGTATTCGTCCTGTCTTCCCTAAAAAAGAAGTTTACGATTACCGCACAGACAAATATAAATCAGGTTATAGCGTTGATGAAAACTCAATGGCTGAATTTGAAATTGTCTATACAGATCAAGACGGTAAAAAACTACCTGCTAATGATCTAAAAGTGAAGTTTATCTATGAACGTCATGATTATTACTGGCGTTGGTCTAGTTCGAATGGCTGGGAATCTGGCTATAACGAAAAAGATCTGCAAATGGATGAACAGACAATCAAGATTGCGAAAGATGGTACTGCAAAAGTGGCATTCCCTGTTGAGTGGGGTTCTTATCGCATTGAAGTTGTCGATCCTAAAACAGAATTAGTCAGTAGCCTACGTTTCTGGGCGGGTTATTCTTGGATGGATAACACAGGTGGAACAGGCGCGGTAAGACCAGACCAAGTTAAATTGAAACTGGATAAAGAGGGGTATTTACCGGGCGAAAAAGTCAAATTAAACATTGTTGCGCCTCATCCGGGTAAAGGTTATGTGTTACTCGAATCAAGTAATGGTCCTTTATGGTGGCAGGAAATTGATGTACCCGAAAAAGGGCTTGATGTTGAAGTGCCTATTAATAAAGAGTGGGCAAGACACGATCTCTATCTGACTTCTGTTGTTGTAAGACCAGGAGATACTTCAAAACAAGCGACAGTAAAACGTGCTGTGGGTATTTTGCATTTACCATTACAGGATAAAAACCGCCGTATTGATATTTCACTTGATGCACCTGAAAAAATTCGCCCTAACCAAGATTTAAAAATCCGCATTAAAGCGAATCCAGTTGCCGGTCAGCCATTACCTGAAAATATTAATGTATTGGTTTCTGCGGTTGATACTGGTGTATTGAATATCACTGAGTATAAAACCCCTGATCCTTACGATGCTTTCTTTGGTCGTAAACGTTACAGCATCGACCAATATGATGTTTATGGGCAATTAATTGAAGGGCAAGGTCGTTTAGCTAACTTGCGTTTTGGTGGTGATGGTGGTGAGGCCGCCGCATTATCTCGTGGTGGTAAAAAGCCATTAACGGATGTGCAAATCATTGCTCAACAAACGGCTCCTGTAAAATTAAATGCGCAAGGTGAGGGCGAAGTTTCTTTACCTATTCCTGAGTTTAATGGTGAAGTTCGTTTAATGGCGCAAGCTTGGACTGCGGATAAATTTGGTAGCCAAGAAGGTAAAGTTGTTATTGCCGCACCTTTAGTGACTCAGCTTTCATTACCTCGCTTTATGGCTGGCGGTGATAATGCACTCTTATCGTTAGATTTAACCAATCTGACAGATGATGCACAATCTATTACCTTAAATTATACCGCTTCAGGTTTGGTGGGATTAGGTGGCGCTGAAAGCAAAACTGTCTCGCTAACGAAAGGTGAACGTACTCAAATTCAAATCCCAGTAAAAGCGAAACATGGTTTTGGTCAGGGCGAATTCTCACTGTCTATTTATGGTATTAAAGTACCGGGTGAAGAGATTAAACCTTACCATAATACATGGAATATTGGTGTTCGCCCTGCATTCCCAGCAGAAACCATTCATTATGCAAGTACATTGCAAGATGGTGATACTTGGCGTTTACCATCAGAAATTTTAAATCGCTTTAATAGCTCAACGCTTGAAGGTGAATTATTGCTGACAAGTCGCCCTCCGTTACAAGTAGCGCGTTATGTTAGAGAGCTATTTGCTTATCCTTATGGTTGCTTAGAACAAACCGTCAGTGGGCTTTATCCTTCACTGTATTCAACAGAAAAAGAGTTGAAACAGTTGGGAATTAAAACGCAAACTGATGCTGATAGAAAAGCGGCTATTGATAAAGGTATTGCTCATCTGCTGACGATGCAAAAATCAGAAGGCGGATTCGCTTTATGGGATCAGGGTGGACGTGAAGAATATTGGTTAACCGCTTATGCGACTGACTTCTTATTCCGTGCGTCACAACAAGGTTATTCAGTTCCCGCTGATTCATTAAAACGCGCGAATGATCGTTTATTACGTTATTTACAAGATAAAAACTTAGTTAACTATGAATATGCAGTTAATCAAGATGCAGCTCGTTTCTCAGCAAGGGCTTATGCTGCGTTAGTATTAGCTAATCAGCAAAAAGCACCTTTAGGTGAATTACGTCGTCTCTATCTTGAGCGTAATCAAGCTGGAAGTGGCTTAGCCTTAGTTCAGTTAGGTATCGCATTAAAACTGATGGGTGATAGCAGCCGCGCTGAAAGCTTAATTGCTGAAGGTGTGACAACATCGCGTAAATATAATTATGGATTGGGCGACTACGGTAGCACCATTCGTGACCAAGCATTAATTATTGCTTTGTTAAGTGAAAATAATCTTGAAACACAATCTCGTGATGCAAGCGTGATGACGTTATCGGATAACTTAACAAGCCGTGAATGGTTCTCAACTCAAGAAAGTAACTCGCTATATCTTGCTGGGCGCTTCTTTATTAATATGGCAGAACAGCCTTGGGAAGTTGCTGTTAATCGTCAAGTCCCTGCAATCAGTAGCGATCGCGCAGTCAATGAGACATTAACATCAGCACAATTACAAGAAGGTTTAGAGCTAAATAATCGTGGTGGCGCAGCGATTTATTCGCGTATGAATATTGTGGGCTATCCGAAAATCGCTCCTGCTCCTTATAGTAATGTATTAAATGTCCATCGTAGTTACTATGATTTGAAAGGAAACCGCGTTCACCCTAATCGCTTACAAAGTGGTGAAATGCTGGTGGTAAAACTGGAAGTTTCTGCTGACAGAGACGTACCTGATGCATTAGTGGTTGATTTATTACCAGCCGGTCTTGAAATCGAAAACCAAAACTTAGCATCAAGTAGTGCAAGCTTAAGTGATAGTGCTGCTGACTTGCAGGAATTTATCGACGATATGGGGCAAGCAAATATCAAACATCTAGAATATCGTGATGATCGCTTTGTTGCTGCTATTTCTGTTGATAAATATCGCCCAACGACATTGCTCTATTTAGCAAGAGCCGTAACACCGGGTAGCTATCAAGTACCACCACCACAAGTTGAATCTATGTATGTGCCTTATTGGCGTGCAATAGGATCAACAGAAACCAAGATTGATGTTGTTCCTTAAATCTTGTAGCCCTTTCTTCGGAAAGGGCTTTTTCCTTTGAGTGATTGAATGAAACTAGGATATAAACGGCTTATTGCTGTTATCATTATTTTTTTGCTAGCAACGCCAATTTTAGTCTGGATCGCAGATAAAATTTGGCCTCTTCCTGATCCTGAACCTCAAATTGCGACGATTGTTACAGCGCAAGATGGTACACCTCTTTGGCGTTTTGCCGATAAAGAAGGGGTATGGCGTTATCATGTCAAACTCGCTGATGTCTCTCCTGAATATTTAGAAGCCTTAATTACTTATGAAGATCGCTGGTTTTATCAACATCCTGGTGTTAACCCGATGGCGATATTCCGTGCAGCGTGGCAAGATCTAAGTTCAGGAAGAATAGTGTCAGGCGGAAGTACGTTATCAATGCAAGTGGCTCGCCTTATTGATCCTCACTCGCGTACTTTAGGGGGGAAAATCAAACAGCTTTGGCGTACCTTGCAATTAGAGTGGTATTACTCAAAAGATGAAATTCTGGAGATTTACCTCAATATAGCTCCTTTTGGCGGTACATTAGAAGGCATCGGCGCAGCAAGTTGGGCTTATTTAGGCAAATCACCCGCTGATTTATCTGCGGGCGAGGCGGCATTAATGGCCGTATTGCCACAAGCGCCAAGTCGTTTACGACCAGATAGATATCCTGAACGCGCTCAAGCTGCTAGAGATAAAGTATTAGATAGGCTGGCAGAATATCAAATATGGTCACAAGAAAAAGTTGATGAAATCAAAGAAGAACAGGTTTTATTAGCACCAAGGCAAACACCGCAATTGGCACCATTGCTGGCTCGTCGTATGTATAACGAAAAGCGAGAGCCTGTTATTACCACCACGATTGATATTAATATTCAACGACAGCTCGAAGATATTGCGAATCAATGGAAGTATCAATTAGCGGATAAAACATCCTTAGCCATCCTAGTTGTTGATCATACGGATATGAGTGTAAAAGGGTATGTTGGTTCTGCCGATTTTAATGATAATTCGCGCTTTGGTCATGTCGATATGATTAGTGCATGGCGTTCACCCGGTTCAACATTAAAGCCATTTATTTATGCACTTGCATTAGATGAAGGGCTTATTCATGCAGAATCACTCTTACAAGATGTTCCCCGTCGATTTGATAATTATCGTCCTGGTAATTTTGACTCTGATTTTAATGGTGCGGTCAGTGCCAGTGAAGCATTAAGCCGTTCTTTAAATTTGCCCGCGGTACAACTTATCGAAGTGTATGGAGCAAAGAAATTTGCGGCAAAATTGCGTCATAACCATCTTGAAATGCGCTTTCCTTATGGTTCAGAGCCAAATTTAGCGCTGATCTTAGGAGGAACAGCAACACGAATGGATGAGCTTGTTTCTGCCTTTAGTGCATTAGCAAGGCAAGGAAAAACAGCACCGTTACGTTTTAAGCCAGAGCAAATAATAGAAAACCGAGTGTTGATGTCACAAGGATCGGCATGGATTATTAGGCGCATATTAGCTGGAGAAGCTAGACCTCGGCCAGATAGTGCAATTTCACCCGTTGTTCCTTTAGCTTGGAAAACAGGAACAAGTTATGGCTATCGGGATGCGTGGTCTATCGGTGTGAATGCTCGCTATACCATTGGTGTTTGGGTGGGCAGACCTGATGGAACACCTGTTGCAGGGCAATTTGGCTTTGCAACGGCTGTCCCAATTATGAATCAGGTCAATAACTTATTAACCGGCTATTTCTATCAAAATAAACAAAGACCACCAACTGATTTGCGTCCTGATAGTGTAACCGCAGCAACAATTTGTTGGCCGACAGGTAAGGCATTACCTAAAGAAGATAGTAACTGTAGAGTCAGTCGTCGAAGCTGGATCTTAGATAACACTATTCCACCCACTTTATTGAATGATAGCCAAGAAGGTATTTTGGGGATCAACGAAAAAATTTGGTTAGATGATGAAGGTAAACGTACGGGACCTAATTGTCCTAACGCAGAGTTAAAAGATATTGCTTTATGGCCGATAGCATTAGAAGCATGGTTACCTGAAAAAGAGCGCAGAGCAAAACGACTGCCGCCGATTTCTGAAACTTGCCCACCAATTAAAGAAGATATTATTCCCTTGTTTATCTCAGGTATCCGAGCGGGTGATTTATTAAGACCATTACCCGGTGAAACTAATCTCGAAATAACTGTTTCTACACAAGGAGGAAGTGGTATGCAATGGTGGTTTTTAAATGGTGAACAAATAGGCAAAACAGAAAACGGGGAAACATTCTCTTATTTATTAGAGAAACGAGGTAAATATCAACTTTCAGTGCTTGATCTAAGTGGTCAAACGGATATGGTTAATTTTATATTTCGTTAAACTAAAAAGATGAAATAAACGAGAACTGAGTGATTTTTAACTAAAATAGGCTTTTTAATAAAGATAAATAGACTATTTATTGAGTATCATTTTGGTTCTTTTTTGTTCTTAATTTTCAAGTTTGAACATGGAAGAGGTCAAAAATGTGATTAGATCGATAATTTATAACTTTTTTGCCACAGTTTTTTAAAAAAAAAGGATATTCAATCTGTGCAATTCATTTTTATCCTCCTATAATCGAGCACTATTTTTTGCAGGGAATGCGGTTTTTGATTCGTTTTTCCATGATCTGCGATAAAAGAGATAACAAAAGTTATCATTAATAAAATAATTTAGAGGTAAGACATGGCTATTCAGCGCACATTTTCTATTATCAAACCAAACGCAGTGAAAAAAAATGTTATCGGTGCTATCTATCACCGTTTTGAAAGTGCAGGTTTTAGCATCATTGGCGCTAAAATGTTGCATTTAACGCGCGAACAAGCTGAAGGCTTTTATGAAGAACACAAAGGCCGTCCTTTCTTTGACGGTTTAGTTGAATTTATGACTTCTGGCCCTATCATGGTTCAAGTGTTAGAAGGTGAAAATGCGATTCAACGTCACCGTGATCTGATGGGCGCAACTAACCCAGACAACGCATTAGCGGGTACATTACGTGCTGATTACGCTGATAGCTTTACTGAAAATGCGGTACACGGTTCAGATTCAGAAGCTTCTGCTGCTCGTGAAATCGCATACTTCTTCACTGAAAACGAAGTTTGCGCGCGCTAATTTATTAGCATCTCTACGCGAAAAACAGTACAATGCGACGCCCTGTTTGATAATTAACAGGGCGTTTTTTATTATTGTTTAATTATACAAATATATAAGTATCCCATTAGCATCAATGCTAATGCAGGCCGCATAGTGTAACAACGAGGCAATGTCATGACCCAATCTACCACTCCAGCGCCAAGCGCTTCTGTCGCTGTTTCTAAAGAAAATACTGTGAATCAAAAAACTAAAATTAATCTGTTAGATTTAAATCGTAAACAGATGCGTGAGCTTTTTGTCTCTATGGGCGAAAAACCTTTCCGTGCTGACCAAATTATGAAGTGGATGTACCACTACTGTTATGACGATTTTGATCAAATGACAGATATCAACAAGGTGTTGCGCAATAAATTAAAAGAAATTGCTGAAATCAAAGCACCTGAAGTTTCTGAAGAACAACGTTCAACAGATGGCACGATTAAGTGGGCAATTAAAGTTGGCGATCAACAAGTAGAAACTGTGTACATTCCAGAAGATGATCGCGCAACATTATGTGTTTCTTCGCAAGTAGGTTGTGCTTTAGAGTGCAAGTTCTGTTCAACTGCACAGCAAGGTTTTAACCGTAACTTGAAAGTGTCTGAAATTATTGGGCAAGTTTGGCGTGCAGCTAAAATTATTGGCTCATTAAAAGAGACGGGTCGTCGTCCTATTACTAACGTTGTGATGATGGGAATGGGCGAGCCATTACTGAATTTAAATAATGTTATTCCAGCACTTGAAATCATGATGGATGATTTTGGTTTTGGTTTATCTAAACGTCGTGTCACTGTCTCTACATCAGGTGTTGTGCCTGCATTAGATAAATTAAGCGATGCTGTTGACGTGGCTTTAGCTATTTCATTACATGCTCCAACTGATGAAATTCGTGATGAAATCGTTCCAATTAACAAGAAATACAACATTGAAATGTTTCTTGAAGGTGTTCGCCGTTATATTGCTAAATCAAACGCGAACCAAGGGCGAGTGACGATTGAATATGTCATGCTTGATCATATTAATGACAGCACAGATCAAGCTCACCAATTAGCAGAGCTTTTAAAAGACACGCCGTGTAAAATTAACTTAATTCCATGGAATCCGTTCCCGGGTGCGCCATATGGACGTAGTTCTAATAGCCGTATTGACCGTTTCTCTAAAGTATTAATGGAATATGGCTTCACGACGATTGTACGTAAAACCCGTGGTGATGATATTGATGCGGCTTGTGGACAATTAGCTGGTGATGTTATTGACCGTACAAAGCGTACACTGAAAAAACGTCAACAAGGTGAACTAATTTCAGTAAAAGCAGTCTGATACAGGTGGATATCTCTTTCTTTGTGAAGTGTATTACATAATTACAATGTAGAGAGAACAAGGACGAATATATTTGAGGAATAAAACGATGATAAGGATATCATCAGTAGTTATAACTATTGGCTTGATGCTATTGACACTCGGTTGTCAATCATCAGCCAATCAAGAACGTGTTGCAGTGTCTACACGTTTACAATTAGGTGATGCTTATTTAGCTGAAAGACAATATCAAATAGCGCAATATCATTTCCAAAAAGTGTTATCAGTGATGCCAAATCACCCAGATGCGAATTTAGGAATGGCATTAACATCGCAGTTATTGGGAAATTCTATTCAAGCGTTAGATTATTACAAATTAGCGATGAACTCGAAGCCAGTAAATGTTAATGTATTAAGGCTTTATGGTAATTTCCTTTGTGAACAAAAACTATTAAACAATAATAGCGTGTTAATTGAGGATATACCGCCAGATTATTTGGTCTGTCAGCAAAGTGATAATAAAATATCAGAAAATTCGCGGTGATACGTTAAGGTACTTTGTGCTTTTGCGAGTTCATCAATGTTAAACATCCAATAGCCACAGTGCCTAGATTGCTAATGAATACTGAAAACAAAACCGAAGAAGTGAAATTAACAGCAGGTCAACTTTTACGTCAGGCACGAGAAAAAGTAGGGCTAACACAACAAACTGTTGCTGATCGACTTTGTTTGAAGTTATCAACAGTGCGCGACATTGAAACAGATTCTGTTTCTTCTAATATTGCACCCACATTTTTACGCGGATACATGCGTTCTTACGCTAAGTTAGTCGGCGTTCCTGAAAAAGACATCCTTGGTTTTATCGACCAACAAGCTCCTGTCAAACAAATTAGAATGACAACCACACAAAATTACTCATTAGGTAAGCGTCATAAAAAACGTGAAGGCTGGCTGATGAAAATCACTTGGGTGATTTTGATTGTGATGATTGCATTAGTTGGTGTTTGGTGGTGGCAAGGTCATCAGGCTGATCAACAAGAATTAGTCTCTATGGCATCTCAAGACATAGGGCAAAATAGTACACAAGAAAACACCAATACGATAGATTCTCCTTTAGCAACCTTAGATAATACGTCAACATCTGAAGGTGATAATTTACAAGTACCTGCGTCTCCATTAGTTGATAATCAGGCGAATAATGTCGCTACATTGCCAACGACTGAAACGACGTCACCAGCACCAACAGAAGTGAGAACGGTTCCATTACCAGTATCACCTCTAACAACTTCAACAACTTCTCGAGCAAATTCAGCACAAGAATCCACTTCATCGGAAGCGTCTGCTATTGCGAATCAATTGGTTCTTATGTTTGATGGTGAATGTTGGTTAGAAGTTCGTAATGCTCAAAATAAAGTCTTATTTAATGGTATTAAGAAAGCGGGTGATCGTTTGGAATTTGATGGTGAGCAACCTTATAAACTAAAAATAGGCGCACCTTCTGTTACTCGCTTACAGTTTAATGGTGAATCTGTTGATTTAAGCCGTTTTACTGGAAAAATAGCAAAAATAACAGTACCGAGCGCTTAATCTGACTACACATTTGAGCAAGCATGGAAGCATGGAAGCATGGGAGAATTAATCAATGCATAAAGAATCACCTATTATTCGTCGCAAATCGACACGAATTTATGTGGGCAATGTACCTGTTGGCGATGGCGCTCCTATCGCGGTACAGTCGATGACGAATACACGAACGACAGACGTAGAAGCGACTGTTCGCCAGATAAAATCTCTGGAACGTGTTGGGGTGGATATTGTTCGTGTTTCTGTACCCACAATGGATGCTGCGGAAGCATTCAAATTAATTAAGCAACAAGTTAATGTGCCTTTAGTCGCTGACATTCATTTTGACTACCGTATCGCATTAAAAGTCGCTGAATATGGTGTTGATTGTTTACGTATCAATCCGGGTAATATTGGTAGTGAAGATCGTATTCGCCAAGTTGTTGATTGCGCTCGTCACAACAATATTCCTATTCGTATTGGTGTAAACGGTGGTTCACTTGAAAAAGATATTCAAGAGAAATACGGGGAGCCGACACCAGAAGCGTTAGTTGAATCAGCAATGCGTCATGTCGATATTCTTGATAAGCTGAATTTCGAACAATTTAAAGTCAGCGTAAAAGCCTCAGATGTTTTCCTTGCAGTTGATTCTTACCGTTTATTAGCGAAAAAAATTGATCAACCTTTACACTTAGGGATCACCGAAGCTGGTGGCGCGAGAGCGGGATCGGTTAAATCAGCGATTGGTCTTGGGATCTTATTATCAGAAGGTATCGGCGATACATTAAGGATCTCATTAGCTGCAGATCCCGTTGAAGAAGTTAAAGTCGGTTTTGATATTCTTAAATCCTTACGTATTCGTTCTCGTGGAATTAACTTTATCGCTTGCCCAACTTGTTCCCGTCAAGAATTTGATGTTATCGGAACAGTCAACGAATTAGAGCAACGTTTGGAAGATATCATCACACCTATGGATGTTTCTATCATTGGTTGTGTTGTTAATGGACCGGGCGAAGCTGAAGTTTCAACGTTAGGTGTAACTGGCGCTAAAACACGCAGTGGTTTTTATGAAGATGGCGTGAGACAAAAAGAGCGTCTTGATAACGTTAATATGATTGATTTATTAGAAGCAAAAATTCGTGCTAAAGCATCAATGCTTGATGACAGTATGCGCATAAACATAAATCAATTGGACAAATAATACTCAAAAAACTGGCTCATTAATCAATGAGCCAGTTTTACTATAGATTTCACATTGAATACTGATTGATTTCGCTTCTATAATCAGCCTAACAATCAATTAATAACTATTAGAGAAGAAAAGTGGCACAAAAAATCCAAGCCATTCGTGGTATGAACGACTATCTACCTGCTGACACTCGTGTATGGCAGAAAATTGAAAATACGCTAAAACAAATTTTAGCGGGTTACGGCTTTAGTGAAATCAGAACACCTATCGTAGAGCATACCCCTCTATTTCAGCGAGCAATTGGTGAAGTGACCGATGTTGTTGAAAAAGAAATGTATACTTTTACCGATCGTGGTGAAGATGCTCAAAGCCTGACATTACGCCCAGAAAATACAGCGGGTTGTGTTCGTGCGGGTATCGAGCACGGTTTGCTTTATAATCAAGAACAACGTTTATGGTATTTAGGACCAATGTTCCGTTATGAGCGCCCTCAAAAAGGTCGTTATCGTCAATTCCACCAGTTAGGTGCAGAAGTCTTTGGCCTACAAGGCCCAGATATTGATGCGGAATTAATTATGCTAACTGCGCGCTGGTGGAAAGCGTTAGGTATTGCAGAACACGTAACATTAGAACTTAACTCTATTGGTTCATTAGAAGCGCGTGCTAAATATCGTGAAGCGTTAGTTGCTTTCTTAGAGCAACATGTAGATAAGTTGGATGAAGACTGCAAACGTCGTATGTATTCTAACCCATTACGCGTTTTAGACTCAAAAAATCCAGAAATTCAGACTTTATTGAATGATGCGCCTGAACTTTTCGATTATCTTGATGACGAATCAAGAGCGCACTTTGATGGTCTTTGTGCCTTATTAGATGCTGTCGGTATTACATATCGCGTTAATCAGCGTTTAGTTCGTGGTTTAGACTATTATAACCGTACTGTTTTTGAGTGGGTGACTAGCGCATTAGGTTCACAAGGAACAGTGTGTGCTGGTGGCCGTTATGATGGTCTTGTGAAGCAACTAGGTGGACATCCAACCCCAGCAGTTGGTTTTGCGATGGGGATGGAGCGCATGATTTTATTAGTTCAAGCGGTTAACCCTGAATTTGTTGCAGATACTAATGTCGCTGATGTTTACCTCGCTTCATTTGGTGAGAAGAGCCAAAGTGCAGCATTAATGCTGGCTGAAGAAATTCGTGATCAATTACCAACATTACGTTTAATGACGAATCATGGTAATGGTAACTTTAAAAAGCAGTTAGGACGTGCTGATAAACAAGGCGCTAAAATTGCTCTGATTTTAGGCGAAGATGAAATTAATGCCGGCACTGTTGCAGTGAAAGATTTGCGTTCAGGGGAACAAACCGTTGTTGCTCGCAATGAACTCGCTCAGCAATTGACTCTGTTATTAGGTTAAGGAGAGACTTGTGGAAGTTTATAGCACCGAAAACGAACAAGTTGATGCAATTAAACAGTTCTTTAAAAACTACGGTTTAACTATCGTTTTAGCCGCTGTTATTGGTTTTGGTGGTGTGTTTGGTTGGAAATATTGGCAATCACATCAAACAAATCGTCTGCAAGAAAGTGCAGGTGCTTTTGCAACAGTCAGTGAGGCACTTGCTAAGCCTACGCCTGAAAATATTGCATTAGCTGAAAAATTTGTTACTGAAACGAATGATATTTATGGCGCTTTAGCTTCATTAGAGCTAGCGCAAATCGCTATCGATGCTAATGATTTGGTCAGTGGTGAACGTCATCTAACGAATGCTGTGGCAAAAGTAAAAAATGATGCATTTGCAGATATGCTTAATCTTCGTTTAGCTCGCGTACAATTAGCATTAGATAAAACAGATGCTGCTTTAGTTTCGTTAGAGCAAGTGAAAGGCAAAGCATGGAATGGAATGAAAAATTATATCCGTGGTGATGTCTTAGCGAAAAAAGGCGATAACGCAGGTGCAACAACCGCTTATCGTAGCGCATTAACTGATGAAAATGCGGGTGCTATTCGCTCACTGGTTGAACTTAAACTCAATAATTTATCCAATTAAAGGGATCTTCAGACATGCAACTGCGTAAAACTCTCCTGGTTGGTCTACTAGCATCTGCTTTGTTGGCAGGATGTTCTAGTGAACAGGATAATGTGACAATGTCTCCATTGCCTGAGGTGCAAAGCCAATTTACACCTAGAGCTGTTTGGGACAAATCAGTTGGAAATGGTATTGGTAAATACTATTCTCACTTGTCACCAACATGGGATAGCGCGGTTGTTTATGTCGCTGATCGCCATGGTTTAGTTAAAGCATTAGATGTAGAAACAGGAAAAGAGATTTGGTCGCAAGATCTTTCTATTAAAACCGGTTTTCTTTCATCTAATGAATCGGCATTACTTTCTGGTGGGTTAACAGTTTCAGGTACTCGCATTTTTGTGGGAACTGAAAAAGCGAAAGTATATGCACTGAACACTGAAGATGGCTCCATTGATTGGGAAACAGATGTTGCTGGTGAAGCCATTTCAAAACCGGTTGTTAGTGATGGTTTAGTCCTTATTCATACCAGTAATGGTATGTTGCAAGGACTCGACTTATTAACGGGTGAGATTTCTTGGACTATTAACTTAGACACTCCATCATTATCTCTTCGTGGTGAGTCTGCACCTGCTGTTGCTTATGGCGCAGCAATTATTGGTGCAGATAATGGTCGTGTCAGTGCAGTTGTTCTTTCTCAAGGACAGTTGATTTGGCAACAAAATATTTCACAAATTAAAGGCTCTACTGAAATTAGCCGATTAAATGATGTGGATATCACACCGATTATTGATGAAAATACTGTTTATGCAATGGCGTATAACGGTAATTTAGTTAGCCTTGATATGCGTTCTGGACAAATCCTTTGGAAACGTGATTTAGGCTCAGTTAATGATATGGTACTGTTGGGTGACAATCTTTACCTTGTTGACCAAAATGACAGAGTTTTATCTGTTCGTAAATCTGATGGTGTGACATTATGGACACAAGAAGATTTATTGCATCGCAATTTAACTGCTCCGGCTATTTTTGATGGCTATTTAGTGGTTGGTGACGCAGAAGGTTATCTCCATTGGATTGATACCAGCACAGGTAAATTTATTGCACAAAACCAAGTGAACAGTTCAGGCTTATTAAGCCGCCCTCAAGCGGTACAAGATAAGCTGATGATCCAAGCTCGCGATGGTAAGGTTTATCTTTATAGTCGGTAATTAGTTGCTGACAAATCTATTTATTTTACGGCTCCTTTAAAGGAGCCGTTTCGTCTTTTTAGTAATTACATGTAAAATACAATTAGGTTTGTGATTGTATTTTTATGAGGCATCAAAAAATGATACCCGTTATTGCCTTAGTAGGGCGCCCTAACGTGGGTAAATCCACGTTATTTAATCGACTAACACGCACAAGAGACGCATTAGTTGCCGATTTTCCAGGACTCACCCGTGACCGTAAATATGGTCGAGCAGAGTTAGAAGGCGAAGAATTTATTATTATTGATACCGGTGGTATTGATGGTGCTGAAGAGGGTGTTGAAACCCATATGGCATCACAATCGCTACAGGCTATTCAAGAAGCCGATATCGTACTGTTTTTAGTTGATGCTCGTGCGGGCTTGATGCCAGCAGACCAAGGTATTGCAAAACACCTTCGTGGTGTTGAGAAAAAAACGTATTTAGTTGCGAATAAAACTGACGGTATCGATATTGATACTGCATTAGCTGATTTTTACTCTTTAGGATTAGGTGAAATTTTCCCAATCGCTGCATCTCATGGTCGTGGTGTTGCTCAATTGATTGAACAAGCACTCTTACCAATTACTGGTAAAGTGGTGGAAGAAGAGTTAGAGCTGACTGAAGAAGAAGAAAATGCGGCTTATTGGGCTGCATTAGAAGCAGAACAAGAAGCACAAGCGTTAGAAGAGGAAGAAGACGACTTTGACCCTTCTACATTACCAGTAAAATTAGCGATTGTTGGTCGTCCTAATGTTGGTAAATCAACACTGACAAACCGTATGCTTGGTGAAGATCGTGTGGTTGTTTACGATATGCCAGGTACAACCCGTGACAGTATCTATATCCCAATGGAACGTGATGAGAAAGAATATATCATCATCGATACAGCGGGTGTTCGTAAACGCGGTAAAGTAAAAGAAACAGTAGAAAAATTCTCTGTTATCAAAACATTACAAGCTATTGAAGACTCTAACGTTGCATTGTTGGTTATTGATGCTCGTGAAGGTATTTCAGACCAAGATCTTTCATTATTAGGTTATATCCTGAATGCGGGGCGTTCATTAGTCATTGCTGTCAATAAATGGGATGGCATGACACAAGACGATCGCGAGCAAGTAAAAGCCATGCTTGATCTTAAACTGGGCTTTGTTGACTTTGCGCGTGTTCATTTTATTTCTGCATTACATGGAAGTGGCGTGGGTAATCTTTTTGAATCAATTCAAGAAGCTTATGTCTGTGCAACGCGTCGTGTAGGCACATCAATGCTCACTCGTATCATGAAGATGGCAGAAGATGATCATCAGCCGCCGATTGTTCGCGGACGCCGTGTAAAAATGAAATATGCACATGCTGGTGGTTATAATCCACCTGTTGTAGTTATTCATGGTAATCAGGTCACTGATTTACCCGATAGCTATAAGCGCTATTTGATGAACTATTTCCGCCGTACTCTGCAAGTGATGGGTACGCCAATCCGTATTCAATTTAAAGAGGGTGAAAACCCTTATGCGGATAAGAAAAATAAATTAACACAATCTCAGTTGCGTAAACGTAAGCGTTTAATGTCACACTTGAAGAAATCTAAATAAGTTAATTTAGCGTCTAAAAATAAAAACTGAGTTCAATTTATAATGAACTCAGTTTTTTTATACCTAGAATTTATTGATTAGATAACATTTTTTCTATCATAAGTTGAGCAACAATGGCTTGCTCTCCACTTATCGATGGATCTGTATCATTCGTCACACATTCAATAAAGTGTTCCACCGCCCCAATAAAACCCCGTTGTAATAAAATAGGGTCCCAGTTTTCTGGATGTTTTTCAGTGAGTTTATTTCTGCTTTCGCTGCGCCATAAATTCATATTTGTAATTTGATGGATTGCATCTTCATCAACGGCAATAACTTGTTCTTGCTGGCTTCCTGCTTTTCTATGCATTGATGTCGTTATCCAGCAATCATCAATTTTTAAATGGTGTTCAGCATAAAACAATGCATTTTCTTTTGTTTGGATAATACTACCACTTAATAATTCAGCGTTTGAACCCGCTAACCAAAGCGCGGTATCAACAACATGTAAATAGTCATCAAACAAGGTAAAGCGTGTCTCTTTAGGGCCGACGCTATCACAGCGATGTTTATCAATTCTTAAAGAAGAAAGATGTGTAATATTTTGTTTCAACTGATGATAAAAAGGTGCAAAGCGGCGGTTAAAACCCACCATTAGCTTTTTATTTTTCTTAGCGGCAAGTTCAATAAGTGCTTCAGATTGGTGAATATGTTCTGTTAAGGGTTTATCAACGTAAACATGTACATCTGCATTTAATAGATAGTCTATAACTTCAAAATGACTTGATGTTGCGCTATGTACAAATATCGCATCACACTGTTGGGCTAAAGCACTTAAGCTAGTGAATAAAGGGATACGATAAGCGGCACAAATTATATTTCCTTTTTCCTGATTGGGTGAAAATGCGCCTATAAATTCCCAGTTAGAAGCTTTGCTTAAAATAGGGAGATAAACTTTTTGTGCAATTGATCCTAAACCGACCATACCAATACGTAATTTTCTCATTATTTACCTTCCTTATTTCTTAGATCGCATGATTAGTTTAAGACAAGAAAAATGATAAATTTCTCAATTTTATATTTTTTCAACATACTTAAATGATGGGAGCTTTGATACATTTTAATGAGATAAATTATGAAAAATAGATATCACTGTCTTAAATGAGGTTCCACAGCTTATCTAACATTTAATTTGTCGTTTTTCTGCTCAATAATTATTCAATGATATTGGACTTCATAAAAAATTAATTATTTCTTTCAGAAAACAGCTAAAATGCAATTGATTCCTATTCGTCTTAATGAGTTATTACTTTGAAAAAAACGATCATCATTGCATCCATTTTTATGCTTTCAGCTTGTGCGACTCCTGAAAAATGGGAAGCAAAAACCACAAATCCGTCACCTTTAGATATCGCTAAAAATATGTGTATGCAACAAGCCAAAGAGCGATATCCTGCGAGATATGTGACTTCAACTCAGCCTTCTTTTGCTCCTATGAGGGTCAATGGTAAAGATATTCCTAGTTCAGGAGCAGGAACCTCTTTTCCTTCTGATGCTAATGA
The DNA here is from genome assembly GCF_008808075.1 of Proteus sp. CD3. Taxonomy (NCBI): domain Bacteria; kingdom Pseudomonadati; phylum Pseudomonadota; class Gammaproteobacteria; order Enterobacterales; family Morganellaceae; genus Proteus; species Proteus sp. CD3. Next base: position 2,397,602 of record NZ_CP019686.1, on the reverse strand, counting down.
ATGGGAGCGTAAAGATTATTTTAATACCTGTATGAGAGCGGAAGGGTGGGAGAATAAAAATAAAGTGACAGGCTTACTGGCTTTCTTATTTAATTGATTCTAGAAAATATTTGTTATTAAAATTCTCGTTTTATTCCAGTAAAGCCACATTTTAATGTGGCTTTATTCTTAATAAATTAAATATGCTATACCCACTCTTTTTGGATCAAAAAATCACTGTATAACTTTGCTTCTGGAGTGTTCGGTTCAGGAGAGTAATCATATTCAAAACGGACTAAAGGTGGCATGGACATTAAAATGGACTCTGTTCTGCCGCCACTTTGTAAGCCAAATAATGTGCCTCTATCCCACACTAAATTGAATTCAACATAGCGACCACGACGATAGAGTTGGAACTGGCGTTCGCGCTCTCCCCAAGGTATCGATTTGCGTTTTTCAACAATAGGTAAATAGGCATCAAGATAACCAAGCCCTACGTGTTGGACAAACTCGAAACAGTGGTCAAAATCTGGGGTGTTTAAATCATCAAAGAAAAGACCACCGACACCACGAGGTTCATTGCGGTGTTTAATATAAAAGTAATCATCACACCATTTTTTATAACGCGAGTAATAATCTTCACCAAAAGGAGCGCAAACAGATTTAGCGACTTTATGCCAATGAATAACGTCTTCTTCAAAGCCATAATAAGGTGTTAAGTCAAAGCCACCACCAAACCACCAAACAGGAGCTTCACCTTCTTTTTCAGCAATAAAAAAACGGACATTGGCATGAGAAGTTGGAATATAAGGATTAAGAGGGTGAATAACTAATGACACCCCCATTGCTTGAAAACGGCGTCCTGCTAATTCAGGGCGATGTGCTGTAGCAGATTTCGGTAATGTATCGCCATAAACATGTGAGAAATTGACGCCAGCTTGTTCAAAAAGAGCGCCATGAGTTAAAACACGAGTACGACCACCGCCCCCTTCTTTTCTTTCCCAGTTATCTTGTTGAAAAGTGGCTTTTTGGTCTATGTTTTCAAGAGAGCGACAAATCGTATCTTGTAGTGATAAGAAAAATTCTTTAACACGATGAATATCAGGTAAATTCATAATAACCTACAATTTTTATCATATTTATTAAAAATAGAACTCCATATTGTCTATGTTCTCATTTTCAAGTTGATTCATAAACCAAACAAGCGATAATAAATTCAGATTTATGTGACAGATAATGGGCAAAACCATGGAAATACGTGTATTTCGCCAAGATGATTTTGAGGCAATTATTACACTTTGGGAGCGTTGCGATCTGATATCGCCTGATAACGATCCTGAAATTGATATTGAAAGAAAATTAAACCACTCACCTGATTTATTTCTGATAGCAGAAGTGGCAGGAGAGATTGTAGGTAGTGTAATGGGGGGATACGATGGTCATCGTGGCTCTTTATACTATTTAGGCGTTCACCCAGATTTTCGAGGAAGAGGCATTGCGAATGCATTGATCTCTCGATTAGAGAAAAAGCTGATTGCGAAAGGATGCCCTCAAATTACATTAGTTGTACCAGAAGAAAATGATGCAACCATTTGTATGTTTGAGAAGTTATTGTATGAAGATCAAAATCAAGAAAGCACAACTTATACTAAGCGATTAATTGTTGATCAGGATTTCGATCTTTAATTGTATTCAAAACCCCTGATATCTTTAGGGGTTATTACTCTTTCTTTTATATTTATCTCTTTTCCCCGGTTTCTATTCTTACGTTTGTACTTCTTATTTTATGCGTAAAATCTGATATTACCTTTTCTGTGGAACAAAATGTTCTGTAGATGGTCGTAACTAGGCTTTCTTTTCATGTGGTTATCTAAGATCAAATCAGTAAATATTTTGTTATGCTGATTTATCGCGATGGTTTTAACCTGATGATTGAGGCGATACAAAGAGTAAGATAAGGTGTCCTTAATCACCTCAATATCTATTTTAATGTGTGACGAAAAAGTTTAATGGAGAAATAAATGATGCCTAAGTTTTGGTTACCCTTGTGTTTAAGCACAAGTGTTTTGCTATTAAGTGGCTGTTCATCCATGGGAGGAATGTCTTTTTCTGCACTAAATCCGATGAATTGGTTTTCAAATGATACGTTAACAGTTTCTGCCAATGGATTAGGTAATATCACCAGCTCAACAAAAATAACAGAAAGTGAAATAAAAAATGCGCTAGGCGGTAGCTTCAATTATCGTGAAGGTATGGAGATGCAAGGTAGCGATATTACTGTTGTAGTCCAAGCACTTGAAGATAATAAAATCCAAGTGGCTTTCTATGGCAAAGAAAAAGGCACCGTTGAGAAAATAGAAGTCTTTGATGCTAAGGCAACAACGGATTGGGGAACAACTATAGGTACACCATTTAAAGATATCTATAAAAAAGCATTTGGTGCATGTAGCAAAGGTCCTAAAGATGAAAAACAGAGAACCATTTTATGCCAATCCGCAGAAGCTAAATCGGTGAGTTATGTCTTTAGTGGTCAATGGGATGGTCCTGATGGATTGATGCCACCTGATGAAGTTTTATCTAACTGGGTATTAACGCAAATTATTTGGCAGAACAAATCACCTTCACGCTATTCCTTATACTATTCCTTATAAAACAGGGAAGATTTTATGATCAGATTGTCTGATTTTTGTTGAAAGGCAAATCTTCAGGAAAAAGTATTCGATATAATCAACATTATTTTGGGTGTTTTGATTATTGATTAGGAAAGCAATATGTCTCATGCGCAAAGTGGCATTTTAGTCGCACATAGTAAATTTGGTCTTTTTATTGAAGCAATGGTCGTGGGTGAATTAGAGGCTCTGCGTGAAGGATGTCAGAAATTCATGCAATCATTATCTGATTTACAAAAGCAATTTCCGGATGCATCACTAGGCGCAGTTGTTGCATTTGGCTCTGATCTTTGGAAAAAGCTTTCCGATGAAAATAGCGCACCAGAGCTAAAACCTTTTCGCCCTTTAGGTAAAGGACTAGCGCCTGCAACACAGCGTGATCTGCTTATTCATATCCAATCTATGCGTCATGATGTGAATTTCTCACTGGCACAAGCCGCAATTGCTGCTTTTGGTGATGCAATCAAAGTTGAAGAAGAAATTCATGGTTTCCGTTGGATTGAAGAGCGCGATTTTAGCGGTTTCATTGATGGCACAGAAAATCCACAAGATGATGAGCGTTATGGTGTAGCACTAATTAATGACGGTGTTGATGCTGGTGGTAGTTATGTTTTAGTTCAACGTTATGAGCATAACCTGAAGAAGTGGACGCGTTTTAGTGAATCAGACCAAGAAAAAATGATCGGTCGTACTAAAAAAGACAGTGTTGAACTTGATGAATCTGAGCGTAATGTAACATCTCACGTTTCTCGTGTGGTAATTGAAGAAGACGGTGAAGAGTTAGCGATTTTACGTCACAGTCTGCCTTACGGTACTGTAAGCGGTAAGCATGGTTTATATTTCTTAGCTTACTGTGGTCGTTTATATAACATCGAGCAACAACTATTGAGCATGTTTGGTGAATTAGACGGCAAATATGATGACCTATTACGTATGAGTAAACCTGTAACAGGAAGTTATTACTTCGCTCCTTCTTATGAAGTATTAAAAGCACTGTAATCATTATCTAGTGTTAAAGACGTTCTATTAGTGAAATGCCTGCTTTATAAGCGGGCATTTTTGTCTGAAATTTTTTCACATTAATAGTAATTGATGTAATTTTAATTAATTAGCCTGAGTTTTAGTCATTTTTAATAGCTTGTGGTTATATCAAATAACAAAAGCTAACTACACTGTTATAAATAAAGCCGATAGAGTAGCCATTAGAATAAAACTTACAATGATGGGTACTTTTGATGAAGAAAAACACAATCAGAACCTTTGCATTACAAGCAACCGCAGCATTGTCTTTGGTTGTTAGTAGTTATGCAGGGGCCGCTCAATTACTTAATAGCTCTTATGATATCGCAAGAGAGCTATTCACACAGCTAAATAGTGATTTTAAAACGCAGTGGGATGCTCAACATCCTGACGATAAGGTCACCATCAAACAATCACATGCTGGCTCTTCTAAGCAAGCACTTGCAATATTGCAAGGTTTACCTGCGGATGTCGTGACCTATAACCAAGTCACTGATGTGCAAATTTTGCATGATAAAGGCAAATTAATTCCTGCTGATTGGCAACAACGTCTTCCTAATAATAGCTCGCCTTATTATTCCACCATGGCGTATTTAGTACGCAAAGGAAATCCAAAGAATATTACTTCATGGGAAGATTTAACGCGTGAAGATGTCAAAGTGGTTTTCCCTAATCCTAAAACATCGGGTAATGGTCGCTATACCTATTTAGCAGCGTGGGGCGCTTTTGAAAAAGCTTATGGCAGCGATGAGAAGACACAAGAAGCAATGAAGAAATTCCTCAAGAATGTTGAGGTATTTGATACAGGCGGTCGTGGTGCAACGACTTCTTTTATTGAACGTGGACTCGGAGATGTATTAATCAGCTTTGAATCTGAAGTTAATAATATTCGTCAACAATATGGTGAAGATGAATATCAAGTCATTGTGCCACCTGTTGATATATTAGCTGAGTTTCCTGTCGCTTGGATTGATAAAAATGTTCAACGTAACGACACCGAAGCACTGGCAAAAGCCTATCTAAATTATTTATACAGCCCTAAAGCACAAGAAATCATTACGCAATTTAATTATCGCGTAAATGATAAAGCAGTCATGGCTGCAAAAGCAGCACAGTTTCCAGCAACGTCACTATTTACGATTGAAGAGGTATTCGGTGACTGGAATAACGTGATGAAAACACATTTCACGACAGATGGCATGCTTGATAAGTTATTAGCGCAAGGACGTCAATAATGTTTACCGCAACCAGCAAACGAGTTTTACCGGGATTTGGATTAAGTTTAGGTGGAACACTGTTTTATACCTGCTTGATCTTACTGTTACCAATGAGTGCGCTGGTTGTGCAACTTTCTGATATGAGTTTTGCTCAATATTGGGCAGTCATCACGCATCCACAAATAGTGGCCGCTTATAAAGTCACGCTATTAGCGGCGGCAGTTGCCAGTATTTTTAATGCTATTTTCGGTATGTTGCTCGCGTGGATCATTACTCGTTATCGTTTTCCGGGCAGACAACTACTTGATGGTTTAATGGATTTACCTTTTGCTTTACCTACGGCCGTTGCTGGCTTGACACTCGCAACTCTTTTTTCAACACAAGGCTGGTACGGTTTTGTATTGGATAAATTTGATATCAAAGTTATTAATACATGGATTGGCATTGCCGTTGCGATGGCATTTACCAGCTTACCTTTTGTTGTAAGAACGGTTCAGCCCGTTCTTGAAGAGTTAGGCCCTGAGTATGAAGAAGCGGCTGAGACGTTAGGTGCGAGTCGTTGGCAGACTTTTTGTAAGGTTGTATTACCTGAGTTATCACCGGCACTAATAGCCGGAACCGCGCTCTCTTTTACGCGCAGTTTAGGTGAGTTTGGCGCTGTTATTTTTATTGCCGGCAATATTGCATGGCAAACAGAAGTTGTTTCTTTGATGATTTTTATTCGATTGCAAGAATTTGATTATCCTGCGGCAAGTGCCGTTGCTTCTGTCATTTTACTTGTTTCATTAGTCTTACTGTTTTCAATTAATGGATTACAAAGCCGATTTGGTCAACGGTTGAGGGGGCATTGATGTCAGATATTATGCAACAACGCTCGGCATATCGTCGCCAAATTGATTGGGTAAAGTGGGGGTTAATCTTTACAGGCGTTGTGTTATCCATTTTATTTTTAGTTGTACCTATTGCGTGGATCTTTATGACCGCGTTTTCAAAAGGCGTTGAAATATTTACTGAGAACTTATTAGACAGCGATATGTTACATGCAGTCTGGTTAACTGTGCTCATCGCGTTAATCACTGTACCTGTCAATATGTTGTTCGGTGTCAGTATGGCATGGCTTGTCACGCGCTTTCGTTTTCCGGGGCGTCAGTTATTAATGACTTTGATTGATATTCCATTTGCTGTGTCTCCAGTAGTTGCTGGATTACTCTATCTACTGTTTTACGGTAGCAATGGCTGGGCTGGGCAGTGGTTATCACAATTTGATATCCAACTTATGTTCTCATGGCCGGGAATGGTATTAGTGACGGTGTTTGTCACTTGCCCTTTTGTAGTAAGAGAACTGGTACCAGTGATGATGAGCCAAGGTAGCCAAGAGGATGAAGCTGCCGTGTTATTAGGCGCGAGTGGTTGGAAGATGTTTTGGCGAGTGACATTACCGAATATTCGCTGGGCATTGTTATATGGCGTGGTATTAACCAATGCCAGAGCTATCGGTGAATTTGGTGCGGTTTCTGTGGTATCTGGTGCTATTCGTGGCGAAACCTATTCACTACCGTTACAAGTTGAATTACTGCATCAAGATTACAATACCGTCGGTGCATTTACTGCGGCTGCATTACTCGCGATGATGGCAATTTTTACCTTAATGTTTAAAAGTGCTTTGCAATGGCATTTAGCCCGTCAGCAATGAACATCATTATTTACACAAAGTAGAGGCAAAATATGAGTATTGAAATTAATAGTGTCACAAAATATTTTGATCGCACTGAAGTGTTGCATGATGTCACACTTGATGTGGCTTCAGGTGAAATGGTGGCATTGTTAGGACCTTCTGGATCAGGTAAAACAACGCTCTTGCGTATTATTGCTGGTCTTGAACATCAAACCCAAGGAAGCATTCGTTTCGAAGGGCAGGATGTTAGTCGGTTACACGCGAGAGATCGCAAAGTCGGTTTTGTTTTTCAGCATTATGCGCTGTTTCGCCATATGACTGTATTTGAGAATATCGCTTTTGGTTTAACCGTATTGCCCAGTCGTGAGCGCCCTAGCAAAGACGTAATTAATAAAAAAGTTGAGCAGTTATTAGAGATGATCCAATTGCCTCATTTAGCTCAACGTTATCCTGCACAATTGTCAGGTGGGCAGAAACAGCGTGTAGCCTTAGCAAGAGCATTGGCTGTAGAGCCGCAAATTTTGTTATTAGATGAGCCTTTTGGTGCTTTAGATGCCAAAGTAAGAACAGAATTGCGTCGTTGGCTACGCGAATTGCATGAAGAGCTTAAATTTACCAGTGTTTTTGTCACTCATGATCAACAAGAAGCGATGGAAGTTGCTGATCGTATTGTGATTATGGGGAATGGCAAAATAGAGCAAGTCGGGACACCGCAAGAAGTGTGGCAATCACCAAAAAGTCGCTTTGTTTTAGAATTTTTAGGTGATGTGAATCATCTACAAGGTGAAATTAATGGCGCTCAATTACAGATTGGGGGATATCACTTGCCATTATCTGTAACACCGCTTTATCAAGGTTCGGTAGATGTGTTCTTGCGTCCTTGGGAAATTGCATTAAGTGGGCATGCTAATAGTGTTTGCCGATTGCCCGTCAAGGTTATTGAGGTATCACCTAAAGGACATTATTGGCAGTTAATTTTACAGCCATTAGGATGGAGTGAAACACCGATTACTGCAGTTTGGAATGCTATTTCTTCAGCGCCAACAAAAGGAAATACCTATTATATGGGAGGTGCTCAAGCCCGTTTATATACGGGGGATACTCCCTTAAATACGGTATCGTTAGCCTATACCGCCTAATTTAATTATTTAATCTATCACTTAATTTCACTATTTTTCACCCATGCTTATTTCAGGCATGGGTGTTTTGGTTTTTAAGAAAATGAAGAGATTTATTGAATTACGTTAATATTATTGCGTTAATAAGTTAAATGTGATTTCTTCATTAATACAGACAAACAAATGAGCAGGAACTTATTGTGGCAGGGTTAGAACAATTTATTGGTAATACACCATTAGTAAAACTACAACGACTTACACAAGAGGTGGACGCTGAAATCTGGGTTAAGCTTGAAGGCAATAATCCCGCAGGTTCAGTAAAAGACAGAGCTGCATTATCGATGATTGAACAAGCGGAACTACGCGGTGAAATAAAGCCGGGTGATACGCTGATAGAAGCAACTAGTGGTAATACAGGAATTGCCTTAGCAATGATTGCAGCGGTAAAAGGTTATCGTTTAAAGCTGTTAATGCCTGAGAATATGAGTAAAGAGCGTCAAGCATCAATGCAAGCCTATGGTGCAGAATTGATTTTAGTGAGTCGTGAAGTCGGTATGGAAGGTGCGCGAGATCTCGCACAGCAGATGGAACAGCAGGGCAAAGGTAAGGTATTAGACCAATTTAATAATCCAGATAATCCAAGAGCTCATTTTATTTCTACTGGCCCTGAAATTTGGCAACAAACACAAGGTCGCATTACGCATTTTGTTTCGAGTATGGGAACAACGGGTACAATCACAGGTGTAGGAAGTTACTTAAAAACACAATCTGATAGTGTGCAAGTCATCGGTCTTCAGCCTGAAGAAAAAAGTCAAATTCCAGGTATTCGTCGTTGGTCACCTGCTTACTTGCCGGGTATCTTTAAAAAAGAGCTGGTGGATAGTGTGATAGATATGTCACAAAAAGAAGCAGAATCAACGATGCGCCTTTTAGCAAGTCAAGAGGGTATCTTCTGTGGCGTAAGTTCTGGAGGGGCTGTTGCTGGCGCTCTGCGCGTTGCAAAAGAGAATCCTGGTGCGGTGATTGTTGCGATTGTGTGTGATAGGGGTGATCGTTATCTATCTACGGGCGTTTTCTCGTCATAATTCAAGTTATAGCGTTGTTGACTGCGTTCACTCACCCTAGTCACATACTAATGTATGCTCCTAGGGATTTATTCACTTGTCGCCTAGCTACACCTTGAATTATTTAGAGCATTTCACTCGTCATTCTTCAAGTTATAGCGTTGTTGACTACTCTCATTCGCTGCATCTTGAATTATTTAGAGTAAGAACATTGTCGAATGAGTTAGAGTAGTTTTTAGTTCGTGTTTTTTAAATATAAAAAAACCGCCACTTTATTGGTGGCGGTTTAAATAGAGAATATCACAGAAGATTATTTTTTAATCTGAATAATAACGGTTTCACCAACAGTAACTGGGCCTGTCATTTTGGTTAAACCTTGAATTTCATCCATATTAGAGATAACAACCGGTGTTAGAACTGACTTTGCTTTTTCTTCTAATACAGCCAAGTCAAATTCTAAAATAGTATCACCAACTTTTACTTGCTGACCTTCTTCAGCGATACGCTTAAACCCTTCACCTTTCAGTTCAACAGTGTCGATACCGAAGTGGACAAATAACTCGATACCGTTGTCAGACTCAATAGAGAAAGCATGGTTAGTCTCGAAAATTTTACCGATAGTACCATCGACTGGCGCAACAATTTTATTACCAGCAGGTTTGATAGCAATACCGTCACCTACGATTTTTTCAGCGAAAACAACATCAGGAACATCTTCGATATTGACGATTTCACCAGAAAGTGGTGCAACAATATCAATCGTGCCACTGCCTTTCTTTTCCTCTGAAACCAGTGATTTTAATTTATCAAACAGACCCATGAATCTTCTCCTAATTATTGTAGTTGGGACCGGGCTCTGGCTAATGCGATTAGCACAGTGTCTTTTCTTTAGTAAAAGTTTCTACTAAGTCCATCAATTCTTTTGCAGTTGGCTGAGCAAGTGCTTGCTCTGCTAGTGCTCTTGCATCATCGTAATTTGCATTACGAATTACTTTTTTGATGCGAGGAATTGAAATAGCACTCATACTAAACTCATCTAATCCCATGCCGAGAAGGAGCAATGTTGCTCGTTCATCTCCAGCAAGTTCACCACACATTCCAGTCCATTTACCTTCAGCATGTGATGCATCAATCACCTGTTTTATCAGGTTGAGTACTGCAGGTGACATTGGATTATATAGATGAGATATCAGCTCATTTCCACGGTCTACAGCCAGAGTATATTGTGTTAGATCGTTAGTCCCAATACTAAAAAAGTCAACTTCTTTTGCCATATGACGAGCCATCACTGCTGCGGCTGGGGTTTCTACCATCACACCGACTTCAATAGATTCATCAAAAGCTTTCTTTTCTTCACGAAGCTGGCTTTTCAGTATTTCAAGTTCTGCTTTCAATGCACGGATCTCTTCAACAGAGATAATCATTGGAAACATAATACGTAGTTTACCAAAAGCAGATGCTCTTAAGATAGCACGTAATTGCGGATGAAGGATCTCTTTACGGTCAAGACAAATACGAATTGCACGCCAGCCTAAGAATGGGTTCTCTTCTTTTGGTAGGTTCATGTAAGGTAAGTCTTTATCGCCACCAATATCCATAGTACGAATAATGACCGCTGGGCTTCCTACTGCTTCAGCTACCGCTTTATAGGCTTGGAATTGCTCATCTTCTGTTGGTAAAGAGTCTCTATCCATAAATAAGAATTCAGTACGATACAGACCAACACCTTCAGCACCGTTACGTTCTGCACCAGCAACATCTCGAACTGTACCAATATTAGCGCAAACTTCAACTTGATGCCCATCAAGCGTAATAGCAGGTAAGTCTTTGAGTTTTGCTAATTCTTCTTTTTCGTGCAGGTACTCTTCTTTGATAGCTTTTAATGTTTCGAGTTCCTCATCTGATGGATTAATAATGATTTTGTTATTAATCGCATCAAGAACAAGATAATCGTCTTTTTTAATGGTTTGTGTCGCATTAGATGTTCCCACGATAGCTGGAATTTCTAATGAACGAGCCATGATAGAAGTGTGAGATGTTCTACCACCTAAGTCAGTGATAAAACCTAATACGTTGTCTAAGCTTAATTGCGCAGTTTCAGAAGGGGTAAGGTCAGTTGCAACTAAAATAACTTTTTCTGAGATAGCGCTTAAATCGATAATTGGCATCTCTAAGATATTGCGCATTAAGCGTTTACCAATATCACGAACGTCAGCCGCACGCTCTTTTAGATATTCGTCATCTAACGCTTCTAATGCGGTTGCTTGATCTTCAATAACAGATTGAACAGCAGCTTCAGCCGTTTTTTTGTCGCTTTTGATAAGAGTAACAATTTCTTGTTCTAACTCTTCATCTTCTAGCAACATGATATGGCCTTCAAAGATTTCGGCTTTATCCGCACCAAGATTCTTCTCAGCACGCTCTTTAATAATTTCTAGTTGTTGTGCAGATTTGTTACGACCGTCTTTAAAGCGTTCGATTTGATTCTCAATTTCATCACTTTGGATCTTACGTTGGCTAATGATGATTGGTTCTTCTTTGAGAAGAAGGGTTTGACCAAATGCGATACCGGGTGACGCTAAAATTCCTGAAATCATAATTTATCCTACGACTTGCTGGTGATAATCTTAAAAGAATAGGATTGCAAAATACTGTTGTTTTAAAATCATCATTGAAATTAACTCCCCTGAATGGTTTCAGGGGAATAAATACTGCGTTAATACTTAATCGCGAATTACTCTAATTCCGCCATTAATTTTACCAATGCTTCAACAGCTTGTTTTTCATCTTCGCCTTCAGCAGAGATAGTTACAACAGTACCTTGGGTTAAGCCTAAAGTTTGTAATTTGAAAAGGCTCTTAGCACTGGCAGATTTACCACTAGAGATAAGCGTAATATCAGAAGAGAATGTTTTGGCTTCTTTTACAAATTGTGCTGCAGGACGAGTATGTAAGCCGTTTGGTGCTGTAATAGTAACTTCTTGCTGGTACATAGGATTTTTTCCTTTTATAACTCAATTGTTCACATTAAGTCAGGACTTAGTAAGTGTAGATGAATTTGTCCTGCTTTGCGTAGCAATATCAGATAATATTAAGTCGTAAAGCGTCATCTGATAAAAATAGTGTTCAGAAAGATAAAAGAGCTAGTTTTGTCGTCTCGGTTATTTTCTGATTAATTTCGACCTTCGAAATAATTAATTGATTAAATACTAAACTCGAAGAAATAAATCACCTGTTTGGGTGACAAACTTTGATCTCTACCACAAAAAAAGCACCGTTGAGGTGCTTTTTTAATAAATATTTTACAATTGAGATGACGCGATTTAGCTATCAGAAATGTCAGCAAAAAGTGGGGTGCTTAAATAACGTTCACCTGAAGAAGGTAAAATAACCACAATTTCTTTATTTGCAAATTCTGGCTCTTTTGCCAGTTTTACTGCTGCTGCAATAGCTGCACCTGAAGAAATACCAGCAAGAATACCTTCTTTAGTCATAAGTTCACGAGCAGTATCAAAGGCTTCTTCATTAGTGATTTGAATAACACGATCCAGTAACGATAAATCTAGGTTTTCAGGAATAAAGCCAGCTCCGATACCTTGGATTTTATGTGGACCCGGTTTAATTTCTTCACCAGCTAAAGCTTGCGTGATAACAGGAGAGCCTGCTGGTTCAACAGCAACCATGGTTACTGCTTTACCTTGTGTCTTTTTCAAATAGCGACCAATACCTGTAATCGTACCACCAGTGCCGACACCAGCAATAACAACACCGACTTCACCATCAGTATCATTCCAGATTTCAGGGCCTGTGGTTTTTTCATGAATTTCAGGGTTAGCTGGATTACTAAATTGTTGTAGTAAAAGGTAACGCTTAGGATCGCTATCGCGAATTTCATTGGCTTTATCAATGGCACCTTTCATGCCTTTTGCGCCTTCAGTCAGCACTAAATTAGCACCTAATGCTTTGAGCAATTTACGGCGTTCGATACTCATGGTATCTGGCATCGTCAGAGTTAATTTGTAACCACGAGCTGCTGCAACATAAGCCAGTGCAATCCCAGTATTACCACTAGTCGGTTCTACAAGCTCCACGCCTTCTTTAAGAATGCCTTTCTTTTCTGCATCCCAAATCATGTTGGCACCGATACGGCATTTTACACTGAAGCTTGGGTTACGAGATTCTACTTTAGCCAGAATGTTGCCATTTCCGAAATGCTTTAAGCGAATTAAGGGAGTGTGTCCAATAGTTTGCGAGTTGTCTTCGAAAATCTTACTCATTTTTATCCTCGGTACATGATTTTTATAAGGTCAGATGAAATTACCATACGCCATCAAACTAAAGATGGAAATAAGCTTTATGAATATACTTATAACTTTTTTATATTTTTATTCCAAAAGGTTCTAATCAAGAGTCAGTGAGACGATTCACAAATTAATAAATCAAGAGATGTACAGTATATTGATGGCTGATAATCTATTTTTAACCACATTTACTGCAAATACAGGGGTCATAATGGAAACCATTGAAGAGTTGATTAGTGCGCTTGAACTTGCTGTGCCTGAATTAGATGCGCAAGCTTTGCGTGAAAATTTACCTGAGTCAGATGCTCAAGAAGATGTCCTTAATTGGCTATATGAATCACTCTCAGCTCAAGGATTAATGGATTATGTGGAGTGGACAGAATATTTTGGCGATATTCCTGATCTAAAATCGTTAGAGCACATCTCTTTGTCTGAATCACCGAGTGCGTTGATTTTATCTCAAGTTGAAAATATTGATTGGGATGAGGCGAGTGTAGACCCTTATATGTTGCCTTATGAACTACCTTATTTGGAATATATTAACCACTTTTTGACAGAAAAAGGGTTACGATTGGTCGATCTCACTCCGTTTGAAAATGCTTATATTTTCTGTATTCGAGATGATGAAGAGTTAATTGAAAAACTAGATGGCGCATTAAATATTTTTGAAATGGGTATTAATGAGCGTGAGCCGATGGATAGAGAAGAAACGAAAGATTATATTCGTTCATTAATTGAGTAGTATGATTAACAACAAATAAGCCACATCACGTTTTAGAAAAAAGCATAAAATAAAACCCCGTCTTAAATAAAACGGGGTTTTTCATATTTATCGAGATATGACTAAATGAGGTTTACCACTGCCCATCTTGCACATGCTGTTTACGATAACGATCGCACCACATTGCGGTTGCACCACAGATAGCAACTGGCATGATGACTAAATTTAGAATAGGGATCATGGTAAAAATATTAATAACCATACCAAATTGAAGATTATTCCATTTATCCTGTTTAAGCGAAGATTTCATCGCTGCAAATGATATTTTGTGGTTATCAAATGGGAAGTCATTATATTGAATTGCCATCATCCAAGCACCAAAAGCAAACCATAAAACAGGCGCAACGGTTTGTCCGATAGCAGGAATAAAATAGAGCAATAACAAGACAATAGCGCGAGGTAAATAATAAGCTATTTTGGTTAACTCACGTTTTAAAATACGTGGAATATCTTTCAATATACCTGCAACACCTGTATCGGGTGGGTTAACGCCAGTTATTTGACCTTCTAATTTTTCAGCTAATAATCCATTAAACGGAGAAGCGATAATATTGGCTAAGGTACTAAAGAAATAAGTGAATACGAGTAAGATAAAAATAACGGATAGTGGCCAGATCAAATAACTCAACCATTGTAACCAATCAGGAACTTTTTCCATCATCCAATTGACCATGCTACCAATTTGACCATATAACCACCAAAAGGCGCTTCCGAGAATAATAATATTGGCAAGTAAAGGTAAGATAACAAAACGCTTCAGCCCTTTGCGTGTAATTAAACGCCAACCAAGAGCAAAATAATGAAATCCATTTAAATTTTTATTCGTTTCTGTCAAATTTGTCATACTTCCTATTCTCTCCAGTGAGGGCAAGCTAGTATCATATAGGGAGATAATCAGCCTTACTAGTCATGAATTGTCTAAAAAACGCGCATAAGAGATTGATGTGTGTATCTTTGTGACAAGAAAATTAAGTATTGGCTTGCACTTATGAGCATTGGCAAATACTCTTAGTAAAAAGTAATATTTGCCAACGTGGCTATTAAACCTCAAGACAACAGAGATAGAAATGATGCAGCAAAATTTGCGTCTGATATTAATCGTTGTTGGTGCGATTTTAATCATAGCTTTGTTATTACACGGCTTATGGATTGGTCGAAAAGAGCGTTCTAAGCTTTTCCGTAATCGCCCAGTAAAACGTCAGAAACAGAATTATCAGTCAGATGAGAACGATGACGAACCACAATATGCTGAGGTTAGTCATCAGACATCAACTTTATCCTCTACTGAAAAGCGGGAGAGTGAGCCACCGATAAAATCGGAGCCTCTACATGAACCTGAAATTTCAGTGGCAGATAGAGATCCATTAATGTCTGAAAGCCAAACAAAAGGGAGTTCTCACGATACTTCATTACAGCAAGAGCCAAGTCTTGGTGTTTTTGATGTTATTGAAAAAGAGCCTGTACCGATTGTTAGGGATGAGCCAAAACAAGAACCTGTGGCGAATGTTGCGAGTGAAGTAAAATCACACGTTAATACAGTAAGCCCTTCTGCGAGTTTAGAGCCTTCAATTTCAGAAACAACGGCTCATATGACTCCTGTTGAAACTGAGGCTTCGCATCATGCTCCGGCTGAAGAGCCAAAAGTTGAATCTGCTTCGCAAGCAACAGAAGCAGAGAAAGAGCTGGTTATTGTTCTAAACGTAAGCGCACATCATGGTCAAATGCTGGATGGTGAAGCGTTGATGCAGAGTATCATTCAAGCTGGCTTCCAGTTTGGCGAAATGAATATTTTCCATCGCCATCTCAATCCAACTGCTAATGGACCTGTGTTGTTTAGTTTAGCGAATATGGTGAAACCAGGAACATTTAACATTGATACAATGGCTGAATTAACAACACCCGGTGTATCGATGTTTATGATGGTGCCATCTTATGGTGATGCTAACCAAAACTTTAAATTGATGTTACTTACGGCTCAACGTATAGCATCTGACGTAGGTGGTGTTGTGCTGGATGATGAACGCAAGCTCTTAACGCCACAAAAAATCGAGCTTTATAAATCTAGAATTCGCAGGACGCTAGATTTAAATCAATAGCTTTATATCTGTAAAAAAAACCCCCGCTTGCGGGGGTTTTTCTTCTTTGGTGATAATCATGAATAAAAACACTCAACAAAAAATTGATAAACTTCGCGTTACTCTACGTCACCATGAATATCTCTATCATGTCATGGACGCACCTGAAATACCTGATGCTGAATACGATCGCTTAATGAATGAGCTAAAAGCATTAGAAGCTGAATACCCCGAATTAATTACCTCTGATTCGCCTACACAGCGAGTTGGTGCTTTACCTCTAACGGCATTTGAGCAAGTGAGACATGAAATTCCGATGCTCTCTTTAGATAATGCTTTTGATGAAACAAGCTATCTGGCTTTTGATAAGCGTTTACGTGATCGTTTAAAAAATAATGAAGAGATCACTTTCTGTTGTGAATTAAAATTAGATGGATTGGCAGTCAGTTTACTTTATGAAAATGGAGTATTAGTACAAGCTGCAACGCGTGGTGATGGTACAACAGGGGAAAATATCACGGAGAATGTGAGAACAATCAAAGCCATTCCACTACGTTTATATGGTGAAGACATTCCTGCTCGTATTGAAATTCGTGGCGAAGTCTTTATGAATGAAAAAGGCTTTGAATATTTAAACGAGGAAGCGCGTCGCACAGGCGGAAAAGTTTTTGCTAACCCTCGTAATGCCGCAGCCGGCTCATTAAGACAGCTTGATCCTCGTATTACAGCAAAACGTCCATTAACCTTTTTCTGTTATGGTGTCGGTGTCCTTGAGGGGGGCGAATTACCTACAAGCCACTATGAGCGCCTACAACAATTTAAAAAATGGGGATTACCCGTTAGCGATGCTGTAAAACTTTGTACAGGCAGCAAGGCAGTGCTTGATTTTTATCGCCATGTAGAAGAAGTTCGCCCTAATTTAGGTTTTGATATTGATGGTGTTGTTATCAAAGTTGATGATATTGCACTGCAAGAAGAGCTAGGTTTTGTCTCAAGAGCGCCGCGTTGGGCTATTGCTTATAAATTCCAAGCTCAAGAGCAAATGACGATTATCAAAGATGTCGAATTCCAAGTAGGGCGTACTGGGGCTATTACGCCTGTTGCACGTTTAGAACCTGTTCAGGTTGCAGGTGTTGTTGTGAGTAATGCAACGTTACACAATGCTGATGAAATTGAACGTTTAGGGATACGTATTGGCGATACAGTAGTTATTCGTCGAGCAGGTGATGTTATTCCTCAGGTTGTCAGTGTGATTGAAGAGAAGCGCCCTGATGATGCTCAAGAAATTATTTTTCCGACACATTGTCCTATTTGTGATTCTGATGTTGAGCGCATTGAAGGTGAAGCTGTTGCACGTTGTACTGGTGGCTTAATTTGTGGAGCGCAACGCAAAGAAGCACTTAAACATTTTGTTTCACGTCGAGCTATGGATGTGGATGGAATGGGCGATAAAATTATCGACCAACTGGTTGAGAAAGAATATGTCAAAACGCCAGCAGATCTCTTCCGTTTAGATGAAAAAATCTTATCTGGTTTAGAGCGAATGGGCGAAAAATCAGCTAAAAAATTGATCACTGCTTTAGATAAGGCTAAATCAACGACATTTGCGCGTTTTATTTATGCACTTGGTATCCGAGAAGTTGGCGAAGCAACCGCAAGTGGACTGACAACACATTTCTCAACGCTTGATGCATTACGAAATGCAGATGTAGAAGCGCTAAAATCAGTCCCTGATGTAGGCGATGTTGTGGCTAAACATGTCGTTAATTTTTTCCAAGAGGAACACAATAGAACGGTTATTGAACAATTGATCAATGATGCGGGTATTACATGGCAAGCGCCTATTATTGTGGCTCATGAAGCGGGCGATAATCCTTTTGCGGGTAAAACTGTTGTATTAACAGGGTCACTTTCACAGTTAACGCGTGATGAAGCAAAAGACAGATTAGTCGCGTTAGGCGCAAAAGTGAGCGGAAGCGTTTCTAAAAAAACCGATATGGTGATAGCGGGTGAAGCCGCAGGCTCTAAGTTAGTGAAAGCTAATGAGTTAGGGATAACCGTTATCGATGAAGATGAAATGATACGATTACTTGATCAATCGAAATAATCATTCTAATATTTAATAAATGCTACTGGGAAACCTTCTCAGTGGCATTTTTACTTAAGTCAAATTTACATTTTATGTTTCTTAAGTAACTTTCAAAGTGTGATCAACCTATCTTATTTAATAAATAGTGTGTATGCGGTTTCATGAGATTGTGACAATAGTCACATCCTAATGTTACGCGTTACATAAAATGCTCTACAAGATTTATTTTTATTTTTGGAGCATGCATGTCCTCTATCATTCACTTCGTTTTAGCACTCGCCGTTATTGGCGCATTAGCATTCGTTGCGAGTAACAACCGCAAAGGGATCCGTCTGCGTTATATCGTGCAGTTATTAGTTATTGAAATCGCATTAGCATGGTTCTTCCTCAACTCTGATGTTGGTGAAGGCTTTGTTCGTGGCTTCGCTGGATTATTTGATCACTTATTAGGTTATGCCGCACAAGGTACTGAATTCGTATTCGGTGGCATGATGAAAGGTGGTTTAGCATTCTTCTTCCTGAATGTTTTATGTCCAATTATCTTTATTTCTGCATTAATTGGTATTCTTCAGCATATCAAAGTATTACCTTTCGTGATCCGCATTATCGGTACTGTACTTTCTAAAGTGAACGGTATGGGGAAATTGGAATCATTCAACGCAGTTAGCTCACTGGTTCTTGGTCAATCAGAGAACTTTATTGCCTATAAAGATGTATTAGGCAAAATGTCTCAGCGTCGTATGTACACTATGGCTGCAACAGCAATGTCAACCGTATCAATGTCAATTGTTGGTGCATATATGACAATGCTAGATCCAAAGTATGTCGTTGCTGCTCTAGTACTGAATATGTTCAGTACCTTTATCGTCCTTTCTGTGATTAACCCATACTCTGTTGAGAATGAAGAAGATATTCAAATGGGTAATCTGCATGAAGGTCAAAGCTTCTTTGAAATGTTAGGTGAATATATCTTAGCAGGTTTCAAAGTGGCATTAATCGTTGCTGCAATGCTGATTGGTTTCATTGCATTAATCGCAGCAGTGAATGCGATTTTCAGCATGATTTTCGGTATTAGCTTCCAAGATTGTTTAGGTTACGTCTTCTATCCATTAGCATGGGTTATTGGTGTGCCAGAGCAAGATGCATTACGTGTTGGTAGTGTTATGGCAACTAAATTAGTGTCTAACGAATTCGTTGCAATGGGTAGCTTACAAGATATCGCTGCTGAAATTTCACCACGCTCTGTTGGTATCTTATCTGTATTCTTAGTTTCATTTGCTAACTTCTCTTCAATCGGGATTGTTGCAGGTGCGATTAAAGGTCTAAACGAAGTACAAGGTAACGTTGTGTCTCGTTTCGGTCTGAAATTACTGTTTGGCTCTACATTGGTAAGCTTCTTATCAGCAGCTATTGCAGGTCTGTTTGTTTAATCTCTGAAGATAAAACAAATAGCATGTGAACAAAATAACAATGTAAACTGAGTCACTAATCAAGTGATAGAAAATCAAGCAGTACCTTCGGGTACTGCTTTTTTTATCTTTAAATTGCCCTATAATCGGTTCTATTCCTTCAATGACAACGTGGTAGAGAACATGTTAGAGAAACAGCACCTTATCGATATAGCAAACACACAAATGCCATTTGGTAAGTACAAAGGGCGTATGCTAGTTGATTTACCTGAAGAGTATTTATTGTGGTTTGCAAAGAAAGGCGAGTTTCCTGAAGGTAAGCTTGGCCAACTCATGGAGATGACCTTAGCAATTAAAATTGAAGGTTTAGAAGGGCTATTAAAGCCATTAAAGCGGTGAAGTTAATTATTATCCATACCTGATTTTTCAGGTGTTAATGCATTAATAATTTTCTGACTTAATTCAATAAATAATGTTTGTTCTCCGAGCGTTAAACATTTACTTATTTTCTCGGCATTTTGTTTTCGACCTAATGCTGCTCTTGCTAAAAAAGCGTGGCCTTCATGCGTTAAATGGGTAATAAACTCACGCTTGTCTTTTTCTGAACGATTTTGAGCAATAAATCCTAAAGATTTTAATCCCCGCATAAATTTCGATAAATTTTGTCTTGAAATTGCCAACGAGTCACTTAATTGAGAAGGGGTTAAGTCACCTCGTAAGCGCAATAATTCTAAAATATCATATTGACCCCAAGTAACTTGCTCTGGGGTATAACGGGTTCGTTGTGCGACTAATGTGCATTGTAATAATGACAATGCATTTTCTAAATCACTCTTTTCCATAAATACGCCATCTCATGAATTATGTTAACTAAAGTTAATATTATCAGGTCATTCATTGTGAATAAACTTTATGTTGATTAACTAAAGTTAATCAAATAAGATGACACATAGTTAACTTTGGTTAATTATCTTGCGGTTGCCTGATAAAACTTGATGTAATTGATAAGAGGTAAAGTCGAAATGATGGATTATTTTAAAGATAAAGTGATTTTAGTCACTGGCGCAAGTACAGGTGTAGGTGAAGGCATTGCACAATTACTATTTCAACGTGGTGCAACGGTTTTTATTACAGGTCGGCATTTAGAGGAAGTAACAAAAACAGCACGTTCTATTGATATAACTGGTAAGAAAGTCATTGCGTTACAGGCTGATATGACCTCATTTTCTCAAGTAAAAGAAATGATTGAAATTATCATCGCTCAAGCAGGAGCATTACATGGCTTGGTTAATAATGCTGGGATCACGGGACCTCATAATACATCTATTGTGGATTATGAGATTGAAGATTGGAAAGCTGTAATTGATACAGATATCAATGGCGTATTTTATGGCTTGAAATATGGCATACCTGCAATATTAAAAAGCGGGGGAGGAAGTATTGTGAATCTTTCTTCATCTAATGGCATTGTGGGGATTGCGGGGATTTCAGCATATACAGCGGCTAAACACGCCGTATTAGGGATCACTCGTTCAGCTGCGCTTGAGTTTGCAGATAAAGGAATAAGGATCAATGCGGTTGGACCTGGTTATGTCGATACGCCAAGAATGCAAATGTTACCCGATGAAGTACGTGAATGGATGGCAAACACACACCCAATGAAACGAATGGCAACTAGAGAAGAAGTTGCTAAAACAGTCGCTTTTTTACTTTCAGATGAAAGCAGTTTTTCCACTGGAGCATTTTATGCCATTGATGGGGGTTATACTGCACAATAGAAATAAATAAAGGGGAGTAGAAAACAAAAAATCCCGAAGATTTCTCTTCAGGATTTTAAAATTCTGGTGGAGCTAAACGGGATCGAACCGTTGACCTCTTGCATGCCATGCAAGCGCTCTCCCAACTGAGCTATAACCCCACATATTGGATTGTTCTAGAAGTATATTGGTGGAGCTAAGCGGGATCGAACCGCTGACCTCTTGCATGCCATGCAAGCGCTCTCCCAACTGAGCTATAGCCCCAACATACTGGAACGGGCTTGATAATAGGCAACAAGCACAATACTGTCAATCAGTTAATCTCACATTATTTATTGATTGCTGAAAAAGAGTACAAAAAAAAGATACATTCGCTATTTGAGGAATGTATCTTTCTTAATAAGTAAGATTAACGAGTAAGTTAAGCTTGGTTTTCTCTTTCAGTAATAAAGTCTAATGCTTTATTAATACGTGCAATGCTACGTGTTTTACCAATAGCATGAACGGTAACATCTAAGCCAGGAGATTGACCGGCACCTGTTACAGCAACACGTAACGGCATACCTACTTTACCCATACCCACTTCTAATTCATCAGCGGTATCTTGAATGGCTTGGTGAACATTTTCAGCCGTCCATTCTGTAATTGCTGATAACTTATCGCGAACAACTTCTAATGGTTGACGAGCAACTGGGCGTAAATGTTTTTTCGCAGCAGCTTCTTCAAAGGTTTCGAAATCAACATAGAAGTAATGGCAACTTTCAGCCATCTCTTTTAATGTTTTGCAACGTTCGCCTAATAATTTGATCAGCTCCACTAATGATGGACCATTGCTGGTATCAATATTTTGCTGTTTGATATGCCAATCTAAATGAACCGCAACTTTCTCTGCTGGCAATGTATTGATGTAGTGATGGTTTAACCAAAGTAGTTTATCAGTATTAAATGCGCTTGCTGATTTACTGATAGCTTCTAAAGTGAAGTGTTCAATCATTTCATCAATCGTAAAGATCTCTTGGTCACCATGAGACCAGCCTAAACGTACTAAGTAGTTTAATAGAGCTTCAGGTAAATAGCCGTCATCACGATATTGCATTACGCTGACTGCGTTGTAACGTTTAGATAGTTTTTTACCATCATCACCTAAAATCATTGATACGTGAGCATATTCAGGTACAGGAGCACCTAATGCTTTGAGAATATTGATTTGGCGAGGTGTGTTATTGATATGATCTTCACCACGAATAACATGAGTGATTTCCATATCCCAGTCATCGATAACAACACAGAAGTTATAAGTTGGAGAACCATCAGTACGACGAATAATCAGATCGTCAAGTTCTTGGTTGCTAAATTCAATAGGGCCACGAATTTTGTCATCAAAAATAACAGAACCTTCTTGTGGATTTAAAAAACGCACAACATGAGGTTCATCAGCGCTATGATTATGGTTACCGCCACGGCAACAACCATCGTAACGAGGTTTTTCACCTTTCGCCATTTGATCTTCGCGTAGTTGTTCTAAACGCTCTTTAGAACAATAGCAACGGTATGCCGTACCCGCAGATAACATTTGATCAATCACTTGGTTATAGCGATCGAAGCGTTTAGTCTGATAATAAGGACCTTCATCCCAATTCAGATTTAACCAATTCATACCGTCCATGATTGCATCGATGGCTGGCTGTGTAGAACGCTCTAAGTCGGTGTCTTCTATACGCAGTACAAATTCGCCCTTATTATGACGGCTATATAACCAGGAATAAAGTGCGGTACGCGCACCACCAACATGTAGATAGCCAGTAGGACTTGGTGCAAAACGGGTTTTTATTTTACTCATTGGGATTGCCTTTGTACGTCTTACTTATATATAGATAAGTAATCGTGATTATCAAAAAAACGAAATGGTTGCCTTATTTTATCACTGGATGCTAATTCCTCAATGGCATTAAGCTTTTAACAGAGATAAATTTTTCAAATTGATGATTTTTTGTTTGACGAAGAGTATCCGTAGGATTACTTTGGTTAATTGCTGTGTCACTTATGGTGCTAAAAAAAGCATCTTGACTAAAAATAAAACGAACGATC
Organism: Proteus sp. CD3; assembly: GCF_008808075.1. Classification (NCBI taxonomy): domain Bacteria; kingdom Pseudomonadati; phylum Pseudomonadota; class Gammaproteobacteria; order Enterobacterales; family Morganellaceae; genus Proteus; species Proteus sp. CD3. The sequence goes on along the minus strand of NZ_CP019686.1, from coordinate 2,374,361 downwards.
ATTTTCACGATAAAAAACTGATAAAAATCGTTGACTCATAGCGCAGTATCCCTATAATGCACCCCATCACGACGGGCGGTTAGCTCAGTTGGTAGAGCATCTCCCTTACAAGGAGGAGGTCGTTGGTTCGAGCCCAATACCGCCCACCATTATTTTTGTTGTGATACGTTGTATGATTTAGTGTAATTGGGCGGTTAGCTCAGTTGGTAGAGCATCTCCCTTACAAGGAGGAGGTCGTTGGTTCGAGCCCAATACCGCCCACCAATTACATTAAAGCGTGGTAGTGAGAATTTAGTCATCATGAAGTGGGCGGTTAGCTCAGTTGGTAGAGCATCTCCCTTACAAGGAGGAGGTCGTTGGTTCGAGCCCAATACCGCCCACCACTTCATCCGGTTATTTCGCGCAATATCACAAATTTAGGTATGGGTCGTTAGCTCAGTCGGTAGAGCAGTTGACTTTTAATCAATTGGTCGGGCGTTCGAATCGCCCACGACCCACCATTCCTAAAAATACAACATAAAGTAGTGAACATTGTGACGGGTCGTTAGCTCAGTCGGTAGAGCAGTTGACTTTTAATCAATTGGTCGGGCGTTCGAATCGCCCACGACCCACCATTCACAAAGCTACTTATAGATTTACGCAAAATTATTAAATGGGTCGTTAGCTCAGTCGGTAGAGCAGTTGACTTTTAATCAATTGGTCGGGCGTTCGAATCGCCCACGACCCACCATTTAATAATCAAGCGGGCGGTTAGCTCAGTTGGTAGAGCATCTCCCTTACAAGGAGGAGGTCGTTGGTTCGAGCCCAATACCGCCCACCACTTCTTTATCTTTTCTTCATTCCTTCTTTTTTATTTCCCTAGTATTTCTTTAAAACAAGCAACAATAGCCATTTGGTATTTTTAATACCTGTATTATTGCGGTCTAGCTGTATTCTTTTAAGTCTCAATCGGTTTATCTATATCTGCTGTTTTATCATCTTGCTCATGCATGCCTTATTTATACCCGTATATCCTTACCTACATGCATTCCTAGTCCTTTTATATACCCAAGGCAATACCCTTAGCTACTCATCTTGTTCCTTTAGCGCTATTAGTCTCTAAGACTGTTTTAACCTGTTATTACATTGTACTTTTTGTGAAAAGAGAGCGTAAGTCGGTTTCTTTATTACGCTTTTTTACATTTTGTCATGTTTTTATCATTTAAAATGGAGGGCTTATAAAAAAGGAAATCTCTCTTCTGTTGTTGAGTTAATCATTTTAGATGAAGGGCGTTCGGTAGAAAATATGTATCTATTTGGAGCTAAAAATATTAAAAAAATTACTTCAACTGAAAAAGAAAGTTCTACTCTCTTTAGGCGTAAATATAGGCATTTCCAGTTTATTAATAGAATTAAATAACCTTAGATACACGGTTATAAATCATTTGAACACTTCTTATGAGCAATATCTCTCGTGAAATGAGCAAGTTAAAACATTTTTAGTTAGCATTGAAAAATATGTAGATCCCATTTTTTAAGAAAAAATTTAGAAGATTAAAAGACCCAAATAGGGCTTTATAGTTAATCTTTCGTACTTTTTATAAAACATAGGATGGTGCTAACAAGAAGAAAGATAAAATATAATGATGTTTTATCTTATTTATTCTTCTTTTTTAAAGATATGATCGAGCAAGATAATTTGCTTAACCTTATGAATTAAAATAAATTAATTTTTAAGTTTGATATTTATCAATATCTTTATCATAATGAACTGAATAGTAAATGATATAAAGCAAAATACACTTGTTTTATCAGTAATTGATTTGTCCTGGAGTGGTTAATTTCATTTTTTACGAAAAATGGAGAAAATTGTGCATTTGACAGGAACATAAATTATATAAAAATATTAATGTTTATTTTGCACTAAGAATAACTCTTATATGGAATAGGTGAAATTACTTAGGACGTAAAAAGATTAATTTTTGTATTTTTTAACAAAATTAGATCATACTAAAATCGATATTTAATAGTTCATTCTCTCATTAATTTAGCTTAATATGCGATGATTGCTCGGTTTCTATAATGTACGAAATACGCGTATTTGAGCGAAAAAGAAAGAATAGTATTGTGTGCTCATAAAAAGAACAGTTTTTATGGTAATAAGTGTAGTCTTTGAATAACTTACTGATAAAACAAAAATATTTATATTAACATTCACCTTTTTTCTATTTTATAAAGAAGATTTTCAATCTAATTGAAACTTAAAATAAGTTATTCATTAATAAAAATTCAAAAAAAATGAGTAATTAAATCTATAATTTGTTTATTCTAGAGTAATAAAGAATTGTAGATTTTGAAATATATTTAGTTGAACGAGTAAGGGTTTATGCTTATATAAATTAATTAACAAATGTTTAAAGTGTGATTTATATCTAAATCTTAATGCAATATCTGTAATGTATTGAAATTAAAGTATAATGTTTGCTTATTTATAAACTCATCAGATTTCATTGATATTGCTTAAGCTATTTAATAAAAATAAGAAAATCGTTACCTTTGCGAGGTTAATTTATTATTTTAAATAAATTAGACTGATATAAGTTGATTTATTTTTGCACAATTCAAACAATCACACTTTAAATTAAGCTTGTAATAGATAATAATTCTAATTAATGAGTAAAGTTTAAGGAAAAAAAAGCGTAATTTTATAACTAAAATATTCTAATTTTATGAAAATAAAGAATATATACCATTATCCTAGGTATTATTAACTAGCATGAGTAAATTACTGTACTTGCACTGTCTTTTTTTGACTAGTTGAAAGTGTTTAAATGCGTAGTATATTATTTACATATGATAAGTCGTGTTATGAATTGTAATATTTCTTATCTACTAAAATAATATTTTATTAAAACAAAAAGGTGTCCTCGACAATATATAGTTTTACATATTATTGCGCAGGAACACACCATTATAAAATTAGATATCAATCAAAGTGAAAAGCGAGAACAATATTATGAGTAGCAAGTATCCAGTCGCTTATGCAGTTGGACAAAAAATTAAGTCATTAAGAAAATCTCAAGGTTATACTGTATTTCAGTTAGCAAAAGAGATTGATATTAGTGAACAACAGTTATTTCGTTATGAGCGTGGTGTAAACCGTATTGATATTGATTGCTTAGTTAGAGTACTTGAAGTACTGGGCGTTAATATTGGTAGCTTCTTTGAAGAAGTAACAGGTGGAATGACTCAAGAAACTGAGCGTAATGAACAACATATTCCAGCTCATTTCGATAGCAAGGCTCTCTCTATTTTCTAATAATATTCTTAAATTAGAAAGTAACTCATTTTAGAATAACTAAATTGAGTAAGATAATTCTTATATTCAGATATTCCCCTTTTGTCAGTTAATAATAAGAATTTTCTTAATGAATAAAATAAAGCCTCTATATGAAACCAATGCCCTTATTAGGGCATTTTACGTTTATAGAGAATGATAATTTTTAATTTTTAAGAAAAAAAGAATAATTGTATTGTAAATGAACCGAGACTTTCATGCTTGGAGAAATATATTCTCGTATTTATTTGTATAAGAAAAAGGCAGCTAATTAATACTTGTTTAGAATAAGCTTCCCATAAAATTGCCACATATATTACCCACCACGATTCCACCTCCTGATAACATTTCTGAAGCTATTAAACGTATAACTTATGCGCTTCACACCAATAAATTTAAAAAGAATGAATTTTAATATGATAAAGACAAAATGTGTGCGTTGGTGAAAATAGGTGATCAGATCAAAATTTAGATATTTATCATTAAATGACTATTTATGGATAATAGTAGTTAATATCACATTAGAATGGATTATTGTTGCCTCTTCATTATGAATATGAAGAGGCAACAACAATTAGTCTTTGAGAGGTTTTAGAATGTATTCGAGTTGCTGATCGGTGAGGGCGATATTAAAAAATGTTTTATAGAACTGTTGTGTTTCTTTACGGATATCAATATGTGCTGTTTGTTCTGGATATAAAACAGTCGCTAACCATAAAAATTGTAAGGCTTCTTCTGTGGTTTCACGACACCACCAAAATAAGCCTTTAGGATTTGTATAAACTCGACCTTCACGTACTGCAGTAATAGATTGCCATTCAGGTGCATTTTTAATGATTTCGGTGTCTCTTGCATACATAGTGACAATGACATCAGGATTGGCATGAATAACTTGCTCTAAAGAAACATCGCCAGCTCTGCTTGGCACATTATCAAACCAATGCTCTGCAACGTTAACACCGCCTGCAAGCGCTATCCAATCATGATTTAATGAAGGTGCGCCAGATGTTCTTAATGGTGAGCCAAAAGCATGATAGACCTTCATTGGTTTATTGGCGCTGACTTCACCTACCGCATTTTTTACAAGCGCTTTATTACGCTGAAAGTAGGCTAAGTAATCTTTTGCTAATTGGTGACTACTTGAACCTAAAATCTCACCCGTGATCAATGTTCTTTCTAACAATGCATCCATAGAGCCTGACTTTAATAATGCAACACTGATCCCTGCATTTTTTAGTGCAGACATTTGTGCATCAGATAGCTTTCCTGTTGCAAAAAAAATCTGAGGTTGGCTAACAATTAATGTTTCGATATTTAGAGTATCGTTATTACCTTTACTCGAAATAGAGGCTGTTTTTATCGCGGGCACTATTTCCGTAAAAAAAGGGATCGTTTTAACTAAATCCGTTGTCGAAACAATTTTATCTCCTGCGCCCAGCATCGCTAATATGGCATTTTGCGCATTCCAACTGGTGGCAACTCTTTCAGGGGAATCAGGAACCGTAATGGATTGGTTTTGATAATATTGAACAACTCTTTGTGCCTGTACATTAAAGGAGATACTGAGAGCCAAAGCTCCCAGTAACGTAATGCACAGGGTTTTGAAAAACCCTTGATACATTTTGTGATCCTCTTAGAGTTCAATACTAACAGATGCAGATATTTGACGAGGTGTACCTAAGAAGGCATTAGCCCCACCAATAGCCCCGTTTTGGTTACCTGAGAAAATAGATGCCCAATAATGCTCATTAGTAACGTTATCTAAATTGAGGCGGAAGGTTGTTTTCTTATCCCAATATTGTGTTTGATAACGAGCACCTAGATCGAGGGTGGTGTACGCTTTTGCCCACATAGTATTAGTGGTATTTGCTGCACGTTTACCTGTGTAGTGAATATTGGCGCTATAGATAACATTTGGCAAAGTAGGGTAATGGTATTCAGCTAATAAATTAGCTTGGTATTTTGGTACACCCACAACGTCTTTATCTTGAGTCTGAGCATTGCCAGTGTTAGTCAAGGTAGGATCTAACCAAGTCATGCTACTGAAAACGAAAAGTTCATTAGTAACTTTTCCGTTAGCGATAAGCTCTAGCCCACGGTTACGTTGTTTACCTTGTTCTTTAAAGATATTGTCGTTACCCACATAGGCAAAAGGGCGCTCTAATTGGAAAATAGCCGCATTTAAATTAAGATCGCCAATTTGCGATTTAACCCCCATTTCCCACTGTTCACTGCGATAAGGTTTTAGCACTTCATTTTTGTTTTCGGCAGTGTCTGGTGCTGAATCGCCTTCTTCTAATGAATCGGCATAAGAAATATAAGTCATTACTTCAGGAATAGGTTTAAACATTAATGCGACAGCAGGGCTTAAACCATTTTCAGTGTGATTTCCACCACCAGAACGATAAGACGTTTCTTTGATCCAGTTTTGGCTTAGTGATCCCATCACTGACCATTGAGGATTAAAGGTAACAGTATCACCTAAAGTAACAGATTGAACTTGAGAGCGACTATTTTTAGTACGAGCCGCACCTGTATAAAAGCCTTCATTCGAAGGATCATCATAGCGATGAGGGTTATTAATATCTTGAGTTGGCAATGTGAATTTCTGATCACCACCATTTGCACCATAGATATCCCAGCGATAGCCGCTAGTAGCAAGAATTAAATCATGAGAAAGTGCGCCGGTCATTACATGACCATTAACATTGACAGAATGACTTAAAACAGTAAAACGGCCATAAGTTGTCGGTACTGATAACGTTGGTGTAAATTGCTTACCATCATTACTTAATTGGTTAGAAACAGAACGGAATCCACGATCAGCTGTTTGATAGCCAATTGCTGCACTCATTTGCCAATCTTCGTTAAAATCATGTTTTAGTCGGCTACTGACCGTTCTGGTGTGAAGATCAACACCCGCAAAAGCTTGACCATAGCCTGCTTTAGTTGGATCTGGCGCATCAGGTAATGCGGTGACTTTTGGTCCATAAGAAAACGCACCAGGGAAGCCCATTTTTTTAAACCAATAATCACTAAAATTCACTTCTAACACAGTATCAGAAGAGATATTCCAATCAAAAGCAGTGCTGATTAGCTGGCGACGTGTTTTGCTACCTGCAACATAACCTTTACCTTCATCATGCACTAGATTAATGCGATAACCAAAAGTGTTGTTGTCATCAATAAAACCACCTAAATCAAGATGACCTTTAAATTGGTTATCATTGACATAAGTTGCATTAAGCGAGGTTAAACGTTTTAAGGTTGGACGTTTTTGGGTGAAATTGAATTGTCCACTAGGGCTTGCTGGTCCATAAAGTGAGCCTGTTAGACCATTTATAATATCTACACGCTCAAGCATTTCGATTGGAAAGGCTGTAGTTGAAATAATATTCACACCATCTAAGCGAGAGTTAGCTACAACATTGCCTTGCATTCCACGGTTTTGAGGACGTCCAACATCCATTCCTCCACGCGCTTGCATTTGGGAAGAGGCATTATATTTTAAGATATCCGAGACACTGGTAACTTGTTGATTTTCAATCATAGATTGAGTGAAAGTATTTGTTGTGTAAGGAGTATCTAGCCATTTTTTCTCACCTAATGGCCCCATATCAACTTCACGAGTAACAAACCCAGCACCGGCTTCACTATTATTCACTGGTTGTGCAGTAACGACGATTTTTTCAGCATTTTCAGCAGCTACACTTGCTGATACAGCTAATGTTTGTGCTATAGCACAAGCTATTGTCGAAATGATAAATTTCTTCACGATAGACTCCCAAAATGTATTTTTTAGTTATTTAAATCCATCGATATTAAAAAATTTATACAACGATGCTCATCGCAAATGTAATGCAATGTATATCATTGTATAAATTTATATATAACGAGGATGGGCGCCGACTATACACCTAATAACATGTAAATAAAATGATATATTTGCTAATAATAAGATTATGAAATTGTTTCTGAATTAAGATCAAAAAAATGCCCATTTAAACGGGCATTTTAGGAAATGAAACATAACAGAAAGGATATTGAAAAATTAATGTTCTGTTTTTTCTGCTATGGAACCATGATCATCATGTTTCTGGTGGCGGTGATGACCATCGATCATGCTGCGGAATGTTTGAGTAAACGTATCGCCCAGTGTACATAAATAGAAGTGCGCACAAATAAACATTAGTGCCACGATCCCTAATACTAAGTGTGCTTTTAGCATCCAATAGCCTTCACCAAGTACTTCAGGGTATAAACATAATAATCCAGTAACCAGTAACAGCGGCACTAAACCAAACATCACACCTAAGTAAGCGAGTTGCTGAAGCGGATTAAATTTATCAGTTTCAGTTGCGGCGAAAGGATGGGGTTCGCCTTTCATTATGCCGTAAAGATAAAAGCGAGCTTGTTTGATACAACGATCAATTAATCCACTAAATCTTACTTTGTAATGTACGCCGTTACTGGTTGTTAAATTGATAAGAATAAAACCAATCCAGAACGCGATAAGTACAAAACCACAGATCTTATGTAATAGCACCATTGAAGCAACATTTCCGATAGAGAAATGCCCTAAAAATCCGCTCAATAGTAATAGGATAAACAGTAAAGCATTACCCCAGTGCCAAAAACGAATTGCTTTAGAATATAAATAAACTCGTTCTTCTTCATAATGACCAGAGTGTTTTGGTGCAAGGGCATAGCGTAGTAAGCCATGAATAACTAATACAGCTATCATAGCAACGATTAATAAACCGGCTGCCATTAACCATACAGGCCAATAATCTGGCGTATAATGGAGTTCTGCTCCCCAGATACTAGTCATGCTTTATCTCCCTGATGGATTTCTTTACGACGGAATAAACTTGGCTTTCCGACATTATCTAATTGGTATTGATAAACGGATTTTTGTTTGATCCAAGCCTGAATTTCAGGTGAGTCGATGCGGCCAAAAGCAAGTGCATCTGTTGGGCATACCGATACACATGCAGGTAATTCACCTTCAGCTAATCGAGTATCAGAACAGAAGTTACATTTGTCTGCGATATGTGTCATTGGATTGATATAACGAACATGGTAAGGGCAAGCACCAACACAGTAATCACAGCCGATACACAGCTCTTTTTTCACCTGAACGATACCATTTTCATCGATAAAAGAGGCACCTGTAGGGCAAACAGAAACACAAGGTGCATCTTCACAATGCTGGCAAGAAACTCGGAAAAATTGGTAATGTGGATAACCCGCTTCATCGTCATGAGGACCTTGAATTTGGACTTGAAGTCGGCTAAATCCTTCTGGAATGTCATTGATGACTTTACACGCAACAGTGCAAGCTTGGCAGCCAATACAACGTTTTTCATCATGTAACATGACAAATTGTTTATCATTATTGTTCATCGTTATTTTTTTCCTTAAGCCCGACTAATTCTGACACCTGATGTATGCACATCAGTACCTGATACAGGGCTAATTTCATGAGGCAATAAGTTGCCACAGTGAACGCCTGTTGTAGTCGCTGCTGTTCTTGCACCTGCTTTTGCACCTGATCCCATATAAACAAATACCGTATCAGGGCGAATGCCTTCAGTGATCAAAGCATGTGCTTTTTCTTTGCCTATACTGTTTTCCAGAATGATTTCATCACCATGTTTAATTCCATGGTTTTTCGCTGTTTCAGGGTGAAGCCAAACAGGGTTTTTCCACATTAATTCAGCTAATAATGGTACGTATTGTGTTGCACCATTAGTATGAACGGCGACTTTACCTTGGATAAAATAAAGCTCGTCTTTTTCTTTTAATGGGAAGTTGTGGAAGCGCGGAATACCATAGTTTTCTAAACGGCTTTCTAATTCTTCAGAGTAGATTTCAATTAAGCCACTTGGTGATTTAAAGGAGAGGGCTTTTTCCATTGTATTGTTGCTATCAACATGCTTAATCGCATCTGGATATTGCTCAACAAAGGCTTTTACATAAGAAGGCTCACGTAATAATAGTGGAACACCATAAGAGATATAACCTTTTTTATGCATCTCTTTATAAAGTTCTTCGCTACCATTAACTTGATATAGCTGTCTTACTCCCATGTTTTCCCAAGGGAAATAGGCTTCTAATCCTAATGCTTTACCTAATTCCATCCAAATTAACCAACTTGGTTTAGTATCACCAATAGGTTCGACAACTTGCTGGCGTAATGCATAAGCTGGGTTTAAACCTGAAACATCAGAAATCTCTTCATCACGCTCTAAATAAGTGGTTTCAGGTAACAGATAATCTGCATAAGCAGCACTTTCACTTAAATAAACATCGCAGCTAACAATTAAATCTAATTTCTGTGCTGCTTTTTCTAACTCTGGGCGACAACTGACTGTTTGGAATGGATTGTGACGAGACATAATCCATGCTTTTGTTTGATACGGTACACCCTCTAAAGTTGAGTCAATAATCGATTGAACAACACCACCACCTTTATTGATGTATTTAAATTGAGGTGCTGTTGCATCAATGCGTTTTGCCGTAATTTCAGGCATACCTTTAACGCTTGGTTTCGCTAATTCAGGAGCAACATTAATGCCCGCTAATTTATTGTATTTTGACGCTGCTTTTTTCTGATACATACCGCCTTCACGTTCAATGTTGCCAAGTAAGGCATTGAAGGTGAAGATCATTCTGCGCATATTGATCTCTTCTTTATTAAAGGTTGCGCGGTGACCAGGCATAATCAGTGCATGAGGTGCTTTTGCTGCTATTTCGCGTGCGATACGAACAATATCTTTAGCGGGAACATCAGAATGAGCTTCAGCCCATTCAGGTGTTGTATCTTGTAGAACGTCTTTTAATTGTGGGAAGCCAACCGTAAATTTCTCAACGAAATCTTTATTGTAGAGATCTTCTTTAATTAAAATATGGCACATTGCCATTAGAACAGGTAAATCTCCACCTGGGCGGATTGCAAACCACTCATCAGCTTTACTTGAAACGACAGATAAACGAGGGTCAAAACTGACTAGTTTTGCACCGCGCTCTTGAGCTGTCATTAGTTCGTGTGTCTCAGCGACTTCAATACCTTCATAAAGGTTATGACCGAAAGAGAGAATATATTTAGAATTTGCTAAATCCATTGCAAGATCACCGCCCATCATCACTGATGCTGCAATGGCTTTACCTGCAGGGCAAGTCGATGCATGTGTAAACGTGTTCGGTGAACCAAAGGCAGCAGCTAAATGGAAAAGGTGAGAAGAGAGCGAACCTGATTTAGATGAAAAAGAGATACTTTCTGCACCATAATTTTGTTTTATGGCGTTCATTTTTTCTGCAATTTCTTGATAAGCTTGTTCCCAGCTTATCACTTCCCATTCACCAGCCCCTCTAGGACCTTTGTGTTTCATAGGTTTGACAATCCGGTTTGGATCATTAACTAGGCTAACGCCACTTCCCCCTCTTGCACAAACTCGGCTACTCTGGTGCTCTGCATTTCTATTTCCTTGGATAAAAACGGTCTTGTTGTTAACAACCTGAGCTTCTATCGGACAACGATAAGAACACATTTCACACAGACTAGGTGTTAATTTGGACTGACCCTTAAGAGAATCTACAGGATTAAATGCAAGCGCACCCGGTGGTAAACTACTCACGGTACAACCCACACATCCTATCCCCATCCCCTTAATAAAAGAACGACGACTAATACTCATATAACCTCCAGTTTCTTCTTATAGCTAAATATTATATACGGACGGTTAAATAAATATTTGAAGGTGCCTCCATTTTATTAATCCATAAGTGATGAGTTAGTTGTAAATAATAAATAATAGAGAATAAGAAGTTAATAAATGTCACTAAATAAATTAACTAAAATAGACAAAATTAAATGATAATTATTTTCTTCTATTAAATACTATGATAAAAGTTTGGAGAAGGAGTAGGCGGTTTTAAGGGATGCCGAAGTTACCTTTTGTTCTTTTAAATTCACTAAGTTATCGTATTAATCCATTTTATTAAAGTGTATTTAAAATATATGATTATTAATATTTAAAATTTGACAAAAAAGCCAATCGATATATAATTATTTATATATCGAAAGTTGATTGCATTGTAATTAATTTGTTATTTAAAAATCAGAATAAATAATATTTTTAATGCTATTTAAACCCGGTTTTTTCTTAAATTATCTTCTTATAAAAATAGCTAACTTGTTATTTTGATAATAAATACAAATAAAAAAAGAAAAATAAATCGGTGATTAATGGTACGAAAAATGCTCAATTAAACGTAAACAGACTGATACTAAATACGAGACAATTTATAAATTATTGTTCATTATGTTTAAATATTAATTAATGATATTAATAGTTATGGAACTGTATCGTGATTGTCAAAAAGAGATATTTTTTGTTTTATGTGTCTTAATAGCATTAAGGCTAAATGAAGATACGTAGGAAAAATATGGGGGGAAATGTTAAAAAAATGGCAGTTTTTTGAACACTCAAAACCACCATTTGCCACATATTTTATGTGTAGCCATTATTGTTTTTTTCGTTGTTTATTGTCTTGGTATCTTCTACATAAAAGATACGATTTAAAATAGCATGACAACTAAAACAAGACTCAGTAACAGAGGATAAACTCTTGCATGCCATTTGTCGGGAATACGAGATAAAAAGCGTTCAGAGATCTTCAAACCAACCCAAGTGCTACAAATCAGAATAAGTGCAGCTTTTAGCCAAATATAACCAATAAACCCAGATTCACTATTTAAAGGTGACGTAAAAGAAAGGGTGATATAAGTGAATGTTGCAGTAAGCGCTAAAGGTAAGGTTAGTGCGTTCGCCATTGCTGCTGACTGTGCCATTGGTGTTCCTCTACGGCGTAATAAAGGGACTGTCATCACACTTCCACCAACCCCGAGAAAAGCGGCAATAATACCAATCACTGTTCCATTAATGCTTTCTTTTACTTTGGTTACTTTTTTTGCGTTGTGAGTAGGAGCCATAAAACCGGGGCGAAAATAGCAATCTAAAATAGTGACAAAAAGATAACCAATAAAGATCCACTTGATCCACACACCTTCAACCATTAAGGCGAGAAGCGCACCTAAAATCCCACCAAAAGCGATACCAATAAATAGAATGGACATGATATTCCAATCAAGCCTTTTTGCTTTATGGTGTTTAATAGTTGTGACTGTCGCAGAAAACAACATAATTAATGCAGAGGTAGCAACCGCGATTTGCATTGCATGTTCAGCAGGTAAACTGTCTATTCCCCAGAGTGTAAGAATAAGTGTATAGAGTAAGGGAACAGTGACAAAGCCACCACCAAAGCCAAATAACCATGTTGTGATGCCTGAAATTAAACCAAAAGAAATCAGCCAGAGTGTCATTTTAAATCTCCTGTTGAGTCAGGAGATTAACAATATAGAATAAAGTGATGGCTTACCCACGCGATAATGACAAGTTTATACGAATTTAGGACAATTTAAATATTATGCGTAATATCGATATCAACAGTGTGGATAATCTTCCTCGTGATATTTTGGCATTAGGCTCTGATTATCCTTATGACACATTACTTGAAGCTCACCATCATCGACGCGCTCAATTTTTATATGCTCCTAATGGGGTAATGAAAGTGAAAACAGAAGATGGTCAATGGATAGTATTACCTTACAGTGGCGTGTGGATCCCCGCAGAAAAAGTACATCAAGTACTGATGTTGGGGAGTAGTACTTATAGTCTCTATATTGAACCTAATAAAATTCCTCGTTATTCAGAATATTGTGAGGTTTTACAAGTTTCTCCTTTGCTTCATCAGTTATTACTTTCGGCCAATGAGCTTCCTTTACTTTATGATTTAGGTGGACGAGATAGCGCATTACTGACTTTGCTTTGTCATGAATTAGCTCATGCTAAGCCATTGCCTTATTTTACGCCATTACCGCAACATGCTTTATTAGATGAATTGTGTACTGAATTTATGTCACAACCAAATATTCGCACAACACCAGAAATGTGGGCTGAAAAATTGAATAAGAGCTTACGTACTTTTACCCGTCTTTTTCATAAAGAAACAGGTCTTTCTTTTCGAGATTGGCGTCAAAAAGCGTGTTTAATGTATGCGTTAACGGCTTTAAAGAAAGGTGATTCAGTTACTGAAGTTGCTTTAGAACTGGGTTATGAAAATCCGAGTGCCTTTAGCGCGATGTTTAATAAAGAGATGGGATATTCACCGAAATTGTTTTTAAAACAACTGAAAGAGTTTTAATAGAGAAAGCATATATAAGAAGAAACATAATCACTGATACTGATATTTATCAGATGGTTTTTAAGCCAAATGATATGTTCAAAAAAGAAACAAAAAAATTCCTTCCAATATCAGTGCGTTAAAACTTGATTAATAGAGAGTGAGGGAGGTAAAATGTAGCCCGTCCATAAGTTATACTTAATTTTTTCATGTATGTTCCCTTAGTTAAATGGATATAACAAGCCCCTCCTAAGGGCTAGTTACAGGTTCGATTCCTGTAGGGAACGCCATCTATACATCTCATGATGTTCAGTAATGTCTAAAATAATAATTTAAACAATATATAGGATATAGGTTCCATGGAAAGCGACCTATTGATCAAATTTTTCCCTTAGAATTATTAGCTGTACTTCAAAAAATTGAGAAAAGAGGTGCATTAGACAAGCAAATAAAATCCGTAGGCGCTGTGGTGAGGTTTTTCGTTATGTGGTCATAACGGGTAGGGTAAAATATAATCCTGTACCTGATTTAGCGGGAGCAATGAATAAGCCTGAAACTAAACACTTCCCATTTTTACGTGAAGATGAGATCCCTGATTTTGTTAAAGCGTTAAATAACTATCAAAGCGTTAAAATAACGAAGTATGCCACCCAGTTGTTAATGCTGACAGGTGTTAGGACTGTTGAATTGAGACTAGCTGAATGACCAGAATTTGATTTCGATAATGCTATTTGGGAAATATCCAAAAAGAGAATGAAAAAGCGCCGTCCTCATTTAGTACCATTATCCCCACAAGTTATTGTGATACTCAATGAGTTAAAAGTAATTACAGGATATTACCCATTATTATTTCCTGGTCGAAATGATGTAAGAAAACTAATCAGCGAAGCGAGTATTAATAAAGTTATTGAAAAGATAGGTTATAAAGGCAGATTAACAGGGCATGGCTTTCGCCATATGATGAGTGCCATTTTACATGAAAAAGGTTTTGATAGCGCATGGATAGAGTTACAGCTTGCTCATGTTGATAAAAATTCCATCCGTGGAATTTATAATCATGCTTTGTATTTAGAAGGACGGCATTTAATGTTAAATTTTTATGCTAACTTACTTAAATAAATTAGGTATAATTTCTAGGAATAGTTGATAGATTATCAATCAATATATCAGAAAATGCAGAATTTATATTATCTATGAAATTAAATATTTCATTTTCTAAAGCAATGAAGGTGTTTTTAGGTCCATTATGTAATGTGATTCCTGCTTGACCAAATTTAGTTATTAGCTTTATTTGGTGTGACTTATAATTATATTTTCCTGCTGTGCTAGTAATACATTCGTTAGCTTCTTCTATAATACTTTTAATTCCAAAGATAAAATTAATATACTCTTGAGATATATTTAACTCCCCAGCTCTAGATTTTGGAAACATTAAGTTATAAAAACAAAAAATATTTATCTTATCAGCCTTCAACATATCTCTCTTATCTATCTCAGCACTCACATAATCTTTAAACATTCCAAAATGCGATATATGATTTGTTATTATTGTATTTTTTGCATTTAAGTGATAAGTATCTAATGCTACACGATTATTATTAGCATTTAAGTGATATGTATCTAACGCTATACGATTATTATTAGCATTTAATTGATATGTAATTAACGCAATGATGACACCTGCTACAGTAATAAACGTGGTAATTACCCAAAAGGCTACTTCTATTATTGATAAAGACCACTTTACTTCTTCATAAAAATTATTAATCCCATGACTTGAGAGATTTATACCTCTCTCATATAATTTAGCAGATGATATTGTCCATATTATAGATATAAAACATAGAATTATTGAAAAAATTAAGATGCCTACAATAGTATAAACAACTCTCCTTATTGTTGGGTTTTCAATGTTCATATATCCCTATCCTCTTTTATCTTTAGGTTTTATTTTTTTTAGTTTTTCTCTAAGGTAGATAACCATATCATGAAACTCTGTAGATCTATTTAAAATAGATGTTCTATAATAGGTTAGGTGGTATTTTCTGATATACCATGATTTATTATTGTTACCCTTTGAATATGATGCTTTCAAGCTATTCAATGCTGCCTTGGTTTTTTGTACATCTCTCCAAGAAGGCAATGGCTTAATTTTTTCTATTATTTTAATAAAGCTAGAATGTTTATTATGGTTTAATCTTCCTAGACGATTAATTCTACCTAAGCATCGATTATATTCCTTCCTATATGTACTCGATGTTCTCATGTTATTTTTTTTTGCTAAATTACATAAATTATGTAAGGAAGCCCTAATTTTTTTAACCTCATCAGATGGTATTCTTGGTTGTTCAAAATCAACTCTTAATCCATGAACAATAAGAGGTTGTATTGATTCCTTTAATATCTTACTTTTATTTTTATTAACGGGTAAATCTTTATTTGCAAGCATATTTTCAATATGCGATTTAATCTGCGAAAAATCAAAATTAGATAGCTTTGATGATACTGTAATGTCATCAACCAGCCTTGTGTAAACTAAGTTTTTTCTCTCAGCTCTTTTAATAATATCAGCTTCTAGATCATGCAAACACAATGATGCTATATAACTAGATGTTAATGCACCTTGTACAATAAAATTACCTTTGCAACATAAATCAGTAATAAGTTCTAATGCATATCCCTCTATTTTTAATACATTACTAAAGATATCGGTAACTATATCTTTGTGTATATTGTCAAAAAAATTATTTATATCAATTTTAAGTATTGATTTAGCGCCACAATGTAAACTTGCACATGCAACATAATCTCTTTTAATTTGATCTTTATTGCTATCGTTGTTACTAGGAACTGAACCAAATAAATGATTAGGCCACTTAATCAATTCACGAAAAATTCTTTTGTTAATTCTATATTGAACTTTACGTAAATCTGAATTTAATGAATAAACAATTCTGTCTGTACCATCAATTTTAGGTACTTTAAGTTCAGTATATTTTTCATGATCAGATAAAGAATTTATTCGAATTAATTCACTCTCACTTATAGAGAGGGTATCCGATAAAATTTTTAACGAGGTAATTCTTTTTTTTGCAATAGAATGAGGGGTATGAGGGCAATAGTTTTCATTATTTAACATGATATTCTATTTAGTATAAAAAAATGCAAAGTCACACATAGCCTTCCCATAATCAAGGGTGCACAGAGTGATGTAATCTTAACCAACTTTTGTTAGCATCAGCCATCACTCTATAGCGGCTATGTGCAATATGCCGTAGGCTACGGTATCTTTACCGCCGTTGACTGCGATGGTCGTGGCCTTCGGAAATGTCCAAACATTTTGGACGCTCTAAATATAAAATTTAAAGCAATACCTAACAAAAAAATATATTGGTTGCAATTAATCAGCGGAACGCTGACGCAAACAAACTATAGCAAAAAATATATTTAGTTCAAGCCTAAGTAAAATAAAATATGACGTAATGTGCACTACACCGCACCCGCCTGCACAATTTGGATCTAAAAATTATTTCAGTTTGAATTTTTTACAAAACATATCGCGAGAGCGCATAGTGACTGGTTTCTTTGCGTCAGCGTCAAACTGAAATGATTGAAAAAGATTTCAGGTTATTTCAGTTTGACGAAAAAAAGAGAGAAGCAAGTAGACTTGTAATACCATGAAAATAAAAGATTTTTCATGCTTTACGTGAGAATTATTTTTAATGTAAACCCCACATGAAAAACTGAAATGCCCCATTCATGCGGGTTTACAGAAAATTCAAACTGAAATCGAATGAAAAAACAAATCAGGAGTGGGGCGGTAACAATGGATGTTTTACTTGTTTTGATACGAGAGCTTGAATGATTTTTATTACATCATCAGCACTAAATCCAGATAAATTAATCACCATTGAATTTTAAGATATAATTCAATTGAGTTTAATAGGCCATTCAACTTTATAAATAAGAATATTTGAATAACATAAATTAGTTAATTTATATCATACTGAAGTTAAATTACTTACAAGTAAGTAAAGTAGACCTCAGACATTTCATGTTTAACTCCATTAATGATTGCAATAGAACGCTCACCAATAAGATTGCAATTTTCATCAATATAATCAATGATATCAAAATTAGTACTGATTTTTTCAATACCTAATTTTTCTAAGGTGAATATTTCTCCAGCATGAGGTATTCCATCCATTTGATGATTTATCCAAATACGTAGCGATGCATAAATTTTATCATTCATGTCAAGATATCCTTTTTTTTCCTTATCTAAATCAGCAAGTTTTAAAAAACCTTCCATACGCTCTGAACCACCAAACATGTGATGGACACTAGATACTCTATCTAAATCATGGGGATTGAAAACTAAAAAACCAGAAGTTGGTGTAATCCAAGCTGATGTAACTTTGTAACCTGACCCTAATAAATCAAACTGTACAGATTGATCAAATATTGATGTGGTTTTTATACCGTAGCCATCAAGATTAATCACAATAGGAGAGGCTGTATGAAGATTATTTATTACAAATTTCTTAATTTCAGGCTCACAAGTACCTAACTCTAAAGTTAAATATTTAGCTACATCCCAAGCATCTGATGATTTTTTTGCAAACCACTTTCCTCCCCCAACCGTCGTTGTTGGTACAATTGCATCTACACAAGGTTGCCCCCATTTGGGTAATCGCTCGGGTCTCCATCTATCTGGTGTAAGAACAAATTTGCGGGCTTCTTTAATTTGATAACTATCTCCAGAACAAAGTGCATTACTTAGATTTGCATAAATACTTATAGCTGTATTTGGTTTTAAGTAATTCGGCAGTTGGCGACGACCTAAGGATGTTTGATTAAATAGCTGCATACCAAAATCAACACAATTACCACAAGCTAATGCATATTTTAAATTACCCATATTTGACTCATGTTGGGCTTTTTCAGCATATTTTAATGCTGTGGTAAAATCATTTAATGATAGTTTTACGTAATTAAAATGATAAGGCGATTTTGATTCAATTTTATGCCTATTGTCTCTTTCTTCATTAGAGATACCAGAAGGTCTATTTTTATTTTTTAAATTTGCACCAAAAGTACCTTTATTAACTCCATTCCCATCAATAAAGGTGAAGTTTATATGACCTGTAGCAGACTTTACGCCAATATTAGATAAATTTGCCTCAAACTGATTAATACGAATATATGGTTGAGCCATAAATAGTCCTTATTTTTTATTGCGAATAAGTAATATTGATTGTGTATTTTCATCTACAACCGATGAGTATGATTCTGGGGTGGCTTTGTCGCAGTCTAGAATGTAACGTGCATCACTTCCTGATCTACCTAAATAAGGTATATATGGATATTTAGAATTAGTATATTTTCTAGCATCTTCAATTGTTGTTAGATAAGCACAAGGATTTTCCATAGCCTTAATGACTAATTCCCTTTGTGCTTGATTATTGAAAATGAAAGATGCGATTTTGAAAACAAAACAAGAAGTAGGAATATCGTTTATACGGTTTTCAATACAGTGATTATTTTGAATTAAAGGATTTTCTTTTATAACGTTTTTTACTGTGATCCTAGTTGTTGGTGTAATTACAGTATTAGGGTCATGAACATCAATTTCAACTAACTCACCGTTTCTTTGAATATAATGTTTTGTATTAACTAAAGTGAATGAATCATATTCGATTAAAGAACAGCCACCTATTAGTGCTATATCTATATTCTCGTCTTCTCCATTGCATAAATGCATAGATACTCTATTGTTGCTGTTAGCATTTATTAAACCAGTTACATAAGCATCATAGATGTTTTTTCCTGTGATTGCTTCAATTACTGCAGATGTCGCGGCATCTTGCACTGCAATTGATGGGATAAAATGAAATGAGTCATTTTTGTATATTGGATATGCACTTGTGAAGAAAGGAAGTAGCACAATACTGAATATTAATAAATTATGTTTAACTCGAATAATCATACCAAAATCCACTTTTAAATTAATTTATAAATGCATAAGAAGATAGTATACAATTTAGAGTTAAATGAAAGTGATTATCATTACATTATTTAAGAGGAATAGTCATTTTTATAGCAAAATGATTTATTTAATAATCATTATTATTAATAACTATAATTATTTAATCTATAATGCTTATTAATATAATTTAAAATTATTCTTAGATTAGTGTCTATTAATTCACACTATTATCACCAATATTTTAATTTTTCGTTTAATGATTAATAATCCCTTGCGGTTTTATATGGAAATGAAATTAATAATATTGTCCATTTGAAGTCTTTTTATTACTTGGTTTTATACGCTATTAAAAAATAAAAAGAGCGTAACCTAAATAACAAACTTGATATCAAAAATTACTTGCACTTATTGTCATACTCTATTAAAACCTCTTGAAGAATATAGCTGTGTATTTTGCTCTTATGGAACAGTACATTGACCATCTATTCAAGAGGACAACTTAAGAAGTTGATCAACATACCCAATCGCTAATACAACTAATTGCGAATGTAGATCAGACTATTACTGACGAAAATATTGAGTATTTAATGAATTTTTATACTGAAAATGGCACGTTGGTGTTTAAAGATGATTTGCATGTTTCTGGTAAGCCTTCACTGAAAAAAGCATTGATGGTGATTGCTGGATTTTTAATCACTCACTGTAAGTTTCTCAAGGTAAAGTAAAAGTTATTTTAGTAAAGATTGTGCGCTCGTTTTAGCGCAAACATTTTTAAGTGCAAATATGCCAAATGAAGGAAAATTTAATACAGCAAGAGAAGCTACTTATGTTTTTAAACTTGTTAATGATCAATGGCTCTGTGTTATAGATAACTCATATGGTACTGATTTATCAAAATCATATTCTAATGCTCGTTTGCATTTTTTCTGTGAAAGAATTACTTCAGGTAAATCAACGTTAGCCAAATCTTTTTCTAAATCCCCCAGAACGGTATTAATTAATGAAGGAGCTGTTAAGCAAACATATTGCAGTTCTTCTTAGTGCTGGAAATACCGTCATTATGAATTTTCTTGCTAATACACCTAGCAGCGACAATGGTTAAAATCATTAGCTGATAATACGAATATGCCTTATTTATTTCATGTTTTGAAAGTAGAAAACAGTGAGTGAAAAAAACGATTATCTTTACGTAATCAACTAGATAAGAAGCCATTCAAAACCACAGATGCAGAGTTCGATTTTTTACCCAGCGTTTTTCGTACCCTGATCCAGAAGAGCTATTAGTGATAAAAGGATATAATTAAATCACAGCATGTATTTTTATATTAACCCAATAATATTGGGCTAATATTGTAAATTAGCTCAATGGGATAACCCTAAAAACTGAATTATCTTATAAGATCAACGCCTAATAAAAGTACCACTTGTTACGCATTGACAGTATTATGTGTAGAGTTTATGAATATGCGAACTATGATGCTGCTCATCATAAGATAATTAGCGGAGAACGTTATGAAGTATCGCCTGTGCGGTGTTGCTCTTTCAGTCGCCTTACTTTCAGGATGTGCAAGTACCTCTAATAATGGGGAGGGGCGCTCTGACCCATTAGAAGGGTTTAACCGCCAGATGTTTGATTTTAACTACTATGTTTTAGACCCCTATATTTTACGCCCAGTTGCCGTTGTTTGGCGTGATTATGTGCCGCCACCAGCAAGAAATGGCTTATCTAACTTTTTAGGTAATTTAGAAGAGCCTGCAAGTATGGTAAACAGCATATTACGTGGTGATTTTGAAAAGGGTGCAAAACATTTTGGTCGTTTCTGGATCAATACCGTTTTTGGTATGGGCGGCTTAATAGATGTTGCTGGCATGTCTAAAGAGACGATGGAAAAAGAAGTCCCAATGCGATTTGGTAGCACATTAGGGCATTATGGTATGGATTACGGTCCTTATGTTGTTGTACCAGGCTATGGTAGCTTTACTGTCCGTGAAGAAGGTGGTGATTGGGCTGACTTAACCTATCCTATGCTGAGCTATTTAACATTTTGGATGTCAGCAGGTAAGTGGGCATTAGAAGGCATTGAAACACGAGCGCAATTGCTAGATTCAGATGCGATTTTACAAAACTCTTCTGATCCTTACTTAATGATGCGTGAAGCTTACTTCCAGAGTAATGACTTCCAAGCTGGCACGGTAAAAGAGAACCCTAACGCAAAAGCAATTGAAGATGATTTAGATTCCATTGACTAATCGTTGCTACTCGTTTTATGTATAAATGAAAAATGGTCTGAAAACAGACCATTTAGACTGTAATCAAACAAATTGTGTTTGGTTACAGCCATTACATTATTTATCATAGATATGAAAAACTAATTTACTGATTTTAAATTGAAGAATACCGAGTGAAAAACATATTTTTATCCTATTTTGTCAATAGAATTACATTGATTATCACAATAAATATTGTCTTTAATAAAGATAATATTATTAATAAATCTTCTCAAAAAATAATTATTATTTTTATTAACTCATTCTTATCCATTGATATTGTTCGGATGATAAATCTTATTAATAATATAGCTTGTTAATTAAAGACTTTTTTAAAAATACTTTATATTTAAATTATAGCGTTATGCTTGATTTTAATTTTTAGCATGATATAAGTTATTTTTATAATAATTATATAGATTAACTATTTGTTAGTAATTTATCTTGATAATTATTACATGATGTTTTCTTCAAAAAAATATTGAAGTAATTTAATATCCTCAACACTTTACTCTTCCGTTAAATAAATTGATTACTTTAGTTGTTATTATTTTAATAAGTAAAATCACTGGTATTAATTAATTTTTAACCAAATGAAATGGAGTATTTAATTATGAGTAGTATTAATAGTTTCTTTTTAAATAAGTCACTGTCAGGTTTGAAGAATGAATCATATATTATGCCACAGGGAGATCCGACAGTAGGATATCCACAAATTTGTCTGCAATCGAATAGAAAACCTGAGCCGACAGATTTAGATGCTATTTGTGAGATTGCCGATAAAGCAGCATCTGATTATCCCGATGATAAAAATGCTAGAGCTAAAGCCGTGGTAACTGCATTAAATCAAATTTGTGGCGGAGGAAGCTTAGGACATGCTTGGGTCATTGTTTTTGAAAGTAAAGATGTGACTGATTCAAATTGCCATCGATATGGCTATCATGAAGGTGTTGGATATACTAAAAATAGAAGTAATGATCGTCCAACTCGAGGCTTTGCTTATCAACTTTGTTTAAAAATCTCTCAAGAGCAATTTAATCGCTTAGAACATGTTGTTATTCCTCAATTAAATGAAGAAAGTACGGAGATAGCAAAAAACTTTAATATGCGCCCAGGCAATGGCGAAAAAGGTGTATATACCCCTGTGACGAATTGTACATGGTTTGCAGGTAATCTGTGGAATAGAACTATGGATCAGTCCATAGAATTTAAACAACCATTTTCAGGGAAAGAACATGCAGAAGATTGGGGAATTGATTATCTTTATAAAATAGAGGATGTAGCAGATCCCGGCTATCTTTCAATGAAAATGAAAAGAGAGATAATTAAAAATAATGACTTTGCAAAATTAGATTTTCACAATTCAAGAGATATAACATCATCTAAACTCAACAAGGCGTTAGAAAAAAATAAACATATCCATATTGAATTATATGATGGACATTGGTCTCCTAATATTTACATTCCAGAAACCGCACCTGTTGATAATGCGGTGATTTATATAACCAGTGATGCTGGATATAATTCAACGGTACATATTGCTAATCAAAAAAAGAATATTTCTAGAAATGAAGAACTATTTTTCGTTGGCGATCATAATGAACGTTGGTTTATTCTTTTTTAAGTATCGAGAATTATTTTAACTATAATCGAACTAATAAAAAACGCTCTGTTTTTAACAGAGCGTTTTTTATTAGTTTAAATGCTCTTAAATAAAAGAGCATTTTTGTATCAATATTATTAAGCGTATAGATTAAAAACGGTAGTTAAAGTTCATACCGTATAACCATGCTTTACCTGATGATTCAAATTCATAAGCAGGTAATGGTAAATCTTCAGATAATTTCTCTTTGATTGTGACTTTTTTACCGTGCATATAGGCTAAGCCCACATCAACAGACATATCTTTATTAAATGCGTAAGTTGTACCTGCACTTAACCAGAAGCGATCTTGGTCTGGAATGGAAATAGAACGTTTATCAGCGGGAACTGGGCTATCATCAAAGGCAATACCGGTACGGAATGTCCAGTTATCATCGTGATAATAAGTTGTTCCTAAAGCCACACGCCATGCATCACGGAAACCTTCTTCTTTATTAAACAGCTGTTGACCGTCGCTCTTACGTGTTGCTTTTAACTCTTCGAACGCACTCCAACTGGTGTAAGCGAAGTTATAGTGAACAGCCCATTTTGGTGCGACGCGGTGGTAAGCTGCAAATTCCCAAATTTCAGGTAGGTTAAGATCAAGTTTACCTTTAATGGTTTCGCCGTTAGTGCCGACAATTCCCATTCCTTCGAGTTGCGGAATAGGGCGTAAATCGCTTTGATACTCACCATCTTTAAATTTCACTTTTACTTTAGAGCGATAAGTGAAGCTAATACGGTTACCTTCATCAAATTCGTATAATAGACCTGCGTTCCAGCCAAAGCCCCATGCATCACCTTTTAACTGAGCAAAGCGATCGCTAGGAGATAGGCTTGATAAATAACCACCTAATTGTTCCATGCCCGGTTTTTGAGATAATGCGCCACCTAAGACTTTACCAGCTTCGCCCACATGACGAGTAATTTCGGCATCAGCGTAAAGAGCATTTAACCCTAAACCTACGCTAAATTGGTTATTTACACGGTAACCTGCACTTAAGTTTAGGTTCATGGTTTTCAAATCAGTTTTCCCACCGATAAGCCCTGCAGGATAATCGTCGGGGAAATCTGTCGCTAAACCAAAGTTTGTTGTACCTGATGCGCCAATGGCCCATTTATCATTGATAGGTGCGACAAAATGGATATTAGGTACTAATGCACTTGGTGCAATATCTTTTGCAGTGGTATCAGTACCTGTAAGAGGTGATTTACCTTTAACATCAACCCCTGGGTTAATGAGAATAGCACCGACAGAAAATTCGGGGCGATCAAACATAGTCAGTGCAGCTGGGTTTCGGCTACCTACGCTTGCGTCATCGGCGATAACGCCTTCCCCTGAAAATGCACGCCCTAGTGCTGATGTAGAATATTCATTTAACTGAAAACCGGCAGCGCCTGCTTGAGAGGAGATTGCTCCTACAATGGCAGCTAGTGCTGTGCGAGTAAACAGGTTTTTACGGTTCATGACCTAAACCCTCATAATTTTTTTAAGTTAGTAACTTCTGATTAGAAGCGCTGGATTTTAGGTGCGGTTGTCGTTATGACAAATCAGACCAGTTGATTAAGTATAAAGTTGATCACCCCAAATGTTGCAAGTATGTTTTACAAATATTTCTGTTTTGATTCAATAATTGGGATTTGCTTAACATATTTTTCACAAAACATCCCAATAAAGATATTTTTGATTGTTAAATAAACAGAATAATCAATTATTTTTGTAAAGTTGTAATAAAATTTGAGCTAAAGCAGTTTATTTTATTTTTTTGCGATTATGATAGATAATTAACATTTCTTTCGTTGGGGGACTAAAATGGCAGACGCAATTAATCGTTGTAGTGCAGAAGAAACCGCTGCTTGCTGTTGTGTAGATGTGGGTACTATTATTGACAATAAGAATTGCACAGCGTCATATCAGCATGTCTTCGCTGATAAAGTACAAGCGCAAGCAATGTTAGATCAGCTCAGTGCAAAAGCACAATCTATTGCTTCAGAGCCTTGCAAAATTAATCAACAATTTGCTGATGTTGATGGTGGTATTCAACTCACCGCTGATTTTACATTCTCTTGTGAAGCAGAAAACCTAATTTTCCAGTTGGGATTACGTTAATCCTCTGAAATTAATAGATTTAAGGCTGTTGAAATTCAACAGCCTTTTTTATCTATCTCGATCACTCCATTATCTTTTCTATCATTATTGTTAAGTTTCAGACATTTCATCGAAATATTGAGCGCTAACTCCCACTTCTCGTAAAATGACGTTTCTGAAAAGTGAAATTTTTGTTAACACTGTTGTCAGGTCAGACCTCTTTGGTGTTAGGAAAATCATTTTGTCAGGAGCCGTTATGAAGTCATCAACGAACAGTGCTATGAAAGATCGCATTGCCATTGTCAGCGGACTACGCTTACCTTTTGCCAAACAAGCGACTGCGTATCGAGGAATACCTGCGGTTGAATTAGGGCGTTCAGTGGTTCAAGAATTAGTGACTCGCAATGAAATTCCTCCCGAAATTATTGATCAACTTGTTTTCGGGCAAGTGGTTCAAATGCCAGAAGCCCCTAATATCGCCAGAGAAATTGTGCTTGGTGCCGGATTAAGTGTAAAAACCGATGCTTATAGTGTCACAAGAGCATGTGCAACAAGCTTTCAGGCGATTGCTAATGTTGCTGAAAGTATGATGGCAGGACATGTCTCTGTCGGTATTGCGGGTGGCGCAGATTCGTCTTCTGTTTTGCCTATCGGTGTTAGTAAAAAATTAGCTGATGTTTTATTAAGCCTGAATAAAGCAAAATCATTAGGTCAACGATTAAGTTATTTAAGTCAATTACGGTTTCGAGATTTGCTCCCTGTAGCGCCGGCTGTTGCTGAATATTCAACAGGATTACGCATGGGAGACACCGCAGAGCAAATGGCAAAGACTTATCATATTTCTAGAGCCGCTCAAGATGAATTAGCACATCGTTCCCATCAATTAGCAACCAAAGCATGGGAGATGCGAAAACTAAATGATGAAGTGATGACGGCTTTTTTTCCACCTTACAAAGAAGGCTTCCATCAAGATAATAATATTCGTAAAAACTCTGTTCTTGATTCTTACGCCAAACTAAAACCAGCTTTTGATCGTAAACATGGCAGTGTTACCGCCGCAAACAGTACGCCATTAACGGATGGCGCAGCCGCGGTATTAATGATGAAAGAATCAGTTGCAAAAAGTCTTGGTTATCAACCTTTAGGTTATTTACGCAGTTATGCTTTTACCGCGACAGATGTCTGGAAAGATATGCTATTGGGACCATCATATGCCACACCACTTGCGCTTTCTCGCGCAGGTCTTTCTTTGAGTGATCTCACGTTAATTGATATGCATGAAGCTTTTGCCGCACAAACACTCAGTAATTTGACGTTGTTTGCCAGTGAACGGTTTGCTAAAGAGCAACTAGGGTTATCCAAGGCGATTGGAGAAGTGGATATGGATAAATTTAATGTGCTAGGTGGTTCTATTGCTTATGGGCATCCCTTTGCTGCGACTGGTGCAAGAATGGTCACACAGACACTACAGGAGCTTAAACGTCGAGGTGGCGGTTTTGGGTTAACTACAGCTTGTGCTGCGGGTGGATTGGGTGCAGCGATGATTTTGGAGGTGGAATAATGGAACAACAAACAACACTAGAAAAATCATCTGTTTTTCAGTTCTCAGTTCGTAATGACAAAGTGGGTGTTATCACCATTGATGTTGTTGGTGAAAAAGTAAATACGTTAAAAGCAGAATTTGTGCAGCAATTTCAAGATGTTTTAAAGCAAGCTCAGCAACATTCTGGAGTGAAAGGATTAATTATCACCTCAGGTAAAACAGATAGTTTTATTGCTGGTGCGGATATCTCGATGATTGCGGGTTGTAAAACTAAAGAAGAAGCGAGTGCATTAGCAAAAGCAGGGCAAGATCTTTTTACTCAACTTGAAAACTACCCATTACCCGTTGTGGCGGCTATTAATGGCGCATGCCTTGGTGGCGGGCTTGAATTAGCCTTAGCCTGTCATGGGCGAATTTGTTCTGATAATAGTAAAACGCGTTTAGGGCTTCCTGAAGTGCAACTTGGATTGCTGCCAGGCTCTGGTGGTACTCAACGTTTACCTCGTCTTATTGGTGTGACCTCTGCGTTAGATATGATCTTAACGGGGAGACAAGTTAATGCGAAAAGAGCCTTAAAATTAGGTCTTGTAAATGATGTTGTCTCACAAGATATTCTATTAGAAGTTGCTGCTAAATGGATTTTATCGGGTAAAAAAGAACAGAAAAAACATTCAGTGATGGATCGTTTTTGGGCGAATACAACGCTAGGTAGAAATATTCTTTTTGGGCAGGCGAAAAAACGCACATTAGCCAAGACAAAAGGGCATTACCCCGCAGTTGAACGTATTCTACACGTAATAGAACGTGGTCTTGAAAAGGATATTCAAACAGGGTTTAAAGAAGAGGCAAATGCATTTGGTGAACTTGCTATGACACCAGTTTCATCTGCATTAAGGCATCTCTTTTTTGCTTCTACGGCACTTAAAAATGAAACAGGATCATCCGAAAAACCAGATGATTTGCACCATATTGGTATTTTAGGTGGTGGATTAATGGGCGGTGGTATTGCCTTTGTCACGGCGACAAAAGGTAATTTACCAGTAAGAATTAAAGATATCAGTGATAAAGGCATTGCTCAGGCACTTAATTATAGTTGGAAAGCGCTTTCAGCCAAAGTAAGTAAAAAAAGATTATCTGCACGCGAACGTCAGCGTCAAATGGGGCTACTCTCTGGTTCTTTGGATTACAGCGGTTTTCATCAATCAAATATTATTGTTGAAGCGGTTTTTGAAGATCTTGCTTTAAAACAGAAAATGGTCGCAGATATTGAGGGCGTGGGAAAAGGTAAAATTATTTTTGCTTCAAATACCTCTTCACTTCCTATTCATAAAATTGCAGAAACAGCAAAATACCCAGAAAAAGTGATCGGGCTTCACTATTTTAGTCCCGTAGAAAAAATGCCTTTGGTTGAAGTTATTCCACATGAAAATACGGATGAAAAAACGATTGCTACAACGGTAGCTTTTGCTAAAAAACAGGGCAAAGTTGCAATAGTTGTTGGTGATAAACCAGGATTCTATGTTAACCGTATTCTTGCTCCTTATATCAGTGAAGCATTGACGTGTTTAGTACAAGGAGAGCCTATTGAGAACATTGATAAAGCACTTGTTCAGTTTGGCTTCCCCGTAGGACCTATTCAGTTATTGGATGAAGTGGGTATTGATATTGGCACAAAAATAACGCCAATATTAGTGAATGCATTTGGTGACAGATTTGCCTCTCCTCCTGCTGTGGATGCCATTATTGCTGATGATAGAAAAGGTCGTAAAAATGGACGAGGTTTTTATCTTTATGCAAAACATGCATTACCTTTCTCATTCGGTAAAAATAAAAAACAACCTGATCCGGTTATATATCGACTATTACAAATTAAGCCTAAAAGCCAACTATCTTCCTCTGAAATTACGGAACGTTGTTTATTATTAATGTTAAATGAAGCCGTTCGTTGTTTAGATGAAAATATTATAAAGCAACCACGAGATGGTGATATTGGTGCTGTATTTGGTATCGGTTTTCCGCCTTTTTTTGGTGGCCCATTCCGTTATATGGACAGTATGGGAACAACAAAGGTGGCAGAAAAACTTAACCAACTTGCCGATAAATATGGAGAAAAATATCGCCCTTGTGAGCGTTTAGTTGAAATGGCTAAACGAAATGAACGTTTTTACGATTAATATCATTGCTTTACCATTGCTTTTTCCTTTTGTGACATTTGTTTTGATTGAGGCGCTTATGCGCCTTTTTTCTTGTACTTTTTGCGTCAGATTAATAATTGGTGAATTTTTAATGGAAAAAGAGGTCGAAAGTGTTAATTATGGTCAGATATGGCAAAATAGTTATTTGAAAATAAATTTAAAAACCAAGCTTTTTAAAATAAAATTCTGAAAATGATGTTAATTTGTAAACCAACAGCATTTTCTTAAAAAGATTAATAATGCTATTGCAATTAAGGTATTGAAGATTTGATATGGGAATATATTAATTTAAACTGAATTAAATTAAGTATCTTACAAGTGTAAATACCAGTAATTACAAAAATAAAATAGGTTTAATAATTTACTATGCAAATTTTTATTATGCGCCACGGAGAAGCGGCTCTTGATGCTGCTAGCGATGCACTAAGACCACTAACTGAACGTGGAAAAAGTGAATCAATAAAAATGGCTGAATGGATGACAAAGCAGGGACATACAATCGATTATGTTTTAGTCAGCCCTTATTTACGCGCTCAACAGACTTTGGATGCAGTAAAAACAGATTTAGCGCTACCTAGTAAAATAGAAACAGAGGATGGGCTTATCCCAGGCGGTAATCCTTCACATGTTGCACATTACTTACGTGCTTTGGGGGATACAGGATATAAAAATATTCTGGTTATTTCTCACTTACCTTTAGTTGGCTATGTTGTCGCTGAACTTTGCCCTGCGGTATGCGCTCCTATGTTTTCAACATCAACCATTGCTTGTGTTGATTTTGACTTATCAAAAGGCGCAGGGGAGTTACTATGGCAAGTGTCACCCTCAATATTAAAATGAAATTTAAATCAATTAACTAAGTAAGTAATTAACACCTTATTTCACCTAATAGGTGATTTAAGGGTTAATGCAATAGAATTTTTTGGGTTTAGCGACGCGCGATATCGTCGTTTTCCACTAACACTAATAATGCAGCATCGCCTCCCCATTCTTTTGGGGCTTGATGAAAAGCAATGACATCAGGGTGTTGTGCTAACCAAAGTGGTGTTTGCTGTTTTAAAATATGTTTGCCATGACCGTGCATAATACAGGCACAATAAACATGTTCTCGTCTACATGCCGCAATTAATGCGCCAATCTCTTGTTTTGCAATTAGTTGTGTTAATCCATGCAAATCTAGAAAAAATTCAGGTACATAATCACCTCGACGTAGCTTTTTTAATTCATAAGCATTAGCGCCTTCTCTTAAATAGCGCATTGGACCTTCTGTGGCTAAGTTAGGCTGAAATTCATCTGAAAAATAATAAGAGGCATCAACTTGCTCTTGTTGTAAACGTTCAACAGCGTAGTGCGTCACTTTTTTACGTTTTGGTGAATGAAGTATTTTATCTTGAGGTAATTTCTTAGTGCCTTTTATCATCTCCTGAAATAACTCAATTTCAGAAGGCGGTAATGAAAATTTTTTATTCATTTTTTACGATTCTTCATAGTGTTACTGTCTTTATTAGGCAATAGTACATGAAATAGTGTTGGAGATAAAAAATATAGACCATAAATTTAGCATAAAAAAAGGCAGGGGATTTACCCTGCCGAAATAGTCACATAGTTAGCAAATATAGGCTGGTTAACAAATGGCTCTACTCATGATATCTGTGGAACATAACACGTTGTTATATCTTCAGATTGCGATAAAAAAAGATATAAAAATCGTCTTTAAAAGTAGCTATTTGCCTTAAAATGACTGCATATCGAATGAAAAAAATCTATAGGCGCATTTAGTACACAGTTAATTCCTTCATGTTTTAAGTATGGTTCAATTTCATTAACTTGCTAATAAAAGTTAAATTAAAAGTATAAAACACCAATTTTTATTTGTGAGCAGATCGTAAATTTCGCTTTTAATTAGCTGATTGAAGTTTAAAACCATAGTGATTGTGTGGTTATGGTAAAGAGAATAATAATGTAGTGATGTTTTTTTATGGTTTCCCGCTGATTTATCGCCATCTTCATGGCAAACTACAGACTTTCTATTTCTTCAGAGGACAACAGTTTTGGATATAACACTAAAAGAGGAAGCGGTTGCTGATCTAAGCACTATCCTAGATATGTTACGTTGGGCTATGAGTCAGTTTAATTCATCTGATATTTATTATGGTCATGGCACAGATAACGCATGGGATGAAGCATTACAGCTTGTATTACCGACCATTGCACTTCCTTTAGATATTCCAGATGCACTGTTATCAACCAAGTTAACAACTTCTGAAAAGATGGAAATTATTACACTTATCGAAAGCCGCATTGAGCAAAAAATTCCAGTTCCTTATTTAACTCATCGCGCTTGGTTCTGTGGCCACGAATTTTATGTTGATGAACGTGTGCTTATTCCTCGCTCTCCTATTGGTGAATTAATCAATAACCATTTTGATGGCTTAATTCAGCAAGAGCCAACACGTATTCTCGACTTATGTACGGGAAGCGGCTGTATTGCGATTGCTTGTGCTCATGAGTTTGAAGATGCTGAAGTCGATGCGGTTGATATCTCGGAAGATGCGCTGGAAGTGGCTGAATTTAATATTGAAAATCATGGTTTAGTGCATCGTGTTTATCCAATGCAATCAGATTTATTTAACGCCATTGTTCCAACGCCTTACGATATTATTGTGACAAATCCTCCGTATGTTGATGTCGAAGATATGGGTGATTTACCTGATGAATACCAAGTTGAACCTGAATTAGCATTAGCTTCGGGTATTGATGGACTAGATATAACGAGACAAATTTTACTAAAAGCCCCTGAATATCTGAGTGAAAAAGGTATTTTAGTCTGTGAAGTGGGTAATAGTATGGTTCATCTTATTGAGCAATTCCCAGAAGTTCCATTTACATGGCTTGAGTTTGAAAATGGTGGGCTTGGTGTTTTCATGTTGACCCGCGAACAACTTGTTGAACACTCACACTGTTTTATCCAATGATAAACGTTGATGTAACTGCAATGAGACGGTAAATTGTCATTTATTGCAAATAACATATTGATAACATCACACAGTAAAAGATAGGAATAAAGGGATGGCAGGAAACAGTATCGGACAATTATTCAGAGTCACGACTTTTGGTGAGTCTCATGGTATTGCATTAGGTTGCATTGTTGATGGTGTACCTCCTGGATTACCTTTAACAGAAGCCGACTTACAAGTTGATTTAGATAGACGTAGACCCGGAACATCACGTTATACCACTCAACGCCGTGAACCAGATCAAGTCCGCATTTTATCAGGTGTATTTAATGGTGTTACAACAGGAACAAGCATTGGTTTACTGATTGAAAACACAGATCAACGTTCTCAAGATTACAGTGAAATCAAAGATGTTTTTCGTCCTGGTCATGCTGATTACACCTACGAGCAAAAATATGGTTTGCGTGATTATCGTGGTGGTGGACGCTCTTCTGCACGAGAAACTGCAATGCGTGTTGCTGCCGGTGCAATCGCCAAAAAATACCTAAAAGAGAAAATGGGTATTGAAGTCAAAGGCTATCTTTCTCAACTAGGTCCCATTACTTGTGATCTTGTTGATTGGTCTATCGTTGAAACTAACCCGTTTTTCTGTCCAGATCCTTCTCGTTTAGAAGCACTTGATGAATATATGCGTGCGCTTAAAAAAGAAGGTAACTCGATTGGTGCAAAAGTGACTGTGGTTGCAGAAGGTGTGCCAGCAGGATTTGGGGAGCCAGTTTTTGACAGACTAGATGCAGACTTAGCACACGCATTAATGAGTATCAATGCTGTTAAAGGAATTGAAATTGGTGATGGTTTCGGTGTTGTGACATTAAAAGGCACTGAAAATAGAGATGAAATCACTAAAAATGGTTTCACTAGCAACCATGCAGGTGGCATTTTGGGTGGAATTAGCAGTGGTCAGCCAATTGTTGCTCATATCGCTTTAAAACCAACATCTAGCATTACTATTGCTGGTAAAACGATAAATCGTGATGGTGAAGAAGTCGATATGATAACTAAAGGTCGTCATGATCCTTGTGTGGGAATACGCGCTATTCCGATTGCAGAGGCAATGATGGCAATTGTGTTGCTTGATCATGCATTGCGCCAACGTGGTCAATGTGGTGACGTTGTACCTCCGTTAATGCAATGGTAATCATTCTACGTCAATAACGTAGTCGATAAACTGTTGTAAGTTTGATGTTAGCTTTAAAGGTGTGAGCGCCTAATTTTATTATGCTCAGATCGTGTTGCTGTCGCTTTTTTAAATAAATGAGATAAACACAGCAACACGTCCTTCATTCCTAATAATTCGGATAGATAAATGGATTGGCTCTTTTCAGATGGCATCTACCTTCTTCTCTTCTTTGTTGCTTTAATTGCCGGTTTTATTGATTCAATTGCTGGTGGTGGTGGCTTAATCACTATTCCAGCGTTGTTATCAGCAGGGGTTCCGCCTGTTCAAGCTCTTGCAACGAATAAACTGCAATCAGTTGGTGGTTCTTTTTCGGCTACGCTCTATTTTATACGTCGAAAAGTTATTGATTTAAAAGCGCAGCGATTTGCAATTTTAATGACGTTTATTGGTGCAGTTTCTGGTGCCATGCTGGTGCAATTTATTAATCCAGAAATCCTTAAACAAGCACTACCTATTCTTACCATAGCTATCGGTCTCTATTTTCTTCTTACTCCATCAATAGGCGCTCAAGACAGTAAACAACGTATTGGCTACTATACTTTTGGTGCCGTATTAGGGGGTGGGGTCGGTTTTTATGATGGTATTTTTGGACCCGGAACAGGCTCTTTTTTCGCTTTAGGTTATGTCATGTTACTTGGATATAATCTTTCAAAAGCAACAGCTCATGCTAAGTTACTTAACTTCACCTCTAATTTTGGCTCTTTACTGTTTTTTATTATTGGTGGGCAGGTTATTTGGACTATTGGTTTAGTTATGCTTTGTGGGCAGTTTATTGGCGCTCGCTTAGGTGCAGGTTTAGTCTTAACAAAAGGGCAAAAATTAATAAGACCTATGCTGGTCATTATCTCCTTTTTGATGAGCATCAAACTCATACATGACAATCATGGCGATACTATTGCACTTTGGTTTTCTGCACTTTTTAATTAGGAATAGATGGTTTTTAAATGTCAGCACATCATTATCAACAGTTAATTGATATCTTTAATCAATGTTTTAGCGAAAGTTTCCAAACCCGTTTAGTGAAAGGGGATGATGAGCCGATTTATTTGCCTGCAAATGAAGAGACACCTTATCACCAAATCATTTTTGCTCATGGTTTTTATGCCAGTGCATTACATGAAATATCACATTGGTGTATCGCTGGAGAGGCTCGTCGCCAACAAGTTGATTATGGTTACTGGTATTGTCCAGATGGAAGAGATGAAACCACTCAAGGACAGTTCGAAGTTGTAGAAATAAAACCTCAAGCGTTAGATTGGTTATTCTGCCAAGCTGCTGGCTATCCTTTTAATGTTAGTTGTGACAATTTAGAAGGTAACTTCGAACCTGACCGTTATGAATTTAGAAATAAAGTTAGAGAACAAGTGCTAGCTTATTTACGAGACAAAAACACGCCACCTCGTGCACAGCTATTTATTAATGCGTTACATTTGTTTTACAATACCCCTGAGCTAACGGAAGAGATGTTTCCTTATCAGGAAAATCCTTTAGTTAATTAAGGATTGCGAGAATAACTATCGCCTATCCACTGTGAAGGTTTTACCCAATAGGGTGGAGTCTGAAGTAGTAAGGTTGCTAGAACTCACGTATTTATGCTGTGCTAATACAGGGTAAATATAGAAGGTAGCAACATTATATATTGAGGATAAATAATGCTTTCTGAGTATGAAGCGTACTTATTAGATAAAATTGATAGCCGTGTTGAACATGCCTCTGACGATGAGTTATTTGCAGGCGGGTATTTACAAGGCCATATTACACTGGCTATTGCTGAACTTGAGCAAGAAAATAACACACAGTTAGAAGCGTTAAGAACGCGTGTAGAAGAGAGCATTCAAAAGGCGATAAAAGCAGGCGAGCTTTCACCTCCAGATCAAGTGTTGGTTTTATCTACATGGCATGATTTAGTTAACTCAATTAATTAATTTGTTATGTCTACTAAGAGAACAACCGGCAGAAATCGGTTGTTTTTTCTTTCTTAAAATTTTATTAAGATCACTGCCTCTAAGTTATATTTAAGATATTTACTGTTGAATTAGATTGGTTTTTATACAAAAATTGATCCTTACTATTTATCAATTGTTTTTATTTGATTTTTCAAAGTCGATGTATCTCTCATTGATTAAGCATAATAGTGCTATCTTTTGTAACTCCTTGCCATTTCTGTAAAATTACTTTTAAATGTTTTTTAGGAATGTTTCTCGGGATGCAAATGATTTGCATAGAATATTTATGATAAGGATAACGATACGATGAAAAATTTCTTTAAAATAGGACTACTGACTAGCGCTGTTTTATTTTTATCTGCTTGTGATCAACTTGATTTAGATAATAAAAAAAATAAGTTTTATTACAGTAATCCAAGTGAAAAAGTCATTAGTTTTAGCGTCGATGGTAAAGAATATCAGGTAGAGCCGGGTAAAAATGGCTACATAACACTATCACCTGGTGAGCATAATTTAAAAGATAGTGCCGGTAATGATGCTCGATTTATGGTTTATGATAATAATAATGGTGGCATATTAAATCCGGATAATTTTATGTATTACACCCTTTCTGAAGTTTATGCCGTAAAGGGAAAAACAGATCAATTTAAGCCTGTCGATTACCCCGTTATTATTAATGGCTATGAATTTGAGCTTCCTGTGCGTAGTACTAATGCCACATTAATTGATGGTAATGTTTTTCAGTGTACTTATGCCTTAGGCGAGCCATTTCCTAATGAAATTCGCACTCGCAATAAAAATAATGACGGTAGCATAAAAAATAAATGCTTTGATAAACCTGAATTTATTAAATATATTTCAGCGGAATACAGTAAAGATTTAGCGCCGTTTACTCAAGAAGATGAATATAACGACTCTGTTAATCTTGATTTAGACTATATGTTACCAACAGCAGAATTTACCGATCCTGATATTCAAGCTGAAGCTGAAGAGCTAGTTTCATTATTAAATCAAATTCAAGCAAGTGAAGATCCGAAGATCCATAACACATTAAAAGATAAACTTTATAAGGCGACACTTGCTGTCTCTAGCGCGTATGCTAATAGAGCCGTGAAAGACACGGTAGAAGACAACAAGTATTACAACCATTTTATGGAAGAGAGTGGTAAATTCCAATCTTACGGTATATTACCTAAAGAGTAGGTATTCAAAGAGTAAAAAGCTATTTAATTCAATTATAAGCCATCCAATCGGGTGGCTTTTTTAACGTATTTAAGTCACAAAAAGAGAAGAACATAACTGGAGATCTCTATGTCAACAACACAAACTAAAATAAAAAATAACGATATTACTCTTCGCCTCACACAAATTGATGATGCAATTAAATTACCTGCTATCGAGCAATCAGCGGGGCAATTATTTAGCACCTTAGAAGATTTAAGCTGGATAAGTGAAAGTGGCGTACAAAGCGTTGAAAAACATTTAGCTTTTATTAATCATAAAGGGCATTGGGTGGCTGTTAATAGTGAAAATGAACCCGTCGGTTTTATTATGACGACGCCATTACCTGAAAGTTTATTTATTCATGAACTGTCAGTAAGTGAAGCTTGGCAAAATAGAGGTATTGGTAAGTTGCTTATTCAAAAAGTAAAAGACGAAGCAAAGGCACATCAATTTAGTGCCGTTACGTTAACGACGTTTCGCCATGTTCCTTGGAATGCACCGTACTATCAACGCTTAGGCTTTTCTATTTTACCAGAAAGCGAAATTCCTCATTCTTTGCAAGAAATCTTAGATGATGAAGTTGAAAGCGGGGGATTTGTAAAAGAAACGCGCTGTGCAATGAAATTTGAGGTTTAGCTTCTCTTTGGATGAGAGGGTGTCGGAACTAACAACCAGTAAATCAAAAAGCAAAAAATAAGCGAGCTAAGCAACCAAGGTCGGTTGCTTATACATTTATTCACTTCAATTATTTCACTTCAATCGGTTTTCCACGTAGTAATGGTCTTACCCAAAAACGATTAGGGTGTAAGGCATTTAACACGCTATCTTCAACGGGAAAGGGTTCATCAAAAATTTGGCTTGCCAGAATTTCAGCCGATAACGGTGCTGAACATAATCCACGAGAGCCAAGCGCACTGATAATATAAAGCTGATGATAAGCGGGTGCTAAAGCGGGGATTTGTCTTCTACGCTTAAATCTATCTAAATGCGTGTATTCCACTCGCAATTTATCAAAATCAGGTACTTCGCCTAATAACGGTAAGTGATCGCGAATAGTGCAACGAATACCAACTCGCGCTTCATTTTGGCTAAAATCAACTTCTTTAATCCAAGGGGCTTTGGCTAAACACTGTATAAGATGTGCTTGGTTGTTTTCTTGCTCTTGAGTCGAGACCGCTAAATCTAATCGATCACGGCTAAAACTTGCACCTACACAATGCAAATTATCTTGATTATCGACAGGGGTAAAATAGCCATCATAACAAAGTACCGTTTTTAGTTTTGATAATGTCTTTGTTGTTTGAATATGGCTAACTTGACCTCTGACTGCGCTAATGGGTAATTTTTCACTTTGAGTAAAGTCTACAATTCGATGCCCATTTGCCAAAATGACGCAATCATGTTGTGATTGATATTGTGTCGTACGCTCTCCATCGTGATGAACAATATTTAAGCACCAAGATGTTTCCTGTGTACTTATTTGAGTGACTTGATGATTAAATCGCAACACTAATCCTAATTGTTCTGCGTACTTTAATGTATTGATTGTTAGCTCAGTCGGTGAAAGCCAGCCCGCTTGTGGATAAAACAAAGCATCATAATTAATGTCTATTCCGCTGAGTTTATTGATTTCATTTTTATCGAGATAACACGCAATTTGAGCAAAAGGTATGGAATTATCGATGATCCTCTGTACTTTTTTACGCACTTTATCGTTATAAATAACCTGTGCAACGCCAGACCATTGATGTGAAAAAGGAATACCTATTTTACTCAGATTGTCATAAGTGCGGTGAGCAAATAGAAATGCGGTTGTAAAAAATTGTTCTAGTTCATCGGATTTGCCATTGAGCAAAGGATATAACACACCTTGTCGATTGCCTGAGGCATTAGTTGCAGGCTGTTTATCTTCACAATATAAAGTGACATTGGCACCCCGTCTTAGGCAGGAAAGAGCCATAAATGTGCTGGCGATACCGCCACCTATAATTGCAATATTCTGTGCTTTTGTTGCACTTGGTCTTGCATAGTAAGGGAGAAACTCAGGAGATGGAGTATGTGGAAAAACACCTGCCAGCATCTCTCTTTTTTGGCCAAATCCTTTGATTTTATTTATCTCAAAACCGACACTCTGCAAACCTCGTTTGACGATCCCTGCGGCAGTAAATGTTGCAAATGTGCCGTTTTCTCTCATTGAATCAGCCATCGATTGGAAGAGAGTTTCACTCCACATTTGTGGATTTTTAGAAGGTGCAAAACCATCTAAAAACCATGCATCCACTTTGTTATGTAGCGCTTGGCGAGTTTGGGGTAACAATGTGTTGATATCACCAAACCATAAATCCAATGTAATTGTTCCATCAGCAAGAATAATGCGGTGGCAACCCGCAATGGCTAATGGCCATTGAGAACAAAGCGCTTGTGAATATTTTTCGAGTTCAGGCCAATGGCGATGTGCGGCTCGTAAATCACTTTTAGTTAGAGGGAATTTTTCGAAACTTACATAATGAAGGCGTTTTACACGAGAGTCAGGAGATGTTTGCCTAAATTGCTCGAAAGCTTGCCATAGTGTTAGAAAATTAAGCCCAGTACCAAATCCTGTTTCTGCGATAACACATTCAGAGCGTACATGTGTACCAAAACGTGATGGAAAATGATTTCCATGCAAGAACACATGTCGAGTTTCTTCTAGACCGTCTTGGTTTGAAAAGTAAATATCGCCAAATTGTTCAGAGATAGGTGTACCAAGTTCATTCCAACTTAAATACGCAGTATTTATCGGGCTATTATTCACGGAACTGCCTGTATTTCTCGAAAAATTTATCCAATATCTTAGCGCTGTTAGATGGCTTGTGCCAGCCTTAAAGGGGAAAGTGTTTTATCAGCTTATCTTTATTTTTGTAAAAAAGATCCTGATCGGACTTGTTCAGCGTACAACTGTACGCTAAAGTGCTAGTCAGAAATCCCGCAGCTACAACTATTATTGTAAAGAGGTATGAATGAAGCGCGCAGTGATCACGGGTCTGGGTATTGTTTCGAGCATTGGTAATAACCAGAAAGAAGTGCTGGATTCTTTAAAAGAAGGTCGTTCCGGGATAACTTTCTCAGAAGAATTTAAAGAGATGGGGCTTCGTAGCCACATTTGGGGCAATGTTAAGCTTGATACTGAAGGTCTTATTGACCGTAAAATCCGCCGTTTTATGAGCGACGCATCGGTTTATGCCTATTTATCTATGCAAGAGGCAATTGCCGATTCAGGTCTAACAGAAGACCAAGTCTCAAATATCCGTTCTGGCTTAGTCGTTGGCTCTGGTGGTGGTTCTCCACGTAACCAAGTGCAAGGTTCTGATGGCATGAGAGCGAAAGGTCTACGTGGCGTAGGTCCTTATATGGTAACTCGTGCAATGGCATCAGGTGTTTCAGCTTGTTTAGCAACACCTTTCAAAATTAAAGGCGTTAACTATTCAATCAGCTCTGCTTGTTCAACATCAGCACACTGTATTGGTCACGCCGTTGAACTTATCCAGTTAGGCAAACAAGATGTTGTCTTTGCTGGTGGTGGTGAAGAGTTAAGTTGGGAAATGACCTGCGAATTTGACGCAATGGGCGCACTTTCAACTAAATATAACGAAACACCAACCAAAGCTTCTCGTACTTACGATAAAAACCGTGATGGTTTTGTTATCGCAGGCGGTGGCGGTATTGTGGTGGTTGAAGAGTTAGAACACGCATTAGCGCGTGGTGCTCATATCTATGGTGAAGTCGTAGGTTATGGTGCAACATCTGATGGTGCAGATATGGTTGCTCCTTCAGGTGAAGGTGCTGTACGTTGTATGCAAATGGCAATGCAAGGTATTGATAAAGTTGACTATATCAATACACACGGTACTTCAACGCCAGTTGGTGATCTAAAAGAG
This sequence comes from Proteus sp. CD3, assembly GCF_008808075.1. NCBI lineage: Bacteria > Pseudomonadati > Pseudomonadota > Gammaproteobacteria > Enterobacterales > Morganellaceae > Proteus > Proteus sp. CD3. The sequence continues at coordinate 2,333,788 of NZ_CP019686.1, read as the reverse complement.
CTTGAAGCTATCACTGAAGTGTTTGGTTCGCATACTCCAGCTATCTCAGCAACAAAAGCCATGACAGGTCACTCATTAGGTGCTGCTGGTGTGCATGAAGCAATTTATAGCTTACTGATGTTAGAGCATGGATTTATTGCACCAAGCATCAATATCGAAGAATTAGACGATAAAGCAAAGGGAATGAATATCATTACTCAACCAACCGAACAGAAGCTGGAGACTGTAATGTCAAATAGCTTTGGTTTTGGTGGTACGAATGCTTCATTAGTCATGAGCAAATATAAAAAATAGTTAGATATACTTATATTTACTTATAAAAAAAGCAGGCTTCATTTTAATGAGGTCTGCTTTTTTATTTGAAATTCATTATACATAATAATTTATTATTCTAATAAAGATATCTTTCGAATAAAAATCATTAAAAAAAGATTATATAAACAACGCTTAAAAATACCTTTCCTAATAGTTGCTCATTTTATTACTCTAATAAAATAGACAAATTTTGTTAATATATTGTTTATATTGAGAAAAATAAATTAGCTTCATTTTATTTCAATCGTTTAATTTAATTTGACCCGAAATTATTAAATATTTTGTTTTATATGGGGTTAGGAGAATGGAAAGGTTGAATAAGGCAAAAAGAGCGCAAAAAAATTGATCTGGGTTATTTTATTACAAATAAGTAGAAGCTATTTAATATAAAAGTTGGTAATGTTTGCCACGGATACTTGTATTACTTTATATTTTATACTTTGATTTCTTGTGTCAGTTTTATTTATTAAACCTAACATATGAATGTGACCGGCTAAGAATTTAGCCGGCATTTTTTTATTGTTGTCTTTTTGACATTGACTCACATCTCCTGATGACAATCTGCTTTTTTCTGAGCAGACTGACGTCGGAAATTCAGTGGTGTTCTAAGTTGTTGCACTAAGAGCACACCTAGTAACACAATACCACCACCCACTAAGTGATAACTATGCATTTCTTCACCGAGAAGTGCGATAGCAATCATTGCAGTAAATAATGGCATTAGGTTCATAAATATAGAGGTCGTATTTGCACCTAATTTCATCACACCTAAAATCCACAGATAAGGTGCAAGAATAGAAGCTCCGATACCTGCAAAGATAACTAATCCAATATTATCTTTTGTTAACGCAACACTTTCGGCAAGAAAGAAGTTTGGCAATAATAACAGAACACCAAATCCAATTTGCACATAAAGTGATTGCCAGTTAGGTAGTGCAATTGACCATCGTTTTGTTAATACACCATAAAGGGCGTATGACGCCGAAGCAATAAACATCATCAGCTCACCATAACCCAAACCTTGGGAAAGTAGCTGAGAGGGTTCGCCACGGCTAATTAGCCAAACTAAGCCACTAATTGAAAGCACTGTGCCTAAAACAATACCTACCGTAGGTACAACACGTAAAACAAAAATACTAATAATAACGGTTAATAATGGGATGAGAGAGTTCAAGATCCCCATAAATGTTGCACTAACATAATGTGCTGCATAATAAGCTAAACTTTGGTACATCACCATCCCTAATGCACCAAGAATAAATAATTTCCACCAATATTGTTTGACGGTTTTACGATGATGCCAAACTGGCATAATCAAAAAAGGTGTCATAATTAAAAAGGCGAGGAACCAACGATAAAAAGAGATTGCAGCAGGATCGATAACAGACGCGGCTGCTTTATTGACGACTGCATTAATGGACCAGATTAGCACCGCTAAAAGCGGAAAAATTGCGTTTTTCATTGTTCTCACATCTATTTTTAAACCAGGTCGCTATTGTAAGTCTGTCTGATTAGATATATATAATGAAAACCAGACAACATGTAGACCAATAAAGACAACATGACAAGAGAACAACATAAAGATGACAATTGAACAACAAAAAATGCAATGGTTATTGTCTGATCCCGATACGGTTCGATTTCGTGATGAGCAACTATTAGCTGAAACAGAGTTTGTTTATCATCAACATGATTTTGGTCAGTTACTTTATGTGATTTCTGGTGTGATGGATTTAGAAGCCGGAGGACAGCGGTTTTTAGCGCCACCAGAATTTAGTGTATGGATACCCAAAAACGTAGGGCATGCCAGCTACAATAAAAAAACACTCTCTTTTAAGGTACTAGATATCGCACCAAGTTGGTGTGAAGGATTATTAGACAAACCTTGTTTGATTCAATTAAGTGCTATTTTTTCAACTATATTTTCCGATTTTTTTCATCGTGGTGTGTGTAAACCACAAACAGAAGAAGATTTTCGCTTAGCTCAAGTACTAATTGATCAACTTAAAGCTTCGCCAATACATCATACATATTTACCATCTTCTAAAGATAAATTACTGGCTCCCATACTTTCTGTATTAGAGCAGGACCCGGCAGATAATACCTCGTTAGAAGAATGGGCTAAAAAGCGTTATACCTCAGAAAGAACACTTTCTCGTCGTTGCCAACAAGAATTAGGTATGTCATTTAGTGAATGGCGTAAGCGCCTACGCTTTTTACATGCAATTTCTTTATTAGAGCAAGGGAAAAGCGTGAATGAAATCGCATTTGATGTGGGATATAGCTCTTCATCTTCATTTATTGCGATGTTTCAACAATATGCTGGTACAACACCGGAACGTTTTCGTCGATTACCCAATTGTTAAGCCTTCTTTTCATATATTTACTTAAAATCTAGGCGGATTTTACTGTCAATAATAGGCTTTGCTGTGAATAAGTGGCAAAATAGACCGCTTAATTTTATTTTTCGATTGATTGTTGACACACATAAATACCAAATCAGTGAGATAACACCGTGAAAATTCTGGTTGATGAAAATATGCCTTATGCGGAACAACTTTTCCGCCAATTAGGTGAGGTAAAAGCTGTTTCTGGTCGCCCATTACCTACTGATGAGCTGAATGATTCTGATGCCTTAATGGTGAGATCAATTACTAAAGTCAATGAATCCTTATTATCAGGCAAGCCAGTAAAATTTGTTGGAACTGCGACTGCGGGTTTCGATCATGTCGATATTGCATGGTTAAAACAGCAACAAATTGGTTTTTCATCAGCCCCAGGTTGTAATGCTATCGCGGTTGTTGAATATGTATTTTCTGCTTTGATGATATTAGCTGAGCAAGATAGCTTTCAATTAACCGATAAAGTCGTTGGTATTGTTGGTGTAGGAAATGTGGGGGGGCGATTAGCAACACGCCTTCGCGCATTGGGTGTCAATGTTTTACTTTGCGATCCACCAAGAGCAGATAATGGTGATGATGAAGAGTTTCATCCATTGGAAACACTGTTAGAAAAAGCAGATATTCTAACTTTCCATACACCTCTCAATAAATCAGGCCCATACAAAAGTTATCATTTAATTAATGAGAGCAACCTCGAAAAATTACCTGAAGGACGCATTTTAATTAATGCGAGCCGTGGCGAGGTTGTTGATAATCAAGCATTATTGTCTGTACTTGAGAAAGGTAAATCCTTACGTGTTGTATTGGATGTTTGGGAGCCAGAGCCAGATCTCTCTATTGAGTTATTAAATAAAGTTGATATCGCAACACCACATATTGCGGGTTATACCTTAGAAGGTAAGGCGCGTGGTACAACTCAAGTTTTTGAAGCTTATTGTGATTTTATTGGGCAGCCTCAACAAGTTGAATTATCAACTCTGTTGCCTGCACCGACTATTTCCACCATTTCAGTACAAGGTGAGTTAACACAAACACTTTTAAAACAACTTATTCATCTTGTTTATGATGTGCGTCGTGATGATGCCCCATTACGGAAAGTGGCAGGAATAAAAGGGGAGTTTGATAAATTACGCAAATTTTATCCTGTACGTCGTGAGTGGTCTTCACTCCATGTCATTTGTGACAATCAAGCTACGGTTGATACATTAAATACAATTGGCTTTAGTGCTACATATAAAAGTGCCACACACAAATAAAGCAAAATATTATTTTTAAAAATTTCTGGTATTGGAGGATATCTTATGGGAGAAGGTTGGAATATTGCAGTTGTTGGTGCAACAGGCGCTGTTGGTGAAGCGATTTTAGAACTGCTACAAGAGCGTGAATTTCCCATTGGTGAATTAACGGCAATCGCAAGTGAAGATAGCATTGGGAAATCAGTGCGTGTAAATAGCAAAAGTGTTGCGGTTAAAGGTATTCACAATATCGAGTGGGCTGATATTCAATTAGCTTTTTTTGCCGCACCAACAGAAATCAGTGCGCAATATGCACAACAAGCGGCTGATGCTGGCTGTATTGTTATTGATTGCAGTGGCATTTTTGCAATGGATTGGGATGTACCGCTGGTGGTTCCAGGCGTGAACAGTGCAATGCTAGCGGAATATCGTACTCGTAATATTGTTTCAATTGCTGATAGCATGGTGAGCCAATTATTACGTGCCATTAATCCATTAACAGAATCTGCGGGTTTAACGCGTCTTAGCGTGACAAACTTAATGTCGGTTTCTCGTTTTGGAAAACAAGCTGTAGATGAACTGGCAGGGCAAAGCGCCCGTTTACTTAACGGTATCCCTCCTGAATTAGGTCGCTTTAATAAGCAACTAGCATTTAACATCTTACCTTTAATGGTTGATGACGAAGGCTCTATACAAGAAGAGCGTCGTATGGTTGACCAAATTCGTAAAATTTTGCAAGACGAAGGCTTACCCATCTCCGTTACTACGCTGCAAGCGCCTGTTTTCTATGGTAATGCACAGTCCGTGCAATTAGAAACCTCACGCCCAATGGGAAGTGATGAAGCGCGTGAAACATTACAAGAAAATGAAGATCTTAATATTAGTGATGAAAATGATTTTCCAACTCAAGTCACTGATGCTTCAGGCAATGTGAGCTTGAATTTAGGTTGCTTCCGTAATGATTATGGTATGCCAGAAGCATTACAATTTTGGTCAGTAGCAGATAACGTGCGCTTTGGCGGGGCATTAATGGCAGTTGAAGTTGCAGAGCAATTAATGCAGGAGCAGTTTTACTAATGAATGCGCAAGTGAGTGCTGAAGTGGCAGAACAACCTTTGACTGAGTCAGAGGTTACTTCTGAAAGCACAACAATCAAAATTGCTTTAGGCGTTGAATATGATGGTAGTCGCTATTATGGCTGGCAACGCCAAAATGAAGTGCGCAGTGTACAAGAACGGTTAGAAAAAGCACTTTCACAAGTGGCTAATGAACCTATATCTGTGTTTTGTGCGGGGAGAACTGACGCTGGCGTACATGCAACAGGGCAAGTTGTTCATTTTGAAACAACGGCACATCGTAAAGATCCCGCTTGGACTATGGGGGTGAATACCCATTTACCTGCGGATATTGCAATACGTTGGGTAAAAACAGTTTCTGATGATTTTCATGCTCGTTTTAGTGCAACAGCAAGACGTTATCGCTATGTGATTTTTAATCACCGTTATCGTCCTGCTATCTTGTCATCTGGAGTGACGCATTTTCATTATCCTTTAGATGCTGAACGTATGCATCAAGCAGCGCAATGTTTACTTGGTGAAAATGATTTTACTTCTTTTAGAGCTGTCCAATGTCAATCGCGAACGCCATGGCGTAACGTTATGCATGTCAATGTTTCCCGATATGGTGACTATGTTGTGGTGGATATCAAAGCGAACGCGTTTGTTCACCATATGGTGAGAAATATTGTTGGCAGTCTTCTAGAAATAGGGTGTGGCAATCAGGATATTACTTGGATGGCTGAATTATTAGCCTTAAAAGACAGAACTAAAGCTGCCGCAACAGCGAAAGCGAATGGATTGTATTTAGTTTCGGTGGATTATCCTGATCATTTTGAATTACCAAAACCTGCAATGGGCCCACTATTTTTAGCGGATAACCCTATTGAGATATCTCAATCATAAAGACACCCAGTTTTCTGAGGATTTATGGAAATATTAACACAATTTGTTGATTTAATTAAATTTTTAATTGATTTTATTTTACATATTGATGCACATTTAGCAGAGCTTGTCGCACAATATGGTACATGGGTCTATGCCATTTTGTTTCTTATTGTTTTTTGTGAAACAGGGTTGGTGGTAACGCCTTTCTTACCCGGAGACTCCTTATTATTCGTTGCTGGTGCTTTAGCCTCATTAGAAACTAATGATGTGAATGTCCATATTATTGTTTTACTGCTACTTTGTGCAGCCATTTTAGGTGATGCGGTTAACTATTCTATCGGGCGGCTTTTTGGTGAAAAACTATTTAGTAAGCCTAATTCAAAGATTTTCCGTCGTGAATATCTAGATAAAACCCATGCTTTTTATGAAAAGCATGGTGGTAAAGCAATAATTTTGGCAAGATTCGTGCCGATTATCCGAACTTTTGCACCATTCGTTGCAGGAATGGGGAAAATGTCATATCGTCACTTTGCCTTTTATAATGTTACTGGGGCAATTGCATGGGTACTACTATTTACTTATGCAGGATACTTTTTTGGTGACTTAGATATAGTTCAAAAGAACTTAAAATTGCTAATTGTTGCCATTATTGTTATTTCTATTTTACCGGGCGTTATTGAGATCTTACGCCATCGCAGAGCGAGTGCAAAAGCAAAGAAAGAAAGTGATAACAAAGAGGTTTGAGCAGTTATCATCAGTTTTTGCCGTAGAATAGCCATAATAAAGAGATGCGCTGAAATTCAGTAAGCGGTATCATCATAAACTTTGCTAACCACACAGCCAGTGCATTGTGGTTGATACGCTAACAATAATTTTACTGGCGAAGGTCAGATTCAGACGAAAAGGTCCATTAATGAGCTGGATTGAAAAAATTCTAAACAAAAGCACTATCACAAGTTCACGTAAAGCCAATATCCCAGAAGGGGTTTGGACTAAATGTGACAGCTGTGGGCAGGTACTCTATCGCGCAGAATTAGAGCGTAATTTAGAGGTTTGTCCTAAATGTGATCACCATATGCGCATTTCAGCGCGCCGTCGCCTTGAGACTTTCCTTGATTCAGGAAGTACAACAGAATTAGGTAGCGAATTAGAGCCTAAAGATATTCTGAAATTCCGCGACTCTAAAAAATACAAAGACAGAATCAGCGCTGCTCAAAAACAAACGCAAGAAAAAGACGCATTAATCGTGATGAAAGGAACGCTGAAAAAGATGCCAGTTGTTGCTGCATCCTTTGAATTTGCGTTTATGGGCGGTTCAATGGCTTCTGTTGTTGGCGCTCGTTTTGTTCGTGCTGTTGAACAAGCATTAGAAGATAACTGCCCATTAGTTTGTTTCTCTGCAAGTGGTGGCGCTCGTATGCAAGAAGCGCTGATGTCATTAATGCAAATGGCAAAAACCAGTGCAGCATTAGCAAAAATGCAAGAGCGTGGTTTACCTTATATTTCAGTTATGACTGACCCTACAATGGGTGGCGTTTCTGCCAGTTTAGCGATGTTAGGGGATATCAACGTTGCTGAACCTAAAGCATTGATTGGTTTTGCAGGACCTCGCGTTATTGAGCAAACAGTACGTGAAAAACTACCTGCAGGTTTCCAACGCAGTGAGTTCCTGCTAGAAAAAGGGGCGATTGATATGATTATTCGCCGTCCTGAAATGCGTGATGAGCTGGCTGAATTACTGGCTAAGCTGACTCAGTATGATTTAGTTGAAGATGAAAATGAAATCATCGGTGAAGAAATGATTGCTGATGAAATTGAATCTACAGACAACGAGCCAGAAATTAACATCGAAACGAATAAAAAAGAAGATGTCTAATATCATAACTGCTCCTAAAGCCACATCGCCTTTGTCGGTGTGGCTTTCTTATCTTGAACATTTACACTCTAGTGCCATTGATATGGGGTTAGAGCGAGTCGGCAAGGTAGGAAAAATATTAAACGTGTTACGTCCTGCGCCGAAGGTAATCACTGTCTCAGGCACAAATGGAAAAGGCACAACCTGTCATATGCTAGAGTCAATCTTGATGGCATCAGGATTGAAAGTCGGCGTTTATAGCTCTCCTCATCTTGTTCGTTATACAGAACGCGTTCGTATCCAAGGCAAAGAACTCGTCGAAGATGCTTTTTGTGATGTTTTTGCTGAAATTGAACAAGCTAGAGGCGATATCTCGCTAACCTTTTTTGAATACGGCACTTTAGCTGCGCTGAAGTTATTTCAACAAGCACAACTTGATGTTGTTATTCTTGAAGTAGGATTAGGCGGTCGGTTAGATGCGACAAATATCGTTGATGCAGATATTGCTGCTATCACAAGTATTGCCCTCGATCATACTGATTGGTTAGGTGCAGATAGAGAGCATATTGGTCACGAGAAAGCCGGTATTTTCCGAGCCAATCACTATGCTGTTGTGGGTGAGCCGGATATGCCTCATTCCATTGCACAAGTAGCCAATGAAAAACACGCCAAGCTTTTTCGTCGTGGAACAGATTGGTCTTTTGTTATTGAAGGCGATCACTGGCAGTGGCGTTGTGCTGACTGTGAATTTGATGCGTTGCCAATCCCTAATATTCCGCTAGCCAATGCGGCGACAGCGATGGGTGTTATTCGTTGCTTGCTTAAATCTGATGATAAAGTCAGTCAAGCAATCACACAGCAAAGCATTGTCGAAGGTATGTCTCGTGCTCAATTACCGGGTCGTTTTCAGGTAATTTCTCAACATCCTTTGGTTATCTTTGATGTGGCACATAATCCTCATGCAGCAGGATATTTAGCGGAAAAATTATCACAATTACCACAAAAATCTGATACTCAAGTGCGTATTGTTGTTGGTATGCTGGGTGATAAAGATATAGCAGGAACATTAGCGTGCTTAACGCCATTGACTGATCATTGGTATGTCGCTCCACTTAATGAGTTTCGTGGTGCTTCTGTGGATGTGTTAGCTCAGCATCTTGAGAAACCAATGGTATTCGATAGTGTTGAAAAGGCATGGCAACAAGCAATGTCTGATGCTGCTCCTAACGATATCGTTGTGGTTTGTGGCTCATTTCATACTGTCGCACATGTGATGGAACTTTTGGAAAAGGAGAGTGTGGGTGGCAAGTAAATTTCAAAATCGCTTAGTCGGTGCCGTTGTATTGGTGGCAGTAGGGGTCATTTTTTTACCTGCACTGCTCGACGGCGATAAGAAATATAACGAAGACCAGTTCGCCTCTATTCCTTTAGTACCCAAACCCGGTGATGAGCAAGAAATAGAATCTATCGCCCCGATAGAGCAAACCGCAGTGCCTTCTACTCCATCAGAAGGCGCATCTGAAGGTATGCTTTCTGAAGCAGTGACAGGCGTTGAGCAACCTGCTGTTACAACGTCTGAACCGCCTGCGGTGGTACCTGTTACACCACCGGTACAACCACAACAACCACCACAGCAACCACAACCACAGCCAGCGCCTCCTGCTGTAGTTACGCCACCTGTGCAACCACCAGCACCACCAGTGCAAGAAACTAAGCCACCAAAAGGCGAGGCTTGGGTTGTTCAATTAGGTGCGTTGAAAAATGCGGCGAAGGTAGAAGAAATTATTGCAAAAATGCATTTCTCAGGTTATCCGGTATATACCGTACCCGCACGCCCTGTTGCTGGGCAAGTGACTCGAATTTACATTGGTCCTAGTGCATCTAAGTCAGAATTACAGGCTATTTTGCCTCATTTAAAAGAACTTACGGGTTTACAAGGTGAGGTAAGGGCATATAAGCCTTAATTTTTCTAAACGAGTCATCAGATGAGTGATGTAACAAAGCGTTAACTTATTGCGGCGATTATGATTTTTCATATCGCCGTAAATTATTTTGAAATTAGCGAAAATTAGCATTACGCAAACGTTTTCGTTTTCTGTTAGAATGCTTCCGTATTAATGCGGAGCATCATTATTGGATAAAGAATTTATGGTCTGGATAGATTACGCCATCATTGCCATTATTGGTTTTTCCGCATTAGTCAGCCTGATCCGTGGCTTTGTTCGTGAAGCATTGTCACTCATCACCTGGGGTTGTGGTTTCTTTGTTGCTAGTCAGTTTTATCCTTATCTTGCCGTCTATTTTACCCGGTTTGAAGATGAGCTGGTTCGTAACGGGATTGCAATAGTCACGTTATTTATTGCAACACTGATTGTTGGTGCTGTTGTGAATTATGTGATTAGCTCTCTTGTTCAACGCACAGGGTTATCAGGTACAGATCGTGTATTGGGGGTCTGTTTCGGGGCTTTAAGAGGTGTGCTGATAGTCTCAGCATTACTTTTTGTTTTAGGCGCATTTACGCCTATGGCAGATAGCGCTGATTGGCAACGTTCGGAGCTTATTCCTCAATTCAACCATATTATTAGGTGGTTCTTTGACTACCTGCAAAATGCGTCAAGTTTCGTGTCGGAGAGAATATAACCTCTCCGTCTGGCTGATGAGGATCTATTCATGTGCGGTATTGTCGGTATCGCTGGAGCTAATCCAGTAAACCAATCAATTTATGATGCGTTAACGGTGTTACAACACCGAGGTCAAGATGCAGCAGGCATTGCAACAATAGACGGTAACAACGGTTTCCGTCTTCGCAAAGCGAACGGACTGGTTAAAGATGTGTTCGAAACTCGTCATATGTTGCGTTTAAAAGGTACTATCGGGATAGGGCATGTCCGTTATCCAACAGCGGGTAGTTCTAGTGCATCAGAAGCGCAGCCTTTTTATGTGAATTCACCTTTTGGTATTACGTTGGCGCACAATGGTAATTTAACCAATGCGCATTTATTACGTCGCCAATTATTTGAAACAGCGCGTCGCCATATCAATACCACCTCTGATTCTGAAATATTACTCAATGTATTGGCATATGAATTAGACCGTTTTGACCATTTTCCGCTGGAGCCTGATAATATTTTTGCAGCCGTTGCAGCAATGCATAAAAAACTCCGTGGGGCTTATGCTTGTGTTGCTTTGATAATCGGTCATGGTTTACTGGCTTTTCGTGATCCCTTTGGTATTCGTCCTTTAGTATTGGGTAAACGTACCTTAGAAGATGGTCGCCATGAATATATGGTTGCATCTGAAAGTGTTGCACTTGATACATTAGGTTTTGAATTTTTACGTGATGTTGCACCGGGTGAAGCGGTGTATATCACAGAGCAAGGGCAACTCTTTACTCGCCAATGTGCTGAAAATCCGCAGTTAATGCCTTGTTTGTTTGAGTATGTTTACTTTGCTCGCCCTGATTCTTTTATCGATAAAATTTCGGTTTATAATGCGCGTTTACGCATGGGGCAGAAATTAGGCGCCAAAATTGCTAAAGAGTGGGATGATTTACATATTGATGTCGTGATCCCAATCCCTGAAACATCTTGTGATATTGCCTTAGAAATTGCGCATATTCTCAATAAACCTTATCGTCAAGGCTTTGTCAAAAACCGCTATGTTGGTCGTACCTTTATTATGCCGGGTCAGCAAGAGCGCCGTAAGTCAGTAAGGCGTAAACTGAATGCAAATCGCGCAGAATTTCGTGATAAAAATGTTCTGTTGATTGATGACTCTATTGTACGTGGCACAACGTCAGAGCAAATTGTCGAACTTGCAAGAGAAGCGGGTGCAAAAAAAGTCTATTTTGCCTCAGCAGCACCAGAAGTTCGCTTCCCTAATGTGTATGGTATTGATATGCCAAATGCCAATGAGCTTATTGCTCATGGACGTGAAGTGGATGAAATTCGTAAATTAATTGGTGCTGATGGGCTTATTTTCCAAGATCTCACTGATTTAATCGCAGCAGTACAAGAAGAGAATCCTGATATTAATCAGTTTGAATGTTCTGTATTTGACGGTGTTTATATTACGAAAGATATCGACCAAGATTACTTGGATTATTTAGAAAATCTACGTCGTGATGATGAACATAAAATTCGTGATCAGAATGAAATAGAAAATTTAGAAATCTATAACGAAGGCTGATTTTTCGGTAATATACCATCCTTATAAAGCGTCGATGCCAGTGTGTTCTGCATCGACGCTTGTTTTTTGAGGGTTAATCATCATAATGATTAACAAAGGTATATATTCTGAGGATTATAATGAAAAAGCTGATAGTTGGGCTAACAGGTGCCAGTGGTGCAATTTACGGTATACGTTTATTAGAAATACTAAAATCTGTGCCGCCAGTTGAAACACATTTAGTGATTAGCCAAGCTGCACGCCGTACGATTTCATTAGAAACTGATTATTCGCTAAAAGATATTCATGCTTTAGCAGATGTGATTTATGACGATCGCGATATTGGCGCATCTATCTCTTCAGGATCGTTTCGTGTTAATGGAATGGTCATATTACCATGCTCAATCAAAAGCCTGTCAGGCATTGTTCATAGCTATACAGATACTTTAGTCACTCGCGCTGCGGATGTGGTATTAAAAGAAGGGCGTAAGTTAGTGTTATGTGTGCGTGAAACGCCACTGCATTTAGGTCATTTGCGATTAATGACACAAGCTTCAGAGTTAGGTGCAGTGATTATGCCACCAGTACCTGCATTCTATTTTCAGCCTAAAACAATTGATGATATTGTTAATCAAACAGTAAATCGTGTACTTGATCAGTTTGAGATTGATTTACCTGATGATTTATTTCAAAGGTGGGAGGGCGATAAGCCAAGTCGCTAAGTATATTCCTCATTCTTCAAGTTGCAGCGTTACTCGTCATACTTCAAGTTGTAGCGTTGTTGACTGCGTTTACTCGCGCTAGTCACATACTATTGTATGCTCCTAGCGACTCATTCACTTGTCGCCTAGCTACACCTTGAATTATTTAGAGTATTTACTCGTTATTCTTCAAGTTGCAACGTTGTTGACCGCGTTTACTCGCACTAGTCACATACTATTGTATGCTCCTAGCTATACCTTGAATTATTTAGAGTATTTACTCGTCATTCTTCAAGTTGCAACGTTGTTGACTGCGTTTACTCGCACTAGTCACATACTATTGTATGCTCCTAGCTATACCTTGAATTATTTAGAGTATTTACTCGTCATTCTTCAAGTTGCAACGTTGTTGACTGCGTTTATTCGCACTAGTCACATACTATTGTATGCTTCTAGCGACTCATTCACTTGTCGCCTAGCTACACCTTGAATTATTTAGAGTATCCTATTGGTAGAATGCCTATTTCGAATTAAAAGAGATCATTTTCCTGTGGTAATAATATCTTTTAATGCCTCTTCTAGTTGTGGATAACGGAACTCAAAGCCGGCATTGAGTAATTTTTCAGGAATGGCTTGTTGCCCACCCAATACTAATGCCGCGCTTTCACCCATTATCAAACGTAATAGGCTTTCGGGAACAGTCATTAAGGCTGGGCGATTAAAGGTCTTTCCTAAAAGGCGAGTGAACTCTTTATTTTGCACAGGGTTAGGGGCAGTTAGGTTAAAAGCACCTTTAGCGTTTTGGGTCTTAAGCAAGAAAACAATCGCACTGACCATATCATCAATATGTATCCACGGCATATACTGTTTTCCGCTTCCCAATTTGCCGCCTAAACCTAACTTAAAAGGTTTGCTCATTTTAGGCAGTGCGCCACCGAGAGTTGAAAGTACAATCCCTGTACGCAACAAGCAAACGCGAGTTAATGGTGTTTGAGCTTCAAGCGCGATACGTTCCCATTTTGCACAAAGCTCATGTGTAAACTCAGGATTTGCTGGTGTCTCTTCTGTAACTCGTGTATCACGTTGATCACCATAGAAGCCTACTGCGGAGCCAGAAATAAAAACAGCAGGGGGAGAATCGCTAGCTTTAATCAAATCAACCAATTTCTGGGTTAAATGACAACGGCTATTAATCAGTTTTTGCTTTTGAGAAGGTGTCCAACGGTTATCTGCAATAGGTTCTCCAGCAAGATTAATAACGGCATCAAACTCATTAAGATTTTGTTTATCGTTGAGTTGAGTCCAGCAGGTGATTTCATTACAAAAATGCGAATAAACTTTTTGAGGCGAACGAGAAAGCACCGTAATATCATTATTGGCGAGTGCAAGCTCACAAACTAATGCTTTGCCAATTAATCCTGTACCACCTGTGATAAGTATTTTCATCACAATCCTCCTGATCTGCTTGCTTGATAAAGAATAAATATCATCCTGATATATGAATTACCTATATTAGCCAAAGAGTTTTTTCGTTGCTGGGCGCTGGCTTATGTTGTTTAGCCATTTATCAATTGCGGGATAATTTGCCAAATCAATATTGTGGTGAGCGTGTAATCTAGCCCATGTATATGTGGCGATATCCGCAATGCTGTACTCTTTGCCTCCAAGGTAAGGTGAGTGCGCTAACCTTTTCTCTAATACGCTATATAAACGCAGTGTTTCTTCAGTATAACGTTTAATCGCATAAGGGACTTTTTCTGTGGCATAACGGGTGAAGTGATGATTTTGTCCCAACATTGGACCAAATCCACCGACTTGCCAAAACAGCCATTGTAGTTGTGTTATTTTTTCCCGTAAATTTTGACTGAGCAATTTGCCACTTTTTTCAGCTAGATAGATAAGAATAGCACCTGATTCAAAAATAGTGATAGGTTCACCGCCATCAATAGGTGAGTTATCTACAATTGCAGGAATTTTATTATTGGGTGAAATGGCTAAAAATTCAGGTTTAAATTGATCACCTTTACTAATATCTATGTGATGTAACTGATAAGGTATGCCAGTTTCTTCAAGAAAAAGCGTTATTTTTTGGCCGTTTGGGGTATCTGCATAATATAAGTCAATCATTAAAGGCTCCAAAATAAAGTAGGCACTAAATACACAATATAATCACAGTCTGCCTTCTAACATCATAAAAAGCAAAAAAGCGCAAGATGGATAAAACAAGTTACGTATGATTATTGTAGTGGTGAAAAATAGTGATTTTGGTATATTCAGGATAAAAATTACGATCGTTTAGTATCGGTTAAAAAAGGTTTGTTGAGGATGGAACAAGAAAAGACGGCATTGGTTGAATGGGTTGATATTGTTGATGATAAAAATGAAGTCGTTGCACAAGCAACACGTCAACAAATGCGAGCTGAAAATCTAAGACATAGAGCAACTTATATCGTTGTTCATGATGGAATGGGGAAAATCTTGGCGCAACGTCGCACTGAAATAAAAGATTTTTATCCCGGTTGGTTAGATGCTACTGCGGGCGGGGTGGTTCAACAAGGTGAAAATTTACTTGAAAGTGCGCGTCGTGAAGCAGAAGAAGAGTTAGGTATTGCGGGCGTCCCTTTTGCGGAGCATGGTCAATTTTATTATGATGATGACAGTTGTCGTGTATGGGGAAGCTTGTTTAGCTGTGTTTCTCATGGACCTTTCGCACTGCAAGCAGAAGAAATTGAGGAAGTGTGTTGGTTAACTCCCTCTGAAATTACTGAGCGTTGTGATGAATTCACGCCTGATTCATTAAAAGCCCTCTCTCTTTGGTTAACGCGTAACAACAGTACACGCCTAGAAAGTAGAGAAACCGTAGATTAAGGGGTGCTTTGCCCCAACTCAAATTGATAAGCATAGTTGATAACGGTATCTTCGAATATAGCGTTATCATCTTCGTCTCTTAAACGCTGTAAAAGTGCAATCAGATGTTTTCCTGCCTCTTTTCCCATTTTATGATAATCAAAACGAATTGATGTAAGAGAAGGGGATATCTGATCACTATTTTCAGAACCTTCTAAACAAGCGATAGCCAGATCTTGTGGGATCTTAATTAATCGACGTTGACACTCAAAAATCATACCTAGTGCAATACTCTCATGGCTACAAATAACCGCATCTAGTTCGGGTTGGCGCAATAAAATCTCTGTTAATGCCTGCCGACCGTATGCCATAGATGCGGGATCAGGCGTAGTGACACTTTGCTCAGCATTTAAATAATTTTTGAGTAATGCGCGTGACCAACCTGTTATTTGCTGGTGGTGTAGGCGTTGCCCTTGTAACGCACCAATATAGCCAATACAACGCTTTCCTTGGGTGACTAAATGGTTTGTTAAATCATATGCAGCTTGCTCATAAGAACAATCAATACTAATAGCTGCTTGTTCATCGGATTGACTGGCAACACTGACAACAGGCACATTGGCATTACTGATATGTAAAAAATGCGTTGGGCTAAGTTGTGAACCAAAGATGACTAATGCAGCAGGATTACTTTGTAATAGCATATTAATCACATCACTGGCTTTATGAGGTTGATGCTCATAGCAACCCACCAAAATTTGATACTGATGGCGATTGAGGATTTGTTGTAAAGACTGCATAAAATCTGCACTGGCTCTATCTGTAAAAGAGGGCAACAGTACCGCAATAATATGGCTTTGTGCTGAAGCTAAAGCACCTGCCGAGGCATTAGGAATATAGCCAAGTTCCTCTACGGCTTGATTAACTTTTTCTCGTAATTTATCAGAAACTAATTCAGGGGTTCGCAATGCACGAGAAACGGTCATTGATCCGACTCCTGCATGTTTAGCGACATCTTGTAATGTGACGCGACCTGTATTTCGGCGCTTACGTGTTTTGATCATGTGTGATTATGCTTGCTTAGCCTATTTTATTAACCGCAGATCCTACCTGAAATCTTCTTATTATGCTGAAACAATACAGTGTCAATTGTTGGCATTTTCTGCAATTAACATTTCATTAAAATGATAGCGCTATCACAATTACGAATGATCTATCTAGATAGCGCTACCATTAATGATTACTATCCTTAATAACGAAGCTCAAAGAGAGTCTTATTGAGGTTACAAGTATGCTTAAAACGTTATTAACACCAGATGTGGTACAAGTGGTTCCAAACGTTAGCGATTGGCGAGAAGCCGTTAAAGTGGCGTGCCAGCCATTAATTGATAAAGGTTGTATTGAACCTCGTTATATCGACGCTATTTACAAATCACACGAGAAAATAGGGCCATATTATGTATTAGGTCCTGGAATTGCGATGCCTCATGCGCGTCCCGAAGATGGTGTTAATCAACTTTCACTTGCTTTAACTATTGTTGAGCAAGGTGTTGAGTTTGGTGCAGATGAAAACGATCCGGTGAAATTATTGATTGTTTTGGCTGCAACAGATAACGATAGCCATATTAATGCCATTGTAAAATTAGCTGAACTTTTTGATAACGATACAGATATTCAAAAGCTATTTAATGCAAAAAGCAAAGCGGATGTATTAGCCGTTATCAACAACTATTAAAGACAATTTAAATTACCAAGGGGAATATCATGAAAATTACTGTTGTGTGTGGAAATGGTTTAGGTAGTAGCTTAATGATGGAAATGAGCATCAAAAGTATCCTAAAAGATCTTTCTGTGAATGCAGAAGTCGATCATGTTGATCTGGGATCAGCAAAAGGTACTCCAAGTGATATCTATGTTGGTACTCGTGATATTGCAGAGCAACTCAATTCACAAGCGGTAAATGGAAAGGTTGTTTCACTGGATAACATGATTGATAAAGTGGCGATGAAAGAGAAGCTTTCGGTCGCATTACGTGAATTAGGCGCGTTATAAGGAGCCTATCATGGACTTTTTCCGCTTTCTAATGAGTGATGTGCTTTCAGAGCCTGCTATTTTAGTCGGTTTGATCGCATTGATTGGTTTAATTGCCCAAAAAAAACCAGTTACAGAATGTATTAAAGGCACCGTAAAAACCATTATGGGTTTTGTGATTTTAGGTGCTGGTGCAGGTCTTGTCATTAACTCACTGGGTGATTTCTCAACGATTTTCCAACATGCATTCGGTATTCAAGGCGTTGTGCCTAATAATGAGGCGATTGTCTCTATTGCACAAAAAAGCTTTGGTAAAGAGATGGCATTAATTATGTTTTTTGCCATGTTGATCAATATCTTAATTGCACGCTTAACGCCATGGAAATTTATTTTCTTAACTGGTCACCACACATTATTTATGTCGATGATGGTGGCGGTTATTTTGGCAACAGCAGGCTTAGAAGGCACAGTATTAGTTGCGGTAGGTTCGTTAGTTGTTGGGATTTCAATGGTGTTTTTCCCTGCCATTGCCCATCCTTATATGAAAAAAATTACTGGCTCTGATGATGTTGCATTAGGGCACTTCTCCACGATTTCTTATGTTGTTGCTGGCTTTATTGGCAGTAAATTTGGTAATAAAGAACATTCAACAGAAGAGATGAATGTGCCTAAAAGTTTACTATTTTTACGTGATACGCCTGTTGCCATCGCCTTTACGATGGGGATTATTTTTATCATTACCTGTTTATTTGCGGGCGATGCTTTTGTTCGTGAAGTCAGTGGTGGTAAAAACTGGTTTATGTTCTCATTGATGCAATCTATAACCTTTGCAGCTGGTGTTTATATTATTCTGCAAGGTGTGCGTATGGTTATTGCTGAAATCGTTCCTGCATTTAAAGGTATTTCAGATAAATTAGTGCCTAATGCCAAACCCGCTTTAGATTGCCCAGTTGTATTCCCTTATGCACCCAATGCGGTATTAGTGGGCTTTTTAAGTAGCTTTGCCGCAGGTGTTATTGGCATGTTTATTCTGTATGCCTTAGATTGGACAGTGATCATTCCGGGTGTTGTTCCTCACTTCTTTGTGGGGGCAACCGCAGGGGTGTTTGGTAATGCAACGGGTGGACGCCGTGGTGCGATTTTAGGCGCATTCGTTCAAGGTTTATTAATTACCTTCTTACCTGTATTCCTATTACCAGTACTGGGCGATATCGGTATTGCTAATACCACATTTAGTGATGCAGACTTTGGTGTTATCGGTATATTGTTAGGTATTATTGTTCGCTGATTGTTTTAAAAATTAAGATACATAAACGCCCCATTGAAACTAATTCATTGGGGCGTTTTTTTTACAAAAATTTTTATATGAATTTATATGTTTATTTTGTGAATAACAATGCTATTATCCTGATTGAATATTCACTGTGTGTATATTTTCGTACCTAATTAATTATAAAAATAGGTTTACATCACAATCACTAAGGAAAAAAGAAGATGTCTTTTGGTATTCGATATCTTGCGTTGTTACCACTTTTTGTTATCACTGCCTGCCAACAACCGGTTAATCACAATCCATCTGCGGTTCAAACAGCTCAGGTTCAACCTGCAATTGTGAATAACTCATGGATTGAAATTTCACGTAGTGCGCTTGACTTTAATGTGAAGAAAGTACAATCACTTTTAGGTGATAAATCCTCTCTTTGCGCCATTTTAAAAGGTGATGCGTATGGTCATGATTTATCATTAGTTGCACCTATTATGATTGAAAATAATGTGCAATGTATTGGTGTAACGAATAACCAAGAGCTAAAAGAAGTTCGTGATCTAGGATTCCAAGGTCGTTTAATGCGTGTACGTAATGCCACCGAGCAAGAAATGGCTCAGGCAACAAGCTATAACGTGGAAGAATTGATTGGTAATTTAGATATAGCTAAAAAATTAGATGCCATTGCTAAACAACAAAATAAAGTGATCCCTATTCATCTTGCCTTAAATTCAGGTGGAATGTCTCGTAATGGATTAGAAGTTAGTAACGCAGTAGGGCTTGAAGAGGCGAAGCAAATTGCTCAATTAGCTAACCTTAAAGTGGTTGGCATTATGTCTCATTATCCTGAAGAAGATGCTGATAAAGTAAAAGAAGATCTTGCTCGTTTTAAACAGCAATCACAAAAAGTATTGGATGTTACAGGGTTAAATCGCAAAGACATTACTCTGCATATGGCAAATACGTTTGCCACAATTACCGTGCCTGGATCATGGTTAGATATGGTGCGTGTAGGCGGAATTTTCTATGGCGATACCATCGCAAGTACAGATTACAAACGTGTTATGACGTTTAAATCGACCATTGCTTCAATTAATTATTATCCTAAAGGTAATACTGTTGGTTATGACCGGACTTACACACTAAAACGTGACTCGGTATTAGCTAATATTCCTGTTGGTTATGCAGATGGCTATCGTCGAGTTTTTAGTAATGCTGGACATGCCTTAATCGGTGGTCAACGTGTGCCTGTTTTAGGTAAAACGTCAATGAATACGGTGATTGTTGATATTACAGATCTTAAAAATATCAAATCAGGGGATGAAGTCGTATTCTTTGGTAAGCAAGGCAATAGCGAAATTACGGCAGAAGAAGTTGAAGATATTAGTGGTGCACTGTTTACAGAAATGTCGATTTTATGGGGTGCAACCAATCAACGGATATTAGTGGATTAAAGTAGGGTGCTTGGTAACCACAAAACACAACAACCTGTTTGAGAAATTGTGGGGGAAAATTCCCCCACAAAGCTATTTATCGCAAGATAAAGTCGCTTGAACTACTGTATGACCACTACGAATATTGAAAGAGCATAATCTTTCATGTTTAAGTAATGATAAACACAGTGCTGTCATACAGACAGCAATCAGCCCCATCAGGGCAAATTTAGCCATTTCTCTTGACACTCCTTTATAAAGGAGACAGAATCAAGTTGTCTGCTTTGAGACTGCCTCGGATTTTAGTAAAGTAAAATTCGGGGCTTTCGTCTTTTTGGCGCTCGCAAATGCTTGAACCAAAATGATCCAAGCACCCACCCGCATACTAACAGAAATTCACCTCATTCCTATCTTTTTTCGCATAAAAATAATATAAATAAACAAGTAAAATCAATATGTTAATTGTTTTTGTATCTGGTGTTTATATGCGGAATGTCTCTTGACACTCCTTTATAAAGGAGACAGAATCAAGTTGTCTGGTTTGAGACTGCCTCGAATTTTAGTCAAATAAGAAATCTGTAGAATAAAAAAACGCCAGATGAAATCAATCATCTGGCGTTGCTTTACTTGAAGTAAACTTCAGTAATTATGCGTTTTCTTGTTGGCTTGCTTGAATAGCAGTCAACGCAACGGTGTAGACGATATCGTCTACTAATGCACCACGAGAAAGGTCATTTACTGGTTTACGCATACCTTGTAACATTGGTCCGATTGAAACCAAGTCAGCTGAACGTTGTACCGCTTTATAAGTGGTGTTACCTGTGTTCAGATCAGGGAAGATAAACACAGTCGCTTTACCTGCAACTGGTGAATTTGGCGCTTTAGATTTAGCAACGTCAGCCATAACAGCTGCGTCGTATTGTAAAGGACCATCAATCATCAGATCAGGGCGTTTTTCTTGTGCTAAACGAGTCGCTTCGCGGACTTTTTCTACGTCACTACCTGCACCAGAGTTACCCGTAGAGTAAGAGATCATCGCAACGCGAGGGTCGATACCGAATGCAATTGCAGAATCTGCAGATTGAATTGCGATTTCAGCCAGTTGTTCTGCTGTTGGATCTGGGTTAATTGCACAGTCACCATAAACATAAACTTGCTCAGGTAACAGCATAAAGAACACAGAAGACACTAATGAGCTACCTGGAGCAGTTTTGATTAACTGTAGTGGTGGGCGAATAGTGTTTGCAGTTGTATGAACAGCACCAGAAACTAGGCCATCTACTTCGCTTTTTTCCAGCATTAATGTGCCGAGAACAACGTTATCTTCTAACTGTTCGCGAGCAACAACCTCTGTCATACCTTTGTTTTTGCGCAGTTCAACTAGGCGAGGCACATAGATTTCACGGACTTCTTTAGGATTGACTAACTCAATACCTGTACCTAATTCAACACCTTGAGCGGTTGCTACGCGACGAATTTCTTCTGGGTCACCTAACAGCACGCAAGTTGCGATACCACGTTCAGCACAAATTGCTGCTGCTTTAACAGTACGTGGCTCATCACCTTCTGGTAAAACGATACGTTTTTTCGCTTTACGTGCTAATTCTGTTAATTGATAACGGAATGCTGGTGGTGATAAACGGTTAGGGCGTTCAGAGTTAGCTGTCAGTGAATCAATCCATTGTGTATTGATATGTTGAGCAACATAGTTCTGAATTTTTTCAATACGTTCATGGTCATCAGCAGGAACTTCTAAGCTAAAGCTTTGCAGATTTAAAGAAGTCTGCCAAGTGTTCGCATTAACCATAAAGATTGGTAAGCCAGTTTCGAATGCACGTTCACAAAGTTGTTTGATTGGTGCATCGATTTGGTAACCACCTGTCAGTAAGATCGCACCAATTTCAACACCATTCATTGCTGCAAGGCATGCTGAAACTAATACATCAGGGCGATCCGCTGATGTCACTAAAAGTGAACCAGGACGGAAATGCTCTAACATGTGTGGAATACTACGGGCGCAGAAAGTGACAGACTTAATACGACGGGTTTCAATATCGCCTTTATTGACGATAGTCGCATTTAAGTGTTTTGCCATATCTGTTGCACGAGTGGCGATTAAATCGAAGTTCCATGGAATACAACCCAGTAAAGGCAGTGGGCTATTTTTTTCGATGGTTTTTAAATCGACATTAGAGATAATCGCTTTACTTGAATCATCAAAGATTTCAGATAAGTCAGGACGTGTACGGCCTTGATCATCAACTGGCGCATTTAGTTTGTTAACAATAACGCCTGTGATATTTTGGTTTTTTACACCGCCGAATTCAGCACGCGCAAATTCGATACGCTCTTTTAGCTGTTCAACAGTGTTGTTACCTAATGCAGTAACGAAAACAATTTCAGCGCCTAATGTTTTTGCAATTTCATAGTTTAATGATTGTGCAAAAGGGTGCTTACGCATAGGTACCAGACCTTCGATGAGAATAACTTCTGCATCAGCGGTATTTTCATGGTATCTAGCAACAATTTCTTCCATCAAAACATCTTTTTGGTTTGAGCTGAGTAGAGACTCAACATAATCCATGTTTAAAGGTTCTGATGATTGAATAGTGGAGTGAGAGCGGATAATCGCAGTTGTCTGGTCTAAAGCGCCTTTTACACGAGGTTGTGCAATTGGTTTGAACACGCTAAGGCTAACGCCTTTTTGTTCCATAGAACGGATAACACCCAAGCTGACGCTGGTTAAACCTACGCGTGTATCAGTTGGGACTAACATAATTGTACGGGACACGGAAACCTCTTTAAATATCGGTTGCTCGTTATGTAAAACAGTACTGCCAGCATTACACTGGCAGTACATCAAAGAACTTAAGCGGTCAGGCGACTTGCGTCCTGAGCGATAACTAACTCTTCGTTAGTTGGGATAACAACAGCAAGACGGCTGTTATCGGTAGTGATAGTGCCTGATTTACCGAAACGTGCATCTAAGTTACGTTGATGATCAACTTCAAAACCTAACAGAGCCAGTTTTTTCAGAGATAATTCACGTACCATTGCTGCATTTTCACCGATACCACCAGTGAAGATAATAGCGTCTAAACGACCTTCCATCAGTGCGCAGTAAGAACCGATGTATTTCGCTAAACGATGGCAGTAAACGTCCATTGCACGTTTAGCGTCTGCTTTAGTGTCGTAGTTATCTTCAACATAACGGCAGTCACTAGTGACTTCGGTTAAACCTAACAGACCTGATTCTTTAGTCAGCAGTTTGTTGATGTCTTCAACGCTCATACCTAAAGTGTCGTGTAAATGGAACACGATAGCAGGATCGATATCACCACTACGAGTACCCATTACTAAACCTTCTAATGGAGTCAGACCCATAGAAGTATCAACACATTTACCGTTAACGACAGCAGAAACAGAACCACCATTACCTAAGTGGCAAGTGATTACGTTCAGTTCATCAACAGGTTTGTTTAACATTTTAGCGGCTTCACGAGAAACGTAGAAATGGCTAGTTCCGTGAGCGCCGTAACGACGGATGCTGTGATCTTTATATAAGCTGTATGGCAGAGCATACAAATAAGCTTCTTCTGGCATTGTTTGATGGAAAGCCGTGTCAAAAACAGCAACCATTTTTTCAATTAAGTGAGGGAATGCTTTACGTGCTTCTTCAATACCAATAAGGTGAGCTGGGTTATGCAATGGTGCAAATGGGATAGCTGCTTCAATACCTTTGATAACTTCGTCAGTGATCACGACAGATTTAGTGAATTTCTCGCCACCATGAACAATACGGTGACCAATAGACGCGATTTGTGCAGAAAGTTCTGGTTTTTGAGCCAGAATAGTATTTACGATAAAGTTTAATGCTTCGCTATGAGCAGCACCTGCGCCTAACGCAGCTTCGTGTTTCTGGCCATCCATTTTCCACTTCAGGCGGGCTTCAGGAAGGTTGAAGCATTCAGCCAAACCTGACAGGAATTCTTCACCATTTTCTGGGTTGATAATTGCAAATTTAAGAGAAGAACTACCGCAGTTCAGTACCAGCACCAGCTTACTTGACATGGAATTACCTATTTATCTTGTTGTCGTAGTGT
The DNA here is from genome assembly GCF_008808075.1 of Proteus sp. CD3. Lineage (NCBI taxonomy): Bacteria > Pseudomonadati > Pseudomonadota > Gammaproteobacteria > Enterobacterales > Morganellaceae > Proteus > Proteus sp. CD3. Next base: position 2,309,492 of record NZ_CP019686.1, on the reverse strand, counting down.
CTTTTATATTATAAAGACGGTGGTTAATAAAACGTCAATCATAAAAGCCTATCGCATTCCTATGATGACATTAATGACGCGCATCATGCTTAAAGTAAAAAACTTGATGCTAATTATAGTTGCCAATCATTAATTGGACGATTTTTATTCACCCATTAACTTTTCGCGTTAAAATCGGCGAAAAGGGTTGAAAATCACGCCGGCAAACAAAATATAGCGCTTTATTGCCACAAACCTTTAGAATGGGCACAGGATACAGAGTAAAGGCAACAAAGACAAAATATACTTAATTCTACTAAAAGATTTTTATTCTTTATAGATATTTTTTAAAAGTTACAGAAGAAATTGATTGAGGTCATTATGAGCGAACCGACAGTGACTCCCCCCGGCTTTTTTAAGAAGCTTCGTTTGGGTAATGAGTATTTAAAAACCTGGCCGGTTGAAAAGCAGTTAGCGCCTGTTTTCCCTGAAAATCGTATTGTCAAAGCCACTCGCTTTGGTATTCGTTATATGCCGCCTATCGCCATTTTTACAATGACATGGCAAATCGCATTGGGTGGTAATTTGGGACCAGCAATTACAACCGCGCTCTTTGCTTGTAGCTTGCCAATGCAAGGATTATGGTGGTTAGGTAAGCGTGCAGCAACGCCACTTCCTGCAACATTATTACGCTGGTTTTATGAAATTCGGGAGAAATTTGAAGAAGCAGGTATCGCTTTAGCACCTGTTGAACAAACACCGACTTACCTTTCTTTAGCTCATTTATTAAAACGTGCTTTTAAGCAACTGGATCGTTCTTTTCTTGATGATGTGTAGAACATTTGTTCTACCTTCTTCGTTTGTCATGATTGTCATCTGAATTACCCCGTTGAGATCAAAAAACGCGTAGTTAGCACTACTCAATACTTTTGATTAATGACATGATCCTCCCAATAATTTCTTTGGAGAATTAATGATGGAAATGACACACGCACAACGCTTGATCCTCTCTAATCAGTATAAAATGATGACTATGATGGATCCTGATAACGCTGAACGTTATCGTCGCTATCAGACAATTATTGAACGCGGTTATGGATTACAATTACGTGAACTTGACCGTGATTTCGATGAAATGTCAGAAGAGACTTGCCGTACCATTATTAACGTCATGGAAATGTACCATGCACTGCAAGTTTCTCGTGATAACTTAAAAGAACAAGAAATGCCAGATGCTCGCCGTGTCGCATTTATAGGCTTTGATGCAGCGACAGAATCCCGCTATCTTAGCTATGTGCGTTTTATGGTGAATACAGAAGGGCGTTATACACATTTTGATAGTGGCAGTCATGGTTTTAACTCTCAAACACCAATGTGGGAAAAATACCAAAGAATGCTTGCTGTTTGGTTAGCGTGCCCTCGCCAGTATCACCTTAGCACCGTTGAAATCCAACAAATACTTAATGCGTAATCGCAGTACATAATAGTTGACGCATCACTGTAAGGTAAAGGTAGGCATAAAATATGGCAATCACATGTAAAGGTTTTCTGTTTGATTTAGATGGAACATTAGTTGATTCATTACCCGTTGTTGAACATTGTTGGGCGCTATTTGGTGAGCGTGTCGGTGTATCAACACAAGAGATTAACGACTACATCCACGGAAAGCCTGCAATTGAGTCGATTCGCCATTTTATGCCTAATGCAACCGAACAAGAGATAACAGAAACGTTCCGTTGGTTAGAAAAATTAGAGTCAACACAAACAGAAGGTTTAGCACCACTTCCGGGTGCTATTCAGTTGATTAATCGCCTTAATGACTTAAATATTCCTTGGGCGATTGTCACATCAGGTACGGTTCCTATTGCCTCGACGCGTCAATCTGTTACGGGCATTCCTGAACCTAAGCATTGGGTTACCGCGGAATGTATTAGCAAAGGTAAACCGGATCCAGAGCCTTATCTTTTAGGTGCCAAAAAATTGGGTTTATTACCACAAGATTGTGTGGTTTTTGAAGATGCAGCAGCGGGTATTTACTCTGGTTTAGATGCGGGATGCCAAGTCGTTGCCGTTCATGCTCCTCTTTCCCTTCCTCGTCGTAATGAGATTCATTTAATTATTGATTCTTTAAATGATATTCAAATCGAGAAGCAAGCTGAAAAAGTGATAATTACGCACAAAAGATAGTCTTTTCTTTGATCATATTAGAAGACTTATTGTTGTAAAAATGGTCTACTTATCAATGTAGTGAATTGATGTCTTAAACTGTTTTCACTTATTGCTGATCGAGGCCATTTTGAATAGCGAATTATTATGGGTTTTAAGCCTGCTATTGATAGCTATTGTCCTTTTTACGACCAACAAAATCCGCATGGATGTGGTCGCTTTACTTGTCATCATCGCATTCGTTCTTAGCGGTACTCTCTCATTAAATGAAGCCACGGTAGGGTTTAGCGATCCTAACGTATTACTGATTGCTGCCCTTTTTGTTATTGGCGAAGGGTTAGTAAGAACCGGTGTGGCTTATCAAATGGGTGACTGGCTAGTTCGTGTCGCGGGTAGCAGTGAAGTTAAAATGCTTGTGCTATTAATGATATGCGTTGCAAGTTTAGGTGCTTTCATGAGTTCAACAGGCGTTGTCGCTATCTTTATTCCTGTTGTATTGAGTGTTGCTGCTCGAATGAAAACATCGCCGGGTCGTTTAATGATGCCGTTAGGTTTTGCGGGGCTGATTAGTGGATTAATGACCTTAGTGGCAACACCACCTAATATGGTTGTTAATAGTGAATTAGTCAGAGAAGGTTTACCGAGTTTTCAGTTTTTCTCCATTACGCCAATAGGTATTGCTGTATTATTTGCAGGTATTCTTTATATGCTGGTGGTACGTCGGTGGCTAGGAAATAACGATAATGGTAAACAAAAAGAAGCTTATCGTCGTACTTTCCGTGATCTTATTCGTGATTATCAGTTAGCGGGGCGCGCTCGTCGTTTAGCCATTCGTAAAGGTTCTCCGCTAGTCGGTCATTCACTTGATGAATTACACTTACGTTCTCGTTATGGTGCAAACGTTGTCGGTATTGAACGCTGGAGGCGGTTTCGGCGTGTTATGGTTAGTGCAACTGGTGGCACTGAATTAAGAGAGCGTGATGTTTTATTAGTTGATATGTCAGCCAGTGATGTCGATTTACGTGAGTTTTGCCGCGAACAGCTATTAGAGCCAATGGTATTGCGAGGTGAATATTTTTCTGAACAATCTCGTGATGTAGGGCTTGCTGAAGTATCCATGAATCCTGATTCCGAATTATTAGGCAAATCATTAAGAGAAATTAAATTTCGTACCCGTTATGGACTAAACGTGGTTGCTATTCGTCGTGAAGGAAGCGCCTTGCCGGGTAAAATTGTCGATGAGCCATTACGCCTTGGTGATGTGTTATTGGTGATTGGTGATTGGAAGTTAATCCGTATTCTTTCGACGAAACCACGTAATTTTATTGTGTTAAATTTAGCCGCAGAAATTGAAACTGTTGCCCCTGCTTCATCCCAAGCTCCTCATGCATTGTTTTCGTTAGCATTAATGGTGGCGTTAATGGTGACGAATGAAGTCCCTAACTTTATTGCGGCACTTATTGCCTGTTTATTAATGGGTAAATTCCGTTGTATTGATATGGAAAGTGCTTATCGCTCTATTCATTGGCCTAGTATTATTTTAATTGTTGGTATGATGCCTTTTGCAGCCGCATTACAAAAAACAGGCGGTATAGAGCTTATTGTTAATGGTTTAATGGATGTTGCGGGTAGTGCTGGTCCTCAAGTGATGTTGGTGTGTTTATTTATACTTTGTGCATCAATTGGGTTGTTTATTTCCAATACGGCAACGGCGGTATTAATGGCACCAATTGCTATAGCTGCGGCTAACCAAATGAATGTTTCTCCACTACCATTTGCAATGGTGATAGGCGTTGCAGCATCCGCAGCATTTATGACGCCAGTTTCATCGCCTGTTAATACGCTGATCCTGGAGCCGGGTGGCTATAAGTTTGCCGACTTTATGAAGATTGGTGTGCCATTTACGGTTATTGTGATGTTGATTAGTGTCTTCCTGATCCCGCTATTATTCCCATTCTAAATATTAATACTTTTGTTTTTCTGAAACGCTGTTTGTTAATTAATAAACAGCGTTTTTTATTTATTGGGCGATGTTTTTTATTTGATGTATGCGACATATCTATGAATGTGTGTTTTCTGAAAATCTTTCTTAGAAAAAAAAGTATAGTCATATTATTGATCTGAAAATAATTTAATAAGAGAGATATATAATGTGTATAAATTCAATAAGCACCCAAAGCATCCAAAGCAACATTTTGATTCAGAATGATAAAAATACTCAAGATGACAAGGCAATAAGCACTATATCAAATAATAATAGAGAGTTTAAAACTAATGGCAATAATCATACATCAAAAGAAAGTAACAAAGTATTAAGTAATAAAATAAAAAAGATAATAATAGAAAAAAATAGCCAGGGTAAATCAACAGCAAGAGTAAATAATAAAAACGTTGTTTTTTCTAGTGAACATAATAAAAATTTGACTCAAAGTGTTAGCGATGATCTAAAACAGATAAAACAGGCTATTTCTACACGTCGTACTGTTTTTAAAGGATTGATCGCGAATAATCTGATGAATAATAAAGAAAGTGTGGGGAATGAGATATTATCAAAGTATAATAATTTTACTTCATTAGCACCTGAGTTTCATGATAAAGCATCAAAAGCAATGACTAATTTTTCTATTTCATTAGAATTAAACAATGCAGATGAGGCGATAATCTTTTCTATATTAGAAAATAATAATAAGAATGATTCTGTTGAGTATGTAAAGGATTATTTAAATGAGAAATACCAAGGATATATAGACGCTGGAAAAAATAAGTTGAATATCACTAATAGAGCGAAAAATATATTAAGAATAATGGAGTCAAATAAATTTGATAAAAAAATAGAAGGTCTTTTTGAACTTGTTAATGATTTTAAAAATAAAAATATTGTTAGAAATAAAAGTGATTTAAATACACATGATATTTTTCAAGGAATTGCTGAACACTATCTTAATGACAATAATATTCATGTTAATTTAGAACAAGCCGAAAATATTATTGAAAAAATGATCAAAGATAAAGGTTTAGAGTTTGCAGCTACATTAAACTCAGAAAAACGATTAGAGACAGTTAATTCGGCAATTGACCAAACATTAGATTATATGAAAGCACTAAAACTTAATGAAAATAAAAATGATATAATAATGCTTGCTATGGGAAAAACAAAAAGTATCAATAGAAGTAATGTATTTATTAGAGGTATGAAAGGAATAAGAAATCTAGTTATTGGTAAAGATAATAGCAAAATTGATAGGCTAAATAAATTAACAGAAGGTTTGATCGTAAGTTTTGAATCCAATACATTGAAGTTTTTAGCAGAAAATATAAAGGAAATGGAAAATATAAAAGGTATGAATGATAAGGATATTAATTCTGATAAAAACGATGTAAAAAATGAAGACTGATTTATATCATTAAATTATAGTATCAACTTTAAAGTGAGTGATTATTATCACTCACTAATTTCATCAAGCGATAAACTAAACCCTGGTACAAACACCTTTATAAAATAGTCCATTTCTGGGCTATGTCTTTCTGCTAGTGTCTTTTCTAACCGATTTTTAGCCAGATTAAATTCGCTATTGCCTGCGGCTAACTCTTCAAGACATTTTAAATAAGCGCACAGACTATCTGCTTGCTTAACAATAAAGATTTCTTCTTCACTATGTAATTGTTCATCGATCAGCGGACGAAAATCATCTTGTAACTCTTCAGGTAGCATTTCAATTAATTTTTGCTGTGCATATTTTTCTATTTTTTTATATTCATGGGCAATTTGCGGATTGTGATATTTGATGGGGGTTGGCATATCACCGGTGATCACTTCGCTGGCATCATGATACATCGCTTGTAATGCAATTCGTTCGGCATTGACATTGCCATCAAATTTACGATTTTTAATCACCGCTAAGGCATGGGCAACAAAAGCCACTTGTAAACTGTGCTCAGACACATTTTCTTGGCGAATGTTACGCATTAAAGGCCAACGAGTAATGAGTTTTAAGCGAGAAAGGTGAGCAAAAAAGTAACTCATAATATCTCCCAATTGCGTGATTGAAGTGATTATTGTGAGTGGATAATTAACAGATGTAAACGTCAATAAAAAAGAAAATAAAAAAACGCAATATAACTGATTGTTATACTGCGTTTTATTTTTTATTTGATAAGTCTTATTGGTGATAACCCACGATAAAACGACCAAATTTTTGAATTGCCATATCTAAATCATCTTCACGAGGAAGGGTAACGATACGGAAATGGTCTGGGTATGGCCAGTTAAAGGCAGTACCTTGTACTAATAGCACTTTTTCTTGCAGTAATAAATCAAGGATCATTTTCTGATCGTCTTTAATACTGTAGCGATTTAAGTCAATTTTAGGGAACATATAAAGTGCGCCCATTGGCTTAACGCAAGAAACACCTGGAATTTGATTGATCAGTTCCCAAGCTCGATTACGTTGCTCGTATAAACGACCACCCGGCAGGATAAATTCACTAATACTTTGATAGCCGCCTAATGCTGTTTGAATGGCATGTTGCATCGGAACGTTAGCGCATAAACGCATTGACGCTAACATATTCAAGCCTTCAATATAGCTTTTAGCATGTTTTTTAGGGCCGTTTAGTACCATCCAACCTTGACGAAAACCAGCAACACGATAGGTTTTTGATAAACCATTAAAAGTGACGGTTAATAAATCCGGTGCCATTGCCGCAATAGAGTGATGCTCTGCATCATCATAGAGAATTTTATCGTAGATCTCATCTGCAAAGATAATCAGGTCATGCTGACGAGCTATTTCAACGATTTCCATCAGAATATCTTTGCTATATACCGCACCGGTTGGATTGTTTGGGTTGATAATAACAATGCCGCGGGTATTTTTTGTAATTTTACTGCGGATATCATCTAAATCAGGGAACCAACCTTGTTGCTCATCACACATATAGTGAACGGCATTTCCTCCCGAAAGAGAAACTGCTGCAGTCCATAAAGGATAATCAGGTGCAGGTACTAGCATTTCATCGCCATTATTCAATAAGGCTTGCATTGCTTGTACGATTAACTCGGAAACACCGTTACCAATATAAATGTCTTCAACCGTGATATCTCGCATATCACGGGCTTGATAATGCTGCATGATAGCTTTACGCGCAGAAAACAGACCTTTGGAGTCACTATAACCCTGAGAGCTTGGTAGATTGCGGATCACATCCACTAAAATTTCATCAGGTGCTTCAAAGCCAAAAGGTGCCGGGTTACCAATATTGAGTTTTAAAACTTTGTTACCTTCTTCTTCCAGACGTTTTGCTTCTTGCAAAACCGGACCTCTAATGTCGTAACAGACATGTTCGAGTTTGTTTGATTTTTTAATCTGATTCATAGCGCGTTTACCTAATAGGGTCTGACTCGTATCTTTATTGTGATTATGGCGACTTAGCGATATTTATCACCGATTGCTATTCATATAGAAAGATACAAATGAAAAGGCTGTCCCAGCAAATAACTGTTCTATCACTCTACTCTTACGTTACAAACTTTTGAAGATGCTAGGTAATTTTTGGTGTAAAAGGTCAGTTTATTCTTAGAATGTTATTTTGATGACTGATTGTATTACTTATGATGGTATTATGTTTCAGTTCCAATAAATAATCTGGATTATTATTCTATTGAAAAGGTGCTTTTTAGTGTGGTGATTAGAAATAAGTTGGTGTGATAGAGAGGTAGATGAAATGTTGCATAATCAATTATTGAATAATTTTATCGGATTTGTATTATCTGACTTAATATATTAAATTTTCAAATAATATGGTTAAATCTACTTTATTCTATAGCAATCAACTAGTTTAAGTATAAATTAAATTTAAATCTTAAATTTAATTTATAGGGGAAGATACTTAAACTTGAATGCATAGTTAAGATAATTTGAATTATTTTCAAAATGTTAAAATTTATGAATGAGAAAGCAATATAGTATGATCTAAGTCTAACTTGTGATGACAGTATACAGTTCTTTCTTGTGAATGCTTGAAATGATAATAAAATTTAATTTGTTACAAAAAGATGCAATTCCTTTCTATCTAGGAGGTGTAAACGATAAGAAACAAATGTAAAGTATTCGATATGTCTTTGCTCTCCTTTTCAGAGTAGAGTACTGTCTGAATCGGAAGTCTTTTTTAGACTTTTGATAAAAAACACCAGGTATATGTAATTTAAAAATCAAAAATAAGTGAAGAATAAACAATGATTAATGCAAATCGTCCGATAATGAATCTCGACCTCGATCTGCTTAGAACGTTTGTAGCTGTAGCAGATTTGAACACTTTTGCAGCAGCCGCTGCTGCTGTATGTCGAACCCAATCTGCTGTGAGTCAGCAGATGCAACGTTTAGAGCAATTGGTTGGTAGAGAGCTTTTTGCCCGCCATGGTCGTAATAAACTTTTAACAGAGCATGGTCTACAACTGTTAGGTTATGCTCGTCAAATTCTGCGTGCTAATGATGATGCAACGGCATCATTAACGTATAGCGATGCAGAAGGGGAGCTACGTATTGGTGCTTCTGATGACTCTGTTGATACTTTATTACCGTTTTTATTAAATCGTATCGCATCAGTGTATCCACGTTTAGCTGTTGATGTTCGCATTAAGCGTTCTCAATATATTGAAACAATGCTAGATAATCATGAAATTGATTTAGCATTAACAACAGCACGTATTGGTCATCACCCACGTACAGCATTACGTACTGCACCGGTGCTATGGCATTGTGCGCCAGATTTCCAATTACAAATGAATGAACCTATTCCTTTAGTTGTAATGGATGAAACGAACCCCTTCCGTCAATTAGCGACAAACACGTTAGATGACGCTGGCATTCAATGGCGTATTGCTTATGAAGCCGCTTCTTTATCTGCTGTTCGTGCCGCAGTTAATGCAGAAGTGGGTATTACTGCGCGCCCACTTGAAATGCAAAATGCCGATTTACGTATTTTAGGCGAAAGTGAAGGGTTACCTCGTTTACCTGAAACACAATACTGGCTGTATCGTAATACTGATGAACAAAATGAAGCGGTGTTAACGGTATTCAATGCGATTGAAAACAAGAAAACACCTTATACCGTCACTGCATCTGAAGATATTAGCTCTACTGAACTTGAATAATCACATTAATTATTGTGTGGATTTTTTAACGTTAAAACACAAAAATTAAAGATTAAAAAAGCGTCAAATAAAGCTAGATAGTGATGAATAATGATAAACGGGAATAGATGCAATGAAGCGCATTTGTTCCCGTTTTTTTATTACCATCTTTTGAAATAGTAACACTATGTTAATAATTATGCTGTTTTATGTATTTATCATTGTGACATTTCATTCCATCACTCTCTTAACTGCTTGTTAAAAAAATGTTTACCTTCCCCCTTGGTTAATCACTTGTAGGATTTGTTAACAAATAAAAAGATTGTCTAGGTTTTAAGAGAATAAAAAAGTAAATCTAAGCGGATATTTGACCTCCTCCACAATATTAGAAAGTTAATTTGTTAAAATTTGGATAAATTTTAAACTGATTAAGTATTTTTTCGACTATTTTGTGAGTTTGATCAAGAAAATAAGGCACATTTGCCTGTGTTGAATCAGGTTTTTCCTGAGATACTGGTGTAGTAAAATCGAATTATCGGTTAGACTAAGCGTGTTAGCATAAAGTTTGTCGGTTAACTGACACGTTTTAGCATTAGCCAGTAATTGAGTGTTAAAAATGAGTGTTAAATTTGTTAAATCGCGATGGAAAACTGAGTGATTTGTCGCAAAGTTTTCCAAAAAATAAGAAAGGTATAAATAGACTGTTATTATTTATTTAATTAGCAAGTCTTTTTAATTCGCCTTTTTTTTCGTAATTAGAAATGTGGTGTAAACCGCCGGATAAGAGTTGGTTAATTGACACCACCTTTGATGAGTAAGCAATGAGTATGTCTACAACCACCGAAGTTATCGCCCATCATTGGGCATTTGCTGTCTTCCTCATAGGCGCATTGGGGTTATGTTCGCTCATGTTGTTGGGCGCCCGCTATTTAGGCGGACGCGCACAGGCAAGGGCAAAGCATGTTCCTTATGAATCTGGTCTTGATTCTGTTGGCAGCGCTCGTCTGCGCATGTCAGCTAAATTCTATTTAGTTGCCATGTTTTTCGTTATTTTCGATGTTGAAGCACTGTTTCTTTATGCCTGGGCTGTTTCCGTTCGTGAAGTTGGCTGGTTAGGCTTTATTGAAGCATCAGTCTTCATCGCTATTTTATTAGCTGGATTATTCTATTTGGTTCGTATAGGCGCATTAGATTGGACGCCTGTTCGTTCTCGTCGTGAAACCGCGAGTAAAAGCCATGTTCGATTAACCAGCGGCAAACATCCGCAGCAGTAATAAGCGAGGCATTAGAAATGGATTATACACTCACCCGCATAGATCCGAATGGTGAGAATGACCGTTATCCCCTTCAATCACAGGAAATTGTCAGCGACCCATTAGATGCTCACGTTCATCGCAGCGTGTATATGGGAAAACTGGAACATGCATTGCATGATGTTGTGAACTGGGGACGGAAAAACTCTTTATGGCCATATAACTTTGGTCTTTCCTGTTGTTACGTTGAAATGGTGACGTCATTTACGGCTGTGCATGACGTGGCTCGTTTTGGTTCAGAAGTATTACGTGCATCACCTCGTCAAGCTGACTTTATGGTGGTTGCGGGTACTTGCTTTACTAAGATGGCACCTGTTATTCAACGTTTATATGATCAGATGTTAGAGCCTAAATGGGTTATCTCTATGGGGGCATGTGCAAACTCTGGTGGTATGTACGATATTTATTCAGTAGTGCAAGGTGTGGATAAGTTCATTCCAGTTGATGTGTATATTCCTGGATGTCCGCCACGCCCTGAAGCTTATATGCAAGCACTCATGTTATTACAAGAGTCCATTGGTAAAGAACGTCGCCCATTATCATGGGTTGTCGGCGACCAAGGCGTTTACCGTGCCAATATGCAATCAGAACGAGAAAGAAAACACGGTGAACGTATCGCAGTGAAAAACCTGCGTACTCCTGACGAAATTTAAAGGCTTTTGCCTAAGACGTAACCAGAGCAATGTGTTGCGATCATAGTAACCCTGATCAAAGTTGTGGTGAATAGAAATGACCGATCAGATAGCGCAAAAAGGCGCTCGGCCAGCGTGGGAAACGACCGATCATATTGATGATCAGGTGGTTAATGAACTACGTCAGAAATTTGGACCCGATGCGTTTACGTTCCAGCCTACTCGTACTGGCATGCCAGTTGTTTGGGTTAAACGGGAACAACTCATTGAGGTAATGCTATACCTCAAATCTTTACCAAAACCTTATGTCATGCTGTTTGATATGCATGGTTTTGATGAGCGTCTTCGTACGCATCGTCAAGGCTTGCCAGCAGCAGACTTTTCCGTTTTCTATCATCTGATATCAATCGATCGTAATAAAGATATTATGTTGAAAGTCGCATTAAGTGAAAATGATCTTAATGTTCCGACTATCACATCTCTCTTTCCTAACTCGAATTGGTATGAGCGTGAAGTCTGGGATATGTTTGGGATTGTCTTTAATGGGCATCCAAATTTACGCCGTATTATGATGCTTCCTGATTGGGAAGGTCATCCACTGCGTAAAGACTATCCTGCTCGTGCGACAGAGTTCGATCCTTATGTGCTGACCAAGCAGAAACAGGATCTGGAAATGGAATCGCTGACATTCAAACCTGAAGAGTGGGGGATGAAACGCGGTACTGAGAATGAGGACTTTATGTTCTTAAACCTCGGCCCTAACCATCCATCATCTCACGGTGCATTCCGTATTATTCTTCAGCTTGATGGCGAGGAAATCGTTGACTGTGTGCCTGACGTGGGTTATCACCACCGTGGTGCTGAAAAAATGGGTGAGCGCCAATCTTGGCACAGCTATATCCCATACACAGACCGAATCGAATACCTCGGCGGATGCGTTAACGAAATGCCTTATGTACTTGCAGTGGAAAAACTTGCCGGTATTGAAGTGCCTGAACGCGTTAAAGTTATTCGTGTCATGCTGTCAGAGCTATTCCGTATTAATAGCCACTTACTGTATATCAGTACCTTTATCCAAGACGTTGGTGCAATGACACCGGTGTTCTTTGCCTTTACTGACCGTCAGAAAGTTTACAACATCGTTGAAGCGATTACTGGATTCCGTATGCACCCGGCATGGTTCCGTATCGGTGGTGTTGCTCATGACTTACCTCGCGGTTGGGAGCGCTTATTACGTGAATTCTTAGACTGGATGCCAAAACGTCTTGATTCTTACGTAAAAGCGGCTCTGCAAAACAGTATCTTGAAAGGTCGTACTATTGGTGTTGCCTCTTATAACTCAAAAGAAGCATTAGAGTGGGGTGTAACAGGTGCTGGTCTTCGTGCAACAGGTGTTGAGTTTGACGTCCGTAAATGGCGTCCATATTCAGGTTATGAAAACTTTGAATTTGAAATCCCTGTTGCAAGTAATGGTGACTGTTATGACCGCGTAATGCTGAAAGTAGAAGAACTACGCCAAAGCTTACGTATTCTGGAACAATGCTATAAAAATATGCCAGAAGGGCCATTTAAAGCAGACCATCCACTGACAACACCGCCACCAAAAGAGCGCACATTACAGCATATCGAAACCATGATTAACCACTTCTTACAGGTTTCATGGGGTCCTGTTATGCCTGCTAATGAATCATTCCAGATGGTTGAAGCCACGAAAGGGATCAACAGCTATTACTTAACCAGTGATGGCAGCACAATGAGCTACCGTACGCGTATTCGTACGCCAAGCTTTGCTCACTTGCAACAAATCCCAGCGGTTATCCGCGGTAGTCTGGTTTCTGACTTGATTGTGTATCTGGGAAGTATTGATTTTGTAATGTCGGATGTGGATCGTTAATCATGCAAAATGAATTAAACCAAAAAGATGATGCTGTGCAGATCGAAATCGTCGATGTAACACATTCAAAGAAAGCAACGTTTGTTTTAACTGAAGAAGAACGTGCTGAAATTGAACAAGAAAAACATCATTACGAAGATCCTCGTGCAGCCTCTATTGAAGCACTGAAAATTGTGCAAAAGAACCGTGGTTGGGTTGAAGATGGCGCAATCTATGCGATTGCGGATGTTCTTGGGATCCCAGCAAGCGATGTTGAAGGCGTTGCTACGTTCTATAGCCAAATTTTCCGTCAACCCGTTGGCCGTCACATCATTCGTTTTTGTGACAGCGTGGTTTGTCATATTACAGGTTATCAAGGCATTCAGGCAGCGATTGAAAAGCACCTTAATATCATTCCTGGTCAAACAACACCAGATGGTCGCTTTACGTTACTGCCAACCTGCTGTTTAGGTAATTGTGATAAAGGTCCTACTATGATGGTAGATGACGATACTCACAGCTTTGTTAAACCTGAAGAGATTGAAACGTTACTGGAGCAGTATCCATGACAGCAATTTCAGGAGCAAAACCGATTATTCGTAGCGCAGAAACGCACCCGCTAACGTGGCGCTTACGTGATGATCGTCAGCCTGTATGGCTGGATGAATACCGTGCTAAAAACGGTTATAAAGCGGCAGAAAAAGCATTGAAAGGGATGGCACCAGAAGAGGTGACAACCCAAGTTAAAGATGCTGGCCTAAAAGGTCGTGGTGGTGCTGGATTCTCAACAGGCTTGAAATGGAGCCTGATGCCAAAAGATGAAAGCATGAATATCCGTTACATCCTTTGTAACGCAGATGAAATGGAGCCGGGTACTTATAAAGACCGTCTCTTAATGGAAGAGCTTCCACATCTGTTAATTGAAGGGATGATTATCGGCGCTCACGCACTGAAAGCTTACCGTGGCTATATTTTCCTTCGTGGCGAATATATCGAAGCGGCTAAGAATCTGCGCCATGCTATTGAAGAAGCAAAGGCAGCAGGCTTTCTGGGTAAAAATATCTTCGGTTCAGGCATTGATTTTGAACTGTTTGTTCACACAGGTGCAGGTCGTTACATCTGTGGTGAAGAGACAGCATTAATCAACTCCTTAGAAGGTCGTCGTGCTAACCCGCGTTCTAAACCTCCATTCCCTGCAACATCAGGTGCATGGGGTAAACCAACTTGTGTCAATAACGTTGAAACACTGTGTAACGTGCCAGCGATTATTGAACACGGTAAAGATTGGTATATCGGCTTAAGTGAAGGCAAAAGCCCAGATGCGGGTACTAAATTAATGGGATTCTCAGGTCGCGTAAAATATCCGGGCTTATGGGAATTACCATTTGGTACAACAGCGCGCGAGATCCTTGAAGATTACGCAGGTGGTATGCGTGATGGTCTTAAGCTGAAAGCATGGCAACCGGGTGGTGCAGGTACTGACTTCTTAACAGAAGATCACCTCGATCTCCCAATGGATTTTGGCACGATTGCAAAAGCAGGTAGCCGTTTAGGTACTGCACTTGCGATGGCGGTAGATAATGAAATTAATATGGTTTCATTAACCCGTAACTTAGAAGAGTTCTTTGCTCGTGAATCTTGTGGCTGGTGTACACCTTGTCGTGATGGCTTGCCATGGAGTGTCGAAATCTTACGTGCGATAGAAAACGGTAAAGGTCGTCCTGGTGATATCGAAACCCTTGAACATTTATGTCGTTCTTTAAGTCCGGGACACACATTCTGTGCGCATGCACCGGGTGCAGTAGAACCTTTACAAAGCGCCATTAAATATTTCCGTGAAGAATTTGAGGCTGGCATTATTCAAGAAGATTATACCAATGCCAACTTGATCAGAGGTATTCAGCCTAACTTGCTGAAAAGCCGCTGGTAATTTTTCACGACACATTCTAGGTTTAACGCCTGCTGTGCAGGCCTTTGGGAAGCATGCTGACTATGGCTACGATTCATGTAGACGGCAAAGAATATGAAGTTAACGGGGCTGATAACCTGTTAGAAGCCTGTCTTAATTTAGGCTTAGATATTCCTTATTTTTGCTGGCATCCAGCGCTGGGAAGCGTTGGCGCTTGCCGCCAGTGTGCGGTTAAGCAATATCAAAATGCTGAGGATACCCGCGGTCGTTTAGTGATGTCTTGTATGACACCAGCGACTGATGGCACGTTTATCTCTATCGATGACGAAGAAGCGAAGAAATTCCGTGAAAGCGTTGTTGAATGGTATATGACAAACCATCCTCATGACTGTCCAGTTTGTGAAGAAGGGGGGAACTGCCACCTTCAAGATATGACGGTAATGACAGGTCACACTATGCGTCGCTATCGCTTTACTAAGCGTACACATAGAAACCAAGATCTGGGACCGTTTATTTCTCACGAAATGAACCGTTGTATTGCTTGTTACCGCTGTGTTCGTTACTACAAAGATTATGCTGATGGTACTGATCTCGGCGTCTTTGGTGCGCATAACAACGTGTTCTTTGGACGTGTTGAAGATGGCACATTAGAGAGCGAATTCTCGGGTAACTTGGTCGAAATTTGTCCGACCGGTGTATTTACTGATAAAACTCACTCATCACGTTATAACCGTAAGTGGGATATGCAGTTTGCACCAAGTATTTGCCAAGGTTGTAGCATGGGTTGTAACACAAGCCCGGGTGAGCGCTATGGCGAATTACGTCGTATTGAAAACCGTTATAACGGAACTGTAAACCGCTATTTCCTTTGTGACCGTGGTCGTTTTGGCTATGGCTATGTGAATTTAGCAAGCAGACCTCGTCAGCCTAAAAAACGTTTAGGCAGTAACTGGTTAGAAATTAACGCTGTTCAAGCGACTCAAGCTGCTGCGGATATGCTGAAGAAAAGCCAGCGTATCGTGGGTATTGGTTCCCCGCGTGCAAGCATTGAAAGTAACTTCGCATTACGTGAAGTTGTTGGCGCTGAAAACTTCTATAGCGGTATCTCTGCATCAGAGCAAAAACGACTGACGTTAATGTTAGATATTTTACAAAAAGGTGGCGTTCATACTCCATCTCTGCGTGAAATTGAAAATTACGATGCGGTTTTAGTGTTAGGTGAAGATTTAACACAAACAGGCGCTCGTATGGCATTGTCTGTACGTCAGGCAGTGAAAGGTAAAGCGCGTGAAATGGCAGCAGCTCAAAAAGTAGCTGACTGGCAAATTGCTGCGATTATGAATATCGGGCAACGTGCAAAATATCCGCTGTTTGTTACTCATGTTGATGAAACTCGCCTTGATGATGTTGCTGCATGGAGCTATCGCGCACCGGTTGTTGATCAAGCACGTTTAGGCTTTGCGATTGCAAATAACATTAACGGTGATGCACCCGCTGTTGATGGTATTGATGAAGCGCTGAATAAACATATTGAAATGGTTGTTCAAGCACTTTCTCAAGCGAAAAAACCATTAATTATCAGTGGTAGCCATGCGGGTAGCGAAGACGTTATTAAAGCCGCCGCAAACATTGCTTTTGCATTAAAAGCAAAAGGTAATGACGTAGGGCTTTCTTTTGTTGCTGATGATGCAAACAG
Organism: Proteus sp. CD3; assembly: GCF_008808075.1. Taxonomy (NCBI): domain Bacteria; kingdom Pseudomonadati; phylum Pseudomonadota; class Gammaproteobacteria; order Enterobacterales; family Morganellaceae; genus Proteus; species Proteus sp. CD3. Next base: position 2,292,792 of record NZ_CP019686.1, on the reverse strand, counting down.
CATGGGTCTTGCCATGATGAATGCTCAGCCACTTGATGATGCATTAAAAATGATGCGCAGTGGTCAAGCTAACACCGTTGTTGTCATGGAAAACGATTTATATCGTCATTATGATGCCGACGTGATTGATGATGCGATTGCGAAAGTAGATAACTTAATTGTTATCGACCACCAGCAAACAGACATTATGGCGAAAGCACATCTTGTTCTCCCAGCGTCTTCATTCGCTGAAAGTGATGGAACAATGGTGAGCCAAGAAGGCAGAGCGCAACGTTACTTCCAAGTTTTCGAACCTTCTTTCTATAACAAAGATGTAGTGATGCATGAAAGCTGGCGTTGGTTGAGTGCTGTTGATTCACAATGGCATGAAAGAACGCTGGATTGGACACAGTTAGACAATGTTATTGAGCATTGTGCAACTCGTCTTCCTCAGTTTGCTGGCATTGTTGATGCGGCACCGAATGCCTCATTCCGTATTCGTGGACAGAAACTGGCTCGTGAACCTCATCGTTATAGTGGTCGTACTTCTATGTTGGCGAATGTGTCTGTTCATGAACAGCGTCAACCGAAAGATATCGACACCCCATTTGCGTTCTCAATGGAAGGTAATAACAGCCCAACAGCACCTCGTCAGCAAATTCCATTTGCATGGGCGCCGGGTTGGAACTCCCCTCAAGCATGGAATAAATTCCAAGCAGAAGTGGGTGGCAGCTTACGCTTTGGCGATCCGGGTGTGCGTTTAATCGAATGTGGTGATAATACACTTGGCTACTTCACTGATATTCCTGCGCCATTTAATGCACAGAAAAATCAATGGACTGTCGCACCTTGCTACCGCTTATTTGGTAGTGAAGAGTTATCACAACGCGCTGAAGTTATTCAATCTCGTATGGAAACCGCTTATTTAACATTGAGTGAATCTGATGCCCAAGCATTAGCGTTAACTCAAGGTCAGCAAGCGATGTTTATTTACGAAGGCCGTGAATTCACCTTACCTGTGAAAATCAGTGCTCACCTGACTCAAGGTCAAATTGGCTTGCCGTTAGGTATGGCAGGTATTTCTCCATCGCTGGTGGGTGTATCGGTTCGTCAACTGCGGGGTATTGCATAATGAGCTGGTTATCTCCTGAAGTTACAGAGATTTTACTCACCGTATTAAAAGCCGTCGTGATCTTGCTTGTCGTGGTCACTTGTGGTGCTTTTATGAGTATGGGAGAACGTCGTTTACTGGGTTTATTCCAAAACCGTTATGGGCCTAACCGTGTAGGTTATGCAGGTTCAGCACAGCTAATTGCGGATATGATCAAAATGTTCTTTAAAGAGGACTGGATCCCGAAATTTGCTGACCGCTTTATCTTCACCATTGCGCCAGTGATTGCGTTTTCATCTTTACTGCTGTCATTTGCGATTGTACCTGTTAGCTCAACATGGGTTGTTGCTGACTTAAACATTGGTATTTTGTTCTTCTTGATGGTTGCAGGTATTGCGGTGTATGCCGTGTTATTTGCAGGATGGTCAAGTAATAACAAATATTCCCTGTTAGGTGCAATGCGTGCATCAGCACAAACCGTAAGTTATGAAGTGTTCTTAGGGCTTTCAATCTTAGGTGTTGTTGCACAAGCTGGCTCTTTTAACCTGACTGACATCGTAAACTCACAAGCAAATATGTGGAATGTCATCCCACAATTCTTTGGCTTTATTACGTTTGCGATTGCTGGGGTTGCTGTTTGTCACCGTCATCCATTTGACCAACCAGAAGCAGAGCAAGAATTGGCTGATGGTTATCATATTGAATATTCCGGTATGAAATTCGGTTTGTTCTTTGTGGGTGAATATATCGGTATTGTTGCGGTATCAGGTCTTATCGTGACGTTATTCTTCGGTGGTTGGCAAGGACCTTTCTTACCGTCATTTATTTGGTTCGCACTGAAAACAGGATTCTTCATGATGATGTTTATCCTTATCCGTGCATCGTTGCCGCGTCCGCGCTACGACCAAGTGATGTCTTTTGGTTGGAAAATTTGCTTACCGTTAACGCTTATTAATCTGCTGGTTACTGCTGCAGTGATACTTTACAACGCTCAATAAGGGGTGATTGAACCATGACTTTAAAAGAGTTATTGACTGGTTTCGGCACCCAGGTACGAAGTATTTGGATGATTGGCTTACATGCCTTCGCCAAACGCGAAACACAGATGTACCCGGAAGAACCTGTCAATGTTGCACCACGCTATCGTGGACGAATTGTGTTGACGCGTGATCCTGATGGTGAAGAACGCTGTGTTGCTTGTAACTTGTGTGCAGCAGTCTGTCCAGTTGGCTGTATTTCATTACAGAAAGCAGAACATGAAGATGGTCGTTGGTATCCGGAGTTTTTCCGTATCAACTTTTCTCGTTGTATCTTCTGCGGTTTATGTGAAGAAGCTTGCCCAACAACGGCGTTGCAATTAACGCCTGATTTTGAAATGGGTGAGTTTAAGCGTCAGGATTTGGTTTATGAAAAAGACGATCTGTTGATTTCAGGGCCAGGCAAATATCCTGAATATAACTTTTACCGTAAAACAGGTATGGCGATTAACGGCAAAGATAAAGGTGATGCGGATGATGAAGCTAAACCTATCGATGTCAAAAGCCTGTTACCGTAAGGAGCGATATTCATGGAATTTGCATTTTACATCGCGGGGCTGATTGCCATCCTTGCAACATTGAGAGTGATCACTCATACCAATCCTGTACACGCCTTGTTGTACTTAGTGATTTCATTGATTGCGCTCTCTGTGGTTTTCTTCTCGTTAGGTGCCTATTTTGCGGGTGCATTAGAAATCATCGTTTACGCTGGCGCTATTATGGTGTTATTCGTTTTCGTGGTGATGATGCTCAACTTAGGTAAATCCGTCGTTGATCAAGAGAAAAAGTGGCTACAACCGAAGTTTTGGATAGGGCCTGCGCTTTTATCTCTGATGCTATTAGTCGTGTTAATTTACGCTATTAGTAGTGTCACTCACGGTGAAATTGCTGGAGAAGTGATTGGCGCGAAAGAGGTCGGTATTAGCTTATTTGGGCCTTATATTCTGGCTGTTGAGTTAGCATCTGTTCTCTTATTGTCTGGATTGATTGTTGCTTACCACATTGGTCGTGATAAGAGCCATGACGATCTCGTCGAAAACGAAAACGCAGGGGAGCAAAAATGATACCTCTTCAACATGGTTTGATCTTGGCTGCGGTACTGTTTGTGTTAGGTTTTACCTGCTTAGTACTTCGCCGCAACCTGTTGTTTATGTTGATCGGACTAGAAATTATGATTAATGCAGCTGCACTGGCATTTGTTGTCGGTGGTAGCTTTTGGGGTCAAACAGATGGTCAGATAATGTATATCATGGCAATCAGTTTGGCGGCGGCAGAGGCAAGTATTGGTCTGGCATTGTTGTTACAGCTTCATAGACATCGCCAAAACATCAATATTGATACAGTCAGTGAGATGCGCGGATGAATATACTCTATTTAACCATTCTGCTACCACTGCTGGGATTCTTACTGCTCGCTTTCTCGCATGGTCGTTGGTCTGAAAACGTATCAGCATGGATTGGTACAGGTTCTGTTGGTTTATCTGCCCTCGTTGCACTTTGGGCTGGTATGGATTTCTTTGCTAACGGGCAAGAAACTCAAGTTCTGACTTTATGGAACTGGATGTCAGCAGGGAATTTTAATATTCCGTTTACACTGGTTCTTGATGGTCTTTCATTAACAATGCTGGGTGTGATTACCGGTGTTGGCTTCCTTATTCATATGTATGCATCTTGGTATATGCGTGGAGAAGAAGGGTATTCTCGCTTCTTTGCTTATACCAACTTATTTATCGCAAGTATGGTTGTCTTAGTACTGGCTGATAATATGATGCTGATGTACATGGGATGGGAAGGGGTTGGTCTATGTAGTTACCTGTTAATTGGTTTCTATTATAGCAATCCTGCTAATGGCGCAGCTGCGATGAAAGCGTTTATCGTAACGCGTATCGGTGATGTGTTCTTAGCTATCGGTATGTTTATCCTGTTTGACCAATTAGGCACATTGAGTTTCCGTGAAATGGCCGTACTTGCGCCTGAGCAATTAGCAGTAGGTTCAAGTGTCATTAACTGGGCAATGTTGATGGTATTAGGCGGTGCAGTAGGTAAATCAGCACAGCTTCCATTACAAACTTGGTTAGCGGATGCGATGGCAGGTCCTACACCAGTATCTGCATTAATCCACGCCGCAACGATGGTTACGGCAGGTGTATACTTGGTTGCACGTAGTAACGCGCTATTCTTAATGGCACCTGAAGTACTTGAGTTAGTCGGTATTATTGGTGCAGTCACATTAGTGTTAGCGGGCTTTGCGGCTTTAGTACAAACCGATATCAAACGTATTCTTGCTTATTCAACCATGAGCCAAATCGGTTATATGTTCTTGGCTTTAGGCGCTCAAGCATGGGATGCGGCAATTTTCCACTTAATGACCCACGCTTTCTTTAAAGCATTACTGTTCTTATCTGCAGGCTCTGTGATTATTGCCTGCCACCACGAACAGAATATCTTTAAGATGGGCGGGTTACGTAAGAAGATCCCATTTGTTTATGCCTGTTTCCTCATTGGTGGTGGCGCATTAGCGGCATTACCACTGTTAACAGCAGGGTTCTTCAGTAAAGATGAAATCTTATGGGGTGCGTATTCAAACGGGCATTTCAATTTAATGCTTGCAGGTTTAGTTGGCGCGTTATTTACGTCACTTTATACCTTCCGTTTGATTTTCATCGTATTCCATGGTGAAACCAAAACCGAAGCACACCAAGTTAAAGGGTTTACTCATACTTTCCCATTAGCGGTATTAGCACTGTTATCAACATTTATCGGTGCGTTAATTACTCAGCCGTTAGGTGCTGTTTTCCCTGAAGGAAACGCATCGCATGAGGGTAAATATGTATTAGAAGCACTTTCTGGTGTGGTAGCGATAGTAGGCGTTGCCATTGCAGCATGGTTATACCTGAAACAGCGTCAATGTGTTTCTAAGGTTGCTAATACTCGTACAGGTCGTTTCTTCTCAACATGGTGGTTCCATGCTTGGGGATTCGATGCACTGTATGAAGTGCTGTTTGTCAAACCTTATAAAGGGGCGGCGTGGCTTATCCAAAATGATCCTGTTAACCAATTCTTTAATCTATTCGGTAGCCTGCTTAAAGGAACCAATAAAGGATTAAGTTTCAGTGAGAATGGATTAGCACGTTGGTATGCGGCTTCTCTCGGTTTAGGTGCAGTGCTGGTCATCGCTCTGCTGCTTCTGGTTTAATTAAGGGACACATTGCGCCATGTTATTACCCTGGCTAATACTTATTCCCTTCATCGGTGGCCTGCTAAGTTGGCAGGCTGAACGAATCGGCTCGCAAGTCCCTCGCTGGGTTGCGTTGCTGACGATGGGATTAACACTCGTTATTTCTGTGCAACTTTGGTTGCAAGGCGATTATCAACTACTTAGTGCTGATGGAGCACCACGTTGGACAGAGTATTACTTTGTGCCGTGGATCCCTGCTTTAGGGATTAATATCCAATTTGCACTTGATGGTATGTCATTGCTGATGACTGTACTAACTGCGATTTTAGGTATCTTAGCGGTACTTTCATCGTGGAATGAAAATCAGCCATCACAAGGTGCTTTCCATTTTAACCTGCTGTGGATCTTAGCCGGTGTGATGGGGGTATTTTTAGCGACTGACCTGTTTTTATTCTTCTTCTTCTGGGAAATGATGTTGATCCCAATGTATTTCCTGATTTCTTTATGGGGACACAAAGGAAGTAGCGATAAAAAACACGTTAGTGCAGCAACAAAATTCTTTATCTATACACAGGCAAGTGGTCTGTTAATGTTGCTGGCCATTATCGGTCTTGCGGTTGCTTTCTACCGTGAAACGGGTATTTGGACGTTTAATTACGATACCTTACTACAAGCACATACGGTATTAGGCTCTGAACTGCAATTTATTCTGATGTTAGGTTTCTTCGCAGCATTTGCGGTGAAAATGCCTATCGTACCTGTTCATGGCTGGTTAGCGGATGCTCACGCAGAAGCACCAACAGCAGGCTCTGTTGACTTATCAGGTATTTTGCTAAAAACAGCGGCTTACGGTCTATTACGTTTTAACTTACCACTCTTTCCTGAAGCGTCAGCGTTGCTGGCACCTGTGGCGATGTGGTTAGGTTTAATTACCGTATTCTATGCAGCGCTGTTAGCCTTCCGTCAGACAGATATCAAACGTCTCGCGGCTTACAGTAGTATTTCTCACATGGGCTTTATCGTGATTGCGATTTATGCCGGCTCTGTATTGGCTTACCAAGGTGCGATTATTCAAATGATCACCAATGGTTTGTCAGCAGCAGGTCTGTTTATCATGTGTGGCATGCTGTATGAGCGTTTAGGTACGCGTGATATGAACCAAATGGGTGGATTGTGGAAAAGCATCCGTTTCTTACCAGCGTTTTCACTGTTCTTTGCGGTTGCCTCTTTAGGTATGCCAGGAACAGGTAACTTCGTTGGTGAGTTTATGATCCTGTTTGGTACTTATGGTCACTTTAAGCTGATCACTATTATTTCGGTCTTTGGTTTAGTCTTTGCTTCTGTCTATGCACTGTGGATGATGCAACAGGCTTACTATGGTTCACCGAAAACAGCTGAAAGAACCTATAAAGGGTTAGATCTGAGAGAATTCTTTATCCTGATCACATTGGTTGTTTTACTGGTTATTTTGGGCTTCTTCCCACAACCTGTATTAGACACATCAATATCAGCGATGGAAAATCTCCAGACTTGGTATTCCGCTTCTATTTCAACAGTAAGGCCGTAATTCGCCATGACAATAACTTCTGAACAATTGATTGCAATGCTACCGCTATTGATCGTCGGATTGACGGTGGTGGTTGTGATGCTGTCCATTGCGTGGCGACGCGATCATTTTACTATTGCCACTTTGACAGCAACAGGTTTCATCATTGCGCTAGGTTCGCTCTATTACGTTAATGCATTAGGTGTAGTAGACGTAACCACGCTTTACCACGTTGATGGATACTCAAGCTTCTTTACTGCACTAGTGATCCTTTCTGGTATTGGCACTATTGCTTTTGCTTATCCTTGGTTAGAAGGCTATCAAGATAACAAAGAAGAGTTTTACTTGCTGATTGCGATTGCAGTGATGGGAGGGATTTTACTCTCTTCAGCTCACCACTTCGCATCGATGTTTATTGGTATTGAATTACTGACATTACCGCTGTTTGGTCTTATCGGTTACGCATTCCAACAACGTCCATCACTGGAAGCCGGCATCAAATATATGCTGCTTTCTGCGGCAGCTTCTTCTTTCTTACTCTTTGGTATGGCACTTCTCTATGCAGAAGCAGGGAACCTCTCCTTCACTGCAATGGGACAAAGTTTGAGTGATAGCAATATCCATAAACCATTAGTGCTCGCAGGTTTAGGTATGATGCTAGTGGGAATTGGGTTTAAATTATCTTTATTCCCATTCCAATTATGGACTCCTGATGTTTACCAAGGTGCGCCAGCACCAACGGGCGCGTTCTTAGCGACGGCAAGTAAGATTGGTATTTTTGCTGTTGTTATGCGTTTATTCCTTGAAGCGCCAGCTGCGGATAGTGAAACCTTACGAATGATCTTAGGTTTCATGGCAATTGCCTCTATCTTGTTTGGTAACATCATGGCGTTAACGCAAAAGAGCGTAAAACGCTTATTGGGTTACTCTTCAGTGTCGCACCTCGGTTATCTACTCGTGGCATTAATTGTGCTGCAATACAGCCCTGTATTAGCACAAGAAACCGCTGAAATTTATTTAGCTGGCTACTTGTTTGCAAGTCTCGGGGCGTTTGGTGCTATTGCAGTAGCTTCAAGCCCTTATCGTGAAAGCGAAATGGACTCACTGGAAGATTACCGCGGATTATTCTGGCGTCGTCCTGTTGTGGCTGTGGTGATGTCACTGATGATGTTATCGCTGGCAGGTGTACCAATTACATTAGGTTTCATTGGTAAACTGTATGTCATCATTGCGGGCATTAGCTCAAGCTTATGGTGGTTAACAGGTATGGTTGTGTTAGGTAGTGCGATTGGCTTATTCTACTACCTACGTGCTGCGGCTATTGTCTTTTTACGCAAACCAGACAATGACAACACTCCTGCGATTTCTACAACATCACAAAATATGGCAACATTTGTTGCGTTAATCTGTGCAGTTGTTGTGATTGCCTTAGGTGTATGGCCACAACCACTTATTGAATTAACGAATTTTGCGATTATTGCACCTGCAATCAACTAATCGTAATAACGTGTTGTAATAACGTATAGTTAAATAATAAAACGGCTCTTTTATAGAGCCGTTTTTTAATGATTATTGATAAATATTTATTTTGTCTGCGCTCTCATAATATAAAGAGAAATCATCTAAAAATGAGAAGATAGGAATAATAATCTCTTCGTTTAATAAGATGTTATTTTCTAATATTGATATTTTTAAGGCTATTTCTCGCCAACTTTCAGATAGAAATGTTAACTGTTTAATCAATATATGAAGAAAGTAATCAATATCCATAATATTATAATGATGTTTCATATTTAATAATATTTTTTGCTGCTTAGCTTTTAATTGATGAAGGCTTTTTATTTGTGATAAATAAAGCGAAGTAAGTTGATGCCGAGTTTCAACAACTTTACTATAAGAAAAACCAGAATCTAATGTGGAAAATAAATTACTCAGTATTTTTACTAATGAAGATAAAACGTTTTTTTCTTGTGTTTCAATATTAAGTTCTTCAATTTGTTGTTGTTGAGGAAGTTTGTTTTTGAAAAGATCGAAAAAATTTCTTTTATGTAAGATATCTTCACTATCACGAATGATATCTAACTCATTTTTTGTTTTTTCTGATGTACTTTCTAAGATAATAATCTCTTCTGAACATATTTTAACATCATTTTCTTTATCATAGATAAAAGGTATTACTTTATTTGTGAGGAATTTATTTTTTAATTTATTGATTTCAATTGAAAGTGAATGAGTGTGTTCATTTATCATTTTCTCTATTTCATCTATTTCATTTGAAAATATACTGATTATTTCTTTTCTTTTTTTTTCTAATTTGTTTTTTATTTCATCATCAAGATTTCCTGTTTTTATCTCATTGTCAATTTCATTTATTGTTTTAAAAATATCATTAAATAAACTTTGCCTTAATCTGCTTTTTAAACTAAGTGAAAAATAAATAATACGTTCAATATTTTTATTATTTGTTTCTAATAGATTATTAACTTCTTCCTCAAGTGTACTATCTAGATAACATTTACTATTACTTAAAGAGAGAATATTTCTGTGCGCATGAAATAATTGATTATGTTTAAAACATTCGTCTAAATTGACGGGTTTTTCATTATGACTCATAACAATATCCTTTTGTTAATCTTTAGATGAATAAAATGTAGAAAGAGCATCATCAAAAGAGAGTAAGATCTCCTTTGAGTAACCAATGACCATATACCAAGGCGCGATAATTTTTTCTAGGTAAATACTAAATTTAATCAGCTCTAATGCACTGTTAATTTTATTAAAATGGATTATTGATGTTTCTATTTCTGTTAATATAGCTTGCCAAACATATTCAATATGTTCTAACGCCATATTTGCATCTTCGATAAATAGTTCTATTTCAGATAATTCAATATAAAGTGTATTTAAATGTAAGGATAAATTGGCATAAATATCAATGTCAATATTGATTTTTTTTACTTTTTCAACCAGTTCATTTTTCTTTTTACGTATAGATTCGGCTTTGGAGCCGAATATTCCTCCAGTGATAATAACACCAATAATACCTATTGCTAGCCCTGTAAATGCAAGACCAACATAGTGTTTATATTCATCTTTGAGCATTTCTATTTCTTCAACGAGTAAATCTCGTTCTTCAATAAGTGAACGACTATTATCTGTATAAAACTCATTAATAAATCTTTTCTTGTTAAGAATGTCGTGATAAATAGAATGATGATTGACATTCTGGCTATCTTTGCCTCCCATTATTTTACTTCTAAAGGTAGATAAGCTGTCTTTTATTTTTATGGTCTTATCACGTTCATTTTCAATATCCTCTTTCATACTTTCTAATATATGAATTAATTGTGTTGAAACTTCTTTATCTTGAGATGTGTATCGAATATTTTTTAACTCTTGTTCAGAAATATCATTAATAATAGTAGATATTTTTGCTAATAAAGGCATTTGACTAATAAATAAAATGACATTTTCACCTGTAGAAGTGATTTCTCTACCCATTATTTCTAAATCAATTGCTTGTTGCTTTATTGCATATTCAATTTGATTCCATTCAAATGCATGCTCCCGTATTTGAATGAACAGAGATAAAATATTATCAGGAGAGAGTTGTGATTCATTTATTTTACTGTAATGAATAAATTTGATGACATCATCTATTTTGTAAGGAAGAGAAAGTGCTTTATTAACATAAGACTTTATTTTTATTAAATCATGAGATGTCACAATACCAGGCAGTCGTCCATCTTCAATATCTATACCTAATATTAACCCCAAAGCTACCTTAGGAATATCAGACGTCTCAATAATTTTATCGACGTGTTCAAAGGTGGTTGTATCCATATAACCTCACTTATGTATGAAAATTTTTATCTTTACCACTTTATCTAATGAAGATTTGTTGGTTATTTCAGAAGTGCGAGTTAATGCTTCTACTTTGTAACATGAAAAATACAAAACTTTGATAAATGACAAAGGTTATAATTAATCAGCCCTTTGATAATTCGTATAGAGACGTATAATCTCCCTTTTAATTAGTTGTGGGTATTTGGAGTGGAAAAGGTTAATCCTGTGTTTTCGACACTGTACGAAAAAGTTAAAAATATAAATCTGACAGCACAAGGTAATCTTTTACATTTGAAAGTCACCTTGCCGGCAGAGGTTTCATTTTCATTGCTCTCATGGCTTGCTGCGCAGTCGTATTATCCTCAATTTTATTGGCAGCATCGCGATGAGCATGAAGAAGTGGCTGCCTGTGGACAATTACGCTGTTTCAATCATATTGAAGATGCACACCAATTTTTAGCTGTGCATCAATCGGATCTCTGTATTGATGATGTCCGTATTTGGGGCTTGAATGCGTGGGATACCATTATTCCGGGTCGTATTGATGAAGTAAAAGGTGATGATGCCTACCTTTTTTTGCCTCGCATTGAAATTAGACGCCACCAGCAACAGCTTTCTGTTCATCTCAATATGTTGGATGAAGGTGATAAGCAAAATACATTAGATTTTCTGCAAACATTAAATCAAGCCGTAGAAATTGAACCACTGTCTGTTTCTGTGACGCATGTTAATCACTCTTTAACGCAAGAGCAGTGGACTCACTATCTCAATATTGCTTTAGATGAGATTAGCCAAGGCTTATTTGAAAAAGTTGTCCCCGCAAGGGCAACTTGCTTGACGATGGATAATCCGTTAAAAGCGATTCAATTTATGAAAGCAAGTCGTGATGTTAATCATCACTGCTATCATTATATGCTGGCTTTTTCGCCTTCTGATGCATTTATGGGATCAACCCCAGAACGATTATATAAGCGTGATGAGTTGATGCTGCATACCGAAGCGTTAGCAGGAACGGCAGCCAGCTCTGACAATGAACAACAAGCGACAGAATTTGCAGATTGGCTGATGAATGACAAAAAAAATCAGCATGAAAATCTGGTGGTCGTCGATGATATTTGTCAACGATTACAGGGTGGTGTAGAAGGTATCGATGTTTCACCCGCAGATGTTATTCGGTTGCGTAAAGTGCAGCATCTTCGTCGCTATATACATGGCAAATTAATTCATTCTAATGATATTGACTGCTTAAAACGACTTCAACCTACTGCTGCCGTATGTGGTTTACCTCGTAGCATTGCTCGTGCTTTTATTCGTCAACATGAACCTTTTGAACGCCGTTGGTATGCGGGTTCAGCAGGATATTTAGGATTACCACACACAGAGTTTGCAGTCAGTCTACGGTGTGGCGAGCTGCATGATGATACTCTGACACTTTATGCAGGTGCCGGTGTTGTTGCAGGTTCAGATCCTCTACAAGAATGGACCGAAATTGAGAATAAAGCCGCAGGTCTACGCACATTGTTGGAAAAAGAGAGTTAATTACTTACAGATAGTCTCAAATTTATTAAATAGCATTATTAAAACCATCATAATTTGATGGTTTTATTTTAAGTGCATTTTTAGTGCTACTTTTCAATTAACTATTACGATTTGTTAACTAATTGATGCTATTCTTTAAGCCACTTGTGCTATTTATTCTTATTCTTAACGATAAAAAGAATTCATTGAAAATAGAGTGGATGATTAGCCTAAATAATGCACTCTTTGAGTGTTTCTTTAACGATTTATTTAACGAAAACGACTGTTCATTGAACTAGGCTAAAGAAAAGTATTTAGGAACAGATATTATAATAGCAATTGCAGGTTTTCGTTGTTGGGATGATCAATGTCTAATAGTTCGTTTAATCGCCAATGGGCTAAAGTTATACTCGAAACTTTGACTCGTCATGGTTTACGCCATATCTGTATTGCACCCGGATCTCGTTCGACACCTTTAACACTTGCCGCAGCCGCAAATCATAAATTAACCTGTCATACGCATTTTGATGAGCGTGGATTGGGGCATTTAGCATTAGGGCTTGCAAAAGCATCGAAAGAACCGGTTGCTGTTATTGTGACATCGGGTACTGCGGTCGCTAACCTATATCCCGCTTTAATTGAAGCAGGATTAACGGGTGAACGAGTGATCTTTTTAACCGCAGATAGACCGCCTGAATTAATTGATTGTGGCGCGAATCAAGCAATTCGCCAGCAAGGTATTTTTGCAACTCATCCTTCACAAACACTCTCTTTACCACGACCGACAACTGATATTCCCGCAAATTGGTTAGTTTCTACACTTGATAATGCGATGAACACATTGGTTCATGGCGCATTACACGTCAATTGTCCTTTTGCTGAGCCGTTATATGGTGATGATATTGAAACATCCACGCCGTGGACTGAGGCATTAGGTCATTGGTGGCAAAGTGATAAGCCGTGGTTACAAGGATCTCTTTTTACCGCTGTATCAACGCATCCTCAATGGGATGTTATACGCCAGAAAAAAGGGGTCGTTATTGCAGGGCGTATTAGCCCAGAAGAGGGGATTGAAGTTGCAAAATGGGCTGCGCAATTAGGTTGGCCTTTATTGGGTGATGTATTATCTCAAACAGGGCAGCCACTACCTTGTGCCGATTTATGGTTGAATAATCCACAGATAAAATCAGAATTAAATAAGGCTGAAATCGTTGTTCAATTTGGCTCTAGTTTAACCGGAAAACGCTTATTACAATGGCAAGTAGGATGCTCTCCCAAAACGTATTGGATTATTGATCCAATTCCGGGGCGCTTAGATCCGGGTCATCATCAAGGTGAGAAATTTACATTATCACCAATGCAGTGGTTAACAGCACATTCTGCGGTCGATAATTTACCGTGGGCTAATGCATTAACTCATATCGCTAAACAGACCTATCAGAAAGTCAGTGAAATAACCGATTATTTTGGTGAAGCACAGGTTGCGCACCAATTAGATAAATTACTTCCTAATGATGGACAATTATTTGTTGGTAATAGTCTGATAGTACGATTAATCGATGCATTTGCTCAGTTACCACAAGGTTATCCTGTGATGAGTAATCGAGGCGCAAGTGGTATTGATGGTTTAATTTCAACATCTGCGGGTGTTCATCGTGCAACAGAAAAGCCCACATTAACAATATTGGGTGATTTATCTGCACTGTATGATTTAAATAGTTTAGCGTTACATCAACAAGTTTATGCGCCTAATGTTATTATCGTAGTGAATAATAACGGTGGGCAAATATTTTCAATGCTACCAACGCCAGAGGCAGAGCGAGAACGCTTTTACTGTATGCCTCATTCACTAAATTTCAAACATGCAGCCGCAATGTTTGGTTTGCATTATGTATCACCAACAAGTTGGGATGCACTGTTAACGACTGTTCAGAAATGCTGGGCAGGGGCGCCAACAACGACATTAATTGAATTAATTGTTGATGATACTGATGGTGCAAAAACATTAAATCAGCTGGTAAAACAGGTAACATCTCATGACTTTAGCATGTCAACGATATAATACCCATAATGAAGGGCCTTGGTTAGTTTGGTTGCATGGGCTATTAGGTGAGGGTTGTGAATGGGAACCTGTCATTCAGGCTTGCCATGAATATCCATCACTGGTGATTGATTTGCCTCGTCATGGTGGTTCTGCTTCTATCAGCGCGAAAAATTTTGTTGAAGTGAGTACCTTGCTGACAGAGACACTTAAAGAGCAAGGTATTGACCACTATTGGTTAATTGGTTATTCGTTAGGTGGCAGAATTTCGATGTATCATGCGTGTTTTGGTGATACTACGGGATTAATGGGGTTGATTGTAGAAGGTGGAAATCCGGGTTTATATGATGCAACGGAAAGACAAAGTCGCATTGCACATGATAAACACTGGGCTGAGCGTTTTCGTAATGAGCCTATCCGTGACGTATTGACACAATGGTATCAGCAACCCGTATTTGCCGATTTAAGTGATGAGAAACGCCAATTCCTCGTTGAAAAACGTTGTCGTAATGCTGGTTTTTGTATTGCAGAAAGTTTAGAAACGCTTTCTTTAGGCAATCAGCCTTGGCTTGTCACAGAGTTACAGCAACTCACATTACCGTTTATTTGGCTTTGTGGTGAGAAAGATAATAAATTTCAATCTATTGCGCAGCAATATTCGCTGCCATTAACGACTATCCCGCACGCTGGACATAATGCCCATCAGGCACAGCCTGTTGCTTATGCGGCGGTGATAAATCATGTTTTATCCCTCTTTGGTTAAAGGAACCTAATTATGCTTTACCCGAGCGAAGAAAAATTATATGCACCGATTGAATGGCAGGATTGTTCGGAAGGTTTTGAAGATATCCTCTATCATAAATCAGTCGATGGCATTGCAAAAATTACGATTAACCGCCCGCAAGTACGTAATGCTTTCCGTCCTTTGACAGTGAAAGAGATGATCCAAGCGTTAGCGGATGCTCGTTATGATGATGCAATTGGCACAATCATTTTAACAGGTGCCGGTGAAAAAGCATTCTGTGCAGGTGGTGACCAAAAAATTCGTGGTGACTACGGCGGATATCGTGATGATAGCGGTACACATCACCTAAATGTGCTGGATTTCCAACGCCAAATCCGTACGTGTCCAAAACCTGTTGTCGCAATGGTTGCAGGTTATTCTATCGGTGGTGGTCATGTGCTTCATATGATGTGTGACTTAACCATTGCTGCTGAAAACGCGATTTTTGGTCAAACAGGCCCTAAAGTTGGCTCTTTCGATGGTGGCTGGGGTGCTTCTTATATGGCACGTATTGTCGGTCAAAAGAAAGCGCGCGAAATCTGGTTCTTATGCCGTCAATATGATGCAAAAGAAGCCTTAGAAATGGGCTTGGTTAATACCGTTGTTCCTTATGCTTCTCTTGAAAAAGAAACGGTACGTTGGTGTCGTGAAATGCTGGAAAACAGCCCAATGGCATTACGTTGCTTAAAAGCTGCATTAAATGCAGATTGCGATGGTCAAGCTGGTCTTCAAGAATTAGCGGGTAATGCAACTATGCTGTTCTATATGACTGATGAAGGTCAAGAAGGCCGCAACGCCTTTAACGAAAAACGTCAACCTGATTTCTCTCGATTTAAACGTAACCCATAATGCGAAACGCCAAACTCTATTCATTCAGCCTACCTGTAGATGCAGGCGTTGTTCTGCGCTATCAAAGGCTAAAAACGCGTGATGGTTTTCTGGTCTGTTTAGAGCAAAATGGCAAACAAGGATGGGGTGAAATTTCACCTCTTCCTGAGTTTAGCCGTGAAACTTTAGAACAAGCCCAAGAAGCTGCACAATCTTGGTTAACCGCTTGGTGTGCGGGTGAAAACCCGGTTTATAGTGAACTACCCAGTGTTGCTTTTGGTATTAGCTGTGCATTAGCAGAGCTTGAAGGCACATTGCCACAAGACGCGAATTATCGTGCCGCACCTTTATGTAATGGCGATCCTGATGATTTGATTTTAAGCCTTAATGATATGGAAGGTGAAAAAGTCGCTAAAATCAAAGTGGGTTTATATGAAGCTGTGCGTGACGGAATAGTGGTTAATCTGTTATTAGAAGCGATCCCAGACTTAAAATTAAGATTGGATGCGAACAGAAGTTGGACGCCAGCAAAAGCCGAAGGATTTGCGAAATACGTAAACCCTGCATGGCGAGATCGCATTGCATTCTTAGAAGAGCCATGTAAAACACCTGAAGAATCACTCGCTTTTTCACAAGCAACAGGAATTAACATTGCTTGGGATGAAACGGTGCGCGATGAAGGTTTTGAAATCAAACCTCAAGCTGGTGTAACAACAATTGTTATCAAACCTACATTGGTGGGAAGCCTTGAACGCTGTCAATCTTTTGTTGAACAAGCTCATGCTTTAGGGCTAGACGCCATTATCAGTTCAAGTATTGAAAGCAGCTTTGGGCTGACTCAATTGGCAAGAATTGCGCAGTGGCTAACACCGAATACTATTCCGGGATTGGATACCGTTGATTTAATTAAACAACAACTTATTCGTCCTTGGCCAAACGTGGATATTCCACTTATCTCTCTTGAACAACTAGAGACAGTATGGCAACAGTAGTTCCATTTAAACAATGGCCGTGGCATCACTGGGCGCAATTCTACCCAAATGAAACGGCCATCATTTCAGGTATTTCACCTATTACATGGCAGCAACTCAGTTGTCATATTAATCACTTAGCTAACAATTTTGCTAAACAAGGTGTTGATACGCAAAGCACTGTGCTATTGCGTGGAAAAAATAACCTCAATCTTGTTTTTACATTACTCGCTGTTTTTCAATGTGGAGCTAAGGTTTTACCTTTAAATCCACAACTTCCAAAGTCTTTACTTGATGATTTATTACCTCATTTAAATATTGATTTTTATGCTGATCTGAGTGAATCAACCCTCGATCTGGATGCGACTTTGCTTGATCTTAATGGCGTTGAGTTTGATAACGCACCACGTCAACATAAAAATGAAACAGAAGCTGTACAGTGGGAGCCATCTCGCATGGCAACGCTTATTTTGACATCGGGTTCATCGGGTTTACCTAAAGCGGCTGTTCATACTTTTGATGCACATCTTTGCAGTGCGGAAGGTGTTTTATCATTAATGCCCTTTGAAAAAGGCGATAGCTGGTTACTCTCTTTACCTTTGTTTCATGTCTCAGGACAAGGTGTTTTTTGGCGTTGGTTGTTACGAGGTGCAACGCTGGTGGTGCGTGAAATGCATCCTTTTGTCGATGCATTACAAGGTTGTACTCATGCCTCTTTAGTACCGACTCAGCTTTGGCGTTTCTTACAAAATAAAGCGCAACAAGATAAGCAGCACTCGTTCAGCTTAAAATCTGTTCTATTAGGTGGCGCGATGATCCCCATTGAATTAACGCAAGAAGCAGAACATTGGGGCGTTCAATGCTGGTGTGGTTATGGTATGACCGAAATGGCATCCACAGTTTGCGCCAAACGCGCAGACGGTAAAGCGGGAGTAGGGCTACCATTAAAAGGCAAAAGTGTAAGAACACTCGATGATGAAATCCAGATTAAATCAGACAGTATTGCTTTAGGTTATTGGTTTGATGGTAAATTAAAACCGTTATCACTCACTGCGGATGGCTGGTATTCAACACGAGATAAAGGGGGTTTTATCGCGGATGAATGGTGTGTTTTAGGTCGTTTAGACAATCTCTTTTTCAGTGCTGGCGAAGGTATTCAACCAGAAGATATTGAGAAAATACTTAATACACATCCAAGTGTAAGCCAGTCTTTTATTGTTCCTATTGATGATACTGAATTTGGGCAACGTCCAGTCGCAGTTGTTGATGCAGAAATTGAAATAATCAATCAATTACCACAATGGTATCACTCTCGATTAGCGGGATTTCAACGACCCGTTGCTTGCCTGCAACTCCCTGAAAGCCTTAAAAATGGCGGAATTAAAATTTCCCGTAAACAAGTGCAAGAGTGGGTGAAAGGGCAAATGGCTCTTAAGAAGATATAATTGTTATTTATTAATACTAAAGGCGAAGTCTTTAATTTATATAGTTAAATATCCTTTAATATAAAAATATGCCCCTAGCTTTTAACTAGGGGCATGAGTGCCGAGTTGCTCACAGGGCTTCTTATTATACGGTTATTTAGCGTCTTCTTTTTTTGCTAATGCTTTCATTGCTTTTTCAACACCCGCACCATATTCAGGATGGACTTTCTTAAATAGGGCAATCTGACGTTTTTGAGTGTCTTTACTTGCTTGAATTAACTCACCTGCAATACGAGCAAACATACGTTGGTGCTCCTCATCACTCAGTAATTCATACAGAGCACGAGGTTGACTGAAGTAATCTTCATCTTCACGATGGTTCCAATGATCAGCCGCGCCTTCGATAGATAATGGTGGCTCTTTGAAATTAGGCTGTTCTTGGAACATACCGCCATTATTTGGCTCATAGGTAATACCGCTGCCACTATTGCCATCAACACGCATTGCACCATCACGATGATAATTATGGAATGGGCATTGTGGCGCATTAACAGGGATCTGATGATGGTTAACACCTAAACGATAACGATGTGCATCACCATAAGAGAATAGGCGACCTTGTAACATTTTATCAGGAGAGAAACCAATACCCGGAACAATGTTCGCAGGGCTAAATGCTGCTTGCTCTACATCAGAGAAATAGTTCTCAGGGTTACGATTTAATTCAAAATAACCTACATCGATTAATGGATAATCCGCATGAGGCCAAACTTTCGTTAAATCAAAAGGATTATAAGGAACTTTAGAGGCTTCTTTTTCTGGCATCACTTGAATTTGTAAATTCCAACGAGGGAAATCACCGCGCTCAATAGCATCAAATAAGTCACGTTGTGAGCTTTCTCTGTCTTGACCTACTAGTAATTGCGCTTCATCATCCATCAGATTTTTAATGCCTTGTTGGCAACGGAAATGAAACTTAACCCAAAAACGCTCGTTATCTTTATTAATAAAACTATAAGTGTGACTACCAAAACCATGAATAAAGCGATAGCTTTGCGGTAAACCACGGTCACTCATATCAATGGTTAACTGGTGTAAAGCTTCTGGTAAATGAGAGAAAAAATCCCATTTATATGCCATATTGCGTAGGTTAGTTTTAGGATCACGTTTTACAACGTGGTTTAAGTCAGGGAATTTCAAGGCATCACGAAGATAGAAAACAGGGGTGTTGTTACCCACCATATCCCAGTTACCTTCTTCGGTATAAAATTTTAACGCAAAGCCACGAATATCACGTTCGGCGTCTGCTGCACCTCGTTCACCCGCAACAGTAGAAAAGCGAGCAAACATGTCTGTTTTTTTACCCACTTTAGAGAATATTTTAGCACGAGTATATTTTGTAATATCGTGAGTCACTTTGAATGTACCAAAAGCACCAGAGCCTTTTGCGTGCATACGTCTTTCAGGAATAACTTCACGATCAAAGTGAGCAAGTTTTTCTAGAAACCAGACATCTTGAAGCAACATAGGGCCACGAGGACCTGCTGTCATAGAGTTATTATTGTCTACAACCGGCGCACCAGACGCTGTTGTTAGCTTTTTCTTTTCCATCACATATCTCCAGTTTATGAAATAATGAACGTTCTAAAAAATAGCATGTGTGAATAAAACGAAGCGAACAGCCTTATACTTATTATGGTTAATATTGACTGCAATTCCACTTTAGCAATAATAAACCCATTAATAAAACCAATTAGACCAATAACATTGATAGATGTAACTTATTTACATAGATTGAAAATTCTACAGATTAGCTTTCAATTTTAGCTAAAGTGGTTTAATAAATTTGTTGTATAATTATAAGTTAGGACAATTATTTGCTGGAGTAATAACAATGAAAAAATATTTATTGGTCGGCGCTGTAAGTGCGTTATTTATGGCTGGTAATGCAAATGCAGTATCAATGAATATTCAAGCGGGTAAACATTACACTGATGTTCGTGCGGGTTTAGGCAATCCTAACGCAGGGCTATCTTTTAATGGTAACTGGGCGCGTAGTGATCATGATGGTCAGATGGGCAGCCTAGGGACAAAATTTGCATTACCATTAGGACCTTTTTCAGCGAGCGTTGGAGGTAAAGCACTCTATTTATCACCAAAAAATGGCGATGATGGTGCTGCACTAGCTGGTGGTGTTGGTTTAAACTGGAATGTACTCCCTTCATTGAATGTTTATGGTGAAGCTTATGCTTCTCCTGAAGGATTAACCTCTGGCAGCAAGTCTTATTATGAAGCCGATGTGGGCGCTCAATTAACGGTCTTTAAACCACTGCATGTTAATGCGGGTTACCGTGTGATTGAAATCGAAAACTCACATAATAGAAGTAATAATAAAATTGCTGATGGTTTCTATGTTGGCGCGGGTTTAAGCTTCTAATCTAGAAAAAGCAGATAAGATCAAATAAAAAGCAGGTGTTGAAAAATCAGCACCTGCTTTTTTGTTGTTGATATAAGTGAGTATTTAGCCGACCTGTGGTAATAAACCAAAGGTGATAGCGATTTGAATACCAATAACCACTAAGCCACAAATAAACACAACGGCCAATGTACCTTTCCCACCTTTAACTTTGTATTTATCAGCACCGTTTTGTTCTTGTCTGACTTTCCATACTAATAAAGCCGGTAACAGTAGCGCTAAAATTGACAATGCAATAGCGGCATAGGCTAAGGCTTGCACAAAGTTAGGAAAATAAAGCGCACAGAGTAAAGGTGGCACAAAGGTTAATAGGCTTGATTGCATACGACCAGTTGCACGATTACTGCGTTTAAATAGGTCAGCAAGGTAATCAAATAGACCTAATGCAACACCAAGAAATGAGGTGGCTAATGCTAGCGCAGCAAATAGGTTTACCGCAATATTCACGCGAGGTGTAGCAACAACATCACGAATAGCAGTCAGTAAGCCATTTAATCCAGATTGTTGCGCCATAATCCCCATAAATGTGTTTGTTGGGATGGCGCCTAATGTGGCAATTTGCCATAAAATATAAGCAACAAGCGGAATGGCACTACCAATAATAAAGATAATACGTAGCTTTTTAATATCACCGTTCATGTAACTTACAATACTTGGCACGCTACCGTGGAAACCAAATGAGGTAAAGATAACAGGAATAGCAGAAAGAATAAGCCCATATGCCACAGGCATTGAGGTTAAGTTTACTGATTCAACGTGAGGTAACATCACAATCAGCATAAATATGAGGAAGAAAACTTTTGCGGTAAACAATAAACGGTTAATCATATCAACCGATGTTGTACCAATTCCTACCACAGCACCACCAATTACTGTAAAGATAATGATACCTTGTGTGACAGAAAGCTCATGACCAATCCAAGACGAGAGTGTGGATGAGAGCAGTTCACCGGCACCACTAATATAAGCCGTTGTTAGTGCATACATTAATAGCAATAGTGCGAGTCCAGTGATCACTTGACCACCGATACCAAGATAGCGTTTTGCAATAGAGCCAAGACCAGTATGAGGATCATTGTATTGATAAACTTCCACCAGCAGTAATGCGGTATAACTCATTAATAGCCATAAGCCAACGAGCAATAGCAACATAGTGCTAAAACCAATACCCACAGCAGCCAGCGGCATTGCCAGCATACCAGCCCCGATTGTTGTTCCTGCAACAATAAAAACACTGCCTATAGTGCGATTCTTCACAAGATCCTCTGTTCACTAGACTATTTTATTTACTTGGAAAGCAGAGTATAAGAATGGTAAATTTCTGTCAAATTTTAATTACGTATAGTGTAATGATTAGTTTACAAAAAGGATTTTGTGAATAAAAAAACGCCAATCATAAATATGAGTTGGCGCTTTAAGAGAAATGTTTATAGGCGCGTTAATCGTCAAGCTCTACCATTCGTCTTATTTGATCACGATTAATTTGTTTAATTTGCCCTGTTTCTGAATCTTTGTAGGTAATTAATCCAGTTGCTTCATCTTCTTGGGGTTTATCTGTCGTTAAAATTGTTTCCCCATTTACTGTTTCTATTTTTTGTGGGCTTGAACAGCCTGCGACAAGCAGAATTGATGTAGAAATAGCAACGGCTGAGAAAATAGACTTTAATTTCATAATGCTTTTCCTTTTTTTATCGTGTTAATTTAACCTTAGTCAAAATTGAACAAGAGTGTTAGAAAAAAGCAAAAATTAAGATAATTCAAATTATTCAGAGCAAATTTCTATTTCTATATCACTAATGGGATGACAGCTACAGGGGAGTATTTCATCGGCTTGGATAAACGCTAAAGGTTCATTGCGATAACATACTTTGCCTTTCACTAAACGTAGACGACAAGAGCCACAATAGCCTTCACGACATTGGTATTCGACTTGGACTTTCCCATGTTCTAATGCATCAAGCAAAGAAGGGTGAGTGTCAGTATGAAATTCTAAAAGTGTTGAAAGACCCTGCTGATGCAGGGTCACTTTATGAGATGCCATAACGTATCGGTGTTATTTCTCAGTATTACAGTTCAAAGTTACTTAAGTCATCAGTATCAACTTGTGAATCGATTTGACCCACGAGGTAAGAACTGACTTCAACTTCTTGAGGTGCAACTTGAACGTTGTCAGACACTAACCATGCATTGATCCATGGAATAGGGTTAGAGCGTGCTTTAAATGGTAATTTAAGACCCACAGCTTGCATGCGAATATTGGTAATATATTCAACATATTGGCAAAGGATATCTTTATTTAAACCAATCATAGAGCCTTCAGAGAATAGGTATTCCGCCCACTCTTTTTCTTGCTCTGCTGCTTCAACAAACAGGTCATAACACTCTTGTTCACATTCAGCCGCAATTTCAGCCATTTCAGGATCATCTTGACCTGAACGCAGTAAATTCAGCATGTGCTGTGTTCCGGTTAAATGTAACGCTTCATCACGAGCAATTAATCGAATGATTTTAGCATTACCTTCCATTAATTCACGCTCCGCAAAGGCAAATGAACAGGCAAAGCTAACGTAGAAACGAATCGCTTCTAGTGCGTTGACGCTCATTAAACACAGATAAAGCTGTTTCTTTAATTTACGTAATGTGACATGAACCGTTTTACCTTTAACCTGATGGTCGCCTTCTCCATACATGTGATAAAGGTTTGTCAGCTTGATTAACTCATCATAATAAGAAGAAATATCACGCGCACGTTTTAAAATTTCTTCATTTTCAACGATGTCATCAAATACAATAGACGGATCGTTAACAATATTACGAATAATATGAGTATAAGAGCGTGAGTGAATGGTTTCAGAGAATGACCATGTTTCAACCCATGTCTCTAACTCTGGGATTGAAATCAAAGGTAAGAATGCCACGTTAGGGCTTCTTCCTTGAATCGAATCCAACAGTGTTTGATATTTTAAATTACTAATAAAAATATGTTTTTCATGATCAGGTAACGCATTATAGTCAATACGATCACGAGAAACGTCCACTTCTTCTGGACGCCAGAAGAAGGAGAGTTGTTTTTCAATTAGCTTTTCAAAAATAGGATATTTTTGCTGATCATAACGCGCTACGTTAACAGGCTGCCCAAAAAACATTGGCTCCTGAAGTTGATCATTTTTAACTTGTGAAAAAGTAGTATAAGACATAGCTTCCTCAATTAAATTTTACACGCGCCGCCTTCACAATCTGAATCTTCCGTCTCAACGACTTCTTCCAGATCACCCTGTACATCGTCTGCACCGTCACGGGTATTGTGATAATAAAGTGTTTTCACGCCATATTTGTAAGCGAGCAGCAAATCTTTTAGCAGTTGGTTCATTGGAACCTTACCGCTAGGGAAACGAGTAGGATCGTAGTTAGTGTTTGCTGAAATTGCTTGGTCAACGAATTTTTGCATAATGCCCACTAACTGCAAGTAACCTTCAATACTTGGCATTTGCCACAGTAATTCATAAGCGCCTTTCAAACGCTCATACTCAGGAACCACTTGACGTAAAATACCGTCTTTAGAGGCTTTAATACTGATATAACCACGCGGTGGCTCGATACCATTTGTTGCATTCGAAATCTGTGAAGAGGTTTCTGATGGCATCAGTGCAGACAGTGTTGAGTTACGTAAACCGTGCTCTTTAATGTCTTTACGTAAACCTTCCCAATCGTAATGCAGTGGCTCTTTTGTCAGCACATCCAATGATTTTTTATAGGTATCAATAGGTAAAATACCTTCAGCGTAAGTGGTTTCATTAAACCATGGGCATGCGCCTTGTTCTTTCGCTAATTCATTAGAGGCTTTTAATAAATAGTATTGAATTGCTTCAAATGCACGATGGGTTAAGTTATTTGCACTACCATCAGAGTAGCGAACACCGTGTTTTGCTAAATAATAAGCAAAGTTAATAACACCAATACCTAAGGTACGGCGACCCATTGCACCTTGTTTTGCCGCTAAGATTGGATAATCTTGGTAATCTAACAATGCATCCAATGAACGAACGGCTAAACGAGCAAGTTCTTCTAAATCATCAAGATTTTCAATTGCGCCTAAGTTAAACGCAGATAACGTACACAGTGCAATTTCACCATTAGGATCTTTAATATCATTTAATGGTTTAGTTGGCAGTGCAATTTCTAAGCATAAGTTTGATTGGCGAATTGGTGCAATAGCCGGATCAAATGGGCTATGAGTATTACAATGGTCAACGTTCTGAATGTAAATACGGCCAGTTGAGGCACGTTCTTGCATCATTAATGAGAATAACTCAACCGCTTTAACTTGTTTTTGGCGGATGCTCTTATCTTTCTCATATTGCACATATAAACGTTCAAATTCATCTTGATCAGCAAAGAACGCATCATATAAACCTGGAACATCAGAAGGGCTGAATAAAGTAATATCCTGACCTTTGATTAAACGTTCATACATTAATTTGTTTAACTGAACGCCGTAATCTAAATGGCGAACACGGTTATCATCAACACCACGGTTATTTTTCAGTACCAGCAGGCTTTCAACTTCTAAATGCCATAATGGGTAGAATAAGGTTGCTGCACCACCACGAACACCACCTTGCGAGCATGATTTTACCGCAGTTTGGAAGTGTTTATAGAATGGGATACAGCCTGTGTGGAATGCTTCACCATTACGAATAGCACTACCTAATGCACGAATACGACCGGCATTAATACCAATACCTGCACGTTGAGAAACATATTTCACAATGGCACTTGATGTTGCATTGATAGAATCAAGGCTGTCGTCGCACTCAATTAAAACACAAGAACTAAATTGACGAGTTGGTGTTCTTACACCCGCCATGATTGGCGTTGGTAATGAGATTTTAAAAGTTGAAATCGCATTATAGAAACGTTCGATATAGTCCATACGCGTTGCTTGTGGATAACGAGAGAACAAGCAAGCTGCAACTAAAACATATAAGAACTGTGCGCTTTCGTAAATTTCACCAGTAATACGGTTTTGAACGAAGTATTTGCCTTCTAATTGTTTAACCGCAGCGTAGGAGAAATTCATATCACGTTGATGAACAATAAAGTTATTCATCTGTTCGAACTCTTCTTGTGTGTAATCTTCAAGAAGATGGCGATCGTATTTGCCTAAATCGACTAATTTTTTAACGTGATCATACAGTGCTGGTGGCTCAAATTGGCCATACGCTTTTTTACGTAAATTAAATACGGCAAGACGGGCAGCGAGATACTGATAATCAGGCGTTTCACCAGAGATTAAGTCTGCAGCAGCTTTTACCAGCGTTTCATGGATATCAGCAGTTTTGATACCATCATAAAACTGAATCTGAGAACGTAATTCAACTTGAGATACAGAGACATTTTCTAGACCTTCAGCGGCCCAGGCGATAACACGGTGAATTTTGTCTAAGTCAATGCGTTCTTTATGACCATCACGTTTTGTGACGAGCAGGCTGTGATTCATGAGCGATGCACCTTTCTTGCATTAGTGTTACCTGAAATTTTATACCGCAAAAAAACGCTCCCGATGACAATTAGTGTCAAGGAGTCTTGTGGTGTGAAATTTAAGGAAACACAATATATAGGGGTTGGTTCAAATGGTGATAACAAGATAAAGGTAATTGAGAGATTGATCAAGTGTACAAATCTGATTGTTTCTGTGGATAAATAGGGGATAAATTTTTTAACAACTGCCTGTACCCTGCATAAATACAGGCAGTAAGAAACACAAATTCAAGTGACAATGATGTAAAGTCAATTTTAAAAAATGTGATCGTTTGATGTTTTATTAAACCAAATCAAACTTTCAGTTTCATGAATTCGAGTTATGTGTCGATTGTGTGTGCACCATATAATTCACATCAACATTTGGCGCTAATCGGAATTTGTCGGTGATTGGGTTATAATGTAAACCAATCATATTTTTGCTGCGTAAATCGGTTTCATCGACCCAACTCAGTAATTCTGATGGGCGAATAAACTTATTAGCATCATGTGTGCCTTTAGGTACCATATTCAGAATATACTCCGCACCTACGACCAGCATTAGCCACGCTTTTTTATTGCGATTGATGGTTGAGAAGAAAACATGCCCACCCGGTTTTACCAATTTTGCACAGGCTCTTACAACAGAAGATGGGTCAGGAACGTGCTCTAACATCTCCATACAGGTAACGACGTCGTAAGCTTGTGGGTTTTCATTTGCATGGTTTTCAACAGTATCTTGAATGTAAGTGACAGGAATACCTGATTCCAGCGAGTGCAAACGTGCGACTTGTAATGGTTCTGTTCCCATATCAAGACCCGTCACTTCAGCTCCCGTACATGCCATACTTTCAGACAAAATACCGCCACCACAACCGACATCTAGGACTTTTTTTCCAAATAGGCCGTCTGCGCGTTCTTGAATATAGTTGAGTCTTAGTGGGTTGATGCGGTGTAATGGCTTAAATTCACCTTCAAGATCCCACCACCGTGATGCGACGCTTTCAAACTTGTCGATTTCATGCTGATCCACGTTAGCATGTAAAGAGGTTGTTTTATCATTCATCAGAAAGTATTACTCCTATTTTCATATTGCCATGATTCTACCAACGTTAGACGGTGAAATCGAAGAGAATAGCGAAAGGATCATTAATTTAGTTGTTTCCTTTTTCCAAAAATTGGCGATTTGTGGTATAGTTCTAAACCTTTGAATCCGTAGTATGAGGGACAGTGGCTCCATGAGCGACATTGCCAGAGAAATCACACCAGTTAATATCGAAGAAGAGCTAAAAAGCTCATATTTGGATTATGCGATGTCTGTTATTGTAGGACGCGCATTACCCGATGTTCGAGACGGACTGAAGCCAGTACACCGCCGAGTGCTTTTCGCGATGAATGTACTAGGAAACGATTGGAATAAACCTTATAAAAAATCAGCCCGTGTTGTTGGGGATGTTATCGGTAAATATCACCCGCACGGGGACAGTGCTGTTTATGAAACGATTGTTCGTTTAGCACAGCCTTTTTCTATGCGTTACATGTTGGTTGACGGGCAGGGTAACTTCGGGTCAGTTGATGGTGACTCGGCGGCTGCAATGCGTTATACCGAAGTTCGTATGGCGAAAATCGCCCATGAACTGCTGGCGGATTTGGAAAAAGAAACGGTTGATTTTGTTCCTAACTATGATGGAACAGAACATATTCCGGCAGTAATGCCAACCCGTATTCCAAACTTGCTAGTCAATGGTTCTTCAGG
The DNA here is from genome assembly GCF_008808075.1 of Proteus sp. CD3. Lineage (NCBI taxonomy): Bacteria > Pseudomonadati > Pseudomonadota > Gammaproteobacteria > Enterobacterales > Morganellaceae > Proteus > Proteus sp. CD3. The sequence continues at coordinate 2,264,778 of NZ_CP019686.1, read as the reverse complement.
GATTGCGGTAGGGATGGCAACAAATATTCCTCCACATAACCTAGGCGAAGTTATCGACGGCTGCCTTGCTTACGTTGATAACGAAGACATCACGATTGAAGAGCTGATGGAACATATTACGGGGCCTGATTTCCCGACTGCCGCTATTATTAATGGTCGCAGAGGAATTTTAGATGCTTACCGTACTGGTCGCGGAAAAATCTATATCCGTGCTCAGGCTGATATCGAAACTGATGAGAAAACAGGTCGCGAAACGATTATCGTGACAGAAATTCCTTATCAGGTGAATAAAGCTCGCTTAATTGAAAAAATTGCAGAGCTTGTTAAAGATAAGCGTATAGAAGGTATTAGCGGCTTACGTGACGAGTCTGATAAAGACGGTATGCGTATTGTCGTTGAAATCAAACGTGATGCTGTGGGTGAAGTGGTATTAAATCACTTATTCTCACAAACACAAATGCAGGTTTCTTTTGGTATTAATATGGTTGCGCTTCACCAAGGGCAGCCAAAATTATTAAATTTAAAAGAAATTATCTCTGCCTTTATTCGTCATCGTCGTGAAGTTGTTACTCGTCGTACGATTTACGAATTACGCAAAGCACGCGACCGCGCGCATATCTTAGAAGCACTGGCTGTTGCTTTGGCGAACATTGACCCAGTTATTGAAATGATCCGTCAAGCACCAAATCCAGCAGAAGCAAAAGCGGCGTTAATTGCACAACCTTGGGATTTAGGTAGCGTTTCTACCATGTTAGAGCGTGCTGGCGACAGCAATGTTGCTCGTCCTGAATGGTTAGAGCCACAATATGGCGTGCATGACGGTAAGTACTATCTAACAGAGCAACAAGCTCAAGCTATTTTGGATCTGCGCTTGCAGAAACTGACAGGTCTTGAACATGAAAAACTGTTAGATGAATATCGTGAGTTATTACTCCAAATTGCTGAGCTATTGCATATCTTAAGAAGCCCTGAGCGTCTGATGGAAGTCATTCGTGAAGAGCTAAATGCGATTAAAGATCAATATAACGATCCTCGTCGTACTGAGATCACTGAAAATACAGCAGATATTAATATCGAAGACTTGATCAATGAAGAAAATGTTGTTGTGACACTTTCTCATCAAGGTTACGTTAAATATCAGCCACTTACTGATTACGAAGCACAGCGTCGTGGCGGTAAAGGTAAATCAGCAGCAAGAATTAAAGAAGAAGACTTTATCGATCGTCTATTGGTGGCTAACACCCATGACACGATTTTATGCTTCTCAAGCCGTGGTCGTCTCTACTGGATGAAAGTTTACCAGTTACCAGAAGCAAGTCGCGGCGCTCGTGGTCGTCCAATTATCAACTTATTACCTCTTGAGCAAAATGAACGTATTACCGCTATTTTGCCAGTAAGAGAGTATGAAGAAGGTAAGTTTGTCTTTATGGCAACCGCAAGCGGAACTGTGAAGAAAACACCTCTGCAAGATTTCAGCCGTCCTCGTAGTGCAGGTATCATTGCCGTTAATTTAAATGAAGGCGATGAGTTAATCGGTGTTGATTTAACCGATAGCACTAACGAAGTTATGTTGTTCTCTGCGGATGGTAAAGTGGTTCGCTTCGCAGAAGATTGTGTTCGCCCAATGGGTCGTACTGCGACAGGTGTTCGTGGCATGAAACTCAGCGATGACGATAAAGTGGTTTCACTTATTATTCCTCGCGGTGATGGTGATATCTTAACTGTTACTGAAAATGGTTATGGTAAACGTACTGCTCAAGGCGAATATCCAACGAAGAATCGTGCAACACAAGGCGTTATCTCCATTAAAGTTAGTGAGCGTAACGGTAAAGTTGTTGGCGCAATTCAAGTTGAAGAAACTGACCAAATTATGATGATCACGAATGCGGGTACGTTAGTTCGTACACGAGTTTCAGAAGTCAGCATTGTTGGACGTAATACACAAGGTGTTACCTTAATTCGTACAACAGAAGGTGAATTGGTTGTTGGCTTGCAACGTGTTGAAGATGAAGACGATGCATTAGATGATGATGAAGTTAATGAGGTTATTAACGAAGAGTTATCGGAAGCGCCAGATCCAGATTTAGCAGATGATGCGGACGAAGAATAGTATTTATCATTATTGTGATGTATAAATAAATGAAAGCAGGCATAATTGCCTGCTTTTTTTATGAGGTAGGATCAGTGCATCATCAGAAATAATTATCCTGATGATAAAGATCATATCATTCAGACATACGGTAACTTCTGCTAGAATAGAATAAGTTTCTAGTGCGGTAGGAATATTGATTAGGGTGGTTGTTTGAGATATCTCTCGTCCTTTAAAACATCGTTAAAAATTTCCCGCTACCTTTTTCGCATATTAGGTATTATGTTGTGGGCGATGGGTGCATTGCTAACCATGTTTTACCTCATCAATATTTTCAATGATACTAAGTCAGATATTCGGCAAGAGTATAGTAATAACTACACCAATCTCCTTGGCTTCTTTAGGCAAACCTCTGGCACCATCCGTGATTTACAATACCTCGCAGAACGACATCAAGAACAGATCAATTTAAATCCGGGGATGAAAAATTCATTATTTTATGAAGGTCCTTTTTCACTTCATAAACTGAATGACACTGCGGATTGTGAATTATTTAAAGGACAAACGAACAACTATTTTCGCTCATTTAACAGCATATTATATTATTGGAAAGATAACACTCCTGCGCTGCAAGGGATAAACCAAGTCTTTATGGTCGGTTCTCATAGCATGTGTATGATTAACTTTCCTTTACGAGCGTCGCCTGTTGATACTGAAATGCTAAAGAAAATGGTTTACGAGAACACGCGTAATTATATTAATCAACGCGCGCAAGGCAAAGAAGTAAACCAATATTGGATAGTACCAGATGCAAAAGGGGATAGTGGCATTTTATATGTTATGTCGCCAGTTTATGCATCAGGTAAATTTATTGGTCTGATTGGTATTGAAAGGGCTATCCGTCTTGAATATTTTTCTCCAGCTAAAGACAGAGTGATTTCAATTCATCTTCTTAATAGCCGAAATACCACGGTTTTAAGCTATCCTGCAGAAAATAACTATCATACAGTTAAACAAGTCCCTGATGTTAGCGCCCCTTATTTTGGTTTTGATGAAGATTTTAGTGACTTAGTTGCTAAGCGTAAATTATTGCCTTCATCCTTTAGTGTGGTGTATTCATTACCACTCAAACAAATTTTAAATGAATTTAAATTCACGATTTTTAATGCGCTGATCTTAAATATTATTTCAGCCATTATGATTTTTATCTTTGTATGGATCTTTGAGAGAAAAATATTCTCCCCAGCTGAAAATAATGCTTCTCGTCTAGAAGAGCACGAGCAGTTTAATCATAAGATTGTGGCATCAGCGCCAGTCGGGATCAGTATTCTTAGAATACGTGACGGTATGATTATTCTAAGTAACGAACTCGCACATAACTATTTTCGTTTACTTAGCCATAGCGATAAACAAAATATCCTCTCTATTATTGCTGAAAAAAGTAGCAATATGGTCGATGTTGTGACCAACAATCGTAATCATCTACAAATAAGCTTTGTTAATTCACGTTATCAAAATGAAGATGTGGCTATCTGTGTTTTAGTGGATATCAGCGCACGGGTTAAAATGGAGCGTTCATTACAAAATATGGCGACAGCTGCAGAGCAAGCTAACCAAGCTAAATCGATGTTCTTGGCAACGGTTAGTCATGAATTACGAACACCACTTTATGGCATTATTGGTAATTTAGAGTTATTACAATCTCTTACACAAAGCGACGATACTGCTCGATTATTAAAAACGATGGATAACTCCTCATCGTTATTACTAAAAATTATTAGCGATATCCTCGATTTCTCGAAAATTGAATCTAAACAATTAAAAATTGATATTAAGCCATTTAATTGTCGCCAAGTGCTCTCTTTTGTTATCTCTAACTATTTACCGTTGATTGCGAAAAAAGACTTAGCTATTTACTGTTTTATCGAACCTGATGTACCTAAAATTGTGAATAGTGATCCTGTTCGTGTGCAACAAGTTATCTCTAATCTATTGAATAACAGTATTAAGTTCACCACGACGGGATGTATTACCTTGCATCTTTATAAAGATGATTATTATCTCTATTTTGATATTCACGATACAGGTCGAGGGATCAGCGACAAAGCATTGCATGAGCTTTTTGAACCTTTCTTCCAAGTATCTCAAAATACAGAAAGTGCATCAGAAGGAACCGGATTAGGTTTAGCTATTTGTGAAAAGCTGATCAACTTAATGGATGGGGATATTAGCGTTGTTTCCCAAGAGAATATTGGTAGCCGCTTTACGGTTCGTATCCCTCTTTATGGCGCCCTAGACGAAATAGAGTCTTCTTTTAAACGCAATATTTATAAAGAAAATAATGTTCGCTGCTTTATTGATATTAAAAATCTTTATTTAGAAGGTTTTATTGGTCGATACCTTCGTTATTTTGGTTTGAGTTGTGAATTACTGACTGAAGACGTGGTGTTATCTTCAACCGATTTTATTATCACAGATTACGATGTGCCCAGAAAAGATAACTGCCAATTTATTAGGATCAATGAGCATTATTTGGAGCCGTCGAAGAAAATCGCTGAAAACGTATGGGTTTGCAGTACTTATAAACTAAACGAGTTAACAAAAATAATACTACAATTGCCTCAAACTAAAGTTGAAGCAAATTGTGTGGAAATGGTGGCGCAAGATACGGATTGCCACTTACAAACCTTGACGGTTCTTATTGTCGATGATCACCCCATCAACCGCTTATTGTTGACCGATCAACTGAAAAAAATCGGTTTTAATACAGCAACAGCAGAAGATGGCTGTGACGCATTAACGTATTTAGCTAAAAACCATGTTGATATCGTTCTGACGGATGTCAATATGCCAAACATGAATGGTTATCAGCTGGCAACATATATAAGAGAAATGGGCAGTAATATGCCGGTGATAGGTGTGACAGCGAATGCGATTGCAGAAGAGAAACAACGTTGCATTGATGCAGGAATGAATGATTGTGTATCTAAACCTGTTTCGCTCTCTATTTTAAGAGAAGTGCTGGTGAAGTATATTCCAAAAGAATAATTCCAGAACGGATAACACGAGTAAACAAACAAAGACTAATTTATTAGTCTTTGTTTGTTTAAAGCCCCAATAAAGCAAAAATAACGTAATCACAAAGCATTTTGATAGACAAAATGAAATAAAGCACAGCCATAATAAGATAAACAAATAAGACAAATAGATGAAAAAGGGGGAGAAAGTCTTTGTAACAGCCTGTAAGCGAAAAAATGAGGAAAGGGATAAAAGGGATGAATTAAAAGCCACGCAGCTTATAAGGTGCTTGTGAACAAGAAATATTGGCGAAGAAAGAGAAAGGAAAGCCTAAAGAGAGTGGGAATAAAGAGCAAAGGCTAAAAAGCAGAGAAGCTCCCACAAAGGGATGAGCTTCCTGATTTTATCGGTGCGGCTAAGCTAAGGTAACAACGGTGAAATTAATCCGGTCCGTTAATTTCCTTATCAATAGTCACTGATGACAAGTAATTAAGTAATGCGATATCGTTATCGACACCTAATTTCATCATGGCTGATTTTTTCTGACTACTAATCGTTTTAATACTACGATTAAGTTTTTTCGCGATTTCGGTTACAAGAAAGCCTTCCGCAAATAATCTCAGCACTTCACTTTCTTTTGGTGATAAACGTTTATCGCCGTAACCATTTGCATTTACTTTCTCAAGTAGCTTCGCAACGCTTTCAGGCATAAATTTCTTACCTTTTTGTAGCGCAGCCAATGCTTTTGGTAGATCAGTCGGAGCACCTTGCTTAAGCACAATACCTTCAATTTCAAGATCAAGAACAGCGCTCAAAATAGCTGGGTTGTTATTCATTGTGAGTACAATAATCGACAAATTAGGATAATGTCTTTTAATGTACTTAATGAGTGTAATACCATCACCATACTTATCGCCAGGCATAGATAAGTCAGTAATTAAAGCATCCACATTTAACTTAGGTAAGTTATTGATAAGTGAAGTTGAATCTTCAAATTCACCTACAACATTGACCCATTCAATTTGTTCTAAAGATTTACGAATACCGAATAAAACGATTGGGTGATCATCGGCAATAATAATATTAAGGTTATTCATGTTTAATTGTTACCTTGCTGCAGCAACTGTTGAATCCATTTATCCAGTTGAGTGATACGTTCTTTGATCTCTAATTCATTATGATTTTTTATGTCATGCTCTAAATATTCACAGCTTTCTCTGAGATATTCTAAATCTAACATGGCAAAAACCCCTTTTAGACGATGAGCTGTCTGGGCTAGAGAATGAAAGTCTTTATTTGTTGCTTCTAAGTGTAGTTTTTCAACATCAATAGGAACAGTACTGATAAATAGTTCCTTATAATCACTACCATTCAACTTCTTCCTATAATTATTAAGAATTACTTCGTATTTATCAAGGTTATTATTTTCATCCCAAATACTCTCTTTAGTTGTATCTAGGGAAAATGACTCATTTTCTTCAATTAAATAAGTAATAGCCTCAATTAAAGGATCACCGAAGTTATAGTTACACTTTATTAAATCTTTTGATATTTTTTCAAATCCAACAATAGAGCTGATTAATAATATTGTTGGAGATTCAGGGTTATCATTCGGTGTATCCTTAAGTATGATATCGTATTCAGGATAAAGATTCTCTCTATTTTTATCAAAGTATGTCGCGCCATATTTATCAAGCTGTTGACAGATGATTTTTTCTATTTCAGGATTTTTTATAGCGAGTTTTGCGTTTATTCCCTCTAATAATACGTTAAATGTTCGCTCTTCAGTATCTATATGCTGGTATGGGAGTGCGATTTGAAAATGAGAACCAATGCTTTCTTGGCTCTTAATCGTTAATTCTCCTTGTATTTTATGGCATAGCAAATGGCATAAATAAAAAATGATACCTGAATTAGAATAATATTTGTCTCCCATTGCTTGCCCTAAGAATGGGTATTTTATATTAGCAATATCTTGAGGTGTAAGCCCGCTTCCACTGTCAATAATATCTATAAGTATTTCTTCTTTATCTTTATTTTTAACTAAATTCAGATTAACGGTTATCTTTCCATAATTAGTCGTGCTAATGGCATAATTAATCAATGATAAAATAATCTTACTTAAAGCTGGGCCATCGTTAATTAAAAGCAATCCAGGTCTTATATTATTGTGGAAATAAAGTGTTAGCCCTTTTCTTATCATAAAAGGTGATGCTGTTATCAGAATAGATTCAACTAATGTTGATAGTTCAAATTCATCCTTATGAATTTTCCATTCTTGATTTTCTAACTTATTAATTAATGTAATGTTTTCTATCCACTCAGAAATGTAATTTGTTTTCTCTAATAATAAGCTAAGCAATTGTTGGTGAGTGTCTTCGGGTAATAATTCTTTGAATTGATAAACCATCTCATTTATATCTTTGATAGGACGCATTAATTCTAATGACATATTAGATAAGATCTTGCGTCGTGCGATGGTATTTTTCTCATATTCTTGCTGTGCAAGTTGTAATTTTTTATTGATTAGGGCTTCGTTATCTTTATTCAGAAATATGAATAATGATGTATTGTCAATATTGTTATTATTACTTGTTCTTATTTCATAAATTTCATTGTTAATAGCCGTTTGGATTAAGCCATTGTGCTCCACTGCCATTTGGCGGATCTTAGATAAATCGATATGAGGCAGTTATTTTTCCGCATGACTATTACTAATAATCTTATGGTTAGAGGAAAAATTATAGACAAGTAATCCTATCGGAAGGTTTGAAATGATGTCGTTTGTCATCTCTTCTTTGATCCGTAGATTACGAGTCATAGAGATATAAGGGAAAACGTACTTATTACGGATATAAATATGACCAAAAACAGAGATAGAAATAAATACCAGAAGGCTGATTAATAACCAAATATTTTTGTAGGCAATCTCTTTTATAATCGATTTCATCGGGTATTCATAAGAGAGTGAATATGGGATACCAATAATCGGTTGAGAAAAAATCAGTGAAGAGCCATCGGTTGATATTTCAATGCTATTCTTGTCATAAACGGATTGTTGACCTGTCGGGAGTAATCTTAGGTAGTGTGGCGATAGCTCTGAAGGCAAGAAATTATTGATAGGTAAATCAAACGCCACTACGCTGGTTAACTGACCCGGCACATTAAACATAATACGATAAGTGTAGTAATAGATGTTTTCTGTGGACATCTTCCTAATAGGAGAAAGGCTTTCTTTTTCATCTAATGCCGTTGATTGCATCAATAACTCAGACCGTTTATTTTCAGCCGTTAATGTTAAATAACTTTCTTTGTAACGGATCTCTGGCTTCAGAACAGAATGGGTTGTAATTAAGATCAGATCATTCCCTTTACCATTTAAATAATAAAGTGAGCTGTAATCATTACGTACACCCCAAAGAATTTCGAGTGAATTTGCAAATCGTTGCGCTAACTGAAAGGTTTGCTCATTGGGTTTACCAAATATAATGGAATCTACAGTTTGATCTCGCCCTTCAAGCCAAAATACATCAGAACGTAATTTTATTGGATTAAGTCGTAACACAGGGAACGTCGAAGTATCGGCTATTTTATTTGATAACTGAAAAAGTTGATTAGAGTGGTAACGGTAATCTTCAACCTGTCGGGCGAATTTTTGAGTCGTATTGTTGATAGCATTTTTTTTGCTATCTAGCCAAGTGTCAAAATAACTGTAAGCGTAGAGAAAAAGCGATATGACCATAAAAAGAAGAAACAGGGCATATAGACGAGTTAGTGTATTTGGCTTGAGTTGGTTCAATGTACGCATTCAGTTTGCGAGCCTTTAAGAGACAATGTAGTTAAAAATAGAAAATTGAATAAACAATCACCATTATTCAGCCATTATATTAACAGGTTATCCTATTAAAAGGGATATTCGGATGAACTTTGAGCAAACAAACAAAAAAATCCAATTTTTTTACAATCGGAGCTAGACAGCGAGGTCAGAGATAGGCATAATTCCGCGCTATGGAAGGATGGCCGAGTGGCTGAAGGCAGCGGTCTTGAAAACCGCCGATGGGAAACCATCCTAGAGTTCGAATCTCTATCCTTCCGCCAGAATTAGCCGGCTTAGCTCAGTTGGTAGAGCAACTGACTTGTAATCAGTAGGTCACCAGTTCGACTCCGGTAGCCGGCACCATATAAGAACCCGTTATCTCGCAAGAGGTAGCGGGTTTTTTCTTATCTATAATTCTACTTTGTATTTTTCCTCTTAGTTAATTTCTATTTAATTCCTTTTGGGTTACTCCGTTTATCTCGCGATATAGCGATAATTTTTTATCTCTAGTTATCAAAATTTAACCAACATATTAGTAAGTTAGCACTTTTTAATCAAAAATAGACTGAAGATTAAGCAAACAGATAAAAAAGTCATTTTTTTTACGATCAGGACTAGACAGCGGGGTCAGAGATAGGCATAATTCCGCGCTATGGAAGGATGGCCGAGTGGCTGAAGGCAGCGGTCTTGAAAACCGCCGATGGGAAACCATCCTAGAGTTCGAATCTCTATCCTTCCGCCAGAATTAGCCGGCTTAGCTCAGTTGGTAGAGCAACTGACTTGTAATCAGTAGGTCACCAGTTCGACTCCGGTAGCCGGCACCATATAAGAACCCGTTATTTCGCAAGAGATAACGGGTTTTTTCTTGGATCAATTTTAATATTGAATTAGCGATATTAAAAAACACCACATAAAAAGATCGTGGTGTTTTTGTGTATTATCGTGATCACCAACCCATCACAGACCAATTAAATACTCGCCCCAAAATTTTCACTTCTTCTAATGTAGAACGCTCATCTGGGTAATCAATAGTATTATAGCTACGGATGATAATGGTGTTATTGGGGAGTCGATGTAAAATTTTGACCCTCAAAAGATCGCCTTGTTGAATAGCATAAATACCGCCATCAACAATTTTTGTATGCCCTGTACTGATAGTGACAATCGAACCATCAGGAATAACAGGGGACATGCTGTCACCATGAACTTTAAAAGCAACGGCATCGCTAGGTTGAACGCCATAGCGATTAAATGTAGAACGAGAAAATCTCAATAATTCCACCTTTTGATTATCAGTGGTACAACTTCCGAAACCTGCAGCTAATTCAATAGTAGTATAGAAGGGGATCTCGACTTCATCTCGTTCTATCGGCGTATTATTATCCCAATCATCAACGGGTGTCATTTCATTTACTGAAACACCATCATTTCTTTTTGCTCCTCGTCCATATTCTAGCCATTCTGCTCGAACATCGAGCCATTGACTTAATGCTAAGATATTTGTTGGATCGGGAATTGATTCATTATTTAGCCATTTCCATACTGCTGGAGCACTGACTTTTATGCCTTGTTCAGCGAGTGCATCTGTAATTCTTTTACCTAACCCACGTCCTGCAATCCCTGAATCTAAGCAAGCTTCTTGAAGCCTTTTTGTGAACTCCGTTTTATTATCATTTTTAACCATTAGTTAATTTCCTTTGCTGCTTGACGCCACTTTGGTTAAAATATAACATTAACTATTAGTTAATAAAAGTGCGAAAAGTACAAAAAAGTAACTAAATAAACCAATGCAAGAGTGGTAAGTAAAAATCACGTTGAGATAACGCCGTAAAATGCGAGTGATTTAGATGCATAAATGCCATGCCTTGTCGTGGTACATGGATGACCAATAAGTAGTGATAGGAAATCAAAAGGAGCATTAAATGAGACTAGCGGACTTACCTAAATATTTTTCACCAAAAAGCATAGTATTGAGTGATGTAAGAACAGTGAAAGCTGTGGATTCACTGTCAGTGACTGATGTAATGACATCAATTAGTTTAGCCGCTCGAAAAGGGCGAATGGGTATAGAGTTATTTTTAGCTAAACATAGTATTAATCATCCTAGTGAAGCAATTGAAAGCCTTTATCAATACGCATTAACTCAGGCTTATCAATACAAAGCCATTGATAAACTTAATGAAGATGTGAAAGCTAATGTTTTACACATTATTGCTAATTATGCTTTCCAAGATTACGCAAGAAGTGCCGCAAGTAAGAAAGCGTGCCCTGATTGCAGTAATGGATTTATTGAAGTTGACGTTTTTACTACCAAAAGTTACACCTCAAAATCTGTTAAAGAGCTTGCGCGAAATCTTAACGGGGAGCTTAAAGTTAAACCCAAAAATAACACTTCTTACCGTGAAGTAAGAGAAACAACTCGGGTTGTTTGCCCTACATGTAAGGGCAAAGCTGAAATTCGTTTAGCATGTCGTTGTCATGGACGTGGTCAAGTTTTAGATAAAAAAGAGAGTGAAAAGCAAGGGGTGTCTGTTTTCAAACCTTGTAATCAATGTTCAGGTCGTGGGTATCCTCGCTTAAAATTCAGTGAAGTATTAGAGCAAGTACAAACAGTAGTGAGTGTTTCTAAAACTGTTGCGTACAGTAACTATAAACCGTTATTTGAACATTTAGTTGAAGAGTGCTTTAAAGAAGAGTCTTTATCAGAAAAAATTCTTCAAGAAGTGACTGTTAAGTAATAATTTTCTATATTTATTTATTTTTGTAGAAACTAATTATTGACTTTCAGGAAAAATAAGCATACTATAACTCCACAGTGAGAGATTTGTATCTAAAGACCTCACAACAGAATATAAATAGCCCCGCTTTTGAAGTGGGGCTTTTTTGTATCTCTATTGTCTTAACTAATATAAATTAACGATATCTGCTAAATTTTATCTTCAATAGAAGACCACCATGTGGTCTTCTTTTATATCTGCCACTTATCTAATTAGATAAAACATAAACATACTCATGTTAAAACAGTACTTAAATTTAAGTGCTGTGGATGAGTATATTATTTATTACAGTTCCTCCTATTGGAGGTAAGCCATGAGAAACAATGAAAGAAAATCCAGATCTATGGGAACAGATATTTATTGTCCTTTCTTCAATGAAAGAACAAGGAATATCAGCCTCTCTAGCTGGAGGAATGGCTATTCTTCGAGGTTTATATAACGGCGGAGGATGGAAAAAAACCTCTATAGATGGGCTGATGTGTGCAATGTTTGCCTGGTTTATTAAAGATATTCTAATTTTATTTAATATAAATCATGAGTTTGCTTACTTAGCCAGTGTGTTTATTGGCTATGTCGGAGTAGATTCCGTGAGTAAACTCCTTAAAGGAAGAGCAGGAGTTAAAAATGGCTAAAATAGCACGAGGTGAGCGTAATAATAACCCCGGTAATATCCGGCACGGTTCGAAATGGCAAGGATTATCCATAGAGCAAAGCGATAAAGATTTTTGCCAATTTATTTCACCTGAATATGGAATACGAGCTATCTACAAATTATTACAAACGTACCAAAAAAAATATGGTTTAAACACCATTAAAACAATTATCAATCGTTATGCGCCACCTAACGAAAATAATACAGCCGGCTATATTAGCCTGGCATCAAAAGAAATTGGCATTGAATCCGATGATTCAATTAATACACAATTAAAAAGTGTCACCATTCCTTTAACCGTAGCGATTGTTAATATTGAACTTGGCTATCAACCTTATTCAGAAAAAGTTTTTGAAGATGCTTGGTTGTTATTATGAATTATTTATTAAAAATAATGGTAATAGCGATCTTATGTCTAGGTATAGGATTGATTTGGTTAATTGATAAAAACAAATCCTTGAAACAGGAATACAATAATATTTATCAATCTCTTATTCAGCAGATTGCAGAGAATAAAAATTATCAATTAAGAATAAATCAGCTTAATCAACTTGATAATCGTCATTTACAGGAACTTGTTCATGCAAAAAAAGAAATTGATCAGTTGCGTGATATTAGCGAGCGCGCTCCTGAGCGGGTGTATATCAAAGCAGAATGTCACAAAGTCTCAGCCACTTCCACCGCCAGCTTGGTTGATGCAAACACCGCCAGACCTACTGACACCGCTATCCGAAATTATTGGCTACTCAGAGAACGAATTGCGCAGTCAGAACAGATCATTTTAGGTTTACAAGATTATATTCGACAAGAGTGTATTAATTAAAAATTAACTTAATTAATTTATAATCAATAAAAATTATTTATAAAATAAAATAGATTAAATTTTTAAAGAAAAGGAGAACTATATTAAGGAGGTGAAATGAAAGATAATGATATTAATATTGCCATTCGTGAACAACTATTAAAACAATTTAAATCAGCAAATATTAATGTTGATGTTATTGCTGGTTATCAACCAGATAAAAAACAAGATAATAATATTGTTATGTTTTTCCCTATAAAGGAGGTTGCCCAAGGTTGGCAAAAAAGAAATTATAATATTCAAGGTAATAATGCAAACCATAAAGAACAACAACTGATCGAATTAACGTTTCAGGTTCAAGGTTTTATTAAACAACATCCAAATTTAACAGCAGGTGATTTAATTCGAATGACTCGAATGATTATTAATTCGTTGTCTTTTGTCGAATCAATGAGAAAAGTGGGAATAGGGATACAACGTGCGAGCGAAATTAGGCGAGCGCCAATAATGAATGCTGGAAATAGCTATGAGCATAATCCTTCATTTGATTTTAATATCACTTTTTCCAGTACCTTATCTTTAGACACTGCTGCAACAAATTTACTTATTTCTAATCTATTTCGTATTTAAGGATAAATATGTCTATTAAACAAACGCGCTATATTGATATCGCGAGTGCGGTTATTGGTGCATCGGCCGCACCTATGCGCAAACTTACAGCTCGTATTTTCTCAACAAATCCTAAAATTCCAGCAGGGAAAGTACTTGAATTTGCTAGCGGGCAAGTGGATGAATTACTTGGTGCAGGATCACCAGAAGCGAAATTTGCTCGTCAATATTTCAGTTATGTTAGCCCCGCCCCTATTAGTAAACCTAAAGAGCTACAAATTGCTTCTTTTGAACCGGTAGGTCGCGCTCCGGCATTATTTGGTACGCCAGCAGCAACGCTTGATAAATTAAAGTTAATTGAAGAGGGCGCATTTACTTTAACTATCGGTGATATCTCTAAAAATATGACTGATATTTCTTTAAAAGATGTTGAGTCCTACGCTGATGTTGCTTCTCTGATCCAGGCTAAATTAAATGCTGAAAGCGAATCTCAATTTGCAAATTGCTACGTCACTTTTAATGCACTTGATGGTGCTTTCTTGCTAAGTGGTGGCGTACAAGAAAAAGCGAAAATCACGATGGATCACTCACCTTTAGCCGATGCTCTGGGATTAAGTGACGCAGAAGCATCTGAAGGCAATGTGGCTCAAACGGCACTTCAAGCATTTATCGCTGCCGAAGCGATTTCTGATTCATTTGGTAGTGCAACATTCTTAACTGAGCTTTCAGTCGAGCAAAGTGTTGAGTTAGCAGAGTACATTGCAGGTGAAAATGTAAAATATCAGCTCTATTTGTCAGTTCCGGATAAACAAGCCGAAATTTATAGTAAAGCATTAATCGGCACCGCATCAACGGGATTAAATTTAAAAACAGATGATGGTTTTTTTGTTCAAGCTCTACCGATGGCAATTATGGCGGCAACAGATTTTGATCGCACAAATGCGACCACTAACTATATGTATCGTCAATTTGGTATCACTTTCCCATCTCAAGTTAAGACAGATCTTGCGGCGGATCGATTAGATAAATTACGTGTGAACTATTACGGTGAAACGGCTGTTACGGGCACTGATATTAGTTTCTATCAACGTGGTTTTTTATGTGGAAATGCTTCTAATCCATTAGATATGAGTGTTCATACTAATGAGCAATGGTTAAAAGCCTATATTGCACAGCAATGGTTAAGCTTATTGCTTTCCACTCGTGGTATTCCAGCTAATAAAGATGGTGAAGCAAAAGCGATGATGGTTATTGCTGGTGCTGTTACAAAAGCATTAAATAATGGCACTATTCTTACCGGTAAAACGCTGGCCGAAGTACAAAAAATCGCAATTACAGATGCAGCAGGTGATGATTTAGCGTGGCACGACGTACAAAATAAAGGTTATTGGTACAACGCTGAAATCGTTGAAGAAACAGGCCCTTCTAATTTACCAGAATACACCATGAAATATGTATTAATTTACGGTAAAGGCGATTGGGTTCGTAAAGTTGAAGGCTCACACAATTTAGTTTAAGGAACAAACAATGAACGATATTTCAGCAACAGGTTTAAGTTTAATTATTCAGGCAAGTAACACATTTCCTGCTGGTATTCCTATTAGCACATTTGCAGATAATGGTGATCCGCTAGATCTACCAGCAGTAGATATCACACAAACCGCAGTGGATATTAATGGTAATTTAGTGAGTTGGTCGGCTCCTACACCTCAAACGGTGACGATTAATGTATTAGCTGGCAGTGAAGAAGACGAAAACTTGGCTATTTTGCTTGATGCGAATACAGCAAGACGAGGACGTCGCCCTACAAGCGATATTATTACGTTAGTGGCTTCTTATGGCGATGGCTCTATTACCACGGCTCGTAATGGTCGAATTACTAATGGTAGCCGAGGTAATTCAATTGCGAGTGAAGGGCGTCTCAAATCTAAACAGTACACCTTTATTTTCCAAGATTTTGATCGTGTCAGAGCGCGTTAATTTTTAGCGTTATTCTTATTCATCTAATGGCGGCTTCGGCCGCCTTTTTTATGGAATTTAATTATGTTAATTAAACCAAAAGAAATCACTGTTATTGATAGTGATCGTGAAGAACATACTTTTATTATTAGCCGATTACCTGCAACGATTGGGCGAGAAATTCTCGCTAAATATCCTTTATCAAATGCACCTAAAATTGGCGATTATGAAGTTAGCAAAGAAGCCATGTTAAAAATGATGGCTTATGTGGCAGTTGAAAAAGAAGGACAAGAAATTTATCTAAAAACCAGCACATTAATTGATAATCATGTGCCTGATGGGGAAGCTTTGATTCGTCTTGAACTCGAAATGCTGAAGTATAACACCAGTTTTTTCGGCAAAGACGGGAGCCAAAATTTCCTACAATACCTTCTAGGCAAGTTCAGCGGTTCTCTCCCGTCGATTATAAAAACGCTGATGGCTTCTTTGCAGTCATCATCTCCGCGGGTTTCGCCTCCTTCACAGAACTCAAAACAACTATAGATCTAGAGGAAGCCTTTGATCTGTGGGAGATCGCGATTACCAATCGTTATAACGAGGCGCTTGCGGCGTCAAAGGAGAGATAATGTCTCTATTACAGGTATTTTCTCAGGTACTGATGTTGGAGGCTGAAGTATCTGATAGTGCATTAGCAAATATTAGAAAATCAGCAGATGAAATTTTGGTTGAAATGAAAAATATTGAGCAGGGAGTTTCAGGAGGTATTACTAGTTTCTATAACTTTGTTCAAGAAATTCACTTCAATCTTGGGGAATTACCCGAAGATTATGACATAAGTATTTCATTTAATAGTGATGAAATTACAAGTGCTTCTGTAACTATTGAAAACTCAATTCAAAGCATTGTTAAAAGCGCACTAATGGGAGCGCAAGAGTTTGATAAGTTCTTGCAAGAAATCTTAGTGGGCATGCTGGGCTTATCACTTAATGAGCCAATAAATATTGATCTTAATATCAGTGAAACTCAAGATAAAATTAATTCAGTAACTCAAAGCATTGATGACCTGAAAAACGCTATGTCGGTGTTAGATTACCAAAGAGGATTGGTCAATAACAATGGCGCAGAGGAAGCTCATATTTTAGCAGGTCTCAATGCTGAATATGAAGCAATGGAAGATCAACTCTCCTCACTAAATAATGAATTGGGATCTTTAACTGAAGCAGAAAAGAAGAATAAAGAAAGTAAAATTGCTATCGATGCACTCATTAAGCAATTAGGTGCCGATTACGATACTTTTATTACCACAATGCAAACACAAGGCATTGAAGCGGCAGTTAAAGAAGCAAAGGCTCAACGTCGATTAGGTGATAGTGTTGATGAAACAGGTAAAAGCTATCAGAAAACCGTAGAGAAAATGAAGGATTATATTCTTAACGCTATTGGCGTTAAGGATATTACAGGGACTTTGCAAAAGGTTTTTTCTGCTTCATTAGATCGCGCCAAAGAAATAGAGTCGCTAGATAAACTGAGTAAAAAAATAGGTATCGCAGCTATTGATATCGATGCATTTTCTGGTGCGATGGCTGAAATTGGGGGCACAAAAGAGGCTGCTCAAGCCGATTTAACGGCAATGGCCAATGCATTTAATGATACAGAAGATCCTATCGAACAACTTTTAAAGACCGCAGATAAAGTCAAAGGAATGAGCTTTGATGGCGCCCAAAAAGAGCTAGAAAAATTGGGTGTTGTGGATGAAAAAACCATTGAATTAATGATGAAGGGTCGCGAAGAATTAGAGCGCACAATGGGGGTGCAAAAACAATTTTCTGGTATTAATGATGAAAGTGTCGAAAGTTCTATTCAACTTAATGCAGTAATGAATAAGTTTGATCAATTAGCGGCACAATTAAAAAATAACTTTTTAGATATCATTATTCCCGTTCTTGCAAAAGGAATAACGTGGTTTGATAAATTAGTTAATTTTTGTATTGAGAATAAAGATTTTGTTATCGGTTTCTTTTCAGCTATTGGTAGTGCTGTTGCTATTTTTTATTTACCTGCAATGGTGTCTGCGGCAGTTGCTACACTTGCAACTGCACTCCCCATATTAGCTATTGCTGCTGTTATTGGCATCTTAGCGACGGCATTTAAACTCGTCTATGACGATATTATGAATTTTATTAATGGTAATGATTCAATGATAGGAAGTATTTTGGATCAATACCCCGCGCTTAAAGACGCAATAATGGTTGTATGGGAAGCATGGCAAGTTTTTGTTCAATCATTAAAGATTGCTTCAAAGGCTATTGCTGAACATGTTATTGCTGCTTGGAATTATATATCTGACGCATTTAATCAATTTGTTATAGCGCTGAATGCCGGCATTAATAATATTATAGAGTGGGGACAATCCATTATTAATGTTTTTGTTTTTGTCTCTGATGCTGTGGTTAGTGTATTTAGTTGGATGTGGGAATATATAGAGAAAATATTAGGTTGGGTTAATGAAGGTATTGATTCCATAAAAGGAATTTGGCAATCAGCAAAAAGCTTTTTGGGAATGGAAGATGCTGAAAACGAAATAAAAGTTGTTCAAAAAGTAGAGCGACAATTATCTGACGAAGGTAATCTCAATTACACCATTCCACAGCCGAATCCAGCAATACCCTATTATAATCCAGTACAAGATGTAAATGCGTTAAATAATGGATTAACACTGTCATCAACAAATCGTTTAAACCCGATGACCAGTCAAATGATCAGTAACCAATCAAGCGTTAAAAATGAAAGTAATGTTCAAATTGGTGAAATCAGAATTGAAACACAAGCCACTGATGGCCCAGGTGTTGCGAAAGTGATTAATGAAACACTGATAAATGAAGCGGCTAAAGAAATCTCAGAGCACCACTCTAGCGGAGGTAAGGTTTAATTATGATAACTGAAGTTAGAATTTTTGATTTAGAGTCATTCGCAACACTATTTGATAGCGTTAATCCGATGAAAGTTTCGATTACTGATAGTCATCAGGTCATTAAATTTGCGGTTGAAAATGGTGAAAACCGTAGTGACCACATCATTATTGATCCTATCTGTATAAGTGTCGAGTTGCTATTAACGGGTGATATTGTAAATCGTTATTCTATTATAAAGCAGCTTTATGACGAGCATACATTAGTGGGAATTCAAACCAGAGTCAGAACCTATCAACCGATGTTGTTAGAAAGTTTGACTCATGATGAAGATCCTCAAAAAGTGAATGCCATTGAATTAAAGCTTAAGTTTATAGAATGGAAAACAATAGAGCCTGAATATAATAAAAAATCCTCTAAATCAACAAAAAAACCAAAGCAAACCTCTACGGTCAATCGTGGAAATGTCAAAAGCAAAAAATCAACACAAACCGGAAAAAAAGAAAGTTAGGAGGTAGATAAAATGCAAGTTATTCCATTACAAGCTATTCCTAATCAGCGATTTTCTGTCGAAATAGCCGGTGTTGATTGGGTTTTTACGTTGAAAGTCGCTAATCAAACAATGTTTTGTGATATTGAGCGAGATGGTGAAATACTTATTACAGGTATTCGCTTAGTTGCTAATACACCTATTATTCCTTATCGCTATTTAAACCAAGGGATTAATTTAGTTTTTCTAACAGAAAATGATGCTTTGCCGTGGTATGAGGAATTTACAAAAACACAATCATTAGTGTATTGGAGTAATGAAGATGGATCTTCGGCGAATAAGGGTAGGTATTGAGGTCGGCGAAAGACTTCAATGGTATGAAGGATTGCGCATATCAGCAGGAGGAAAGAAATATGCAAATCCATTACAAAACGAATGTAAAATCGCTATTACAGGGCTTAATGCCGAGACAAGAGATTATTTACTGACGGAAACCAGCCCTTATAATAAAAACAAACAAGTTCGGCGGCTTTATTTAGAAGTTGGTCGAATTAACACTGGGTTATTTTCGCTTTTTATTGGCGATATCACCAGTGCAGAAATAGACTCTCCTCCAAATGTCACCGTAACATTATCTGCAAAAACCAGTAATCATTGTTCTGGAAAAATTATTTCTTCTAGTGGTGGCGCAATTCAAAAATTGAGTGAAATCGCGTTAGCCATTGCTAATGACTGTGGTGTGAAATTAGATTTCCAGGCGACCGATAAGAATATTGCTAATTGGTATTATTGTGGCTCTGCATTACATCAAATAGAGCGTTTACAAGAGTCGGGAAATGTTAAAGCTTTTATTGATGATGATACGTTATTTGTAAAAGATGACGATAAAGCATTAAAAAGTCGATTTCGTATTTTGAATATGAATTCAGGCATGATTGGCATTCCTAAAGCCACAGAGAGTGGATTGACGGTGAGTTATCTTATCGATAGTACCTCTGAATTAGGTGGAATGCTTCGCCTTGATAGCAAACTAAATACCTCACTAAATGGTGATTACATTATCGAGCAGCTTGAATTTAAAGTTGCCTCTCACGATGCTGATTTCGCTTATACCGCAACGTGCAAACGAGCTTAATTATGAGTAAACCCAATAATGATCTTGCCAATGTTGGTTCATTGGCTGGGGCTTTTTCGTCTGCATTTCGCCATTTGATGATGAATACAGATGATATGTTGCCCGCAACCGTCATTAATTATGATGAGAAAACTAATCGAGCCATGATAAAGCCCTTAGTCATGATGTTGACTACGGATGATGAAAAAATCTCTCGCGCACCGGTTGCTAATATTCCCGTATTTCGCTTTGGTGGCGGTGGTTTTTTTATTAGAGCGCCTATTAAACCAGGTGATTTTGGCTGGTTAAAAGCCAGTGATCGCGATATTAGCCTTATTTTTCAGCGTGGTGGTTTAGAAGATCAACCCAATACAACGCGACTACATTCATTTAGCGATGCGATGTTTTTTCCTGACACGATCAAAGGATGGGCAATTGATGGAAAAAATATTGATGCCTTGGTTATTCAATCAATGGATGGTTCTGTCTGTTTTTCTCTTCATAACGATAAAGTTGTCTTAGAAACCCCAAAATATGAAATCAACGCCCCTGAAACGATATTTACTGGCAATGTTACTGTTAATGGTAATTACGCTGTAAATGGTAATAGCGATTCAAAAGGTGGGTTGATGCGCCATAACGGAAAAGATATCGGCTCCACACATACCCATAATGGGGTGCAAGCAGGGAAAGACAATACAGGAAGCCCAATATGAGGACATTTTCAATAAACCAGCAGAATGATTTTGCGATAGGTGCTGATGGTAACCTTCAAATTTGTGACAACGATGATGCAGTAAGAAATCTTTGTCAGCATTTTATTAAGGCTGTCCGTGGTGAAATGCTACATAAAAAAGATAAAGGTATCCCTTATTGGTCAGCAACATTTAGCCGACAAGTTGATCTTCCTTTATTTGAAATGGCGTTTCGACAACGTATTGCTGAAATAGAGGAAGTTGTCTCTATCACTTATTTCCATGCTTTTCTAGAAGAGGGAACATTGAAATATCAGGCAGATATACGCACGATATATGGAGGATTTACATTGAATGGCTGACTATCGTTATATTAATAATAAAGGGGTGATTGTGCCAGATACATCGACGTTACGAAACAATGTCGAGGATGAATTTCGTACTGTATTTGGTCAATCTATTAATTTATCGCCAGAAACCCCACAAGGGGTATTGGCAACCATGGAAATTGAAAATAGAGATGCGATTGTTCGTAATAATGCTGAACTGGCAAATCAAATAAATCCAGATATTGCTGGTGGTGTTTTTCTCGATGCAATATGGGCGTTAATGGGCGGGGAGCGTATTAATGCCACACATTCCTATTTAAGTGATGTCGAGTTTACTGGCATTCCCGGTACTATTATTCCTAAAGGTTCTCAGGCTCTCACAACAATGGGCGCTGTTTTTGAAACGTTATCGCCATTAATTATCGCTAATGATGGGAAGATTAAAGGCGATATGCGAGCCAAAGAATATGGAGCTATTACTTGTGGTATTGGGCAATTAAATAAAGTGGCCAGTTCTGTATTGGGATGGGAAAAAGTGAATAACTTAATCCATGCGGTTGTTGGTCGTCATGCTGAGTCAGATATAAAGGCAAGGCGTCGGCGTAAACAAACACTTGCTAAAAATACAGTCAGCGTTGCTGAAGCAATTACTTCTTCGCTATATGAATTAGAGGGAGTTAATTCTCTTTCTTTTCGTGAAAATTTTAATGATAAGGCATTAATTGTCGATGGCATTTCATTATTACCGCATAGCATTTATGTGTGTATAGAAGGTGGAGATAGCCATGAAATTGCTAAATCATTATTGAGAACAAAAACAATAGGTGCTGCATTTAATGGTGATATTGAAATAAAGGTAATAGAGTCAGCAAGTGGTCAAGAATATCCTATTAAGTTTTCACGACCGAAAGAAGTATCGGTGTTTTGCCGTGTTTCTGTCAAAAAATCCAATATTGATGCGCAAACCATTATTCCTAATGCGTTAGAGAAATGGGTTCAGGGTGAAATAGATGGAGACAATGGGCTGGTGGTCGGGCGAGAAGTTTCTCCTTTTGAAATTTCAGCCGCGGTTAATGCGGTGGAGCCTCATTTATTTGTCACTAAAGTGGAGCTTTCAACAGATGGAAAGAATTGGAATGTTGCATTAATTCCTATTGGTCTTAATCAAATTGCCCGATTACCAAAAGGGGCAGTGCAAGTGGTGATCGTATGAATATTCAAGAATTTGATTTTCATTCTGATCTACTTAAAGCGATCCTCTGGCAATATGAAAATGCAGATAAGCTAAAAGCATTAGCACATTTAAAAGCGGCTTACTTTAATCAATCTACGGTATTATTTTGGCAAAACTGGTACCGAGATGTATTTAATATTGATACAGCTAACGATTTTGGTTTATCAGTATGGTCACGCATTTTAGATGTGCCTTTAGGAATAGATATTCCTCCTAGTGATAAAAATAAAATAGGTTTTGGTTTTGGTAAAAAGAAAGCCAATTTTAAGGCAAACTTTCGACGAAATGCTGATTACACTCTATCGCTGACTTTAGATCAAAAAAGAATGCTGGTGAGAATGCGTTATTTTAATCTCACCCAAAGCCCTACTGTGACCAATATTAATGAGTTCCTTAAACGTTTTTTCTGGCGTGAAGATAGCAAAGTTTTTGTGCTCGATCCTTTTGATATGACGTATATGTATTACGTTTTTAATTTTAATCCAGATGAACGTTTACGCCTTTTATTAGAAAACTTCGACTTAATGCCGCGTCCTTCTGGCGTGGGTGTCAAATATCGTATCGTAACCAAGAAAGCCTTTGGTTATGGTCAATATCGTAAAAACTTTCTGAAGAGTAATTTCGGAGAATAATTCCTATGACTAAAATATTTAAAACCCCCTTTGCAACACAAGGGGATAAAACAGTTGTGCCTGTTGAAATTCAATCTGATGGTTCAGTGTCTTATACACAAGGTTATGGTTACGATTATGAGCGTGACCAAGTCACTGATCCGGCAGCAAAAGATATTGAACGTGAAAAAATGAATAGTTTATTTCACGATATCACTGAGTCTATTGGTGAAATGCAATTGCAGGGTTTTGCTAAGTGGTCGGAAGCAGGTAAACCTTATCCTATTCGTAGTGTGGTTTATCATAAAAATAAAGCTTGGCAGTCTAAAATTGAAAATAATAATGTAGAGCCAGTTGCAGGTAATGCATGGATTGAATTAAAAGCAGATATTAATGCGAATGATGTTGGTGCTTATTCTAAAGATGATGCCGATAAACGCTTCCAACCTGTAGGTAAATATCAAGTTGAAGGCCATGGCTATTCAAAAGCTGAATCTGATACGAAATATCAACCTAAAGGGAATTATGCCCCCGCGGGAAATTATGCCAATAAAGGCGAAAGCTATACCAAAGCCGAATCTGATGGTAAATATCAGCCAAAAGGAAGTTATCAACCTTCGGGAAATTATGCCAATAAAGGCGAAAGCTATACTAAAGCAGAATCTGATAGTAAATATCAGGGGAAAGGGAATTACCAAGCCGCGGGTTATAGTTACTCAAAATCTGAAGCGGATAATAAATATCAAGCGAAAGGTAATTATGTTACAGCCACACGTAAAGTTAATGATAAGCCATTGAGTGGTGATGTAACGGTAACATCGCAAGATATTTTTTCTAATCAGGCGATTTCAATTGGCGCTAATCAAAATTTAAATAACTATAAAACCGCCGGTATTTATTTCCAGTCTGCAAATGCGAATGCAGCGACAAATTTAAATTACCCAGAAGCCATGGCGGGTACATTAATTGTTTTAAAAAATGCGGGTATTACTCAACTTTATTATGTTTATAACTCGAGCCGTATTTATTCTCGTAGCCAGTATGGTAACGAAGGTTTTACACCATGGGCAAAAGAGTTTAATAGCCAAAATAAACCAACCGCAGGTGATGTAGGCGCATATTCCAAAGGCGAATCAGATGGTAAATATCAACCGAAAGGGAATTATCTAGCTTCGGGGTATAGTTATTCAAAAGGTGAGTCTGATGGTAAGTATCAGCCGAAAGGAAATTATTTAGCTTCTGGATATAGTTATTCAAAAGGTGAGTCTGATAATCTTTATATAAAGAAAACTGGTTTTTCTACTAAAGTTACAAATATGAGAAAGGTATGGAGTGGTGAAGCATGGCAAGACAGTGAGATTACAATGAGTGAAAATATACTAGGAAAAACATTATACTTTATAAGTGCTTGGGGCTGGAATAGCCAGATGGTAATACCACCAATTATTAATAATTCTGTTTTAGTGTCACATCCAGAATCTAATTACTTTATAGTCATAGCGATTTCATTACAAAAACTTAAAATTAAAGCACTAAAAGGAAAAATAACAGCAGCTTATATTTTAGATTAAGTATTCTTCTCATGGTTAAATTAAAAAAATGATTTTTTTGTTATATGAACACTGAAGATATTTCTATCTTTATTCAAGATATGATATATCTAACATTAGAGAGAAATTTATTACTACAGTTATTTTTAGTTTGTGATAATAAAGCGTTTTTTCTCTTGAAAAAAAAGCCACCTATTATATAGGTGGCTTGTCAGTAATAAGATAAAACTACTCTTTTATCTTATTTTTTCTTATTGTCAACTTCAATTTTAATATAATCATTCACATCCTTTACTAAAGAAATTTTCTTATAATCTAGGCTAGAAACTAGATACTCTTTTTTAGATAAAATCTAAGAGAAAAATGTTATTTTTGAAAATTAATAAATATATTTATTTAAGAGTAAAAACGTAAATAGCTATTATTCTAATTTAATAGAATATAACTACGATTATTAAGTTTAAATTAAAAAAATTAACTAAAAATAGAGAAGATAAGTGCCATAGGAAAGCTAAGTGGCCAAGTTAAGGCGATTAATAATGCACTTAAAAGGCGCATGGCTAGGCTAGGATCTTTGGTTAAAAAGAAAGTAATAATAAACGATATTACAGCCCCAATAAGGTAGCTTATTCCAATAATAGAGATAGCAGACATAACAGATCATTCAGTAAATAGACTGCAACAATTGTACTCCAAAATTGTTAAAGAAACAGAGGAATAGGGCAAACTTTTCAATAAATGTCATTACTAATGTGCAAATTTTAAACATTCATCTCATTTTTGATCTCTGATTTCTTTAGGTTGTAATCACACAAAATAATAACAAGGTTAAAGCCTAAAAATCAAAATTTAGAAGCTAGTGCATTGATTTAATTTGTTATTTATAACAACCTTTATTGTTTTAAGAAAAGATTTATAAAAAAATAGAACAAAATGGTATCGATCTTTTTTAGTAGTTTCATTATAAAAATTAAAATTTTTAAATGCTGATTTTTAAGGCAGGATAGTGATGAAGAGGTAAATGTAATGTTTGTAAAATGTACAGGTTAATTATATTACATCATGATATCGACAGAATGTAACAAATGGGATGAATGCCATTTTATACATACTTGTAGATAAATTGGCTTATGGATGGCGCGACTTAATGGATTTAAGCGTTAGCTAGGAAGCATTTAAAATCCCCTTTTAAGATTAAAAAGGGGATTTATTTTTTATGTCTTTTCGGATAGGGGTTAATAGCTGTCACTTTATTAAAATGGTAACTTATCAAAGTAGTAACCCGTCAATGACGTTTATTTTGGTGAAAATAAACGCTGTTCTGATTAATAAACAACTAGCGTGGTAGTTTTTATGATCCCTTATCAATCAACTTTGACGTTTTGGTTTGAAGAATGCACACCAGAGCAATGGTTTAAAAAAGATATTCAGTTTGATAAAGAAATTAGCCGCAGATTTGGTGAATTATGTTTAAGCGCGAGTCGTGGCGAACTGGCATCATGGAGAGAAACGATAGAAGGGCGCTTAGCTGAGATTATTATTCTTGATCAGTTCTCACGCAATATTTGGCGTGATACGCCAAAAGCCTTCGCCCAAGATAATATGGCATTAATCTTAGCGCAAGAAGCTATCCGGTTACCGGGATACCTGACATTAACACCCGTTAAACGTAAGTTTATGATCATGCCATTTATGCATTCAGAATCGCCTAAAATTCATCAAGATGCGGTTATCTTGTTTTCTCAGCTTAATGATGAAAATACTTATCAATATGAACTAAGACATAAAGAAATTATTGATAAATATGGTCGTTATCCTCATCGTAATGCGATCTTAGGCAGAACATCTACACCAGAAGAATTAGATTTTTTACAGCAACCAGGATCTTCATTCTAAAAAAAATGCATACCTTTTCGGGTATGCATTTTTGTTTCTTTTCTATGGTTGATTAATCAACTATAACATCAAGATTACATTGTAATATGCCATAAATTATAGAAGGCGATACGACCTGATAATTCAGCAATAATCACAGCGGCTGCACAAGTTGCCAGCGTCATTTTTGATGCTTGCGCTTTTACTGCAGTAAATCCTACGATAACCACACCTAATGCTAATACTGCTAATTGGAATCCCCAAAATAGAGATTGCTCAGCGCTGAGTTCTGGACCTGTAAAGCCAAGGAAGCTCACATAACCAGAGCGAGTAGCAAAAGTGATAATGGCACCGATAATAAAGGATAATGCACCTAAACGTCTTGCACCTGTTGCCATTGCTAATACACCACCGCCAACTAATAGCGTCATCCAAAATTGCAATGTGGTGTAGTTTGTATTCCAGTTAGCAATTGTAGGAATATGATAAATTTGTGGAATTGACCAAACAAATGCTAGACCAAAAATAACAGTAAATAGGTTACAAATTTCACGTAAGCCCTTCCATTTTTTCATCACAGTGAGTACAACAGTTGCAAAAGCAAAACCTGTAAACACACCACTTAAAAACGCTTCGTTACTCATTGGAGAACGACCAACGCCGAAGAGCATATTGAAAAAACGCAGTGGCTGTCCAACGTGTAATCCACCAATACTTAAGCCAATTAATGTTAAGATCAGGGCTAAAATATTAGCATTACGCAGTTGGTTTTCATCAATTTGACCTAATTTTTTACTGATATAAGCAATAAGAAACAGACCCGCTGCTGACGAACCTAAAACAGTAAAAAAGACTAGAGGAAGTTCATGCATGGTTTATACCTCCGCCGCATTTTGAACTGAGCCGGTTTTATCACCAGAAGGTTTCGCTTCTTTGTGTGCTTTGATAACGATATTTGGATTGGTCAAGCTAGGATCAGGCATTGGTGCGATACCACATTCAGTACCATGTTTTGCTCTGATCACTTCAATATCATCAAAATCAAGCGCACGTTGAGGACAAGACTCAACACAAACCGGTTTCATGCCTTGTGCTACACGTTCGTAGCAACCATCACACTTAGACATGAGCTTTTTCTTCTCATCGAATTGTGGTGCGCCATAAGGACAACGCAATTCGCAATAACGGCAACCAACACAAATATCTTGGTTAACAACCACTAAACCATCTTCTTCACGTTTATGCATAGCGCCAGTTGGGCAACCAGCAACGCAAGTAGGGTTTGAACAATGGTTACAAGAAATGGATAAATAATAACTATAGATATTTTGTGTCCAGATCCCGTCTTGTTTTGCCCAGCTACCACCACCGTATTCATAAACACGGCGGAATTTAGGGCCTAAATCTAAATCTTTTTCATCCTTGCAACTGACTTGACAGGTTTTACAGCCAGTGCATTTAGTGGAGTCAAAATAAAAACCATATTGCTTCATGAGTTAACTCCTTATGCACGTTTCACTTCAACAAGGTTTGTATGTTGTGGATTTCCTTTAGCAAACGGCGATGGGTGCCAGCTTGTTAATGTATTAATGCATCCACCTGTATCTACACCTGTTGTATCAAGTGAACGCCATGCACCTTGCGGTACTGCAATCACACCAGGTAATACACGATCGGTTACTTTGACGAGAATATTTAAACGACCACGAGCATTATAAATCTCAGCAATATCGCCAGATTTTAATCCACGTTCAGCCGCATCAATTGGGTTTAACCAGAATTGATGAGGAATAGCTTCACGTAACATAGCAACGTTATAGTAACTTGAGTGAACGTGACCTTTATCGTGGAAACCCGTCATTTGCAGAGGGAATTTCTCTTTAAGCTTAACGTTTTCAACACCTTCTTCATTTTTACAATATTCTGGAATTGCAGGAATACGATCGCCTTCGGGTAGAACCCAGCCATCGGTGTCTTGCATCAGTTTTTCAGAATAAATTTCAATCTTACCTGACGCTGTTTTTAATGGATTAGCGATAGGATCTTGACGGAATGCTTCAAGTGCAACGTATTGATTACGGTTAGGTAATTTGCGATCGATAATGCCTACATCATTAGTTTCTGCAAATGTAGGTAGTGCTGGGTTTTTCTCACGCATTTGGTTATAGCAATATTCAATCCACTCTTCGTAAGTACGTCCTTCAGTGAATTGCTCTTTAGTACCCATTTTTTCTGCAATATCGGTTAAGACATCATAGCAAGGGCGGTTTTCCCAAAGTGGTTTAATCGCATTTTGTAAACGTACGACATAATGGTAAGCACCACTTGCGTAAGAGTTATTGATAAGATCGTTTGTCTCAACGGTTGTCACATCTGGCAGTAAGATATCAGCGTATTTTGCAGATGGTGTCATGTGGTTATCCCACACTAAAATAAACTCACATTTTGATTCATCTTGCAGTAAATCATGTGTTTTATTCAAGTCAGCGTGTTGGTTACCAATCACGTTACTGGAATAACACCACATAAATTTAATGCCCGTATCGAGTTTATCTTTATTTCTGACACCCGCATTTTTGCTGGTAAGTTGATCACCGCGAGCAATTGCCTCAGACCACATAAATGTTGGGATCAAGGTCTTAACTGGGTTAGGCAGAGCAAAACTTGCAACGGGATAAGCAACGTTACCACCCCAACAACCTGTATTTGTACCAGGGCGACCAATATGACCTGACATTAATGGTAGCATCATAATCGCACGACAGGCTTGCTCACCATTTGAAGTACGCTGAATACCCCAACCTTGAGAGATCCATGCAGCTCTTGCACCACCAATTTCACGCGCTAATTGGATAATACGTGCAACAGAAATACCGGTTAATTTGCTTGCCCACTCAGGTGTTTTTGCAATGCCATCAGGGCCATTACCTAAAATGTAATCTTTATAAGAGCCATTTTCAGGCGCTGATGCAGGTAATGTTTGTTTATCCCAACCGACGCAATATTCACGTAAGAAATCTTCATCGGTGATGCCTTCTTGGATCATCACATAGCCTAATGCAGCGACTAACGCAGCATCAGTACCCGGATAAATAGGGATCCATTCAGCACCTAATGTTGTCACACTGTCGGTACGACGAGGGTCAATAATGATAACTTTACTTTTGCTCTTATCTAACGCATTTAACGTTTCATAGAACTGACCACCACCAGACATACGTGTTTCAGCAAGGTTATGACCAAACATCACAACTAAATCTGAATTCTCAATTTCTGTTAACAGTGATTCCAGCATATCGCCATAAACATAAGGCACAATACCGGTTAATTGAGAGTATGAATAAGTACCATAATCACTTAAAAAACCACCAACAGTACTTAATAAGCGTTTACATGCTGTTCTACCGTGTAAGTTTGCACCTGTAGAACCTGTACCATATTGGTAATAAATAGACTCATTACCGTATTTTTCGATGGTATATTTTAATTTTTCCGCGATGATTGAAGTGGCTTCATCCCAAGAAATACGCTCAAATTTACCTTCACCACGCTTACCTACACGCTTCATTGGGTATTTTAAACGATCAGGGTTATACGTTTTCCAACGTACAGAACGACCACGCAGACATGGGCGAATCTGGTGAAGACCAAATGTTGAATCGTCATACATAGTTTCATTAGAAATACGGCGAATCACACCATCTTTCACATGAACTTTTAATGGACAACGGCTACCACAGTTCACTAAACATGCACTGTATTTGATAGTTTCAGAAGTCTCATCAGGACGAATACCCTGGGGAGTTTGAGCATTAGCAGCGAATGGTAATGAAACCGTTCCTGCAATAGCGGCAGCACCAGAAATAACTGCTGCAGACTGAATGAATCCACGCCGACTCATTTCAGTAATAGAAGTATTATTTTTAATTTTTGACATTGACATTACCCTAACATTTTTCACAACAAGTAAAGTTGTATATATATGTTAAGTTATAACCCTTCTACCTATAATGATTTATATCAATATAAAAAATGTTAATAACGTTATCTAAAAAAATAATTATTAAACAAATGGTTACATTTTTTGATAAATACCACTTTAGTGGTAACGGAAACATCAAATAAATAGGATTTAACAATCGATCGATATATAAAAAATAACATATCGATTTTTAATACACGATAATAAAACAAGATTGTTAACATGATAACAAAATAAGAGATTAAAAATATTTGTTAATAAGAAAAGTAAAAAAGAAGAATAATTCTTCTTTTTTACTAAATACTAAAATGATTTATTGCGGATTATTTTCTACAGGAAATCTGAGTGTTCTTACATCATTTCCGGTTGGGGATTGGTGAACTCTTAAGCCAAATTGAGGCAAAATAGCAAAGATGTGATCAAATATATCTGATTGAATCGCTTCGTATTGAACCCAAACAGTCGTGTTCGTAAAGGCGTAAATTTCAATAGGAAGCCCCTCCGAAGTTGGTGCTAATTGTCTTACCATAATAGTCATTTGCTTATGAACATTAGGATGATTTTTTAAATAAGCTTCAACATACGCACGGAAGGTTCCAATATTGGTCATGCCACGTTGGTTTAATGGTGTTTGACATTCATTACCCAAGGTTGCATTGAATTGATTAATTTCACTTTCCTTATTTTGTATATAAGGAGCCAACAAGTGAGCTTTTTCTAGATCATCAAGTTGTTTTTTATCTAAAAAATGGATGCTGTTAATATCAAGAGCAAGACTTCGTTTAATACGACGTCCTCCTGATTTTGTCATTGCTTGCCAGTTTTTAAAGGAATCTGAAATGAGAGAATAAGTTGGAATAGTCGTAACCGTATTATCCCAATTACGCACTTTAACGGTTGTTAAACTAATATCAATAACAGCGCCATCAGCACCATATTTAGGCATTTCTAACCAGTCACCAAGGCTTATCATGTTGTTTGCAGATAATTGAATACCAGCGACTAATCCCATAATAGGATCTTTAAACACCAACATTAATACAGCCGTCATGGCGCCTAAACCACTGAGTAAAATAAGAGGTGATTTGCCAATAAGTAGGGAAATAATCATTATCCCAATCAGCACAGAGGCGGCAAGTTTTAAGCTTTGAAAAATACCTTTTAATGGTAATCGGCCAAATGAGGATGAATTTCTCATGATCTGCATACAAAGATCCATAATAGAGAAAAGCATCAACAAGCCAAAAATTAAGCACCACGCTTGAGCGCTGGTGGTGAGAATTTCTTGTGTTTTACCTGCTCCCATCCACACCAGCGCTTGGATATTAACAACAACGCCTTGGATTAAAAAAGCAAAACGACTAAATAATTTATTTATTTCTAGAGAAAATTGCCATTTTTGATCGTACTGACTTATTGCTTTGGAAATTTTGGGTAAGACCAATTTGTGCAAAATAAAATGGAGAATGATTGCGACAAGAAAAATAATGGCTAAAACGAGTAGGAGAGAGGCGACTTGTGCATACTCCTCATTGAATTGACGTATCCATGTAAGCAGTTGCTGCTGCATAAAATATCCTCATAGTTAATGTGGGGTGTATATTAAGAGTATAGAAAAGAGATCTTAGTTCAAGAAGGTGAATTTTTTGTTACGAAAAATGCGAGGGTAAGCGAGATGATAAATAAGCGTTGCGGAGTGAATAAAAGCCAGAAATAGTCTTTTATGCGATGAGGGGCTATTTCTGGCTTTATGCTGTATTTTATTTTAAATCAAATAATTACAGTAAACGAGTTGATGATAATTTGACAACAACTTGGTGCAGGTTAGTAATAAAAGAAGTCATTGATTTCATATTAAGTATCCTATTAATAAAATGTGATTCGCGTCACAAATATTTTCTGAGATTGATTTTAATCACATTTCCATAACAGTCAATAGCTTTATACAAAAATATTTTAAAATTTAAATTATTTTTTATTACAAGGGTGATTTTTATCGATCCTGTAGAGTGTATTCTATTGAAAACTTTCCTTATCTTATTGTTTATAATCTATTTTTTATTTTTGTCTGACAACAATGCTTAGTTAACTTTTTTCTATTGTGATTTTCACTTAAATTTTTTTCTTTAAGCTAAAAATGGAGTCGGAAAAAGAAAGGAAATCACTCAATGAATATCGAAACAAAAGAAGAACGTTTACAAAAAATTTTACAAGGTGATAAAAGTGTAATAGCACTGACGCCGCCTGTTTATGGTGCTAATACTCAATCCGTTATTGGTGATGATGTGGATATTAAATTCAATCAGATAAAATTATCTCCTGATGATTCTGATAACGAAGTAAAACTGAATCGAGTTATCAAATATGAGGTGGTTATAACGGGGATTAATCTACGTTTAGCCGAATGGCGTACAAGTCCAAAAGGCATTTTAATTTTGCCAAATAACAAAGATGCGTACACCACTATAGTGGATAACAGCAAAACAGAAATCTCTTTAACGGGTAATCGAAGTGGTGTGGCATCATTACAATTGATCTTAAAAGATGAAGATGATGATAATGTTGTTTATTACGCAACACCGATACAAATTCGAGTTACTCCACCTAAAATCAATCCTAACACTGACTGTTCATCGAAGAATTGTGAAAAATTTGATGATTTGCTGACAATACGTTCAGAATCTATGCAATGGCCAAGTCTGTGGGAAAGTGTTCCTAAAAGTTTTGTGGTACATCTTCAAGATAAAGATGGTGAAGATGTTCAAAATAAAGAGGTCAAATTAATTTACGATGAGGAAAATAGTACCTTAGCGGTTGCGCCAGAAATTTATAATTCAGATGGTGAGAAAATTAGTATTGGCAAAACTAACAAATACGGTATTGTCAGTTTTAAAGTCAAATTTAAAAAGAGTGAACCTCAACAAGTCGCTATATTTTATGCCGAAACTGAAAATATCGAAGATCCAGATAAACCAATAAAATCAAGACATTATTATGTTGAAATGACAACGGAGAAATTATCCTCTCCTAAAGTACCAGCAACTTTAAATGGTATTCTCAGCTATCATAGTGATAATTATTGCGTTAACGCGAATCTCATTTTAGGTCGTGATATTAGTGAAAGCACACAAGTTGGATTTTATTTTAATGATCAACTTAAGATGTTGCCATGTACTGATAAGTCTGCAATTTCTGTGAGATTAGAAAATCAGTTATTAACAAATGGCATTCATTACATTTCTTTCTTCACTGTTGATATCTTCGATAATATCTGTTTTTCTCGACGTGAGCGTATTATTATTGATAACACTTTAACGGGGGAATGTAATAAGCAAATTACAAATATCGCGCCCAAGCCTTGTATTAGTGTCACTATTCCTCAGATTTGCGATCGCTACTTTAATTCTGTCAATATTAGGCTTGTTCCCTCTTTATGTTTACAAATTAAAAATCGCGTAGCGAAAATGAATATCCAAAAAATAGCTATCATCTTTAATGGTTATTCGAAGGTAGCTGGCAATGAAAGAAAGGTGATATATCGCTCAACATTAGAAGTCTACGCTGATGATCCCCGTTTAGGTAATTTCTTACATGATACAACATCTAATAACGATCCTATTAATATAGTTGAAATCCTGGAGCCGGTATTAAAGAGCATTTTGGCTGATGCATTGCCTAATATTGAAGTAGGGCAACTCGGTATTCAGGTGATGGTATTTGAAAAAACAGGAAATTGTTACTTTTGTGGAGAAAATATGTATACGGTATCGATGCGCTTACCTTGTGCTTAATACAAATCTATTTTACTTCATATTTAAGAGCCACTTTGTGTGGCTCTTTGTCTATATTTCATCAATAAAATTATTATCACTAAATAATCAATTAGTGAGTCATTCGTTTTATCGCACTTATTATCGATAAAATGGTGATAGAACTTAAAATAAGTTGTATACCAATTAATGCCATGACGAGAGCGACTGACGTTTCAGGTCCAAAAGCAATTAAGAAATAGGCAATCACTAAATCCAAAAATCCCACTAATATATTGAACCAGCCATAAAAATTATCCTTAATCTGTTTAAAGCCTATATTTAGGCGCAGTATACCCGCAAAAATAAATAGAAAGCCGATAAAAAAGGCAAGACTAAGCATACCTTTTAGTGGATCAGTGACAAAAATATAGCCAAGCAGAAGATAAATAAAACCCGCTAATAACGTAATCAACATTGACCAACTAGAAGAAACTTGAGCATTAAAACCACCAATAATGCTGGATATCGCGCAGGCAAAAAATACAACACCGAGTAATACACTAATAACAATGCCAGAAGAAAAAGGGTTAATAATACAGATAAAACCTGCAATAAAGCCCAGTATGGCAATAATAGTCATTAAAGTGCATTGTTTTTTAACCAGTTTCTCCGTTAGCTGAGATAAATTATTTTTATTAATATCTAACATAGCCACCTCTTATCCTTATATTTGGTACATAAGTTAAATTATAGCAATGTTTGCTTATATAACATGACCTCGTTACATAAAATTATAATTAAAAAAATGTCGGAATGAGGGGGCATCTTTTAAATAGAAAATTGAAGGTGTAAGGTAGTGGATTGAGATAGATTGTTAATAAAATTTATAACGGAGGTAAAATGTCTGATATCGTGTATTTAGACAGTCACTTTGTACCTAAAGAGCAGGCTAAAATATCTGTTTTTGACCGTGGTTTTTTATTTGCAGATGCTGTTTATGAAGTTACTGCTGTTATTGATGGTCAGCTTATTGACTTTAATGGGCATTTTCAACGCTTACAGCGTTCATGCAAAGAATTAGGTCTATCGCTTCCCATTACCAAAGAGTTGTTAAGTGATGTTCATCATCAACTTATCAAAAAGAATAATCTTCATGAAGGGCTTATTTATTTACAAATAACACGAGGTACTGATTCCTCTCGTTTTTTTGATTTTCCATCTTCATCTGTTCCTTCCACAATCGTTGCTTTTGTACAACATTCAACAGTTGTGGATCATCCTAATGCAAAAAAAGGAATTTCAGTCATTAGTGTTGAAGATATTCGCTGGCAACGTTGCGATATTAAAACAGTGGCATTATTAGCGGCGTGTTTAGCAAAACACCATGCACATCAACAAGGTGCCGATGATGCTATTTTAATTAAAGATGGTTATATAACAGAAGGCAGTTCAAGTAACTTCTTTATTGTTAATCATGATAATGAAATTATTACTCGACCGCTAAGTCAGAATATTTTACCCGGTATTACACGCCAAGCGATTATTCAATTAGCGCAAGAAGAAGGGCTTAAAATAACAGAACGCCTATTTACTCTTGATGAAGCCAAAAAAGCAAAAGAAGCTTTTATTAGCTCAGCGACGACATTAATTTGGCCAGTTATTTCAATCGATAATGAAGATATCAATCAGGGAATAGTTGGGCATTTATCTCAACGGTTACGAGAGATCTACCTTGATAAAGCACTTAAAAAATAATTGACTAGACTGACATTCTTTATCAAATTTATCGCACTGCTTTCAGATTGTTATTGCAATTCAGATTTTTATTACAATTCAGATTATTATTGTAATATAGCAGTGCGGTAAATTTATCATAATTCGTTCTACTATTATGTTAATTATGATGTTCAATAATCATGACGGCAGTTGTGTCTGGCTCTAAAGCTCGTAATACATGAGTGACATCACCGGGATAGCAAATATAATCACCGGGTTGTAATTCTTGTTGATTATCTAAAGTACCTACCATTGCGCTTCCGCTGATAATAATAATATGTTCAGTCACATTTTTACTGTGAGGATCAGAGACTCTATCTTTTCCGGGTTGTGCAATCACGGTGTATATATCGCGTTTTGCGCCTACAGGGCAGGGTGAAAGTAAAAAAGCATGGTAATACGCTTTTTCTGCGCTGATTTTAAAGCCATCACCTTTACGGATCACCTTAATTTCAGACTGTGGTGCTGAAATAAGTTGAGAAAAAGGAATATTTAACGCAACACAAATTGCCCAAAGTGTTTCAATACTTGGATTTCCTTGTCCCGCTTCTAATTGAGAGAGTGTTGATTTTGCAACACCCGCTCGTCTTGCTATTTCAGCAAGTGAAAGACCCGCTTTTTTTCTTTCTCTAGCCAGAGCCTGAGAAATAATTTCAATAGGCGCACAAGGCGATGACATCATAGCTTCCTTCAAAAATCATCTTGCAAAAAAATAAATCGTTCAACATAATGAACGAATGGTTCGATAAAAAATACTACATTCTATGCAAATTAACAGTCGTCTTGATAATAACGTACTTAGAGATATTGTGCTTGTTTCATTAGCTGACGGTATTGTCGGTATCTCTTATGGCGCTTTAGCTCATACACAGGGTTTTGATTTTTGGGTGCCATTAGTGTTATCCATTTTTGTTTTAGCGGGCGCTTCTGAATTCCTTTTTATTGGCGTTGTGGCGATGGGAGGAAGTGCAATATATGCCGCTCTTGCGGGATTAATGGTTAATGCACGACATATTCCTTTTAGTATGGCGGTAAAGGATCTACCGGGAAAAGGGCTTAAATCATTATTAGGTTTTCATATATTAAATGATGAGAGTGTTGTATTTGGTTTATCTCAGCGTACTGCAGAACAAAATAAATTAGCATTTTGGGCTTGTGGGTTAGGTATTTTACTTGTCTGGCCTTTGGGTACCATGCTTGGTGTTTACTTGGGATCATTTATCGTAGATATAAAGATGCTAGGGCTGGATGCGATGTTTCCGGCTATTATTCTCGCACTAAGTTTACCTGCATTAAAAAATAAACTAACACGTCATGCAGCAATAATAGGGAGCATTATTGCACTCTTAACCACATTATTCCTTCCTGCTGGGATACCCGTTTTATTATCGCTATTAGGCGTACTGTTTGTGATTAGGAGAATATAATGTCCACGGCTTCTATTATTACAGGAATTATTATTCTTGCTGTTGGTACATACGCCATGCGTCTTTCCGGAATATTACTCAATAATAAAGCAGGGGTATCAGAGAGGGTTAAAGAGCTTCTTTCATTATCTGCGATTGTTATTCTGTTTTCAGTGGCGATGACATCGACATTTTTTGATGGCGACCAACTTGCTGATATTTCAAAAATTGTTGGTGTTGGTGTCGCAGGTGTGCTGACTTGGCAAAAAAAACCTTTTATTATGATTGTGCTTAGTGCAGCAATTGTGACAGCTGGCCTACGTTGGTTAATTAATCTTTGGGGATAACACCTTTTAGGAACTCAGCACGATAAAATAAAAAGGAGGTACAATGACCTCCTTTATTCTGCAATATCGCTATCTATTTATTAATCGTTTTCTGATGGCTTTACTTCTAAAGGGAGAACAATAATAAAGCCAATTCCTTTATTATTTAGCCCTTCAGTAACAATTAACGATGCTTGAATTTTATTAGCGAGATTTTGTGCAATAGATAGACCTAACCCGCTGCCTGTTTCGTTAGAGCCTGGAACGCGATAAAAACGTGAAAATAGAACATTGATATGTTCTTTGGCAACACCAGGACCATTATCACGCACAATAACATGTATCCCTTCGGCATATCGATTCTCGATAGTTACCTCAACTTGGCTACCTTTAGGGCAATATTTAATAGCATTATCAAGCAGATTATTAAATATAGAGAGTAAAGCCTGTTTATCAGTCTTAAGTGTTAATGTTTGACCTTCATTAAGTGATAACTCAATATTTTTAGTAATCGCATAAGGAACGTGTTGTGCTATTGCATTTCCAATAACGTTATAGATATCAAGAGATTCTATTTTTAATGGAAAATCGTCACATTCTAATCGTGCCAAATCAATTAATTGATGAGAAAGAGCTGCTGCTCTATCAAGAGATTGTTTCATATCATCAATAATTTCTTCACGCTCTTGCTGATCATCGACTAAAGAGAGTAGATGTAATTGAGCGATAACTGCAGCTATTGGTGTTCTTAATTCATGGGCGGCATCTGCCATAAATTGTTTTTCACGGATATTAGCAGCGTCAATTCTTGCCATTAATTGGTTTAGCTCTTTAAAGATAGGGCGAATTTCTTTAAATTGCTGACCGACATTAATCGGCGTTAAATTACGTGGTTTACGGTTAGAGATAAGTTCTGCAGCTTGTCTTAGAGGGCGTAAACTAAAATAAGCCGTAATTAAGATGGCAAAAATAACCGTCGCAAGAATAAATAGGAAAGGAATAAAGGTGCCTTCAACAGGGTTACCAATAACATGACCTCTGTCTTCAACAGATTCACCAATAAACACTTTTATTTTATGTTTTTCTCCCCAACTAAAAGAGAGTATCCATTTTTCACCTGCAACAGACACTTTTTCTGATGCTAATGAAAGTACTCTTGTAGGGATAGGCAACTCAGGACGATTAGTATAAATCAGCGTATTATTTTCATCTAAGGCAATAAACCACGGCAGATATTGTAGTTCATCATCTTCACCGTTAAGCATGGCGTCGATATACATACCTTGTAAATTATGAGCGATTTCTTTGAGAACTTCAGGTTGGTCAGCAACAATCTCTAAGGTATTAGCAAAACCCTCAGCAATAATTTCTTGCTGTTTGTTATAAACTTTTTCAAACTCAGCAAGATAATCAAATTGTATCCAAGCTAACCAAACGCCCCAAAGCATAACGATGGAGATAATCTGAAGGACAATGGTGTAAATAAAGAAGGAGCGGATCTTCATTTAATTAGTTTCTTTTTTTAATAAATAACCTACGCCACGAACTGTGATAATACGTTCTTTGCCTATTTTTCTTCGTAAATTATGCATATGTACTTCAAGGGAATTGCTCTCAATTTTATCGTCTAAACCAAATAAACGCTGTTCCAACTCTGACTTACGCACCACATTGTCAGTATTACGCATTAATTCATATAATAGTTGGTATTCTTTACCTGATAATAAAAGTA
This sequence comes from Proteus sp. CD3, assembly GCF_008808075.1. NCBI lineage: Bacteria > Pseudomonadati > Pseudomonadota > Gammaproteobacteria > Enterobacterales > Morganellaceae > Proteus > Proteus sp. CD3. The sequence continues at coordinate 2,225,274 of NZ_CP019686.1, read as the reverse complement.
ATTCGTCATTTAAGGTGACTTGATGGTTTGCTGGATTAAGTTGTAAATCGCCAATAGACCATATTTGTGAAGAAAAACCTGCCATTCTACGACTCACTGCTTTTACGCGAGAAATAAGTTCAGGCATAGCAAAAGGCTTTGGTAAAAAATCATCTGCGCCTGAGTCTAATGTTTGTACTAAATTATCAATTTGAGTGCGGGCAGTTAAAATAATAATCGGAATTTTCTCGCCACTTTTTCTCAGCGCAATCAGTTCATCTTGCCCATCACCATCAGGTAAACCTAAATCTAATAGCATTAAATCAAAAGGGCGTTGGCTTAATTGAACACGAGCATCCGCAAGCAATCTGACCCAACATGGTTGAAAACCAGCAATTTCAAGCCCGCGACAAAGTGCTTTACCGAGTTGTAAATCGTCTTCAACTAATAAAATATTCATAATAATACCTATCTAAAATCGTCTTAAGAAAGTATAAGAGCCAAATAAAAATTGAGCAATATAATAAAATGCAAAGCAAGGTTTGATTAATGAACTCTTAATGTAAGGTAAATTTTTATTTAATACTTTTTACTAAAAATAAATGACTGGAATTTTTAGAAATAGATTAAGATAAAAATGCTATTTATTTTATTTTTATCACGTTAAGGCATTTAATGTTAAATGTAGAGATCTATTTTAGATAGAATTAGCATGATTAATCTAATGTGAATAATAAATATCTCACTCTATTATGCTAAAGTAACTTAAATACATTATTTGAGTCACCTTGAGTTTAAAAGTAAAGTTTATTAAAAATCAACAGTCTATAAATAAGTTTTTATATTTAGAATGATATAAATATAAAATATCAATTTCATTGAATAATATAACTATCAAATTGATGTCTTATTCTTTTATTGAAAATAGATAACTGTTTTAATATATCCCTGTTGTGCAACATGTTTATTAGATTTAAATTATTTACTCTATTCATCTATACTCTTGCAGTAAAAATTAACGACTTAAAAGGAATTGATTTTTCAATAAAAGGAATTTACATGAAATTAGATGGTGTTATTTAGTATAAATTAAATCATTCTGTGTCAGAAATGCTCCCAACCCTCTGGGAGCATTTCACCTGATGTTATTGCTTACAAAGTGAGTTATCCCACAACATTAAGTTAAATGGTAAATTTAATGGTATTACCAACTTATTTACCGTGGCTTGAAGGTCTGCTTTTGCTTGGGTCAACCTTTGTTTATCTATATCAGGAATAAAGCCATCTTTTGCTGGTAAATCATCTAATGTGTACTCTTCTACTAAAACGCCATTAGCCCAACGTTGAAATAGCCAATAACTTTCTGGCATTAATGTATATTTTGTACCGTCAATAATTGTTGTTTTATCTTCCTGATAACGAACAGAAATAAGCTGATTTGCAACATTATCCCAAATCCAGCCTTTATATGTTCCATCCTCTAATCGATTTATCGACCAATGCATATCATCAGGTTGATAAAAATACAGCTCAGTTAATGCAACATAAGATGTGGTTTTTGTTGCTAATGAAGCTTGAATAAGACCACTCGTAAAATAAGAAATATAAAGTGTTTTATTATCAATATTCAGTTCAATGCTGCAAGTATCCCAATGCGTTATTGTTAAACCTTCTTTAGTTGGTTTTTCTGGAATGGATATCACTGCATCTGTTGCATCATCTTCTGCTGGTGGGTAGTAATAACCTGTAATATATTCACCATTATTGCCATAGAAGTGCCATGTCGCTAAAGGTGCGTTTTTAAAATATTTATTAATGGTCAAAAAAGAGAGCAGTGCAATAGTCAAAAAAAGAAATATAAATCGTATTTTTTTAGCCATTTTAATTAATTGCCTATTTTTCGTTTGCTGGTCAGAATTCTATAAATTCATAGAAATAAAAGCGAGACATTTAATTAAAAAACGTAATATACTTTCCTGTCATTAAGATAATAAGTGCGCTTTAATGACCTTAAGATAAATACTTAGATAAGGATATTTTTTATGATTAAAAATAAAGTACTCGCTGCACATTATTTTTTAAAGGAAATGGACAATGATAATTATTATCCAGCACACCTTGTAAAGAAAGGGCAAGATTTATTAAAAGCGCTTTGTGTAAAAATAGAAGCGACTTCACCTAAAAATTTGGCAGAACTTTATATTCTAACGCAACAAACAACAGATCAATTTAATGCGTTAGCTGAAGAATTTTATGAAGAAAATAGCGAAATTGAAACAATAGCAAGAGAGTGCATTGCTGAGGATTTTGGCGTTATCGCTGATGAATATGGTTTTGAAGATGCGGATATAGAAGAGTTAATTGCAACACGAGATTGGTAGAAAGAAGAGGAGAAAACCCTATCGTGTTTTCTCATTTTTCATTAATCTTAATTTTATCATTATCACCTAAATGATAATGATAATAATTTAGTTGACAAAGAAATATTTATTAATAAACTAGCTCTCAGTTTGGTCTAAAAGACTCGTAAGCGTTTACGTTAATCAACGCATATAACTTTTTTTAGCCTGTTGTATTGGCAGTTATGTGCTGTTGTACAATCGTATTATTGGAGTCTTTATCTATGTCTTTTCAGGACAAAAATTACTTTTTAGGTATTCCTAAACTTCCTACTCGAGCAATGATTTTTCTTGTTCCCTTTTTCCTTTCTTTTATTATGTCAGGTATTGTGGCTTTTATTAGTACCGTCAAATCGTTAGGAATGGGAATGTACGTTATCTCTCCATGGTTAACTTCTTGGGGGATCTCTTGGATGATTGCTTTTCCTACGGTTTTATTCGTTTTGCCGATCGCAAGACGCTTTTCACTGTTATTGGTGAAACCTGCCAAATCTAATGATTAATTAAAAAAGAGATCAGCAATTGATGCTGATCTTTTTGTTTTTCACAATGTGAAGTAAAGCATCGCCTAAATGAATAAGATCCGATAGCCTTAAACCTGTATATTTAAATGGTATATCGAAAAGCAAAGATATTTTTCTTTGCATAAATTCTTATTGATAGCAGGAGGCTTTAAATGAGTTTGTTGTTCTCCCCTAAAAAACTAGGCCCCCATCAGTTAGATAACCGTATTATCGTTGCACCTATGTGCCAGTATTCAGCACAAGAAGGTTACCCGACAGCATGGCACACTATGCATTACGGGCAACTGGCACTATCTGGTGCTTCGCTAGTGATTGTTGAAGCAACAGCGGTTGAGCCTAGAGGTCGTATTAGCTATAAAGATTTAGGTATTTGGTCTGATCAACATGGCAGTGAATTAAAAAAACTTGTTGATAATGTTAAGCAATATTCATCTGCAAAAATGGGTATACAGATTGCCCATGCAGGACGTAAAGCATCGACCGATTTACCTTGGAATGGCGGAGCATCATTAGCGCCAGATTCTCCTAATGGATGGCAAAAAGTTGCACCATCAGCAATTCCTTTTGGAAATAATCATCAGCCTCATGCTTTGACTATTGATGAAATTGAAGAAATAAAACAAGCTTTTGTTGATGCGGCAAGAAGAGCTGAATCAGCAGGATTTGATGTGATTGAGATCCACGGTGCTCATGGATATTTATTGCATGAATTCTTATCTCCATTATCAAATCACAGAACGGATCAATACGGTGGCGATTTTAATAACCGTAGTCGGTTATTGGCGGATGTCTTTGTTGCCGTGAAAAATGCGGTTTCTGATAATGTCTGTGTTGGTGTCAGAATTTCTGCAACAGATTGGGTTGAAGGCGGCTGGGACTTAGAAAGTGCAATTGCATTAACACAGCATCTTGAAGAATTAGGTTGCCATTATATTCATGTTTCTTCTGGTGGATTATCAGAAAAACAAGAAATTAAACTGGGTCCTAATTACCAAGTACCATTTGCTCAGGCAATTTATAATGAAACGCAACTACCTGTTATTACTGTTGGTCTCATTACCGAGGCAGAACAAGCTGAAGCCATTTTACTTACCGAGCAGGCTGATTTTATCGCTTTAGGGCGGGGGATTCTTTATGATCCTCGTTGGCCTTGGCATGCAGCGGAAAAACTCAAACAAACCATAAAAGTAGCGCCTCAATATTTACGTTGTGCGCCTCATGGTAGCAAAGACTTTTTTAAATAGTGATACTAAGCCACGGGAAGCTGAGTGTTATTCTCCGTGGCTTTTTCTTTAATAACCTTTATGATGATGCGCATAAACGAATTGCGTTGTAATAATTGGTCGTAAAAAAGATGAAAAAAAATCCCTTATTGCTTCAACCAAGGATTGCTTAAGAAGATGTGTTTTGAATGCGAACACATCATCAGAGAATTAAGCATTCTTTGATGACTCATTAATTTATTGCGAGTCATATTATGAAAAATAAACATTGGTCGCGTGTAGAATATCTACACGAAACGGTTAAAAATAAAAATATTATCATCAAAGGACAACACAGTTATTACAGTGATTGTTGGGATGAAGGTTTTGAAGCTTCCGTAGTACGTTATCTTTATGGTGACGAAATTAGCTTGCAATGGGAGCCATTGTGGGAAATTGATAAATTATATATTGGCGATTATGTTTGTATTGGTGCGCAAGCCGTCATATTAATGGGAGGAAACCATACACATCGTATGGATTGGTTCTCTCTTTATCCTTTTATGGATAAAATTGAAGAGGCATATATTGGTAAAGGCGATACTCATATTCATGATGGTGCATGGATAGGAATGCGTGCAATGATAATGCCTGGTGTGACAGTTGGCGAAGGTGCTATTGTTGCGGCTAATAGCGTTGTTTCCAAAGATGTTGAACCTTATAGCATTGTTGGAGGAACACCCGCGCGACACCTTAAATATCGTTTTGAGCCAAAGGTTATTGAGCAACTTTTATCGTTAAAGATTTACCAATGGTCAGAAAAGAAATTTGATGCTCTGAGACCTTATTTATGTCAATCATCAATTGATAAATTATTAATTGCAGAAGCGAAATTTATTGAGTAAAACAAAATCCCTAAACGTAACTACGTTTAGGGATTTTTACTTAGATATTGTCTTAATAAATTAATCATATCACTGAAAGATAAAAAAGAACGTTGTTTTTTTATTTGATCCCTATCTCAAATTTAAGAATATTTTAAATTTATTAAAATAACTATTATTTAAATTGTTCAGGATGGTTTTTATTTCTTTATTATTTGTGTTTTTTCTTTAGTGATTGATTTTATTTTAAAAATAAAAGTTAGTTATTTATTTTTTTATTAAATTTAAAATTATCTAATGATGTTATTGTTTGTATTTAATAGAATTATCAAGCGTTATTAAGTTGTTTTATAAGATATATAACATGTAAAAAATAAAATACATATTACTCTATATGTGAGTTTATTAATTTTGGAGTGATATAGATATGACTTGTAATATAAATTTTAAGATAAAACTATTAGTTATTATATTATTTTCATCTACTTCTGCCTATGCCGATAATACCACTTTATTAGGTGGAAATAGTAAAGCAGATGGTAATGAATCGACAGCGGTTGGATATAATACATGGGCGCATTCAGATCAATCAACCGCGATTGGTGCTAATGCGGGCGCGGAAGGTCAAAATGCAACAGCAATAGGTCATAAAAGCACAGCAATTGGTGATAATGCGATGTCATTGGGAAGTGGTGCAATGGCAATTGGTGAAGGCTCCCTTTCTATTGGTTCTCAAGCTTATAGTGAAAGTAAAGATGCAATAAGTATTGGTAAGGGTGCTATAAATAATGCTGAAAATGGTGTTATTTTAGGGAGTGGCAGTCACCTTTCTGATAGTGCAGATAATTCAGTTATTATTGGTAGTAATTCTTCAGGATCAGCAAGTAATGCAATTATATTAGGCGATAAAAGTAGCAATAATCGCAATAATACATTATCAATCGGCAGTGATAAAAATCAGCGACAAATTATTAATGTCGCAGCAGGTACGGAAGATACCGATGCTGTTAATGTTTCACAATTAAGAAAAGAAAAAGATAATATTCTTATTGAGACAGATAAGCATATTAATGACAATAATCAGAATATTTATAATAAAATTGAGCAAGAAAAAAATCACATTCTTAAAGAGACAAATAATCAAATAAATGAAAATAATAAAATAATAAAAGGCGATATAGCTAAAGCTAATGAGGAGGTACTAAAAAGAAGTGAAATAAAAGCCAATGAATTAGCCAATAATGCAGAGAAGAAAGCAAACCAATATACTGATAGTAAAATAGAAAAACATCAAGAAAATACGATTAGTTATATCAATGAAGTAAAAAATGAATTTCATATCTATAGTGAAAATAAATATGCTGAAATGAAAGATGATATTGAAAAAAATATCAGCGATAAAGTGGCTGAGTCTGAAGGCAGTATTAAAGAATATACTAATAATAAATTTATAGAAGTTGAGAATAGCGGTAAAGAATATACTGATTTTAAAGTAAACGAACATCACGAAAAAACAGTAGAACATATCACAAATACGAGAGATGAAATTATTACATTAACAGACAATCAAGTAAGAAAATCTGAAAAAAATGCCAATAGCTATACTGATATTGAGATTGGCAAAATTGCCACAGGTATTGATGGTGCAATAAACAGAAATAACGAAAAGATCACGAAAGAACGTGAAAAATATATTACTCAAAAAGGAAACGAATATATCAATATTACCAATACGGTTATCAATGAAAGAGATGAATCCTTAAGAGAGTACATTGATTCATCCAAAAAAGATTCTATCTCTATTGCGAATGAATACACCAATAATAAGATTAAAAATATCTTTATTGATAATGATGTCGCGCTCAATAATATGGATAATAAAATAGACAAAGCAGACAAAAGGGCAAGTGCTGGCATCGCTTCTGTCGCAGCGATGGCTAATATCCCCTACGTTGCGGCTCATACTTTTAGCCTTGGCGTGGGTGCTGGGAATTATCGTGATGCCAATGCGTTTGCAACTGGCGCTCAATATCAAATAACAGAGAGTGCTGTTATTCGTGTTTCTGCTTCGTGGAATACGGAAGATCGTGCTGTTGTCGGTGGTGGTATATCTTATGGTTGGTAAATGCTTTTTATATCGTATTGATTAGGATAAAAAGCAGAGATAAGGTTGTTGCCTTTTTATATGTTCAACTGGCTTTTATGCGGTGGATTTGAATAATAAAGGTAACAGCCTTTTTTCTATAATGAGTAAATTATGATCTATCTTTATTCTGGTGGTGGTGCTTTTGAAAAACAAACTAGAGTTAATCAGGCCGCAACGGAAAAAGCACAAGAGATTGCTAAAAGTAAGATAAAACAAGTGGTACAACTGATAGCGTTTGCAGACTTCCCTGTTGATATTGAACCGGCTGGAGTGATATTACTGATTGAACCCACTATTGAGTTAGCACTTGAAGTAGGGCGACAGTATTCACAATCAACGGATATTGTTATTGCTGAAAGTGCAATAGTAGGAAGGAAACTGACTATTTGTCAGATTGAATTTGCAGTAACAAAAATCTGTGTTCTCTGATTTTGGGGCTTGTTCAGTTATCCACATTAACTGTGGATAACTCTTGTCTTACATGTTAGTAATCTTATTATTTATTGATTTTATTAGATATTTTACGTTGATTGAAAAATATCCATTTAAATTAATGCTCTTACTGCTTTGTTATTATTAAAAATAATAAAGAACATAATAAAATAATGCAGTTTTTAATTAAGAGAGATAAAAAGTATGACAAATCTCTCTATAAGTTGTTATTTATCGAATAATGGCGTTGGTTTTCCGTCATGATCAACCGCCACGAAATTAAACTGACCATGGATCACTTCTTCACGACCTTCTGCGTACATATCTTCAAGAAAAATAGAAACATTTACCGTTAAACTTGTACGGCCAACACGGATCACTTCACCCACTAATTCAATAATCGTACCTGATGGAATAGGGTGATTAAAATTTATTTTTTCGGTTGAAACCGTTACTAGGCGTTTACGGCTAAAACGGGTAGCGGTAATAAATGAAACTTCATCCATCCAAGCTAATGCCGTGCCACCAAAGAGTGTTGAGTGGTGATTAGTTGTGGTGGGGAATATGACTTTAGATACACGGGTGACTGAATTTTTAATTTTATCTTGTAGCTCAGGAGATAAGTCAGAGATGGACATAACAATAAAGCCTTCTTCTTTTATACTGTAGGGGAGAAATTCCCCACAGTATAAAATAGAGTAAATTGAAAGCAAAGTAGATGAATGGCTGATTATGCCGTCTGTAATTAAAAGGTTATTTCGCCAGTTAAAAAGAGTGCAGCATCTCCTGTTAGTAAAACGCGACCATCTTTTAGCTCACAGTCGATATTTCCACCTCGTTTTGAAACTTGTCTTGCTTGTAACTGTGTTTTATTGAGCTTATTACCCCAAATTGGTGCTAATACACAATGTGATGTGCCTGTAACAGGATCTTCATTCACGCCTTTTACGGGCGCAAAGAAGCGAGAAACAAAGTCAAAAGGGGCATGACCTTTCGCTGTGATAATAACGCCAGGTAAAGGCAACTGTGCGATTTGAGTGAAATCCGGTTGGTAGTTAATGACGGTTTCTGGATCAGATAAAAAGCAAATATAACGATCATGCGCTTGCCAAACTTCATCTATTTGTAATGCTAATTTTTGTTCAAGCACTGATTTTATATCGTTATTTAATGTCGCAGGTAGTGCCGGAAAATTAAGTGTAAAGAGAGCGCCTTGGCAAGAAATAGTGAGTTCACCTGAAAGAGATTGGAATTTAAAGAGCTTCTTAGGTGACTGTTTTATCGCTTTTAGTACAAAAGCTGTGGCTAATGTTGCATGCCCACAAAGAGGAACTTCAATTTTAGGTGTAAACCAACGAATATGATCGCCAACTAAAAAAGCCGTTTCAGGTAAATTAATCTCACTAGCAAGTGTAATTAAGGTGTCATCAGGCAGCCACTCTTCTAATAAAACGACAGCAGCGGGATTTCCTGAAAAAGGCAGAGAGGAAAAAGCATTAACATAATAAATAGGAAGAACTGTCATCGCATTACCTTAGTGATAAACAACCAATAAATAGAAGGTAATGAGATTAAGTGTTTTAAATATTGGGTGCAATACTTAAAAAAGCGTTCAAATTGTAGGATATAAAAGCAAAAAGCCATGCCTAATTAATTAGACATGGCTTTAATAATTAACGCATTAGATTAAGCTTGTGCTTTCTCTTTGCTATCTGCGCTTTGTAAAAGCTTACGAACTGGAATAATCAGTGCAGCAAGAACAACAGCACAAATAACCAGAGCGATAGAAACATGAGAGAAGAAGTCAGGCATTACATCCAGTTTGTCTGGGCGGATATTTCCCCCCATTAAACCAGCGGCCAAATTACCTAATGCGCTTGCACAGAACCATAATCCCATCACCTGACCACGCATTTTAGCGGGCGCTAAAATAGTCATAGTGGCAAGACCAATTGGGCTTAAGCATAATTCACCTAATGTCAGCAATAAGATACTGCCAATTAACCAAAGCGGTGAAACGCCTTGTCCTGTTGCAATAACACTTTCAGATGCAAACATCATGACGGTAAAGCCACCCGCTGCAAATAAAATACCAATCACAAACTTAGTCATACTGCTTAAATTCATATTCTTATGTGCCATCATTGGCCATAACCAGCTAAATACAGGCGCAAGAATAATAATAAACAATGCGTTAACAGACTGGAACCAAACTGCTGGGATCTCAAAACCCATAAAGTTTAAGTCAGTATAGTCGTTGGCAAATAAGTTAAATGATGTTGGCTTTTGTTCGAATGCAGACCAGAAAAGGGCTGCTGAAACCAATAAGAGGAAACAAACAAATAAGCGAGAACGGTCACTACTACTTAATCCAGCAAATAGGAATAAATAGATAAAATAGGCGATAACACTACCTGAAATCACATAGACCATAAAGTTAGCCACAACAACTGGGTTAAACGGAATAACACCAGAAATAATAAGACCAACAATTGCTATAAGAACGACAGATAACGCTAAGATCCATTGACCGACATTACGACGAACAACGGTTGGGCGATCCCAACTTGAATCTAAACCGACTTCGCTATCAAAGCGACGCATGGTAGGTACTGCGTAAAAGCGGAAAATCAGTAACGCAACAAGCATACCAATCCCACCGATACCAAAGCCCCAATGCCAGCCATAATCACGCACTAAGAAACCCGTGATGAGCGGTGCAATAAATGAGCCCATATTGATACCCATATAAAATAAGGAGAATCCACCATCACGGCGAGTATCATCCCTTTTATATAAGGTTCCTACCATCACAGTTACGCAGGTTTTAAATAGCCCAGTACCCAATACAATCAGTAATAAACCGATAAAGAACAGATCTTGTGACCAAAACGCTGAAAGTGCGATGGAAAGGTGCCCTAACGCAATAAAGATAGAGCCATACCATACAGCTAGGCGCTGACCTAGCCAGTTATCAGCCAGCCAACCTCCTGGCAACGATGTTAAATAAACACCGCCAGCGAAAATACCCACAATAGCAGATGCCTGCTCTCTGGGGATTTCCATGCCACCCTCATAAACGGTTGCCGCCATAAATAGAATTAATAATGGGCGAATACCATAGAAAGAAAAGCGTTCCCACATTTCGGTGAAGAAAAGGGAGCTTAATGGATATGGGTGGCCAAAGAAAGTTCGGCTAGATTTTGAGTGAGTAGATTGCATCTTAAATTCCCAAAAAAAACCTCTACAGGTCGTTTGCAAGTAAAAAGAACAAAATATCAGCTAGTGGCTAAACAAAATTATTTCATTCTGTTATCAATATCCACTGCATTTAATTAATATATTTTTAACATACTTTTGTCAGAATTTAGTGACTAAAAGTATATTTAATACTTTATAAACCATTTTTTGGTGCAAAAGTCGATAAAAATCTCATTTTGCAATAGTTAACCTTGCAATTTTTTGAAAAAAGAGGACAAGAAAATTTTATGGGTGTTAACAAAAGGGTGGTAAGAATGTTCTTAATAAACAATAAATTACAAAAAATAGAATAAAAAAAATAACAATTAGGGCTTTAAATGTAAAAGTGTAATTTTTTGAAGAAAAAAAACTATTAACTAATCTAATTTATAGATTTTTTGATTACTTTTCTTGTGGGGTTCTAAAGCTTAACCAAGAATAAATTAGATTAAAAAAGACAACGGCTGCGGTGAAATAAAAAACAGCTCTAAATCCATAGCTTGCCGCAACAAAAGCGCCCATTAACGGTCCTGTAACATTTCCAACATCTCTTAGTGCTTGGTTATAGCTGAAAATTCGCCCTGCAATAGCAGGCGTAATGTTATAAAGAATTAGCGTTTGTACCGCAGGTAACATGGCTGCGTTGACCGCCCCAAGTAAAAAACGTAGTGCGCCAAGTTCCCAATAATTACTGACCAATGCCATTGGAATTAACATAAAAATAGAGAGTCCGAGAGTAAAAAGAAGGACTTTATCTGGGCCAATTCGATCACCTAATTTACCAAAACGAGGGGCGCTAATAAGTGCGGCAATACCGGGTACAGAGGCGACAACACCACTGATAAAGGCAAGATTGCTGACAGAGCCTGTTAATTCACGAATATAAAGTGTCAAAATAGGCGTAACAGACCCTGTTGCGACTTGAATGATCATCGTAGTGAAAAATAGGCATACAACGAGTCTTTTATTTTTAAGTGATGAGAATACTTGTTTTGTGGTCAATGCGTCTTTTTTAGAAACCGGTGTAAAGTTTTCACTGACAAAAAAGAGGGTGACTAAAAAGCAAATAAATAAAACGGCAGATGTAATAAAGAAGACAGGACGTAAACCATAGAGATCGGCAAGCATACCGCCAATTAAAGGACCTATTAATGCACCACTCACTGCACCTGTCGAAAGTGTCCCTAATGCCCAACCGCTTTTTTTAACAGGAACTTGAGTGGCAATTAACGCATTGGCATTCGGAACAAAGCCACCTAATACACCAAGTAAGGCTCGCAATATTAATAACTGCCATATATTTTGAGCAAATCCAATTAATACCATCACAATCGCCATACCAAGAGCGGAGCGTAACAGCATTAATTTTCGACCTTTCCTATCTGATAATTTCCCCCAAAAAGGCGCTGCAATGGCAGAAAAAAGGAAAGTAATACTAAATGCAACACCTGTCCAAAGGTTAAGCTCTTCGTGATCGGTTATACCAAGTTCTTCTACATAAAGAGGAAGAAAGGGCATGATCAGACTAAAACCGGCACCAGTTAGAAAACAACCAAACCAGACAATATAGAGATTACGTTTCCAAGAGTTATTTCGGGGTTTGAGATCCATGTTACTCCTTTAGCCGAGAACGAGAGAGTAAACCAAGAAAATAGGCTGACAATAACCGTAGTGATGTTGAGCGTGGCAACAACGAGTCGGTTTTCTTATTTTATGATGAATAAGAATATAGCCATGATACAGAATAAGTGCGATAGGTCTTGCTCTTATAATGTGTTTCGCAGGAGTTTATAGCTTATACTGTTATTGATTTTATTATTGTTATTTCAGTGCATTATAATATAACAAAGTGGCTGTTTTATTTCAAAACAGCCACTTTGTCGTTAGTGTACTTTCTTTATTTCGTTATATAAAGAAGCGTCACCTTCTGGACGAGTTTTAAAGCGGCGATGTAACCACATATATTGGTCTGGCGCGCGTAAAATCTCTTGTTCAACTACTTTATTCATTGCTTTAGCGGTATTTTCCTCATTATCAATAGGAAAATCAGCAACAGGTGGCGATATAATTAATTCATAACCCTTGCCTTCAGGTAAGCGTTTTGGGGTAAATGGAATTAATGCGGGCTTGCTCGTTTTTGCCAGAATATAAGTTCCCGTTGTTGTTGCCGCTTTATCAACTGCAAACAAAGGCACAAAAACACTTTTACGTGGACCATAATCATGGTCAGGTGCATACCAAATAATTTCACCTGCTTTTAAACTACGGATCATGCCTTTGACATCTTTTCTGTCAATCATAAATTTATTAGAACGTAATCGACCCCATGTTTGTAGCCAGTCCATAACGGGATTATCGTTAGGACGATAAACACCAACACCAGGATTACAAATACCCAAAATTCTAGCACCAAGCTCTAGTGTCAGAAAATGGATCCCAATAAGTAAGATCCCTTGTCCTGAGTCTTTAGCCTTTTTGATATGTTCAATTCCACTGACTTTAAACCAACGTTTGATACGCCAATCTGGCCAAAACCACGCCATACCCGTTTCGAATAATCCCATACCAACAGATTCAAAATTTTTATTAACTAAGGCTTCTCGTTCACTTTTTGGCATCTGTGGAAAACAGAGTTCAAGATTACGTTCCGCTATTTGGACGCGTTTTTTTAAAAAAACTTTAGAGAAACGACCTAGGCGTGTGCCTAGCCAATAAATGACAGGATAGGGAAGCAGAACCAGAATATAGAGTAATCCGATCCCAAACCAAGTCAGCCAATATTTAGGCTGCAAAAATGATTTTTTAAATTGAGGTGACTTTATCATAAGCCTATCTATTTACTATTTTTCCAATGAATATCTTATATTGTGACACTTTTTGGTGCAGATCAGAAATTTTGTCATAAATTAGGTGAAATTATTTCGATGCCTTGTAATGCCGTCACCAATTCGGCAATATTTTTAGCTGCCATTTTGTCCATTACTTTTGCGCGATGAACTTCGACCGTTCTTATCGACACACAAGCAACTTCTGCAATTTCTCGGTTCATTAATCCTTGAATAACATAATAAGCAATGTCTTTTTCTCTTGGGGTTAATGAAGCATAACGGCGACGAATATCATGTGCGGTAAAACGCGCATTGGTTTCAATAAATGCTGCATCTAAAGCGGATAACAACGCATTGCTATCAACGGGTTTTTGTAGAAAGTCGATAGCCCCTTTTTTGATCTCTTCAACTGCCATGGGAATATCGCCATGACCAGTTAAAAAAATGACAGAAAGGGTGCTGTGCTTATCAATTAAATGTTGGTGGACTTGCCTGCCATCGGGTTTTGGCATTCTCATATCTAACAATACAACACCTTGCTGATAGAGATTGACATTGTTGATAAAGAATTCGCTATCATTCCAGACATGGGCTGAATAACCTAAGCTTTCTAATAAAAACTGACAAGCATCAGTGACAGCAAGATCATCATCAACAAGATGAATTGTTGGCATTTTTTCTCCGTTATTTATTTTTGTTAGGAAAAATAAGTGTGATTTTTATTCCAACTTTATTTTGTTCATTCTTTTGGTTTTCAATATGAATATCAGCACCTTGAGAAAGCAATAAACGTTGGCAAATGACTAAACCTAATCCAAGCCCTTCTGTTTTTGTTGTTTGGAATGGGGAAAAGGGCTGTTCAAGTTGGCTGTGGCTCATTCCACCAGCATCATCTTCAATGACGATAAGTAACCTATCAGGTGCCTTATGGGTGCTAATTTTTAGTACTTTAGCGCCAGCTTGGAGACTATTGGTGATTAAATTCGATAAAATTTGCTCTAATAATGTTTCAGGTAAACACAGGGTATCATGCTCATCAATATGGGTGATCAGTGAAACCTGAGGGTATTTTTCTTCTACGCGTAAAAGCTTCCAAATGTGTTGAATACACTCCGCAATATTTTGATGAGAAAGCAAAATACTATCGGTATTAGGTGTTTGTTTTCCAACCCATAAACGTAGATTTCTAATGATATCAGCACCGCGTTGCGCTTGCTTATCTATTTGTTGTAATGCAGGTAGCAATGGGTGCGATTCATTCTCTTTTTTAAGGCGAATAACGCTCCCTTGCGCATAGCTTTTAATGGCAGAAAGGGGCTGATTAAGCTCATGAGCAAATCCCGATGCCATTTCTCCCAATATATTTAAGCGTTGAGCGTGTTCTAACTCTTCCTTTTGCTGTCTTAATCGATTGTGAGCCTGTTCCAGTTGGCGACTACGACGCCTAACTAAATAGCTGATCCAGACTTGGTTTAGGATGAGAAAAAGGATAGCAGCCAATGAAAGACCAATAATAAATTGGTGCTGAATAGCCCAACTTTTCGCATCTTGCCAAAGCTGCCTTTGTCGAGGATGTTGGTTGACTTCCCTTAATAGATTTTCAACTTGTGTATGGGAAGCCGGCGCTCCCCATTTCATTGGTTTACTATCATCAGTGAGTAAAACGCGAGTGACTTTATCGACAAGTTCATCAGGAACGGTATCTAGTGCCGCAAATGACCAATTAGGGTAGAGCGGTGTACTGGTTAAACATGGCGTATTGGTTTGATAAGAAATCAAGGGGCGATAATCACTTTTACGAATAAGCCCTTCATTATCCATATTTTCCAGTAAACAGACGGGAATAATTGCCGCATTAATATCTTCATCTCGTAAGAGATAAAGTAAAGCGTCAGCGGGAAAACCAGTGAAACGTAATGTGAAATCTTTATCCGGATCAATACCGTCTTCTCTTAGCGCTTTGTAACCTAAAAGATAGCCACCAAAGGCATCGGGGGCAATGGCTCCAACGCGTTTTCCGATTAATTCATGTACAGTAGTAATCGGGCTATCGTTACGGACAAGAATGAGGCTCCCAATAACATTTCGAGTCATGTTATCCGGCTCATAGCCAGAACGTAAAGAGAGCAACCAGCGTAATGGAAATGCATTATCTAATTGAACAAATTGCGCAGGGTTTGTGAGTAAGAAATCAACACTTTTTTTTGCAACGGCTAACTTCATCTCCTCCAGATTTAATGGCATTAACACAAAGTTTTCTGACGGAAATTGTTCATTTAATGTGTCAACAAGTGGATGCCAGTGTCTTTGCGTGGATGCATCACCACGTAGTGCTAAAACACCGATTGTCCACTCTTTTGCTGTGGCTTGCAGAGGAAGTACAAAAAAGAGCAGTAATAACCCGATACTTACTGCGTTTCTTATCCCAATTGTCTGTTTTATCGTCATAAATATCTAATGTTAAATATTGTCTTGGATCAAGTTCGCACTTGGTATGTGGTAAACCACAATAGGTGTCATCTTCAGTAATTTTTACAATGCACTTATAACAAAACACATACTTTTTAATTTCTATTTCCTTCACTCATAGTGAGATTGTGTTATTGAGTGATGCTGGAGACAAATATGGATCTTGGAAAACGAAAATTTTTACAACAATTAGGGGTCCTTACTGCGGGTGCTTCACTGGTTCCTTTAGCTGAAGCCGGCATTAAATTATCACCTGAGCGTCGTGAAGGCTCGGAAGATAAACGCTACGGTATGCTGATTGATTTACGTCGCTGTGTAGGATGCCAGTCCTGTACTGTGAGCTGTAACATCGAAAATCAGACGCCTCAAGGACAATTTAGGACGACAGTAAACCAATATCAGGTTGCTATCAAGGGGCAAGAGGGGATAACCAACGTCTTACTGCCTAGATTGTGTAACCATTGTGATGAACCACCTTGTGTACCCGTTTGCCCTGTGCAAGCGACTTTCCAACGTAAAGACGGCATTGTTGTCGTTGATAATGAACGCTGTGTTGGCTGTGCTTATTGTGTTCAAGCCTGTCCTTATGACGCACGTTTTATTAATCACTCAACACAAACAGCAGATAAATGCACTTTCTGCGCTCATCGCCTCGAAGTTGGATTATTGCCTGCGTGCGTTGAATCTTGTGTTGGCGGCGCGCGTATTATCGGCGATATGAAAGATCCTAATAGCACTATCAGCAAGATGCTGCGTACACATGAAAAAGAGCTGAAAGTATTAAAACCAGAAAGCGGCACATTACCACAAGTTTTCTATCTCGGTCTCGATGATGCATTTGTACAACCGTTAGCAGGTCAAGGACAACCCGCGTTATGGCATCAGGAGGTTCACTTATGATCCCGCAAGTTTCTCAAATTCAAGAAGTCATCGCCATCCCTCAAGAATATTTTTGGTTACCTTGGGCTGTGCAATATTTCTTTTTTATCGGTATTGCTTGTAGTGCAACGCTTTATGCGTGCTGGCAGTGCTGGAAAGGCAGTGCAGGTAATCAACGTTTAGAAGCGGTTGCTGTCTTTATTGCCGTAACTGCCGGCATTACGGCACCTCTTGCTTTAACAGCAGATTTACACCAAACAGCACGCGTTTGGCATTTCTATGCTTACCCAACACCGTGGTCTTGGATGGCATGGGGATCACTCTTACTGCCGTTGTTCTCAGCATTTAGCATGCTTTACTTTGCTGCAATGGTCGTTCGCTTAGTCTGGAAGCGTGAATACAAATTAACGCGTTGGGTAGCATTAGCTTGCTCATTAACTGCGATTGGTTTGCTGTTATATACAGGTCGCGAAGCCTCTATCTTAAAAGCAAGACCTGTGCTGTATACCTACTGGTTACCAATACTGTTGTTCTTTAGTGCAATGCAAGTACTACCGACATTACTCGCATTAGGTACACGTCGTGAACCTGTACATCAACGTGAGTTAGCGATGTGGTTTGTGAGTTCGCTGATGTTATTAGCGGTATGTACGGGCTTTTGGGTTGCAGGCGATACGATTTCAGGCCAGGCAATTAGAGAACAATTAGTAATGGGAAGTCTTGGCTGGTGGAGTGCTATGGGCGTTATCGCACTATGGGGTATCTCCGTCGCAATGGGACTTTTGATGGCAAAACAAGTACGTTCGGTTGCGTTTATTACCATCATGGCACTTGTCTCGATGGGGCTTGCGTGGGTATTACGCTGGTTGATGTTGATGGGCGCTCAATACATTCCAAAATATAACATAATTACAAACCCTTATGAGTTTACGCTAGGTAATGATGGATTGATGGCAATTGTCGGTACATTTGGATTGTGGATAGCGTTAACTATTTTGTTTAGAGAAAGTATTCGTTGGGTTGTCAGGAGAGTGCAGCATGGCTAAGTTTACAAGACGTCAATGGCTTAAAGGTGGATTAGTTATCGGTGGTATTGCCGCATTTGCTGCCAGCTACCGTGATGTTGCTAAACGTGCCATAGATGGTTTAGTTGATGGCACATCAGGCAAAGTGACACTTGATAGGATCAACGGAAACTCTTTATTACCTGAAGGTAAAGTTGTAAAAGATGCAAAATGGCAAGCAAATACAGATCAATCTGTTTGTATGACGCAATGTTTTGGTTGCTGGACACAATGTGGCGTTCGCGCCCGTGTTGATAGAGCAAATAATAAAGTTTTACGTATTGCGGGTAATCCTTATCATCCACTTTCTCATGATCATCATTTTGGCTATAACATGCCAATTAAAGAAGCATTTGAAAAAATGGGGGGAGAAAGTGGTTTAGAAAACCGCTCTACGGCTTGTGCTCGAGGTGCAACCATGATGGAAAGCCTTGATAGCCCAACACGTATTCTTGAACCGATGAAACGCGTGGGTAAACGCGGTGAAGGTAAATGGAAACGTATCAGTTTTGAGCAGTTGATCCAAGAAATTGTTGAAGGTGGCGATCTCTTTGGTGAAGGTCATGTTGATGGTTTACGTGCCATTCGTGATTTAGAGACTTTAATCGATCCAAAGCAACCGGCTTTAGGTCCTAAAGCTAACCAATTATTAATGACAAATGCGGGTGATGATGGACGAGATACGTTTATTCGTCGCTTTGCTCAAAACTCATTTGGTAGTAAAAACTTTGGTGCTCATGGCTCTTATTGTGGATTAGCGTACCGTGCTGGCTCTGGCGCGTTAATGAACGATTTAGATAAAAATGCCCACGTTAAGCCTGACTGGGATTATGTTGAATTTGCTCTGTTCTTAGGGACATCACCGGCACAATCAGGTAACCCATTTAAGCGTCAAGGTCGTCAGTTAGCTAACGCACGTATTCGTGATTCGTTCAACTATGTGGTTGTTGCACCAGCTTTGCCTTTAACAACGACATTAGCTAACGATCATGGGCATTGGGTTCCAGTTCAACCGGGAACAGATGCAGCTTTAGTCATGGGGATGATCCGCTGGATCATTGAAAACAATCGCTACAATGCAGATTATCTGTCAGTGCCAAGCGAAGTTTCAATGAAAAATATGGGTGAGAAGAGCTGGACGAATGCGACTCATCTTGTGATCAGTGATGAAAAACATCCTCTGTCAGGGCAAATGCTGACAACAGCACATTTAAATGATGTTGCTGAAGGGGAAGAGCAAGCCTTAGTTTTATCACTTGAAGGTGAATTAGTTCCATCAACCCAAGTCAATAAAGCTCAATTGTTTGCTACGCATACTGTGACATTAAAAACGGGTGCTACCGTTACGGTTAAATCAAGTTTCCAGTTACTTGATGACGCAGCTAAACGTATGACACTGGCGGAATATAGTGAACGTTGTAAAGTACCAGAAACAACAATTGCTGCATTAGGTCATGAATTTACTGCTTATGGTCGAAAAGCTGCGGTTATCTCTCATGGAGGTATGATGGGCGGCAATGGTTTCTATACCGCGTGGAGCGTGATTATGCTTAATGCGCTAATCGGTAACTTAAACCTTAAAGGTGGGGTATCTGTTGGTGGCGGTAAGTTTAATGGTGCAACCGATGGCCCATGTTACAAAATGGATAGCTTTAAAGGTAAAGTTAAACCCAAAGGCATGGTGTTATCACGCAGTAAAGCAGCCTATGAGAAATCTGATGAGTACCGTGAGCGTGTAGAGAAAGGAGAATCTCCATATCCAGCAAAAGCGCCTTGGTATCCGTTTGCTGCTGGGCAATTAACTGAACAGCTCGGCTCTGCATTAGCGGGTTATCCTTATCCATTAAAAGCATGGATAACGAATATGACCAACCCTATTTATGGGATTGCAGGTATTCGCCAAGTGATGGAAGAGCGCTTGAAAGATCCGAAGCACCTACCTTTGATTATTGGTATTGATGCTTTTATGAATGAAACAACAGCGCTGGCCGATTATATTGTTCCTGATACACATAACTTTGAGAGCTGGGGCTTTAGTGCGCCTTGGTCTGGTGTTCAAACTAAAGCAAGTACAGCGCGTTGGCCGATTATTGAACCTCGCGTTGCAAAAACAGCAGATGGTCAGCCAATTTCAATGGAAACATTCTGTATTGCTGTGGCAAAAGCCTTAGATTTGCCAGGCTTTGGTGAGAAAGCAATTGAAGATATGGATGGTAACTTCTATCCAATCAATAGTGCAGAAGATTACTATTTACGTGTTGCCGCTAATATGGCGTTTATGGGGGAAAAACCTGTTGCCCCTGCAACCAATGAAGATATTTTATTAAGTGGGGTAGACCGTATTTTACCTGCAATAACCTCAACATTAAAAAATGAAGAAGTTCTTCGGGTTGCGTATATCTATACACGAGGCGGTCGTTTCGCTCCTTATGACAAAGCGTGGAATGGCGAAGAAACGGGGCCACAGTGGAAAAAGCCATTACAAATCTGGAATGAAGAAGTGGCAAAAAACCATCATGCAATAACAGGCGAACGTTATAGTGGTTGCCCGACTTATTACCCACCACGTTTATCGGATGGTAGTGATATTCATCAGCACTATCCTGAAGAGCAGTGGCCATTAAAACTAATGTCCTTTAAGTCTCATGTGGTGAGTAGTTCAACAGGCATGATCCAGCGTTTAAGAATGGTAAAACCAAGTAACTTAGTCGCGATTAACCCTCAAGATGGTAAAAAATGGGGTGTTAATCATGGTGATAAAGTTCGCATTGTCACACCGGGTGGACAAGTGGAAGCGGAGATTAGCTTACTCGATGGCGTAATGCCGGGCGTTTTAGCGATTGAACATGGATATGGGCATCAAGAGTTAGGTTCACGTCAGCATTACTTAGATGAACAACCATTACCGATGGATAAAGGTATTGGCAGCGGTATCAACCTTAATGATTTAGGGTTTGCCGATCCAACACGTCAAATCACTAATACATGGTTAGATTGGGTATCTGGTGCATCTGTGCGTCAAGGCTTACCAGCTAAGATTGAGCGTATAGCTTAATTATCAATTTGGTATTTTAAATAATCACTTCACTCTTTATTAAAAAGAAGAGTGGAGTGATTGCACCACAAATCTGTTTTACTTTATCTTTTGTAAGATAGAACTAGATCAGTTTAATTATTTTAATATTACATGTACCCTACATACATAATATTTTAATAAATTTAAGGTGGCCAACACGCATATTAGCCACCTCATTTACAGGGAGTAATAATGTGAATTGGCTCCCTTTTTTTCTGCTGTTTATTTTTTATTAGGACTTGATGGGATTATTTCTCATATATATATTTTAAAATATTATATATGAAAAATAATTCAATTCGATTTTTCACATTAATTTTTTCAGTAATGTGTCTTTTATGAGAATAGACTGTGCTACTACTAATAGAGAGTTTTTTAGCAATTTGATGATTAGGTATTTCATTCATCCAATAATTAATAATTTTTTGTTCTTGTGAGCTAAAAATAGAGCATAATGAATGTTTATAGGTTGGAAAGTAAACTTGGCAGCGGGAAGTGAATAAGGATGTCTTTTCAAGCACCCAAGGAAGTATTTTCTTTGGAAGGATAAAACAGTTATTTGTCAATGCGATAGGTCTTTCTTTGTCTGGGTAGTTAGCATCAAGATAAAGATAAAGCCGACAGCTTCTTGTTGAAATAAAAAAAAGTTGTAAATGTGGGCAATGTGCTATTTCTCGACAATATCTTGTGAGGTCAATAAATATAATATCTGGCATTGAGTGATTAATATAATTATTGGCTTCTTGTATAGATGACATGTCAATTATTTCATGCCTTACATTTCTCTTCGAAAAATAATGCTTTATACCATTACGAGTAAAAAAACATTCATCAATAATTAATACTTTCACAAATAACTTCCTTGTTTGTAGCTGTTTTAATTTATTAAAATAAAGATAACCTTATTTTATGTCAATTCGGCTTATATGTTCTTTTTTTGAAGATATATCGAATAAAAAGGTTATGATTACATTTTAATTAAATGAAAGTTGATTTATTAATATGGCTAATTATTTGCATACAGTAAGAGCGGGTTTATATATTGATATAAAAAATATGAGATAGTGGATTGTAGCGGGATAAAAGAAGAACAGGAGTACCAAGTACTCCTGCTTTGCGTTCGCTATCTTTTCTAGATCTTTTTATTAATGCTTGGTGTTGTCCGAAACAGAATCTTCAGATGATTCAATTTTATCAATACCTGCTTGAAGAATATGAATCAACTGTTTAGCTATGTCTGTTGTCAGCCAAAGTGTCTTATCTACAACTGCGTTTTCTGGATGATGTTCGTTTTCAGGAAGATAATGTAAACGCAACATCATGGCATCGTAGATGTCAACGGTACTGATGTCCCAGCCTACAACAGGATGTGTCTGAATAACTTCATTTTTTCTACTCATAATACCTCCTAATCATACAACCGGTTTTGACTAAGAGAGAAGCTCCCACACAAAGTGGTTACTTTTCAGTATACGAGATTTATCGTGATTAAAAAGATAAATTTTTGTTATAACAAAAAAATGTGTGCTGGCTCTGATAACAGAGTAATGCACCATTAACAGTCGAACAAATGTTATATGGTGCATTTTAGATAAATATCAAGGGGAAGGATTAATCGACAGTGATATCCCAATGAATATTTTCATTTGCTAAGAAAGGAATAAGCGCTTCATTACCACACAGGATTTGTGCTGGCGCCTCAACCGTTTTTTCCGTTAATGTGATTGTTCCTTCATTAACGGGTAAGCCATAAAAGCGAGGGCCATTTAGAGAACAGAAGGCTTCAAAGTGTTGTAATGCATTGAGTTCTTTAAATACGGTTGCGTAGGCTGCTAGTGCAGTTGGTGCATTAAATACTCCAGCACAACCACAAGATGATTCTTTGCGATGTTGTAAGTGAGGTGCGGAATCCGTACCTAAGAAAAAGCGAGAGTTTCCTGATGCAACCGCTTCTCTTAGTGCTTCTTGGTGAACGTTGCGTTTAAGAATAGGTAAGCAATATAGGTGAGGTTTAACGCCACCAACCAACATATGATTGCGGTTAAACATCAAATGTTGCGGAGTAATAGTGGCACCAAGAAATTCATTTCCTTCTAATACATACTGAGCGGCTTCTTTAGTTGTAATATGTTCAAAAACAATTTTTAGCTCAGGAAATTGCTTGCGTACAGGAGACATAACGCTATCAATGAAACGTGCTTCTCTATCAAAAATATCGATGCTTGAAGCGGTTACTTCGCCGTGGATAAGCAATGGCATGCCGATTTTTTCCATCACACTTAAGATAGGATAAATCTTTGTGATATCTGATACACCATGGCTTGAGTTAGTTGTTGCATTCGCAGGATAAAGTTTACAAGCGGTAAAAACACCTTGTAAGAAACCTTGTTCTACTTCTGAAGGCAATGTGCTATCGGTTAAATAGCAAGTCATTAACGGTTCGAAGTTATCACCGGCAGGAATAGCCGCTTTGATGCGATCACGATAAGTGCGAGCAGCTTCAATCGTTGTGACAGGTGGAACAAGATTTGGCATGACAATAGCTCTGCCAAAATAGCGACTGGTATAAGGAACAACAGTTTTTAGCATGTCATCATCACGAAAGTGAACATGCCAATCATCAGGACGGCGAATAGTGAGGGTGATAGGTTGTGCAGTGGTCATATACCGGCTCCGTGTGTCTTAGGAAAATCGAAAGATCAAGGATTGGATTGGACTAGATAGTCAAGCCGGAAACGAATGCTAATACGAAAACGATTAAATAGCTACCATTTAATCGCATTTTTTTATTATGTGTTTGGAATTTTGTAAGGTAAAACAGAGAATAAAATCAAAAGGTTACGAGGGTGACACAAAAAGAAATGGCTCCTCCAACTGGACTCGAACCAGTGACATACGGATTAACAGTCCGCCGTTCTACCGACTGAACTATGGAGGAACAACATTAAGTGGCGTGTATCATATAGTGGGTGATTTGATATGTCAAAGGACAATCGACAATATTTGTTTAAATGCATAGATAAACAACACATTGTGCGTTTCTAAAACAGATAATCTAATAATGACATAATGAGCGCGTTTAAATGGCTATTTTTTTCACACTGAAAATTGAAAATAAAGATAAAAAATAAAGAGATAACGTATTTGAGGCAATGCAGACTTTGAAAAATAAAATGGATAGAAAAAGGAGAAAGCTTTGATAATAGAGAAGGTGGAAAGCAAAAAGCCCGCACTGTAATAGCGCGGGCTTTTCTAAATTTGGCTCCTCCAACTGGACTCGAACCAGTGACATACGGATTAACAGTCCGCCGTTCTACCGACTGAACTATGGAGGAAGCGAGTTCTCGTGAGAACGAGACGGATAATAGCGAGGGTGATGAACTTTGTAAAGTAAAAAAAGTGAAATAATAGTTTAAGTGGTTAAAAAATAACTAATTTATGGTTTTTAAATCAAATAAGGTCGTTTTGAGTTTAAAAAATAGTCAGTAGAGTGATGCTGATTGAAACAGTCTTATAAACAGGCATTCTTTTATTGATGATTTTGAGTTAACACGAAATAGAAACTGAATAGAAATAGCAGATATATAAGATGAATATGTAGAGGATACAAAGGGCATAAACAAGAAAATAGAGGGATAAAAATAACTGGTGAGTAGAAAGCAAAAAGCCCGCACTGTAATAGCGCGGGCTTTTCTAAATTTGGCTCCTCCAACTGGACTTGAACCAGTGACATACGGATTAACAGTCCGCCGTTCTACCGACTGAACTATGGAGGAAGCGAGTTCTCGTGAGAACGAGGCGAATAATAGCGATCCTCGCTCACCTTGTAAAGTAAAAAAATGAAAAAAATAACTGTTTGCTCAAGAGTGCATCATATTGTTTCTTTTTTGATAAAAGTGTATAAAAAATAAATGGTTATCAGTAGAAATAATATTCGAAATTACATTTCTACTCGCTGAAATGAGTCTTACATGAGAAAGAAAAGATAAAGTATTTTTTTAAAAGAAAGTTTTTCATACTGTTTAGTAATACAATCTGACAAATTCAAAGACTAATTAAAGATCCCGAGACGATGGATACGACGAACTTATCATCCCCGATGATATTAGAGTTTGAGCAATTTAAAAAAACACTTCTTCTATATACAAAAGATAAAGAAGGGGGATGGGATACTGCAGTTTCTGGTTTAGCGTTATGTCGATATACCTCTATTACAGAGTCAGAAGGCTGGGTGTATGAACCCAGTTTGGCTATTGCTGCACAAGGTGCAAAGCGGATAACGATAGGGTTAGAAACGAATTGCTATCGCCCTATGAATATGCTTCTAACCTCATCAGAAATACCAACCTTTGCTAAAGTTTGTGAAGCTTCAAAAGAAACGCCTTTTTTAGCAATATTGCTAAAATTAGACCTCGCTCTATTACCTGAACTGCTAGCTGAAAATAAGTTTGAATTACTACAACAAAATAATGAGATCCGCGCTCAACAAATTGTTCAAGCAACCGCGCCAATCTTACAAGCCGTAACAAGGCTTATAAAACTAATAGATACACCAGAAGATGCGCCTTTTATTGCACCTTTGATCCAAAAAGAGATCCTTTATTACTTATTACGATCGAATGATGGTGCGCGTCAGCAACTATTAGCATCACAACATCCTCAGTGTCGGCAAATTAGCCATGCCCTGGATTGGATTAAACAACATTATCGCGAAATAATTCGGATTGAAGATCTTACAACGTTGGTGGGTATGAGCGCCTCTTCATTTCATTTTCACTTTAAAAACCGAACTGGCATGACACCGTTGCAATATCAAAAATGGCTACGACTGAATGAAGCAAGAAGGATCATGCTGATTGAAATGAGTGACGTTTCTGAAGCCGCATTTATTGTCGGCTATGAAAGCCCCTCACAGTTTAGCCGTGAATATCAGCGATTATTTGGCTTATCACCCTTAAAAGATATTCAACGATTAAAAGTATCGGGATCAGAAAGAGTATCTTTGGATTATTAGGCAAGAATAATGGAGAAATGAGTTAAGGCAGTAATAGATAATTGCGTTACAGTCATCTTATTAACGATGAGTATGCAAAGGAGTTTAGAAGTGACTAATGTTTTTATTATTAATGCTGCAAAAGAGTTTGATGGATCTAAAGGAAAACTCAACGACCATTTAACGCAAGTTGCCACAGAATTGTTGTCTTCGCATCAGATAAATGTGCAATCAACACGAATTGATGATGGTTATGATAATAACGAAGAAGTTGAAAAATATTTATGGGCCGATGTCATTATTTATCAAATGCCAGCATGGTGGATGGAAGGTCCTTGGATCTTAAAAAAATACGTTGATGATGTATTTAGTGCTGGGTATGGCAAAATGTATATTGATGATGGCCGTACACGAAAAGATCCTTCGAAAAAATATGGTTCGGGTGGATTATTACAAGGTAAAAAGTATCTTCTTTCTGTAACTTGGAATGCACCTTTTGGCGCTTTTGAAGAACAAGAACAGTTTTTTGAAGGAAAAGGAATTGATGCTGTCTATTTTCCATTCCATAAAGCGAATCAATTTTTAGGTATGGAAGGATTAAAAACTTTCGGAATGTTTGATGTGGTGAAACAACCGCAAATTGAACAAGACGTTGAAGCGTATAAAAAACACCTAAAACGAGAAATTATTGGAATAGCAGATTAGGTATTTATCATGCCAGCTATAAATTAGCTATCTATTAATCAATCAAGATAACGATCCAGATTGGATTTAGGTCGCTGATTTAGGTGATAGCTAATTTAGATAATAAGAACGCAGAAAGCAAAAAGCCCGCACTGTAATAGCGCGGGCTTTTCTAAATTTGGCTCCTCCAACTGGACTTGAACCAGTGACATACGGATTAACAGTCCGCCGTTCTACCGACTGAACTATGGAGGAAGTGAGTTCTCGTGAGAACGAGGCGCATAATAACGATGATATATCAGAGTGTCAACGTTAAAAGTGGATTAAACATCTGTTTGGTTGGTTTATCAACAAAGTGGCTAAATAATAGAAGTTATTCTCTGTATAATAGCAGTTATTCTCCGTGTTTTTATATGTCACACGGAGAATCAATTAAATTTGAGGGGATAATTGCGATGCTGAAATTGATTGTTGAACAGGATCAAATGCCATCAAGTACACATCGTAAAAATGAATTTCTTGTTTTTTACTAATAATCTCGCGAATGTCTTCTTTTATTTGTTCGGATATTGCCGGGTGCTGGTGGATCTCATTTATGGCTTCATCAGAAAGTTTTTCAAAGGTATACCATTCACCGTTATAGCAAACTCTCAAATCGAGAACGCCAATATCTTCAAATTTATAAGTAGGCTTTATATCAAATAACAAGATACCAGCCATCACTAAGAACATCACAGTAAAGAGCACGAGCGAGATAACACCAAAATAAGGTGAATAAATTAATAACGCAGCGAGCAATATATAAGAAAGAACCATACTGATACATAACCAGATATGGTTTTTTAAAAACTGACTATTAAAATGTGGTTTCCCGTCTCTTTTTTCTGCTTTATTGATCCGGTCTAAATCACGCTCTAAGATTTCTTTTAATACATTCATTGTAAATACCTTAAGAGATGAATGTTGCAAACTTGTTTCTTATTACTAGATTATCACGGGGACAAGATAAGCGGGTAGAACAGTTTTTTTTAATTCTGGCATTAACTGTTATTGTTAGGTGACTAAGAATATTCTTAGTCATTGTTAATAATAGAGATAAAATATCAAATAAATTTTATGCACAGTGATAAAAATAGAGGAAGAATTGTATTTTTAATGTGCAATTCGCATTTTTTTAATCTTTAGACGCATAAAACTATTGCTATTAAACTTGTCTCATGCGTTAATGAGTAAGGCCTCAATACAGACCTGATTTATGATTGACATTCTAAGTTAATGAGTTTTAAACAGCATCGCTTTTTGACCGTTTTCTTCATGTGTGCCCATAAGTTATAGGTAGTTCAGGCCAGTAGATGCCGAGAAGGCAACGTTTTATTGATATATAGGAAAGTCACATGTCTGACAAAATGAAAGGTCAAGTTAAGTGGTTCAACGAGTCTAAAGGCTTTGGTTTTATTACTCCAGCAGACGGAAGCAAAGACGTATTCGTTCACTTTTCTGCCATTCAAGGTAACGGTTTCAAAACTCTGGCTGAAGGTCAGAACGTAGAATTCACAATTGAAAACGGTGCAAAAGGTCCAGCAGCTGCTAACGTAACAGCTCTGTAATTTAAAGCCTTTTAAAAATTTTCTTCAAGCCTGTCACCTTATGGTGGCAGGCTTTTTCTTTATGGGTAAAATAAAGAAAAAGAGAATGATAATATTTATCAGGAGAGAAAATGCAGGTTAATGATAACGTTGTTGTGAAAACTGATGGTATTGCCGATCGTGAAGGAACTATCCTACTTGTCGAAGAATTTAATGAAGGCATAATGTATTTAGTATCACTCCCTGAATATCCAAATGGAATTTGGTTTTTTAATGAAAAAGAGGGCGGAGAAGGGACATTTGTTAGACCAATACAGCAAAAGTGACTGACGTTTAGGTACGGTTCATTTACATTTTCAAATCAGCTACTTATACTTTTGCCAAATTTCAGTTAGGAGAAAACACTGTGGAGACACAAAGTTGTAGGTTAATGATAACCCCATTAATCGAGAATAATTTTATTCAAAATAACAGGTAAGCTGTTTTCTTCACTAAAACTGCTTACCATTTTGGTGGGCAGTGCATTGTAATATTCCTTTCTTATATATTCCTATTATGCACTTACCCAAATGATTTCCCTTATGCTTCTAAAATAAGAAGGGTAATTTTATGTGCTACATTTTTTTCTCTCTATTTCCTCCACCTAAGGCGATGAATTAATTTCAACACTCTGAATTATCAGAGCAAAATTTTCATATCAATTTTAATCATCATGTAGAGGAAATAAACATGACGATGACGCCTTATATTTTAAATCTCGTGATTGCAATGTGTCTTGGTGCTTTGATTGGTGCCGAGCGTCAATGGCGACAAAGAATGGCCGGTTTAAGAACAAATGCTTTAGTTGCAACTGGTGCGGCTGTTTTTATTTTAAGTTCAATAGAAACTTCGCCAGATAGCCCTGGTCGGATTGCGGCTCAAGTTGTTTCAGGTATTGGGTTTCTTGGTGCAGGTGTGATCATGCGTGAAGGAATGAATATACGGGGGCTTAATACAGCTGCCACGCTTTGGTGTTCAGCAGGAATTGGCGTGTTATGTGGCTTAGGTTTATATCAATTGGCAACCATAGCAACAGTTCTTATTCTTTGTGCGAATATCTTACTGCGAGAGGCTGCTCAGCGGATAAACGCGCAACCACAACATCAAGCAATAGATATAGAGCAACGCTACTCAATACGAATTATTTGTCATGAAGAAGATGAAGTTTTAGTGAGAACACTTATTTTGCAAGCCATCAATGGATTACACGTTCGATTACAGTCTTTAAGCAGTGCTGATACATTGATGCCTAGCCAGTTGGAAGTTTGTGCTGAATTACTGGCAACACCTGTCGAGCAAAAAGAGATAGAAGCGATTGTTTGCAGAGTAAGTTTAGAAAAGAGTGTCAGTGCAATTAATTGGAAGATAGCGGCAGAGCATCCCGCTTGATGGATCTTTTCAAGATACTATCTTTCTACTTAAGACGCCCTATATTAAATGTAGGGCGTTTTTTTGTCGTATAAAGACCGAGATAGATATCCAATTATAAAGTTATTTCAAAAAGGAATATGAATATTGATAAAAGTTATAAAGAATATAACTTTGCAATTTGTAAGTAATAGAGCTGCCATATTTCAAGCTGTTGTGTCGTCGATTATGCTTATTCATCCCAGTCACATATTTTTGTTTGTTCTTCGTAAACCATTCACTTTTGCCTATCCAAGCCTCAAGTTATTAAGAGCTTTAGCATAAGGCTTAATTCTAAAACTCATTTCTCTGATGTGAATAATGAGATCTTAGCCATAAGTTACGTATTATTACTGATATATAGAAATAAAGTATTTTGTTTGTGTAATTATTATTTTTGTAACTATTACTTCATGGAATAAAAAGTAGAAAAATGAACTTAAAAAAACTAATTAAAATACACAGTAGGGGGGGAATATATTCATTTTCGTTTTAATAAAAACAAACATTTTTACCTAAATTGATTCATGTCCAATTATTTGTATTGTGGTTAACCCGTATATCATGAGTTATGAATGAAAAAAGTTGAACAGAGTTTAGGTATATTTGATGCGCTCTCTCATCTTTATTGATTGCTCGTTCTAGGCTGATTTGATTTATCTTTGTTTATTTTGTTTTTAATAAATAGAAAAAGCTAAAATCAAGTAAGCGATTGCTACCCTTGGTTTACTTATTAAATGAGGTACTTAGGAGTATTGTAGGACAAAAAATCGTTATTAAGGGGCTTAATGCAGTATAGAATTTGGGGTGAAAATAGATGTTTTCCATTGATTATATTGAATTTTTTTTTAATACCTAAATTATACTCTCAAATTATTTCAATGTATTTGGTGAAAATTTTATCAATATTTTCTATCGTATTTAATTTAAGTATGATTTTTTGAGTAATGTTTTTAATTTAATCAAATTAGACCATTCAAAAAATGGGGGAAAATTCAGGAAAACGGTGAGTTTAGACCTCTACAGTAAAGCTGATGAATTGCGGCGGTATGTTGTTTGTAATCACTAATCAATTATGAATGAAAATCTTTTGAAAAATTGTAGGATTTTTTGTAAAGGTCATGTAGAGAAAATGATACCAATAAGTAATCTTATAATAAGAGTAGAAAAATCACACCACTCTTTCCATTCAATAAAATAATAATTTCAAAATTATCTTGTTTACAACTTTGTCAAGGACGTAAATCTTACTTATTACAGAAAGAGAATTATCTTAGTGTGAAATAGATGTGTCATTAGTATTTGCTGTAAAAATATATATAAAAGATAATTGTGGTACTGACCTTTTTCGATTTACTAAAAAAGATAAAAACAACGATAAGAGGAACTTTAATTTAAAAAATTGCTGGTATAAAAGGGTGAACAATCATTTCATGTTTGCTTACTAAAAACGATGTAACTCATTTCAATAGAACTGAAAGCAATGCATAAAGTATTTGCATTCACGACATGAATAATCTCAATTATTACTTTTGAAAAATACGGTTACAATATTTTTCAAAACCTTTCTTTTCCAAAAATTTAGAACAGTTTGGGTGTATAGAATACTAAGCTCTGTTATTGGTTTTTAAGACTAATCTAATAAATGAGATATAAGCCTTGATTATTTAGATACACCAATATTTTTATTAGGTTTTGATAGAGAGGAAAAGTCTTTTTAAACGCAAAATTACTCATAAAAAGGGTAACAAAATGAGTAAAATTAGTGATTAGAATAGAGAAATATTTAGAGATATATTTTAGCGCTTTAAGTAAAGATATACCGATATATAAATCTTTATACTCTGCTAAGCCCATCCACATCAACTTTTGTTAAGTAATGACGCTATTACGAAGTCAGCACTTTTGGCTCTGTAATGTCTTGATACTTGTGCTAGCTAGGTTGAAAAAAAGAGGTTAACTACACGATAAGAGAGAAAGTGAAACAATGCTCATCATTGGTAAGAGCAAAACCAATTGCTGTTAGGGGTTGTTTTGGGGCTAAAAGGTAACATTTGATATTTTTTAGTTCGCACTAATGCTAATAGAATAGTCAATGAGATGTTATTTTGATCATATTTGTTTTTCTGTCTTTACATTGAAAAAGTTGATGTATACAAGTGTTAACTTCAGGTTGTCATATTTGCCATTACCGCCGTTTATTGTGTTGAGATAATGTTGATAACAGGAAAAACAGAATTTATATTCTGCATTATTATTTTATGAATTAATCACTTTATATTGGAGATCTTGGGATCTTTTTTTATGAAATTGAAATTTATATTTCATAAAATGTCTTTTTTTTATAAAAAAAGAGGTGTATTTATATAAGACATAAATTATAAATCTGCTTTTTTTCTTTATATTTTTTTACTGGGTATTATATTGTTAATTAATTGTCGATTATTTTATTAATATATATTTATATAAGGATAAAAATAATCGGATTTTAATTTAATTTTTTACACTAATAAATTATGGCTTTATTTTATAAAAAAACGCTTGTTTTTTTAAATTTAACTTAAGTTAAATGATGTATTATTTTTATATTCTATTTTGAATCGATAATTAAATAACAGGTTTTTTCATTTAATTAAATAAAAAAATACTCTTCTATTTTTATATTAAAGTTGTGGCAATTTAAAATTTATTTTGTTCATAAAATACACTGTAATTCATAAATAAAACTTACTTATGTGTGGGTATTATTTCTATGTGATTAATTTACAACCAAGAAAACACTTATTAAGAGTTCTGTAATTTAAGTGTTAAATAGCGCTTAATAATCATTAGTTAAATTGTATTGTTACGGTTGAAACTTTAATAATGTGGAAATAAATATTCAATGATTTAAGGGTGAAGATGCATAACTAAGAATTTAATTTTATATGACTTATCGTCCTGCTTAATAAATGTATTGAATTATCGTATTGATTTTAAAGAATAATTTCTGTTGCAAAATAA
Source organism: Proteus sp. CD3 (assembly GCF_008808075.1). Taxonomy (NCBI): domain Bacteria; kingdom Pseudomonadati; phylum Pseudomonadota; class Gammaproteobacteria; order Enterobacterales; family Morganellaceae; genus Proteus; species Proteus sp. CD3. The sequence continues at coordinate 2,192,440 of NZ_CP019686.1, read as the reverse complement.
TAAAAAAATTTAGGATAACTATAAATAATTAGAATTGATTATTTTTCAAACAAATTGTAAATAAAAAGTGATCATTTCTGAAGGTTTACGTAAATGACGAAAAAAATAATATCTATAGAAATATTTATTAAATTTGGGAGCCTTGTTTAGATAAAGATGAGGAGGAGATATATCAATATATGTTACTGTGATCAAAAAAATCTACAATTGCGGATTTGTCAAATTTTTATGCTGTATTTTTAGGTTTATAAGTTTAATAGATCGTATAAAATAAAAAATTATCATTAATATTTTAATTTGGGTAGATTAGCTTATTAATTTACACCAAGTTTTATTACTTTTATCACTTGAATAGTTAATGAACTAATTCCATAATAATGATTATCTTTTTGTGATGTGACTCACATAGTATTTAAATTAGACTACTTTATCCGTTGAATAACTTAATCGTTAGGGAGTAAAGTTGTGGCGTTAGGATTATTCTTAACGAGCTATATTGGCGAGCATTTAAAGTTTACTTTTAATTTAAATGTTTTTTTCGCTACTTTTGAAAATGACCGTAACTAAGTAATACAAGGTAGTGTTACTACGAGTCATGTTCATAAAATGGGGCCTGGAAATTTAATATTACATTTATATTAATTTCCTCGGGATCTTTCATTAGAGAGATCCTCTTTGTTCAATATAATCGGACGGGATGTAAAGAGATGAGTACGGTTGAATTGCTTAAGCATATTTATGACATAAATTTATCGTATTTGCTTTTAGCGCAAAGGTTAATTAACCAAGAAAAGGCTTCCGCAATGTTTCGGCTTGGGATTAGTGACGCAATGGCGGATGCGCTAGCAGAGCTTACATTGCCTCAATTGGTTAAGTTGGCTGAAACAAACCAACTAATCTGTAATTTCCGGTTTGAAGACAGCGAAACAATAGAACAACTCACTAAAGAATCTAGAGTGGATGATTTACAACAAATTCATACTGGCATTCTTCTTTCTTCTAACTTGTTTCGTCAGTTATCGGAACAAGACACTAATGCGACAAAGAAACGGGCATAACAATGAGTGAGAAAAGTATCGTCCGAGAAGCGAAAGATATTCGCTTAGCAATGGAATTAATCACCTTGGGTGCCCGCTTACAAATGCTTGAAAGTGAAACTCAATTAAGTCGGGGGCGTTTAATTAAATTATACAAAGAATTAAGAGGTAGCCCCCCTCCAAAAGGAATGCTGCCATTTTCAACGGATTGGTTTATGACATGGGAACAAAATATCCATTCTTCAATGTTTTATAACGCTTATCGCTTTTTATTAAAAAATGGCGGTTGTGTTGGTGTTGAGGCTGTTGTTAAAGCTTATCGTTTATATTTAGAACAATGTCCACCTGTTAAAGATCAAGAACCTATTTTAGCACTAACAAGAGCATGGACATTAGTACGCTTTGTTGAAAGTGGCATGTTGCAACTTTCCGTTTGTACCAAATGTAATGGTTCATTTATTACACACGCACACCAGCCAGCTAGTAATTATGTTTGTAGTCTTTGCCAGCCACCTTCTCGCGCAATAAAAAAACGTAAACTTTCCGCCAATCCTGCCGATATTAACTTACAACTGTTGGATGGTCTTGAACAGTTTGCAATGTGATTCGAGATTGAAAGTTAAATATCAGGTTATAGAGTTTAGTTATCTATAACCTGAGCCGTTTCCTCTCCCCCTCCTATCTCTTGCTGCTATGTTCGCCATTCTCTCTATAACGAAATTAGCTAAAGGGATATCGCGTGTTAGTACTCTTAGGATATATCGTGGTTATGAGCGCCGTCATCGGGGGATATCTTCTCGTCGGTGGTAGTTTAGGCGCCTTGTACCAGCCAGCCGAATTTATAATCATCTTTGGTGCCGGTGTCGGTGCTTTTATTGTAGGTAATAATGGTAGAGCAATTGTATCAACAATGAAGATCCTACCGAAGTTGCTTCGTAGTACAAATTACAATAAAGCGATGTACATGGATTTAATGGCACTGATGTTTCGTTTATTGTCAAAAGCACGTCAGAACGGGATGTTGGCATTAGAGAGAGATATCGAAAACCCACAACAAAGTGACATTTTTTCTCAATATCCTCGCATTATGAAAGATGCTTATATGCTCAGTTTTATTACTGACTATATGCGTTTGATGGTGACAGGGAATATGAACCCTTATGAAATTGAATCTCTGATGGATGAAGAGATTGCAACTTTTGAGGAAGAGAGCGAAGTCCCTGCAACAGGTTTATCAGCAATGGGGGATTCACTCCCTGCATTTGGTATCGTTGCCGCTGTTATGGGTGTTGTTAATGCGCTAGGTGCTGCGGATAGACCAGCCGGTGAAATGGGCGTATTAATTGGACATGCAATGGTTGGTACTTTCTTAGGTATTTTATTAGCTTATGGCTTTATTTCACCATTAGCTTCTAGACTCAGACAGCGCTCTAGTCAGCAAATGAAAATGATGGAGTGCATTAAAACAACATTGTTATCTAGCATGAACGGATATGCACCACAGATAGCGGTTGAATTTGGACGTAAAACCCTCTTTCTGGCAGACAGACCTTCTTTTATTGAATTGGAAGAACATGTACGTCAGGTACGGACACCAATGCAGGCAAATCCTGATGCAATGAAAGAAGAGTAATTATGAAGAGTAATTCACAGATCATTCGAGTTAAAAAGCGAGGGAGAAAGCAACATAACGCTCACGGTGGTGCATGGAAGATAGCTTATGCTGACTTTATGACTGCAATGATGGCTTTCTTTCTTGTCATGTGGTTACTTTCAATCTCTAGTCCACAAGAATTAACTCGTGTAGCCGAATATTTTCGTACGCCATTAAAAGTCGCGATTGAAAAAGGGCGATTTAGTGGGGATGCAACCAATCCTATTCCTGGAGGAGGGCGTGATCCTGTCTATAACGAAGGTGATATTTTGCCAAAAGGCCAGGAAGATAAACAGCTCAATGAAAAGCAACAATTTCGCCGATTAAAAGAAAATTTAGAGCAAGTTATTTTAAACGATCCTCGGTTAAAAGATCTGAAACCTCATTTATTAATAGACATGATGGATGAAGGGTTACGAATTCAGATTATAGATAAAGAAAGCAGACCTATGTTTAGGGTCGGTAGTGCCACCGTTGAACCTTATATGAAGGATATTTTGACGGCAATAGCACCTATTTTAAATGACACGCCATACAAAATCAGTTTATCGGGTCATACCGATGATATTCCTTATGCAAGTGGCGCTTTTAAATATAGTAACTGGGAACTATCAACGGATCGTGCGAATGCCTCTCGTCGAGAATTAATTGGTGCAGGATTGAGTGAATGGAAAGTGTTGCGTGTTGTAGGTATGGCATCAACAGTTCATTTAGTTAAAGAGGATGGTTTTGCACCTGCTAACCGACGGATCAGTATTTTGGTCTTAACGAAGCAAGCAGAACAAAAAATTGTACAAGAAAATGAGCGGGTTGCACCGACAGTAACAGGGGCTTCAGAAATTGAACCTCTACTTTCAGGGCAAGAAACCCCACAAGAAAAAGCAGGAAACACACAGACGGGTTCGTCTGTGTCTTCTGCATCTGAGCTTCCCGAATCAAAAAAGGAAAATGTTGAAACAGGAGTTTCTGGGGAAAGTTTGCCATCACAATCGACAAATATTACGACAAAGCAGGGAATTGCCCCCTAATTTGTTAGTAATCGCGTAAAGGTGAATGAGTAACGATGGATATTACTGAGTTTTATCAAACATTTTTTGATGAAGCAGATGAGTTGTTAGCTGATATGGAACAGCATTTACTGTTACTTGATCCTGCAAATCCAGATCAAGAACAGATGAATGCGATTTTCCGTAGTGCACACTCCATAAAAGGAGGAGCTGCAACATTTGGCTTCGTTAAACTTCAACAGACCACTCATGTGCTTGAAAACTTGCTCGATAGTGCAAGACGTCATGAGATGGCGCTCACCGACGACATTATTAACCTGTTTCTGGAAGCGAAAGATATTATGCAACAGCAATTGGATGCACATAAAAACTCACAAGAACCTGATGAGGAAACATTTAACTATATTTGTGAGAAGTTGCGTCAGCTGGCTCTCGATGTAAAAGAAGAACAATCCGCTCCTCACGTTGAGGCTGTTGCTGGATCTGAAACTTCAGACTTACAGACCACAATGATTGAAACGCCTGTTTTGTCATCTGACGCTGAAAATGTGCAAAGTGAAGCCGTAGAAACCATGGTTGAAGTCGCATCGACAATGGCGGCTGATGGACATTATTACCATCACATTATTTTGTCTGATCTTAAAGAGACAGATATTGATTTAATGCTTGATGAATTAAAACATCTTGGTGAAGTTAGCCAAGTTGAAAAACAGCATCATGGTCTTGAAGCAATATTAAAAACCACTGCAACAGAAGAAGATATCAGCGCTGTACTTTGTTTTGTGATTGAACCTGAACAAATCTCGTTTAAAAAAGTGGCTGTTGCAGAAAAAGCACCAGAAAAAAACACAGTTACAGAAGAAAGTACAACATCTGTTGATGATGCTCATGTTGAAAACCACGTTGAGCAACCCGCGCCTGAAAAAGTGACGCCATCCTCAGAGTCGGCTAAAGCACCTGCGGCATCGGCAACACCAGCGAAAAGACCTGTTGCAGCCGCGACACCAAAAACAGAATCAAGCAGTATTCGTGTTGCAGTTGAAAAGGTTGACCAACTAATTAACTTAGTGGGTGAGCTGGTTATTACTCAGTCAATGTTGGCACAGCACAGTGATAGTCTTGATCCAGCAATATATAGTGATTTACTAAGTTGTATTGCTCAGTTACAGCGCAATTCTCGTGATTTACAAGAATCTGTTATGTCAATTCGTATGATGCCGATGGAATATGTTTTCAGTCGCTTCCCTCGTGTTGTGCGTGATGTTGCAGGTAAAATGAATAAGAAAGTTGAGCTAAACATGATTGGTAGCTCAACAGAACTTGATAAAAGCTTAATTGAAAAAATTATCGATCCTTTAACTCACTTAGTTCGTAACAGTCTTGATCATGGTATTGAAATGCCGGCTGATCGTGTTGCAGCAGGTAAACCGGAAGCGGGGCAACTAACCCTGTCTGCGGAACATCAAGGCGGTAATATTTGTATTGAAGTGACTGATGATGGTGCTGGATTAAACCGCGAACGTATTTTGAAAAAAGCGATTTCATCAGGGCTTGCAGTTTCTGAAAATATGAGCAATGAAGAAATTGCGATGCTGATTTTTGCACCTGGTTTTTCTACCGCAGAAGTCGTCACAGATGTTTCTGGTCGTGGTGTGGGTATGGATGTTGTAAAACGAAATATCCAAGAGATGGGTGGCCAAATTCAAATTAGTTTTGAAGTGGGTAAAGGGACGCGTATTCGAATTTTACTTCCACTGACATTAGCAATTTTAGATGGTATGTCTGTGAAAGTTCATGATGAAGTCTTTATTTTGCCATTAGGAACGGTAGTCAGTTCTTTACAACCGGAAGAAGATGATATTTATCCATTGGCTGGTGATGAGAAATTATTACAGGTCAGAGGGGAATATTTACCACTGATTGAACTACATCGTACTTTTAATATTGAAGGCGCTCAAACTGATATTACCCAAGCAATTGCGGTTATTGTTCAAAGTGCCGGACGTCGTTATGCTTTATTGGTCGATCAATTAGTTGGTCAGCATCAAGTTGTTGTTAAAAATATAGAAAGCAATTACCGAAAAGTTCCTGGTATATCTGCTGCAACAATTATGGGCGACGGTAGTGTGGCTTTAATTCTTGATGTACCAGAATTGCAACGTTTAAGTCATACACAAATGACGAATAAGAAAAAGAATACAACTGCGAGCGCAGTCATTTAATAGTGAGGATAAAATAAGATTATGGCTTCGGAACATTTCGAGAAATTATCCGGTGAAACTGTTGGACAAGGATTTCTAATTTTTACGCTGGGTGATGAAGAATATGGAATTGATATTTTAAAGGTTCAAGAAATTCGTGGATATGATCAAGTTACACGTATTGCTAATTCACCTAGCTTTATTAAAGGTGTAACTAATTTACGGGGCGTTATTGTTCCGATAGTTGATCTGCGTATTAAATTTTCACAAGAAAGTGTAACTTATAATGACAATACTGTTGTTATTGTGGTTAACTTATTAAATCGAATTGTGGGAATTGTTGTTGACGGTGTTTCTGATGTTCTTACGCTAAAACCAGAGCAGATCTGCCCTGCGCCAGAGTTTGCAGTCACAATGTCTACTGAGTATTTAACTGGTTTAGGTACTTTAGATGAAAGAATGCTTATTCTTGTTGATATTGAAAAATTACTCAACAGTGAAGAAATGGAATTAGTCGATAGCGCAACAATTCAAGCTAAATAAGTTTTGTTTTTTTAAAAAATAATCTAAATACTGTTCCGGTAATTTTGCCGGAATAGCTATTTCTACCTTTTTTTATTTTATTAGCGAGTGCTAAAGCATTAAATTAACTTTAAGTAAAATTAAAAGATAAAAAAGAACTAATAATTTTGGTTAAGTTCTATTTTATTATTTATTAACTTATAAGTAGCTATCACCTAGCTGTAATATTTTTCTACTGACGGAAATAACTTTAAAGTTTTTTATACTTATAATTTTAATTAAAAACAGTATTACCACCGCTTTCTAATGGAGCAAAAATGCGACTAAGGCGAAATGAATCCTATAAAGTTTCTCTTAAGTCTGCCGATAACTTGCTCATTACCATTTATTATAAAAAGGGAAACTATGTTTAGCCGAATGAAAATAGTGACTGGATTATTATCCATTCTTCTGTTGTTTGGTGTTTTGCAATTTGTCTCAGGGGGGGTTTTTTACTCAAATATCGTTGAGACAAGAAATGACCTTAATAAAACACTGATAATACAGGATCAACGTGAGCGCCTAGATGAAAGCTGGGCTAACTTACTGCAAGCTCGTAATAATATTAATCGTGCAGCGATTAGTTTTTTATTACAAGACAAAAATATGAATGTGGATGATTCTCTGTCTGTTGATTATTTAACGGGTCTTGCTCGTAAAAATATGTCTCGTGCAGACGAGAAATTTAAAGAATTTGAAAAGAATATTACCGCTTATCAAGTTCACTCAGAAGATGATGTTCGTAGCCTAAAAGGGCGTTTTATCGAATATTTCTCTGCATTAAACCAACTAGAAATTTTACTTCAAGATAGAAATTTAAAAGACTTTTTTGAGCAACCAACTACGGGTTATCAAGACGCTTTTTATAAAGAATATCTTGCATATGTCATGCGCAATGAGAAATTTAACGAAGAGTTAAATGTGGCACTAGAAGCCTCTCACCAACGTACTGTCATTACTATGGTTGTGTTAGCCATTATCGTTATCTCGGCATTAATTCTATGCTGGTTTGCATTACGTAATGCCTTAATTAGACCATTAAATTCACTTCTATTAAGTATTAAAACCTTCTCTGAAGGTGATTTACGTCCAAATATAGAAGTGAATGGCCGCAATGAAATGAGCTTGTTAGCAAATGGCTTAAAACATATGCAACAAGAGCTTATTCAAACTGTTCGTGGTGTCTATCAAAGCACGGAAAACATTTATAACAGTACAAGTGAAATTGCTGCTGGAAATAATGATTTATCTGCCCGTACAGAAGAGCAAGTGGCTTCGTTAGAAGAAACTGCCGCAAGTATGGAACAGTTAACGGCGACCGTGAAACAGAACGCTGACAATGCTCGCCAAGCAAGTAACCTTGCTAATGACGCCTCAGATATTGCCCGCCAAGGCGGAAAAGTTGTTGCTAATGTGGTGCAAACAATGCACGACATAGCCGGAAGTTCTCAGAAAATCACTGATATCACTGCTGTTATCGATGGCATTGCATTCCAGACCAATATTTTGGCGCTGAATGCGGCTGTTGAAGCGGCAAGAGCCGGTGAGCATGGTCGCGGATTTGCGGTAGTTGCCGGTGAAGTTCGTAACCTTGCACAGAGAAGTGCAGAAGCTGCTAAAGAAATAAAAACACTGATTGAAGATTCTGTAAGTCGTACTGAAACGGGTTCTGTACTCGTTGAAAGTGCGGGGGAAACGATGACGCGTATTGTGGATTCTGTAACGCGTGTTACTGACATCATGGGCGAAATCGCTTCTGCATCAGATGAGCAAAGCCGAGGTATTTCACAAGTTGGTCTTGCGGTTTCTGAAATGGATCGTGTCACTCAGCAAAACGCCTCTTTAGTAGAACAATCTGCAGCCGCTGCTGCTGGTCTTGAAGATCAAGCAGTTGCATTAACCCGCTTAGTTTCAATCTTCAAATTACCGGGTCAGGAAGAAAAAACGCTAGAAAGAAAGGAATCGGATGCAACCCCTGTAGTTAAAGCCGCTGCTCCACTTATAAAACCAGGAACCTCAGAAAAGAAAAAGAGCAGCAGTGTTGAAGATCCCGCTAACTGGGAAACTTTCTAACAACAACAAGTGGCTGACAAGCGGTGGCTTTTTACCACCGCTTTAAACGAGGTGAAGGCATGTTTAGGTTTCGCAAATTAAAGATATCCACCAGTCTCTATTTATTACTGATGATGTTTTGCGTTATGCAGGTGGTTTCTAGTGGTATTTCGCTAGGGATCGTTCATTTGAATAACGAACAGATCACCAGAGTAGATATAGATACATCTAAGCGAGATGAATTAGGATTAAGTTGGGCATCTTTAATACAAACACGTAATGCGATTAATCGTGTAGCTATTGCAGTGAAAACTGAACAGTCAACAGACTATATTCAATCTATTGAATCAATTGCACTTTCACGTTTGGAAACGGCGAATACTCATTTTCAAAATTTCCTTGCTGATATAAATAAAGAGGCAATCCCAACAGAAGAAAAAGAAATCGTTGAAGCAGTAAAAAACGATTACCACGTTTTATATGGTGCATTAACTGAATTACATAGCATGTTAAAAAACGGTAACTTCCAAGGCTTTTTAGATCAACCAACGGAACGTTATCAAACCGCGATGGAAAATTCATTTAATACCTATATGAATTATGTTCAGACAGAAATTACTGAATCTATAGAGCAAGGACATCGCTCTTATACTATTGCTATCTTGATGTTTATCGGTGCAATAGCGATGGTTATTGTGGTATCACTCGCCGCTCATCGCTGGCTAAGTTTTAATATCATTAAACCTTTCGCAAGTTTAAGCCGTTATTTTAATGATGTGGCTACCGGTAAATTAAATCGTGAAATTCTTGTCTTCACCGATGATGAAATAGGGGATGTGTTTAGACGACTACGAGATATGCGTGGAGAGCTAGCGCGTTCTATTCGTATCGTTCGAGACAACAGCAATGCTATGTACTCCGGTATTCAAGAAATTTCCAAAGGAAATACGGATTTATCCTCAAGAACTGAACAACAAGCTGCTTCGTTAGAAGAAACTGCGGCAAGCATGGAAGAGTTAACAGCAACGGTAAAACAAAATGCTGATAACGCCCTACAAGCGAGCAAGCTCGCAGAGTCTGCTTCTGAAACAGCCATTCGTGGTGGTCAAATCACGAATAGTGTTGTTGAAACCATGGATGCGATTACACAAAGTTCTCAAAAGATAGGGGCTATTATCAGTGTGATTGATGGTATTGCGTTCCAAACCAATATATTAGCACTTAACGCGGCGGTTGAAGCTGCTCGCGCCGGTGAACAAGGACGTGGATTCTCTGTCGTCGCTGGAGAAGTTCGTAACCTTGCTCAACGTAGTGCTGATGCTGCAAAAGAAATTAAATTGTTGATTGATGAATCTGTTTTACGTGTCTCTCAAGGTTCTCAACTCGTTAATAATGCAGGGCAAACAATGGAGGAACTCGTCACATCAGTAAATAAAGTCACTGAATTAATGGCAGAAATCGCCTCAGCTTCTGATGAACAAAGCCGAGGTATTCACCAAGTCGCTGATGCAGTCAGTCAGATGGATCAGGTGACACAGCAAAACGCTGCTTTGGTGGAGCAATCAGCATCTGCTGCCGCAGCATTAGAAGATCAGGCTAATAACCTTGTTAATGCTGTATCGGCATTCGAGTTGCCTGACACGGATGAGAGTAATCATTCTTCATCCCTTGAAGGTAATGGGTTGAAAAAAGCAGATAAAAAATCATTTTTTAAAAAGACCCATTAAAAAACAATGAAACGTAATGTTACTGAAGTCTTATCAGATATCGCTGCTCAACCGTTGGATATTTTTACCCAACGGTTTATGTTGTCCGATGATCAGTTCCAATCTATATGCCAATTGATTTATCAAAAGGCAGGTATTGTGCTGACTAACAACAAAAGGGAGATGGTTTATAACCGTCTCACTAGGAGGTTACGTGAATTACGGATGAATAACTTTGGTGACTATCTTGCGTTTCTTAAAAGTGATGTTCGCAACCCTGAATGGCAAGAGTTTGTAAATGCATTAACAACCAATCTCACCGCATTTTTCAGGGAAGCGCATCATTTTCCTATTTTGGCAAAACATGCCAGAAAAAGAGCAGGAGGCGTCTACCGAGTATGGTGTGCAGCTGCATCTACTGGAGAAGAACCTTATTCAATTGCGATGACTTTACGCGATGTTTTTGGGAATAACCCTTATAAAACCAAAATTATTGCCAGCGATATCGATACTAATGTGTTGGATAAAGCACGAAAAGGTGTTTACCGACAGGAAGAGCTTAAAACATTAAATGATGAATATTTGAAAAAATATTTTCTCAAAGGTGTCGGCGATTTTGAAGGATACGTGAAAATTAGACAGCAAATTAGCGAGATGGTCTCTTTTCAGTATTTGAATTTACTCGACAAGCAATGGGATTTAGAAGGCAGTTTTGATGCGATTTTTTGTCGTAATGTCATGATCTATTTTGACAAAGCGACACAACAAACCTTACTTAACCGCTTTACCTCATTACTTAAGCCAGACGGAATGCTGTTTGTTGGACATTCTGAAAATGTAAGCCAGCTTAGCAAGGATTTCTACTTGCATGGGCATACCGTTTACGGGCTGACACCAGCAAGGAGAGGTTATGAATAAAATAACGGTACTCTGTGTTGATGATTCGGCGCTAATGCGTCAAATCATGCGAGAAATCATCAACAGTCATAGCGATATGGAAGTTGTTGATTGTGCCCCAGATCCTATAGTGGCTCGTGACTTAATAAAAAAGTACAACCCACAGGTATTAACGTTAGACGTTGAAATGCCACGTATGGATGGTATTGATTTCTTGGAAAAACTGATGCGATTAAGACCAATGCCTGTCGTTATGGTCTCATCATTAACAGCAAAAGGCTCAGAAGTGACGTTAAAAGCGTTAGAACTGGGAGCAGTTGATTTTGTGACTAAACCACAGCTTGGTTTGCGTGAAGGTATGATGGCTTATAGTGAACTGATTGCCGAAAAAATTCGTGCTGCTGCACAGGCACGGATTAATCGCCGAGAAGTACAAGCACCGCCTTCTAAATCATTGTCATTTACACCGATGATTTCGAGTGAAAAGTTGATTGCGGTAGGCGCATCAACTGGTGGCACAGAGGCTATTCGTAATTTTCTAGAACCATTACCTATTACCAGCCCTGCGATATTAATTACGCAACATATGCCCGCAGGGTTTACACACTCATTTGCAGAACGATTAAACCGTTTATGCCAAATAAGTGTAAAAGAAGCAGAAGATGGCGAACGTGTATTACCTGGGCATGCTTATATTGCGCCAGGTGATTATCACATGGAGCTTCGTCGTAATGGTGCTAACTACCAGATCCACATTAATAAAGAGCCTGCGGTCAACCGTCATCGTCCTTCTGTCGATGTGCTATTTAGGTCTGTCGCAAAATATGCGGGACGTAATGCCATCGGTGTGATTTTAACCGGAATGGGCAGTGATGGTGCTGCTGGCTTATTAGAAATGCGTCGTGCAGGTAGTTATACCTTTGCACAAGATGAAGCGAGTTGTGTCGTCTTTGGCATGCCTCGTGCTGCGGTTGAATTAGGCGCAGTAGACGAGGTGAAAAGCATAAGCGCAATGAGTAAAGCTGTGCTGATGAAAATCAGTAGCACACAATCATTGCGTATCTGATTAAGTTCAGTTTAAAAAGCAACACAGTAATTTGCCGATATATTTTGAAGGAGTTTTCAATGGCAAGTAAGGATCTGAAATTTTTAGTGGTTGATGATTTTTCAACAATGCGCCGCATAGTTCGTAATTTGCTAAAGGAATTAGGATTTACGAATGTAGAAGAAGCAGAAGATGGTGCTGACGCGTTAGCTAAATTACGCAATTCGGCAATCGATTTTGTGATCACAGACTGGAACATGCCAAACATGGATGGTCTAGAGCTTCTTAAAAATATTCGTAGTGACGCGGGACTTGCAGCAACACCAGTACTCATGGTAACCGCTGAAGCTAAAAAAGAAAATATCATTGCAGCAGCGCAAGCCGGTGCAAGTGGATATGTAGTTAAACCTTTTACAGCAGCAATTCTTGAAGAAAAACTAAATAAAATTTTTGAAAAACTGGGCATCTAAGGAGTCGCAATGAGTGGGAATCCAATTATGCCGAAAGATAATATTGAAATGACATCTGATATTATCAGCCGGATCGGACAATTGACGCGGATGTTACGCGACAGTTTGCGAGAATTAGGATTGGATAAAGCAATAGCCGAAGCAGCAGAAGCCATCCCTGACGCTAGGGAACGTCTGGACTATGTTGCTCAAATGACCGCTCAGGCAGCTGAGCGTACATTGAACTGTGTCGAAGCTGCGCAGCCTAAACAGGATGCGTTAAGTGCCGATGCGACTAAGCTTACTGAACGTTGGGACCAATGGTTTGAACAGCCAGAAGAGCTGAAAGATGTACGCTCTCTTGTAACCGATACCCGCAATTATTTGCGGGATATCCCTGAGAGTGCGGCTTTTACTAACAGTCAGTTATTGGAAATTATGATGGCACAGGATTTCCAAGATCTGACCGGCCAGGTTATTAAACGCATGATGAGTGTTGTTCAAGAAATTGAAAAACAACTCGTGATGGTATTAATGGAAAACCTGCCACCAGAGCAACTTGAAAAGTCTAATGTGAAGAAAGAGACTGATTCTTTATTAAATGGTCCACAGGTTAATAAAAACAACGCTGGCGTGATCAAAAATCAAGATCAAGTTGATGATTTACTGGAAAGTTTAGGTTTCTAACCTTCTAATGAGTTTTAGGGCGATAAGGACGTTGAGATATGCAGGACGCATTCGCTCTATGCTCAGCTCTTTTAGGATGGTGTATTTTATGGATAAAAAATCACGTAATAATGCTTTAATAGCCCACGCTATTGAAGAAAATGTAAGCCGCTTTTTTTAAGCGGCTTTTGAAGTTGTTGAAATAAACATCAAAAGTAAAATTACTCAATTTTACTGTAAATTTTGCTGATTTCCTTATAATTAGCGCCAATATTGCTTATATCTTCACTTTTATCATTGGGTTGTTTTTTCACTGCATACCGTCATAGCCCAAAAAGCCCCGTAAATTTGCGATTGTTCAGCCCATCAATTTCCTCTGAATTTGTCATGCTTAGAGTCATTTCATTCATGCTTTTAATCTCAATATCTAAATCGGACAGACTGTGGCTGAAGATAGCGATCTCGAAAAAACAGAGGAACCCACACCCCATAAACGGGAAAAAGCCAAAAAGGATGGACAAATTGTCCGTTCTAAAGAGCTATCGTCCGTATTAATGATCTTGGGTGGTGTAAGTTTGCTGTGGATGAGTGGTGGATTTATCACTCGTGGGCTACATGCCATGTTAACAGAAGGGTTTACGTTTAATCATCACCTTATTGGTAATGAGAATTTGTTGATCCCTCGATTTGGTAGCTTGATTAAACAAGCTGTTTTTGCGCTATCCCCCGTGTTTTTGGGGTTAGTGATCGTGGCAATAGGTGCCTCTGCCTTATTAGGTGGGATTAACTTTAGTAGTAAATCCATTAAGTTCGATCCCAAAAAATGGAATCCTATTTCTGGATTAAAACGTATTTTTTCTATGAATGCGTTAGCAGAGTTATTTAAAGCGATACTGAAATCAACGTTTGTGGGGATCGCCGCAACTATTTTTTTATGGCACAACTGGAACGATATTCTCCATCTGATCACGCTTGCACCGCTTAGTGCGCTAGCCAATGCGATGCAACTGCTGATTTTTGCCGTCTACATTACCGTTTTTATGCTGATACCAATGGTGGCATTCGACATTATTTTCCAAATTCGTAGCTATTTAAAAAAGCTACGTATGACGCGCCAAGAAATTAAAGATGAATTTAAACAGCAAGAGGGTGATCCGCAACTTAAAGCGCGTATCCGTCAGCAACAACATGCAATGTCTCGCCGCCGAATGATGGCGGATGTACCAAAAGCAGACGTTATTGTTACGAACCCAACACACTATGCTGTTGCACTGCAATATAACGACAAAATGACCGCGCCTAAAGTGTTAGCGAAAGGTGCAGGGGCGATTGCGTTAAAAATTAAAGAGATTGGTGCAGAAAATCGAATTCCGCTTCTAGAAGCGCCACCGCTTGCTAGGGCGTTATATCGTCACAGTGAAATAGGTCATGCAATTCCTTCAACCCTTTATGCTGCGGTTGCCGAGGTGCTTGCATGGGTTTATCAACTGAAACGATGGAAAACCGAAGGTGGTTTAAAACCTAAACAACCTATGAACTTGCCAGTGCCTCCCGCACTGGACTTTGCTGGAGAAGATAATCGTCATGGCTAATTTGGCCTCATTACTCCGCTTGCCGGGAAATTGGAAAAGTTCTCAGTGGCAGATACTGGCAGGGCCAGTGCTTATCTTGTTGATACTGTCAATGATGGTATTGCCATTGCCACCTTTTCTATTGGATTTATTATTTACCTTTAACATCGCACTCTCCATCATGGTGCTGTTGGTCGCAATGTTCACTCGACGTACGCTGGACTTTGCTGCTTTCCCTACCATTTTGCTGTTTACCACGTTGTTACGTTTATCATTAAACGTGGCTTCAACTCGTATCATCTTAATGGAAGGGCATACAGGGCCAGCAGCCGCAGGGCGTGTTGTTGAGGCCTTTGGCCATTTCCTTGTTGGCGGTAACTTTGCTATCGGTATTGTGGTCTTTATCATCCTTATTTTGATTAACTTTATGGTTATCACCAAGGGTGCGGGACGTATTGCTGAAGTTGGTGCGCGTTTTGTGTTAGATGGAATGCCGGGTAAACAGATGGCAATCGATGCTGACCTGAATGCCGGCATTATCAACGAAGACGAAGCAAAAAAACGTCGTAAAGAAGTTTCATTGGAATCCGACTTTTACGGTTCAATGGATGGTGCGAGTAAGTTCGTTCGTGGTGACGCCATCGCAGGCTTAATGATCCTTGTGATTAACGTGGTGGGCGGGCTTATTGTTGGTGTCGCTCAACACGGAATGGCATTAAACGATGCGGCAACGACTTATACCCTTTTAACCATCGGTGATGGTCTGGTTGCTCAAATCCCTGCATTGATTATCTCAACAGCAGCGGGTGTTATCGTTACTCGTGTTGCCACAGATGAAGATGTTGGGCAACAGATGGTTACCCAACTGTTTGATAATCCTCGCGTTCTAATGTTAACCGCGGGTGTGCTAGGTCTGTTAGGCTTAGTGCCAGGAATGCCTAACTTTGTTTTCCTTTTCTTCACCGCAGCATTAGGTGGATTAGGTTGGTATATCTTACGTCGCAACGCGAACCCTGAAGTGCATCAACAAAAAGAGATGGAAGAAGTTGAAAAACAAAACCGTGTTGTTGAAGCTTCATGGGAAGATGTACAACTTGAAGATCCATTAGCGATGGAAGTAGGGTATCGCTTAATTCCAATGGTAGATAGCCGCCAAAATGGTGAATTGCTAGGTCGAATTAGTGGTATCCGTAAAAAGTTTGCTCAGGAAACAGGGTATCTTCCTCCTGTTGTTCATATCCGAGACAATATGGAATTAAGACCTTCTTCTTATCGCATTCTAATGAAAGGGGTTGAGATTGGTCACGGTGAAGCGCATCCAGGTCGTTGGTTAGCCATCAATCCGGGTAATGCCGTTGGCTCTTTAGAGGGCGATATTACTCAAGAGCCTGCATTTGGTTTACCTGCTGTTTGGATTGATGACAGCTTAAGAGAACAAGCTCAGGTTCAGGGTTATACCGTTGTTGCTGCCAGTACCGTTATTGCAACGCACTTTAACCATGCATTAGCGAAATACGCATCGGAATTATTTGGTCGTCAAGAAGCACAAATGTTGTTTGATAGGGTGAGTAAAGAACTTCCTAAAATGACAGAAAATATGATCCCAGATATGCTTTCACTCACAGTATTGCACAAAGTATTGCAAAACTTG
Source organism: Proteus sp. CD3 (assembly GCF_008808075.1). Classification (NCBI taxonomy): domain Bacteria; kingdom Pseudomonadati; phylum Pseudomonadota; class Gammaproteobacteria; order Enterobacterales; family Morganellaceae; genus Proteus; species Proteus sp. CD3. Next base: position 2,175,943 of record NZ_CP019686.1, on the reverse strand, counting down.
CTGTCTGAACAAGTGCCTATTCGTGATATGAGAACCATCTTAGAAGCCTTAGCAGAGCACGCACCAGAGCAGAAAGATCCGGCTGAATTAACAGCAGTTGTGCGTGTTGCACTTCGTCGTGCGATTACACAACACTGGTTTGGTGATCAAGATGAAATCCAAGTCATTGGATTGGATGCAAGCTTAGAGCGTATTCTTGTTCAAGCAATGCAAAGTGGTGGCGGTTTAGAGCCGGGGCTGGCTGAAAATATTGAACAACAAGCCGCGGATGCGGTACGTCATCAAGAGATGTCGGGTGGCGCGCCTGTCTTATTAGTCAATCATGCGTTACGTTCATTATTGTCACGTTTCTTACGTCGTAGCTTGCCACAGTTAGCTGTGTTGTCGAATATGGAAATCAGTGAAGGTCGTCGCATTCGTATGACGTCAATGATTGGTGGGCAACCTCATTAATCGTTCTCGCTAATAATGCCATTATCTAAATCTAAGACCACTTTATTAAGTGGTCTTTTTTTATATGTTGATAAAACTGAAGGGGCGATGTGTTAGCGCGTGCTGTTTATTTTTAGCCGTGTATGAAAAGGTGCATTAATAAAGACGCCAATAAAACCAAGGTTCAGATAAGCGAAATGATGTGTCACAAAAAAGACGATAAATAATAGAGCAGTGTGAGTTGTTGGTGGCTTAAAGTGAGTAGTGCTTTGTCAGCAAAGTTTTATCAGCAAAGCAAAACGCCATCAATATTGATGGCGTTTTGTGTGAATTCTGATAATTATCGAAAGAACCTAAACTTGAATTTTGCGTCCAGCCAGTGTTGAACGTTGTGCTTGCCCATCAGAACCATAAAGGGTGGGGCTGTGGTTCTTCTGCAAAAAACGGATAGCATCACTATTACGAGCGATGTGTTGATCAAGTAGTAATCCGTTATGTTGATTCAGATATCTTAACTCCGCCGTGATGTCGATTATTTGCGCCCATAAATCAGATAAGAACGGTAACCCTGTATAAGGTTTTTCTACACCGGCTTGTAGGCTTAGCGTATGACGCTGTTGGTCTGTATGACCTAAAGCCGACAAGACAAAATTCTTCTGTTCAGTGACTTCATGCAATGCATTGATATCAATATTACCTGCGCATAATAACTGCTGTTCAGTACGTAAAATACCCGCAATGGTATTAAGCTGTGATAATTGAAGATCTAAAGTCTGGCGGAGTTCTTCCATCATAATCATTAAAATATTATTGAGTTATGCTTTCAGCAGCTTCACGGAAAAGAGCGTCCGCAATTTTACCGCTGTCCATGGTTAATGTTCCGTTGGCAATTGCTTCTTTTAAGCGAGCAACTTTCTCAACGTTAATATCTTTATTTCCCGGTTGAACAAGTTTTTTCTGTGCTTCACTCAGTTTTACAGAGGTGTCGCCTGTTGCCGTTTTTTGTTCAGTTGTTCCCGATTTACGAGAGCCTTGAGTGATTTCACTCGGGTTTCGTTGTGCAATTGCGTTAATCGGAAGCAGTGGATTTGTGCGTTCAATACTCATAGGAAAATCCTTTGTTAGGCATCAATTAATAGTCAGATGAAGCCATTGTAAAACAACCTATGTGTTTTCGCCTATCATCTTGGTTCTTTATATCGGCTGTAGAATCAAAAACTTTAATCTTAGTCGTGATACTCGTCATACTTTAAGCTGTAGCGTTGTTGGCTACATTCACTCGCGCTAGTCACACTACTCGTCATACTTTAAGCTGTAGCGTTGTTAGCTACATTCACTCGCACTAGTCACATACTTATGTATGCTCCTAGCGACTCATTCATTTGCCGCCTAGCTACAACTTAAATTATTTAGAGTATCTACATTTATCTATAAACATTTATCGATATTGATGCTTTAAATTGTCGAAATTATTTAGAGTAAAAATGTAACGTAAGAGAGTTTACCTTGGCTTGCCATAACTGAAACGGGTAACAAGCAATTTAATATAGGCTTATTCTGCTTATCAGCTTTTTAATCTATTAAAGAGGGATACGAACAGAGCCATCTTCAAGTGCTTCGCCAGTGACGATTTGACCTGATTTAACTCTTACGCGAATGGTTTCATTGGCGACAGCATTGTTTACGGCTTTACCTTCATAGCGGATCTGAAAGTGGGGACCTTGTGCAAATACAGTCACGGTTTGTCCCGCCAAAATAGCCCAAGGGCGACGAACCATTGTCGAGGTTAAAGGCTTTCCTGCGGATATTTGTCGCATTGCGATCGCATTTTTAATTAATGCAGGATCACGTAATACATCATAAGGTAATTTTTCTAACTCACCCGTTGCCATGCTAACGGCAGAAGTTTCAATGATGTCATCACGATTAATGTCTTTTTTCGCGATTAAGTATTTACCATTAACGCTAACATCAATTTGAATAAAACGACGCTGTTTATCACACTGAATTGGAATTGAAAGACGTCCCCAATTACGGGAGCCAGCATGACCTTGGATCTCTTGTGTTTGGCAGACTGGCCATTTATCTTCTGGTGTTAAAACTGTCACAGTCACTTTATCGCCTTGTTGATGAAGTGCGACAAAGAAATCTTGTAGTTCTTCAGGGAGTGATTTCGCAATACTCACATTCATCATAAAGAAAAAAGAAAATAGACCGATAAGAGTTCTAACTAACATAATTTGTATCACCTTACAGAGTTGATGCTAATTGTGCGTTTGCCATTATTTAGCAACAACAGTGTACATCGACTTTGCACGCCTTAAACGCATAAATAGCAATCCAATTTACGCCTATTCCTCCAATCATCTTTTTTTTGAGCGTTTATTCTGTCAACTGAAATTGTTTTATCAGCTGAGGTACGTGGCTTAGCCACCAAGGATAGAAGATGCTCGATAAATTAGAAAATACGTTTCATTTTCAACAAGAAGCGCTCTCAATACGCAATAAACGCCAAGAAATTCTCGCTGCGAATATCGCTAATGCAGATACCCCAGGCTTTCAGGCTCGTGATATTGATTTTGCTTCTGAATTGAAGAAAACCATTGAAAATGGACGTACTGGTAGTCATGGCATGCAATTGGCAATGACATCAGATCGTCATATCCCGATCAAACCCGGTTATCGCTTAGAAGCGGACTTACTCTATCGCGTGCCTCATCAAACTGCGATGGATGGTAATACCGTGGATATGGATATGGAACGTAGTAATTTTGCTGACAATAGCCTTAAGTATCAGGCTGATGTGACATTTATTAACTCGCAAGTTAAAAGCATGATGGCTGTATTGCAACAGTAGGGTAAAGAGCATGTCTTTATTTAGTATTTTCGATATTTCAAGTTCAGCACTTTCAGCGCAATCACAGCGTTTAAACGTGAGTGCCAGCAATATGGCAAACGCTGACAGTGTTGCGGGTCCAGATGGCGATCCTTATCGTGCAAAACAGGTTGTTTTTCAGGTAAACGCACCCGCTGGCCAAGAAGTTGGCGGTGTTCGTGTCACTGAAGTGGTGGATGATCCTGCACCATTTCGTATGGAATATCAGCCGGGACATCCTTTTGCCGATGAAAAAGGGTATGTACGTATGCCGAATGTTGATGTTGTGGGTGAAATGATTAACACCATCTCTGCATCAAGAAGTTACCAAGCTAACGTCGAAGTGATGAACACGGCAAAATCGCTGATGCAAAAAACACTGATGATAGGTCAATAGGGAGAATAAATTGTGGGCATTTCCTCCTCAATGAATGAACCTTATGATAATACCATTATCGGGGATGCACCTTCTTCATATCATACGAAAAAAAAGGGTAGTGATGATATTAAAGGGAATTTCCTCACGCTTCTCATCACTCAGATGAAAAATCAAGACCCAACAAACCCAATGCAAAATAATGAGTTAACTTCCCAGTTAGCTCAAATTTCAACGGTTGAAGGCATTGAGACACTGAATAAAACAGTGAATAACATTGTTGGACAGATTGATCAAAGTCAGGCGTTGCGAGCTTCTTCTCTCGTTGGCCGTGGTGTCATGGTTGCTGGTAATAAAATTGTTGTCTTTCAGCCAACCGATGGTACAGGCGAGACTGAAAAACCCGGCGATGGGGATGACACAATTCCAACACCTGATACTCAAAATGAGAAAACACGTCAGCAAATGGGAACGTATAAAGCAGATGATACTGACCCAAATACACCTGACAGTGAACACCTTTTTTCAACACCTTTTGGTTTTGAATTACTCAGTCCAACCGATTCTCTTACGATAAACATCACTAATGCTAGTGGTGTAACCGTTCGTACAATCAAAATGGACAAAAAAATGCTACCGGATGTTTATAACTTCTCTTGGGATTGTACAGATGAAGATGACAATCCTGTTCCTACAGGAAGTTATAAATTTACCGTTAACGCCACGCTTAATGATGCTCAGGTCCCTGTTAAGACACTGAATTATGCGCTGGTGAATAGTGTGTCCATGGTGGATGGTGGCGCCCGCCTTGATGTTGGCTTAGGTAATACCGTTTCATTGGATGAAATTCGTCAGGTTCTTTAACTAACACATATTCAACTTGGAGGGCGCATGTCCTTTTCACAAGCAGTAAGTGGTTTAAACGCAGCAGCCGCTAACTTAGATTCTATCGGTAATAACATTTCTAACTCCGCAACCTATGGCTTTAAAGGTGCAACTGTTTCTTTTGCTGACGTTTTCGCCGGCTCTGGTGCAGGTCTGGGTGTTAAAGTGGCAGGCATTAGCCAAAACTTTAAAGACGGTAGTATCACAACTACTAACCGCCCAACAGACGTAGCGATTTCTGGCGGTGGTTTTTTCCGCATTGAAGACCAAAACGGTGGCGTTTTCTATTCACGTAATGGTGAATTCGGTAAAGACAAAAATGGTTTCCTGACTAATATGCAAGGTATGCGTATTACAGGTTATCCAGTACAAGTTGTTGATGGTAAAAACGTTGTTCAAAAAGGGGCAACACCAACACCTATCGTTATTCCTACCGATATGATGAATGCCAGCGCAACCAACAAAATTGATATGGCGGTTAACCTGAACTCTGGTGAAGATAAACCCGCTAAAGCTCCATTTGATGCTAAAGATGGCGATACATACAACTTTAGTACTAACGTTACCACTTACGATAGCTTAGGTAATGAACATAACCTGAACTTATTCTTTGTAAAAACAAAAGACAATGAATGGAAAGTTTACGGTCAAGATACGTCAACTAAAACAGCGGGTGGTGCGCCAACACCTCACCAAGAGTTAGGTACATTAGACTATACAACGGGTGGTGTTCTAAATAAATTCACACCAGCGGCAGTGACACCTCCAGCAACACCAGGCTTTGCTATTGCTTCTTTAAATGGTTCAGCTCCAAGTACTATTGAACTGAATTTCGCCGGCAGTACTCAGCAAAAAGTATCAGAATCAAGTGTTTCTAAATTAGCGCAAAATGGTTACCAAGCAGGTGAATTTACCAATTTCCGTATTGAGCAAGATGGCTCCATCATGGCGACTTACTCAAACCAACAAAGCCAAGTTGTTGGCCAAATCGCACTCGCTAGCTTTGCAAATGCTGGTGGTTTAAGCTCACAAGGCGACAACATGTGGTCTGAAACTAACGGTTCAGGTTCACCAATCGTGGGTGTTGCTGGCTCTGGTGTATTCGGCAAATTAACCAATAACGCATTAGAAGCGTCTAACGTGGATATGAGCCAAGAGTTAGTCAATATGATCGTTGCTCAACGTAACTATCAATCAAACGCACAAACCATTAAGACTCAGGATCAGATCCTGCAGACTCTGGTTAGCTTGCGCTAATAACGCTGGAAATAATCTGTTATGGATCATGTGATTTATACCGCGATGGGCGGCGCCAGACACTCGATGGAAAATCAAGCTGTCGTGGCGAACAACTTAGCAAACGCATCAACGCCGGGATTTAAAGCGCAGCTTAGTGCAATGCGAGCCGTACCTGTCAATGGCGATACCTTACCAACTCGTACATTAACGGTAGCCTCCACGCCTGGTAGCGATCAAAGTCAAGGAACGATGAACTATACCGGCAGATCAATGGATGTTGCGTTAAGTGATAACGGCTATTTAGCGGTTCAACTTGAAGATGGTACTGAAGCCTATACCCGAAACGGTAATATTCAGCGTAACGCTGATGGCATGTTGATGGTACAAGGTCGTTTGTTAATGGGCGATAACGGTGCGATTGAAGTACCTGCTCAAGCAAATGTCAGTATTGCCAATAACGGTATTGTGACGGCGCATGTACCGACTGATCCACCAAAAATGTTGGGTCAAATTGGTCGCTTGAAAATGGTAAAACCAGAGCAAAACGATTTAGTTCGTGGCGATGATGGTTTATTCCATTTATCACCAAAAGGAACTGCGCGTGCTGGTGAGGAATTACCTGCGGATGATAGCGTGAAGGTGTTAGCTGGTGTGTTAGAAGGCAGTAATGTTAATCCAGCAGAAGCCATGGTCGATATGATAGCAAACGCAAGACGTTTTGAAATGCAAATGAAGGTTATTCATAGCGCCGATGATAATGCGCAACGAGCTAACCAATTGCTATCAATGAGTTAAATAGTGTAAGGGGAAAACCATGATCCGTTCTTTATGGATTGCTAAAACTGGGTTGGATGCACAACAGACAAACATGGATGTGATTTCCAACAACCTCGCAAACGTCAGCACTAATGGTTTTAAACGCCAACGTGCGGTTTTCGAAGATTTACTGTACCAAACAATTCGTCAACCAGGTGCCATGACATCAGAGCAGACGAATGCACCATCAGGTTTACAAATTGGTACCGGTGTTCGCCCTGTTGCGACTGAACGTTTACACAGCCAAGGTAACTTAGCGCCAACAAACGGGACTCGTGATGTGGCGATTAAAGGACAAGGTTTCTTCCATGTTCAGTTACCAGATGGTACAGACGCTTATACCCGTGATGGTGCATTCCAAATGGATCAAAATGGGCAATTAGTGACAACGAGTGGCTTCCAAGTTGTTCCAGCCATCATTTTGCCTGATACCGCCAAAAAAGTGATGATTGGTCGTGATGGTACTGTCAGTGTTGAGATAGACGGTGATCCGGCTCCACAACAAGTTGGGCAATTAACACTTACTACCTTTATTAATGACAGCGGATTAGAAAGTGTCGGTGAAAACTTGTACTTAGAAACGGCAAGTTCTGGCGCACCTACTGAGAATGCCCCAGGTATCAACGGCGCAGGCTTGTTGTATCAGGGATATGTTGAAACCTCTAACGTTAACGTAGCTGAAGAGCTGGTCAATATGATCCAGACTCAACGTGCTTATGAAATTAACAGTAAAGCGATTTCAACATCTGATCAGATGTTACAGAAACTAACGCAACTCTAATTTCGTTTGTTTATTAGCCTGACAGGATTTCCTGTCAGGCGTATTACTAAAAGAGTATCGAAGATGGATACAAAGGTCATTACTGACAATTCTGGGGCAAGAAAGCTTAGTGTCAGATGGCGTCGTCATCAACGTTTAGGTACCGCCCTGTTGGTACTGACACTGGCGGGATGCGCACATATACCCAAAAAACCGTTGGTAGAAGGTAACACAACGGCGGTTCCAACGGCACCAACAGCGCCTGCGCCTAATGGCTCTATTTTTCAGTCAGCTCAGCCTGTTTATTTTGGTTATCAACCGCTATTTGAAGACAGACGTCCTCGAAATATTGGTGACACGCTAACAATTACATTGCAAGAAAACGTGAGTGCAAGCAAAAACTCATCCGCAAATGCGAGCCGTAATGGCAAAGCAGGATTCCTTGCTTCGATCACACCAAGATTTTTGGAAGGATTGTTTGGTAATAGCCGTGCTGATATGGGAATGGAAGGAAACAGTGACTTTGGCGGTAAAGGTGGCGCAAACGCAAACAATACCTTTAAAGGCACCATCACTGTTACCGTCGATCAGCTTCTTGCCAATGGAAACCTGCACGTTATCGGTGAAAAGCAAATTGCTATCAATCAAGGTACTGAATTTATCCGTTTTTCAGGTGTTGTGAACCCAAGAACAATCAGTGGTGCTAATACCGTAAATTCAACCCAAGTTGCTGATGCTCGTATTGAATATATCGGAGACGGTTATATCAATGAAGCACAGTCTATGGGATGGCTACAACGCTTCTTCTTAAATGTATCACCTTTTTAATGAGTAGGGTCCAGATGAAAAAAATAGCGATGAGCCTTTTCTTTATCGTGATGACATGTGTCGGTTTTTCCGCTCATGCCGAACGGATCAGAGATCTCACCTCTGTTGAAGGGGTAAGAGAAAATGCGCTGATTGGTTATGGTTTGGTCGTGGGATTAGATGGAACGGGTGACCAAACAATGCAAACCCCGTTTACCACGCAAAGTCTGAATAACATGCTCTCTCAATTGGGGATCACCGTACCACCTGGCACCAATATGCAATTGAAAAACGTTGCAGCGGTAATGGTAACTGCAAAATTACCGCCTTTTGGTCGTACAGGGCAATCAATCGATGTTGTTGTTTCATCCTTAGGTAATGCAAAAAGCTTACGTGGTGGTACGTTGCTGATGACACCATTAAAAGGTGTTGATAATCAGATTTATGCTTTAGCACAAGGCAATATTATTGTCGGGGGAGCGGGTGCATCTGCGGGGGGGAATAGCGTTAAAGTTAACCAGTTAGCAGGTGGACGCATTAGCAGCGGCGCTATCATTGAACGTGAACTACCTTCGCAATTTGGTCAAACAGGTCTGCTGAATCTACAACTGAATGAAGAAAACTTCACTTTGGCACAACACATCTCTGATGCTGTTAATAAATTGCGCGGTGTGGGCACGGCGATCCCTTTAGATGCCCGTACAGTTCAACTACGTGTTCCTATTGGTAAAAGTGAACAAGTCCGCTTCTTGGCTGAAGTTCAAAACCTTGAAATTAAACGTGTAGTTGCAGATGCGAAAGTGATCATTAATGCAAGAACTGGTTCTGTTGTGATGAATCGTGATGTGACATTAGGAAGCTGTGCTATCGCTCAAGGGAACCTTTCCGTTACGGTTGATAGCCAAGTTAATGTCAGCCAACCTAATACTCCGTTTGCGGGTGGTAGTACGGTTGTAACTCGTAATACCAGCGTAAATATGAGTGAACAAGGTGGCTCATTACAACAAGTGAATGCAAGTGCAAGCTTAAACGAAGTTATCCGCACATTAAATGCACTGGGTGCAACACCAACAGATTTAATGTCAATTTTGCAAGCAATGGAAAGCGCGGGTTGCTTACGTGCGAGATTGGAGATTATCTGATGAAAGATTTATCTCTGCTTTCTTCAATGCCGACGATGTCAACGCCAGCATATGACAGTAATGCATTGAATAAACTTAAATATCAGGTTGGACAAAATACTGATCAACAAGGGCTGCGCCAAGTGGCGCAGCAACTTGAAGGTGTTTTCGTTCAAATGATGTTAAAGAGCATGCGTGATGCTATTCCTCAAGAAAGCATGTTCAACTCAGAAAGTACCAAGATGTACACCTCTCTTTATGATCAACAAATCGCTCAAGACTTATCACAAAAAGGCTTGGGCTTTGCTGACATGATAGAAAAACAACTTTCTGCCAAAGTTACGATGGACCCTAGTGAAATGGCGGGTAAAACGCCAATGCCATTAGATGGTAGCGATATATTTCAATCCATGCCAACGCAAGCATTGGGACAAATTTATCGTGCGATGCAGCCTTATCAAAATGCAGTTGAAAGTACGATTGGCAAGCTTAAGGGCTTATCTGAAAGCAGTGCTTCTTTTGCATCAAAACTGTTAGGGCCAGCAAAACAAGCCACAGAAGGTACTGGTGTACACCATCTTTTAGTTGTTGCTCAAGCCGCACTTGAATCAGGTTGGGGTAAACGTGAGATCCTAACTGGTGACGGTAAACCGAGTTATAACCTGTTTGGTATTAAAGCAGGAAATAGCTGGAAAGGACCTGTTACGAATATCATGACAACTGAAGTGATCGATGGTAACTCGGTTAAAATGCGTGACAATTTCCGTGTTTATGGCTCTTATGTTGAAGCTATTCAAGATTACCTCAGATTGATCACTGAAAGCCCTCGTTACGCTAAAGTACCTCAAGCCCATACCCCTGAACAAGCGGCTTACCGCATCCAAGAAGCAGGTTATGCTACCGATCCGGGTTATGCCAAAAAACTGGTTTCAATTATTGGCCAATTAAAAGGAAGTGGTGAGCAAGTTGCTAAAACTTATACTCACGATTTAAGCGACCTATTTTAATTATTTTCCCCTCAAGTTTAGAGGGGAAGAACCGATAATAAAGACCAGAGCATCCATTTAACTTGCCAGCTATGCTCCGTGCATACGGGTGATGACTAAACGTAAAAGGATAGACAAATGTCCAACAGTTTAATTAATACAGCGATGAGCGGACTTAATGCGGCACAAGCTGCGATGAGCACTGTGAGTAATAACATCGCTAACCAAAATGTAAAATGGTACAACCGTCAAATGACTGTGTTTAATGAAAACAGCGGTACGATGACCGGTAATGGTTATATCGGTAATGGCGTTAATGTTAGTCGTATTCATCGTGAATATAACGAATTCCTTGCCGGTCAAATGAACCGTGCAATGTCAAAACAAAGCGCACTGAATAGCTATACCCAAAATATCTCACAAATTAATGATTTGTTAGCAGATAAAGGGAATGACGTTTCGAGTGCGATTGACGAATTTTTTACCAGCTTACCGAATGTAACTAATAATGCAGAAGATAACCCAGCGCGTACAACGGTTATTGGTAAAGCGGAAGCTATGGTCAATATGTTTGCTAAAGCAGACCAATCATTGCGTGATTTAGAAAAAGATATTAATAGTCAGGTGACAAACACCTCTAAAAATATCAATGAATATACAAAACAAATCGCAAAATTAAATAACGAAATTAGCCGCTCTAAAGGCTTTAATGGCGCTGATCCTAACGATTTATTAGACCAACGCGACCGTTTAGTTCAAGAATTAAACACACTGGTTGATGTACAAGTGACTCAACAAGACGGTGGTTTTGTTAACGTCACATTTGCTAATGGTTTGCCATTAGTCTCTGGTACTCGCGCTTATGAAGTTTCAGCTATTCCATCTAATCAAAACAGCGAACGCCTTGTTATTGGTTATAGCAACGGCATTGATGAAATGCGTGAAGTGGATGCAAAACGCATTAAGGGTGGCGAACTTGGTGGTGCTTATCGTAGCCGTGAAGAGGTGTTAGATCCAAGCCGTAACCAATTAAACCAATTAGCGTTAGTGCTGGGTGATCAATTTAATAAACAGCATGAGCAAGGTTTTGATTTAAATGGCGACAAAGGTGAAAAATTCTTTGACCTTGGTGGCGCTCATGTTATGCCAAACGGCAAAAACAAAGGTAATGCCACCTTTGATGTGAAATACACTGACACTAAAGAAGTGAAAGCCGCTGACTATACGGTTAAATACGACGGCAGCAATTGGAATGTGACGGTAGAGCCGGGTGGTCGTAAAGTTGCAGCTAAAGTCGGTGCAACGGGCGAATTAGAATTCGAGGGGATGAGTATCAAAGTTAATGGTACACCACAAAAAGACGATTCTATTGTCGTTCAATCTGTGGGTAACGTGATTGCTGGTATGAAAGTTGCCTTGAATGATCCTAGCAAAATTGCGGCAGCAGGCTCTAAAGATACTGGCCCAAGCGATAACGAAAACATGAAAAAACTGTTTGAGTTACCTGATGAAAAAATTATTGATGGTAAAACAACAATTGCTGGTGGTTATGGCTCATTGATCAGTATGGTCGGTAATAAAGTGAATACCGCTCAAGTTGACTTTGATGCTCAGGTTTCTATTACTAAAAGTATTGTAGAACAACAACAGTCTGTTTCTGGCGTGAACTTGGATGAAGAGTATGGCGAGATGTATCGCATTCAAGAATATTACATGGCAAATGCAAAAGTTATTCAAACAGCAAACAGTATGTTTGATGCAATTATGCAAGTTCTCTAAGCCCTCATCAGAATAAGGAATATCACGGTGCGTTTAAGTTCAAATCAAATTTTTAGCCAGCGAGTGGACAATATCACTGGTTCGCAAAGTAAATGGATGACTGAAGGGAATAAAATTTCTAGCGGTCGTCGTGTTGAAAAACCATCAGATGATCCCATGGCGGCTTCTCAAGCGGTGATGGTGAAACAATCTGAATCGCGCAATCAGCAGTATGCGACAGCTCGTGGATTTGCCAAAAACAGCATGTCTTTGCAAATGAGCTTAGCAAGCCAAATGGTGAATATTACCACTAAAATTCAAGAAACACTGGTTGCAGCGGGTAATGATGCCACATTAAGCGACGAAGACCGTGCATCTTTAGCTGATCAATTAGAGGGTTTAAAAGACCAGCTAGTGGGTATTGGTAATACAAAAGATGGTGTGGGTCGTTATATTTTTGCTGGCTTCCAATCAGATAAACCACCTTTTGTTGCTGATGCAACAGGCAAAATCACCTATCAAGGTGGTGATAAGCAAATTACCCAAAAAGTAGATAGTAATATTGAAATGGTCACTAACTTTACAGGGATCGAAACATTACAATCTTCAGGTAGTAAAGGAACGGCTCCAGATATTTTTGAAGCATTAGATGGCGCTATTACTGCATTGCGTGAACCTTTAGCGGGTAAACCACAAGCTGATCGTGATGCTGCATTAGAGAAAATTGATGCTGCAAACCGTGTTAACCGTGCGACGCTAAATAATATTTCTAGTGTTGAGGCGAAGTTAGGTCTACAACTTCAAGAACTTGATAACTTAGATGATTTAGGTGCCGATACTTCTTTAAGAAATGCAAAACGTTTAAGCGAACTGCGTGAATTAGATTGGACACAAGCGATTTCAGATTATTACCAAGAAGAGTCTGTATTACAGGCTTCTTATAAAGTCTTTAACGACATGAAAGATATGTCGATGTTTAAGATGTACCGCTAATTATTTTAGTTTTGTCTTAAGACATTTTGATATCACCCCTGGTATTTATTTATCAGGGGATTTTTTTTATTGAATGCGAGAGGCAAGTTCATTTCTTTAATGCTAGAAATAAAGTGTTTTCTTGTGTTGAAGAGGCTTTAAAACCATTATGAAGATAAAACTGTTTTGCATTTTCTGTGAGAGAATGAACCATAATCGCTTTAACGCCAATATTTTCAGCAACATGATAACAACGTAAAACAGCATCTCTTAATAAATCAGCGCCAAGACCTTTTCCATGGAAAGAGATATCGACGGCAAGTCTAGCTAAAATGATAACAGGTATTGGATCTGACATATTACGACGAATCGAGTTGATGGCTTCAGTATGATTAACACTTCCTGTTGCTAAAGAATAATAGCCAACAACATAGTGGCTATTTTCTTTACAGACCACAAAAGTACGAGATGCACCCAATAATTGGTTTTTGAAACCTCTTTGCTTTATCCAGTTATCTAATACAATTTCACTACTATAAAAATCAGCGACTTCATGCGAACTTGATAACGGCTCAGGCGCTGTTACTTTTCCCATAATGGTTTTCTCATTAATAACTTTTCAAGAGCAGGGTCAATATCAACCGGTGCATCAATAATTTCTATAAATTCGGCATATTGAGCATCATTTAAATTAAAGGTTCGACGGTCTAAAATGACATCCTCAGCAGCTTGACATGCTGTTTCAAGAATAAAGTCAGTACGAGATTTATGGAGAATTTCAGCAGCAGTATCAATAAGAGCGCGTTGTGATTCTTTAGCGCGAATATTAAGTTGTACATCTGATTTCATATCACGTCTCCTTGTATAGCAAATGATATACAAGAATTGTAGAATAAATAAGCATTAATGGCTAGGGTGAAAACAGATTAATTTTAATGAGTGAGCTGAAAAATAAATAATTAAAAGTTAATAAGCTGAAATTTCAAGAAACCAACTGCTGTAATATCAATGTGATGCGATTAAACGTATCGCTAAAGACACGCTCTGTAAACACAGGTAATGCAGGCATGATCATGGATAATGCTAACATACCGATAGTCAGCGTAAGAGGGAAACCCACCACAAAGACAGAAAGTTGTGGTGTCATACGGTTTAGAATACCTAATGAAAGGTTGAGTACTAAAAGTAGGGTGATTAATGGCATGGCTAACATCATACCGTTAATAAAGATTGTGCCACCACTTTGAACTAAAGTGAGAATAGCTAAAGAGTTAAAGGTTTGATTTCCAATAGGAACAACATAGAACGTATCAACTAATATTGATATTAACCATAAATGCCCATCAAATACTAAAAATAGCAATATTGTTAACATATTAAAAATACGTGCCAGAATAGGCATATTAGGGCCACCTGATGGATCGACGAAGGTGGCAAATGAAAGCCCCATCTGTAAACCAATCACTTCACCAGCATGACGAACAGAAGCAAACGCCAACTGCATTGATAACCCTAGAATTGTGCCAATCAAAATTTGTTGCAACAGTACCCAAAAGGCAATAATCGAGAATAAAGGCACATTACTTTGCGGTAAGCCTGGTGCAACTAATGCGGTAATTAGAAAGGCGAGCGCAATGCGAAACTTTTTAGGCGTCTGCTTTTCACTAAAGATTGGCGCAGTGCTAAAAAGGGCGAGTATACGCACAAATGGCCAGAAAAAATCACTAATGTAGCCGTTAAGCATTTCACTGGTCAGGGTTATCATTGCTATTAACCAATCATCCCAGGAATGCTTGTAAATAAGTTATGCATATAATCAATAAGTAAACTTAACATCCAAGGACCCGCAACTAAAATAGCGGCTAATACAGCCAGGATTTTGGGAATAAACGATAATGTCATTTCGTTTATCTGTGTTGCAGCTTGAAGCATACTGATCACAAGACCGGTCACCAGAGCGGACAATAAAAGAGGGCCTGCTAGTGATAAAGCGATTTTCATCGCTTCAGTACCTAGTGCTAAGACGGATTCTGGTGTCATGGGATTACCTCAGCGCTAATTAAAAAAGCTTTGTGCAAGCGAGCCTAGTATTAATTGCCAACCATCAACTAAAACAAAAAGCATCAGTTTAAATGGCAATGACACTGTGGCTGGTGGCACCATCATCATACCTAACGCCATTAACACACTGGCAACCACTAAGTCGATAATAAGAAAAGGAATAAAAATCATAAAACCGATTTGGAAGGCGGTTTTTAGCTCACTCGTAATATAAGCCGGCACCAAAATACGCATTGGTACACTTTCGCGAGTTTCAAACGCAGGCGCATCGGCAAGACGAGCAAACAGCGCTAAATCAGTTTCACGAGTTTGTTGCATCATAAACTGGCGTAAAGGTTTAGAACCATTTTCTAAGGCTTGCTCGAAGGTAATTTGATCTTCAGTAAATGGCATATAGGCATCTTGATAAATTTTATCAAAAACTGGTGCCATAATGAAAAAGGTCATAAATAATGCCAAACCAAGAACAACTTGGTTTGGGGGAGCAGAAGGTGTACCTAAAGCATTACGTAATAATCCAAGGACAATAATAATGCGGGTAAAACTGGTCATCATCAGCAAAACAGCAGGAATAAACCCTAAAGCTGTAATGAAGATTAATGTTTGTACTGGTAATGACCAACTTTGACCACCACCCGGTAAAGACTGTGTAATAACACCCGGAAATTGGGCAAACGCACTGCTAGGTAATAAGATTAAAACCAGCACACTAGCGAAGAGACGCCAACGCTTTAATGCGTTAAAAAAAGTGACACACTGATGCATTATGAGTTGCCTTTATCTCGCTTTAGCGTTTTTTGTAATATTTGAGTAAACAATGGCGATGTTGGTGATGAGGTCGCTTCCTGCGAGGCTTTATCAGGGATGGGTAATTTATGCAGCAGATTTACCTGCGACGCAGTTACCCCTAATACGAGCCATTCCTGTTCTATTTCAACCACCACCACACGCTCTTTCGCACCTAATGAACAACTTGCTTTGACGTTAAGTTGTGCTGTCGTTCCTTTAAATGAACCACGGGTAAAACCAAAACGGCGAAATAACCACATAGCAACAATAATCAGAACGATAATGCCCGCAAGTGCCGTGCTAACTTGAGCAAGGCTTTGACCTACAGGCAACGGTTGTGTAGGTGTTTGAACAGTTTGTGTTGTAGCTGGTGCGGTAGTATTTACCGCACCTTGGCTGGAAAAGGAAGGAAGCTGTTCCATAGATTAACGGCTCAGACGACGCATACGTTCTGATGGCGTAATGATATCGGTAATACGAATACCGTATTTATCAGAAACAACCACAACTTCACCTTGAGCAATTAAATAGCCATTGATCAGAATATCAAGAGGCTCTCCAGCTAAACCATCGAGTGAAACCACAGAACCTTGTGACAGGCTAAGTAATTTTTTAATAGTCATTTTGGTGCGACCTAACTCTACTGTTAATTTGACTGGAATATCCATAATCAAATTGATGTCAGATAGATGGTTTAGTGCATCGTCTTCAGGCAAAAGATGTTCAAATAGATCGGAACTATTATCCTGGCTTTTCCCAGTTTGCTGTTCCATTGCATCAGCCCACATATCCTCAGCCGATTGTGAATTATCAGTTGGGCGATTTGCATCACTCATTGGTTTGTTCCTCATCCAGAGCGTTTAAAACAGGGTTAATTAGGTGTTCAACACGAAGGGCATATTGCCCATTTACTGTACCGTATTGGCTTGTTAATACGGGCACACCATCAACATGTGCAATCAATCTTTCTGGTTTATCAATCGGGATAACATCCCCTTTTTTAAGTGTTAACACTTTTGATAAACGCAGTGGGATGTCAGTAAAGTTTGCGACCAGTTCAAGCTCTGAATGCTGAACTTGGTTGACTAAACTATCTAACCAAACCCCATCTTCTTGACGAACATTTTCAATTGGTGGATTGATCAGTCGTTCACGTAATGGCTCAATCATGGCAAATGGAATACAAATACTAAATTCCCCAACCATTGAACCAATTTCTACCTGAAAAGGTGTCGTAACAACAATGTCATTCGGTGATGAGGTGATATTGGTAAATTTCACCTGCATTTCAGAACGAACATATTCCACCTGAATTTTGAATATGGAATCCCAAGCATCACGGTAGGCATCAAGTGCCAGTTTCAACATTTTGTTGATGATCCGCTGCTCTGTGTTGGTAAATTCACGCCCTTCCACAGGGATTGGAAAACGGCCATCACCACCAAACAGGTTATCTACCGCGATATAAACCAGATTCGGTTCAAAGGTAAATAATGCTGTTCCTCGTAAAGGTTTTAAATGCACCAAGTTAAGGTTTGTTGGCACAGGTAAATTACGAGCAAAGTCGTGATAAGGGTGAATTTTAACGCCACCAACAGTAATGTCAGGGCTACGACGGAGCATGTTAAACAGCCCCATACGGAATTGACGTGCAAAGCGCTCGTTAATAATTTCTAACGACTGTAAACGTTCTCGAACCACACGACGTTGCGTGTTGGGGTCATAAGGCTGAATATCCGGTTCATTCGGATCCTTCGCTATCGCAGGTTCCCTGTTCGCGCTTTTTTTGGCGTCGTCACCTGATGTGTCATCATTCAGCAGAGCATCAATCTCTGCCTGTGAAAGGATATTATCGCTCATAATGATTATCGCAGAATAAACGTGGTAAACAGTACATCGGAGAGGATCTGTTCAGATTCTCCCGGTACGAGAGTCGGTCTCAGCGTTTCTTTTACATCCGTCATTAGCTGGAGTTTTCCATTGTCTGTCGCGAGCTTATTAGCCTGTTGACGAGAAAGCAGTAATAACAAGCGGCTACGAACCTCAGGTAAATAATCATGTAGACGCTTACGAGTGTCTTCATTATGCAATCTTAATGTGATCCCTATATAGAGCACTCTGTCTAAGTGTTCTTCGTCATCAATTAGATTTACCGTAAAGGGTTCTAATGACATAAAAACGGGTGCTGGTATAACTTTTTGCTGACTTGTGCCCGCTGAACCTGATTTAGCATGCTTCAATGCCCACCAACTATATCCACCGAATGCCGCTGCAATAATGGCGATCACCAATAATACGATGATCAGAATTAAGCTATAGCTTTTACGTTCATTGCTGTAATTAGACATGGACAGTTAAATTCCTGTTTTGTAGTGGATACGTGTTCACTGTTGTGGACTTCCATATCCATCTAAATCAACCTTAATTATCCCGCTATTTCTGTTTTTTAATTGCAGAAACAGATAGGGAAAAAACCATTAACTCTTACGTTTATTGACATAGTGTCTCCTCCCAATACATTTGTATTAGGCGAAAATATCAACACCACCACGAGCGGATGCTAATTCTTGAGGCGTAAGGGTTATCTTTTGTAGTGCCGTTTCAGAGGCTAATTGCAGAGAATTACCCTCGCTTCCTTGATGATTATCGGCACCATCTCCACTAAATTGAGAGGAATCTGACATATTTTGTTGTTGCCAACTGTCATGAGTGTCGCTAGACACCTGACTTTGCGTGAGCTGGATCCCATTTTCAGAGAGGGCTTGACGCAATTGATGCATGGCATTTTCTAATACAGAACGAACTTGTCCGTTTTGTGAAGCAAGGTGTAACTGTGCTTGCCCATCTTCTATTTTCATGCGGATATGCAATGAACCTAGCTCTTCAGGGTGTAAACGTAGTTCTGCCTTTTGTAAGCCATTACGGCTAAACATCACAATTTGTTGGTTCAGTTGCTGTTGCCACTCTTGTGTTCCCACTTGTGCATTTAATACCTGTGTTGCCATCGGTGAAAATTGCATTTGTGGTTGTGTTGAAGAGTGAGCATGACCTGTAATGCTTTGCGAAGCCAAAGAAGAAGAGGTCGAAAGGGTGTTGTGAAGATCGCTTTCTACAGCGCGATTACTTGCCACCATTTGCTGAGCAACATTGTCCACTAATTTTGCATTCGTAACTTGCTTATCGCCGTTTAGCAATGCATTCACTTTTTCTGCCGTTGGCGTTAAAAGCGTGGCGATGCTATCGACTTTTTTCGCAGAAGGTTTTTCTGTTTGATTAGCACTAACAAGTATACTTTCTGTTGCTAATGTCGCTGTCTCTGGACGTAGCTGGGTTAACAAGGACTTTTCATCTGATTTTGATAGGTTAAGCTTGTCGGTAAGGTTGAAGTCCGACATATCGCTATCTTTTGAAATAGTACGTGCTAACGAGGTTAAATCTTCACCAAGTTTAACTGATTGAGGCTGTTGTAATGCTTGAGTCAGTTGTTCTGAGGGAAGGGTAAGTCGTTTTAATCCAGGTAGCCCTGCTAACTGAACAGGAAGTTCAGCCGCGAGTTCTTCCGCTGACATTAATAAAGACGGGTTCTTATTTTCAACGATAGCCGCAAATTGTTCATTATCCGGCAAAGTAAGAGTCAGTTGAGATTTCTCAAGAGATGGCTCTTCTATCACATTGGGTTCTGTGGTGACAGACACAAGATGACTACCGTCTTCTTTTGTTTTGTCTTCATCAGAGTGTGAATGTGCTTTGTTTTCTTTCGTTGAATGGTTTGTGATATTGGCTGTCTTTTTATCACTCTGTGCATTTTGGGGTTGAGAGCCCAAAAGCTGAGCAAATGTCGGGGCATTATCACCGGGCTGACTATTTGAAGCGGATGTCGTTCCCGGAGAGGCTGCAGCGACATCCATGGTCAGAAGCGTTATCTCCATCAAGTTGTTCTCCGTAAAGTACTACGCTGTGCGTACTCGTCCATTTGTTTCTGTTCAATACGATCAAGATGTCGCTTACGGCTATCTTCAGCCCGTTGCTCCAAAGTCTCAAATGCATTGAGTCGTTGCTGTTTTTCTCTCCATTGTTCAGTTGCAAGATCAAGCTGCGCCTGCCAATGTTGAAGTTGTTGTTTATGTTGTTCGATAGTCAATTCGAGCGTTTTGAGAAATTGTTGGTAGTTTTGCCACGATGCTGATGACATCCCACCTAAATTCAACGTTTCATTTAGACGTACACGGTATTCATCCTGATACCCAATCAACATATTGAGTTGCTGTTCCATTTGTTGATGACTCTGCCGGACCTGAGCCAGTTGAATAGCGGCTTGTTCAGCCGCTGTCTGTGCCAGTTCTCTCAGTGTCACTAAAGGTGACTGCTCCCGCATTGGAACCCTCTTTACTTTCTCTGATTATGTTCAGAATTAGTTTATTGTGATCAGTTGATTAAGTTGCTCACATGCACTTTGATAACTGCATTGCTCTTGGATATCTTGTTGTAAGAACTTCGCGAGGGATGGATAAAGCGCAATGGCTTTATCGAGCATAGGATCACTACCCGCAGCATAAGCACCTACGTTAATTAAATCGCGGTTACGTTGATAACTAGACAAAAGCTGTTTAAACACTTGTACGCGACGATAATGTGTTTTATCAATCAGTGATGTCATTGCACGGCTAATAGAGGCTTCAATATCGATAGCAGGGTAGTGCCCAGATTCTGCCAGAGAACGTGAAAGCACAATGTGACCATCTAAAATTGCACGCGCAGAGTCTGCAATTGGATCTTGCTGATCATCACCTTCTGTTAACACAGTATAGAAAGCCGTAATAGAACCGCCGCCATCAACGCCATTTCCCGCACGTTCGACAAGTGCAGGCAATTTAGCGAAGACAGAAGGTGGATAGCCTTTGGTTGCAGGCGGTTCACCTACAGCAAGGGCGATTTCACGTTGCGCCATACTGTAACGAGTGAGCGAATCCATAATCAGTAAGACATGTTTTCCGCGATCACGAAAATCTTCTGCAATACGCGTTGCATAAGAAGCACCTTGCATACGAAGCAGTGGTGATACGTCAGCCGGTGCGGCTACAACCACAGAGCGTGCTAAACCATCAGTACCGAGAATATTTTCGATAAAGTCTTTAACTTCGCGCCCACGTTCACCAATTAATCCAACAACAATGACATCAGCTTGGGTAAAACGCGCCATCATGCCTAATAACACACTTTTACCGACACCAGAGCCGGCAAAAAGCCCCATACGTTGACCACGACCCACGGTTAACAGTGAGTTGATTGCACGTACGCCTACATCCAGTACATCCGTAATCGGAGTACGTTGTAGTGGGTTGATAGGTGGCGTGATCAGAGGCGCACGATAACCGGTATCTGGTGGTGGTAAACCATCTAAAGGATAACCAGAACCATCTAAAACACGCCCTAACAGCGCATCTCCAAGAGGTAATTGGCGACCTTCATTTTCACCACCCGGTGTGGCTTGTGCATAAACACGCGCGCCCGGTGTTAATCCCTCGACTTCCTGTAAAGGCATTAACAACATTTGGCTACCGTTGAACCCAACGACTTCACTCTCAACTTCTTCAACAGTTTTACCAATGGTACGTTCTATTAAACACGTAGAGCCAAGGGGCATAACAAGCCCCTTAGCTTCCATGACTAAACCTGTTGCTCTGGTTAAACGACCATATTGACGTACACGCGGAATTTTATTTAAACGCGCTTCTGCATCACTGAGTTTTTCTAACCAACGCCCCAATCTTGCTGTCATTACAACGCCTCCGGAGCAGCAAGACGACAAAGCTCATGCCAACGAGTTGCAATCGTGGCATCAAGATCGCCATCATTTGTCACAACACGGCATCCACCAACATGAATACTGTTATCGGCAACCACTTTCCAACCATGAGCAGAAAGTGAATCACCCAGCTCTTTTTCAATTTGTGGAATATGTTTTGGGTTAACTCTTAACTGTGGATTGTTTGAGAACATTTGTTCTTGTTGCAACATTAAGGTTATTTGCGCCAGTAATGCAGACCCGTCACAAACAGCAGGTTGACCTAAAACTTCTTTTGCTGCTGTGAGGGCGATTTGCATTAAACGTGATGCAATAACACTGTCTAACCCATTTAAAGAGTGCCTAAACTCCGCTAACAATCCTTGCCATTCATTAATTAATGGTGATTGTTGAGCAATGCCTTGGCGAATACCTTCTTCAATACCTGATTGTAATCCAGCCTGATAGCCTTCCTGATAACCCTGGTTTTTCCCTGCCTCAAAGCCTTCAGCGTGGCCCAATTTCTGAGCCTTGTCTTTCATGTCATCAAGCATATTAATTTGCTCAAGAACTTTCTGTTGCTGAACAACTTCTTTTTCCTGTTTTTCGACTTCCTTTTCGTCTTCTGTCGTTTCCTCGACAGTTAATGCCCAATCAGTGAGTTCTTTGGGAACCCAAGGCTTCCAGTTAGTATCAGTATGTTTATCAGACATAGGTATCGTCTCCTCCATGAAGAACAACCTCTCCAGTCTCTGCTAATTTGCGTACCACAAGCAGAATTGCTTTCTGCTCTGCTTCCACTTGAGACATACGGACAGGGCCGCGAGAACTCAAGTCATCACGCATGATTTCAGCAGCACGTTGCGACATATTGTTGAGGAAGTGATCGCGCAGCTCTTGATCGCATCCTTTCAATGCCACAACCAAGGAGTCGGATTCCACTTCCTGTAGAATGCGCTGGATAGAACGGTTGTCGATATCGATAAGGTTTTCGAACAGGAACATTTCGTCGATAATTTTTTGTGCCAATTCGCCGTCGTAATCGCGAACCGCAGTAATGACATTCTCTTCTTGCTGGCTCTTCATCAAGTTGATGATTTCAGCAGCAGTACGAACACCACCCATTTTACTGCGTTTGAGGTTTTGACCATCAAGCAGGTTATTCAGTACTTCAGTTAACTCTGCTAATGCTGACGGTTGAACACCACCAAATGTTGCGATACGTAACATCACGTCATTACGTAATTTCTCATCAAACAGGGCAAGAATATCTGCCGCTTGACCCCGTTTGAGGTGAACCAAGATAGTTGCGATAATCTGCGGATGTTCGTCGCGGATAATATCGGCAGCCATTTGCGGTTCCATAAAGTTAAGTGTCTCGATACCCGTTGTTGTTTCACGAGTTTCAGAGATCTCATCTAACAGATTATTCGCACGTTCTTCACCCAAGGCTTTAACAAGAACAGAGCGTAAATAATCGTTCGCATTGACGTTCAATGCTGCGTATTGGACGGCGTCTTCTTCAAAACTTGCCATAACATCAATCAATTGCTGATTTGAGATCTGACGCATTGAAGACATTGCAATACTGAGCTGTTGAACTTCGCGAGTACTTAGATGTTTAAATACTTCCGCCGCTCGGTCTTCACCGAGTGTTAGTAACATAACGGCGCTTTTTTCGGTTCCAGTTAAGTTATTACTCATTGTTCTTTACTCATCCATTGACGAATGACCATTGCAACGACACGAGGATCTTTCTCTGCCATTTCACGGATACGTTGGCTCTGCAATTCGGCACTCACACGTTGACGTGCTTGTTTACGTCTTGCTTCGTCATCTAATTCTGTTTCATCAACATCATCTTTAACTTTAAGCTTGGTTTTCAGCACGGCTTTCTGTGCAGCAACTTCAGCTTCACGGCGTTTTTCAAGCTGTGGTTTCACCAGTTTGCGCCATAAGATCCATGCGATGATGACAAGTAATAACCAGCGACCTAAATCTAATGCTTTCGCAAGAATGTCTGGGTTTTCCCATACAGGAACGGTGATCACTTTCTCTTCAATATCGTTGAACTGCGAGTTCACGACACTTAAAGAGTCACCACGTTCTTGGGAATAGCCCATTGCTTCACGAACAAGCCCTTCAATTTGCTGAATTTGCTCATCAGTTAGCGGAACAAGTTTAGTTTCAACAACAGGCTCTTCGCCTTCAGCAGCTTCTTTCTTATCTTCAACTGTTTTGTAGTTCACGATAACAGCGACAGAAAGACGCTCAACATTACCTACTGGACGCTTGATATGGCGAATTCGGCGATCAACTTCATAGTTGGTTGTTTCATCTAAACGGCTATTACTGTTTGGATTACGCGTTAATGTGCGATTCGTGCCCGTTGCATTGGTGTCATCTGTTTTCTCACCTTCTTGCGCTTTTGGTGCTTCAATAGGCGCTTGTGGTGGAGCAACAGGTTGATTAGATAATGCACCAGGAACACCGCCAGCCAACATGCCACCATTTTGCTCACTTTGGCTCAATTGTTTTGAACGCACAGCGGCTTGATTTGGTGGTTGGTTTGGTTTGTACTCTTCAGCCGTCTCTTCTGTATGAGAGAAATCAACTTGAGCAGTCACCTGTGCATGAACGTTTCCACGACCCACAATTGGACCTAATAACGTTTCAATACGTTGCTGATAACGGTTTTCTAGCTCTTGAACATATTTCAGTTGGATAGAGTTAAGATCACGACCTAATGCATCAGGCTGTGTCAATAATTTGCCGCTTTGATCGACGATGGTCACGCTGCTATCAGGCATACCTGCAACACTGCTTGCAACGATATGCACGATGGCATTAATTTGACCTTCATCCAGCGCTCTACCCTGTAAAAGACCCACCGTAACGGATGCAGAAGGGGATTTCTGTTCACGAACAAAAAGAGATGGTTTTGGCAGTGCTAAATGAACTCGAGCATTCTGTACAGGACCTAAAGTCTCGATAGTACGAGCAAGCTCCCCTTCAAGTGCACGTTGATAGTTAATCTGTTCACTAAATTGGCTGATCCCGAACTTTTCTTTATCTAACAGTTCAAAACCGGCAGCACCGCCTTTTGGAAGCCCCGCTTGCGCGAGTTTCAGGCGTAATTCATGAACCTGATTGTCAGGCACCATAATCGCTGCGCCATTTTGTGACAAGCGATAAGGTACATTCATCTGTGTTAACTGTGTGACAATTTCGCCACCGTCTTTATCGCTAAGATTACTATAAAGCACTTTATAATCAGGGCTTTGTAACCATAAAAAAGCAGCAACAAAAATGGCAATAGCCGCCGAGCCCGCAATAATGAGCGGAATTTTCGGATCGGCTTTTATCCGGTTAATAATGGCGTTAAAACCTTTATTCTGGTTCACAACGTCGGTTTTTTCGGCATTCATAGACAATCCTTGCCTTGTAGTTCGGGATGAATACTAAAAGCGTGGCGTAACAAAACAGACTCCCCTTACGCAAATAAATAAACCTACTCTCAGGTGTCTCATTATTGGCCTTTTGCGTTTCATTTAATGGCGTAATTAGCCCTTAACTTTTGCGTTAATTACTCGCTTTGGAATGAAGCCCCTGTGTTAGGGTATAACTCGGTAAGCGTGTTGGTTCACTTCCTTACTATGACATTGATTCAGTAATTGAATTAGATGATTAACGCAGAGGTTTATATGTCAATTCCAGCTATTGAAAGTGTTCTGGATAAAATGCAAATCCAGACTTTGCAAGCATCCAATATTGCGAAACCCCAGCCAGTACAAGCAGGGTTTGCAACTCAGCTTGTTCAAGCCGTGGGTAAAATTAATGAAACTCGAGTGAATGCAACCAACAAAGTTCAAGCGTTTACCTTAGGTACTCCAGGTGTTGAATTAAACGATGTGATGGTGGATATGCAAAAATCCAGTATTTCATTACAAATGGGCGTACAAGTGCGTAATAAGCTCGTCGCGGCTTATCAAGAAATTATGAGCATGCAGGTGTAGTACCTTATTATTTGATAAAGGTGACTTTTCTTTTATATAACGAGATAAGAAACCCCTAATCAAAATAGAGATGGGGCATCTTGCTCAATGTCATTGAATAGATGATATAAGCTTTCGAATGTGATTAAACCTTCGAATACTTATACTATTGTTTGTTATTTATGATAATGAGCGCCCCGATTTTTGCAGACGGGATAGACACATCATTTTATTGATGTGCGATTTTGCACATCTATATCAAAGCAACCCACTTTTTTATCTCTTCTTATATTTCCAAAAGATCAAAAGTCATTGTTAAATAAGTTACTTAACCTATGTTGGATTAGTTTTATATAAAGCTCGGTCATCATCTTTCTTCTCGATTTTTTCTATTTTATTTTTTCTTTATTTGATTAATTATAGATATATTATGTGTTGGTTGTTCTTATCTATTTGATTATATTATCGTTATTTTATTTTCTGAAATTTAATAGAGAGATTGTTATTTAATATAACTACTGTATATTTAATCAGTGTTTAAGGTGTGTTAAATAATGGAAATATAAATAAGGATATTATTATGTCAACTGTAACAACAAATAAAGCGCTTGTTTTAAGTGGTGAAAGTAAAAATGCAATCTTAGTGTTAGATGAGCAAATGGTTAATTGCATTGGTGAAGATGCACAAATTATTCATACCGGTAAAAATGTCAAAATTTATGATAATAAAGGTACAGAATATGATGAAGATAACGGTATTACTAAGCATGGCAAAAATTCACTTTTTATCACCTCAGGTGAAGAAAGTTTTGTCGAAGCATCAAGTCAATCAGTTACTTTCTCGTCAGGGCAAAAATCGACTATCTCCCATGGTTATGATTCAGATGAAAATGGAAGCCCTTTAGTAAAAAACACCATTGCTATTACGACAGGTAATGAAGCCGTTATTTATAGTTATGCAGAAAATTCAGTTGGTATCTCAACAGGGGATAATACTTGGGTGCAAGATCTTACTGAAGGAAGTATAGGTATTGCGACAGGAAATAACGCTAATGTTGTCTCGGAGGATAACTTTAAAACGGCGGCTATTTTTGGTAATCATTCTGAAATTAGTGGGACGGATGCAAGTTGTTCCGCTTTTGTTGGGGGGCAAAACTGTTCTGCTAATATTGGTGATAATGGATTGCTACTCTCTGAATTTCCTTTAGAAGAACTGACTGCGGGTACTCAATCAGTTATTGTCGTCGGTTGGCATGACGGTGAACGTAAACGTTTTTCGACTTATTACCAAGGAATTGATTTTGAAGGTAGTATTTATTGGATCACAAAAGATCCTCAAACAGGGAAAAAAACGAAGCATTATAGAACGAATACCTATAAAACAACCGAGTTAGGCGAGTTGGTTTTACTGAGAACAGATGAAAGTGAACAAGATATTTCTTGGCAAGAAGACTAATGTTTGCTTAAAAAAAATTTAATATGCATTAAAGCTCAATAATTTTATTGGGCTTTTTCTCATGATAAGTATTTAATCGCATTTTAAATAACTAAAAATAAAACCAGCTCACATATCAATATGAATAGGTATGATAGTAGTAAGGTTTTTATAAATTGATGGAAAAAGAATGGGATTACTGATTAAAGCACTGATAGGTGCGTTTGTAGTGGTATTAATCGCCGTTTTATCGAAATCTCGCCATTATTATATTGCGGGATTGGTTCCATTATTCCCAACTTTTGCGCTTATTGCACACTATATTGTTGGCTCTGAACGTTCTATTGAAGCGCTACGCACTACCATTATTTTTAGTTTATGGGCAGTTATTCCTTATATGATTTACCTAATTTCACTTTATGTGATGATCAACTATGTAAAATTATTTACAGCATTGGCTACGGCGGTTATTTGCTGGATTATCGCGGCGTGGTTGCTTATTTTGTTATGGAATAAATTTCATGGATAGAGTCTTTAGTCTTAGCTATTTATTATCACGCCAAAAATAAAGATAGAGAGAATATGAGAAAATCACTACAACAAAAAATAATTCAAATATGTAATGACAAAATTTCAGCCAAAGGAGAGGGCGTGGGATTATCATTTTATGCTTTTTTTGCTAATAAAAATGACAATCCTGAATTACTTATGGAAGCTGCAACGTGGTGGATAATGACACATAAATTTGATCACTTTGAAAAAGCAGTAAAAATAAAAAAATTAGTGCAATCAGAAATGGCAGGTCACGCTTAATTTTCTTACGATGAAGTTCATCTTTTTATAAAACGATTTTATTAAACTAAAAATTATTGATTATTATCACATTAAAGCAGGTCATAAACGGCTATGGTAATTACATGATTAATAACGTAAACGGTGATGATATGGAATATTGGTTTATTGCGTATAAAGTGCGTTCCAGAAATGGTGATACCTACGCCGGACATAAAATTGTAGAAACAGAAAGTGGGATCACACCCCATATTGCGTTAGAAAAAGCATGTCAGGAAGTTGCTGAAGGAGCACAAGCTGATATTCCTGCGGTGAGAGTAGTTGCTTTTAATCGTTTATAAGACATTATACCTAATAGAAAATCCTACATTTATTAAATGTGGGATTTTTTTTATCTAAATTTAAGAATTGGTTATTTAATATACTTTATTTACAGAACAATTTACTAATAGAAATAATAAAAAATAAGGTTTTTATTAATATAATTTAATTACATTGATCTGATAGCACTTTTTTATTTTTTTACTTAAGTTAAATTCAATTATGTGATCTCAGCTCTACTAATTTACTTTTACTCATTGAACAAAAAAAGGCTTATGGTTAATGTGCTGGTGGGCTAAGGAATAGCTCAATACAAGGAAATAAAAATCATTATTTTGGTTTTTTAGTTATTAATAAAAGGATATTTAATTATGACAGTATTAACCGTTTATTTATGTGGTACTGGGTCTAGCTCATTTGATAATAATAATCCTACCTTCTGGCAAGGTGAATTAGTCTCCACTTTAGCGCAAAACAACCAAGGAAGAGAGTTTGCACAGTGGTTTATTGTTGATGGACCGGGTAGTGGTAATCTGCAAGAAGATGATTTATGGGTTGAAAGCCCTAATTACTCTGATATCAAGGGTTCGCTATTTGGTAGTGGCTGGGAAGAAAACGTGGCTCATGCACTTTGCTTAATGAAAGGTAACTTTGATTGGCAACGTGAAAAGTTGACAGAAGAGCAGTATAACCAACTGAAGAAAGCGGGCATTCCTATTGAAGATGTCAAAGTAACTGGCTCTTTTTTATGGCGTAAATATGACTATGGCGATCGCCAAGTCACTCAGCAACAACTTCAACAGCAAATTATTCGAATTTTCCGTAAAGATGGCATTATTCCAACTCAAGTTAACTTAGTGGGTTGGAGTCGTGGTGGTATTACTTGCCATATGTTAGCGAATGCGATGTTGGCTGATCCTCAATTAAAAGATATTCCAGTGAATATTTTTGCTATTGACCCTGTTCCTGGTCCACTGAATTTCCAACCTGAAAAAGTCACGCTTGGTAAAAACGTCAAAGAATATGTCGGATTTTATGCAAGAGATGAACGCTCTAAAGGATTTACTTGCGTGATCCCAACCGTTGCTACTGATACTAAAATGCATATTTTCCCTATTTCTGGACGTCATGCCACATTAGTGGGTAATGCTTCCCTTGATGGCAGTGAAGGTGAAAATGCATTATATGCGCCGGGTTTAGTGGTTCGCCACTTTGCAGAAGTCTGTTTAACTCGCTGGGGCTGTGATTTAGCAAATAAATTAGCCTTAACAGATACACAAATTACAGGCTATCACACCGATATTGCTAATGATGCAGATAAATATATTGCAATGCGCCGTAAAACCTATTCTATCCATGAAAGTACGGGTAAAGATGAACGCAAAGTCTCATTAGGTAAAGAGGGTAAAGCATTCTCTGAGATCCACGGTGGACAATATAATCCATCAGCAGGTTTAACCGCAGATTACTTATCTAATCAGCAACTCTATGATGTGATTAAATAGATTAGTATTTATCAGATTATTATGAGCTAATACGTCGCCCACAGTGAAGTGGGCGATTTTTTATTTGCTTTTGCAGATAAATAATAAGAAATTATAGAAATCATGCTAATACACAACAATCACGAGATAAGTATATGAATTGGATTTTAAAATCATTTTCACAACTCACCACAGAGGAGCTTTACGCTATTTTGGCATTAAGGAATCAGGTTTTTATTTGTGAACAGCAATGTGCTTATCAAGATCTAGATGGGGTAGATCAAAATACATTACACTTATTTGCCAAAGAGGAAGAGAGTCAGCAACTGATTGCTTATGCGCGCTTATTACCGCAAGGTATCGCATTTAAAGAAGCCTCAATAGGGCGAGTGATTGTTGCTCAACATCAGCGAGGAAGTGGTATTGCGCATCAGTTAATAAAAGAGGCGATTGCAACTACGTGTCGTCAATTTAATACCCATACAATAAAAATAATGGCACAGGCTTATTTAGTCTCATTTTATCAATCACATGGTTTTGTTATCGATTCAGAAACTTATCTTGAAGATAACATTCCACATATTGATATGGTGTTAGTGCAATCTGAACAATCTATGTAGTAATCAAAAAAAGTAAAAAACAAAAAAATAAAATGGTAAACGTTGTTTTTACGTTACCGATAACAAGTTAAGCTGAATAATAAGAGTGACTTTTTCTAAGTAAAGACGCCATTAGCTAATAAAACCGCTTTTGGCGCAGAGGAGAGTTATTTAAGATTGAGATCAGGATAATAACTATGTTCTGTAAACTGACCATAGCTATTTTGTACCCTCTGCTCTTGTTCAGTCTGTCTTATTAATATGCCAAGCTCATCTAGACGAGCCCGTAATAAATTTCGCGTCTCATTTTCGTTTTCTAAGATTTTCTTTAGCATATCTGTGAGGCGTTGTTGTAGTCTCAGCTCACCGTCAGCCGGTTTTATCATCTTAGTGATACTTTCTACGCTTTTTAAATAATCCATTTCCATTTCTATCAGCTTATCCCATTGCTGATCTTTGGCAAGCGTTAACATTTGCTCACTTGATTTTAAAACATGCTCGTAAGCTGCCATAATATCCATATTGTTATCCACTCTAATTTAATAAGAATTAATCTGTGTGCCGATTTGTTGCCAAGCATCAGAAATTTCAGTTAAGAGCTTGATGACTTCATGAATTTTTTCTGGGTTATTTTTTAAGTTAGCATCGAGTAGCTGATTAACCATATAGTCATAAAGGAGCTCCAGATTTTCTGCAAGCTCGCCGCCTTTTTCTTTATCCAAACCTTGCTTTAACCCGTTACCAATAATATTAATGGCTTTAGAAATATTTTCGCCTTTACCTGCGATATTTCCTTGCTCCATTAATATTAATGCACGGCGAAGGGCGCTAAGCGCCCCATTAAATAGGATCTGGATCAGCTGGTAAGGCGTGGCATTTAAAATCTCGCTTTCAACGTCGATTTGAGCATACATTTTACTGGCTGATTGTTGATACATAATGTCCTACTTTTAAAAAATTACATTAATAAACGGCCAATTGAGGCACTGGAGTTAGTCATGGAGTTCACCATTTTATCTAACTGTTGGAATTGTTTTTTATAACGTTCCATCGTGGTCGCAATATTACGTTCCGTGTTTTTAATTTGGCTATCTAATGTTTTCTTACGTTTTTTCACGCCATCAGTGGCAATATCTAAAGTACCATCATTAGATTGCAGGGTTTTTTTCAGGTAATTATAGGTTTGTGTACCAAAGCCGGTTTCTTTACCGTCACCCATAAAAAACTCTTTCACGTTAGCTGGTTTTTCTTTTAACGCTTCATCCAGCTTTTTGCTATCGATATCTAAAGAGCCATCGACCTTAAATTTAATACCCATTTTATTAAGGGTATCCATATCTGAGGTACCTTGTGAGCTAGTTACAAAACTTTTTAGCTCAGACATAATCATACGGCTGGTAGTATCACCGAGTAGCACGCCATTATCTTTCGATGCTGCCTCGCCTTTCTCCACTTGGGTATATTTAGTGAGAGATTTGTAGGTGCTATTTAACTCGTTATAAGCGTCAGTCCAAGCTTGAATCGCTTTTTTCATTGGCTCAATATCACGAGCAACAGTCACGATTTCTGGCTTATCTGCTTTATCTTTATTATCAAAGGTCGTTTTTTTAAGGTTTAAGATGATCCCTTCAGGGGCATCTTTAATCTCGTTAGTTTGACGTTCAATATCAATACCGTTAATCGTTAATTTTGCATTATTTGCAGGAACGATCTCTTGCATTGCACCACTGTTAGATTTAGATGAATAACTAATAAAATCATTCAGTTCATCATCACCTTCAACAGTGATTTCCATTTTTGAATCAGTACCTTCTTTACGAGAAGTCAGTACTAAGTGGTTAACGCCATCTTTTGCTTTAACGATAGTGGCAGAAACGTTACCCTCTTTTTTATTGATTGCATCACGCAATTCAATCATAGAGGTTTGATCGTCAGTTAACTCAATACGTAATGGTTTTTTTTCACCAGGCTGGGTAATCACTAAGGTACGCTTATTACCATCACCTAATGTTTTTCCAATAGGTACTTTTACATCGCTTACTGCTTTTGATTTCAGTGTTTGCGCATGAGCAAGTTCTTTAATAGATACGGTATAGTTACCAATACTGGCTTTACCATCCGTAGTCACTTTAAAAGCATCAAACTCATCGTCTATTTTCGTTGCAACAATTTCGTCAAATTTCTTTAAATTTTCTGACGCCTTTTGTAGCTTATCAAGTTGGCTACGGATCTTACCGTAAGCGGTAATTTGCGCTTCGTAGCTTTTCATCTGTTTATCTAGGGGTTCAAGACGTTTATTTTCTGCCGCCTCTAATTGTGCCAATGATTGGCTAAGAGGTATCCCTGAGCCCACGCCTAGTGAAGCAATACCAGCCATACCGGTCTCCTTTCTGTGTTCGTAAAATAATCCTCAAAAACCGTTATCGGTAGAATCGGCGAAAAGTTTACGTCTATTTGGTATTTTTGATGACGTAAACAGGCTGCCATATAGAAGCCTTTTGTTGCCATTGATGACTAAAGTCGAATTTAGAAGGGTAAAAATAGGTTGAGACGAAAATTGATAAAATTTTAATAAAAAAATAATAATTTAATTTCCTTGTTTATCATTGACTTGATATTAATTCTATAAAAAAACGCAGAAATATTTGTAGGAAAAGTTAAAGGTTGTATGTGGGGTGCCGATAAACTTGTTGCCGGTGATTGACACCGTAAATGAATAGGCAAACTTTTATTTTATCGACTTGATTTTAAAGGAATCTAGCTATGGCACAAGTCATTAATACCAACTATCTATCTCTGGTAACTCAAAACAACCTGAACAAATCTCAGGGAGCTTTAGGAAGTGCAATCGAGCGTCTGTCTTCTGGTCTGCGTATCAACAGCGCTAAAGACGATGCAGCAGGTCAAGCGATTGCTAACCGTTTCACTTCAAACGTAAATGGTTTAACTCAAGCATCACGTAATGCGAACGATGGTATCTCTATCGCTCAAACTACTGAAGGTGCTCTGAACGAAATCAACAACAACTTACAACGTATCCGTGAGTTAACAGTTCAAGCTAAAAACGGTACTAACTCTAACTCAGACATCACTTCAATCCAAGAAGAAGTTAAAGAGCGTCTTGGTGAAATCAACCGTATCTCTGAACAAACTCAGTTCAACGGCGTTAAAGTACTGAGCGGTGAGAAGTCAGAAATGACTATCCAAGTTGGTACTAACGATAAAGAAGTTATCAAATTTAACTTAGATAAAATTGATAACGGTACTTTAGGCGTTTCAAGTGACAAACTGTTTACAGAAGCTACAGTTAGCAAAGGTGAGAAGAAAGCTGGTGCTGCTGCAGACCCTACTAAATTAGGTGTTGCTACTGGTACTAAACTGGAAACTGGTTTAACAGTTAAAGCTTATGAAGAAGATGGTAAAGTTGTTGCAGATAAATTTGTTGCAACTAAAGGCGGTACAGATTATTTAGTTTCTTCTTCTGACTTTGAAGCTGATGGTACAGATACTGCACAAGTTAACTTAAAAGCAAGTGCAGCTGTAACTGCTAACGAATTTACTCCTGCTGCGGGTAAAGACGTTAAAACTTTAGACGTTAAAGAAGATGCTCTGGCTACTTTAGACGAAGCTATCAACAAAATTGATGAAAGCCGTTCTAAATTAGGTGCGATTCAAAACCGTTTTGAATCTACTATCAACAACCTGAACAACACTGTTAATAACTTATCTGCTTCACGTAGCCGTATCTTAGATGCTGACTATGCAACAGAAGTTTCTAACATGAGCCGTGGTCAAATCCTGCAACAAGCTGGTACTTCTGTACTTGCTCAAGCAAACCAAGTACCACAATCAGTTCTGTCTCTGTTACGTTAATTCGTACTCTGACACAAAAGATACCTTTCTATATCAAAGACCCTCATCTGAGGGTCTTTTTTTTGTTTTTTACGCTAAGAAATATTCATACTTTTCTTTTAACACTAAGCAGGGGATATATACTCGTCATATTTCCATTGTCTTAGCAACTCACTTATTTATTGCCTAACTACATATTGAATTATTTAGAATATAGGCTCTCAGTATTTTATATTTAACCCCACTCTTTTTTAGTTTTATTTTTTCTTTCGATCATTTCCTCTTTTTTTTGCAATCAATTATTCCTTACAAATTAACTAACTGGCTTTTATTGCTATTTTCGTGACGTCAAAAATCGTAAAACTCTCAAAATTGATGACGATAGTGTTTAGGCAACGTTATTACAGTGACGTAATAACCAACCTATTCATTAAAAAGTATTTTAAAATCAAGTTGAAGGAATATTTTATGGCACAAGTCATTAATACTAATTACCTGTCACTCGTGACTCAAAATAATTTAAATCGTTCACAAAGTGCATTAGGTAATGCTATCCAACGTTTATCTTCTGGCTTACGTATTAATAGCGCCAAGGATGACGCAGCGGGTCAAGCGATTGCTAACCGTTTTACTTCAAATATTAATGGTTTGACTCAAGCTTCTCGTAATGCGAACGACGGTATTTCAATTGCCCAAACCACAGAAGGGGCATTAAATGAAATTAATAATAACTTACAACGTATTCGTGAGTTAACAGTTCAAGCTAAAAACGGTTCTAATTCAGAGTCCGATATTAAATCTATTCAGGAAGAAGTGAATCAACGTACTGCGGAAATTAACCGTATTTCAGAACAGACTCAATTTAATGGCGTAAAAGTATTAAGCGAAGACAGCACATTAAATTTACAAGTCGGTGCGCATGATAAAGAACAAATCAGTGTTGAGCTGAAAAAAACTGATGCGACTACATTAGGTATTGATAAATTGGATTTATCAGCAAAAAGCAAAATCGGCTCTAAAGCAACCAACGTGGAAGTGACTCCAACAGGGACTCCAGCATTACCTAAAGAAATGCAAGAGTTTGATACTAAAGCGTTAGATGACAAAGTTAAAAATGGCACAATTAAAAGCTATGATATTTATTATGCAAAAGGTGCCGATGGTAAAGACGATAAATCAAAACTTATCGTACAAACTGTAGATGCAAAAGGTGTTGAAGGTTACTTCGATGCAACGGTAACAGCAGGTGCCGCAGGTGCTAAAGCAACAGTGGATGCTTCTGCAACAGCGGTAGCGGGTTTAGATATGCTCGCTGAAAAACCACTGCAAGCATTGGACGATGCACTTGCTCAAGTTGATAGCTTACGCAGTGCAATGGGTGCAGTACAAAATCGTTTAGATTCAACTATTACCAACTTAGGCAATACCGTTAATAATCTAACTGCATCACGTAGCCGTATTGAAGATGCCGATTATGCAACAGAAGTTTCTAATATGAGTAAAGGTCAAATACTGCAACAAGCGGGTACTTCTGTTCTTGCTCAAGCAAATCAAATTCCTCAAAACGTATTATCACTTTTAAGATAATTATTGCGTTATTCGCTTTTATATTTCGATTAATTTATTTTTAAATGTAAAGTCATCATTATTATTCGACTTGGTATTTAGGAATTTAATTAAGAAGAAATAAAAAGAAAAATGGAAATCTTAAATTAATTTATTTTGCTAAGAATAGCAAAAAGGAAATATCATGGCACAAGTCATTAATACCAATTACCTGTCACTCGTAACTCAAAATAATTTAAACCGTTCACAAAGTGCATTAGGTAATGCTATCCAACGTTTATCTTCTGGCTTACGTATTAATAGCGCCAAGGATGACGCAGCGGGTCAAGCGATTGCCAACCGTTTTACTTCAAATGTAAATGGTTTGACTCAAGCTTCCCGTAATGCGAACGACGGTATTTCAATTGCCCAAACTACAGAAGGGGCATTAAATGAAATTAATAATAACTTACAACGTATTCGTGAGTTAACTGTACAAGCTAAAAACGGTTCTAATTCAGAGTCTGATATTAAATCTATTCAGGAAGAAGTGAATCAACGTACTGCGGAAATTAATCGTATTTCAGAACAGACTCAATTTAATGGCGTAAAAGTGTTAAGCGAAGACAGCACATTAAATTTACAAGTCGGTGCGCATGATAAAGAACAAATCAGTGTTGATTTGAAAAAAACTGATGCGACTACATTAGGCATTGATAAATTGGATTTATCAGCAAAAAGCAAAATTGGTTCTAAAGCTACTGAAGTTGAAGTCACTTTAACGGGTACTCCCGCAACAAAAGAGATGCAAAAACTAGATACAACCGATTTGGATGCAAAAATTACCAGTAAAGATTGGAAAAGCTACGATATTTCTTATGCTCTAGATGCTAATGGTAAAGATGATAAATCTACATTGGTTGTTCACTCCGTTGATAAAAATGGTAAGGATGACTATTTTAGTATCGCTGCAACCACTGGTGCTACAGCAGGTGCAACAGTCAAAGTGGCCACAACAGGTACAGCGATGACCGTCGATCCGGTTGTGGAAAAACCATTAGAAACATTAGATAAAGCGTTATCTCAAGTCGATAGCTTGCGCAGTGCAATGGGTGCGGTACAAAATCGTTTAGATTCTACTATTACCAACTTAGGCAATACCATTAATAATCTAACTGCATCACGTAGCCGTATTGAAGACGCTGATTATGCAACAGAAGTCTCTAATATGAGTAAAGGTCAAATCCTGCAACAAGCGGGTACTTCTGTCCTTGCCCAAGCAAATCAAATTCC
The DNA here is from genome assembly GCF_008808075.1 of Proteus sp. CD3. Lineage (NCBI taxonomy): Bacteria > Pseudomonadati > Pseudomonadota > Gammaproteobacteria > Enterobacterales > Morganellaceae > Proteus > Proteus sp. CD3. Next base: position 2,138,965 of record NZ_CP019686.1, on the reverse strand, counting down.
TCAAAACGTATTATCACTACTTCGTTAATTTCAATCTTAAATAATCCTCAAATCACACCCACTGCAATTTTTGCAGTGGGTGTTTTATCATCAAAACAATCGTTTTTTTAATTAATCATTTATGAGTATTTTAACTTACGCCCAAGAAGCTAAAATCTCACAAAATAAAATACTATGATTTATATGTTATTTTTTTATGAACAGAATGCATATTCAATACGTCGATTTCTTTTAATGAGCTAAATTATCAATTTAATTAACGGTTTTTCTAAGGATTAGTCGGCGATCATTTAAGGTAAAGTAGTTCTCGTAATGCAATGACAAATTATTATCAATGAAAACCCAATTTTTACTGAAAATTTGGCATAGGTGAAAAAGAGGCGCTTTTGCTTCACTGTTCAGTCGATTGCTAAATTTATTTAGCCAGATAATGGTTTCCGGTCTTTTATCCAAAGGTGTCTTTTGTTGTGAGTGATTTGTATACCGCCGAAGGCGTGATGGACAAAAATAGCCTCTGGGAGCGATATGTCCCGTTGGTTCGCCATGAAGCATTACGATTACAGGTCAAGTTACCTGCGAGTGTTGAATTGGATGATCTTTTGCAAGCAGGTGGAATTGGGTTATTAAACGCCGTTGAGCGTTATGACTCAATGCAAGGCGCTGCCTTTACCACTTATGCTGTTCAACGTATCCGTGGCTCCATGTTGGATGAGCTACGCAGTCGAGATTGGGCGCCACGCAGTGTGCGTCGCAATGCAAGAGAAGTAACCCATTCTATTCATCAATTAGAGCAGGATCTAGGACGACCCCCATTAGAACAGGAAGTTGCTGATCATTTGCAGATTGAGTTAGCAGAATACCGGCAGATCCTATTGGATACGAATAACAGCCAATTGTTCTCTTATGACGAATGGCATGAAATTTACGGTGAAAGCTGTGAACCGTCTCAAGACGAAGATCATGATGACAATCCATTACAGATGTTATTAGAAAGTGATATTCGCCAAAGAGTCATAGACGCGATAGAATTGCTTCCCGAAAGGGAAAAAATGGTTCTTACTCTGTATTATCAGGAAGAACTTAATTTGAAAGAAATAGGCGCAGTGCTTAATGTCGGGGAATCCCGCGTGAGCCAGCTACACAGCCAAGCTATAAAAAGGCTGCGAGCGCGCTTAAACCCAGAGAAATAGAAGTTTTGCTTATTTTTGTTTTTGTTTATTAAGACTACAACACAGGGCTTTATCTCTTATGTCTGTTTCAACACAAAAGAAACGGCCGCTAAGCCGTTACATTAAAGACTATAAACACAGCCAGACTCATTGTCTACATTGCCACAAGGCGCTTGATCGGATCTCTCTCGTATTCAATCGCCAAGTTATCAATAAAGAAGCCATTTCTGAAATGACGGATTTAGTTGATGATGAAACGTGGGAAACGTTACAAGAGAAGTTTTCTGCGCTATGCCGTTTTTGTAGTGAGATTTACTGTAATAGTGAAACTGACTACTTTGACATTATGTCTTTTAAGCAGTATTTGTTTGAACAAACGGAGATGAGCCACAGTACTGTTCGTGAGTATGTGGTTCGTTTACGTCGGCTCGATGAATTACTGACTTCAACTAATTTTCCTCGTCAAGAGTTTACGACAGAGAAAATTCAGTCAGACTTGAGTAAAAAGCTCACTCCCTCTGCATTTAGTAACTACAACATTGCACTACGTAAGTATGAGCAATATCTCGATTGGTGCCAAGAACCATCATCGATGAGTAGCAGTCACTAATTGCGCTCAAGAGAGACCTTAAAAGGAGTAGCCTAGCCTACTCCTTTTTCTTTTGTCGCGAATAATCACACCTTATTTATTTACCTTTCTGTTTTTCCTCTTATCTTAAAAAAGTTTTTTATTTATCCTTTAATAAGAATATTTACATTAATAACATAGTGATAGATAAAAAAAGCGCCCACAGTGGGGCGCAAATTTCAGGTAATCATAAAGATATAATTAAATCAACTTCTAGGTTGACTTGAGATTAAGTATATTTACTAAACTAACGCGTCGCGAATAATTAATATAAAAAGAGTGAGAATAGTCACAGCATTGAAAAAAATAATACGTTTGCCTACCTCTTTAAAAATAAGAGAGTAACAAAAGAAAAAACCACCTTTAAGAAAACAAACTTTAAAGGTGGTCTCAAAGACAAGGAGAGAAAGAGAGGGGAGAATTAACTAATCGTCATCAAGCTTGCATTGCCTCCCGCGGCTGCTGTGTTAATGCTTAATGCTCTTTCATGTAATAAACGCTCTAACAATAGAGCTGTCTCACCGCGAGAAAATCCCTGAACAGAAATTATTGCGCCTTTGCGCTGCGCAATTTTCTGGCAAGTTTCACGTAATTGATCACCATCACCATGATAAATCACCGCATTTATTTTCAGTGACTCATCATTCCAATTTTCAGTCAGTGTAATGGCTTTTCTGACAATATCAGGTAATTCACGATATGTTTTTTGTGAGAATAGGCTATTAACGACAACAGCATGACAACCAGAAGCGAGAACAGCGGCAATTTGAGTGAATGCATCCTGCTCGTTATCAGAAATACATAGCACGTTACCACAAGGAACTAATTGATAAGTATTACGCTCACCCGTAGGACCCGGCAATACGCGTAATGTTCCTGCTTGGGATGCAAGGGCATAGTTTTCTAATGCTTCATAGTGTGATTTATCTGCTTTGTTTGATAGCCATTCCATATACTTATGATAAGTCTGTAATAATGTATTACGCATAGAAGTATCAAGAGGCAGTGTTTCATCTTGGCGTGCGAGTGTTTGCGTTGCAGCATTTTCAGGGCGTTTAGATAACAAGCGATACAGATAAACAGGGCCGCCTGCTTTTGGACCGGTACCAGATAACCCTTCACCACCAAAAGGTTGAACACCCACAACGGCACCAACCATATTGCGGTTTACGTATAAATTTCCCACTTTGGCATTTGAGGCAACATAAGCAATGGTTTCATCAATACGCGTATGAACACCCATTGTTAATCCATATCCTGTGGCATTAATCTCTTCGAGTAAAGCAGGTAAATCTTGGCTTGCATAACGTACAACATGTAACACAGGGCCAAAGATTTCTTTTTTCAATGAACTGACTTTATCTAACTCAATTAAAGTCGGTTGAACAAAGGTACTGTTATTCTCAAGGTGTTTTGACAGGCTATTGTGTGATGCTTGATAAATATCGAAACCTGTTGTGCGCATCGATTGGATATGTTTCTCTATGCCTGATTTTGCTTCTTTATCGATAACAGGGCCAATATCAGTGGAGAGCAAACTTGGATCACCTATTGTGGCTTGTGCCATCGCACCTTTAAGCATCTCGATAGTATGATCAGCCACTTCTTCTTGAATACATAATAGGCGTAAAGCAGAGCAACGCTGACCCGCGCTATCATAAGCAGACGCCATAACATCAGTCACCACTTGTTCTGTTAATGCTGATGAATCAACAATCATGGCATTTAAGCCGCCAGTTTCTGCAATTAAAGGTACAGGGTGACCTTCACTGTCTAATCGACCCGCTAAGGTCTTTTGTAAAATATGAGCCACATCTGTTGAACCTGTAAACATCACGCCACGAACGCGCTCATCAGCCACTAATCGTGCGCCAATGGTTTCTCCTTGTCCCGGTAGCAGTTGCAGTGCAAAAGAAGGAATACCCGCTTGATGGAAGAGTTCAATCGCTTTTGATGCAATTAAAGGTGTCTGCTCTGCAGGTTTTGCAAGAACGGTATTACCAGCTGCCAAAGCTGCTGCAATTTGCCCGCTGAATATCGCTAATGGGAAGTTCCAAGGGCTGATACAAACCACTGGCCCTAAAGGTCGGTGCGTATTGTTATCAAAGTCTTGCGCCACTTGCGCCGCATAATAATAGAGAAAATCAATCGCTTCACGAACTTCAGCAATCGCATTGCTATAAGTTTTACCCGCTTCACGCACTAATATTCCCATAAGCGGTCCCATTTGCTGCTCCATTAATTCCGCAGCACGGATCAAGAATGAAGCTCTTTGCGCTGGTGGTGTTGCAAACCAGATCTCACCATTTTCTTGAGCAATGGTTAAGGCAAAATCTGCCTCGGCTTCTGTGGCTTCTCTTACTGTACCTACAATATCCGCATGATTGGCTGGGTTTAATACAGATTGAGGTTCTGGTGTTTTTTCTGAAGAATTAAACGTATCACCTAATAAAGGTTCGCAATGTATATTTTCAGTTGCTGATGTTAATAAGGCACTAGAAAGTGAAGCCAAGCGATGTTCGTTTGACATATCAATGCCCGGTGAGTTTTTACGCTCATCACCATACAGTTTATTCGGCAGTGGAATTTTAGGATGAGAAAGCCCCACTTGGCCTTCGGCTTGAGCCATTTTATTCACTTCTTTAACTGGATCTGCCACTAATTCATCAAGAGAAATGGTGGTATCTGCAATTCGGTTCACAAATGATGTGTTAGCCCCATTTTCAAGTAAGCGACGGACTAGATAAGCAAGTAATGTTTCATGAGTTCCTACTGGCGCATAAATACGACAAGGGCGACCTAATTTTCCGTCTGCTATTTTACCAACAACTTGAGCATAAAGAGGTTCACCCATGCCATGTAAACACTGGAATTCATATTGCCCAGGGTAATAGTTTTGGCCGGCTAAATGATAAATTGCTGACAGTGTGTGAGCATTATGCGTAGCGAATTGTGGATAAATAAAATTAGGTGATGCGAGTAGTTTTTTTGCACAGGCAAGATAAGAGACATCGGTATACACTTTACGAGTATAGACAGGGTAGTCTTCAAACCCATCAATTTGAGCGCGTTTTACTTCGCTATCCCAATAAGCACCTTTTACTAAACGGATCATTAAGCGACGACGGCTACGGCGTGCTAAATCAATCACATAATCAATAACTAATGGACAACGCTTTTGGTAAGCCTGAATAACAAAGCCAATGCCATTCCAACCAGCTAATTCAGGTTCAAAACAGAGTTTTTCAAGTAAATCGAGTGAAATCTCAAGTCTATCCGCTTCTTCTGCATCAATATTAATACCAATATCGTATTGTTTTGCTTGTAATGTTAATGAGAGTAGGCGAGGGTAAAGCTCTGACATAACGCGTTCATATTGAGCACGGCTATAACGAGGATGTAACGCTGAAAGCTTAATAGAAATACCTGGGCCTTCATAAATACCTCGACCATTAGAGGCTTTGCCAATAGCGTGAATGGCTTGTTGATAAGAGACTAAATAATCTTGTGCATCTTTTTCTGTTAATGCCGCTTCCCCTAACATGTCATAAGAGTAGCTAAAGCCTTTTTCTTCTAGTTTGCGCGCATTCGCGAGAGCTTGAGAAATAGTCTCACCAGTAACAAATTGCTCACCCATTAAACGCATCGCCATATCAACACCTTTACGGACTAATGGCTCGCCACTTTTGGTGAGAATGCGATTTAAAGAGTTAGACAGCTTTTCTTCATTATGTGTAGAAACTAATTTACCGGTGAATAACAAGCCCCATGTCGCCGCATTCACAAACATCGATTGGCTTTGTCCTAAATGTGAACGCCAGTTTCCATGACTGATTTTATCGCGGATAAGTGCATCACGCGTGGCTTTATCAGGTATACGCAATAAAGCTTCTGCTAAACACATTAGTGCAACACCTTCTTGTGAAGAAAGTGAGAACTCTTGTAATAGACCTTGAACCAGCCCTGAACGCCCAATTCCATTTTTCTGTTTACGTAATTTTTCGGCAATGGAATAGGCTAATTTATGCGTTGCTTGCGCCTCGTTTTCAGGTAAGGTTGCTTGTTGCAATAGCATAGGTACAGCTTGTGTTTCAGGTGTGCGATAAGCAGAAGTAATTGCTGAGCGTAAAACAGACTGCGGGTGAATATGCTCAGCAAATTCTAAGAAAGGCTGATAATGGGCAGTTGGTGTTTCGGTACTTTCATCAATATCTTGCTCTGCAAATGTTGAGTGACCAAGATTGACCTGATCATTTTCAATTTGTTCTAGATAATTGAAAATAGCCTGTTTAATTAACCAATGTGATGTTCTATCTAATTTCTGTGCGGCTTCTTTTAATCTATTGCGGGTTTCTTCATCAAGTCTAACACCCATTGTTGTGCTACTCATGCAGTGCTCCTCATATTCTATTTCTCATTCACAAGTACAGTTACCCGTTATTTTATTAATATCATTCATGTTGCAACTTTGTGCAACATTGTTAACAATTTATTTATAAATAATGTGAAAGTAGTCAGGTTTTACGAGTGATTAAAAATAATACAATTTATTTGTTCTATTTATTTATATATAAATCAATTAATTATATTTATTTTATTGATGTTTATATTTATAATACATCCTCAAATTAAGACAAATAGTGTGAAGTCATAAACAAAATTTAAACATTTAAACGTTAATTTCTTGTTAAATGCAGTTAACCTATTCTAGGATTGATGTGAATGCTTTATCTGTTGCTGTAAGAAATTATTTTAATTAAAAACTGAAAAGATCATTAATGCGCAACGAAGTGCAACGTTCCTGTACAAGTCAAAAGCATACCGATGATCGGAAACAGATTTATGGAGAACTGCAATTATGGCTTTAACTTCGCCAATGCTAATTACATTTACGATCTACATCTTGGGTATGCTTTTTATTGGCTACCTTGCTTATCGTTCAACAAAAAACTTTGATGATTATATTCTTGGCGGTCGGCGACTTGGCAGTGTAGTTACTGCGTTGTCAGCGGGTGCTTCAGACATGAGTGGTTGGTTATTAATGGGATTGCCTGGCGTGGTATTTTTTGCCGGTATTTCAGAGAGCTGGATTGCTATTGGACTCTGTTTAGGGGCGTGGCTAAACTGGCGTTTAGTGGCAGGGCGTTTACGTTTGCAAACTGAAAAAAACAATAATGCATTAACGTTACCCGATTATTTGACATCGCGTTTTGATGATAAAAGCAAAATGCTACGTATCATTTCAGCGTTAGTTATTCTTATCTTCTTTACTATTTATTGCGCATCAGGTGTGGTTGCTGGTGGAATGCTGTTTGAATCTACATTTCATATTCCTTATCACGAAGCGATGATTTATGGTGCGCTTGCAACTATTGCATATACCTTTTTAGGTGGCTTTCTTGCTGTAAGTTGGACAGATACTGTTCAAGCGACTTTAATGATTTTTGCTCTGATCCTAACGCCTATTATTGTTATTTTCTCCGTGGGTGGCATTGATACTTCTGTTGCTATCATTAAAGCAAAAGATCCATCTTATTTGGATATGTTCAAAGGGCTTGATTTCATCGCAATTATTTCATTATTAGCATGGGGATTGGGTTATTTTGGGCAACCTCATATTCTTGCTCGTTTTATGGCAGCTGACTCTAACCAAACTATTCGTAAAGCACGCCGTATTGGTATGACGTGGATGATCCTTTGTTTAGGCGGTACGGTTGCAGTTGGGTTCTTTGGTATTGCTTACTTTGAAATGAATCCTGCACAAGCGGGTGCTGTAACAGCTAAAAATGAACGTATTTTTATGGAGTTGGCTTCACTGCTCTTTAATCCATGGATTGCTGGTATTCTGTTGTCTGCAATTCTAGCTGCAGTAATGAGTACATTAAGCTGTCAATTATTAGTCTGTGCAAGTGCATTAACTGAAGATTTATATAAGCCATTTATTCGTAAAAGTGCGAGCCAAAAAGAGTTAGTTTGGGTAGGGCGTGGCATGGTGTTATTAGTTGCAATTATTGCAATCTTCCTAGCGCGTGATCCAAACAATAAGGTACTTGATTTAGTGAGTAACGCGTGGGCTGGTTTTGGTGCTGCTTTTGGTCCTGTGATCCTCATTTCTGTAATGTGGAAACGTATGACTCGTAATGGTGCATTTGCTGGAATGTTGATTGGTGCTTTAACCGTGTTAGTGTGGATGCAATATAAATGGTTTGGATTATATGAAATTATTCCTGGTTTTATCTTTGCCTCTATTGCTATCGTTGTCATCAGTTTAATGGGTAAAGAGCCAAGTAAAGAGAATCAACAACGCTTTGATGAAGCTGAAACTCAATATCGTAATACATAATAAAATAGAGAAAATGAGATAAATAAAAGGTCACTTTATTAAATAAAGTGACCTTTGTTATATAAACTCATTATAAATTTAAAAGGGAGTATGATTTTAAACTTTTAACACTAATAAATTATTCATAATATTCAAATTTATTATATACAATTGCTGTGCTGGTATCGATTATGGTGCCATCTTTTCTAACTTCACTTACCATTTTCCATGTTAAGCAATTATTATATTTATCCCATTCTTGGCAAGTACTATCATACTCTCTTATATCATCATACAAACTCGTAAATATTTGCGTTTGATGTAAGATTTTATCATCTTTACCATAATTAAATTCTAATATAACTTCATTATTATCAATTGCTTTTAAGAGACGACCTTTATTATCATAAGAATAATAAATTGTACTTCCCTGATTTTCAGCGTTAGATTCAATAATTGTTTCTGATGCAATCTTACTGCCATCATAAAAAATTTCTGAAAAATCAGTACCTATAAGTTTTCCATCTCCATCATAAAAATGAGAGGTTTTATTTATTAGCTGGTTTTGATCATTTTTACCATATATCTCATTAAGATAAAGTGTATAGATCTTGTGTAAACTCTTTAGCTGGTATTTATATTTGATATTATAAGGTGTTGACATTCTTACAAGATTTGTTTCGATCCGCTCATGAATATATTCTTGCGTAGACGAATCAAATTTAGTGAGAGAGCCACATTCATCAAATTGAATTTCACCTTTATAGGCTTTAAATCGACCTTTTTCAGGTAATGTGCTAGTGATAATGATGGATTTTATAGGGCCATAATAAAACTCTAACAGGGTGGGCATATTATTAGACTGATTCACCTGTTTTTGTTGATCTTTACAAGATGTTGATGTCGCAAATACTGGGAGTGACATAAAAAGTGTGCATAGAGAAAAAATAGAAAGGAGTGATAATTTCATATAATGAGTCATCTTAAATTTTATTAAAAGAGAACACGCTATAAAGCATATTCATCATTAATTGATTTAAGTAGTTTTACACAAATTGTTTTTTAATGAAAGTATCACGAGGGAGTATTTAATCATAGATAAGATGATATGTAATAAATATAAAAACCAGTCTATTTTTGATAGTCTGATTTTTATATTATTAACTTAAATTTGATATGAGAATATAATATAAATATTATTCGTAGTAAATAAACTCGTTATGAAGCATAGCCTTACTAAAATTAATGACTTCATCATCAAATTTAATCGTACTTTCAAGTTCCTCTTTTGAACAATTGGCAAATTTGTCCCATTCAAGGCAAGTAGTGATAAAGGCTTTATCTTCTCCATTAATACCTTTGATATAGTTTGATTGAGTAACTACTTTTCCTGTTAGATCATACTTATATTCTAGGTTTATTTTGCCATCTTCGATTACAGATTGTAATTTTCCTTGAGGATTATAAATGTACTCTGTTGTGATAGTCTCAGTTGTAGGATCAGACGATTTGCTAGTTTCTTTAATAATGCGTCCATCTTTATAGTCGAATTGGCTGGTAATGGTATCCAGCAAAGTGCCATCATTTGAATAATATTGAATAACTTTTTTGTTGAACCGGTTCTGCCCATCTTTATGATAGGTTTCTTGCATATAGATAGAATGTGAGCCATAGGCATTTTTTATCTGAAACTGATATCGGATAACAGAAGGGTTATCAGGCAATGTTCTTATTAAATTAGTTTCTATATTGCCTTCAACGTACTCTTGCATTGATGTGCTATCTTTCAATAACTTTCCACACTCATCAAAGTGAATTTCACCTTTTAGTGCTTTAAAACGTCCGTCATGAGGTAACGTGCTTGTCATCGTGACTGATTTAACCGGGCCGTTATACTCACTGAGCAATATAATGTTGCTATTGGCAATATTGGTTTGTTTTTCAGTCTCTGTGCATTGAGTTGAAGCTGCGATTGCTGGCAATGAAGAAACCGCATAAAGGGAAAGAGGGATAAGGAACTGTTGTAATTTCATAAGACCATCCATGATGCTCGTCATATTTTAAGTTGTAGCGTTGTTGGCTGCACTCACGCTAGTTACCTACTTTTTGTATGCACCTAGCAACTCGTTTGCTTGTCGCCTAGCCACACCTAGAATTATTTAGAGTATAAAGTATAGGGTATGTGTCCAGTATAAGTAATTGGCTTGCCAAATAGTATAGATAAAATCCTATATAATTGACCGATACATAAAGAGAATAAAAATATTTTGGAGCATGTATATGTTAAACGCATTTTCATTTATGACTGACACGGCAACTCTGGCTATTTTTGATTTACAAGCAATCCAACATAGAAAGTCAGATACAGCAGATTGGTGGAGCATACCTGATGATGAGTTAGATGAAATGAACAAAGGTAATATCGCATTTATTGGTTTAGGTAATGATGGTTTTTACACGATTAATCTATGCGATAAAATTGACGCTCCAGATGTAAAAATAAATATACACTGTCCATCAGGTGAAATTTTCATTGGTGCAGGAGAGGATACAACTGGCGGCGATTTAGAGCCAGATGATCCACAATATCGTGCAGGAGAAGTTATTTTTCTCCCAGTAGGAGATTATGAAGTTTCATTAAAAAAGGTAAGCAACATGCTTTTTATTTCTATCATTTCCAGTAAAGTGAAACTAAATAAGTTTAAGAATGTTTTGCGTTTAGATTAAAGAAATATATAAATGATAACTTAAAAGCATAATAACAATTGGAAAAATACTATTATTTAAAATGTCATTTACCAAACAGAAAATTGACTTAGTGGATAGTAAAATAAATATCATTAGCTACGTTTTGATTGATGACTTTGGCGGAGAATTTAAAAATAAGAAAGAGATAAAGTAAGTTTTCTTGTGGTTTATATTGGATTATCTAATTAAATTAGACTAATTGTTTGTTTTGGTTGAACTCACTTATTATAAAAACTGAAGGAAATATAAGTCGATATTGTTTTTTTAATTATCGTATTATTTTGAGTTTTTAGCTTAAGATAAATGCGACACTTTTGCGACATTCAGCTATAAAAACAAAAAAGCCACTTATTTCTAAGTGGCATAAATGTCTGATTTATCAGCTTAAATTTGGTGGGTCGTGGGAGGCTCGAACTCCCGACCAATTGATTAAGAGTCAACTGCTCTACCGACTGAGCTAACAACCCGATGCGCTAATTATTCTCCTCTCAAATGCGATGGTCAAGTGCTTATTTTGATTTTTTTTCAAATGGATAAAATATCGCCGATTAAATTAAAGAAAGGATCTTATCTGGTTATCAAAGCACCATTCATTTTACTAAAAGTGATCTTTTCATTACTTATACTGAGATTTGTGTCACAATAATTTCGCAAACATATTACCGCGCCAAAAAATAAAATAGCGGTAAAAACAACATCAAAAATATGAAAACACTTCAGGTATTGTATGGAAGATCAAACAGAAATTTCTCCACCCGTTAGAGTGAAAAATGCCACTCTACAGCGGGGGCTAACAAATCGTCATATTCAATTAATTGCCATTGGTGGTGCTATCGGTACTGGTCTATTTATGGGATCAGGGAAAACCATTTCGTTAGCTGGACCATCAATTATTTTTGTTTATATGATAATTGGCTTTGTCTTGTTCTTTGTGATGAGAGCCATGGGCGAGCTGTTATTATCAAATTTAGAATATAAGTCATTTAGTGATTTTGCTGGTGATTTATTAGGTCCATGGGCTGGTTTTTTTGTCGGCTGGACTTATTGGTTTTGCTGGGTCATTACGGGTATTGCCGATATTGTCGCGATAACGTCCTATATTAGTTATTGGGTTCCTAATTTTCCTGAATGGGGCACATCCTTTATTTGTGTGCTGACATTGCTTATTTTAAATTTAGCGACAGTCAAACTCTTTGGGGAAATGGAATTTTGGTTCTCGATGATAAAAATAACCGCAATTGTCTCTTTAATTATTGTGGGTATTGTTCTTATCAGTATTGGGTTTGAATCGCCAGCAGGGCATACCGCAGCACTAGAGAATATTTGGAATGATGGAGGAATGTTCCCTAAAGGGTTAAGTGGATTTTTTGCCGGATTCCAAATTGCTATTTTTGCGTTTGTTGGGATTGAATTAGTCGGCACTGCGGCTGCAGAAACGCGTAATCCAGAAAAATCCTTACCGAAAGCTATCAATGCTATCCCTATCCGTATTATTACTTTTTACGTATTCGCATTAGCGATTATTATGTCGGTAACTCCATGGCGTTCTATTTTGGCGGATAAAAGCCCATTTGTTGAGTTATTCGTTATGATAGGAATACCTGCAGCTGCAAGCTTAGTAAACTTTGTGGTATTAACAGCAGCAGCCTCTTCTGCAAATAGTGGGATATTCTCCACAAGCCGAATGTTATTTGGTTTATCTAAAGAAGGTGAAGCACCAAAACAGTTTAGCCAATTATCTAAACGTGCCGTACCTGCCAATGGGCTGTTATTTACTAGCTTATGTTTATCGTGCGGAATTGTATTAATTTACTTTATTCCTGATGTCATGCATGTATTTACCTTGGTAACAACAGTGTCGGCATTATTATTTATGTTTATTTGGAGTATGATTTTATGCTCTTATTTAGCATATCGTAAAAAACGCCCACAATTGCATGAGAAGTCTATCTATAAAATGCCTTTGGGAATTATTATGTCATGGTTATGTCTTGCGTTTTTTGCATTTATGACTGTGCTACTCGCTTTTGAACATGATACTCGCCAAGCATTAAGTGTGACTCCATTATGGTTTATTGCCTTAGCAATTGGTTATCAATACGTTAAGAAGAACAAACAGAAAAATCTTTCTCAAAAGTAATACAATAGCGATCTAGTAAAAGTGAAAAGCCTTATTTTAATAAGGCTTTTTATTTATTAGTAATATGTTATTACTAATAAAAAATGATTAAAAATAAACTTTATATTTATTTCTGTTTGTTTCTATTTTTGTTTTTTTACTTAGTGTTTACCTTTATTTTGAGTGAAAAATAGGCGTTATTTTTTTGAAATAAACTATTTTTAAAATATGTTAACTACATCCGGCATTTTTCTAGAAATACACTATCCTACAATTAAAATAAAAGGAGACGGTATGTATAAGAATATTTTGGTTCCCATTGATATTGATGAAGATAACCTGATGAACAAAGCAATTCCGTTAGTGGAAAACATTGCAAAAAATGAAGATCCTTATGTTCACTTTTTGTATGTGTTGCCTAAACTTCCACAATCTTCTTATTATCGACTTGTTATGAATGGCGATCAATTAGATCAAGGATGCTTAAAAACGTCAGCAGAAAAAGAACTTAAAAAAATAATCGAGCGTTTTGATTTACCTGATGACCGAATGCAAACTCACATTTGTATTGGTACACCACGAGATGCAATATTGCAGATTGCTGATGAAGTGAATGCAGATTTAATTGTGATTAGTTCGCATAATCCTGAAGATGATTCTTATCATATCGGTTCAACCGCCGCAGATATTACACGTTACGCAAAACGTTCTGTTATGGTAGTGAGATAATAGAGGGAGTTAGATAAGCCTAATGTGTTTATAAGCGAACAGTAGTAAGAATATCTGCAAGGTTTAGTGATATCGCTGTTATGTTTTGTTCACACATAACAGCGATTATGCGACCAAAAGGTAAAGCAATCGCACAAATCAGCAGTTTTTATATTTGGAACAAATTCTTTTTTTAATTACTATTAAGTTATCTCCTGATAATAATTAAAAAATCCCTATGTTAACGATCACCGCATTACTAGAAAACAAATCGATTAATCCTGAACTTAGCCATTATCCTGGTTTATCATTATTGTTAGAAGATGATGAGTGCCAAGCTAAAATTCTTTTTGATACTGGAAAAGACCTTACCTTTATTTCAAATGCAAAAAAAATGGGTATTGATTTAACCACATTGAAAACGATTGTTGTGTCTCATGGGCATTATGATCATTTTGGTGGGCTTACACATTTGCCTGCAGATTTTTTCACCCATAAACCACGAGTTATCGCTCATCCACATTTATTTTCTATTCGTTATTCAGCCCTTTTTTTAGGCAATAAAAATATTAAATTTAAACGGTTAGCTCCTTTATTTGATCGAGCAAAACTCGAAGCGCAGTTTGCTTTTGAATTAACACAAGCACCGTTAGTAATCGAAGAAAATTTTATCTATTCGGGACAAGTGACTCAACGCCAAGTGGATAAACGCTATGGTGTTATTATTCATGGATCAGGCGAAGAAGATGATTACGTTCTTGATGATAGTTTTCTTGTTTGGCAAGGGAGAAAAGGGCTAGTGATTATCACGGGTTGTAGCCATTCGGGAATTGAATCCATTATTGGGCATGCAAAAAAAATAACCGGAAATAACCAAATTCAAGCGATTATAGGCGGGTTGCATTTACGTTGTGCAACACCATCAGCATTACAACGCGCTAAAAAAGCCATAGATGAAAATATTGATGTGTATGGATGTCATTGCACTGGTGTATTAGGGCGAAAATATCTTAATGCGAAAGATTTCAATACAGGGCAATCTTTATCTTTTGAGTAGTATTTAATGCAACGAAGTCTATTGAAAGCGGTGAAATTTTTGTTTTTTGGTCTGTATTCTAACAAATTAACCTATTGAAATAAAAAAATTAAAGTACATTTAGTGCTATTTATAACGAAGAAAAATGTAGAATACTTATTGGCAATAAATGAGCTAACTTTATTGCCAAAAAGAAAGTGTATTGGTGATTTTACTTGCGAATAACCATTACTGAAAGTGACGTATTGTTTACAATATAATCCGCTGTTGAACCCAGTAAAATATTACGTTTATTGCGAGAACTTGAACCAATAATAATGGTATCTGCATCAATTTTATCTGCTAGCTCTAGAATATTATAATTAGGTGTACCAATAACGGCATGGCATTGGTATTGCTCTTTGGGTAAGTGAAATTGTTGCTTTACGCATTGCTCTAATTTTTCAGTCAATAAAACTAAAGCTTGTTGCTTTTTTTCAATGACAGATGTGCTATTACAATCAAGCCCGTAAGCTTCTAAAGAGCGCAAATTAGGCATAACTGTAATGAAATGGAAATAATTTTCTGGTTTTCTAGCTAGAAAGTGAATATCTTCGATCATGCGTTGAATTCTACTATCTTCTAATAAATCAATTGCAACGAGGTATTTGTTAGCCATAGCGTGCCTTTTCAATAAATTAGCCCTTAAATTAAGTATAAGTAAATCAGCTTATAAGTTGAAATTTAAAAGCAAATATTGCGATTATTGCATCATTATTCTTGGTTTTTTGGCTCTAAAAGATAAAAAAATGGTGTGGTGAATGCGTAAATCCATTAAAATTGTCTAATAAACCTTTTATTATTTTTACACATCACGGAATGATCCCACTAGGTTATAGTTTATATGAGAAAATCAAGCGAAGATTTACTGAAATGTATTGCCACTATATTACAGTGGGTGCTTAATATTGGGTTACTTATTTTAGCGATTGTATTGGTCAGTTTTCTTATCAAAGAAACCTATGTAATCGCTTCATTATTATTTAATTTAGGTGCAGAAGAGTCGTCTTATCAATTATTAGAAGGTATTTTGATCTACTTTCTTTATTTTGAGTTTATTGCACTTATTGTTAAGTATTTTTTATCTGGCGGGCATTTCCCTCTTAGATATTTTATTTATATTGGAATAACGGCAATAGTGCGTTTAATTATTGTTGAGCATAAAGACTCTGTTGATACGCTAATTCAATCAGGTGCAATATTATTGTTAGTTATTGCGTTATTTATCGCTAATACTGAAAAATTAAAACGAACTTGATCCGCCTATAAGTTGTGCTTAGTAAGCTACTTAGCAGAAAAAGCATGACTTAAGATTAAAAATAAAGAGTAAGGTTTTCCGCAAGATTGGGAGAGGTATGTTATTATCTCTCCCAATTCTATTCTGGGTTATACAAAAATATTATTATGTCTTATCAATGTCCATTATGTTATCAGGCACTTTCTCTTCAAGCTCACAGTTGGGTTTGTGAAAATAATCATCAATTTGATTGTGCTAAAGAAGGGTATGTCAATTTGTTGCCAGTGCAATTTAAACGCTCAAAAGAGCCTGGTGATAGCGCTGAAATGATTAACGCACGCCGTGAGTTTTTAGATGCCGGTTTTTACCAGCCAATGCGAGATAAAGTGGCTGAGTTAATACAAACATTATTGCCTGAAGATAACAGTGTTGTATTGGATATTGGTTGTGGTGAAGGTTATTACACCAATCAAATTTATCAAAATCTAAAATTACATCACCCACAAGTCTATGGCTTAGATGTTTCTAAGGTTGCGATTAAATACGCCGCTAAACGTTATTCATCCATTCATTTTTGTGTAGCTTCAAGTCAACGTTTACCTTTTTGTGATGCCTCTTTAAATGCGGTTGTGCGTATTTACGCTCCGTGTAATAGTGATGAATTAGCAAGAGTCATTGTACACAATGGCTATATTATTACGGTTACACCGGCTCCTCGTCATCTTTATCAGTTAAAAGCACTGATTTATTCAGAAGTACATCTTCATCCATTAAAAGAAGAACATTTTGATGGATTTAATAAAGTGTCTGAACATCAAGTTGCTTATATGATGAATTTAAACGGTAAGCAGGCTTTTGATTTATTGCAAATGACACCGTTTGCATGGCGTGCAAGTGAAGAAGTAAAACAGGCATTAGCGGCAAGTAAAAACTTTGAATGTGAAACAGACTTTTTAATTCGTGTTTATCAACGTCATGCTTAATCATGTGAAATAAAAATATTTTATTAAATTAATAAAAAAGCTTAGGTTGTGATATTTAAAACCTAAGCTTTTTAATATGCTTTATTAGCAATTAGTTAGCGTACATAAATAATTCTAAGTGCTCGAATACAATATTAAAGCCGATAGCAATTAATACGATCCCACCGATAATTTCTGCTTTTTTTCCAAGTACGGGGCCAACATAACGACCAATTAACATACCCAGCGTTGCCATGATCATGGTCATCATACCAATCGTCATTGCGGTATGAACAATATTGACTTGAAGGAAGGCTAAACCGACACCAATTGCCATTGCATCAAGGCTTGTAGCGATACCTGTTGCGATTAAAGACAGCGAGCCGTGACGCTGTGGGGCTTCTTCTTCACAAGGGCAATCATCTCCACGTTTTAAGCTTTGGTAAATCATTCGGCTACCAAGAACAAACAGTAATCCAAAGGCAACCCAGTGATCCCATTGAATAATATATTGGCTTGTATATAAACCTAGCGCCCAACCAATAACGGGTGTGCTGGCTTCAATAATACCGAATATAAATCCAGTGCGGAGTGCTTCGCGAAAACGAGGTTTGTGTAATGTGGCACCTTTACAGACAGCAACAGCAAATGCGTCCATAGAAAGGGCTAGGGCGAGAATGATAGTGGCGTAGAAACTCATAATAAAGCCTCGGTTGGGGTATTTCCATATACACACAATTGACCCCCAACCAAAGAAGTACAATTATGTGTCTATGGTCTTGCCAACCGTATTACGGCATCTGCACCACGCTAGATGAAAATAAGCGAGTATGTTGATACAGATTTCTTAAAATAATGATCCTTATTTTAAGACAGGCTACTCCCCAATGACTTGATGCAGAAGATAACATATTATTTTTGAAAGGCAACATATTATTTATTATATTTCAAAGATGATATTGATAATAATTATCATTATTAAGTCCGGTGAGTTTAAATATATTATAAATAATTACCATATGTTAAAAAAATGATAAATTTCAATATGATGAATAATTAACCATATAATAAACAATGGGTTTTAATTATTTTTATAATAAGAAATTAAATTTTTATAGAAATGAATACACTTAAAAATTATAAGCTCTATTTTCTACGAAATTAAATGAATATTAAATAAGCCTATATTTAATGAGTATATTTAATATCTATATTTAATACATCTATTTAATATAGAAAAATAAGAAATTTTTAAATTATAAAAAGATATATTACTTAATTTTAATTGTGTATTTTATAATTATTCTCTTTAGTTATCTAAGAGTTAAGCAATGATTAAAAATAAAGTAGCTAAAATAAAAAAGCCATTCAAAGTGAATGGCTTTTCGTCTAAATAGTGTTAATTAGTCACACTGTACTTTGATTGCCAGACCACCGCGTGATGTTTCGCGATATTTAGCATTCATGTCTTTACCTGTTTCATACATGGTTTCAATGACTTTATCGAGAGAAACACGAGGTTCACTGGTACGACGAATTGCCATACGCGCGGCATTAACAGCTTTAACAGAAGCAATGGCATTACGTTCAATACAAGGAACTTGAACTTGACCTGCAACAGGGTCACAAGTTAAACCAAGGTTGTGTTCCATACCGATTTCAGCAGCAATACAGACTTGCTCTGGGCTTCCGCCTAATAATTCAGCAAGACCCGCAGCTGCCATTGAGCAAGCTACGCCAACTTCGCCTTGGCAACCGACTTCAGCCCCTGAAATAGAAGCATTCATTTTGTAAAGAATACCAATTGCACCGGATGCCAAGAAATAGCGTAAGTAGGTTTCTTGTGTAACAGGCTCTATGCAACGATCGTAGTAAGCCAATACAGCAGGAACGATACCACATGCACCATTTGTTGGTGCTGTAACAACGCGTCCACCTGCGGCGTTTTCTTCATTAACCGCCAGTGCAAACATATTGATAAGATCAACGACTTTCATTGGATCGTTTGACAGGCTGTTGCTTGATGTTAATAAGCGATTTAATGCGGCAGCACGACGAGGTACACGTAATGGTCCTGGTAATACGCCTTCTGTATTTAAACCGTGTTCAATGCACTCTTGCATTGTTTTATAAACATCAGCGAAATAAGCATTAATTTCTGCTTGAGTATGCAGATCTAGCTCATTTTTCATCATTAAGCTAGAAATGGATAAACCCGTTTCTTTACAGTGTTTTAATAACTCTTCTGCGCTAGCATAAGGGTATGAAACAGGCTTGCTATTTAATGTTGATTTACCGAAGTTTTCTTCATCAACGATAAAACCGCCACCAATAGAATAATACGTTTTTCTATAGACTTCTTTGTCGCCAGCAAAAGCATGGATTGTCATACCATTTTCATGTAATGACAGGTTGTCGTTGCTAAAATGCATACTTTCTGCTGGGAAATCGACCACTTTTAAGCCGTTTGCTAATGAAAGCTTGCCAGTTTCTTCAACTTCACGAATAAAACCGGGAATGCTGTCAATATCGACAGTAGCTGGTGCATTACCTGCTAACCCCATAATAATTGCGATATCAGTATGGTGACCTTTGCCTGTCAAAGACAAGGAGCCGTAAACATCAACAGCTACACGAGTGACAGACGCAATCAATTCCTGGCTGACTAAATCATCGACAAATTCTTTACCCGCTTTCATTGGCCCTACGGTGTGAGAGCTAGATGGTCCGATGCCCACTTTAAACATGTCGAAAACGCTAATCACGTCAGACTCCTTAATAATAAGAGAGAGGGTTAAAAAGAATAAAATATAGTTATTTATAGTAAAGGGATCGTTTTTACGATTATATCGTCCCGTTAATGATGTAGTTTACAACATTTTTTTAAAATAGCTAAGTAGAGTTGTGAAGGCGGTGATAAAAAGCACAAGCTGAATATAAAATAGCGTGCTAAGTAATATGTAAAGCGAGTCTATGCAAAATAGCAGCGGTTAATCCCCAGACGAGATGTCCATTATAGGGATAAAAGTAGATACGATGATTTTCACCAGCACGATGAAAATCTAAAGGTTGATAATGTTGGGCATTAAGTACATGACTTAGTGGCATTTCAAAGATAGAGGCAACTTCCGCTGGATTATGGCGTAAAGGTAAACCCGCAGGAATAACGCCAACAATAGGGGTAACTAAATATCCGCTAGAACTTTGTAAAGGGGCTAATTGACCAATTACAGATACGGCATTGGGGGGAATAGCCACTTCTTCATGTGCTTCCCTTAGTGCAGTTGCAATAAGGTTGCTATCTTCTGGATCACGTTTACCACCGGGTAAAGCGACTTGCCCTGCATGAGAGCGTAGTGTTGATGCACGCTCGGTTAATAATAATGTTGGGTTAGGTTTATTGATAATCGGCAGCAAGACGGCTGCCGATTTTTGGGCATGAAGAGGCTGACTTACCTTGTCATCAGGTAATGTGAGTTGAAAACGATTGATAAAAGTATCAATGGGTGTCATCGATAGTTGACTCACTTAAAACAGTTAATATTTGCCCAAGTTTATCAAATGTTTCTTGGTACTCTTTTTCAGCAACGCTATCAGCAACAATACCACCACCCGCCCAACAGTAAATTTTATTTTTTTCAGTTAATAAAGTACGAATGCTGATATTGGTATCCATTGTGCCACAAAAACTGATATAACCAATTGCACCACAGTATCCATGGCGACGATGAGGTTCAAGTTCCTCGATGATCTCCATTGCTCTGATTTTTGGGGCGCCAGTGATAGAACCGCCCGGGAAAGCCGCTCTTAATAAATCAGTTGCTGTTAAATGAGACGGTAATTGCGCTGTAATCGTACTGACTAAATGATGTACTGCTGGGAAACGCTCAACAACAAATAACTCAGGTACTTTGACGGAGCCTGTTACTGCAACTTTGCCAATATCATTACGCATCAAATCTACAATCATTAAGTTTTCAGCGCGATCTTTACGCGAATTTGCTAATAATTGAGCTTGTTCATCATCTTCTTCTGGTGTTGCTTTACGAGGTAATGTTCCCTTTATTGGTCGTGTTTCTATTTTATTATCTGCTAAATGAATAAAGCGCTCAGGTGAAACACTAATCACAAAGTTATTTGGCAAGCACATAAAAGAAGAGAAAGGGGCTTTATTCGCCTTATTCAATGTTAAGAATGCACCCCATTCACTACCTGTATAACTTGCACAAAAACGTTGAGCTAAATTAACTTGATAGCAGTCACCCGAAAGTAAGTATTGATGAATTTTAGCAATTTTCTTGTTATATTCATCACTATTGATGTTTGATTGCCACTCTGTTGTTAAGGTGAATTGTAAATCAAGCGCTGTGGAAGATTGGCTTTCTAACCACTGTAAGCGTTCATCAATATTTTGATAGCTAATTAAAGTGGCTTTTTTTAAGTGGTGATCGACAATCAGCGCCCAATCATAAATACCAATTGCCATATCTGCGAAATTAAGTTCATTTTTCGCTAGTTCAGGTAAGTTTTCAAAACGACGACCTAAATCATAACTCCAGATACCTAAAGCGCCACCCAAAAAAGGCAATGACTCACTTTGTTCTGGGTGAAAATCAAATTGTTCTAACGCAGATTGAATGAGAGTGAAAGGATCTTTTTTGGAACGTTTTACCGTGCCGTTTTTTTCTTTAATTGTTGTCGTTTGTTTGCGAGTTTCTAAAGTCACAGCAGGATCGGAGACAACAATATCAAAACGATTATGAGGATGTTCGGCAAAGCCGGAATGAAGTAAACTAGACCAAGGCAATGACGCAATAGGAGAAAATACCCGCAGAGCTAGATCAGGGGTATAAGTTAATTCGCGTTGTTGTAATTGCATATCCATCTTATGACCATGTAAACAAAGTGTGTTGTATTAATTGCACAATAAATTGTAATCAAAAAGATTACACTCATGTAAATACAAAATAGACGTTAATAAAGATAAGAGTAACATTATGTTTCTAGGAATGCCTACATTAACACATGAAGAGCAACAAAAAGCGGTAGAAAAAATTCAATCTCTTATGGCTGAGGGAATGAGCAGTGGAGAGGCTATTCAATTAGTCGCTCAAGAGTTAAGAGAGAAACACTCAACCCGTGAATCTGTTTCTATTGTATTTGATGATGAAAATGAATAAAACAATTTTTTAACAAATGTCACAATAGTGTTATTAACCATATGCTATGCTTAATGAAAACACATCCTGTTTTAAGGGATATTTTCGGGAGGTTATATGAAATTAAGCAAGCTTGTGAGTCAAACAGGAATACTTGGAGCGGGTCTTTTACTTGCCGTTTCTTTTGGAGCATCTGCAGAAAGTATCGAAAATGTGAATAAAGATATTGTGCGTTCTGCGCCATTTGCGAGTTGTGTTAATTTAGATAACAATCAACTTGTTACAAGAGTAAAAAATGATTTTTTACAAAATCGTTTACCTCGCTGGCAAGATGATAAAAATACATTAGGTCCAAAACCTGTTGCAAGTATTAATGCTAATGAAGTTATCAAGATGGATAATAACTATCAGATGGTATTAAATGTAAGAGGGGCGAGAACAGATCTTCGTTACAATGTTCAAGTCAATTGTGATGACAATACTATTACTTATGTTTCTCCTAAATAATAGATAGGTGTTAGTGAGTTGTAGTTAATCGCTTGAAAGAAAAAGAGATAAACCAAGGATTATCTCTTTTTTTACCATTATCAAAATAACGGAGCGTGTTTGACTATTTTTTTACCGGTGGGTCATAAGGTAAACGAGAATAGTGTTGGCTTCTTGCGCGATAAAATACCAGCCTTTCTTGAAAGAAGGCTTGAAAAGCTTGAGGCTGTTCTCTTAAAACAGCATCTGCTACAACGGGCATGTTATAGCGCTCTTTAAAAGCGACGCCTGAAGCGGCTAAGCTTATATTTAACTTATCTTTTTCTTCTTGTGTTAATTCTGAAAGGTTATAACTCATTATCTTTCCCTCTATAACAATATCAGTAAGGTAAAAGAGCATGCTTATTAATGCAAGCAAATAAAGATATTAGTCATTAATGTGTAGTAAAAATGATGTGCTTTATTTGGGTTGATATTTAATCTAGACCATTAAATATAACAATAAAATCTTATTCCTCTTTAATTTTTATACCACTTTATGAGTAATTCAAATAAGGTGAATGATAAAATAAGCCGTTTTAATCCTTATTAAATAAATTTTTAAATAGAGAAAAAATCAGTTTACCTCTAAAAAGGGTAAATAATATGAATGTTTAATTTGATTTAGATCAAGGAAAAGAAAGTGGGATTTTGCATTAAAAATAGTTGAATAATGTTAATTTATCAATTGGATATTCTATCTGTTTTTATTTTATATTATTTGACAAAGAGTTACGTTAAGGTGCTGAAATATTGAGATAAAAAAATGCCCTGTTGGGGAAACAGGGCGAAAATTAATACAACACCAGGGAAAAACATATTATAAATAAAATTAACTAAATGGTTAATAGGTAAACTTACGTGATTCTACATTTTTTTATTAATATGAAATAAAGTGTTATTAAACTTTAATTAATATTCAAAAAAGAATAGGGTTATTAATGAATAGTTAGTGAATAAAAAAAGAAGAGAAACCAACCAACAGTTTTCATTAAAAATGAAAGATAACAAACTAGACTTGAATTAATGCATTATGGATGTGTAATAAAATAAAGATGTAAAATTGATTTTTTATCTTATTTTAATATCTTATTAATATTAAAGAGTTTTATTGATGCGACAATATAAAATATTTATTGTTAATTGTTGTAAAAATATTTATTTCTTAAATGTTAATTACTGAACCGTTAAATTGGAAATTGAAAAAATCTTAATTAATCACTTTAATAGTTCATCTAAATCTTATTTTAGATAAATAGAAAAGATTATTAATTGATGTTTTTTTAATCTGTTTACTTTTTTTCTAAAATGACTGATTAACTTAATGACTAAAGTATTTACTTTACTTTTTAGAGTTAATAAAATAAAGAAATAATTATTTATCCTAATGATATGTATGGTTTTTTTATTTTTCAATATTGTTCATTTTGGTTAATGAGATAATTAAATTAAAATAATAATATGTAAAAAAATAAACAAAAAATATACATATCATGCAATATTGTGCTACATTTAGTTCGCTTTTCACACAGTAATTTTTGATATTACTTTAATACAGATTCGGATCAGTAATTGACTCAATTACACGATATCTGTTTACTTTTTTATTTCAATAGCGATGTAAGGATAGGTTATATACGTTATTATATAAGGGGATTGATTTGACAGGGCTAATAAACTTTGCGAATAACATTTTATGGGGATATGTTCTTATCTATTTGCTTCTTGGAGTAGGTATTTACTTTACTATCCGTACCGGATTTATACAAATCCGACATTTTAGTCATATGTTCTCTATTTTAAAAAATAGCCATAAGTCAGATAAATCAGGGATTTCTTCCTTTCAGGCATTATGCACCAGTCTAGCTGCGCGCGTAGGTACAGGAAACTTGACGGGAGTCGCGATTGCTTTAACTGCGGGCGGCCCTGGCGCTATTTTTTGGATGTGGGTTGTCGCTTTAATTGGTATGGCGACATCATTAATAGAAAGTACACTCGCGCAACTTTATAAAACAAAAGATGATGATGGTAACTACCGTGGCGGTCCTGCTTATTATATGACAAAAGGACTGAAAATGCGCTGGATGGGAGTTCTCTTCGCCATTTTCTTAATTATCGCTTTTGGCTTAGTTTTTAATGCTGTTCAAGCGAATTCTATTGCTCAAGCTACAGCTTCTGCCTTTAATTTTGATCCACTTTATGTGGGGATCTTTTTAGTACTCACCAGCGGATTTATTATTTTTGGTGGTCTGCGCTGGATTGCTCGTGTTGCTGAATTAGTTGTTCCTGTTATGGCAACAGCATATTTATTATTAGCATTTTGGGTTGTCGCAGATCATATCGAACGCTTACCCGAAGTTTTCATTTTAATTTTTAAAAGTGCTTTTGGGCTACAAGAAGCGGCTGCTGGTGCCGTTGCCTACGGTATTAGCCAAGCGATGACACAAGGTATTCAGCGCGGTCTCTTTTCTAATGAAGCAGGTATGGGGTCTGCACCTAATGCCGCTGCTTCCGCAACACCTTATCCACCACATCCTGCATCTCAAGGCTATGTTCAAATGCTAGGGGTATTTATGGATACCTTGGTGATTTGTAGTGCCACTGCAGTGATCATTTTATCATCAGGTGTGCTAGACAGTTATCCTGAAGGTATTAACGGCATTCAATTAACACAATTGGCTTTATCATCAACAGTTGGTGGATGGGGAAGTACCTTTATTGCGATAGCTATTTTCTTCTTTGCTTTCACATCCATTATTGCCAATTATGCTTATGCTGAGAGTAATATGATTTTCCTTGGGCGTAATCACACAACAGGATTATTTCTCTTACGCTCAGCGGTATTAGTGATGGTAATGTTTGGCGCATTAGCCGATATGCCTTTAGTTTGGAAAATGGCTGATCTTTCAATGGGATTAATGGCAATGACTAATTTAATCGCAATCATCTTGCTTTCTGGTGTCGCCTTAAAATTAGTTAAAGATTATAACCAGCAACGACAAGCTGGTTTACTGCCTACATTTGATATTCGCCAATATCCAGAATTACAAGATGATATTGAAGAAGGTATTTGGGATGAGAATATTGTTCCTGATGAACCTTTAGTTCGATGTGAAAAAGTGAGCAATAACTAAAGCAATAACCAAAAAAATAATAAAAAAGCGTCAAAACTCAAAACCCATATTCTTTAATATGGGTTTTTTTATTACAATTTAACTTTGGGAATAATTAATCAAGGATCAGAAATGAGGTCTAGTCGGTATTATATAGGATTACTTATTGCAATAAGCCTCTTAACTAGTTGTGCCAAGCAACCAGTATTTATTGATAGAGGTGAATATATAGTTAAAGTTATTCCTAATAAGCAGGAAGCAAATGACTGTGTAAAATATCTGGTGATGCACTATACCGCGCTAGATGATGAACGCTCGCTTAAGGTTCTTACTGGGGGAAGAGTCAGTAGCCACTATTTGATCCCTACACATCCTTCATCTATTGATGGAAAGCCAGTGATTACTTCATTAGTGGATGAACGGCAAATTGCATGGCATGCGGGCATTAGTCAGTGGGGAGACGCAACAAGCCTAAATAATTGCTCCATTGGGATTGAGATAGTCAATCTGGGCTACCGTGATAATGGTAAATTTAGGTATTGGTATTCTTATACCGCAGATCAAATCGTGACGATTTCAATGGTAATGAAAGATATTATTGAACGTTATGATATCGAGCCTCAAAACGTTTTGGGTCACAGTGATATTGCACCTCTGAGAAAAGTTGATCCTGGTCCTTTATTCCCTTGGGAAAGATTAGCCCACCAAGGAATTGGAGCTTGGCCAGATAAGAAATTAGTACAAACTTATTTAGCGGGTAGAGATCCTTCAGAGCCTGTTGATGTCGCTAATTTCCAAAAGTTATTGCAGCAATACGGTTATCAAACACCAACAAATGGTGTGTTAGATAATAATGCACAAAAAGTAGTAAAGGTTTTCCAAATGCATTTTAGATCAGAGAAAGCAAATGGGCTTCCTGATGCTCAATCAGAAGCCATTTTAAAGGCATTGATTGAGAAATACCGAACTTAACATTTCCAGATAGTAAAAATACAGCTAAATACAGCTAAGTGCAGATAATAGAAAAACAAAAAGCGTCTCCAAGATAAAATTTGGAAGACGCTTTTTTTTTATCAACTTATAACCAGTATTACAAATTAGGTGTTATATGCTGGTTATTTCGCTGTACTTTCTATTGAAAGATTTTCTTCTTTAAAATTTAAGCTAACAACCAGTGAGATGATAAATGCAATCGCACCTGGTAATACCCAACCTAAGCCGTAATCAGACAGTGGGATATAGCTAAATAATTGCAGTAAATCAGCATTTAACCACTTCAATTGTTTCAATGTATCGAAAAGGCTCATCAAAACAATGATTGTAATTGTAAAGCGATAGGTAAAGCGAGGTGATTTTAATTTATTACGAATGAATTGCAGTAATACTAATGTGACTGATGTTGGATAAATCATTAATAATGCAGGAATAGTCACTCGTAATAGTGTATCAAGACCAAACGTTGATACAACAGTGGTCATTAACGTAAATACCACAACCCAAAAGCGATAGCCTAAACGGTGATGGAATGTTGCAAAGTAGTCTGCAGCAGCACTTGTTACACCTACAAGTGTGGTCATACTGGCTAATAAAACAATTCCTCCCATCAGCCAAGTACCCACAGAGCCAAATAATGCATCAACATAACGAGAGAATATTTGACCACCGTTAGTGGCATTGAGTGCAGGATCAGCAAAAACAGAAACAGAGTGGCTTGTCGCACCTAAGTAGAAAAGGCACAGATAAAGTGCGGCTAACAGTAAAACTGAAATCATGCCTGCTTTTACGGTAATAAAACCGATTTGACGTGGTTCAGTAATGCCTTTGGTATATAAAGCACGAGCAACGATCCCCCCAAATGCCATAGCAGAAAGGACATCCATGGTTTGGTAACCATCAATAAAGCCAGAGAAGAAGCCATTTACCGCATAAAGACCTGTCGGTTCACCCATTGGCGAAATCGGTTTAGCCACAACAGCAATGCCCACAACCACCAGCAGGACTAATAGTGCTGGCGTCATAAACTTACCAATGGCGCTGATCATCGTACCTTGTTTAAGCATAAAGAACATACTTGTAATATTGAAAACAAGCGCGAAAGTCAGATGTGTTGCGGTATTTTTCTCAATAAGACCTAAAGGTAAGAAACCCATTTCATAAGCAGTATTGGTAACACGAGGCATCGCAAAAGTAGAACCCACGATCAAATACAGTGCTACCCAGAAAATGACGGCAACCCATGAAGGTAAATCAACAGAAAGTCGCTCTCCACGTCCACGAATTGCAACAATAACTAAGGTAAGAAAAGGAAGTAAGACACCCGTAACAAGGAAACCTAAAGATGTACTAAACCAGAGGTTTCCTGATTGGAAACCCGCCATAGGGGGAAAAATAATATTGCCAGCACCGAGGAAGAGTGCGAAAACCATCATTCCAAGAACGAGCATGTCTTTTGTAGAAAGCATAACTAAAACTACCTGTCTGTGAAGAAAATATATTAATGATTTATATTTGTTATTCTACCATTAGCCTATTTATTAGCTGAATATGTTGTAAAAATGCAGTTTGAATAACGAAAAGTGAATTAATAGTAGCAAATTCTGAGAGATATGTAAGAAGAAAGGCGGATTTAACGCTTATTTAACAGTAATTATAGAATAATAAAAGGCTATGTTTTTGGTTGAAAAGCAGTGTGATCCTCTGCTAAGGATCACAATTGCTATATAATTTTGTAGGCATTCGCGATAAAACACAAAAAAGATCGTGTTTAAATAAATCTATTAATAGCCACTGCAACACCGTGCTCTTCATTAGAAAGTGTGACGAATTTAGCGACTTTCTTTACTTCTTCAGGGGCATTTCCCATCGCAACGCCTAAACCCGCATATTTCAGCATTGCTAAATCATTACCTTGATCACCAATACACATAATTTTTTCTGGCGTAATTTTTAGATGTTCGGCGACTTTTTGAACCGCACTCCCTTTATTGACATTGGTGTTCAACACTTCAATAAAATAAGGAGCGCTACGTAATATGCTGTATTGTTCATAAATATTAGCAGGAAGATATTGAATGGCATTATCCAAAACGGCAGGTGCATCAACAATCATAAACTTACTAAAATACATATCAGTTTGCATTTCATTCAGTGGACGATAATAAAGTGGTGTCCAAGATAGAAAGGCTTCTTGGCAGGTGAAATGGCTAATATGGCTATTGGTCGTATAAATCTTATTATCGCTGATAACGTGAAAATGGACGCCAATCTCACGAGCGAGGTTTTCAAAATAGAGGTAATCTTCAAAATTGAGCAGATCTTGAATAATAACTTCACCATTATCTGCTTGATGGATTTGGCTACCATTATTGCTGATACAGTAACAATCAGAGGTATTAAGACCAAGTGTTTTTAAATAGGGAGAGATGCCATTAAAGGAGCGTCCTGAAGCTAATACAATCTTAACTCCTGCCTCTTTTGCTCGCTGAACTGCTTGTTTTACTTCTGGTGTAATTTCGTGTTGTTTGTTAAGCAAGGTTCCATCTAAATCAATCGCGATAAGCTTAATACTCATTAGCATCCCCATATTAAATAAAAGCAATTATGATAAAGGAAGGGCGAAGCGGTCTATCATCACATAGCTTGAGTATTATTTATGTGACATTAAAGGCTATCTGTATAATGCCACATAAATGGAAGGGTTAATCACAACAAGGTGATTGTAAATGTAAAGGTTGTTTGGTTTCTAAAACGATCTCTTGATTTTGCCGAAAGTCGAAAGGCGTGATGCCATACTCTTTACGGAACATATAAGTAAAGTGAGATTGTGAACCAAAGCCGAAATCAAGGGCGATATCGAAGATAGAGCGCTCACTGGTACGTAATAAATGAATAGCGCCAGCTAATCTACGCTGACGGATATACTTTCCTAAAGAGGTGCCTGTGACTTCTTTAAAGATTTTCTGCATGTGCCAAAGAGAATACCCAGAATAAGCCGCCAACTCTTCAAGATGGATAACACGACCTAAATGCTCCTCAATCCATTTACTAAGCGCGCAAACCAATGCGAGATGATTATCTTGTGGCATTACAGTTCCATTCTATCAATGAAGTTAAGGTAAAAATCAAAATTAACTCCCTAATCTTATACAAAAAATAACAGACAGAGAAATCCATATTAATGAATAGCTATCTCTAATCGTTGGCAAAATGTGTACTTAAAATAATATAAGGTCATTTTACATACAGTTTAGAGCGAAATAATGCAAATTATCTGAAATCTGTCGAGGAAGCGTTTACCTTTCATAATGAAAGTTATGCTAAATTTACTCATAGAGATAATTGATTGCGAATTTTATAACAACAACTCCCTGTCTTGTTATCGTATTTAAGCGAATGCTTATAATGTGATAAGTCATACTAACAAAATGTATTTAAAGGATTTTAAATTGAACGCAAAGAAAATAATTATTAGCTTAATTATTGCATTAGCCATTACCTTTGGCCTCTATCTTGTGGCTTTAGATAATTTTTGCGATCGAGGAGAGGATTTCCAACAAGGTCTTTGTCGCTTTACCACATTATTCCCCTCTAAACATCACTAAAAGATAGCTTTTCTTATTATTTTTCGCCTAGCATAAAATGTATTTGTTATTCAAGTCAGAATAGTGTTTTAATGGGGGCTTGAAATAAACAAAATCGTAAATATTAGTTTACATGTTAAGTTGATAAAATAATAAAGAGAAGAGGATGTATGGCGAGAGAGTCGCAACAGACAGAACTTAAGCGCGGTCTGAAAAATCGACATATCCAGCTAATTGCGCTGGGTGGTGCTGTCGGCGCTGGTCTGTTTCTTGGTATAGCGCAAACTATTAATATGACAGGCCCCTCAGTAA
Source organism: Proteus sp. CD3 (assembly GCF_008808075.1). Taxonomy (NCBI): domain Bacteria; kingdom Pseudomonadati; phylum Pseudomonadota; class Gammaproteobacteria; order Enterobacterales; family Morganellaceae; genus Proteus; species Proteus sp. CD3. The sequence goes on along the minus strand of NZ_CP019686.1, from coordinate 2,108,308 downwards.
TATTAGGATATGCTATTGGTGGTTTTATTGCGTTTATGATCATGCGCCAATTAGGCGAAATGGTTGCCGAAGAGCCAGTTGCGGGTTCGTTTAGTCACTTTGCTAATAAATATTGGAGCCCATTTGCTGGCTTCTTATCTGGCTGGAACTATTGGGTGATGTTTATTCTTGTCGGTATGGCAGAATTAACCGCAGCAGGGAAATACATTAACTATTGGTTACCTGATATTCCTGTTTGGGTTTCCGTTGCTATCTTCTTTGTGGCAATCAACTTAATCAATTTGATTAACGTTAAAATGTATGGTGAAACAGAATTCTGGTTTGCCATTATTAAAGTGTTGGCGATTGTTGGTATGATTTTATTTGGGAGCTACTTACTGGCAAGTGGTAATGGTGGTCCTCAAGCTTCGGTTAGCAATTTATGGGAGCTAGGCTTTTTCCCTCATGGCTTTACGGGATTCATGTCTGCATTAGCCATTGTGATGTTCTCTTTTGGTGGACTCGAACTGGTGGGGATCACCGCGGCTGAAGCGGAAAACCCAAAAGTGAGCATTCCAAAAGCGACTAACCAAGTTGTTTATCGTATTTTAATTTTCTATATCGGTTCATTGTTAGTGTTACTTTCACTTTATCCTTGGACTCAAGTCGTAAAAGGTGAAAGCCCATTTGTTCTGATTTTCCATAACTTGGATAATTTCTTAATCGCGAATATTTTAAATGCCGTGGTATTAACTGCTGCACTGTCTGTTTATAACAGTGGTGTTTATTCTAATAGTCGTATGCTTTATGGCTTGGCAAAACAAGGTAATGCACCACATGTGCTTTCTCGTATTAATAAACGTGGTGTACCAGTAGTGTCATTACTATTGTCTGCGATTGCGACTTCATTAGGTATTTTAGTTAACTACTTATTACCTGATCAGGCTCTAGAACTATTAATGGCGTTGGTTGTAACCACGCTAGTACTTAACTGGATAATGATCTGTTTAGCGAATTTAAAATTCAGAGCAGCAAAAACCAAAGAGGGTGTAGAGCCTTTCTTTAAAGCACTTTGGTATCCATATGGTAACTATATCTGCCTGGCTTTCTTATGCATGATTTTAGTGATTATCTTATTTATGCCACAAGTGAATATTTCGGTAATTTTAATGCCATTCTGGATTGCGTTCTTATGGGTTGGATTTAAGATTTCCCGTATGAAGAAAATACCTAATAGCGCCCAAGCAAGCCAAGATATTTAAATATTACTGACTTATTGGGATAATAAAAAAACGCATCATTAAGATGCGTTTTTTTATGTTCTATTTTTATTATCTGCAATTATTTTGAGCGGAAAAAATAAAAAATTACTGCCAACGTAACCAAGCAAATAACACATTACCATTGTTATAAGTACCAGGAACATAAGTGGCTTGTAATGAAAGATGTCCGTAACCGACAGAAACTAACGGTAACGGGAGTGGCATAGGAATATAGTTGTATTCATGGCGTGCTGTAATACTTAGTGTAAAACCTGCGCCCATACGAAATCCATCTTTATCACCGGGATACCACATTTTCTCAAAACCATAACCCATAATAGGCTGTACACGGTTATTAGAGTCCATAAATGCCATCGCATAAAGAGAGTGCCAATCACCATCGTTGTCATAACGATATTTACCCATACCAAAACCCCAAGGTGTTTCGTTATAGCGATCCGTTTTTTCTTTATCGTAAGTAAAACGATTATGCCAAGTCCATACAGGCAAATAGTAGTTATATTGGTCATTGTCCCAAGTTTGATTGACATTACGTTTGAATTTTCCCCAGTAGCTCTCTTCATTATTAGATTGAGATGGATTACTGGTGATTTGTTGGTTTTCTGTCGTAATAATCTGATGGATATTGGAATTATTTTCAGAAGCGAAAGCAGACGTTGTTAATGCAAGAGACAACAGCGTTGTGGCTAATACGCTAGGGTGAAAATAGGATGATGACATAATATAACTCCGAGTACGGCATAAACAGTGATTCTGGTGATGACAAATAAACATTACTAATAGTGTTATTTAATCGACAAGTATTTAAGATAAGAGGTATCTGAAACTTTACTTCTTAAATAAAATCTTAAGGGATTAGAATCGGTTAAGAAGAAAACAAATAGATTTATTGTACTTATGAACGTAATTTTTTCTGATATTAAATACTATTATTTTTTATGATAATGTATTGTTTTTAATGAAAAATTAAGTTTTTATTAGATTGCTAATAAATAGCTGATAAATAAGGTTAAAGAGAAATAATTTTAGGTTGGTCATTTTCAACAGCAAAATTCCATAAAATAGCTATTTTTATGACTTAATGAAAATATTGAGATAAATTTAATATCAATAACATTAGGTTATAAAAAGAGATTAATTTCCAGCGGATAATAGAGTAACGAATAAGAAGAGTTAAATAAAAAAAAGAAAAAAACAGAGGTTGGTTTATAAAACGTTTAGGTTTAACCGTTAACAACAGGAGTGCAGTCTGTTTTTTATACAGATAATCCTATGGTGAGAGAGTGCAAATTAAAGAATTGTTGCTTACACTCTCTCAACGGGAAGAAAGCATTTATTGAGATAATTTTTCTTGGCTAATAACAAGGAGTCGGTGAGTATGAGTATCACGATCCTTACCCCAGCAGAAAGCGTCCCAATTTTCATAAAGATCATCAGTATCTTTCACTACTGTTAGAGGACGGTTTTCTTCTGTTCCATCTGAAATATAAACATTAAGGTGAGCAGTAAAAGCCCAATCAATCATTGTTTCCCAAAAACGCTTACCTGCACCGGTTTGCTCTTCATCAGAAACAACAATGTTGTATGTTTTAAGTAAATAACTAAAGAAGTGTCTAGGGAGATATCTTGTCGCAATATCATGTTCTTCAGAAACAGTTCGCCATACTTTAACTTGGGTACATGTTGTTTTACTAAATATAATGTCTTTGCGAAAAATAAGCTCTACAAGATAAACTGTTTCAGGTGCATTGGTAGTTGAAATTAAACGATATTGATTGCGTTTTAAAGATTTAACAAAACGATACCCATTAGGGATGCTATATTCTGGTAATACAAAGTCTTCCACACCTTTTTCAAGGAATTCTTTTGTATGATCAATATTTCTAGAGTGAATTTTCAACTTTACATTAAAATCTGCATCAGGAATAAGATAAGGCATTGATTGTCCATTATTCTGTTGCGATGGTTCATTTTTCATTTAGCCCCTCCGCATTGTGTGATTGTCCAGAAATGCATTATAAATACCTCATCTAGCAGATAATATATCGATTGTCGTTAAAACGAACAAAATAATTTATTTTATTCTTCTTATTTAAATATAGCTAAAATATATTCCTTAAATTGATGTGTCATGCAATAGAAGCCATCGGCTTAGTATTTATTATATACAACCTTAGCTGATTTATCTTACTGAATCACAAATCTCAACAATAGAGGATCTATAGATTGAGATGAGCTATCAAGCTAGCTTCTTTATCTTGAGCATGCGATACTCGTTATCGCCTGAATTTACAGGCTTTGGCTCGGGGCGCCTTATGGCTGAGATGAACCCGTATAACCTGATCTGGATAATGCCAGCGTAGGGAAGTCAAGGTAACTCTGCTGATTAACAGAGCCCGACTTTTCTGTAACTGGTGAAAGGAGGAGTTAATCAGTGAGATTCAATGCATTGTCTATCGCAGGCACCGATCCCAGTGGTGGTGCAGGTATTCAGGCCGATCTGAAAACATTTTCCGCACTGGGTGTATATGGCACAACAGTAATGACAGCACTTGTTGCTCAAAATACCTGTGGTGTCCGTAGTGTCTATGATTTATCCCCTGATTTTGTTGCCGCTCAATTAGATGCGGTCTTATCTGATGTTCGAATTGATAGTGCCAAAATTGGCATGCTTTCTAATGCTTCGATTATTGACGTAGTTTGTGACAAGCTTCAGCAATATGCGATCCCTTTTGTTGTACTTGATACCGTGATGATTGCAAAAAGTGGTGATCCTCTATTACAGCCTGATGCGGTTAATAAAATGGTCACTCAGCTTTTGCCTCTGGTTGATTTGATCACGCCTAATTTGCCCGAAGCGGCAGCACTGCTAGGTTGTGAAGTCGCTAAAGATGAAATAACGATGAAACAACAAGGCTATGCATTACTAAAGCAAGGATGCAATGCGGTGTTGATGAAAGGTGGACATTTAACGGAAAATGAAAGCCCTGATTGGTTATTTACGCAAGATGGCGAGTGGCGATTTACTTCCAAACGCGTTAATACGAAAAATACCCACGGCACAGGATGTACACTTTCAGCGGCTTTAGCTGCTATTCGCCCTCAAGTTTCTAACTGGCAAACTTGTGTTGAACAAGCAAAAGTCTATTTACAGCAAGCATTAGAATATGCCGACAGCTTAGAAGTTGGGCAAGGTTTCGGCCCTGTACATCATTTTCATCGCTGGTGGTAATGTTGCTTACAACAACACTTATCTTAAATAGAGCCGCTATGGCTCTATTCTCATTTTTATGATCGGACTCTTCAAATAATTAACACTGCTTTTAATATAAACAGCCTGTATATCGAGGAATTAGGGTAAGATATAGCTTATTTTCAGTAAGGGATGATATGAATACTACTTTTCAAAAACCACGCTGGTTACGCGATTTACTTCGTTTTATTCCATTGAAAAGCCAGTTTGTGTTATTTGGTAATGTGCGTGACTTACAAGCTAGTGAAGTTACGCCTAATGTTATAACGCCACTGCCTTTTAACCAGACAGTTTATAACAGTTTGTATGAAGTGGGTTACGTTCATATCATCACTTATACGCCATTAACGGGGTTTCAATGGGTCGCTAATCCTACACACTCTTTGCAAGATGGCGCAATGTTGATGCAACAATTAGGATTAACCGTTACGGGCGATCGTGCATCAGGTAATATTGATAGCTTAAATAGTGTATTAGAAAAATGGCAAACAATAACAGGTCAGCCGATTGCGTTATGTATTGATTTCGCTTCTTGCTTGCTTTCTCATCGTGATAATCTGATGCCTGCCGAACATAGCTTATTTACACGAGCATTAGTGACTTCTCATCAAGCGAGAGCAAGACCTGCTGGCGAACATAATCAACCTTTCTTTAATAGCGTTTTTTGGATAGTGGAAAAAGAAACCGATTTACCCGATTGGTTTACCGTTAATAATCCTCGAATTCGAGCCATTCCTGTTGCAAAACCCGATAGTCAGATCCGCAGAGCGCTAGCGCCAAATTTATTGGTGTCATTGGCAGGGTTTTCATCGCTTATTGAAAGTGAAAAAGAACTGATCCTTAATGATTTTATCGATGAAACAGAAGGGCTATTACTGCTAGATTTAGTGGCGATTGTGCAATTAGCGCGAATTGAAGAAGTTGGAATAACGCGAATTAGTGATGCAGTAAGACGTTACAAAGTGGGGATCACCGAAGATCCGTGGCAAAAAATCGATAAACAAAAAATTCGTAATGCACCACAAGTTATACAACGTCGCGTTAAAGGGCAACAACATGCTGTGACGCATTTATTAGATATTATTAAGCGCGCAATGATGGGCGTGGGCAGCAATAAAGGGGGAAGACCTCGAGGAGTGCTGTTTTTAGCCGGACCAACTGGTGTGGGGAAAACTGAGTTAGCAAAAACGGTTACTCAACTGCTTTTCGGTGATGAAAGTGCTTATATTCGCTTTGATATGTCTGAATTTAGTGCCGAACATGCTGATCAACGTTTGATTGGTGCGCCTCCAGGTTATGTGGGTTATGACTCTGGTGGTGAATTAACCAATGCGATTCGCGAAAAGCCTTTTAGCGTTGTGTTATTTGATGAGATAGAAAAAGCGCATCCTCATTTAATGGATAAATTCCTACAGATTATTGATGATGGGGTATTAACGTCAGGGCGTGGTGATCGCGTTTATTTTTCTGAAGCATTAATTATATTTACTTCAAATCTTGGGATCTACCATGTTGATAATAATGGTGAAAGAGTGGCGAATGTTCTGCCTCATGAACCTTTTGAAAATGTCAGCCGTAAAGTAAAAAGTGAAATAGAGCGCCACTTTAAATTGGTTTTAAATCGACCTGAATTATTAAACCGTATTGGTGAAAATATTATTGTATTTGATTTTATTCGAGAAGATGTTGCGGAGCAGATATTTGAACAAATGGTCGCAAATATCCTATCTAGCCTTGATAAACAATCACTCAGATTGTCGATATCAGAAACGGCTAAATCGACGTTAAAATTCTACTGTTTATCTGATTTATCAAATGGCGGTCGTGGTATTCGCAACCAATTAGAGATTTATTTAATTAATCCACTCTCAAGAGCTATTTTTGATAGTGATTTGGCAATAGAAAAAGCTTATCAAATTGCAGATATTCAGATAGGTGAAATGACCAATATTATTTTGGTGCCACAGGTAAATGAATGTTGATCAGTTTATCGCGAATTCATTTTCCAGTGACAACATTAGGACCAGGAAAACGAATTGGTATCTGGTTTCAAGGATGCTCTTTGCGCTGTAAAGGCTGCTTATCGCCAGATACATGGGAAAGAAAAACCGCAAGCACCACGGTTGATGCGATTATTCAACAAATTCAACCTTGGTTTTCATTTGCTGATGGTATTACGATTTCTGGCGGTGAACCTTTTGAACAACCAGAAGCGCTTTATGCATTATTAACGGCTTTACGTCAGCAATTTTCGGGAGATATTTTTATTTACAGTGGTTATCACTGGAATGAGATAGAGCCACAAGTCACTAAAATGTCAGGCTTAATTGATGCGTTAATGAGTGGTCGATATCAAGTTGAAAATACGCAAAGTTTGATGTTACGAGGCAGTGATAATCAGCAACTTCATTGTTTAACAGCGATGGGGCGTGCGCGTTTTAGTGCTTTTGACAGAAGTGTAACCGAAGAAGACAAAGTGCTTGATCTCTCACTGGATAACCAAGGGCGTATTTATCTTACCGGTATTCCTCAAAAGGGCGATATGGCTCGTTTGCGTGAAGTATTAGCACAACAAGATACTCAATTAAAACAGATAAAAAGATAAGAGAGATGGAATAAAGGATGACCATGATACGTTTTTGTCCTCACTGCCAAACGGAGCGCCAATTAACTGAGATTTTCTGTGCAGGACAGATTAATGATAAACCGTGTGGATGGGATCTAACGATTGAACCTATTCATGAATCAGGTTGGCGTCCATCTCCTCCTATATCTTCATCTCCTTCCATTGAGGCATCTACGGTAATCCCCGATCTTAATCATTTTCAGCCTCGCAAGTGTGTCAACGGACATTTGATGGGAGAAGACGATTTTATCTGTTTTGAATGTGGTGCTGATCCAGCGGATGAGATTGAAAATAACGACATTACTGATAATGAAACGTTTAGATTGATTGGTGATTGGCGTCTTGAACAACGTATCAATTCTATTAATAGCGAAAGAGAACGCTACAACGTAAGCAATATCAAAACAGAACAAGAGGGCGTATTAACACTCTATCTTAAAGGTGAAGAGCCTGATCCTGCTATTTATCAAGTCTTAAATCTGATCTCTACTGACCATATACCCGTGTTTTATGAAACGGGTAGATGGGAAAACCGAGCTTGGCATGTTACCGAGCGATTAGATGGTGGTTCACTAAGCCAATTTATTGAACGTGGTGATTTTTGGCAACCGAATGAAATTAATGCATTAGTCTCAGAATTAGGTACGGCTATTGCGGCATTAACAGAACATGGTGTGCGCCATCGTGCGTTAAAGCCCTCCAATTTGATGATCCGCACTCGCGAACCCCTTGATATTGTGGTGATTGAATATGGTTCGGCATGTTTATCTGAATTTGATCTCGATATTGTCTCTCCGCTTGAAATTTCACGTTATAGTGCGCCAGAAATATTAGCGGGTGGCGTTTCGGCAGCATCAGATTGGTGGAGTTTAGGGATAATTTTACTTGAGCAATTAACGCAAGGAGCCTGTTTTAAACATATCCATGATAATGCGTTTTTAATTCAAGTAATGACCAATGGTGTTGAGCTACCAGATGATTTAGATCCTAATATTCAATTACTTTTACGTGGTCTACTCTGTCGTGATCGCTTTCAACGCTGGCAATGGAATGAAGTCAATGCGTGGCTACAAGGCTTAGCGGTACAAGCGCCAGAAATTAATCGCAACAATGAAAATCAGCAATATTATCAATTTCAATTTGCAGATCAGCCTTTTAATCAACCTGATGCATTTGCAATGGTAGCTGCCCAAGAGCAATACTGGGATCAAGCAACGGAATTACTTATTCATGGTGAAATCACGACTTGGTTAAGCCAATTTGATAATAGTGGCAAACAAGTTGCCCAATTGCAGTCATTAGTTGAAAAACAAGATATTGAGCCAGATTTACGTTTTACACTCGCGCTACGAATTTTAAATCCTAATATGCCATTGATTTATCGTGGCGAGATCATCACTCCTGCATGGCTTTTAGAGCACCCCTTATTAGGTTATCAATTAATTTGTCAGCCTCTTGCCACTGAACTGCAATCTATTGATGAAACGCATTGGCTTGTTCAGCTTTATTATCGTCAATGCACTGTTCGTGAAAGAGCACAGCAACAACGTATTCCATTAAATGAAGAAAGCTTACAGCTTTATTTGTTAATCACTTCTTTAAGTCAATTAGTGGCGCGTTGGGAAATTATTCGTGCAGAATTTCCAGATACTTATAATGAAAATCTACGTGCTTTAATCGATCGTAAGAATATGCATGAAAATGACTATATTTTGTTATTAAGTGCAGAGATTGGGCAATATATCACGTTAGATTCACTGGTGAATAATGCGGCTAAATTAGCCAGAGATCTGGCTATTAAGACGTTTGATAAACAACAAGCTAAAGTATTATTAGCCACACCGCGATATCAACTTATTGAACAGCTTAGCGAAAGAATAGGGGATTTTAAGCGCGTTAATCACGATATTATTGATAGGTGGGCTGATGATTTTCTCTTAACGCGCAGATTGCCTCTTGAACATATTATTGTGATGCTTTGTATTCCCGTTGAGAAATGGCAAGTACCTGAATCGCAAAAATATATTTTAGAAGTGTTACATTTTTTTGCTAAAAAATTAGTTTCTACAAGTCAACGCGGTAATTTAGTCAGAATGCGTTTAACACCCAATGCAGGGCGCGTTGATTTAACCGAATGCAGTTTTGATAATGAAAAAGCGACAAACTTACTTGAGCATTTAATTAACCGTAAGAAAAGATTGTTTTCATTAGAAGGCGAAGTCTTACGTCAACGTGAAAAATTAAATAACCGCTTGTGGATCTTACAACTTAATACTCAGTCTTACCAACGAGATACGGGTATTAATGGCATGTATTTAGGCTTTCCTTTTTTAGTGCTAAATACGCAACCCAATAAAATAAAGCCACGTATTGCCCCGCTTTTCTTGTGGCCTGTTTCAATGAATATTTTGGGTGGCGCTCAAGGTGCGGTGCAAATTGCGTTTGATACAGAGCGTGCATCGGTACGTTTAAATCCAGCCCTTGCAAACTTTATCGGTATTCCTACGGTTAATGAATGGCAAAAAGTACTCGATAGCTTAATGTCACAAACGGGCTTGAGTGTCAGTGAAATGATGCTCACGCTCTCGTCTTTATTAACCACGTCAGATCATACATTAAGCCCCTTACCTTCATTAACTGAAGAAATACCAGAAAACAGTGCTTATATTCATTGTTCTGCGGTGTTATTTCACACCTCTTTTATTGGGCAAATGATAAGTGCTGATCTACAACAAATTGCCCATTTACCTATTAACGGCACTGCTCTTGCCACTATGCTGAAAGTGAATACGACAGCACAAGCTTTAGAAACACAAGAGACACTAACAGATAACTATTTGTTGTCGTTGGCAGATCCTTCTCAAAATACCATTATTCAAGCGGCAAGAAAGCAAACAGGATTATTGATAGAAGGACCTCCGGGAACAGGAAAAAGCCAAACTATTGTTAACTTAATTGCTGATGCAATAGGGCGACAAAAAACAGCGCTTGTGCTGTGTCAAAAGCCTGCCGCTTTAGATGTGGTTTATAAACGATTAGTGGCTAATGGCTTACAAGATAGAGTATTGATTATTCATCAAAACCCTAAAGGGCGAGAGATTATTTCAGCGATCAGAGAGCAACTGGCATTAGAGTATAAACGACAACTGATCGCAGATGTTAAGCAAGACACACCGTTTAATCGTGATAGAACACTTAACTTAATTCAATTTTATGAAACAACGTTAGATAGTTACTATAAAGCGTTATATCTAACGGATAAACAATATGATTATTCATATCGAGAAGTGTTATCTGGATTACTCGAATTAGAGTCACAACAAAAGTGGGCTACAAGTTCGGATGAATTAAATGCCTTGCTTTCTCAATATAATAAAGCAACGTTTATTCAGCTTATCGATAATTTAACGTTATATGGTTTAGATTGGTATGCGATTAATTATGAAAACACGCCATTAAATAACGTTGCTTTATTTTTGCCTGACAGCACGTTATATCGCCAATTTAATGAAAATATTACGCGATTTATTGAAGCAGAAAAACAGCGCGATACGGCATATAGCTTACCTTATCAACAAATCACAATCGATAAATTAACCACTCACGAAACAGCACTCATGCAGTGCAAACAGCAATTAAAAAATTGTAATGATCAACAATGGAATAATTTATCGCGTTGGCTAACGCTGTTTTTAAATGAACAAGGTAAGCAAAATAAAGGAGAGCAGTTGATTGCTCAATTAGAGCAATTAGCAACACGTTTACAGCAAATTGATAGTGAAAGTAGTGATCCTTTGATTTTCCGCTTACTTGCTCCGTTAGATAATGCCACATTAGCAACGTTATCAAGAGCCGTAGCTGATAAATTAAAGCCTTCGTTTTTACGTTTCTTAAATCCTTATTATTATAGTCGAAACAGTAAGTTAAAAAACTTTATTGCGCAAAGTGGTAAAGAAGATAAGGTTGAACATTATATAACGCTACACAAAACGATCACCACAGAACAACAATGGCGTTTGTTGTATCAAGAGTTGCAACCTATTTATCAACAACTAGGGCTAGAACAGCACCTTGAACAACAAAATACGCAGTGGCAGAACACAATCAGTACGGTGATGACTCAGCTTAAAGCCTGTGGTGATGATATCGCGCTATTAGCGTTATATCCTCAACCTGAACATTTTATTGAGTCGATTCAATCAGCGAAAAAACAGGGCTTTGAACAGCAATGTTTAGAAATTGAGAATGCCATTATTCGTGCTAAAACACAGCAAACTAGCCTTGATAAACTAGTGGGTTTACAAGAAACACTTACCGATCTCTGCTATCAACAATTTTATGGTGCGATCAATAAAGGTGAATTGCTGACAACCCAATTACAGCAATTAGCACTCAGCTTGCCTGCTTTAAGTCAATTTCAGTTATTCCGACAAAGAACGACACATTTTTCACCCAATGATTGGCAAGTTTTAGCATTATCACGCCAGTTGGTTGATGAAAACTCGTCCTCTGATCCTATCGATCTTTTAAAAGCGACATTGAGCTATCTGTTTTATAGCGTTGTCAGAACGGACATTGAAATAAAAAATCCGGTATTAAAGACTCAGTCTGAACAATTGCAGAAATATATTGAGCAACTGACAGAGAGCTATCAGCAATTACAGCAAACTAATCGTGCGTTATTAACGGAAAATATCGAATTATCGAGAATTGAAAATGCGCGTCATTGGGAAAAAATAACACGTTTAACTGGGCCTAGAGCATTACGATTACGTGAATTTATTGATCAAGCAACGCAACTGGGATTGTTAAGATTACGTCCTATTTGGCTGATGACACCGGATGTGGCAAGCCAAATATTACCTTTACAAGCAGGGCTTTTTGACAGTGTTATTTATGATGAAGCCTCACAAATGCCGATTGAATTTGCATTACCAACGTTATATCGCGGTAAACAAGCTATTGTAAGTGGTGATGAGAAACAGATGCCGCCTTCCTCTTTTTTCAGCGGTAAATTTAATGAAAATGAAGACGATGAAGATAACGATAACGAGGAAGATGAACAACAAGAGAAAAGCAGTGAACAATGGGACTCCAGTCAAATTTGCCATTGCCCTGATTTACTTCACCTCGCTCGAACAGTATTGCCTATTCATACGTTAGATATTCATTATCGCTCAGCATTTCGAGAGCTAATTAATTTCTCAAATTATGCCTTTTACGAGAATCGGCTAAATATTCCTGCTCAACACTCAGCAAAAACCATTGATACAGTAAAACCGCTGCATTTCATGGCTATCAATGGTACTTATGTCAATCAAACCAATGAAAAAGAGGCTTTGGCGATCGTTGAGCATTTAGCAACCTTATGGCAGATGCCTTTTGATAAACGTCCGTCTGTCGGCGTGGTGACGTTTAACCAAAAACAAGCTCAATTAATTAATCAGCATATTCGTGATCGCAATGACTATGATGTGGATTTTTTAAAGGCTTACACTGAAGAAAGCGCGCGCTTGGATAACGATGAAGATATGTCGTTTTTTGTGAAAAACGTTGAAAATGTACAGGGTGACGAGCGAGATGTTATTTTGTTTTCGACAACGTTTGGTCGTAATGCACAAGGCACCTTTAGGCGTAATTTTGGTGTATTAGGGCAAACGGGAGGAGAGCGTCGTTTAAATGTCGCTATCACCAGAGCGAAAAAACAAGTGGTGATTATGTCATCAATGCCGATTGATGAAATCTCTGATTTATTAAGCACCAATAAACACCCTGAAATTCCGCGTGATTACTTACAAGGCTATTTAACTTACGCGAGTTATTGCCATCAGATTAATAAACAAGAGGAAAATAAACGTTTATTAGCCCGCTTATGTCGTACTCAAGCTAGTGTGGTAACTCAAGAGCAGATAAACGATCAATTTGTTATCGATGTCACTCGTTTTATTCAATCTCAGGGATATCATATTGCCCCCTCACAACAAGCGGGAATTTTCTCTTTTGACTGTTTAATTGAAGATGAGCGCCAAGGTAAATTACTGATGGGAATTGAGTGCGATATGCCACAACATGAGTGGTTATCTCAGGCTTGCGCGCGTGAGCTATGGCGAAAAGATATTTTGCGTAAAGTGGTGCCTTATCATTATCGTGTTTCGTTGACACAATGGTTTTATCATCGCCAAGAAGCGCAACAACAACTTCTTGAAGCCTTACAACATGCCTCTTTACTGAATGAAAAAGTGAGTGAATGATGAGTTCATCAGTACATTATATCTCTGTAAAAGAAACCAATGTTATCCGTTATCATCGACAATTAGCGAATAGCAAAAAACAATTCAAGCAATGGCGGGCATTGGTTGAACAGCTCACATATCAAGATGAAAGAGTGAGCCAAATTGAATCTACCTTTAATGCATTAGTGAAAGATAATCAGCAATTGGATGCATTAAGTGCTCAATCAGTGAGTGGATTAACGGATAAATTAAGCCAGTTTATTGCACCTTTACGACAAGATATGAAAAACTTACGAGAACAAGTACTTGAAGAAAAAGCGCTTGCACGTCATATCCAACAAAGCAAACAAAAATCATTGGCACTATTAAAACAATTAAAATCACAATTAGCATCTGACAGTATTTTAATCACTGAAATTGAACAGAGCGAAAATATCAGTGCTGAGGACATTAGCTTATTGCTATTTCGTGTCACGGGTGAAATTGAAGCGCAAAAAGCGCAACTCAGCCCTGCTCAAACTGAACTATTGACGCAATTAAAAGCGCAATCTGTATATAACCAACAATTATGGCAAAGTGGCGAGCCTCAAAGCCCCTTTGCACAACAATGTCATCAAATTGAATTGATGATTGAAAAATTACGGCTGGTGGGGAATGAAGCAGAAGCCAATGATAATGCAAACCAGCTTATTGAAATGCAAAAGCTTGTTAATAGCAAAGAGCAGGGTAGCAGTAAAGAACAGGATAATCGCAAAAAACTGCGTTTACTCGCAGATTCCATGATCATGAATATCGCTGAAAGCTTACGTAATAGCGTGAAGCATATTGAATTAATGGAAGAATTAACACGTTTATGTGCAGAGCTTGAAAGCTTTGATGATAAAGAGATGCTGACTCTTAGTCGAGATACAGAAGCGGTTGCTTCATTAGCAACCAATGAACAACTTGATGTAATGATCACAAAGTTAAAACAGTCCATTGAAATGCATGAACAGCAACTTTCAATGAAAAAACAATGTGAGGCGGTATTGGCTGGTTTAAGTGAATTAGGTTATGTGGTGCATGAAAATGCCGTAAATGCATGGCTTGATAAAGGGCAAGTTGTTGTGTCTCATGCCACAATTCCTGATTATGGTTTAGAGTTAGGCGGAAAACAGGCGCGTTTTCAAGCTAGAACGGTGGCGTTAACACATCAACGTGATACAACGCGAGATAAAGATGTTGATGCCATTTGGTGCAATCAGCATCAGCAATTACAATCGATTTTAGCGAAGTCTCATGCAGAGTTATTGATTGAGCGAGCATTGCCAGCAGGGCAAAATGCAATGAAAGTGATAGAGCGTGAAGATATGGCTCCTCAACATGCAATAACGCAAGTGCAAAAACCAAAAACATTTAGTCGCTAAACCATAAAAGCCACTCATTTGAGTGGCTTTCACATTTAAATCTATCGGTTAAGCAATAGTGACAGATTTATTCAGATAAACATCTTGTACTGCATTAATTAGCGCAACACCGTCTTTCATTGATTTCTTGAACGCTTTACGCCCTAAAATTAAACCCATACCACCTGCGCGTTTATTGATAACCGCAGTGCGTACAGCATCTTCAAGGTCATTATTACCTGAAGCGCCACCAGAGTTTATTAATCCTGCACGACCCATATAGCAGTTGGCTAATTGGTAACGGACTAAATCAATTGGGTTTTCAGTGGTGAGTTTTGTGTAAACGCGCTCATCAGTATGACCAAAACCAATTGCTTTAAAGCCACCGTTGTTTTCAGCCATTTTTTGTTTAACGATATCCGCGCCAATTGTCGCGGCTAAATGGTTTGCTTGACCGGTTAAGTCTGCACTTGCATGGTAATCTACACCATCTTTCTTAAAGGCTGGGTTGCGCAAATAAGCCCATAATACAGTGACCATACCTAATTCATGAGCGCGCTCAAAAGCCATTGAAATCTCTTCAATTTGGCGACGGCTTTCTTGTGAACCAAAGTAAATAGTCGCACCCACGGCAACAGCACCCATTTCAAAGGCTTGTTCTACACTGGCATACAGTGTTTGGTCATATTGCGCTGGGTAGCTTAGGGTTTCATTGTGATTTAATTTCACAAGAAAAGGGATTTTATGTGCATAGCGACGAGAAACAGAGGCAAGAACACCATAAGTAGAAGCAACACAGTTACAACCTGCTTCAATAGCTAATTCAACAATATTTTTTGGATCAAAATAGAGTGGATTTGCTGCAAAAGAGGCTGCGGCAGAGTGCTCCACACCTTGGTCAACAGGTAAAATAGACAGATAACCTGTTCCCGCTAAACGCCCGTGATTAAACAGGGTTTGCATTGAACGTAACACGCTATTAGGGCGATTGTTATCAATCATAACACGATCAACAAAGTCAGAACCTGGCAGGTAGAGATTTTCGCTTGGGATGGTTTGGCAACGATGTTCTAATAATGATTTTGCATCAGTACCTAACAAACTTACTATATCAGTCATTACATACTCCAGTTCATGATGAGATGAGAGTGATTGTCATTTATCTACACTAAGATAACAAGTCACATTGAGGCGGTAACCGGCAGTGGATCGCTTCAGGTAACACAATAAATTCAAATTTATTCCCTAAAAGGGGTTCTCCATCTAAATTAAATACCATTTCATGAGAAGCACTAATGTTTACCCAGCGACTTTCTCGCTCGATTATCTTGTCATTTTTCTTGCTATCAAACATGCTGCTTAAAATTGAGGGGAGAAGTTCGTGAGCTTCAACGATGGTAAGATTGAGTTTATTGTCATTAATTAAAGCTTCGGAACACAGTTTTTGTCCTCCACCCGCTTGACGTCCATTGCCGATAGCTAAAATAAGAGACTCACCTTCCCAGTGGAAATTTTCTGCTTCAATTGTGCAATGATCCGCTTTTAAAGCGTCAATACTTAAAAGACCATTAATAAAATAGGCAGCTCCACCTAATGCTGATTTTAAGGCTTCAGGGGTTTCTGTTGTGATCTTTGTTCCAAAGCCGCCTGTTGCCATATTGATAAAATAGTGAGTCTTATTAACGGCAATAATATCAATAGGTCTTGCACGACCTTTAACGGCTAAATTAAGTGCATTTTCCATATCACGAGGGATTTGTGCGCTGGTGGCAAAATCATTTGCTGTACCTAATGGAATAATACCAAGGGTTGGCGGCGATGAAGGTGATAAATGAATAAGTTCAGAAGCAACACGATTAATTGTGCCATCACCTCCCGCAGCAATCACCGTTTCAACATTTATATCAATAGCCTCTTGTACAAAACGCCGTACATCACAGGACTCCCAAGTAACCCTGACTTGGAGATCAAAACCTTCATCACGTAATTGGTAAACGGCTTTTCTCAATGCGTTATTATTCGCGTTTTTTCCATTAATGATTAGCAAACTAATTTTACTCATTGATGAGTTCCTTTAATTGAATCACTCTTTTAAAGGTAACGGATATCGAGAAAATTACTATTTTTTTTACAAATGATAACGAAAAAGGGCGTGTGTTTTAGACAAAAGGGCGTTGATAAGAAAGGGACAAAAAGAAAAGGCAAATCCAAGGGAGATTGGATTTGCCAAGGAGGTGGTTCCTAGTCTTACTGTATTCATTCTAGTTCTTTATTTTTCGGAACTGATGATACGGTAAACAAATTATTATTGATGTGATCTGTATTTGAAATTGACCACATTAAATCAGATTATGACGCTTTACTTCACTTCTACCGCATCAATTTTATGCGGTTGGCGTGTTGTTGTACCTTGTAGGTTGCGGATCAGCAGTGCAAAATCTAAATCAACATCTTCAGGAACAGATAAATAAACCATGTGACCATTACCTGGTGCAACATCTGTTGGCTGCTGTTTTTTGTTAAACAGTGTTTCTAACGTAAATTGAATATTTCCTGTTGGTGTCATTAATTCTAAGCTATCGCCTAAAACGAATTTATTTTTAACATCAACTTCAGCTAAACCGTTTACGCGTTTACCTGTGAATTCACCGACAAATTGTTGCGTGTCAGAGACAGAATAACCATATTCATAAGTTTGGTACGCATCATGGGTATGACGACGTAAGAAACCTTCGGTATAACCGCGGTGTGCTAAGCCTTCTAATGTTGTTAGTAATGTTGGATCAAAAGGTTTACCAGCAACTGCATCATCAATTGCACGACGATACATTTGTGCAGTACGGGCGCAGTAATAGAAGGATTTAGTACGACCTTCAATTTTCAGCGAATGCACACCCATTTGTGTTAATTGCTCAACGTGCTCAATCGCACGTAAGTCTTTAGAGTTCATGATATAAGTACCGTGTTCATCTTCGAACGCAGTCATATATTCGCCAGGGCGTTTAGCTTCTTCGATTAAGTAGACTTTGTCTGTTGGCGCGCCAACACCTAAAGTAGGCTCTACGTTTTTAACTGGAATTGGCGTGTATTTTTCAACGATATTACCGACATCGTCTTCTTTGCCTTCTTCGACTTTATATTCCCAACGGCAAGCGTTAGTACATGTACCTTGGTTCGGGTCACGCTTATTGATATAGCCAGATAATAGGCAACGGCCGGAGTAAGCCATACATAAAGCACCGTGAACAAACACTTCTAATTCCATATCTGGTACTTGCTTACGAATTTCAGCAATTTCATCAATAGAGAGTTCACGAGAAAGGATCACGCGAGTTAATCCCATTTGATGCCAGAATTTTACGGTTGCCCAGTTAACCGCATTGGCTTGGACTGAAAGGTGGATATCCATTTCAGGGAAGGCTTCACGCACCATCATGATCAAACCCGGATCAGACATAATCAGCGCATCAGGTCCCATATCAATGACGGGTTTTAGGTCACGGATAAAGGTTTTTAATTTAGCATTATGCGGTGCGATATTAACCACAACATAGAAGCGTTTACCTAATTCGTGGGCTTCTTGAATACCTTTAGCAAGGTTTTCGTGGTTAAACTCATTATTACGCACACGTAAGCTATAACGTGGCTGACCTGCATAAACGGCATCTGCGCCATAAGCAAAGGCATAGCGCATATTTTTTAAGGAGCCAGCAGGGGAGAGCAATTCGGGTGTAAACATGGTTAATTTCCTGGTTCTGATTTCAAGTCAGTCCCCCACACATTGGGTAGGGGTATATCATAAAGGGGTGGATTCTAGCGCTTAAGTGTAGCGAGGTTCAATGTATTCCTGAAAAAATATCATCGAAAACGGTAAGCTTGGGTTTCCCAACGATAGCCTTGACCATAAATTGAGCGAATAAATTCAATTTGATCGTTAAGTTGCTCAAGTTTACGTCGTAAGTTTTTAATATGACTGTCAATGGTTCTATCCGTCACAATGCGGTAGTCATCATAAAGATGATCCATTAATTGATCACGGGT
The DNA here is from genome assembly GCF_008808075.1 of Proteus sp. CD3. Lineage (NCBI taxonomy): Bacteria > Pseudomonadati > Pseudomonadota > Gammaproteobacteria > Enterobacterales > Morganellaceae > Proteus > Proteus sp. CD3. Next base: position 2,089,508 of record NZ_CP019686.1, on the reverse strand, counting down.
TAATATTTTGCCCGGTTGAGTCGCTAAGGCTTTTAGTAAACGAAATTCAGCAGTGGTTAAATCGAGAATTTTATTGTTGTATTGAATTTGATAAGCCTGCTCATCAATGACAACTAATTTATCGCTTTGGATAATATCTTGTGGTCGATAAAAACGACGCAATAACGTTTTGACTCTGGCGACGACTTCTCTTGGGCTATAAGGTTTGCAAATATAGTCATCAGCGCCAATCTCAAGCCCGAGTAATCGATCAACTTCTTCTGTTTTAGCCGTCACCATAATGATTGGAATATCTGAAAACTGACGTAACTCTTTACAGATCGTAATGCCATCTTTAACGGGCAACATCAGATCTAATAGTATTAAATCGTAGTGTTGCTGTTTTACACAATGGCTCACTTCAGCACCATCTGCTAACCAATGAGTCTGATAACCTGATGCTTGAAGGTAATCAATAAGCAATTGGGCAAGTTTAGGTTCATCTTCAACAATCAGAATTGAATAGAGGGATTCAGATACTGTCATTTATTGGCTCAATGGTTATTAGGCTTAAAGATCATCAGAATATGCAGGTAATTCTATAAGGATTTTCATGCCACCTAAAGAGGAAGGCATCGCACTTATCTTACCATTATGAGCTTCAACAATATTTTCGCAAATTGCAAGACCTAAACCTGAACCTCCACTTGCACGATTTCGTGAGTTTTCTGCACGATAAAAGCGCTGGAAAACAATTTTATATTGAGCGTTATCTAATCCCGGAGCGCTATCTTCTAATGAAATAACAACATGATTTTGTTCTTTTTTAGTTCTGATATGTAATTGCCCGCCTGAATAAGTATAGCGTACGCTATTCTCTAACAGATTATGGAAAAGCTGGATCAACCTATCAGGATCGGCTTGCACAATCAGTGGAGATAAATCATCTAATTCGGTGAGTAGCGTAATATCTTTAGTTTGATAGGTGTGACGATAAGAAGCCACCGCCAACAAAATCACCTCATTAATATCGATAAAATCTTTACGATAAGTTAACGAGCCTCTGTCTGATAATGAAAGCTGGTGGAGATCACCCACCAATTTAGTCAAATTTGTGACTTCAAATAAAAGGGAGTTTAGTGTTTCTGCTGTGGGCTTTCTGACACCATCTTGCAACGCTTCAAGTTCCCCTTTTAAAATGGCGAGGGGAGTTCGCAATTCATGTGAGATATCAGCCATATAATCACGACGAATTTGCTCATTTTTTTCTAGTGTGCTGGCAAGTTGATTAAAATCGGTAGCGAGTTGACTGATCTCGTCTTTACTGGTGGGCGTCACACGAACAGAAAAATCACCAGCCGCTAATTTATGTGTTGCCTCAACCAGTCGTTTAACAGGGCGTATCATATTGCGAGAAAGGATAAGTGTGATGAGTAAAGCAAAAAGAACTGCTAAACCTGCAATTATCCAACTGGTACGCAGTTGTTGTTTATCAAAACTAATATCTGCTTCACTGCTAATTTTATCAGCGGCACTGACAATCACCCAACCGACAATTTCATCATGAGAAGTAATGGGCTTTTTGAATATCTCTTCAGGAAATTGATTATCATGACCAAATAAACGTTTCATCTCTTTATCAACGATCCAAAACTGAGTACGCCAGCCCCTTGGCGCAGGTCCTTCACCACTTTGGCTTATTTGGTCAATACTACGTAATATTTGATAAAGAGAACGATCATCTCTATTGAGAAAACGCCAATCACCCGTTATTGCATATTGATCTGTTAAGGCTTCAGCTAAAAGAGTTGCACGCTGTTCGCTGTTTTTTTTGATATAGCCAATAAATCCCTGCTGAAAGCTACCTCGAATACCGATATGCATCGCAAGCACAACGGCCATACAAGTGGCGAATATGACTAAGAACAGCTTGCTTCTCAATTTCATGCATTTGCCTCTTTTTTGCTGATACGTCGTTGTTGCCAACGTTCACGCAATCCATCAAAAAATAGATAAATAACCGGGGTTGTATAAAGGGTCAGTAGTTGGCTCATTAATAAACCACCTACAATTGTTATCCCTAAAGGTTGTCTTAACTCGGCCCCATCTCCGCTACCTAACATTAATGGCAACGCGCCAAATAAAGCCGCGAGTGTTGTCATAATAATAGGACGAAAACGCAATAAGCTGGCTTGAATAATGGCATCTTTAGCTGATAACTTGCCTTCGCGCTGCGCGGTAATTGCAAAATCCACCATAATAATGGCGTTTTTCTTCACAATACCAATAAGCAACATAATGCCAATAAGTGCAATCAGACTAAAAGGTGTATTAAAAAGCTGTAATGCTAACAACGCACCTACGCCCGCAGACGGCAGGGTAGATAAAATGGTCAGCGGATGAATATAGCTTTCATACAGTACACCTAATACCAAATAGACCGTTACAATCGCCGCTAAGATAAGAATAAGCTGTGATTTTATGGTTTCTTGGAAAATCTGCGCGGTTCCTGCAAAGGTGCCTCTGACGGTATTAGGTACACCTAACTCTGTCATTGTGCGTTCAATAGAATCAATGGCATCAGCTAATGTATAGCCTTCGGGAATATTAAAGGCAATTGTTGAAGATGCAGATAATCCTTGGTGATTCACACTTAATGGTGCATTAGCAGGATACCAACTTGCAAATGCGGATAATGGAATACGTTCACCTTGAGCATTGACCACATACATTTTATCTAGCGCAGAGACATCTTGGGTATATTGTTCAGAGACTTCCATCACCACTTTATACTGATTTAGCGGCGCATAAATGGTGGAGATCTGTCGTTGACCAAAAGCATTGTTCAGCAGATTATTGGCATCACTGACATTAATACCTAATTGCGACATCGTATCGCGATCGTAAGTCAGTGCCATTTCAGCGCCTTTATCTTCTTTATCAGAGTTAACGTCTACAAGCTGAGGTAATTCGCCTAACGCTTTACGAACAATAGGCTCCCATTTACGCAACTCGCTTAAATCATCTGCTAATAATGTAAATTGATAACTGGCATTCGCTTGGCGTCCACCCGCTCTAACATCTTGCACTGGCATTAAAAAGAGATTCGCTCCCGGCTCATTAGCGAGTTTGGCTCGTAAACGGTCGATCACTTTATTGGCGCTATCGGTACGTTCTGACAGTGGATTAAGGGAAATAAACATAAATCCACTGTTAATGCGTCCTCCGCCAGTAAAACCCGTTACGCTATCAACGTCTTTATCGGCATTAATTTCTTGCATAAAGCGGGTCATTTTTTCTTTCATCGATTGGAATGAAATACTTTGGTCAGCACGCACAAATCCCATTAAACGACCCGTATCTTGATCGGGGAAAAAGGTTTTTGGTGCGCTGATATATAAATAAATATTTAAGCCCAATGTGGCGAGAAAAATCGCCATAACCCAGCGTTTATGGCGTAAGGCGGCTTGTAATGTGACACTGTAACCTTGCTGGGCGCGGAAAAGTAACTTACCAAACCCCCGTAAATGTGACTGTGCTTTCGGTTTTATCCCTTTTAATAAATGCGCGCACATCATTGGGGTTAGCGTTAGAGAAACAAATAGTGAGATGGCGATAGCGGCTGTTAAGGTGATCGCAAATTCTTTAAATAGTCGCCCAACAAGACCATCCATTAACAGTAATGGAATAAAAACAGCAACAAGAGAAAGACTCATCGAAAGAACAGTAAAACCAACCTCACCAACCCCTTTCAACGCAGCATCTTTAGGTTTTAAACCATTCTCAATATGGCGAGAGATATTTTCAAGCACCACAATCGCATCATCAACCACAAAGCCCGTAGCCACGGTTAATGCCATTAATGAAAGGTTGTTTAAACTAAAGCCACAGAGATACATGGCTGAAAAAGTACCAATTAATGAAACGGGTACAGCAATTGCTGGGATCAGCGTGGCGCGACCTGAGCGTAAAAATAAGAACACGACTAAAATGACTAACGCCACCGCAATGGCTAACGCACGTTCAACTTCCGCTAGGGATGCGCGAATAGTAGGGGTTCTATCTTGTGCAACTTTTAAATCAACACTGGCAGGAATAAGCTCTCGTAATTCTGGAAGCTCTTCACGAATGCGATTGACGGTTTCAATGATATTGGCACCCGCTTCACGACGAATAACCAGTAAGATAGCAGGCTCTCCGCCACTCATTCCTGCGGCTCGTGAGTTTTGTACGGAATCTGTGACTTGTGCCACATCACTTAGACGCACAACAGCATCTTGATTGTAATGCACAATAATTGGGCGATATTCAGCGGCTTTACTCAGCTCATCGTTAGTTTGGATTTGCCAGCGCCCCTCGTCATTATTTACGAAGCCTTGAGGTCGGCGCACATTCGCTTGGCTAATCGCTTTTCTGACATCATCAAGGCTGACATTTTGGTTAAATAACGCATCAGGATTGAGAGCAACACGTATCGCGGGTAATGATCCTCCACCGACAGAAACTTCACTGACACCCTCAATCTGCGAGATTTTTTGTGCCAAGCGAGTTGAGGCGAGATCGTAAAGTTCTCCTGTATTTTGGGTATCAGAGGTGAGCGTTAAGATCATAATCGGTGCATCAGAAGGATTCGATTTATAATAACGCGGACGGCTTGGCATACCTGATGGTAATAAGCTTTGTGAAGCGTTTAATGCCGCTTGTACATCACGAGCTGCGGTATTGATATCTTTGTTTAAATCAAACACCAGTGTGATATTGGTACTCCCCAGCGAACTGCTTGATGTTATTTCATCAATGCCCGCGATACGCCCTAAAGAGCGCTCAAGCGGTGTTGCCACAGAGGATGCCATGGTTTCAGGAGATGCCCCAGGTAAAGAGGCAGAGATATTAATAACGGGATAATCCACCTGTGGCAAAGGTGCCACAGGAAGTAACATAAAGCCTAATACACCGCAAAGTGAAATCGCTAAACTGAGCAATGTGGTTGCTACTGGTCGTTGAATAAAGAGGGCGAAGAACTTCATGATACAGCCCCGTTATTATTCTCAACGTGTTTATTACGGTTGATATAGAGCGATAATTTATCAAATAACAGATAAATTACCGGTGTTGTAAATAGGGTTAAAATTTGGCTCATAATTAAGCCACCAACCATACAAACCCCTAATGGCTGACGTAATTCTGCCCCAACACCAGTACTTAACATTAAAGGTAAAGCACCTAAAAGCGCTGCCATTGTGGTCATTAAGATGGGACGGAAACGTAATAAGCATGCTTGATAAATAGCCTCATAAGGCGTTAAACCTTGTTCTCGCTCAGCGGCAAGAGCAAAGTCTATCATCATAATCGCATTTTTCTTTACGATCCCGATAAGTAAGATGATCCCAATAATCGCAATAATATCAAGCTCGTTGCCTGCGGCGATTAAAGCCAATAATGCACCGACACCTGCTGTTGGCAGTGTAGATAAAATGGTAATAGGGTGAATAAAACTCTCATACAGCACACCTAATACAATATACATTGCGACAATTGCCGCGATAATTAGCCACAAAGTACTTGAAAGCGCACTTTCAAATGCTAACGTCGCCCCTTGGAATTGGGTGGTAATATCTTTTGGCATAGAAATTTGCTCTTCAGCTAATTTCACTGCTTTCACCGCTTCTTCAAGAGACGATTGTTCAGCGACATTAAATGAGAATGTTGCTGAAGGAAATTGCTCTTGATGATTAATAGAAAGAGGCGCTAAGCGTTGCTCAACGGATGCAATAGATAATAAAGGTACCATCGCCCCATCTTTACCCGTTAAATGCACGGCTGAAAGTGCCTGTAATCCATCACCATTACGAATATCTTGTTCTAATACCACGCGATACTGATTGGCTTGAGTGTAGATAGTTGAAATTAAACGCTGACCAAAAGCATTATAAAGTGCGTTATCTATTTCACTCATTGAAATACCTAAACGGCTTGCCGAGTCTCTATCCACTTTGATATACGCCATCATGCCGCCATCTTGCCAATCACTGCTGATATCCGTTAATTCTGGGCTATCTTTTAGTGCTTGAGAGAGCTTAGGCACCCAATAAGCTAATTCATCTAATGATGTTGCTTGTAACGTAAATTGATATTGAGTACGAGAAACTTGCGTATCAATCGTTAAATCTTGAGTTGGTTGCAGATAGAGCGTCATTCCTGAAATAGAAGCAATACGCTCTTGTAAACGAGGAATAATCACATCAATACGGGAATCCCTTTGATCAAGAGGCTTCAACGTAATTTGCAAACGACCCGTATTTAAGGTTGCGTTGCTTCCATCAATACCCACAAAACTAGCAATATTATCAATAGCCGGATCATCAATTAATTTATCAACGACTTGCTGTTGTTTTTCTACCATTGCTTGATAAGAAATAGATTGTGAGGATTCAATAGTACCTTGCAATAGCCCGTTATCTTGTAATGGGAAGAAGCCTTTAGGGATAAACATATATAGCAATACAGTTAGTACTAATGTGCTAAGGGCTACGCCAAGTGTTATCCATTGATGGTTTAAAACACGTTTGAGCCAAACTGCATACACGGCAATCATTCTTTCAAAGAAACGCTCGCACGCCATTTCAAAACGGTTGTGTTTGATTTCATTTTCAGGTTTTAGCAATCGAGCGCACATCATTGGCGTTAATGTGAGCGAAACTACCGCAGAGATAAGAATGGCAACAGCAAGGGTGATTGCAAACTCTCTAAATAAGCGCCCCACAATATCACCCATAAATAACAGCGGGATCAGCACAGCAATCAGAGAGAAAGTGAGTGAAATAATGGTAAAACCAATCTCACCGGCACCTTTTAAAGCGGCTGTTAACGGTTTATCACCACGTTCAAGATAACGGGAAATATTTTCAATCACGACAATGGCATCATCGACAACAAAGCCTGTTGCAATGGTTAATGCCATTAACGTGAGGTTGTTGACAGAGAATCCACAAAAATACATCACGGCAAACGTACCCACTAATGAAAGCGGTACGGCAATACTTGGAATTAAGGTTGCGACACCATTGCGTAAAAAGAGATAAATGACCATTACCACAAGGGCGATAGCCAAACCAAGTTCAAACTGCACATCTTTAACTGAAGCGCGGATCGTGGTGGTTCTGTCGGTTAAGATCTCAACATTAACGGATTTTGGTAAATTAGAGACTAAATCAGGTAATAAATTACGAATATTATCAGTGGTATCAATAACATTAACACCGGGTTGTCGTTGAACATTGATAATAATTGCTTGTTCATTATTTGCCCATGCACCTAATTGATTATTTTCAGGCGCTTGTTCGATGGTTGCGATATCAGATAAACGAATAGGTGCGTCATTTTTATAAGTAACGATTAATTGACGGTAATCTTCTAATGATTTCATCTGATCATTTGCAGATAACGTCACAGAGCGAGTTGGCCCATCAAGGCTCCCTTTCGCGGAGTTAACGTTCGCATTATTGATTGCTACACGAATTTTTTCGCTATCTAAACCGTAAGATGCTGCGGCTTGAGCATTGAGTTTGACTCTGACAGCAGGGCGCTGACCACCTGCTAATGCCACCAAACCTACACCATTAACTTGTGAAATTTTTTGCGAGATACGGGTTTCAACCATATCTTGCAGCTGTGTCATCGGTAATGTGGAGCTAGTAACCGCCAAGGTTAAAATAGGTGGATCAGCCGGATTTACTTTGCTGTAAATCGGTGGATAAGGTAAATCAGAGGGGAGCAGATTAGTAGCCGCATTTATTGCAGCTTGTACTTCTTGCTCTGCAACATCTAAGGGTAATGTTAATTGGAACATCAGTGTGATCACCGATGCACCGCCAGAGCTTTGTGACGACATCTGTTTTAATCCGGACATCTGTCCAAATTGGCGCTCTAATGGCGCAGTAACTGCTGATGTCATTACATCAGGGCTTGCTCCGGGATAGAGAGTAACGACCTGAATAGTGGGATAATCAACTTCAGGTAATGCAGAGACGGGAAGCATGCGATAGCCGACAATCCCTGCGAGGAGTATAGCAACCATAAATAAAGTTGTTGCAACAGGGCGCAGAATAAATAAGCGAGAAGGTCCCCCACCTGTACCGTGTGTTTTTTCAGTCATTACGCTTTCTCCGCAACAACACGGTTATTTTCTTTCGTCTTTGGTGCCGTTGGTGTCACGATATCGACTTTTGCACCCTGCGTTAATCTATCCACACCGTCGGTTACAACACGCTGATCTGCTGATAAACCAGAGGCTATTACCACTTTTTCCGCATTTTGTAAGGCAACTTCAACACCTAATTTATTCACTTTATTTTCACTGTCTACAACCCAAACGAAGTGACCTTCATTGCCCATTTGTAAAGCTGCATTAGGAATAACAACGGCTTTTTCTAATGTGGTGACATAAAGACGGACATTTACAAACTGATTAGGGAACAGTGTCGTCTCTTGTTGAGGGAAGCGTGCTTTTAATTTAATCGTGCCCGTTGTTGCATCAATTTGGTTATCAACACTAAATAATTTTCCTTTAGCTAATTCAAATTGATTATTTCTATCTAATGCGGTGACGGGTAAATCAGCATTATTTTTACGTGCTTGAATAACATTCGCGAGATCTTGTTCTGGCAATGTAAAAAGCACATCAACCGGATCCATTTGATTGATAACGACGATAGGCGTAGATGAACCACCAGAAATATAATTACCCACATCAACTTGTTTTAAACCTACTTGCCCAGAAATAGGTGCCGTGATTTTGCTGTAAGTGAGTTGCAGTTGTGCATTACTGATAGTGGCTTCATCAATACGAATACTGGCTTCAGACTGTTTAACTAAAGCTTGCTGATTATCTAACTCTTGTTGTGAGACTAAATGGTTTTTTGCTAATTTCTGATAACGCGCTAAATCAAGACGTGCATTAGCTAATGTAGCCTGATCTTTTGCAAGTTGTCCTTTGGCTTGAGCTAATTGAACTTCAAATGGGCGAGAGTCAATTTCAGCTAATAAATCACCTTTTTGAACGTGTTGCCCTTCGGTGAAATGTAATGCCATTAATTGACCTTCAACACGGCTAGTGACGGTTACACTGTTAGTGGCTTTTACCGTACCTAAAGCAGATAAAAATTGAGGCACATCTTCTTGTGTTGATGTTGCAACTTGAACAGGAGGTAAAGGAGGGCGACGAGATCCTGCTGTACCTCGGCTTTGTGAGCTTGTTGCTTGAGTTTCTTTATTTTCAGGCGACACTGTTTTTGCTGTATTAAATTGCCAATAAGCGTAACCTCCTGCGATTACGACGATTAAAGCAATAATAAGAGAAACTCTTTTTTTAGCATTTTTGTTTTTATTCATTACTTTTGTGATCCCACTGGCAACTAGCTAATCAGAAATACTGAAATGAAAATCTGGAATGGTGACATTCTACCTGTTTCTTCACGGTTAAAAATGGAGGAAATATGGAAATTAAGTCAAGGAATGTGTTTTATTGGCGTTATTTTAATCAGTTAAAACAAATTGCTACTGGTATTTTTTTATCGCTGTTATTCAATAAGTGCTAATTTAGCAAAATAGGGATAAGCAGTAGCATAGCTTAATTGTTTATATGGCGATAATTAAGTAGAAAATAAATTATTGATTATCAGTGAGTTATTTTGTTTGATGTTTTTTTAATCGCATAACTATTTTGTACAAATGCCTGTAACTATGATAAAACGCAATAGTTAGTTATAATTCTTAGATAATTATGCTTTCCAGTGATAGAATGCCAACCTTGTTTTTCTCTGCGTTGAACTCTTTTCAAAGAATAACAATCCAGTATGAAATTCACCGAGCTTTAACTCTGTCTTGAATAACGAAATTTTTGTAAAAATTAGCCTAAATATAAAGGCGTAATAAAATAATTAGAGGTTTTTAGTGTCAACTGCAAACACACCTGACGATGGACAAAAACCGAGCCTGAATGCATTTAAACAGCCTCGTGCGTTTTATCTCATCTTCTCAATCGAATTATGGGAACGTTTCGGCTATTACGGTCTGCAAGGGATCATGGCCGTTTACTTGGTTAAAATGCTGGGCATGGGTGAAGCAGAAGCTATCACTGTTTTTGCTGCATTTACCGCATTAGTTTATGGTTTTGTGGCTATCGGTGGATGGCTTGGGGATAAAGTCCTTGGTACTAAAAGGGTTATTATTCTTGGGGCAATCGTACTGGCAATTGGTTATGCGATGGTGGCATTCTCTGATCACGATAAAGACGTGATTTATTGGGGACTTGCAACAATTGCAGTAGGTAACGGTTTATTTAAAGCTAACCCATCTTCATTATTAGCAACTTGCTATGAGAAAGACGACCCGCAATTAGACGGTGCATTTACGATGTACTATATGTCTATCAACGTAGGTTCATTCTTATCTATGTTAGCAACGCCATGGTTAGCGGCTAATTATGGTTGGGATGTTGCGTTTGCATTAAGCGTTGTGGGAATGCTGATCACCTTAGCAAACTTTATGGTTTGCCGTGGTTGGATCAAAGATAAGGGTTCTAGACCTGATTTTGAACCGCTTAATTATTCAAAATTGTTATTAACGCTGGTGGGTATCGTAGCTTTAACGGCGGTATCGACTTGGTTGTTACATAATAATGAAGTGGCAAGTTGGTCTTTAGCTGTTATCTCATTAGGGATCATCCTGATTTTTGCGCGTGAAACCTTTATGATGAAAGGTGCGGCACGTCGTAAAATGATTGTGGCATTCTTGCTGATGGTTGAAGCCGTGGTCTTTTTCGTTCTTTACGATCAAATGCCAACATCTTTAAACTTTTTCGCAATCCATAACGTTGAGCATTCTATTTTAGGTTTCAGTGTTCAACCTGAGCAATTCCAGTCACTTAATCCATTCTGGATCATGTTAGCAAGCCCGATATTAGCGGCGGTATATAACTTTATGGGTGATAAACTGCCTATGCCATATAAGTTCACCGTAGGGATGTTCTTAAGTGCGACGGCATTCTTAGTGCTACCACTGGGTGCAAGCATGGCAAATGAAGCGGGTATTGTGTCTTCATGGTGGTTAGTTGCAAGTTATGGTTTCCAAAGTATTGGTGAGCTAATGATTTCAGGGCTGGGTCTTGCAATGGTTGCTCAACTTGTACCACAGCGTTTAATGGGCTTTATTATGGGTGCTTGGTTCTTAACTTCGGCAGCCGCTGCAATTATTGCAGGTAAAGTTGCAAGCCTGATGGCAGTACCAGAAGACGTACAAAGTGCTCACGCTTCATTAGAAATTTACAGTAGCGTATTCTTACAAATCGGTATTGTAACGGGTGTTATCGCAATTTTAATGCTGATCACTGCACCTACGCTAAGCAAAATGACACAGTAATTTGTGCCATTAAAAATAAAATTCAGAAAAACTGCAAATCACAAAAAAATACCGCCCTTAATAAGGGCGGTATTGCGTAAGGGGACTGGTAGAATATCCTGTGATATTGATAAAAACCTAACCGATCACTTTATCAACGTGTAATGCAACATCTTTCTCGCGAGTTGTGGGTTTAACGGCTGTCCAACCTTTATAAGCTAAAGGTAAGAAGGCGACTGCAATCGCTAATAATGATACGCCCGCAACATAATATGCACCTGCCATTGCCGTTTTTTCTAACCATATTCCTGTTAACATTGGCGTTAAGCCACCGAATAAGGCATAAGCCATATTGTAAGCAAAAGACAAACCAGAAAAACGAATTGATGGTGGAAATGCTCTTGTGCTAACGATAGGTGTAGTTGCAATCGCTCCAACAAAAAAGCCCATCAAACCATAGTTAAATGCTAACTGAAAACCTGACATTGCTGCATCTAAACTGCCATAGAAATGGAATGCGGTAACAATCAAACCACCCCATGATAATGTCATTGATGCGCGTGTTCCTAACTTATCACTAATCCAACCCCAGAATATGCAACCTAAGGTTAAGGTTAATGTTGCAACACAGTTTGCTTCTAATGATGTCGTTCTATCAATTTTATAGATCCCTTCAACAATGACACCGGGGGTCATCAAAATGGTGACAACAATCGCCGTTGATAAAGACCATGTTAATACCGCAGTAATTAAGCAGGCTTGTTTGTGATTTTTAATCACTGAAACCACAGGCATTTCTTGTGCTAACGCTTTTTTCGCCGCCATCTCTTTAAAGATTGGCGTTTCTTGTAAGAAGCGACGCAAATAAACAGAAATCAAACCGAACACACCACCTAAAATAAACGGTATACGCCATGCAAAATCACTAACTTCTTGGGCGCTATAGCTACGTTGGACTACAATCGCCACGATTGAACCTAATAAAATACCGCCAGTAATGCCTGAGGTTAATGTGCCTACACCTAAGCCATAACGTTGTTTTGGGGTGTGCTCTGCGATAAATACCCAAGCTCCCGGCATTTCACCACCAATAGCTGCACCTTGCATAATGCGCATTAATAACAACAATAATGGCGCTGCAATACCAATACTGGCATAAGTTGGTAATAAACCAATAACTAATGTTGGTACAGCCATTAAGAAGATACTTAAGGTAAACATGCGCTTACGCCCGATAATATCTCCGTAGTGTGCCATAATAATGCCACCCAAAGGACGAGCAAGATAACCGGCTGCAAAGATACCTAATGTCTGCATTTGTGCAATAAAGGCGTTATCACCAGGAAAAAACAAGTGGCTCAATGTTTTCGTAAAGAACACGAAGATCACGAAATCATAGAACTCCAAAGTTCCTCCTAGTGAGGATAAACCCAACGTTTTATAGTCGCTGCGATTTAATGGTCTTGCCGTAGGTTGACTCAACGGCTGAGTGGAGTGTGATTGTGATGTCATAATAACAACCTATAATAATCATCGTGATAAAAATAATAAGTAATAAAATCACAATTAGATTCTTTTTAAATGTGCGAATAAAATAGGGCGAAAATAAATAACAGGGAAAGGTTATTTAAAGGCTATTTATACGAGAAAGAATAATGTTGTGATGATGGTTTAAGTTATAACAGGAAGCTCTTAAGGATGTAAATAGATGAAATTAAAACAACATTATTAGCTGTAAATCAATATTTTTTAGGTTTTCAGTTTCACTTAATAGGTGAAGTTCATTATTAAACTCCGTTTAATTAAATTTCAACAATATATAATAAAATTATTATATAAATTTAAAATGAATAATATTTTAGTGTTTTTAAATAAAAAAGGTTTTGTGTTGAATATATTTATTCAAGTCTAAATAAACAAGGGAATAATAAATTAAGGTATGAGCTAATTTATTATTATTCCATAAATTAACTTATTATTAGATAATTAAGAAAGCTAATAGCATTAATAATGAAAGATATGATCTGATAGAAAATGAAATATTAGAATATTCTACTGTATGTTAAATGCTGATGTATTGAAATTCAATTTCAATATTGGTTAATTTTATGGAATTAAAATCCAATAAAATTTATAATGATAATTTTATTTTTGTGTTTTTATGCAAATTGTGGCTTTGGTGCGCTTTTCCGTTGAGTTGAAAATAAAAACAAAAAGAGGCATCAAAAAAATTATTCTTGGTTATAATTACATCGGGAAGTCAATTGAACAGGAGGATTTATGATCCCTATCTCAATCAGTACTGCTCTCTTAGCTGCAATTGTTTTGTTCGCATCACTTTCTATCGTCGCATTAGGCGGTGGTTTAGTATTAAAAGCCATGCTTAATGACGCCAATCAAAATGACAGTTATTTATTAAGTACCTCTGTTAAAAAGACTTTTATTACTTCACTCATTATTGCATTGTTGCTTGTCTATTATTACCTATCAACAACGGTCTAATATCTGTTTGATGGACATAAAAAAACGCCACTGTATTTTATTATCAGTGGCGTTAGTGTAATAAGGGTGTTTTAAACTAAGAAGATAGTCGCTAAACCTAAGAAGATAAAGAAACCACCTGTATCTGTAATAGCGGTTATCATCACGCTCGAACCAATAGCGGGATCTTTACCTAATTTAATCATTGTCATTGGGATCAATACACCCATCATGGCAGCCATTAAGAGGTTTAATACCATCGCCATTGTCATTACCGCCCCCATAGCAAGGTCGCCATAGAGAAGGAAGGTGACAATTCCCATTATTCCTCCCCAAACAACACCATTAATAAAGGCAACGCCAAGTTCTCTTAAAATTAAGAAAGAAAAACTGCCAGTTTGAATTTGGTGTAGCGCTAATGCACGGACAATCATTGTGATGGTCTGATTACCTGTATTTCCCCCAATACCCGCAACAATCGGCATCAATGTGGCGAGAGCAACTAATTGGGAAATAGTATCTTCAAAGACACCGATAACACGAGAGGCAACGAAAGCAGTACATAAGTTGATAGCAAGCCAAGTCCAACGTGTTTTAACCGCTTGTCCGACAGGTGCGAAAACGTCTTCTTCTGGGCTTAACCCCCCCATACGACGAATATTGGTATCGCTCTCTTCATGCATGTTATCAACGATATCTTCAACGGTTAATCGACCCATTAGAAGACCATTACTATCAACAACAGCCGCTGAAATTAAGTCATAACGTTCGAACGCACCCGCTGCGTCTTCGCCTTTTTCTTCAGGCATAAAGCTCACGGTGTCTGTTTTCATTACATCAGAGACAAGTTTATCAGGTGATTGTGTTAAAACAGTGGTTAATGGAAGTTCGCCCAATAGATGGTTTTTATTATCAATAACGAAAATTTTATCCGTTGCTTCAGGAATAGAGCCTCGTTGGCGTAGATAGCGCTGTACCGTTTTTAACGTAACATTGCCTCGCACAGTGACGAACTCAAAATCCATCATCTGACCAACGCTGTCTTTGGGATATTGAAGTACTTCTCTTATCCTATTACGCAGACTTGGTTCTAAATAGGTAAGAAGTCGGCGCATCGTATCGCGAGGTAAGTGCTCTGCGATGTACGCTTGTTCATCCACATGTAATGTGGCGACCGATCGTAATAACTCACGGTCAGTCATATCTTTAATTAAGCTGTCCCAAACGGCGACAGAAGCTTCGACTAAAACAGCACCACGTTCATTATTATCAACCAAATGCCACAAGGCTAGACGTTCATCATAGGGAAGGGCTTCAAGAATATCTGCAATATCTGCCGCGTGTAGATCTTGTAGTAATTCTCTAACAGTGGTGATTTTTTCATGAAGTTCGTGGTGGCTCAGCCTATCATTTTCACTTGCTTCACCTAAAACGGTTTCAACAAAATGATCATCTTCGAGAAAGATACTCAAAATTTGCTGACGCAGGTGTGCCACTTTTTGTGAATACGGATTGATGGCAGCCGCAGTATCATTGTTGATAGCTGGTTGAGACATGTTATTCCTTTTTAATTCTTACGAGGGAGATAACCATTGACACTAATTATTCCATTTTAGGATGATTATCGGTCTTCTCCGTATAAAAAATATGAATCTTGAACAATATTGCGTTGGTGATGTTCATATTATCGTCACAAATCAAACCTATGTTGTTGTGTGATAGTTGTTGTATGATAGATGCAACAAAAGACGCGTTGACTAGCGTCTTTTTCTGTATAATATCATATTGTTAAGCATATTCCTCTTTTATATCCAGTTTCCAGCCCGGAACTGCCTGCCAATGTTCTTGTTCTTTTTCTAAATCCAATTCCATCAATGTGTTATCGGAAAGATAGTTTGCAGGAAAATAAAGTGTCCAATGATTTTCATCTGTAACTAAACGCAAAGATGCAGGTTTTGTCGTCGATTGTCGCTGATTATTAAGTAAAGTTGCTAATCTTAGTATTTGTACGAGAGGAAAATACTGTTTCTTTTTATAAAGATTAAATTTAGGCAACTCATCTAACTTGATCCCTTTTCGGTGATAGCGAACGAGAGTTGTTAATAACAGTTGTTGTTCTTGATTAAAACCAGGCAAATCAGTATTTGAAAGAATATAAGCAGAATGTCGGTGTAACCCACTTAAATTAATACTTAATCCCACTTCATGTAACATGACAGCCCAAACTAAAATAGCCTCTAAATCAGGGCGAACCAGTTTAGGATTTTGTTGCGCCCACTGAGCATAAAGAGATTGCATTGTTTCAAGAACACGCTTTGCTTGTTCTCTATCGATATTATAGTGTTCTGCAAGGCTTTTAGCTGTGCGCTGGCGAATATCTTGATGGCGAAATCTGCCTTCCATTTCATAAAGCACGCCTTCACGTAATGCACCGTCAGATAGGTGTAGGGCTTTTAATCCTAACGAATCAAAAATGCCGCATAAAATCGCCAAACCTGGAACAAAAACATGTTTACGTTCATCGGATAAACCCGGCAGGGCGATATCTTTAAATTTCTTAAATCGTAAAACTTGTTTCGTGAGCATAAGTAGGCGTTCTGGGGTGATAACACCGTCTTTTTCACCAAACTCAACTAAGATCTCATGCGCTGCTTTAATGGTGCCTGATGCTCCTAAAGCCACATCCCAGCCAGTCATCTTGTATTGCCATGCAATCTTTTCCATTTTACGGGCAGCTTTTTCTCGTGCTTTACGAAAAGCAGATTCACTGATTTTCTGTTCTGGGAAAAATTGACGGCTAAAACTGACACAACCCATACGTTGGCTTTCGATTAAAATTGGCTCAAAATTTTCACCAATAACTAATTCTGTTGAACCACCACCGATATCGATAACGAGTTTTCGACCTTTTTCAGATTGAGTGTGTTCAACACCCATAAAAATAAGTCGAGCTTCTTCATGCCCTGAAATAATTTCAATAGGATAAGGAATAACTTCTTTGGCTCGTTGAAGAAAGACTTTTGCATTAGTGGCAACACGCAAAGTGTGCGTTCCCACGACGGTGACATTTTCTGCAGGAAAACCCTGTAACCTTTCAGCAAAAAGAGAAAGGGCGGATAACCCACGTAACATAGCCTCTTCGCTTAATTCGTTATCATCATCAAGCCCATCAGCAAGATAAACTCGCTGTTTTAAACGGCTTAATACTTGTAATGCGCCATTAACAACACGCGCAATTATCATATGAAAACTATTAGAACCGAGGTCAATAGCTGCAATTTCTAAAGGACGTGGTGATGAGTCATTTTGTGATAAAGGCATAAAGTTACGCTCGTGAACCTGGTTGTTCTAACAATTTAATATACTCATAGACAGCAAGCTGGGAACGGATCTTACGTTTATTTCCACGAGGAACATAGCTATTTGTTAAATCTTTATCGATATAACGTGCTTTTACGGTGTCATTAAATTGAATATCCAGTATATCAAGAACGCGTTGTTTTAGTTGAGGATCAAGCAACGCCACGGCAACTTCAATGCGATAATCAAGATTTCGCGTCATCCAATCGGCAGAGGAGAGAAAGATTTTTTCATCCCCTTTATTAGTGAACACATAAACACGATCATGCTCTAAAAAGCGGTCAACAATACTGGTTACTTGAATGTTTTCACTAAATCCCGGCTGATTAGGCACTAAAGAACACATACCACGGACTAACAGCCGTACTTTTACACCAGCTTCTGATGCGTCATAAAGGCGATTAACTAATTCTTCATCAACTAAATTATTCACTTTTAATGTGATCCCTGCAGGATGCCCAGCTTGAGCACTGTGAATTTCATTGGTGATTAACTGATTTAAAAGGGTACGCGAATTTTGTGGCGAAACCATTAAATGCTCAAAGGTAACAGGGCGATAAGGATTTTCAATAAAGCTAAAAACGCGGCGTACTTCATTGGTAATTTCAGTGTTAGCCGTTAATAGTGAATAGTCAGTATAAAGACGAGCGGTTTTTTCGTTAAAGTTCCCTGTACCGATATGCGCATAGCGAATGATTTCACCATTTTCTAAACGTGAAATGATAAATAACTTCGCGTGAATTTTTAGACCCGGCGCAGAGAAAATAACGTGTACACCCGCTTCTGTCAGGCGTTTTGCCCAGTGGATATTTGCCGCTTCATCAAAACGCGCTTGTAACTCAACAACTACCGTGACACGTTTGCCGTTATGCGCGGCATGGATCATCGAATCAATGATCCGAGAGTCTTTAGCTACACGGTAAATATTGATTTTTATTGAGATAACACTTGGGTCAAAAGAGGCTTGGCGCAACAATTCCAGCACATGTTCAAAGGTATGATAAGGATAATAGAGCAAAACATCACGCTCACGTATCGCATCAAAACCATTGCGGAAATTATCAAACCAAATATGGCGTAAACGTGGGATCGGTTTATTTAACAGAAATTTACTCCCCTCATTTGGGAAGTTAATAAAATCTTTAAAATTATGATAACGACCACCAGCAATGACGGAGTCATTATTCGATAAACCTAATTTACTGCGCAACAACGCCACCATTTCATCTGGCATATCACGTTGATAAACAAAACGGACAGGCTCTGCGGTAAGACGTTGTTTTAATGTTGATGACATCATTTCAAGTAAACTTGATTCCATTTCTGTCGCAAGATCGTACTCTGCATCTCGCGTCATTTTCATGGAATAAGCATTTAATGAATCATAATCGAAAAAGCCTTTAAACACCTCATCAAGACAATAACGTAAAATATTATCCAATAAAATCATGGATTTTTTCTTACTACGCCCTTGGTCTGTCGGCAGAATAACAAAACGAGGTACTTTATCTGACGGAATTTCTAACAGGGCATAATGAATAATTTGCCCTTGCACAATTTCAACCGCTAAATAGGTATAGTCATCTTTAAGAAACTCAACTAGATCTGTTTCAGGGTTAATTAAAATAGGCGTTATGTGTTTTCTTAAATTCTGGCGGAAATATTGGCGCAACCAGATTTGTTGATTCGGTGAGATTTGGCGTTCATTAATTAAAAAGATTTGATTTCGCGCCATCTCAAGTAATAAATCATTGTATAAAGCATCAAACTCTTGGTCGGCTTTAGCCACTTTTGATTGAATTTTCTTTATAAGATGGCGAGCATGGCTTGATGCAGAGCGGGAGCCACGCTCTTCATTAATTAAAATACGGCGTTTTACATCAGCAAAGCGAACCTTATAAAACTCATCAAGATTATTTGAATAGATCCCCAGAAACCTGACTCTTTCAATTAACGGGTTTCGTTTATCAGCCGCCTCTTGTAAAACACGTTCGTTAAACGCAAGCCAACTGATCTCTTTATCAATATAGAGTCGTTCCTGGGACATCTGAACTCCAACAAGGGTTAAAGTTAAAACTTAATATCTGAATAAATCAGACGTGTTGCTTAATAGTCGCACCCGGTTTTACAAAATTTTCGGGTTTTGCCGCTTTGGCTTTTTGTTCAAAATAAGGCGCTTGGAAAGTACACATTCTAATCGCAGAACGATAGGCACCGTTAACAAAAAACTCATCTATTAAATCACCTTCTTTTTTAAAGCCAAGCTTTTCATAAATATGAATCGCTTTAGCATTCTCTTTATCGACGATTAAATAGAGTTTGTATAAATTAAGGACAGAAAAAGCATAATCCATCGCAAGTTTTGCCGCGCGTGCAGCATATCCATGACCTTGATGCGCTGGGGCGATAATAATTTGGAATTCAGCACGACGGTGAACATAATCAATTTCAACTAACTCGACAAGTCCAACTTTAGTGCCGTCACTTTCGGCAATAAAACGGCGTTCACTTTGGTCGTGAATATGTTTTTCATAAAGGTCGCTTAACTCAATAAAAGCCTCATAAGGCTCTTCAAACCAATAGCGCATAACGCTGGCGTTATTATCAAGTTGATGGACAAAAGAGAGGTCTTCTCGTTCGAGA
Organism: Proteus sp. CD3; assembly: GCF_008808075.1. Taxonomy (NCBI): domain Bacteria; kingdom Pseudomonadati; phylum Pseudomonadota; class Gammaproteobacteria; order Enterobacterales; family Morganellaceae; genus Proteus; species Proteus sp. CD3. The sequence continues at coordinate 2,069,648 of NZ_CP019686.1, read as the reverse complement.
GGACGTAATTTTATAGGTGGAACTTTCTTACCACCGGACATAAGCACCTCGGTGAATGCATTGAATAAAAAGAGAAAAGGGTGACACAAAAAAAGTCACGCGGGCTACAGTGTAGCACAATGTGACTTTTTATCTTAAATGAAATAGTTAACCAAGGTTGTCGAAAAGCGCAATATCATCGAGAAAGGCTTGATTATTTTGCATTTTTAACCGTTCGTCCGCTAACCAACCGATCGCTAATGGATAAATACGATACTCTTCTGCTTGTATTCTTGTTTGTAATGATTGTTCAGTATCATCCGGTAAAACAGGAATGCGAGCTTGAATAATCATGGGGCCACCATCAAGTTCTTCGGTAACAAAATGGACGGTAACGCCATGAAAAGCGTCTTTATTCGCTAAAACTTGGCGATGAGTGTGTAATCCGGGATATTTAGGCAGCAAAGAAGGATGGATGTTTAATAATTTATGCTGATAATGAGTCACAAAATCAGGCGATAAAATACGCATAAAACCGGCTAAAACGACGATATCGGGCTGATAAGCATCGATTTGTTCAATTAATGCTTTATCGTAATCGGCTCTATCATCATAGAGAGTCGGATCAACAAAGTATGCTGGAATATCAGCAAGTTTTGCCCGTTCAAGACCATACGCATTAGCTTTATTACTTAAGACAGCAACCACATTACCCGTGATTTTATTTGCCCTACAGGCGTCAATAATCGCCTGTAGGTTGCTGCCGTTTCCTGAGATGAGGACGACAATATTTTTCATTCACATGTTTTCATTAGTTAATAATAACTTGTGCTTCACCCGCAGCTTGTGGCGCAATTTCACCAATTAACCATGCGTTTTCACCACACTCAGCAAGATGTGCTAATGTTTTTTCAACGTCATTTGGGTTAACGGCGATTAATAAGCCAACGCCACAGTTAAAGGTGCGATACATTTCATGTGTGCTGACTTGTCCCGCATCTTGTAACCATTTAAAAACGGGTGGCCATTCCCAGCTTTTACTGTCAATACGCGCTTGCGTATTTTCAGGTAACACACGAGGAATATTTTCCCAGAATCCGCCACCTGTAATATGTGCCACAGCATGAATATTAATATTTTCAATTAATGACAGGAGTGATTTTACGTAAATACGAGTAGGCGCTAACAGATGATCAGCTAGTGATTTATCACCTAATGAGGTGTTTTCTGCATCTGTATTGCTGACTTCAAGAATTTTTCTGACTAATGAATAACCATTAGAATGAGGGCCACTTGATGCTAAAGCGATTAGCGCATCGCCAGCGTTAACTTTGCTACCATCGATAATTTCTGATTTTTCAACCACACCGACACAAAAGCCTGCGATATCATAATCATTACCGTGATACATTCCTGGCATTTCAGCCGTTTCACCACCGACTAACGCACAACCAGATTGCTTACAACCTTCTGCAATACCTGTTACTACGCGTGCTGCGGTATCGACATCTAATTTTCCTGTGGCATAGTAGTCAAGGAAGAAAAGGGGTTCTGCACCTTGAACAATTAAATCGTTGACACACATTGCGACTAAATCAATCCCGATGTCATCATGGCGATTTAAATCCATCGCAAGGCGAAGTTTAGTTCCTACGCCATCTGTGCCTGAAACTAAAATAGGTTCGCGGTATTTAGATGGGATTGCACAAAGTGCGCCAAAACCACCTAAACCCCCCATAACTTCAGGACGGCGGGTTTCTTTTACTACACCTTTGATACGATCGACTAAAGCATTACCTGCATCAATATCGACACCGGCATCTTTATAGCTGAGAGAGGATTTGTTAGTCACGTAGAGCCCTCACGGCAAGTTGCTGTTAAGAAAAAATGTGTGCGGATGCTATTCTAACAGGCAAAGCAAACGTTTGCGAGGATCTTCTTTATAGGTCACAATTATTCATGTTGGTGTGGTTAAAAGCTGTGCGTTTGATCAATATCAATAGAAAAACGATGGAATGTTGGCAAAAAAGCGGTATAATCTCGCGATTTTTTTGTCAGGCTGCGTCGTACATTAGGAGAAATTATGAAGATCGTTGAGGTAAAACACCCACTCATTCAACATAAATTGGGGCTGATGCGAGATCATGATATAAGCACTAAGCGCTTTCGTGAACTGGCTTCAGAAGTTTCCAGTCTACTGACGTATGAAGCTACCGCCGATTTAGAAACAGAGACGGTAACAATAGAAGGTTGGTGTGGTTCGGTAGAGATAGAACAGATTAAAGGAAAAAAAATCACAGTAGTTCCTATCCTCCGTGCAGGTATCGGGATGATGGACGGAGTATTAGAAAATATTCCTAGCGCCCGAATCAGTGTAGTTGGCGTTTACCGCGATGAAGAAACATTAAAACCTGTCCCTTACTTCCAGAAATTAGCATCCAATATTGAAGAGCGTATGGCTCTTGTTGTTGACCCTATGTTAGCAACAGGCGGCTCTATGATTGCCACAATTGATTTATTAAAAAATGCGGGCTGTACTTCAATTAAAGTATTAGTACTGGTTGCTGCTCCAGAAGGTATTAAGGCATTAGAAGAAGCTCATCCAGATGTGGAATTATATACTGCATCTATTGATAGCCATCTTAATGAGCACGGGTACATCGTTCCAGGTCTTGGCGATGCTGGTGATAAGATATTTGGTACAAAATAATAATTAAGCCGACTTTGATAGTCGGCTTTTTTTTGAACCTATTATCTTGTTTTATAGTAAAAAATATACAAACCAATTTCACATTCATATTAAAGAGAGGTCGTAAGCATGACTCGTCGTGCAATCGGGGTAGAAGAGCGCCCACCATTATTACAAACAATCCCGTTGAGTCTTCAACATCTGTTTGCAATGTTTGGCGCTACCGTACTTGTGCCTATTTTATTTAAAGTTAATCCGGCAACAATATTATTATTTAACGGGATCGGAACCCTGCTTTATCTCTTTATTTGTAAAGGACGCATTCCTGCTTATTTAGGTTCAAGTTTTGCGTTTATCTCACCTGTGCTTTTATTGTTACCTTTAGGGTATGAATTAGCACTTGGGGGATTCATCGTCTGTGGTGTGTTGTTTTGTATCGTTGCAGGTATTGTCAAAATAGCAGGGCGAGGCTGGATTAATGTGATGTTTCCGCCTGCGGCAATGGGCGCAATCGTTGCCGTCATCGGGCTTGAATTAGCAGGAACCGCTGCAGGAATGGCAGGATTATTACCAAGTGCAGATGCACCGGTCGATAGTCAGACACTGCTTATTTCTATGGTGACTTTAGGTGTGACTATCTTAGGCTCTGTGATGTTTAGAGGATTCCTTGCTATTATTCCTATTCTTATTGGGGTATTAGCTGGTTATGCACTCTCTTTCTTCTTGGGCGTTGTTGATATTACTCCTATTAAAGAAGCAAACTGGTTTGCATTACCGACATTCTATTCACCGCGTTTTGAATGGAGTGCTATCTTTATTATCCTACCTGCCGCATTAGTGGTTATTGCTGAGCACGTTGGACACCTCGTTGTCACAGCAAATATTGTGCAACGCGATTTAATGAAAAACCCAGGTTTGCATCGTTCTATGTTCGCAAACGGTTTCTCTACCATTATTTCGGGTTTTTTTGGTTCAACACCAAATACCACTTATGGTGAAAACATTGGTGTTATGGCGATCACCAAGGTTTACAGCTCATGGGTTATTGGTGGTGCGGCAATTCTCGCCATCTTATTATCTTGTGTCGGTAAACTGGCTGCGGCTATTGCGGCTGTGCCTGTTCCAGTTATGGGTGGGGTTTCATTACTGCTTTACGGTGTTATTGGCGCATCAGGTATTCGTGTCTTGTTAGATTCAAAAGTGGATTACAACAAACCGCAAAACTTGATATTAACTGCCATTATTCTGATTGTTGGCGTGAGTGGTGCTTCTATTCAAATTGGTGCTGCTGAATTAAAAGGCATGGCATTAGCAACTATTGTGGGTATTGTTTTAAGCTTAATCTTTAAATTAGTGAGTATTGTTCGCCCAGAAACAGAATTAGTGGATAACACCATTGAATCGGTGAGTGGTACAGCAAACAAAAAGTAAGCGATTAAGAAAATCTAAAGCAATATGCTGAAATTAATAAAAAAGGTGGATGATCTCCACCTTTTTTATTGTGTTTTATTTTTATGTCATATTAAAAACTAAGATTTTTAATATTTTAAGTGTTTAAAACTTAGAAAAGCATGATTAATTCAACCATGATGTTTATTTAAATAAAATAAATGAGACAATGGAGATCTGTTCTTATGCGAAATAGGCATTTTATCTGCTAATTAAGCGGTATTCGTTTTAAGGTTGGGGTGTCTCAAAAAAGGTATAATGTAATTTATGGAAAAGCTGATTGAAATTTATGATTTCATTACATCAAAGCAGATTTTTATCACGATATTTTTAGTTATTGTGTTGCTGGTGGTGTGGTTTCTCTCCAAAATGATTTTCCGCCGAATAGCAAAGCGTCTACTTTTTTTATTTACTGAACTTTCAGATGAAGAAACTATAGAAGATATCGCTAAAAAGAGTGCATCTATTGTTGCCGTTACACTCGTTCTCTATATTAATCAGCTACTGCCGTCTTTTTCCGCTGAAATGAATATTATCTTTGAGACGGTTGCTCGTGCTTTTATTATTATCAATATTGCCTCATTACTGAATAACGCGCTTGATATCTTCAATATTCGGCATGCTAAAAGAGCGTGGCATCGGAATAACTCCATCAAAGGCTATATTGAAATTGCCAAAATTGTGGTCTGGATTATCTCTTTTATCCTGATCATTGCGTTATTTACTGAACAATCACCGCTTATTATTATCTCCAGCTTTGGTGCTATTGCTGCGGTGTTAATGTTTGTTTTCCAGCATACACTTATCTCTTTTGTTGCCAATATTCTTATCTCTAACGGAAAAGTATTAAAGCTTTATGATTGGATTGAATTACCCAGCAGTAATATCAGCGGTGAAGTGATTGATATCGCATTACATACGATCACAGTTCGTAATTGGGATAATACAATTTCCCGTATTCCAACCAAAGACTTTTTGACCGAAAAATATACTAACTGGCAGCCGATGTTTTCATCAGGAGGGCGTCGGATTAAACGTAGTTTTTATATTGACCAATCTTCAATTTCATTTGCCACGCAAGAGCTAGTATTAGAATTAAAAAATACAGCGCCACTTCGTAAAAGCATCGAAGCAATGCTTGAAGGAAAAGAAGAAGAGATTGGGGATATTAATACGTGGTTAGAAACAAAAGGAGTGACTAACTTACAGCTATTTCGTAAGTACATGCTAAATTGGATAAAAATGCGTGGCGATGTTCGACCTGATATGTATTTAGTGATCAGAACAATGCCACCTACACCAATGGGATTACCAGTAGAGTTATATTGTTTTACTCGTGCAACCACTTGGGTTGAATATGAAGAGACTCAGTCTGAAATTTTTGAGTATATAAACGCATCAGCCAAATATTTTAAGCTCGACATTTATCAGCAACCTTCTGGTAATGATGTTGCGAAATTAAAACTCAGATAATAAAGTGAAACTCATTAAACACGGAATGTTTTTTGATTTGGCTCTAAATAACTCAAGGTACAGCTAAGTAACAATTTAAGGAGGCGCCAGTAGTATATAAAATAGGCTTATCTTGGTGATCTTGCTGTTATCTTAATCAGTGCAATGTGCTTTTTTAATATTGGTTCTGACCTTGTGAGAATTTGTGTTAGAATCACCACGTTTATTAAACTATTCAGGTGAGGTGCTTCTGAATACGCCGTCACAGCTATCATTACCACTATCTCTGCCCGATGATGAGACATTCGATAGCTTTTATGCAGGGGAAAACGCGTCGTTAGTCGCGGCAATTCGAACCGCCATTCATCAATCTCATGGCAGTTATATCTATTTCTGGTCCCGTGACGGAGGTGGAAAGAGCCATCTATTACATGCCGCTTGTGCTGAACTTTCCTTAAAAGGTGATGCTGTTGGGTATGTTCCCCTTGATAAACGCGCCTACTTTGTTCCCGATGTTCTTGAAGGTATGGAACATTTATCCTTAGTTTGTATTGATAATGTTCAATGTATTGCTGGTGATGAAGAGTGGGAACTCGCCTTATTTAATCTTTATAACCGTGTTTTAGAGCATGGGCGAACCTGTTTATTAATTACAGGGGATAGACCACCTCGCCAAATAGAGCTACAACTTCCTGATTTAGCCTCTCGCCTTGATTGGGGGCAAATCTACCGTTTGCAACCGTTAAGTGATGAAGAAAAAATTCAAGCGTTGCAATTAAGAGCAAAACTTCGTGGTTTTGAATTACCTGAAGATGTTGGTCGTTTTGTATTAAAACGTTTAGATAGAAAAATGCGCACCTTATTTGAAATGCTTGATGAACTTGATCACGCATCGATTGTTGCTCAACGTAAGCTGACCATCCCATTTGTGAAAGATATACTCAAACTTTAAATAGCCTCACTCATCTCGTTAGGTGAGGCGAATAATCTAAAACCTACCTCTACTTCAAACTCAACACTCATCGAAAGTAACAGATTTTTGTTATTTATTTTTTTGTTATTTATTAACGGTGAACTTGCTGTTTTTATCTTTTTTAATAAAAAAGACAAGATAAAAAAACCGCTTGTCTTTATACAAGGCAAGCGGTGAGAGACACAAACAATAAAGGGGGAGGGTTAAATAATTAGTTTGCTTCTACTACTTTGGTTTTCTTCTGAGGAACCAGTAAGAAAATCAGATAAAGTGCAGTAATTGCCACTGTGTAGCCAGTGAAGATTAACCAGAATGATTTCCAATCAACCGCACCATTGGTGGTATATAAATCAATGACCCAGCCACTTAACATTGCACCTAAATAAGTACCAAAACCGTTCACTAAGGTCATAAACATACCTTGTGCTGTTGAACGATATTGTAATGGGATCTCTTTTTCTAAGAATAGCGAACCAGAGATATTAAAGAAGTCGAATGCACAACCATACACAATCATTGATAACAATAAGACGATTTGACCTAATGATGTGTAGTCACCGTAAGCAAAGAAGCCGAAACGTAAGATCCAAGCAATCATACTGAATAAAACGATAGTTTCTATTCTTACGCGTTTTAATAACAGTGGTAGAAACAGAATAAATACGACTTCTGAAATCTGTGAAATAGATAAGAACACAGAAGGATAACGTGCAAAGAATGAATCGTCTGCATTTGGAGATTGTGCAATATCTTGCAGGAATGGCACACCAAAGGTATTGGTAATTTGCAGTACAGATCCTAACAGTGTTGCGAAGAATAAGAAAACAACAACATTTTTCTTTTTAAATACTTGCAGAATATTAGTGAGACTAAATGCCACTTCTTCGGCTTTGGTTTCGTTTTTGTCTACGGCTTTAGTTGCCGGTAAGAACATTGCAAATACTGCTAAAGCAATAGAAGCGATCGCAGCAACAAAGAGCTGATGATAGCTATTACCTAATCCTAAGAAGCTAATAACCCACATGGCAGCGATAAAACCAACAGTGCCGTAAACACGAATTTTAGGGAAGTAGTTATTAGGCTCTAAATGTTTTTGTTCTAACAGTTCGAAAATAATGCTGTTTGCCATTGAGATACTTGGCATAAAGAACAACAAATGTAATAAAGTCGCAAAAAATAGTGTGGTGACTGTTGTCATTTGCGACATTAACACTAATGCTAATGCGGAAAAAATATGCAGGGTAATAAACACTAATTTACGGTTATTTATTTTATCTGCAATAAATCCCATGATGACGGGTGCGATAAGTGAGGCAAGTCCAAGAGCACTAAAAATAAGCCCAACATCACTACCTTTAAAATGCAGTTCTCCAAAGAGATACGAGGCGAATGTGACAAGCCAAGATCCCCATATAAAGAACTGGAGGAATGAGACAAGTTTTAATCTAAGTACGATATTCATCTGTTTTCCTATTAGCCTAGCAATCACCTGACACCAATAATGGCGATTGGTTAGTTTTAATTGCCCATAATGTTGGCTATAACGTTGTTTATTTCATATACATCTACAACTTCGTTTCACACTAATTAGTTGTTATCAAGTTAAAAAACAACAATAAAAGAAGAGATAGAGTAAATAACAAATTGAAAGCTTATTGCTGTGTTGCAGTATTGTTTTAAATGTATGTTTCTTGTTAATTTCTTTCTTGGATGATAATGAAAAAATATTTTAGCGAGAATTTATTGTTTATTGATTCTGCTATCATATTTTCTGATGCTCATGATATGTAGGAATGCATTTGTGTAAAGAGACTTGAGTCACAATATAAATGAAACGCATGATTATTTTTTTCTTATAATTGTGAGTTTGTGCGGAGTAGTGTGATCTCAGTAAAAGTTTTCAAAAATGGGGATTTCCTACCCATAAAAAATATGAAATTGAAATGAAAAATTTTGAAAGCACAAAGCCATTGTTGTTTTTCTCGTGTGGAAATAAGAAACACTTTGCTAATGGCGATATTTACAATTTAATAACATTTAAGAGTTTGTTTCTTAATTGAGAAAAGAGAGTAAACGGTTGTGGGATCAATAATAATGTGAATTGTGAATAGAGAGAAGCCCATATATCTAAGAACACATGTCTAAGAACACATGCCTAAGAACATAAATGGGCTTTAAATTTTGAAGATTAATTAAACAGTTCTTTCACTTGCTCTGGTGGACGACCTAAACGGGCTTTATTACCGACAACCACAATAGGGCGTTCAATAAGTTTAGGGTTTTCATGCATTGCTTGAATTAATGCATCTTGTGATGTTTCATCAGCCAGTTTTAGCGTTTTATAAATTTCTTCTTTTGTACGCATTAACTCTCTTGCATCATTAAAACCTAATGCTTTGAGCAGTGTTTTAAGCTCCGCAACGGAAGGTGCTGTATCTAGATAGTGAATAACATTAGGCGTTATTTGCATTTCTTCCAGTAAATGTAAGGTTTCACGGCTTTTTGAACAGCGTGGATTATGATAAATCGTCACTTTCTTGGTCATGGTTGTCCCTTATTTAAATTGACTGTCTCTTTGCTGAATTTTTCTTAATTGGTCTATGCGAGCATCAAAGCGAGCTTGATCATTACTACCCAGTTTAACTTGTCTACTTGCATCACCTAAGTAACGGATCGCTGTTTCAAAGTCACCTCTAAGTGCTAAATCTTCCGCATAAGCGGCTAATTCATGTGCTCTATCACCCTGTTTGGCTGAATTTTCTGCCATTAATTGCCAGCCAATAGGATCATTTGGGTTATCAAAGGTATAACGATAAAGTAGGCGGTTAGCTTCGTTATATTGCTTATTATGCATATATGCATTCGCTAAATTGGCAATAATGACGTTGTTGCTGCGGTTTTGTTTTAATGCGAGTTGTAATCTTGCAACTGCATCACCGGCTCTATTTTGTTCTAAATCGATATCTGTCATTGCATCAATAAGCCAAATATTATTAGGCTCTTTTTCTAACATCGGGGTGAGCAGTTTTCTTGCTTCATCAAATTTACGATCACGAGAATAGATCAGTATTAGCGCGTAATTTGCGGCCGACTTTTCAAGATCAGTACCTTGCTTAAACTGATCAAGTACCGTTTGTAATGCATTCTCAGATGTTGGGTTTTTCGTCAGCATGGTTAAGACACGCATTTTAGCAAACAGAAAGTTAGCTGACTGTGGAACCTGTCGAGCAGGAAATTGACTTGCTCGGCTTCTTGCATCGGATAAGCGGCTATCGGGTAAGGGGTGCGTTAATAACATTTCAGGCGGTTTAGAGCTATATCGTACTTGGTCAGCAAGAATTTGCATAAAATCAGGCATCCCTTTGGGATCAAATCCTGCACGATAGAGTGTCTGTATTCCGATACGGTCTGCTTCTTGCTCATTCATTTGCGTGAATGTGATCATATTTTGTTGCATACCCGCCATACTTCCCGTAAAGGTAGCAAGACCGGCATTGGGATTTGCCATAAATATCAGAATAGAACCCAATACGCCAGCAAGTGCGAGTGGTGTTGTTTTAGCTTGGTCTTCAAGCATTCGCGCTAAATGTCGTTGAGTAACGTGTGTGATTTCGTGAGCCATTACAGAGGCTAATTCACTTTCTGTCTGGCTATATCGAAAGAGAGCAGAATGCAAAACAATGTTTCCGCCAAAATATGCAAAGGCGTTAATATTGGGGTTGTTAACTAAATAGAAGTGAAAAGGAGTTTTGACTGAGCTGGCGTTAGAAACAAGTTTTTGCCCCAAATTATTAATATAGTTAGAGAGTAATGGGTCAAAAACTAATGGTGCACTATTTCGCAGTTGGCGAGTATAGTAATCACCCATAGCGATTTCTTGATTGATGCTTAATGTAGAGCCTGCGGTAGTTCCCATATCAGGTAAAGAGTCTTCAATATCAATCGCAGCATGCGCTGGCACTACTGATGTTGATAGCAACGCAGAAACAAGAAGCGCGACTAAGGGTTTTTTAAGTCTGAGTTTCATACAACTGTATCCTGATGGCTATCTTAACGAATAATTAATAATTAATGATGTATGATAGCAAAACCTAACGTAAAATCTGTCAAAAGATTATTGCTTATGTAAATGAATACATATAGCTCTATTGTTCTGATTATTATAAAGGATCTTTATTTTCATGCTGGACTTGCTTGTTCAATGGTACAAACGCCGATTTGCTGATCCACAAGTTATCGCTCTTGTGGTCATTTTGATTGCCGGCTTTTCAATTCTGTATTTTTTCAGTGGCATACTTGCTCCTTTATTGGTGGCAATTGTGCTTGCTTATCTTTTAGAGTGGCCAACTCATTTACTTGAAAAATTAGGATGCGCTCGTATATGGGCAGTATCGATAATTCTGACACTCTTTATCGGTATTAGTGCCATTGTTATTTTGATTTTAGCGCCAACTGTGTGGCAACAGGGGATGACACTGATTTCAGATATCCCAAATATGATCAATAAGTTCAATGCATTTGCGCGTGAATTACCCGATCGTTTCCCTGCATTAATGGATGCTGGCATCGTTGATATGATGGCAGAAAACTTACGTAGCAAGTTCTCAACGGTGGCTGAATCTGTATTAAAAGTGTCATTAGCTTCGTTAATCGGCATTATTACACTGTCGATTTATCTTATTCTTGTCCCTTTAATGACGTTCTTCTTACTTAAAGATAAGCAACAGATGCTTAATGCGGTTCGTCGTGTTTTACCCAAAAACAGAATATTGGCAGCACAAGTTTGGATTGAAGTTAACCAGCAAATTACCAACTATATTCGTGGTAAAGTCACAGAAATGATAATTGTGGGCATTTTCACTTATTTTGTATTTGCTTTCTTTGACTTACGCTACTCTGTATTACTTGCTGTTATCGTCGGTGTTTCTGTTTTAGTGCCTTACGTTGGTGCTGTTTTAGCAACGATCCCAGTTATTGTGATTGCATTATCTCAGTGGGGATTAGGCTCTGATTTCTGGGCGTTATTTATCGCTTATCTTGTTGTTCAAGGATTAGATAGCAATTTATTAGTACCCATTTTGTATTCTGAAGCCGTAAATATGCACCCTTTAGTTATTATATTATCAGTGATTATATTCGGTGGAATGTGGGGATTCTGGGGCGTTTTCTTTGCTATTCCATTAGCAACGCTGATAAAAGCAGTATTGCATGCCTTACCCGATGAAATTGCGAATGAGCAACATATCAAGAAAAACTAAGTACAGCATTGAATGCAGTAATAAAAGATAGATAGAAAAACAGACAGTGTAAGCTGTCTGTTATTTTATCAATCGAAGCATTTATTATGGATGCTGAGCGAGATAGTCGAGAACGACTTGATGGTGATTACTGGTTTTAAAGTTATCAAATACGTGTTCGATAACACCATTTTTATCAATTAAGAATGTTGTACGATGAATGCCATCGTAAGTTTTTCCCATAAATTGCTTTTCTCCCCAGATACCAAACTCTTCTGCGATCTTATGATCTTCATCTGAAAGCAACGTGAAATTTAACATCTCTTTCTCAGCGAAACGGGAAAGTTTTTCTGATTTATCTGTGCTGATACCTAATACTTCAACTTTGGCTTTTTTTAGCGCATCCATTTCATCACGTAAGCCACATGCTTGGGTTGTACAACCCGGAGTCATTGCTTTAGGGTAAAAATAAACGAGCACACGTTGGCCAGCGAAATCAGATAAATTAATTGTTTCTCCATCTTGGTCGGGCAGACTGAATTGAGGCGCCTTTTCACCGGCTTTTAATGGGTTCATTAGGTCATTCTCCATTTTTACTGTTTCATCATCAGACTATTTACGATACTAATTGTGCCTTGAGCGTTCAGCTCTGTACATAATTGATTAAATTTCTCATTAATAACAATACCATGATCATCTAATGGATTATGCGCCGTAATTTGTATTTCTAAACGGGCAGGAGAGCCATCTTCTGATGGATGTGTTTTAGATATTAATTCAGCAAGATTAAAATTATGTTGGCTAAATAGATTAGTAAAACGTTCTACAATACCGGGTGCATCTTCAATATCAACTTTCGCTGCGATTGTTGAAGGATAAGTAATTGGCGCACCATTGGTGGTTCTTTTCATTACGGTCAATAAATCCAGTTCCGCACTTTTAATGGGCAATAACGCTTCTAATTGCGCAATAGCGTTCCAGCCACCTGAAAGTAGCATGATAAACGTAAACTCTTGACCAAACATCGCAAGTCGGCTGTCCTCGATATTACACCCGCATTGGCTGACTAGTTGTGTAATGGTATCAACAATACCAGGACGGTCAGCACCTAATGCAGTAATGACGAGAAAATGTTTATCAGGTATGGGCAAAATAAGGTTCCTTTTGACTTTCAGTTTATTCTTAACAGGTAAACACAAATTTCGATTTCTGCCAAGATCCCTTGCTCACTATCTTCAATTATTATATCTCTTTAATTCACATCAAAGAATATTAGCAAATTTCATTAGAAACCTAGAGTTAAGTAGTTTTCAATAGAGCAATGAATGAGTACCATTGAGTATACGTCTATCTCGGAGCAATGATTATGGTGAATAACGAATTTAATTTTACAGGCAGTATGGTGGCATTGGTTACGCCAATGGACGCAAAAGGCAACGTTGACCGGGTTAGTTTACGTAAATTAGTTGATTATCATGTTAAGGCAGGCAGTGCAGCCATTGTTTCTGTCGGTACAACAGGAGAATCTGCAACATTAAGTCACGATGAGCATGTTGATGTCGTTTTAATGACATTAGATATGGCAGATGGGCGTATTCCTGTCATTGCTGGTACAGGCGCTAATGCAACATCTGAAGCAGTTTGGTTTACACAACAGTTTGAAAATAAAGGTATTGCAGGTTGTTTAAGTGTGACGCCATATTATAATAAACCTTCACAAGAAGGATTATATCAGCACTTTAAAGCGATTTCTGAAAGCACCGAATTACCACAAATCCTGTATAATGTACCGGGTCGTACTGGATGCGATTTATTGCCTGTAACAGTTGCACGTTTAGCCAAGTTGGATAATATTGTGGCAATTAAAGAGGCGACAGGGAACTTAAGTCGTGTTAGTCAAATCCAAGAGTTGGTTAATGATGATAGTTTTATCTTATTAAGTGGCGATGACGCATCATCATTAGACTTTATGCAACTTGGCGGTCATGGTGTTATTTCGGTTACTGCTAACGTTGCTGCGTCAGAGATGGTAGAATTATGTCGATTAGCAAATGCGGGTGAGTTTGCGAAAGCGCGTGAACTTAATCGACGTCTGATGGATCTACATCATCAGTTATTTGTTGAACCTAATCCAATCCCAGCTAAATGGGCGTGTCAACGTATTGGATTGATTGAAGACGCCACATTGCGCTTACCTATGACTCCGTTGACATCATCAGGTCAGCAAATTGTTGAGAAAGCGCTGTTAACAGCGGGAATACTGTAAAACTTAGGGAATTTTAATGGCAACACTATTGCATAAATCAAAGATTATGAAAGTCGCGGGTCTGTCGCTGGTGGTTTTACTGGCAGCCTGTTCAAGTGATCAGCGCTATAAACGTCAGGTCAGTGGTGATGAGTCTTATTTAGAGACGGCAGGGCTAAAGAATTTAGCGATTCCGGCGGGTATGGTGTTGCCTTTGCAAAATGGGGAATATGACATTCCAACCCCTAAAAAAACTGAACCTGTTGGTTTAGCGCTTGATATTCGTCCACCAACTCAAGCATTGAATCTGTTAAGTGGTTCACGCAGTGAAAATAATGCAGATAACAGCCGTTTGTTATTACCAAACTCACCTGAAAATACAACACTATATGAGCAAGTTAACGCTATCTTAAAAGAGAAAGGTGTTGCGATTGTTAAAAGTGATGCGGGACAAAAAGAGCTTCATACTGATTGGATCACATGGTTGCGTGCTGATGAAAACGTACCTTTCCAAACACGTCAGCGTTTAGTGATTGCTCAGTCAGGTAATGTTATTTCGTTAACAGTGACTAACGAAGGTTTACGCCAAGGCGAAACTGAAATGACTGATCCGGCTGAAGTGAAGCGTTACAATATTTTAATGCTTAACGAATTGGTTGATGGCTTAAACCGTATGCGTAATTTAAGCGAAAATACGGCAAGTAGTAATTTACAAGGTATTATCGATGTCCAAAGTGGCAGTGATAATGCAGGTCTTCCAGTGATTATCGTTCGTGCACCATTTGATGTGGTTTGGGATAGATTACCTATCGCATTAGAAAGTGTTGGTATGAAGATGGGCGATCGCACACGTTCTAAAGGTTCAATTGAAGTAACCTATAAAGGAATGAGCAGTGCAAACTGGAGCGCGTTAGGTGTTGATAGACCAACGGTTGAAGAAGCTGATTATAAATTACAAGTCGGCGATTTAAATAACCGCAGTAGTTTACAATTTATCAGTGATAAAGGTAAACCATTAACACAATCACAAAATGATCAAATGGTTGCTGCGCTGAAAGCTGCTTTCAGTAAACCGGTAAAATAAGTATTTTTCTTTAAAAATACGAGAAGCCGCACAATAAATGTTGTGCGGCTTTTTTATGATCTAAACATAATGGTATTAATCTAAATTAAACGTCATTAATTGAATGCTCTTTTAATGATAGGGTTTAATTTAATTATTATTAATAATATTAATCTTAATGCAATACGCTTAAATTTATGCAATATTGCGTCAATTCTTATTCTTAAATAAAAATAACAAAGCATTTGCTGACTATATAAAGAGGTATTTATGAGTGCAGGTGATATGATTATTCACTTGATATTAAGTGGGATACTTATCGTAGGTGTTTATCAATTTTATTTTTTTACTCAACGATATACATTGAGAGAAGTGAAAGTTATTAATTCACCAATTGATGAGAAAATTCCTTTCTGGCCATGGTGGTCATGGATCTATAGCTTCTTATATTATCCTGCAATTTTATATCTCAATTGGATCATTCAAGACTCAAGACAATTTATTATGATTGTTTTTAGTTATATTGTTTTGCTCGTCATGCAAATGTTTTTCTTTGTTGTGTTCCCTGTTGCAACCCCAGCACATTGGCGCACCTTAAACCCAGGAAAAACAGCGTCAGAGAAATTTCTTAAATTTGTTCAGTATTTTGATGACTCTTCAAACTGCTTCCCAAGTATGCATGTTTCCGTTGCAACACTCACAGCATGCCTTGCTTATGCAACTTTAGGTCCATGGGTTTTCTTATTCCCATTATTTATTGCATTATCTTGCATGTTTACGAAACAACATTACTTAATTGATTTACCTGCTGGCGCTTTATTAGGTTGGTTTGCTTATGAGATCTATTGTTTTATTATTTAATTAAGCATGATGTTATTAAGAGATAACATGCATTTTTTAAATATAAAAATAGATAAGAAATAAGTTATTAAAATTTATTGATGCTAACATTGATAACCAGATTAACTTTCAATAAAAAGAAATTAATCTGGTTTTTTATTATTAATTACTCAAAATAGATGTAATCTGAAACAGATCTAATGCTTACTAATAATATCATCTAAAAATAGAAATAATGCGGTGATATAATCTATTCTTATTCTGACTTTTTCTATTTTATATATCCTGATTTTATCAAACGACTCTTTTATTGGTAGTTTTCAACAACAAAACGTTGTGAGCCGTGCGTTGCCTCTAAGATTTTTTAGTGATAGTACTCACGTTTTAAAAGCTTTTTTATCTGATCTAGAGTAGAGTATGGGAAGCAAATTTCTTGTTAAACCTATCACATCTTTGGAGTGTGTCAGATGCAGAAAAAAGCTGAGTTGTATCGTGGAAAAGCCAAAACGGTCTATGCCACTGAATCTTCTGATTTTCTTATCCTTGAATTCAGAAATGATACATCAGCGTTAGATGGCCAACGTATTGAACAGTTTGATCGTAAAGGAATGGTAAATAACAAATTTAACCATTTCATTATGAATAAACTGGAAGAAGCGGGTATCCCAACGCAGATGGAACGTTTGCTTTCTGATAATGAAGTGCTAGTAAAAAAACTCGATATGGTACCTGTTGAATGCGTTATCCGTAATCGTGCAGCGGGATCATTAGTCAAACGTTTAGGTATTGAAGAAGGTACACTTTTAAATCCACCAATCTTTGATTTATTCTTAAAAGATGATGCGCGTCATGATCCTATGGTCAATGAATCTTACTGTGAAACCTTTGGTTGGGTGTCTAAAGAAAACCTCGCAGAAATGAAACGTTTGAGCTATAAAGCAAACGATGTCCTTAGCGAACTCTTTGATAAAGCAGGGCTTATTTTAGTCGATTTTAAACTTGAGTTTGGTCTATTTCATGGCAAAGTTGTATTAGGTGATGAATTCTCTCCTGATGGAAGCCGTCTATGGGATAAAAATACCTTAGATAAAATGGACAAAGACCGTTTCCGTCAAAGCTTAGGCGGATTAATTGAAGCATACGAAGAAGTTGCACGTCGAATCGGTGTTTCTTTAGACTAAATACGCAAACGATTACGTCAAGCCAAACTTGATGTAATTAGAAAAGGT
Source organism: Proteus sp. CD3 (assembly GCF_008808075.1). Lineage (NCBI taxonomy): Bacteria > Pseudomonadati > Pseudomonadota > Gammaproteobacteria > Enterobacterales > Morganellaceae > Proteus > Proteus sp. CD3. Next base: position 2,052,492 of record NZ_CP019686.1, on the reverse strand, counting down.
CAGCTTAAAAACTGACCTTTTTTTTAATATCGCGTTTTAAATATCACGTTTTAAATGGAATGTATTAAAGAACATAATTAAGCAGCTATGCAGTTAGCTTGATTGAATGATTTTTAATCATAAAAAATTTATCGTAATCCTAAACTTTTTAATAACTGTTTTATTTCATTATTAAGTGCAAGGTTATCAAGATACTGATTAATTAATGGTGTCGGCTCAATAAGTGCGTATTTGCATAAAAATATAAGGAAGTAACCGACATAAACATCAACCGCCGTTAGATTTTTGCCACAAAGATAAGGTTTTGCGCTGTCTAAGCCGGTTTCTAAGCAATGAAAAGCACGTTCAAAAGAACCAAAACCAGATGATTTTTGCTGTTCTTCATTAAGCTCCATACCAAGCTCTTTTACCGTAAATGCGGATTCAATAGGACCTGCTGTAAAAAAGAACCAACGATAATAAGCCGCACGCTCTGGCGAATTTAAAGCAGGCGCAAATCCTTTTTCAATAAACTTATCGGCTAAATAAGCACAAATTGCTGCTGTTTCAGTGACTATATTGTCACCATCAACGAGAGCAGGCACTTTTGCCATTGGATTAATCGCAAGATATTCAGGGGTACGCATTGGTTCGCCATATTCTAATTCAACACGCTGATAAGGCACATCTAGCATTTTTAAGAAAAGCTCCACTGTGTTACCGCGAGACATTGTATTAGTATAAAAAATAAGTTCACTCATGATGTTTCCTTACTGTGTTGATTAATATGATGTTGTTTAAACTGAGACAGCAAGGAAGATATTACGCAAACGGTGCGTCAGTTTTTGTCAGGAGCCTCTTTGAGGATCTCTTTTTTCCATCGAGAGAGTAAATAGTTTTTAGGGTAAGGCAAATTCTCACTTAATACTTCATAAGAGATAATTCTATCGAGCCTAAAATGGCGATAGCTTTGGCGTAATTCACACCATGCAGCAATCACTTGCGAATCTTGAAAATAACCCACAGCAATTGGCCAAATAATTCGAGTGCTTAATTGTTTTTGAGCATCTTGATAATCTATTTTGGCTTTTTTTTCTTCGCGTAAACTAAAACGCATATCTTTAGCAATGGTATGATCAACTTCAATAATTCGGTTTGTGGGAACAAATAATGTATTTTGTTCAAGTAAAGTTTGATGCTGTGTTGTTACCACGGCATTGATTTTATTAATTGCTCGTAATGCAGAGTGACTTAATTCTTTATCTGTATTACTTTCCACCCAACGTAATCCTAAAATAAGCGCTTCGAGTTCATTAATATCAAAGGTTAATGGTGGTAGGAGTAAGCCTGATTTTAGCTGATAACCTATACCTGCTTCACCTGTGATTTCAGCACCTTGATTACGTAAAGATTCAATATCACGATAAATAGATCTGACACTAATTTGTAATTTATCAGCTAATACTTCTGCCGTGATCGGATAGCGATTTTCTTTTAAAATCTGCAATAAAGTGAGTAAACGTTGGGTTCGAGTCATTAAATTATCTATTTATTAGTGAAGGAAAATACACAGGCAAGAAATAAGAATTCTATTATGAAATCGTTAAAAAAGCAGATTTAATTCCTTACGATGCTTATTTTTTCGTTGTGACAACGGGTGTCATCTTACTCTGATAGTCTCTATTATCTTGCTCTTAAAAAATAGGGAATAGAGATTGCAATTATTTGTTATTATCTCAAATCAAGTGATAAATTTGTTCATAATAAAGCTAAAGTCGTCTATTTAAACTATGGGGATAAGTTATGCGTTGGAATGATCGCCGAAGAAGTGACAATGTTGAAGATAGAAGAGGGCAATCTTCTCCCGCATCAGGCGGTGGTAATCTCCCATTAGGATTAATTGCACTTTTGCTACGCACTAAATATGGGTTTGTGATTATTATTGTTTTAGTGATAGCCAGTTTTATGGGATTTGACTTTAACTCATTAACGGGTGAAACCGGACAATCGCCACAACGTAACGAACAACAAAGCGCCCTTTATAATGAAGCTGCAGATTTTAGTAGTGTCGTTTTAGCCAGCACAGAAGATTTTTGGCAAACTATTTTTGCACAAGCAGGCAAACAATACAGCTATCCTAAACTCGTTTTATATACCAACAGCACCACAACGCAATGTGGTACAGGTACGAAAATAATGGGACCTTTTTATTGCCCCGCGGATAGAAAAATTTATCTCGATCTCTCTTTTTATAATGAAATGAAACATAGCCTAGGTGGTGGTGGTGAATTTGCTCAAGGTTATGTGATTTCACATGAAGTAGGGCACCATGTTCAGCATTTATTAGGTATCACTGATCAAATGCGTGAAAAACAACAAATGGCGCGATCAAAAGCAGAAGCAAATCGTTTATCTGTAAAATTAGAGCTACAAGCAGACTGTTTTGCTGGAATGTGGGGACATTTTATTGCAGGTGAAGGTCGTATTGATGAAAGCGATTTATTAACAGCGATCAAAACGGCACAAGCGATAGGTGATGATAAATTACAAAAGCAACAGCAGGGTTATGTCGTGCCTGATAGTTTTACACACGGCACTGCAGAACAGCGCAAGACTTGGTTTATGAGAGGCTATAACAGTGGCAGCATTAAATCTTGCGATACATTTGCTTCTTCGTCTTTGAACTAATACCATTCGACGGTAAATAAAAGATAATTAACGCTATAAAGAGAAAGGCTTAGGAACAAACATGAGTAACGTTGATCCCTCACTATTAATTTTGCTGGTTCTCGCGGGGCTTGGTATTATTAGTCATAATATGACTGTAACGTTGGCAATGCTTGCTTTGTTAGTGATTAAAATCACGCCTCTAAATCAATATTTTCCTGTTGTTGAAAAATATGGCATGACCATCGGGATCTTAATTTTGACTATTGGGGTAATGACCCCCATAGCAACTGGGCGTATTTCAGGGCAAGAAGTTCTTAACTCATTTTTAAACTGGAAATCACTGCTGGCAATTGCAATAGGTATCGCGGTTTCTTGGTTAGGTGCACGGGGCGTTTCTTTAATGAATAACCAGCCTTCAACGGTTGCTGGTTTATTAGTGGGAACCGTCATTGGTGTTGCACTTTTCCGTGGTGTACCTGTTGGGCCATTAATTGCAGCGGGTATTCTTTCATTGTTAATCGGTAAATCCTAGCTGTGCCATTTTCCCATTTACATCAATATCAGCAAAAATTAGCTCAATTAGGGCAACGCCAATTACTGCTATTAGCGGGTGAATCTGCATGGCAAACGGCACAGATCCAGCAAATGACTCAATTATGCCAAGGTGATTGGGTCACTATTTCGTCCAATCAACCTGATGCTATTTTGCCTGAACATGCTATTCGCCTATTAGGGCGTGAGTTTCTACATGCGGTTTTTGATGCTAATGAGGGATTTAATACTGATGCGTTAGCCATGTTAGCGGGCACATTAAAAGCAGGCAGTGTATTGATTTTGTGCTTGCCGGAGATTGAATGTTGGGACAGTTATATCGATAACGATAGTCAGCGCTGGAATGATGCTCAAGGCGTGCTTTCAACACCAAATTTTATGGCATGGCTAAAAAACATCACTTTAAATGATGATCACGCCATTGTCTGGCAACAATCAACGCCATTTCATTTTCCCCCATTGATTGAAAAAGCTAAATCTTGGACGCTTCCACAAGGTAAACCAACCGCAGAGCAGCAAGCTATTTTAGATAATTTGCTATTATCAACATCAGGTATTTGGAGTGTTATTGCACCAAGAGGCAGAGGAAAGTCAGCGTTAGCAGGAATGTTTATCGAGCAATATCAAGGAAATGTACTGGTATGCGCGCCGGCTAAAAATATTACAGATGTTTTATCTTCACACACCAGTAAAGCTATTTCATTTTGCTCTCCTGATAATTTATTAGCGCTGTGTATAAATAACGAAATTCACAGTGATTGGCTGATTATTGATGAGGCAGCTTCTCTGCCTATTGCACAGCTAGAAGCGCTATGTGGCTATTTTCCTAATGTATTAATGACAACCACGGTACAAGGCTATGAAGGAACAGGCCGAGGTTTTATGCTGAAGTTAGGAGACAATATTCCTAATTTGCGTACCTATCAATTAAAAACCCCCATTCGTTGGGCTAAAAATTGCCCATTAGAAAATTGGTTAAATCAGTTGTTATTGCTTGATGAACCTGAGTACGATTTTGATTGTCAGCAACAAGGTGAAATCGATATCCACCAGCTTCAAGGAAATTGGCATAATAACATTTCACAACTACATGATTTTTATCAGCTACTTACTAGTGCGCATTATCGAACAACCCCACTTGATCTACGACGTTTACTTGATGGTCAAAAACAGCGTTATTGGTCTGCATCAATTAATAAAAAAATCGTGGGTGCGGTGTGGTGTATCGAAGAAGGGGGATTACCTTTCGAACTTGCTCATGATGTCTGGTTAGGTACTCGTAGACCTAGAGGCAATCTGGTTGCTCAATCATTGGTCACTTATGGTTTAACGCCCGATGCAATGTGTTTAAACTCATTGCGTATTAGCCGTATTGCGGTTTTACCGCAATATCGACGCCAAAAAATTGCTGCAAATTTAATTGCTGATATTGTCAAAGTGAGCCAAAAACAGGCTATTGATTATCTTTCGGTGAGCTTTGGTTATACCGAAGTGTTAGCACAGTTTTGGATGCAATGTGGCTTTCAAATAGTACGGCTTGGGGTTCATAAAGAGGCAAGCAGTGGATGTTACGCGGCAATGGCAATTTATCCACTAACAGAAAAAGGCGAACAGTTATTGCGCTCGTCTTTACGTGCTTTTGCTTTGCAATATCCGCAAATAAAACAGCAAACTAAGCTCTGCTTGGCGGATAATTTAATACCAAATCATATTGATAGACCACAAGACAGTTGGTTAATGATGGCGGGTTTTGCATTTGCTCATCGTCCAGCGCTTACTGTTTATAAGAGTGTTGCTCACTTTTTGGTGGGTTATGAACAACACTATCTGTTATTAGTGGCTTTTTTTGTAGACAATAAGGCAGTTGAGCAGTGTGTGACTGAGTTTTCTTTATCAGGAAAAAAAGCCTTAACTAAGCAATTAAGAGAACAATGCGCACAATTAATGGCTGAAAAAGATCCTCAATTAACATCGCGTTATCAACAGTGGTTAGCTACTTATTCTCATCCTTCTTGTTTTGATTTTGTTTAGGCCAATCATCTTCATCATCCCATTTATCATTAAAATCACGATGTGGAGGCAGCTTTCGCTTATTTTTAAGAAATTGCTTGGGATCGATTTTGTTCATATCTTTAATAGCGTTAATAATAATTCCTACTAAAAGAATTAAAATTACCCACCAATAGTCAGCAAACCAGTGCATAAATAAGCCTTATATTTTAAAATTGTTGTTGAGAATGAGGATCTTTTTTATTTACTCTATAAAATAACGCAATAAAGCATAGATTGGAAAGCACAGCATGAAACGGATATTATTGATTATAGCAGGTTGGTTATGTGTTGGATTAGCCACTTTAGGTGTTATTTTGCCTGTGTTACCCACGACACCTTTCTTATTACTTGCTGCATGGTGTTTTTCTCGTTCGTCAAAGCGCTTCCATTATTGGTTACTTTATCGTTCTTGGTTCGGCCCTTATTTACGATATTGGCAAACTTATCACGCTATGCCCAAAGGGGCGAAACCTAAAGCTATCTTAATTATCTTAATTACGTTTGCGATTTCACTGTGGCTAGTGTCTATGCTTTGGGTCAGAATATTATTGCTGATAATCTTAGCGTGTTTGTTGATATTTATGTGGCGACTTCCTGTTAACGATCAACAAGAAGCCCCATATGAAAAATAACGTTACTCAAGCAAAATTTACTCGGGCAAAACAATGAAACGTGCAAATATTTCGTCAAGATTAGCTAATAGCCACTGCTTACCATAAATATTCTCTTCTTCTAACACAGATTTTAGAATATCAGGTGTGTAAGCAAGAGAAGCTTCATGAGAAAGAGGCCAATAACTGATATGCCATGGCTCGTAAGCAATATCGCTCTCTTTATGAGTAAAAGGACGATAAAAATCATACGCTGACATATTTTCCGTTAACCATTCATTCAGCTCTGCAAAATAGCCACCATTCTCGTATTCCCAAGGTTCTAATTGTAATGATTGACCTTCAGGTAAACGGAAAGGATCGTAAATATCAATCTCCGTGCCCCAATGATGGCGACTTGCACCGGGCAATGCTGACCATTTTAAAATAGCGATACAGCGCTCACCGTCTGATAATGCATGAATATCTATTGGCTGACTTTGTGCATCTAAAACGGGGCGAGTACCTTCAAACTTTCCATTCCATATCGCCAATTGGCGATTAAAATCACGAAAAGAGCTGGCTGGCATTAATTTAAAGCCTGCTTTTGCGGCTTGTTGTTGTAATGCTAAAAAAGCCTTAGTGGCATTAAATTGTAAGCGATGCTGGCCGGATAAAGTGACTAAATGATCAGTAGAACGTCCAGTTAGCATTAAAGGCGTTATCATAAAATAAGTTGCTCCATAACCCGCTGATAAATTCGGCTAAGCTGTTGTAAATCTGCCGCATTAACACACTCATTAACTTTATGAATTGTTGCATTAACAGGGCCTAATTCGACAACTTGCGCTCCCATTTGGGCAATAAACCGACCATCAGAAGTGCCTCCGCTGGTGGAAAGTTCTGGCTCTAAATTGGTGTAATGCTTAACGGAGTAACGGATAGCTTCAAGCAATTTGCCTTGACCAGTAATAAAAGGCTGACCAGATAAAGACCATTCCAACTGATAGCGAAGTTGGTGCTTTTGTAATAATGCTTCTGTACGTTGGCGAATTTCTGCATCTGTAATGGCAGTACTAAAGCGGAAATTAAATTGAATAAACAATTCACCGGGAATGACATTATTGCTGCCTGTACCTGCATGGATATTGGCAATTTGCATTGTGGTTGCTGGGAAAAATTCGTTACCTTCATCCCAAACCGTATTCACTAGCTCTTGGATAAAAGGGGAGGCAAGATGAATGGGATTTTCTGCAAGGTGAGGATAAGCGACATGACCTTGCACACCTTGAATAATTAAATTTGCTGTTATTGAGCCTCGACGACCATTTTTTACCATATCACCTAAATGATGTTGGCTTGAAGGTTCACCCACAAGGCAATAGTCGAGACGTTCGCCACGCGACATTAAAGATTGTACGACTTTAACTGTACCGTCTGCAGCTTTGGCTTCTTCATCTGATGTAATTAAAAAAGCGAGTCGTCCACGATGATCGGGATAGGCGCGAACAAAGCGTTCAGCCGCTACAATCATGGCGGCAAGCGAGCCTTTCATATCTGCCGCACCGCGCCCATATAACAGACCATCACGAATAGATGGTTCAAAAGGCGGGTTATCCCATAAAGTAGGATCACCTGTTGGTACAACATCAGTATGACCAGCAAAAGCCAGTGTTTCACCTTCACCACCACGGCAAGCCCAAAGATTTTCAGTTTCGCCAAAAGGCATTCTTTCAATCGTAAAACCAAGAGGGGCAAGCCTATCGATAATCAGTTGCTGACAACCTTGATCATCAGGGCTGATTGAGGGACGCGAAATCAGTTGTTGTGCAAGCTCAATAACAGGGCAGGACATAAAAATTAGGCTCCTGTAAAGGTCGAATAATCATTGACATCAAAACCAACAATAAAGCGGTTATCTGATGACACAAGAATAGGGCGTTTAATGATGGCGGGTTTATCTAACATAAGTGAGATTGCAGAGGTAACATCTGTGATTGCGTTTTTTTCTTCATCAGATAATTGACGCCAAGTTGTTCCTCTTTTATTCACAAGTGTCTGCCAATCTAAATTTTCTGTAAAGGTGCGTAATAATGCTTCCGTCAAACCCTCTTTGCGGTAATCATGAAATGTGTAGGAAACATGATTATCATCTAGCCATTTACGTGCTTTTTTGATTGTATCGCAATTTTTTATGCCGTACATGGTATATGTCAGGTTCGTCGTGGACATGATATTTTCCTTATATGACAATACGTAATATTAGTATTGATGAGAGTGAGTGTTATACAATTCCAAAATAACAGCTTTTGTTGTAGTGAAAAATCCTATTTACATTATAAAATATATCGGATATTAAACTGTCACGTTAGTGTAACGAATTGTGTAGCGTAGAGTAATACAAATACGAATAAAGATTTCCGTTGGTAAAAGAAAATATGAAAAGTATTTCACTGAGTCTTATATTGCTTTTACTCTCTTCTTTTAGCTGGGCAGATGAAGAAAATGACAGCCAAAAAGTTGATGAGTATAAAATAGCCTTAGAGGCCTTTTTTAACAGTGATTATTTATTGTGTTTGGGCGAAGGGAAATGGCCTGTGTACAGCAATGAAGATGATGCACCATGGGTATTAGAAAGAATGCATGCATTAGTTGAGGCAGGATTGATTGAACAAACCGCAAATGGAGAAGAATGGGTGTTCAATCTCAGTGAAAAGGGGCGCAGAGCGTGGCAACCTTATCAAGATTTCTGTTATGGTCACCTGTTTATTAGTCAGATAAAAGAAATTCAGCCAATAGGCTCAGGTAAAAGTAAAATTTATTTTTATTATGGTGTGAAAGGCATTCCTTCATGGGCAACCAATGAAGAAATACAATCCGCCTTTAGTGAACTTGATATTGTAATTAATGGAATAAACCGAGAGCTGTATCAGTTAAATATCGAAAAATTACCGGATAATCATTTCAAAGTATTGAGTTATCCAGTACCTATTGAGTAATAGATGACGTGATATAGACTTAAATGGAATATTAAATCGATATATCTTATTACCCCGACCCTGTGTCGGGGTAATACGTTTAGTACTGATGCTTAATAAGAATAAGACTGGCAGCTAAACGAGAAGTAACCTGCAATTTCTTTAAAATATTACGAATGTGAACTTTCACTGTTTCTTCAGAAATAAATAAATTCTCAGCAATTTGCTTATTTTTCATTCCTGCGGACACTTCATGAAGAACATCCAACTCTCTTTTAGTCAACGCTGAAAGTGGATCAGAATAGTTTTGCCTAAGCTGAATATATTGCCACACTCGCTCACTATAAACTGGATGCCCAACAGCCGCTTTACGTAGGCTAAGTAATAGCATGTCTAACTCACACTCTTTTAAAAGATAACCGTTTGCGCCTGCATCCAACGCAGCGTAAACATCATTACGTGAATCAGAAACGGATAAAACAAGAACATAAGATGTTAAACCAGAGCGACGAAGTGTCCGAATAATATCAATACCTGAACGCCCTTGTAGATTTAAATCCATCATAATTAAGTCTGGATTTAACTGTTTTGCAGCGGTTACAGCCTCTTGAGCATTGCCACTTTCGCTTACTACGACAAAATCCTTGTCTTTTTCTAACAATAGCCGTAATCCATATCTCATGATAGGGTGATCATCCACTATCATAATTGAGTAGCTAGGCATAACCCCTCTCCCTAAAAAAAAATAATAATGTGCGTAATCTTTCCAATAGCAGAAAATAAAAAAGTAAATTCCAAATGAGGAATAAAAATTAGAATCAGACATCTTATTAAAACAATAAGAAAATAAAATTGACGGTTGGCAATATTACACCAATTATTGTTACGGGTAAAAAAGAAAATAACCAAAACGACTAACAAAAAATCTAATTCTATAAAATCTTTATAATTACAATGAGTTGACCGTAAACTGGGCTATATTAAAAATAATCAACAAGTGAAAATAGTTATTGTTTTTTTAAGCTATATAAAAATTTTAATTATTTTAAATGTTAATTTAATATCTGGTAAATAATAAACAGATATTGTCTTTTTTCTGTTCGAGTTTATTACACTGATGAAATTAAATAGCGTTAATAATATACCTATAACTAGGTATTAGTTGTTTCTAATAAATCGAGTTTACTAATTTGAAAAAAGTGTCGGAGCCGTCATGATTTAACGCGTCATTACCATTATACTAACGAAGCCCTTACCCTATTGATACAAAGGATATGAAGATGGAAGACAAATTAAAACAAAGCGCTCTAGATTTTCATGAATTTCCCGTACCTGGCAAAATCACAGTAACACCGACAAAACCACTCACAACCCAACGTGATTTAGCATTAGCTTATTCACCGGGCGTTGCTGTTCCTTGTTTAGAAATTGCAGCAAACCCTCTTGCCGCTTATCGCTACACAGCCAAAGGTAACCTTGTCGCGGTGATTTCAAATGGTACTGCGGTACTAGGGCTTGGAAATATTGGTGCCTTAGCAGGTAAACCTGTGATGGAAGGTAAAGGCGTTTTGTTTAAGAAGTTTTCTGGCATTGATGTTTTTGACATTGAAGTTAATGAGACAGATCCTGACAAACTCGTTGATATTATCGCATCATTAGAGCCAACGTTTGGTGGTGTTAACCTCGAAGATATTAAAGCACCAGAGTGTTTCTATATTGAGAAAAAACTGCGTGAGAAAATGAATATTCCTGTATTCCATGATGATCAGCATGGTACAGCGATTATCTCTACAGCCGCTATTCTTAATGGCTTACGTATTATTAAAAAAGAAATTAGTAAAGTAAAATTGGTGGTATCTGGAGCAGGTGCCGCGTCTATTGCTTGTATGAACTTATTAGTTGCTTTAGGGCTAACACGCGAAAACATTACTGTATGTGACTCTAAAGGGGTTATCTACCGTGGACGTGAAGCTAATATGGCAGAAACCAAAGCGGCTTATGCAATCGAAGATAACGGTACTCGTACATTAGATGATGTTATTAATAATGCTGATATTTTCTTAGGTTGTTCAGGGCCTGGCGTATTAACGCAAGAAATGGTCAAAAAAATGGCACGCGATCCGCTTATTCTTGCGCTTGCAAACCCAGAGCCTGAAATTTTACCCCCATTAGCAAAAGCGGTACGTTCTGATGCGATTATCTGTACAGGGCGTTCTGACTACCCAAATCAGGTTAATAACGTATTGTGTTTCCCATTCATCTTCCGTGGCGCATTAGACGTTGGTGCGACAACAATTAATGAAGAGATGAAACTCGCTTGTGTTCATGCTATTGCAGAATTAGCACTTGCTGAACAAAACGAAGAAGTTGCTTCGGCCTATGGTGATCAGGAGCTTTCTTTTGGCCCTGAATACATTATTCCGAAACCGTTTGATCCACGTTTGATTGTGAAAATTGCGCCAGCGGTTGCCAAAGCGGCGATGGATTCTGGTGTTGCAACTCGCCCAATTGAAGATTTCTCTGTTTATATCGAACACCTTAATGAGTTTGTTTATAAAACGAACTTATTTATGAAACCTATTTTCTCTCAAGCGAAAAAAGAGAAAAAACGCATTGTGTTAGCAGAAGGGGAAGAAAACCGCGTACTGCATGCAACACAAGAATTAGTAACATTAGGATTAGCTACACCAATCTTAATTGGTCGTCCTAGTGTGATTGAAATGCGTATTCAGAAATTGGGTTTACATATTAAAGCCGGTAAAGACTTTGAAGTGGTGAATAATGAAAACGATCCACGTTTCAAAGAATATTGGCAAGAATATCACCAAATCATGAAACGTCGCGGTGTATCACAAGAGCAAGCTCGCCGAGCAATGATTGGCAATCCAACACTTATTGGTGCCATTATGGTTCGCCGAGGTGAAGCAGATGGTCTGATTTGCGGTACTGTGGGTAGCTATTCTGAACATTTTGAAATCTACAAAAATGTGTTTGGCTTACGTGAAGGAATGGAAACCGCAGGGGCAATGAATGCACTGCTATTGCCAAGTGGTAACACTTTTATTACAGACACTTACGTCAATGAAGATCCAACCGCAGAACAACTAGCAGATATTACAATTATGGCTGCTGATACTATTCGTCGCTTTGGTATTGAGCCAAAAGCAGCGCTGGTTTCTCGCTCAAGTTTCGGCTCTTTTGATAGCCCATCTTCAATTAAACTCAGACAAGCATTAGAGATAATCAAACAGCGTGCGCCTGAATTAGAAATTGATGGTGAAATGCATGCAGATGCAGCGTTAGTGGAATCTATTCGCCGAGATATAATGCCAGATAGCCCATTAAAAGGCTCTGCAAACCTGTTAGTTATGCCAACAATGGAAGCCGCACGTATTAGCTATAATTTACTACGTGTAACTAGCTCTGATGGTGTGACAGTAGGACCAGTATTAATGGGTGTTGCTAAACCAGCTCATATTTTGACGCCAATTGCGTCAGTACGTCGTATCGTAAATATGGTGGCATTAGCTGTTGTTGAAGCTCAGACACAATCTCAAAATTAATAATTACTAATTAAATTATTCCATCTATAAAGCGCCTTTTATCAGGCGCTTTTTTTATGCTTTTCAACTTTTATACTCTTTGAATAGATACAAAAAACATTAAATGCAAATTAATATCAGAATGATATTGATAACTGTTAACATTAATATTAATCTATGACTCCGACTAAAGTAGGTATATATAACTAATAGGATGATTATGTTTTTCTCAATATCAAAAAGGATCTTACTACTAGTTTCATTGGTAAGCCTTTCAGCATGTCATTCGATAGAAAAACAACCTGTATCAACCGTAGATCTGGCAATTATTCAGTCAGCAAACATCATTGATACTCAGACTGGGCAATTCATCACCGCAGATACACTGTTAACACGATTAGCAAATCAATCGCATGTGATTATTGGTGAAAAACATGACAATGCTTATCATCATGATATTGAATATTGGTTAATGACAGAATTGCCTAAAAAGCGCCCTCAAGGAGCGGTTTTACTTGAGATGCTAACACCAAGCCAGCAATCATTAGTTGATAATACAAAAAAACGTTATTCAGGCTCTGAATACCTACGAGATGAGCGATTAATGGCTGCATTAAAATGGAATTCAGGTTGGCCTTGGAAATGGTATGGCAATATAGTTAAAGCAGGGCTAAGCGCGGATTATCCTTTATTAGCGGCAAATATTGATCGTAGTGAAATATCTAGTGCGTATAAAAACCCTCCTATTATTGATGGTGTGCATTCAACTGCTCCATCTGTTCGCGAACTTATTCAAAAGACCATCGAGCTTTCTCATGGTGGCGAGCTTGATAAAACACAAGCAGAAAAAATGACGGTTATTCAGCAATTGCGCGATCGTGCAATGGCTAAAAGTTTATTAGATGCTCCGACACCCGCACTTTTAATTGCTGGCTCTTTTCATGCCACAAAAGTAATGGGTGTACCTTTACACGTTGCTGATCTAGCACCGAATGAAAACGTGACAGTCGTGATAATGACGGAAGAGGGAAGTGATGTTACTTCAGTTCATGCCGATTATCTTTGGATAACACCTGTCGCATTACCTTAATTTATTGATAACACGAATATGTTTATTTCCTCTTGTATGGATCAAATGCCAAAATTTCAGCTTTGTAGCTCCAAAGCATTTATTTTGGCTATCGGTGTACATGCTATTTTTGTCATGGCTTGTTTTTATTTCAATAAAGAGAGTAAGGTATTTATACAAGAGCCAGAATTAGCTGTAATGATGAGCTTAAGTGAAAACGTACAAGCAATCAGCGATGAAAAACAGGTTGTAGGCGTCGATCAACAACTGGCGATAGCAAGCCAAAAAAAGGTAGAGCAAGATATTGCTGAAAAACAGCCTGATCTGATTGTGAATGAAAATGCAGAGATTTTACTCGAAAAACCTAAAAGAAGAGTCAATGTAGAGCAAACAGCCAAAGTGACACCTATTACCTCTCCGGTAAAGCCTGCGCCCACTATTAGTGAAAATGTGTCTAGCCAATCAGCACCTTCAAGTAGTCGCTCTGCAGCGAAACAGCAATCTAATGATGTTAGCGCAAATTATGATAGCGATTCAGATAGTTCAGAAAGTGTGCTTGCATTATGGCAAGCTAAAACAAAAGGGCACCTTAATCGCTATAAAGCCTATCCTGAAGAAGCAGAAAGCAAAGGTAAAACCGGCGTTTCTAAAGTGCGCTTTATTGTAGATGAACAAGGTTATGTCATATCGAGTGAGTTGATCCTTAGTAGTGGCGTGCGTTCTTTAGACAGAGAAGCACAAAGAGTACTCAAACGTGCTGAACCTTTGCCTATACCGCCAATAGAGTTATTGTCGAAAGGTAAAATAATGGTTGAAATGCCAATTGAGTTTTCTAAACTAACGTTCTAACGACAGGTTAAAAGGAAATAAACGTTATGCTAATCGCAACAAAAAAACGGATGACGTTGAAATTAACGAGTGCGATCATGGCATTGTTAATTTCAGCAACACCTGCATTGGCTCAAAACCAGAAGGACTCCCTAGTGATGCCACCAAAAGCGAATAAAGTGCCTCATGTGATGACAGATCACGGAGATACACGCACCGACAATTATTATTGGCTACGAGATGATTCACGTAAAGATCCTAACGTACTCGATTATCTGAATGCTGAAAATGCCTATACCGAATCAGTAATGAAAGAAGGTAAGGCGCTTGAAGAAACGCTCTTTAATGAAATGGTGAGCCGAATGGCTCAAAACGATGAATCAGTACCTTATATTTATAATGGATATACATATCGTACTATTTATCAAGAAGGTAAAGATTTCCCTATTTATCAGCGCAAACCCGTAAATAGCGAAGGTGAATGGGAAGTTCTCGTTGATGGAAACGAGCGTGCTAAAGGGCATGAATTCTATCAATTAGGTGATCTGACAATCAGCCCAGATAACAAACGTATTGCTATTGCAGAAGATAAAGAAGGGCGCAGAAACTATAATGTTGCCTATAAAGATTTATCGGATAATACATGGAAAGAGAATGTGTTAACCAATATCTCTGCAAACTTAGTGTGGGCAAATGACAGCAAAACACTATTTTATGTTGATAAAGATCCGCAAACGCTACTGCCTTATCAAATCTATCGCCATCAATATGGCACTGATCGTAAACAAGATGTCAAAATCTTTGAAGAAAACGACGACCGTTTTTATACATGGATGGGTAAAAGCAAATCTAAAGATTACATTCTTGTCTCTATCGAAAGCTCTACAACCTCAGAATCTCGTTTAATTGATGCGAATTCACCAGAAAAACCGATGGTTATCTTCTCTGCCCGTCAAGATGGGCGTGAATATGATATCGACCATTTTAATGGCGAATTCTATATTCGCTCGAATCATGAGAGTGAATTGTTTGGTCTTTATAAAACTTCATCAATTGATAAGCCTTGGGAAACCGTCATTGCACCACAAAAAGATGTCGATTTAGAAGGCTTTGATCTCTTTAATCGCTGGTTGGTTGTTGAAGAAAGAAAACAAGGTTTAGTGTCATTACGTCAGATTGATTGGAAAACAGGTCAATCAACGAATGTTACGTTTGACGATCCGGTTTATATGGCATGGCTAGGATTTAACCCTCAAGCAGATAGCGAAGAGCTACGCTTTGGTTATACTTCCATGACAACGCCTTCTTCAACTTATCAATGGAATATGCAAACGCATCAAAAGCAACTGCTTAAACAGCAAGAAGTAAAAGGCTTTGAACGTGATTTGTATGAAAGTGAACGCATTTGGGTAAAAGCTCAAGATGGTGTTGAAGTTCCCGTATCATTGGTTTATCGCAAAGACTTATTTAAGAAAGGTGAAAATCCTATCTTAATTTATGGCTATGGTTCATATGGTAGTAGCATTGATCCTTCATTTAGTTCACCGCGTTTAAGCTTGTTAGACAGAGGCTTCGTTTATGCAATTGTGCATGTGCGTGGTGGTGGTGAATTAGGAAAGCGTTGGTATAACCAAGGTAAGATGGAACATAAAGTTAATACTTTTACCGACTTTATTGATGCCACTAAATATCTAATTGCCAAAGGTTACGGAGCGCCTAAACACGTTTATGCTATGGGTGGCAGTGCAGGTGGTTTATTAATGGGGGCTGTTGTGAATATGGCACCAGAATTATACCGCGGTGTTGTATCTCAAGTTCCATTTGTGGATGTTGTGACAACAATGCTTGATGCTTCTATTCCTTTAACAACAGGGGAATATGAAGAGTGGGGAAATCCTGCGGATAAAGACGTTTATTTCCGCCTAAAATCGTATAGCCCATACGATAATGTGGTTGCCAAGGCATATCCTCATTTATTAGTCACAACAGGATTACATGATTCACAAGTACAATATTGGGAGCCTGCAAAATGGGTTGCTAAATTGCGTGAATTAAAAACAGATAATAACCTACTATTACTTGATACGAATATGAGTGCAGGGCATGGTGGTAAATCAGGACGTTTTAATCGCTTACGCGACACAGCAAAAGAATATGCTTTTATTCTGATGTTAGAACAGCCTGAAGTCTATTTTAAAGCTCAAAATATAAAATAGAATAATCAGTAATAATAAATAAATTTAATACTAGTCTGTCTCTCTTTAAGGGAGACAGCGCTATTATTTAAAGCGAATATAACAATAATAATATTTTCTAGTTTAATTACTTTATATAAAGCAACGTGGGCCTATTTAAATAAAAATAAAGAATAGGTTTATTATGAAGTTTACAAGGAAAATACTCAGCACTCTTATTTTATTTTCGGGTGTTAATCATCTTGCCATCGCATCTGAAACTGATAAAGCGGTTCAATTTAGTAGCTTAAAAGTCTCATCAGCACAAAAAGAAACACCAGAACAAAAAGCATTGGCAAAACCTGGTGCTTATAGTTCTATTGGTGAAATTAATAATCTTGGAACTGTTGAACAAGCATTACGTTCAACACCAGGAACGTATACTCAAATGGATGTGAGCCAACCGGGTGTTAGTGTTAATATTCGCGGGCTTAGCGGTTTTGGGCGTGTGAATATGATGGTGGATGGTGTCACACAAACTATGTATAGCACATCACCTAGCCAATATGCTCATGGTGCGCAACCCTACAACCAATTTAATACCATGATCGATCCGAATTTTATTATTCAAATCGACATTTCTCGTGGTCAACAAGATGGTGAAAATAGTATTAATGCTCTGGCAGGAAGTGCTAACTTTAAAACTATTGGTGTAGAAGATATTATATTTAAAGGGAATTCATGGGGAGTAAGAAGTAAAGCGGCTGGTGGTACAAATGGCTTAGGTTATAACGGTATGGTTGCTTTTGCAGGGCAGCGCTCATTATTTAATGATAATGGTTCGGTTGGCGCAATGCTTGCGTTAAGTGGACATAAAATAGAATCGTCTTATAAAAATGGTGCTGGTTTTAATAGTGAAGAATTTTCGACAAGTAAAGAATTTAATCAAAGACCACACTCAGAACTCACCAAAATAAATATAAAACCAAATGATTCTCATGAATTAGAATTAAGTGGTCGTTTTTATAACAATGATTTTAATCGCCGTAAAATTGATGCTAAAGATTATTATGCAAAATATCGTTATACACCATTAAATGATCTATTTGATAGCGAAATTCTGCTTAGCCACAGCCAAGCATCGCAAAAGTTTGCTGGTGATTCTCTTGTAAGTTTACGTGAAGCAAACGCCAAAAATATCTCTGACTCATTAGTGGCCAAAAATACCAGTCGCTTTAATTACGGTGAACTGGATATGGCGTTAACGCTTGGCTCCAAATTAATGTCAACGGAATACAAACGCAGTGTTACTGCGCCTTCTACTGATCCGTGGCAATCACAAAATATGGTTGAATATAATACGTTTGCACCGCAAGGAAAAAACGATTTAACCAGCTTCTTCTCACAAATGAAATTTGAATACGATATTTATACGCTAGATCTCAATTTAAATTATGTCGATTATCATATTAAAGGGCGTAAACCAGCTTGCGATCCAACAGCTGCCTGTTTCCCTGAAGGTGAAATGAATGTCAATCGCCATGATAGAAATTGGGACCCAGGAATGCTGCTTTCTGCTGAAATTATTCCTGAATTTCAGCCATTTGTAAGCTATGCACAAACGATGAGAGCGCCTACATCGCAAGAAATCTTCTTTGCCAATGAAGGTGGTGCTTCAATGAACCCATTTTTAAAAAGCGAAAAGGCAGATACTGTTCAATTGGGTTTTAATAGCTATCGTCCTAATTTAATTGTTGAAGGTGACAGCTTACGATTTAAAGGATTGTGGTATCACACAAAAGTCAAAGACTACATTTCTAGTGAGTCTTATTTTGTATGCAAAGGTGGGGTGCGTTGTAAAAATGACGGTTCTTTAACGGATGATGATTATGCCGGAATAGAATATGATGGCAATATTTTCCTGTATACCAATAGCCTTGAGCCAGTAACCTTGCGTGGTTATGAGCTTCAAGCAAATTATGATGCTGGTGTATTTTACACAAACCTTTCTTATAGCGATCAGCGAACATCTCAACCGACTTCGATTGCCAGTACAGACTTTGGGCAAACACCCGCTTCTGAATTACCTAAATATTATGCCACTATTGATACCGGTGTTCGTTTCTTTGATGACCAGTCATTAGAACTAGGGACTGTGATCCAAATAACGGGAAAATCGCGTAAATCCTCACCTGAAGGCATAGATTACGACACGGGTAAAGTGCCTATGGTGCAACAAGATAATATTCCAACGGTTATTGATCTTTATAGTAATTACAGAATTAATAAAAACATTTCGCTGAAGTTTGCCGTGCATAATTTAATGAATAAAAACTATTCTAATGCACTTGATAGAAGTAATTCAGCGCCGATAATGCAAGATCCGGGAAGTAATACTCAAACAGCTCGAGGTCGAAGCTACTTATTTGCAGGAGAAGTGCGTTTTTAGTATTCAATGATAATTATCTGAATAAAGAATAAAAAACGGCACCAAATATGATTTTGATGCCGTTTTCCTTTTGTATCGAATTAAATAAGAAGCAGGGGTTAATTGTCACTTTTAGTGGTTGTTTTACGCTTTGCTCTTATTTTTTGTGTCTTAACCACTTCACTGGTGATCCAACCATCTTCAACACGGGTTTTTAATGGATCGCCCACTTTCACTTGTTTGGTATTTTTCAGCACTTCTCCAGACTCTGTTTCGCTAATACTGTAACCGCGAGAAAGTGTTGCGAGAGGACTCACACTTTCTAAACGAGAGCAGCTAATAGCGAATTGTTCACGTTGACGAGATAACTGTAGTGAAATACTTTCTCTCATACGGTAAATCAACTGTTGTTGTTGGCGAAGTAATGCTTGAATTTGTGAACTAGGCTCTTGGTAATTAAGGCGTTTTTGTAGTTGTGTTTGTTGATGTTGTTTGGTTTGCAATAGTCGCTGAAAACTAGTCACTAAGCGCTGTTGTGTGGAAGCTAATACATTTTGCTGACGAGCAAGACGTAAATGAGGATGCTGTTGCTGCAAACGATGATGAAGCTGTGTTATTGCGCGTAATTTTTTTGCTAAATAGTAATCCATCGCCATTTCAAGGCGTTGTTGCTGCGATTGTAATTGGCGCAATAACTCAAGTTTGTTACGACTAATAAGCTCTGCGGCAGCAGAAGGGGTTGGCGCTCTAAGGTCGGCAATAAAATCAGCAATGGTCACATCGGTTTCATGACCAACTGCACTTACAATCGGAATTTCACTGGCAAAAATAGCACGAGCAACGCGTTCATCATTAAATGCCCAGAGATCTTCTAACGAACCGCCACCACGACCAACAATTAAAACATCACACTCTTTACGGCGGTTAGCAAGCTCGATGGCATGAACAATCTGCATAGGCGCTTCAGCACCTTGAACAGCGGTTGGGTAGATAAGCACAGGCAAAGAAGGATCACGACGACGAAGAATATTTAAGATGTCGTGTAGTGCTGCTCCGGTTGATGAAGTAATAATACCAATCTGTTTAGCGGGAGATGGTAGGGATTTTTTATGAATAGCATCAAATAACCCCTCCGCACTGAGTTTTTGTTTTAATAGCTCAAATTGTTGTTGTAATAGCCCGTCACCAGCAGGTTGCATACTCTCAACAATCAATTGGTAATCGCCTCGTGGCTCATACAATGTAATTGTTGCGCGAACTAAAACTTGCTGACCATGCTGAGGGCGAAAAGTAACTTTAGTATTTTGCCCACGAAACATCGCCGCTCTAATTTGGGCATTCGTATCCTTTAATGTAAAATACCAGTGACCAGAAGAAGGTTGAGTAAAATTGGAAATTTCAGCGCTGATCCAAATGCGACCCATTTCCATTTCTAATAACTGGCGAACGGTCTTATTTAGACGGCTAACAGTAAAAATATTATTGTTTATCGGTAGTGTCATGTGAGCCAGATCAAATTTTAAAACAAAGACTTAATTGATTGATACTACCTAAGTTAGTGGCAGGATCAATAAAAATTTTGAAAAAAAGCTAGAAGCAACCGATTACGGTGTGTATAATTCCGCGGCAATATTTTCTATTTCCTAAAAGCCGCCTTGGTGAGATATTGCTATGTTACGAATTAAAAAAGAAGCACTTACATTTGATGATGTTTTGTTAGTTCCTGCACACTCCACTGTTCTTCCTAATACTGCCGACTTGTCTACTCAACTGACTGAAACAATCCGCCTAAATGTTCCTATGCTTTCTGCTGCAATGGATACTGTGACTGAAGCGCCTTTAGCTATCGCATTAGCTCAAGAAGGTGGAATTGGTTTTATCCACAAAAACATGTCTATCGAACGTCAAGCTGAAGAAGTTCGTCGTGTGAAAAAACATGAAAGTGGTGTTGTCACTGATCCTATCACCGTAACACCAGAAACTTCTTTACGTGAAGTTCAAGCAATGACTGAACGCAATGGCTTTGCGGGCTACCCAGTTGTAACTAATGACAACGAATTAGTGGGTATTATTACGGGGCGTGATGTTCGTTTTGTTACTGATTTAGACCAACCAGTTACTGCGGTAATGACACCAAAAGATCGCTTAGTAACTGTACAAGAAGGTGAAGCACGCGATGTTGTTATGCAAAGAATGCATGAAAAACGTGTAGAGAAAGCCTTAGTGGTTGATAACCACTTCCACCTGAAAGGCATGATCACTGTAAAAGACTTCAAAAAAGCAGAGCGTAAACCAAACGCATGTAAAGATGAACACGGTCGTTTACGTGTAGGTGCTGCTGTTGGTGCAGGTGCTGGTAACGAAGAACGTGTAGCAGCATTAGTTGCTGCTGGCGTTGACATTTTACTTATTGACTCGTCTCACGGTCACTCTGAAGGTGTATTACAGCGTATTCGTGATACTCGTGCATTATATCCAAATCTACCTATTATTGGTGGCAACGTTGCGACCGCAGAAGGTGCTTTAGCGCTGGCTGATGCAGGTGTAAGTGCGGTTAAAGTTGGTATTGGCCCTGGTTCAATCTGTACAACACGTATCGTAACTGGTGTTGGTGTACCACAAATTACCGCTATTGCAGATGCAGTTGAAGCACTGAAAGATCGCAATATTCCTGTTATTGCAGATGGTGGTATTCGTTTCTCTGGCGATATCGCAAAAGCATTAGCAGCAGGTGCAGCTTGCGTTATGGTGGGTTCAATGTTTGCAGGTACTGAAGAATCTCCGGGCGAAATCGAACTATTCCAAGGCCGTTCTTATAAATCCTATCGCGGCATGGGCTCGTTAGGTGCAATGTCTAAAGGTTCATCAGATCGTTACTTCCAAACCGACAATGCAGCAGACAAATTAGTACCAGAAGGTATTGAAGGTCGCGTTGCTTATAAAGGTTTATTAAAAACTATCGTTCACCAACAAATGGGTGGTTTACGCTCATGCATGGGCTTAACAGGCTGCGCAACAATTAAAGAATTGAATACCAAAGCTGAATTTGTCCGTATCAGTGGTGCGGGTATTCAAGAAAGCCATGTCCATGATGTCACCATCACAAAAGAATCACCTAACTATCGCTTAGGTATGTAATTTATTCCGAGAAAGGCTTGTTTTGATTGTAAATTAGCAAGCCTTTCAACTTTATGACTTTATCTGTTTTGGAATTCACCACAAATGACAGCAAATATCCATAATCATCGCATTCTTATCCTTGATTTCGGTTCACAGTATACGCAGCTTATTGCTCGTCGTATCCGTGAAATCGGCGTTTATTGTGAACTCTGGGCATGGGATGTTACAGAAGAACAAATTCGTGAATTTAATCCTAATGGTATTATTCTGTCTGGTGGCCCTGAAAGTACGACTGAAGACAACAGCCCTCGTGCGCCAGAATACGTATTTAATGCAGGCGTTCCTGTATTAGGAATTTGTTATGGTATGCAAACGATGTCGATGCAATTAGGTGGCGATGTCGAAGTTTCTGGTGAGCGTGAATTTGGTTATTCACAAGTTGAAATTCGTGAAACTTGTGCTCTGTTTAATGATATTCAAGATTCAGTTAGCGAAGATGGCAAACCATTATTAGATGTGTGGATGAGCCACGGTGACAAAGTTACTGCTATTCCATCAGACTTTGTAACAGTAGCCAGCACTGAAACTTGCCCATTTGCTATTATGGCGAATGAAGAGAAACGTTTTTATGGTGTTCAATTCCACCCAGAAGTGACACACACCCATCAAGGTTTAGCGATTTTAAAACGTTTCGTTTTAGATATTTGTGGATGTGATGCTCTGTGGACTTCTGCTGCAATTATTGAAGACACGGTTGCTCGTTTAAAAGAGCAAATTGGTGATGATCACGTTATTTTAGCGTTATCAGGCGGTGTTGACTCTTCAGTGACTGCATTATTGTTAAACCGTGCGATTGGTAAACGTTTAACATGTGTATTTGTTGATAACGGCTTATTGCGTCTGAATGAAGCAGAGCAAGTCATGGAAATGTTTAAAGGTAAATTTGACCTAAATATTATCCATGTTGAAGCAGAAGAACGTTTCTTAACTGCGTTGAAGGGCGAAAACGATCCTGAGAAAAAACGCAAAATCATTGGTCATACATTCATTGAAATCTTTGATGAAGAAGCTGTTAAACAGCCACAAGTTAAGTGGTTAGCGCAAGGTACTATTTACCCAGATGTGATCGAATCTGCAGCATCTGCAACAGGTAAAGCTCATGTGATTAAATCACACCATAATGTGGGTGGTTTACCTGATGATATGAAACTGGGTTTAGTGGAGCCATTAAAAGAACTGTTTAAAGATGAAGTTCGTAAAATTGGTCTAGAGTTAGGCTTACCTTACGATATGCTTTATCGTCATCCATTCCCGGGTCCTGGTTTAGGGGTTCGTGTATTAGGTGAGATCAAGAAAGAGTACTGTGATTTATTACGTCGTGCGGATGCAATCTTTATTGAAGAATTACATAAAGCTGACTTATATAACAAAGTAAGCCAAGCATTTACCGTGTTCTTACCTGTGCGTTCAGTGGGCGTTATGGGTGACGGTCGTAAATATGACTGGGTTGTTTCATTACGTGCTGTTGAAACAGTGGACTTTATGACAGCGCATTGGGCGCATTTACCTTATGACTTCTTAGGTCGTGTTTCTAACCGTATTATCAATGAAGTTAGCGGTATCTCCCGCGTCGTTTATGATATCAGCGGCAAACCACCAGCAACAATTGAGTGGGAGTGAGGCTATTATTTAGCCTATTATTTGATTTAGTGAGTGCCATTGATGATATCGACTGCATTATCAATGGCATTTTTCATGGTATAAAGCCGACGCTGAATCGAAGATATAGCAAATACCATGTGACAGTATCAGCAAATGCCATGGTATCGACAACCGGGTGCATTGCAGCGCTGTGCTGATGCCAACGATGCTCGCTTTGATCAGAACCGCTCTCTCGACCCATGCCCCAGATCGTTAAATATGCGCCAGAGGAGCACCTCGTGATAGAAATTGTGAACAAGACAGCCGCCGCTCGGAATCGAAGTATCCATATAGGTGAATAAAGTTTGCGGAAAATACGCTGAGAAAATAGAAAAGCGTCAATGAAGGGACATAGGAATGGCGATTAACGGAGAGAACGGTGTTAGTGCAGTCACCGTGGATGAACTACTCAAGCAAGGTCTTCGGATACCGAACTATCAACGCCCATACAGTTGGAAGGTATCGACTGCTCTACAACTGGTGGATGATATCAGCGAAGCTCTTCGAGATACCGAACGAAAAGATATTCCCTATGTTTTGGGTGCAATCATTCTTCACGATGATGGTGAGTATCTCAATGTAGTCGACGGGCAGCAGCGCCTGCTGACTTTGCGAATGATTCTTGCGGCCTTAGATCCGATAAATCATCAAATTTCGATGTCTGGTAACAGCGAAACCCCTGTCTCCCTAGTTTGGATAGAGCTTCAAAAGCGCCTGTCGCAGTTGGAAGATAAAAAAGAGTTTTTGGATTTTATCTGTCACAAATGTCAGTTGGTGCGTATTGTGACGGACGATATTGATGAGGCATTTCGTGTCTTTGATTCCCAGAACTATCGCGGCAAACCGCTTGCCCCTCACGACTTGCTCAAAGCACACCACCTACGCGAAATGCACGATGAGTCCGCTGCTATGAAAGTGGCTGTCGTTGAGGCTTGGGAAGCCGTAAACGATGAGGATCTGGACAGGCTTTTTTCTACTTTTTTATACCGGATATCCAAGTGGTCACGAGGCGAAAGCTCGCTCGAATTTACTATTCGGGACATCGGCATGTTCAAGGGCATTTCATCACGATCCCACAGGTCATTTTCGCCAAATCTGCGATATCACCTTGCAGCACAAGCCGCTATGCCACTTCTAAGTGCATGGTCGGTATCCTCTACACATGATGCACGAAATGCCGGGCGCAGCCGCTTTCAGCTTGATGCCCCGATAATCGCAGGACGCTCATTTTTCGAGATGGTGACATTCATGCTTGACGAATTGAAGATACTGGAACAAGAGGTTATTGACAGAGGTTTCAAAAACTTTGGCCCATCTCAAAGTCGCTACCGCTACGTGTACGAATTGTTCATTGCCGCGCTGCTTTGCTATACAAACAAGTTTGGCGATGAAGATGTAGATGAAGTGCGAAATAGGTTATTTGCATGGGCATATGCCTTGCGGGTCGAGTTACTTCGTGTGCAATTTGTATCTGCTGACAACCGAGCGCGAGGTAAAAACGATGCAAATAAATCGCCTTTTGTTTTGCTACGTAACGCGATGACTGGAAGTGTTGTTCGCAAACTTCCAATAGCAAGTAAGCCATACAGCGATAACCACGAAAAGGAACTCGTAGCTTTTATCAAGGGGCTGCAATGAGCAAGAAGGAGTTGAAACCTGAACTGTTAACAGTAGGCAAGCTATTCACTGACAATTATCTGATTCCTATTTATCAACGGAACTATGCTTGGCGGGCCGAACAGATTGAGCAACTTATTAGCGATATTCAAGACTCGGTGGTAGGGGGCCAGGACAACTATTTTCTTGGGAACCTTGTTGTAATCAAGCGGGGTAGAGAGGATGAGTTCGAGGTCATAGATGGACAACAACGACTTACAACCCTCTATCTGCTTCTGACCTTCCTGGAGCAAGACGGTGAGGGTGAGAAGCCGTCGGTTGGCCATGCAGGCCACTTGCAATATGAGTCGCGCGCACGGGCAACTGAGGCCCTGCTGCGAGTAGCACAGGAGGCGGCTAAGGAGCACTTTCGACCGCAGGGCTCCACGAGTAATGCAGATGCTGGCATTCATGAAGGCTACAGCATCATCAATCAGTTCTTCAAACAGAATGAAAACCTTAATCGCTCACGCGAAAAATTCTCCGATTTCTTGCTAACGAAGGTGACTGTCGTCCGTGCCTCGCTGCCACCCAATACCGACCTCAATCGCTACTTCGAGATCATGAACACTCGTGGGCAGCAACTCAAGCAGGTTGATATTGTTAAGGCTCGCCTGATGAGCAAACTGCCCAATCAATATGAACGCGAATGCTTTGCGTGGGTTTGGGATTCCTGTGCTGACATGGATTCTTATGTCCAGATGTCTCTGACCCGTGGTGACACAAGTTTGCGAAACAAAGTATTTGGTGATGAATGGTCCTGGCTGGAGGTGACCAGCTTCGCTTCGCTAATGGAAAGTCGTCCGCAATCCGGCATCAATTCATCAAGGCAATCCTCCGAAGGGGTATCGTTGTCCTTGGATGAGGCGTTGTCAAAATACGCTAAAGAGCTCGAGTCAAATTCCACTGAAGACGAGGGCAACGAGCGGTTTCGTTCGACTATTGAGTTTCCGGCCTTTCTGCTACACGTTCTAAGAATTATGAAAGGCGATGAGGTCGAAGACGAAGGCCTGCTTGACGACAAGTGCCTCATCAAGTCATTTGACGACGCCGTAAATAATGTACCCGATGCTAAAGCTGATTGGGTGCGTAGTTTTGCATTTATGCTTCTCAAGTGCCGCAACCTCTTCGATGGCTTCATCTTGAAGCGTCAATTCACGGCAAACATCGGTGACGATGGCGATTGGTCTCTCCAGCGACTGAAAAAAGGAGGCGGGGACAAGAAGCCAACCCCGACGTACATCCATGTTTTCTCGGCCAGCAATGGAAGCTTAGAGGAGGATGGGAGTGCTGATCCACATACCCGAGATGTATTGCTGCTTCAGTCCATGCTTCGGATTACCTACACTTCTCCGCGAACGATGCACTGGATTACCAAAGTTCTTCGCTGGCTCTCTGTTAAAGCCCCTCGAGACGTGAAACATGCGGATCTTGCCGATTTGTTGAAGGGATATGCTCGCAGCAAGGTTAAAGAGACATTCCCCTTTGAAGAAGATCAGCAACCACAAGGGTTTGGTATCAGCCGTATTGTCTTTTCGTATCTCGACTATCTTCTGTTGAGCGATTCCTCAAAACGAGATTTCAAATTTCAGTTTAGAACTTCCATTGAGCACTTTTATCCACAGCATCCGGACAAAGAGCAGTCAGGCGCGGTTGTTTCAGGTTCTAGCCTTAACCTGCTTGGCAACCTCGCGCTCGTAAGCGTCAGTGCGAACTCAAAATTCAGCAATAGTCTTCCCAGAGCGAAGGCCGAAAACTTCAAGGATACGATTGAACTTCAAAGTCCCAAGCTCAAGAGAATGGCGGAAATCACTCGAAATACAAGCTGGGACGATCAGCAGATAACAGCACATCATGAAGCGATGGTGACATTGCTTCGTGATGATGTAAGTCTGGTGGAGGCAAGCGGAAGATCCTACCCGGGGGTTGACTTCTTTGAATAACCGCTTTTGGACGAATATCTTTTGTGGAGTACAAGTTGTCAGTCTAAAAGCGTTTTGCGTCGGGTAATACGACCAGTACAGCTTCCAGGTTTTCTTACCATGGTATTTTGTGTGGTACCGACATGTAAAAATAATAATATCATATTGATTTTATAGTGTTTTAAGACGGTATTGATCATCGAGTGGGAATAAAATACCGTTTATCAGCAATAGTTGATAAAGGTTAAAAAAACAAGAGCCATCAGTAAGTTACTGGTGGCTTTTTTGTATATATCTATTCACTAGTTGTAGGATTATTTTTATAAATAATAAATTCAATAAAGTTTTGAATTGATATTTGTTCACTTAAAGGTAATTTAGAATAGGCTTTTCTATCGTAATAAATAGCGCCTTTATCATTCTTAGGGATTAATAATTCGTAAGCCTGACGTCTCATTGCCTTAGCAATAGCATCAATGTTTTCAGTGGTGGCACTGGCTTCACAATTAATAATGCGGTTAACCGTTGATTGTGCAAGACCCGAATCAACAGAGAGTTTAACTCTTGATTTTATTCCATCGTTTAACATAAATGTTGTGATGTTATCTGAAAGTATTTGTCCAATCTCGGTCAGAATGTATTCTTCTTTTTCTGACTTCGCATGACCCTCTTTCAAATGGTCTATATCCATCCAATATTTACTAATTCTAGTCACATACTCAATTTTTCGTGACATGTGAGTGGTAAGTTCGCGATGACTTTTTAGGTTTTTTAGTGATAGGTAACGGGAGATCATACTTGGGGCTACACCTAACGCATCAGCAAGTAATTTTTGTTTGCCGTTGTAGTAGCGTTCAATAATATAAATCAGGTTATCTTTTCTAATTTCAGCAATGCTTTTAAATTTATTGTTATTCATAGAAAAATCCATTATTAATTACATTGAATTGATCACTTTTTTTTAACTTCGTTATTATTGTTTAATACTCGAATTATAAATAACAGCATCTACATGATGTTGTAAATTAATAAAATAGGAGATAAGGATATCATGCATAATGAGATATTAAAAAAATTACCGCAAATAGAGCAAGAGCATCAAGTTAAATTACTTTATGTTGCAGAAAGTGGTAGTCGAGCTTGGGGATTTGCCTCAACAGATAGTGATTATGATGTTCGAGGTATTTTTATACGGCCTCGTAATGCTTATCTTTCTATTGATAAACCTAAAGATACCTTCGAATGGATAGAAAATAGTTGGTTTGATGTAGGCGCTTGGGATCTTACCAAAGCATTACACTTATTACGTAAATCGAATTGTATATTATTAGAATGGCTCCAATCGCCAATAATTTATCAACAATATCCTAATGTTCAAAAAGAGTTATTGGAGCTTGCAAAACTCTATTATCAACCAAAAGTAATTGTTCATCATTACAGAGGAATTGCTAAAGTTGTGAGTGGATATTCTTCTGATAATAACGCTAAAAATGAGATTAGTGCAGAGCCAATAAAATTAAAAAAATGGTTCTATATGCTGCGTTCTCTTTTATCCGCTTATTGGACAGTGAAAACGGGAGATATTCCGCCTATGCAATTGGATAAGCTGATAAAAATTTTAACTGTTGAAGAACAAAAAGACATCAAAAAATTAGTAGAATTTAAATCAGATAAAAATGAACATTTTACTTGGGTTCCAACAGATGCGATGCAACATTTAATGATTTTTTTATGGCAAGAGACAAATGTTCAATTACCCAAAAGAGCAGTGCCAGATAATGATATTTTAAATAATTGGTTTAGGAAAAAATTAGATGAAACTGACGATTGAAGATATAAAACCTTACCTTTTATTTGAAAGTATCGCTGGAAGTCGTTCGCATAATCTTGCAACGGAAACATCAGATACAGATATTAAAGGTGTCTTTTATCTTCCTAAAGATCTTTTTTATGGATTGGAATATACACCACAAGTAAGTAATGAAACCAATGATATTGTCTATTATGAGCTTGGAAGATTTATAGAGCTATTGTGTGCATCTAATCCTAATATTTTAGAATTACTTAATTCCCCCAAACAGATGGTTATTTATCGACACCCTTTAATGTCATTGATAAAACCAGAATGGTTTTTGTCTAAAACTTGTGTTCAAACATTTGTCCACTATGCACAAGGGCAGATTAAGAAAGCTCAGGGATTAAATAAAAAAATAGTAAATCCAGTCGAAAAAAAATTAAAAACTATTCTTGATTTTTGTTATGTCATTGAAGATGGAAAAACAATATTAATCAATAATTGGTTAGAAAATCGACATTGGAAGCAAGAGTATATTGGGTTAACAAAACTTACTCATGCTCAAGATATTTATGCAATTTATTATGATGATAAAGAGCCTTATCAAGGAATAATAAAAAAAGAAAATGCAAATGATGTATTGCTAAGTAGTATTTCTAAAACAGCAAAACTAGAAGGTTATCTTAGCTTTAATAAAGAAGGCTATAGTGCATACCGCAAGCAATATCATGAATATTGGCAGTGGGTTGAACAACGTAATGATGTTCGTTACCAACAAAACATTGATCATGGCAGAAGTTACGATAGTAAGAATATGATGCATACCTTTAGATTACTCTATATTGCATTAGGGATCGCACAAGAAGGTAAAGTGAAGGTTTGGTGTGATAATAGAGATGAATTATTAGCAATTAAGGCTGGTCAGTTTAGTTATGATGAATTATTAGAACGCAGTGAAATTCTTATTAAGACTATTAAGAGCGCATTTCAATTAAGCCCATTGCCGGATAAAGTGGAGCCTTCAATGGCAGAAGTTACGCTTATAAATATAAGAAAAGAACTCTATAAATAGCAAAAATAAACTAGCCTAGAAAACTAATATCCCTTACATGATGTAAGGGATATGCTATTTTTTATATTTTAAGTATACAAACTAAATACGAAAATATTTATTAAATAGCGTTGGCGTATAAAAATATTAATTAGTTGCAAGATACTCTGGATAAGCATCTGTTAACTTCATATATATACGTTTGTGCTCTGCGTTCTTTCTGAAATCCTGTTTTAAACAGACTTTAGCTGTGTTTTTTAACTTAGCAGGTACATTTTCAGCGTTTGTAGAGGCAATAATGGAAAAACGCACTTTCTTTTTAGACCGACTTAAATTATAAGGTAAACCTAAAATACGTCTTGCGACTCTGTTTGTTTTCACAACTTACTCCTTTTTGCATGTAATTTAGAGAAAGTCTGTTGATTATAACAGAAAATAAAAAGAATAAGATGCTAGTAACCTTATTAATTTAGCATTAAAGGCTATTCTACCTATTTTTTCCTATTTTTTAAAAAAACACTAAGACTAACAAAATAAATATTTTTATATTAGAAATATAATTAACCACCTAGATTATCGTTAGTTGAAATTAAAATACAGACACTTATAAAGAGTATTTTAAATGCTTATCATGTTCAAAAAAAAGCAATTTAGTTTGATATTAACAACAGGTTATTTGTCTCATAATTGAGATGATATAAGATGCTTTAATTCACAACTAATTATCATTTTTTGAAAAAAATATCAGAAAAGAGATCTCACTGAAAATTTAACGGTATTTTAATTCAAAGAGGTATGGAGCCAATTAAGATAACCTTTAAAACCATTTTCAATCGGTATTATAATCACTTCAGGAGTATCATAAGGATGTATTTCGACAAGAGTATCAATTAAGTTTTGTTGTTTGCTTTTTTCGGATTTTATCATCATAAGTATTTCATTATCTTCAATAATTTCATTATTCCAATGATAAATAGATTTTACGTGAGGTATTAAACTTACACAAGCAGCAAGCTTTGCATTGATAAGGTAGTGAGCAATTTCATTAGCGATTGTTTCATTTGGTGCTGTTGAGTATGCGATTATCATTGTTTTTCCTTTTAAAATTAATTTGATCTTTCATAGCAACAATAAGATTTGGGTGATTTTAATTTTATCAAAATAAAACTATTTAAAACTTAAAGCTAATATTTTTATTTTTAGCGAAATAAAACAGTATTTTCAAAAAAAACTTTCTCGATATGAAATGTTTACGGCATCATTAAGGGCTTTTTACGTATTATAAGGTTCTTGTAGTAAAGAAAATATCCAGGGTGCCGATATTATTAGTAGATTAATGAAATGTATCTGTTTGTGTTATAAGACTTAATTTTGCTAAGAGCATTTTTATCTTCAATAATATCTCTAATATAAAATAAACTAATTAGTCATAAGATTTATAAAAATTTGTGGGGTTTAAAATGGATAATAATTCGCTAAAAAACGCGAGTTTATTTGATAATGATCCCGTTCTCTATGCTGCGTGGCTTTACTATCAGGACGGACTCAGTCAAAGTGAAGTCGCAAATATTATGGGTGTTTCTCGTGTTACAGTCGTGAAATATTTGCATCTAGCTAGAGAAAAAGGATTCGTAAATATTAACTTGGATTCATCAGTATTTTCTACGATTGATTATGCCATCAGAATAAAAGCAAAGTTCGATCTTAATAATGTGCTTATTTTACCTGATGAAGAAAAGAATAAATCGCAACACACTTTAAATATGAATAGAGAAAGATTAGCGAAAGCAGGAGCGATGTATCTTTCTCAGATAATTAATGATGATGATATTTTAGGTGTCGCTTGGGGACGAACAATTTATAAATTAGGTCATTATCTTCCACCCAAGTCATTAAAAAATATCACAGTACTACAAATGATAGGTGCAGTAGCGCCACAGCCTGATTTTAAAACAACAGAAGCGGCCGCGTTAATCGCAAACAAGTTGTCTGGGTGTAGTATTAATTTGCATGTGCCTGCGGTGGTTTCTAGTGCGCGTTTAGCAATGGAACTTCAAGCGGAGCCTATTATTAGGCGTAATTTTTCGGCGCTAAATCAGTGTAATAAAGCCCTTTTTGTTGTGGGTAATACATTTGATGATAATCCTTTGGTAGCAACAGGGGTTTTAACGAGCAGTGAGATGGCCCAATATCGTGATTTGGGTGCTGTTGGTGTAATTTGTGGACGTTTTTATGATGCGCAAGGTAATCCTTTGGTTTCTGATATTGACCTTAGGGTAATGGGAATCAGCCTTGCTCAATTAAGACAAATAACACAGCGACTTTTTATTGCTGGTGGTGTGGAAAATATTCAGGCAACAATAGGGGCGATAAAAGGAGGTTACGCCACCGATATTGTGATTGATGAAGTGACAGCGCTGGCATTATTAGAACTAGACAATGAGTGATAATATCCTCGTGAAAGCGAGGGTTTGTTGGCAAACCACTATTTAAGATTTCCTTATTTCTGATAAAAATAAAGTAGTTGAAGCATTTGTTTTGATCAGTCTATTTTGTAAAGCTTACATATAAAGAAAAAGATAAAAATGATAAGTTGTTAACATTTTTATCTTTTTTTATATGAGCCTCTTGCCTTAAACACTTATATCATTCATTATATAAAAAATTATATAACGATAGTTAGGATCACCATTTTTATGAAACGCCAATTTCTTGCTGGCTTAGGGCTTGCATTAGGATTAATTTGTCATAATACATTTGCAGCCGAGCTTCATCTTTATGCAGGTGCTGGATTAAAACAACCGGTTGAGCAAGTTGTGAGTGTCTTTGAAAAAGAGACAGGAAATAAAGTTACTATTGAATATGGCGGTTCAGGTCAAATTTTAACACGCTTTAATTTAACTAAGCAGGGAGATTTATTTTTTCCTGGCTCACAAGATTATGTGGAAAAGTTAGATAAAGAAGGGCAAGTCGTTAATCAATATTCTATTGTTCGCCATATTCCAGTTATTGCTGTGCGTAAAGATAAAGTGGGTGATATTAAAACACTAGAAGATCTTGCGAATAGTTCATTAAAACTAGGTATGGGTGATGCTAAAGCTATCGCATTAGGAAAAAGTGGCGAGCAGCTTATTGATGCATCAGGTCAAGGCGATAAATTACGTGATAAAGTTGTTGTACGTACAGCAACCATTAAACAATTGCTTATGTATTTACTTAATGGGGAAGTGGATGCCGCCATTATTGGATATGCAGATGCAATGAAAAATCAAGATAAACTCGTTTTACTTCCAGTTCCTGAAGGCAGCCCAGAAGAAGTGGCAACACTTGCTGTTTTAAAAACGTCAGCAAATCCGAAAGAAGCACAATTGCTTGCTGATTATTTTACTCGTGCTGAAGGAATAAAAGCTTTTACTGATTATGGTTTTCTTCCTGTAATTTCGAAACCATAGATTTTTTTCTCACATAAATTGTGTTTTTTCGCCACCAACTCACTGGTGGCTTTTTTCATTATTACAGCAAAATAAATATCTATCTAAAAAAGGAAATAACGTGTTTCGATGGGCATTAATTCCACTTTTTTTATTGTTATTTCTGATCTTAGGATCGCTAATTGCACTGATATGCCAACTTTCTTATGTTGAATTGAGGCAAGTTATTACCGATCCTGAATTTCATTTTGCTATTGGTATGTCACTGAGTACAGCGTTAACTTCTTTATGTCTAGCAATTATCCTAGGTGTACCTGCCGCATGGGCAATGGCAAGAATTCCTTTTAAAGGGCATCGTTTTATTGATGCGTTATTAGATTTGCCTTTAGTCACTCCCCCATTAGTTATCGGTATCGGATTATTATTATTGTTAGGAAATCAGGGTCCTTTAACAGGTGTTTTTCCTGAATTATCTCGCTCTCTTTTTTCACCGTTGGGCATTATTATTGCTCAAACTTATGTCGCAAGTGCGATTATTATGAGAAATAGCCTCTCTGCTTTTAAGTCTGTCGATCCCGCTTATATTCAAACGGCACAAAATTTAGGATTAACGCCAACAAAAACATTTTTCTTGATTGAAATACCACTGTGTTGGTCAGCTTTAATGAGTGGAAGCATCATTGCATTTTCTAGAGCCTTAGGTGAATTTGGCGCAACGTTAATGTTAGCGGGTGCAACAAGGTTAAAAACAGAAACGTTGCCTATGGCAATTTATTTAAATATCGCCAGCGGAGACTTCACTCTGGCAATAGGTTGTGCGCTTGTTCTTATCGCTATCGCGATTACTTTATTATTTGCGTTACATCGTTTACAGCGAGAAAGGAAAAGATCATGCTAGAAATTCGTTCATTAACAACGGGTATATTAAAAGATATTTCGTTGAAGGTAGAAAAAGGAACATGTTTAGGAATAAGTGGTACATCTGGTAGTGGCAAAACAACGCTTTTAAATGCGATT
This sequence comes from Proteus sp. CD3, assembly GCF_008808075.1. NCBI lineage: Bacteria > Pseudomonadati > Pseudomonadota > Gammaproteobacteria > Enterobacterales > Morganellaceae > Proteus > Proteus sp. CD3. Next base: position 2,017,937 of record NZ_CP019686.1, on the reverse strand, counting down.
GCTGGATATACTTCATACTCTGGTGATATCTACCTTGCAGATAAAAATATAAATGAACAGCCGGTATGGTTACGTTCTTGTCGATATTTAAATCAACGGCTTTATTTATTCCCGTTTATGACGGTGACTCAAAATTTATGGCTAGCACAATATGGTGCAAAACAGAAACGAAGCAAGGAGAGAGAAAAGGCGATATTAGAGCAAATGGGAATTGCACATCTCGCTACACGTTATCCTCATCAAATTTCAGGAGGGGAACAACAACGCGTTGCATTGGCAAGAGCACTTATTAGCCAACCCAAACTTTTACTACTGGATGAACCTTTTTCGAGTTTGGATTGGGAAACACGTTATCAGCTTTGGGATTTAATTGATTCCTTAAAATCTAAGGAAATAACGATGATCATGGTTACTCATGAACCTCGTGAAATCAGAGCGCTAGCCGATAAAACGGTTTTATTGTCTAAAGGACAAGTTGTTACTGAAAATTCTATACTATGAAATTATTGCTTTGCTTATTGATTACCAAGCCATGACTGACCAATGGATAATACGCCCCATAATTTTTACAGAATCAGTTTCCGCTGATTCATCAGGAAATTCGTCTTTATTATAGCTACGTATGATCAATTTACCGCCCGGTTGGCGATAGAGCAGTTTTATTCTAAACAAGGCATCTTGTTCGATAGCATAAATGCCACCATCAACAATACGTGTGTTGCCTGTATCGACAGTGACGGTTGAACCATTGGGAATAACAGGTGACATACTGTCGCCATAAACAGAAAAGCAAATAACGTTTTGAGAAGATGCGCCATAACGGCGTAATGTGCTTTTTGAAAATCTCAATTTATATCCATTATGATCTTCATTAGTACAACAACCGTCACCCGCTGCGAGTTCGATACTTTTAAAATAGGGAATTTCTACTTCATCGGCACCTAAAGGCGTATTACTATCCCATTCACTTACAGGTTGCCATTCATTCTCTGGTGGAATTTCAGAAGTCGCATTGAGTTGTTCCTCACCTTCAAGTAGCCAAGCTAAATCACAATTTAATGCTTTTGCTAATTCAGGTAAAAAACGGGGACGTTTAGTTTTACCACTTTCTAGCTGTTCTATGGATTGCTGTGTTGTACTTGCTAAAGTCGCAAGTTCTGATTGTGTTAAACCTAACGCAATGCGTTTATCTTTGGTGCGTTTCGCAATAGACATTAGTGACTCCTAATACGTGTCCTTACATATTCAAGTAAAAAGAGTATATCGTAAAAAGAAAACAAATTAAATTGTATTTTATCTTAATTATAAAAGTATGAATAGATTAATTACTTAATTTTGAAAACGTCATCTGCACTGTCTGGTGGGGTGAGGTAAGGGTTTTCATCAGTAACTTCAGGATCTCTCAAGACTTCTCCACAGAAAATAATAAGGTCAGGTCTTTTTTGTTTTAAGTAGTTAAGTCGTGTTGTGCATTCATCTTTAGTATAAATTGTTTCTGTAACAGGAACTGCATCACAAGAATCATTTCCACAAGGACTTACCAACAACACATAACCGACCAGCATGAGCTGTGAAGTAAACATAAAATATCCTTTTAACTATTCATGTTTGGTCATCAAAATCAGACCGCTAGATTACCTATTTGTTGATAAAAAAGCAGTTTCTATTTGTCTTAAATAGCATTAATGATGCAAAAAAGTGTATGTGATCACAATTTATCTAGTGTTTGTTTGTATTTATTAGTAATGTGTTATAAGTAAAGGAACTAAAAAATAAGCAATTATACGATAAGGTATAGAGTGAAAACAAATAGAATTGTTTTTCAACATGGTTCAATGTTGTAATATTGTTATCAATGACTTTTAATTGATATTTTTTATTTAAAATTAACAAATAAAGTCAATAGCCCACTTTTTAGCTATTGTAAAAAGTGGGCATTTTATTGCTAATTAATGTTAACCTTTACCACCTTGAAAAGAGGTGTGAAGCGTCATTCCACCGTCAATAAAAATAGTCTGCCCTGTAATATAGGTTGATTGTTCAGAGGCTAACCAAGCCGCGACATTGGCAACGACTTCTGGCTCAGCTGCATATTTCATGGGGATCATATCTTCTAGTTCTTCCCGTAGCGTATCATCTTCCATTTTCTCTTTATTAATAGGCGTATTTATTGCTCCAGGACCTATGGAATTAATTCTAATCCCGAGGCTTGCATATTCAAGAGCAAGAGATTGAGTTAACATTCTTATGCCACCTTTACTTGCTGCATAACTTGCAAAAGTTGGCCAAGGGATAATCTCATGTACAGAAGACATATTAATGATATTGCCTTGAATGTTATTTTCTACAAAATATTTTAGCGCAGAGCGAGCAGTAAGAAAGTAGCTAGTTAAATTTACATCAATAATTTTACGCCAATCAGCTAAATTAACAGCATGAGAAGGTGTTTGTGTTTCAATTCCCGCATTATTAATAAGAAGATCGAGCTTGCCAAAGTGGTTTATAGCACAATAAATAAAATTATGCGCAACCTCTTCGTCACTAATATCCCCTCCAAAAATAATCGCTTTTCCTAAATTTAGTTTATTTAAATCATCAGCAAGGCTTTGTGCTTCTTTTTCATCAGAATGGTAGTTAATTACGACATTCATTCCTTCAGCAATTAATCGTGATACAACAGCGGCACCTATTCCTCTAGATGAGCCTGTAACGGCAGCTACTTGTCCCTGAAGATCGTTATACATACATCCTCCGATTTTTGATTTAAAAATAGGTCAAAAGTAATATAGGTGATAAACAGGATTATTTATCTAGCACTCTGCTAAACTTGACGTTAATATAATCACCTATTTATTTTTCACTTCTTTTTATTGTAGGTTGTTATTATGTAATACGCATTAAGGCACTGAAGGAATAGTGCAATACAGAAAAATTAACTTACTGAATTTCTTTTTAAATTTGGTAGAACTTCTGTTACTTAATGAGTATTAAATAATGAATAATCAATCACAAAAATATGATAGAACCTATCACTATCCCTTTTCACCAGGCACAACAAACGACGATCGTATCAATGCGCAATGGTGGCAGGATATTTGCCAAATAAAACAACTTATCCATACAGAAAAACTGGATGGAGAAAATAACTGCCTAAATAAAATAGGTGTTTTTGCACGCTCGCATGCAACCCCAACACAATCAGCCTGGACATCTCAATTACGTCAACGTTGGCAATTGATGAAAAATGATTTAGGTGAATTAGATATTTTCGGTGAAAATCTATATGCCATTCACTCTATTGAATATACACACCTAGAAGAATATTTTTATGTGTTTGCGGTTCGTTATAAAGATAAATGGTTAAGTTGGGAAGAAGTGCAGTTTTATGCTGCTTTGTTTGATCTTCCAACTGTGCCAGAAATTAAACTGCCTAAATGTCAGGATAAAACTGATTTTGAAAATATGATTGTTTCTCAAGCTAAACAGGCAAGTTTCTTTCAATCACATGATGTTTTAACGCAAAAACCAAGCCCCATGGAAGGCATTGTTACGCGAGATGCACAGTCATTTTCTTTAGATGATTTTTCACATCGTGTTTTTAAATATGTTAGAAAAGATCATGTTAAAACAGATGTTCATTGGAAAAAAAATTGGCGACGAGCATCTTTAATTTGGGAAAAAACACAGGAGCCTCAATGATGCTTCATAAGAAATTACACACTGAAATGTCATGGGAACATCTTTGTGAGTCGTTTGATGAAATTAGTGATATGGCGGGTGTTATGCAAGATCCTATTCATCATGCAGAAGGTGATGTGGCGATACATACACAAAGAGTAATTAATTCAGTTAAATCATTGCCAGAATATCAGGCGTTAACTGAACGAGAGCAGCAAATTTTATGGATCTCGGCACTACTTCATGATGTAGAAAAACGCTCTACAACACGCGAAGAAGGGGGGCGTATTGTTTCACCGGGTCATGCTCGTAAAGGGGAATTAACAACGCGTCTTTTTCTGTATGAAAAAGTACCTTTAAACTTTGCTGATAGAGAGCAGATTGCGGCTTTAGTTCGTTTTCATGGGTTACCGTTGTGGGTGATGGATAAACCTGATCCTAAAAAAGCACTGCTTGCTGCATCACTAAGAGTAGATTGCTATTTGTTGGCATTATTGGCTAAAGCCGATGTTTTAGGGCGAGATTGTGAAGATAAACAAGCTCTTTTTGATAAAATTGCGTTATTTACACTTTATTGTGAAGAGTTAAATTGTTGGCGTAGAAGGGCTATATTTCCTTCTGATGAGGCTCGCTTTCACTATTTTTATACAGAAAATAGTACGGATTACAATTATGAGCCTTATCCTGAAAAAGGAAGTGAAGTTACGGTGTTATGTGGATTACCGGGTATGGGAAAAGATACTTTTATTCGCCAACATTGTGCAGATCTTCCGATTGTGAGTTTAGATGATCTTCGTCGTCAGCATAATATTAAGCCTGATAATAGAGATGCTAATGGTTGGATAGCACAGCAAGCAAAAGAACAAGCCCGTATTTATTTACGAGAGCATAAACCTTTTGTTTGGAATGCCACTAATATTACAAGAAAAATGCGAGATCAACTTATCTCTTTGTTTTATCGTTATAATGCGAAAATTAAGTTGGTTTATATTGAAGTTCCTTATGCGCAATGGCAGCGGCAAAATAATGCAAGAAACGAAGCTGTGCCAACTAAAGTAATGGAACGCATGTTGAGTAAATTGGAAGTACCAACACCAGAAGAAGCGCATAAAGTGATTTATTGGATTGAAGGGCAATCCCAAACCATACTTTAATAACCCGATTATTTCGGCAAAATGATAAGTAGATTATAAAATAAAACGAGGGTTACTTATAAAAATAAGTAACCCTTTTTTGTTTATTGATTGGGATTAATTTGCAGGTAAAACAACGTACTAAATTTATTTTTTAACGTGATGGATAATATCGAAATAGGTATTATGATCATCAGCATTTGGATAAATACGATAGGTATACTCATCATTTTTAACCGTGATATTTTCTACATCTCGGGTAAATAGTGTTTTACCTTCAGTATCTTTGGCAACTAAGGTACGTATTTTGCCATCATCGGACATTGACCAATCACCTTGCATTTTCTGTTTACCTTCCGGTGTAAACATAATAAAGGTGCCATTAGGATAATATTCAGCAAGTCCAAAATAGTTACTGACTTGTGGATTATCGGCTGTAGTTTTATTTCCTTTTTCATCGATAGCGTCAGTTGTTATCCAAACTTTTTCTATCATGACTTTCTCATAGTCATTCAGCTCTTTTTGAGCCTGAATAACACCTTGAGTTTGAATATTGGCAGTTGATGTTGAACTCTCTGCGGCAAAAAGAGAAAAGCTAGCGCTTAATAATGAGATTGCGATAAGTGATTTTATTTTCATTAATATATCCTTATTTTATGTTGTGCTTTTTGTCAGTCGTCTATGTTGTGTCTGACGTTATGAATAAAGTTAGGCATAAAATGGGATTAATGCGAGGAAATAAGTATGTCAGAATGTTTCTAATAAAAAGGTTATTTGACAAAAATTATTGGTGTTAAATATCGGTTTTATTCTCAAAATAGGTGTAAAAGTCTAATTGTTTCCCTTTTGTGGGTGTAATACCTATTGCTAAGTTGATTAATGATATAAACAGTATTTATAAAATATGAATAAAAAACATAGGAAAGCTTTCTCATTTACAAAACAAAATCAAAGTTTGACCTATTGATGCACTAAATAGACAAAGGGTGATAGCAAATTTGTAGTAAATGAAGTGCATAAAATTGACAAGAGAAACAAATTATCGATATTTTCTTTATTAGAAAGGCATTTCTAGATTAGAAAATGTTATCTCTATCACAAAAATGAAATGTGAAAATTGGGTGTGTTTTAAGCATTATTTTTACATTACTTAAGTAATTTACGTTCTTTGATAAAAGGGTATCGTTTTCTTTGGTATTTAATGATTAGATTTTCTTTATGGTAAATGCGTTTTAAAAGCCAGTGATGATAAAAATAATTAATGCATTGCTCGATTCAATTAGATTGTATTTTATTTAAGCATTATTACGGGTGCTTTACAGAAATATAAAATTGTTTTTCTCTAATCCCTTATTTATAAAAGTGAATTTTATTTTTATATTTTATTTTCTAATATTATCTACCGTATAAAAATAAAAAATAATATTAAATTTATTTATGGTAAATAAGTTGTGATAACGTTATACATTGATTAATTCTTTCTAAAAAAGAAATGAATTCTAAATTTATTTATTAAATAAATTTACGATTGTCATTGTTTATTTCTGTTTCTTTTTGTTTTTTATTTTTGTATTTCTGCTTTTTTTTGCTTTTAATAAATAACATATGATTGTAATCACAATCCCATAACAACTAATAAACTAAAGTTGTTGCCATAGAGGTAACATTAAATGAAAGCAGAACGTCATAAAAAAATAATTAATCTGATCAAAGGTAATGGTGCAGTAAAAGTTTCTGTTTTGGCTAAAGAACTTGATGTTACCAAAGAAACAATACGATCTGATTTAAATACACTCGCAGAAAAGGGAATAATAAAAAGATGCCATGGTGGCGCTTTTATTGAATTTGAGACATTAGATAAAGTCGCTAAGAAAGAAATTATACAATTTCTAGAATGTAATGATCAAATTGATAAAAACGATTTAGCAAACAAGACAGCAATAAATAAGGTGTGCGTACTTGGCTCATTTAATGTTGATATGATTAGTTATCTTCCTAGATTGCCAGAAGCCGGGGAATCCTTATTATCGAATAAATTTATCTTCTCACCAGGAGGTAAAGGTTGTAACCAAGCATTGGCAGCGAGTTATGCTGATGCACAGGTACATTTTATTACGAAGATAGGTACTGATCAATTTAGTGATTATGCAGTTAATTTTATATCGTCATCAAGAATAAAAACATCGACGATATATCAAACTGAAAATTACCAAACAGGAACTGCATCTATTTTTGTATCAGAGGAGAGTGGAGAAAATATTATTTCTATTTACTCGGGTTCTAATATGGATATTTCTGCGGATGAAATAAAAATACAGAAAGATAAAATTATTGATGCAGATATCATTTTACTTCAATTAGAAACGAATATTGAAGCATTAAAAGAAATTATTGCTATTGGAAACGAAAATAATATTCCTATTATTCTTAATCCAGCACCTTATAACAAAATAGTTAATGAATTACTTCCAATGATAGATGTTTTAACACCTAATGAAACGGAAGCAAGTTTATTATCTGGAATAGAAGTACTCGATTTAGGATCTGCAAAAAATGCGGCAGTTTCTATTTATCAGCAAGGCGTAAATAAAGTGGTTATTACGCTGGGTAGTAAAGGTTCGTTAGCTTATGACGGACATAAGTATATTTACTCGCCGGCATATCCGGCAGTTGTAAAAAATACAGCAGGGGCAGGTGATGCTTTTAATGGTGCGCTCGCTGCCTCATTGGCAAAAGGAAAGCAGTTTTCTTATGCGTTACGCTATGCATCAGCTTTTTCATCATTAGCTGTTGAGACGAGTAATGCTTCAGAAATGCCTGAAGATATTAATGTCATGCATCGCATCAATCAAACAACATATTCACAGATTGTCACCCAATCCCCTGAATAAATAATCTTTTTTGAAAGAGGAATAAAAATGAAAATCTTATTTATTGGTGAGTCATGGCACATTCATATGATCCACTCTAAAGGCTACGACAGTTTCACTTCCAGCAAATATGAAGAAGGCTCTACGTTCTTATTAAGTTGCTTAAGAGAAAAGGGTGTTGAAGTTGATTATATGCCTGCTCATACCGTTCAGATTGCATTCCCACAAACGGCTGAAGCATTGGCTAAATACGATGTCATTGTTATTAGTGATATTGGTGCAAATACGTTCCTTCTGCAAAACGATACTTTCTATAACATGAAAGTTATCCCTAACGCATTAGGGTTAATTAAAGAGTTTGTAGTTAATGGCGGTGGCTTATTAATGATTGGTGGCTACTTGTCATTTATGGGCATTGAAGCTAAAGCAAACTACAAAAATACATTACTTGCAGAAGTTCTGCCTGTTGAAATGCTGGATGGTGACGATCGTGTTGAAGCGCCTGAAGGTGTATTTGCAAGTGCAGTAAATGCTGAACATGCATCAGTAAAAGGCTTTGGTGAATGGCCTATGTTCCTTGGCTATAACAAAGTTTCAGCTAAAGAGAATACAGAAACGGTATTAAATATTGGCGAAGATCCATTGCTGGTATTTGGTCAGTTTGAAAAAGGAAAAACAGGCTGCTTTATGAGTGACTGTTCTCCTCACTGGGGGAGTAAAGAGTTTTTAGCATGGCCTCATTATGCCGATATGTGGGTCAACATTCTTAAACAAATCGCCCGTTAATTTGAATTAAGAATAACTGTTATAAAAAGTAAAAAAGCGCAGAGTTGCCGCTCTGCGCTAATAAAAAAACCGATTACTTGAAAAATAAAAAAAGAAATCACTCATAGCCAATAATCCAAAAGGAACATCTTATGAGTACAAAAAATTTATCAACACCTTTGCTGATGTTAGCAACTGTGTTAGCAGGTATGCTATCACCAATGCAGTCCGCGGTGAATGGGCAATTAGGGCATGTTTTAAAAGATGGTAACGCCAGTGCGGTTATCTCTTTTGCCAGTGGTCTGGTAGTGATGTTTTTTATCATCATGTCGAAAAAACAATATCGTCAACAATTTGCTTCAATTCCAAGTTTAATTAAAACGCGCAAAATTCCATTATGGAACTGGTTTGCGGGTCTTTGTGGTGCAATGGTTGTTTTCTCTGAAGGGGCTTCTGCGAGCGCATTAGGGATTGCAACATTCCAAACAGCATTAATTTCAGCACTCTTATTATCTGGCTTATTATGTGACCGTTTTGGTGTTGGTGTTGATGAGAAAAAATATTTCACGTCATATCGTGTATTAGGTGCTGTGTTAGCGGTTGTCGCCACTTTATTTGTCGTTTCTCCACAATGGCACTCAACCTCATTTATTTATTTAGCAATCTTACCTTTCCTTGCAGGTTTATTAGCCGGTTGGCAACCAGCAGGTAACTCTAAAGTTGCAGAAGCAACAGGTTCTATGATGGTGTCTATCACTTGGAACTTTATTGTTGGCTTCACTGTTTTAACGATTGCGCTTATTGTTCGTATGGCATTAGGTCATATCACTCTTGAATTACCAGGTACTTGGTGGATGTATTTAGGTGGTCCTTTAGGGCTTATGTCTATCGCATTAATGGCTATTTTAGTACGTGGTTTAGGTTTACTGATGTTAGGCGTTGCTTCAACAGCGGGTCAATTGTTAGGTTCTGTATTAATTGACTTATTATTACCTTCATTAGGCAATACCGTTTATTTAGTGACAATCATCGGTACATTATTTGCGTTAGTGGGTGCGATTGTAACTACAATTCCTGAATTCAAAGCCACTAAGTCAGCACAAGCGTAGGAGTATCGTAATGAAAGGTTATATTCAAACCGTAACTGGTCCCGTAAAAAAAGAAGATATGGGGTTAACATTGCCTCATGAACACCTCTTTAATGATCTATCAGGTGTTGTTGATGAGCCTTTTTATGAATTCTCGCATGTATTAGTTGATAAAAAAGTGAGTGCAGATATTCAGTGGGGACTTAAATACGATCCATATTGCTGTTGCGATAATATGGATAAGAAACCCATTGAAGATGTTATTTTTGAATTAAATAACTTCAAAGAGTTAGGTGGAAGAACCATTGTTGATGCAACAGGCTCTTCTTCAATTGGACGTGATATTCGAAAACTAAGACAAGTTGCAGAAATAAGCGGTATTAACGTTGTCGCTTCTTCAGGGCTTTATATTGAAAAGTTTGAAGGAAAACGGCTGGCTGATGATATTGATGCAATGGCAAAAATCATTGATGATGAATTGAATGTAGGCATTGATGGCACTGATATTCGTGCAGGCATGATTGGTGAAATTGGTGTTTCTCCATTCTTTACAGATGGTGAGAAAAATAGCTTACGTGCAGCGGCTATTGCACAAAACAGTAACCCTTATGCGTCGATGAACATTCATATGCCAGGCTGGCAACGTCGTGGTGATGAAGTTTTAGATATTCTATTAACAGAAATGGGATGTAATCCCGCTAAGATTTCATTGGCACACTCTGATCCATCAGGTAAAGATATTGATTATCAATGCAAAATGTTAGATCGCGGTGTTTGGCTTGAATTTGATATGATTGGTTTGGATATCTCTTTCCCTAAAGAGGGTGCGGCACCAAGTGTTATGGATACCGTAGAAGCTGTCGCAACTTTAATTGAAAGAGGTTATGGTAGCCAAATCGTATTAAGCCATGATGTGTTTTTAAAACAGATGTGGGCAAAAAATGGGGGAAATGGTTGGGGATTTGTTCCTAATGTATTTCTTTCATTATTGGCTCAACGTGGTATTGATAAATCTATTATCAAAAAATTATGTGTTGAGAATCCAGCCAATTTGTTGGCTTAAATCTCAAGTGAATAAATAACAATAAATATACCCCTTGAAGTAAATTTAGCGGCGCTTTAATAAAGTGCCGCTTTTTTATATCTCAAAGAAAAGAAGACAAATTAAAGCATTAACGTAAATGGTAATTCTCAATATAACGTAATGAATGCGTTGAGCCATTAATTACTAAAGAGTGAGTTTGTAAATATTGCGCTTGCTGATTAACGCCAGATAAGAAATCGCCTTTGGTGATCGCTGTTGCTGCAAACATAACATCTTGGTTACGTACTAAGGTGTCTAATGATAATTTAATATTTACATCAGTACCCATTTTATGGCAACGAGCAATTTCAGAAACGGCATATTCTCTATTTTCTGCATTATTTCCTTTTGCAATATCGCGAGTAATTAAACGTGCTTGCATATCACCGCCTAATGCCTTAGCAATAGCCGCACTAATTACACCTTCAGGCGCTCCGCCAATACCATACATAACATCAATACTGTTATTAGGCATTGTGGCATATAAAGAGGCTAAAACATCACCATCAGGTAGTGTAATAACATTAATACCTTTCGCGCGTAGATCGTTAATAATATCGTGGTGACGCGGTTTATCTAAAATAGCGAGAGTTAACTGCTCAATAGATTTATTTAATGTTTGTGCAATAGCATCAAGGTTATATTCAAGGCAATGGTTAAGATCAATTACACCGGCCGCTTGCTTACCAACAATAAGTTTTTCCATATACATGTCGGGAGCTTGTAAAAAACTGCCTTCAAAGCCTGCGGCTAAAATCGCGAGGGAGTTATTTTCACCCGTCGCTACCATGCGAGTACCGTCAATGGGGTCAACTGCAATTTCTATTTTATCGCCTTTGCCATTACCTACTTTTTCACCAATATAGAGCATAGGTGCTTCATCTATTTCTCCTTCACCAATGACAATTTCACCATTGATATTCAGGTTATTCAAACGCTCACGCATGGCACTGACAGCCGCATCATCTGCTGCGTTTTTGTTTTGTTTTCCAATCCAAGGCATTGCTGCAATAGCCGCAGCTTCTGTTACAGAAGCGATAGCATTAGTTAATTCGTCATTTAATTTCATATTATGAGTGTGTTTTACGATATAAATGGAAGATTAAGATAGGTTACCGATCATACCTTTTTTTTGAAATTATGTGCTAGGTTTAAATCAAGAGTTCACGAAATAGGTTATTTCGGAATAAACTAAGATAAATCGGTGAAAATTAAAGTATAACTAAGGTTAAGAGATTAAAAGCATGTGATGTTTAACACAAAAGGATTAGGTTTATGGATGACTTTTTGGTGCTCATCGTTACTATATTTGTCTTAGTGTCTTTGTATTGGCAATACCACGCTTATACAAATAGCAACTCATTGTTGCATCGAATTAAACAGCTTGAAGAAAAACTTACTGAACAACAAGAGAAATTATTTAAGTTATTAAGTAAAGACAACGCTGTGAATATTCGCACAGAGCATGATGCTCAGAAAAGCGAATTTAATGATTTATCTCGTGATATAAAAAGAGAACCTCAATCAACAGCTTCAACTGATCAATCTAAAACAGTTGAACCGATTAACACAATAGAACATGTGCAAAATAAGGCGGAGAATAAAGACGAGTCTGTATATCAACATGCACAAATATCACAAGAAACGGCATTTAATAAAGTTTCTCCTAAAGAAGAAAATCCAGTTGTTCAATCTTCTATGGTTAATGGGATTAACCTTGAAGACAAACAACCTGAACAGCCAGAAATATCAACACCCCCTACATCTAAAGGATCGGAGCCTTATCAACCTAAGGTGGCAACAAGCCGTTTTGCTCATCATTACCAACAAGAGGCAAAACAAACATCTGTTAAATCAACTTCAGATCTGCTTGTAGAAAATAGGGCTAGTGTGGCAAGTGAAAACTTTGTTGGATCTGAAAAAGGTGATTTAGGAAGTACTACGCCTCAAGTAAATAGACCTGCATCGCAATATAGACCTAATTTAAACCCTCGTCCAAAACGTCAACAGAAATCAATTTTGGGGCTTCTTTGGAATTGGGTAGTAACAGGGAATCCGCTGGCTAAAATAGGGATGTTATTACTCTTTTTTGGTCTATCTTATTTACTTAAATACAGTATTGAGAATGAGCTTGTCTCCGCATCAACACGTTTAATGATGGCGGGAACAGGATGCTTGGCTTTATTAGGTATTGGCTGGTGGCTTAGAAAGAAAAACCTGATATATGCATTAATTTTACAAGGTGGTGGCATTGGTGGGTTTTACATTACTATTTTTGCTGCGACTAAAATTTATGATTTTATTCCTATTAGTATTGCTCTCGCTATTATGGTGTTTATCTGCTTGGTCAGTGTAAGTTTGGCAGTTATTCATCGAGCTATTAGTTTAGCTATATTAGCTTCACTTGGTGGTTATTTAGCGCCTGTATTATTGTCCACAGGAAGTGGCAATTATGTTGCTTTGTTTAGTTATTATCTGATTCTTTCAATTGGCATTCTTATTATCAGCCATTGGCAAGTTTGGCGTTTATTAAATCTTATTGGTTTTGCATTTACTTTTGGTATTGGTTTTATGTGGGCAATACCAAATTACACTCATGCCGATTATTTACCTTGCCAGTTATTTTTAATTGCAAATTGGTTAATTTTTGGTGTTGCAACGGAGCTTTCAACACTAAAAAATAAACTGAAACTTAATATTCCTTTTGATGCCACATTACTGTTTGGTACGCCATTAATTGGTTTTATCTTCCAACATCGATTAGCCTCTGAATGGACATATGGTGTTGCTATTGCTTCATCTCTTTATGGACTGGCTTATTTTGCACTCACTTGGTTTGCACTGAAGCGTTATCGTGAAGAGGGCAAATTACTGGCAATTGCTTTCTTTATGCTTTCTGTCACCTTTGCCACTTTAGCCGTACCATTTGCATTCTCTGCTGAATGGACATCGATTGTATGGGCAATTGAAGGGGTGATGATCCTTGCATTTTCTGTTTTACAACAGCAAAAGAAACCTGCTATTGCAGGGACTATTTTAGTTGCGGTTTCCTTTGTTTTGTTATTTAACATGCCTATTATCTCATTAGGTGATTGGCTAATGCTTGTAACACAAGTCATCGTTGTATTTGCCGTCGGGGTGCTGTGGTATCGAGCGCAATTCACTCATCTTGATAATCGAACTATTGGATATGTAACACTATTTATCTCTGCTGTAAGTTGGGGATATAGCGTGTTACTTTTACAAGAATATGGCGAACATTGGCTTTCTCCAGAAGTAAAATCCATTACCTTTGCTTTTATTCTTATTAGCTGTTGGGGTATGTTCTTTGCTGGGAAGAAAACCCAATTCTCTGAGTTGGCGAGTTGCTCTATTTTATTATGGCCGATGTCAGCACTTATTATGCTGGTGTACATCTATCTTGCAGGCTCGTTAATTGATAATTGGTTAAGTGCGACTATCTGGATTGCAATTTTTGCGAGTGGTTTCTACTTGCTTAAAGTCAATACGTTATTGCCAAAACAAAGGATCAATAAAGCATTGATCCACAGTATGCATCTTATTTTTATTGGTCTTTTCTTATTTACTGAAATTATTTGGCTAATAGATGTTACGTACCTTTATATGAGCTTACATTTTGCAAGTGTTATTTTTGTTATAAGCTTATTCATTGTAATAAGCTATATACTAGCAATGAAAGTTAATTGGATAAAAGAGTACCAAAATTCTTATTGGGTAGTTACTTTACCTATTTTAGGTTTACTGGCACTTTCTTTAATCTTTGCAAACTTTAATGATGGTACTGAAAGTGGTATTAAATTTATTCCATTATTTAATTTGATGGATCTAATGGGAATTGTTGGAATATGGGTTGGCTATAAATTTATTTCAGTAATAAAACAGTCACCTAAATATCAATTATTATTGAAAAATAACTTACCTTTAGTTAATTACATTATTCCTGCTATGATTTTCTGGTGGGCAAATGGTATTTTATTAAGAGGATTGGTCTTTGCAACAGATATTGATTGGTCGAGTTATGCAATAATTAACTCCAAAGTTATTCAAACAGTATTAGCCATTATTTGGGCAATTACTGCGTTAGTGACAATGGTAATGGCGACACGCAAAAAGTCACGTTCACACTGGTTTATTGGTGGTGTACTGTTGGCTGTAGTTATCGCTAAGCTCTTCCTAATTGATACATCATTAAGCAGTGGATTGCTTAGAGCATTGGCCTTTATTGGTGTTGCAATACTGATTTTATTAATCGGGTATTTCTCACCATTGCCACCTAAAAAGCAAAGCGAAAATACAAAAGTATAGACGTTTTTTATACATGTGCTTTGTTGATTTTTGAGATTAAATCATGCATATAATCTTAAGTGATTAATGCATGATTTACAAAAAGAGGAGAGAATAAATGCATCAAGGTCAATGTTTATGTGGCAAGGTTAAGTTATCGACAGCACAAGATATTTCTGCACTTAGCGTTTGTCATTGCAGTATGTGTTTGCGTTGGAATGGCGGCCCGGGTTTTTCAATTGATTGTAAATCAGATTTGAAGATTGAAGGTGAAGAAAATATAACACGTTATGATTCATCTTCATGGGGAGAACGAGCATTTTGTAAGCATTGTGGCTCTCATCTTTTTTATCATCTAAAAGAAGCCCATACTTACTATGTATCAGCAGGATTATTCCCTGATGCGAAAGAAAGCAAACTGGCAATGCAAATTTATATAGATAGCAAACCTAAGTATTATAATTTTGTAGAAAAAACACCAATGCTAACAGAGCAAGATATTATGAATATGTTTAATCAATAACATTTCATTTATTAGTTTTTTATATTTTTTAAAGACTCTTTTCTATATGAGTCTTTTTTATGATTCAATTTTATTAAATAACTATTAATGTAATATAAAGGAAAAAGCGGATTACAATTTTTTATTATAGTATGAAGTTTGTATTCACGTTTGTGGAGAATTGATTTAATATTCTTTGCTATGGCTTAATTTAAAAGGAAAGAGTTATTGATAAATACATTGATAATAAGTCGAGTTGAAATATTTAGCTTGGGAATAAAAACACTTCTTAGTCAGGTTAAAAAAATTAATATCCGAAAGGTGGTGAATGATGAAAATGATGCATTCCGTTATTGTCGCCAATTTTCGGTTAATCTTATTATTATTTACTCAGCACCTTCAATCTCATTAATTGATTCTATAAAAAGAATAAAGCGATCATCTTTATCAATTAAGATCATTGTTATTTCACCAAAAACAGACTCAATATTATCAATAACACTTCTCCAATTGGGTATTGAAGGTTTTATTGTTGCTGATACTTCTTGTGAAAATGTTCTGCAAGCTATTCGACAGGTTTGTATCGGTCAACGGTATATAAGCCAAGAATTAGCGATGGAAATCGCACTAACAAAATTACAGCAAGAATTAAATCCGTTACATCAACTGTCTGAACGCGAATTGCAGATTATGTCGATGATTATTAGAGGGAAAAAAATTGCACAAATCGCAAGTGAGTTGAATATTAATACAAAAACAGTAAATAGCTATCGTTATCGAATGTTTAGTAAACTTAAAATCTCAGGTGATGTAGAATTAACACATATAGCAATACGTTATGGGTTAATTGAGATAGAGAGTCATTTACAAAGTGGAAGACAAATTTGACGCCAAAGCATTCTTAAGCCGAGTCACAGATAAACCGGGTGTGTATCGGATGTATGATGCGACAGACACCGTAATCTATGTCGGCAAAGCGAAAGATCTGAAAAAAAGGCTTTCAAGCTATTTTCGTACACAGGTAAATAGCCGTAAGACCGAAGCTTTAGTGAAGTGCATCGCAAATATTGATGTCACGATCACCCATACAGAAACGGAAGCTTTATTGCTTGAACACAGCTACATTCAGCGCTATCAACCCCGCTATAATGTGTTGTTGCGAGATGATAAATCCTATCCTTATATCTATTTAAGCGGTGATAAACACCCTAGACTTGCTAGCTATCGAGGTGCAAAACATGCCAAAGGGGAATATTTTGGACCTTTTCCTAACTCTTTTGCAGTAAGAGAAACATTAGCATTAATGCAAAAATTGTTTCCTATTCGTCAATGCGAAGACAGTGTTTATCGCAATCGTTCAAGACCTTGTTTGCAATATCAAATTGGACGTTGTCTTGCACCTTGCGTAAAAGGTTATGTTTCTGATGAAGAATATGCCCAACAAGTTAATTATGTGCGGCTTTTTCTTTCAGGTGATGATACGCAAGTTATTGATGGATTGGTTAAACGTATGGAAGCCGCTAGTCAAGAATTACATTTTGAAGAGGCCGCTCGCATTCGTGATCAAATCCAAGCAGTAAGGCAAGTGACTGAAAAACAATTTGTTGCCAATATTGGCGATGATCTTGATGTGATCAGTGTTGCTTTTAATGGTGCGATTGCTTGTGTTTATGTTCTCTTTTTCCGTCAAGGTAAAGTGTTAGGAAGTCGGAGTTATTTTCCTAAAGTTCCTGCAAATACCTCAATCGATGAAGTTGTTCAGACTTTTATTGGCCAATTTTATTTACAAGGCAGTGCAATTCGTACTTTACCAAGTGAAATTTTGCTCGATTTTAATTTAGAAGATAAAGCGATTCTTTCTGAATCGATATCTTCAATTGCAGGGCGAAAAATTCAAATTCAAACCAAACCGCGTGGTGATAGGGCGCGTTATTTGAAATTAGCCAGAACAAACGCAGCAACGGCATTGGCTTCAAAACAAGTCGAACAATCGACAATTTCACAACGTTATACCGCTTTGATGTCTCTTCTTGATATGAAAGAGATAAAACGAATGGAATGTTTTGATATTAGTCACACTATGGGAGAGCAAACTGTGGCTTCATGTGTAGTATTTGACATGAATGGCCCATTAAAATCTGAATATAGGCGCTATAATATCAGTGGCATTACTCCTGGTGATGATTATGCGGCGATGAATCAAGTGCTAACCCGACGTTATGGTAAATCATTAGAAGACAGTAAAGTTCCAGATGTTATCTTTATTGATGGTGGTAAAGGGCAATTAGCACAAGCAATAGAAGTATTTGATTCTCTTAATGTTGATTGGGATAAATCACACCCGAAATTAATTGGTGTCGCAAAAGGGAGTGATCGTAAAGCAGGGCTTGAAACCTTGTTTTTTGTGCCTGAAGGTGAAGGAATGGCGTTACCTTCTGATTCACCTGCGTTACATTTGATCCAACATATTCGTGATGAATCTCATCGTCATGCAATAACAGGGCACCGCCAACGTAGAGCAAAAGTAAAAAATACCAGTTCGCTGGAGTCTATTGAAGGTGTAGGACCTAAACGTCGTCAAATGTTGTTGAAATATATGGGAGGGCTACAAGCTTTGCGAGATGCAAGTGTTGAAGAAATTGCGAAAGTCCCCACAATTTCGACGGCATTAGCAGAAAAAATTTTTAATGCGTTGAAACACTAAGTGTATTGATGCACCATATTAATAACTCTCACTTTTCTAGGTCGTGTAGAACGCTATGCAACTAAATATCCCAACTTGGCTAACTCTATTTCGTGTCGCTCTAATCCCATTCTTTGTTTTGGTGTTTTATTTACCATTCAAAGATGCCCCATTAGTTTGCGCTATTATTTTTATGGTAGCAGCTGCAACAGACTGGTTTGATGGCTTTTTAGCACGTAGATGGAAACAAACTACCCGCTTCGGCGCTTTTCTGGACCCAGTAGCGGATAAAGTAATGGTTGCAACAGCACTTGTTTTAATTACTGAGTACTATCATGAGTGGTGGATAACCTTACCGGCAGCAACAATGATTGCTCGTGAAATTATTATCTCTTCACTAAGAGAATGGATGGCTGAATTAGGGAAACGTAACAGTGTTGCAGTTTCTTGGATAGGAAAAGTGAAGACGACCGCACAAATGGGATCACTTGTTGTGTTATTATGGCGTCCTACTGTTGAAGCAGAGTGGTTTGGATTCGCTTTATTATATATCGCAACAGTGCTGACTTTCTGGTCAATGTTTCAATATTTGAGCGCTGCGTGGTCAGATTTGCGTGAAGGTTGATCGAAATGACTGAAAATTCACCGAACAGTCAAAAAGATGCAAATATAGTGTTGACTAGATTCAGGAAATCAGTAGAATGCAACGCATCGAAAGGCACAACGGTTTACAGAAATAAATAAGTAAATCAGCAAGTTCGGTAGTGCGGGAATAGCTCAGTTGGTAGAGCACAACCTTGCCAAGGTTGGGGTCGCGAGTTCGAGTCTCGTTTCCCGCTCCAATCTCTTATGAGATTGAGCATTTGAGGCGCGTTGGCAGAGTGGTCATGCAGCGGATTGCAAATCCGTGTACCTCGGTTCGATTCCGGGACGCGCCTCCATTAATGCCCAGGTGGTGAAATCGGTAGACACAAGGGATTTAAAATCCCTCGGCTGTAAGGCTGTGCGGGTTCAAGTCCCGCCCTGGGCACCATCTCTTTAAAATATTTAAGATAAAGAGTTTGGTGCAAAAAGAAAGCCCATTATAAATGGCGTTACAAGTGGCATTGTAAAATAGATAATTAATAAGTCGTCCATACCAGTATCTCTCTTAGTAATAAGAATTTACGGGCGCACCACAGAATTTAGCCCAGGTGGTGAAATCGGTAGACACAAGGGATTTAAAATCCCTCGGCTGTAAGGCTGTGCGGGTTCAAGTCCCGCCCTGGGCACCATATAAAGACCGGACCTTAACTTAGGTCCGTTTTTTCTTCCCTAACAACAAGTTAGTGAGAGAAAAGTAAAAAATTAAAGTTAGCAGTTTTAGAAGTAAATGCTTTAAATTTATTTGTTATCTATCTTGTTTGATAGACAAGCATTAAGTGTAACAAGTAAATACAATTTAGCCCAGGTGGTGAAATCGGTAGACACAAGGGATTTAAAATCCCTCGGCTGTAAGGCTGTGCGGGTTCAAGTCCCGCCCTGGGCACCATATAAAAAAGCGGACCTTAATAAGGTCCGCTTTTTTTTATCATTAGTGGATAATATCTTTTTTATCAATAAGATAAGAGTTTTAGTTATATTAATTAACTGATTGATAAGTAGTAATATCTTAATTCCAAAGTGCATAAAACTCTTTGTTCATAATAGTTATTTTATGCAGAAAAAAACAATTTACTCCCATCTGATAGACCATTCACACATACAATTATTTTTTAACTTCATTTCCTAGCTAAAACAGCGCCATTAGCAGGAGTATCCAATGTGCTTCAGAGTATTTCATCTAGCATCACATCCATAACAGTTTAAGTTAGCATTTCTATTGATAAAAACTTGTGTTTTTGAACTGTGTTAATCCCGATATCAACCAGGTATTTATCGATGTTCTTAGAGAAAAATGGAGTAGAAGGTGTGAAATTAGTCTGGTATATGATTTTTAATATTTTTAAAAAACAGGAGGAATAGCATAAAAAAATATAATCGTAGTTGGTTGAGGCTCTTACATAACTACCAAATAAGTTAACTGATCGGGATTAAGTCTTTGGCCATTTAAAAATATTTTTTAATAAATTTCAAAAAAAGATAAATATAGAGAATCTATAATAGATAAATGTATATACTGGAAGTATTCAAATAAATATTGTTTTAGGTGCTCTAGATTTATGACTAAGAAAACTATTTATGTTGTTGCTGCTGCAATATATAACGAAAAAAATAAAATATTTTGTGCCTTAAGATCTCAAAAAATGAGTTTGCCAGGATTATGGGAGTTTCCTGGAGGTAAAATTGAACCAGGTGAAACACCGGAGGAGGCTCTTAAGCGAGAAATCCAAGAGGAATTGGGATGTGAAATACTAGTACAAACACATATCCATACTCACTTACATGAATATGAGAATATAAATGTTAATTTAAGTGTTTATAAATCTGTTATTCAAAAAGGAAGCATACGGTTATATGAACATGAAAAAGGAATGTGGATTCCTATTTCTGAGTTATTAACTTTAAATTGGGCTCCTGCTGATATCTCTGCGATTAAGAAAATTTTAAAAGAAGAGAGTAGCAATGCATAGAAATTTTGAGCCGTCCATTTTACATAGCTTTGTCGATCATCAGATACAAGCGGAAAATCACCTTAAAGCTGAAGTTTTTACAAATCAAAGTTATGATGACCAACTATTATCGGGCATTATAGATCGGTTGCAAAATGTAAAATCATTTGATATAGCAGTCGCTTTTGTGACTAAGTCAGGTTTGTCCCTCCTTAAAACAGTCTTGTCGGATTTATCTCTTAGAGGAATTACAGGTCGACTTCTAACATCAAATTATTTAACTTTTAATCATCCTGATACTTTCAAAGAATTACTAAAAATATCTAATTTAGAAGTAAAAATTTCCACAAAACAAGGATTTCATGTCAAAGGCTATTTTTTTCATTATGAAAATTACTCAACCTCAATTATTGGTAGCTCAAATCTAACGGCAACTGCATTAAAGTTAAATTATGAATGGAATCTTGCTATTACGAGCTATCAAGAAGGTGATATCTATAAAAAATTACGAAATATATTTGAAAATGAATGGGAAGCTAGTGAGTTATTAGATTTTGATTTCATCAATAAATATGCGATAAAATATCAAAAAAATAAAAAACTGCACCAACAAATTAGTTCAATATCTGAGATAGTTAATACAGATATAATTGAGCCAAACAAAATGCAGCAAGATGCTTTGTTAAATCTTAAGGCTTTAAGAGAGCAAAATAAAAAGAAAGCTCTTATTATTTCTGCTACTGGAAGTGGTAAAACATTTTTATCAGCTTTTGAAATACAAAATGCTAAACCCAAGAGAATGCTATTTTTGGCGCATAGAGAGCAAATTTTATTAAAAGCCTCTGCAAGTTTTGAAAAAATTATTCCCGCTTCATCTGAGATTGAATATGGTATTTTTTCAGGAAATCAGAAAAATTTAAATGCTAATTATCTTTTTGCAACAATACAAACTTTATCTCAGACTGAACATTTAGATAAATTTTCAACTGATTATTTTGATTATATTATTATTGATGAGGTCCATAAAATTGGTGCGGCTTCATATCAAAAAATATTAGATTATTTTAAACCGAAATTTTTACTTGGCATGACGGCCACACCGGAAAGAACAGATGGATTTAATATTTTTGAAATGTTTGACTATAATGTTGCGTATGAGATCCGTTTGAAAGATGCGTTAGAAATGGATTTAGTCGCACCTTTTCATTATTTTGGTGTGGTGGATTATGAGTTTAATGGGGAATTAATTGATGATCTATCTAATCTGAATTATTTAATTACTACAGAGCGAGTCGATTTTCTAATTGAAAAAATAGAATATTATGGATATTCAGGTGATACACCCAAAGGTTTAATATTCTGTCGTTCATTAGATGAAGCTAAAAATCTCTCAAATGAATTTAATAGTAGAAATTATAAAACTGTGGCACTGTCGGCAGGGGATTCACAGAAACATCGAGAAGATACCATTAAACAACTCGAGATTGGAAAAATTCAGTATATTTTTGTTGTGGATATATTTAATGAAGGCATTGATATCCAATGTTTGAATCAGGTTATTATGATGAGGCAAACGGAATCAAGCATTGTATTCATTCAACAGCTAGGTAGAGGCTTACGTAAATACCCAACTAAAGAATATTTGGTTGTTATTGATTTTATAGGAAATTATCAGAAAAATTATTTAATCCCAATAGCTTTGATGGGAGATAATTCGTTGAATAAAGAAACGGTCAGACGTGCTGCTATTGATCCTGGCAATTTATATGGTGTGAGTAATATTAGTTTTGAAAAAATAGCGCAAGAGAGAGTACTTAAGGCTATTTCTACTGCTAAACTTGATAGTGCTCGAGTCATCAAAAAAGCTTACCTTGACTTAAAAAATCGCATAGGTCAAATCCCGTTATTATTAGATTTCATTATCAACAATAGTGTAGATCCTAGTGTTATAGCCAGTTCATATAAAACATATGATGACTTTATTGCCTCAATGGAAAGATTGCCTATAAAAACCTTTGGTATGTATGCAGATGCAGTTTTGCTTTTTCTAATGAGAGAATTATTAAATGGTAAACGCTTACATGAAATTTTATTATTAGAAACTTTATGTGAGCAATCTACATTATCGCATACTAATTATCTAAAAATTCTAGATGATAATCTAGTCAGTTATACAGAAGAGACCATCATTTCTGTTCAAAGAATATTGAATTATGATTTTTGGGGAGTAATTGAACGAGAAAGATATGGTGGTTCTGCTTTAGTTATTTACGATGAATTATCGGAATTCTATATTTTATCATCAGAAATAAAAAGTTTATTAGAGCATAATCAGGACTTTAAAACTCGTTTTTTAGATATCATAAATGTAGCAAAAGAGAAAAATAAAAAATATTCTGCATCAACACCATTAAAATTGTATGAGCGTTACAGTAGAAAAGATATATGCAGATTATTGAATTGGTATAAGGATGAATCAAGTACTATCTATGGTTATCGCCTAAAACATAATACGCTGCCTATTTTCACAACTTATCATAAAACAGAAGATTTAAATTCAAAGGTACATTATGAAGATAAGATATTAAGTCCAGATCTTATCAAGTGGTATAGTAAATCTAAGCAAACACGAAATTCAGGTCCAATGCTTGAAATCTTTCAATCACAAAAAGATAAAACGGCTGTAATACATTTTTTTATTAAAAAAGATGATTCTGAAGGAACTGATTTTTATTACTTAGGTCCAGCGAATATCATTGAAGATTCTATTATGGATGAGCAAGCGACAGAAATAGACGGTGGAAAAGTCCACTCTATTGTATCAATGCATTTGCGTTTACATTATTCGATAGAACTCAGTTTGTATCATTATTTAATTACGTAGAAAGGGCTCTATTCTGTTAAGAATAGTATTAATAGATTTTTATTCTGCTGAATTTTAAATTAGTTGAATGTAGTTATATAAATGAATTTAGTGATGTTGAGTAGTGAAAAATAAACCCGCCCTGGGCACCATATAAAAAAGCGGACCTTAATAAGGTTCGTTTTTTTTGATCATAAAAAAGTAAAAATCAAATTGAATGTATTATCTTGTTGTTACTTAAAGATAATTTTATCAACTCGTTGGAATGTAAAACAAAAAATCACCTTATCCGTTGTAGCAATAGGGTGATTTATATTTAATATTGTTTTGTATTATTAGTGATCAGCAATTAATTCTTTGCATCTAAAGCTATAACCCGCTCTCTTAGTGTAATAAAACGGGTCAATACATCGTCTACTGTAAGAAGCCCTACATTATCTTCAGGTGCCTTTAGTACTTCACTGGCAATATGCCATGGCCCCCAAAAATCAGCATCACTATTACCAAACATCGCTACCGTTGGCACACCCACACCTACTGAAATATGTAATGCACCACCATCGCTGGTTAGCATCTGATCACATAAAGACATACCCGCCATTAATTCTCTAAGATTTTGTGTAGGTACTGGCGTAATAGGGATATCTTTGCACTGTTCAAGGATACACTGTGCTTTTTCATCATCACCAGGGTGCTGTTTATTGTCGTTGCTTCCTGGCGACCAAAAAAGAAGAATGTGGCATTTTTCGCATTGTGTTAATTGGTGTGCTAACGCGATAAATTTTTCTGCTTGCCAACGTTGTTGTGGTTTACGTGAACTGATTTGTAAACCGTAAACAGGAGTATTTTCAGTTATCTTAATACGTTGACGAATTGCAGAGATCTCTTCATCTTTGACATACAACTTTAAAGGACCCGCTTTTCTCTCTATTCCAAGAGGATGGGATAGTTGACAGAACAACTCAGCGACATGACCTCTATTGGATGGTGTTGGAATGGGATCTGTCACTGCTGAAGGTGCATCATTGCCAATAGCGATAATACGTTTAGCACCTGATAGTTTTGCCCATTGTAATGCTCTTTTAGCCCAATGATCACGAGCAATAATTGCAATATCATAGTGCTGACGACGCATATCCAAAATAATTTTTAAGCGATTCAGAATAAGTTTTAAGGATGATTGCCCTGATTTTTTATGATGTAACTTACTGTAAATATGAACATTTCCGACGGAAGGGTTACTTTCTAGAATAGCTTGATTGTAAGAGTTTACTAGCAGATCTATTTTTGTATTATATTCATGAGCAAGAGAGTCAATTAATGGTGTTGTAAGTATTAAATCACCAATGTTATCTCTTTGTATTATTAATATTTTAGGCATAATTAGATTTATGTATATTCGAATGAGAGAAATTCATTGCTGATAAGTATGGCTTCAGCAGCAATCATATTGTGTATTTATGATTATAAACGATTCGATATGTAGAGGCATCTTTATCAGAGAATTAATCTACTTTTTAGATGGGGGAATGAGAAGAGGATAAGCTCTAATGCTGTATTAACGTTTTCTTTTCCTCACAAATTTATAATGTATGAGATGAATATTAGAAAATTATTTGACTTATCTTTAGTTCGAAATTTGGGAAATAAACATTAAAAATGAGATAGGCTGTGCCTAATAAATCACAGCCTTATAAATTTATTATTTATTGGTTTTATTTTTTTCTAACCATTTTTGCATCTGTTCTATTTCTGGGCCTTGGGCATCAATAATAGCTTGAGCGAGTTTACGCATTTCAGGATCAGTACCGTATTTCAACTCAATCTTAGCCATATCAATAGCGCCTAAATGGTGGGCAATCATGCCATCAGCAAAAGCGACATCTGCATTATCGGTGTTCATTCCTTTTGCCATATCGGCATGCATTTTATTCATGGAATCATTGAGTTCTTTTTGCATTGGCGAACTGTTATGAGATGTCTCCATATTCATGTTCATATGTGTATTGTTTGCCATTGCACCAAAAGAGATAGCACTCATTAAAATAACAGCAGTAGGTAAAATCTTTTTCATAACAGTTTCCTTTGATTTATCGTGAAATTGTTATCACTCTAAAGATTCCCCTTAGGGGAAGGTCAATGTTGTTATTCAAAGTTTAATCTTCTTTACCTTTAATGACGTAATTACAAAATAGCCTTTTTAACCCATTTTATTTCAATTGGTTATATGGCTAAATTCAATTTAATGTCTCTTTATACACTCGGAATTTCTTTATAAAAAATAGAAAAATAATGATAACTATTCCCATTAAATGTATTTTACTGTAAAGTTGCATTATTAATGCAACTTTAAGGTGGCTATATGGATAATCAAACTACAACGCAGTCTATGTCTCAAGAACACACAAAAGCAGGGCATACCTTTTTAGCCAGCTTAGGGAAAACACGTTTAAGACCTGGCGGTGTAGAGGCATCTGATTGGTTAATTAATAACGCACATTTTACATCGTCAAGCCATGTTCTTGAGATTGCTTGTAATATGGCGACAACTTCAATTGAAATTGCTAAGAAATATGGTTGCCATATTATTGCTGTCGATATGGATGATGATGCTTTGGCTCATGCGCAAAATAATGTTGATAACGCACAATTATCACATTTGATTCAATTAACAAAAGCCAATGCGTTATCTTTGCCTTTCCCTGATAATACGTTTGATATTGTTATAAATGAAGCAATGTTGACAATGTATGCAGATAAAGCCAAAGCAAAGCTAGTAAAAGAGTATTACCGTGTTTTAAAGCCCGGCGGTTTATTATTAACTCATGATATTATGAAGAAAAATAATGATGTTAATAGAGATAAATTAATTGGTGTAGTGAAATCAAATGTAGCACCAATGTTTAAGCAAGAGTGGCATGACTTATTTATTAATATTGGTTTTTCAGACGTAAAAATAAAATCTGGCAACATGAGTTTAATGTCACCTATTGGTTTAATTCGGGATGAAGGTTTATTTAGAACTGCTAAAATAATTAAAAATGGATTGATAAATAAGCAAAATAGACCACGTTTCTTATCAATGTTTCGTTTTTTTAGAGAAAATCGGCATGTTTTAAATTATATTGTGTGTTGCTCTAAAAAATAATTTTATCAAGAAAAGCTTATATACCATTTAATGGCACCTAAGTAAAACTAGGTGCTTATTTTTCTATTAATAAGAATAAATAGAACTGTATACCTCCGTAATAAAATGTAAAAAATAAAAAGAATCGTAATCCAGATTGAACCTGTTTTATTTTAACTATATATCTATATTAGAAATAAGCATTAAAAAATAAATATTAAAACAGATAGGATTTATATGTGGAGTTTAATATGAAACAGATACTTATTATTTTAGGAGGGATATTATCGCTGACTATTATGCTAGCTATTCTTGTTGCTATTCTAATTGTATCGGTCATTAAAGAGAATTCGGCTGAGTTTTGGAGTGAAAGCCACGAAGTGATTGAAAATTCCTCCTCAACAGTAAATGCAACTCTTTCTACCGTAAAAGCAAAACGCGATACGCTTATGGCTATTTATCAATCTAAAGATAATAATGGCAGCTGTCAGCAGCTAGCTGAAAAGCTAAATGATATTGAAAAAGCACTTTCTAATGGAAATTTAATGCTACCTCGGTCAGCAAAAGAACAAGTTTCAATGATCAAAAATGCTTTTTATGGTTCAACATCACCTACGAAAAATATTGCTTGCGAGCAAGCGCTTCAAGTTATTACTGACTTAAGTCAGTAATCTCAATATCCTCTCTATTTTTATTTATCTTTTATCCCATTGTAAGATTATTTTTAGCTATTAAATTAATATCTCTTAACTTAATTCAATGAATATGCGATATATTTTTCTTTAAAAGAGCATATTTTTATTCTTTACCATAAAGTAACGGTAGGACATTTATATTTACAGTCTGACTATTAAGAGGTGATGTTAACGTTAAAAAGAAGTTGCCAAGGGGATTTAAAATTACGATATGAATATGCTAAAATTGATAGCTGATTCGCTTTAGCAATGAGATTTGGTGATAATTTGGTTTATTTTTTGTTTCTAACGACTCACATTTTCATATTTATGCTATTTTTTATTTTCAATCTAATAAATCAATTTTAGCACTAGCTAAGAAAGCAAATCAGACAAAAGCTTCTATAAAAAGCATGGCATATATATCAGTATAATTTAAGAAAACATCAATTAATTATGAATATCGCAGCATCAAACGTAAATGAAGTAAGCCGACAAACAGCGTGGATCAGGGTAATAATATTATCGTTCGCGGCTTTCGTTTTTAATACAACAGAATTTGTCCCTGTTGCACTGTTAAGTGATATTTCTGAAAGCTTCGGTATGATCCCAGCTCAAACAGGTTTAATGATCACAATATATGCTTGGGTTGTTGCTTTAATGTCTCTGCCTTTAATGATAATGACAAGTAAAGTTGAGCGACGTAAGTTACTTATTATTTTATTTATGCTCTTTATTTTAAGTCATATTTTATCTGGTGTAGCATGGGATTTTAACTCACTGATAGCAGGGCGTATTGGTGTCGCTTTTTCTCATGCAGTATTTTGGTCTATTACCGCATCTCTGGCTATTAGAGTGGCACCTGCTGGCAAACGCGCTCAGGCATTAGGCTTATTAGCAACAGGAACAGCACTTGCAACAGTATTAGGTTTACCTATTGGTCGTGTTGTTGGACAGTGGTTAGGATGGCGTGCAACATTTATGGGCATTGGGATATTAGCCTTAATTACCCTGTTTGCGTTAATGCGCTATTTGCCTTTATTACCCAGTGAGCATTCAGGATCACTAAAAAGTGTGCCGATGCTATTAAAGCGTGGTCCGCTTATGGGGATCTTTCTATTAACGGTTATTGCCGTAACAGCGCATTTTACAGCGTATAGTTATATCGAGCCTTTTGTCGTTGATATTGCAGGTCTGGATCAGAATTTTGCTACGTTAGTTTTATTGATTTTTGGTGGAGCCGGTATCATTGGTAGCGTGTTATTTAGTCGTTATAGCGCCAAAATGCCAACCTCATTCTTATTTTCAGCCTTAATATTACTTACGTTTTGTTTAAGTTTATTAATGGTCAGTAGCCAGAATTTAACTGCATTTATTGTGCTGATTATATTTTGGGGTATTGGATTTATGTGTATTGGGCTAGGAATGCAGGTTAAAGTGATTGATTTAGCACCTGATGCAACGGATATAGCGATGTCTATTTATTCCGGCATTTTTAATATCGGTATTGGTGCTGGAGCATTGATTGGTAATCAAGTTATTTTACATGCTGGTATGACAAACCTTGGCTATGCGGGAACAATATTAAGTATTATTGCTGCGGTTTGGTGTGGTTTTATCTTTAATCGTTACCGTGTTGCGATGGGGGGGAAACCACGCCAAAAGAATCAACTCCATCAACACTAAATAAGTATTTCCACGATATAAAGGCACTTATTCAATAGGAAGAGTGCCTTTTTTATTTGTTGTAGATGAATATCCTTAATCTCTCTTGTGATAGAATTCACAAAATTGACTTTGTATAGGATTAAGGCGAAAAAATGAATGGATTAACTTACTTAATGTTGGCAATTATATCTGAAGTCATTGCGACAACAATGCTGAAAGCTTCTGATGGTT
This sequence comes from Proteus sp. CD3, assembly GCF_008808075.1. Taxonomy (NCBI): domain Bacteria; kingdom Pseudomonadati; phylum Pseudomonadota; class Gammaproteobacteria; order Enterobacterales; family Morganellaceae; genus Proteus; species Proteus sp. CD3. The sequence continues at coordinate 1,988,675 of NZ_CP019686.1, read as the reverse complement.
TTAGCCGATTATATCCATCTATTGTTGTCGTCATTGGTTACTGTCTTTCTTTTTGGGCGCTTTCTCAAGTGGTAAGAGTTATGCCATTAGGTATTGCTTATGCAATATGGAGTGGATTAGGGATAGTTTTAGTTTCTGTTGCAGCGGTGTTTCTTTATCAACAAAAACTCGATTTACCTGCCATTGTTGGTATGGCTTTAATTATTGCTGGTGTTTTGGTTATAAATCTACTTTCAAAAAGTGCTTCACACTAATAGGAATAACTGGAAGAAATTAGGGTGTCTTTGATGCAAAAGAAATTTAAAACAGCTTATTATCTATTTATGTTAACTAGCTTTGCTTTTATTGCAGGATGCAGTAATTCAGCGCAGACACAATATTCACCTACACAAAATTCATCTACACAAATGGTTAGCAAAAGTCGAACAATACCGACAACCAGCCTTGATATTCCCTTAGAAGAATCAGCCAAGGCAACCTGTGTTTTTTCAGGTGGTGTGCCTTCGCTAAACTATGAATTACATGGAGGGCAGACACCAGTGTGTCAATTTGCTAATGGCAAGCGTTGTAGTGAACAAGCTTTAATTGAAGGGGCTTGTATTCCAGGTTAAAGCTTATTTTGGGTTGAGTGTTTAATGACCATATCTTTATTATAAAAATAGCCTTTAGTTTATCGCTAAAGGCTATTTTCTTTTTTATTCTTTTGTTTTAAAAGAACTTGTTATTTGGCTCATTAATACTAATAAACCTACAACAAAATAAGCAGAGAAAATAATAAGCATCCATTGTGGCATTTCTAAAGTTAAGAATTGCCATTGGCTGACAGAACAATCACCGGTTGCTTGGAATACAGCAGGGAACCAATCTTGCAGAGCAAACCAAGAAGGTAAAGTGACAAAAAAGTCACAGGTTGCAAAAGGTGATGGATTCAGAATAAGTTGTGTATGTTCCCAAGAGAGTTCAATTCCCCGGTATGCGGAATAAATCCATAAAAAACCGCCTGCCATACGCATAAGAGCCATTTTAGGTGCAGATGCCCCAATCAATGCAGCGACTAAGATCCCTAATACCGCAATACGTTGATAGACGCACATTACACAAGGCATTAATTCCATTCCGTACTGAAAATACAATGCGGCACCTTCAAGACCTATTGCTGTTAATGCAAGCAACAGCCATGAAAAACGGCTTTGTGACCAGTGACGAAGAGAAGTCAGCATAATAATATCCATTTAAATATTAAATAAAATAAGTGCTTATTCTGCCTAAAAATCAAGCGCAAAAAAAGTTAAAACCTGTTATTTCACAAATATTTACATTCGAGCTTATTTTAATGAAAAAAATAGGGCTTTTATCAAATAAAAGCCCTATTTATGTGGTGTAACTGTGGTTCTATTGTTATGGAATAGCAACTAAACCAATTTCATAAAACCAGTGTGTTGCAGGAACAAGCCAAAATTCAACAGCCAGTAAACCAAGTAATGTCATTACAATTGTATATGGCAGTGCCATTATCACCATGCGGCCATATGATAAACGGATGAGTGGTGATAATGCTGATGTTAATAAGAACAGGAATGCAGCTTGCCCATTTGGTGTCGCAACAGAAGGTAAGTTTGTACCTGTATTAATAGCAACACCAATATGTTCATATTGTGATTGGCTAATTAATCCATCTTGCAATGCGGTTAAAGCTTCACTGATATAAACCGTACCCACAAACACGTTATCTGAAATAGCAGATAGTAGACCATTAAAGAGGTAAAAAAGAGACAGTTGCGAGGATTCTGAAGCTTGAAGAACAAACTGAATAATAGGTGCAAATAATTGTTGATCGATAATAACAGCAACAATAGAGAAGAAAACAGTCAATAACGCAGTGAAAGGCAAGGCCTCTTCAAATGCTTTACCAAGAGCATGTTCTTCTGTGACTCCACAAAATGCAGTGGCAAGAATAATAACAGATAAACCGATAATACCGACTTCTGCTAAATGGAGTGCTAAAGCAACAATCAACCAAATACCAATTAATGCTTGGATCATCAATTGTGCTTTTTCTTGAGAAGTGCGTTTTTCACTGTTTTTCTTGTCGTATTCAGTGAGAACTTTACGAACTAAATCAGGTAATTCAGCACCATAACCAAAGAGCTTAAAGCGTTCTACAAGGTAGCACACTGCAAGGCCCGCAAAGAAAACAGGAATAGTGACAGGTGACATTCTGATAAAGAAGGTCACAAAATCCCACTCTAAATGTTTTGCAATAATAAGGTTTTGTGGTTCACCCACCATGGTCATTACGCCACCTAATGCAGTACCAACACCAGCATGCATCATTAAGCTACGTAAAAAAGCACGGAATTGTTCTAAAGTTTGTTTTTTTTCTGCGGTATCAATAAACCCATCATTACTTAATTCTGCACCTGATTGGTTAGATGCGAAATTATGATAAATAGAGTAGAAACCGAGAGAAACACTGATCACAACCGCGATAACGGTTAAAGCATCTAAAAAGGCAGATAAAAATGCACTTGCAAAGCAAAAAGCAATAGATAACATCCGTTTAGAACGAATAGATAACAATAATTTTGTAAAAGCAAACAGTAACAATTGCTTCATAAAATAGATACCCGCAACCATAAAGACAAGAAGCAAAATCACTTCAAGGTTGTTGGCAATTTCATGACCAATCTGTTTTGGGCTAGTCATTCCAATGATGACGGCCTCAATAGCAAGTAATCCTCCGGGTTGTAGCGGGTAACACTTTAGCGCCATAGCCAGTGTAAAAATAAATTCTACAACTAATAGCCAACCGGCGACAAAAGGGTCAACAAAGAAAAAAAGCAGTGGGTTGATAATTAAAAAAGTAAGAATAGCAAGCTTATACCAATCTGGGGAATTCCCCATAAAGTTCTTTAGTAGTGCTTGTCTTATACTCATATCCATTAGGTTTTTCATCCTCCAAATAGAGATTTTAAGCGCAACAATGCGCAATCTAACCATAGTACGCGCTAATTGCTGTGAAATTAAGCGCGCTAGTAATAATAAATTGATGAAACTACATCACGTTTTATGATGCCATTCACTATTTAATGATGGTTGAGCTATATCAAAATTACGCATTCTGATATTATCTTTTCCATTATTAGCAGAAAAATCGCTTCGGAAGAAATAAAAATATGGTTATTAAGGCTCAAAGCCCCGCAGGTTTTGCGGAAGAGTATATTGTTGAAAGTATCTGGAATAATCGTTTTCCTCCTGGATCTATTCTTCCAGCGGAACGTGAGCTATCTGAATTAATTGGTGTTACAAGAACCACATTAAGAGAAGTGTTACAACGCCTTGCTCGTGATGGTTGGTTAACTATTCAACACGGAAAGCCAACGAAGGTAAACAATTTCTGGGAAACATCAGGTCTTAATATCCTTGAAACAGTCGCTCGCCTTGATCATGATCGAGTACCACAATTAATCGATAACTTATTGGCTGTCAGAACCAATATTTCAGCTATTTTTATTCGTACCGCATTTAGAAATGGCCCTGAAAAATGTATTGAAGTTTTAAATCATGAGCTTACCACTGAAAATAGCGCTGATGAGTTTAGTGAACTGGATTACAACATTTTCCGTGGATTGGCGTTTGCATCAGGTAACCCAATTTATGGTCTTATCTTAAACGGCTTAAAAGGGCTTTATACGCGCGTCGGTCGTTATTATTTCTCAAATATTCAAGCCAAAGAACTCGCGTTAGCATTCTATAAAAAACTGGCTGCCTTATGTGAGCAAAAAGATGTCGAGCATGTTATGGAATGTGTCCGCCAATATGGTAAAGACAGTGGTATTATCTGGCAAAGTTTACAGTCACCATTACCGAGTGATTTAGAAGAAGTAAAACGCTAATTACGTTTGCTGCTTTATCACAATAGAAAAAACCAGTATTCATATAATTTGTGATACTGGTTTTTTATGTTTTTAAAAAGCCCCAAGTGTCATTTTTTAGGCAATGCTTTAAATAGGTTATTTTTAGTAAAAAGAGTAACCAAAGTGAGTTAATTTAAGAGTTATCATCTTTAAATGATCTAATTTTTAGATTTTAATAAAGCACTAAATTTCCTTCCTTAAGCCTTAAACTCTCTTCAATTTAAAATAATTTACTAATCAATAGTTTTATAATTTACAGTAAGAATAATATATCATTGATTTAACTAGTTAATTTAATGATTTTTTTTGAAAATCATCTGTCGAATAACAATCAAATGTGACTTAACTCTAAAATCTGTCTTTTTATTAGCTTAGATGATTATTCTATATTGGCTTTTTGTGTATAGAATATTATTCTTATGTTATATCAATGTAAATTATTGGAGTCTTGCCATGAAAGTGATCATCTTAGGTGGCGGCGTTATTGGTGTAACGAGTGCGTGGTATCTTGTGCAACAAGGTCATGAAGTCATTGTTGTTGATAGACAAAATAGTGCAGCCGAAGAGACGAGCGCAGGTAATGCCGGTCAAATATCTCCGGGATATGCAACGCCTTGGGGCGCGCCGGGTATTCCATTAAAAGCAGTTAAATGGATGTTTCAAAAGCACGCACCATTAGCGATTAAACCCGATGGCTCACTTTTCCAATTACGTTGGATGTGGCAAATGTTACGTAATTGTGATGCGTCACATTACACTATGAATAAAAGCCGTATGGTACGTATTGCCGAATATAGCCGTGATTGCATTCGTCAGTTACGCCAAGACACCGGTATTGAATACGAAGGTCGCCAAGGCGGCACTCTACAACTTTTCCGTGATCAAAAGCAATTTGATAATGCGGCCAATGATATTGCTGTATTAAAGCAAGAGGGCGTCGCTTATGAATTGTTAACTGCGGATCAACTAAAATTAGCAGAGCCTGCACTTGAGCATGTTAGTCACAAATTGACAGGTGGCTTACGCTTACCAAATGATGAAACGGGTGATTGCCAAACTTTCACGAAAAAACTCGCTAAAATGGCAGAAGATGCCGGTGTTACGTTCTTATTTAACAAAGAAATCAAACATTTGTTATTTGATGGTGATAAAGTAGCGGGCGTTCAATGTCATGATGGATTATTAACAGCCGATCACTATGTTGTTGCCATGGGTTCTTATTCAACAGCGTTTTTGAAAAATAAAGTCGCCATTCCAGTTTATCCTCTTAAAGGTTATTCACTTACGATGCCGATTATTGACGCTTCAAGAGCGCCCACATCCACTATTTTAGATGAAACTTATAAAATCGCGGTAACGCGTTTTGATGAGCGAATTCGTGTCGGTGGAATGGCAGAAGTCGTTGGTTTTAATCTGGATATTTTAAAATCACGCTGTGAAACATTAAAAATGGTTGTACAAGATCTCTATCAAGGTGGTGGTGATATTGAGAAAGCCACTTTTTGGACAGGTCTAAGACCTATGACGCCTGATGGTACACCGATTGTAGGGCCTACGGCTTATCGCAATTTATCATTAAATACAGGGCACGGCACATTAGGTTGGACAATGGCATGTGGCTCTGGACAATTATTGGCTGACTTAATTTCAGGGAATAAACCTGCTATTGCCGCTGATGATTTATCTGTATTTCGGTATATCGATGGCTTTAATACTAAATTGCTCTTACCGGGGCAAAAACTTGATGCAGCTTATTAATTGAGGAAAAACCATGTCCAGACCCACAAAAGTAACTATTAACCTCGATGCATTAAGCCATAATCTGTCTGTTATTAAAGAGAGAGTCAAAGGCAGCAAAGTGTGGTCTGTTGTAAAAGCAGATGCTTATGGGCATGGATTATCCTGTGTTTGGCCGGCATTAAGTCATACGGATGGTTTTGCATTAATTGAGTTAGATAAAGCCATCATGTTAAGAGAGCAAGGATGGGTTGGCCCCATCCTTTTACTCGAAGGTTTTTTTAAACCAGAAGATGTCTATTTACTCGAACGTTATTCACTGACCACCGCAGTGCATTCAGATTGGCAATTTGATGCTATAGAAAAAGCCCAATTAGAAAGACCTATCAATATTTATCTTAAGCTTAATAGTGGAATGAACCGTTTAGGTTATCGTCCTGATGCTTATCAACAAGCGATTAATCGTGCGAAAAGTATCAATAACATTGGGTCTATTATCCAAATGTCGCATTTTGCTAATGCAGATACTGGGTTGAACATGAATGCACAAAAGGCTGTCATTAATCAGACAATGGTAAGTGAATTGCCTCGGTGTTTGGCAAATTCAGCCGCAACGTTATTTGATCCTGAAACTTATCAAGATTGGGTACGCCCAGGCATTATTTTATATGGTGTTTCGCCTTCGGGTGTTTGGCAAGATATTGCTGATTTCAATTTACAACCCGTAATGACATTTAATAGTGAAATATTAGCTATTCAACAAGTCAAAAAAGGCGAGCAGATAGGTTATGGTAGCCGATATACCGCTGAGCGAGATATGCGGGTCGGTGTTGTTGCCTGTGGTTATGCTGATGGCTATCCAAGACATGCACCAGACGGTACACCTGTTATGGTTAATGGGCATAAAACACAATTGGTTGGGCGTATTTCTATGGATATGCTAACCATTGATGTGACCGATTTTCCTGATGTTAATTACGGTAGCCCGGTTGAATTATGGGGAGAAGAACTCCCTGTTGATGATGTTGCAACTGCATGTGGCACTATTGGTTACGAATTACTGTGTGCAATAGCACCAAGAGTTACTGTCGAAGTGATGATAAATTTACCTAATTCCACTTTTTCTGATCTAAATGAAAGTTGTTGATAATCACTAAACTAGAATAAGCTTAAATTTATTTTGATTTGGTGATCCTATGAGTAACGGCATTGCATTGCGTGTGAAAGGAAAGGTTCAAGGCGTTGGCTTTCGCCCATTTGTTTGGCAATTAGCCCATCGTTTTGGTTTATTAGGGCAAGTGAGCAATGATAGTTTGGGGGTATTAGTGCATTTAATGCCTTCACCTAAAAATGCACTCTTTATCGAAGCATTAAAAGCAGAATGCCCACCATTAGCACGCATTGAACGTATAGAAGAATCACCTTATCAATGGGAACAGCTACCTACTGATTTTATTATTGTAAAAAGTGGTGGTGGCGAAATGGATACACAAGTTGTTCCTGATGCAACAACTTGCCAAGCCTGTATTGATGAATTATTTGATCCACAAAATCGTCGTTATCATTATCCTTTTATTAACTGCACCCATTGCGGTCCTCGTTTTACTATCATAAAAAAAATGCCTTATGACAGGCCTTTTACTTCAATGTCTGAATTTCCATTCTGCCCTGAATGTAAACATGAATATGAAGATCCCGCAGATAGGCGATTTCATGCTCAGCCTAATGCCTGTCCTGTATGTGGACCTCATATCTGGCTTGCCGATAATCAGGGTAAAGCGTTAGCAACAAAAGAGCTTGCATTAACTCAAGCTTGTGAAGCATTACTTGCTGGAAAAATTGTTGCAGTTAAAGGTATTGGTGGTTTTCATTTAGTGTGTGATGCACGTAATAATGAGAGCGTTGCATTATTACGCGAACGTAAGTACCGACCTGCGAAGCCATTAGCTGTGATGATCACAGGAATCGATCAAATTAAAGCAGATAAGCAAGATCCAGATTTTCTTCCAACAGCTATTCAAACATTGCAAAGCACTGCTGCCCCAATTGTATTAGTCCCTAAAACCGTTGCCCCTAAACTGGCAGAGCTTATTGCGCCGGGATTAACTGAGATTGGTGTTATGTTACCCGCCAATCCACTGCAACATTTATTAGCACGAGGTACGAATATTCCTCTTGTTATGACATCAGGAAATGCATCAGGTCATACACCCGCATTAAGTAACGAAGATGCTTTAATGCAACTGAAAGATATTGCAGATTTATTCTTAATGCATAATAGAGAAATCATACAAAGGGCAGATGATTCATTAGTTCGTATTGAGGGTAATCGGAGCATTATGATCAGACGCTCTCGTGGTTATGTCCCAGATGCGATTTCATTACCTGATGATTTTGAGGCACAACCCTCAGTACTTGCTATGGGGGGCGATCTTAAAAATGTATTTTGCTTATTACGTCAGCACCAAGCCATTATGGGGCCACATTTAGGTGATCTCGATGATTTAAGCGTACGACAACAGTTGGTAAAATCGTTGGCTCTTTTCCAGCAGATTTACCGTTTCACCCCTAAAGCCATTGCAATAGATGCGCATCCTAACTACATCAGTCATCAATTGGGTAAGCAGTTTGCTCAAGAGCAAAATATTCCTGTTATTGAAGTCTCTCATCACCATGCACATATTGTTTCTTGCCTTGCTGAACATGGTCATACACATCAACAAGGTGCGGTTGTTGGTATTGCTCTTGATGGATTAGGTTATGGGCAAGACGGGAATTTATGGGGTGGGGAATGTTTGCTGGTGGATTATCAGAAATCAGAACGAATTGGGGGGCTTCCTGCGGTTGCTATGCCCGGAGGCAATCTTGCTTCTATTCAACCTTGGCGAAACTGGTTCGCACATTTAGCTACTTTTTCTAAAGATTGGCAAGGTAGTGTTATTGCCCAAATCATACCTCGTCATGATCTGCAAATATTGAGTAAGGCAGTAGAACGTGGTTTAAATTCGCCTAAAGCTTCTTCTTGTGGGCGGTTTTTTGATGCAGTTTCAGCATCATTAGGATTAGCGCCTAAAGAAATAAGTTGGGAAGGTGAGGCTGCATGTTACTTACAAACAGCAGCATTACAGTGCCATCAAGATAAAAAAACAGAAATCATTAAGCAATATGGGCATTTGATGCCTGTAAAAAATAACTTGCTTGATCTATCTATTTTTTGGACGCAATGGGAAGGTGTTGATCTTAATGTCAGTGAAAAAGCGTGGTTATTTCATTATTTATTAGCTGAAAGTTTAAGCGAAATTGCATTGCAATGTGCGGATGAACATCAGATTGATACCATTGTACTTACGGGAGGAGTGTTAAATAACACGCTACTCAAACAGCTGTTTAAGAAAAAATTAAACAATAAAAAAGTATTAATACCTATGATGTTACCTGCCGGTGATGGTGGTATTGCATTAGGACAAGCACTGATTGCTACACATTTAATGCAAAAATAGAATAATTGTAGGTAAAATAATGCCAGTTTTAGTTAATTGTGACTGAAATAGTTTTTTGGTTGCTACTTTATTAATGACAATATGGAAAATCATCGTGAGTAATAAGAAGATTATCATTTCTTTGGCCGTTATTGCAGGATTAAGTACGCCAGCAGCATTTGCTGGAGAATGGTCAATTGGTGGTTCGGTTTTAGCACAAGTCACTCCTTATAAAGGAGCGAAATCAAAAGATTATTTATTACCAGTACCACAAGTTAACTATCAATCAGAAAATTTCTATTTCGCAACGTTAGCAGCAGGATATTACCTGTGGAATACACCGAAAGATAAACTTTCAGTTGATTTACACTACTATCCACAAGCCTTTAAACCAAGCGATAGTGACGATGAACAAATGAAAAAACTGAATCGTCGCCGTGACACAATGATGGGTGGCTTTACTTATAAACACCACGAATCATGGGGTAGCTTAAGAGCGATCGTTTCTGGTGATATGCTAGGTAAAAGTAACGGTATTATCGCTGACGCTGCTTATTTATATCCTTTCGAATTTGGTAATTGGTCTTTACAACCAGGCGCAGGTATTGTTTGGGAAAACAAAAAACAAAACCGTTATGCTTATGGAATTAGCCACGCAGAATCACAACGCAGTGGTTTAGCAGAATATACGCCAAATGATAGTTGGAGACCGTATGTAGAGCTATCAGCGAACTATAAGTTTGCTGAAAACTGGAATTTCTTTGCGATGGGACGAGTTGACCATTTGCCAAGTGAAGTGAAAGACAGCCCAATGGTAAATAAATCTGTTACTGCGATTGTGTGGACAGGTGTGACTTACACATTCTAATTAGCTCGGTTCTAACTAGAATTTAGTAAGTTCAGCAATGATAAAAAAGCTTCGATTCAAAAACTCGAAGCTTTTTTTATTGCGCAAGAGATCAGTAATACTTTATTTTTCGAATAATTTATTTTTCGGCAATATTTTTACGAACACGAACGACTAGAGATAAGCGACCGGGATGAACGTTATCTGGTTTTAGTGGCCGGTGGATACGAGCGGTTTCTACGCAAGCCATTTTACGATAACCACCTGCGCTCATATCTTTCATTGAACTTGCAAGCTCTGCGCCGGGGTTCCAACATACCACATCACTATGATGGTAATGATGAACCTCAATGGTGCGATCCCAGCCATCATCATGAATAAGATTAAAATCGTCAGGCTCTGTATAAAGCCTGTCAGTGCGTCCATTGAAGCGTAATGAGGTTTCATCAGTGTAAACCTCTTTATCTGCCACTGTGTCAATGTAGTGGCCTCCTAAGCCGGTTACAGAGACATTATCAATATCACTCACATTAAAATAAGAGTGAAGGGCAGCCGTCGCTTCATAATCACCGTAAGATTCTAATTCAACCTCACAGGTTGCGCCTAATTTAAAGCGTGCAATAACAGTAAACTCATGAGGCCAATATTTTTGTGTCTGTTGGCTCTCTTTTAGTGTCATGGTAATGAGCACGCCATCCTCTTGCTCTGTATGGGCGCTAAATTCCCAAGGAAGAATTCGCGCAAATCCATGGCTTGGTGTACCCGCTGAAGCAAACCAAGGCCAGCAAATAGGAATACCGCCACGAATGGCAACACCAGGAGTGAAGAGAGAGGCTTCGCTTACCCAAAATACAGGATGCTCTTGCGCGGGTTGCCAAGCAATTAAATGTGCGCCTTGAAGGCTGATAGCTGCGCGTACTTTAGGATGCGAAATAACAAGGATAGGAAGTTCACCTAATTGCCGACGACTTAAGTAAGGTGATATTTGTTCAATAATCGGCAAAGAAAAAATTTTCTCATTCATTATCTTATGACCTTATGTCACTGACTATTTCAATACAATAAACTGACTGGCTAGAAAATAAAAGAGCCACCGAAAAGGTGGCTCTAAAAGAAATCGTGACTTTCTAAACTCTAATTATTTAGAGATATGAGAAATCAGATCCAGAACTTTGTTTGAATAACCAACTTCGTTGTCGTACCAAGCAACTAATTTAACAAAGTTGTCGTTCAGTGCGATACCTGCTTTAGCATCAAATACTGAAGTCAGAACTTCGCCGTTGAAGTCAGTTGAAACAACTGCATCTTCAGTGTAGCCCAGAACGCCTTTCAGTTCGCCTTCAGCTGCTGCTTTGATAGCGTCACAGATTTGAGCGTAAGTTGCTGGTTTTTCCAGACGTGCAGTCAGGTCAACAACAGAAACGTTAGGAGTAGGAACACGGAAAGACATACCAGTCAGTTTGCCGTTCAGTTCAGGGATAACTTTACCTACAGCTTTAGCAGCACCAGTTGATGATGGGATGATGTTTTGAGAAGCACCACGACCACCACGCCAGTCTTTTGCAGATGGACCATCAACAGTACGTTGAGTTGCAGTTGTTGCGTGAACAGTAGTCATCAGACCTTCAACGATACCGAAGTTGTCGTTGATAACTTTAGCTAAAGGCGCTAAGCAGTTAGTAGTACAAGATGCGTTAGAAACGATATCTTGACCTGCGTATGATTTATGGTTTACGCCCATAACGAACATTGGGGTGCTGTCTTTTGAAGGACCAGTCAGAACAACTTTTTTCGCACCAGCTTGGATGTGTTTACGAGCAGTTTCGTCTGTTAAGAACAGACCAGTTGCTTCTGCAACAACGTCAGCACCGACTTCGTTCCATTTCAGATTTGCTGGATCTCTTTCTGAAGTTACGCGGATGGTTTTACCATTAACAACGAGGTGGCCATCTTTTACTTCAACAGTACCGTTGAAACGGCCATGAGTTGAATCGTATTTCAGCATGTATGCCATGTAGTCTGCGTCTAACAGATCGTTAATACCTACGATTTCGATATCTGAACGTTCTTGAGCAGCACGGAAAACGATGCGGCCGATACGACCAAAACCATTAATACCTACTTTGATAGTCATATGTATTCCACCAGCTTTAATTTAGTGAATTAAAAAGTTGCTTCTAAAGTTACCAAAACCGCGCCAATCGTCAAGCGGAATCGTGTCAATAATTGCAAAAAATCAATTAAAAAAACACTTTTCGCTTAAAGATTGGTCGTTTTAGCTAAATGTTACGCTGTGTATTATCGGGATCAACGCCGATAAATGAAGTTACCTTTGCTCCGTTATGTGAAATTCATCACATTTCAAAAACTAAAGATTACTCTTGATGATTTTAGACTATATTTTCCAGATTTGTTGTTAAATCTTTGTTATCATTCACTGTTGTTTTAAAAAGCATTTTTCTGGGCAAGAGGTCGATATGGCAGATAATGAAAAGAAAGTGAATATTTCAAGTAATAACAATCACCTTGATTTATCAACACTCAACGAAATGCAACGTTATGTGACGCAACAACAAGGTACAGAACCTCCGTTTAGTGGTAAATTATTACACAATCGTCAAACAGGGATTTATCACTGTTTATGTTGTTCTGCTCCTCTGTTTTATTCAGATACAAAATTTGATGCAGGATGTGGTTGGCCAAGCTTTTATCAACCTGTTAGTGATAATGCGATTCGCTATATTGATGATTTTTCTCATAATATGAAAAGAACTGAAATCCGTTGTCAGCAATGTGATGCACATTTAGGGCATGTTTTTAATGATGGCCCAGCTCCAACAGGGGAGCGTTATTGTGTTAATTCAGCTTCTCTTTCATTTACGAATAGTGAAACAGGCGAAAAACAAGCCGGTTAATCTTGTTAAATTAACAAAATAATAACAACTGAAAAAACGATTCAGCCATTTCAAATGATTATTTAGCTTATGGAGCAATCAATGGAAGTTAATGAACTTATTTCGATGGTGACCCCTGAAATTTACCAGCGTATATCAACGGCAGTTGAACTAGGCAAATGGCCTGATGGCGTTGCATTGACTGATGAGCAAAAAGAACATTGCATGCAGATTGTTTTATTATGGCAGGCGAAAAATAACCACACACCTGAGCATATGACAGTAGGCACTAATGGACAAATTACCATGAAGAGCAAACAAGAATTAAAAGCTCAGTTTCAATCTGAACGTTTAGCAACGTTAACGCCGATGGATGATGAATAAAACCTGTGTTGAATGGATAGAATAAATATAAAAAGGGGCTATTTATTAACCGAACAGGTTAAAATAGCCTCTTTTCCATTTTATAAAGATAAGGGAAATAACGAACCTATTGATTGTTACGATTAAGCCAATGTGCTGAATCAATTAACGCTGCGCCTTTTGCTCTCATTTCTTCTAATGCTTTTTCGCTATCGTCATCTTGAATATTGACACCGCGGCAACCGTCTGTAACAACTGAAACCTGATATCCTAATAACAATGCATCTAGCACTGTAAATTTGACACAGTAATCTGTAGCAATTCCTAAAATATAAAGATGTTTTATATTTAATGTTTGTAAAAGTGTATGCAAGCCTGTTTGGTATTCATGGTCGTTATCAAAAAAAGCACTATAACTATCAATAAGGTGGTTTTGCCCTTTGTAAATAATATGATTAATGAGTGCTTGGTTTAATTCAGGATGAAATGCAGCGCCATAAGAATTTTGTACACAATGTACTGGCCACCAAACTTGTGGTAAGCCATTTAGTGTGCCGATCTCTCCCACAACAGTGCCTGAATTTTCAGCAAAGCTAAGATGATCGGCTGGATGCCAGTCTAAGCTGGCAATAATCGGATTTTTAGATTGCTTGAAACTATGAATAAGTTGGTTGGCTGTTTGTATAACTATGTCACTTTCATTAACAGCTAATGCACCACCTGTACAAAAATCGTTTTGTATATCAACCAATAACAGTGCAGAATTTTTCACCACTTTTACCTTTAGATTAAACTTAGTCGTTATCGTCTAATGTCATTTCACCACGTAGGTTTTGTTGCATTAGTCGGCAAATTTCAGTGTAATTATATTGTTGGCTAAGGAGATAATGCAGCTTAGTTAATGTTGCTTCAAATGTCATATCAAAGCCACTGATCACACCCACTTCCGCTAATGCTTGACCTGTTGCATAACCTTCCATATTGACTCGGCCAGAAATACATTGTGTCAGGTTGATAACAACAATACCACGCTCTGTTGCTTCACGTAGGGTCGAAAGTAGTGCAGGGTGTGAGGGTGCATTACCGACACCATAAGAGCGCAATATTAAGGCTTTCACAGGTTGCATCAGGATATTTTTAACGATTTCATCGGAAAGACCCGGATAAATTGTAACAACACCGATAGGCTGAGGCGTAATATTATGTGCAGTAAATTCACCATTTCTTTTTGGAAAGGAATTAATTTTAAATTGTTTAATATTAATTCCCGCTTCTAACAGTGGCGCGCTATTCGGTGATGCAAAGGCATTAAAGCCATCAGCATGTGCTTTTACGGTGCGGTTTCCGCGATACAGCGTGTTATTGAAAAATAGCGCTACTTCATTAATTGGATGATGTGCGGCGAGATAAAGCGCATTTAATAGGTTTGTTTGCCCATCAGACCGTAAGGCTTCTAAGGGAATTTGAGAGCCAGTAACGATAATCGGCTTGCTAAGATTCTCAAACATAAAAGAGAGTGCAGAAGCGGTAAATGCCATGGTATCAGTACCATGAAGAATAACGAATCCATCATAGTTGTGATAATTTTCACTAATATCATCAGCGATGGATTGCCAATCTTCAGGGGTAATATTTGAAGAGTCGATCAGTGGAAGGTGCTCTTTGATTGTGAAATCAGGCATTTCTTCGCGATGGAACTCTGGCATTTTGGCTAATTGACGTTGCAAATGCCCTGATACAGGAATATAGCCGTGTTCAGAATGTTGCATACCAATAGTACCACCCGTGTATACAACGTAGATTGATTTCTTTTGCATCAGACAAAACACTCTTATTAGGCTGTGAGAAATACCTGATTATAGGGAGTTTACAGAATAAAAAAAGGAAAGGATGCTAAAAAAAGAAAATAGAGATGAATGAATATCTGCTTTAAATCATTGTGTTAAAAATAGGATTGATAAGAATGAGTAAAAAATAATCGTTAGTATATTATGCCAAATAAAGTCAGTAAAAAAAGAGAAAAACACCTGCCCTGAAAGAGCAGGTGTTGAGACAGAAACGGTTATTGAATATCACCACAAGATAAGCAATACGTATAACGGTTTAGCGGATCATTCATATTGCGGTAAAACTCTGTTTGTGATTTTACTTCTCTTAAAATAGGGGCTGGTAAATAAGCTTGTAATGGATCAGGGATAATGGCTTTTGCATTATTTGATAAGCTCATGATTATTTGTTCAGAGAGACTTAATTCTGGCTTCATCCAATCAATAACTGGCTCTTTAATTTTTGCCATTTTAGCAACAGCATCAATAGCGTCATCAAAATCACCAAACTCATCGACTAAGCCTACATTTTTTGCATCTATTCCTACCCATACACGACCTTGTGCAATACGATCGACTTGTGCCGGTGTTTTCTTCCGAGATTCCGCAACTAAATTAATAAATGTTTTATAGCCACTCTCGATATTTAATTGTAAAAGCTCGGCAAATTCTTCAGGTAACTTATTGGTGACAGATAATCCTGCTAAAGGTGAAGTTGTAACACCATCGGTATAAACACCAATAGACTCTAGGCTATTTTCAAAGGTATTAATAACACCGAAAATACCAATAGAACCCGTTAATGTTGAAGGACTAGCAATAATCTTATTTGCAGGTGTGGAGATCCAATATCCCCCCGATGCAGCTAATCCTCCCATTGAGACAACCACATGTTTTTTCTGTTGTTTAAAGGCTTCAACTTCACTACGAATTTGTTCTGATGCTGAAACACTTCCGCCGGGGCTATTTACACGTAATACAAGCGCTCGGATATTAGGATCTAAACGTGCTTGGCGAATTTGATTTGCAATAGTGGCACCGCCCGCAGAGCCAGGAATGCTTTCACCGTCAATAATGGCACCTTGAACAACGACTACGGCAATATTACCTTCATCGTTTGCAGGTAATGATGAAGTTAACGTATCGGCATAATCATAAATGCTGATATTGTTAAATTGGTTGCTCTCTTTATCCCACTGAAAGGCTTCTGTCATATCAGCTTCAAATTGAGCGTATGAGCTTACAGAATCCACTAATTTACGATTTAGCGCATAAGTTGCGTTATCCCCATCTGCATTGCGTAGCTGTGCAATCATCTCTTTTGCACCCGGGAAAACATCTTCTGTGGTAATGCTACGGTTTTCTGCTACTTGGGTTAAATAAGTAGACCACAGTGCATTAACTAAACGTAATGAAGCTTCTCGAGATTCCGCAGACATGTCATTACGCATTAACGGCTCTACCGCAGATTTATACGTTCCTACGCGGAAAATATGAGTACTTACTTTTAAATTTTCTAACAGTGTTTTGTAATAGAGATTTTGAAAGCCAAAACCATAAATACCTACTGCACCTTGAGGTGTGAGATAAATTTTATCTGCATAAGAAGCGAGATAATATTGTGGCTGACTGTAATAGCCACTCACTGCAAAAATGGGTTTACCTGTCTTTTTAAATTCACTAAGTGCTTTACCAATATAATTTAGCGAAGGCTGATCTGCACCTGCAAATTCATCAAGTTTAAGCACCATACCTTTAATTTTCGGATCTTGAGCGGCAAGGCGTAGTGTATCAACGACTTCAAATAATGAATTTTCTTGAAGCTGGCTACTCGAAACGCCTAAAAGCTCCCGTCCAACTTCTCCTAAAGGATTTTGGGTTGCAGTTTGGTCAACAATCACACCTTTAAGATCAACAAGAAGTGCGCCTTCATAATCCATCGGTTTTTGTGCTTCTTTGCTAATTAAGAAAATACCAATGACCAGAAAGAGAAGGAAAAAGAAAATAACGTTTAAGATTAATTTCCTGATAAAGTTAACGGCTTGCCAACTGAATTTTAATATTGCGCCGATTAACTCCATAATTTTATTCATATTATCTCCACATCATGTAAAGCTAAAATTTAATCCTAAACAGTCATGCTAGAATTACTGGTAAGCAGGCTACATTCACATAATCTCATACTATTAAAACAAAAAATGTTGTTAGCAATAGAGAGAATAACAATAACAATGAAAGAATATTCTAATATAGCTCTTATTGAATGTCTGTCATTGATTTTTAGGAAACCACGAATGATAACTTTTTACTTAAGGTGTTATTAAGCCAATATTTATCTTTTGTAAAAATAGCTCAATAAATTCATACAAACAGGCATTAAAGTAATATAGAAAATTGTCGAGTTAAAAAGAAAAATAGGATCAAAATCAGCGTAAATTAACTGAGTAAGCTAAGATTAATCATTTTATGAACAATAAATTACGATTAAATAACCACACAGCTGATTTTTAGAAAAATTCCCGCCTAAATTTGCGGATGGTGGTAATATAACAGTTTGTTATACTGCGAATTGATAAGAACTGTCCATCCCCATAAGAATGGGATCTTGCTAAAATAAAATGCTGACAGGAGAATAAAAATGGATGCATTAACACTGCTTTTGAACCGCCGTTCAGCTTCTCGACTGACTACTCCAGCCCCCGATAATGAAGCCCTCAATGCTATTTTACAAGCCGGTATGCGTGCGCCTGATCATGGTGCGCTTAAGCCGTGGCATTTCGTTGTGATGCAAAATGAAGGTATTGAACGTTTTAGCCAATTACTTCATAAAGCGGCAGTTGTAGGTAATTTAGGGCCAGAAGTTGAAGAAAAAGCAAAAAATGCACCTTTTCGCGCCCCATTGATCATCACTGTTATTGCGCAAGTGAAAGATCATCCTAAAGTTCCTGAATGGGAACAAGTTGTTGCAGCCGGTTGTTGCGTACAAGCAATGCAAATGGCCGCTGTTGCTCAAGGATTTGGGGGAATTTGGCGTTCAGGTTCTTGGACTCATGATGCGGTTGTAAGAGAAGGGCTTGGCTGTGGTGAACACGACCAGATTATTGGTTTCCTTTATTTAGGCACGCCAGCTCTGAAAGCGCCAATGACGGTTTCTCCTGCTGACTTAACTGATTTTGTGACTTATTTTTAAAAAGGATGGCATGTTATGTCTGAAGCAATTCGTTTAACACAATACAGTCATGGTGCAGGTTGTGGTTGTAAAATCTCGCCAAAAGTTTTAGAAACCATTTTACATAGCGAACAAGCTAAATTTCATGATCCTCACCTACTCGTAGGCAATGAAACCAAAGATGATGCTGCTGTTTATGATTTAGGAAATGGTACAGGTATTATCAGCACCACTGATTTCTTTATGCCAATCGTTGATAATCCTTATGATTTTGGACGTATCGCTGCAACGAATGCAATTAGCGATATTTTTGCTATGGGTGGAAAACCCATTATGGCAATCGCTATTTTAGGCTGGCCTATTAATAAACTGGCACCAGAAATTGCGCGTGAAGTCATTGAAGGTGGTCGAGCAGCTTGCCAAGAAGCTGGCATATCACTGGCTGGTGGTCACTCAATTGATGCGCCAGAACCGATTTTTGGTCTTGCCGTAACCGGTGTTGTGCCTGTAAGCAAAGTAAAGAAAAACAGTGAAGCTAAAGCAGGGTGTCAGCTCTTTTTAACTAAACCTTTGGGTATCGGTGTATTAACAACGGCTGAGAAAAAAGGTCTGCTAAAACCAGAACACCAAGGTTTAGCGACAGAAATTATGTGCCGTATGAATAAAGCCGGGTCTGATTTTTCTGATATCGAAGGCGTCACTGCAATGACGGACGTTACAGGATTCGGTTTATTAGGGCATTTAAGCGAAATCTGTGATGGCTCTGGTGTACAAGCCACTATTCATTTCTCACAAGTCCCAAGATTGCCAGAAGTAGAGTCTTATATTGAACAAGGCTGTGTTCCTGGTGGTACAGGTCGTAACTTTGAAAGTTATGGTCATTTAATTGGTGAGATCACTGAAATACAACGTAAATTACTCTGTGATCCGCAAACATCAGGTGGCTTATTATTAGCAGTATTGCCTGAAGCGGTTGAACAAGTGAAAGAAGTTGCTTCACGTTTTGATATTGAATTAACGTCTATTGGTGAGCTAACTACGCCAGTAGCTGGAAAAGCGTTGATTGAAGTGACTAACTAACGTAATGAGATTATTTATTGCAGAAAAACCCAGCCTTGCTCGCGCTATTGCTGACGTATTGCCAAAGCCCCATAAACGGGGCGATGGCTTTATTCTTTGTGGTGATAACCAGTATGTGACGTGGTGTGTTGGTCACTTACTTGAACAAGCTGAGCCGGATGCATACGACCCGCGGTACGCCCGCTGGTCGTTAGATGATTTGCCCATTATTCCTGAAAAATGGCAACTCAAGCCCCGAGCTGATGTTAAAAAGCAGCTAGAAACCATCAAAACACTACTTAAGCAGGCAAAAGAAGTGATCCACGCGGGGGACCCCGATCGCGAAGGTCAGCTCTTAGTCGATGAAGTGCTTAACTATTTAAATATCAGTGAAGAGCAAAGAAAACAGGCGCGTCGTTGCTTAATTAATGACTTAAACCCAGCCGCAGTGACGCGAGCTATTGATAAGCTACGTTATAACCATGAATTTGTCCCATTGTGCGTATCTGCTTTGGCGCGAGCAAGAGCAGACTGGCTTTATGGTATTAACATGACTCGAGCTTATACGCTTTTAGGTCAACGCAATGGCTACCAAGGTGTATTATCAGTAGGGCGAGTACAAACGCCAGTATTAGGCTTAGTGGTTCGTCGTGATGAAGAAATTGAAAACTTCGTGCCTAAAGATTTCTTTGAAGTGAAAGCACATGTTGTCACACCTGCTGATGAACGCTTTACCGCGATTTGGCAACCAAGTGAACATTGTGAACCTTGGCAAGATGAAGAAGGGCGGTTATTACATCGTAAACTTGCAGAGCATGTTGTTGAGAGAATTAAAGACAAACCTGCGAATGTAACGGATTATCAAGATAAGCAAGAATCTGAAATAGCACCACTTCCTTTTTCACTTTCCGCATTACAAATTGAAGCGGCAAAACGCTTTGGTTTAAGCGCACAACAAGTTTTAGATACGTGCCAGCGCCTATATGAAACACATAAACTAATCACTTATCCGCGTTCTGACAGCCGTTATCTACCTGATGAACATTTTGCGGGTCGTCATGCCGTTATTAATGCGATTAGCACACATGATGCAAGCCTATTGCCGCAAGATACTCTCGATATTGATAAAAAGAATCGTTGTTGGGATGACAAAAAAGTTGATGCTCACCATGCGATTATTCCAACGGCAAAAACGGGTAATATCTCATTAAGTGAAAATGAGAAAAATATTTATTATCTCGTGGCGCGCCAATATCTAATGCAATTTATGCCTGATGCTGTTTATCGTAAATGCGTTATTGAGCTTGATATTGAGAATGGCAAGTTTATTGCTAAAGCGCGTTTTTTAGCGCAAGCAGGATGGCGAATATTATTAGGTGCGAAAGAACAAGATGATGAAAATGACGGTTCTGCATTGCCAATAGTGGCGAAGGGTGATGAATTGCTGTGTGAAAAGGGCGAGATTGTTGAAAAGCAAACGCAGCCTCCAAGACCTTTTACTGATGCAACATTGCTTTCTGCTATGACCGGAATTGCACGCTTTGTTCAAGATAAAGAACTTAAGAAAATCCTAAGAGCAACGGATGGATTAGGTACTGAAGCGACAAGAGCGGGAATTATTGAGCTGTTATTTAAGCGTGGCTTTTTGCAAAAGAAAGGGCGAGCCATTAATTCAACGCCAGCCGGTAGAGCATTAATTCATGTATTGCCAGATATGGCAACTTTACCGGATATGACTGCACATTGGGAATCGATACTCACGCAAATTAGTGAGAAGCAATTTAAATATCAAGATTTTATGATGCCATTAAATAACACCTTGATAGAGTTGATTACTCAAGCGAAACGTCGTCCGAATATTCAAGCTTTTAGAAATCTTCCCGCACCTGCGCATAATAAAAAGCGCAAAACAGCAACTAAAGGAAATCACAAAGCAAGCGCCACAAAAAATAAAGCGCAGAGTAAAGAAACAACGACGGATAATTAAGCTCCAATAAAAAGCACTTCCTCTGTTATTTAGGGAAGTGCTTTTATTGAATTAAAATTTTATCTGATTAGATTTTAAATTCAGCCCAAACGGGCGCGTGATCAGAGGGTTTTTCCATTCCACGGATCTCGTAATCAATTCCTGTTGAAATACAATTATCCGCTAAGCAGCGACTTGCCAAAAGTAAGTCAATGCGTAAGCCTCGGTTATCATCGAAACCTTTAGAACGATAGTCAAACCACGAGAATTGATCATTAGCTTCAGGATGTTGTTGGCGGAAGGTATCCGTTAATCCCCAACCCATTAAAGTTGCCAGCCATTCCCGCTCTTCGGGTAGGAAAGAACACTTCCCTGTTTTTAACCAACGTTTCATATTATTTTCGCCAATACCAATATCTTTATCTGTTGGGCTAATATTTAAATCACCCATAATCAGTACTGGAGAGGTCGGTTGTAAGCTGGTGGTTAGATAATTTTGCAGATCAGCATAGAATTTTTCTTTGGCTGGAAATTTAGTTTCATGATCACGGCTTTCACCTTGAGGAAAATAACCATTCATAACGGTTAATAAGCCTGCTGGTGTTTCGATATCTGCCATGATCATTCGACGTTGAGCATCATCGCCATCACCAGGAAAGCCTTTACGTACTGCGACAGGTTTTTCTTTTGTGAGTAAGGCAACCCCATAATGCCCTTTTTGACCATGATAGAAAACATGGTAACCCAAGGCACCCACAGTATCTAATGGAAACATATCATCATGAACTTTCGTTTCTTGAAGTCCAATAACATCTGGCTGATGTTTTTCTATGATAGCTTCAAGTTGGTGAGGACGAGCGCGTAAACCGTTAATATTGAAAGAGACAAATTTCATGTGACTGTAACCATTTATATATTGAATAATAGGATGTCTTATACTAGCAGGATCGCAAAATGAATGTAAGCAAATCACAGAAATGATGGCACAGCTTATCAAGAGAAAGATAAAATTAGATAAAAATAAAAGCCATTAAATAGAGTGTGCTAATTTAATAAAAATAATTAATTGTATAACAAAAAATATTAATTAAACAAACTAGAAACATAAACTAATCTTTGATAGAAGAATATAAGTATTATTATTCTTTATATGTGAAGAATGATGACATAATAAAAATAATATTGTAGTTATAAATTGTATTCATTAAAAGGAGGTAAAAGAATATTTATATAAAACTACTTTTATATAAAGTTAATTTTTAAATTAATTAATCACTATTTTATTTACATTAAATGAATCAATAAAATTATTTTATTCTACACAGCAAAGGAATGGTGAATTATGTTTTTTTCTCGTAAGTTAGAAGCCTTTATGGCCGTAGTCGAAAATGGCTCGTTAAGTAAAGCAGCGCGGGTAATGAACCGCACAACGCCTCCCGTCGCTAAATCTATCAAAGACTTTGAAGCCGTGTTAGGAAAGCGTTTATTTAAGCGAGAGAAGTTTGGTATGAGTTTAACTCAAGAAGGTTTAGAGCTTTATAATGATTTGAAATCGCTCTATCTTCAGGAAAAAGAGATAACTAAAAAACATATATCGGGGATTATAAATAATAGCATTCATGTTTATTATGATTGGGGAAAAAGTCAGTATTTAACTCAGTTTTATCAAGCAGCAAATAAAAATTATTCCCATATAAATATAATGCGATTTTCAAGAGAGAACTTTGAAGAAATACCCGACTATGATGGTAATACATTAATATTAAGTTCTGAAAAAATTATTAGTGAGAAATTTAGTCTTCTTCATAAAATAGAAAATAAACACTTGGGTATTTGTTGCCAAAAAACACTCGTGAATAGTGTGAATAATAATATTGATAGGCTTTTAAGTGAAAATATTTGGCTATGTGATCCGGCATTATACAAAACAGCTAAGATAAAAAAATTAGAGAGTGAAATCGGGGATAGAGGAAAAACTGTGTGTGTCAGAATAATGGATGATCTTAATTGCTGTTTACGTTTTATTCAAACGCATCATTCTCTTTTACTTACAGATGAAAGCCCATTGAAAAGTGAGTATGAAGCAGACTTATGCTTTATACCATTAACTCAACCTGAAATACGATATAGCTGTTATATCTATAAATCTAAGTATCATTCAAGTGTATTGAATCGATTTCTGGATCTGATTGATAAAATGGAATAAAAGGAATTTTTGGAGTGACGCTAAGAGGAGATGGTGGTGGGAGAAGGATTCGAACCTTCGAAGTCTGTGACGGCAGATTTACAGTCTGCTCCCTTTGGCCGCTTGGGTATCCCACCAACATTAAATTGTTCTGCTGTCCGTGACAGCGGGCGCAATAATACCAAATACCTGAGATCTGTAAAGCGCTATTTTACTAAAAATAGACTGACTGCTGTAAAATCGTGCGCATCGTTCAAGCTTTATGCGCTATCGTATTGATTTTAAGCAATATCATCTCTTTTAATAAGAGATAAAAAATAAACCGCGATATGTAATATATCGCGGTTTACCTTTAAATAGTCACACGGTTTGCGTTATGAGTAACAAAAAACTTATAAAATGATTGTTCTGTTACCATAAACGAAGACACGTTGTGAAAGTACCCAATATAAAGCATGGCTAAGAACATTCTTTTCAACATCTCGACCCGCTCTCATCATATCTTCAGCAGAAAACGTATGGTCAACATTAATCACATTTTGAGTGATGATAGGACCTTCATCTAAATTATCATTTACGTAGTGTGCTGTTGCACCAATAATTTTAACACCACGCTCATAAGCCTGATGGTAAGGACGAGCGCCAATAAAGGCAGGTAAGAAAGAGTGGTGAATATTGATAATTTGATTTGGGAAGTTCTGTACAAATGCCGGTGTTAATACACGCATGTATTTTGCGAGTACCACATAATCAGGTTTGTATTGATTAATTTGTGCAATTAACTTTTCATCATGCTGATCACGGGTTAAGCCTTCATGGCTAACAAGATGGAAAGGAATATCAAATTGTTCTACTAAATGTTTTAACGTATCGTGATTACCAATGACTGCGGCAATTTCAACATCCAAATCACCAAATGCACTTTTCATTAATAAGTCACCCAAGCAATGTGCTTCTTTTGTCACCATAATAACAATGCGACGACGGCCTGCGGTGTTTAGTTCGCGCTTGGAGCCTTGTGGTAAGGCATCATCTAAATCGGCAAGAAAGGTTTCATCATTAAAGATACCTTCAAGCTCTGTGCGCATAAAAAAGCGACCTGTACGATGATCAACAAACTCACTATTTTGAACAATATTTAACTGATGTTTGTAGCAAATATTTGTGATTTTAGCGATAAGCCCTTTTGCATCAGGGCAAATAGTACGCAGTATTTTTTTTTGTGTATTTTGGTGTTGCATGTATGGATAAATCCTTTCTTTTACTTCTGTGTTTGCAGTTATTTGATGTTATTTTCACAACATTTTTTGTATTTACGCCCTGAACCACAAGGGCAGGGATCGTTTCGTCCCACTTTCGGTTTCACACCGTCAATATAAAACCAACAGTCATCTATTTTTAGAAAACGAGAGCGTTCATGTAAGTACTGTTTATCATCGGCATTTCTTTCAATAAAGCAAGCCGAGAATTCAACATAAGCCTCATTTTTATTTGTGCTTGCTTGTGCTGAGATAACATTAAGACCAAGCCATTGTGTATTGGGAAAGCCTGAAACTAATTCATCATGCAAGGAAGCAACACGACAAGAGGGATGCCACGTCTTTATTAAGTAATCAG
Source organism: Proteus sp. CD3 (assembly GCF_008808075.1). Taxonomy (NCBI): domain Bacteria; kingdom Pseudomonadati; phylum Pseudomonadota; class Gammaproteobacteria; order Enterobacterales; family Morganellaceae; genus Proteus; species Proteus sp. CD3. The sequence continues at coordinate 1,963,616 of NZ_CP019686.1, read as the reverse complement.
CATTATGTTTAACAAATGCGCTATAACGCGAACGCATCAATGCTTCAGCTGTTGGCGCATTTTTTTGACCTAAATGATAAGGTTCACAGCAATTAGAGTAGAATAATTGACTATTGCAGGGGCATAAACTTGACAAAATAATGTCCTAATTCACGTTATCAGTATGACGATTACCCATAGATTGAAAAAAGTAACGATTGGGAATAATTAACGTCAATGTTGAACTAAACTAATAATGTAGCGCTAATTAATCTGCATGTGAAATGATAGTTACCGGAGTCACCAATGAACAAAGCCTTAGTGGGTAAAAAAATTTTAATAATTGATGATGAGGTCGTTTTTCGCACCATGCTGACGGAATATTTCTCACATGAGAAGGCTTGCGTTTATACAACAGATAACGGTAGCCAAGCATTATCTTTATTAGAAGGGGGATTGCTTCCTGATCTTATTTTATGTGATATCCGTATGCCAGTAATGAATGGTCCCACTTTTTTGTGTCATCTTGAACAACGTAAATTGGCTATTCCTGTTATTGCTATTTCATGTACAGATAATATGGCTGAAATAGATGATATGTTGCGTTTAGGGGCGCAAGAGATTTTTCTTAAGCCAATAACACATCTTGATAAATTAAAACAAAAAGTCATTGAAGTATTATGCCCTGGTTTTTTTGAATCAGTGTTAATAGAAGGTATACATTTAGAACCGCTTTGGAATAGCTTACGAAAAGATACCCATTATATTCAGTCGTTCATAAAACAGATGCAACCTCAAGTTAAGCAGGTTGTTGCGGGATATTGTGTTAATTATCGTCAATTAAATGATATCACTAAAATGGGTTTGTTATTTGATATTGCGGCTTTATCCGAAGATCAAATTATTTTCTATTGTGTCGATATATCGAGAGATGATGAAAATGGGCTTTTGGTCGCTTTACTCTTACGGGTTGTTTTTAATGACGTATTAAAGTCATCAGAAAAAATACGATCTTTGCCAAGTATGTATAATATGTTGAATAAATTAAATAAAATGCTTAATGAGATTGGTGTGAAAGGACAATTTCCCATCACGCTAGGATATTATCATACGCAGAAAAAAAATATATTATTGGCATCAGCAGGATTACGAGCTGAAATAAAAACAGAAAGTAAAAAATTTGAATTAAATAGCGGTGTCCCTTTAGGTACATTGCAACTTTTATATATTAACCAAGTAAAATGCGAGGGAACAAATTGGCAATGTAAAATTTGGGATAACACAAATCAGATTAAATTAATGTTTTCCCCTATCTATAAAAGTTAAATGTAGATTAAATAAAAATAGAATATCGTGCATATATTAAACATAAATGAAGAACTATCTCAATTAACGGGTAGCGCTCTGTTTATCCTTAGATATTAGCTGGTATACTCTGGCGATTATTTTTTTAATTGTACCCATTCATATTTGAAAGTAGAACGGTACGAATTGCAGGAGAAGTATAATGTCATCAGCAGTACGTAAAGTTAGAAAAGCGGTTATCCCTGTTGCTGGATTAGGAACAAGAATGCTACCTGCAACCAAGGCAATTCCAAAAGAAATGCTGCCTGTGGTTGATAAGCCTCTTATTCAATATGTAGTGAATGAATGTATCGCAGCAGGCATTAATGAAATTGTACTTGTTACACACTCATCTAAAAATTCAATTGAAAACCATTTTGATACAAGTTTTGAATTAGAAGCGATTTTAGAAAAACGAGTTAAACGCCAGTTATTAGAAGAAGTACAAGGCATTTGTCCAAGCCACGTCACTATTATGCAAACTCGTCAGGGAATAGCAAAAGGATTAGGCCATGCCATTTTATGTGCTAAGCCATTAATTGGTGATGAACCTTTCGCTGTTATCCTGCCTGATGTTATTTTAGATAGATACAGTGCTGATTTAACGAAAGTTAACTTAAAAGAAATGCTTTCTCACTTTGAACGTTCAGGCGCAAGTCAAATTCTTGTTGAACCTGTTCCTGAAGATGAAGTCTCTAATTATGGTATTGTTGATTGCATGGGCGAAAGTTTATGCCCAGGAGATAGCAAACCAATTACTCGTGTTGTTGAAAAACCTAAGAAAGAAGAAGCACCTTCGAATTTATCTATCGTAGGGCGTTATGTGTTATCTGAAAGTATTTGGCCACTATTAGCGAAAACCGCACCTGGCGCTGGAGATGAAATTCAGTTAACTGATGCGATTGCAATGCTGATTGAAAAAGAAGCTGTTGAAGCTTATCACCTACAAGGGAAAAGCCACGATTGTGGTAATAAATTAGGGTATATGAAAGCCTTCGTAGAGTATGGAATACAGCACGAAGAGTTCGGTGAAGACTTTGCACAATGGCTAAAATCATTAAAGATACAGTGAAATAAAGCCGATTAATAATCATTTATATGGTCAATCTCATTGTATATCCTCCGTAAATGAATGATGCATAATAGGTGGATATTTTACGGGAAAAGCTAGATAAAGTGATTGTAAGAGATTAAGGTATGGCTCAATGTATTTAGCATTGAGCCATGTTGATTCTGTAATGTATGACTATGTTAAGCGTTATGATGTTTAATCTAGGTGATATTAAGCATGATAGCGTTGACATGAAAAATAAATTATTGGGTTATTTGAGTAATAATATGAAAATATTGGTAACAGGTGCTGCGGGTTTTATTGGCTATCATATGAGCCAGCGTTTAATCGAAATGGGTTATCATGTTGTCGGAATAGATAACCTGAATGATTATTATGATGTGCGATTAAAAGAAGCTCGATTAGCTAAATTACAACAGCTAGAAAAATTCCATTTTGAGAAACTTGATATCGTTGACTCAGCAAAAGTGGCTCAATTATTTGCATCACACCAATTTGACCGAGTTATTCACTTAGCCGCCCAACCGGGTGTTCGCTATTCAATTGAAAACCCAATGGCATATATTGATGCGAATATTGTTGGTCATATTAATATATTAGAAGGATGTCGCCATAATAAAGTCGGACATCTTATCTATTCCTCTTCAAGCTCCGTTTATGGTTTAAATCAGAAACAGCCTTTCTCAACAGAAGATAGTGTTGATCACCCAGTTTCATTATATGCAGCAACAAAGAAAGCCAATGAGTTAATGTCTCATAGCTATTCACATTTATATCAATTACCGACAACAGGATTACGTTTCTTCACGGTATATGGTCCTTGGGGACGTCCTGATATGGCATTATTTAAATTTACTAAGGCAATGCTAGCTGGCGAACCTATTGATGTTTATAACAGTGGAAATATGACGCGTGATTTCACTTATGTCGATGATATTGTGGGATCTGTTGTTCGATTAGTTAATGTTATACCAGAAGCAGATGAAAACTGGACAGTAGAGAAAGGTGAAACGTCTTCAAGTTCTGCCCCTTATAAAATCTATAATGTGGGTAATGGGCAACCAACTAAATTGATGGCATTCATTGAAGCGATAGAAAAGTCATTAAATATAAAAGCTAAATTGAATTTAATGCCAATGCAAGATGGTGATGTTCTTTCTACTTGTGCTGATTGCCAAGACTTGTTTGAGACAATAGGTTTCTCGCCGAATACCGAAGTAGAATATGGCGTAAAACAGTTTGTTGATTGGTATTTAAGTTATTATAAAAATTAATAATATTAGTTTAATTGGATCAAAGAAAAAAGGAGCTATAAAAGCTCCTTTTTCATTATAAATAAAAATAAATAACGCAGTTATTACATTTTTTATTTTTGCTTACCCACATCTAATACAAACTACATCAGCACATATTAAAATTAAACGCTTGTTTAATTAAATGGGGCAAACAAGAAAATACCCTTTTAAATAATTAAAAGGGTATTTCAAATAGAGTATTGACTTAAATTACAGCAGGAAATCGTCTAATGATTTGCCTTCTTCATCAATAGCACGTTTGATTACAGCTGGTGTACGACCTTGGCCTGTCCAAGTTTTAGTTTCACCATTTTCATCAACGTAAGAGTATTTAGCAGGGCGAGCTGCACGTTTAGCACGGCCTGTTTTATTAACAGCACTTGCTTCAAGTAAGTCTGTTGGATCAATACCAGCTTCTTCTAGCATTTCACGGTATTTTTGTAATTTTTGAACACGTTCTTCTTCAGCTGCTTTTTCTAATGAGAATTCTTCACGACGCTCATTAACGACAACTTCGAGTTTCTCCAGCATTTCTTCTAAAGTTTCTAAAGAAGTTTCTCTTGCTTGTGCACGGAGAGTACGGATGTTATTTAATATTTTTAAAGATTCGCTCATTTTCCTGGTCTCAAATAAATGTTGTTGGCTGATGTAATACTAATAATAGATTGCTATTTAAATTTCTGCAATACCTAAATACAAACCTTACGTAAAATTTCTTTTTTTTAAACTAATATCTCAACGAAAAAAATAATAAAAGTTGAGGCATCTTTAGTCAATAAAGGAAATATTAGTAAGGAAATGCATCTTTTAACTGATGATAGCGCTAATGCTAAAGAATAGAAAGCTTTGTTCATTTTTTTATAATAACGGACTTTTTTCTAAAAATGGAATCGGACTAACTTTCATACTTTAATAAAGGTATATCAAGGGGTGTTTTAATATGTTAAGTACTTATTAAAGCTATTTATTTTTTAAGCAAAAATTAGCATTAACAACGAACTTCATCTTTCGGTGGTATATCTAGAATAGAAATAAAGGGAATAAATACTTGTTATGGATAACTTGTAGATTGTTTATGTTAGACTGTCGCTCGTGAAAATAAACACTATTTAAGGAGTGAGCTGATGGCTCAACTTTACTTTTATTATTCAGCCATGAACGCTGGAAAATCAACATCTTTATTGCAATCCTCTTATAACTATAATGAACGAGGAATGCGTACTTTGATTTTCACTGCGGCTATTGATACACGCTTTGCAAAAGGAAAGATTAGTTCAAGGATAGGATTAAGTGCGGATGCATTACTCTTTAGTGATGATATGAATATTCGTGACGTTATTGTTGCTGAGCATAACAAACAGCCTATTCACTGTGTATTGATTGATGAATGCCAATTTTTAAGTAAGGCACATGTCGAACAACTTTGTGAAATAACGGATACCTATGATATTCCCGTTCTCACTTATGGGCTAAGAACGGATTTTAGAGGTGAGTTATTTACAGGCAGTGCTTATTTATTAGCATGGGCTGATAAACTAGTAGAACTTAAAACAGTATGTTACTGCGGTAGAAAGGCAAATAAAGTATTACGCTTAGATGATAAAGGAAATGTACTGAGTGATGGTGCTCAAGTTGAAATAGGTGGAAATGAAAAATATGTTTCAGTCTGCCGCAAGCATTATACGCAGGCAACGCTAAAAGGGTGTATTGAACAAGAGTAACCTTTTCAATTTCCCTCTTTTACTAATTTGTCAGAGTAAAAGAGGGGGATGAAATAAGAATTCAAATAAAGTGTTATATAACGTAATACTAAAAAATATTTATATATTTTTAAATTTTAGCCAATTTCTTGGCTTTTTTTATATCAAATTGCGGTGAGTTTGATTTTCTTCTGTGAAGATATGTTATTTTTTGAAAGGAAAAATTATCTATTTCATCGATTTCATTATCATTAATCAAAAAAGACATAATCAAATATACGTAAGGTGTTTGTTTTGTGATGTCGATATTGTTTTTTACAAATGAAAAGAGAGATAGACATTTGATGCATTTATATTATTCATAGTTTAATAAAATTGAATAAAGATAGTCATAAAATACAAAAAAATATTTCTTTTATCTATGGTTTGTATAATGAAACATTTATATCGGGTTTTATCGATGCTGATTATAAGATGCTTAAGTTGTCATTGAATAAATAAAACACTTCACTTTATGCCCGCCAATACGGATAAATTGGCTCTTTTCATACTCCTAAAGGAGTAATTTTTAAGTAGAATGCACAAATAGCGACCTTTATTACGTTAGCAAGCTAACAAGCCTCATTTTGATAATATTTTATTGAAACTATGTTTTTTATAAATCCAATGGAGCTAGAGATATAAAACATTTATATCTCTATATTTTGATCACTAATTAATAATCAAAACGATGAAGCCTATTTATTTTTATCGGATAAGAAGAAAAATACGATTGCAAATCGTAAAGCGAATACGATGGTTTCAAAGAACATTTCGCGATAGTCATTTTATGAAGTAAACAAGGTAAGAATGAAATAATTAAACCAACTAATGAAAGAGGAGAGGAGTTTGATACGCTCTATAATCGCCCATAAGCCATTTTTTATAATAGGGTAATGCCAATGTGTGATTTAAGAGGTAAGTTGCTCAGCACCTTTTTCAGAGCCAATTATGAATACATAAGGGAATACACTATTTTTATAGTAAGGATTAAACTTATTAACTAAGTGTAAACACTTATCATTTATGACTGAATAGTGACTTCTCTCGCTTTATTTCCTAATCTCAGAAATCAGTAGCAAAATGCATATAACCAAGTGATCAGCCATAAAAAAACCCAGCCATAGGGCTGGGCTTCTATTTAAGAGCAAATAACCGAAATATTGAGGATCACATTAACACAGTGTGTTTCGATTATTTTTTATTGCTTTTTTTAGCTGGTTTTGTTTCTTCTTTTACTTCAACAACAGGATGTTCATTAAATTCACGACCGTAGTAAGAATCTAATAACAGTTGTTTCAGTTCAGAGATCAGTGGGTAACGAGGGTTAGCACCAGTACACTGATCGTCAAACGCATCTTCAGATAATTTATCAACTCTTGCTAAGAAATCACTTTCTTGGACGCCAGCTTCACGAATAGAAGATGGAATACCTAATGAAGATTTCATTTCTTCTAACCAAGCTAACAATTTCTCAATTTTAGCCGCAGTACGGTCACCCGGTGCTGAAAGTTCTAAGTGATCAGCAATTTCTGCATAACGACGACGAGCTTGAGGGCGATCATATTGGCTAAATGCAGTTTGTTTAGTTGGGTTATCATTAGCGTTATAACGAATAACGTTTGAAATTAATAACGCATTAGCTAAACCGTGAGGAATATGGAACTCAGAGCCTAATTTATGCGCCATTGAGTGACAAACACCCAAGAATGCGTTAGCAAAAGCAATACCAGCAATCGTTGCCGCATTATGAACACGTTCACGAGCAACAGGATTTTTAGCGCCTTCATGATAACTTGCAGGCAGATATTCCTTCAGTAATTTTAATGCTTGCAGTGCTTGTCCATCAGAATATTCGTTCGCTAAGACAGAAACGTAGGCTTCTAATGCGTGAGTTACAGCGTCTAAACCACCAAATGCACACAGAGATTTAGGCATATTCATAACAAGGTTTGCATCAACGATAGCCATATCTGGTGTTAATGCATAGTCTGCTAATGGATATTTTTGACCTGTTTCATCATCAGTAACTACCGCAAATGGTGTTACTTCGGAGCCAGTACCTGATGTTGTTGTGATAGCAACCATTTGTGCTTTCACACCCATTTTGGGGAATTTGTAAATACGTTTACGGATATCCATAAAGCGTAATGCTAATTCTTCAAAGTGGGTTTCTGGGTGTTCATACATAACCCACATGATTTTTGCTGCATCCATTGGTGAACCACCACCTAATGCGATGATCACGTCTGGTTTAAAGCTATTCATCTGTTCTGCGCCTTTACGCACAACACTTAATGTTGGGTCTGCTTCAACTTCAAAAAAGACTTCTGTTTCAACACCAAATTTTTTCAGTACACGAGCGACTTCATCAACATAACCATTGTTGAATAAGAAACTATCGGTCACGATAAAGGCGCGTTTTTTACCGTCTGTCGCAATCTCTTCTAGTGCGATAGGTAAACAACCACGGCGGAAGTAAATAGATTTAGGAAGTTTATGCCACAACATATTTTCTGCTCTTTTCGCCACGGTTTTAGTGTTGATAAGGTGTTTTGGCCCTACGTTTTCAGAGATGGAGTTACCACCCCATGAACCACAACCTAATGTTAGAGAAGGAGCAAGTTTAAAGTTGTATAAGTCACCAATACCACCTTGAGATGCTGGTGTATTGATTAAAATACGAGATGTTTTCATCTTGTCGCCGAAGTAGGCAACATGCTCAGGGCAGTTATCTTGGTCTGTATATAAGCAAGAAGTGTGACCAATACCACCCATCTCAACTAATTTTTCCGCTTTTAGAACGGCATCCTCAAACGATTGAGCATGGTACATGGCTAATAGTGGAGATAATTTCTCGTGAGCAAAAGGTTCTGCTTCTGTTGTTTCTTTTACTTCACCAATTAAAATTTTGGTATTTACAGGTACTTCAATGCCAGCCATTTCAGCAATTTTTGTTGCAGGTTGACCCACAATCGCTGCGTTTAAGTTGCCATCTTTTAATATGATGTCTTGAACTGCTTTTAATTCTTTACCTGTTAGCATGTAACCGCCGTGAGTTGAGAAACGCTCACGAACTTGTTTATAAATGCTATCAACAACGATAACAGATTGCTCTGATGCACAAATTACGCCGTTATCGAAAGTTTTAGACATTAAGATTGAAGCCACTGCACGTTTGATATCAGCAGAATCATCAATAACAACAGGCGTATTACCTGCACCAACACCGATAGCGGGCTTACCAGAACTATACGCAGCTTTAACCATGCCTGGACCACCTGTCGCTAAGATCAGGTTAATATCATCATGGTGCATTAATGCGTTAGATAGGGCAACAGAAGGCTCATCAATCCAACCGATAATGTCTTTTGGTGCGCCTGCAGCGATAGCAGCATTCAAGACGATTTCAGCAGCACGGTTTGTTGCTTCTTTTGCACGAGGGTGCGGAGAGAAAATAATACCATTACGCGTTTTTAAGCTAATTAATGCTTTAAAAATCGCAGTAGAAGTTGGGTTAGTTGTTGGTACGATACCACAGATGATCCCAATAGGTTCAGCAATGGTCATTGTGCCGTAAGTCAGATCTTCAGATAAGATCCCGCAGGTTTTTTCGTCTTTATACGCATTGTAGATATACTCAGAAGCAAAGTGGTTTTTAATCACTTTATCTTCAACGATACCCATACCAGACTCTTTTACAGCTAATTTTGCAAGAGGAATACGGGCATCAGCGGCAGCTAATGCAGCAGCACGGAAAATGGCATCAACTTGTTCTTGAGAGAAGTTAGCAAATTCACGTTGAGCTTTTTTTACACGAGCAACCAAATCATTGAGTTCAGTAACGTTAGTTACAGACATAAAGAGACTCCTGATAAAATGTTAAATTTTTTAAGCAAATTAGCCGTTTTCATCATAACTAATAAGGATAGCCTAGATAGATGACAATGTGCTCATTTTAGTAATAATTATTAGAAGCCATAATTTGCTTAAAAAACTTAAAAAAAACAATAATAAAGGTAAATATATTTTCGAAGTAATCCTATTTCTTCGAATGATAACAGCTTACCATCTTTCTAATTAATTAACGTGATATATATCACAAAATTAGCAGGCTGACACCTTTCAGCATGGCTTTTTATGAGAATGATTCTTATATGTAATAAATATTCAACAATTTTTTTGTCGTATGCTTTATTTAGATATAAAATTAAACCACTAGGTTTTGATCAGTTTGCAAGAGAATATTTTAGGTAAAAACTTGTTAACTAATAGAATTAACTGGTTTATTGATTTAAAGTAACGCGCATTTTTTAGAGTTACTCTATCTTTTATAGAATAATTCGCATGTTTACTAGCCAAGAAGGGGCTTTTCATGGGGTCACTGCTGGATTTATCCGGTTATATTAAATTTTTTGTCGGTCTTTTTGCGATTGTAAACCCAATTGGTATTTTGCCTGTCTTTATTAGTATGACGAGTTATCAAACTGATGCTGGGCGTAACAAAACAAACTTAATTGCGAATGGCTCCGTTGCAATTATTTTAGTTTCTTCTCTGTTAATCGGTGATTCTATACTGAATATTTTCGGTATTTCTATCGACTCGTTTCGTATAGCAGGGGGAATGCTGATTGTTACTATTGCAATGACAATGATAAATGGACGTTTAGGGGAAGATAAACAAAACAATCAAGAACGAAACGAATCCGCGGTTCGTAATAGTGTTGCTGTTGTGCCTTTAGCATTACCATTAATGGCAGGACCAGGGGCAATCAGTTCTTGTATTGTGTGGAGCTCTCGTTGGGAAGGTTTTACTAACTTTTTAGGATTAGCCGCAACCAGTATCTTTTTTGCATTTTGTTGTTGGTTATTGTTTCGTAGTGCAACACTCTTAGTGAAATATTTAGGGCAAACTGGCATTAACGTGGTTACTCGTATAATGGGCTTATTATTAATGTCGTTAGGTATTGAATTTATTGTGACTGGGTTACGTTCTATTTTCCCAGGCTTATTAGTTTAAACACAGCGCAGAACAATTAAAAAATGGTACTACTAAAACAGTACTATTAAAAAGAGCAGTATTAACAACGCAATACTGCTCGGATCTTTTCTTCTATTTATTCTCTTTTCTTCTGTTTATTCTCTTTTATGTCAATCAAGACGATGTATCCCTTTTGATAACGCATCCCGATCATAATGTTGTGTGAGTTCCCCATTTTCCATTAATGCAGCTCTATCCGACATATGTGCAATAACGTCTGCATCATGACTTACTAATAAATATGTCATATTATGCTCTTTTTTCAGTGTGTTAAGCAGATTCAAAATCTCGGCTTGTACTGACATATCGAGTGCTGAAGTTGGCTCGTCTAAAAGCAATAATTTTGGTTGTAATAAAATGGCTCTTGCAATGGCAATACGTTGACGCTGACCACCAGAAAGTTGATGAGGATAACGACTTGTCACATCTGCGGGCAAACCAACTTGGGCTAATGCTTGTTCAATCGTATTTTTATCAAAAGGAATTTGATGGATTTTTAACGGCTCAGAAAATGCACGTTCAATACGGTGTTGAGGGTGCAAAGAAGCGTAGGGATCTTGAAACACCATTTGTATATTACGGCGTAATGCCCCTTGAAAACGTTGTTGAGGTTTAATAGTTTGCCCTAAAAGCGATATATTACCTTGCCAATGGGGCAATAACCCAGCAATCACTCGTAAAACAGTCGATTTTCCGCAACCAGAACGACCTATCAAGCTAAAGGTTTCACCTTGTTGAATATGTAAATTAATGCCTTTTACAACGTGCTTTGCTTGTTTACCTTGTTCAAATTGAACATGTAAATCATGAATATCAATTAGCATGATGCAGCCCCTTGAAATTAAGCGTTCTATCTAATACAGGCAATTGAGTGCCATAAGTGCTTGCGTTAGGTCTGCATGTCCAAAGTGTACGAGTATAAGGATGTGTGGCAGTCGGTAGCGCCTTCGCACTGAGTTCGTCAACTTGTTCGCCTTGGTACATCACCATGACACGTTCACAATATTCGGCAACAAGGGGCAAATCATGGCTAATTAGCAATAAGCCCATATGACGTTGTTCACACTGTGTGGTGATCAGCTCAAGGATTTGATGACGTAATTGTGCATCAAGCGCAGAAGTCGGTTCATCAGCTATTAAAATCGTTGGATTATTAATAAGTGCAATCGCTATCATTGCACGTTGCCCCATTCCTCCTGATAATTCACCGGGATAGCGATAAATATTCTGTTCAGGTAAGCCGACAGACAGCAGTGTATCGATAATAAGTTGGCGTCTATCTTGGCGCGAAAGTTTTTGATGCTGTTTTACAGTTTCTTCTACTTGTTGATAAATGGTTTTTACAGGATTTAAGGCGTAACGAGGATCTTGTAATACCATTGAAATAGTATTACCTCGAATGTTATTCCATTGGCGAGAGGAAAAATCCAATAGATTATCACCCTGCAAATTGAGTTTATCTGCGCTGACTTTTCCCGGCTGACGAACTAATCCCATTAATGCACGAGCGGTCATTGATTTGCCAGAACCCGATTCGCCGACAACGGCTAAACGCTCTTGCCCTAAAGTAAAAGAGACATTATTGACCACTCTTGCCTTTGGGAAATCAATACAGAGGTTATTTACCTCAATTAATGGTGCTTTATTCATGGGTATCTCCCAATACATCGCGTAATCCATCACCCAATAAATTAAATGCTAGACTGCTGATCAAAATTGCCGTACCCGGAATAGCGGCAACCCACCATTGATCAAAAATAACAGGCATACCTTCTGAGATCATTGCTCCCCATTCCGCCATTGGTGGCCGAGCGCCTAATCCAAGAAAGCCCAATCCTGCTGCCGCGAGGATAATCACCGCTAAGTTCAGCGCTAAACGTACAATCGCTGAAGGTAAACACAGGGGTAAGATATGCCCCCATAACAATCGGATACCCTTAATTCCCATCATTTCAGCCGCAGCGAGATAATCACTATTACGTAAATGTTGAATTTCACTGCGCGATTGTCGTGCATAAGCAGGCCATGCGGTTAAAGCCAGCGCTAATGCCCCATTTAACAGACCCGGGCCTAACATTGCGACAAAGGCGAAAGCGAGAATAAGAGAAGGCATTGACATCACAATATCGGTGAAGCGCATTAAAATACGTTCAGTCCAACCGCCGTAATATCCCGATAAAATCCCAATCAATAATCCTAAAGGTAATGTAATAAGCGCCACCAGCCCCACTAAACCTAGCATGGGGCGAGTACCGTAGATCAGGCGAGAAAGAATATCTCGCCCATAATTATCGGTGCCTAGCCAATGTTCAGCATTGGGTGCTAATAAACGTTGGGCAGCATGTTGCCAATTTGGATCATAAGGAGCCAACCAAGGTGCAAAAATCGCAATAATTAACAGTAAAATAAGCAACGATAAACCGATAAATGCGGAAGGCGAGCGCGCTATTTTTCTTAAAAATGAGGATGACATTAGCGGAGCCTCGGATCAGTTAAACGAATAACAATATCGGTCACATTATTAATAAAGACAAAGCACAAACCGATAATTAAAGTACCGCCCATAATGGCTGTGGTATCTCCTGCAAAAAGCGCTGTTGTGAGATATCGACCAATTCCCGGCCAAGAAAAGACGGTTTCTGTCAATACAGCCCCTTCTAGCATACCCGTGTAAGACAGGGCGATAATAGTCATTAAAACACCACGAATATTAGGCAGTACGTGATAAAAAAGAATACGTAACTCGCCAATGCCTTTCGCTCTTGCTAACGTGACATACTCTTTATTCATTTCGTTTAAACATGCCGAGCGAGTTAAGCGAGTGATAGAAGCAAGGGCAAAATAAGCTAATAGGGAAACGGGCAAAATCAGGTGTGATAACGCATTAAAAAAAGCCTCTTTATCGCCAGCTAATAATGTATCAATCAATGCAAAACCTGTTACGGGTTCAATGGTGAATTGATAGATATCGTCTAATCGCCCGGGGCCAGCAGTCCATTGTAATGTGGCATAGAAAATCAAGAGTAAAATCAAACCTAACCAGAAAATAGGCACTGAACTGCCTAATAACGTTAGAATTCGCAAAATAAAATCGAGGGGTGTTCCCACAAACCGCGCACATAAAACGCCGAATAAAATACCGAGACTGGCACCAATCAATAATGCAACAGTTGCTAATTCCAATGTAGCGGGGAAGGTCGCTAACAAATCATCAAGAACAGGCTGACCTGTTGATGTCGCTGTACCTAAATGTCCTTGCAGCAGTGCTTCCACATAGTGAAAAAACTGCATGTAGATAGGTAAATCCAGCCCTAACTCATGTTTTACTTGGTTATAGGTTTCGAGGCTTGCGTGATCACCGACAATTTGTAAGACAGGATCAACAGGTGAAAGTACAGAAAGCGTAAAAGTGATAACAAGAAGCCCTAAAAGCGTCAGCACCAGTGTCAATATACCTTGAGCAAAGGTAATTAACTGACCTTTAAGACGAAAAGATAACGTCATAGCAGTATTCATACAGCAATAGCCTAGTGAAATGACAAAAATAGACCCTCCACAGTAACATGACTGTGGAGGGTTTCTGAAAAAAAGATTACTTAGTTACTTTGTCATAATAAACCATATCTGCATTTAGACCTTGCGCATAACCTTTGATGTTATCGCGCATAACGATTTGGTTTTTACCTTGGTCGATAAACACATAAGGCGAGCTACGCTGTAACTCTTTTTGCATTTCAGTATAGAGGGATTGACGTTTTGTCTTGTCCGCTTCATTAAGTGCCGCCAATGTTTGCTGGCTTAATTCAGGAATTTTCCAGCCATTTAACCAAGCAACAGTATTGGATTGTCCGTCGTTATAAGCAAAGGCACTGGCGTTTGAGTGTGCATCAAAATAATCAGGGATCCAAAAGCGGATAGCTGCTTGATGTTGTTTAGCGCGCACACGGCTATACACTTGACTACCTGCCGCAGGCAATAAATCGACTTGTACACCAGCTTGAGCAAAGCTTGCTTGGATGGATTGCGCCACCGTGATGTAAGGAACTTTGTTCTCAACATCTAATGTAAAGCGTGCATTGGTGATCCCCGCTTTGGCTAAAATTTCTTTAGCTTTTGCTGGATCAAAAGTGAATGGATTATCTTCTAATGCGCCCGGTAAACCTACAGGTAAGAAGCTTTGGTGAATAAAATACTGACCACGCATTAAATCTTCAGTAATACCTTTGTAGTCAATTAAATAACGAGATGCTTCCCAAAATGCGGGGTTACTCAGTGCAGGGTTTCCGCTGTCGGTATTAAAAGCCATATAAACTTGTTCAGCAGAAGGAATATTTAAAATTTGAATACCTGCTTTGCCTGCTAAAGCTGCGGTTTGATCCGTACCCAGTTCACGCGCAATATCTGCATCGCCTTTTTCAATCAATAAGCGACGTGATGCCGGATCAGGCACGTTTTTAATAATAATATTCGCCATCTTAGGTGCGCCAGTCGGTGACAGAGGGTTAGCCTCTAACACAATGGCTTGACGTGGTTGATAAGCGCGCATTTTGTATGCACCACTTCCTGCTGAGTTCATTTTCAGCCAGCTATTACCAAAATCATTATTTTTAATATGAGCAGAAACTAGTTTTTCATCAACGATAGAGGCAATTGGGGTTGAAAGGATATTTAGCACAACATTAGGGCTAACATCGGCTGTCCAACGTACTTCCAATTCGTTATCACTGATTTTTTTGAGTAACGAATTAATGTTATCTGTTTTCCAACCCAATACATTTAGAATAAAGGCTGGTGATTTATTCATGATGATCGCACGCTGATAAGAGAAGATAATATCTTCAGGACGCACAGCGTTACCTGATGCAAATTTTGCCTCGGGTTTAATTTTAAATACGATCGTTTTTTGTTCAGGATTTGCTTGCCAACTTTCAACCAAAATCGGTTCATTAATTTCTGGATTATCACGATTAGGTTGAACAATACGTTGATATAAACTCGGTACAGTTTGAATACTCGATAGCTCATTACTTTCAGCAGGATCAAGACTGACTAAATCATCAAGCCCTTGTACCACAATTAATGTATTAGCAGGAGTTGCTGCAAATGCCGGTACGGAAAGGGCACCCACAACCAATAATGATAATAATTTTGCTTTCATGAGACGCTCCCTGAAATGGTGTAGCTAAAGTCGTTATGTCAATAACTTATTAGTTATTACTTTGTGAAATTAACTTAGGCAAAACGTGACCAATGCGCAAAGTTTTAATTACGCTTATATATAACTCTTCGTTATAAGGTGGTCATAATTAATTATGGTAGAAGAATAATTAACCGCAAGAACAGGATGATGAAATACTCCTTTAGTAGTAACTCATTGACTATTAAGTTGTACTAGCTGAATTGATTAAGCTGTATTTGATATTCATCAATATATCTTATGAGTAGTTTCGTATTTTAGCCTTAGAAATCTTTAAATTTGAGGCAAAAATGAGCAAGAAAACACTCGCAATCATCGGTAACGGTATGGTGGGGCACCGTTATATCGAAGAGCTGATTGATAAAGGTGGCAATGAAGAATTTAATATTGTCGTCTTTTGTGAAGAACCTCGCGTTGCATACGATAGAGTCCATCTCTCCTCTTATTTCTCCCATCACACCGCAGAAGAACTCTCTTTAGTTAAACAAGGCTATTACGAAAAACACCAAATAGAAGTATTAATGGGTGAACGCGTGATAACCATTAATCGTGACGAAAAAGTGGTACACACTAATACAGGGCGTTGTGTTAGTTACGATAAATTAGTGATGGCAACAGGCTCTTATCCATGGGTTCCGCCAATTAAGGGAAATAACTCACCAGATTGCTTTGTCTATCGGACTATTGAAGATTTAAATGCTATTGAATCTTGCGCACGTATTAGTCGTAAAGGGGCGGTGATTGGTGGAGGGCTTTTAGGTCTAGAAGCTGCTGGCGCACTCAAAAGTTTAGGTATTGAAACTCACGTTATCGAGTTCGCACCCACATTAATGGCAGAACAGCTTGATACATTAGGGGGAGAGCAACTTAAGCGAAAAATAGAGCGTATGGGAGTGAAAGTGCATACCTCTAAAAATACACAAGAAATATTATCGACAGGAGAAAACGCACGTAAAACACTGCAATTTGCAGATGGTACTTCTCTTGAAGTGGACTTTATTGTGTTCTCTACAGGTATTCGCCCGAAAGATAAATTAGCTCGTCAATGTGATCTAGCTATTGCCCCACGAGGCGGTATTGTCATTAATGATTATTGCCAAACAACCGATCCTGATATTTACGCCATTGGTGAATGTGCATCTTGGCAAAATAAAACCTTCGGCTTAGTGGCACCGGGTTACAAAATGGCACAAGTTGCCGTCGATAATTTATTAGGTCATCACTCTGTCTTTCAGGGGGCTGATTTAAGTGCAAAACTAAAACTGCTAGGTGTTGATGTGGGCGGTATTGGTGATGCTCATGGTCGTCAAGAAGGATGCCGTAGTTATATTTATCTTGATGAAGGCAAAGAAATTTATAAACGCCTGATTGTCAGTGAAGATAATAAATACCTATTGGGTGCCGTATTAGTAGGCGATACCGAAGATTATGGCAATCTCTTACAACTATCACTAAACACCATTGAATTACCCGAGCATCCAGACGCCTTAATTTTGCCGACACATGCAGGAAGTAAGCCAGCAATAGGTGTAGATTCCTTGCCTGAAACGGCACAAATCTGCTCTTGTTTTGATGTAACAAAAGGCGACATTATTCAAGCCATTGAACGAGGGTGTCATACGGTCGCTGCGATTAAAGCAGAAACCAAAGCAGGTACGGGATGTGGTGGTTGTATTCCTCTTGTGACCCAAGTCTTAAATGCAGAATTAGCAAAACAAGGCATTGAAGTTAATCACCATCTTTGTGAGCATTTTCACTATTCTCGCCAAGAGCTTTATCATCTTATTCGCGTAGAAGGGCTGAAAAGTTTTGATGAACTGCTGCAAAAACACGGTCAAGGTTATGGTTGTGAAGTATGTAAACCAACCGTGGGTTCATTGCTTGCTTCATGTTGGAATGATTATATCTTGCGTGATGATTTAGTTTCTCTACAAGATACTAACGACAACTTCCTCGCGAATATGCAAAAAGATGGGACTTATTCCATTATTCCTCGTTCTCCTGGTGGAGAAATTACCCCCGCAGGCATTATTGCGATTGGGCAAATTGCTCAAGAATACAATTTGTATACCAAAATTACTGGCTCGCAACGCATGGCAATGTTCGGTGCGCATAAACAGGATTTGCCCGCGATTTGGGAAAAACTGATTGCGGCAGGTTTTGAAACAGGTCATGCCTATGCGAAAGCACTGCGTATGGTAAAAACGTGTGTAGGCAGTAGTTGGTGTCGTTTTGGCGTTGGTGACAGCGTCGGTTTGGGTGTTGCATTAGAGCATCGTTATAAAGGTATTAGAACACCTCATAAGATGAAATTTGGCGTTTCAGGTTGCACCCGTGAATGTTCTGAAGCTCAAGGAAAAGATGTGGGTATTATCGCCACAGATAAAGGCTGGAACCTCTATTTTGGTGGAAATGGTGGTATGAAACCACGCCATGGAGATCTATTTGCTTCAGATCTCGATGAAGAAACTTTAGTGCATTATATCGACCGCTTTATGATGTTTTATATTCGTACTGCCGATAAGCTGCAACGCACTTCAGTGTGGCTAGATAATCTAGAAGGCGGTATTGAATATTTACGTGATGTCATTATTAACGACAAATTAGGCTTAAATGTACAGTTAGAAAAAGAACTGAAAGCCTTACAAGAACGTGCCGCTTGTGAATGGAAAGAAACGGTTGATTCTCCAAAAGCATTAAAACGCTTTGCCCACTTTATTAATAATCCAATGCCTGATCCGACAGTGCAAACGGTAAAAGAACGATTTCAACATCGCCCCGCACGTTTACACGAACGTATTGATATCAAACTGGTCACTGAGGAGGCGCAATCATGAGCCAATGGATAGCGGTTTGCCAATTAGATGACATTACGCCAGGAACAGGTGTTTGTGCGCTGGTGGAACAAGATCATGTTGCCATATTTCGCCCTTATTCTGATGCACGTTTATATGCGTTAAGCAATATAGATCCCTTTGCACATTCTAGTGTTCTGTCTCGAGGATTGATCGCTGAACATGAAAATGAGTTGTATATTGTCAGCCCATTAAAAAAACAGCATTTTCGTTTAACAGACGGTTTTTGCCTTGAGGATGAGAATTTCTCGATCACTCATTTTGATGTCAAGGTTGAAGAGAATACTGTCAGTGTACGCAGTCGTAATAAATCATCTCAATAAATAGGGGAATGAATATGGATTACTTTCCAATATTCTGTCAGCTCAAAGATAAACCTTGTTTATTAGTAGGAGGCGGTGAGATTGCTGAACGTAAAGCTCGATTGCTTATGGAGGCAGGCGCGATTATTTCTGTTATCGCACCTTCGTTTACAGGGCAATTTATGCAGTGGCATTCTGAGCAAAAACTAAACTGTATCATGGGGGTATTTACTGCGGATCATCTATCGGGTAAATGGCTTGTTATTGCTGCAACAGATAATGAGCAAGTGAATCAACAGGTTTTTCAATCCGCGACAGAGAAACAGATATTTTGTAATGTCGTTGATTCACCAGAGCAAGCCAGCTTTATTATGCCTTCTGTTATCGATCGTTCACCTATTGTAGTGGCGATTTCATCGGGCGGAAAAGCGCCTGTGCTAGCGCGTATTTTGCGAGAAAAAATTGAACAACTGCTCCCTAATTATCTTGGTGCGTTAGCGCAACTCGCTGGAACGTTACGTGAGCAAATAAAACAGCGTTTTTCATCGATGAGTGCCAGACGTTATTTTTGGGAGCAATTTTTCGAGGATAAATCACTACAAGCTGAAATAGAAGCGCAAAGAGACGACGGTATTAAGCAACGCATTAGCGCACTATTATCTGAAAATCAGCAACCTAAAGGCAGTGTTGTTTTAGTCGGAGCAGGGCCAGGCGATGCTGGGCTAATGACCATTAAAGGTTTACAGCAGTGTCAGCAAGCTGATGTGGTGGTTTATGATAGATTAGTGTCTGATGAGGTCATGGCATTAGTCCGCAGAGACGCACAACGTATTTATGTTGGTAAGCAAGCGGGTTATCACTGTGTTCCTCAAGATGAAATCAATCAAATTTTAATCAAAGAAGCCACAGCAGGAAAACGCGTGGTGAGATTAAAAGGAGGCGATCCCTTTATTTTTGGTCGAGGCAGTGAGGAGCTAGAAGCCTTGATTGAACATCATATTCCATTTTCTGTGATCCCCGGAATTACGGCGGCATCAGGTTGTACCACTTATGCGGGGATCCCTTTAACGCATCGAGATTATGCGCAAAGTGTCCGTTTTATTACGGGGCATGGCAAAGGGTTAAATGAAGCCCAGTGGCAATGTATTGCGCAAAAGAATCAGACCTTGGTGTTTTATATGGGATTAAGTAAAGCACCGTATATTCAGCAAATGTTACTTAGCCAAAACATGTGCGCGACTATGCCCGTTGCCATTATTGAAAAGGGGACGTTAACAACACAAAAAGTGATTGTTGGTCAATTACGCCAACTGGCAGAAATGGCAGAAACAATGGAAAGCCCTGCACTGATTATTGTGGGAGAGGTTGTCAAACTGAATGATAAGCTACAATGGTTTCAATCAAAATCAGCTAAATAGCTGAAAAGAATTGATGATATCATCTTAAAATTAAACACCTCTTTAATATTCTATATGTATATTAAAGAGGTTTTTTTTATCTAACATTTTATCTAACACATAGAAATATAAATAAAAAATTATTTAATAACATTTCAATTAAACATGTAGATTAAAATTTAAAAACAAATAATAAAGTTGAATATTTAATAATCTATAAATATTTTTAGCCCAGAATTGTTATTCACTCTAAAGATGAATTTATTGTTATTTTTAATTAATTTCAAAAAGAAATTTTTTACAAATAAAGCATCATAAAGTTCTGCAAGTCGGATAAAATCCATCCTAAATATATTAATTTTGTGAGCTAAGTAGGTTTTCTATCTATAAAACTTGCATGATGTTAATTTAATGTTTATTTGTTGTTTTGCTTCTCTTGATATGTATTTTTTATTTTCTCAGGATAGAACTCTAGGTGGCTCAATAAAGTTAAGTGATAAGAATACCGCATTAATTGACAAAATTTACGATAAGTGTAAAAAAGAAGAGTATTGGTATCATTTTTATCTCGTTAATATTTTTAAACGTTTGAGAGCCACAAATATTACAATCAAAATTTAACAACGATACATATCGTTAATTGAGCGACCCCGCTATAAATTATTGTTTATTAGGAGAGGTACCCATGAAAAATAAAGTTACGTTAAAAACAGTGTTTCCACTCAGTATTATGTCACTTGTATTAACCTCCTTTTTTTCTCATGCCGTCACTCTTCCTGAAGGGACTATTCTGGCCCAAAAACAGAATATCGTGATTAATAACGGTACTGAAGTTTCATCACTTGATCCGCACAAAGTAGAAGGCGCTCCAGAAACAAATATTATTTTAAATTTATTAGAGGGGCTGACCTATGTGGGGCCTAATGGTGAAAGCATGCCCGGTGTTGCACAACGCTGGGAAACTGATGATAACAAGGTGTGGAGATTCTATTTGCGAGAAGACGCAAAGTGGAGTGATGGCACACCCGTTACAGCCGAAGACTTTGTTTATAGCTGGCGTCGAGTCGTCGATCCTAAAACAGGCTCGCCTTATGCCAGTTATCTTGAATATGCTTATGTTGAAAATGTTGCAGATATTCTTAGCGGTAAAAAATCCCCTGAAACATTAGGTGTAAAAGCGATAGACGCGCACACTTTGCAAGTCAATTTAACCAAGCCAATTCCTTATTTAGTCGATATGGTCAGTCACACTCCGTTAAAGCCAGTTAAAAAAGAGATTGTTGAAAAATATGGCGTGAATTGGACTCGTCCTGAAAATTTTGTCGGTAATGGCGCTTATGTTATTGAAAATTGGGTCGTGAATGAAAAGGTGACTTTAAAACGAAATCCACTTTATTGGGATAATAAAAACACCATTATTGAGCAAGCCACATTTTTACCAATTAGTTCAGAAACCAGTGATATAAATCGCTATCGTAGCGGTGAAATAGATATCACTAATAGCGCTATTCCGCCTGTTCTGTATAAAAAAATGAAACAAGAGCAGCCAGAGAATTTACATGTCACACCGTATTTATGTACTTTCTATTATGAATTAAATAATAAAAAAGCCCCTTTTGATGATCCTCGTGTTCGAGAAGCTGTGAAACTAACGCTTGATAGAGAAGTTATTGCTGAAAAAATAATGGGGCAAGGGCAAATACCCGCTTATTCTTTTACTCCGTCTTTTATTGGCAACGGTAATTTTAAGCCACCAAAATGGGCTTATTGGACACAACAGCAACGTAATGAAAGGGCGCGTGAATTATTAAAAGAAGCAGGATTTGATAGCCAAAATCCTCTGACTTTTACTTTGCTCTACAATACCTCAGATCAAAATAAACAGCAGGCAATAGCGGCTGCATCAATGTGGAAAAAAAGTATTGGTGCAAATGTGACGTTGCAAAACCAAGAATGGAAAACGGCATTAGAAAGCCGTAACCAAGGAAATTACCAAGTCGCGAGAGCAACGTGGTGCGCAGATTACAATGAACCTACCTCGTTTTTAAATTCGTTTCTTTCTACAAGTAGTCTCAATACCGTTTTTTATGAAAATAATGACTACGACGATGCATTAAATAATGCCTCAATGGCCGTTGATAAAGTGGCTCGCCATCAACTCTATCAGCGTGCTGAAGCCTTGCTAGACAAGGATTCAGCGATAGTACCTGTCTATTATCGTGTTAGTGTTAGATTAGTTAGTCCAAAAGTGGGCGGATTTATGGGCAAAGACCCCTTTGATTATACGGACTTAAAGCGCTATTTTATAAAGGCAGATAACTAAAACTGGTAAATTATCGAAATTCTATAGTTATGTGTGATTTAAATTATTAAAAGTGACTTAAAAAGTAGTTAACCAATAAAAAGCTACACAAAAAAGCTAGCGGCATAAAAAAATTATAATGCTATCAGGCAATTAAGCACTGATAACAAATAAACAAGATTGATTTATTTTTTTGTAAAAACAATAAGTTGTGTAAACCGTTCTAAAACACAACTGAACATCACAGAATGGTTGTCTAACAACCAGCTTACTAACTGGGAGTATTGTATAAGATGAGTAATTTAACTAAAAAGAGTGCGTTGGCGATTGCAATAAGCGCAATCTTTGGATTGTCAGCACTAACAGCTAATGCTGCTGTTGTTCCAGACGGGGTAAAATTAGCTGAAAAACAAGAGCTTGTCCGTAATAATGGCTCTGAACCACAATCACTTGATCCGCATAAAATCGAAGGTGTACCTGAATCTGCATTAGCGCGTGATCTTTTCGAAGGCGTGACTATTGTTGGTCCAGATGGTGAAATTTTACCTGGCTCTGCAACTAGCTGGGAAAATAAAGATTTTACTGTTTGGACATTCAAAATTCGTGAAGGCGCTAAATGGTCAAATGGTGACCCTGTTACAGCACAAGATTTCGTTTATAGCTGGCAACGTTTAGCGGATCCTAATACTGCATCTCCTTATGAAAGCTATCTGCAATATGCACATATTGTAAATATTGACGATATTATTGCAGGTAAGAAAAAAGCCACAGAATTAGGTGTTAAGGCATTAGATAACAACACATTAGAAATCACTTTATCCGAAGCAGTGCCTTATTTACCAAAATTATTAGCTCACTCCTCCATGTCACCTGTTAACCAAAAAGTAATTGAAAAGTTTGGTGAAAAATGGACACAACCTGCTAACTTCGTCGGTAACGGCGCTTATAATTTAAAAGACTGGACAGTCAACGAACGTATTGTTTTAGAACGTAGCCCAACGTATTGGGATAACAAAAGTACTGTTATTGATAAAGTCACCTTTTTACCTATCTCATCAGAAGTCACTGACGTAAACCGCTATCGTGCGGGTGAAATTGATATGACATATAGCAATTTACCGATCGAACTTTTCCAAAAACTGAAAAAAGAGATCCCAGATGAATTGCGTATAAGCCCATATTTATGTACTTATTATTATGAAATTAATAATGAGAAAGCACCGTTTAACGATCCTCGTGTTCGTGAAGCGCTGAAACTGTCAATGGACAGAGATATCATCACTTATAAAGTAAAAAACCAAGGTGATATTCCCGCTTACGGCTTTACTCCTCCATTTACAGATGGAATTAAAGAGAGCAAACCAGAATGGTTTGCGACTTGGACACAAGAACAGCGCAATGAGAAAGCACGTCAATTGTTAGAAGAGGCGGGCTATAACAAAGCAAACCCACTGAAATTTAAACTGCTGTACAATACTTCTGATCTTCATAAAAAAGTGGCAATTGCTGCTTCTTCAATTTGGAAGAAAAACCTAGGTGCCGATGTTTCTCTTGAAAACCAAGAGTGGAAAACGTTCTTAGATACACGTCACCAAGGAACTTATGATGTTGCGCGTGCGGGTTGGTGTGCAGATTATAACGAACCTTCTTCATTCCTGAACATGATGCTGTCTTACAGCAGTAATAATACTGTTCACTATAAAAACACAGAGTTTGACGCATTGATCAAAGAATCTTTACGTGTGAAATCTGATGACGAACGTGCCGCTATTTATCAAAAAGCTGAAGGCGTATTAGATAAAGATTCGGCCATTGTTCCACTTTACTACTATGTAAACACCCGTTTAGTTAAACCTTATGTGGGTGGTTATTCAGGTAAAGATCCATTAGATAATTTACATACTAAAGACTTGTACATTATTGCTAAGTAATCGGGCGAGACCTTGTCTTTTTTAAGGCAAGGTCTTTTTATCGTCACGCCTGAATAGGTTTGTGTTATAGGAACGGGCAATGCTCAAATTTATTTTTCGTCGCTTTTTAGAAGCGATACCGACTCTATTTATTCTAATAACGATTTCGTTTTTTATGATGCGTTTAGCGCCTGGTAGCCCTTTTACAGGGGAAAGGAAACTTCCACCAGAGGTTATGGCAAATATTGAAGCGAAATATCACTTAAACGATCCCATTTATAAACAATACTTCGATTATTTAATTCAATTATCGAAAGGGGATTTAGGACCTTCTTTTAAATATAAAGACTACAGTGTAAACACCTTAGTCGGTAAAGCATTCCCTGTTTCAGCTAAATTAGGGTTGTCGGCATTTATTTTTGCTGTGATTTTAGGTGTGGGGGCAGGCGTGATAGCCGCACTGAATCAAAATACCAAATGGGATTATACCGTCATGACCTTTGCCATGACGGGCGTTGTAATACCGAGTTTCGTTGTCGCACCACTGCTGGTACTTATTTTTGCTATTACCTTAAGGTGGTTACCGGCAGGGGGCTGGAATGGTGGTGCAGTGCAATATATGTTGTTACCAATGATTGCACTGTCGCTTTCTTATATTGCCAGTATCTCGCGTATTACCCGTAGTTCTATGATTGAAGTATTACACTCAAACTTTATCAGAACGGCAAAAGCGAAAGGCTTGCCGATGAAAAGAATTGTACTGCGTCATGCTTTAAAACCTGCGCTACTACCTGTTATTTCTTATATGGGACCTGCATTCGTCGGTATTATTACTGGCTCCATGGTTATTGAAACCATTTTTGGATTGCCGGGTATCGGACAATTATTCGTTAATGGTGCTTTAAACCGAGATTACTCATTGGTATTAAGTTTAACCATTATCGTCGGTGCATTAACGATTTTATTTAATGCGATTGTCGATATTTTATATGCCGTTATTGACCCGAAAATTCGTTATTAATAGATACTGGAGCGCGTTATGTTATCACTGAAGGAAAACAGCGAAGCTCTGGGGAATTTCTCGGAGCAGCTAGATATTGAAGGCCGTAGTTTATGGCAAGACGCTCGTCGTCGTTTTATGCACAATAAAGCGGCCATCACGAGCCTTGTATTACTTTTCTTTATTTTATTATTTGTTATTTTTACCCCAATGTTATCGCCTTTTGTTTATGACGATACCGACTGGGAAATGATGTCAATGGCACCTGATTTTGCCTCTTCTCACTATTTTGGTACAGACTCCTCTGGGCGTGACTTATTAGTCCGTGTTGCGATTGGTGGACGTATTTCATTAATGGTCGGTATCGCGGCTGCTTTTGTTGCTGTTATTGTTGGTACGCTGTATGGCGCAATGGCGGGCTATATTGGTGGACGTGTTGACTCTGTGATGATGCGTTTACTAGAAATCTTAAACTCATTTCCATTTATGTTCTTTGTTATCTTATTGGTGACATTCTTTGGTCAAAATATCTTACTGATTTTCGTTGCAATCGGGATGGTATCTTGGCTCGATATGGCGCGTATTGTAAGAGGACAAACCTTAAGTCTAAAACGTAAAGAGTTTATTGAAGCTGCATTAGTTTGTGGTGTGTCATCACGCAATATCGTGTTAAGACATATCGTACCTAACGTACTGGGTGTCGTTGTGGTTTATGCCTCTTTATTAGTCCCTAGTATGATTTTATTTGAATCCTTCTTAAGCTTCTTAGGTTTAGGAACGCAAGAGCCATTAAGTAGTTGGGGAGCGCTATTAAGTGATGGTGCAAACTCAATGGAAGTTTCTCCTTGGTTGTTACTTTTCCCGGCTTCGTTCTTAGTTGTCACACTGTTTTGCTTTAACTTTATCGGTGACGGCTTACGTGACGCATTAGACCCGAAAGATCGTTAAGGAGAACAAAATGACAAATACAACAAACAAGTCGTTATTAAGTGTTAAAGATCTCTGTGTGACTTTCGGTACACCGGATGGTGATGTAACCGCAGTTAATAAACTCAACTTTGAATTAGCCGCTGGTGAAACTCTAGGGATCGTCGGTGAGTCTGGCTCCGGTAAATCCCAAACGGCATTCGCATTAATGGGATTATTAGCGAAGAATGGTCGCACAGCGGGTAGTGCAAACTTTAGTGGTCGTGAGATCTTAAATCTTCGCCAAAGCGAATTAAATAAAATGCGTGCTGAAGAAATATCTATGATATTTCAAGATCCAATGACTTCATTAAATCCGTATATGAAAGTCGGTGCGCAGCTTATTGAAGTATTAATGTTGCA
The DNA here is from genome assembly GCF_008808075.1 of Proteus sp. CD3. Lineage (NCBI taxonomy): Bacteria > Pseudomonadati > Pseudomonadota > Gammaproteobacteria > Enterobacterales > Morganellaceae > Proteus > Proteus sp. CD3. The sequence continues at coordinate 1,936,854 of NZ_CP019686.1, read as the reverse complement.
TAAAGGCATGAGCAAAAATGATGCTTATGCGGAATCAGTACGCATGTTAGATGCGGTAAAAATGCCAGAAGCCCATAAACGAATGAGTATGTATCCTCATGAGTTTTCAGGCGGCATGCGCCAACGTGTAATGATTGCTATGGCATTGCTTTGTAAACCAAAACTTTTAATTGCTGATGAACCGACAACCGCACTTGATGTGACAGTTCAAGCACAAATCATGACTTTACTCAATGAGCTTAAGAATGATTTAAACACCGCAATTATTATGATCACCCATGACTTGGGGGTTGTTGCGGGTATTTGCGATAAAGTATTGGTAATGTACGCAGGGCGTACCATGGAGTACGGTAAAGCGCGTGATATCTTCTATCAACCATCACATCCATATTCTATCGGATTATTACAGGCTGTTCCTCGCTTAGACGGTGAAGACGAACGACTAGCAACCATTCCGGGAAATCCGCCTAATTTATTACGTTTACCAAAAGGCTGCCCATTCCAACCTCGTTGCCAGTATGCAACAGAGCAATGCTTAACGAGTGAACCTCAATTGGAGCAATTTGCACAAGGGCGATTACGTGCCTGTTTTAAAGCGGTGGAGGAATTGGTATGACGCAAGCCACATTACAAGATAGAAAAGTTATTCTAGAAGTGAATGACTTAAAAGTTTATTTCGATGTTCAAGATAATAAACAGTGGTTCTGGCAAGCTAAAAAAAGCCTCAAAGCCGTTGATGGTGTCACATTGCGTTTATATGAAGGTGAAACACTAGGAGTTGTTGGTGAATCTGGTTGTGGTAAATCGACATTTGCGCGCGCCATTATTGGATTAGTCAAAGCCTCTGGGGGTACAGTCACTTGGCTAGGTAATGATTTACTGGGAATGGGGAATAAGCAATGGCGCGATATTCGCCAAGATATCCAGATGATTTTCCAAGATCCGCTGGCTTCCTTAAACCCAAGAATGACGATTGGCGATATTATTGCTGAACCTCTAAAAACCTATCACCCTAAAATGAAACAGGCGCAGGTAGTTGAAAAAGTTAAAGCAATGATGATGCGAGTCGGATTATTGCCAAACTTAATCAACCGCTACCCACACGAATTCTCAGGTGGACAATGCCAACGTATCGGTATTGCTCGCGCGTTAATTCTAGAACCTAAATTAGTGATTTGTGACGAACCCGTTTCAGCATTAGACGTATCAATTCAGGCTCAAGTGGTTAACTTACTGAAAGATATTCAAAAAGAGATGGGATTATCTTTAATCTTTATTGCCCACGATCTGGCCGTAGTGAAACATATTTCAGATCGTGTATTGGTAATGTATTTAGGGCATGCCGTGGAGTTAGGAACGTATGATGAAGTTTATCATCATCCATTACACCCTTATACTAAAGCGTTGATGTCAGCAGTGCCTATTCCTGATCCTGATAAAGAGCGTAATAAGCATATTGATTTATTAGAAGGAGAATTGCCTTCTCCGATTAACCCGCCATCAGGGTGTATATTCCGTACACGTTGTCCGCTGGCAGATGAAGAATGTGCCAAAACACGTCCTTTATTAGAAGGAAGCTTCCGCCATGCAGTATCTTGCTTAAAAGTGGACCCGCTTTAATGTAATTAAATAGTGTGAATAAGATAAGAAGCCCGTTTGAATAAATTCAAGCGGGCTTCTTACTTTTTATAGCTAGAATATCGGACATTTATTGTTATTTTTTCTTTAACGGATCTTCGATAATATCGGGCTTCTCTGGTAGATTTAATTTATTCTCTTTTTTCTATCATGGCAAAATCTTCATTAAATATTACTATCCTTGTTTGTTGAATATTGCAACTTAGCCATGTTTCAGAAAAATATAAAAAAATCTTATTTATTCAATGGTCGAGACAATGAAACCTGTTTATTATCTTAAAATTGAAACTATATTATTAGTTTATAGTCGGTGTTATGGCAAGCAAAACGCTGATTATCAATGTGTTGATTTTTATTATTAAGGCAAAATTCACAAAAATAAATTTTAATCCAAGTAATAATACGTAATTAACTTAATGATGTTGATTTTTAGTATATTAAAGTAATGAAAATAGCGAATACTATTATATTTCTTTATTTTTAATAATAAATTAAAAACAACATTAAGTATTTATAACGTGATGACATATTATTTAAAAGTTTAATCAAGCGGCTACTCTTTTATAGCATTATTGGGTTGATTTTTTGTATCACGAAATAACTTTGTGGTTTGTGTCACTGTGTCATATTTTCAGTGTGATAGTTTATTGTTGACCATTCATCGGCATTTTGTTTATTTTTCGGGGAAATTATGAAAAAAAGCACAATATCTATCTTAGTTAGCACCGGTGTATTACTGTCATCAATTGCAGTAGCAAATACCACTGGCTCAGAAATCCTTGCTGTACAATCAGGCGGTACACCCAATAAGGTGTACCAAAGTAATAAACCGACACTGAAAGTAGCTACTTATAATATCGGTAAAAATGAAGTTTCAGCAGATGTCACTAATTTTGACAAGCTTAATCAAGCAATCAAAAATATCGATGCTGATGTCATTGTTGTCACTGAAGTCGATAATAAAACAGCACGTAGTAAAAATATTAACCAGCTTGAAACGTTGGCAAAAGCCAATAATATGCAGTTTGCTTTTGGTAAAGCGCTCGATTTTGATGGTGGGCAATATGGCGTTGGTATTTTATCAAAATATAAAATTGATAAATCACAGGTCGTTAATCTCCCTTCAGGTAATGCAGAGCAACGTATTGTTTTGTTATCACAAATTACGAAACCAGGATTTGATTCTCCTATTATTATTATGGGAACACACCTTGATTGGCAAAAAGATCCCACTATTCGTATTGGTCAAGTAAGACATATTTTAGATGCTGCAATTGGTGATACAGAGACTGGCTTTGATAATATTTCAACATCAATAAAAATATTGGCTGGTGATTTTAACTCTACCGCCAATGAGCAGCCAATCCAAGAAATTAACTATTTTTGGAACCCTGTTGAAAAACCAAATAGTGATAAGCGGACATGGCCGGCAATTAATCCAGCCATAGATATTGACCATATCTTTACGTTTAAAGGACAAGTTTGGGATATCAAAAATATGACAATCCCTCAAGATTCAGCGACATTTAAATGGTCAGATGCCAGTGATCATTTGCCCGTTATTGCCGAGTTAGAACTGCAAGAGCAGTAATAAATAACGATATACAAAAACACCCCAAAGTTGATGTTCAACTTTTGGGGTGTAGTACATTTATTCAGATTTTTATTCAGTTTTTTTTATTTTTGCACCCACTAAATTGTCTTATTTTTAACCAATCTGTGTAAATAAATTGATTTTTATTAAATAAATCTCATTTAAATCCAATAATCACTAGTCAGATATAAAGAATATTTTTATAGTGACCGACTTCAAAAAAGTAATAACAGACTAAACAGTAATCACCACACCTTTCTTCATATTTTACTTCGCTAAGTAGCAACATGCTGAACGAGTAAATCTTCATATTTAATCACTGTTACCTTTAGCATTTTATGTTTTTTTTAGACAGTACATGGTATGGTAACAGAATTTTATATTGACTTAAAACGACTATCGAAAAATGACAATGTATAAACGTCAGCACTTAAGCAGAATTTTATATATTTGTTTACACTTTATAAGTGTTTAATTATTGATTGATTAATATGTCAGATAATTATGGATATTTGATTTTATTAATCTTGTCACGTAAATTAATTAAAAATAAATTTGGGGAAGAAAGTTTTGGATATAAATATTTTTTCATTAAACTACGATTATATAAGTGAAAGAAAGATGCTCCAATATTCTATTGGCTATGAACTTTCTTTACTAAGACAACGTAATTCAATGACAGGTTCTGAATTAGGAAAAAGAATAAATATCTCACAACAACAAATATCTCGTTATGAAAGAGGTCTAAATAAAGTACCAGTTGATATATTAATTTATGTATTAAGTATATTTGATGTTTCAATTGGCGAATTTTTTGAAAAGGTTTCGAAACGAATTATTACATTAAAATATAAAATAAAGTATGAAACTGATCATAATTTCCCTTTTTTAGAAAATTGTCCTCAATGACAATAATGTTTTACTTGTACCACGATTATACACTGCTAATTTTATATAAATATTTTTGATTAATGCTGTTAATTAAAATAATACTTATTAAGTATAAGATACTAATCAATTAGTAATCAATGCTATTTCTATTCTTCGGATTTTAAGTGAAACCGTTGTATACCTGTAATATAAAAAAGGAAAAGTAAATGTTTAAAAAAAATACGCTAATTAAAACTGTATTAGCAGTGTCTATTTTATCTGCTAGTAGTTTAGCAACAGCTGCGACAGTAGTTAATGGTGGTAAAATTAATTTCACTGGTCAAATTGTGAATGCAGCTTGCGCTGTTAGTGCTAAATCAATGAACCAAACAATTAATATTGGCCAATATAGAACTGCACAGTTTGATGTTGTAGGTAAAACAGTTGGGGATACTAATTTCTCTATTGATTTAGCAGACTGTGATACGACAGTAGCAAAAAACGCATCAGCATCATTTTCTGGTGTTAGCGACGCTAATGATAAGACAATATTAGCGGTTAGTAATATCACTACAGGTGGTTCAGGTGCAGCAACGGGTGTTGGTATTGAGCTAATTGACCATACAGGAAAAGTCTTAACACCAGACGGTTCTGTTTTTTCTACAGCGAAACAACTTATTAATGGAGCTAATACTTTAGATTTCGTCGCACGTTATAAATCAACATTAGACACTGTTACTCCAGGTCATGCTGATGCTAACGTCACTTTCAAAATGCAATACGACTAATTCTTATTAGCTATTTAGAGGTATGGTTTGAATAAGCCATACCTCTATATCGAGGAAAATATGAAATATAGTTTTATATATTTTATTGTCCTATCTTTTTTTACCTCTTTCTACTCTCAAGCTTATGGCGTGAATAAAAAATTTATTGAAGATGGGATCTTTTATATTAGGGGTGGAATTGTAGAGCCTGCGTGTGTTGTATCAACTGAAAGTGAAAACCAAACCATTGATTTGGGTGTTGTAAGTAGTAATAAATTTCATGAGGTAGGAAGTCGTTCTATTCAAATACCTTTTTTTATTAAATTGACTGATTGTAATAAAAATATAAGTGATAAAGTTAGTTTGATTATTTTAGGAAATGAAAATAGCAAGGATAAAAGATTATTCAATATCACAGAGCAGGTAAACTCAGCTTCCGGTGTTGGTATTGCATTATTCGATGATGAAAACGAAATTATAAAACCTAACGTTGTTGGCGAATATAAATTTTTCGAAGAAAATGAATCAAGATTAAAATTTAAAGCAAGTTATTTAGCGACAGAAGAACATGTTAAAGGCGGCAAAGCAGATGCTGTCGTTTGGTTTGTTTTAAATTATAACTAATTAGGTCTATCACTAGAGGTTAATATGTATTTAGCATATAGAAACTATATTGTTTTATTTTTTATTTTTTGCTATTCATCTTTATCTTATGCGGGAGGTGTTGCATTAGCGGCCACTAGAATTATTTATCCATTAGAGGCTAAGCAAACATCAATTACTCTTAGTAATACAGATAATAAATTACGTTTTTTAATTCAATCGTGGGTTGATAATAGCGATGATAAAAAGAGTAATGATTTTATCATTACACCTCCTCTTTTTGTTAGTAAGCCTAATAGTGAAAATACATTAAGAATAATCTATGCGGGAAAAGAACTGCCGAAAGATAGAGAAAGCTTATTTTGGTTAAATACAAAGTCAATACCTGAAATTGAAAGAGAGCAAATTAAAGATAAAAATGTACTTCAATTGGCAGTGTTATCCAGAATAAAAATATTTGTAAGACCTGATGGCTTACAATTTAATTTAGATGATATTCCTAATAGCTTAGAGTTTAAATTCTCTGGGCATGATATGGCAATTAAAAATCCATCACCTTATTACGTGACTTTAGTGAATTTACACTTAGGTGATGAAAAATTAAGCAGCGTAATGGTTCCTCCTATGGAAACGGTCAACGTAAGAATTAATAATCAGAATCATAATAAAATTTCTTATCAAACAATGAATGATTATGGCGCAAGTACTCCAGTAATAATAAAAACAATTGCAAAATAAATCAGTTAAATATGACAATATAAGGTTTTTCTTATGCTGAAATCTAGAACTATAATCTTTAATATTTATATTATATTAGGATCAGTATATTCAAGTTTTTCTTATGCAGATAGTTTTTTTAATCCTAGCTTAATTTCTAGTGTAGAGGGTGAGGTTGCTGATTTATCAAGATTTGATAAAGGGCAAGGACAGCCAGAGGGAACTTATTCAGTAGAAATATATATTAATAATGAATATGTCTCTACAAAAAACATTCTTTTTTATGAAAGTGAAGGTGCTTCAGATGATACAGGGCTATTACCTTGTTTAAAAGCGGATGATTTAACAGCATTTGGTGTAAATTTTATTCATAAAAAAGAAGATATAAACAATGCTTGCATCGATCTCTTAAGTGAAATAGAAAAATCCAGTGTTCGTTTTGATTTTGAACGTCAAAAATTATTTTTAAGTATTCCACAAATAATGTTTAAAAATAATATTCGTGGTTATATCCCACCAGAAAAATGGGATAATGGAATAAATGCTATTTTGTTAAATTATAATTTTACGGGTAGAAATAATAAAAATGATAAAGACGGATCAAATAATAACAATTATTTTTTAAATTTAACACCTGGTATTAATATAGGATCATGGCGTTTTAGGAATGAAAGCTCTTGGATTTATTCTAGAGGACAAAACGATCAAAATAAATGGCGTAATATTAGAACATATGCACAAAAGCCGATTATTTCATTAAAGGCCGATTTGACGGTAGGTGATTCATTTTCTAATGGTTCTATCTTTGATAGCCTTGGTTTTAGAGGTGCTAAATTAGAATCTGATGACAATATGTTACCTGATAGCATGCGTGGATTTGCTCCGACAATTAAGGGAATTGCAAATAGCAATGCCATTGTGACTGTGAAACAAAATGGCTTTGTGATTTATCAGATTTCTGTGCCACCTGGCGCTTTTGAAATAAAAGACCTTTATGCGACTTCAAGTAGCGGTAATTTAGATGTTACAGTCGAAGAAAATAATGGGAAGATTACCCAATTTGTTGTGCCATATTCCAATGTGCCTATTTTACAAAGAGAAGGTCGATTAAAATATGAGCTTATCGCGGGTGAATTTAGAAGCGGTTCAGGCAACCAAGATAAGCCTAATTTTGGCCAATTTAGTTTAATTTATGGTTTACCTTATAATACAACTCTTTATGGTGGTAGTCAGTTCTCAAATAATTATCAATCATATGCTATTGGACTGGGCGGGAATTTAGGAAACCTAGGGGCAATCTCGGCAGATCTTATACAAGCAAATAGTATATTACCTAATGAAGAACATAAGAAAGGGCAATCTGTTCGATTACTCTATGCCAAGTCAATAAATGAGATCGGCACTAATTTCCAGATCATGGGGTATCGATATTCAACTCAAGGCTATTATACGCTAAATGAAGTTAGCTATAAAAGAATGGAAGGGTATGAAATAAGACACCCCGATGGGTTATTTGAAGGTAAGGATCAACTCTCTGATTACCATGATTTGAACTATTCTAAAAAAGGGCGTTTTCAAATTAATATTAGTCAAAAAATAACTAATAATAGCTCTTTATATATTTTAGGTTCTTATCAGAATTATTGGAGAACATCTGAAACTGAACAGTTATGGCAAATTGGATATAGTGGGGATATTAAAAGGATTAACTATAATCTTAGTTTATCCAAAATAAAATCTCCCGGTATGAGTGAAGATAATAAAAATATTGCCTTCAATATTTCCATTCCTATTGATGATCTGTTTAACTCCCATAAAGTTAATGATTTAAAATCTAATAAGAACAGTATGTATGCCGTTTATTCAATGAATAGAAGTAATGATAATGTATTAATACAACAAGCAGGTTTAACGGGAACACTACTTGAAGACAATAATTTAAATTATAATATTCAACAAGGATATGCTCACAATGGTGGAGGATATTCTGGAATGGTTTACGGTAATTATAAAGGAAAATATGCTAATGTCGGGACGGGCTATAATTATAGTAATGATTGGCATGAGTTAAATTATAGTTTAAATGGCGGTATTGTTGCTCACTCTGGTGGTATTACATTAAGCCAACCTTTAGGTGATACAAATATTCTTATCAAGGCTAATAATGCAAATAATATAAAAGTGGAGAATGCAAACGGAGTACTTACGAATAACCAAGGGTATGCCGTTTTACCTTATGCCTCTACTTATAAAAATAATCGGGTTTCATTAGATGTAAATTCATTAGGTGAGAATGTTGAATTAGAAAATTCGATTCTAAATGTTGTTCCTACAAAAGGCGCATTGGTGCAAGCTGAATTTAAAACAAATATCGGCTATCGAGCAATGGTAACTCTAACAAAACAGGGTGGTTCTGCGATCCCATTTGGAGCGATCGTTGTCGATGAGGCGCGTTCTGCTAGTGGAATTGTAGGTGATGATGGTCGTGTGTTTATTTCTGGGTTAGCACCAGTTGGTAAATTAAAAGCCAAATGGGGACAAACAGAAGATAAGCAATGTTTATTTAATTATAAAATTGACGAGACATCATCTAAAGAAAAAGGGATCTATTTTATATCTTCAACTTGCCAACATTAAAAATAGCAACTTAGTGAGTCTATTATGATTAGAGTATTATTATTTGCAGTAATTGCAATTACGTCAAATAGTGCATTTGCCGTTTCTTGTGTGAGTGGTTGTAATGTCAGTGAATATTCAACCTTAAGTGGGCAATTGTCAAAATCTGAAAATAGAATTGGTATGACCAAAGATGCCTCTGAAATTATTTTAACTAATTTAGCGAGGCTAAAATGGAATAGCGGGCAAGCTCAAACATGGGCAACGTATTTAAATGGAAATATACCTTCATCTAATACAAGTAATGGAAGTTGGAACTACTCAAAAATAGATGACTATATTTCTGTTGCATTGAGTGTTGTAAATAATTGTAGAACACTATACGTGCCTTATAATGTTTCAACATTAGATAATGTTTGTGGTGTTCGAAGCTATACTGATGGCGAAGAAACCACAGTCGCAACAAGGAAATATCAAACCAGAATAAGAATTGATAAAGCAATAATTAGTGGAACGTATGTAAATAATATTTTTGTTGGTGAGTTTGGTTTTTGTCAACCACAAAATTGTTCAACTAAACAAGTTGTTATTTCCAAATTATATTTAAACCTGTCAATGACCGTACCTCAATCTTGTACTATTAATTCTGGTCAAGTGGTTAATATTGATTTTGATAATATACCGGCCTCAGGTTTTAAAGAAGCAGGTAAAAAAGCGGAAGGTGTTAGTTCAATTTCTCGTAACTTAAGTATTAAATGTGACAATATGGATGCAAGCGCAGATTTAACTATGCGACTACAAGCTGATTCCGTTAAAGGCAATGCTATTGTCTCTAATAATAAAAGTGTTGGATTTGTTGTTGCGAGTTCGTCTGGATCAGAATTAACACCAAATAATATATCAAGTTTTATTCCATTTAAACTTAATGGAAACTCTGATGCTAATGTCACTATTAGTGTTTATCCTGTCAGTACTGATGGGAACACACCAAATGAAGGCTCTGTAACTTCAAGTGGTTTTTTGCGTGTTGATTTTCCCTAATCTCTATAGGCTCACATTATGAATGAGTTATCGTATTTCTATAAAAAAATAGCACAAGTTATGTTGTTATGGATATCCTTACTCTTTATTGCTTTTACTTTTGTCATTAAAAATGCAAATGCAGAATTAGCGAACGTCAATATTATTATCAAGGCGAATATTGTTGCGAATACTTGTAGAGTTAGCCCTGATTCAATAAATAAATTTGTTGATTTAGGTAAATGGGCAACGAAAGACTTTAAACAAAATAATATGACAGATCCTATTAAATTTACACTTAATCTAACGGATTGTAGTGTGGTAACGAAAGGCGTTAAGGTGACATTTAACGGTGATGTTAATGGCACTGATAATAGTTTGTTTAAACTGGTGGGAAATAATGCTGCAACTAATGTTGGTATTGCCATTTTAGATAAAAATAAAAGCAAAGTGTTGCCTGGTAAAGGAAGCATCATGTACCCAACTGATATGAATAATACTATCACACTTGACTTTTATGCTTACTATCAGGCTATTAATGAATTGGTAACGAGTGGAAGTGCTAATAGTGAAGTTGTATTCACATTAGAATATCTTTAAATAATAAAGGGAACAGAAATGCTCCCTTTGTTTTACAACGCAGATCCTATTTTATAGCAATCTTATTATCAGATTAAATCCAACCTTTAGCTCTAAAGGCTTTTAATGTAGAAACAAAATAGCTCATCTCTTCTGGTGTCCCTAACGTTAAACGACTCCAGCCCAAAGCGGGTGGAAATTCACGACCAACCATAATGTTCGCGTCTTTCATTCTATTTTGATAGGTTTTTACATCGCCTTTCACTTTATGGAATATAAAGTTTGCATGAGAAGGTGCATATTCAATATTTAGCTCTTTTAAGACATCAATTACCATTTGGCGAGAAACATCAATCGATTTGCGGCTATATTCCACATAGGCTTTATCTTTTAATGAAGCTAATGCAGCCACTGCACCCGCAGTGTTGGTATTATCAATAGAAACAAACACATCAACATCGGCAATAACTTCAGGTACAGCAACACCATAACCGACACGTAGCCCAGCTAAAGCATAAATTTTAGAGAAAGTACGAGTCACAATCAGGTTTTTATAACCCGCTTCAACTAATGCAATAGCACTGGTAAATTCAGGCGTTGAAACAAACTCGGCATAAGCTTCATCAATAATAAAAAAGACATTCTCTTTTGCTGATTTTACCCAGTTCGTTAAAGCAGCAGTTGGCGTTAACATCGCGGTTGGATTATTAGGATTACATAAATACACCATGCTGATGCCATCAAACTCTTGCGCTTTTTTCTGCATGGTTACTAAATCGAAAGCTAGAGTATTATCAACGGGTACTTTAACGATTTTTACACCTAAAGGTTCTGCATAAAGCTCGGCATAATTAAAAGTAGGATCAGGCACAATAAGCTGAACGGCTTTACCTTCTTTTTGACCTTTATTAGCGACATATTGAACTGCTGCTTGAATTGTCTCAGATGAGCCATTTCCCAAAGTGATATGTTTATCTGAAAGTTTAAATTCGTTACCTAGCTCGCTAATTAATGCACTACGCGCATCGTCGGGATATCTAAAAGCATTGGGTAAAGCATCAATAATTGCCTGTTTCGCTTTTTGCGACATACCAAGTGAATTTTCATTAAAATTTAGCAGTAACGGATTTTCTGCATTAAAAACCAATTTATTTTTTAGTGTTTCATTGGCATAAGCAGAGCTAACAAATGAACTTAATGAAAGACCACCAATCACTAAGCTTGATGAAGTTAAAAATGACCGACGATTCATGTTATGTTTCCCAAGTAAATTATTCTATGTTTTATTAGTTCTCATAGATTACTAAAAAAAAGATAGAAGTAAATAAATATGATAAAAAAATAATTATCTATTCATTTCTTGCTATGAGGAAAGAGGCTATTGTCGTACTTAATCTTGCTAAGCTTGAGGATGAAAGAGGGTTGTTAATTGATTGTTTACATGATGAGTAGTTGAATGAAGAGTACTTGAGTGATGAGTATTATTAGGCTTTACCACAGCACCAATTCTTTCATTACATATTTTTGTTGCATAAATATTCTTATGCCATAAAAAGCTATCTCGTCGAAATGCTCAATCGACACCTTTTTTATTTTTATATAAAAATAATTTGATAATCACTTGTGTAAAATAAACGGAAATACAGATATTTAAATTTTCATAAATATTTCTAAATAAAATGCCTTAATAAAGTTCACTCAAGATAATCAGGTAAATTCAAGCAATATAACGATTTTTCTCCTATTTTTGTGAGGAATATCAACTCTCCTTAAATAAAGCTTTCCATTAATTATAATAAACAGACAACGAAAACGTTTGCATAATATTTTTATGTCGATAGAATTCGTCAGATTTTTTTGGCCTGGTGAAATTAATAGGGGGTTAAAGTGTCTCAGGACAACAATTATAGTCAGGGCCCTGTGCCCATATCCGCAAGAAAGGGTGGATTGGCGTTAACCTTTGTGATGTTGGGATTAACGTTTTTTTCAGCCAGTATGTGGACTGGCGGCGCTCTTGGTACTGGTCTTTCCTTTAATGATTTCTTCCTCGCAGTTCTAATTGGTAATCTTCTTCTTGGTATCTACACCGCATTTCTTGGTTTTATTGGTTCAAAAACAGGTCTTACTACTCATCTTCTCGCGCGTTACTCTTTCGGTATTAAAGGTTCTTGGCTTCCCTCATTTTTACTCGGTGGTACTCAGGTTGGTTGGTTTGGTGTGGGTGTGGCAATGTTTGCCATTCCGGTAGGAAAAGCCACTGGTATTGATATTAATCTCCTCATCGCCGTTTCCGGCATTTTAATGACCATCACTGTATTCTTCGGCATTTCTGCTCTCACCATTCTCTCTATCATTGCTGTTCCAGCTATCGCTATCCTTGGCAGTTACTCTGTTTATCTTGCTATACATGATATGGGCGGGCTTTCAACGTTAATGGACGTTAAACCCGCTCAGTCATTAGATTTCAATTTGGCGCTGGCAATGGTAGTCGGATCGTTTATTAGTGCGGGAACGCTTACGGCTGATTTTGTTCGCTTTGGACGAAATCCTAAAGTCGCAGTGGTAGTCGCAATTATTGCCTTCTTCTTAGGTAATACATTGATGTTTGTCTTTGGCGCTGCTGGTGCCGCCTCACTGGGAATGGCAGATATTTCGGATGTGATGATTGCGCAAGGATTATTACTTCCAGCGATTATCGTGCTCGGCTTAAATATTTGGACAACCAATGATAATGCGTTATATGCCTCTGGATTAGGCTTTGCCAATATTACAGGCTTATCAAGTAAAAAGCTTTCAGTGATAAATGGCATTGTCGGTACACTGTGTGCATTATGGCTCTATAATAACTTTGTAGGCTGGTTAACCTTTTTATCTGCTGCGATCCCACCTGTTGGTGGCGTTATTATTGCAGATTATCTGATGAACAAAGCACGCTATAACACCTTTAATGCTGCCACGATGCAATCGGTTAACTGGGTAGCGTTACTGGCAGTTGCAATTGGTATTATGGCAGGGCACTGGTTACCAGGCATCGTACCTGTTAATGCAGTATTAGGCGGTGCAATTAGTTATGCTGTGTTAAATCCAATATTAAATCGTCGTACAGCTCGACAAGTGGAGATAAGTCATGCTGGGTAAGAATATCGAACAAATTAATCATGCTCGTCTAGTTGGAAAAGACGGTTTGTGGCGTATTACGCTTAAGAACAATAAAATTGAAACGATAGAGCCACAACCTGAAAATAATTTTCATCCTGAAGCATTAGATGCGCAAGGTGGTTTAGTTCACGCTCCTTTTGTTGAACCTCATATTCATTTAGATACAACTCAAACCGCAGGGCAACCGAATTGGAATCAATCGGGAACGTTATTTGAAGGTATTGAGCGTTGGGCAGAAAGAAAAGCGTTGTTAACTCATGACGATGTTAAACAACGCGCATGGCAAACGCTTCAATGGCAAATTGCTAATGGTATTCAACATGTTAGAACCCATGTGGATGTTTCTGATGCATCACTCACAGCATTAAAAGCCATGCTGGAAGTGAAAGAAGAAATTAAACCTTGGGTTGATTTGCAAATTGTTGCTTTTCCGCAAGAAGGCATTTTATCTTATCCTAATGGTGAAGCTTTATTAGAAGAAGCATTAAAATTAGGTGCGGATGTTGTTGGTGCTATTCCACACTTTGAATTTACGCGTGAATATGGTGTTGAATCACTGCATAAAACCTTTGCATTAGCACAAAAATACGATCGTTTAATAGATGTTCATTGTGATGAAATTGATGATGAACAATCTCGTTTTGTTGAAACTGTTGCCGCTTTAGCACATAAAGAAAATATGGGTTCAAGAGTGACAGCAAGTCATACAACTGCAATGCATTCTTATAATGGGGCTTATACTTCGCGTTTATTCCGTTTATTAAGAATGTCTGGTATTAACTTTGTGGCAAACCCTTTGGTTAATATTCACTTGCAAGGTCGTTTTGATACTTATCCAAAGCGTCGTGGTATTACTCGTGTAAAAGAGATGCTAGAAAGCAATATTAATGTTTGTTTTGGTCATGATGATGTTTTTGATCCTTGGTATCCATTAGGCACAGCAAATATGCTCCAAGTTCTACATATGGGGCTGCATGTTTGCCAATTAATGGGTTATGGTCAAATTGATAATGGGTTACAGTTAATTAGCCATAACAGTGCGAAAACATTGGCTTTAACGGACTACGGTGTCGAAATAGGAAATAGTGCAAACTTTATTATTCTGCCTGCGGATAATGGATTTGATGCTTTACGTCGTCAAGTGCCTGTGCGTTATTCAATTCGCCACGGTAAAGTGATTGCACAAACAGAGCCTGCGAAAACAGCAATTATGTTAGATAAACCGACACCAGTTAATTATAAATAATCTAACAAGTTAGATCCTCGAATAACAGATAAAACGGATAAGTTGCTTAATCACTTATCCGTTATTTTTTTATAAAGATTTAACACCTGTTTTCTTTTTATTTTGCTAAATATTTTGCCAGATAAATAAAAATTCGCTTATTCGCATTTGTGTAAAAATAAACCATTGCAGATTTATTCGATTCAACTAGAATAACGCACGGTTAGACCCTCTCCGTATTACTGCGGCTGCTATCCCTTTAATCTGAGAGGTTTTTTATGTCTATACAAAGAGATCGTGGTTGGCGCCAATGTGTTAACCGCAAAAATAAACATCAAGAAATGGGTTGTTCACGAGAGATGTTTAAACCAGAAAAAAAATGGTCTAATTTATATACTCGATCACTAAAAATGACCAGAGCTGCGCAACTTGGAATTGAATACCCAAGAATTTCTCGTAGTCAGCGTCGATTAAATGCGTTATCTGATAGTGAGTAATAATGAATATCTTATTTATTTGCAGTAAAAATCAATGGCGAAGCCCGACCGCAGAACTGTTGTTTGCAGATAGAGAAGGCATTAATACACTTTCAGCGGGTACGCGCAAAGATGCGCAATGTGTGGTTGATAATGAATTACTAAAATGGGCTGATTTAGTGCTTGTCATGGAATCTAAACATTTAAATCGATTATCTGCACATTTTCCGGCAGCCATGCGCTATAAAAAAGCCCATGTATTAGGAATACCTGATAATTATCGCTTTAATGATCCGGCATTAATTGAACTCCTCGAACAGAAAGTTCGGTCTTATTTGCCAATGGAAGCACAGCTTCCAACTAAATAATGTTTTGATCTTGATAAAAAAACGCTCAGCCTAAAATAAGACTGGGCGTTTTTTATATCTGAAAATTTTATATATGGATAAATATCAGAAGAACGGATTAGATTTTCATTATCGGCTATTTTTTCTGATCAGCGCCGCTAATTGTGCAAGTTCTTCATCACTAGCACGTTCAGAATCATGCGATGAAAGATAACCCGGATATTTATCAAAGAAAATTTTCTGTTTATTTTCAATAGGCGCCCATTTTGTCATATCACCAGTACCGTGCATCGGACTAAGTTTGCTATGAACATGATCAACGCCAAATCCTTCAAAAAACATTCCTGAACGAGAAACATCAGGAAATGTTTTATCTAAGATTTTTGCCACTTTTTTTGTCGCGATCACTAATAAAGCTAAGGCTTCATCACTAAGATCAAAAGCGTAACTTGGATAGTGTTTTT
The DNA here is from genome assembly GCF_008808075.1 of Proteus sp. CD3. Lineage (NCBI taxonomy): Bacteria > Pseudomonadati > Pseudomonadota > Gammaproteobacteria > Enterobacterales > Morganellaceae > Proteus > Proteus sp. CD3. The sequence goes on along the minus strand of NZ_CP019686.1, from coordinate 1,920,779 downwards.
TAGGAATAACAACGGTAAAGCCTTTGGTATTTGGAAATATAGACAGAAATGCAAGGTGGTGCTCGTCTTCCCAAATTTTATGGCAAGGTGCCTTTCCAGCAACGATTTGACAGAAAATACAATTATCCATAGTAACCTCTAGCCAAAAATGAGCTGATATCTCAGCAAAATTAATGCTAAAAAGATAGCTTTATGTGTAATTTTTTTCAAAACTTAACCAAGTAATGATAATAAAAATCAAAATGATAAGAATAAAATGATAAAAATAAAAGGAAAAGGGGGGAAGAAAGAAGATATTACAAAGAAAAACCCTTAGCGAGTAACGAAACTTACTAAGGGTTCGGAATAGCTGCAAATTACAGTAGGTTTCTTTCCGCTAAATCAAGCGCAAAGTAAGACAGAATTAAATCGGCACCTGCGCGTTTTATTGAACCTAAAGTTTCCATTACCACTCGATCTTCATCGATTGCACCAGCTAATGCTGCAAATTTAATTTGAGCATATTCACCGCTGATTTGATAAGCCGCTAAAGGTAATAAAGTGCGTTCACGCACATCACGAATAATATCTAAATATGCACCCGCTGGTTTTACCATCAGCATATCAGCGCCTTCTTGCTCATCAATTAATGATTCACGGATCGCTTCACGGCGGTTCATTGGATTCATTTGATAAGTTTTACGATCACCAATTAAGCGAGAGCCTGCTGCATCACGGAAAGGACCATATAAGGCAGAAGCAAATTTAGTCGAATAAGAAACAATACCGGTGTCGCTAAATCCTGCTTTATCAAGAGCGGCACGAATAGCGGCAACTTGACCGTCCATTGCTGCTGATGGCGCAATAAAATCAGCACCCGCTTGTGCAGCAGCAACCGCTTGAAGCCCTAAATTATAGATAGTTTCGTCATTATCAACATGTTCACCATGTAAAACACCACAGTGACCATGCGATGTGTATTCACAAAAACAGGTATCAGACATGACAATCATTTCTGGTACTGCATCTTTACAAATACGAGACATGCGAGAAACTAAGCCATCACTTTTCCAAGCATCACTTCCTGTTTCATCAAGGTGATGGGATACCCCAAAAGTCATGACAGTTTTAATGCCAGCCTTTGCAATACGTTCAATTTCATAAGCAAGACGTTTTTCAGGAATACGAACGACACCTGGCATGCTTTTAATCGGTTGGTAATCATCAAGCCCTTCTTCTACAAAGATAGGCAGAGCGAGATCATTTTTAGTCAATGTTGTTTCTTGAAAGAGCGCGCGCAGGTTTTCGGACTGGCGTAGTCTTCTTAAACGCTGGATGGATTGTTCGTTGCTCACAATATCTCCTTTTTATGGCCAGTACTAACAAGTATTTACCGAGGTAGTATAAACCTTAATATCAATAGATAGAATACACGTCATACTTCAAACTGTAGCGTTGTTGGCTATGTTCATTCATTACTCGTCATACTTCAAATTGTAGCGTTGTTGGCTATGTTCATTCATTACTCGTCATACTTCAAATTGTAGCGTTGTTGGCTATGTTCATTCATTACTCGTCATACTTCAAATTGTAGCGTTGTTGGCTATGTTCATTCATTACTCGTCATACTTCAAACTGTAGCGTTGTTGACTACGTTCATTCGCACTAGTCACATACTTATGTATGCTCCTAGCGACTCATTCACTTGTCGCCTAGCTACATTTTGAATTATTTAGAGTATAGAAAGTTAGTTATAGAATAGAGGAATAGAGGAATAGATGAGGGGGAAATAAAAAAGAGCAGGATAATTTCTACTCTTTAAATTGATTGCTACTCATTTTTTAATGAGAAGATTATTTTTTTGTCTCTTCTTCTAATGCAGCGACCATTTGAATTTTACAAGCCGCAACAATTTGAGTTAAACCGTCTTGGAATTCTGCGCGAGAGCCAATTTCAGATTTGGCTTCACGTAAAGAATTAACAACTTCAATAGCACCTTCAGTGAATTGCGCTTCAGTTGCTTCTAGTTTTGCAAAATCAAATTTCTTCGCACTCAGAGAGGCCATTGCATCTTTAGCAATTTTCTCTGCTGGCTCTTTTGTATCATAAGCTTTAATTGAGATATCTTTAAAGGTATCGCAGTAATCATCAGCCATTTTTGTTGGGTTTGCGAACGCAACAGCAGGTAATAATAGCAGAGATAAGAGAAGTGGTTTCATTTTAGCCTCATGTTTATTTTTTAGTACGTACTTATTGTAGTGTAACATATAAACAGGAGTGACGATAAATCAGAATAAGTGTAAAAATATAAATGGTTAATGTTTTTAATCCTATTGTTTTTAACTATTTTCGTTATAATTGCGTTTAGGGACAATAAGCTAGCAACTTTTGTCTTAATAAATTTTACAATTCACAATAAATAAAATAACTAAAAATATAATAATATTAGGATTTATCTTTATTTACATTTCAAATGGTCAGTTTTTATTTGTGTTAAAAATAATAAAATGTATGTTTTAAATATAAAGTTCAGAATAAAAAATAGTTAAATGATCATTAGCTATCATTGAGGTAATTTTAACATATTGTATTTAATAGGTTAATTTGTGTTCATGCGGGCAATGATAGCAAAGACTCTAATTTTATTATTTAATCTAAATAACATTAAAAATATTAAACAAAAAGAATATTTGATGGTAACTATTAGTTAAAAACACCAAAAGAAAACAAACTCATTATCATTTGAGTAATATAAAAATAATTTGAATAGAAATATTGAGGTGGGTAAAAGAGAAAAAAATCCCCTCTACAAGGATAGAGGGGTAGCTAAATGAATAAAGAATGGTTTATTTCGAGATTGAGTATATAGGAAATTTGAAATCAAATTTTGTTTATTTGTGCAGCACAAAAAGGTTAGAAAACAGAATAAAAATATGTGCAAATACTCAATTCGAAAATAAACGGATTATTGACGATAGGCTGTCTTAATTTGGCTAATCGTATTACGGAATGTCTCTGCTTGTTTTTCGTCATCAACTTCTGCAATAGCACGTTCAATATTTAAAATAACACGCCCAGCATCTGCTTGACCTAATGCTTTTAACATATAGGTGACTAGTGTTTTTAAGCAAGCCACTTCTTCTGCCAATGTTTCTACATCTGCTTGTGTTTTAAACTTTTCGTTCATTATCTACGTTCCTTTGTCTTTAATTTATAAATCATATCAAGCTAGGTCATAAGAATAGCAAAGTCTCAGCGAGGTATGAATAGTGATAATGAAAGCATTTTATCATATCGAAATTGTTAGCATGATAAAGAGACAAAATAGCCAGTGATCCCATTTGTTTGTTGAAATCACGCTATACTTTGAACGTTATGCATTGAACATTAATACAAACAAAATGTGGTAAAACAACCATTGTGAGCAATAAGAAAAAATGCAGAAAAAGAAGGGAGAATAATATGAATGAAGAACAACTATTACATGCCATCACTCATTATCCCGCACTTTATCAGCGCAAATCAGGAAATACACATAAGGGAACATTTGGCACATTAGGTATTGTTGGTAGCTCAGAAGGAATGAGCGGTGCTATTGTATTAGCAGGTAAAAGTGCATTAAAAGCAGGGTGTGGGAAGGTATTTCTTGGTTTTGCTCAGTCACAACTTCCTGTTCCTTTTATTGATAGTGCGCCAGAGCTTATGCTTAAAACATCACAAACATTGATAAATCAGCAAGACATTTCTGCTTGGGCGATTGGGTGTGGATTGGGATTATCTGCAAATTCTGAAGAAATCTTATCAACAGTTTTAGTACAGCGTAATGAAAATAGACCTTATGTTTTTGATGCGGACGCATTAGTACTCATGGCTAATTTTAAATCAGAACTCTCACTTAATCAGCACTGTGTATTAACCCCACATCCTAAAGAAGCGTCTATTTTGCTTAATTGCACGCTAAATGATATTCAAAATAATAGAGAAGAAGCAGCGAAAGAAATTGCGAAGATTTATCATTGTTGGGCAATTATTAAAGGTCAACATACCGTAGTGACTTCTCCGAAAGGCGAAATCACAATTAATACAACCGGTAATAGTGGATTATCAACAGCAGGGAGTGGTGATGTGCTAACAGGCGTTATGGGCAGTTTTTTAGCACAAGGAATGTCAATGTCGGATGCGGTGAAAAGTGCCGTTTGGATACACGGAATGTCGGCAGATCTCTTAGTTAAAAAAGGTATTGGACCAATAGGATTAACTGCATCAGAATTGATTGATGCTATCCGAAATATTCGCAATCAAATATGTACGTTAACACAGCAACATAATGCAAACTATTTTGAATAATCACTTTTATTTTTTAGCTTAACGTATTAATAATTAAAGTAGGTTTATATTAAGATTAGGTTGTTTTTAGTTAATTCACTCACAGTAATCTTTGGGTTATTGCGATAAGATTAAGGCAAATGGAGAGTTGAGAGGAGTTATTATGTATAAAACGATTTTAGTGCCTATTGATATTGTGGAAGAAGAGTTAACCAGTAAAGCGGTACGACATGCTGTGTATTTAGCAAAAGAAACAGGAGCTAACTTACACTTAATTCATGTTCTTCCTATCTCTTCAGCAATCATTAATGCTTATTCATTGGGTTATCCAGAAATTAAAGATAAAGCGACAGTAAAAGCAGAGAATGATATGCAAATGTTGGTAGATTCGGTGGATTTGCCTGCTGAAAAGGTCGCTTATACGGTTACTTTTGGCTCCCCTCGTGATGAAATTTTAGTCACAGCAAAAGATATTCAAGCAGACTTAATTGTGATTGGTTCACGTAGACCTAATATTAGCACTCATTTATTAGGCTCTACGGCTGCGGGCGTTGTTCGCTATGCTGAAATTTCAGTGTTAGTTGTTCGTTAATATATTACTAATATGCTATGAGCATTCCTCATAGCATATTTTTTAGTTTTTTTGCGTAGCTTAACTTATTTATTCAATAAGCAGTTTATTGAATAAATAGTCTAGAACGTGGGTAAGAATGGAAAAATTTACCGAAGAACTTTTAAGGCTCGATCATTTTATTCTACGCATCTTACGCTATTATGTAATAGGCTCTATTTTCTTTTTCTTAGGTTTATTACCCGGCGTATTAGGGTTTTATTTAATTGAAGGGCATACCTTTATGGAATCTTCATTAAATGCAATCTCTATGTTAAGTGGTCAACCGGTAGAGCCAGCACCTGCAACCCCAACAGGGCGCTTTTTTATTGCAATCTATGGTTTATTTCTTCAGTGTGTTTTTATTTTATCAATTGGGCTTGTAGTGACACCTTTTATTCATCGACAATTGCATAAATGGCATCTTGAGGAAGATTAAATAAGCAAGCTGTGGGTTCAACGCTACAATAATAAACAGACAATAATCTGATAATGAGGAGTTGCTATGTACAAGACAATTCTAGTACCTGTTGATATTTCAGAAGATGAGTTAACGACTAAAGCTTTACAACACGCTGTTTATATTGCCAAATTAGAAGGTGCAAAACTGCATCTTTTCCATGCTATTCCTGATATTTCACGTTTCTCTATTAGTTATAGTTACCATTATGACATGCTCAGTTCTTTTGCAAATAAAGCACTTGAGCGTGTACAAGAACAACTGCAAGAATTAGCTAATGGTATCGATTTACCAACTGAACAAGTTGAATTTTCAGCCGTATTTGGTTCCGCGAGAGATAAAGTTTTAGAGCTTGCTGAAAAAATTCATGCTGATTTGATTGTAATAGGCTCTCGTCGTCCAAGTATTTCAACACACCTATTAGGCTCCAATGCATCAGGTATTGTCGCTTATGCCAAACAATCCGTATTAGTTGTTCGCTAAAATCTTTATAAATATTAGAAAATAGTATGAAACCCCTAGATATCTATTTAGGGGTTTTTTATTTTTGCATTTAAGCATTGCTATTTTAAATTGATTTGTGCGTGTGATTGCTTATTAATGCGGTTTTATTTTAAATACTCGGATCTTTATTGATTGAGAATGATAGTCATTCTAAAGTGAGGTGATTATTATTAATTAGAGATGAGTATTATGTTGAATAATAAAAATTTTGTTGTTATGGATGTTGAACAATTTCCTGTTATTACAATGAAAATTTTTCCAGAAACATTGGAAGATGCAAATAACTGGATTGCAGAAATGGATGTTGTACTAAACGAAAAAAGAAAATTTGTCTTGGTTTACCCATCTATCAACAAAAAAGATAAAGAGCATAAAAAAGAAGATATGGAGGGGATGAAAGCGGTTAGGCGCTGGCTTAAAGAGGGGAAAGCGCTTCTCAGTGAATATTGTGCTGGCATGATAATGACCGCCGATCCACAAAAAAATGATAAAGAGCAATTAGTACAACTCTCTTCTGTTATTTCTGCTGTTTATGGTGTTTCTGTATTTGTTGCAGAAACGCTGGATGGATCGTATATCCAAGCTGATGAATTAATGAAGTAATTAAATCTTATTAATTTCCTGCATTAAATTAGTTTATAAAGCACTTGTATGAGTGCTTTTTTATTAAAAAAGTGATAGCTATTTGATGATGCGATTTAAAAACAAGAATGGGTATTTATCATTGTATTGTACTTTCCTATGCCAATATTTATGGCTATCCATCGATAAAATTGATCTACTTACTGCCTAAAATATTTTATTTGTTCATAATAGTATTGAAAGATAATAGAGCGAGAAACGAGCTATGCTGATAAACTTTATATTAGCAGTGGCACGTTTTTGATTAAAACTAAGGCATAGTATGGATAATGAGATAATGGCGGAGTGTACAGCCATTTCACAAGATAAACAGCGGGAAATTACCAAGTTATGTATTCAAACTGCGTTGTTGTTATTGCAACATGGCGCAGAAAGTATGCTAGTCGAACAGCTTTCAACCCGTCTAGGTTTAGCTTTAGGTGTACATCAAGTCGAAAGCGCAATTTCTGCTAATGCAGTTGTATTAACCACGATTGTTAACGGGCATTGCCAAACATCAACACGAAAGATAGTCGATCGTGGCATTAATATGCATGTTGTAACCGAAGTTCAGCATATTGTTATTTTGGTTGAACATCATCTTGCAGATATTCATGAAGCCAGAAAACGCTTTGAGCATATAAAACCATTACGTTATCCACGTTGGGCGATTATTTTTATGGTTGCCTTATCTTGTGGTTGTTTCTCTAAATTAAATGGTGGTAATTGGGATGGCTTTTTAGTTTCTGCCATTGGTGGTGGTCTTGGTATGTTTGTACGCCAAGCATTAACACATCGTCAAATGAATCCATTAATTAATTTCTGTATTACGGCATTTGTGGCGACTTCAGTTTCAGGTCTATTATTAAAGCTCTCTTATTTTCAAACGACGGCGACTATTTCGATGGCTGCCAGCGTCTTATTGTTAGTTCCTGGATTTCCTTTAATTAATGCTGTTGCTGATATGTTTAAAGGGCACGTTAATACTGGCTTAGCGCGTTGGGCAATGGCAACAATGTTAACATTGGCAACCTGTTTAGGGGTTATTTTAGCCATGGCGGTATGGGGGTTAAGAGATTGGGCATAATAACGATAATTCTTACCCTAATTGAAGATATGATTTTAGCCGCTATTCCTGCTGTGGGTTTTGCGATGGTATTTAATGTGCCTTCAAGGGCATTAAAATATTGTGCATTATTAGGCGCAATAGGTCACGGCTCTCGTACGGTTTTAGTAATGAGTGGTATGAACATTGAATGGGCAAGTTTTTGTGCCGCGATTTTAGTGGGGTGCATTGGTATTCAATGGTCACGCTGGTGGCTTGCACACCCTAAAGTCTTTACTGTTGCAGCGGTTATTCCGATGTTCCCCGGAATAAATGCATATATAGCGATGATCTCAGTGGTGAAGTTAACGCAAATTGGTTATAGCGCGGAAATTTTTGAAGCTTTAGTTACTAATTTCCTTAAAGCTTCATTTATTGTCGGTGCGCTCTCTATCGGGCTATCCTTGCCGGGATTGTGGTTATATCGCAAGCGTCCGAGTGTATAATGACTTACATCGCGTGTTGCAGAGAGTTTAATGTTATGTCCAGTTCATTTTTATCGGAAATAATAATTTGAATTCGTAATTTATTCTCAGATTCTAAACTGGCATGCGCTTTAACATCTTCGTTATTCGCATGCTTTTTTGTTATCTCGACTAATTCATCCATCAAATTCAGCATATTCTCATTCATTTTTAAATTTCTCCAAATCATTGATGGACTAAACCATAGCAAATCCCTTTTGCGTTAATGTCGAGAATAACGGCTTTTTCTATCACCATTCACGCTTATTGTTTTATTTTTTATACAAAAAATAGCAAGAAAGATTGCCCAAAATAAATAAAAAAAAGGTAAGATTAGGCTAAATAAAAATAAGATTATCAGTTGGTTATTAAAGATAATTCTTATTAGTTTTAATAAAATAAAAAGTAAGGCAGATACCACTTTGAGAAAAATATTACACTATACCGCGGTTGTGTTGGGTTTGTTTTTTATTACGTTAAATGTGCAAGCTCAAGCGCCGGAAAATTTTACAAAAGCGAAAGAGATAGCAAAAGAACGTATTTATTATGATCAAAATCAAAACTCACAAGGGACTCTTTATTGTGGCTGTGATTGGAAATGGGTAGGTAAATCGGGGGGACGTGTTGATTTAGCCAGTTGTGGTTATAAAGTTAGAACTCAACAAACAAGAGCGGAACGTATTGAGTGGGAGCATATTGTTCCTGCATGGGTTTTTGGTCATCAACGCCAATGTTGGCAAAATGGTGGCCGAGCTAATTGTGTGAAAAACGATCCTGTATTTGGCAAAATTGAAGCAGATTTACACAATTTAGCCCCATCTATTGGTGAAGTTAATGGTGATCGTAGCAATTTTAGTTTTGGGCAATTACCTGCACAAGCACCTTACCAATATGGTCAATGCCGTAGCCGTGTTGACTTTGCTTCACGTACCTTTGAACCGCGTAATGAAGTTAAAGGACAAGTAGCAAGGGTTTATTTCTACTTACATGATCGCTATAACCTCTCGATGTCACGCCAGCAACAACAGTTATTAATGGCTTGGGATAATGCTTATCCACCAACAGCATGGGAAAAAGAGCGTGATAGCCGTATTGCTCGTATTGTTGGATATCACAATCCCTTTGTGACAGGTGAAATGAAATGGCAATTAGGACATAAAAACAGTGGTGCGGGATTATCTGCAACAAATAGTACGCCAGTCACTAAAGCTAAAACTGAAACACCTAAACAAGCCAATGCATCACAATCTGAAGCTATTAAAGGTAATGTAAATAGCAAGATCTACCATTTTGCGCATTGCTCAGGTTATAAAACAATGTCAGATAAAAATGCGGTTTTGTTTAAAACAGAGAGTGATGCCATTAAGGCAGGTTACCGTTTAGCTAATAACTGTAAACAGCCTTAATCGTAATTATTTAGATTACATCCAACGACGAACGTGGCGACAATATTGTTGCCACGCTTGTGGAAATAATTCACTTAAGATTTTCTCTTCACGTACTATCGTATAGCGATCAGTAATAAAGTAAAACGCAATTGCCGCGCCCAAAAATCCCCAATTACCAAAAATAAAAAATAGCCCGATACTAATATCTAAGAAACCGAGATACATAGGATTGCGACTTATTTTATAAGGACCATTTGTTACTAATTGTCGTGGTGTGTGATTGGGATTAGGCGATGTTTTTTGTTTAATAAAAAATGAGAGGCAATAAAAAAGCCAGATCCCAGAAGTGGTAATGGTGAGTAAACCAAGGTAAAAAAAGAAGCCCCTTTTGAGAGAGCCAGAATGAAGTTCAAAGCCAATAAATGGAATTAGGTTAAGTAGTAACCAATAAATAAAAGGTAATCGCAAGAAATTCATTTATTCCCCCAAAAATAACACTTATTGTTATTTTTATGTTAAGTTCATCTCATTATAAATCATCTCAGTATTGAAAATATTTTTCTTTTGTCATTATACTGTCATAAAGCTTCGTTAATTTTCACTCTAACTCCATGATGGGGAATATGAATGATAGAAGCAATGGAAATATCTCGTTACTCACAGAAAACCGGCAACAACCGTTCATTGATGTTTAATGTTCAGGATTGTGACCGGTTTTTTTGTTTTCTGCGACTAAACAGAGTCTGAAGGGGACTCATCGGTAAGTGAATGGAATACAAACAGAGATGTCGATGACTTTTTGAAGACTAACAAGGGTAAATACCACTATGAGTAGACAAAAAGCAGCAACACGTTTACGCCGAGAAAATAAACGCACCTCACGTAAAGAACAACGTAATGGGGCGCATCGAGATAATGTTATGGTTTTACCGGGATTTGGGGATATCAATACTATTGGTATGGCGAGAGAAAAACGTGATGAACGTGTGTTATCTCCTCGCAATGAAGTACAACGCCAATATATGAATGCAATTAAACATCAAGATCTTATTTTTGCTACAGGGGAAGCGGGCTGTGGTAAAACCTTTCTCAGTACTGCAATGGCAGCCGATGCTTTAATTAACAAAGAAATAGAACGTATCATTGTTACTCGACCTGTGTTGCAGGCGGATGAAGATCTCGGTTTCTTACCTGGTGATATTGCTGAAAAGTTTGCACCTTATTTTCGTCCTGTCTACGACGTATTAGTTAAACGTTTAGGCGCTTCATTTTTACAATATTGTTTACGACCTGAAATCGGTAAAGTCGAAATTGCACCTTTCGCTTATATGCGAGGTCGTACTTTCGAAAATGCATTTGTTATTTTAGACGAAGCGCAGAATGTTACTGTCAATCAAATGAAATTATTTCTCACCAGAATGGGGGAAAATGTCACCGTTGTGGTTAATGGAGATATTACACAGTGTGATTTACCTGCAAATGTACCGTCTGGATTAGCGGATGGTTTGATTCGATTTAAGGCTAATAATCGAGTGGGTGTGATTAAATTTATGCAAGAAGATTGTGTACGCTCTACATTATGTCAGCATGTATTAGCAGCTTATAACGATTAAATAGGATCTAAGATCTCTATGTAAAATAAACAGGCCACATATTAATGTGGTCTTTATCTTTATTGATTTTTATTTTTAAAATTAAGTTTTCTGTGAGTTTATTTCTATTTGTTTTTTATTTTTATTAGCTTTGGAATATTTAATTCAAATAAATAATTCCAAAATAAATCAGCTCATTTATAGACACTCCTTTTTTGATTGGTTATTAATAGATTAATTGTTATTGTTTTTTTATTTATGATTTTCTAATTATATGGTAATGCTAAATATTAATACATTTATATATTAACTAAATATAACCATAAATTTAATTTGACTTAAGTCACAGATTTAAAAAAGCGGATAAATTCATTTGTTGGTTTTTTAAATTATGACTAATATCAAATTGACTAGGGTCTCCTTTCATCACCTTTAGTTAATGATGGCAATAATAGAAGCTTATTTTTGCTAATTAAATATTTGTCTATTCTTGGGGTTATATATGCTTAAAAATAAACTCCCACTGTCATTATTATCAGTGGCTATATTGTCGACGTCGGCATTTGCTGCAACCAACAGCGCTGGTGGAATAATCTCTTTCTCTGGTGCTATTAGTGATACCACCTGTACAATTAATGGAGGAAACAGTGCGGACTTTTCTATTTTATTAGATCCTATTACCGTAACAGATGCTGGAACAACGGCGAGTACTGTTATTGCCAAAAACCAAAAAGAGTTTGCTTTGACATTCTCTGATTGCGCTCCTGCATCTACGCCAAGTGGAAGTAATTTAAAGATACATTTCTCATCTGCAAATACGATTTCCACCAGTGGATTATATTTAGTCAATGATACCGTGAATGAAAATGATCCATTAGTGGCAAAGAATGTTGGCTTTAGTTTATCAACACCTGCGGCACCAACAGTTGCTATACCATTGAACGCAACTTTTGATACAGGTATTAAAGGCGATAAAACCGCCCCTGATTCAGATACTCTACGTTTAATTGCCAGTTACTATAAAACAAACGCGACAGCCGCTAAAACAGGGCCAGTACACTCTAACGTTATCTATACTGTTTCTTATTTATAATATAAAAAAACCAGACTCAATATTGGGTCTGGTTTTTTAGGATGTTTATAATGAAAAAGTTAATCGTTTTTTTAATGGCATTGATATTACCAACGAGTGTATTTGCTAATATTATTATTAATGGTACACGGGTTATTTATTATGAAGGAACAGATAGTGTTAATCTTCAATTAACCAACAATGGTGATTTAGCTTCACTCGTGCAAAGTTGGATTGATGATGGCGATATAAACTCTACGCCTGAAGATGCAAACTCTCCTTTTTATTTATATCCACCAATTGTAAAAATAGCAGGTAGACAAGGTCAGACATTAAGAATAAAAAATTCCAATGAAAAATCATCAGGAAATGTTGAACAAGTATACTATTTAAATATTCTCGATATCCCAGAAAATGCCGAAGCATTAAAAGGAAAAAGCTATTTGCAATTAGCAATGAAAACACGAATTAAAGTTTTCTATCGTCCAAAAGATTTAACTGATAAACCAGAAATTGTTAATGAGAAAATAACTTATCAATTAAATGGTGATAAAGTTTTAGTTAAAAATAACTCACAGTATCATTTCACGATAGCCTCTATTTCTACACAAGAGACACCCCGTATTACGCTTGTCGATTCTGAAATGATCCCACCGTTATCTTCTCGTGAGTTACCTTTAATTAATAAATTAAAAAGCAATTCCGCTGTTGTTATTTATGTTGATGATTTTGGTGTTTATAAATCACAGAATATTAAACTCTAATAGAGATAACATCGTGAATAATTCAAAATACCTCTCAGTTCTTATCTTTTTAGGAATGCAAAATTATACTCAAAATCTGTATGCAGAGGGATTTGATACATCTTTACTAGTAGGGAAATCAAAGAATGGCGATATTTCACGATTTTATATTGATGATAAAATACCAGAAGGAAAGCAACTTGTTGATGTCTATGTTAATCAGGCATGGAAAGGGCAATTTGAAGTCAATGTGTTAGGAAATAATGCAGGGATTAGTTTTGAATCGGATGATGTAAATAAGTTAGGTTTAAACTTGTCTTTGTCGGCAAAGCAAAAAATAGCACAGCAAAAAACAATTTTATCTAATGAACTGGCGACGGGGGTTGCTTCAACATTAGATATTAATAGATTAAGACTAGATATCACAGCACCTCAGATTTCTGTCAAACAATCAGAAGTAGGATATGTTGATCCTAGCTATTGGGAACAAGGTATTTCTGCACTGATTTTATCTTATAATTTAAATTACTATAACTATAAAGAGAAAAAAGGAAATAAGAGTAATAACGAGAGTTTTTTTGCCAATATTAATTCAGGTATTAATTTAGGCACATGGCAATTTCGAGATGAATCAAACTATTCCTATTACTCTCATGGTAAAAGTCAATGGAAAAACAATACCCGTTATATTTATAAAGCATTAAGTCAAATAACTGCGGGATTAACGATAGGTGATTTTTATACGCCAGCCGCACTTTTTACTAGTATTTCATTTAGAGGCGCTTCATTGGCGACTGAAATGGGAATGCTACCTAATTCAAGTCAAGGATTTGCGCCTATTATTCGTGGCGTTGCACAAACAAACGCATTAGTTAGTGTTTATCAAAATGAAAACTTAGTTTTTCAAGAAAATGTGCCCCCTGGTGAATTTTCTTTTCGTGATATTCAGCCAACAGCTGGTGGTGGTGATCTGTTAGTGGTGGTTCAAGAAGCGGATGGCAGAAGAGAGTCATTTACTGTGCCATTTTCAGCCGTTCCCGATATGCTAAAAGAAGGTGTATATCGCTATAACGTGATGGTAGGGGAGTCACGTATTAATAATACCGATTATCGACCTAAATTTGCCCAAGGTGAATTCCATTATGGTGTTAATAACCTTGTTACGCTTTATGCAGGGGGAATTGCCAGCGAAGACTATTATTCGGCATTGATTGGTAGTGGTTGGAATTTCAAATTTGGGGCGATTTCCGCAGATATCACTCATGCAAGTGCAGATCTGCAAACAGGCAAAAAAACAGGGCAAAGTTTTCGTCTTGCATATAGTAAATATATGGATGCCACACTAACTAATTTAACACTGGCGGCTTACCGTTACTCTACCCGTGATTATTATAGCTTTGTGGACTCGATTTACTCTCATGATAATTACCAAGCTTGGAAAGATTATCAAAATGATCTTGCTAAACAGCAGGGAAATAATAATGCCGCTTCGGATTTAGATCTCACAACCTTTGATGCACTACGCGGCTCTAGAGCAAAAAATACGTTTACCATAAATCTTAATCAATATTTAGGTGGGCAGCGTGGTGTTATTTTCCTTTCAGGAACGCATCGAAATTATTGGAATACTGATGAGACTAATCGAGAGTATCAACTAGGTTATTCAAATAACTATAAAGATATTGCTTATAATCTTTCGGTATCGAAATTAAGAAATTACGATAATAAAGAAGAAACTCGTTATTATTTAAACGTCAGTGTGCCAATTTCATTTTTTGATAAAAGAGCAAATATTAATACTTCGGTTTATGTCACTGATTCACACTATCAGCAATCTACATTAAGTATGAGTGGAACAGCAGGTAAAGATGACTTGGTTAATTATACCTTAACAGGCTCTAACCAAACGGGTGGAAATAATTTAGTCGGTGCTAATGTGAGCTATCGCCATCCTTATAGCACTTTATCTGCCTCTTATACTGAAGCAAATAATTATCGCCAAGGTGGGGTGGGAACCCGAGGGACTATAGTTGCTATTCCTAGCCATATTGCGTTTTCTGGGGATACAGGGAAAACTTATACCATTATTGAAGCGCCTATGGCGAATAATATGATGGTCAATGGGAATAAAGCGACATTAACCAATAATCAAGGTGTTGTTTTAGTCGCGAATACGATCCCTTATCGAACGAATACCTATACATTAACAAATACAGAATATCCATCGAATGCAGAAGTTTTAGGAAATATAACGCATGTTACGCCTTATTTAGGTGCTGTTAATCACCTCACATTAACCACGGATCAGCGTAAAACGTTCATTATCAGAGCTTCTTTAGAAAATGATGAAAGCTTACCTTTTGGTACTGAAGTTTTAAATAATAAGAAACAGAGTATCGGTTATGTTGGGCAATCGAGTGTACTTTATTTAAAAAGTGATGCGTTACCTTCTTCTGTCTCGATTAAATTAAATGAAGCAGGAAAAACAGAGTGTGTGATTAATCATTTAGTTAATTCGATGGATAAAAATAGTAATATCTGTCGATAAAGGAAAGTCTTATGAAATCATCTGCCTTTATATTTTTAATGCTATTAGGAACAATAAGCCAGCAGGCAATTGCTAACTGTAAACCCACTAGCACTATTACTGCACCCAACATTAATTTTGATTTATCTGCAGATTTAAATAGTCTTTCAACAACGACCACAAAACCGAGTAGAACAACATTTCCGGGCACATTTACATGCACAGCAAGAGGAATATTATTTCCTAATACAGTGGGTATCGCTTCACCTTTTAATGATGGACGGACGGGGACAATTGGTTTTAATGGTGGTAAGCAGTTTGTCTCTATTACGTTAACGTCATTAGAAAAAGATAATGTAACGAATATTCAAGCGGGAACACATCCTGCTTCAGATTTAGATACTAACTTTACATTGAAATTTACGTTATTAAGTAGCAAACCCTCAAGTAATTACACAGAAGTTAGTGGTAGTACAGCAATTGTTTCACCAGTTATTTTAGCCTCTGATGCATCAAGTTTGGGGCTTGTTCAATGGTTATTGAATATTGTCACTAAATTAATTCAATTTTTATTAACGTGGCAGTGGCCGGTTGATCAAAACGATATTTTCTTACAGCCAATGCAAATTACATATAATCCTGTGATGACAACATGTAATTTTTCTAATGCAGGTTTAATTGTTTCATTGCCGTTAATTAGCGTAAAAGATGCAAAAACGGTAGATAAAGCAGGATATACCCCTTTTACATTAAACTTTACTTGCCAAGACTTTTTGAGCGGTTCAAAAGCATCACGTAACATTAATATGTTTTTATCAAGCCAGAATTTATTGGCAACGGACAAAACTATATTAACCAACACAACAGCACAAGGTGCAGGTGGTGTCGGATTCCGTGTAGTAAAAAGTGATAACACTGCAAGCCCGCTTATTTTATCTGACAATATTAATACACAAGGTAGTGCGACTAGTATTTTTAGTGTTAATCAAGGTGGCAGCATATCCTCTGCATTTTCGATAAATATGGGTGCTTATTATTACCCTTATAATATTAATTCAGTCACTCAAGGAAAAATGACAAGTACAGCAACACTTGTGATGTCTTACGATTAATAAGCCATAAAAAATGGAAGCGAAAATGAAAGGTGTTTTAATTTTATTATTCATGTTAATAACACATTTTACTTATGCAAGTGTGGTACTTGAGCGCACTCGTTTAATATTTCCTACCGACAACTCAATAATATTGTTACAAGTTTTTAATCAAAGTGAGCAGTCAACATTAATACAAAGTTGGGTGGATGAAGGAAATGTTGCTTCCACACCAGAAACAACAACGGCACCCTTTATTGTTATTCCACCTATGGCGAAAATGACTGCAAATGGTGGGTTACAATTAAAAATACAACAATTAGAAAATAGGTTACCTAAAGATAGAGAATCTGTTTTTTATTTAAATGTATTAGATATAGCACCTAAACCAGAAAATAAAGAAAACTTCAGTACGTTGCAATTAGCATTGCAAACACGAATCAAACTTTTTTATCGTCCAGCGCAACTTAAGTTAACGACAGAGGACGTTTTTAAACAAATAGAAATAACTCATCATGGAGAATATTTAGCAATAAATAACCCTACAGCTTATTACTTTACAATTTCAAAGATGTATTTTGATGATAAAGAAGCACTATTAACAAATGCTATTATGGTGGCTCCTTTTGCAAAACAGCACATTCAATATCAAAAGCAAACTGATATGAACCAAGTAATTACGGTTATCTATATCGATGATGATGGAAATTATCAGCAAGATAAGAAGAATATACATTAATTATATTTGTACAATAAAAAAGGCCGCATATTATTAATGAAATTAATATGCAGCCTGTACAGCCAACACTTAGTTTTTAATTTATTGCTTAGCTTACGTCTTCGTTATCCATAACATGGTGACGCTCAGCGTGATAGCCTTCTTCGTCATAACCAAAACGCCAATAAGGAATGGCATAAATCAAGCTACGATCGTAACCATTATCACGGCGTATATGACGTCTTAATGCACGAATAATTTTGTCTTCACCTGCGATCCAAAATGCGACATCTTCAGCAGGTAATTCCCACGACATAAATTCATTAATTAAGTTTTGAGTTTGTTCTTCAACAGAACCAATTAACCAGATTATCTCTAAGCCACTAGGACGTTTAATTTCTTGACGATGCGTTTCGTCTTCTACTCGTATAACGACTTTCCCTTGAACATTAGGCTGCATGGTTTCAATTAAAGCCATTAAAGCAGGTAATGAACTTGGATCTGCTGCCATATAGTAATGTGACGCTGGTGCTAATAAAGGATCAGGGCCACCGGGATTAGTGATCCCAATATAGTCGCCTTGTTTAGCATTTAGCGCAAAATGAATAGCAGGGCCTTCATCGTCATGTACTGCAAATTCAATATCTAACTCTTTTTGTTCAGGGCGAATAGCACGAACACTATAAGTACGTACAATCGATCTTGGTTCGCCTTCAGGCCATTTAGGACCTTTTTCAGAAAAGCCCGGTACTGTTGGTTTAACTTGGCCTTCTAAAGGTAAGAATATTTTTAAATGCGCCCCGGCAGTATCTGCTGGATAAGTATCTAAATCATCACTCGTAAAGGTGATACAACGCATTCCCGGTGTAACATCAGTAATACGCTTTACTTGAACTAGGCGAGGAGGCGCTGGTTTATAAATATTTTTTTCTTGAGGTGTTTTTTGGTTACTCACGTTTTTTTACCTGACTCATTTAATTGTTTTATCGACGTAGATATTATCATTTTCAATTAATAATGATAGTCATTATCAACATTAACGTTGGTTTAGTAAAGGAATGCGTATTTTTTACTTATATAATGTGATTAAGTTCAAATTAACAATAAAGAAAAAACTTAAAAATCAATGCAATAAGCTTAATGTAATAACTCTAGATCATTAATCAAAAAAGTCAGAGGCAAATAAAATACTAAATTACAATATGGAATGAGATGAAGAGGTATATTTTTAAAAGAAGGCGTGTTTTTAGATGGTTGTAAAAAAAGGTAGGAAAATCAATTAATACAGTGAGTAAACTTAATAGTAGGTATACTCACTGTATTGTTATATTAATTCAGCACGAGATTAAGCTTTAGGATCTGGGCCAAATCTGTTGTCACCTCTAGTACCTTCAAGGCACATAAAGACAAAAACAATTAATCCACCAACAGCAGGAATAAATGCAAGTAAGAACATCCAACCTGATTTATCTTGATCGTGGAAACGACGAATAGTCACTGCAAGACTAGGTATGATAATTGCTAAAGAATAAATACCTATAATAATACCTGCAATTGAACCTAGTGAACTCATTTCACCTGTATTCATATCTACTGATGAAATTAAAATAGCGTATAAAACAGCAATAATAATGGTATTTACTAGAGTAAACATCCAATATTCTTTTCTACGAGCACGGCCTGAAAAGTTAGCGTAATTATTTTTAATGACTTCCAAATACCAATTCATGACTTCATCCTTAATTTAGTAGCAACAATACGTAAGCCTAGTGTAAGAGATCTTTCTTAGCAATTAAGATAAATCTAAATTATCAAAACATGTATTTTGAACAGACATCAGCCATATCCACACTTTTAATAGCGTGTGTCTTTATAGAATAATACAGATATGGATCTTCTAGGCGGCGATATCATAATTACTTTGGAAGCCTAATTCAACATTCATTCTATCTTATTTCTAGAGAAGATGGCTTTTTATAGGATTATTTATATTTTTATTTATCGTAATACATACATAAAAAAGATTTTATCTCTTATTGTTAATCAAAAATGATGTATTTAAAATGATTTTATCAAGGAGTTTGATTTAAATTTAGTTAATCATGGAAAAGTAAAAATATTTGCTTTTGTATTTTCTTTTTATAACAAAATATTTAGATCAACTTAGCTGTTAAAAGAGCATTCTAATAAGAATCGGTTAAGTTTTAATGCGATTAAACGGTAATCCACTGTCTTAAATAAAGATAAAAGGGCTGAAGATAACTCCAGCCCTTTCTTTACTTTTATTTTATAGCTTACCGTATTTGGCGCTAGTTAATTATATTGCTGTATGTACTTTGCCTTTACTTGACTTTCATTCCGGCTAACGTCATTAAAAAACGGAAGAGGGAAGACACGGCGAATAAGGCTAAAACACTACAAAACCAAATAGTAATCAACCATCCCCATTTTTTTAATAATGAGGGCTTACTTTGTATTTGTGGATCAGTGATAACCTTCTTCATAATTTGTTTTTCCTCTAAAGACGTAATAACTCCAGAATGTGTAAACGAGAATAATTGGAATAATAAACAGTGCGCCAACTAGCATAAACCCTTGGCTTTCTGGTGGTGCAGAGGCTTCTACAAAACTAATTGCCGGTGGAATAATGTTAGGCCAAATGCTAATTCCTAATCCTGCAAAACCTAAGAAAATTAACGCCAGCGCACCAAAGAAAGGAAGGTAATGCCCTTGTTTTTTCACTGAGCGTAAAATTAACCAAGTGCTGTACAACACCAAAAGAGGAACTGGTAAAAAGAAGAACAGGTTTGGTAATGTGAACCAACGTTCAGCAATTGCAGGTTGTGCTAATGGTGTCCATGCACTGACGACTGCAATAACGGCAAGCATAATGAGTGTAAGAGGTTTAGCGACCTTATATAGACTCTGTTGTAAATGACCTTCGGTTTTCATAATCAGCCAGCCACATCCTAATAATGAATAGGCGATAACTAATCCAAATCCACAAAAGAGTGCGAAAGGAGATAACCAGTCAAAATAGCTACCCGCAAAGGCGCGATTAACAACCGGCAAGCCTTGAACAACGCTACCCACGACAACACCTTGCATAAAGGTGGCTAAGATAGAGCCAAAGATAAATGCTTTATCCCAAAAACCTTTGTGACTGGCATCGGCTTTAAAACGAAATTCAAAAGCAACGCCACGGAAAATTAATGCGACAAGCATTAATGTTAACGGCATTGCCAAAGCATCAAGAATAACCGAGTAAGCTAATGGGAAGGCACCAAATAATGCGGCGCCACCTAGGACTAACCATGTTTCGTTACCATCCCATACAGGGGCAACAGTATTCATCATTAAGTCACGATCTTGGTCACTTTTAATAAATGGATAAAGCATACCGATACCAAGATCGAAACCATCCATGACAATATACATTAGCGTACTAAATACGATAATGACGAACCAAATAACTGGTAAATCAATTCCCATGATGAACCTCCGGTGTACCTTTACGGATCAGTTTTAACATATAGGCATATCCAACACCGAATACAGAGCCATAAACAACTAAGAAGATCAGCAGGCTTATACTCATATGCATTTCACCATGTGCAGAGACGGCATCTCGTGTTCGCTGTATGCCATAAACAACCCAAGGTTGACGTCCTACTTCTGTTGTAAACCAACCGGCAAGAATAGCGATAAGACCTGAAGGTGCCATTAAAAAAGTTAAGCGTAAGAAAGCCTTAGATTCATAAAGTTTCTTTTTATATCGCAGCCAAGTTCCCCATACACCCACTAAAATCATTAACATACCGAGACCAACCATAACGCGGAAAGACCAGAAAACGATAAGTGAGTTCGGTCGGTCTTCTTTAGGAAACTCTTTTAATGCTGGAATTTGTTTTTCTAAGCTGTGAGTTAAGATCATGCTGCCAAGATAAGGAATTTCTAACTTATATTTCGTTTCTTCAGCATCCATATCAGGCACACCGAAGAGAATTAACGGTGTTGCTTCTCCTGGTTCGTTTTCCCAGTGACCTTCAATTGCGGCAATTTTAGCGGGTTGATGTTTTAAGGTATTTAAACCATGGACATCGCCAATGAGTGCTTGAATTGGTGCTAAAATTAAAATCATCCATAAAGACATTGAAAGCATCTTTTTCATTGCAGATGTTTTATGACCTTTGAGCAGATGCCATGAAGCAGATGCAGCAATAAAGAAGGCTGAAGCAAGGAAAGCGGCAACACCCATATGAGCAAGGCGATAAGGGAATGATGGGTTAAAAATAACGGCTATCCAATCTACGGGAACGACTTGGTTATTTATAATTTCAAATCCTTGTGGTGTTTGCATCCAGCTATTTGAAGCCAAGATCCAAAACGTAGACATTAATGTACCTAATGCCACCATACAGGTTGCGAAAAAGTGAAGTTTTTCACCTACTTTATTCCAGCCAAACAGCATCACACCTAAAAAACCCGCTTCTAAAAAGAATGCGGTAAGTACTTCATAAGTGAGTAGCGGACCTGTAATAGAGCCAGCAAAATCAGAGAAAAAGCTCCAGTTGGTTCCAAATTGATATGCCATGACCAAACCAGAGACAACGCCCATAGCAAAGTTAACAGCGAATATTTTTGACCAAAAATGGAATAACGCTAAATAATCCTTATTGCGAGTTTTTAACCATAAACCTTCCAATACTGCTAAGAAGCTAGCCAGTCCGATAGTAATTGCGGGGAAGATAATATGAAAAGAAACTGTGAACGCAAACTGGATACGCGCCAAGTCAAAGGCACTTAACCCAAGCATAAAAAACCTCGTTTTATTGATATAAACATGTAAATTGCAGGTAAATCGTGTGGATTAGTAGACCATATGACAGTAAGCTATAATAGTGACAATAAGTTTAAAAATGACTATAACAGTTTTGAGGTAAACAGTTTTATATGACTCGATATGAACAGCTTGCAGCGCAAATACGCCAACAAATTGAAGATAATATCTGGCAATCTGGCGACCGTTTACCTTCATTGCGGGATACGGTGAAACAATCAGGTTTAAGTTTGATGACTGTTTTACAATCGTATCAGTTATTAGAAAGCCAAGGATGGATAACAGCGCGACCACAATCAGGTTATTACGTTGCACATCGCAATAACCGTTTCGGTCAGGTGACAGCCAGCAAAGGGCTACACATGAGTGAAAATGTTGAAATAAGCACCTCGATTTTCAACGTACTTCAAGCGTGTAAAGATCCTGAAATTATTCCTTTTGGTTCCGCTTTCCCCGATCCCAGTTTATTTATTCAGCCTAAATTAAGTAGCGCGTTGGCTTCTGCTGCCAGACATTTAGCGCCCCAAAGTTCAGTGATTAATCTACCTCCGGGAAATGAAAAGTTACGCCGTAACATTGCACAACGCTATGCATTACAAGGAATTCATGTCTCTCCAGATGAAATTGTGATTACGGCTGGTGCAATGGAATCACTCAGTTTTAGTTTGCAAGCTGTTACTGAACCGGGTGACTGGGTCGTGATTGAATCACCTGCATTTTATGGTGCATTACAAGCAATTGAGCGTTTACGATTAAAAGCGATTGCCATTAGAACAGATCCAGTAACAGGAATTTGTTTAGATGAACTCGAAAAAGTGGTTGAACAATACGATATTAAAGCTTGTTGGTTGATGAGCCATTGTCAAAATCCATTAGGTGGAACAATGCCTGATGAAAATAAAGTAAGACTGGTGGATATATTAGCGAAGAAACAGATAACGCTAATCGAAGATGATGTCTATGGCGAACTCTATAACAGCCAGAAAGCACCTATGCCAGTAAAAGGTTTTGATAAAACAAATAGCGTTTTACATTGCGCTTCTTTTTCTAAATGTCTTGCGCCGGGATTTCGTGTGGGTTGGGTGGCAGCCGGAAAACACGCAACAAAAATACAGCAGTTGCAAATGATGAGTACAGTATCTGCAAGTATGCCAACACAACAAGCTATTGCCGATTATTTGTCACAAGGTGGCTATGATACGCATCTTCGTCGATTAAGATTATTATTAGAACAAAGGCGTTATCGTATGTTACAAGCGATACAAACGCATTTACCTGAAGATGTAAAAGTGAATATTCCATCAGGAGGGTATTTTCTCTGGTTAGAGTTTGAATCAACATTTGATGCGAATAAACTCTATCATTTTGCATTAGAAAGAAGTGTCAGTATTGCACCGGGTTCAATGTTTTCCACCAGCTCTCAATTTAATCATGCATTTCGTTTAAACGCTTCTTTTCAATGGAATAGTCGTACTGAAAAAGGAATGGAAATTATTGGAGAAGGGTGCAGAAAATTACGACGTAAATAGCTGACGCCAGCGCACATTTTTAAAAGTTAGCTATTGATTTATTGACGGTAATCTCCAATGATTGATCCTTAACCTCATTATCAGACTGATAGCCAGATATTGAAGGAGGATACAATGAAGCTACGTTGTTTTGATCAACAAGAGTTACCGTTTATATCATGGAATAATCAAAAAGGCACAACGCAAGAAATTGTGTGTTGGCCGGTTAATAATGATTTTTCATGGCGAGCGTGTTTAACCTCTATCGAAGAGAATAGCTCATTAGGACAGTTTCCTGACATTGAACGGCAAATGGTGCTATTAGAAGGTAATGGCATCAATTTAAATAGCCCCGGTTTTCTTAATCATTCCGTTACAGACTCTTATCAGCCTTTTGATTTTTCAGGTGATATTCATGTTAAATCTGAACTAATTAAAGGTAGCGTAAAGTGCCTAAATATTATGGTGCGTCGTACATGTTGGAAAGCAGAGACGACCTTAGTAACACAACCGCTTATTTTACCTAGTTCTCATGCAGGATTAATTTATATCACTCAAGGTGAATGGACTGTAATTGGTGCGATTTGCCAGCGTTTATCAAAAGGACAGGGGGCTTGGTGGTTACCTGATATTCGAGAAGGTGAAATAAGACCGTTAACCGCGAATTGCCAATTATTATGGGCAGATATTCGACCACTTAAATAGAGGGCATTCTTGTGGTCAAATTCTGATTAGAATAATAAATAGTGCTTAGGATTAAGGCTAATTTAAAGCCAGATTAATTGCCGCTAATGTGAGTAATCCACCCGCAATGCCATCGTTATAGCGGCGACGTTTTTCACTTAAACCGCCTTTTAAGCCAATATAGGCAAAAAATGTGCCGAGCAAGCCATAAATAATTAAGCAAGTCGTGATAAATATCCCAGATAACAGCAATGATTGTGTTGCGATATCATTATGATTATCAATAAAGTTTGGTAAAATAGCGAGATAAACTAATAGCCCTTTAGGATTAAGAAAACTGGTTAAAAAACCTTTACGAAATAAGTGTGAGGTTTTTGAGGCATCGAGGGCTAATTGACCTTTTTTGCAGGCAGATATCAACATTTTGACTGCAAGATAACTGATATAGAACACACCAACCCATTTGAGTAAATAAAATAAAATGGGTGATGCGGATACTAAGGCAGCAAGCCCTAACGCGCTTAGTAATGCATGGGTTAAATAGCCTGATATAACGCCAGCGTTAGCAATCCATGCAGATTTCATACCGCCTGATAACCCTTGGGATGAGATAAAAAGAATATCGGGTCCCGGTGTGCAGATAAGTGGTAGAACCGTTAATGCGAATAATAATAAAGTGTTAAATTCCATCTTTTCACCTGATAGAGATAGTTTAAGAGAAATATCGTTTTTACTGTGAAATTTAGCGGAAAGATTATATGATGTTTTCGAAAAAATCGGGTTGTTTTGTTGCTAACAAAAATAATTAATTGGCAATAAAATTCCACAAATAGAATTAAGGTTAATCTTTGATGTCAATAAAATTAGATAAGATAGATAAACATATTTTGCAGGTGCTTCAACGTGATGGCAAAATCCAAAACATTGAGCTGGCAAAAGAGGTTGGACTCTCACCTTCTCCTTGTCTTCGCCGCGTGCGTTTACTCGAAGAATCTGGTGTGATCACTCGTTATGTTGCTGTATTAGATGGCAGTAAGGTTGATGCAGGGTTATCTTTATTTGCAAGAATTTGGTTTAGAGCGCAAGATGCTGAAACTATTGAAGAATTTGTAAAGGCTATCAAGGTGTTACCTGAAGTGGTTGAGTGTCATTTAATGGCAGGCGAATGCGATGCGTTAATTCGAATTGTGACGAAAGATTTAGCAACGTATCGTCGCTTTCATGCTGATTATTTAACGCAAATTCCAAGCATCCAAAGTATAAAAACAGAAGTACCCATGGAAACGGTAAAAGTGAGTTTTGCTTTACCCCTTTAATATGATAACAACTCTCTTATTTGAGATAACTTAATACATATTACATAGCCCAGTTAGATTAAAAAATATAATAAGAATTAAAGCAAAAAAGCTGAGACAAATAAGATTGTACTCAGCTTTTTTATTGTTATTTATATTTGCAATAGCGTGTTATTATTATTTTTGGGGTGATTTGATAAATGGTTTTGTTACAATTTCAGTAGCTTTAACAATAATATCTTTCCGGTATTTTGCATCTTGCTCTTGTTGTGTAAAGTAAACCACTAAAATTAATGGAGCATGGTTTTTCGGCCAAATAACGGCAATATCGTTAGTTGTACCATAATCACCACTGCCGGTTTTATCCCCAATAACCCAGTGTTTTGGTAAACCCGCTTTAATACTGTGATCACCCGTTGTATTGCCTTTTAACCAAGTAACAAGTTGTTGACGTTGAGATTGACCTAGTGCGTCACCCAATGTTAATGCTTGAAGGCTTTTCGCCATGGCAATTGGAGAGGTGGTATCACGAGGATCACCATGAATTGCTGTATTTAATTCAGGCTCTTTACGATCTAGACGATAAGTTACATCATTAATTGAACGTGCAAATTGAGTGACTTTCGAAGGTCCGCCTAAATAATCTAAGATTTTATTCATTGCTGTATTGTCGCTATATTGCAACGTAGCCGCGCTTAATTGCGCCAAAGACATTCCCGTTACTAAATGTTTTTCTGTAATAGGGCTGTAAGCAACTAAGTCAGATTTTTTAATCGTAATATTCTTATCTAATAATCCCGCTTGTTTTTCACTCTCTTTTAAAACAGCCGCAACAGCCATAACCTTACTTGTACTTGCCATCGCAAAGCGTTCTTCACCACGGTATGTTATTTGTGAATTATCTTCCGTGTTGATTAAAGCAACACCTAAACGACCTTGACTATATTTTTCAAGCGTACTTAATTGCTCTTCAATTGTATTATTGGTGTTAGCCCATAACATTGGAGATGCCAATAGAGATATTAATGAAACTGCAATCGCGGTTGTTTGGCGAAATGTGGTTTTAAACATAGTCATTGTTGCTCATATTAAGTTAATAAAGAAAAGAACAATATAAATAGACAGTTATTGAGTAGAGATAGCGCTGTTTATTTATGAGCTGCAATATCCTATTTAATTGATTTATTGACAATCGATAATAAATCACCTTAGCCTATAGAAAATCTAATGGCTAAGAATATTATGCGAACCCATCTTCCCCTAAATGCATTGCGTGCATTTGAAGCTTCAGCAAGACACCTTAATTTTACCAAAGCAGCATTAGAGCTGTATGTCACTCAAGGTGCTGTTAGCCAACAAGTAAGAATGTTAGAAGAGCGACTTGGCGTGAGCCTTTTTAAGCGTTTGCCTCGTGGCTTAGAAATGACGGATGATGCCCAGATTTTATTTGCTGTATTAACAACGGCTTTTAGTGATATTGAGCGTGTATTTAAGCAATTTGAGCGTGGTGAATATCGCGATGTTGTTTCAATTGCGGCTGTAGGCACATTTGCTGTGGGATGGTTATTACCTAGATTGGCTGAATTTAGGCAACAATATCCAAGAATAGAAGTAAATTTAAGAACCAATAATAATGTGGTTAATTTGGCTACTGAAGGATTAGATTTTGCTATTCGGTTTGGTGAAGGTTTATGGCCATTGACACATAATAAAGCGTTATTTTCTGCGCCATTAACGGTGTTATGTTCATCAAATACTGCAAAACGTTTACAACATCCAACTGATTTAATAAATGAAAATTTATATCGTTCTTATCGAGAAGATGAGTGGTTACAATGGTTTGAAAAAGCAGAGATGCCGCCGATAAAAATCACGGGATCTATTTTTGACTCTTCGCGTTTAATGATTGAAAGCGCAATTTATGAAGGGGGCGTTGCATTAGCACCTGCAAAAATGTTTTCAAGAGAAATTAAAAATGGCCAGTTGGTACAACCCTTTAAAATAGAAGTCGAATTGGGAAAATATTGGCTAACATATTTAAAATCAAAGCCAATGACAGCCTCAATGGAAATATTCCAACAATGGCTAATGAATGAAGCATTAAAAGAAAACTGTGAATAATATCAAAATAAAAAAGCACTGATTAATTTCAGTGCTATTTGTTATTTTTACTTGCAGTCTGTTTTTTCAATTACAAAGAAAAGTGCTCTTTTACTATTTCTCTGCCTATTTCAATAGATGCGGTTGCAGCAGGTGATGGAGCATTACAAACATGCAGCGAGCGTTTGCCTTTTACAAAATGGAAATCATCGACTAGTTTTCCTTCACGAGTTAATGCTTGAGCACGAACACCAGCAGGCCCCGGATGAATATCTGCTTCACGTAAATCAGGAATTAGTTTCTGTGCATTTGCAGTAAATAATTTACGTGAATATGAGCGGCGAAGCTCTGCCATTCCTTCACCTAAATAATTTCCAGCGATTTTCCAAAATCCTTTATAAGTCAGGACTTCAGCAAGATCTTTTAAGTTAATATCGCTTTTTTTATAGCCTTCACGCTTAAATGCTAATACTGCATTAGGCCCAACATCACGATGCCCGTTATACATACGCGTAAAGTGTACGCCTAAGAAGGGAAAATCAGGATTAGGAACAGGGTAGATAAGATGGTTTACTAAGTAGTTTTTATTAGTATTAAGCATAAAATATTCACCACGGAATGGGACTATTTTCATTCCGGTGTCATAACCTGCCATTTTAGCAATACGATCACTAAATAAGCCGGCGCAATTAATTAACCATTTGCCTGTAAATTGATTATTGGATGTGGTGACAGTAACAGTATCATCGGTTTCATTAATTGCTGTAACCGCTTGTCCAAACGCAAACTCACCGCCTCGAGATTGAATTATTTCAACGTGTTTTGCCGCAATTTCAGGGTAATTCACAATACCTGCATCAGGAACTAATAGAGCCGCAATACCATTGACATAAGGTTCTCTGACTTTAAGCTCTGCCTCAGTCATTTTGATAACTTCAAGCCCATTTTCAATGCCACGCTGATAGATATTTTCTAAAGCTTTTAACTCTTTTTCATTGGTAGCGACAATAACTTTACCACAACGGTCATAATAGAGATTATGTTGTTGGCAAAACGCATATGTCGTCATGTTGCCTTGTTTTGCCAGCCTTGCTTTAAGGCTTCCTGGTGTGTAGTAAATACCTGAATGAACAACATTACTGTTATGTCCACTTTGGTGAACCGCAGGGCCTGATTCTTTATCAATCACAAGCAATTTCAATTCAGGCTGACTCTCTTGTAGCGCACTTGCAACCCCTAATCCGACTAATCCCGCACCAATAATAATCACGTCATAAGTCATAATATTATCCATTTTATAAATTTTAAATTAACAGGGTTCTTGTTGTAATCGCTTTAATTTGCCACGCACATTGGTTAAATGAAGACGCATTCTATTGCTTGTTTCATCGTGATCTTGTTGACGTATTGATTCAACAATTGCCTCATGTTCTGCAATCACTCGCTCAATTTCAGTATCTCGCCCTTTGTTTTTACTTAACGAATACATTAATACGCCAAGATAGAGTTCGTGTAAGTTATCTAAGATCTGGACAAAAAAAGGATTATGAGAGGCAACCATAATAGAACGATGAAATTGATAGTCCTCTTTATGACCAATGCCTTTGTTTTGTCTTGTTGCTAAAACAAAGGCATCGTGGGCAATTTCGATAGCGCGTAATTCTTCTGGTGTTCGACGTAAAGCGGCAATAGCTGCCGCTTCATGTTCAATAACCTCACGCATTTCAAGCAGTGAATCTATCTCTTCAGGGCAAGCAATTTCCATAACTAAGGGTTCATATTTACTGAGTATAGAATGGTCAATTACACGGCGACCGCCTCCTTGGCGAGAGGTTACTATGCCACTGGCTTCCAAGACGCCTAATGCTTCTCTGATGGGGACTCGACTGACGCCAAAGGCGTCAGCAAGTACATTTTCAGAGGGTAACTTTTCACCAATAGGATAAGTTCCGTTGCTAATATTTTGCTTTATCTGCTCAAGAATTTGATGCGACGCTTTTTGGCGTGAGATCTTTTGTATCATCTAATTTTCTCCAGATGCATGCCCCATATTAACTAACTGTTTTTTAGACCGTAATAAATGGAATGCACCGGTTAATAGGATCAGGGCGACACCTAAAAGGTCAGTATATAAGCCCGGTTTAATCATTAGAATTGCCGCTGCTGCAAATGCAATGCGCTCAAACCACGTTGTTTTAATCATCCAGAAGTTTGCCGTTGCGATACTGAGTGCATAAATTCCGATTAATGCACTAATAATCATTAATCCAATAGAAAGTACACCTAAATTATCACCTTGCATCAGTAAAGCAGGGTTATAGACTAAAATAAACGGAATAATAAAACCGGGAAGTGCTAAACGAACCGCATCCCATGATGTTTGCATTGGATCAGCTCTTGCAATACTGGCTGCGGTGTAACTGGCTAATGCGACTGGTGGTGTAATATTGGATAAAGCACCAAACCAGAAAACAAAGAAGTGAGCCGCTAAAGGCATAACACCCGCTTTAATTAAGATAGGTGACACTGTAACGGCTACAACAATATATAACGCCGTTGAAGGTAAACCCATGCTTAATACAATGCACACTAACATAACGACTAATAAGATCATCCATAATGTGTTATCTGTCATTGAGACGATATTAAATGCCAATGTTGCACCGATACCCGTCATTGTAACAACACAGATAATGACACCGATTGCAGCACAAGCGACAGTCACTTGAACAGAGCCTCTAGCCGCTTCAGCTAAAGCGTCAGCAACTTTAGTTAAAGTCATACGAACTGATTTATCAGGCGTTATCCAACTTGCCACAATAATGGTCAAAATACCTAAAAAGCCAGCATAAATAGGTGTTTTACCCACGAGTAAGGTACCAATAACAATCACTAAAGGCAGTAATAATAAACCACGCGCTTTTAATACCGCTTTAACTTGTGGAATATTCTCTTTACTTAAACCTTTTAGTCCTTGTTTTTTGGCTTCGATATCAATCGCCATAATTAAAGCTGCGTAATATAACAACGCTGGAATAATCGCCGCAATAACGATAGTGGTATAAGAAATACCTAAAAAGCCAGCCATAATAAATGCAGCGGCGCCCATAATAGGTGGCATTATCATACCGCCTGTTGATGCTGTTGCTTCTACGGCACCGGCAAAACGAGGCGTTAATCCAATGCTTTTCATCAAAGGAATGGTAAAAGTCCCTGTTGTTGCTACGTTGGCAACAGCACTTCCACTTAATGAACCTGTTAATGCAGATGAAATAACAGCAACTTGAGCAGGACCACCACGGCGACGACCGGCAAGAGCCAGTGCTAAGTCATTAAACAGCGCTGTTGCACCACTCACACTTAAGAACGAGCCAAAAAGAATAAAGACAACAATCGCTGTCGAGGCTGTTGAAAGGGTGATCCCAAAAATACCTTCACTGGTCATAAATAAACGGTATAACAATCTTTCTACAGAGAATCCTGCATGACCGAAAATACCCATAAAATATTGACCAAATAAAGCATAGATAATGGCAAACGTTGCAAGCCCTGGAATGAAATACCCAGTGGTTCTTCTTGCCGCTTCAAACAGTACAATAATTCCTAATATAGCCATAACATAATCAGTCGTATTTGGAATGCTTTTTCTCACAACGTGAAGATCAACATAATTAAAGAAAAAATATCCATAACTGATTAATGTTAAAGTAATAAAAAGATAATCCCATCCATTAAATTTAGGCGTTGAAAAACGCTTAGAGAATGGAAACAAAATAAAGCCTAAAATTAAAATACCACTAAGAAAAATAGTATTACGGTAAAACTCTTGAGTATTTGATAATGCGTTAGAATAAATAGCGTAAAGCGAAATTAATATTGCAAGAGTCGTGGTAATTTTCAGGTAAATACCTGCAAGTTGGCGATTGCCGGAGCTTGCTTCTTTATCTAATGCAGGCGGCTCTACCGGAGTTAGGTGGTCATTGTTAGTCATAACTCACTCCTGTTATTTATTATTAGTCTGCGTTTGAGCTTCTGGTGGAATAAGATAATCAGGGATCTCTAATCCGATTTCTTTGTAGTAGCGGTAAGCCCCTAAATGCAATGGTACAGAAACACCTTTTAATGCATTTTCTGTGGTGATGTACTTGGCTGCGCTATGAACTTGGTGAACCTCAGGAAGGTTCTCAAACATGGTTTTTGTCAACTCATAAACCAGATCATCATCAATACTGGTTGTGGTCATTAAGATATTAGGTTGAGCAATCGTATTGACCATTTCAGTTTGACGGGGGTAGGTGTTGGCGGGAATTTCAAAGCGAAACCATGAATTCGCCACATGGTTGATATCATCGAGTTGCTTATCTGTCACTTCGAGTAGTTTTGCACTGACACCACTGGCATACATATCGGTGACGGCTGAGGCGGGAACACCCGCAGGTAATGCGCCACCATCAAGGCGACCATCCCGCATGGCAGAAACGGTATCACCGTATCCAAGATATTCGGGTGTGATATCTTTTTTAGTTAAATTCACGCCTTGAAGAATAATAATCGTGGATTGTTCAGTACCGCTGGCTTGAGGACCGACAGAAAAGCTAGTCGCGCGAATATCCTCTAATGTGCCAGTTTTTACTTTGTTATCCATTAAAACAAAGTGTTCAACATTAGGCCATAACATAGAAATTGAACGCAGATCTTTTTCTGGTTTGCCTTCAAAATTACGAACGCCTTCATAAGCTTCTACGGCTAAAAGGCTTTGTAAAATTGAAAGTTGGGCTTCATTTTTCTGCATTAGATAGATATTTTCTATCGATCCTGCTGAAGATTGTCCTGTCACTTGAACGCCTCTGTCCTTAAGATGTGTACTCCATACGTTTGCTAAACCCACTCCCATCGGATAATACGTTCCTCCTGTTGAAGCGGTTGCTACAGAGAGAAATTGTTTATTCGCATTCT
The DNA here is from genome assembly GCF_008808075.1 of Proteus sp. CD3. NCBI lineage: Bacteria > Pseudomonadati > Pseudomonadota > Gammaproteobacteria > Enterobacterales > Morganellaceae > Proteus > Proteus sp. CD3. Next base: position 1,888,196 of record NZ_CP019686.1, on the reverse strand, counting down.
CTTTTTTGCCGATTACTGCTAATGAGACAACAGCAATAACAGCAACAATACCGATGGCAAGCTTTGTTTTTCTTATTCTCATGATGTTGTTCCTGTACATAAAAACGCAGGTGAATGTTTCACAGCAACTTGTATACAACATGACAACTTTTATAGAAAACAGGTGAGTTAAGAAATTGTGAAGTGAAGTGATTAAATTAAAACAATATGATAACAATTTGTGATCAGTATAGTAATTATGCAATTCTTAATCATAATTATGGTGATAGTCATAAAAGACAAAAGAAAATATCAATAACTTGCTAGAGAAACGATAAAATGAGCTAAAAAATAGCCTATTTGTCGATAATAAAAAAATAAAATGAAAAAAATAGAAGGAGTAGCGGATCGTTAAATAACCGAATAAAAAAAGGGAAAAATAGACCATTTTAGTGTTAAGAGAATAAATAAGGTTTATTGGTAATTTCAGATCTTATAAAGCAATAGAAAGGACGCCTGTCGCAATCAGCACAAACATCGCCGACCAAATTAATGCAGAAATAGCGCTAGTAATGTAAATACCGTAGAGCGGTAGTTTTAATAAACCAGCACTAAAGGGCGTTAAATAACGAAACACAGCAAGGAATCGAGAAATAAATAAAATATAGTACGTTTTATTTTTTAATAATTGTTGAACTCGATTTATTTTTGATTGATAACGCATAACCCATGCTTTAAGTCGAGGAAATCGATAAATTGAACGCCCTAATTCATAGCTTAAAATTGAACCTAATAAGGCACCAAGGCTGGTTGCTAACCAAAGAAAGATAGGTGAATAAAGAGGTAAGCAGGCACCAAAAATAAAGATCAACATCAAAGATGCTGGTGGCAAAAATGAAGAAATACCAATAGTCGATTTTCCTGCCGTGATTAATGTAATGGAAAGAAACAGTGTAATAGGAGATAAATGACCCAATGAGTCTAATAGAGTGTGAATAATTTCCATTTTAGTATCTCCAGCAACAAAATAAATGATAATAATAGAAATAAGCTTTAAGATTATCAGGAGCCAATATTATGATTTCTATTTATTTTTAATTAACATTTTAGCCCATTCTACCGGATTGTTTTTTATTGGTAATTTTAATTTCTGACTTAATGAGTATAACGTCGGTGCGGGGATATCTGAAAGGGATTGCAGAGTTGAACTCATTAATACGTTTTCAGGTGCGCCATCAGCAATTAATTCTCCTGAAGATAAATGGATAACTCGCTGAAAATGACGTGCCGTAAAATCAAGATCATGGCTAATCGCAAGCACAGATGTACCTAATGTTTTTTGCACCTGAAGCCAGTTCTCAAAGCAAGTTAGCCAATGTGCATCGAAATCGCGAGTCGGTTCATCAAGCAATAATATTTGAGGTGATAAAATACTTAAACTTGCGACGGCAACCATTCTACGTTGACCTGCGTGTAAATCTAAAGGGTGAACATCAGCGACATTACTTAAACCACAAAGCATTAATGTTTCATCTAAACGTTTTTTAATCTCTTCTTTAGAAAACTTACGTTGTTTCAGACCAAAAGAGACTTCTTTTTCTACTGTGTTATGAAATATTTGTCGTTCAGGCTCTTGAAATAATACACCAATATATTGGGCGCGTTGCTGTGCTTTCATTTGAGATAATAACTGATTATTGAGTTTTATCTCTCCTTCATTAGGCGTTAACAATCCAGCAATTAAACGTAATAGGGTTGATTTCCCCGCACCATTATCACCAACGAGTGTTATCCATTCACCTTGATTTAACGTTAAAGATAATTGGGAAATACAAGGGGGAACATCTTCATCCCAACGATAAGTGACTTTATCTAGCTGTAACATAAAACTCCTTAAAAGCCTTAAGTAAAGCTTTATCGTTATTTACAATATTTTTGTTCCAATGATGGTTTTCAATTAACCAATTTAACGCTAGCCATGCATCAGGAGCATTAATTGTTGCAAATAAGAAAGGAAATATATCTTCTAAGGTGCCTGTTGCTTTTGTTTTTCCGGCTTCTAACAATAAAAATTGTTCACTAAGTGTTATTGCGGGCAATAAATTGCGTTCAAAAATAATCACACTACATTTGTGCTCTTGTGCGTACCGCTTAATACGTTGCTGTAATTGTTGTGTTGCATTAGGTGTTAAACGACTAAATGCTTCATCAAGCAATAATAATTTAGGGTGCATGGCAAGGGCGCTTGCAATGACAACACGCTGGGCTTCTCCACCTGAAAGTGTAGAAGGGTGGCGAAAACGCAGGCTGTCACATTGCGTTAATATCATTGCTTCTTTTACGCGAAATCGAACTTCATTCTCACTTAAGCCTAAATTTTCAGGGCCAAAAGCAATCTCTTGCTCTACGGTAAAAGCACAATCTGAAAGTTGTAATTGAGGAGATTGTTGAACGAGTTGTCTACCGGGGGCTAGAGAGACTAATCGGCTTTTATCTAGCGCAATATTTTGTACAATTCCCAAACCTTGCACTGAGCCTGTTAATAAATCGGGATGCCAACCTGCTAGTAGTTGAGCTAGAAGACTTTTTCCACTGCCATTTCCTCCGAAAACAACAAGCCATTCGCCTTGTTTTAATTGTAGATCAATAGGGCCAATAATAGGTTGCTCGTCGTCTTTAGGGGAAAAACTAAATTGTTGAAGATTTATTACCATAGCCAAATAACTCCTTCAACAAAGATAAGCAGTAAAATAAAATAGCGTAACATCTCTTGTAATGGTGTATCGACAGGAGGAGAAAGGGTGGTTCGTTTTGCAATAATACGAAATCCTCGCATATCTAATGCAGCACTACGAATAGTTAAATCACTTAATACATGACTAATAAGTGGCAAGATAATGGCTGGCAATGTTATTAGGCGTTGCCAGAATGAACCATCAAGAGGGACTCCTCGCGCTAATTGTGCTTCTCTTATATTGTGCAATTGCTGGCGCAATTGTTCTACAAGTAACAAAGGTCCTGCTAATAAATAGGAAAGACTCATAGGTAGACGGCTAGCAAATAAGGCTCTAATAAATTGTTCGGTTGAAGTGTACTGCAACCATAATTGAGCGCCGCTAATTATTGCTAATAATCTTAGCCATAGCGTTATTGCCATCGTTTGTTTACTGGTATCTAAAATGCCACCTGTTAACCAATAAGCAAGCCAACCGCTATGAACTAACCATAAGCCTATTGCCATGGGGATCATCAACCACGCAATAAAGCGCCAACGCCAGCGAGAGGCTTTCCAAAGTAATAAGCTAATAAAAGTACCACTGCTGATAATCAGCAGTGGTAAGCTTAAAGATAAAAAAAGCACACTAGCACTTAGCCAAAGCCATAATGCCAATGAGGTAAAGGGATGCATTATCAGCGAACCTTAGCCATTGCAGGGAAGTTGCGCTGTGTTCTTTGTGGTAATTGACGCACTAATAACCAAGCAATAATCGCTGATAATATTTTATCGGCAAGATTTGCACCTAATACAGTAATGGCAACAGACTCAATAAGCCCTTCACCCACAGCATGAAAATAAGCAACAAAGAAATCTGCGCCACTGCCGGTTGCACCACCAAATAAATAAGTACGAATTGGAACGGCGACAATCATTAACGCTAAAGTAATAATAATGCCTGAGCCAATAACGCGAATTAACGAGCGAAAGCCACCGGCACGAGCCAATAAGCCTGCACTTAATCCTATCATCATGGCAACAGGAGCAAATGCGGCAGCCATTGGTCCACTAATTAATCCCCATAATAGGTTAGTTAATAATCCAGCAAATAATGCAACCCATGGGCCACCTAATAAGGCACAAATCAGTGTGCCGATAGAGTCTAAAAAGATAGGAAGTTTGACCATTGAGGTGATTTGACCACCGATCATATTTATTGCAATAGAAACAACAATGAGCACAAGAGTACGGCTCGAAATTAGAGGCGTTGTAGACATAGTTTAAAAACCTTTACAAAGGATAGTGACTATTGGTTTTATTGTTTTGCATACATAGCTATTTTTTATAAAAAGCTATTTACGCGGTGTGATGACCAGCTCCTCATAACCAGAGTGTTCACAAGGCTGACGGCTAAAAGTCACTTGCTCTAACTCACCAATAACGAGTTCTAGCGTTGTGCGCACTGTACAGCCAGGCATCATATGTCCACCACACATTAATCCATTTTCATCGGAGACGGCTAAATGCAAATGTTCACCTTGGTCATCTAATGTTCCAATGAGTGAAACAATTTCAAATTTACCCGTAAGATAGCGATTTTCTTCACGACCTGCAAAGCGTAATACCACATCTGTTAAACTGCCCACACAACCCGCAATAAATGCTGATTTCAGATTTTGTTCTTTAATAATCTGTCGTAATGCCATAATCACATCTTCATTAGGGAGAAGGCGAAGAGCAATAAATCGAGCATGAGAAGAAAGATGAGATGATTGTAGCATGGTGTTATCCTAAAGATTAAATAAGGCAACGATTTGAATTTAGTAGTTAATCAGATATTAATCGATATTTCCTAAATCTAGAATATCTCTTTTTCATTATTTACGGAATATGCTAAATAGGGAATAGGCAACCTATACATTTTTAATAAAAAAGTGTTTGCTACATAAAGAATTGGTAAGTTATCGATTGACTGATGTAAATAGAAAAATAACACTTAGATTAAATAAAAATCCACCATTATTGGTCTATAGCGGTTGATTATTTAAAAGTAAATTATGTAACGTAAAAGGATAATTATGTCTCGTAAAATAAAAAATATACTTATATTTCTTTCATTAATTATTGTTGTTTTAGGTTTATATTTCAAAAAAGACAAAGTTGAACCAATGTCAGATGAAGCGGGTAGAAATACAGAATATGCATTAACACCTATTGATGGCGATCAGTCATTGGTAGAAAAAAAGGCGACACTTGAAGCGTTAGAAAAACTCGCTAAGACAGGAAATAAAGAGGCTATATATCAATATTTAAATAGTCCAGATTCCCCGAAGAGATCACTAAAAACAGAAGCTCTTATACAGCCTTTTATTGAAAGTAAAGAACCCAAAATGATGTATTTAAAATATACATTAATAAGAGAAGATATTAATCTACTTCTTGATGCGGCAAATGCAAATTATCCGGATGCGGTATATCTTCTTTATCAAATTTATAATGGCGATAAAGAGAGCGATCTTCTCAGGAAAGATGCCTTATTAGCTGAAGTATATTTAACGTTATCGGCAGATTTGGATCATCAAGATGGATTAATTAAAAAAATTGAGGAGTTAACTCAGAATAATAGCAATAATTTACCATACTTTAGTGAAACACTTAAAAAATATATAGATAAACTATTAGAAAAATATCCTGATTCTTATCAAGCGATGCTAACCGTTGCTAATGTTTATTCAAATTCCAAAAGTTGCTTTTATGATCCTAATAAAGCCTTTGAGCTAGTAAGCTCTGCTTATAAAATACAACAGTCTCCAGAAAGTAAACTAAGCCTTGCTAAGCTATATGCTAATGGTGAGGGAACAGTACAAGATTTGAAAAAAGCGGTTGATTTATTACAAGAAAATATAAGAGATAATAAATTATTAGAAGAGAGTCAATATACATTAGCCCACATCTATTTTGAGTTTGATATTTCAGAATATATTACAAAAGAGCACATTGTTGATATTTTAAAAGAGAGTCTGAATAAAAATAAAGCTAACACATTTAACCAAGATTATCGCCTCGCACACTATTACGCCGATATACTTTTAGAACAAGATGCCATTAAAAATAACGAATATGCTTTTTCATTATATAAAAAAGCAAGTTATTACACTTATGCCGCTTATCTTCACCAAGCCATTGCAATCATAAAATATAAAAATAGAATAAATAATGATGTTTTTATTTATATCATTAAAGCGTTAGAAGATGATTTAGAAAATGGGGCGCTCACTAAAAAAGAGCGAAAAGAAGGTTATGATCTTCTTTTTAAATATGGAATGAATTCTCCAAGAGTGATTGATTTTATTGTTGAACGTGCTTTGTCTGACGAAGGAGTCAGAACGCAAATTCAACCCCTATTAAATAAAAATATCAATTTGGCGTTTAAATATACAATAAGAAATATTATTTATGAAAACTCTGCCCAAACGATTAATGAAGAAAAATTAAGAAAATATTATAAAGATATTTTTAAATTGGCTGAATTAGGTTCTTCTGATGCGATGCAATTTATTGTCACAACAAGATATGTTGATGAAAATATGCCTGGAAGACTTTATCAAGATTATAATTTTGATAATTTAACCAATATTACTACTAAAGAACGTTTTGCTTGGCGTCATAAGTGTGCAGATTTGGGGAATAATATTTGCTTAAAAGATTTATCTTTAATTTATCAAGATGGTAAAGATGGCATTCAAAAAGATACGATAAAAGCACAAGAATATGAAAAACGTATTAGTATCGATTTATCTAGCCCTGAATTAGAATTGTATGAAACAGTGACAAGAACTCGTGAGGGAAGAGATAACGATCTTAATCGTTTAATGAAACAAGAAGAGAGTGATAGGAAACTACTTGAATTAGCAAGGTTTTATTCTTATGAAGATCGCCAAAAAAGTTTTATCTATGCTGAAAAAGCTTATAATTTAGGAAATAAAAAAGCGAGCGAATATCTTTATAACTACTATATGGAAAACATTTGCAAAGATAAAGATAATATCAATAAAGCAACAAACTATTTTAAAGAGTGGATAGAAACAGAAAAACCTCGTAGTAACGAATTTACCTATAATAGCGCTAGAATAATTGCTGACTATTATTTAGAGGCACCTTGTTCAATAGAGAAAAACTTAGATAAAGCCATTGAGTGGTATCAATTGTCTTTAGATTATCCATTCGGTATAGATAGTCGCATATACACTGAATTAAATAAAATGTACTCCAATGGGGTGGATAACGTAAGTCAAGATCCTGCGGTAAATATGTATGTTTCTGCGCTAAAAAATCATAATGATTATGTAATAGATATGAATATCAGATTAGGAAAAATGAGTTTTGCAGAGCCTTCTTTTTCAAAACTCTATGAAGCATATCTGTTTAAAGGTGATGCTAAAGAAGCATACTATTATGGTTTATTACTGAATAGGGATGTGAATAACGTCGCTATGTTTTATTCTTTATCAGAGAGTGAGCGTAAAAATATTGAAACTCGTGTCGCTGAGTATTTAAATCAAAATAAACAGTAGCGCTATATTAGAAAGCCCTCAGTAGTCTTTAATACTATTGGGGGCTTTTATCTAATTAGTTTAGAATACACTAAATAATCAAATTATAATCAATATGTTCCATTAATTTAGCGTTATCACTATAATCGACAGGAATAGCAAGAACAGCAGGACCATCAACAGCCATTGCTTCATGTAAAACACTACGTAATTGAGAAGCACATTCAACAGAAAACCCTTTAGCTCCGAAGGATTCCGCGTAACGTTTAAAATCAATTGCGCCAAATTTCACACCAGAATAACGACCATATTTTTCCTTTTCTTGCATTTCGACCATATTATAAGCGTTATCCACCCAGATAATATGTAGGATATTTGTATTTAAACGAACCGCAGTTTCTAATTCCATGGATGATTGCATAAAGCCACCATCACCAGAAACAGAAATAATTTTGTCAGAAGGACGAACAAAAGAAGCACCAATACCCCAAGGTAATGCCACACCCATTGTTTGTTGCCCATTAGAAATCAACATTTGTCTTGCTCTAAAACTATAAAGATAACGAGCGAGCCATATATGAAAACTTCCCATATCAATACAGAGAGTGACATCGTTATCAATAATATTTTGCATCTCATGGATGATGGTTAAAGGGTGAATAGGAGAACCATGACGAAAATAATTATTTTGTTGCAGAATTTCTCTTTGGTGGCGTATTTTTTCTAAAACCTGACGAGTATTATCTGAGAGTGTAATTTGTGATGTAGAATGTTTAGTAAAATGCTGAGTTAAATTATCAATCGTTAATTTGATATTGCCGGTTAATTCTAAATCAGGGCAGTAAGCTAAATCGATTTCAGCCGGAATTTCATCAATATGAATAATATTGGCGTTATTGTGATTCCACAATGACGGTTCATATTCGATAGGGCTATAACCTAAGGTAATCACTAAATCAGCGTGAGATAATAACTCATCACCGGGTTGGTTATTAAATAAACCGATGCGACCGGCAAATAAAGGAAAATGGCGTTGCGCTATTGTTCCTGCTGATTGATAAGTACCTACAATCGGCAGCGGGCAAATATCAAGTAGCTTTTGTAATGCTAATGCATTTTCTGGGTAGCTAGCTTGTAGCCCTAATAAAATAACTGGGTTTTTAGCATTTAGCAGTAATTTAACGGTTTCTTGGATAGCCTCATTATTTGCACTACCCATATTGGGTTTTGATTTAGGCACTAATATTGGGCTATTGACTTCGTTATTTAAAATATCCATTGGAAACGTTAAAAAAGCCGAGCCTGGTCTTCCTGATTCCGCATGACGAAAGGCATTAGCCATGGTTTCAGAAATTGATTTTGAGGAATCAATTTCAGCACAAAATTTAGTGATAGGATTAAACATGGTAACGGTATCCATGCTTTGATGAACCAATTTTAATCTATCTGAAGATTTTACTGATCCTCCCAATGCCACTAATGGATCACCTTCAGATGTTGCTGTTGCGATGCCAGTTGCAAGATTAGAACATCCTGGGCCAGATGTTGCGATAGCGACTCCCGCTTTACCTGTTAAACGCCCAACTGCGGCTGCCATAAATGCGGCGTTAGCTTCATGACGAACGACCACGGTTTCAATACTGGAATCGACAAGAGAGTCAAATATACGATCAATCTTTGCACCCGGAATACCAAATACTTGTTTAATGCCATGTTGTTCTAATTGTTTGACGACTAAATCTGCACCACATTTCCAATGAGGAGTATTCATATAACCTTCTTTGATTTTGCAAGTGAATAAAAAATTGTCTTGAGAATAAACTGACGTGTTTTTTGAATTAATTTTCGGCTTGTTCTATTGCATGATGGAGGTCGTCTGGCATTAAGTTAGCTTGAAGGAAAGCGGATTGACTGGGTAGTCCAATGGTAAGGCGGGAAATGATACCGATTTGTAATGTACCCTTTTTTAAGTAGTAATCGAGAACGTGACCACCACCTTGGCGTTGTTGATTTATATAATGTTCATGAAAACCAGCAACATTTATTCCTTGGGTAAATTGTGGTGAACGAAAACCAGCAATAGTTCCTGTTTCATTGTGAAAGGTGAAAACAGGTTGATTTTCGATAGCTTTTAGCATTGGTAAGTAGGGCGGCTCTTGGCGAGGTACTGTGCGTGTTTTAACTAATTCAAATTCACCCGTAATTTTAATTGCACAAAAAAGATTATCGGAAGGAACATACTGATTGATTGTATTATGTATTTCTTGTTGTGAGGCACCATAAGAAAATGAATGTTCAATATCAGCATTAAAAAAGGTCATCACAGCAAAAGGGGATTTTTGAGAGTCTAATGCTTTACGGGCGCTACCATCAGAACGCAATTGGAAAACGTTATTATCAAAAGCAACTAGTTCACCATCAAGTTGCTCAAAGGTACCTAAACCAAAATCACCCTGTTTTAATAAATCAGCAATAGTCACATCACTATCATAAACGCCAGCAATTAAACTGCTCATTAATGAATTTTGATAAACAGTACATTCGGGATGTTTATTAATATAATTATTTAGATTGGTTATTATTTCTTGGTTACATTGACAACTATCGTTTTTATTGGGGGCTATATCGCTATTATCTCGCATATTATAATTGAAACTATCGTTCATAATAAAACTGATCCTTATTTGAAAAAGATAGTCATTAATCGACCATCGATTTAATTATTAATCTCATTGATAAGAAATTCAAATGTTTTTGTTGTTATTAAAATATTGATGATAATTACTCATTTTTTAGATTTGTATGGTTATTATTTTATAAGATTATTTGTATGGATTTTTTTAAGTCATTTTGGTGGTGGTTGCTTTATAAAAGTAGAAATCATAAATAGTTGTTATCGTCACTTACGATACATAATTAATTATATAGGCAACCATTATGAATATAGTATTCACATATCTAAAGGCTCATCTGGCTAATGATGCTGCAGCCGCTGTTGATGTGGCAGATTATCATCCTTCTTTTAAAAATTTGAGTTTTGCAAGAAGGATATTGGAAATAAAATCAACAACTACTAAATATAATCCATATAATAAATCTAAGGGAGGTGAACTTAATAAAACTAAAGTGATTGAATACAGTTCACTGCTTAAGAAATTAGGTGAAATTGAGCAAAGAAAAACATATCACGATAAAGATCTTAGAAAGGCAAATTTAAAAATTTTAAATGAATATTATTATGAAGGTATTAAAACAAGTAGGAACTTTTCAAATTCTAATCTTACCGGTGTTGATTTAAGAGGTGCATTATTGGAGGGTTCAAAATTTAAAAATAGTGATTTAAGTAAAACTAAAATTAATATAAATTATGCTGATTTTTCGAATGCCAAACTTGATGGTGCTGAAATAGAATTTAATCTTAGATGCATAGATAAAAATTTTATGGATAAAAGATTAATTGATAATCCAGACGGAGAAACAATATTTCATACTCTTAGAAGTATTGATGATAAATATTCCGATATTAAAATAAAGCTCGTCAAGCAATTAATCAATAAAGTGATGTGTTCTAATAATAAATATTTAAATTTAGACCATGTTGAATCATTTCTAAATTATATTTTTTCAAAAGAATATTATTTGAAAGATAAAGAGATTAAAAATTCCGTTAAATCTTTTCTTGATAGATTTATTTTTACTGAAAATAGTGAAAAATATATAAATAAAAATTGCTTATCCTCATATTTAGAACTAGTTTCTAATTTTTTTAATGTTCAAGAAAAGAGTGATTTTATGTTGGAAAGTAATGGGAATTTTATTAATCTAATGGCAATCTCTCTTTATCATGATGACATAAATATCCGAGAAAAATCGAGAGCTTTATATGATAAATATCTTAAATTAGAAAGAGTGAAATTTTTTTATGAAGAAAATAAAATTGGTAATGATGAAAAGGTTAATTGGGATAATGAAGACAATGATAATATTATCATTATAAATGGAAGCAAAGCAATAGTAACAAGTTATAAAGAATTAAATAAAATGCTATTAGCTGACATTACAAAAGCTAATACACTGAGCGCTTCATTTTCTCTTTATATCAATGAAACTCGTCAGGATACTAATAAAATAAATCCTAATATTATATTTAATTATGATTTTAAGATCTTTAAAGATAATTATAATATTTTTCTTCTTAATGAGAAATTTAACAAACTAGCATCAAAATTTGGCGACTACGCTGAAAAATTTTATTCTGCTTTTGTTGGTAATCCAATTCAGTTTGAAGACAGATTAGTTGGTGATGAAGAGTATAGTAAATTGTATGAGGTTTTTGAGACATTGATAGATATCTCAAGGGAAAATGCTGCAATTGCATCACTCAAAGAACAACATTATCAGCAAATATGTAAAATTTTTGGATTTGAAAATTCAAATGATCAAGATAAGTCTAAATATTTACTGAGCCTTGCAATTATATTTGTTAAATATGCATCTAACGATGTATTTGGCTTGGGAAATAAGTCACCTCAAGTATTAAAACTCTATGCTTATGCATTAATGAGTAAAGCTAATGAATTAAATGAAAAATTAATGGGCTATACTTATTACGATTTTATGACTGATTTAGTGGGACAAGGTGAAGAGACCACTGATACATCAAATACTTTTATCAGGATGTATGAATATGGAAAAATATACTGTGCTCCTATTTTTGATAAGATGATGCCATCACAGTTGAAATAATACTTATTCAAAGCGAAATTATAAAAACCCCAAAAGCTGGAGATCAACTTTTGGGGTTTAATTAAGAAAATGTATTTTTTGTAATAACGAGAATTATACGTTAAACAAGAAGTTCATCACATCGCCATCTTGAACGATATATTCTTTACCTTCTGCACGCATTTTACCTGCTTCTTTTGCACCTTGCTCGCCGCCATAAGTGATAAAATCGTTATAAGCGATAGTTTGAGCGCGGATAAAGCCTTTCTCAAAGTCAGTATGGATTTTACCTGCAGCTTGTGGTGCTGTTGCACCTACAGGTATTGTCCATGCGCGAACTTCTTTAACGCCCGCAGTAAAGTAAGTTTGTAGGTTCAGTAATGCGTAACCTGCACGGATAACACGGTTTAAACCAGGCTCTTCGATGCCTAAATCTTGCATAAACTCTTCACGCTCAGCATCTTCTAATTCAGCAATGTCTGCTTCAATCGCGGCACAAACAGGAACAACCACAGAGCCTTCTGCTTCGGCAATTTTGCGAACCGTTTCAAGGTAAGGGTTATTTTCAAAACCATCTTCATTAACATTTGCAATATACATTGTTGGTTTTAACGTTAAGAAGCTTAAATAACGAATAGTCGCTTTTTCTTCTTCCGTTAAATCTAAAGCACGTAACATACCTGCGTTTTCTAAATGCGGTAAGCATTTTTCTAACACTTCCATTTCTGCTTTAGCAATTTTGTCGCCACCTTTTGCTTTTTTCTGATTACGGTGCATTGCACGTTCACAGGTATCTAAGTCAGAAAGAGCTAATTCAGTATTGATAGTTTCGATATCTTCAGCAGGATCAACTTTACCTGCAACGTGAATGATATTGTCATTTTCAAAACAACGAACCACATGGCCAATCGCTTCAGTTTCACGAATATTTGTTAGGAATTGGTTACCTAAACCTTCACCTTTAGATGCGCCTTTGACTAAACCCGCAATATCAACAAATTCCATTGTTGTTGGTAAAATACGCTGTGGTTTAACAATCTCAGCCAATTTATCTAAGCGAGGATCAGGCATTGGAACAACACCTGTGTTTGGCTCGATAGTACAGAATGGGAAGTTGGCTGCCTCAATACCTGCCTTAGTTAAGGCATTAAATAGTGTAGATTTCCCTACGTTAGGCAGACCGACGATACCACATTTAAATCCCATAAACGTTCACCTTGTCACATAAAAACAACAGGAGGGAGTATTCCTGTTGTGTGCTGTTAAAAAAAATTTGGCGCTATTATAGAGCAAATCCCTGTTTGATTAAATCATCAGGGAGTCATCGCACAAAAGAAGAGGGTATTTTACCCTCTGAATATTGAAATTGTTTAATCTATCAATGTAATGATTATGCTTTAAAGCTATGTAAGCGGTTTATTGCTTTCTCATAACCATCACGCATTAAAATATCTGTACACGAAAGTGCTTCATCAATAGCATCATCAATTAATTTTTGTTCACTCATTGGCGGTTTGCCTAATACAAAGCCAACCACTTTATTTTTATCACCCGGGTGACCAATGCCAATGCGTAAACGATAGAAATTTGGATTATTGCTAAACTTACTTTGAATATCTTTTAATCCGTTATGACCGCCATTGCCACCACCTAACTTCATTTTGACAACGCCAGGTGGTAAATCGAGTTCATCATGAGCAACTAAAATTTCATCAAGTTCTATGCGATAGAAATTTGCCATTGCTTGTACCGCTTTACCACTTAAGTTCATAAAAGTAGTAGGCACTAATAAACGAACATCATTACCGTTTAAATTAATACGTGCGGTGTAACCAAAGAATTTGCTCTCTTCTTTTAGAGATTGCTGATGACGTTGAGCCAATAAATCTACATACCAAGCACCCGCATTATGGCGAGTCTGGGCATAATCTGCACCGGGGTTTGCTAACCCGACGATAAGTTTAATTTTACTCACAATAGCCTTTCACTGTTATCGTCTTAAAAGAAAGGTCATAGTTTACCTGTCTAAGCTCCGAAGCACAAAATAGATTACATAGAATGTTTTTTTACAATGATAAGCAGAGGAAATATCATCTTTTTGATTTAACAAAAAGAGCGAAAATGACAAAACTGGTACTATTTTCTTCTTTTGAAAGAAAAAAACACATTTTTTGTTAAGAATTGTCAATAAATTTCGGAGCGATGTGATCCCTTCGACAATAACTTCTTAGTATTTATGTCTATAATAACTGCAAAGAACAAAAGGTTATTCGATGTATTTTTTTGTTGAATCGTCTGACGACGCGCTTGGAGGTGCAACATGAAATATAAACATGCGTTTGCAGTTGGTAATTTATGTATGGCTACGGGGATGATTGTAATGCTCGGTAGTCTTGGTTATACGCTTCTTACTCATATTTTCCCATTAGGGTTGCCTGAATTCTTATCAGATATCTCTTTAATGGGGATCTTTATCGGTGCTTTGGTCTGGTTAGCCGGCGCCCGTATTGGTGGTAGAGAAACAATAGCAGAAAGATATTGGTGGTTACGTAACCATGATGAACGTTATCGTCGTCATGACAATCACCGTTATCCATAATGTTATTATCACAAATAAATATCAGAATAGATAAAAACAACAATAAAATTAAAAACTGATATTCAGTGAATAATAGTTGTCATTATGCGTTGTAATACACACCTATAGACCCGTTTAATGATAACGGGTTTTTTTGTTGCCTAAATTTTTAATCTAGAATAAACAACAAAAAACCCGCTATAACATAGGCTATAGCGGGTTTAGTTATCTCAAATTGCAATGAATGTTATAACAACTTAATGTTCAAACATCGCAGAGATTGACTCTTCATTGCTAATGCGACGAATTGCTTCAGCCAACATGCCTGAAAGGGTCAATGAGCGGACTTTATTTAATGCTTTGATTTCTGCTGATAACGGAATTGTATCGCAGACAACCACTTCATCAATAACAGAGCTTTTGATGTTCTCAACAGCATTACCAGAGAAGATTGGGTGAGTCGCGTAAGCAAATACACGTTTAGCACCACGTTCTTTCAGCGCTTCAGCTGCTTTACACAATGTACCGCCTGTGTCGATCATATCGTCAACAAGGATACAGTCGCGGTTAGCAACATCACCAATAATATGCATAACTTGAGAAACGTTAGCACGAGGGCGACGTTTATCAATGATAGCCATATCAGTGTCATTCAGAAGTTTAGCGATAGCACGAGCGCGAACAACACCGCCAATATCTGGAGAAACAACAATAGGGTTGTCCAAATCTTTTTGAAGCATATCTTCTAAAAGAATCGGGCTGCCGAAGACATTGTCAACCGGTACATCAAAGAACCCTTGGATTTGTTCTGCGTGTAAGTCACAGGTTAAAACACGGTCTACGCCTACACTAGATAAGAAATCCGCAACAACTTTTGCCGTAATAGGAACACGGGCTGAACGAACACGGCGATCCTGACGGGCATAACCGAAGTAAGGAATAACAGCAGTGATACGACCAGCGGAAGCTCGACGTAATGCGTCAACCATGACCACTAATTCCATTAAATTATCATTAGTAGGTGCGCAGGTTGATTGAATGATAAATACATCACCACCACGTACGTTTTCGTTGATTTGCACACTGACTTCACCGTCGCTAAAACGACCTACAGCCGCGTCTCCTAGGCTAGTGTAGAGTCGGTTGGCAACACGTTGAGCCAGTTCCGGGGTTGCGTTACCAGCAAAAAGCTTCATATCGGGCACGAGAAAAACCTCAGGCTTGCGTCCAGAGAGAGATATTGTTGACCTGTAAAGAACGTGTTTATGAACATAGGGTTTGTAAACATCATCTTACGGGTGCAATAACACAGGTATCCTTGAGCGGAATAAATGCAGAGGAGAAATGTTGACGCCTTGCGCTACAAATCCATGCACCCACTCAGGGGCGTTAATTAACACTTCACTAGCGGCAACTTGTGAGTCGAACTCGCCGAACACACAGGCACCTGTCCCAGTTAAGCGTGACGGTGCATATTCTAACAGCCACGAAAGCAGATATTCAACCTCACGAAAACGTTTTCTTGCGATCATTTCACAGTCATTCTCGAACGGAGCCTTTAATAA
The DNA here is from genome assembly GCF_008808075.1 of Proteus sp. CD3. Classification (NCBI taxonomy): domain Bacteria; kingdom Pseudomonadati; phylum Pseudomonadota; class Gammaproteobacteria; order Enterobacterales; family Morganellaceae; genus Proteus; species Proteus sp. CD3. Next base: position 1,872,080 of record NZ_CP019686.1, on the reverse strand, counting down.
TGCGCCAAGAGAGCGAATAGGAGAATTACGTTTTAATTCTGGATCTGTGAAGATTGTCGGTGTTGGGATGGAAATTCCGGGATGTGCGACCAAATACCATTGCTCTTTTGGCTCTGCGGGGGTCAAAATTTCACCAACGCCTTCAGCGAACGCCGCATGACCTTTTACAAAAACAGGGACGTCTGCACCTAAACTAACGCCTAATTCAGCTAACGTTTCATCACTTAAACCGGCTTGCCAATGGTAATTAAGTGCAATTAAGGTAGTTGCTGCGTTAGAGGAGCCTCCACCTAAACCACCCCCCATTGGCAGTTTTTTATCAACACTAATATCTGCACCGTGATACTGCAAAGCAATATTATGCTGCTGACAATAATCACGCAGTAATTTAGCGGCTTTAATAATTAAATTATCTTTATCTTCTACGCCTTCAATCGGTGTCAAGATAGTTAACTGGGTATCATTACGAGGAGTGATGGTTAACGTATCGCCATAATCTAAAAACTGAAATAACGTTTGCAGATTATGATAACCATCAGGGCGTTTCCCCGTGATGTAAAGAAAAAGGTTTAATTTGGCAGGAGAAGGCCAACTTAGTGTCATTGCTGTATATCCCAGTTATCCATTTTTAATTTGATAATGCGTTCACCTTGTTTTAATTCAAGGCGTTGTGGCAGGTTGGGGGTGATACTTGAATCATAAGCTTGGTAAGTGACAACCCAATCACCTTCAGGTGCGGGCAATGTGACGGATTTTAATAAGTGGTTGGCATCTAGCTCGAAGTCAGTTGCATCTCCAGGTAAACCCACAAGCCAAGCACGTAGATTTTTCAATGGAATAACCATTCCTGTGAGTTGATAAATCATCTCCGTCGGATTATCGCTATAATATTTTTTGCCTTTATTATCGGTGACTTCAATTACACCCGGCATCACATTCAAATCGAGTTCTGTTGTGCCTAAAGGATTGGTTAACAATAAGCGATAACGTTCATCTGCTTTGTCTTGCCAATAGAAACGGGCATAGGTTTTATTGGTATCTTCAATATAGGCAAAAGCGCCTCGTGTTTCGTATTGTGAAATATTTTTTAATGCTTGTTGGCGAGCTTGCCATTGCACATCGTTATCAGATGCCGATCCTTGTGTCTTTATCTGATTTAGATTACAGGCACTCAGCAACAACGCCGTTAGCGGGATAAGGCGCAGGAGTTGTTTGGTTGAAAAAAAGCGTGAACGCATAGCTGAGACATTCCTTTAATTCGTTATTAGTTAAAAAAAAGAGTATCATAAACCTTATGATATAACGATATTTCGTTAAATTGTGTATAGAAATCTCCTATCACTCAAGTAAGCTCTTTTATTGAATCTGTTCATCAAGTAGAATGGCGGAAATGAAGAGTCCATACTAAATGCGCTGTTTTAGGTTTATACTAAGTCAAGTCGCGAGGCGGTATTTATTCATAACTCGATATAGTTGATATGACGTTATTAGCATTAGGTATTAATCATAAAACAGCCCCCGTTGCTTTACGCGAGAAAGTTTCTTTTTCTCCCGATACCATGGGTGATGCCTTAAATAACCTCTTACAGCAACCCGCTGTCAGAGGCGGTGTTGTGCTGTCTACTTGTAACCGTACTGAGCTTTATCTGAGTATGGAAGACAAAGAAAATAGCCATGAACAGCTTATTCGCTGGTTATGTCAATATCACCAAATAGAGCCAAATGAACTGAAAAGCAGTGTTTATTGGCATCAAGATAATCAAGCTGTCAGCCATTTAATGCGAGTGGCAAGTGGCTTAGATTCTCTAGTATTAGGTGAACCTCAAATATTAGGGCAAGTTAAAAAAGCCTTTGCCGATTCTCAAAGCTATCACTCACTCTCTTCAGAGCTGGAACGTTTGTTTCAGAAATCTTTTTCAGTTGCGAAAAGAGTGAGAACAGAGACACAAATTGGTGCCAATGCGGTTTCTGTCGCTTTTGCAGCTTGTACGCTCGCGCGTCAAATCTTTGAGTCGTTATCTTCTTTGACGATTTTGTTAGTGGGCGCAGGCGAGACAATAGAGTTAGTCGCTCGTCATTTGCGTGAACATCAAGTCAAAAAAATCATTATTGCTAATCGAACAAAAGAGCGCGCTCAACGTTTAGCGAATGAAGTTGATGCCGAAGTGATTACATTATCAGAGATTGATGAATGTCTTGCACAAGCTGATATTGTCATTAGTTCTACGGCAAGCCCTTTGCCTATTATTGGTAAAGGAATGGTTGAAAGGGCGCTTAAAAAACGGCGTAATCAGCCAATGTTGCTGGTGGACATTGCAGTTCCTCGTGATATTGAACAAGATGTTGAAAAGCTAAATAACGTTTATCTGTATAGCGTTGATGATTTAGAAGCAATTATTCAACATAACCGTGAACAACGCCAAGCGGCTGCAATTCAAGCAGAGCATATTGTTCAGCAAGAAAGTGGGCAGTTTATGGATTGGCTACGGGCGCAAGGTGCTGTAGGTGCAATTCGAGAATATCGAGACAGCGCCGAAATGTTACGTGCAGAAATGACAGAAAAGGCCATCACATTGATACAAAACGGAGCGGATGCAGAAAAAGTTATCCACCAGCTCTCTCATCAATTGATGAATCGCCTTATTCACACACCAACAAAATCTCTTCAACAGGCTGCCAGTGATGGTGATATTGAACGCCTGAATCTATTACGTGAAAGTTTGGGTATTACCCATAATTAACTTTGTCTAACAGGATCTTAATCTACGAATGAAGCCTTCTATTGTCGCTAAGTTGGAAGCTCTACAAGAGCGTTATGAAGAAATTCAGGCACTTCTGTCAGAAGCCGATGTTATTGCCTCTCAGGAGCGTTTTCGTGCGCTTTCAAAAGAATACTCTCAATTAACTGACGTCACGGCTTGTTTTAGCCAATGGCGAAAAGTGCAAGACGACATCGAAGCAGCAGAAATGATGCTTGATGATCCTGAAATGAAAGAGATGGCACAAGAAGAGCTGAAAGAAGCGCAAGCATTAAATGATGATTTAGAACAACAGTTACAAGTACTGTTGTTACCTAAAGATCCTGATGATGAATTTAACTGTTTCCTTGAAATTCGTGCGGGAACAGGGGGAGATGAAGCAGCATTATTTGCTGGTGATTTATTCCGTATGTATAGCCGTTATGCCGAATCACGTCGCTGGCGAATTGAAGTCATGAATGCTAACGAAGGTGAGCATGGTGGCTATAAAGAAGTTATTGCAAAAGTCGTTGGTGATGGCGCTTATGGTGTATTGAAATTTGAATCAGGCGGCCACCGCGTTCAACGTGTTCCAGAAACGGAATCTCAAGGTCGTATTCATACCTCTGCTTGTACGGTTGCGGTATTAGCTGAAGTGCCTGAAGCTGAATTACCTGAAATCAGCCCAAGTGATTTACGTATAGATACATTCCGTTCTTCAGGGGCGGGTGGTCAGCACGTTAATACCACTGATTCTGCTATTCGTATTACGCATATTCCAACAGGAATTGTGGTGGAATGTCAGGATGAACGTTCACAGCACAAAAATAAAGCCAAAGCGATGTCAGTATTAGGCGCACGTATTCGTGCAGCTGAAATGCAAAAACGCCAAGAGGCAGAAGCTTCTGAGCGTCGTAACTTATTGGGTTCTGGTGACCGTTCTGACCGAATTAGAACGTATAATTTCCCGCAAGGCCGTGTAACAGATCACCGTATCAATCTCACATTTTATCGCTTAGATGAAGTGATGGAAGGAAAATTAGATCCATTAATTCAGCCTATTGTGACCGAATATCAAGCCGATCAGCTTTCTGCACTTTCTGAGTTGAATTAATGAATTATGAACAATGGCTGCGTGAAGCAGCCTTGCAATTAATTGAAAGTGACAGCCCTAAACGCGATGCTGAGATCTTACTTGGGTACGTAACACAACGTACTCGCACTTATTTAATTGCCTTTAATGAAACGGTACTTTCATCAGACGAGTTAGCTCAATTGTCGCAATTGCTTACTCGACGTATTAAAGGTGAACCCATTGCTTATTTAGTCGGTGAAAGAGAATTTTGGTCACTGCCTTTAAAAGTTTCACCTGCAACATTAATTCCTCGTCCAGATACAGAATGCCTTGTTGAAAAAGCATTAGAAAAACTGCCATCAGAGCCAACCCGTATTCTTGATTTAGGAACAGGAACAGGCGCGATTGCGTTAGCAATGGCATCAGAGCGCCCAGATTGCCATATTATTGGTGTGGACTTTCAAGCTGAAGCAGTGGCATTAGCGCAAGAGAATGCGACCAACTTAGCATTAAACAACACAGAATTTATGGAAAGTTGTTGGTTTAGTTCACTCTCTGGGTATCAATTTGGTATGATAATCAGTAATCCTCCCTACATTGATGAGAATGATGAACATATTCATCAAGGGGATGTTCGTTTTGAACCTTTAACTGCATTAGTTGCTGGTAAAAATGGTTTTGCTGATATCGAAATTATCATTGAAACTGCTAGACAGTTTTTAACTGATAATGGATGGGTATTACTGGAACACGGCTGGCAACAAGGTGAAGGTGTACGCAATATTTTTATTGATAAGGGTTACTGCTGTGTGGAAACTTTCCGTGATTATGGCGGTAATGAGCGAGTGACAGTAGGTCGTTGGAATTATGATAGAAACCATAGCTGATTACGAATTTAATAAAGCCCCTTTAGTTAAGGGCATGATCCTTATCTCTCAGGCTATTCGACCTGATTTTCCAACCACTTCTGTTGGTTATCAACTGGCGCAGTTAGTTGAACAAGCAGAAGCCGAAATTCCTCAACAAGGAAATACCAAAGAGCAGATAGAAGCACTGCTAAAACTGTTTTATCAGCAGTGGCACTTTAGTGGTGCCAGTGGTAAATATTGTCTTTCTGATACTTTATGGTTAGATAAAGTATTAGCAACTCATGTAGGCTCTCCTGTTTCACTGGGTTCGATTCTTATTTATATCGCGCAAGCGTTAAATTTGCCGTTAGTGCCGGTTATTTTTCCTACACAGCTTATTATCAGAATAGATATTCCTAATGAACAACCGCTATTTTTAAATCCAATAAATGGTGAATATCTATCGCAACATACCTTAGAAGTTTGGTTAAAAGGGAATGTAGGCAGCTCTTCTGTATTATTAGAGGCAGATTTAGAAGAATCAGAATACAGTTCTATTATTCGTAAACTTTTGGATACATTGAAAGTTTCTTTAATGGAAGAAAAGAATATGGAGCAAGCATTAAAAGCCAGTGAAACGGTATTAATGTTTGATCCTGAAGATCCTTACGAAATACGTGATCGCGGACTTATTTTTGCTCAGTTAGAGTGCAACCATGTGGCAATTTCTGACTTAAACTATTTTGTTGAGCAATGCCCTGAAGATCCGATTTCAGAGATGATCAAAATCCAAATTCATTCGATAGAACAAAATCCTATCGTTCTCCATTAAAGATTTAAGAAACGTACTTCGTTAATACAGTACATTACAAATAGTATAGGGATAAACATGCAACATAAAGTGGTGAATATTGGTGATATCAAGGTAGCAAACGACCTACCATTTGTGCTTTTTGGTGGCATGAATGTATTAGAATCGCGTGATTTAGCCATGCGCATTTGTGAGCATTACGTCACTGTAACTCAAAAATTAAATATTCCTTATGTATTTAAAGCGTCTTTTGATAAAGCAAACCGTTCTTCAATCCACTCTTACCGTGGTCCGGGCTTAGAAGAAGGAATGAAAATTTTCCAAGAGTTAAAAGAAACTTTTGGCGTTAAAATTATTACTGACGTTCATGAAGCAGCGCAAGCTCAACCTGTATCAGAAGTTGTCGATGTTATCCAACTACCTGCATTTTTAGCGCGTCAAACTGACCTTGTTGAAGCGATGGCAAAAACAGGTGCCGTGATCAACGTAAAAAAACCACAGTTTGTAAGCCCTGGTCAAATGGGAAATATCGTCGATAAATTTAAAGAAGGCGGTAATGACCAAGTTATTCTATGTGATCGCGGCAGTAACTTTGGTTACGATAACTTAGTTGTTGATATGTTAGGCTTCCATGTCATGATGCAAGCTTCTCAAGGTGCGCCAGTTATTTTTGACGTAACACATTCACTGCAATGTCGTGATCCGTTTGGCGCTGCATCAGGTGGACGTCGCGCACAAGTTGCAGAATTAGCTCGTGCAGGTATGGCGGTTGGTCTTGCAGGGCTATTCCTTGAAGCTCATCCAGATCCAGATAATGCGCGTTGTGATGGTCCTTCTGCATTACCACTGGCAAAATTAGAGCCTTTCTTAGCGCAAATTAAAGCAATTGATGATGTGGTAAAAAGTTTCCCAGAGCTAGATACCAGCAAATAACATGCACTATGCAACTTCATACGGTTGTTAATATGTTCGGCGCTGATCTTCAGCGCCGTTATCACGAAAAAATTCATAAAATCACCCTTCATGGCGGTTTCAACTGTCCTAATCGAGATGGCACATTAGGGCGGGGTGGCTGTACTTTTTGTAATGTCTCTTCTTTTGCTGATGAGCAAACGCAATACCACTCAATTGAAGAACAAATTGCATTACAAGCTAAAAATATTAACCGCGCACACCGTTATCTTGCTTATTTTCAAGCCTATACCAGTACTTATGCCGAAGTAGAATACTTACGTACTTTATATGAAACCGCATTATTACAAGCGGATATGGTTGGGTTATGTGTGGGAACTCGACCAGATTGTGTTCCTGTCAGCGTATTAGATTTATTGCAAGGTTATCGTGATAAAGGCTATGAAGTATGGCTAGAACTCGGTTTACAAACCGCTCACGATAAAACATTAAAACAGATTAACCGCGGGCATGATTTTCAGTGCTATCAAGCAACCGCGCGTGAAGCTCGCCGTCGTGGCTTAAAAGTATGTACGCATCTTATTGTTGGGCTACCACGAGAAGATCATCTCCTTAATATGCAAACATTAGAGCGTGTGGTTGAGACAGGCACTGATGGGCTTAAGTTACATCCATTACATATTGTTGAGGGAAGTACGATAGCAAAGGCATGGAAAGCAGGGCGTATTAATGCATTGACGCAAGAACAGTATGTTTATATTGCGGGTGAAATGATCCGCTATACTCCCCCTGAAATTATTTATCACCGTGTGTGCGCCAGTGCCAGAAAACCTACTTTATTAGCCCCAGAATGGTGTGAAAATCATTGGCTGGGTATGAATGCACTTTATCAAGATTTATTAAAAAAGGGCGTGCAAGGAAGTGGAATTGGTAAATTATTTATTCAAAACGCTAACTAGTCTTTATTAAAAATAATAAAATTTTATGCATTCTAACTGTAAATGCGTTTTCAAAATCTATTGAAAATGCCGCTTTTTCTTGCTTAATATAAAATACCTTGTAACTTTTTTAATCATATTGTACGCTTTCAATGTGTACAAAGGAGGCTATTATGGCTCAAACACTTGTAGAAAACAGTGAGAGAGTATCAATTCGTATTACTACAGAAGATAAATCACTGCTTGTTCGTGCGGCTAGTTTGGAAAATACAAACCTAACAGAGTTCGTCCTTCGTAATATCGTACCTGTCGCTCGGCAAATCATTGAAAATAATGAGCGTTTAAAATTATCGGAAAAAGACACATTGCGTGTTATGGAACTTTTAGATAATCCGCCAAAGCCTAATGCTAAGTTACTTGCTGCGGCTTTTGCTTTACCGGACAAAGTATGACAATACCGAATTGGCATGAAGAAGCGATAAGTAAAAAGCATGATAGAAATACATTTAATTGTGGCGATGCAGTGCTTAATCAATTCCTGTATCGTCACGCAAGACAAAATCATGAAAATGGGAGTGCTAAAACCTATTTAGCGATTAATACAAATAACAATATTATTATAGGCTATTACAGCTTATGTCCCGCCTCAATTGAATTCGAACGGACTCCTGAAGTGATCGCACGAGGCTTAGCACGTCATGATATCCCTGTGTTTAGGCTTGCCCGTTTAGCAACTGACTTATCCGTTCAAGGAAAAGGGCTTGGAGGACAATTATTGCTTGCAGCAGGAAAACGCTGTCTTGCTGTTGCGAGTGAATTAGGCGGTGTTGCATTGCTTATAGATGCTAAAAATGAAAGAGTCGCTAATTGGTATATTAGCTATGGAGCTGTGCCATTATTAGACTCACCTCTCTCTTTATTAATTTCCTTCAAGACAATTTATACTGCACTGAGAATGGCAAACAAAATATGAATGATTAACATAGCCCTTAATTAAATAATTTAAATTAAGGGCTATATAGCTTTATATTATTTTAGAATTGAACAACTACTGAATTAATTCCAAATCATCTAGTGCTTTTTGTAATGAAGGATAGAAACTCAGTGTACCTTCAATTGGCGTGACTCTCGCTCTAGCTAACGTCTTTAATGGCTGGAAAGGAATGTCACACACAATCACATGGGTATCATGTTTTACATCAGTAACGAAATGCTGGAACGCATGTAATCCACCTGCATCCAATACAGGAACGGCATCCCATTGCATAATAACGGTTTTATAACCTTTACTACGTTCACGTAACTCATTAAAGATACGTTCAGCAGCGGCAAAGAATAATGGACCATTAACACGCACAACTAATAACTGTTTATCATCATCAGTATAAGGAGATTCTGTTATTTTGGTCATATTGGCAATACGACGCATAAATAACAATGATGCCAACACAATACCGATAGTAATTGCAATTACCATATCAAAGAGAACGGTGAGAGATAAGCATAATACTAAGACAATAATATCGTCTTTAGGGGCATGTCGGATCAGATCAATAACTTTACGTGCTTCACTCATATTCCATGCAACAATTAACAGCAATGCTGACATTGCAGCTAAAGGTAAATAAGAAAGAAAAGGCGCTAATACAAGTAAAGTTAGCAACACCAACAACGAGTGAACAATAGCAGAAACGGGTGATGTTGCCCCTGCACGCACGTTAGCGGCTGAACGAGCAATAGCCGCAGTTGCCGTAATACCACCAAAGAAAGGTGCAACGATATTACCAACCCCTTGTCCCACTAATTCACCATTAGAGTGATGTTTTTTGCCTGTCATACCATCAAGTACAACCGCACATAATAACGATTCAATTGCACCTAACATTGCCATTGAAAAGGCGGCGGGTAATAAAGCAGAAACGGTACTCCAATTTAACTCAAGTGATGTACCAGAGCTTGGTAAATTCCAAGGTAAAACAAACTGAGGCAAAATAGGTGGAATACCTTGCCCTGTTGTTCCATTAGGCAGCATATAGCTAAATTGCGAGCCAATTGTTGCAACGTCATGACCGAACATATTCACAATACCCATTACTGCAGTACCTGCGATTAGAGCGGGTAAGTGTCCGGGTAAACGTAAATTCAGCTTAGGCCAATAAATTAAAACAAACAGCGTTGTCAGACCAATAAGTGTATCACCAATATGAATAGTCGGTAATGCAGAGCCGAGGGCGATAACTTTATCGATATAGGTTTCTGGCACATGTGCTAATTCAAGACCAAAAAAATCTTTTACTTGCATCGTGGCGATTGTAATCGCAATCCCTGAAGTAAACCCAAGTGTTACAGAAACAGGAATATACTCAATAAGCTTACCGAAGCGAGCTAATCCCATAACCACTAAGATCACGCCAGACATCAGTGTAGCAATCAATAAGCCACTCAAACCAAATTGTTGTGATACAGGATACAAGATCACAACAAACGCGGCAGTAGGACCTGAAACGCTGTATCGAGAGCCACCAGAAACAGCAATAACTATACCGGCAATCGCTGCGGTATAAAGACCGTATTGCGGGGGAACACCGCTACCAATTGCCAATGCCATGGCTAAAGGTATCGCGATAATCCCGACGGTGATCCCTGCAATAATATCTTTTAATAAACGCGCAAAAGAGTAAGGCTCTTTTACACATGCATCAATAAATGCACTAAAGGGACGAACCCGGTTAACTTTATGAGTTTTCATTTAGGATCAAACCAAAATAAGAAGTCAGATGCCGAATAACGGCGATAAGGAAAAGAGAGGATATCGCTTTTATTCGCTGATAATAATGTGATACATCAAATTATTAATGCATATCTTAAAGCTTAGCAAAAATAAAATCAATTAAACTAATAAGTTAACCTAAATAGATAATGTAATGTATCTTGTTGTATTTATTCTGTTGCTTGCTTGAAAATAAAGTTTAAATTTATTTTAAAATTATAAAAAGCGTTTTATTTTAGAATAAATGTCGTTTATAGATAGGATAATAAAAAGCTTTTTACATCATAAAAATCGGATAGACATAAATAACAACTACATAAGTTGTTTTAACTCATTAAAATTAATTATCAGAGATTATTAAATGATAGGAAATTATTAAATAAAACGATTAAGCAAAAAATAAAATAAAAAATGTATTGTATACTAACAACACTGCCACCAAAAAATGAAGAAAGTGGATATAAACAACTTAGTGAAGAGAGACAAAAAAATAGAGCCTAACTAAAAAGCTAGGCTCTATCTTAGAATATGGCGGTGAGAGAGGGATTCGAACCCTCGATACGTTGCCGTATACACACTTTCCAGGCGTGCTCCTTCAGCCTCTCGGACATCTCACCATATTGTTGTTGGATATGTACTTAACATCTCTCAACGGGGCGCTACTATATGGAAAAGGAGCATAAGCGTCAACAGCTAAATGCATTTTTCCTTTAACTTTTGTATCAAGCAGTCAAATAAAAAACAATATGCACAAATGCTAGACAAATTATGCAGTAAACCAATACGTATATAGATTGGCGTATTGAAAAAAGAATGTAGATTTTCGTTAACTGGTTAACATTCTCAACATTTTTATTAACAACTTATTCAAAGAGACTTGAAATCAGAACGTAACCCTCGCACCCTATGATAAAAATGCTGGAGGAAGGCAAAATGAATATTATTTATTATCATCCTTTTTTTGACGCAGAAACATGGATAAACGGTATGAAGGCGCGTTTGCCTGATGCCAATATACGTATTTGGGAACCTGGTGATAACGCACCTGCAGATTATGCCATGGTTTGGCTTCCTCCTTATGAAATGCTTGCAAGTCGCAATCACCTTAAAGGTATTTTTGCGTTAGGGGCGGGTGTTGATGCTATTTTAAAACAAGAACAACAAAAACCCGGCACATTGCCAACAGGTGTTCCGGTTATGCGTTTGGAAGACACCGGAATGGGGCTTCAAATGCAAGAATATGCGATTGCTAAAGTGATGTATTACTTTCGTCGCATGGATGATTATAAACGCCAACAATCACAACGTTTATGGAAACAACTTCCAGCGCACTCTTATGATAACTTTGTGATTGGTGTTTTAGGTGCCGGTGCATTAGGTGGAAGTGTTGCGACTAAACTTGCTGAACTTGGCTTTAACGTTCGTTGCTGGAGTCGCAGTAAAAAACAAATTAAAAATGTTGAAAGTTTTTATGGTAAAGAGCAACTCAGTGATTTTCTAAACGAGTGTAATTTACTGATTAACTTATTGCCTTATACGCCAGAAACGCATGGTATTTTAAATTTCTCACTCTTTGAGCAACTTAAACCTTCTTCTTATTTAATAAATTTGGCGCGAGGTGCGCATTTAGTCGATCAAGATTTATTGGAAGCTATAGATCAAGGCTATATTGCTGATGCAACACTTGATGTTTTTGCGCAAGAGCCTTTAGCGGGAATGCATCCATTTTGGACGCACCCTCGTGTTTCTATTACGCCACATATTGCTGCTTTTACCATTCCGAATATTGCCATGGATACGATTGTTGAAAATATTCAGCGAATTGAAAAAGGAGAAGCACCTTTGGGTGTGGTTGATATGAAGAGTGGTTACTAAGTCTATTTTATTAATATTTTAATTTTAGATAATAGGCGGCAAACTTTAGTTTTCTGCCTATTTTTTTGTCTGAACTTTCAAAAAAGGTACTTTTTTTAATTTTTATATATTGTCATAAAAATCTGGTTGTAAAAAGATATCGTTTGCAGATTATCTTATTGATTATTGCTTCATAATTTGAAAAAAATGAGGTATATATGACTAATAAAATAGAGATGATTCCTAGTAAACTAATATCTATAGGTACCTTTGATGGGAAAAAAGAAAAATATCCAGTAGAAGGTCTGGCTAATAGCAATAACATTTATCATAAAAATAATGATAAACAGAAAGAAGAAAAAAAATTTAGTCTAAATAATGCAAATAACTATGTATACTTAGGATCAACAAATACACCTTTACTTAATAATATGGGGATCACACTTTCCGATGATGGCTCCTTGACCTTAATTAAAGGTAAAACATATGACTTATTTACGGGCTTATATCAAAAACACTTTAAAGGAGGATTTAAATATAACCTTTTTAATATAGAGTCTCAAAATGGTAATAATATGAAGTTTAAAGAACTTTATGTTGATCATAATGGTTTTTTGATTGGAAATAAATATAACGATACAGATAATAGTAGTGATCTCTACAAGATTAAATTTAACAAAGTAGAAGAAGAATATCGTTTAAATGATGTCTCATCAAATACTATTGATAGTAATTTTATTGTTGAATATGAAAAATATATAGTTGATGATAATCGAAAGCAAGATTTATCAAATATTAATAATGTTGTGGAATTAAAAGAAAATAATATAATTAAAATTAATCGTAAAGAATTAGGTTTAACCATTAAGCTTAAAGATAATGCGCTTTATGCTCAAGGATTACCTAATAAAATTGCTTCTGAAGATCAAGTTGATGGTTCTAAAATAGAAATGGAAGAGTATAAAATAAAAATTCCATTAAAAAATACAGATAAAATATTAGCAATTAAACCAATATTAAATCAAGTACAACTCGTTGTAGATAAAGGGAATAAAATAAAAATATATTATCTTGACCCTTTGAATATTTTTGCGATTAAAGATTATCAATATGAAGTTACTCGTTTAAAGCAAGAACCACCTTTATCTTTTTACTCAATGATAGGTGAAAATAATTATAAAAATTACCATTCAGGACAACCATTTTCTACTCAAACAGTTGGCAATTTTAGTAGCCGAAATATCCCTTTTTTCTCTTCTTTTATTGATAATGCCCGATTAAATATTAATAAGGCTAAAGAGCAACATGCATTAAAAGAACATAAGGCAATGATGAAAAATATTGCAAAAGCTATTGATCCTGGATTTAGAGGATTATTTTGTAATATAAAGCAGCTTATTAACTCTTCGACTTCTGCATATAACAGCAAGCCGATGGCATTATATGGTATTAAAGAAAATATAAGAAAAAGCTATGATGTGCTAAATCGTGTTATTAAAGGTGTAAAAAATGGTATAACACAAGGTGAGGTGATTCATTCATTAGTTAAGTCGTTAAAAGATAAGGAAAGTATTACCATTAATCACCATAATGATGTTCGAGCCTTCTTTGGTATTAATGCTTTTCAACTGCCAAATAATATAGGGATTAACGCCTTTCTATTAGCTTCTTATGTAAAATCGCACTCTATCACATTATCAAAAAGTGAAGATAATAAGATTACTTTTTCTTTTATTAATAATAATAAGAATCTTTTGGTTGCGGGTTTATCAGCAGGAATTAGTGGATATGAAAAAAGATGGGGTTTAGAAGATGTTGACTATGGTTTTGTTACTCCTATCATGGCAAGTGTTTTATTAGGTGTTACTTACGCTAAAAAATCTAATTTCTCATTTAGCCTTGATATTAATGAGATCCCAAATTTTATTAATCAAGGATTAAATCAAAATGAAAATAAATTAATCAATAATTCTACCCTTGAAATTGAACACAAGATAAGTCTCTCGTTAGGAACTGAAGTAAGAAGTGAAGCCAGTTTTGATGTTGATGTAATGATTAATCCCAATATGGAATTAACCGTACCCAGAAATGCTATTGGTATAAACTTTATTTTCAATTTATTAAAACTAGATTTAAATATTAATAAATTTATCGATTATGGTAAAACAGATGAGACAAAAAAAACAAAAATGCTTGATCTAAACTTATTACAACTTGGTATTGAGGCTTATCGTGATTTGAAATTTACGCCTTCTACGAGCAATTCTGATAATGTTATTCAGTGGTATCCATTAACGTCCGTAAAAGATTTTGAATTAATGGTAAAAAAAAGAATAAATAGCTTATTAAGTTTTACACTTTTTAAAAGTGAAAATTTAATAAGCGCAGAAAAATTGGAACAAGATAAAAAAGATATAAAAGGAATTTATAAAAGAGTATTAAAAATAAATAGATTATTAGAAAAATATCCAGAGACATATCATCTTTCTAATAGCATTGATAAATTAGATAACATCTATTTAAATTTATCATCAGATAAAAAGGCAATGAATAAATTAAAAAATAGTATTAATAAAAATTTAATGACTGCTCCATTTCAAAGTAAAGGAGATATTTTTCAGGATCAAATAACAAAAGAAAATAGACAATATAATATTGATCGTTTTTTATCCTCATTAAAGGAAAGAAAAGAGATATTGTCTTCTCAAACAAAAAATAATATGAATGAAAAATTTAAGCCTTATTTTACAGCAAATTATCAGTTAGATAAACAGGGGCGATCACTGCGTTCTAATTTAGAAGCTGAAGTAAATCATTTTCTTAAAGAGAGTGATAGTGCTGAACAGATTGATTTAAATAAAGCTAAAAAAAATCTGGATGATTTATATACTAAATATAAACAGCAGTTTGCTCATGTTGAATATCAAATTACTTCTACAGATCTTATGTCTGTTAGCGAACTTTCGTACAAAAAGAAGACATTACCAACAGGATTTGTGCGATTAGGAAATAAAAAAGCAATTATACATACTCAAGTTAAAGGGAATATTAATTATATTTTTAATGAAGGTGAAGAGAGTGTGGATAAAATATCGACAAGTTATTATTACTAAATAAATCATTCATTTTGCTTACTGTTAATGTGATGCAACTTATAAAATGACCCTTGTGAAAATGAGGCTTTTAAAAGTATCAGTAGTGTTAAATCTTGTTTGATCTTTTATTTTTGATTTTTATAAGATTTATCTCTAATTAATTGATGTTATCGAAAAGATAAGTTTATTAAATTGTAATTTTGCTTAACTTGGTGATATAAAGTAGTTTCCCATGTTTATCAGACAATATACTTAATGAATATAGCAGAACTTCTTGAGCAAATAGCAGAGAAAGGATGGTGTGTATGGGATGATTTCCTCACACCAGAGGCTGTTCAACAACTACGCGCTTGTTTTGATGGCGATGCACAGCAAGCGCGTATTGGTCGTCATGAAAATCGACTCGCAGAAACCACCATTCGAAGTGATAAAATACGTTGGTTAGAACCTGAAATGGGAACACCCGTTCAGCATTATTTAATGCAAATGGAGTCTATTCAACGTGCTGTTAACCGAGAGTTTTATTTAGGTCTTTTTGAATACGAAGCGCATTTTGCTTGTTATGAGAAAGGCGCTTTTTATAAAAAACACCTTGATGCATTTAAAGAAAATGTCACTCGCCGTTTAACGACAGTCTTGTATCTTAATGAGAATTGGACAAAAGAAGATGGCGGTGAGTTAGTTATTTATGATTTGGAAGATAATGAACTTGCGACAGTCGCTCCAAAAGGCGGACGTTTGGTCGTTTTCCTTTCAGAACAATTCCCTCATGAAGTACTTCCTACTTTTAAAGAGAGAATAAGTATTGCAGGGTGGTTTCGTGTGAATGGTGTAAGAGATAATTTTCTTGATATAGCCAGTTAACAAATACAATAAAATGCTGTTGTCATAAAGTCGTTTTTAATACTTTATTATAAAATTACTTTAAAAGATAAGTAGCATGGGATTAGGCGCGTTTCTTATATTAAGTAGAAGACTTAATAATAAGAGCGCGCTTTTTCTGTTTTAAGTGAACAAAGATAGTAAGATTAATATTAACAATAAAAGAGGCATGACGAAAAAAGTTGATTTTCTTACCATTAAAAGCACAATAACGCGAAACTTTATGGGGTAAAAATAGAATGAATGAATTTTCGATTGTTTGTCGTCTTTTAGGCACATTATTTCAACGTGAACCCAATGATCCTATCTTAGCGCCAATTATAAAAATGATTGGTGAAGGGAAACTGAGCCAATTATGGCCGTTAGAGCAAGATGAGCTATTTAACACCTTAAAAAATAGTGTTAAAGATTTGGCTATTGTTGAAGCTGATTATCAATCTCTTTTTGGTGGTGATGCGCCAGCGGTATCTGTTTATGCCCATGATTATGAAGAAATCAAAGAAGACGATATTCGTCAATTCCTAGTCACAAGAGGGATGCCAGTTACTGACAATGCAACAGACAGTTTTGGTTCTTTATTACTTGCTGCTTCATGGCTTGAAGATAATTCTGCGCAAGATGAAGTATTAGCACAAATACAATTATTTGATGAATATTTGCTGCCTTGGGCTGGAACATTTTTAGGTAAGGTTGAAGCTCATGCAACCAGTGGCTTTTATCGTACACTAGCAGGTGTTGCGCGTGGTGCATTATCAGCGTTACGCGAAGAACTCTCCGATGATGAAGAGAGCGATGAGGCAGAAGTAGAGTAATATAAATATTTCTTTGTAAAAATATTATTCATAAAAAAGGCAAACCATTAGGTTTGCCTTTGTCATTAATGACGATAAATATTTTTAATTGACCTTGGTGATTATTAAAGCTGGATCACGAATTTACCCGGTTTAACTTCAATTCCTTTAGCCAGTTTAAACGCGGCTGCTTCAGCACTGTTTTTTTCCGGATTAAGAACATAAACAGGATGATTATCAAAGTAAGTTGTGATTGTAGAATCTAAATAAGGTTTTAGTGCTACAACTACAGCATCCATTTTTTCTGGAGAAACTTTGTAGCTATCAATAGCCATTGATTTTATGTATATCGCCCCTTTATCAGCTTGATAAGAAGGTTGACCTGATAACGTAAGCTCCACTTTAGCGTTTGTCTTACCAAAGAATGAATTAATTGTTAGGTCGGTTGTACCAGAAAGATTAATTTTACCTGGCTCCGTGCGACCAATTTGAATGGAAAGATTGCTCAATTTAATATCAGCGGATACAACTTCATCTTCACCAATATGTTTCTGGAGATTTATTTTTTGACTGATATAGTCATTAATAAGGTTTTCACTCACATCAAATTGCTTGAGCTGATCACATCCTGTGACTAAGCTTGTTAATACTAATATAGCTGTTAGAAAAATTGCTTTCATAAACACTCCTTGATCATTGATAACTAAAAGTTTACCCGATCTTTAAGGAGTAAGCATGGCTGTTTCTATTTTTTTACGATTAAATTGGCGATGTAATGCATAAAGTGTTATTAAACCTACCGTTCCCAGTAAGAACCAAGGCAATTCAGGCATATCAAATTGATTGCCTAAATCATACATCCATCCACCACCGGTATAACCAATTGCACCACCAAACGCCAAACCTAATCGGCTAAAGCCCATATAACTACCACGAGCGCGAGGATCAGCAAGTGATGCACTTAATGTTTCGCGTGCAGGCTCTGCCGTAATAGTACCAAGATAAAACAAGCCAATAATCAAGAAGATGCTTTGTAATGAATGGATCATACCAATAGGGAACATGCTGATGCTCATTAAAAATAAGCCTGCCATTAAACGCTGTTCTAATTTGAAATGTTTCTCGCTCCAGCGAGCAATAGGATAAAGCAATGTTAAAGAAAGCAGCGCTTCAATGGCATACATCCATTTTACGGCAGTTGGTGTGCCCGCAATATCATTGACGATAATAGGAAACATCAACATGACTTGAACGGATAATACAAAATAGCCTGTCAGCGTTAAGACATAACTAACAAAGCGTTTATCAATAAATACCCGTTTTAATCCTTCTTTAATTGGTGTTCGGGTTGTGGATATACGGTAAGCGGGTAATAACCAAGCATTAAATAAGGCTGCGATCACAAAAACACCCGCACCAACCCAGCAAACTAAATGAAAATCATACTGTAATAACCAACTACCGATGAGAGCGCCAATAACAGCGCCAGCGCTATCTTGCATTAATAATAAAGAATAAAAACGACCGCGCTCATAAGGACGGGTTAATTTGATAACTAGCGCTGTGCGAGGTGGATCAAATAAAGTCCCACCTAATGCAGATAAAATGCAAGATAACCAAAGTATCCAAGGTTGATCTGCCATTGCCATTAAAGCAAAACCTAAAGCTCGTAATAACATGCCTGTTATTATCATTGGTTTTGCACCAAAACGGTCTGCAATAGCGCCACCAAAAATGCCAAGACCTTGTTGCACTAATTGTCGAAGCCCTAATGCAAAGCCGACAATAACACCAGCCCAACCTAATTGTTCGACGAAACGAATAGAAATAAGCGGAAAAACGACGAAAAAACCTAAGACAACTAACATATTGTCAATTAGGAGGAAGTATTTACCCAAAGTGCGGGCTTGTGTTACCAGCGCCATTACTCACCATCAATAAGCAAATAATTTAAATAAAATAGGGGGGAATGAAATAATTTATTTCTTCAGCTATTCTGTCTCTAAATGTGCATAATTCCTAGTAAATTAAAGATGATATTTTTTTATTAAGGTTAGTGGCAGAATAAGAAGAGTTGCTTCAGAATTAGACTTATTTATATCAAAGGATAATGAGATCGTAATGTTTGGTTATCGTGGCGGAATTCCTAAAATTCGTTTTGAAACACAAAGAATGGTAATTCGTTTAGCATATGAGAGAGATGCTGAAAGATTGGCTGATTATTATACATTAAATCGTCGCTTTTTAATTCCATGGGAACCCGTAAGAGATAAAACACATTATTTGCCCTCCGGTTGGGATCACCGTTTACAATATATGAACGAACTACATCGACAAGAAAGTGCTTTTCATTTTCTGCTATTAACACAAAATGAAGATGAAATTATTGGTGTTGCTAATTACAGCAATGTTATGCGTGGCGCTTTTAACGCCTGCTTCTTGGGATATTCCGTTGGTGAAAAATGGCAAGGTCAGGGCTATATGTCGGAAGCTTTAACGGAAACACTTCGCTATATGCAACGACAACAAGGAATGCATCGTATTATGGCAAATTATATGCCTCATAATTTACGCAGTGGAAACCTATTAGCTAAACATGGTTTTGAACGGGAAGGCTACGCCAAAAACTATCTACAAATTAATCAAGAGTGGCGAGATCACGTATTAACTGCATTAACAACGCGAACATATTTTAAACGTTAACAATTCCAAACAGCCTCTAATTGCCGACATTGGTTAGGATTAGTGCTATCAATATTAAAAGCATTCAATTTAATTAGTATTGAAATTTTTGCTGAAGCATCGCGTAATGCGAGCATTCACGAGATTTTTATTGAAAATGAAAGAAACAACAAACAGCGTTTGATTGCGATGCTGAAAAACGGTATTAAAAAAGGGCAGATAGATTCAGCACTGGAGCCAGAGAAAATTGCAACATGGTTGCTAGTTATCGCAGAGGGTTCTATGGGAAGAAGTATTATCGATCCTAAATTTAATGAGAGTGAGGATCACGTTATGTTGGAAGCGATGTTGAGAAAAATGCTTACAAGCCATAAGTAGCTATTTTTTAATCGCTTTGGTTAGTCGAAGATAAGCAGAGTCAGCATATTCTTAACTAATTGAAGATTGATTTTTCGATGTTAGAGACGGAGTATAGTCCCTTTCTTTTTATTCCATTCAACAAAAATTAGAATAACTTTATGAATTTACTTAAATCACTTGCTGCAGTGAGTTCTATGACCTTATTTTCACGGGTACTAGGATTTATTCGCGATGCAATTATTGCGCGTATTTTTGGTGCAGGTATGGCAACAGATGCCTTTTTTGTTGCTTTTAAATTGCCAAACTTATTGCGGCGTATTTTTGCAGAAGGGGCATTTTCTCAAGCATTTGTTCCGATCTTGGCAGAATATAAAAATCAGCAAGGTGAGGAAGCAACGCGTACTTTTATTGCTTACGTTTCGGGTATGCTGACGCTTATTTTAGCCGTGGTCACCGTGATTGGCATTATAGCTGCGCCTTGGGTGATTTATGTTACAGCGCCAGGTTTTAGTAGTTCACCTGATAAATTCCAATTAACAACTGATCTATTACGGATCACCTTTCCTTATATTTTTCTTATTTCACTGGCTTCATTGACAGGCTCTATTTTAAATACTTGGAATCGCTTTTCAGTACCCGCTTTTGCACCAACGCTGCTCAATGTCAGCATGATCTTTTTCGCTTTAGTGGTCGCACCTTATTGTAATCCTCCTATTATGGCATTAGCGTGGGCGGTTGTTGCTGGGGGAATATTACAACTTGGTTATCAATTACCGCATTTGAAAAAAATCGGTATGCTGGTTTTGCCGCGTATTTCATTTAAAAATAGCGGTGTTTGGCGTGTGATGAAACTGATGGGACCTGCAATTTTAGGGGTTTCGGTTAGCCAAATATCGTTAATTATCAACACTATTTTTGCTTCCTTCTTAGTTTCTGGTTCAGTTTCTTGGATGTATTATGCCGACCGTTTGATGGAATTACCGACAGGGGTATTAGGCGTTGCATTAGGTACAATTTTACTTCCTTCCTTATCGAAGAGTTTTGCCAGTGGCAATACTGAAGAATATAGAAAATTAATGGATTGGGGATTAAGACTGTGCTTTTTATTAGCACTGCCTTGTACTATTGGTTTAGCGGTATTATCTGGACCTTTAACTGCGTCTTTGTTCCAGTATGGTAATTTTAATGCTCATGATGCACTGATGACGCAACAAGCGCTAATCGCTTACTGTGTTGGGTTAATGGGGCTGATTATCATAAAAATCTTAGCACCGGGTTTTTATTCTCGTCAGGATATTAAAACGCCCGTAAAAATTGCTATTGCGACATTAATTCTCACACAATTAATGAACCTTGCATTTATTGGTAGTTTAAAACATGTAGGTCTTGCGCTCTCAATCGGTATTGCGGCGTGTTTTAATGCCTCGATGTTGTTTTGGCAGATCCGCAAGAAAAATATCTATAAGCCTTTAGCTGGCTGGCCTGTATTCTTATTAAAACTTGTTATTGCGCTTGCTGTAATGGGCGCTGTATTAGCTGGAATGTTGTGGATCATGCCAAGTTGGGATAGCGGCAATATGTTAATGCGTATCTTACGCTTGTTGTTAGTTGTCGTAGCCGGAGCAGGAAGTTATTTTGTTGCGCTGTATGCGCTAGGGTTTAGACCTCGTCATTTCTCACTACGTGCTTTATAACTGATAACACGAACTCCTCGTTTTTGTATAAAAGCGAGGAGTTGCAAAATTCACAATGCTTTTATCAATGTAATTCTCTTCATTTAGAACCTTCCTCTATTTTTAGACTATTTATAATGCTACATAGATCACACTTTTAGTATTTAGTTACGCAGATCTGTATATTCTTAGAAAGAGAAAAAAGTGAGAAAACAGCAAAAATATTTTTTCTCACTATTTTTTTTATTAAATTTTTTTTCCATTTTCTAAATGATTTATACAGTTTTTCGGCATCGGAAAGTGTTTTGTAATGGATATTAATAAATTTATCTAAACATTAATCATATCGAATATCTTTAGACAATTTGTTTACCCGTAGTGGGATTCTACATAAAGTAAAAAAATAGACACTATATTCTAAGTACTTACGGTTTGACGAATTATCTTTTTTTAGATAAACTCTCTTGTGTTGGATAGGTTTAAAAATTGACACATCTGTTAAATATTTCTTACTTAATGATGAGATATTGCAAATATTTCAAAATATTGCAGTATATTTTAAAACATTTGATTTTTTTGATTTAAGACATATTATTATTTCTGTATTCAGGTAGATTAACCGTGACTGTAAAGTTATTTGCTTGTTATCGTTCAGTACTACTGAAAGTGATCATATCTATTTTGTCTGCGCTTCAAATAGGTAACACGATTGCTGGGGATAAGCAGTAAACAATAAGTCGCGTGAATAGTGAAATTAACGCTAAATCTATTATTAATAGATAATTAGATTACTGAGAATTCAGTATGGTACACTAATTGTTATTTTCATTTATCCGCCGTTGTTTTCTGTTTTCCCTCTCTTTTCTATTCCTTCTCAATATTTCTTATTTTTTTCATTAATAGCTCAATAACTCAAATATTTCTCTATTTATTCGTTATACTCAAAGCAGTTATAAATCATTAGATATTTCTAGTTTAAAGACTACTTAATAATCACTTCGTGATTTTTGGTAAAAATAAAAATAAGAGTGTCAAGGAGCTACTATGAAAAAAGCAATTATCATTTCTGTATCATTAGCTACGTTATTTCTTGCAGGTTGTACTGCCGACGGAAAAATTAATACCTCAAAACTTACCCCAGTTAACTGTGTTGGCGTATTCGATAAAACTAATGAGAAGCTTGCTTTCACAGCGAAAGACGTTAATGACCGCTTATACAGCCCTAGTAAGCCAATAGACAGTGTCGATGGTTGGATTGAGGCAAAAGATATTAGAGGACTATTGTGTCAGGATGTTATAACTGCTAATGAAGATTAATGATTAAGTAGCATTGGAAATTTAATTGAGTCATTGTTTGAAGTTTTTTTTTAGCTATCTTGAATTAAAATTTAACGCATAATAAAAAACCGATGGTTTATACCATCGGTTTTTTTTGTCACTGCTATTTGAAAATAGAAATGAATTACATTCTATCTACTGTTTCAATACCTAAAGTATCTAAACCTTGTTTTAAGGTTCTCGCGGTTAAACGAGCCAGTTTTAGACGGCTTTGGCGAGTGTTTTCATCTTCAGCAGATAAGATAGGGCAGTTTTCATAAAAGCCGGAGAAAGCTTGCGCCAGATCGTAAAGGTAAGCACACATAACGTGAGGCGTTCCTTCACGAGAAACTTGCATAATTGTCTCATCAAATTGGACTAAACGTAATGCAAGTTGTCTTTCATGAGATTGGGTTAGTGTGATAGGTTGCGTTAACGCATTTTCATCAATTTCTGCACGTTTGAAGATGGAAGCAACGCGAGTATAAGCATATTGCATATAAGGCGCAGTGTTACCTTCGAAACTTAACATTAGATCCCAATCAAAGATGTAATCTGTTGTACGGTTTTTAGATAAATCAGCGTATTTAACAGCTCCAATACCCACAACGCGAGCAACGTTATTTAATTCGTCTTTATCCATATCTGGATTTTTTTCAGCAATTAATGTACGCGCTCTTTCTTGAGCTTCATCCAGTAAGTCGGTTAAACGAATGGTGCCGCCAGAACGAGTTTTAAACGGACGACCATCTTTACCTAACATCATACCGAACATATGGTGTTCAAGTGACATTGAATCAGGGATGTAGCCTGCTTTACGAACAATCGTCCAAGCTTGCATTAAATGCTGGTGCTGACGAGAGTCGATATAATAAAGTACACGATCAGCATGTAATGTTTCGTGACGGTATTTTGCACAAGCAATATCTGTCGTTGTATATAGGTAGCCACCGTCTTTTTTCTGAACGATAACACCCATAGGTTCGCCTTCCTTGTTTTTATATTCATCAAGGAAAACAACTGTTGCACCATCACTTTCTACTGCAAGACCTTTTGCTTTTAAATCGGCAACAATACCAGCCAACATTGGGTTATAAAGACTTTCACCCATAATGTCATCTTCGGTTAATGTGACGTTAAGACGTTGATAAGTCACTTGGTTTTGTTGCATGGTGATATTAACTAATTTACGCCACATTGTACGGCAGTATTCATCACCACTTTGTAATTTTACAACGTAATTACGGGCGCGTTCTGCGAATACTTCATCTTCATCATAGTGTTTTTTCGCTTCACGATAGAACTCTTCGAGATCAGATAACGCCATATCAGCGGCATTTTCATTCTGTTTTTTCTCTAAATACGCAATTAACATACCAAATTGCGTACCCCAATCACCAAGGTGATTAGCACGAACAACATTATGACCTAAGAAAGATAAAGTACGCGCACTTGCATCACCAATAATGGTTGAGCGTAAGTGACCTACGTGCATCTGTTTTGCAACGTTCGGAGATGAATAGTCGATAACAATAGTTTGAGGTTCAACAGGAGTTACATTTAGATGTTCATCTGCTAATGCATCTTCAGCTTGTTTTGCAACCCATTGTGGAGATAAAAAGATATTGATAAAACCCGGACCTGCGATTTCAACTTTATCTGCAACATCCGTAATATCGAGCTTTTCTAGGATCTTTTCTGCGAGTTGTCGGGGTGGGATCCCCATTTTTTTTGCAGCTCCCATGACACCATTTGCCTGATAGTCACCAAATTGTACTTTGGCTGACTGACGGACAAGAGGTTCGCTATCAGCGGGTGCGCCAGCAGCACACATTGCCACACTGATTTTTTCTGAAAGAAAAGCCTGAATATTCACCGGGTTACCTTAAATTATTGAGAAAATAAAACCTGACGACAAAAGTCTGACAGGTTTCTTATAAAGAATTAGGATTAACCTTGAATTTATAACATATTCCGGCTAGAACATGCTACCATCTCGGGCTTATCTTTAAGGTTTTTTCTCTGTTTTTTCATTAAGGTTATTCAAAATGGTGTTATTTTCTTCAATTTCTCAATTAAATGATTTAACTCACGAGCTTTCTTTGTTTGAAGAAAATATGACGTCATTTGCTGATAGTTTGGGCATAGATTTATCCGTCTATCGCACTGATCATGTGTCGTTACGTTGTCACGATTTGGCATTAGCGGAGCAGTGGCGAACAGGATTAAGCCAGTGTGGAAAGTGTATTTCTGATAATGTGATTAATGGACGCCCAATATATCTATTTCAATTAGAAACACCGTTAACTATTCTGAATCAATCTGTTTTTATTGTTGAATTGCCTTTTCCTACGAATAAAAAATATGAATACCAAGGTTGGGAGCATATTGAGCAAGTGATCTCCGTCGAACCCGCTTTTCTCGTGAATAAAGTGATGTCTTTTTTACCCGAAACGTTACCAGAGAGTGTTAGCTTAAAAATCAGCGAACCTAAAGGTGAGAAAGAGCGTTTACCTAATCCAACGGTGGCTATTTCTAATGGAAAAGTCACTGTGAAGTATCATCCTTATTCGTTACTTGAAATCGTTGAAAGTGAGTGTTGAACGACACTTTCAGAAAATAGTTTGCTTGTGTCAGCACAAAATTCTGATAGCAGAATTGAATGAATTACAAGATTCGACAACTATTGTTAGTAATCGCTGAGAAATGATATTTATTTTCTGATTACTTTCTATATTAAGGATGGAGAGGGATGATATGACTACATTGGAGATTTGTTGTTTTGGCGCTGAATGCGCGTTGGTAGCAGAACGAGCTGGTGCAGACAGAATAGAGCTGTGTACAAGTCCGGCAGAAGGCGGTATTACGCCAAGTTTTGGAATGCTACGACAAGTCAGAGATCTGGTTCGTATTCCCGTTCATCCTATCGTTCGTCCGCGTGGTGGCGATTTTTGTTATACACAAGCTGATTTTTCAGCAATGAAAAATGATATTAGTTTGATCCGTGATATGGGATTTTCAGGGGCCGTTGTTGGTCTTTTAAATGAAGAAGGGCATATTGATTTGCCTAAAATGGAAATTCTAATGGAGCTTGCAGGTCCCTTAGCTATTACTTTTCATCGTGCTTTTGATATGTGCATTAATCCATTATTAGCGCTAGAACAACTGACTCAGCTAGGTGTTTCTCGTATTTTAACCTCAGGGCAGCAGGCGAATGCAGAATTAGGTTTGCCATTATTACGAACGTTAAATGAAAAAACACAAGGCCCTATCATTATGGCTGGCGCAGGTGTAAGACTGAGTAATATCCAAAAATTCCTAGATGCAGGATTAAAAGAAATACACAGTTCAGCAGGAAAAGTGGCACCTTCAACCATGATTTATCGCAAAGCGGGTGTAACGATGAGCTCTGACAGTGAGATTGATGAATTTACGCATTATTGCGTGGATGAAGATACTGTTGAAGCAATGAAAGATATTATGAGTATTCATGCGCCATTAGCATCTTGATTGAAACAGATTAAATCGTTTAGAACTGCGCCTTTTATGGCGCAGTTTTTTTATATCATTGTGTCTAATAACAGCGTATGTGTAATACCGCAGCGTTCAACAAAAGCGTCATCATGCGAAACCAGTAATAATGTACCTTGATATTCAACAAGTAGATTTTCCAATAGTTGTTTAGATTCGATATCAAGGTGATTATCTGGCTCATCAAGTAATAATACGGCAGGTGGTTTTGGGCTATGTGTTAAAGCTAATAACGTTGCTTTTAATTGTTCGCCGCCACTGAGTTTTTCAAGTGGTAGTAAAGATTTATCACCTCTAATTCTCAACATTCCAAGACGTGTTCGCCATTGCTCGACAGAAATCGCAGATTGATATTGGTGTAGTGCCTGTGCAACCGGCAATGTTTTATCAAGTAAAGCAATATGTTGATCGAGATAGCAATAGTCTTTGTTAAGACGAAATTCACCAGAAAGGGGCGCAAATTGTTCAATTAAACATTTTAATAATGTTGATTTTCCACAGCCATTTTTACCTTTAATATGCCAATGTTCATTGCCATAAGCTGAAAATGAAATAGGGTGTTGGTAACCATAAGGAAGTTGAAGATTATTAACAAATACATTTAAACGACGCCCGTCACTTTGATAATTCAATACCATTTTCTGCTGATGAACGTGTGCTTTTTCTTCATCGACACCTTGTTTTTGAGATTGCATATCATCGATTACGCGCTGATGCCGTTTTGCTACGGCAGATTGGCGTTGTTCTGCTCTGTTTTTTTGCATATCCAGTAAAAGTAGGCACTGAGAGCCACTTTGCCTAATTGATTCGCCTTGCCGTTTCCGTTGTGCCGCTTTTTGTAATGTTGCTTGTTGCTGGCGTTTCTCATTTTTAATTTGGCTGTTTAGTCGATCACTTGCGGCTTCCAATGATGTTATTTCCGCACTTTTTTGTGCTTCATATAACGTATAATTTCCGCCATATTCAGATAAGCCTTTCTCACTTAATTCAAGAATAGTATCAGCATACGAGAGCAAGTTTCGATTGTGACTAACAATAAGAGAGCCAGCTTTGTGCTGAGCTAATTGTTTTATTAGCCATTGTCGCCCTTGATAATCAAGATGGTTATCTGGCTCATCTAACAGCAGAAAACTCTCTTCGCATAAAAAAGCGCGACAAAGAGCCAAACGTGTTTGTTCTCCGCCACTTAGATGCGCAATAGGGGTATCTAATGCGACGGGAAGTTGCGCCGAATCTAATAAATTCTGCCACATGACAGGAAGTTGCCATTTGCCATCAAGTAACTCAATATCTTCTAAGGTGGCAATACCGTCATCAACACGTTGGAATGCTTGATAAATTTCATGAATATCTAACGCTTGAGCAAGTGTATCGCCTTGTAATCGCGTTAATTGATCAACGTGAACAAAAGGCATATTCCAGTTAACTTGACCTGAAGTTGGTAATATTTTTTGTGCTAATAATCTTAATAGTACGGATTTCCCTTTACCGTTGTGGCCAATTAATGCATTTTGCTGGCAAGCCAGTGAGCGAGTTAATGGCGGAAAAAGAGCTTCTTGATTAAATTCGATATTAAGTTGTGAGAAGTGACAGGCTATTGTCATAGTAAGACCTCCTAAGCGAAATAG
The DNA here is from genome assembly GCF_008808075.1 of Proteus sp. CD3. NCBI lineage: Bacteria > Pseudomonadati > Pseudomonadota > Gammaproteobacteria > Enterobacterales > Morganellaceae > Proteus > Proteus sp. CD3. Next base: position 1,844,175 of record NZ_CP019686.1, on the reverse strand, counting down.
GTGGCAGACAGCCGAGATCTTTTTTAGATGCGACGAAATAAATTATTGTCTGCCAGTAACAGAAAATGAATACCGAAAAGGTATTTGAGAAATTTTCTGGCAGAATTTAGTTCATCGTAGGGAAGTGCCTTCTTAGAAAGAGAAATAATTGGAGTGATAACGCGCGTATTTAAACATGAATAAAGATGAACAACAAGTGTTCTATTTTAGAATTATTGTTCTGTATTTATTTTGCTTGTTTTAGTTTTTGTATTACACGCGGATAAATAGAGGAGACGCTATTTATCGTAATAAAAACTAAAGGAATACCATAGAATAATGTGCCGTAAGCCATACCAACATGTGGAACATTAAAATAATCGCTATGCTGTGGAATTAAATAAAGATAGTCAATTTTATTTAAATATTGAGGTGTTAATCCACCATAAGGAACTAAGAACTTAAAAATCATGACAGAAAAAAGGCAGAGCATAAAATTTAAAACTAATAGCGCAGAATAAAATAAATTCTTCCCCATTTCTTCTTTAGTTTTTACTTGGTAACCATTGATAATTCGATTAGCAACAATCACAGCATAGAGCCAAAGGATCAAGTTTTCATCACCCATAATCATACTATTGATAATCAGTGCAAATATTCCATAAAAGGGAATAAGAGCAAAAACAAGTTTAGTACGAGCAAATGCAGCCATAAAAACACCTGAATGCACGAGAATAAACTCAAATAAAAATAAAACGGTGAGATTATAAATTGTTTGAACTGAGAAATGTTCAGGAAACCACCAAACGGTAATAATAAAAGCGATATATAAAAGTTGTGTGGCATAGTCAAATAATGAAAAAAAGAGTTGTACCCCTCGTTGTAATGGCGTTAGTGGGAGGTATTTTGCTGATGTGGTTTCTACAAAGGATGAAAAAATAGGATCATCATATTGCAGACGCTTATTCTTTTTCTTTTGCAAAAGAGCGTGTTGTTTTTTTTGTGTTATTTCTTTTTGAGTAGCAACTTTGCTCTTTGGTGTTTTTGCCATAAATTTCTTTAATTGTTTATCTGCAAATAAGGGGGCATACAGGGTGTCTTTAATAAAAACCAAGATGAATATTATGAAAGAAAGGGATATTAAATAACTTGATATCCCTTTAGAACTCAATAAAAAATTAAGGCTTGGTTGCAATTAATATCGCACGTTTAGGCGCAGGATAACCTTCAACAGTTTTTGTTTTATCATCAGCATCTAAAAATGCATCTAAAGAATCCGTGACCATCCAATCTGTTTTACGTTGTTCTTCTAAAGAAGTGACGTTTTCATCAACAATACGCACATCTTTAAAACCACATTTTTCTAGCCAAACCTTTAGCATTTTTGCCGATGGAATAAAGTACACGTTACGCATTTGTGCATAACGTTCACCAGGGATCAGGCATTGAAATTCATCACCTTCAACAACCAGGCTTTCTAACACTAATTCGCCACCAGAAACTAATTGGTTTTTTAATTGCCATAAATGATCAAGTGGTGAACGGCGATGGTAAAGGACGCCCATTGAGAATACGGTATCGAAGGCATTTAATTCAGGCATTTGCTCAATACCAACAGGAATTAAATGTGCGCGTTGGTCATTACCTAATAATTTTCTGACGGCTTCAAATTGGCATAAGAAAAGTTGAGTAGGGTCGATCCCTACAACAAATTCTGCGCCTTCACCTAACATTCGCCACATGTGATAGCCACTACCACAACCCACATCTAATACTAAACGACCTTCAAGCGGTGAAAGATGAGGTAAAACACGATCCCATTTCCAATCAGAGCGCCATTCTGTATCGATATTGACGCCATAAAGTGAAAAGGGACCTTTACGCCACGGCATTAAATTTTTTAAAACGTTGCTTAATCCCAGTTGTTCGCCTGCGCTTAATGCTGGAGTGTGCTGAGCAATCACACCATTTTTCAAATCAATCTCAGTAGGCGTAATTTCGGGCAAACCATCGAGCATTCTTTCCCAAGAAGAAAAGTGACCGTGTAACGCATTTGAACGCCATTCTGACAATTGAGCCGGTAATGTATCTAACCAATGAAATAAGCGCTCATCTTGCGCAATAAGTTGATAAAAAGAGCCAAAATTAATCATTAATTATTGCCTTTAATCGCTAAAAGAGAGCCGAAATTAAAACATTGGAACCAAACTTCCGCATGTGGGAAACCTGCATTATGTAAGCGAGTTTTATGCGTTTCAACAGAATCGGTCAACATAACATTTTCTAACATGCTACGTTTTTGGCTAATTTCTAATTCGCTGTAACCGTTAGCACGTTTGAAATCATGGTGCATATTAAACAGTAACTCGCCAATTTCTTTATCTTCAAAACTGAATTTTTCAGAAAGTACGAGCACACCACCCGGATTAAGACCTTGGTAAATTCGATTTAATAATGTTTGTCGATCATGAGGTTCTAAAAATTGTAAGGTGAAATTGAGCACAACCATTGAAGCGTTGTTGATTTCAATATCAAGAATATCACCTTCAATAATATCAACAGGTGTATCTGCTTTATAAGCATCAATATGGCGCTGACAGCGTTCTACCATGGCGGGTGAGTTATCAACACCAATAATTTTGCAGCCAGTAGCATCAATATTACGACGCATGGAAAGGGTTGCTGCACCTAAAGAACAGCCTAAATCATAGACTTGGCTATTGGGTGTAACGAAGCGACCTGCAAGCATACCAATCATGGAGATGATATTAGAGTAACCTGGTACTGAGCGTTTTATCATATCAGGAAACACTTCAGCGACTTTTTCATCAAAGCGCCAGTCACCAAGGTTAGCAATAGGTGTCGCAAATAAGCTGTCTTGTTGTGATGATTTTGAATTCGACATAACTAAAATAGGTTTAAGGAATAAAAGAAGCAAGCATTCTACCAGAAGCGACGGTGCTCACAAAGTTGCATTATTTAGAAAGAAATTGGAAAAAATAAATAAACCTTTCTGATACCTTGCCGTTATTAGACACAACAGCAAGGATGTCGGTTTTGATCATGGATGATCATGTTATTCCCGCGAGGACTTAGTAATAAAAGGAAAAGATTTGTATCCAAGGAAGGAAATAAATATTAGCAATGATCATCAATACCATTGATAAGTAAGTGGCTGCCATGCCTGAACGACGCCAGCGAAGTTCACGGTGTTTTAATCCATAAGAGTGTAAAAAGCGACCAGCGATTAAAATTGAGCCACAGATGTGTACCATCCAAACAAAAGCACCATTCATTTCCATGACCAGTAATAAGATCATGGAAATTGGAATATATTCTACCGCATTGCCATGAACACGGATGGCTGTTTGTAATTCATAAAAGCCACCATCGCCATAAGCAACCCGATATTGTGTTCTGAGTTTTACGACATTGAGGGACAATTTAATCAATAATAGTGCGCCCAGTACGATGTAAAGCGAGCTAACCATCTTTTCTCCATTGCCAAAGCCAAAAAACGGCGAATTTAATGATAAACCTCAAAGCGACTTCTGTCGCTATAAATAATTATTATTAATTAATTGTTTGGGGATTAGCAAATCCTTGAAAAGATGTATCATATAAACTAGGTCTATACTCTTATCTCCAGGAAGAATTTTCGTTATAATGTCTGCCTTTTTTTTGACACTACTCGAAAAAGACTATTGCCAAAATTTCCGCAGCAGAAAGCACAACAAGCTGAGTAAAAGGATATTGTATGCGTACTAATTATTGTGGGCAGTTGAATAGCGCCCATGTGGGCCAAAAAGTGACTCTTTGTGGTTGGGTTAACCGTCGCCGTGACTTAGGTGGACTTATCTTTATTGATATGCGAGATCGCGAAGGTATTGTTCAAGTCTTCTTTGACCCAGAGCAGAAAGAGGCATTTTCTCAGGCTTCAGAACTGCGTAATGAATTTTGTATTCAAGTCACAGGAACAGTACGCGCTCGTCCTGATAGCCAAGTTAATAAAAATATGGCAACAGGTGAAATTGAGTTAGCGGCAGAATCTCTGTCTATATTTAACCGTTCAGAGCCATTACCGTTAGATAGCAATCAAACAAATACTGAAGAGCGTCGTTTAACATATCGTTATTTAGACCTGCGTCGCCCTGAAATGTCAGATCGCTTAAAAACCCGTGCTAAAATCACAAGCTTTGTTCGCCGTTTTATGGATGGTGAAGGTTTCCTTGATGTTGAAACCCCTATGCTGACCAAAGCGACACCAGAAGGTGCGCGTGACTATTTAGTACCAAGTCGTGTACATAAAGGTAAATTCTACGCATTACCTCAATCACCACAGCTTTTTAAACAGCTGTTAATGATGTCTGGTTTTGATCGTTACTATCAAATCGTAAAATGCTTCCGCGATGAAGACTTACGTGCTGACCGTCAGCCTGAATTTACCCAGATCGATGTTGAAACCTCTTTCATGAGTGCAGACCAAGTGCGCGAAGTGATGGAGCGTATGATCCATGCATTATGGTTAGATATTCTTAATGTTGATTTAGGTGCGTTCCCAGTAATGACTTTTGCTGAAGCAATGCGTCGTTATGGTTCAGACAAACCAGATTTACGTAACCCAATGGAACTTAAAGACATCGCTGATTTAGTCAAAGATGTTGAGTTTAGCGTATTTGCACAAGCTGCTAACGATGAAAAATGTCGTGTTATCGCATTGAGTGTACCGGGTGGTGCAGCATTAACCCGTAAAAATATTGATGAATATACACAGTTTGTTGGTATTTACGGTGCTAAAGGTCTTGCGTGGATGAAAGTCAACGAAAGCGCGAAAGGCATTGAAGGTGTACAAAGCCCTATCGCTAAGTTCCTGACTAACGATGTTGTTAACGCTATTTTGGAAACAACAGGCGCAACAGATGGCGATTTAATCTTCTTTGGTGCGGGTCGTAAAGGCACAATGAGTGATGCGATGGGCGCTCTGCGTCTAAAAGTAGGTCGTGATCTTGAACTGACTGATTTAAATGCATGGAAACCATTGTGGGTCATCGACTTCCCAATGTTTGAAGAAGATGAAGAAACCGGTAGCTTAAGTGCGATGCACCATCCATTTACTTCACCAAAAGACTTATCACCAGCTGAATTGACTGCACATCCAGTCGGTGCTGTGGCAAATGCTTATGATATGGTTATTAATGGTTATGAAGTGGGCGGTGGCTCGGTGCGTATTCACCGTAATGAAATGCAACAAGCAGTATTTAGCATTTTAGGTATTACACCGAATGAGCAACAAGAGAAATTTGGTTTCTTATTAGATGCACTTAAATTTGGTACTCCACCACATGCAGGTTTAGCATTTGGTTTAGACCGTTTAGTTATGTTGTTAACAGGTACTGATAACATCCGTGATGTTATTGCTTTCCCTAAAACAACAGCTGCTGCGTGTTTAATGACTAATGCACCAAGCTTTGCTAATGAAGATTCTTTAAAAGAGTTAGCAATTGCAGTAACTCAAAAAGAAGTTAGCGAAGATAAAGAGTAAATGATGAAATATAAGCGCCCGGTATCCGTTTTAGTTGTTATTTATGCAAAAGAGACCAAACGGGTGCTTATGCTAAAGCGTCGAGATGATCCTGATTTCTGGCAATCTGTGACAGGCAGTTTAGAAGAGGGTGAGACGCCTTTTCAAACGGCGTTGCGTGAAGTGCAAGAAGAAGTTGGAATTGATATCATAAAAGAAAATCTGAAGCTGGTGGATTGTCATCGCTCAATTCTTTTTGAAATTTTTGCACATTTTCGGCATCGTTATGCACCAGATGTTACTCATTGTCAGGAACATTGGTTTACGTTAGCACTACCCGCAGAGCGAGATCTTGTGCTAACTGAGCATTCGCAATACCAATGGTTAGACGCGAAACTGGCGGTAAAATTAACAAAATCCGCCAGTAATCAGCAAGCGATTGAAGAATTTGTTATTTAATGATTAGACCACGTTTGGAGATATTTCATGGCAGGTCATAGTAAATGGGCCAATACAAAACACCGTAAAGCAGCGCAAGATGCGAAACGCGGTAAAATTTTCACTAAAATCATCCGTGAATTAGTTACAGCAGCACGTTTAGGTGGTGGTGATCCTGCAACTAACCCACGTTTACGTGCGGCAGTTGATAAAGCATTATCGAACAACATGACTCGTGACACTTTAAATCGTGCAATTGCACGAGGTGTGGGTAATGATGAAAACGATAATATGGAAACCATCATTTATGAAGGCTATGGTCCTGCGGGTACTGCGGTGATGGTTGAATGCTTAAGTGATAATCGTAACCGTACTGTTTCCGATGTTCGCCATGCATTTACCAAAACAGGTGGTAATTTAGGAACAGATGGTTCTGTATCTTATCTGTTTACCAAAAAAGGTGTCATTTCCTACGCACCGGGTGTTGACGAAGATGCCATTATGGAAGCTGCGTTAGAAGCTGGTGCTGACGACGTTGAAACTTTTGATGATGGTGCTATTGATGTTTACACCACACCAGAATCTTTTGGTGAAGTAAAAGATGCAATGGATGCAGCAGGTTTTGTTGCTGAATCAGCAGAAGTTTCAATGATCCCATCAACTAAAGCAGAATTAGATATTGAAACTGCACCAAAATTAATGCGTCTTATCGATATGTTAGAAGACAGTGATGACGTGCAAGAAGTCTATCACAACGGTGATATCTCTGATGAAGTTGCAAAACAACTGGAAGATATCCTGTAATCGTTCTAACGATTATCGAAAATAACGGTGTTTAATACTGTTATTAAAAGTGCGAAGAGAAGAGCAGAGCAGATTTTTTTGCTCTTTTCTCTCGCCATCGACCATATCGGCAACAGGAATTGATATGGCTATCATTCTAGGTATAGACCCCGGCTCGCGTGTTACAGGCTATGGTGTAATTCGACAGCAAGGGCGTCAGCTTATCTATTTGGGAAGCGGTTGTATTCGTACACAAGTTCCCGATCTCCCCAATCGACTTAAGCGTATTTATGCTGGTGTTAGCGAAATTATTACTCAATTTTCGCCGGATGTGTTTGCCGTTGAACAAGTGTTTATGGCTAAAAATGCTGACTCTGCATTAAAACTGGGGCAAGCGCGAGGTGTTGCGATACTCGCCGCAGTAAACAATGATTTACCTGTTTTTGAATATGCAGCTCGCCAAGTTAAACAGACCGTTGTGGGCACGGGCGCTGCTGAAAAAAGCCAAGTACAACATATGGTGCGCTCAATACTAAAATTATCTGCGGCACCACAATCAGATGCTGCTGATGCCTTGGCGATTGCTATCACGCATTGTCATTTTAACCAAAATTTATTACGTGTGGGCGATCCTCGATTAGTGTTAACACGAGGCAGGTTAAGATAAGTTGTTATCTTGGTAAATGTGTTTGGTTTTTTACAGGCTGGATATACGTCCAGCTTTTTTTATGTTATAAACTTGACGTAATTATATTTGCGGAGGCGTTAGGGTGATAGGTCGTATCAGAGGAATTATTCTTGAAAAACAGCCACCAGTGGTGCTGATCGAGGCAGGTAATGGTGTGGGTTATGAAATCAATATGCCAATGACCTGTTTTTATGAATTGCCTGATATTGGTCAAGAAGCCATTATCTACACGCAATTTATCGTACGTGAAGATGCGCAATTACTTTATGGTTTTAACCAAAAACAAGAGCGCGCACTTTTTCGTGAATTAATTAAAGTGAATGGTGTGGGACCTAAACTTGCATTAGCCATTCTATCTGGCATGTCTGCTCGCCAATTTGTCACCGCGATTGAAAATGAATCTATCACTTCACTAGTGAAATTACCGGGTGTAGGTAAGAAAACGGCGGAGCGTTTAGTGGTTGAAATGAAAGATCGCTTTAAAGGTCTTAATGGTGATTTATTCGAAAATAATGATATCGAGTTACCAGAAAGTACTTCACCTAAAGCACCAAAAGCGGCAGATATTGAAGCCGAAGCCTCTGCGGCATTAATCGCATTAGGCTATAAACCACAAGAAGCTGCAAAAATGATCAGCAAAGTGGCAAAACTGGGTACAGATAGCGAGACACTTATCAAAGAAGCGTTGCGCGCGGCTATTTAGGAGTAACACATTGTGATTGAAGCAGATCGCCTGATTTCAGCAGAAATTCAACAACCTGAAGAAGAAATTATTGATAGGGCGATCCGTCCTAAATCTCTTGCCGAATATGTTGGGCAACCGCAAGTTCGAGAACAAATGGAGATTTTTATTCAGGCGGCTAAATTGCGTCATGATGCGCTCGATCATCTGCTTATCTTTGGACCTCCCGGATTAGGTAAAACCACATTAGCAAATATCATTGCTAATGAAATGGGGGTTAATTTACGTACCACATCAGGCCCTGTACTTGAAAAAGCCGGTGATTTAGCCGCTATGCTAACTAACCTAGAGCCTCATGACGTATTATTTATTGATGAAATTCATCGTCTTTCACCTGTTGTTGAAGAAATCCTTTATCCGGCAATGGAAGATTATCAACTTGATATTATGATTGGTGAAGGACCTGCGGCTCGTTCAATTAAAATTGACCTCCCTCCATTTACCTTAGTGGGTGCAACCACAAGAGCTGGCTCTTTAACATCGCCATTGCGCGACCGTTTTGGTATTGTTCAACGTCTTGAGTTTTATAATGTTGACGATCTTCAACATATTGTTTCTCGTAGTGCCAGTTTTATGGGATTAGAGATGACAGATGAAGGCGCTCGTCAAATTGCGATGCGTTCACGAGGTACACCGCGTATTACTAACCGATTATTGCGCCGTGTGAGAGACTTTGCCCAAGTAAAAGGCAATGGTGCCATTGATGAAGAGATTGCATCTAAAGCGCTTGATATGTTGAATGTGGATGCAGCAGGTTTTGATTATTTAGATCGCAAACTTCTTTTTGCCATCATTGATAAATTTATGGGTGGCCCTGTCGGATTAGATAACCTTGCGGCAGCTATTGGTGAAGAGCGTGAAACCATAGAAGATGTATTAGAGCCTTATTTAATTCAGCAAGGTTTTATTCAGCGTACACCACGGGGCCGTGTTGCCACTAATCATGCCTATCGTCATTTTAATCGAATTATGGAAGATTAGTTTCCTTACAATAACCCGATAATGGATCATAAAAATAACCCTCACTAGAAATTAATAGTGAGGGTTATTTTTTGCATGAAATCTTATTTATATTTCAATTACTGTTTAGTCGGGGCAAATAAACTTAAAATAAAGAGGCAACTCGCCGCTAAAACCACTGAAGGACCAGCAGGCGTGTCATAGAAAGCAGAGAAGGTTAAACCACCAGTAATTGCCAACATACCAACCGCGATTGCAATCAGAGCCATTTGCTCTGGAGAACGAGCAAAACGACGTGCTGTTGCTGCAGGGATGATCAGTAACGAGGTAATGATCAGCGCACCGACAAACTTCATAGCTAAACCAATGGTTAATGCGGTGATCATCATTAGCTTTAAGCGTTCTCGCTGAATATTCACACCATCAACAAATGCCATATCTTGATTAATTGTCATGGAAAGTAGTGGACGCCATGAGCGAATAATCACAAATAAAACAATCACAACACCAATAAAAATGCTGATAACGTCTTGATAGTTTACAGACAGCAAATCACCAAACAGATAAGCCATTAAATCAACACGTACATTCGACATTAAACTAACAACCACAAGCCCTAAAGAAAGCGCACTGTGTGCCATGATCCCTAAAAGAGTATCAACAGAAAGTTGAGGTTTTAACTCTAACCAGACCAATAAAATAGCAAGAAGAAGCGTGACTGCAATAACAGCATAAAAAGGCTCGATGTTAAATAGCAAACCAAAAGCAACACCAAGTAGTGAGGCGTGAGCTAAAGTATCACCAAAATAAGACATACGACGCCAAACGACAAAAGAGCCTAAAGGACCCGCCGCCATTGCTAAGAGCATACCGGCAATCCAACCCGGTAACAGCAACTCAATCATGACGACACTCCTTACTATGCTGGTGATGATGACGATAAATACCCAGTTGCTCAGCACCGCGGCTTCCAAACATGGCAATAAACTCAGGGTGAGAAGACACCACGTCAGGTGTACCCGAACAGCAAATATGACCATTTAAACAGAGGACTTCGTCTGTTTTCGCCATTACAAGATGAAGATCATGAGAAACCATCAAGATGGCACAACCTAATTCATGACGAAGCTGATTAATTAAATCATAAAGTGCTAATTGACCATTCACATCAACACCTTGTGTGGGTTCATCTAAAACTAAAAGTTGAGGTTGATTAAGCAACGCTCTTGCTAACAACACACGTTGAGACTCACCGCCAGAAAGTTTCTGCATAGGCTGATTGATTAATTTAGCCGCATTAACGCGTTCTAAAGCAGGGAGAATATCTTTATCATGAACCCCCGGTTTTAATGTCATAAACCGTTTAACGGTGAGTGGCATGGTGGGATCGAGATAAAGTTTTTGTGGCACATAGCCTACTCTTAGCGCATTTTGACGCTCAACTTTTCCTGAGGTTGGATTTAATAAACCAAGAACTAAACGGATAACCGTAGATTTACCTGCGCCATTAGGGCCAAGTAAAGTAAGAATACGGCCTGCTTTTAGATCAAAAGAGATATCTTTTAAAATTTCTCTTTCACCAAAAGAAACACAAACCGATTTTAAACAAATCAAGTCAGACATAAAATTAGCACTTGCAGAATCATTGAAACGTTATAATATAACATTTCCAATGATGATTCACGAGAATTCTTCCTATGTTACATAAAAACAACAAATTTGCGCATCGTTTTTTATTGAAATCATTTTTAGCGACAGCGATGATAAGCTCATTCAGTGCTTCAGTGCAGGCTGATGTCGTCGTTTCCATTAGACCATTAGGATTTATTGCTGCCGCTATCGCTGATGGAGTCACGCCAACACAGGTTTTATTACCAGATGGGGCATCTCCACACGATTATGCATTAAAACCCTCTGATTTGAAAAAAATCACCTCCGCAGACCTGATGGTATGGGTAGGACCTGATATGGAAGTGTTTTTAGATAAGCCATTAAACAGACTTACTGACAATCATAAGTTGGCTTTAGCGGAAACTGACGAAATAAAGTCGCTTTTATTGAAAGATGATGATGACAATGTGCATAAACATGAGGAAAATCACGAACATCATTCTCATGGTGATTATAATATGCACATCTGGTTATCACCAGAAATTGCGTTGTCGTCTGCAAAACAGATCCACGAAAGGTTAATTACACTCTATCCAGATAAAAAAGAACTTCTGGACGTAAACCTAGGTAAATTCAGCGAACAACTCAAGCAAACTGATAAGAATCTTGTTAATATTCTGTCGCCTGTGAGAAATAAGGGTTATTTTGTCTTTCATGATGCTTATGGCTACTTCGAAAAACATTATAATTTAAAGCCGTTAGGTCATTTTACGATCAACCCTGAAATACAGCCGGGTGCGCAGAAATTACATCAAATACGAACACAGTTGGTTGAGCAAAAAGCAACTTGCATTTTTGCTGAGCCACAATTTAGGCCGACAGTAATAGAAACAGTGGCGAAAGGCACTGGGGTTAAAATGGGTGTATTAGACCCCCTAGGAAGTGGGATTGCTCTAACTCAAGAGAGCTATACAAAATTCCTTACCCAACTAGCTAACCAATATGCGAGCTGCCTGAATGAAACACAATAAGGAATTAAGAACGTGCAGCAGAAGAAATCCATTGCACAGGTATATTTAAGTTTACCGCTCCCACATAAGATCATGCTTGGTTCGTTAACTGCAGCAACACTGGTCGTCGCAATTTGGCGACCAGTGGTTCTTCAAAATGAGCAAGGCCGTGAAGTTCCTGTCAGCATTCAGATGCCTCTTGCCAACCAAGATGAAAATACTGATGACATTATCACTGACAGTAGTGATCAACTGACTGATGAAGGCTTAGTCGGTACAGATGATGACTCCGATACAAGCACTGCCGTTGCACAAGTCCCTCATACCTATATTGTCTCTAGTGGTGATTCATTAAGTTCAATACTGACTCAGTTTGGTATTGATTCTGCTGATATCGCAACTATCTCTAATCAAAATAAAGATCTTAGAAACCTTAAAATTGGGCAGCCTATTAGCTGGGAGCTTGATGATAATGGATTGCTAAAAGAGTTAAGTTGGGGCGTTTCTCGCCGTGAAACCCGTGTTTATACTCGTACAGAAACGGGCTTTAACGAGACAAAAGAGTTTCAAAAAGGTGAGTGGAAAAACAGTGTTACCACAGGCGTTATTCGTGGCAGCTTCTCTGTTAGCGCAACGAATGCAGGTTTAACTAATTCAGAAGCGCGCGCAGTGACCAAAGCATTGCAATGGCAAGTAGACTTTAAAAAACTACAAAGTGGCGATCAATTTGCAGCGCTCTTTTCTCGTGAAGTGCTTGATGGTCGTACAGAGCAAAGTGAACTCATTGGCGTGCGTTTACGCAGCGCGGGTAAAGACTACTATGCTTTCCTTGCTGAAGATGGTCGTTTTTATGATAGTCAAGCTGGTGGATTAGAACGTGGATTTATGCGATTCCCAACGGTGAAGCAGTTTAGAGTTTCCTCTCAATTTAACCCTCGTCGTATTAACCCTGTTACAGGTCGTTTAGCTGCTCATAAAGGTGTCGATTTTGCTATGCCAGTAGGGACTCCTGTATTAGCAACAGGGGATGGTGAAGTTATTGTCGCTAAATACAGTGGTGCAGCAGGTAACTTTATTGCTATTCGCCATGGTAGCCAATACACAACACGTTATATGCACTTACGTCAGTTACTTGTAAAACCGGGACAACGCGTTAAGCGTGGAGATAGAATCGCGTTATCAGGGAATACAGGACGTTCTACGGGGCCTCATTTACACTATGAGCTGTGGATCAACCAACAAGCAGTCAATCCACTAACGGCAACATTGCCTCGTGCTGATGGTTTAACGGGTAAAGATAAACAAGAATATCTTGCTAAAGTAAAAGAGATTAAACCTCAGTTAGTGCTAGCCGATTGACAATAAACACGATTTTAAAGACATAAAAGCGGATGATTGATATCATCCGTTTTTGTTTTAATGTTTTTTACGCCTATTTGGGGTATCAGTTCAGAGAGTTATCTGATGAATAAAGAAAAAGATACAGATAGCAAAGCGGGTTATGTACCCACTTTTCACCGTGCATATTTGCATCCTCGTCATTGGGGAACATGGTTAGGTGCCGGTGTATTAAGCGCATTAGCTTACATGCCCGTAAAATGGCGTGATCCATTTCTTGCTTCTATTGGTCGTTTTGTTGGACGTAAAGCGAAAAGCGCAAGACGTCGTGCAGATATCAACTTGAGATACTGTTTTCCTACATGGAATAAAACACAACGTGAAAATGTACTCGACAGTATGTTTGAAACTGCGCCTCAATCTTTTGTGATGTTAGCAGAGCTTTGCTTAAGAGGTCCTGAGCGTATATTAAAACGTACATCTTGGCAGGGATTGGAAATTATTGAGCGTTTTAAAGCGCAAGGTCGTAATGTTATTTTTATGGTACCTCATGGCTGGGCCGTTGATATCCCAGCAATGCTGTTAGCATCAACAGGTCAGAAGATGGCAGCGATGTTTCACCACCAAAAAGATCCTGTTGCTGATTATTTATGGAATAAAGCACGTCACCATTTTGATGGTCGATTACATTCACGCGAAGCGGGTATTAAGCCTTTTATTTCTTCTGTGCGACAAGGTTACTGGGGCTATTATTTGCCAGATCAAGATCATGGTGCAGAGCATAGCCAATTTGTGGATTTTTTCGGTACCTATAAAGCGACATTACCTGCGATTGGGCGGTTAATGAAAGTATGCCGAGCGGCTATCGTACCGTTGTTCCCAGTGTATTGTCATAAAACACATCAGCTCAGTATTATTGTTCGAGAGCCAATGGATGATATTGAAGATAAAGATGATGCCTACATTGCACGCAGAATGAATGAAGAGTTAGAAGCATTAGTGACACCAACGCCAGAGCAATATACGTGGATCTTAAAATTACTGAAGACACGTAAAGAGGGCGAAATAGAGCCTTACGCTCGTGAAAATATCTTGGACTAGTTTTTACACGAAAATAACTAAATAAAAAACGGGCGCTAAATTCAGCGCCCGTTTTGTTTTGAATATTTATGGCTCAGTATTATTCAACAGTTAGAATTCGGCATGTATTGGTGCTACCGATTGTGCCCATTTGGTCGCCTTGAGTAACTAACACTAAATCACCAGAAACTAAGAAACCTTTATCACGTAAACGACCAATGGCTTCATTAGCAGCGGCAATACCATCAGTGTGAGTACTGCAATAAACTGGGGTTACGCCACGATAAAGTGCGGTCTGATTTAATGTTTTCTCATGACGAGACATTGAGAAAATAGGTAAGCCTGTACTGATACGAGACATCATGCGCGCAGTGCGACCTGATTCAGTCATCGCAATAATCGCATTAACGCCTTTCATATGGTTAGCGGCATACATTGTAGACATCGCAATGGCTTCTTCTACCGAATCAAACACCATATCTAAACGGTGCTTAGAAACATTGGCGGCTGGCATTTTTTCAGCGCCTAAGCAGACCTGTGCCATGGAAGCGACGGTTTCTGCTGGATATTGTCCTGCCGCAGTTTCTGCTGAAAGCATAACGGCATCAGTACCATCTAATACCGCGTTAGCAACGTCCATTACTTCGGCACGCGTTGGCATTGGATTTGTTATCATTGACTCCATCATTTGAGTGGCAGTGATAACGACACGATTAAGCTGACGAGCACGACGAATTAATTTTTTCTGTACGCCAACCAGTTCAGGATCACCAATTTCAACGCCTAAATCACCACGAGCAACCATCACTACATCTGAAGCGAGAATGATTTCATCAATAATTTCATCATTAGCAACCGCTTCAGCGCGTTCTACTTTTGAAACAATTTGGCATTCACAGCCAGCATCACGGGCTAAACGGCGAGCAAGGTTAAGATCTTCGCCCGTTCTTGGGAATGAAACGGCAAGGTAATCAACACCGATTTTTGCAGCCGTAATAATATCTTGCTTATCTTTTTCGGTTAATGCATCAGCAGAGAGACCGCCACCGAGCTTATTAATACCTTTATTGTTAGATAAAGGACCGCCGACAGTCACTTCAGTAAAGACTTTTAAACCATCTACTTTGAGGACTTTTAACTGAACTCGACCATCATCAAGTAGTAAAATATCGCCCGGAACCACATCAGCAGGTAAGCCTTTATAATCAATACCCACTTGATTTTGATTGCCTTCGCCTTTTTCGAGCGCTGCATCAAGTAAGAATTTATCACCGACATTCAGGAAAACTTTTCCGTCTTTAAAGGTAGATACACGGATTTTAGGGCCTTGTAAATCCCCGAGAATAGCAACATGGCGACCTAATCTTGCTGCGATTTCACGCGTGCGATTAGCGCGAGCAAGATGATCTTCCGCAGAACCATGAGAGAAATTTAATCGAACAACATTTGCACCAGCAATAATAATTTTTTCTAAGTTATTATCACGATCTGTTGCTGGGCCTAAGGTGGTAACAATTTTTGTTCTTCTGAGCCGTCTGGACATGTATTACTCCGTTGACCTTGAAAGAAAGGTGTTGGCAATTGGATAAAACAGAAATCAGGTTGTGTTTTATCCAATATGTTAAGTGAAACGCTTCAAGCTAATTGTAACATACACTACTGTTTTCATTATATGCGAGAGTTAGCTCGCAGATATGCTACCATTTTTCAAAAAGTTATCTAGTCAGGGGCACAATTGTAAGTGTGACAATACTAACAGAATAATTAAAAATGGTTACTTATCAAACCGTGAATCACGTAAAGCTTCTTTGACGCGCTTCAAGTTATCTCTGAATTTTGGCCCTCGGCGTAAAATAAATCCTGTTGCGAGAACATCAATAATAGTGAGTTGTGCAAGGCGGGAGATCATTGGCATGTAAATATCAGTATCTTCAGGCACATCAAGCAAGATGGGAAGGGTCGCTTCAGAGGCCAAAAGAGAGCCTGGCGTTGTAATGGCAATAACGGCGGCATCGTTTTCGCGTGCGATTTTGGCAATTTCAACTAAATTTTTAGTGCGCCCTGTATGCGAAATAATAACAACCACATCGCCATCAGTACTATTTATGCAACTCATACGTTGCATAACAACGTCATCAAAATAAGTGACAGGAATATTAAAACGAGAAAACTTATTCATGGCATCGTGGGCAACGGCTGCTGATGCACCTAAACCAAAAAAAGAGATCTTTTTAGCTTGCGTTAAAATATCAACAGCGCGATTAATTGCCGCGATATCAATATTATTTTTAACGTCTTCAAGTCCCGCCATTGCGGATTCAAAAATTTTATTGGTATAAGAAGAGACAGTATCAGAATCATCAATATTACGATTTACATAAGGCGTACCATTGGCAATGCTTTGTGCTAATTGTAATTTGAAATCAGGAAATCCTTTTGTTGCCATACGTCGGCAAAATCGATTAACAGTCGGCTCACTAACATCAGCCGTTTTAGCCATTAAAGCAATACTTGAATGGATAACTGTTTGTGGCGCAGTTAAAACAGCCTCTGCGACTTTTTTTTCTGATTTGCTCAAGATGTCCAGATTAGACTGAACCCTTTCCAATATATTCATTAAATATACAGATCCTTGGCTTTGCCAATTTCAATAAAAGGAGAAATCTATAACGGTTTTATGAAAATATACTACGCAAAGAACAAGGCTTGCAGTGCAAACCATCGGTAAACAGGGCTTTTTTCGTTAAAGTATGACGTGTGTCTAACTTTCAAAGCTGAAAACAAGAAACAAAACTGTTGTAAAGTTACAAGAAAGGATAAAACACTAGGCATAAAATGAAGCATTACAATATGTGTGGTAAGTTAGAGACTAAAATGTGCAAGTGTATTTACTGAATACATCCAAAAGAGTACATTAATACAAAATTCTGTAACAAAATTACAAAATCTCATCATGAGGAGACGTTCTATGGCAGCGATATCGACTGCTCAGGCCTGTGATCTGGTTATCTTCGGTACGAAAGGGGATCTAGCACGCCGTAAGCTCATTCCATCATTATATCAATTGGAAAAAGCAGGATATATTCACCCTGACTCTCGCATTATTGGTGTCGGTCGTGCTGATTGGGATGTTGAGGCATATAAAAATGTCGCTCACGAAGCGTTAAAAACCTTTTTAAAAGAAGAAATTAACCCTGAAATTTGGCAACGTTTAAGTGATCGCTTAGATTTTTGTAATCTTGATGTTAATGAAACCGACCATTTCATTGAGTTATCAAAGCATCTAAAACAAGATAAATTACCAGCTATCTATTACTTTGCTATGCCGCCAAGTACCTTTAGCGCGATGTGTCAGGGACTAGGTCATGCAAAATTAAATAAAGAGCCTAATCGTGTCGTAATGGAAAAACCATTAGGGACAGACTTAGCGTCTTCTGTTTCTATTAACGATAGCGTGGCGAAATACTTTAAAGAGACTCAAATTTATCGTATTGACCACTATTTAGGTAAAGAAACCGTTTTAAACCTATTAGCACTGCGCTTTGCAAACTCACTATTTGTTAACAACTGGGACAATAAAACGATTGATCATGTCCAAATTACGGTTGCAGAAGAAGTGGGCATTGAAGGACGTTGGGGCTACTTTGATCAAGCAGGTCAAATGCGTGATATGGTGCAAAATCACCTATTACAAATCCTGACTATGATTGCGATGTCACCTCCAGCAGATTTAACGGCTGATAGTATCCGTCAAGAAAAAGTGAAAGTGTTACGTTCACTGCGTCGTATTGATAATACGAATATTCGCGAAAAAACAGTTCGTGGACAATATACGGGGGGCTTTGTTCAAGGTAAAAAAGTACCCGGTTATCTTGATGAAGAAGGTGCCAATAAAACCAGCAATACAGAAACATTTGTGGCAATCCGCGCTGATATCGATAACTGGCGTTGGGCAGGTGTTCCGTTCTATTTAAGAACAGGTAAACGTCTACCAAGTAAATGTTCAGAAGTTGTGGTTTATTTTAAAAAGCCGGCACTGAATATTTTCAGTGAGACTTATCAAGAGTTACCACAAAATAAGCTGACTATTCGTTTACAGCCAGATGAAGGTATTGATATCGAAGTGCTAAACAAAGCACCAGGGCTTGATCATAAGCACCGTTTACAAACCACTAAGCTGGACTTGAGTTTCTCTGAAACATTCAATCAAACGCATTTAGCGGATGCTTATGAACGCTTATTGTTAGAAGCTATGCGTGGTATTCAAGCGCTCTTCGTGCGTCGTGACGAAGTAGAAGAAGCATGGAAATGGGTTGATTCAATTATCAATGCATGGGAATGCGATAATGAGTTACCTAAGCCATATCAAGCAGGCACATGGGGACCTGTTGCATCTGTTGCAATGATCACCCGTGATGGTCGTTCTTGGAATGAAATTGAATAATTGATTTTGATTGTCCATTCTAAAAAGAAAACACCCAGTTATGCTGGGTGTTTTTTTGTTCAGAAAATATTTTTAAGCATAATTACTTGCTAATAGATGAATAAAACCCATGCTAAAACGAAATTTGTTTCAATAACTATTCATAAAATCGATAAAGCATGATGTGATGAAAAATTAAAACTTAAACAAAACCAACCAATTAACTAAAAAAATTTGCTCAAAAGCATTGCTTTAAATAATTTGGCGTGATAGAAATATCATGTAACATTTAACCATCTTATATGAGGGTTCGGAGTATATCGTGCGGATGGTCTGTGCGATGAAAGAATAAATAATCATGACTAGCGCCAAAAGCGTCAAAGTTAAACGTTCTACCTATAAGTTATTCCTTTCTGCTATTTTATCCAGCGAACACTACTGGTGTGGCGCATTATAGAAATCTCTCATCTTAATTCCTGAGTTATCAGGAAATGACGTTGCCTTAACGTTCGGCTACTATTGCCGCCAGAAAGACTATCTACATATTCTCTATCTTCTGCGCAAGAAACGTTTCGGCGTATTTCAAATGTGTATGAGAGATGAAAAAATGATTTATTGGATATTTTTAGCATTAGCTATTGTTTGTGAAGTTATCGGTACTTTATCGATGAAGTACGCCAGTGTAAGCGGTGGTTACACCGGTATGATAGTGATGTGGTTAATGATTGCCACTTCCTATATCTTTTTAGCCATCGCCGTTAAAAAAGTGGCATTAGGTGTAGCATATGCACTGTGGGAAGGTATTGGAATTGTCATTATTACGACATTCAGCGTTCTGTGGTTTGGTGAATCACTCTCACCATTAAAATTAGGTGGTCTAGCAATGTTAATTGCAGGGATCACGTTGATAAAATCAGGCACTAAAAAATCGGCTGTTGCTAAGAAAACAACAGATTCGGTAAAAAGTATTGCCGGTAAAGCCAAGCACGTTGCCAGTGCTGTAAAAGGAGCGAATAAGCCAATTCCTGCCAACATTAAGGAGGCTTAATTATGTTAGCTCAATTTGAATGGTGGCATGGTGCGTTTTTGATACTTGCCGTAGCGCTTGAGATTGTCGCCAATATATTCTTAAAAATGTCTAATGGCTTTAGCAGAATGGGCTTAGGAATATTATCACTATTTTGTGTATTAGGTGCCTTTAGTGCACTGGCAATGGCAGTTAAAGGGATAGAGCTTTCGGTTGCTTATGCTCTTTGGGGCGCATTCGGAATCATTGCAACTATCGCTGCTGGTTGGATTTTATTTAATCAGAGACTTAATTATAAAGGATGGGGTGGAATTATATTATTACTGATTGGTATGGTAATGATTAAATTTGCCTAAATCTAATTAACTTAATAAATGAGATATTGATAAAACAAAAAATCTAATTATTACAGCAAATAAGTGACATTAAAAAAGCTGAGTTCTTATGAATTCAGCTTTTTTTATACCAACATAAAAGGTTAATAAATAATACCTATTTACATTGCCGCAATAATTTTAATTTCAACTTTATATTCAGGGTGCATTAATTGCGCTTGTACAGTACAGCGCACTGGTGCGCTACCTTTAGCAACCCATGCATCCCACGCTTTATTCATGCCTTCAAAGTCGGCTTTATCAGCTAAAAAAATGGTTGCATCAAGAATTTTAGTTTTATCAGAACCTACACGTTGTAATAAAACGTCAATTGCCGCTAACGTGTCCGCTGTTTGTTCAATAATATCGCCTGATAAATTTTCTGGCACTGCAGTGTAATAAATTGTGTCGTTATGAATAACGGCTTCAGACCAGCGATCTTCGGGGTCGATACGTTTAATTGTCACTATGAGTTCTCCTTTGTATTAACGGCATAGGTGGTACTTTTGGTAATCCACTGGCATAATTTACGTCTTATTTTATAAAAAGAGTATGCCTGTGTCAGACGATTTTGCAGAAAACGGGATTTTAACCCGAACTATTCCAGGATTTCATCCCCGTGAAGCTCAACGACAAATGGCGAAATCAATAACAGAAACTATTGATAAACAAGGTGTACTTATCGCTGAAGCGGGTACAGGTACCGGAAAAACGTATGCTTATCTTGTGCCTGCGTTGCGTTCAGGTAAAAAAACGATTATCTCAACAGGCTCTAAAGCCTTGCAAGATCAATTATATAGTCGAGATTTACCCACGATCATCGAAGCGATTAATTATGATGGTAATACGGCGTTATTAAAAGGGCGTTCTAACTATCTCTGTTTAGAGCGACTTGATCAGCAAATGCTAAGTGGTGGCGATCTTGAAGCCGAAGTTTTGTCTGATGTAATGTATGTACGCCAATGGTCAACACAGACCGAAGATGGTGATGTGAGTCGTTGTCATAGTGTTGCGGAAGATAGCCGAGTTTGGCCTTTAGTCACTAGCACTAACGATAACTGTTTAGGAAGTGATTGTCCTCGCTATAAAGAGTGTTATGTTTTAAGCGCACGTAAAAAAGCAATGGATGCAGATATAGTGGTGGTTAATCACCATTTATTTATGGCAGATACGGTCGTTAAAGATACCGGTTTTGGTGAGCTAATTCCGGAAGCTGAAATTATGATCTTTGATGAAGCCCATCAAATTCCAGATATCGCCAGCCACTATTTTGGTCAACAGCTTACGAGTAGACAGCTTTTTGATCTCGCCAGAGATATGACCGTCGCTTATCGCACAGAAGTTCGTGATCAAGTTCAGTTGCAAAAAAGTGCTGATAGATTAACGCAAATGGTGATGGATTTTCGCTTAGCGTTAGGTGAGACAGGTTATCGTGGAAATTTACGTGAATTAGTGCAAGGTGGTGAAACAAAACGTTTTCTCACGTTACTGGATGATGCCTTAGAACTGAGCTATGACGTAATGAAACTTTCGTTAGGGCGAAGTCAATTACTCGATAGTGCTTTTGAACGCGCAACTGTTTATCGCAATCGCTTAAAGCGCCTGATTGATACCACAATTCCGGGTTATAGCTACTGGTTTGAAAGTTATGGCCGCCATTTTTTACTGGCGATTACGCCACTTTCTGTTGCAGATAAATTTCGTGAGCTTATCAAATCACATAAAAGCAGTTGGGTGTTTACCTCGGCAACACTTTCTGTCAATGAGCAGATGTCTTATTACACAGATAGATTGGGCTTAGAAAATGCGACAACACTGATTTTAAACAGCCCGTTTGATTATCAACATCAGACACTACTTTGTGTGCCACGCTATTTGCCACCATTAAATCAACCTTATACGGCGAAACGTTTAGCCACTATGCTAACGCCTGTTATTTTAAAGAACCAAGGCCGCTGTTTTTTCCTCTGTACTTCACATGCCATGATGCGGGGACTTGCCGAAGAGTTTAAAGCCAGTTTGCCATTACCCGTATTGATGCAAGGTGAGATGAGCAAAACGCAATTACTGCAAAAATTTGTCTCATCAGGAAATGCACTTTTAGTGGCGACTCAAAGTTTTTGGGAAGGTGTCGATGTGCGTGGCGATACCTTGTCTTGTGTGATTATTGATAAATTACCCTTTACAGCACCTGATGATCCTTTATTAAGAGCGCGTATTGAAGATTGTGAATTGCGCGGTGGGGATGCCTTTAGGGATGTTCAAATTCCTGATGCGGTTATTAGTTTAAAACAAGGTGTCGGGCGATTAATTCGTGATGTACACGATTATGGTGCGATTATAGTTTGTGATGATAGGTTGGTTTCTCGTGCTTATGGCGAAGTTTTTTTAAGCAGTTTGCCGCCATCACCACGAACGCGTTCACTCGAAAAAACAATGACCTTTTTGAGCCAACGCGCACAGCAGAATGAAACACAAGAAATATCGGATTCATAGTAGCGATCGCACAGAATGTGTGTTTATTCTGTTGAACACTATTATGATATTATTCTTTCTCTTTTAATTATCGAATTTGCCGGAGTTATGGCGTGTCACTGCGAATTTTAGCAATTGATACTGCAACCGAATCTTGTTCAGTTGCAGTTTGGAATGAAGGTGTTGTTGCTTCACGTTTTGAAATCTCACCTCGTGAACATACACAAAAGATTTTACCTATGGTGAAAAGCGCCTTAGAAGAAGCAAACATTACATTGCAATCATTAGATGCACTTGCTTTTGGACGAGGCCCAGGAAGTTTTACAGGAGTTCGTATTGGTGTGGGTGTTGCTCAAGGTATTGCGTTAGGTGCTGAGTTACCCATGATTGGTATTTCATCACTTGCCACAATGGCTGAAGGTGTCTTTAGAACAACGGGTATAAAACAAGTTCTCGTGGCCATTGATGCTCGTATGGGTGAAATTTATTGCGCTCAATATCAGCGTAATGATGCAGGTGCTTGGGTAGGGGAAGATACTGAAGCGGTGATGAAACCTGAGCAATTTATTGAAGCATTACAATCAACAACAGGAACATGGGCAATAGCCGGTACAGGCTGGCAAGCTTATCCTGATTTAAAAGAAACGCTACCTTTCACCGTTGTGGAAACTGAAATTACGCTTCCTGCTGCACAAGATATGTTACCTCTTGCTGTAACTGCTTGGCATGAAGGTAAAGCAACTAAAGTTGAAGAGGCTGAACCTGTCTATTTACGTAATGAAGTGACGTGGAAAAAATTGCCCGGTCGTGAATAGATTTGTGAGTATCTATTAGAAATCGAAGAGTAAAGCTATAATAGTACTATAGAGTAACGTCAATAATGACTTGCAATGAGGTGGTTTATGAACAGACAATTAAACTACCGTTTGGTAAGCAAAGCGCTATTTTTATCTGGTGCTTTGTTTCTGGCGGGATGCGTCTCTATACCTGAATCAATAAAAGGTACATCGGCAACACCTGTTACTGATTTAAATGGCGTTTTTGTTGCACCGGAGCTTTATATTGGTCAAGAAGGGCGTTTTGGTGGACGTGTGATTGATGTTAAAAATCTTCAATCGTCAACACAGCTAGAAATTGCTGTTATGCCTCTTTCTCAATACGATGCTGCGCCCGAATTGCAACAACCTTCTGTTGGGCGTCTCTATGCTAATGTTATGCACTTCTTAGATCCTACTGATTATAAAAATCAGTATGTCACTGTTGTTGGTACCATTAAAGGTGTTGAATCTGGCAAAGTTGGTGAGGCTCGCTACCCATTTTTGCGTATTGATGTGACGGGTATGAAACGTTGGACACTGACACAACAAGTTATTATGCCAGCACCTGTTATGATGTGGGGATATTATGGAGATGGCCCATATTGGGGTTATCACCATGGATATGGCGGTTATGGTGGATATCCATATGGAACTGGTCAGGTTGTGCCCATTTTAGAATAAAAAATGGGTATTTAATTACATGACGATATAATATTTTATCTCCATTTGTATGAAACGGTGTATAATCAACGCCTATAATATATTAGGTAACTATCTAATAGAGTTATTAAAGTTGAATAAAAATAAAAGAGAGGGCGGTTTTGACCGCCTTCTTTTTTGTTAATCTAAAAATAAAATATTTAGTGACACACTTCGCATCTTCACAACAGAAAATTGTTTGTGCTGGTAGGATGAGTTAATACTTTGTTAAAAATGAAACATAATATTAACTCAAGAAGTGCGATTAATCAGGAGTACTACTTTGGAAAAAGTCTGGCTTAAACGTTATCCGGCAGATGTTCCGGCTGAAATTGACCCGGACCGTTTCGCATCTCTTGCTGAGATGCTTGAAAACGCTGTCGCAAATTACGCAGATCAACCCGCCTTTATTAATATGGGCGAGGTCATGACTTATCGCAAACTTGAAGAGCGTAGCCGTGCTTTTGCAGCATACCTGCAAAACGGCTTAGGATTAAAAAAAGGTGATCGTGTTGCCTTAATGATGCCTAATTTACTGCAATATCCTATCGCGCTTTTCGGTATTCTTCGTGCAGGCATGGTTGTCGTAAACGTAAATCCACTTTACACACCAAGAGAACTTGAACATCAGTTAAATGACAGTGGTGCAACTGCCATTGTAATCGTCTCTAACTTTGCGCATACACTCGAAAAAATCGTATTTAATACCAGTATTAAACACGTTATTTTAACCCGAATGGGTGATCAACTATCTCGTCCTAAAGCAACATTAGTTGACTTTGTTGTTAAATATATCAAACGATTAGTGCCTAAATATAACTTACCAGATGCAATTTCATTCCGTAGAGCAATGCATTTTGGTTATCGTATGCAATATATCAAACCTGAAATTACAGGAAGTGATTTAGCCTTCTTGCAATACACAGGGGGAACAACAGGTATTGCTAAAGGTGCAATGTTAACGCACCGCAATATGTTGGCAAATCTTGAACAAGCAAAAGCAGCTTATGTACCTGCACTAAATATAGGTAAAGAGCTGGTGGTTACGGCGTTACCGCTGTATCACGTTTTTGCTTTAACCGTAAACTGTCTGCTCTTTATTGAAATTGGTGGTAAAAATTTACTTATTACCAATCCTCGTGATGTGAAAGGGACAATTAAAGAACTAGGACGTTACCCTGTCACGGCAATTACGGGTGTAAATACTTTATTTAATGCTTGGTTACAAAATCCAGAATTCCGTCAGCTTGATTTCTCCAAATTAAACCTCTCTGTCGGCGGTGGTATGCCTGTTCAAAGTAGTGTTGCGAAAGAGTGGGAAGAGCTAACGGGCAAGCACTTGTTAGAAGGTTATGGTTTGACTGAATGTTCTCCTTTAGTCACGGGTAACCCTTATAATCTGAAAAAATACAGTGGCAGTATTGGATTGCCTGTACCTTCAACAGACGTTAAGTTTATCGATGATGAAGGTAACGAAGTTGACCGCACTGTAGGCGGTGAATTGTGGGTTCGTGGCCCTCAAGTCATGAAAGGTTATTGGAATCGCCCTGATGCAACTGATGAAGTCTTACATGATGGTTGGGTTGCAACTGGTGATATTGCCACAATGGATGACGAAGGCTTTATTCGCATCATTGACCGCAAAAAAGATATGATCTTAGTTTCAGGCTTTAATGTATATCCTAATGAAGTCGAAGAGGTTGTTACGGCGCATCCTAAGGTTTTAGAATCGGCTGCGATTGGCGTACCAAGCAAAAACTCAGGTGAAACAGTTAAAGTTTTCATTGTGAAAAAAGATCCATCATTAACAGAAGATGAAATAAAAACACACTGTCGTCGTTACCTAACAGGTTATAAAGTACCTAAAATTATTGAGTTTCGCGATGAATTACCAAAATCAAATGTTGGTAAAATTTTACGCAGAGAGTTAAGAAATGAAGAAAAAGGGTTGAAAACCTCAACTGAATCTTGATACAACACTCAATAACCTTTTTCAATTTCGCCGGTTTATACCGGCGTTTTTGTGATTACATAAAAAGTCATTAGACATAAAAACAAGAGAAACCTGTTTTGAATTATCAATTGATTACGACAGACACTGCACTAGATACCGCCTGTAAAGCCGCTTCAGAGGCTTCACAAATAGCTTTAGATACAGAGTTTGTCCGCATACGTACCTATTACCCACATCTTGGTTTGATCCAGATGTATGACGGTAAACAGATCTCTCTTATTGATCCGTTAGCAATTAAGGATTGGACGCCTTTTGTTGAACTATTAACAAACCCAGAAATTATGAAGTTTCTTCATGCAGGGAGTGAAGATCTCGAAGTCTTTTCTCACCAGTTTGGCTGTGTTCCAACACCTATGATTGACACTCAAGTGGTTGCTGCATTCTTAGGGCATCCCATCTCTTGTGGCTTTGCGACATTAGTTGAGAAATATGAAAATGTTGCACTAGATAAAAGTGAATCCCGAACAGATTGGTTAGCGCGTCCTTTAACTGAAAAACAGTGCCAATATGCCAGTGGTGATGTTTTCTATTTGCTACCTTTAGCTGAAAAATTAATTAAAGAGGCGGAAGAAGCAGGCTATATGGATGCAATTGCAGATGAATGCAACATGATTGCAGAACGTCGGCAAGAAACGGTTGTACCAGAGCTTGCCTATCGTGATATTAGCAATGCATGGCAATTAAAAGGTCAGCAACTAGCATGCTTACAAATGCTTGCTCAGTGGCGTTTAAATCAAGCTAAATCTCGTGATATGGCATTAAACTTTGTTGTAAGAGAAGAACATTTATGGTCTGTTGCGCGTTATCTTCCTTCATCATTGGCAGAACTCGATGCATTATCGCTTTCAGGGCAAGAGATCCGTTGCCATGGTCGTCGTTTATTAGATTTTGTTGTTAAAGCAAAAGAAATTAAAGATGAAGATTGCCCAGAGCCTATTGGTAATTTAATTGAACAACCAAACTATAAAAAAGCGTTTAAAGCAATCAAATCGGTTATTCAAGAAATTAGTGAAGACAAGCGTTATAACCCTGAATTATTAGCTTCAAGAAGACAAATAAATCAATTATTGAGTGTTCATTGGAAAATAAAAGAAGGGCAACCTGAACTGACTTCGCGCTGGCGTAAAGCATTATTAGAAGAGAAAGTGACAGAGATCCTTGCGCAATATCCATAGCTTCACGCATTGTTTATTTTCTAATCTCTTATATCCAAAATAAGATGGATTATTAGTTCGATAAATAAACAAAATAAAGCATGACGAATAGGAGTCTCTTTTGAGGCTCTTATTTTTTGCACACAAAAAACACCTAGAAAAGGTGAAGGCTATAAATAGGTTAAATAAAATTTTAGTAAATATAGATGTTATTACGAAATAACTTGCCTCCTTTGACTTATCACCAATGATTAAAATAGCAACGAGATATAGCGCTATTTGCGCATTCAGGTGCATTCAATTTGTATATAATTAAACACAGAGCCAATCAAATTAATTATAGTTCATGGCTGGCTCTGTGAATAATGACTTATATAAAGCGTAAAATATGATTTACTTTGTAGGTTCTTCACTCTCAGGTAAAGTCACATTTAGCTCTAATACCGAGATATCATCACCTTTTTGTTCAAATTGAACAGAAAGCATTTCTGGATCTATCTGCACATATTTGCAGATGACGCCTAATAAATCTCTTTTCATATCAGGTAAATAAGCTGGCTCGCTATCACCACGGCGGCGTTCTGCTACGATAATTTGTAGACGCTCCTTGGCAATATTAGCTGTTGACTTTTTACGCGACAGGAAAAAATCTAGTAAAGCCATCTTTTACCCCCCAAAAAGGCGTTTCAGAAAGCCTTTTTTCTCTTCTTCAATAAAACGGAATGGATGTTCTTCACCTAACAAACGATTTACTGTATCTGAATAGGCTTTACCTGCATCAGATTCGCCATCTAAAATAACAGGTTCACCTTGGTTAGATGAACGTAAAACAGATTGATCTTCTGGAATAACACCCAATAGTGGAATGCATAGAATTTCAAGGACATCTTCCATACTTAACATGTCACCACGGTTAACACGACCTGGATTATAACGAGTTAATAGCAGATGTTCTTTAATTGGATCTTCACCACGTTCAGCACGACGTGACTTAGAGGCAAGAATACCTAAAATACGGTCGGAGTCACGTACAGATGATACTTCTGGGTTTGTTGTGATAATGGCTTCATCTGCGAAGTAAAGAGCCATTAATGCACCACTTTCAATACCTGCAGGTGAGTCACAGATAATAAAATCAAAACCCATTTCATCAAGTTCATCTAATACTTGTTCGACACCATCACGGGTGAGCGCGTCTTTATCTCTTGTTTGTGACGCAGGGAGAATAAACAGATTTTCTGTACGCTTATCTTTAATCAATGCTTGATTTAAAGATGCATCGCCCTGAATAACGTTAACAAAATCATAAACAACTCTACGTTCACAACCCATGATAAGGTCTAAATTACGTAACCCAATATCAAAGTCGATAACAACCGTCTTATGACCTTTTTGAGCGAGGCCGGTAGAAATGGCCGCGCTGGAAGTTGTTTTACCAACCCCACCTTTACCTGACGTAACAACAATAATGCGTGCCATGGAGTGATTCCTTGTCGATGCTCTAAATTAAGTTCTCGATTGTTAATTCATTCTCTTGCAGACTCAGTTGTACTGATTTACCAACAAAGTCTGTAGGAATTTGGTCGCTTAGCCAATATTGACCAGCAATAGAAACAAGTTCAGCAGACAGATGTGTACAAAAAATATGGCTCTCTTTATCACCCGATGCTCCTGCCAGCACACGTCCACGCAATACACCGTAGACATGAACATTACCATCAGCAATTAATTCAGCACCTGCACTTACATTGCTGATAACGACTAAATCGCTATTTTGAGCATAAACACGCTGACCTGAACGAACAGGAGTGTGGATGATTTTTGTTTTTTGACGAACAACTGTCGGTGCTTCATTCGTTTTATCGTTATTTGCCTGAGTGCTTGGCTTAACTATTTTACCTTCATTTAAGATAGGTAACTGTGCGGCAATTATCGCTTCTTTCTGTTGAGCGTTTGAACTACCACTAATTCCCACGACGCGTAAGCCAGCATCTTCTACAATTCGCCTCAGTTTTTTAAAATCAATATTTTCATCTGCTAAAGCAGAGACATTGATAACCACAGGTGCGTTTTTCAGAAATTGAGGCGCTTGTGCAATTTTTTCTGAAATCGCCTGACGAATAACTTTCGGTGTTCCATCGTTTAAATGGAGTACTGAAAGGGTAAAATTACTGCCTTTTAACTCAATGGGCGTGTTTGACATCTATCTGACTCAGTAAATTTTTTATAATCTGGCACAAAAAACCAGAGACGATATTACGAAAGTATATAAGCATGTTATATTTACTAAAATATTCAGGCAAGTCGCTTATTTTAATAATTAGAGTTTAATGAAAATGATTTGTGCAATTTACCGTAGTACCAAACGTGATCAAACTTATTTATACATCGAAAAAAAGGATGATTTCTCTCGAATTCCGGACGAATTATTACAAAGTTTTGGCGAACCACAGTTTTCAATGTTGCTTAATCTCGCGGATAGACAGCGTTTAGCGCATGCTGACATTGAAAAAGTCAAAAAAGCATTAGTTGAGCAGGGTTTTTACTTACAAGTTCCGCCACCTGTCGAAAGTATGTTAAATGCTTATTTAGATGAATTAAAAAAATCAGAAAAAACTGAATAAATCATCGAGATAAAAGGAGCATAAATGTTCAAATATTCATTCATCGCTGTGATTGTTTCCGGTTTAATGTTATCTGCGTGTACAAATGGACAACAAAAGTTGGCTGAAAGGCAAATTACTGCACCAGAGGCAACGGCAGTTGAAACACAAAAAACACCTCGATGGAAGCAAGTGAATGTTGCATCGTTAGAACAAGCGTTTCCTAAAGAAACTCGTACTTCTGCACAATTTCCTGCTTATGTTGACGCGTTAAAGTTAAAAGCAGCTCAATTGGGATATAAACAAGAAACAATAGATTTTGCTTTTTCAGAAGCACATTTTATTGAACGAGTTATTAAATCAGACCGTAATCAACCGGAAAAGAAAATAACACTCGATGTTTATTTACCACGCATTGTTACCAATGGCCGTTTAAACCAAGGTGCTAAGCTTTACCAAGAGAATCAAGATACCCTAGAACAAATCAGCAATAAATATGGTGTACCTGCAAACTATATTGTTGCGTTATGGGGACTTGAGAGTGGCTTTGGTAAGGTGC
This sequence comes from Proteus sp. CD3, assembly GCF_008808075.1. Classification (NCBI taxonomy): domain Bacteria; kingdom Pseudomonadati; phylum Pseudomonadota; class Gammaproteobacteria; order Enterobacterales; family Morganellaceae; genus Proteus; species Proteus sp. CD3. The sequence goes on along the minus strand of NZ_CP019686.1, from coordinate 1,813,879 downwards.
AAGGCAAAGAAGATGTTGTCTCTGCACTTGCAACGCTTGCGTTTGAAGGGCGTCGAGAAGAACTCTTTGCGCGTCAATTAATGGCAGCATTAGAGATTATTGAAGAAGGGCACATCCCTCAAGGACAACGCCTCAAAGGCTCTTGGGCGGGCGCTATGGGACAAACTCAGTTTATGCCATCTTCCTTCCTAACTTATGCCGCAGATGGCAATGGCGATGGGAAAATCGATATTTGGAATACTCAAGAAGACGCATTTGCTTCGGCAGCTAACTATTTAGCGACTGAAGGTTGGAGAAGTGGACTTCCTTGGGGAGAACAGGTTACTTTATCGGTAGATTTTAACCAACAGCTTGAAGGCATTAAGACCGAACAGAAAAAAACGGTCGCTCAATGGAAAGCATTGGGTGTTCAATTACCAGTCAATAGCCAATTGAACGATGATATGCCGGTATGGTTAATTATTCCTGATGATGATTTGCACAGAAGCTATTTAGTAACACAGAACTTCCGTACGATTATGCATTGGAACAGCTCTTACTTTTTTGCTCTCAGCATTGTCACAATGGCTGATGGCGTTGCTAATAAAATAAATTCACTGCCTAACGCGAGCTAATTGCATTTTTACAGTGAAATAAAACACAGCAATTTACCTAAAAGGAACACATTATGTATCAACATCGTGATTGGGAAGGTGCGTTACTTGATTTTCCTGTCAATAAAGTGATTTGTGTTGGGAGTAACTATGCTAATCACATTAAAGAGATGGGGTCCGTTCGCTCCGAAGAGCCTGTGATTTTTATCAAACCAGAAACAGCTATGTGTGATATTCGCCAACCTATTGCTATCCCTAAAGATATGGGAGCGGTTCATCACGAAATTGAATTAGCAGTACTTATTGGTCAGCCACTTAAGCAAGCTAATGAAGATAGAGTTGATCGTGCAATTGCGGGTTTCGGTCTTGGTCTTGATCTCACATTACGTGATTTACAAGGTAAATTGAAAAAAGCAGGGCAACCATGGGAAAAAAGTAAAGCGTTCGATGGCTCTGCGCCATTATCAGGTTTTATCCCGGTCAATTCATTTGGCGACCCGCAAAATGCGGATTTAATGTTACGTGTTAATGACGAGATTCGTCAGCAGGGTAACAGTCGTGATATGCTAACTCCTGTTTTACCCCTTATCAGCTATATGTCTCGCTTTTTTACCCTACGTCCTGGTGATGTGATTTTAACGGGGACACCTGAAGGTGTTGGTCCTCTAGAATCAGGTGATATGTTGGTATTAAGTGTTAATGAGCATCAGCTGACAACGCGGGTTATTTAATTCGTATTAGATGAGCAATAAGGTAATAACGTAGAGATGACACAGGCTTTTTGGCAGACTAAAACATTAGATGAAATGAGTGATGATGAGTGGGAATCGCTCTGTGACGGGTGTGGGCAGTGTTGTTTACACAAGTTAATGGATGATGATACTGATGAGATATATTTTACCAATGTCGCTTGTAATCAGCTAAATATTAAAACTTGCCAATGCAGTAATTACGAAGATCGTTTCCGTTATGAGCCAGATTGTATCAAGCTTACACGGTATAATTTACCGACATTTGAGTGGCTACCAATGACGTGTGCATATCGCCTGTTAGCAGAAGGCAAAACGTTACAAAATTGGCATCCACTTATTGCGGGTAATAAATCAAAAATGCACCAAGGCAATATTTCTGTAAGATATATTGCGGTGCCAGAAACGGAAGTTGAAGATTGGGAAGATCATATTCTTAATCGTCCCAAAGGACGTGGTTAATTTCTTATTTTCATTAAAAAGCGCCTTTATAGGCGCTTTTTGTTAAGGGATCTAAGTCATGACAATAGATATTGCTGGGCTGATTGCTCAATTAGGAAAGAAATATCAAGATGTTTACGATAAAAATTTAATTCCTTATAAGTCCAAACCCAAAAATGGTAGTTTGGCGATGAAAAAAGAATCTCTTCACTTATATTTTGAGCCGTATGGTGTTGGTTTAAGTGAAATTACACTGACGCTATTTGATAAAAAAACAAATCAATTTCATTTTCCCCATGCACTTCCTTTCGGATTACAGCCATTAATGACGCAAGAGTGGCTACATGCTCATTATGGAAAACCGATCCGCTTTGCTAAAAAGAAAATTGTGATGTCACTTCATTTAGGTGAAGCAGAAGTCTTTGAATTACCCAATAATAATCAGGTTATTTTTATCGCCAGATATCCTTATGTTGGTGAGAATGTGGTGATTTCGCTTACCTTTGAATTACGCGAAAATTTAGAAAAACGATGGGATGTTAACTATACAGGTTGATATTATATCAAGAATAAAAAATCCCTTATTTAATGCCAACAAGAGAAAAAGTTTTCATCAAAAAATATTTTTAAGAAAAATTATTGACGAAATGGGAAATGTAGGACATGATTATTTCCATGGTGGGAGATTTGAATTTCACCAACTAGATGAATAAATGCCTCGCTTATGCGGGGTTTTTTGCATTCTAGCGCTGTGAAAACTCCCGCCATATTTTGTAGCAAAATTCTGAGTCATATTCAGTTATTAAAAAGCACATCAATATTAAATTGATGCGTTTTTTATCGTTTATTACCAGAATTCATTAAAAAAGAGAGGAATGGATTTTCTCTTATCTAAAACATTAAAACTCGCTTCGGCGAGTTTTTTTGTTTCTTCATTTTATAAAAAGGAATTTTATATGAAACGTATTATCCCAATTGTTTTATCACTGCTTATGGTTTCAACTAGCTATGCCAATTCAGAGGTGACAGTAGAACCAGATCTTGTTACTCAACCATCTGCTGTTGCGCGTGATACTTCAATGCGTGCAATGAATGATGAAAACTGTGGTATTGGTTGTCCATTAGGCGGTAGTGAAACCACTATTCAACGCGATGTTTATACATTAAATAATAATAGCGAAACCAAGTTTGCAGACTGGGTGGCTTATTTAGTGACTAAAGACAGCATTGGCAGTGGTAAAGCGCGTAACTGGAAAAAAGATCCGGCTTTAGGCAATGATGAAACCTTATCGCCAACGGATTACAAAAATGCCAATGCCACATTAAAAGTTGACCGTGGTCATCAAGCACCTTTAGCTTCATTAGCTGCATTACCTGGTTGGAATGCGCTTAACTATCTTTCTAATATCACCCCACAAAAAGCAGATTTAAACCAAGGTGCGTGGGTGCGATTAGAAGATCAAGAACGTAATTTGGCAAATGAGGGGCATAAAGTCTTTACAGTTACAGGTCCTATCTATGAAAGAGATATGGGTAAATTGCCAAATACAGATAAAGAACACACAATTCCAAGTGCTTATTTTAAAGTGATTTTTCTAAATGATTCACCAGAAAACGCCTCTTATGCAGCGTTTATTATGGATCAACAAACACCGAAAAAAGCAAATTTCTGTGAATTCCAAGTAACAGCGGCAGAAGTGGAAGCTCGTACAGGTTTAACACTCTGGAGTCAGCTACCTGAAAGTGCTCAAGATGTGAAATTGCAATCTGGTGAGTTAGTTAAAAAGATGGGATGTACGGTATTAAAATAAGATTTTAAACCGATTTCTTAGTCAGTAATAAAAAAGGTCACTCAATTGAGTGACCTTTATCAACTTTTATCAACCTTTATCAACCTTTATCAATATAGTTAAATCGCTATAGCTGGGGGTTTTCAAAATTAATAAGCTGGTGGCGCTGATTAAAAAACTTCTTATAGGTTAAATAGCAAGCAATAATGGTTGAGATGCTGGCGGTTGCCATCAACATAAAAGTCACCATAATTTGATATTTAACGGCTTGTAGTGGATCAACACCGGCAAAAATAAGCCCTGACATCATGCCTGGTAAACTCACAATACCCACTGTTTTTGCTGCATCAACAGTTGGGATCAATGAAGATTTAATGCTATCTCGAATTATACTCATTGAGGCCAATTTAGGTGTTGCACCAAGGCTTAGCATCTCTTGCAATTGCTGTTGTTGATTTTGAAAACGCTGACCCAAATTATTATAACAAAGCCCGGTTGCTATCATTGCATTACCGGCAATCATCCCCGTAATAGGAATAATTTGAATTGGCGTAAAAGCAATGGAATTGGTGAGTAATAAAATAGTTAAAGTTAATAATGCCCCAGTTGTAATAGCAGTAAAAGAGATCAGAAAAATATCTTTAACGTATTTACTCCGCTTTTTGGCATTATGAGCTGCGTTATAGCAGATAAATAACACCATTAAGAAGGTGAGAATAAAATGGTCAACATGGAAAATATAGGTCAAGACATAGCCAACAATTAATAGTTGAACAATGGCTCTTGCTGTACTCCAAATAATATCTTTTTCTAAAGCTAGTTTTTCTTTGCGACTAATAAAAATAGCCACGAGAACTAATAAAAGCGAGAAAATCAGAGATTCATTGCTTATCGTATGTTCGTTCATAGTATTATGTTCGCTCATAACAAAAGGGTGACTGATAAAGAAATAAAAGATCAGGCATTATTGTGAGAAGGTAATAAGATCACATCATCAGCATGTTTTATTTCATTTTGATCGTGAGTAACCCACAACACGGCAATGTTTTGATCTTTAACATAGTGATGAATAACATCATTCACTTTTGTTTTATTATCTTCATCTAATGCACTTGTTATCTCATCAAGTAATAAGATTTTTGGCATAAACTGCAGATTTCTTATCAGTGAAATACGCTGTTTTTCACCGCCAGAAAGTTCATTAATTCCTTTTTTCATAATGGATTCTGGTAAACAAAAATAATCCAAATCATGTATCAGTTTCTTATCATCCACTGAGAGTTTTCGTAAGAAATAAGGAAATTTAAGGTTATCGTAAACAGTTTCACCAAATAACATTGGTGTTTGAGTGCAATAAGAAACTTGTTGACGATATTCTTCGGGCGACAGCGTCAAATAATCTTTATTTTCAAAGAAAATTGAACCCTTAGTCGGTGACAATAGAGAAGCAATAATTTTGAGTAAGGTACTTTTACCACAACCTGAAGACCCTGTGATAAGTTTAAATTCAGAAGGTTGAAGTTCAAAATTGATATCATCAAGGATGGTTTTGTTATCGACTCGATAACTTATTTTATCAAGACGTAAAAGTGCAGTCGTGCTTTCCATTCTTATCCCAAACTTAAAAGAGTGAATAATAATTATTATACAGAATTAACGATATAAAGATCCTGCTTTAAATCAGTTAGTAAGCAAATTTATTACTATTTAAGTATAGGATAATAAGAATGCGACCCAATAAAAAAGATAAAATTATTTCGCATATTGAGAGTACCAATGCTGTATATCATGGATTATTTCATTCGTTAAACGCTCGCCTTGTTCATTATAAAATCCATGATCTAACTTATTGTATTTAATGAATTTCACATTAGGCTGATTGATATCTTGGCTTAGCTGATAAAATGCATCGACATTTACATTGGTGTCATTAAGTGTCTGAATAATTAATACAGGGGTGTGGTAATTACTTTTAATGACTTTAAGTAAATCGATAGTAAAAAATTGTTGCCACCATATTTTACTGTGTTCGCTTATAAATTGTTCATCATCTATTTGATTGTTTTTTATTGCGTCAGCAAATTGCTGAAAGCCATTTAGAGCATCTTCAACATGTTCTTTCGGTGTGGTATGACGGATATTATAAAGAACATCATCAAGAAAAAAACGCCCCCCGCCATTTAGCGCAATAGCAGCTTTAATATCATTACGCTTAGTGACCACTAAATGCACCATCGTGGCACCTTCACTGCCACCAATTAAAATAATATTCGGATACTGTGAGGATAATTTATCTAACACCGCCTCATAGTCTTCAGTTCGTTGCTTGGGATTATCATGACGTTTATAGCTTTCAGGGCAATCAACACGTTCACCTTCATATTGTGAATAAGGTAAGAGGGCAGTAATGCCATATTTTTCCACCATTAAAACATCACTATTTGGTAACCACTGACCAAAAGTTTCTTGGATAAACATATTATTTTTAATGCTGTTACAGTCAGAGCCTTGCATTAACACTAATAGAGTTTGATTTTCTTCAGCTCGTTTATCCAAGTAATAGCTAATTTCACTACCATCTTTTCGTGGGAGTAGATGTGTCGATATTTCTGCATAACTTGCAAAAGAAGGAAGCAAAATAATAAAGAGTAAAAATAGACGTGAAATGCGCATGATCACCTGATTTATTTTTGTCGGGAGGTAATAAGAAATTTTATTTTAATAATAAGTAAACAGCTAATTTAGTGAGTTATTGTACAGAAACAAGCGATGAAAAATTTATCGTACAGATAATTGCGATAAAATTAATCTACACTGAATAAAATAGCCTGAAAACTCAGGCTATTTTAGGATCATTAATGAATGGGAACGAAATAATCAATTTCTAAAGTTTTTGGTAATTCCATTAAATCAACATCCGTTTCTATACTGACATATCTTTCAATATCAGCCCCTGAGCGGCGGCATAAACCTAATGCAGGTAGCGTATAAAAATAAATTTTCATTGCAAACTGCTTATATTCTTCCAGCGTTCCTTTAAATTGGAATCTGACATAACGTCCTGCCTCAATCATTCTTTTTCTAAAACCACTGGTTTTTGTAAAATGATCTAAGCTATTTAGTCCAATTTCATAATCAATCTGGATTTTATTTTTACGTAATGTATTGGGTTGGTATGAGATAAGCACTGTACTTTCTGTAAAGTTTTTATCCGTATACAGTAAAAAATCATTCCAAAATTGGTGACGAATATCTTCATGTAATTTGCCGATATCTTCGATAGAGCAAAAATACTGATATTGCATCCCATAAACATAACTTTCAGGTAATTCCATAATTTTAGGAATAGGTAAATCAACAACATCAAAATTGATAGGGGGCTGAAAGTTATCACCACAAAGATTATCAAGTTTACGATATTCCGTAGGTGTTACACCAAATGTGGCTTTAAAACGACGAGTAAATGATTGCTGAGAGTCAAACTGATAACGCAGTGCTACAGTCAGAATGGGTAATTTAGTTAAACGTAATTCTGTTGCCGCTTTTGTTAAGCGCCTTCCTCGAATATACGAAGCCAGTGTTAACCCTGTTGCTTGCTTAAATACACGTTGTAAGTGCCACTTTGTATAACCGGATTTAATTGCCACATCATCAAGTAACAACGGTTTTTCCAGATTCACCTCAATCCAGAGAAGGAGTTCTTTGATAATTTCTATATTAAATGAGGATAAGGTATTGGAGGGGATAAGCCCATTGTACTGAGATGACATGATAATTTCCTGAAAATATTTTGTTCAGTTTACACAAAACTGATACCCATATATTATTACATACTTATGGTATGTTTTAAGGGTTTTATCATGAAAATAAAATCACGGCAACAAGAGAATTCAGAGCAAACACGCGCTGCGTTACGTGAAGCGGCACAAGAACTATTTATAAATCAGAACTATTGTGATGTTTCCGTTGATGAAATATCACGTCATGCAAGAGTTACCAAAGGGGCTTTTTATCACCACTTTAGTAATAAGAAAGCGCTATTAAAAGAGTGCTATCTTTTTCAGGTTGATAAAGTTGTCGAGAAACTGGTTCAAATTCCTACTTATGATGATCAGTGGCAAGAGTTAGAAGCTATTTTTAGTCTCTGTGTTGATCATATTTATCAACATAAAGATAAGCTTATTCCCTTACAAGAAATAATTTCTGTTCTGGGTTGGAAGGAATGGGATGAAATTGATTCACAAATTCTTATCCCTAGAATTAGAAAATGTGTAGATACTCTTTATGATAAACAAGAAATTTGCACTTATTCTCCTGATATTGTTGTGAATTTAGTTTATGGATTTGTCACGCATATTGCGATTAATTTAAAAAATGAAGCGACATTACCTGAAAATGCTTGTAAGGATTTTAAAAAGATATTTTCTGATTTTTTAATGGGAATAAAACAATCTTCAATAAGTGCAAAAGACCATAAATAGCACAAAAATCATGATAGATGTAATGTACATTGGATAAAAATAAATAGAGTAAAGGATCAGAATATTATGGTAATAGAAATGCCTAAAAGTCATTTCACCGCAACGGGCATTGTATTCAATGAGCAGGGCAAATTCCTTCTCCATTTACATTCTAAAATAGGTTGTTGGTTACCACCAGGTGGTCATATAGAAGAAAATGAAGAGCCACAAAATGCCGTATTAAGAGAAATAGAAGAAGAAACAGGTTTACTGTGTGAGTGCCTTTGCTATCAACCTGAATTTAGTCTTAACCTAAATAACAATGATGTTATTGAGCTTGTAAAACCTCTCGCCATTTTAAAAGAACCCATCCACGATAAAAAACAAGGATTTCATTATCACATCGATATGATTTATCTTTGTAAACCGTTAAAAAATAGCCAATTAACAAATAAATCTTTCCAATGGTTTTCTTTGGAAGAAGTTAAAAAAATAGAAACACCATTAAATGTGATAAGACTTATTGAACTAACCGAAAGACTATTAATAGAAAAAATTATTTAAATTTCTTAATAAAGCTAAATTACTCATAATAAATAAACAATAAAAGCAGTTTTTGGAAACTGCTTTATTTTTATTGGAAATAAAACACTTTTAAAACTCACTATAAATTAATCTCAAAATTAAATAAATTAATGTTAATAGGTAAACATACCTATTAAAACTTAAGATGAAAATGTATAAATAAAATCACAAAAACTAAAAAATAATTAATAAATTATCTTTTTCTGAGTAAAATCACCTTCATTGCGGGATATTATATAGTTAATTTGTATCTTGGTGGCTAAAACAATCGTTTATTTCATAAATGAAAAATGGTTTTCACTACACTCTAAAGTTTTCCCTCATTATTACCGACATTATAAACAAAGGTAGATCCTACGTGCCTTTATATTCTAATGAATAAATCTTAGCCTTATTTTATTGACACCAGGGAATATGCTCTTTATCAGAGAAAGAGTGCATTCTGATATCTTACAAATGTACAGATAACAAACTCTGTATATTTTGATGGAATATGACCATGTTTAAAAATATCAGTATAGAAAAGACCGTTAAGGTCATGCTGGCCATTTTATTTGCGTTGATTATGAGCATTATTTATTTTAGTTATGATGCTTCCACTCGATCCTACAATAATTTCGTTTCATCAAATAGCCTAAGTCAGCAAATGCTACTTATGGGTAAAGCGCGATATCAAATGGCGGTGATCAGGGCAAATATTAATGGGTTAGATGGACAATTACGCGTTAATGAAAAACCCTCAGCAAAATACTTTCACCAAACTGCGGAATATATTGAAATAACGCGTGAAGAGATCCATCGTTGGTCAGATACGGAAAAACTCACCCAAGAAGGGCGAGAATTGGCCGATGATATGACAAAGCGGTTTGATGAACTGCTGGATATCTTCACTGGCGCACTAGATAGACTGCGTAAAGGTGAGCTAACAACACACTCTGCCAGTGTTAAAATGGATGAGCTAAATGATATTACTATGCAATATTATGCTGTTGCTAATGGCATTGAGAATAGCTATATCGATATTGCAAAAACATCCCAAGAACGCTTGATGTTAGTGTCGATTTCTACTGGCACTATCGTTATTCTCTTATTTATCTTCATATTACGTTGGTTCTCTCATACGTTTATTGGCAATATTAAAATCTTAATCAATATCTTTACTAAGATGAGCCAAGGCGATTTAAGTATGCGTGTAGAGAATCACGGTACTAATGAATTTGGTCAGTTATTCAATGAAATGAATAAGATGAAAAATTCATTAAGCCATATGATCTCTTCCGTAAAAAATGCCGTTAATACTATCAGTGTTAGTGCAAGTGAAATCGCGACAGGAAATACCGATTTATCTTCCCGTACTGAGGAGCAAGCGAGCGCATTACAAGAAACTGTTGCGAGCATGGAGCAAATTAAAACAACGGTTGAGAAAAATGCGGATAACTCGCGCGAGGCCAGCAAATTAGCTCTAACAGCAACGGCATCTGCTCAAAATGGCGAAAATGTGATGGATAGCGTGGTCGAAACCATGTCTTCAATCTCTGAAAGTGCGAAAAAAATTGCAGATATCAATGACATTATTAACAGCATTGCCAATCAAACGAATATTTTGTCATTGAATGCGGCTGTTGAAGCGGCAAGAGCGGGTGAGCAAGGTAGAGGATTTACCGTTGTTGCGTCTGAAGTGCGTAATTTAGCGAGTCGTAGTGCTGAAGCCGCAAAAGAGATCAATGACTTGATTACGCACTCTGTTAATAAAGTGCATGTAGGTTCGCAACAGGTTGCTCAAGCTGGACGTTCGATGTCAGAGATCGTTACAACTATTAATCAGGTAAATGATTTCATGCAACAGATTGCCCTTGCTTCTAATGAACAAAGCATGGGGATTAACCAAATCGCATTAGCTGTCAGTGAAATGGACACCGTGACTCAGCAAAATGCAGCATTGGTTGAAGAATCAGCAGCTATTACAGCAAATATGGATGATGAAGCTCATCAATTAGCTAAATTGGTTTCACAATTTAAAGTAGATGAAGAGAACGAAACCCTCTCACGTTTCGATTCAACGAAATCAACAGCAGCTATTGATACTCAAGAAAAATAAGTGTTGTATCAACGATAAATAAAAGAAGCCCCCTTGGCTAATCTAGGCGAAGGGGGCTTTTTATGATATTTGCTCTTAATGCTTAGAATTAAGCTTTGATCTGATTAACGCACTCATTGCCTGAAGCAATCTCTTGAATGTTGTGCAGGGTTGTTTCACTAATACTGATTAAGGCTTCTTCTGTTAAGAATGCTTGATGCCCAGTAAACAACACGTTATGACAAGAAGAAAGACGACGGAAAATATCATCTTGAATAACGTCATTTGATTTATCTTCAAAGAAAAGATCGCGTTCATTTTCATAAACGTCCATTCCCAGCGCACCAATTTTACCTTGCTTCAACGCATTAATTGCAGCTGCAGAGTCAATTAATGCACCACGGCTGGTGTTAATAATCATCACACCATCTTTCATTTGTGAAAAAGCAGCTTCATTTAATAGATAATGATTATTTGCTGTTAATGGGCAATGTAATGAAATTACATCAGAATTTGCATAAATTGTCGCCAAATCAACATATTCGGCACCTAAATCAAGTACGGCTTGATTTGGATAAGGATCATAAGCAAGTAACTTCATGCCAAAGCCTTTTAATATGCGTAATGTCGCTAATCCTATTTTACCTGTACCAATAATACCGGCAGTGCGATTATGCATATTAAAGCCAGTTAAGCCTTCTAATGAGAAGTTAGCATCACGAGTACGTTGATAAGCTCTGTGTATACGACGATTAAGTGACAGCATCATACCAACAGTATGCTCGGCAATAGCCTCTGGCGAGTAAGCAGGAACACGGACAACCGTTATGCCTAATTCAGCAGCAGCTTCTAAATCAACATTATTAAAGCCCGCGCAGCGTAATGCGAGAATGCGTATATTAAGGCTAGCAAGCTCTTGCAAAACTGCACGGTTTGCATCGTCATTGACGAAAATACAGACAGCATCAGCGCCAACGGCATTTTTTGCGGTTTGTTTTGTTAAATTAAAATCGAAATATTCAATATCATAATGATATCCATTATGTTGATTGACCCATTCCATGTGCTTACGATCATAATGTTTAGTACTATAGGAAACGATTTTCATCCAGTTTTCTCGGCTCTAGATTAAATTTTTATTCAGAGGCTGGAAAAACAAGAATTATCCAACCCCAAGAAGAAAGAAATTAATACTATTATTATAAAACAATTTGACGAGGTAAGTGGATAATTCAGGTTTGTTTAAAAGGAATATGATGTGTTGTTAAGAAAAACAATCAAATGGACAGGGACGATACTATTAGGCACAGGTCTAATAGGCACTGCTTTATGGGTATCTATTCCTCGTTGGCTACCTGTTGTTGCTCATTATTACTTACCTGACGGTGTAACACTTTCTTTATCACAGCCTAAGTTACAGCGTATGGGTGTTTCAATTGAAAACATCGAATTAAAAACAGCGAGTTGCACTTTAGCGTCTCTTGATAACTTTGTTTTCTCCTATCAAAAAGAACAGCTTGATAAGCTGCAATTTAATAGCCAGCAACTTGCCATTGATGAAAAATGTTTTTCAATGATGCCTGTCAGTAAGCAAGAAGAAACGGCAACCGTTCCTCTTGAGATAAATTCACTACTGGCTTCAATACCTCATCTATCAGTCAATATTGACAATGTACTCTTAAAAGAAAATGCTCGCTACCAAGGTACATTACAGCTAAAAACACAAAACAATGGACGATTTATCTCTTATCAAGGAAAAAATGCTCAACTTGGTATTTTTATTAGAGATAATCAGTGGCTTGATATTAAACAGTTTAAAGTGAATTTACCTGATGATAATAATATTGAACTTGCTGCTGAAATAGCACTTCCTCTAGATATAGCGTCATTACCCGAAAAGGGTTCAGTTAATGCAACATTATTAACCTCTCATTATGCTCATCCTTTAGTGTTTATTCTTGAATGGATAGGACAATCTGGCACTATTTCAGTTGCAGAACAAGGAGGTGGTCACGCGTTGGCTTTATTACCGTGGACTGTTACATCTGAAACTATTGCCATTGAGCAAGGTCGTTGGGAATGGTTTGGATTAGATCAACCTTTGCGAGGCGGTGTAAATATTAATATTACCCAATGGCAAAAAGGATTGACTGACTTAAGATTAACAGCACGATTAAACGTGATGACAGAAGGCAAAGCGGGGAAAGGAAATTTAGTAATATCGATCCCTGAAACTGCAGTAAATTGGTTAGATGCTCAAATTCCTATTCAAATCACGGGTATTGTTAATAAAGAATTAATGCAAGCCAGTGCGCAATTACCTGTTAAAGTCACAGGCATGTTGACAGATCCTACTGTTGAATTTCAATCTGGCTCTTTATTTCGTTTTAAAGGACCACTCACTGAAACGCTAACCATCACAGATGCTCGTTTACCTTTAGCGGGAACCACACTTTCATCAAAAGGTTTTAATGGTCGTTTAAATGCGATAGTCGTTGCTCAAGATACTATTTGGGGAGATTACCGTATTCATTTTCAAGGTAAGGCAGTTGATTTTTTACCTGATAATGGGACTTGGCAATGGCGCTATTGGGGGGAAGGAGATTTATTGCCTTTAAAAGCACGTTGGGATATCTCAGGAACGGGCTATTGGGCTGATAAAGTGGTGAGTTTTGAAAAACTCAATACAGGTTTTGATGTTTTAAAATATCAACATACTACGATGACTGCACCTCGATTATCTTTAGAAAGCCCGTTTCAATGGATAAGAGATGAGAAAAAACCAACATTTGGGGGAAAAATAAAATTAACTAGTCAACGTATTGATTTTCCTGCTGGTGGTTTTTTAGATAAGACTGATTTTATTGCCACTATTCGAGGTGAATCACCTTTTAATTTTAATCTAAAAGGCGAATTAAGTGCTAAACCCAATATAGGACCTATTGCAATAAATACGCGTTGGGATGGCGCAAGATTAAGAGGGCAAATGCGTTGGCCTTCACAACCTATTAATGTTTTTCAATCGCTCTTGCCAGAAGATTTAGGGATCACTCTTGATAAAGGTGAACTCTATACACAAGCTGACTTTTCTGTTGCACCAGAACAAGGATTAATAGCAGGAGGGCATCTTGTTGTTAAACAAGGTGGAATGTGGCTTAAAGATGGTGTTTTAGAAGGTTTAGATTTTATTTTGCCTTGGCGTTTAAATGGCAACGAGTGGCAATTAGGCGTTAAACAGCCTGTCCAGCTACGGATAAAGCGTGTTAACAATCTTTTTGATATGACGGATATTACGGCTGATCTTCAAGGTTTTTATCCGGCAACAGAAAATAAACCGTTAGTTTTATCTAATGTGAATGTAGCCATGCTTGATGGAACCATTTCATTGGCAAAACTCACCATTCCACAACATGATGCAGCGATTATTTCTCTTGATAACATTCAATTAAGTCATCTTTTTACTTTGTTAAAAGTGACGCAGTTTGCGGCATCAGGTAAAGTGAGCGGTGAATTTCCATTTTTTATTAATAATAACCAATGGATTATTAAAGATGGTTGGCTGGCTAATTCATCTTATTTAACGTTAAGACTTGATAAGGATTTTGTAGATTCTATTGATGAAAATAATATGTCTGCAGGCGTTGCTATGGCATGGTTGCGCTATTTAGAGATCAGTCGTTCTTGGACGCGCGTTAATTTAAGTAATTTAGGTGAGTTAGTGCTAGAGGCAGAAATTAATGGAACGAATCCTCTAGAAGATAAACGTCGAAAAGTTAATTTAAATTATCGACATGAAGAAAATGTCTTCCAATTATGGCGAAGTTTACGATTTGGTTCACAATTGGAAGAGTGGTTAGAAAAGAGCTTATCAGATTTAGGGAGTGAGTCAGAGTGAAACCATTATTCTTAAGAAAACTATTCTTACTAACAGCTTTGATGATGGGAATATCAGCATTAACAGGATGTATTCGGTTAGAAGTCGCCACGCCGGATAAGCCCATTAACATTAATATGAATGTAAAAATTGAACATGAAATTAATGTAAAAATAGATCGCCAAGTAGAAGATCTGTTAAAAAATAACAGCGCCATTTTTTAAAGGATAAATGATGAATTATAAAAAATATCTCTTAAGTTTTGCGCTAATGATAACTTTAGGTAGTGCAAATGCCATAGCATTAACGCTTGATGAAGCAAGATCACAAGGATTGGTAGGAGAAACCTTTAGTGGTTATATTGAGCTTGTGCAAACTAATAACAAGCAAGCGCAGCAACTTGCAGATGAAATAAATCAAGCAAGAAAAGCAAAATACGCTGAAATTGCTAAGACTAATCAAGTGACACCAGAATCTGTTGCTCGCCTAGCGGGTGAAAAATTAGTGGCGAGAGCTAACGAAGGTGAATTTGTTAAAGGGATCAATGGGAAATGGGTAAAGAAGTAGCTCAATCTTAAGTAGATAGTTAATTCCATTTTATTTATTGTAAAAGCACGATTTATTATCATTATTTATCGTGCTTTTTTTCTTTTTTTTTCTTATTAATTAATCGTACTCATTAAAAACAACAATATCATCATTTATTGTCATAATAAAATGAATGTTTGATTCTATATAGCCCGATGCTGGTGGCATATTATCCTTTTTTACATAGTTAACTAAAAAATAAAACTCAGCCTCTCCATCAATCAGTTCTTCAGTGAACTCACTCTCTTTATTGAGATTTATAGGTCTTTCTTCCACATTGTACAATAATTGAAAAGCAATATTACTGCTTGCATTATTGTCATTAATCGTATTTTTTAAATAACCCGTTATATGATCAATACTGGTATTTTCAATTTTTAAGCGAACATCACCGTAACTTTTAGAACAATCTTTGATAGAAATAAGAATAATATGAGGATCTGTGCTTGCTAATTCACCTGCTTCATACGATAAAAAATCATTTCCGTTAATAGAAAATCTATCACTTGTATTTTCATAAATATAATCTATATCACAGCTTTGTGGGATATAGTGATCACCACGTCTTGGCATTGATGAAAATGAGAATGATGAATAGAGCAAAGTTATAATTAAATAGACGAAATGTGTTTTGTTTTTCATATCTAATACTTTATTTTTACTTAAAGACAATTAACTTCTTTTTTTATCAGGTTTTTTTTCGTTTCATCGGAACTCAAATTATAATTAAATTGACACTGTTTATCTTCTCCCCATTTTACTTTGATTAACCCATTGTCAGGAATAGCAGAAAGAAAAATAATATTGTTTTCTGTCACTAATCCTTGAGAAATAATATTATTCTCTTTATCTAGTACGGTAACTTTTGACGCAAAAGGAAGGGGGGTTATTGACTTAAAAAGAATACGATAGCCAATTTTTATTGGAAAAGTAATTTTAGGTATTGCGCCTAATGTAGGAATAATATTTTTATTATAATATTCAGTCTCAGCGGATTGAGGAAGTGTTGTAGCATTGAGTTTAATGTTATTTATTCGATAAGGCGTAATATTATTTAAAATTAAGTTACCAAAGATATCTGTTTCTAAATTGGGCGAAAATGATGTTTTAATACCAGTAATGCCTTGTGTACTCACTAATGCAAAGGTCTTACTTAAACGAGGGGTTAGTGTAATTCCTTCTGAATGAAGTAATAATGCACCATTAACTGAAAGGTTGAAATTGTAATTGTTTTCTGATTTGTTTCCAGAGAAAAGGTAAGATTGATAATTATTTTGATAGCGAGTATGAACAGAAAATTGATCAAATTTTCTTTTAGGATGATGTGTATGCTGATAGCTTACTGAATATCCTAAATTATTATTCAGTAATGTACCACCAATGTTTGTATTATTTGAATAACGTTTATTAATTACTTGATAATTTGTTTGATTATTCATCCAATGATGATGTACATTACTTCCTATCGGGATCTGAAAGTTAAATGAAAAATAATGATCTGAAAATCTTTTTTCTTTTTTAAAATCATATTTTAAATTATAGTTTATTTTATTTATTGAAGATGAAAATGATGTTCCTATTTCATATGTTTTAGATGAGTTATCATATAATTTATCATTGTAGTGTAATGATATATAACCTATTTTATTAATATTTTTAGATAAAGAGAATGAGTGTTCTTTTTTTATCCTGTTTTCTAATAAAAAACTATCTAAATAATGATAAAAGGATACTCTAGAAGTAAAGTAAGTTTGTGTTATTGGCATGTTTTTTTGATAACGAAATTGATATTTAATTTTATCATTGTTATTTTTCTCATAATTAATGTCTGTCGCTAAACCGCCTAATAGACCTAAGTCTAAAGATAGCCCTAATAAATAGTTATGTCTTTTATCACGTTTTCTTATGGCACTGTAAGATGTGATTTTTTGACTAAGCCCATATGAAAATTCACCTAAAAGGAAAAGAGGTTTTTTATTATTATGATAGTTAGTTAATGTACCCGATATAATATTATATTGATAATTTCCTTTATTTAATTGATTCGGTAATGATGTAAAGTAGTGTGTCGAAACTTTTACTCTTCCATCTGTTTCTTTGATTTCCAAAGTGAGTTTTTCACTTCCTATTGAAGGTAATGAATTTAAAAGAAAAGGGCCGGGCGGAACCGTTGTTTCATAGATGATTTTATCATCTTGTTTTATGATAACGTTAGCGTGAGTATCTGCAATACCTTCAATAACAGGTCTATTAGCGTAAAGTGTATTATTTGCAATTAAATTATTGGATATTAATTGAAAGCCAACTATTTTATCACTTGATAGTATTCGTGTTGTGGGTGAAAAATTACCTCCATAAAAAAGAGAAGAAAAAGAATTAATTTGTCGATACGCATAAATTGATGAAAGCTTAGATTGATGGCTATCTTTCCTCCAATTAAATCCACTTTGGCTACGCACACGCCAAGCACCTATATTAATACCTGAGTGCAAATTAAGTTTTTGCTCAGGTGATTTTTTCTGATGATATTTAATCCAATAGGAATATTGAGTGAATAATGCGGTAATTCCGTCATCCCAGTCTTGTTCATTGATTACATAATCTGTTTTTTTTATTAATGCTTTTTGAGGAATAATCAAGTTTAATTTTTGATTGGAAAATTGGTATTTAAAATCAATTGAGTAATTGCTTAAAAGTATAGGCTCTGGGCTTTCTTTATTGATGGTATAAAAATCGGTATCAATACCAAGAGATATTAAATCCTTAACAAAAAGAGAGGGCGTTAATTTATTTTCTACATTTTTATAATATAGAAGTTTTACCATTTTTTTTCTATTATTAATATGAATAATAGAATGATAGAACCCTTCAGGTTTTTTATTTTCAAGAAGAAGTTTAATCGTTTCATCACTAACATTAGAAAATGAATGGGAATAAAGAGAAAGAGTGTTATTTTTAGCGATGGCATTATTGTTAAAAGCAATTATCAAAATAAATAAAGTAAGCTCTCTTTTTTTTAGTTTAATCTTCATTTATTATCGCCTTATCTGTTGTATTTATTTCAACGCCATATTGGTCGATTGTTTTCCATTTAATCAACCCCTGTTTTTTGATTATTTTTTTTGTATTGTATTTTTTAAATGGTGGTATGGTTTTACTCTTTTCAATAAATACAACACCATCAGAATTAACTTTAAGTAAAGTAATAAAATATGGAGTAGGGTTATTTACAATAAACTCATCATTTTTATTTTTTAAAAACTCTATTTTTTTATATGCATCTACTGCATTTTTTTCTATTGATATAGGTCTATATATTAAGTTATAAATAGAATTCATTGAAATATGTAATAAGTTTGTATTATCATCTGAATCTGATAATGAAGGTATTCTTTTTATATTTATTTTATATAGTGTTTCCTGTTCTTTTTTTTCTATTTCTTCAGTCTTAAAGATCTTTAAAAAGTAGGTTTCGTCTTTTTCTATTTTAAAGAGTGGTGGGGTGATCATAAATGGTAAGTCAGTATTATTACTTTCATCATAATGTGAAATCCAACTCTGTATAAAGTAATCGCTATTTGTATTGTTTTTTATTTCAATGACTTCTTGATTTTTACTTTCAATAAAAATAAATTTATCTTTATTTATTTCTATTGATGTATGACCATAAATAGGAAAAAGTGTAAATATAGATAATATAGTCAGTTTTATTTTTTTAATCATTTTTATTTAAGTCTAATAATTTAAAAGTTAAAAGTTAAAAGTTAAAAGTTAAAAATAGAAATAGAAATAGAAATAAAAAACAAAGCTGGAATACCAGCTTTGTTGATTTTTAAGATCTTAATCTACAGCAACATCACTATAAATAACATCAAATGATAAGCTAGATCTTACTAAACCTGGAGTTGCATCTAATCCATTTGGTTTCATATAATTCACTTCAAATAAAAAATCTGCAGTCTTAGCATCTTTATCAATATTTAAATTAAATGCTTTAGGTTTTTCATTACTTAATTCAATAATATTTTTATCTGCATCAAAAATGGCAATATCAACATTGCTGCCATTGTCTGCTTGATTTTTTAATAATTTTTTTGTTTGTTTTGGGATTTTTAACTGAACATTAGCAAGACTCTCATTACAATTGGAAAATTGAATGACAAGCGGTTGGGCATCTGTTTTTGCTATATGGTCATCGCCAAAATGACTTGCTTGAACTGGCGGTAATTCAACAGGTTGTATATCTTGTAATTGGCAAGTACGGTCCGCTGTAACAGAACCATTAATTGTAATTGTGCCTACGTTTTTTTCTGTATATTCAACTGCATTTGATTGTGTGGATAAAAAAGCTGTAGATAAAATGAGTATGGAGAGTAAATTCTTTTTCATTTAAAATTCCATTTATTTATTGAATTAATAAAATTATTTAATTGTTTCTATATTAATTGAAACAATTAAATGTTATTAATTTGCTTTTTATAAATCAAATTGATTTTTTATTGATATATTTATCATTAATATGAATCAAAAAATAAATAATAAAAAATGGCTATAAAAATAATTTTTATTTAGCTATTGATTTGAAAGTTTGATTAATCTTGGTGTTTTTCTCTATCAAGGTGTTTTAATTATAAATTAATAGCGTGTTTTTTATAAAAGAGGAATTGATACGAAAATAACGTTGGTAAATATAGATATAAAAAAAAGCACCAGAGTGAGGTGCTTTTAAAGAGAAATACTAATTATTATTTTATTATAATGCTTCTTTTATTAACGACAGCATCAATTTCTTTTTGTGCTTGCAGGTGAGATTGCTGTGCGTATTCTTCACCATATGCTGTACCTTCAGCCATAATAAACTGTACGTCATTGATACCGATAAAAGCTAAAAACTGTGTTAGGAATGGAACAATAAGATCAGATGGCTGATCTTTATGAACACCACCACGACTGGTTAATACAACTGCTTGTTTATTTTCAAGCAAGCCAATAGCACCCGCTTCAGTATATGTAAATGTTTCACCCGCACGAGCAATAAAATCAATATAGTGCTTTAATTGGGCCGAAACTGAAAAGTTATACATTGGTGCAGCAATGACTATCACATCGTGAGCTTTTAATTCACGGATTAATTCATCTGATAATGCTCGGGCTGTTTTTTGTTCATCCGATAACATTGCTGTCTCTTTACCAAACGCAAATAGCGTAGCTTGATCTAAAGCAGGTACAGGATCTTTAGCAAGATCACGCACTGTAATTAAGTCATCTTTATGATTACTTTGCCAATTTTCAATTAAGTAATCGGTCATTTTATTACTGTGTGAATAGCTATCTAAAATGCTAGATTTCAGTACAAGGATCTTTTTCATTATTTTCTCGTGGTCTATAAAGTGTTCTATTTATTTAAATTTATTAGTTAATCGTAGTTTACTCTATCTTTAAATTATCACATCACAATCCTTTGAATATGCTATTCAAAATTATTGATTATATGAAATCATATACTAAGAATTTTAATCAAGCCTTTATGTGCCAATAGTCTGTTGTGATATCATACGACCATTAGTTTTGATTAGAATAACCTCAAAAAGGATAATAAAAGGTGACATTATCATCTGCCACGCTCTATCAAGAAATAGAGCAATTATCGCTGCGGGAGCAGCAGCGATTAAGAAAACGTCTACGTGGCATCGCTAAAATTAATAATGAAGAGTCTAAACAAGCGGTATTAAGTGCAATTAAAGACGATATTACAACAGCACAACAGATGATAATTCGCCGTCGTGCCAATTGTCCTGAAATTACTTACCCAGAAAACCTTCCTGTTAGCCAAAAGAAAGATGCCATTTATAATGCAATACGCGATAACCAAGTTGTTATTATTGCGGGGGAAACTGGCTCAGGTAAAACAACGCAGATCCCTAAAATTTGCCTTGAATTAGGAAGAGGGATCAAGGGTTTTATTGGCCACACTCAGCCTCGTCGTTTAGCTGCACGTTCAGTGGCTGAACGTATCGCTCATGAATTAAAAAGCACGTTAGGAGAATCTGTAGGTTATAAGGTTCGCTTTAGTGATCATGTTGGTGATAATACCCTCGTTAAGCTAATGACAGACGGTATTTTATTGGCTGAATTACAGCAAGATAAACTGCTATTACAATATGACACCATCATTATTGATGAAGCCCATGAACGTAGCTTAAATATCGACTTTATTCTTGGTTATTTAAAGCAGCTATTACCTAAGCGCCCTGATTTAAAAGTCATTATTACTTCTGCAACCATTGATCCTGAACGTTTTTCCAAACATTTCAATCAAGCGCCTATCATTGAAGTTTCAGGTCGAACTTATCCTGTTGAAGTGAGATATCGTCCTATTGGTGGTGACGAACTTGATAATGATAAGGATATGACAGATGGCATTGTTGATGCTATTGATGAATTAAGCAGAGAAAGTGCGGGTGATATTCTTATTTTTATGAGCGGTGAGCGAGAAATTCGCGATACTGCTGATGCGCTGAATAAACTACAACTTCGCCATACTGAAGTATTGCCTTTATTTGCCCGTTTATCTAACAGTGAACAAAATCGAATTTTTCATCCTCATAACGGCAGGCGTATTATTTTAGCCACTAACGTTGCCGAAACTTCATTAACTGTACCAGGCATTAAGTACGTTATTGATACCGGTTTTGCACGTATTAGTCGTTATAGTTATCGAACTAAAGTACAACGACTTCCAATAGAACCTATTTCTCAAGCTTCAGCAAATCAGAGAAAAGGGCGTTGTGGCCGTGTTTCTGATGGTATTTGTATTCGTCTTTATTCAGAAGATGATTTTATTTCTCGTTCTGAATTTACTGATCCTGAAATATTAAGAACTAACCTTGCATCGGTTATTTTGCAAATGACATCGATAGGGTTGGGGGATATTAGTGCTTTCCCATTTGTACAGCCACCGGATAAACGCAATATTCAAGATGGTGTGCGTTTATTAGAAGAACTAGGCGCGTTACAAAATGAAACCGATCACAATGGTGCTTATCGTTTAACCCCAATGGGGAAACAACTTGCTCAACTTCCTATCGATCCTCGTTTGGCGAGAATGGTACTTGAAGCGCGTAAATATGGTGCAGTAAAAGAATTGATGGTTATTACATCTGCACTTTCAATTCAAGATCCGCGCGAAAGACCGATGGATAAACAGCAAGCTTCTGATGAAAAACATCGTCGCTTCCAAGATAAAGATTCTGATTTCTTGTCTTTTTTAAATATGTGGGATTATTTAAAAACTCAACAAAAAGAGTTGAGTCATTCTCAATTTAGAAAGCTGTGTCGGCAAGAGTTTTTAAACTTTATGCGTGTTCGAGAGTGGCAAGATGTTTATACGCAATTACGACAAGTTGTTAAAGAACTCGGCTTTCCTGTTAACAGTGAACCTGCCGATTTTAGAAGCGTCCATGTTGCGTTATTAAGTGGTTTATTGTCGCATATTGGGCAAAAAGATGCTGATAAACAAGAGTTTACTGGGGCGCGAAATGCGCGCTTTTCTATTTATCCGGGGTCTGGTTTATTTAAAAAACCACCAAAATGGACAATGGTCGCTGAACTGGTCGAAACCTCTCGTTTATGGGGGCGAATTGCAGCACGCGTAGAGCCAGAATGGATTGAACCTATAGCTGAACATTTAGTGAAACATCACTATAGCGAGCCACATTGGTCAAAAGCGCAAGGCGCTGTAATGGCTAATGAAAAAGTTACGCTATATGGTTTACCTATTGTTGCCTCTCGACCTATTAATTATAGCCAAATTGATCCGTTATTATGCCGGGAGCTTTTTATTCGCCATGCGTTAGTAGAAGGTGATTGGCAAACTCGTCATGCATTTTTCCGTGAAAATTTAAAATTACGGACTGAAGTGGAAGAGTTAGAGCATAAATCTCGTCGTCGTGACATTCTTGTTGATGATGAAACAATGTTTACTTTCTACGATCAACGAATACCACAAGACGTTGTTTCATCACGTCATTTTGATAAATGGTGGAAAGAAGCACAAAAAGCATCACCGGATCTGCTTAACTTTGAAAAGAGCATGCTTATCAAAGATGATGCTAAGCGTGTGAGTGCATTAGATTATCCAAATTATTGGCATCAAGATAATTTAAAATTGCGCTTAACTTATCAATTTGAACCGGGTACAGCGGCTGATGGTGTCACTGTTCATATTCCATTACCGATTTTAAATCAGGTAAAAGAGGAAGGTTTTGATTGGCAAATTCCGGGCATTCGCCATGAATTGATAGTGGCTTTAATTAAGTCATTACCAAAACCTATTCGTCGTAATTTTGTCCCAGCACCTAATTATGCCTCTGCTTTTTTAGAGCGCGTACCTCAAGTTGAAGGTAGCTTACTCGATAAACTCGAAAATGAATTACGCCGTATGACAGGCGTGACTGTTGATAGAGAGAGTTGGCAACTAGACCAAGTTGCTGATCACTTAAAAATGACATTCCGTGTTGTTGGCGATAAAAATAAAACACTGGCAGAAAGTAAAGATCTCAATAAATTAAAAGAGAACTTAAAGGAAAAAGTGCAAGAAACATTATCAGCAGTCGCTGATGATGGCATTGAACAACAAGATTTACATATTTGGAGTTTTGGAGATTTGCCTCAGCGTTATGAGCAAAAACGCGGTGGTTATTCAGTGAAAGCTTATCCGGCACTCGTTGATGAAAAAAACAGTGTGAGTATTAAGCTTTTTGAAACCGAATCTGAACAACAAACTTCCATGTGGGAAGGCGTAAGACGCTTATTGTTATTAAATATTCCGTCACCGATAAAATACCTACATGAGAAATTACCTAACAAAGCAAAACTGGGTCTTTACTTTAACCCTTATGGCAAAGTGTTAGAGCTGATTGATGATTGTATTGCTTGTGGTGTTGATAAACTTATGGCTTCTTATGGTGGTTTAATTTGGCAAGAAGGCGAATATCAAAAACTGCAAGAATATGTCAGAGCTGAGTTAAATGATGCTGTGGTTGAAATAGCAAAACAAGTTGAAGCGATTTTAACTCAAGTATTTGCTATCAATAAGCGTCTAAAAGGGCGGGTGGATATTAGTGTTGCTTTTGCATTATCTGATATTAAAGCCCAACTTGGTCAGTTAGTTTTTCCTGGTTTTGTGACTTCGCATGGATGGAAACGTCTTGCGGATATTCCTCGTTATTTGAGTGCAATTGAAAAACGAATGGAAAAATTGGCCATTGATCCTAATCGTGATCGCGCTCAAATGAGCCGAGTTGAAAATGTTATTCAGCAGTGGCAACAGTGGTTAGGTAAGTTAACAGAGAAACAAAAGCAGCAAGAAGAAGTGCAAAATATTCGTTGGATGATAGAGGAGCTTAGAGTAAGCCTGTTTGCTCAACAGATAGGTACACCATATCCAATATCAGACAAACGTATATTACAGGCGATGGAACAAGTCAGTTTTAACTAATTTAATCGTGACATATATAGACCCACGGGAACTTATGCTTCTTGTGGGTTTTTTATTGTATAGCGAATAAATAGCTACCTATAAATTAGTTACAACATACAATATATTTCTTGCTTTATAAGCACCTAACCATCGATGTTAAAAATCACTGCTTAGCAGAAAAAATTTTTGACTTAAGTGGAATTTATTTAAGTGAAATTTGTTTTGAAGAGAAGTTAGGAAGAGAAGAAGAGAGTAAAAAAAAAGAGGTACTGTTTTTCCAGTACCTCTCAGATTGTCTTTAGGATATAGCTAAATAACCTAACGCAGGAATAGCGCCAAATAAGACAAGCGCCAACAGAATTTTTTCACTTAACAATAGTGGCTTTTTATCTTTATATTGTTTTCGGGTGTATAAAAATATCAGGATACCAGGTGCATAAAGTACAACAGAGAGTAATAAGTTAATAACACCTGATGCATAAAGTAGCCATAAGCCATATAGACTCGCAGGTATAGCTATTAATAATAAAGCACGACTACTGCGTGCAATTGCGACTTTAAATAAAAATGCACCAACAAGAAAGTAAGGAACAAGGATCATCTCTGATGCAATGGTCAGCAATGTATTGTAGTTACTTCCCGTCAACCAAATTAAAACTAAAGAGAATTGGACTGCACAGTTGGTAAACCATAATGAAGATGAAGGCGCATCATTTTTATTCTGCTTTCCTAATTGTTTAGGGAAAGAATGATGTAGTGCGGCAATATAAGGCACTTCTGCTGCCATAATTGTCCAACTTAAATAAGCACCACATACAGAGAGAATAAGACCCGCTGCAATAATTATCTCGCCTATGCTACCAATAAGTTGAACAAGTAATGGCGCCATTGACGGGTTTTTCATCGCCGCCAATTCAGCTTGGCTAACTAAACCTTGCGATAATAAAGTGACAAGAATATAGATAATTAATGCGATGACAACAGCAAGTACAGTTGCTAAACCAACATCACGACGATTTTTAGCTCTTGCGGAAACTACGACCGCACCTTCAATACCAATAAATACCCACAGTGTAATCAGCATGGTATTTTTGACTTGATCCCAAACAGGGACACCCAAATTTACACCTTTAAAATCAAGGGTAAATATATCCATATTGAAAGCTAATAGGGCGACAATAACAAATAATCCTAAAGGAAGAAGTTTTGCCATTGTCGCCATTAAATTAATGCTAGCTGCAGTTTGCACACCACGCAATACAAGAAAATGGACAACCCAAAGTAAGATTGATTCTCCAATTAATGCCTGCCATGTATTCCCATCACCAAAAATAACGTTCTCTGGTGTATCTGTAAAAAAACTAAAGGCAGCAAAAACAATAACAAGATAAGAAACGTTAGCAACAACAGCGCAGACCCAATAACCCCACGCTGAACAAAAACCAATGAATTCGCCAAATCCTTCTTTCGCGTAGGTAAAAATACCTCCATCAAGATCAGGTCGCAGGCGAGAGAGGAGTAATAAAGATGTAGCAAGAAAGAGAATACCAATGCCGGTTATCACCCAACCAATAATTAATGCGGCAGGGCTAGCAACTTCGGCCATATTTTGAGGCAAACTGAATACACCTGCACCAACCATTGAGCTTAATACTAAAGCGGTGAGTGATATTAAGCCAAGTTTCTTATTCAAGGATAATTACCTACGTGATTAAAATTGTAAATAAATAGCGTATTTTCTTATTTTTTGGTCAGTAAATAGAATAAATATGAATATCTCAAATTTAAATAAAGATAAAAACACTAAAAAACAGCGAGATTTTACGGAGAGTTGACTTGGTTGTCTATGCATTAAATCATAAAAATTATGCAGTTTTTGTAAAGCGGGGTTGGTTTGATGATATTTTGAGTAAAAAAAACCTCGCATTAGCAAGGTTTTTTTAATTAGAAAGTTTTATTACTTGAATAGGTCGGCGGTAATAGTGACTGTACCACCATCA
Source organism: Proteus sp. CD3 (assembly GCF_008808075.1). Lineage (NCBI taxonomy): Bacteria > Pseudomonadati > Pseudomonadota > Gammaproteobacteria > Enterobacterales > Morganellaceae > Proteus > Proteus sp. CD3. The sequence continues at coordinate 1,787,241 of NZ_CP019686.1, read as the reverse complement.
CTTTGCCATTCATTTGTAATATGGTAGTACTTGGCACCTTTTGCTGCCGCACGTTTAGCAACCTGATAAGAAATTTCTGGTGAGTTTACAAAGTATCCGCTAAATGTAATGGTATCAAACGGGTCCATTAATGCAGCTGCTGCTTTGTTAACTTCTTGGATTTCAGTACCATCAGGTAATGTGACAGTGTAACGACCACTAGCACCTGAAGTTTGTGTATCAGCAAATGTTCCTACACTTCTATCAAAATCAGTGTTTGATGCAAGACCTGGTTTCTCAACTTTATTGGCAGCGGCTCCGCCTTCTGCAATAAGTGCACGACCTGCATCTGAATCATAAGGAACGACAGCCTCTGGTGCTTGAATTGCACGTTTAGGCGCATCTTTTTTGTAGATATAAGCTGTTACTTCTTGGTTACCACCATCATTTGTTGATACGTTACGAACAATAAAGAATGATGCTGCACCTTTTTTAGCTGCCGCTTTTGCAATTGCGTCGTTAATATCAGGGGTTGTAGGGTAGTAACCACGGATAGAAACGGTATCAAATGGTTGTAGCAGAATTGCTTCAGGTTTTGGTAGTTCTTTCACGCCATGAAAGACGCGATAGTTTTCTTTATCTGCTTTTGGTGCATCTTTATGGTATAGATCAGCAGTAACACTCATGTTGCCGCTATCACTAATATCATCTAGACCTTGAATATAGAAACTATCAGCACCGACTTTATCCGCACGACGAGAGACCGCATCAGCGGCTTCATAAATAGCGTTAAAACGACCGATAACTGTAATTCTTTCAAATGGTTTTAGTTCTGCAGCTTGTTCGGGTGTTAATTCCTGAGCAGCCTGCGCAACAGTGATATTAGTTAAAGACAACATCGCTGCTGCGATGACTGAGGTTTTCAGCTTCATACAAAATCCTTCCGCCTTGCGCAATTAATATTGGTCATGTGCTGAACGTAGTGGTTTATCACATAGGGATTAATTATTACATGTAATAATAGCATTTGTCGCATTATTTTATTTAGTGAGTCACCACAGAGTCAAATGACCAGTATATGTTACCAGATATTTACCTGAATATAGTGAATAATTCATAAATATGCCTTTTCGACTAAAATGATCTAATTAAGTTCAATTTTAGCTTTACACAGATATAGATTATTGGTTTTATTTTCAGTAGGTTATTAGAACTCCGATTAATAGCATGCATATTATTATTTTTAACATTTTTTTTGCATGAATGTGAAGTTAACGGAGAAATTTTAACAGAACGCTATGGATAAGAAGGGAAAATTATGCGAATTGGTATACCCAAAGAGCGACTTTCTAATGAAACAAGAGTTGCAGCTACACCCGCTACGGTGACTCAACTCATAAAATTAGGATTTACAGTCGTAGTTGAAAATGGTGCAGGCGTTGCCTCAAGCTTTGAAGATAAAGCTTATCAGGAAGCCGGTGCCGAGATCCTCTCTCTTCAAAATGTTTGGGAATCAGACATTATTTTGAAGGTAAATGCACCACTGGATAATGAAATTGCGTTGCTACAAGATGGCGCAACATTAGTGAGTTTTATTTGGCCAGCTCAAAATGCGGCATTACTCGAAAAGTTAGCTGAAAAGAATATTAACGTGATGGCAATGGATAGTGTGCCACGTATTTCTCGTGCACAATCTCTTGATGCGTTAAGTTCAATGGCAAACATTGCTGGTTACCGCGCTGTTGTAGAAGCTGCCCATGAATTCGGAAGATTCTTTACTGGGCAAATCACTGCCGCAGGTAAAGTGCCACCAGCTAAAGTAATGGTTATTGGTGCTGGTGTTGCAGGTCTTGCTGCGATTGGTGCAGCAGGAAGCCTTGGTGCAATTGTTCGTGCATTCGATACTCGTCCTGAAGTTAAAGAGCAAGTTCAAAGCATGGGCGCTGAATTCCTAGAGCTTGATTTTAAAGAAGAAGCAGGCAGTGGTGATGGCTATGCTAAGGTAATGTCAAAAGCATTTATTGATGCTGAAATGGCATTATTTGCAGAACAAGCAAAAGATGTGGATATCATCATTACAACGGCATTAATCCCGGGAAAACCAGCCCCTCGTTTAATTACGAAAGAGATGGTCGATTCAATGAAGCCGGGAAGTGTTGTAGTAGACCTTGCGGCTCAAAATGGTGGTAACTGTGAATATACCGTGCCTAATGAAGTCTTTACGACAGAACATGGTGTAAAAATCATTGGTTATACTGATTTAGCGGCTCGTTTACCGGCACAGTCATCTCAACTTTATGGTACTAACTTAGTTAACCTATTGAAATTATTGTGTAAAGAAAAAGACGGTAATATCAATATTGATTTTGATGATGTTGTTATTCGTGGTGTGACTGTCATTCGTGCTGGTGAAGTCACATGGCCTGCGCCACCAATTCAAGTCTCAGCACAACCTAAGGCCGCTCCTGCTGCAAAACCTCAAGAAAAACCTGTTGCTAAACCGGTTTCACCTTGGAAGAAATACAGTTTATTAGCGATAGCCTTTGTATTGTTTGCATGGCTTGCAAATGTTGCACCGAAAGAGTTTTTATCTCACTTTACGGTATTCGCACTTTCTTGTGTTGTAGGTTATTACGTTGTTTGGAATGTAAGCCATTCATTGCACACGCCATTAATGTCAGTGACTAATGCAATTTCGGGCATTATCGTCGTCGGTGCTTTACTCCAAATTGGTAGCGGTGGCTGGGTTAGCCTATTTTCATTTATCGCAATATTGATTGCGAGTATTAATATTTTTGGTGGATTTACTGTTACTCAACGTATGTTGAAAATGTTCCGTAAAGGATAAGGGAGACAATTATGTCCAGCGGAGTTGTTACAGCGGCATATATTGTCGCCGCGATATTATTTATTTTCAGCCTTGCCGGCTTATCAAAGCATGAAACCTCTAAACAAGGTAACTATTTTGGTATTGCAGGGATGGCAATTGCCTTGTTCGCAACCATTTTCGGGCCTTATGCTGGCAATGTGGGTTGGATCATTATTGCAATGGTAATCGGTGCCGTTATTGGTATCCGTTTAGCTAAAAAAGTCGAAATGACTCAAATGCCAGAATTGGTCGCAATCTTACACAGCTTTGTAGGTTTAGCGGCAGTTTTAGTGGGCTTTAACAGTTATCTTGACCACAATACAGCAATGGACCCTGTCATGGTGAATATTCACCTAACAGAAGTCTTTTTAGGGATCTTCATTGGTGCTGTTACATTTACAGGTTCAATCGTCGCTTATGGTAAATTAAGCGGAAAAATGTCCTCTAAACCGATGATGTTACCTAATCGTCATAAATTAAACCTTGCTGCTTTAGTGGTTTCTTTTTTATTGATGGTTTGGTTTGTTAAAACTGACAGCGTTGGTTTACAAGTTTTCTTAATCATCATCATGACAGTGATTGCCTTGGCATTTGGTTGGCATTTAGTTGCTTCAATTGGTGGCGCAGATATGCCAGTTGTTGTTTCGATGCTGAACTCTTACTCTGGATGGGCAGCTGCCGCAGCCGGTTTTATGTTAAGCAATGACTTGTTAATTGTAACGGGTGCATTAGTGGGTTCTTCAGGTGCTATCCTTTCTTATATTATGTGTAAGGCGATGAATCGCTCTTTTATTAGCGTAATCGCAGGCGGATTTGGTACTGATGGCTCAGCTTCAACAGAAGAAGGTGAAATGGGTGAGTACCGCGAAACAACCGCTGAAGAAGTGGCTGACATGCTGAAAAACTCAACCTCTGTCATTATCACTCCAGGTTATGGATTAGCGGTTGCTCAAGCCCAATACCCTGTACATGATATTACGGAAAAATTACGCCAACGTGGTGTGAAAGTGCGTTTTGGTATTCATCCAGTCGCAGGGCGTTTACCGGGTCATATGAATGTGTTGTTAGCAGAAGCTAAAGTGCCTTATGACGTTGTATTAGAAATGGATGAAATCAATGATGATTTCTCTGACACTGATACAGTCTTGGTTATTGGCGCTAACGATACAGTAAACCCAGCGGCACAAGATGATCCAAATAGTCCAATTGCAGGTATGCCAGTATTAGAAGTGTGGAAAGCGCAGAATGTTATTGTGTTTAAACGCTCAATGAATACCGGTTATGCAGGGGTGCAAAATCCACTGTTCTTTAAAGAGAATACACAAATGTTGTTTGGCGATGCTAAAGCCAGTGTGGATGCCATTTTAAAAGCACTGTAATAGATACAGATAGCGAATAGTACAAAGCCAGTCAAAATTTGACTGGCTTTTTGTATATAGAGCAATAAGCTTAAATAAGTTTAATCGTGATCACTATCAACAGTAATAGGGCAGGTAAAGCCATCTGGCTTGATGGCCAGTAAATCACATTTGAGATGATCAATGAGCTGTTCTGCAGTATTTCCTAAGAAGGCGGCAGAAAGACCAGTCCTGCCTAAAATACCCAAAACAACAATACCCGCATTTAACTCTTCACATACTTGAGGGATCACTTGCTCTGGCAATCCTTCTTTAACATGTGTTTTCTCTTCAGGGATAGAGAATTTCTGGCGCAACTCTTTCATCGCAATAAGATGCTGACCACGTAATGCAGTGTTATAAAGATTTGGATCAAAATCAGGTAGCTCAATTGCAATATTAATAGGCGCAACAGGATAGGCGCTAAGCAAATGGACATCAGGATTTTTTTGTATGCGATGAGATAAGTCAGTTGTTAGCTCAATCAGTTTGAGATTAAGAGCATCATGATAAGATTCTTCATTCGATAAATTTGCGGCGACAACGATAGTACCATATTCAGGCCACTCTTTATCTTTGACCATCCAAACAGGGCAAGGGCATTTTCTAAGCAATTGCCAATCCAGAGGAGTAAAAATGAGTGAACCTAATTTATCATGTTGGTGAGCCATTTTTATGAGTAAGTCATGTTGGTGTGCAACAACTTCTTCAATAATGGCTTCATAGGGGCGATTATGCCAAATGACTTTTATATCAATCTCTATGCCCGCTTCAAGGTAATAGCGCGCTTGTTGTTTGATCCAAGCAGCCTTTTGACTGATAACACCTTTACGCATTGCATTACGTTCATCGGGAGATAAAAGGGTTGTCATGTCATAAGAGAGATCATAAACAGGTAGAAAAGCTTTTATCCGCCCACCATTACGCTGAACGATATAGACAGCACGGCGAAGTGCTGGTTGGTCATCTTGGTTAGGATCAATGACAACGAGAAGGTTTTGATATTTTTCCATTGTAATATCCTCTTTAGGGCTGGATTTATCCATCTACAATTTAAAGATAACCCAAGAAGATAAAATGCAATAGCATAAAATAGAAAACGGGGCACAAATTTGTGTGCCCCGTTATAAAATTAGCGTGTGAAATGTAACAGATTAAACTTCAACTGATGAAGGAAGTTTGCCTGCAAGTTCACTTAACAGTGTACTATCTTCGATAGTAATGTATTTGCCTTTAACGCTCAACATACCGCTTTTTTGGAAGCGGCCCAGCAAGCGACTAATTGTTTCGACGGTTAAACCCAAGTAATTACCAATATCACCACGAGTCATGGTTAAACGGAATTCACGAGGAGAAAAACCACGCTGTGCGAAACGACGTGAGAGGTTATAAATAAAAGCAGCCAGACGCTCTTCTGCATTCTTTTTCGATAGCAGTAAGATCATTTCTTGGTCACCTTTGATTTCACCACTCATTAGGCGCATCATTTGTTGACGTAAGTTAGGCATTTTGCCTGACAGATCATCCAAAGTTTCAAATGGAATTTCACAAACCATCGATGTTTCTAAAGCTTGTGCGAAACTTGGGTGTTCAGTATTAATAATGGCGTCAAAGCCAACCAAATCACCAGCAAGATGAAATCCTGTTATTTGCTCGTCGCCTTCTTCCGTGATGGTATAACTTTTAATTGTACCAGAACGTATGGCATAAAGTGATTTCAGCTCATCACCTGCTTTAAACAAGGTTTGACCTTTCTGGATGGGCTTTTTACGCTCGATAATATTATCGAGTTGATCAAGCTCATGCTCGTTTAAAGTAAACGGGATGCAGAGCTGGCTAATACTGCAATCCTGACAATGGATTGCACAACCGCCAGATTGGATTCGGCGAACGACGCGTTTTTCTGGGATCATAAGCTTGCTCATTACAAATAAAAATATTGATATGCGTCAATTTTAACACATACTGCAGTAATTAGTAAGGGGAATAACGATACGTGTGGAAATAATTCTGAATGTAACAAAACATGTATCTTGATAAAAACAATGTTTTGCTTAAAGGTCTATTTAGAACAATTTGCGCTAACCCAATACTCAATTGGTATATTATTCGATTTTCTAACGAAGTCATAGTGCTATTACTAAATTATCCTTGTCAAAAGCCAAAAATGAAGAGGCGCTTCAATATTTTTTACCTTTATATTGACATTTTATTTACGGCTCTACCTTAAATTCGTGTTTTTTATATATAACTCTTTATTTTTATAACAAAAAATTAGATAAAGTTAACGAGGTGTATTTTTGATACAACTTAATGCTACCTTGAATTAGCTTTTCCTTATAAAAAGTGGGGGATCTGCAAAGAAGTGTGGAATATTGAAACATTCTATTACCTCTTTAGTGGTATTGATATACATCAATGAGGGTTTACCACTATATCCTATCATTTTCACTGATGAGCGTTGTTATGTGAGAATGATAAGATAATGAAAAAAATAGAAAAAAGTGAAAAAAATAGAGGGGAGATGTCGCTAAGTCGTCGCCACTTTGTTCAAACGAGTGCTGCATTAGTTACTGTGCCATTTTTCGCACGAAATGCACAAGCTAATGCAGATAAAAGTTTGCCAATTGCAAAAATGGAAGGAAACCCAGCTACCGTTGTAACGACATGTAGTACTTTTGACTGCGGTGGAAAGTGTGATATACGAGCCAATATTAAAGAAGGAATTGTCACTCGGATCACAACAAGACCTGATAATGAATTAGATGAAACGATGCCTATTATGAGAGCGTGCGTGCGTGGCAGAGGTTATCGTAAATTTTCTTATCATGCTGACAGACTAAAATACCCAATGAAACGTGTGGGCAAACGTGGTGAGGGTAAATTTGAACGTATTTCATGGGATGAAGCGACAACACTTATTGCAGAAAATATTACGCGTTTAACTGAAAAACATGGTGCAGCAAGTCGCTTTTTAACCGTCAATACCGCTGTAACAGGGGGGATCTTCTCTGGTGATACCATGATGAAGAAACTCTTCAATTTAACTGGTGGATACTTACCTTATTATCATTCTGTTAGTTTAGGGAATACGGTCAAAGTGACCCCTTATACTTACGGCATATCTAAAACAGGCAGTTCACTCGATACACTTGAAGATACACCACTAGTGATTTTATGGGGTCATAACCCCAATGAAACTATTTTTGGTCACACAAACCATTATTTTCAGAAAATGAAAAATAAAGGTACTAAGTTTATTGTGGTCGATCCTCGTTATTCAGATACGGCACAGTCTCTTGCTGATCAATGGGTTCCTCTTTTACCGACAACAGATAATGCCTTAATGGATGCAATGATGTATGTCATTGTCACCGAAAATCTTCATGACAAACCTTTTATTGATAAATATGTCATTGGTTTTGATGAAGAGCATATGCCTGAAGGTGTTCCTGCTAATGAGTCCTTGGTTGCTTATTTAACAGGTCAAAAAGATGGAATAGAAAAAACGCCTGAATGGGCAGAAAAAATCACTCGAGTGCCCGCAAATACTATTCGTCAACTCGCACGCGAATATGCCATGACAAAACCTGCTGCTCTTATTCAAGGCTGGGGACCTCAACGCCATATTTGTGGTGAGCGTAGCGCTCGAGGTTCGACATTATTGGCCGCGATCACCGGAAATGTAGGTAAAAAAGGGGCATGGGCGGCTGGTTATGGTGGCATTGGTAATCGACAATCTCTGCGCGGTCCTAATGTTGGAAAGAATCCAGTTAAAGCCCAAATTTCCATTATGAACTGGATGCAAGCAGTTGATGATGCAAGCCAAATACGTGTTGAAGATGGTCTTTTAGGTGTTGATAAACTCGATACCAATATCAAAATGATATTTTCTTTAGCCGGCAACTATTTAGTTAACCAGAACCCAGATGTAAATGCAGCGGCTAAATTATTAGCAGATGATTCAAAAGTTGAATTTATTGTTGCTAGTGACTTATATCTCTCTCCATCTGCAAGATATGCCGATCTTGTTTTACCTGAAACCAGTTTTCTAGAGCGTTGGAACATTGGTAATACATGGGGTACGGGTAACTATTTTCTTCTGTCCGAAAAAGTGGTAGAGCCGGCTTTTGAGCGTCGCTCTGACTATGAGTGGATAACAGACGTAGCAGAAAAAATGGGCGTAAAAGAGGCATTTACTGAAGGTCGAAGTGAAAAAGAGTGGATAGCTCATCTTGTTGATACCAATAAAGCGCGTTTTCAAGATAGACCTGACTTCCCTAATTTTGACGAGTTGGTAAAAACACGTCGTTACCTTTTCAAAGATGAGCCTTTCGTTGCCTTTGAAGAAAACATCAATGATTTTGCGAGTAACCCATTCCCAACACCATCAGGAAAAATTGAGATTTTCTCTAAGCGCCTTTATGACATGAATGATCAGGATATTCCTGCTTTATCTCATTATGTTCCAGCGATTGAAGGTCCTGAAGATAAATTAACAGCAACGTATCCATTACAAATGCTAACTTGGAAAGGAAAAAACCGGGCAAATTCAACACAATATGCCAATCCGTGGTTACAAGAAGTACAACGTCAAGAAGTATGGATAAACCCAATTGATGCTGAAAATAGAGGTATCAAAAATGGTGATATGGTGCGTGTCTATAACGACAGAGGAATAACTCAAATCTCTGCATTAGTAACACAACGCATTATTCCTGGTGTGGTTGGATTGCAAGCGGGCGCATGGTGGATGCCTGATGAAAATGGCGTTGATCATGGTGGATGCCCTAATGTTTTAACATCAACACGAATGACACCATTAGCACACGGTAACTCGCATTTAACCGTTTTAGTTGAGGTAACCAAAGCATGAGTGACTTTAAAGAATATGCGCCAGTGAGTGATGAACAGCTCGGTTTCTTTATTGATTCCTCTCGTTGCTCTGGTTGTAAAGCTTGCCAAGTGGCATGCAAAGACAAAAATAATTTAGAAGTAGGACGTCGTTTTCGCCGTATTTATGAAGTAAAAGGTGGCGGTTTTGCACCAACAGGACAAGGAGGTTTCGTTAATAATGTTTTTGCTTATACATTAACCCTATCTTGTAACCACTGCGATTCACCTGTTTGTGTGAAAAACTGCCCGACTACTGCAATGCATAAGCGTGAAGGTGATGGTATTGTCCGTGTCGATACCTCTAAATGCGTAGGTTGTGGTTACTGCGCTTGGTCATGCCCTTACGGTGCACCACAAATGAATGAAGAAACTGGGCAGATGTCAAAATGCGATTTTTGTATCGATTTGTTAGCAGAAGGCAAAAATCCAATTTGTGTTGATACCTGTCCACTAAATGCGATTAAGTTTGGCAAAATTAAAGATCTCAGGGCGAAATATGGGCATTTAAACCAAGTTCAAGGATTGCCTGATTTTACGATGACAAACCCGAATTTAGTTATCAAACCTCATATGGGTGCGACGAAAAAGGGAGGAGTTCAAGCATGAGTGAATGGCCATTAGTTACCTTTACTTTATTCGTCCAAAGTTCTGTGGGTGTGACTATTTTCACCGCACTTTATTTTTGCTGGTTAGAAAAAGCAATTGGTAATCAAAGAGCAACCGTTGCTATGCGTCCTGTATTATTAACGGGTGCTATTTTAGGTTGCTTGGGATTATTAGCTTCAACATTACACATGGGATACCCATGGAATGCTTTTCATGCATTACGCCATATATCTTCATCATGGCTAAGTCGTGAAATCATATTTGCTGCAGTTTATCTTGGTGCATTATGCCTTTATACCTTAGTTGTTTTGATAAAAGGGCATATGAATAAAACCATACTGGCAATTATTGGTTTGCTTGGCATCATCGATATATTCTGTATGGCATCACTGTATTACAACACCTCAATGCTGACATGGATGCACGCAAATACCTATTTTATGTTTATAGGGGCATTATTTGCAGCTGGCTCGGTTATTGCACTATCAATAACGGCATTTCGTGTTAAAGCATTTGTGAATGATGAGTTAGCAAAAAGAATTGTAATAAGTGCATTAGTGGTTGTTTTTCTTGCTGTAACATTACGTATGGCTGTACAGCCGTTCTATTTGGAATGGATGTCAGCAGTCATTTCAACAAATGATGCAATAACGTTCCCTCATACGCCTATCATTGCGTATAATGAAACATTCGGATTAAGAATATCTGCATGGCTTATGTCAGTTCTTGGTATTTTAATGATGGGATACAGTGTATGGAAATATCGTAATGCTGTATTTACTTCAGGATTGCGTATGGTGTTAGCAAGTAGCGCAATAATACTGATTGCAGAAATTCTTAATCGTTTTGCATTCTTTATTGTTAAGTAGTGGAGTAGTGATGTATGAGGCGTTTTATTAAGGTGGAGCTTCCTCCTGAACCAATTATTAATGATAAATGTGTTAGAAAACGCCTCAAGCAAAGCCTATGTGATAGTTGCTCCAAAGTTTGCCCTGTGGGCGCTATCACTTTTGCTCACTTAGATGTAAAAATAGACAATGAACGCTGTTTTCAATGTGGTAATTGTCTATTTACTTGTCCCGTTGACGCGATAGAAAATATCGCGCCCCACGAAAGAACACACCAAGATAATTACCTTGTTGTTAATCATGATGAACCGTTAGCAAGTACAGAAGAATTATTAGTGTGGCACCGCCAATATCAAATTAGAGGAATGAAGATAACGCAACCTTTAGTGGATAAATGGCTTCCTGTTTTAGCAAACTTAAATCTTCAATTAAAAACATTACAAGAGCCTATTTGGCAATTAATAATCACTGAACCTACGGATATTGATAGCGGGCGTCGCTTTATGCTTTTTCGTCAAAAACTAGATGAAAAGCCACTCAATAAAAATCAAGTAAGAACAGGATTAAATGCAAGAAAACAACTTTATCCTGAAGATAGTTGGTTTCAAATTCAGTTAGACAAAGACAGTTGTATTCTTTGCTCTGCCTGCGCCAAAGTGTGTGATGAAGGTGCGATTAAACTTGAAAATAATATATTCATGCTTGATGAAAAGCGTTGTACTGGTTGCATGAGTTGTGAAGTGGTTTGTTTTCCTAAATCTATTCATGTTAATAAACACGTTGCTAAAAATAACGAACCAACACACTACCATTATTATGATGCCCACTGTGAAAAATGCCGTTTAGCCTTCTTATCTTGGAGTCCAGAAGCAAAATTGTGCCCGATTTGCATACAACATCAGAAGCAAGGTTGGTTATAATCTCTCTCAATTACACTTAAGTTATTTATTGCTTAATAAACTCTTATCCTTATAAAAAAAGAGATAGGATGTTGATTTTGTTTATTTATCATTAAATTCCGAGAGTGACCAAATAAAATGGGAGTATATGATGAAACCAACTGTTTTACCTGCGGAAATGTTAGAAATTGCCATTACAGAGCCAGGTGGTATAGATAAGTTACAACCTCAACTATCACCGATACCGTTACTTCCTCCACATTATCTTTTGATCAAAGTTGCAGCTTCTGGTGTTAATCGCCCGGATATTTTTCAACGCCAAGGCAGTTATCCGCCACCAGCAGATGCTTCACCTATCCCAGGTCTTGAAGTTGCCGGAGAGGTTTTCGCATTAGGGGAAGGCTGCACTAAATGGCAATTGGGAGATAGAGTCTGTGCTTTAGTTGCTGGTGGTGGTTACGCTCAATATTGTATTGCTCATGAAGATATCGCATTACCGTCAATGAATTTAACGGACATTGAAGCCGCAGCATTGCCTGAGAATTTCTTTACTGTTTGGGCTAATTTATTCCAGTTAGGAAAACTAAAACAAGGTGAATCTGTTCTTATTCATGGCGGAACATCGGGAATTGGATCAACTGCCATCATGCTTGCTCACACAATCGGTGCGACAGTTTATACAACGGTTGGCTCTGAAGAAAAAGCTACCGTGGCTCGCGCACTCGGCGCTGATTATGCCATCAATTACAAACAAGCCGATTTTGCTAAAGAAATTCCTATATTAACTGAAGGGAAAGGCGTTGATGTTATTCTTGATATTATTGGTGGGGATTACGTAGAGAAAAATTATCAAGTTGCCAGCAAGTTTGGGCGCGTTATACAAGTGGGTATGATGAAAGGAATGCCTAAAAATTTAAATATGATGCCAATGATGATTAAGCGTTTAATTCATACTGGTTCCACGATGCGGTCTCGCTCAATAGAAGAGAAGGCGCAAATAGCACAAGAATTAAAACAGCAAGTGTGGCCACTTATTGCTGAAGGAAAAATTAAACCAATCATTAATGCTATTTTTCCATTAAAAGAAGTAGGGAAAGCACATCAGTTAATGGAGTCCGGTGATTTAATTGGTAAGGTGATGCTTGAAATCCCATCTTATAACGGAAAAGAGTAAAAATAAGAGTGCTTAAAACTTATTTGATATAAGAGGTAAGCACTTCTTTTCCTTTCTAAAAAGCGAATATTCCGAAAAATACATACTAAATATTTTATGTGTTTTTTATGTATTGAAGGAAAAATGAATAACATTTAAATAAATAAATTTTTATTTTAGATAAGTAATTTAATATCTATTCTTTTTTATAGATGTTAAGCGATAGAAATATTCATTGATTCTGATTAAGGTAGGTTTAAGTATTGACCTTGGCAAAAATAATATCATATTTACAGAAATATAACTTAAATCAAAATTGATAGTGAATTTAAGAAACTAACAAATAAAGCTAAATCATTTATCATTAAGATATCATTTGCTTAAATCAAATTAGAAAAATATTAACTGATATCAATAAAATAAAGAAGATTCTTACTCATCATGTGGTATATCATTTGAATAAAGATTAAGTATCGACGATTAATAAACACAAATTTCATTAAAACAGATAATAAAAATTTATATATAGGTGCGATGATGGCAAATCACAAACAAACCTGTCTGAGTGCTGCAGAGCGTGTATACCATACCCGAACCATTGATACTCTTACATGTTATCATCGAGAGATGGCAAAAATACTAATGAATAGTGAGTATTCTTTTCCTAAAGCAAATAAAATGAAAAGAAATAATAGCGAGAGTTTAGACGCTAAAATAAAAAGTAACGCTATTGAAAAAAAAGCAGTAGATAATGCTTATGAAAGTATTTTAGAGACTTTAAAACAGCAAAATAATTATAATCAATCTGATATTGAACCTTATTTTTCCCATCATCATTCACAAGTGATGCAATTGGCGAAATTCGGTTATCTTTCTGCATTAGCATACAACTCGGATAATGTTTTTAATAACCATTCCCCCTTACTAAAAGAACAAGAAAAGAAAATTACAGATGATCTCTGTAAATTAATCGGTTTTTCATCAAAAGATGCATTTGGTCATATCACAACAAGCCATACTCTTGCTTGCTATGAAATATTATGGGCGCTTAGAAATTTAAAAACATTACCAATGGCAATTGCTCGTCATCCAAAATCACGAGATTTGGTTGCAGATAAAAAAGCCTTTGAGTTATTTAATATGTCTGTCACAGATATTTTAGCCATAAGCGAACAACTCAATGAGCGCGGGATTTTTGATGATGTAAGTCATTTAACATGCCGAGGAACGGGCATGACAAAAACAATGCATTTAGGAAAACTGCTTGTTCCTGTTTCCCGTTTTGAATTTTGGAAAAAAGCAATGGATATACTTGGGTTGGGATATGACAACCTTATTGCATTGCCTATTGATGAAACATTTAAAACCGATATTGAAAAAACACGCAGTATTATTTTTCGCCTGATTGAACAAGGTGAGCCTATTCTTGGTGTTATAGGAATATTAGGCGCACCGTCTTATGGTTGTGTTGATAAGTTAAAACCACTTTTTGAGCTAAGAAAAGAGTGTGAGGAAAAATACAACAATTCATTTTATATCCATATTGATGCATCGCAATTTGGTTATATGAAAAGCTTATTTCTTGATGATAATTATGAAATTATCCCTTATCAGATTTTGTGTGAAAAATTAAAGAAAGAAGCTCCATTACTTGAATTAACATCCGAAATATATGAAAGCATTACACAGCTTTCTCTCGCTGATTCAGTCTCTTTTGAACCGTTTCAAGCTGGATTTTCACCATATCCTACGGGTGTAGTCTGTATTAAAGATGCGCGTATTAGTCGCTTTTTAACAAATCCCCCTAGATTATGCCCAGAGCAAGCAGATGATGTTCCGGAAATTGATGGTATTCAATCTGCACCAGCAGTGGCGTCTATGTGGAGTGTGCATCAACTCTATCCTTTTACTTCATCTGGATATGGGAAATATGCACAAATTCAATGGGAAACGCGTATCAAACTTGAGCAGTTTTTTAATCAAGCCGCAGCTTTCGAAAAAGAAGGTGATCGCTATTATATTCGTATTTTATCTGCATCTGACTTTAATAAACTAAATTTTGCGATAGTAAAGAAAGGAAATAAGGACTTAGAAACGCAAAATGATCTTAATAAAACAATCTATGAAAACTTGGTTATAAAAAGTCATCATAAACAAGATTTAAGTTTATTAACGCTTTGCGCTCGTAATAGTGATGATGCACCAGCGCAGTTTTGTTCTGAGTGTGGTTTTGATAGCAATGAGTGGGAAACCATCAAACACTTAAATTTGTTGCAGCTTACTATAAAAAGTACTGAGGTCTGTGATGAACAACAAATTGAAGCTGGATATCAATATATTAAGAAAGTGGTTTTATCCGCATTAGACCAGTAGCGATATCGCTTTTTTGTGATATTTCCTACAATTAAAATAAATTTTGTTAAAAAGCGAAGTAGTGGGTTGTTGCTCATTATCTTCGCTTTTTTTTAAAATGAATTTAAGGTGACGTTGTCACTTATTGTATTATAAACCTGTTTTATTTTTTGTACATATTTTAAGCTAAAGGTGCCTGTTTTGTATTCTTCTTTATTATTTATTTTCATTGATAGCACATAAAAGCAAGCTAGAGAATGATAATCATTCATAATTAAGCCCAGATTTAAAAAATTAATCATAGATAAATCATATTGTTAATAAGTGAGTCGATTTAAATGTGCATTTAGATATATCTAAAACTTGATTGTTTAGATATATCGGATTATATTGCACTACATGAATTCGATATATCTAAAACAATGAGGGAATATTTATGATGATTCGAGCATTAAACTCACTTTATCAACAGCGTGCTGAAGATGGCGAACATGGTAGTCATGGACATGGTCACGGAAGAGGTCGCTGTGGTGGTAAAGGTAAACATAGTCGTCACCAAGAAAATCATGGCGAGCATTGCTGTCATGGTGAACATGGTCACGGACGCGAAGGTCATGGTGAATGCCGCCATGGTGAACATGGTCATGGACACGAAGGTCGTGGCGAATGCCGCCATGGTGAGCATGGTCACGGACACGAAGGTCGTGGTGAATGTCGTCATGGTGAACATGGTTCTGACGAGCACGGAAACCAACGTGGCCGTGGGTGCGGTGGCAGAGGTAAAGGCCAAGGTCGCCAGTTAAAACGTATGTTTGATCATGGTGATTTACGCGTTCTGTTACTTAGCATGATCTCGAAAAAACCAAGTCATGGCTATGAAATTATCAAAGAAATAGATGAGGCTTCTTCAGGATTATATGTACCTAGCCCTGGTGTTATTTATCCAACGCTAACACTACTTGAAGAGCAAGATCTATTAGTTGCTACGATTGCTGAAAAAGGTCGTAAAAGCTACAGCATTACATCTGAAGGCACTGCATTTTTAGCAGAACATCAAGATATAGATGCCAATATTCAAAGAAAACTGGCTTATGCAAGAGATTTATCTCAAAACGCAGGTGGTGTTTCTGAGGAAATTGAATCTGCTGTTGGTAAATTAAAAGCAGTTTTACGCCACAAATTAGTGTTAAAAGAGCTTTCGGTGGAAAGAGCAGGACGTATTGCTTCTATTCTTAATGAAGCAGTTGAGAAAATTGAAGCTATCAATGAGGCATTGATCTCAGAGGAAAGGGAAGATGAATAAAACAGATACTCAGCTACAAAATTCAAGAAGAAATAATGAAATAGATAAAGATGATTTGGAAAATAATCCAGCAGTAAAAGAACAAATTTGCCCTAAAATGCCAGTTTCTTACTTTCGTAGAGCGTTACGTAAACCTGGCAGAATATGATAATGATGGACGGAGGTTATAATGACATGACCTCTGTCAATTCTTCTCCTTTCTCATCCTATTTACTCTCCCCACCGTATTAACGCCTTTTTATAGTAAGTAAGGTTTCTAAATAATAGAAGCTAACAACACCGTGATAAAATTATTCTCTTCCAATCTTAACTATCATTTGCTTAGTTTATATTCCTCTTAATCAATAGCTTTATTTTCTTTCTATATTCTCTTTTTTGATGGTTATTTGTGTCGTTTTTCTTAGGTTATTGTACTAACCTCAAAAAAATCACAAATGGTTGTGGAAATGTTCCATATTAGCGATTATTTTATTTAGCGAGTGAAGCCATTATAAAATTTGAAAACTTAAACCAGAGATATGCTTGAAATAATAATAAATTAAATACTGAGTCAAAATAATAAACGTTTGTAAGTACTTAAACGAGAATAAGTACTTAAATGAGAAGAAGTACTTAAATGAAAAGAAGTACCTTCGTTCAAACGTAGCCTTACTTATGAAGCAGGAAGCTACCCGCATAAGTAATGGCAAAATGATCAGGTATCGGCTTATTTATTATTAAGAATAGAAATAATGATGCGAATAACCGATTGATATTTATAAAAATATTATCGAATAAAAATAACAATACGCTCACCAGATAGAACAATCGATCAACTAAATTGATTGTTATGTATTTGCCGTACCTGTTAAACCAACATTTGCTAATTTAGGAATATTCGAATGAAAGTAAAAGCATTATCTGCTGTGATAAGTTTAATACTCGCTACACCATTATGTGCAAACGCACAAACTGATATAAGTGCAATTGAAGCAAGGTTAAATGCACTTGAACAACGTGCAACAGCTGCTGAGGCTAGAGCTGCTGCTGCAGAACAAAAAGCGGCTCGGCTTGAGCAATTAATTAACTCCAACAGCCAATCTCAAACAGATCATGTTACAACCGTCGGCATGGAGCAACGCGTTGCGATATTAGAAAAGCAATCTGATGAGGCTCAAGCAAAAGTAAACATTGCACAAACTCAACTTAATGAAATCCAACAAAAACAATCAGACCAACTTGCTAATACGAAAAATAAAGAAGGTACGGGTTTTTTCTCTACCAATACAAATTGGGGTGATCTCAAATTGTATGGTGACGTTGAATATAATATCGATGCTGCGAGTAAAAAAGGGCAACTAACATCGATGAGAACGATGCCCGGTAATCAAAAAGACTTTGATGACAATGAAAAGTGGTCACTTAATGGACGCATTTTAATTGGTGTGGATGGTGAACGAGAATTAAAAAACGGCAATTATGCAGGTTTTCGTGCTCAGCCTATGGCTGACATGACAGGTAAAATGAATCTAGATGATGCTGTTTTCTACTTTGGTCAACGCGATAAATGGCAATATAAAATTGGTCGTTATGAAGCTTACGACATGTTCCCTTTAAACCAAGATACATTTGTTGAATATTCAGGTAATACAGCAAATGATTTATATGGTGATGGTTTTGGCTATATCTATATGATGAAAGAAGGGCGAGGTCGTAGTAGTGATGGTGGTAGTATGATGGTTAATACACACTATAACGACTGGTATTTTGAGTTAAATGCTTTAGTTGAAGATGGAACTTCTGTTTTTAAAGACAATGAATATCATGGACGTAAACTTGATAACCGCAAAAATGTTATTTATATGCGTCCGGTTGTTGCATGGCAGAAAGATAATTTAACTATTGCAGGAGCAATAGATGCGAACGTGATAAGCAAAGCCTATGGCTATGATGATGAAAATGGAAAATTCCAAGATCAATCGCGACGTACAGGTTATGGCTTAACTGTAAAATGGGACACTTTAGCTGATGATCCTATCAACGGCATTGTTGCAAATTTAAGTACTGCTTATCTTGATGCTAAAGATGAAAATGATTTTTCTATTGGTAGTAATGTTTTATGGCGCAAATTTCAACTCGGTTATATTTATGCTCATAATGATATTAAAGCTTACTATCACAAAAGTGGGAACAACAGTGGTCAAAATGACACCTATTTAACGCTCAATCCTGGTAAGTACAATATCAACACGGTATTTGCGTCTTATGAACTGCCTAATATTTTAGATATGGATAATTTTAAAACCTATTTAGGTGCTTATTATTCACGTATAGATGGTAAAGACGATATTAATGTACACAGCAGTGACAAAGATCGTTACGGCGCTCGTATCCGTTTTAAATATCTATTTTAACTTCATTTTTAGCACTTTTTGTTAGCGATTGATTTTATATAAAGACTTCAAGATACAGAGTATTGTGACTAATTGAGGTCTTTATATTTTTATATAGTGTGCACAGTTGCAGGGATATAAAACATCAAATACCAGATAAGGAAAAAGCCTTAACTAACTTTTCAGCTGACCACTCTTTAATGTCTGAAACTTGCCCATCACCAATTTCAACTAAACGTAATTCTCCTACTGCATTTTTAACTACATCAATGGAATAAAAGGGGGTATTTATATGCTGTGCTACTTTTTTTACAAACTCAGGAACTTCATCATCCGCAGAGAATATTTTCTTATTTAAAACAAAATATCTACGTTCACTCTCATTAATAAATTCCTCAATATAGCGAAGACTTACACCACCTTCAATGTTCCCTCTATACTGCGCAATAAGTTTTAGTATTTCTTTAATTTCATCTGCATTTTTAGCGATGGAACCTCTTGTGGTGGTTAAAGATTTTACATAGTCTTTTACAAAGTAAGCTGGCCATTGAAGTTGGTTAGTTAAGCTTTCAAAGTCAGTATCCATGGTTGTGATAACTGTTTTGGGTGTGAACTCTTTACATTTTTCATACCAACCCGCTATATGGTGGTTTTGGATATAATCTTCAGGCGTTTCGAGCATTTGACCACCATAAGTATTAACAGCATCGTATAGTTGTTGATATTCGTCTTTATTTAGCATCCATCCACGCCAAATAACGGGAGAGTCTGATTTAAAAGGGTGTGAAAACTTATATTTACCTAATGCCATATCTTCTGATGAGAGTAACAAACAATGAATATTTAGCATTTGGGCGCAATGATATTCTTGTTCAAAAGCCTCATCGGGTTTTCCTGTTTTCGAATAGTCATCAGGGTAAATTATTTGCATAAGAAATTCCTTTTAATTAAATAGGTTTGTGAAGAACATCCTAACGCTTTATTTAACGACTTGAACCTTTTTCCTATCAATTACATGTTCTCTTTTCTAAGTTGTGAGATCTCTCGATTTTTTGAACTTTTTCGACTAGGTATCTGATTTTACTCGTGCCATTGTTTTATTTCCTGCCATAATCGACTTAATGTTTACAGACACTTAACTCGCGTATTAAGTGCAAATGATATTTATTAGGAAATCATTCAATGCCTTTTTATATACAAAACAGTAATTCAAATAGTGACAAAACCGATAAGAAAAATAGAACAAAACCACTATTAATCGGCTTAGCCTTAATTCCTTCATTTGTCTTTGCTAATGATCTTTCTCAATTACCGCAAAAAGAACGCGTAACTTACTTTACGCAAGCTCAGCAAGCAGGGATCACTGGTGTTGCAATTAAAACAAAGCCTGTTCTAGCAAGACCAGCCAAAGAAGGTGAGATCATTACAACGATAATTAAAGGTGAAGGGGTTGAAACAGTTTCAGAACCGGCAAAAGTAGGTGATTGGGTAGTGCAAAATATTTGTCCTGAAACGGGAAATGAAGAAATTCTGGTAAGAAAAAACAAATTTATTCAGCGTTATAGTGAAACAGATAAAAATCAAATCAATATAACGTCTTATCCTGATAACTATCAGCCTTTTATCCCCAAAGGTATCGAAATGAATTATTTTATTGTGCCTGAATCTACACCAGCGTTTGCAATGAAGGCTCCTTGGGGAGAATTACAACGTTTTCAATCGGGCGATGCTATTGTGCAATCCACAACAGATAGCCAAGATGTTTATCGTATTCAAAAGGCGGCATTTGAATGTACTTATACAATTCTTAAACCTGCCAAATTAGCGCAATAGTATTGAATCTATCTATGCCGGATTGAATATTAACTTTATAATTCATGGTGTTACAATCATACTCTTATCGAAGTTAAGGATATTAAATAGAGAGTAGGTTAAGAAAGTAGGTTAATAAAAGGTAGACGTAATTGGCTTGTTGTCCATTTGCTTTAATAGCTACATTTCGTTAACCTATCTCTATCAATTTCTTCAACTCATTAGGTAAAACCTATTGAACTGATAGCAGGAATGTATTAGCTATTCTCAAATGGAATAGGTACATTAGTCCCATACCAAACAGGAGGAAATACAATGTCTTTAATTAATACCCCAATCAAACCATTCAAAAACATGGCATTTAAAGACGGTCAATTCGTAGAAGTGACTGAAAAGGACGTCGAAGGCAAATGGAGCGTTTTCTTCTTTTACCCTGCAGACTTCACTTTTGTGTGCCCAACTGAATTAGGTGACTTAGCTGATCATTATGCTGAGTTCCAAAAAATGGGCGTAGAAATTTACTCAGTTTCTACTGACACACATTTTACCCATAAAGCATGGCATAGCAGCTCAGAAACTATCGGTAAAATCAAATATGGCATGATTGGCGATCCAACTGGCGCATTAACTCGTAACTTCGAAAATATGCGTGAGAACGAAGGTCTTGCAGACCGTGGTACTTTCGTTGTTGACCCACAAGGTATCATCCAAGCAATTGAAATCACAGCTGAAGGCATTGGCCGTGATGCATCAGACCTGCTACGTAAAATTAAAGCAGCTCAGTATGTAGCTAGCCACCCAGGCGAAGTTTGCCCTGCAAAATGGAAAGAAGGTGATGCAACTTTAGCTCCATCACTGGATTTAGTTGGCAAAATCTAAATAAGAATTAAGCCACTAAAAAAGTTATTTATCGGGTGTTTCGGCACCCGATTTTATTGAGGGTGCAAAAATGTTAGATAATAATTTAAAAGCTCAATTGAAAGCTTATTTAGAACGATTAACCCAGCCAGTTGAGTTAGTAGCAACATTAGACGACAGTAAACATTCTGCTGATATCCAAGCGCTATTAAAAGAAATCGAACCATTATCCGATAAAGTCACTTATCGTGAAGATAATAACGCGAATGTACGTAAACCATCTTTTCTTATTACCAACCCAGGGAAAGAAACCGGTGTTCGTTTTGCTGGTTCGCCATTAGGTCATGAATTTACTTCATTAGTTTTAGCATTATTACAAACTGGTGGACACCCATCAAAAGAAGCACAAGAATTACTTGAACAAATTCGTCAGTTAGACGGTGAGTTTCATTTCGAAACCTATTATTCGCTCTCTTGTCATAACTGCCCTGATGTTGTTCAGGCATTAAACTTAATGGCGATTTTAAATCCGAAGGTCACACATACTGCGATTGACGGAGGCATGTTCCAAAATGAAATTCAGGAACGTAATATTATGGGCGTTCCTGCTGTATTCTTAAATGGTAACGAGTTTGGCCAGGGTCGTATGACCTTAGCTGAAATTGTTAACAAAGTAGACAGCAATGCAGAAAAACGTACCGCAGAATTATTAAACCAAAAAGATGCATTTGATGTATTAATTGTGGGAAGTGGTCCTGCGGGTGCATCAGCGGCGGTTTATTCTGCTCGTAAAGGTTTAAATACAGGTCTTATCGGTGAACGTTTTGGTGGCCAAGTTCTTGATACTGTTGATATTGAAAACTATATCTCAGTACCAAAAACTGAAGGTGCAAAACTTGCTGGTGCGTTAAAAGCTCACGTTGATGATTATCAAGTGGATGTGATTGATAGCCAAACGGTTAGTCGCTTAATTCCGGGAGCATCAGAAGGGGAGTTACATCAAATTGAAACAGCATCAGGCGCAATTTTAAAAACTCGTAGCTTAATTATTGCAACAGGCGCTCGCTGGAGAAATATGAATGTTCCTGGCGAAAATGAATACCGCACTCGTGGTGTTACTTATTGTCCACACTGTGATGGTCCACTGTTTAAAGGCAAAAGAGTTGCTGTTATTGGTGGTGGTAACTCTGGTGTTGAAGCTGCAATTGACTTAGCTGGCTTAGTTGAACATGTAACAGTGTTAGAATTTGCTCCAGAAATGAGAGCAGATGCGGTATTACAGAAAAAATTACGTAGCTTAAGCAATGTAGAAGTTATCTTAAATGCGCAAACTACAGAAGTATATGGCGATGGCACTAAGTTAACCGGTCTAAAATATAAAGATCGTACTAATGATTCTATGCATGATATTGCATTAGCCGGTATTTTCGTTCAAATCGGTTTATTACCTAATACACAGTGGTTAGAAGGTACTGTTGAACGTAATAAAATGGGCGAAATTGTTGTTGATGCCCGTGGTGAAACTAATATCAAAGGTGTGTTTGCAGCCGGTGACTGTACAACAGTACCTTATAAGCAAATCATTATTGCTGCTGGCGAAGGTGCAAAAGCCTCACTTAGCGCCTTTGATTACTTAATTCGCACCAGTGCAAAATAAGCAAATCAAAGATAATCAATAAGTTATAGAGGAAGGCATCTTTTTTAAGATGCCTTTTTTTGTACATAAAACCATCAAAAAGGGCTAAAAAGTGCCCTTAAGTGTTCAAGTGTGGACAATATGTGGACACTCTAAACCAGTAATTCTGTGCTACCTTTCAAAGGGTTATATTGAATGGCATCTTATAAGAAGTCTGGCGCAAAGTGTGCATAGGTCAACGTTTGTTGCAAATTAGTGTGTCCTAAGATGCGTTGTAACGTAATAATACTTCCGCCGTTCATCATAAAATGGGTGGCGAATGTATGGCGCAATGCGTGGGTTGCCTGACCTAATGCCATACTGGGCTTCACTTTTTTAATTGCTCTACGAAACATGTAATTAGAGGATTGAACATTGAGGCATTAAAGGGGCTCTATTCAGAGTCTAGTTATCATGCTAATGGTTTAGGTGCTGCAACAGTTAAATTTGCGTTACCAGAGGGAGCATATTGGGAACGTATTATTGATAGACCATCAAGATTTGATCGTAAAGCTAACTTTTTTGGTTCTTATAAAGGGCATTGGTGGTCATTACCTCAACAAGATTTAACACAAGCTAAAGAGATCTGGCTTACTGAGGGTATTTTTGATGCGCTAAGTCTTATTCAAAATGGTATGACAGCAGTTTCACTGATGACTTGTCATAATTATCCTGAAATTGCTTTGGCCAAGTTAAAAACAGAACTGGGCAATAATAAAAAACCGTTATTGGTTTGGGCATTAGATAATGGCGCAGCTGGCGAACGGGCTATGAGAAAGTTTGTTGCGCGTAGTTATGAAGAGGGTTGGAAAGCTACTGCCGCCAGACCAGCAGAAGTTGATAATGGGAACGATTGGAATGACTTGCACATGAAAGGCAAGTTAACTGAACGAGATATGGCTCGTTATCGTTATTATGGGAAGTTGCTATTAGCTTCCACTGCGTTTGAAAAAGCACGTTTAATGTTTAATTGGACGGAGCGTTCAGAGTTTGATTTTCAGCATGATAACCGTTTGTATTGGTTTAAGTTGGACATCGACAAAATGATGAAGACGATTGAGCGTATTCATGATGCAGAGCCTGATTTAGATGAAGATGAAGCCAGACAAAAAGCCGTTAAAGAGTCTGGCACTGTAATTGAAATAGCCAACTGTTATCCGACGCCATTATATTTCCAAAAGTCGGTAGAAACCGATGAATCATGGTATTACATCCGCGTTGATTTTCCTCGACAGCCACAAGTTAAAGCGACTTTTACCGCCTCACAATTAACGAGTGCCAGTGAATTTAAAAAGCGTTTATTACATGTGGCAAAAGGAGCTGTTTATACAGGTACAACTTTGCAATTAGATCGTATTTGCAAACAGGCATTGCCTGATATCAAAGAGGTGATCACTCAAAATTATGTGGGATATAACAAAGAATACGGTGTGTATGTATTTAATGATGTGGCAATACAAGACGGTAAGTGTTTTACGTTGAATGAGGAAGATTATTTTTCTTTAAATAAACTCGATATTAAGACGTTAAGCCTTAGTCCATCATTATCTATTAATACGGATTTTAGTGAATTTGATACCAGTTGGTTAAGTTCTCTTTGGGAGGCTTTTGGTGTGAAAGGCTATGTCGTATTAGCGTTTTGGGTAGGTTCTCTTTTTGCTGAACAAATACGAAAAACACATAAGAGCTATCCTTTTTTAGAGATTTGCGGTGAACCAGGTTCGGGTAAAAGTACCTTAATTGAATTTTTATGGCGTTTATGTGGTCGCGCAGATTATGAAGGGTTCGATGCATCAAAATCGAGTGTTGCAGCTCGAGGGCGTAATTTTTCACAAATTAGTAATTTACCTGTGTGTTTAATTGAAAGTGATCGCGTACAAGATAACGCAAAGTTGAAAGCGTTTGATTGGGAAGAGTTGAAATCTTTGTATAACGGTCGTGCGACTCGTTCATTAGGCGTAAAAAACAGTGGTAATGAAACTTACGAGCCATTATTTAAAGGCAGTATTGTGATTGCACAGAATGCCGAGATTAATGCCTCACGAGCGATTTTAGAGAGGATTATTCATCTTTATACTGATAAGGCTGAGCAAAGCGTAGAAACCCGTTATGCTGCCATTGCTCTTGAGCGTTATCCTATTGAGAAACTTTCAGGTTTTTTACCTAAGGTGTTAATGAAAGAGGCTGCAATATTAAAACAATATAATGAGCGTGTAGATGATTTGCAGGCGCAGTTATTTGCGGATAAGGCGATTAACCATGAGCGGATCGCCAAGAACCATGCACAGTTAATCGCTTTATTGGAAACATTAGCATTGGTATTGCCTGTAAAAGATGCGCATATCCGACAGACACGTAACTTTATTATTGAGTTAGCTAAACAACGCGTACAAGCTATTCAGTTGGATCAACCGCCAGTTATGGAATTTTGGGATATGTTTGATTATCTACAAGATAATGAGCCATTTGGTGTTAATCATAGTATTGAACAGGGCGTTTATGCAGTGAATTTTAACCATATTGAGCAGGTTGCCAGCGAACACAGACAATCCATGTTATTAAATACGGATATTAAAAACTTACTGAAAGCAGGGCGTATGCGTAAGTTTGTAGGTATCAAGACAGTGAGGAGTGTAGTAAACAGTCAATTTAATAATTCACTGGCGATAGGGAGTGCGCTTAAAAGGCCCGAAGTAATTAAGTGTTGGGTGTTTCAGGAAAATACCGAGAGTTAGTTTCTCCCTTCATTCATCTAAAGGCTGCCGATGTGCAGCCTTTCTTTTATCTATAGCAAATCATCAAGTAATTATCATAATTACCAAGAGCAACAAAATAGAGAAGATATAAATATTTGTACAATAAACAATCATTATTTAATCTCTTTTATATAGATAGAGAATTTGTGGGAGGGGTTCGGAAAGCGGTTACAATGGTTACAAAATTAAAATAGGTTTATATCTTATTGATTAAATGTAGAAATATAGAGATTGGGAAAGGTTACAAATGGGTTACTTTGTAGTTACGTGTAACCGTTTAAAGAGGTTACAAATTAAAAATATAACTTATTGTTTTATAAGGATGTAACTTTTTAACCTCTGTTTTGTAACCCGTTGTAACCTGTAAAAAGTTACAACAGAGTTGTTTTAAATCATATGGTTAGAGGTGATTTTTGTAGGGTGTAACCGATGTAACCGGTTTCCGAGAGGGGAGATAAAATTTAAAAGGCTAACACTCTGAACAAACTAAACTTATAGATTTCAGAGTGTAGATTAGCTATATCATTTTTTTGAATGTTAACGTTTATCCACTAACTCATTAGGAATATAAGCTTTATACATTAATAGTATTTGTTCGCCTAATGAGTATTCTTTCTCAAAATCATGATTAAGAAGATCTGTTTTTTCTTCAAGCCATTTCTTATTCTCTCTATTTTGAGATAATTCAATTTGAATAGCTTTTGAGTTTTGTAGTAGTTCTTTCTGGCTGTAATAATAATTCATTATTAACGAGACTTCTTTTTGTTCAAGAAGGTATATCTGAGGTAGATAAATAGTATATACATCATCTCTTAGCGAGTTTAGAACCCTCAATCTTATGTCAGCAAATATATTGAGTTCAACAGCGCTAGGAGTACAGGTTTTTTCTTGGCACTTTTCTTTATTAAAACCTACATTTTTTGTTCCCTCTAAAAATTTTAGACTTGATTGATTATGTGAGATCTCATAGGCAAACATTGTTCTTATGTTATTTCTTTCATTTTCTATATTTTTTTTATCTCTTTCTGCGATGTTACTTTGAGTAGAAAGATGAAGACATAATGATAAGATTATTCCCAATGCCATAATGAAAGTATTCCAATCAAATACATAAATTCTTACTTTTGAAGGATGCATATTTTTTCTCCAAGTTAATAATTAACTGATATTAACTTATTTATTGCCTTACTTGGAGTCCTGTCAATAACTGTGGATCGGGCAGTTCACCTGATATTAAAAATCCACACGATAGGTGCTTAAAATCGCCCGTATGGGGGATTTCTGAGCCTGATGTTTTTGACCTACGTTCACAATATAGCGATTGGGATAAATAATTGGGCGAGGTTTTAGAGCATAAAAAGAGTCAGCGGATAATTTCAACGGTGTCATTAAGTGAAAATCAGGAACGTTTGATACCTGAGTTCAAAGCTTTTGCCGAAAAAATGGGATTGGATTTACCGCCCGACTCAATGTGGTCAATGGTGATGAACGGTATGCGCCTTAGTTACGGTGATGAAGTGATTTGGTTTGATGGGTGTAGGGGGCAGATTTTGTATAAAAGAAGAAATTAAAAAGTAAATTAAATTTAGTTAAGATATGTAGATATTCTTTACTTTATTATCGATTTATTTGGTTTTTTATTCTATTTTGATATGATTTTAATATAATAATTTGGGTTTGCATTAAAAAAACATTAAATTCCAAATGTCTCATTTTACATATTTTATTATTTTTTTAATTTTACACCTAATAAATATAAGTGATAATTTCAATCTGGTTTTATTTATGGGTTATTATATAAATTTAAAGAGAATTTCTAATGAAATTTAATTGTTATTAAATATATTCATAAAAACGATTTAAAAATAATAATGCTGTTTAAATAAACAGTGGTTAAGCCTATTAAATTAATTTAATTATTAAGATATTATATGGATTAAAAATTTGCTTGAGGTAAAAATGTATACATTATCGAGTGTTGAAATAGAAGGTTTTTGGGGGCGATTTAATGTTTCTTGTACATTTAATGATGATGTAAACATCATCATTGGAAAAAATGGAACAGGTAAAACGACTTTCATGAATATATTAACTGCTGTTTTATCGGTAGATGTTGAATCATTGAGTTCTAATGATTTTTCTTCAGTAAAAATTATTTTAAAAGAAGGAAACAAAAATAAAACAATAAAAGTCAATTTCGAGGAAGAACAATATAGATCATTTTTTTTAATTAATTATATTATCTCAAATAAAAAATATACTATAAGGTCATATGGTGATGGTAATAGAATGCCTCTATCATATAGAAAAAAAATTAAAGAAGATGCTTTAAAATTAAAATATGAATTGAATAAGTTCACATCTTTATCATCTATATCAGTGTACAGGATGAGAAGTAGTGAAGATTTAGAATTACGAGGGAATAATAATATTGATTATATTAATCCAGTGGATTATAAATTAAATGCGTTATTACAAGAATTAACTAGATATCAACTATATTTATCTCAAAAATCAATGAAGGTTTCTAATAATCTTCAAAAAGAAGTGTTGGCATCAATTCTTTATAATAAAGAAGATGCAGAAGAAAGTACACAAAAAATATCTTTTGATAAAGAAAGGGAAAGGAATGAGTTAATTATCGCATTTAAACAATTGAAAGCGTTTGATGATGATGTTAAGAAAAAAATCATTTTTCATATTGATGCAATAGATAAAACAATTATTGAAATAAAGAAAAACACAAAAAAAGGAAATGCAGTTTCAAGTGAAAAATTAATTGAAAAGAAAATAGATATAAGATCTTTAGAGGCTTTACGAAAAACACAACGAATTACAAAAATGTCTTTAAATGCGGAAAAAGAAATTGCTGACATATTCAAGCCTATAACTTTATTTTTAGAAATACTTAAACAATTTATGGAGGAGAAAAGTTTTAAGTTCGATAATGGTGAGCTAGTTTTGTATAACACTCATGGGATAATACCACACTCTAGTTTATCTTCTGGAGAAAAACAATTATTAATTTTATTTATTGAAACTCTCATTCAACAAAATAAAACGAATATTTTCCTTACTGATGAGCCTGAGTTATCATTACATATAGCTTGGCAAAGACAGATTATACCTGCAATTAAAACACTTAACCCTAATGCGCAAATAGTTGCAGCGACACATTCTCCAGAAGTAGCTTCAAAGTATAGAAAGTATATTTTTGATATGGAGAATTTAATTAATGACTAATTGGAATTACTCTACTGAGGCCACTAATGTATTAGGTTTATTTCATCAAGTAAATTATATGGTTTATGTTGAAGGGAAAGATGATATATGTTTTTGGGAGATTTTATTATCAAAATTTAGTAGTTTAAAATTTGAAATTCAAGAAGTTAATGGTTGTGAAGAATTAACCTCTTTTATTGAAGGGATTGCTTCAGGGGAATTGAATATCATTGTTGCTACTGATTCTGATTTTTCTATATTTAATAATAAAAAAACCTCACATTGTAATATATTAAGAACATTTGGTTATTCAATAGAAAACTCATATTTAAATTTAAGTGTAATAGAAAAAACAATTAAATCTTTAGGCAGATTATCCAAGGAAGATATATCTAAAATAGAAATATCGTCTTGGTTATCAAATCAAATTGATTTATTGGAAGAGTTAATAAAAATAGATATTTACAATCATATTTTCAAATGTAGTGCATCGGTTATTTCTGATACAGTACATCCTTTTTTATTAAAAAAAGGGGAAGTTGAGTTATGTGAAGATAAAATAAATGAACATGTGGAAAATTTAAAGACGGTTATTCATGAATATGATTCATTAACTATAGATAAGATTATAGAAGAAAAAAGCACATTATATTTACACTGGATTAAAGGGCATTTTTTATTTTCAATGGTAGCTAATTATATTAGAGGGACTTTAACCAAAATAGGTAAAAAGACAAATGTTTCTGATGATGCATTATATGCTCAATTTATTCAATCGTATGAAAATTGTTTAGATGCAGATAATGAAGAGAATAATTATTACAAAAATATCGTTAGTCATATTACATGAGATAGTAATTATACGAAAAGTGCAAGATCAAAAAAGGCTCAAAGTTGCTCGAAGGCGCCAGATATCACGGGCTTTTGTGGCACTCATGCAGGTGCATAAAAACAGGTCGATTTAGTGCGCGGGCGTGGCGGGGTCACGATTGCGTTTTGAGGGGGTTGAAAACATTATTCCTCGCAAATTTCCGGCGCGTAGAGCGATTAAAACAAGAAAAAGATATCTAAATATCAAATAAATTACGTGCGCTTAAAATGGATTGTAGGCGCATTGAATACGGGTTTGAGAGGGTGAAAATTAGGCGGATTCGCCTTATCAAGGGGTAAGCAGTATAATAGAATTGGGTTACTATTATTATTAGTCAGACCGATACTTATACCTTACAGGTAAAAAAATACCGCCAGTGTCGGCGGTATTGTTCTTTGTGCGGTAAGGTTACTCATCATCTAGTGTGTATTTGTCAAACTTAATCACTTCTTCACCTAGCCAATCATTAATTTGTAATATCTTGCTTTGCAGTGGTGCCAACTCATTACGAAAGAAAACCTTTGCCGCTTTTTCTACGTCACCAAAGCCACCGGTATTCTGTGGAATGATCCCCATCATTTGAGGCGGTACACGGTGTGCGGCTAACATATCGTCACGACTGACATTCTTGATATTCATGAACTCATCTTTTGCCGCAATCTCACTTAGTGGAATAACTTGTACTCCGTCTTTCTTGCCGTTCGGAGCATTGATAAGTAAATTACGAAAATTGCCGGGGCCTTTGGAATTTTTCATTGCATCACGAATTTTATCAATATCACTTGGCGTTTGTGAGGCATCACTAATGTATAAAATAAATCCCGCATGGCTTCCATTACGATAATACTTAACGCGGAACAGGGTAGCCGCTTCATTCAGTAGCACTGACATAGTAGACGCTAGATATTCCGGTAACCCGTATAACTCTTGATTTAAATCGGGTTCATATAACTGAAACACGCTACCGGGTTTAAACTCATAAGGTTGTGAGTCATAGCCATAGCGTACAAACCAGTAGCTATCATCGGCAACACCACGGCGGGTATATTTTGCTAACGTTGGTGTGAGTTTTAATAAATTACCCACCATATTATTACGCCGTTCAAGATAGGCATTGCCAAACGTTAAGAAGTCGAGAGCAAACCGGCTAAAGTCTAACTTAGATAGAAAGCGGGTAGGTTGGAAGGTACTCACTAAGATATTACGTTTCACATAAATCGCACTGCTATGATGGGGTGTAGCACGAAATAGCTTTGATAATGCGTCAAAACTAATCGGTGGCTCGTACCAATTATCAACTTGCGCACATTCCAGATAATCAAAGATTTCTCGTTTATCTAACACCGGAACAGGACTATCGAAGGTAAAGGCTTCCATACCGTTATTGGCGGTTGCTGTTTGTTGTGCTTTAAAACTTTTTTTATTTTTACGGCTCATCAATAAATCTCCACAATGTTATTACTGTTCTCGGTGGTGCCAGTTAATGGTTCGTTGAATAGGGCGTGCATCGTTGCCCACGCTAGGTCAGCATGTCCGCTTTCTTCACTGCGTGAGGCTTCATAAGTAGGGCGGTTACCGCTTCCGGTGGAAGTAAAAGATTGAATGATATCAACGCACTGTGCATCGAACTCTAAACGCCCGTGACTAATCACATCATAGGCTTTAATCACTAAGGCATTTTTGACATTCGGGTTATAAATAAACTCACGCGCAGCAGGGAAAAACTGAATGACATTCTGATAAACACCATGGCCTAAGCCCGTGGTATCAATGCCCATATATTCCACATAGAAACGTTCAGTAATTTTTTTAATGGAGTCAGCTTGTTCGCGAAAATCCATACCACGCCATTGATGGCGCTCTAATATGCGGAATTTCCCTCCGGGTACTTTCGGCGGAGCGATAACCACACAACCGGCACTATCACCATTTTCACCGCCTTTGCTGGGGTCGTAACCTACCCAAACCGGATCATAACCATAAGGGCGCAGGGCTAACGGTTGAATGTCGTCCCACACTTCCCAACTGTCCACCATGCAATTTTGCATCATGTTAAAGTTGAATAGGGATTCGATATCATCCATAAAGTGGCACATTAACAGGTTGTTATATTCGTCTGGGCTATACTCTTTTTTGAGTTGCTCTAAATCGAATAAATCACAACCGCCCCGTAAGGCATCTTCAATATTGACGATTTGTCGCCACTGCCCATCCTCACATAAACGCCCATTCACTAACGCTTCATGTGAGATATCAATATCAACGCGATCTTCTTTTTTGCGTCCGCGGTTATACAGCTTGCCCGACCAAAAAGGGTACGCTTCATGGCTCATGGTTGACGGTGTTGAAAAGTAAGTTTGTCGCCAATGTTTTTGTATGGCCATACCGGAAGTGACTTTGCGTAACTCTTGAAACTTGGGTATCCAAAAGGTTTCATCCAGATACAAATTACCGTGATAACTTTGTGCCGTGCGGGCATTAGTGCCGAGGAAATAGAGCGTTGCACCGTTACTTAACATCAATGGATCGCCTTTTAATTCAACATCAACCTCTAATGCCATTTTGATAATGTATTCACGGAACATATAGGCTTGCGCTTTACTGGCGGAGAGGAAAACTTGATTACGCCCGGTGGTCAGGGCATCAATAAAGGCTTCTCGCGCAAAGTAGAATGTTGCGCCGATTTGACGGGATTTTAAAATATTGCGAATGCGGTGATGACCGGCGCGATACCACACCTTTTGATATTCAAATAACGTATTGCGAAACTCATCTTCTAATTTTTCGATTTGTTCTTCTGAAAAGAAGTTTTTCTCTGGTTGACGGCGTTCGCCTTTATTGCGGTTGGCAATCTTAGGGTTAAGGTCAGTTTCATTACCACCGTTTTGATATTTTCTGATCCGCGCCATGCGTTCAAGTTGACGCCCTAATAAGTCGATTTCTTTAAAATCTTTGCCTTCTTTGCTCTCTTTTAAAATCAGATTGCAATAACGCGCTTCAACGGTTAACTCTGCGCGCTCGGTTGGGTTAATTTCATCCCAATTATCACGGCGTTTCCAACTGTGAATAGTGGACGCCTTTTCGCCTAGCGATTCCGCTATGCGGGCAATGCGGTAACCTGAAAAATACAGGTGCATTGCTTTTTTTCGGTTATCAAATGTTTCGGTAATAGCCATTGCACAATCACTATTTCTTGCTTAAGTTACGGCTAGTCTATTGACCGCTGATCACCGATTCGCTTCATTCCCCTTGTGCCATTTCTCAAACAAGCCTTATCCATTGTTTAACGCCCCTTTTAACCGACAACATACAGACCAACGAATAAACGGCAATGATGGCAACACTTGGGGTATTTGTGTTTGAGTTACGCACAGTACCTTATCAATCTCTACAAAAACAACAAACGTGGCGACATGGTTTTACTCAACGTGTCGCACGCCGACCGGCACAACAATTTATTGGCCCTGATACTGATGTGATCACTTTATCGGGAGCGCTTTATCCCTCATTAACCGGCGGTAAAGTGTCGTTGTTGGCATTGGAATTAATGGCGGATAGTGGTAAAGCGTGGTCGTTTATTGATGGTACGGGCACCATTCACGGCATGTTTGTGATCACCGATTTACAACGCACCCACACCGAATTTTTCCAAGACGGCGCCGCCAGAAAAATTGATTTTTCGCTGACATTAAAACGGGTGGATGACTCTATCAGCCAGATGTTGGGGGATTTAAGCGACCAATTAGGCATGATGGCCAATGGTGCCGGTGAAGCGATGAAAGGGGTTTTATCATAATGTTGCCAGAAATGATCACCGGTAAAAGTAGCACACCGGCTTTCGTGTTAATTGCCGGTGACGAAGATATCAGCGCCAAAATTCAAGGGCGATTAATTTCGCTTTCATTAACGGATAATCGGGGCTTTGAAGCTGACCGGCTTGATATTGAGTTAGATGATTCTGACGGCGCATTAATGATGCCAAAGCGGGGTGAGGTGTTAACCTTACATCTTGGTTGGCAGGGTGAAAATCTTATTCATAAAGGCTCGTTTACGGTCGATGAGATAGAGCATTCAGGTGTACCGGATAAAATGACATTGCGCGCTCGTAGTGTGGATTTTAGGGCAACACTCAATGTTCGCCGTGAAATGTCGTATCATCAAAAAACATTAGGCGATATCGTGAGAACCATTGCAGGGCGTAATAATGTCACGGCGGTGGTTGATCCTGGTCTTGATACAGTGAAGATTGAACACATCGACCAGACCAATGAGTCAGACGGCAGTTTTTTAACGCGCTTAGGGCAATTAAATGGTGCCACCGCCTGTGTTAAAAACGGGAGTTTGCTGTTTATGGTGCAAGGGGGCAATACCACCGTCAGTGGTCAAGCATTACCTCTAGTACAAATCACCCGCAGTGTGGGGGATGGACACCGTTTTTCATTAGTCGATAGAGGTGCTTATACTGGCGTGACTGCCAATTATTTAAATACCCGTAAGCCACAAGAAAAAACACAGTCACAAATTCGCCGTAGAAAACCGACTACCGATAAACCGAAAAAAGAAGAAGAGAAACAAGGGGAGTACCTTGTTGGTGAAGAAGGTAATGTGATGGTGTTGTCTCACACTTACGCAAGTAAAACCAATGCCGAACGTGCCGCGAAAGCCGCGTGGGAAAAAATACAGCGGGGCGTTGCCTCTTTTAGTATTACCCTTGCGAAAGGGCGAGCGGATCTCTTTCCTGAATTACCGGTACAAGTCAGCGGATTTAAACCTGAAATTGATGAAGCCTATTGGACGTTGGTCACGGTGAGTCATTCCCTGAACAATAGCGGATTTACCACCTCGTTAGAATTAGAAGTTAAAAGCAGTGATATAGATATGGATAAGGAATAGTGCCTGTGTATAATTACAGGTAATTTCCACATCATAAAGAGGTAACCCGTTTATGATGATTTGTCCTGTTTGTGGTCATGCCGCGCATACTCGTAGTAGTCAGCAAATATCTTCCGATACCAAAGAACGTTATAACCAGTGCCAGAATATCAATTGTGGCGCAACGTTCGTCAGCCATGAAACCGTAACGCGGTTTATTTCAAAGCCTCAATTGATTGAGCGAGTAGAGCCACATATTGATAAGTATTGTCAGCAGGTGTTAGCGATTTGATGAAAATGCCCGGAATGTTCCGGGCGTTGTTTATATCTGAAATGTTCTATTTTTTCTTTGTCTCACTTTCATCAGTACAAACTCGTTTTGATTTACTTGTGCTTCCATCATTACAAATAAATTTACCATTCTCACAGTGAGATACACCGCCTTTTTTACCAGAACAAGGGTAGTTTTGAGCTGATACAGTATTTATTGAAAACAAGCTGAGAAGTGTAATTATTAGGGTGGAAATAATAACTTTGTTCATTACAAATATTCCTGTCAGTAAGGTTATTTGAGATAAGTTGAAGAGTTATTATTGTAGTATAAATTTTGCATGTTGGAGATGGAGTGTTATCAATATACTTGTACGAAATTACTTTTAACATTAAATTTTTCTAATTTTATTTTGTTACTATTAGATACAAATACTAATAATAAAATTTAAATATCTTGATAGGAGTCTATTAATTTTCATTAAAATCCATGTACGCTAAATAGATATTAATATCTTATTTGGAACAGAAAAATATGATGATAAGAACATTTCACCCTATTGGGCAAGGTGCATTTTATACAGAGGAATTTGATAATTTCACCTTTGTTTATGATTGTGGCACAGATACAGATGGTAAAAAGAGAATAGAAAAATATGTAAGTAATCATTTTGATATAAATGAGGAAATAAATTTTTTATTTATATCCCATTTTCATAGAGATCATATTAATGGACTGGAATATTTACTTTCAAAATATACTGTCAAACGTATTTTTATTCCTCAGTATGATATTTATGAGCGAGTAATTGAGCTTTTTAATACAAGTAATGAAGGCGATTATGAAAAAATAGACATTAACTTATTCGATAATAAATTAATTTTAGATCCTATTGAAACAATAAAATCTATATCAATAGATACAGAAGTAACTTTAGTTAGACATGACTATGGTGATAGTATCATTGAAGATGATATCAATGATTATGAAGTATCTCCAGATAACTATCTGAATAGTGGTGAAATGTTGTCTTCTCCAATTCCTAATTGGATATTTATTCCTATTAATTATAAGGATAAATCTCGATCACATGTATTTAGTGAAGAGCTTAAGAAGTTAAATATTGAATTTAGAAATACTGATGATTTTGTTAAGGTCTGGAGTAGAAAAGATAAAAGAAAGAATGTCATTAACACATTCAGGGATTTATCATATAGTCCAAATGAAAACTCAATGGTGGTGTATTCTGGCTCTAGTATAAATAATTATTCATTTAGTAAAATTAATCATATTTCTCTCACTGAAAAAGAAATCGAAGAAGATGAAATTAATTTTGAAAGAAATGTTTTGGGAATGAATGAAAGTAGTTGTATATATTTTGGTGATTATGAGGCTAAAAATAAAGGTGCATTGGAATTAATTAAGAATAGATTGAAAGAGTATTATAACTCTGTTTGTACTATTCAAATACCTCATCATGGTTCATTTGAAAATTATAGTAAAGACATAAACGAAAGACATAACATCTATTCTGTTATCTCGTATGGAGAAAAAAATAGGCATGGCCATCCTAGCCCATGTACAAGAAAGCTTATTGAAAAAAATGCTGGTATTTTGTTCGAAGTTACAGAAAAACCATCAACAATATTACGTTTTTTTATAGATGAAAGATAACTTAAATCACAATTACATATTGAAAAGCATTCAAAATAAAAAAGCCTCTCTTGCAAGAGGCTTTCCGAAATGTGGTCAATATGTGGACATTGACGCTGATTAAATCCTTTTATATCAATCTATTAAATCAGTATAAAAAGCCTCGCTTAGCGCATTTGATTACTTAATTCGCACCAGTGCAAAATAAGCAAATTATCGTTAAAAAAATTAATTATTTTATATTGCTTAAAGCATCTCAATTGAGATGCTTTTTTCTGCATTAGTTCCTACTTGCCTTAAAATCCTATTCATCAACTCTAAACAACCTATGTTATTATCACGCAAAATTAATAATCTATAGGGAAGTTGATATGAATATAAATAAAATGTGTTTTAAACAGGTTATTCCTGCGCTACTTTTTTCTCTGCTATGTGCTAGCTCTTTTTCTGTTAATGCAGATATTGAAGTTCGTGATGAAAGCTTATTTGAAGCGCATCAGCGCTTTAAAACCGAAATTATAAACGACAGTTTTGATAATATTGATCCGCCTTGGGAAGCACCGGCAGAAATATTTAATGTGATTAAATATCCGGCAAAACCGGGAGATATGTATGCCTATTTAACACCACCTCCAGCAAATAAAAAAACGAAATTACCTGCTGTGATTTGGTTAAATGGAGGCTATGGCGGAATTGGTGGTGACGATTATTTTTGGCAACCTAAACCGGTTGATAATGACCAGACAGGCGCTACTTTTCGTGATCCTAATATGGTGTTGATGATCCCATCTTTCCGAGGTGAAAATACCAATCCTGGTCGTTATGAAATGTTTTATGGCGAATTAGAAGATTTAGAATCAGCGAGAGAATATTTAGCATCACTGCCTTATATTGACTCTAAACGTATCTATGTTGTTGGGCATAGTACGGGGGGAACACGGGCATTATTAGCGAGTGAATATAGTGATAAATTTAGAGCTATTTTTTCCTTGGGCGGAATACCTGATCTTAAATTAAGGGCTGAAGGTGATATGATAGTTGAATTGCCTTTTGATAGAAATAACGAAGAAGAGTTTAATGTCCGCTCTGTTTATCGCTATATTAAATCAATAAAAACACCAACGTTCTATTTTGAAGGACGTGACTATTTTTGGAATGAGTTTAATGAACTACGAGCAGTTGCAATGGTGCATGATATTCCATTAAAAATATATAGCATTAAAAATGGTGACCATTTCAATATTATTGTGCCTGTCAGTAAATTAATTAAAGATAAAATCTTGTTAGATACTGATACGACAAAAGAAAGTAATATTCGATTCACTAATGAAGAGATTAAATGGGTCAATAAACAAGTTCGATAATAATTTAATTTATATTTGAAGAAATTTATTTTAATAATTCGCCCTTTTATTTAATTGATAAAAGGGCGATTTTTTCATCTAAAAGTCAATACATTATTTTGAGAAAGATATTAAGTGTATTATGATAAAAAGATTACTATTTAAAAAATGAAGGGATTTATTATGCAAGCTAAACTTGCTTATCAATGGAAACAACAAAGACGTGGGAGACTCTCTTTTTTAGGTCTAGAAATTGCTTGGTCAATTTTCTTTTTTATTGCAGAAAACTTAGCTGATCGATGGTATATAGAGCTTTATCCCGAAAATATCGAGTTAATTACTGAAAATTATTTTTACTATCAATTTTCTTTTACATCATATGGTCTAATGGAAATAGTGTTTCTAATAGTACAAGTCTACATATTTACACTTATTTTATCCCAACGAATAAGAGATATAGGTATAGGCTATCCTGTTATTATTTCACTTATTTTAACGGCTAGTCCTATTTTCTTAACACCATACTTGTTATTTAATGCACCATCTATGTTCATAGTGTGGATTTCTATTTTATTAATAACTGGGCTGGTTGCTTTATTAGCACCATCCGCTTATAAAGTTGATATTAATAAAGACTCAAAAGAAAATAATAGTGAAATAAATAACTAAAAAGTAAGTAAATTAAGCAGAAAAAGCATCTGTTAGATGCTTTTTCTGCTTAATAGGCATTATTTATCTAATAATCAAGATAAGATCTCTATAATACCTTTTTGCCCATCAACCCTTACTTTTTGCCCATTCTTTAATATATTTAGAACATTACGTACTCCCATGACTGCGGGCAATCCTAATTCTCTAGCAGTAACCGCACCATGAGATAATGGCCCACCACTTTCTGTAATAATGCCAGATGCACGATAAAAGAGGGCTGTCCAAGCAGGGTTAGTTGTTCTTGCAACTAAAATAGCATTCTGCGGAAATTCAGCAAAATTCTCTGGGCCATAAACCAGATAAACTTCATCTTCAACAATACCGGCACTACCAGCTAGCCCCTTTAATTGATGCTCATTTGTATTTAGCGCATTACAACTATCCTCACCATAGATCCATTGTGGTGTGACTGATTTTGCTTTTAGATATCCAGCCTTATTTTGATATATATGATGACGTAACTGATTCCAATCAGTGGGATTATCTGCAAGAATTGCATCAGCTAAAGGTTTTTCATTAGC
Source organism: Proteus sp. CD3 (assembly GCF_008808075.1). NCBI lineage: Bacteria > Pseudomonadati > Pseudomonadota > Gammaproteobacteria > Enterobacterales > Morganellaceae > Proteus > Proteus sp. CD3. The sequence goes on along the minus strand of NZ_CP019686.1, from coordinate 1,748,002 downwards.
AAAATAAATATCCATTGGGCAATCTAAGACGCTACGAATAACCAATCGTTCTCCTAATGCTTTTAGCCCGCGACGCATAGGTAGGGCTAATCGAGTTGTTTGATAATGCTCTAAGTCATCAAGTGCAGTATAAACTCGAGCTAATCGAATAATCTCTTGTAAGAAAAAGCGTAACTCTTCAGGTGCATCAGAGATAATTGAAAATTCTGTTTCTGACTGCAGAATTTTTTTACCTAGTGGATCATCAGTTTGTTTATCATCTGCTAAGTCTGCCATTGCTTTAATTTGAGTTAATACAATATGTGGGGCATCTAACCAAGTAGGATGATATGCATCAAAATCTAATTCTCTATGGCCATGATTAGCTAAGAATAAAGTAAATTGTTGGTGAAAATGAGGATCACATGCCTCAATTTCTTGCATAATACTTTCAGGGACAATGGATGTTATAAGTTTTAGCAGTTGAGGGTGCTGACGCACATAACGAGAAAGCGTCCAGAGTTCCGCATTCACTTGTCCTGTTTTAGTTTCAGACATAGCAATTAAATTATCGAACGCGGTATGTGCATATTTTTCTTCTTTAAAGAAGAGTTTTAACAATGCCATCAATGCGGAATAGAGTGAGCGTTGAGTTAACGATATGGCAATATTAGGTAAAAAGTAATCAGCACCTAACTTATTAATTCTTTGCACATAATCCCATAATTGAGGCAAGCTTTTATCTTGCAATGGTTCATTCATCAATGCACCAATAGAGATTAAATATTTATCTAAGTCACGCATCCAAGTAATAGGCAATTCCTGCACCCAACTGAATTTTTGTGCAATTTCGGGCAAAGATTTTAATAGGGTAGGTAAATCATTCATCATCGATGTAGGGAGACGATTACTATACAAGGAAACCGCATTTTGGTTGCCATAAATATAATAATCTTGCATCCCGAACCATTTACCATTAAATGAAGGAAGCCCCATAAGATTAAGGCTAAAGTTTAATGATGAATGAAAACCAGCTTCACACATATCCCATGTTAATGGCGTGATAGGATTAGGGAACCTTTCTGCCGATTCTTCTCTTGTCCATATAGGGGCGATTTGTGTCACATTGCGTGATTGCAAAAGCCACAATTTTCCATCATGAAATGCCCATTCTATATCTTGTGGAAAATCAAAATATTTTTCCGCTGAAATAGCAAGTTCCGCAACTTGTTTGCATTGTTCTGCTGTCAATGAAGATATGGACTGTTGGGCAGATCTGAGAGGTAAGATTTTAGTACCATTATCAACCATAACAATGGCATTTATTTTTTGAGCAATCGTTTCTTGTTTTAACGCGAAACTTTTTCTATCAATAATAAATTCATCAACAGGATCTTCACCAGCAACGACGGTTTCACCTAATCCAAATGCGGCATTAATTAATACAGTTGAAAGAGAGCCTTGAACCGGATCAACAGAAAAAGCGACACCTGCCGCTTCATTTTCTTGGACGTTAATCATTCTTTGTAACACAACAGCCATCGATGCTTGAGTATGGGGTAAATTTAAATGCTGACGATAGAGCATAACGTGTGTGTGCCATAAAGATGCATAACATTGGCGAATAGCATCTAATAAATTAGGCAACGTTTTAATACCTAATATAGTATCGTGTTGCCCTGCAAAGGCGGCTCCTGGCATATCTTCTAATGTCCCAGAAGATCTTACGGCCAACGCAGTATTATTTAATTGAAGCTCATTTAATTTTGAACTTAAAGAATGAATTAAGTCCTCTGGCATAGGTGATTGTAAAATTAAGTGGCGAATATTTTTACTAACAGCTTCAATTTCTTGCTTTTTTTCTGATAATAAGCGGCTAATTTCAGGTAGTAATGGTGTGATAAATAACTGATAAGCTTGGCAAGACAGAATTAAACCATCAGGAACAGGCAATGACTGAATTGTTTTTGCTAAACTCGCGCCTTTACCCCCACTAATAGAGACTTCAGAAGCAATAGGCTCGTTAATTTTATAAATGAGTTCCATATTCGACCTTATTATTTTTACAAGTGATGTAAAGCACTAATAATGCAAGTAATGCACCGACAATAACATCAATGCCGTAGTGGTAATGCAAATAGACAGTTGCCAAAACAAGTCCTATTAAGATAGGAGACAAACAATACGCTATTTTTCGATAACCTGAAAAATAGAAAAAACCAACAATATAAAGCGTGATCCCTGTATGTAATGAAGGAAAAACATCCATTCCTGTAATTCCTTTATCAACAAGATCAGTTAGAAATAATGTCATGGCACCAGAGTAAACAGGGTAGTTAAAATCAGAAGGAAAAGCAGAGTAAGGACCCGCCGCAGGGATAGCGAAGTAACCAATAAAGCCCCAAAAATACATTAGTATTAAGCCGAAAAAATAGTTTTTAGTTAGTATGCTATTTCGGCTAAAAAAGAAGAAAAGGGCGCTGCCAATAATTAAAAAGTAGAAACTAAAATAGCAAAAAGAGAGAAATTCACTTAGCCAACCAGACTGTAAAGAGATTGCCCATTCTGGCAAACTTTTTCCAAACCATAAGAATTTGTCTAGATTATATAAGATGTTATCAAAACTCCATTGGTATAAACCATAGCGAATCGATTTAAACAGAGGAAATATAGTCCAACAAACGATCAGTTGTAATAAACCAAACCAATAGAATCTAGAATGAGAGGTAGTTTGTTGTGTCTTATATCCAACAAAAATGAGCAATACCCATAAAAAGAAGCCTAAAAATATGGGGATCAACATTTCTGTCGCATTTGTCAACCAACTTCCATACGTTCCCAAGGCCCAAATAATAAACAGTTGTAGAGAAAATAAATGGTTAAAAAGCATCCTGGCTTTCGTGGTTAACATATTTGAGCGCCTTTCTTCCTTATTAAGATAAAACCGAATAGTGCACTGACTAAACTTATACCAATAAACATGGGGAAAAAGAATAGGAGTATGACTAAGATAGGGAGCCAAATTGCAGTTGCTATTGCGCCACCTAGTATTTTAAAAAAGCTAATAGTATTACGGGCATCAGCAAAATGAGATGCAACAAGTGAGGATAATAATATTGGAAATAAAATATACATAAATAAAAATGAAATATAACGCCAAATTAATAAAGAATATTGAGAATTATTTTCTATATACTGATTATCATTATTTGATTTAAATGGATTATTTTGATAATCAATAAAGGATTCAGCATAAGATTTACCATTCTTATTTTTATTAAAAGCATAGGAAGATGCTTTCTCAAAAATATCAATATTTGGACAATTAACAGAAATTTTATTTAGTGATGTAGAAACTTCTGTATGTATATTTTGCTCCCATTCTCTGATTGACAAATTACCTTTTTGTGAATTTATACAAATATTCTCACCAATATAAACTTCTACTTTTGAACTGAATTTATCTGGGGCTATATAAAACAATCCCATAGGAATAATATCAAAAACTACTCCCTCACTGATCAAGGTTCTAATAATCCTCGCGGCACCTCGTTGATAAGGCAATGGTTGGAAACCCCACTCACTACTGCCTTCTGGAAATAAAAGTAGATTACCACCTGCCTTTATATGTGCAATTGCAGCATCTGAAGGGCTTGAAAATATATTTGCTTTTATACCTAAACGTTGTCTATCCTTTTTCCTGACTACGGGAATACCCGTAAAAAAACTTCTCATTAAAGGACTATTCAATAATTGAATTGAAGCCAAAGCTTGAATGTTAGAAAATGCTTTTAATACAATGTAACCATCAAAAGCACTGTTCCGATGACTACATAGAATTAACTTTGGATGTGTATTTTCAGCTTGAGATCTACTATGGTAAATAAGTGAGACTTTGGAAAAGTAGATTTCTCTAATTGCACTCGAGATGAAGCGATAATAAAAAGGAAGTGGAGAACCAGCAACAAAAGAGGAGGTTTTTTTTATTGATGAAGGCAATATTGAATTAAACATGAGATTTCCTTACATTATTCCTTCTTCAAAAACATATCACGCTCTTAAAAAAAGTAACACTAAAAAATTAAAATTTAAAAAGCATTATTAGAATAAATTATTTCACTAATTTGAGGCTGTTAATTCTAATGAATAAGATGGAAATGAGTATGATTCAACTTAGACTCGCTGAACCACAGGAAGCCAAAAGATTGTGGTATTTACGAAATCAAGCACTGCGATTTGGTTGTGAGAATGTTTATCCATCAGAGATTTTAGCCGCTTGGACTCCTGATGAAATGCCTGAAGGATATCGGCAAGCTATTATTGATAATCCATTTTATGTGATTGATTATAAAGAATATAATATTCCTGTTGCTTCGGGTTTTTTAGATGTTAAAACGGGTTTTGCTGAAGCTATTTTTACATTACCTGAATATATGGGGAAAGGATTCGCTGGACTAATTTTAAAACAACTTAAACATGAAGCAATTAAGAGAGGGCAATCTAAGTTATTTTTAGATGCAACACCTAATGCGGTATTATTTTATTTAAAGCAGGGTTTTAAAGCATTAGAAGAACGTGATTATTATTCTGATTTAGCGAAAGCAAATTTGCATTGTTACCGCATGTACATTGATTTAGATTAGTTGTTTGTATTTTAACCATCTTAAAAGGATGGTTTTTATAATAGACTAATAATAAAAAAAGCTATTCTTAAAATGCGGTATAAATTTATTTTTATCATTTTTTGAATTAGCTTTTATATTAAATAACATGAAATAGCAATTTGTATAATGTTGCGATATTGTAAAGTATCACAATATCTCTAGGATAAATATTATGCAAAATGTGTTATTAACGTTATGGCCGTTATTTGCGTTAATTGCGCTAGGTGCAATTTTAAGAAAAAATAAAACGTTTGAGCCTGCGTTTTGGGTGGGGGCTGAAAAATTAAATTATTTTTTACTTTTTCCCGCTTTACTAATTAATAGTTTGGCAAATGCACCTTTATCTGATCCTCAATTACCTCACTTAGCTGGGGCTATTTTTTCTGTAGTCATTATTGTCACTATTTTGTGTGTTATTTTGAAAAAGATAACAGGTTGGTCTGCTGGGCGCTTTGGAGCAATCGTTCAAGGCAATATTCGATTTAACACCTATTTAGGTTTAGCCATTGTCGCTGATTTATTTGGTGTTGAAGGTTTGGGGATCGCCGCCTTGATATTAGCAACACTGGTTCCTCTATCAAATGTCACTTCAGTACTTTGTTTAACCGCAGGGCAAAATGTGACTTTGCGTCAATTGATATTTCCTATCATAAAAAACCCTTTAATTATCTCTTGTGTTATTGGGATCATAATAAATCTGTCAGGAATGGGGCTTCCTTTTGGTAGCGATCAATTTCTTAAATTGCTAGCAGCAACCAGCTTACCCTTGGGGCTTATTTGTATTGGTGCGGCATTACATTTATCAACACTAAAAGCAGAAAGTAAAATGATTAGTATTAATACGATTACTCGTTTACTTATTGTGCCAATAATCGCCTATAGTGTCGCCTACTTTTTAGGTTTATCATCACTTGTTACAATACTTCTCGTTATTTTCTTTTCTATTCCAACTGCTCCTACTTCTTATATTCTAACCAGACAATTAGGCGGGGATTCTGAACTTATGGCGGGGATCATTACTTCTCAAACAATGTTTGCTGCGATTACATTACCTATTATATTAAGCTTTTTATCATCTTGATTTCTAAAAGCATGTATTTATATGAAAATATTTATTAAAAATAAAGTCGTTTCTTTATATTAAAATTTTATTTTCTTTCTTATATTTACTCTTTATTGATTTTTTATGGAGTAAATAATTATGATTATAAATGTTTCAAATGCAAAAATAAGCCAAGAAAAGCTAACTAAACTAGAGGATACTCATAAACCATCTAGTGTAATGAGTATTTGGGAAAAAATAAAAGATTGGCTAGGGTTGAGTAATGAAAAAAAAGTACTGACACTTATACGTGATATCTATTTTGATAAAGATATATCTATTATAGATAAAAATAAGTATTTTTTTGAATTGCGTAACTTAGCTTATGGGCAATATAAAAACAACTTTAAACTTAATGTGGTTGATGATCATATCGTTTATAAAATTAATTTTCAAGATGGCTACATAGCTACTGAATTCGACATCAAACCTTTTTTCGAGAGTATAGAAAATAAATTGAATCTTAATTTGAAAAATTATGGAAATGAAGACTTGGAAAGCTTCATTAATAACTATTCGAAGTTATCAGCCATAAAAAATGATAATGTAAATTATGAAGAAAAATTTATCGCTTTTAGAGCGACTCTTATGGAATGCATTGATAATAAAAATAAAAGTGATCGATTTTATATTGATGAGTTTAATAAAAAAACATCATTTGGAGAAAAGTTAGAATACTTAAACAACAATAGAAAAACTTATTCTGTTGAATTAGATAGTGCTAAATTAATTTCTAATTTGACTGATGCAGTGTGTGTCTCAAAAAGTGATAATTATAATAAATTGATAAATATGGTGAAAATTGATATACCAAGATATTCATTAAAATATAATGGTGAGAATATAACCAGTATTATGTCATTAGATAAAAAATTAGAAAATTTAAATAGAGATGACAAGATGTTTATTTTTGAATTATTGAATCAGGGTGTTTTCCAAATAATAAAAAATAGTTTCGAAAAATATGACCCTATCGCGACTATGTATTCACCGATTGATGGACGTATGAATGTCGATATAGAAAGTAATGACAATAAATATACTATAACTGTAAAATATAGTAATGATATTACAGAGGAAAATATTGAGAAGATAAATTCATTATATAGCTATATTATCAATAGCTTTGATAGAGACACTATGGACTTATACGCTGAAAATTTTACAGAGGGAACATTAACCAAAGAAAAAATGGATAAGGCATTAGGTAAATACTCTAATGAATTAAACAAAAGAATGGATAATTTTATTGGGGATAAATTTAATTATGAACAAAAAAGGTTTAATTTATTAACAGAATGTATAAATCTTCAATTTGAATTCAATCCTAATGCAGTAAAAAAACTGACCGTTATTCCTGAAAAAAGTAAAATTGAATATGACTTGTTAAAATCTTAATTGGGCTAAACAGAGCTTCTTGCTATCATGTAGACAGACCAATAATAAACAAGAGGCTCTTTTTATGCCACAACCTCATAACCTAGAAATTCAAAGAATTATTAATGAGTTAAAACAACAATATCAAAATGCTGTTGATGCATTACGCAATGCCATTATTGCTTATGTTCAAGATGGAAAATTACCAGATATAAAACAAAGAGCTGAAGGGATATTTGCTTACCCTCAATTAACTGTACATTGGTATGGTGAAGTTAAAACAGAAGATAAAACGCGTGCTTATGGTCGATTATCAAAATCAGGTAATTATTCTACCACGATTACTAATCCGGCTTTATTTGAAAATTATCTGTCAGAACAACTGCAACTTATTGCTGATGCTTACCATGCCACTTTTGAAGTAACTGCTTCAAAACAAGAAATTCCTTATCCTTTTGTCATTGATGGAACAGGCATTGGCTTTGATAGAAAGATGAGTGCCTCTTTAGCAAAATATTTTCCAACAACTGACTTGTCTAAAATCGGTGATGAAATTACCGACGGCTTAATTTGTGATAGGGAAGTGTTGCCACTTTCTCATTTTGATGCATTGCGTACTGATTTTTCACTGGCGCGTTTAAAACATTATACAGGTACATTACCTGAAGACGTTCAGCCATATATTTTATACACAAATTATAATCGTTATGTTGATGAGTTTGTTCGTTGGGCTTGCGAACAAGTTGCAGATAAGAATAGCGCATATTGCGCACTCTCTTGTGCGGGGTTTCAGCAAATTACGGCAGAAACGGTTGATCCTGAAAAGTTAATTTCTGATTTAACTTGGAAGAAATATCAAATGCCAGCTTATCACTTAATTGCTAAAGAAGGTCCCGGAATAACATTAGTCAATATTGGTGTTGGCCCTTCAAATGCGAAAACAATTTGCGATCATTTAGCGGTTTTACGTCCTCATGTTTGGCTAATGATTGGTCATTGTGGGGGATTACGTGAGAGCCAGCAACTTGGTGATTATGTATTAGCTCATGCTTATTTACGTGATGATCATATTTTAGATGACGTTTTACCTCCTGATATTCCTATCCCAAATATTGCTGAAGTACAACGAGCACTTTATGATGCTACGAAGATGATCAGCGGTAAACCAGGGCATGAAATAAAACAGAGATTAAGAACAGGAACTGTTGTTACAACGGATGATCGCAACTGGGAATTACGTTTTTCCGTTTCAGCGAGAAGATTTAACTTAAGTCGCGCCGTCGCTGTTGATATGGAAAGTGCCACAATTGCTGCTCAAGGTTATCGTTTTCGCGTTCCTTATGGCACTTTATTGTGTGTATCAGATAAACCGTTACATGGTGAAATTAAATTGCCTGGTCAGGCTAATCATTTTTATGAAGGTGCGGTATCAGAACATCTGCAAATTGGTATTCAAGCGATTGAGCTATTAAAAGAAGAAGAAGATAAATTACATTCTCGTAAGTTAAGAACGTTTAACGAACCACCTTTCAGATAAACCACAACAAAATAACAGTAAAATAACAGCAAAATAGTATGTTATAAAAATAAGCTTAATTTAAATACCCAATTTAATTTATTAAATTGGGTATTTTTCAGAGTAAAAACTAAAAACGTAAATGTCGAGCCGCTTTTCTTAGTCGATCATCTCCACGTCTATCATAACGCTGAGTTGTCATAATACTGGCATGTCCCATAGCATCTTTTACCGTGACAATATCTTCACCGTTATCAAGCATTGCTGAAGCAAAGGTTCTTCTCAAATCATGGGGAGCAAATTTATCAATACCACTTTCTTGTTGGCGTATTTCTAAAATATAGTAAATCGCTTGGTCTGTTATTCGCTCATCAGTAACATCATCGAACCGACGAATTCGAGTAAAAAGGGCGCCATCTTGAGTACCTCTTATTTCATCGATCCATAATTGAACACGATCCCAAGTATCATCAGGCATATAAGACATGCGTTCTTTATTACCTTTACCTCTGACAATAAAGGCTTGATCACGAAACTGAATATGTTCGTAATTTAGAGCCACAATTTCTGAGCGACGCAATCCACAACCTAATAGCACACCTAATATTGCGGCATCCCTTAAACCTTTCGATGAATTGTCTTTTTCACAACTTCTAAATAACGCACGAATTTCACTACTAGTTAGCGCTCGACCTTTGGGTAACCGACTTCCTCTTACTGATTTAACTTGGCGGATATGCTGATAACTTTCAGTATCCATTTGTTTCATTGCCCAAGCTTCTAAAGCGACACCTTTTAATGCGGCAAGATAAGTATTGATAGTGGCAGGAGCTTTATTGGCATCAGACAACATATCAATAATTGCTTGAATATGGTGACGACGAAGTGCTCCCCATTGGCAATTTTTAAGAGAAGAGAAACCGATCATCTTAGCAACAATAGTTAGAAACGATCCCATTGTTTGACGACTACGTTTTGAACCTAAACTCATTAAATATGCCATTGCAGGATTAGTATGAGCAGGCGAGGTGAATGTTGCATTCAGATCCAATATTGCTTGTTTTTCAGGCAAGACTAGCGATGTTTCAGGCGTTAAATCCTGATCGTCGTGGTGAAATTCCACTGTGATTTCCTTATTAAATCAACATAACCATGATGAATATTCTAACAGATCCAAAAAAGAAAAAAGCTACTTTTTCAAAGGATCATTTTAATAAGTAGAAATGATCTTGTTTATTTCCTCACCAATAAGGTTGTTTGGTGAGCTTTTTTGGGGTAAATAACAGTCAAATCGAACTAAGGAAAAAATGAGGTAAATAGCGTTAAGAAAAAGAGTAGGGAATAAGACGGGTAAAAGGGAGTTTATATGGTTTTCGCACCCAAGATTTTCATCTTTTATTGATTTAAAAATAATGAAGATAACGGCAAAAATTGAGTGCGAAATAATCAATGGTTATTTAAATTACTCTTTATAAATTGCGACAACAGGTTTTCCATCATTACCAATTGTGCCACGATACATGCCTTCAGAATTAAAACTCATTGTGTAGTTACCTGTTTTATCTAATACGATAACACCGCCACTACCATCAATCGCTTTAACTTCATCAAGTGCATTTTGAGCTGCTTCTTCTAAAGGTAAATTTTTATATTTAACTTGGGCTGCGATATTAAATGCCGTTAATGTTCTGATAAACATTTCACCAGATCCTGTTGCAGATACAGCAACGGTTTCATTATCAGCATAATTACCCGCACCTATAATTGGGGAATCACCAACTCGACCATAACGCTTATTTGTCATTCCTCCCGTAGAAGTTCCTGCCGCCAAGTTGCCATGTTGGTCAAGAGCGACTGCACCCACGGTGCCATATTTATAATCGTACATCATAGGATCAACAAAAAGAGCTGCTGTTTTACCATCATGATCTAAAACGACTTGTTCTTTTTCTATTGCTTTTTGAAGTTGTTGCCAACGATGTTCAGTTCTAAAATAGGAAGGGTCAACAATAGTAAGCCCTTGTTCTTTAGCAAAAAGATCAGCACCATTAGAAACCATCATAACATGTGGGCTTTTTTCCATTACAGCAATGGCTGCGTTAATTGGATTTTTAACCGTAGTTACACCCGCAACAGCGCCAGCTTTACGAGTTTTGCCATCCATAATAGAAGCATCAAGTTCATTACGACCATCATGGGTAAAAACGGCACCTTTCCCCGCATTAAATAATGGCGAATCTTCCATGACATTAATGGATTTTTGAACTGCTTCTATGCTGGTGCCTCCACTATTTAAAACAGCATATCCAGCATTTAATGCCTCGGTTAGTTTTTCTTTATATTCTTTTTCTTGTTCTGGCGTAATGGTGTCTTTAGTGATTGTTCCGGCACCACCATGAATGACAAGGCGAATAGGGGGATTGTTATTTGCGAAAACAGTGGTAGCAAACAGAGTGCAAAGTGTCATTGTGGCGAGTTTATACTTAATATTATTCATATAACCCTTCTTATTTTTAATTAAAATTGACGTGGTATCATCATATGGATATTACGATCTTGATCTTAAATTCTAATTAATTGCATCAACGTACTTTGATAACTAACTGCAATAATCACTATATAAAAAGTTTAAGGCATAAGTGGTCTGAACACTCAACTTTCTTTTTAATTTGTCGATCTTTATCATGTAATAGGTGGTTGTTATTATTGTTTTTATTTATTTTAAATAGATAAATCAAAGTGTTACGTGTTTTTAATGTTTCTTGATTAAATGAAAGGAATAAATATAAAACGTAGCTAATAGTGTTTTTTTAAAAACAAAAATAATAATGCTATTTTTATTTTTTGTTTTTATTTTATATGATGAAATTTAAAATATAAAATTTATTAAATGATATAAAAAATACAATTTTTATCATTTTAAATTAGGTAATAATTCAGTTATGAATTGAAATTTCATCATAATGTTAAGTGTTACTTTAATATTGATTAATATGTAATAACTCAATGTTACTATTTCATTTGTATTTTAATGTAACGAAAACAGGTTTTCTATATACAATTTGTGTGGTTCCTCGAATAATCAAAAATAGATGGTGGATTATGTGATAAAAGTACTACATTAATTTGAGTTAAGGCTCTATTATAATAACATAATATTTATAATTCATAAGGTTAGCATCTAATATTTTGTTTTTTTATAGTGAGTGCATTAGCTTTATCAATACAAATGAACTATTTTTAAATATAAATAAAAAATAAAAATTTAAGACGTCTCATTATTTAACTATTTTCTTACATACAGCGGATAAACATATTTTTGGTATTCTTTTATGGCTAAAGGAAGGTTAAATAATTTATATGAAAAATCAAAAAAAGAGTCGTTTTTTTGTTTATAGCATCATTCTCATCGCGGTTGTTGTCGCGGGAATTTTTTGGTGGAAATCTCAAGCGCCAACTCTTCCTTCAGGATTTGCTCAAAGTAATGGGAGAATAGAAGCAACCGAAATTGATATTTCAACAAAGAGCCCGGGAAGAATAGACTCTATTTTAGTTCAAGAAGGTGATTTTGTTAAAGCGGGTGAAGTGTTAGCAAGCATGGACACTCGAACCCTTAAAGAACAACTTCATGAAGTTCAAGCTCAATTAAACCAAGCAAAAAGCAGTGTGGTCACTGCACAATCAGCATTATCACAACGTAAAAGTGAACAACTTGCAGCTCAAGCAGTTGTTCGTCAACGTATTGCAGAACTTGATGCTGCACAAAAAAGGCTTAATCGTTCTCGTGCATTAGTAAAAACTAATGCTATTTCTATTCAACAATTAGATGATGATATTGCAAGAACAGAAGGCGCTAGAGCGGCAGTTGAAGCCGCTAAAGCTCAAGAAACCGCAACGATTGCAGCAATAGAATCAGCTAAAGCGGGGATCATTCAAGCTAATACAAAAGTGGATGCTGCAACGGCAACCGAAAGACGCATTTTGGCGGAATTGGATGACAGCATTTTAAAAGCACCGCGTAATGGTCGAGTTCAATATCGTGTTGCAGAGCCAGGTGAAGTTTTAGGTGCTGGCGGTCGTGTATTAAATATGGTCGATCTAAGTGATGTTTATATGACGTTCTTTTTACCAACAGAAGCTGCTGGTAAAGCGGCATTAGGAAGTGAAGTTCACATTATTTTAGATGCGGCACCTCATATTGTTATTCCTGCAAAAACAACCTACGTTGCTAGTGTCGCTCAATTTACACCAAAAACTGTTGAAACTGATAATGAACGATTAAAACTCATGTTCCGTGTAAGAGCGCGTATAGCACCTGAATTACTTGAAAAACACCTTGAATATGTAAAAACAGGTTTACCGGGTCGTGCTTATATTCGTTTAGATAATAACCAATCTTGGCCAACTGATTTAGAGGTGAAATTACCGCAATGAGTCAAACAATGAGAACGCAAAGTCATTCTCATATCATTGAATTGACTCATGTATCCCAACATTATGGCGATACCAAAGCGCTTGATGATGTGACATTGGCTATTCCTGCTGGAAAAATGGTCGGGTTAATTGGTCCAGATGGCGTAGGGAAATCGAGCTTGATTTCTCTTATTGCTGGTGCGAGAGAAATCCAAACTGGGCAAATAATTGTTTTAAACGGTGATATGAATGATGTTGAACACCGAAGAGCCGTTTGTCCTCGCATTGCTTATATGCCTCAAGGATTAGGTAAAAACCTTTATCACACACTTTCTGTTTTTGAGAACGTTGATTTCTTTGGCCGTTTATTTGGTCAATCCAAACAAGAGCGTGCAGAACGCATAAATGACTTACTTGAAAGTACCGGTTTAGCACCGTTTCGTGATAGACCCGCTGGTAAACTTTCTGGGGGAATGAAACAAAAACTGGGTTTATGTTGTGCGCTTATTCATGATCCAGAATTACTTATTCTTGATGAGCCTACTACTGGGGTTGACCCATTATCACGAGCGCAATTTTGGGAATTAATTAATCGTATACGTAAGCGTCAAAAAAATATGAGCGTATTAGTTGCGACCGCTTATATGGAAGAAGCTGAGCGTTTTGATTGGTTAGTTGCTATGGATGCCGGAAAAATATTAGCAACAGGCCATGCCGATGAATTAAAAGCCCAAACCCATACTGATGAACTAGAAGCTGCTTTTATCGAGTTATTGCCAGAAGAGAAAAAGAAAGATCACCAAAAAGTGATTATCCCTCCAAGAGATAAAAGTGACGATGATACTATCGCCATTGAAGCGCAAGATTTAACTATGCGTTTCGGACAATTTGTTGCCGTAGACCATGTAAGCTTTCGTATTCCTAAAGGGGAAATTTTTGGATTTTTAGGATCGAATGGTTGTGGTAAATCAACCACCATGAAAATGCTAACAGGTTTACTCGAAGCGAGTGAAGGGCGAGCTTGGTTATTTGGTCAAGAAGTTGATCCTAAAGATATCGAAACGCGTCGCCGTGTTGGTTATATGTCTCAAGCATTTTCACTTTATAGTGAATTGACTGTACGACAAAACCTTGAATTACACGCCAAACTTTTTCATATTCCAGAAGAGGAAATTCCTCAACGTGTTAAGGAAATGAGTGAGCGTTTTAATTTAACTGAGGTTGAAGAAATAATGCCTGATGGTTTGCCGTTAGGTATTCGTCAGCGTTTATCACTTGCAGTCGCGGTTATCCATAAACCTGAAATGTTGATATTGGATGAACCGACTTCAGGAGTGGACCCCATTGCGCGAGATATGTTCTGGAACTTGATGGTTGACCTATCAAGACGTGACGGTGTCACTATTTTTATCTCAACTCACTTTATGAATGAAGCAGCGCGTTGCGACCGAATGTCGCTGATGCATGCTGGTAAAGTATTAGTCACAGATACACCTGCAAATTTAGTTAAAAATAGCCAATTTGATACGCTTGAAGAAGTCTTTATTGATTACCTTAAAAAGGCATCTGGAGAACAAGAAACACCTGAACTTGATGAAAAAAGCCTACAACTTCCTGCATCTAGCCATGAAAGTGCAGAAAAAGCATTAAAGCAGCGATTTAGCTTACGGCGTTTATTTAGTTATAGCATTCGTGAAGGTATGGAATTGCGCCGAGATCCGGTACGCCTTACTTTAGCGCTATTAGGTACGGTGATCCTGATGTTTATTATGGGTTACGGTATTAGTTTGGATGTTGAAAATCTACGCTTTGGTATTATGGATAGAGATAAAACAGGGTTAAGTCAGGCATATAGCCAAAACCTTTCAGGCTCTCGCTATTTTATTGAAAAAGCGCCTATCACCGATTATGACCAACTGGAAAAGCGGTTACGTAGTGGTGATATTACAGTTGCGATTGAAATTCCGCCTAATTTTGCGCGGGATGTAGCCAAAGGTCACACTGTAAAAATAGGTGTTTGGATTGATGGTGCAATGCCTAATCGGGCTGAAACTGTTCGCGGTTATATTCAGGCAATGCATACAACATGGATGCTTGATATGGCTATGCGTCAACCCACTAATGTGGTTGATAAATTGTCACCTATTAATATCGAAACCCGTTATCGTTATAATCCTGATGTAAAAAGTTTACCCGCGATTGTACCAGCAGTTATTCCTCTTTTATTAATGATGATCCCCGCAATGTTAAGTGCGTTGAGCGTCGTTCGTGAAAAAGAGCTAGGTTCTATTATCAACCTTTATGTTACACCTATCACCAAAGCAGAGTTTTTATTAGGTAAGCAGTTTCCTTATATCTTATTGGGTATGTTTAACTTTTTCATGCTCTGTGCGCTTTCTGTCTTTGTGTTTGGCGTGAGTTTTAAAGGGAGTATGTTAACGCTTTCTTTAGGCGCATTACTCTATATCACTATTGCCACAGGAATGGGATTACTCATTTCTTGCTTTATGAAAAGCCAGATTGCCGCCATTTTTGGTACTTCAATTATTACCTTAATTCCGGCAACTCAATTTTCAGGAATGATTGACCCTGTTTCGTCACTGGAAGGTATAGGTAAATGGATAGGGCATATTTATCCTACATCTCACTTTTTAACTATCTCAAGAGGGACATTCTCTAAGGGATTAAACCTTTTTGATTTACCTTGGTCTTTTATTCCTTTGCTTATCACTATCCCAATTGTTATTGGGTTGAGTATCTTTTTCTTGAAAAAGCAGGAGGCTTAAATGTGGCGCACAATTCAAAATGTGTTTAATTTAGGCGTAAAAGAGCTACGCAGTCTCTCTCGTGATAAAGCGATGTTAGCGTTAATTGTGTTTGCTTTTACTGTGTCTATTTATTCATCAGCAACTGTGACACCCGGCTCGTTACATCACGCACCGATTGCTGTTGCTGATCAAGATAAATCACAGCTATCTGCACGTATTGTAAATAGTTTTTATATGCCTTATTTCTTACCTCCCGCTGAGATTACTCCTGAGCAAATTGATGGTTTGTTAGATAGAGGAACATATACCTTTGCACTTGATATTCCGCCTAATTTTCAGCGTGATCTCTTAGCTGGTCGGAAACCTGAAATACAAGTTAATATTGATGCAACAAGAATGAGCCAAGCTTTTTTAGGTAATAGCTATATTCAAAATATTGTAATGGGTGAAGCAAAAACCTTTTTAGCGAAAAATAGAACCAACGATCCACTGCCTGTTGATTTGGAAGTTAGAATGAGTTTCAACCCGAATCTAACACAATCTTGGTTTGGTTCTGTTATGGCAATTATCAATAATATCACTATGTTATCGATAGTATTAACGGGGGCTGCATTAATAAGAGAGCGAGAGCATGGCACCATTGAACACTTACTGGTTATGCCTGTAACGCCCTTTGAAATCATGCTTTCTAAGATATGGTCAATGGGATTGGTTGTATTATTGGCATCAGTTATGTCGCTGGTATTAGTCGTGAAATCTTTACTTCATGTGCCTATTGAAGGTTCTGTTCTACTATTTATGTGTGGTGTTGCTTTAAGCTTATTTGCGACAACTTCAATAGGTATTTTTTTAGGAACAATGGCTCGTTCAATGCCTCAATTTGGTTTATTGATGATTATGGTCTTGTTGCCATTAAATATGTTATCAGGAGGGATGACATCGCGAGAAAGTATGCCTCAGTTTGTACAGGATGTAATGCAAACAATGCCCACTACACACTTTGTTAGCTTAGCCCAAGCTATTTTATATCGTGGTGCTGACTTCTCGATTGTGTGGCCTCAATTCATTATCTTAATTGTTATTGGCTCGGTGTTTTTTTCATTAGCTTTATTACGTTTTAGAAAAACCATTTCGGCTATGGCCTAATAAATTTAAATATTAATCGATAAATTAACCTATTTTCTTCTATTATTAAATATAGAAGGAAATAGGTTTTTTATTAATTTAATTATTTAATGTTGGTGTTTTTACTTAACGATTAAATTTCATAAATAACATTCATGAAGGTAAATAATTCATTTAAGTCAAAGCGTTAAGTGAAATTCATTAATAAAGAATTTTATCCATTAATTGAATGACATAGTTTATATATTTTTATTGATTGAGTTAAATTTATTTTTAATAAGGCTAATTTTATGAGAATAATAAAGATATTAAAAAAAATAATAGGAGAAAGGAAATTTAATAAAGAATAAAAGATTGGCATAGATATAATGGATGTTAAACCAATTAGAGATAATTTGTTATTTGGGCATCAACGTTTTTTAGATAATAAAACGGGTTTAACAATAGATAGAAGTAAACAGCATTTTGTTTTTAATCCTGATGGTATTTTATCAAATAATAGACATACAGTCGGATATACACGCTTAGAATCACAACCTAATGGTATACAACAACTAAAGGTCAATCTGTGATACTCAAAGAGAACAGTAAAATGATGGTGGGCTTTTGGCTAACCAACAGCGCCCCTGATGATACCTTAATGCTAAGAGACTGCCCAAACGAAGCATAGACTATTTTTAGGAAAAGTCACTGAAACATAAGAAAATAATAGAAATAACTTGCGAAACTTTGCCTTGCGTTAGATTTATTACATTTCCCTTTGAAAAGTTATGTACATCCGCACCATAAAAGATAAGATTTTCTTATTGGTTTTAAATATAAGTTTTTCTTATTGGTTTTTAATTTATTAGCTTCTGGCAAGGGTGGAAGCTAATCGAGAGAAAATATATTAAATCACTCATTCTGTTTTTTTATCATTGCTATAACTTAAGAGGTTAAATATGTCATCTACACTTAAGCTTAATGATGGTTTATCTGATATCGGTTCGATAATACATTATGGTATCAGTCAGATCCCAGTGGTCGGAGGTGTACTAGGCACCATTTTTGGTCTTTTATGGCCAACAAATAAGGAAGATATATGGAGCACGATTAAACAGGAAGTACAAAACCTTATTAATGAAGATATTCAAGAGGACGACTGGAATCGCCTTGTGGCCGCAGTAAATGAGCTTCAGGATAAAGTATCATTTATCAATGAGCAGTTAATTAATGCCCAGTATGATACTGCTGGCCCTGAACTGATGACAGTAGTTGTAGATATAATTGGAATTGAAGAAAACTTCAAAATAAAAGGGACTAACTTCGAATATGCATTTGCTCCACTTTTTGTCGCCGCTATGAATTTAAAAATTGCCTTATATCTTGAAGGTATTAAATACTCTAATGAATTAGGATTAAGTCAAGATCAAGTTAATCAATTAAAGTCATTGCTTCAATCTGATGTTCAAAGCTCCAAGAGTTATTTATCTCCAATAAATTCGGCAATAGGCAGTACTTATCTTAACAATATACAGACCTACTTTAGTGTTAAGTTATATTATGAAACCAGCGTGTCTTTATTTAATGAACTATGGTCAGGGGATTATGAAGACTATAATGCGCCTGCACCGCTGGAAAATTACTACGTTCCAGTCATGGCAGCTGGATCTTTCTATAAGCTTATAAGCCTAGACGGGCAAAATTTCTCAGTGCCTATGGCATTTGCTGAAGTAGCTGATAACTCAATGATGCCTTCTACAAACATCCAGGGATCTTTATATCAGGACCCAACATCTTATCCAGATGGCTATATTAATTTTATCGATGTTTATACAGACCTGTCAGTGTCACATCGAACTACTGGGTTAATGTTTACCTGTAGTGGGTCTGATGAACAATATGAAATGGGTATGACGCCAAATAACAATTACTCATTTAATGTTGGACAAAACAAAATGAGTATTAATGCTGATGGTGGTGAGTTTATTAATCAGGTGTCCGTGAGAGCGGAATCTTTTGTTTCACAAATTCAGTTCACCACTAATCTTAATAATACAATGGTAGCAGGTCAGCATCCTGATGATGACTCTATACAAGAAGTCACTTTAGTCAGCCCATTTTCAATTAACTCCATGTATGTGGTTTCTGATGTTGCAGGATATATACAATCATCTGGCCATCAAATGTGTGGGATAGCGATTTCAGCAATATATAATAATGAACTCGCGATGCAATATGTCAGCAGTCTATATAAAAACAGTTAAGGATGCGCGTTATGTCAACTAATTATGTTATTCAACCTTTGGAAACCGTTACAGTATGGGACGATGCTGAGCCTATCATTCCAACAGTTAGTAAAAGTGTAATTGTTACTAATAATGGCGAAACGAAATTAGAAGTTGTGAATTACTGGGCGCCACCATCACATGTTTTTTATCCCGATACCACATATTGGGTTGAACCCAATGACACGATTATGGTTCCAGCACCCGAACGATCATTTTACTACTACAGAGTTAATGTAACTAACTCGGATGATACCAAGGTGGGTGCGGCTATCGTTGAAATTTTAGATTAGCATTTACTTGATGGTCAGGTGAGATCTTACGTGGGTTAGGTATATATATTGTATAAACAAGAAAACTGATTAATTAATAGATTAACCTTATTTCTTCTCCAATAGCCTTTAGTTAAGGCATAAATCGATAGCCGATCCCCGTTTCCGTCATTAAATGTACCGGACATGCGGGATCGGTTTCTAGTTTTTGGCGTAAATGTCCCATATAAATACGTAAATAGTGACTATGTTCAACGAAATTAGGTCCCCAAACATGTTGCATTAAATGCCGTTGAGTGAGCACTTTACCGCTGTTATTAACCAATTCGCTTAGCAAACGAAATTCTGTCGGTGTTAAATGAACAGGTTCATTTTGACGAGTAACAATACGATTAACCCAATCAATTGTAATATCACCAAACGTAAATTGTGCGCTCTGCGTTTCTTGTTTAACAAAACGGCGTAGTGATGCTCTGACTCTGGCGAGTAGTTCACTAATGCCAAAGGGTTTAGTCAGATAGTCGTCTGCTCCTGCATCAAGCGCTTTAACTTTATCTTGTTCTGAGTCTCGCGCTGAAAGTACGATAACGGGCGTACTACTCCATTGGCGAAAGTCTTGAATAAAACAGAGACCATCTTTATCAGGTAAACCAAGATCAAGAATAACTAAATCAGGTTTTCTTGATGCAGCTTCAATTAATCCTCGTTGGCATTCATTGGCTTCATAAACACGAAATCCTTCGTTCTCTAAAGCCAGCCGAACAAAGCGTAAGATCTCTTTTTCATCTTCAACAATTAAAATGTTATATGGAGTCACTGTTTTATTTCAATCTCATCAATATCAGGGAGTGATTTTAAAGGTAAAACAAAGTGGAAACTTGCTCCACCTTTTTTATGGTTTTCATCAGGGAAATTATTGTTTTCAGAGAAATTGTGGTTTTCAGCCCAAATTTCACCTTCATGTAAGCGAATAATCGCGCTACATATCGCTAAACCTAAGCCAACACCAGGAATTGCGGATTCTTTTACTGCGCGTGAAAATTTATTAAAAATAAGTTGTAGTTGGTCAGTCGGAATGCCATTGCCTTCATCCCATACCTCAACATGAATTTTAGAGGCTTCAATATAGGCTCTTACTCCAAGCTTTGTATTTGGAGTCGTATATTTTACTGCATTTTCAAGTAAGTTCGTGATAACCCGTTCAATTAAATTACCATCACAATAAAGCAGTAAATCGGCCGGAATATCAATTTGTAATGGATGTTTATCAAGTAAATAAGAGAGTGAACGAATAGCACTTCCTGTAATTTCTTGCAACGAATTCCATTGTAAATTCACTTGAATACCGCCAGATTGAATGCGTGCCATATCAAGTAAATTATTGACCAAACGTGAGGTTGTGAGGATCTGCTGTCGAATCTGGTTAACTTGTTCTGTATGAGATGAGCCTTCAGCGCTTAAATCGAGAAGCAAAATTTCTGATTGCCCAAAAAGCACAGTAAGCGGTGTTTTTAAATCATGAGAAAGTGCGGCTAGTAATGCATTTCTTAATTGTTCTCGTTCGATATTAATTCGAGATTGTTCTGCAATTTCAGCCTGTTGTAATCGTTCAAGCGCATTAGCAATTAAACCATTAAAAGTTTGCAATAGCTGCTGTTGTTCAGGAATAAGCAGTTGGCGAAGATTATTCGGTTCAATCGCTAAAATAGCTAAAACTTGTTGAGAGGCGGTGATCGGATGTAATTGATAAGGCACACTTGGCAGAGTATCTGTGCCTGCACCGGCAATTTGGTCTTTATCGCAACACCAGCGTGCAATTGCATTATCAATAGGTAAATGCCCCATACCTTGTGCATGAAAAGGTGTTAATTCACCTTGTTTGTTAGGGATCAACAAACAAACTTTTGCATCAAACGCACTTGATAAAAAATGGTAACTGGTGCGAACAACATCTTGTAACGTTACCGCTCGACCCAGTTCTCTCGTCATTTCAAATAAGTGACGGGTGCGTTGTTCTCGATAACGTGCGACGCGAGTTTGATAACGCATACCCGCAGTTAAATTACCGACCACTAATCCTACAATAAGCATGACGGTGAAAGTGATCAAATACTGCATGTCGAGTACAGCGAGCGAAAAGTGGGGCTGTACAAAAAATAAGTCAAAACTAATGACATTGATTAATGCTGCAAAAATAGAAGGGCGACGACCAAAAAAGAGTGCAATTAATACAACACCCAATAAATAGAGTGTCACTAAATTGGCTTTATCAAGTGCTAATAGAAATGTGCGAGAGAATAAGGTTATCGCTAAACATAATCCAATCGCTATTAAATAGCCTTTTATCTCTTGTCGCCATTTATCATTTTGCAGTGGTGCTGTTTTGGTTTTATAACGAATTTCCTCATCATTGAGAGCAACACTAATAACATGGAGATCGGGGGCGTAGCGTGCTAATTTTTCTGCAAAACGCATCCGTACCCAGCGTTTTAGCCATTGCCATTTTTGGTAAGCACGCTGACCAATAATCACTTTTCCAAGATTATGCTCTCTGGCGTAACGGATCACGGCTTTTTCAGCTTGGTTATCAGAAAGGATCGCGGTTCTTGCACCTAAATGTTGTGCCAGTTTTAGAGAGTGCAAAATAGCTCGGCGTTTATGCTCTCCAATTTGATGGAGCTTAGGAGTTTCAACATAAATAGCATGCCATTGGCAACCAAAAGCAGCAGCATAACGCGCTGCCGTGCGAACTAATTTATCGTTACCGCCATGAGCGCCAAGACAGACCATCAGACTATCTGTTGTGTGCCAAACAGGAGCCGTTCCTTGGCTATCTCGAAATTCTTTAACTTGTGTATCAACTCTATCTGCCATACGGCGTAAAGCTAATTCTCGTAATGCGATTAAATTACCTTTACGAAAAAAATGTTCGATGGCGCGTTCTGCTTGTCCGGCTAGATATACTTTGCCTTCGTGCAAACGTTGTTGTAGATCGTCAGGCGGTAAATCCACCATAACCACTTCATCAGCACTATCAAAAATATAGTCAGGGATCGTCTCTTGGACACGAATGCCAGTAATACTTCCTACGATATCATTAAGACTTTCAATGTGTTGTACATTTATTGTAGCGAGTACATCAATACCCGCATCCAACAGTTCTTCCACATCTTGCCAACGCTTAGGATGCCGGCATTTATGAGGATTACTAAATGCCAGTTCATCCATTAAGATCACCGC
Source organism: Proteus sp. CD3 (assembly GCF_008808075.1). Lineage (NCBI taxonomy): Bacteria > Pseudomonadati > Pseudomonadota > Gammaproteobacteria > Enterobacterales > Morganellaceae > Proteus > Proteus sp. CD3. Next base: position 1,725,279 of record NZ_CP019686.1, on the reverse strand, counting down.
AGGGTGTCTGGCTAATGCAGCATCTAAATCAAATGCAACAAGCTTTCTACCATGATGATGAATACGTTGTGGTGGCAATAAAGGTAATCCGTGAAGTAGCGCAGCCGTTTCTTGCCTTTGGTGTGTTTCAACAACCCCCGCAAGCACATCAATACCTTGCTGGTGGAGGCGTTTAGCTTCTTGCAACATGGCGTAAGTTTTTCCTACACCCGCACAAGCCCCAAAAAATATTTTTAGTCGTCCACGAGTTGTTATTCGCGTTGAAGCGAGCAGATCATCGGGTGAGGGACGTTGCCATTGCTGATCGAGTTCCATTTTATTGAGTACTCACTTTTTGCTGCTTTTCTGCACTTAATTTATCAAGTGCCTGATTTAGCATAAACACATTCACAACAGGCTCGCCCATAAACGGCATTAGTGGCGATGTTGTATTGTCTTTTATTAATTGCTCAATTTCATTTTTAGTGAGTTGGCGAGAATATGCAATATTTTCAATTTGATAATAAGCGGCTTGTAATGAAATATGAGGATCAAGCCCGCTCCCTGATGCAGTCACTAAATCAACAGGAACGGCCTGATGATTACCAACCTCTTTTTGCCACGTTTGAACGCGTTTTGTGACTTCATTAAGCAATAATGGATTTGAAGATGCTAATTGGCTAGCACCTGATGCCATGCTGTTATAGGGCATTTCTGCTGTTATTGATGGACGACTTTTAAAATAATCATTCCGCGTAAATTGTTGCCCAATCAGTTCAGAGCCAATAAGTTTATTATCTTGATAGATCCGCGAGCCATTCGCTTGCCATGGGAAAATAAGGTTGGCTAATCCTGTTACAAGCAAAGGATAAGCCAGCCCAGTTATTAGTGTGAGTAATAATAACATTACTAATGATGATCGAAATAGATGCATAGAGAACTCCTTAAAACCCGATAAACGCTAAGAGCATATCGATGATTTTAATCCCAATAAAAGGGACTAATAATCCGCTGATCCCGTATAAAGAGAGGTTTCGGCGCAATAATGAATGCGCTGAAACAGGGCGATAATGCACACCTTTAAGGGCAAGAGGGATCAAGAAGACAATAATTAAGGCATTAAAAATAACCGCAGATAACATTGCAGATGCTGGTGAATGTAAGTTCATGACATTAAGCATATTGAGCTGTGGATAGGTGACAGCGAAAGCCGCAGGAATAATGGCGAAGTATTTAGCGATATCGTTGGAAATACTAAATGTCGTTAAAGCGCCTCGTGTCATTAGCATTTGTTTACCAATATGCACAACTTCGATTAATTTTGTTGGATTAGAGTCTAAATCGACCATATTTCCCGCTTCTTTGGCGGCTTGAGTACCTGAATTCATCGCAACAGCGACATCCGCTTGCGCTAAGGCTGGGGCATCATTAGTACCATCACCCGTCATTGCAACTAATCGACCTTCAGATTGATATTGACGAATTAATGCTAATTTTGCCTCAGGTGTTGCTTCAGCCAGAAAATCATCAACACCAGATTCTGCTGCGATAGCGGCTGCCGTAAGGTGATTATCACCGGTGATCATGACGGTTTTTATACCCATTTGGCGCAGTTGAGCAAAACGCTCTTTAATTCCACCTTTCACAATATCTTTAAGTTCAACAACACCTAAGATTTTCTGATTTTCAACCACCACCAGCGGTGTTCCTCCCGTTCTCGCTACTTGCTCAACTATCGTGGTGACTTCATCAGGAAAATGACCATGACTGACTTCAATATGACGACGAATAGCATCAACGGAACCTTTGCGGATCAAGCGCTCTTCTAAATTAACACCGCTCATTCTTGTCATTGCAGAGAAGGGAATAAAAGAAGCCCCAATTGATGCTAAATCACGTTCGCGTAAATTAAAACGCTGTTTAGCGAGGATCACAATGCTTCTGCCTTCAGGCGTTTCATCTGCAAGCGAGCTTAACTGTGCCGCATCAGCAAGTTGTTTTTCGCTAATACCCGAAAGCGGGATAAAACGAGAAGCTTGACGATTACCGAGTGTAATTGTGCCTGTTTTATCAAGAAGTAAGACATCAACATCACCCGCAGCTTCAACAGCACGCCCACTGGTTGCAATCACATTGGCATCCAGCATTCGACTCATTCCAGCCACACCAATTGATGAAAGTAAGCCGCCAATCGTTGTGGGAATAAGACACACCAACAAAGCAATTAAAGTGACAACAGAGATAATCTCACCATGACCTTGAAACTCGACAGCAAACACACTAAATGGATAAAGCGTTATACAAGCCAATAAGAAAATCAGTGTCAATGCAGTCAATAAGATAGTCAAAGCAACTTCATTTGGCGTCTTTCTACGCTTTGCGCCTTCTACCATTCCAATCATGCGGTCGAGAAATGAATTACCTGCTTCAGCAGTACAACGTATGATTAACCAATCGGATAACACCCGAGTACCGCCAGTGACGGAAGAAAAATCACCACCCGATTCACGAATAACAGGTGCGGATTCACCCGTAATAGCACTTTCATCAACAGAAGCACCACCTTCAATGACTTCACCATCACAAGGAATAGCTTCGCCAGCGTTGACTAAAACGATATCACCTTTATGCAATAAGAAAGAGTCAACGGTTTCTTTTGCGGCATTAATGTCTGCGTGATGTAAACGTATCGCTTTAGATTGTTGTTTAGCCCCACGTAAGCTAGCCGCTTGTGCTTTGCTTCGACTTTCTGCTAATGATTCAGCGAAATTAGCAAATAGCAATGTCACCCATAACCAAAATGTGACTTGTGAAGTAAAGTGATTATCATCAGGGAGATAACCTAACAGCGAAGCAATCCAAATTCCGGTAGTTAAGAGCGCACCAATATAAACGATAAACATAACGGGATTACGCCATTGTGCTTGAGGCGTACATTTTTTTATCGCATCAAAGAAAGCCGATATCACGGTTTTTCTGTCAAAGAGTTGAGTTTTTTTCATGATACGTTTCCTTATTTAGCCCAAAACAGTTGTAAGTGTTCTGCAATAGGGCCAAGTGCTAATGCCGGAACAAAAGTTAAAGCGCCGATCATTAATACCGTGAGGATCAATAACAAAATAAATAGCGGTGAAGTGGTAGAGAGTGTTGCCAAGCTTTCTGGCTGACGCTTTTTCACGGCTAAACTACCTGCAATAGCTAAAACAGGTAGCATGACACCAAAGCGACCAATCAACATGGAAAGCCCTAATAATAGATTATAAAAAGGTGAGCTGGCGTGAAGCCCGGCAAAAGCACTACCGTTATTATTAGCCGCAGAAGTAAAAGCGTATAACACTTCACTAAAGCCATGAGGGCCTGGATTTAAAATGGCTTCACGACCAACATCAGTAAATAAGGCGAGGGTTGTACCTAATAAAACAACGGCTGGAGAAATTAAAATTGCAACGGCTACCCATTTCATTTCGGCAACACCGATCTTTTTACCAAGATATTCAGGTGCGCGACCAACCATTAATCCCGCGATAAACACAGCTAATAATACATAGAGGATCATGCCGTAAAACCCTGATCCTACTCCGCCAAATACCACTTCTCCTGTTTGCATTAACCACATTGGCACCATGCCACCTAAAGCGGTTAATGAGTCATGCATGGCATTAACTGCACCACAAGATGCCGCTGTTGTGACAGCAACAAAAATAGCACTACCGATTATGCCAAAGCGTGTTTCTTTGCCTTCCATATTTAGCGAGTTTTCTGCGCCCGCAAAGATAAACTCTGGATTTCCTTGCCATTCAGCCCAAGTGACCACAGTAACGGCAACGATGAAAATTAATGTCATCGCCCAAAGCAAGGTATGCCCTTGGCGTTGTGTTCCACTTAAACGACCAAAGGCAAAACATAAGGCAGTAGGAATAAGAAATATGGCGAGTATTTGTAAGAAGTTACTTAATGATGTTGGATTTTCATAAGGATGGGCAGAGTTTGCTGCAAAATAGCCACCGCCATTTGTGCCTAATAATTTAATGGCTTCTTGAGAAGCAACAGGCCCCATTGGTAACCACTGTTGTTGTCCATCAAGCCCTTGACTTAATACCGCGGGGTGAAAGTTTTGTATTACCCCTTGACTGACAAATAACAGTGACCAAATAATTGATAAAGGGAGTAGGACATATAACGTAATGCGCCCAATATCAATCCATGCATTCCCTAATGAGGTACAAGAGGACTGTGTTAGCGCTCTAATTAAAACAAAAGCGACAGCAATGCCGGTTGTTGCAGATAAGAAGTTTTGCACTGCAAGCCCCGTCATTTGGCTTAAATAACTCACTGCGGTTTCACCGCTATAAGCTTGCCAATTAGTATTAGTGATAAAGCTAATTGTGGTATTTAACGCTAAATCCCAATTCATATTAGGTGCAACTTGAGGATTTAACGGTAAATAGCCTTGGTTTAGCAACATGACAAATAATAGGATCGCACCCATTAAATTAAAAATAAGTAGGGCGAGCATATAGTGATACCAGCTCATTGGCTGGATTGATTTTCCTGCGGGTTTAAAACCACAACAACGCCAAATAACATGTTCGGTTTGAGTAACCCAATGAGGTAAATCACCTTCGATAAGGCGAGCTAAATAATACCCAAGCATTTTCCCTATCACTAATAAAGTGATCAGAAAAATAGCAAGATATATCAACATCGTTGTTGCCATTTTTAAAATGCCTCTGCGTTAAATAACACATAGATAAGATAAGCAGTGAGCAAAACAACTAACGTCACAGCACCGAATATCAGCATCAGAACAATCCTTTTACTATTTAGATTGAGTTAGCGTACTGAATGGGCTGTAAAGATGTTGATAAAAGAGCAGTGATAAGTGTAAAAAAAGTATAAAAATGACTTAATAGGTGGTTTATTACCCTTTGATTTATTGAATTAATGTCATACCTTTGTTAGATATGAGGGTGAGTTCAAAGGTTATACTAATTAAATGAGTGGAAATTAGCACTTTCTAGGAGATTTTGAATGAACACTCTCTATCTAAAGGCTAAATGGTTTTTATACTTCTTAAGCCTGTTAATGATTTCATCTCTCTTTATGGTTAAAGCGATGGCAAATTCTGATAAGGCATACTTAGTTACATTGGCACAAGAAGGAAATTTATCTGAGTTAAAACGCCAAATAGAACAAGGTGCAAATATTGAACAACGTGATCTAAAGTTACGCACACCGCTCATGGCAGCCACACATGCCAACCAAATTGAGGTTGCGAAATATCTGATTGAGCATGGCGCAGATGTTAATGCCCGTGATGCTATTCATGATTCACCATATCTTTATTCGGGCGCTAGAGGGTTACAGGAGATCTTAGAACTAACGTTATCGCATGGCGCTTCGCTTAAAAGTATTAATCGTTATGGTGGAACAGCGTTAATTCCTGCTTCAGAACGAGGTCATGTAAAAACAGTAAAAACATTGATTGATGCTGGTGTGGATGTTGATCATATTAATCGTTTAGGTTGGACGGCTTTAATCGAAGCTATTATTTTAGGTGATGGTAGCCAAAGATATGAAGAGATTGTGAGTTTACTTATTGAAGGTGGAGCTAACGTTAACCTTGCCGATGGCTCTGGCCACACACCATTAACCTTAGCTAAAGATAAAGGGTATACAAACATCGTTAATATACTTGAACAAGCGGGGGCAAAATAATGTCAGATAATCAATTTATACAACAAGCCATATCGCTTGCAATGGATAATGTGAAAGTAGGGGGAAGACCATTCGGCGCGGTCATTGTGAATAATGGTCAAGTAATTGCAAGTGCTGTTAACCAAATAGTAACGACCAATGATCCTACTGCTCATGCTGAATTGTTAGCATTACGGGAAGCTGGAAAAGTATTAAAGCGAACAAAGTTAGATGATTGTATTGTTTATGCCAGTGGACAACCTTGTCCAATGTGTCTTGCCGCAATGCGCATGGCGGGGATCTCTAAAATTTTTTATGCCTATTCTAATGAGGATGCAGAGCCTTACGGACTATCGACAGCCAATATTGCTAAAGCATTAAGAAAGGTGCCAGAACAGCAAGAAGGTCTTCAATTTGTACAGATAAGAACTGAGGATGAAATGCAACCCAAGCTTTATCAGTATTGGTCAAAACAATCTTAAAAAGATTCATTATTGCTATAAATAAAAGCCCTAAAAGTGAGAATTGAAGTAACTGCATAAATAGATACTTTTAGGGCTTTCTATTCTAATATTTATTAATAATCAACAAAATAACTGCTTTTCAGCAGGGGTGACATTTAACAAAGATTGCCAGTTTTTTAATGTTAATGTCGCCAGCATGGCTAAACCTTCATAATATGGGAATGCGCCTTGCAGAGATAACTTCTCTAAATAACGATAAGCCCATGGCAGAAGGTGTTCTGCTAATAGCTCATTTAGTTTTTCAGGGCGAGTTTCTGCAATCCATGCCACCATCATCACCATTAAACCAAAGTGATCTTCCGGCTCGTTTTGAGTTAACGCAATATCAATGCCATTTTCTAGCATCCATTCACGTAAATCTAATGTTGAGTTACCGAATAATACATTTTCATGATCAAGGTAAACAGAACCCCAAGGTGGTGCCGGCAGTGCGTAAGGACCGACAAATAAGCGTTGATATGCCTGTGCTAAAGTTTCTTCCGCTAATGTGGTTTGTGAAAGAAGACTAGCAATGCGTTGCTTTTCTTCATCACTGCCATAAGGCCATTCTTCAACCCACTTTTGACTAGACAGCAGCTCGACAATGTCACTTTTCTCAGTAGGTGCATAATAAAAAGCTGCGCCTAAAATACGGGCAGTAAGAGAAATATCAGTAATAACTTGTTGTTTCATAATATTTTTATAATCCGCTTAGATTTATTGTCTTTACTATATGCGATTTTCTATCTAAACATAATGACGAAGATTAAAAAAGAGCGATACCGTAATATAAAAGGAAAACCGCTATAACAGATAAAAAGAGTGTGCCTTTTAACTATTACAGCGGTTTAGCAGGGTGAGAACTTAATTAACCAACGACTGCCATGCCGACAGTCATATGTAAACCATAGAACACACCGCGCCCTATAAACTCACCCACAAACACTAAAATAAAGCCCAATGCTAATAACGCCACAGAAGGGTTATTTTTACGTAACAGTGGAGCAATCCAGCAACTTAAGCCTAAGACTAAAGCCACTAATTTAATTCCCATCAAAGTGCCATAGTTAGGAACTAAATCTACCGCTTTTTGCACAGAGGTTTGAATAGAACCTAATTCAAAACCTTGTGATGTTGCCACAATAGCGCTAATAACAATGGCGATAACACTGAGTAATGGCAATGCACTGATGCAGTTTAGGTTAAAGCCCGCAATACGCATTAAGAGTGCCGCTAAAATAGGACCACCGATAAAGGCTGTCAGTACAAAATTAAATGTGGTATAGCCATTATGCCAAGTCGGAACAGTATCAATTTGGTATACACGAGAGATAGCCGTAATAAATAATGCGGCTAATACCATAACCAGCGCGACCCATAATTTGCCTAATGCAGCTGGCATTTTATTAAATACAGCCAGTAACCAGTAAATACCACCCAGTGCAAAGAAAATAGAACCGCTGGCAATTTCATTACTTAATGATGAGTGACCCAAACGAAGTAATGAGTTAAATGCGCGTAATGGGGTTCCCATATGCATCATGGATAATAAGAAACCAATACCCATTAATACCCAAAGTCCAAACATGCTGTAATGCACTTTTCGGTTCATTTCTGCGGAAAGCTTACCCGAAAGAATCGCGCATCCCATAATAATAAAGGCGCCAGCAACACTTTGACCGATAACGGTAAAAAACATTAGTGGCCATTCATGCAATCCCACCATCTTACACCTCCTCTGGGTTTGCCAGATGACCAGTGGTATCACCCACAGGACGGCTATTGGCATTTAATTTAAGGACAATATTTGGCTTGGTGTATTTTGCTGAAGGAAGTGGGGCAATTTCAGCTAAATCACCATATTTAGCGCGTAACTCTTCAATAGGTGCCATATCTAATGCACGTAGTGGACAAGATTCGACACAAATAGGTTTTTTGCCTTCTGCGACACGTTCATAGCAACCATCACATTTGGTCATATGACCTTTGACTTCATCAAATTGCGGTGCGCCGTAAGGGCAAGCCATATGACAATAACGACATCCAATACAGACTTCTTCATTAACAACCACAAAGCCGTCTTCACGTTTATGCATCGCACCACTTGGACAAACTTTGGCACAAGCAGGATCGTCACAGTGGTTACAAGAGATCGATAAGTAATAAGCAAAAACGTTCTGTGTATAAACACCATCTTGCTCAGTCCAATCGCCACCTGCATATTCATAAATACGGCGGAAATTAACTTCAGGGGATAAATTTTTAAAATCCTTGCACGCCAGTTCACAGGTTTTGCAGCCGGTGCAACGACTTGAATCAATATAAAAACCATATTGCGTTGACATAACCAGACTCCTTACGCCTTGACGACTTCAACAAGATTACTGTGAGAAGGATTACCCTTAGCGAGAGGTGAAGGGCGTTGTGTCGTTAACACGTTAATACTACCTGCGTGATCAATTCGATTACTGTCTGGGTTATACCAAGCACCTTCGCTTAAGCCGACAACGCCCGGTAAAATACGAGGTGTGACTTTTGCATTGATCCGAACTTCACCACGATCGTTATAAATACGCACTAAATCACCGTGTTTGATACTACGTTTAGCCGCATCAACAGGGTTGATCCATATTTCTTGAGGGCAAGCTGCTTTTAAGACATCAACGTTGCCATACGTTGAGTGGGTGCGTGATTTATAATGGAATCCCGTCATTTGTAATGGGTATTTTTCCATTGCCGGGTCGCCATAGTTTTCAAAACCAACAGAGTAGACAGGTAGTGGATCAATCACATCGCCAGATTCAAGTTCCCACGTCGCTTTTATGTCGGCAAGTTGAGAAGAATAAATCTCAATTTTACCTGATGGTGTGGTTAATGGGTTATTTTCAGGATCTTCACGGAATTGGCGATAAGCAACGTGATGACCTTCAGGGTCACGTTTTTTGAAGATACCTTGAGCACGGAACTCTTCAAAAGTCGGCAGTTCAGGTAAGTTTTGACGAGATTGTTCGTAAAGGTGACGTAACCACTCTTCTTGAGTACGGTTTTCAGTGAATTTTTCACCCACCCCCATGCGTTTTGCAATTTCGCTGGTCATTTCATAGATATTGCGGCTTTCAAAGCGAGGTTTGATTGCCTGATCTGCAAAAATAACATAAGCCATATTACCTGCTGATGCATCCATACAGAAATCCATTTGTTCTGATGCTGTGCAATCAGGAAGCAGAATATCGGCATATTTAGCGGATGCTGTCATATGGTTATCGATCACCACAATCATTTCGCATTTTTTATCGTCTTGCAAAATATCATGAGTACGATTGATTTCAGAATGTTGGTTAACTAAGCAGTTACCCGCGTAGTTCCATACCATTTTGATTGGTACATCAAGCTTGTCTTTACCACGAACACCATCACGGGTTGTGGTCATTTCTGGGCCACGTAAGATGGCATCCGTCCACATAAACATAGAAATGCTGGTGGTAACAGGGTTAGTAAAGGTTGGCATACGAACAAAAGGAATACTGTAAGAGCCTTCACGAGCGCCAGTATTACCGCCGTTAATTCCCACATTCCCCGTTAAAATAGAGAGCATTGCGATAGCACGAGAAGCCAGTTCACCGTTAGAACGACGTTGAGGACCCCAGCCTTGTGTAATATAAGCAGGTTTCGCTGTTGCAATCTCACGGGCTAATTTCACAATGCGTGAAGCAGGAATACCGGTGATCTGCGCTGCCCATTCAGGCGTTTTTGGCTGACCATCTACACCATTACCTAAAATATAGGCTTTATAGTGACCATTTTTTGGCGCACCTTCTGGCATAGTGGTTTCATCGTAACCAACACAATATTTGTCTAAGAAAGGCTTATCAACTAAGTCTTCTTTGATCATGACATAAGCTAATGCATTAACTAATGCAGCATCTGTTCCTGGACGAATAGGGATCCATTCATCTTCACGACCAGCGCCCGTATCGGTATAGCGTGGATCGATGATAATCATTCGTGCATCAGATTTTTCACGAGCTTGCTCAACGTAATAGGTGACACCGCCACCACTCATACGTGTTTCACCCGGATTATTACCGAACATCACGACAAGTTTAGTGTTTTCAATATCAGAAGGGCTATTACCATCTGCCCAACCACCATAAGTATAATTTAAGCCCGCTGCGATTTGCGCCGTACTATAGTCACCATAGTGGTTAAGATAGCCACCACAACAATTCATTAATCGTGCAATTAATGTTGCACCTGGTGGCCAAGATTTCGTCATGGTGCCACCTAAAGTACCTGTACCGTAGTTTAGATAAATAGATTCATTACCATAATCTTTAATTAAACGTTTCATGGTGTCTGAAATAGTATCAAACGCTTCATCCCATGAAATACGTTCAAATTTACCTTCACCACGTTTACCTACACGTTTCATTGGGTAGCGCAAACGGTCTGGATTGTAAACACGGCGACGCATAGAACGACCACGTAAACAGGCGCGAACTTGGTGTAATTCTTCGTAGACATCATTGCCAGTGTGGTCTGTTTCGATGTATTTAATTTCACCATCAACCACATGCATACGTAATGGGCAACGACTACCACAGTTTACAGTACATGCGCTCCACACGACTTTTTCGCTATTAGCTGTTGGTTTTGTTTCCGAGGCAATGGCTTGATTAAAGGGCAGTGATAATCCACCCGCGGTTATCGCTAAACCACCCGCTGCACCTGTTTTTACAAAACGACGGCGAGATAAGGGAGTGGAAAGTAACGCCATCTCTTTGATGTTTTTCATACATTACTCACTTGATTATTAACATTTTAAGAAAAAAACAGAAGCTAATAAGCTTATAAAGAAATAATTATTGTTATTGTTGTTAAAAAATAAGCACTTTAACGTGGGCAACAAAACCCGACAGTTAATGTGGATACTACGTATTTCCTGAAATTTGTAGTTGCTTTACATCAAAGAAAAGTGATTTATTACAATGGTTACCAGTTTTTGTGATTACCTTAAGCGTATGTATTAGTTGTGTTTAATTATATCGCCAACATCATTATATAAATAAATACATAACGATTGATTAAGTGTTTTTATGTTATCAGTAACATTTATTAAGCCTGCTTGCTTCTATCTATATGATTTTGTTAGTTCAATAGTTAATTTTAGAAGCTATAATTATCTAACAATTCATTAACCTACCTAGCTAAACAAAAATTAAAATTTGTTTAGCTTTTCGTTGTTTTTAATTATTTAAAAACGTCAAAATATGATTAATAAATGTGCTTTTTTGTAATTGAGATCACAATTGAACGCCCTTTATCTGAGTTTTTATTGCTATCTTGAATTGATTTTTATTTAATCTAATTATTAGCTAAACCGGTTTAGTTTTTTAATTGAACTAAATACTCGCTACATAAATAAAAAAGAATGACAGAGGCTATGATGAATATTGAAAAAGTTGCTCACCAACTTATACCTTTATTAGGTGGTGCTGAAAATATCGCAAGTGCAGCACATTGCGCTACGCGCTTAAGGCTTGTTCTTATTGATGATTCAAAAGCGGATAAAGAAGCAATAAACAAATTAGAGGGTGTGAAAGGATGTTTTAGTAATGCAGGGCAAATTCAAGTTATTTTCGGCACAGGGTTAGTCAATAAAGTACATGCTGCATTTATTGCTGCCGCGGGTATTGGTGAATCAAGTAAATCTGAAGCAGCTAATATTGCGGCTAAAAAGCTCAATCCATTTCAGCGAATAGCAAGACTGCTTTCTAATATTTTTGTGCCCATTATTCCTGCCATTGTAGCGTCAGGCTTATTAATGGGATTGTTGGGGCTAATGAAAACTAACCAGTGGGTAAGCCCTGACAATGCATTATATATTATGCTGGATATGTGTAGTTCGGCGGCTTTTATTATTTTACCCATTCTTATTGGTTTTACTGCGGCAAAAGAATTTGGCGGAAATCCTTATCTTGGTGCGACATTAGGCGGAATTTTAACGCATCCAGCGTTAACTAACGCGTGGGGGGTTGCGGCTGGTTTTAATACCATGAATTTTTTTGGATTAGAAGTCGCCATGATTGGCTATCAAGGAACCGTTTTCCCGGTTTTACTTGCTGTTTGGTTTATGAGTGTACTGGAAAAACAATTACGTAAAGTTGTTCCTAATGCACTCGATTTAATTATCACGCCATTTTTAACGGTAATTATTTCAGGCTTTGTTGCGCTATTAGTTATTGGACCTGTCGGTCGCCTTTTAGGTGATGGTATCTCATTAATATTAAGTACGTTAATTACGCAAGCAGGATGGATTGCGGGGCTTATTTTTGGTGGTCTTTATTCTGTTATTGTTATTACGGGAATTCATCACAGTTTTCATGCAGTTGAAGCAGGCTTATTAGGCAATCCTAATATTGGCGTTAATTTCTTATTACCGATTTGGGCAATGGCGAATATTGCACAAGGGGGAGCCTGTATTGCCGTTTGGTTTAAAACCAACGATGCGAAAATTAAAGCAATTACGATCCCGTCGGGTTTCTCCGCTATGTTAGGTATCACTGAAGCGGCAATTTTTGGGATTAATTTGCGTTACGGCAAACCTTTTATTGCTGCATTAATTGGTGGTGCAGCGGGTGGCGCTTGGGTTGTTGGCTCTCATGTTTATATGACCGCGGTTGGTCTTACAGCAATTCCGGGTATTGCGATTGTGCAAGCGGGTTCAATTAGTAATTATGTTATTGGTTTAGTGATTGCATTCTTAACAGCTTTTGTTCTTTCTCTTTTACTGAAATACAAAGTGGAGTCTGCATAAATGACAAAAAGCGAAGGGTTATCTGCAATTTTACAAGCGGTTATGCGTAATAGTGCTAACGTAGCAAAGGATAAATATTATCCGCGTTGGCATTTAGCGCCAATAACCGGGTTATTAAATGATCCGAACGGATTTTGTTTTGATGGTAAGTATTATCATCTTTTCTATCAATGGGCGCCTCTATCTTGTGAGCATAAAAATAAATGTTGGGGGCATTGGCGCTCAAAGGATCTTATTACTTGGCAACATCAACCTATTGCTTTATTGCCTGATGAATTTTATGACAAAGATGGCTGTTATTCTGGTAGTGCCGTGATCAATCAAGGACAATTAACGCTTTGTTATACCGGAAATGTTAAATTTCAAGATGGAACTCGTACGGCTTGGCAATGTTTAGCCGTAGAAAATAAACAGGGTGGTTTTGATAAGTTAGGACCTGTTTTAGGGCTTCCTGAAGGTTATAGCGGGCATGTTCGTGATCCTAAAATTTGGCGGTACAACGATAAATGGTACATGGTATTAGGGGCGCAAACTCTAGATAAACAGGGTAAGGTTTTACTCTATCGTGCATCTCACTTATATCAATGGCAATTAATAGGTGAATTAGCCGGAAGCCATTTAGGTGGGTTAGGTGATGCGGGTTATATGTGGGAATGCCCTGATCTTTTTGAACTTAATGAACACTTTATTTTATTAGCTTGTCCTCAAGGAATAAAAAAAGAGCAACAGCGATTTTTAAATTCGCATCCTAGTGCTTATTTAATAGGAAGCTTTGATTATTCAACCTTACAATTCCAACATGGCGATTTAATCGAGCTTGATGCAGGTTTTGAGTTTTATGCGCCACAAACCACACAAGTTAATGGTCGGCGTTTATTATTTGGTTGGATGGGTGTTCCTGATGGAGAGGAAATGTATCAACCCACTATTGCTAATGGCTGGATACATCAAATGACTTGTCCTCGTGAATTACAAATAAGAGAAGGGCAACTTTATCAGCAACCCGTAAAAGAATTACAGCAACTCAGACAAAATGCACAATATTGGCAAGGCATTGCAGATGATGCGCCAGATATTAACGGGTTTTCGTTTGAACTTGAAATCGCGTTATTCGGCTCTCTAGAGATTTACTTTTCTGATACTCTGGTTTTAATCATTAAGAATAACCAAGCTGAATTAAAACGCCGTAGTGTTAAAAACGGGGAATGGCAATCACGTTTCTGGTCTGGTGATATAAAACATCTTCAAATATTATGTGATAACTCGAGTGTGGAAATTTTCTTTAATGGCGGCGCGGGTGTAATGAGCAGTCGTTTTTTCCCTTCAGAAAAACAGACTGTCTGCTTCTTGGGGAAAGACACAATAAAACTCACAACGTGGCAATTAAAGAATGCATTGGTTAGTTAAATACGATTATATAAACAATAAAACAGTTTAAGTTCAGCGAATGTGACATTAAGTAAAATAACAGTGAAAAAACAAAAACGTATCACGATCACCGATATTGCAAAATTAGCAGGTGTTTCAAAAACAACGGCAAGTTTAGTGTTAAATGGCCGAGGTAAAGAGATGCGCGTCTCTGATGATACCATTGCGCGTATTACGACTATTGCTGAACAATATCAGTATCAACCCAATATTCATGCTCGCTCTTTACGTGATAATCGTAGTTATGCGTTGGGATTAGTTATTCCTGATATTACAAACTATGGTTTTGCTTCTGTGGCTTATGAGCTAGAAATATTATGTAGAGAAGCGGGTATTCAGTTACTTATTTCCTGCACTGATGAGAATGCAGCTCAAGAAACACTGGTAATAGAACATCTATTATCACGACAAATAGATGGTTTGATTGTCGCCTCGTGTTTACAAAGTGATGTTGAATATCAACGTTTGAGTCAACAAATTCCCGTTGTGTTATTTGACCGTTATTTTGAAGGAACAACACTTCCTTTTGTTGTTACAGATTCAACTACCACGACGCAACAACTTATTGCAGAGATTGCTTCAACGCAACGCATTGATGAGTTTTACTTTTTAGGTGGACAATCCATGCTTTCACCGACTAACGATCGTCTTTTAGGTTTCACGCAAGGGCTTTCGCAAGTGAATATCAAACCAGAGTGGATCATTCATGGGCATTATCACCCAAGTTCCGGCTATGAAATGTTTGGCTCTTTATGTGCTTCTTTAGGGCGAGCGCCTAAGTTTGTTTTTACTTCTGCCTGCGGTTTATTAGAAGGGGTATTGCGCTATTTAAGTCAAAATAAACATATGCAAAATGAAGTCTATTTAGCAGGTTTTGATGATCACTATCTTTATGATTCATTATCAATACCAATCGACACTATTGCTCAAAATAACCCCGAATTAGCCTCACACTGTTTCCGGTTGATTATGGGATTAATTAACCAGACAAATTTAGGAACTCATCAAATTTTTGTTCCAGCAAAAATACACCAACGACATAAATAAGATTGAGCAATTTTATGCAATATCATTTATCTTTACTGACTGATAATTATTCTCTATAGAATTAATGTATTAAAAGTGAAGACAGGTAAATGGAACAAATAAAAAATAATAATGAAGATAGGCAAGTAATGCGTGCTTTTGGCCTTGGTGCTTTGCATGTTTTACCTTTATGCCTTGCGGTTATTCCTTGGGGAATATTAGCGGGTTCAATGGCGGTTGATGCAGGGTTAACCTTTGCACAAAGTGTCGGAATGTCTGCAATTATATTTGCAGGGGCAGCACAACTCGTTACTTTAGGATTAGTGGTTTCTGGTGCAGGAATGCTGACCATTATTGTGTCTGTCTTTTTTATTACAGCACAACATCTTTTATACGGGCTAACCTTACGTCCTCATGTTGCCCATTTAAAATGGTATCAACGTATTACAATAGGCTTTTTATTAACGGATGAACTTTTTGCCGTTTCAGCACAACCTAAAGTAAAACTAACACCCGCCTATATGATTGGCGCGGGATTATGTTTTTATTTAGCGTGGGTTGCTGTCAGTATTGTTGGCATTATTATGGCAAGCCAAGTTTCTGATTTATCCCGTTATCATCTTGATTTCTCTATTGTCGCCACATTATTGGCAATTGTTATTCCGTTAATAAAAACATTTAGTACATTAATTGGCGTTATTGTCTCTTTTTGCCTATCGATTATTTTCAGTTGGTTGAATATAGAAGGTGGCGTAGTTATTGGTGGATTAACAAGCATGTTTATCGCTGTTTGTGTTGCTAGAGTCAGAGGTGAACAAAAATGACATGGTCGTTACTATTTATTTTGGCACTCGTCATTTTCATG
The DNA here is from genome assembly GCF_008808075.1 of Proteus sp. CD3. Taxonomy (NCBI): domain Bacteria; kingdom Pseudomonadati; phylum Pseudomonadota; class Gammaproteobacteria; order Enterobacterales; family Morganellaceae; genus Proteus; species Proteus sp. CD3. Next base: position 1,708,964 of record NZ_CP019686.1, on the reverse strand, counting down.
TTGCGCTATTTCTTTCTTGAACCGGCGATCCCCGTCAAATTACCGTCAGTGATCAGACAGGCATTAGGATATTCTGCACCTTGTTTATTAACTGCAATTTGCGCACCTATTGTGCTGTTAGAAAAAGGCGAATTTAAAGGTATTTTAGATAATCCTTATCTTTGGGGAACCTTATTATGTATAGGGTTAGCGCTTAAAATACGAAATACCTTAGTCGTGGTTTTACTGACATTAGTGGGCTTTTATCTGCTTAATGCTTTGTTAAACTAAATACCAAAGTGATTTTATTTAACATGATATTTACATTTTAAAACTATTATCACTGTAACTATTTAAGTTATTATTTTATCAGCCGTCTTTGAACGGCTGATCCTACCTCTCTTTTCTTCATTACCATTCTTTATTCGACTCGTTTCACCTCTCATTTTTAACGTATAGCAATTGATGTTGTGTTAAAAAAATGTGATCTAAATTGCTTTGATTTGGTTTTGCTTTTGCTTTTGGTTTTTTGTTTTGAATACCATCGCAGAATCACTGACTGAATCTCCTTATTCTCGTTATCAATGATACGGAGGCACTTTATATGTTTTCAGAAGAACGGCGGCAGGAAATTTACACCATCATCAGAGAACAAAAGAAAGTTAAAGTGGCTCTACTTGCGGAAAAATTCAGTGTCACATTGGAAACTATTCGCAGTGATTTGAAATACCTTGAAGGAGAAGGGTTGATCAAACGTTGTCATGGTGGCGCCATACTAGGGAAACAAGAAATTAAAAAAATAAGTAAATTTAGTGATAGTTTTGATATTTCATGTTTATTGCACGATCTATTAATCGTGAGAGAACGTAAAGATAGAACGCCAGAAGGCAAAGTCTGTGTACTTGGGTCATTTGTGGTAGATATTATTGCCAATGTTGATTCTTTTCCAAAAGTCGGTGAGTTAATTAATTCTAAAAGCAATTCGATAGGTCCCGGTGGCAAAGGAACAAATCAGGCGATAGCTGCCAGTTTTTCTGATGCGAAAGTGCATTTAATAACAAAAGTTGGTGAAGATCATTTTAGTAAATATGCTTATAAATATTTACAAGAAAGTGGAATTGATTCTTTCACTATTTTTCAAACAGACATAGAGCCAACAGGCAGTTCAATTAGTTATTTAGCAGATAAAACACAAAATAATATTACAGCAACTTATTTAGGGGCGAACAATACATTCTCAGATCAAGAGATTGATATTTCTTTACCTTATGTAAGTGAGGCTGATGTGTTATTGCTCCAAGGTGAAATTAATATAGAAGCCAATATTAAAACGGCACTGTTTGCAAAATCAGTTAATAAAACAGTGGTGCTTAATGTTGCGCCTTATAACGAAAACCTAAAGCAGCTTTATTCAAATCTTGATTTTATTACCTTAAATGCGAATCAAGCATCACATTGGGCTGGCATTGAAATAAACGATATTAATGACGCTAAACATGCTATTGGTGTTATTTCAGGTGATGAAAATAAGAAAGTAATTATCTATATGGATGAGCTTGGCGTGGTCTATTTTGACGGACGAGCCACATTTCATATTCCCCCGATGCCATCGTTACGAGTAGATACGATGGCAGCCACGGATGCTTTTAATGGCGCATTCGCTTCAAAAATAGCGGCAGGAGGCACAATGCATGAGAGTGTATTATTTGCCAGTGCTTTCCTCTCTGCATTTATAGAACAAAAAGGTGTAACAGCAATGCCTGTACTTTCTCAAGTTCAGGCTCGCCTTAAATCAAGGCTCGAAGATATTCGACCACAAATAATCTGCAATGAGAAAAGGTGCATATAATGAAAAAAACACTTCTGGCATTTACCCTATGCAGTTCCATTTTTACACTTCCGGCTTTTGCTCAATACCCTGAAAAGCCGATTACGATTGTTGTTCCTTGGGCTGCTGGAGGTAACACTGATACAGTTGCACGCTTAGCGGCTAAAGGGTTGCAAGAAGAATTAGGCGTGACTGTTAATGTGGTAAATAAAACTGGCGGCAGTGGTGTGGTAGGTCATGATGCTATTAAAAATGCAAAACCTGATGGTTACACACTGGGGATTGCCACAGTTGAAATTACCATGATGCATCATCAAGGCATGACAAATTTAACTTATCAAGATTACACACCGATTACACGTCTTGCTGTTATTTATGGTGGATTGCAGGTTGGGAAATCTTCGCCATTTAAAAATGCACAGGAAATTATTGATTACGCAAAAGCAAATCCGGGTAAATTAAAAGCATCCGGCAGTGGTTTAAATTCAATCTGGCATCTCAATACTATTGGTATGTTGCGTGCTGCAGGATTGCCTGATAACGCCATTCGTTTTATCCCATCTCAAGGTGCAAGTGCTGCATTACAGGAGCTTGCTTCTGGTGGTGTTGATATTGTGACCTCTTCATTAGGCGAAGCGGACAGTATGGTAAAAGCAGGATTAGTGAAGCACATGGCAATTATGTCAAATGAGAAATCGGCTTTTTATCCTGATGTACCACTATTTAAAGAAGCCACACCTTATAACTGGGATTTACAAGCATGGAATATGCTAGTTGCGCCAAAAGGGCTAGATAAAGAAGTGCAAGATAAACTCACTGCTGCAATGAAAAAGGTGTACGCATCTGGTGAATTAGCCGAGTTTGCAAATAAACAAGGGTTTGAAGTTATCGAATTATATGGCGATGATGCCACTCAATTTATGGCCAATGAAGATAAAAAGTTTGGCGAAATTATAAAGAAATAACTGAGGAAACGGCTGAACAACAGCCGTTTTTATGCCTATGCTAAATCGTCATATTCTATCGCTAATATTTTGTTGCTTTGGTTTATTTCTTATTGTTTATAGTGCGTATTCATTAGGTGATTTTAGTGAATATGGTGCCGCATTTATGCCTTCTATTATTGGCGGTGGCATGATTATATTCTCATTAATAGATATATTTTCACGTAATCAAGAAAGTGATATTCCATTAATTTCATGGCATGAAATAAAATTCGTTTTATTAATTATTGGTATTATTCTTTTTTATGTTTTTGCATCAGATTATCTAGGTTTTATTTTAACGGGTTTAATTATTACAGCACCGTTAATGATGAAATATGCAACAACAAAACCGATATACAGTTTTATTATTTCAGCCAGTGTGGTGTTAGGTGTGTATTACTTATTTACCGCTGTACTGTTAGTACCGCTACCTCAGCTATTTTCATAAATAGAGAACAACAGTATGGATATATTAATTAGCGCACTTGCTTATATTGATTACACAACAATACTTGTCGTTATTGGTGCTTGTTTATTTGGCTTATTCGTTGGTGCTATTCCCGGATTAACATCAACAATGGCTATTGCATTAATGGTGCCATTTACTTTTTTTCTTGATCCTATTCCTGCATTAGCCTTAATGATTTCTGTCGGTGCATCTTCTATATTTGCGGGTGATATTCCTGGTGCTTTATTGAATATTCCGGGCACGCCTGCATCGGCAGCTTATACCAATGATGCACACAGCTTAGTAAAAGAAGGTAAAACTAACCGCGTATTAGGTATGTCGTTAACAAGCTCTGTGATTGGTGGCGTTATTGGCACGATCATATTAGCGTCAACCGCGCCAATTTTGGCTGAGTTTGCTTTAAAGTTTAGCTCTTATGAATATATGTGGCTGTCTTTAATAGGGCTTAGCTGTGCAACGATTGTTTCAGGTTCACATATTAGAAAAAGCTTATTAGCACTGTTCTTTGGTATTGCATTAGCCACCATTGGCTATGATGAATTTACAGGGCAAGCACGCTTTACTTTCGGTGAAGTCTCTTTAATGCAAGGTGTAAGTTTTATTCCAGCAATGATCGGATTATTTGCAATTTCTGGTGCAATTAAATATTACGTTGAGCGTTGGAAAGAAAAGCAAATCACGCTAAGTGAAATGAATGCTGAAAATAACTCTTACAATATTTTTAAAGGAATAGGCGGTGTTGTTCGCCAGCGTAAAGGCGGTATTTTCCGTAGCGGAATAATAGGCACATTAATTGGTGCGTTACCCGGCGCGGGTGCCGATATTGCGGCATGGATCTCTTATGCTGTTTCAAAGAAACTCTCTAAAACACCAGAAAAATATGGGCATGGTTCTGAAGAAGGTATTGTTGATGCATCAGCAAGTAATAATGCAAGTTTAGCCGGAAGTTGGATCCCATCGCTAGTATTTGGTATTCCGGGCGATTCTGCCGCTGCAATTATTATCGGTGTATTGTATATGAAAGATATGCAACCAGGGCCAACACTGTTTTTATTCAACCCTGATAAATTGTATGCTGTCTTTATTATCTTCTTTATCGCGAATCTAATTTTATTACCGATTGCTTTTATTGTTGTCAATTTATTGAAGAAGATCGTTGCTATTGATAATGCGATTATTTATCCAGCAATTATCTTATTTAGTCTCGTCGGCTCTTACGCAATCACTAATACGATGTCTTCTATTGTTGTTATGTTAGTAATGGGAGTTATCGGTTATTTCCTTCAAGAACGAAAATTCCCAATATCACCCATTATTCTGGGCATGATATTAGGTCCAATGTTAGAAAAGAATTTAATCTCATCTTTAATGAAATCTGATGGTGACTTAATTAATTTCGTTAACAGACCTATTTCGATGGTATTAGCCAGTGTATTTCTACTTATTGTAGTTATGCAAATTAGAGGTGCATTTAAAGCTAAATAAATAATCTATCTAATACTAAATATTTATTACTAAACATCTATTTATAGAAAGATACTTTTTAAGTATCAGGGAAAACTCATCTTAAATAAAATAAGTTTATTTAAGATGTCAGAAATCAGCAGATAAATAAAATATCGGGTGATCACATGAAAAAAATATTAAATAAGCCAGAAAACTATGTCGATGAAACATTAGCGGGTTTATGCCTTGCTCATAGTGATATTTATCGTCAACCACAGCCAAGATTGATTGCTCGTTCGAAAAAAGTAAATAAGACCAAAGTGGGTATTGTAACGGGAGGTGGATCGGGTCACTTACCTGTATTTACAGGATATGTGGGTGAGGGCTTATTAGATGCGGCTGCCGTAGGCGATGTTTTTGCTTCACCTTCAGCAGATTTAATGGCAGATGCCATTCGTGAAGCCAACAATGGCTTAGGTGTGTTGTTACTGTATGGCAATTATGGTGGCGATATCATGAATTTTGATATGGCGACCGAAACGGTCGATTTTGAAGATGATATTCGTTGTACAACCGTTTTAGCCGCTGATGATGTGGCTTCAGCAAAACCAGAAGAAGCACACAAACGTCGTGGTGTTGCTGGGATGATCTATGGTTTTAAAATGGCGGGTGCCAAAGCTGAAGAAGGAGCAACACTTGATGAAGTTACGCGTATTGCTCAAAAAACCATGGAAAATACCCGAACCATTGGTTGTGCGTTGACATCTTGCACCTTACCCGCAGTAGGACATCCTACTTTTGAAATCGGTGAAGATGAAATGGAAATGGGGATGGGTATTCACGGTGAACCGGGAATTTGGCGTGATAAATTACGCAGCGCAGATGATATTGCACAAGAGATGTTTGATCGCTTACAGGCAGAATTATCATTAAAAATAGGTGATAAAGTCTCTGTATTAGTTAACTCTTTAGGCGCAACGCCATTAGAAGAGCTTTATATTCTGTACAACAAAATTGCACAACTGATTGATAAAACGGGTGCAACAATTGTACATCCATTAGTCGGTCGTTATGCCACATCCATGGAAATGACTGGGGCAAGTTTAACATTGTGTAAATTAGATGAAGAGCTAGAAGCCTTGATGAATGCACCCGCTCATTGTGCATTCTGGAGGGTATAGCGATGAATATTACACTTGATATGCTCAAACAAGCGGTGAGCCATATCGCTATCGCTTGTGAGCAATCTCAATCAATGCTGTGTGAAGCAGATAGTCGTCTAGGTGATGGGGATCTCGGGATCACGATGCAAAAAGGCTGGCGACAAATTGCGGACGATTCACAAGATTGGTCTGATGATCTCAGCAAAGTACTTTTTCAATGCAGTAAATCATTACAAAAAGCCTGTGCTTCTTCTTTTGGTACATTGCAAGCTACGGCTTTTATGGCAATGGCAAAATACTGCAAAGAGAATCAACTTCAAGAAATCTCGCCTTCTGACATTTCACCGCTATTAACTATTGCATACCAAAGCATGATGGCGAGAGGAAAAGGGGAATTAGGGCAAAAATCCGTACTCGATATTCTTTACCATTTATCTGAAGCGCTAAAACCAACTTTAGCTATCGATAATCTAAAAGCAGCAGCCTTACAAAGCGTCGATAGTACGCTTAATGAATTTCGCCAAAAACCTAATTTATTAGGTCGCGCTCGTATGTTCCCAGAAAAATCTATTGGTTTAGATGATCCGGGTATGTTGGCAATTAAAGTTATTGTTGAAGCAATCTGATTTAATAAAGGTCTTTATATGAAAAAATTATTTGGCGTTACAGTGGCAATGGTTACTCCGTTTGATTCGCACGATCAAGTAGATATTAAAGCGTTATCTGCATTAACTGAAATGCTCGTAACCAAAGGCGTTGATTGCCTTTATCCTTGTGGTACAACGGGTGAGATGTTGCGTTTATCTGCATCAGAACGTAAAAATGTTGCTAAAACCGTTGTTGAAACAGCAAATAAGCGTTTACCGGTCTTTATTCATGTTGGTGCAATGACATTAACTGAAACCATTGAATTAGCCAAACATGCCGTTGAAATTGGTGCCGATGGTATTGGTGTGGTGACACCACAATTTTTTGGTGCGACAGACAGAGAATTAGAAAACTATTTTGTGACCGTGGCAAATAGTGTGCCGGATAATTTCCCTGTTTATCTGTATAACATTCCACAATGTGCTGCAAATAATATCAAGCCTGAATTAGCGGCCAAAGTACAACAACAGTGTAAAAATGTAATTGGTATTAAATACAGTTTTGCTGATAACAATACAACATTAAGTTATCTTGCGGTTGAAGAGGGTTTTTCAGTCCTTCATGGTTACGATAAATTATTCCTAGGCTTATTAGATGCAGGCTGTGACGGTACGGTTTCAGGTTGTGCTTGTGTATTCCCTGAGCCATTTGTGAATATGTATAAAGCTTATATCGCAGGTCATTACCAAGAAGCGAAATACTGGCAACAATTTTGTGTGAAATTTAGTGATGCACTTAAGTCTGGCGCGAATATGGCAATATTTAAATCGGCATTAACCATGCGTGGTTTAGAAGGCGGACATATGCGTTTGCCGCAACTTGATTTATTGCCTGAAGAAAATCAACAATTAAAAGAAAATCTAACTCAATTATGTAAAGAAGTAGGTATTACTTTTTCACTTAACTAATAAGTGGTTAAACAAATGTCCCCGTTATTTTAGTTGATTGGCTGTATGTTGATCCTTTTAAGCAGTATAGGTTTTTCTATACTGCTTTTTTTCATATTAGAGCATGTTCATATTAGACAATGCATAAGATGTCATGGTTTATTGTGCTAAAAAGTGACCATATTGCACGATATCAACATTACCACCGCTGATAATAATCCCTATTTTCTTACCTTTTAATTTATCACCAAATTGACGAGCAGCCGCTAAACTTAAACAGCCCGTTGGCTCTACAATTATTTTCATTCGCTGAGCATAAAACTGCATAGCCAAAATTAATTCTTCATCTGTCGCCGTTAAAATATCGTTCACATTGTTACGAATAATATCAAAAGTATAATTGCCTAAGTGCTGAGTTTGTGCGCCATCTGCAATTGTTTTCGGTGTATCAATATGAATGATTTCGCCTTTGCGTAATGATTGTTGCCCGTCATTTCCGGCTAAAGGCTCTACGCCAAATATTTTACAATATGGTGAGAGGGCTTTGGTTGATAATAAAGAGCCGGAAAGTAATCCACCACCACCTAATGGAACAAATAGCATATCTAATGCACCAACTTCATCAAACAACTCTTTTGCGGCAGTACCTTGCCCGGCAATAATATGAGGATGATCGTAAGGTTGAATTAATGTTAGACCTTCTTTTTGTGCAAGTTGTTGCCCAATTTCTTCACGATCTTCTGTATAACGGTTATAGCTGATCACGCGACCACCATAGCCTTTTGTGGCTTCCATTTTTGCCTTTGGTGCATCTTCAGGCATGATAATAGTTGCAGGAATACCTAATAGCTTTGCCGATAAAGCTATAGCTTGCGCATGATTGCCTGATGAGAAAGTCACGACACCCTTTTTACGTTGTTCTGCGGTAAATTGAGATAAGGCATTCATCGCACCACGAAATTTAAATGCGCCCATTCGCTGAAAGTTTTCACATTTAAAATAAAATTGCGCCCCTGTCAGCTCATTAATAGTGCGAGAGGTTAAAACCGGTGTTTTATTAAGATACGGCAGAATACGTTGATGAGCGTCAGCAACATCTTTATAAGTAGGAGCAAGTAACTTATTCATAAGATTATTCCTTAATAACAACGGCTTCAATTTCAATTTTACTCCCAAAATGTAGCTCTTTTACACCCGCCACTAATCTTGCTGGTCTATGCTCGCCAATCCATTTTGCATATAACTCATTAACGATAGGCCATTCATTAATATCAGTCACATAGACTTTAACTTGAGCAATATCGGTTTTCTTTGCATTAATTCCGAGAAGACAAGCAGTTAAATTTTCAAGGACTTGTGTGATTTGGACTTCAACGGGCTTGTCTGCTAAAGGTTTACCTTGTTTATCTAATGGCAATAATCCAGAAACAAACGACATATTATTTGCAGTAACGACATGAGAGTAATGCCCACCAGGTGAAGAGAGTGCTTCAATATTTTGTTGGATAAGATGTGAGGTCATTGTATTTTCCTATTTCACTTAAGTTAGATAAAATGTACATTCATTTATACATAATGTCTAACTTTAGATCAATAGTTTGTTTTTTGCTAAAAGCGAGTGTAAATCTAGGATAAAGAAAAGGATGCGCTAATTCATTTTTAGGTGTGCTAAATAAAAGAAATTTTGACAGAATAAAGAATAAAATCTTTTATAAATAAAACCAATGAATCTAATAAAAAAGAGGTGAAAATATATCACCTCTTTTTGTCTTTTATATGATATTAAATATAAGATTTAATAAGAACAACGTGTTATTTTCCACGCGGTATAAATCGCTATTAATGGCGCTAATGCTAAAAATAAGAAGAGGGCAGATGCAGAAGAAGAAAGCCCTTCAGGAGTACCACTATTAAAACCATTTAAATTAACTATCATGCCTGCAAGTGCAGAACCTAGTGCGGTTGCAAACAGTTGTACGGTAGTAATTGAGGCACCCGCAATATCTTTATCTTGTGTGGAAGCGGCTTGCAATATACGTGTTAATAGGTGAGGCCAACCAAAACCAATACCATAGCCCACTAAGAACAAAGCAAATAAAATAATAAAAAGACTCATTGCATTTTCTGATTGCAACAGTGGATTAGGAATAACAAAAGCCAATACGACTAAACCGATAAAAACAATAATAGGGCCACTTAAAATACTAAAACGCATTTTAGCACCTTGCCAACTTGCACTAATGACTTCAGCAACTGTCCAGCCTAATGCCATTAATGCACTCATATAGCCAGAAGCTAAAGGCGTTTGCATATGTAAACTTTGTAGATAATAAGGGACAAAGATCTCACAAGTCATACCGATGGCTAATAGCGAAATAGTTAAATACAAAAGTGCGTGTAAAGATAGCCCTTTAAATGTATTGGTAGGTAATAGCCGAACGGTAAAACGTTTTTCGCAGAAAATAAGTACACCAATTAAACCAAATACAGCCACGATACTAAGCAAATTAATGGTAAGTGAGGACGAAAGGCTACCCGATGAAATCAGCAAAACAGCGACTGTTAAAATGATCAGCTGAAGATAAGGCAGGCTTTGTGAGGTTGATTTTGGCGCGTCACTGCTATTTTTGGGTAAAATAAACCACAGATAAATACCATAAAAAAGCATGATAGGTAACATAATACCAAAGGCATAACGCCAAGCATCTAATTGAGCAAATATTCCACCAATAGCAGGGCCAATTAAGGTAGCAACACCCCACATGCCTGAAATTAATGCCATTGCTCTTGGCCATAATGCTTGATCGTAAACGATATTCACCATGGCATAAGAAAGCGCAAATAAAAGCCCCCCACCAAGACCTTGAACAAATCGACCAATAAGCATCACTTCCATTTTAGGTGCAATTGCACACAACAAACTACCAATAAAAAATAATACTGTACCAGCTAAATACGCACCTTTAGCACCTAATAAATTGAGTAAGCGAGCAGACAATACAGAGCCAATAATTGAAGCTGCTACAAATAACGTGGTATTCCATGCATATAATCCCATTCCACCAATATCTGTTACAACAGAAGGCAAAATAGTCGTTGCCATTAAAATATTAATCGCGTGGATCACGACACCAAAAGAGAGGGCAAAGGAAATTGCACCATTCCGCCCTGAAAAGAGATCACGCCATTGGCTATTATTATTTGGGTGCATGAGAAAAAATATCCTTCTTTCATTGCTATTACGACATAGCTTCGTTAAATTACCAAGATAAAACTTGGATAAATAGATACTGAGACGCTTAATATGTCAAGAAAAAACTTGGAATATAATTATCCTGCACAACGAACTGTTGGCGATAAAATTCTATTTTTAATTAAAAAACATGGACCTATGCAAGCAAGTGAAATTGGACAACGTCTTGGTACAAGTGGTGAAGCAGCAAGACAACAATTTGTAAAACTGGCTAATGCAGGATTTGTTGAGGCGATAACTGAGCCAAAAGGTGTTGGAAGACCTATTCAATATTGGCATTTAACCGAATTAGGGCAGAAACAATTTCCAGATACTCATGCTGAATTAACTGCGCAAATTTTACTGACTATACGTGAAGAATTGGGTGAAAGTGCTATCGAAAAAATTGTTTTAGCACGAAAAAAACAAAGCTATGAGCGCTACACACAAGCAATAAAAGATGCGGATGAACTCACAGAACGTTTAGATATTTTAGCCACACTACGTAGCCAAGAAGGCTATATGGCACACTGGAGGCAAGTAAAAGATAACGAATATCTTTTTATTGAAGATCATTGTCCAATTTGTGCAGCAGCAAAAGTGTGCCAAGGTTTTTGTAATACGGAAAAAGAGCTATTTTCTGAAACACTTGGGGTAGAACTACAACGTGTTGAATATATCTTAGAAGGTGCCAGACGTTGCGCTTATCGTATTAAAATCTAATGTGACTCAGCCCTGAACAATAAAAGCAAAAACCGCGCGATTAAGCGCGGTTACTGTTCTGTCCTTAGAAATTTAGCTTCGTTTTTACAATGTAATCGCAGAAGCTTTCCAAATTCGTTGCATATATTCTGTTACCGCACGATCCGCAGAAAAATAACCCATCTGGCAGATATTTAATGCCGATTTTTTCAACCAAGCATCTTCATCTTGATAGAGAACATCAACACTATCTTGAGTATCAACATAACTACGGTAATCGGCTAATACCTGATAATGATCGCCAAACTCAATTAAGCTATCGAAAATAGATTTGTACTTATCAGGATCAGTTGGATTAAAGAAACCATTAGCAATTTGATTAAGCGCAGTATGTAACTCAACATCTTCATCGTAATAACGACGAGGGGAATAACGCTGTCTTAATTCCGCCACTTCTTGTGCATTGTGACCAAAGATAAACATATTATCGAAACCGACATGTTCACCAATTTCAATATTAGCACCATCAAGTGTACCGATGGTTAATGCACCATTTAGAGCAAACTTCATATTTCCTGTGCCAGAAGCTTCTGTTCCTGCTAATGATATTTGCTCAGATAAATCTGCCGCAGGGATAATATGTTGCGCTAAACTTACGCCGTAATTAGGAATAAAAATCACTTTTAGTTTATCTTTAATACGCTCGTCACTATTAATCTTACAGGCAATGTCATTGATAAGATTGATAATTTTCTTCGCATTATAATAGGCTGATGCTGCCTTACCGCCAAAAATAAAGACGCGAGGTACCCAGTTTTTGTTTGGATTTTCTAAAATACGATTATAACGAGTGATAATGCCTAACACATTGAGAAGTTGACGTTTATATTCGTGAATACGTTTGATTTGCACATCAAACAGTGCATTAGGGTTAATATCAATATTTAAATCTTCCTTAATGAGCTGAGCAAGATTTTGTTTATTGATATGTTTTGAATCTTTTAGTTGGTACAAGAAATTTTTATCTTTTACCAATGACATTAATTCACCCAATTGTTCTAAATTAGTTCGCCAATTTGTACCAATATAGCTATCAATAACTTTAGAGAGAGAAGGGTTTGCTAATGCCAACCAACGACGAGGTGTGATCCCATTGGTAATATTGCAGAATTTCTTAGGGTAGATCATCGCAAAATCAGCAAATAAAGATTGCACCATTAATTGACTATGAAGTTCAGAAACACCATTAACCTGATGACTAATAATAACTGCTAGCCATGCCATACGAACATTACGACCATTCTCTTCATCGATAATTGAAACACGACGTAATAAGTCGTTATCGTTCGGGAATTGCGCTCTAACTTGTTTCAAGAATTTATCATTGATTTGGAAAATGATTTGTAAATGGCGAGGAAGAGAACGACCTAACATATCAACAGGCCAAGTTTCTAATGCTTCACCCATTAATGTATGGTTGGTGTATGAAAATATATGAATCGTTTGTTCCCATGCCTCATCCCAGCTAAATCCATGCTTATCAATTAACTGGCGCATTAACTCAGGAATAGCAAGAACAGGGTGAGTATCATTAAGATGAATTGCAATAAAATCTTTTAGATTATCAAAGCGTTGATGCAGATGATAATGACGTTGCAAAATATCTTGAACAGAAGCACTCACTAAGAAATACTCTTGCTGCAAACGCAACATTTTACCTGACGTTGTTGAATCATCAGGGTAGAGAATACGAGAGATATTTTCAGAGCGATCTTTTGCTTCTGTTGCCTCTAAATATTCACCTTTATTAAATTTACCTAAGTTAAATGCCACATTTGATTTGGCTGACCATAAACGAATGGTATCTGTTGCTTGTGTGTTATAACCCGGAACAATAGAGTCATAAGGTTGAGCCATAACATTAAAGGTATCAACCCAATAATTTTTCTCACCTTCTTGTTGTAAACGTCCGCCAAAATCCACTTCAAATTGCAGATCATGGCGAGGAAATTCCCAAGGATTACCTTTTTCAAGCCAGTTATCCGCAACTTCATGTTGTTCGCCATTTTGAATTTGTTGGCGGAACATTCCGTATTCATAACGAATACCATAACCTGTAACGGGATAACCTAATGTGGCACAAGAATCAAGGAAGCAAGCCGCCAAACGACCTAAACCCCCATTACCTAAACCCGGATCTGGCTCTAGTTCGATTTGCTTTTCAAGATCAAGGCCTAACTCTTTTAACGCCTCTTTGACTTCGTGATAAACACCTAAAGAGAGCATGGCGTTGGTTAAAAAACGCCCCATAAGAAACTCCATCGAAATGTAATAAACTTGTTTTACTTTCGGTGAAAGCTCCGCTTTGGTTGATTTTAACCAACGCTCGACTAAGCGGTCTCTAATAGCGTAAGAAGTTGCATTTAACCAATCTGTTGGTGTTGCATATTTTGGCGACGTACCCACGATAAACATAAGTTTATAAACAATGGAACGCTTTAATGATTCAATATCCTTATCGGGTGATAGATAATCAAATTCACATAAATTTTTCATTATAAATCTCTTTTTGTTATCCATGAGTTCAAATAGACTTCATGTCTATAAATTTTGATACAGTGTCGCATACGTTTTTGCAGCGGTTTCCCAACTAAAAATAGTTTGATTCATGCCATCAGTTTGAACTTGTTGCCACTGTTTAGGCATACTCCATAAGGTAAAGGCTCGATTTATCGCTTGGCGCAGAGAGTCTGGAGTCGCTTCATAGAACACAAACCCCGTAGCTTGATGATGCGCTAAATTTTCTAATGAACAATCATTAACCGTATCGGCTAATCCACCGGTGTGCCTTACTAAAGGTAACGCGCCATATTTCAAACCATATAACTGAGTTAACCCACAAGGTTCAAAACGACTCGGTACCATAATCACATCAGCACCAGCGACAACTTGGTGTGAAAAACTTTCATCATAGCCAATATTCACAGCCACATTTTGCGGATACTGTTGTTGTGTATGTAAAAATGCCGCTTCAAGGTGACTATCGCCAGTACCTAATAAAACAAACTGACCACCTTGTTCAACGATATCTGGGAGCGTTTCAATAACTAAATCCAACCCTTTTTGCGAAGTTAAACGACTTACCGCTGCAAAAAGAGGGGCGTTATTATTGACAGGTAAACCACATTTTTTCTGTAATGCCGCTTTGTTTTCTAAACGCTTATTCAGGTTTTTAACATCATAACGACGTGTAATTAAGCTATCTGTTGCTGGCGCCCAAACTGCCTCATCAATACCATTTAAGATGCCACTTAATCGCTGTTCATCAGCGCGTTGGCGTAATAATCCCTCTAAACCGTAACCAAACTCGTGAGTGGTTATCTCTTTGGCATAAGTGGGGCTGACTGTCGTAATGTGGTTGGCATAAAAGAGACCCGCTTTTAAGAATGAAATTTGTCCGTAATATTCCAGCCCATTAATTGAAAAACTGTAATCAGGTAATTCAAGTTGATGCAGATGGTAGGGTGAAAATTCACCTTTATAAGCCAGATTATGAACAGTAAAAACAGATTTCGCGCTGTAATGTTTAACCGCGAGATAAGCACAAGCCAGCCCTGCGTGCCAATCATGAGCGTGAACAACATCAGCCCGCCATAAAGGATCTAATCCCGCTGATAGCTCGCTTGCCACCCAGCCTAATAGGGCAAAACGAAAAACATTATCACCATAAGGATGTTGATGTTGATCGTGATAAGGGCTACCTGTACGTTGATAAAGGTGAGGTGCATCAATAAGATAAATATCAACACCTTGGTATTGTCCGTAAAGCAGCGAAACATGACCTGCAAACGTATCGATATTAGTCACTAATTTGAGATCGGGAATATTATCTTTGATAGCAGGAAACGCGGGAATAACAACCCGCGCATCTAAACCTATTTTTTTCTGAGCTAAAGGCAAAGATCCCATAACATCAGCTAATCCCCCTGTTTTTAGCAGGGGGAATAATTCAGAACAACAGTGAAGAACATTCACGAAAATGCCTCCTCATTTTGAGGCTTTTGTTCCGCCGTTGTTTCAGTTGGATTTTCTTTACGTGCTAATTGCTCAAGCATTTCTCTTGTTACAAGCACGATACCTTCTTCAGTGCGGTGGAAACGTGCTGCATCTTCTTCTGCATTCATCCCAATAACAGTACCTTCAGGAATAGTACAGCTACGTTCAATAATACAGCGTTTTAAGTAGCAATGATGGCTCACCGTTACATCAGGTAAAATCACAGAGTCTTCAATATGGCAGAAAGATTCAACGCGAACTAATGGGAATAGGATAGATGAATAGAGCGTTGAACCATTGATAATACAACCATCAGCAATCAATGAGTTCATCATTTGTCCATGTTCACCATGATTATCTTGAACAAATTTGGCTGGCGGCAAAGGTGTCATAAAGGTGCGGATTGGCCAATCTTTCGCATACATATCAAGTTCTGGTGTTACAGAGGCTAAATCGAGGTTAGCAGACCAATATGCTTCAATGGTTCCTACATCGCGCCAGTAAGGTGGTACTGAAGGATCGGAACTGACACAAGAGAGTTCAAATGGGTGAGCAAGAACATCACCGCGTTCGGTGATTTTAGGAATGATATCTTGGCCAAAATCATGATGTGAATTTGGATCACGGCTATCTTCTTCTAATAAATCAAAAAGATAATCTCTATCAACCACATAAATACCCATACTTGCTAATGCGTGCTCAGGATCATCAGGAATACAAGGCGGGTTTGATGGTTTTTCTAAGAAATTGAGCACTTTACGATTTTCATCGATATCCATAATACCAAATTGGAATGCATCTTCTTTAGGAACACGAATACAAGCCACGGTAAATTTTGATTTGTTTTCAACGTGATCAAGCAATAAACGTGCATAATTCATTTTATAAATATGGTCACCAGCTAAAATCACCACATATTTTGCTTTGTAGCTACGAAGTATATCGAGGTTTTGATAGATAGCATCTGCTGTGCCCATATACCAATGTTCGGTATTACGGCGTTGCTGAGCCGGTAATAAATCAACGAATTCATTCATATCTTCGTTGAAGAATGACCAACCTCGCTGAATATGTTGAACTAAAGAGTGCGACTGATATTGGGTGATTACACCAATACGACGGATCCCTGAGTTAAGACAGTTTGATAGCGTAAAGTCGATAATTCGAAATTTCCCACCAAAGAAAACCGCCGGTTTTGCACGTTTTGAAGTCAATGCTTTTAAGCGTGTACCACGACCTCCCGCTAAAACGAGTGCAATTGCCTCTTTAGGAAGTTGTTGTGCCAACATTAATTTTTGGCCTTGTTCTGTTGTCATCATAGTTATAGCACTCCAATCAAATTACTTAACTTGGGAGGAAATAATGGGTAATTTTTCAGTAGAAGACTGAGTATAAAAAACGCTATTTCGCCAAAGGGTGATACTGTTAGGTTGTACTTCACAATGCTGAGATTGTGTTGGGTGACAGTCCGGCCAGATAGCTGTATCAAGCAAGCAAGACCAAGCCCCTTCAGGTAAAGAAAAAACAGTGCTGTTTCTTAATGGGTTAAACATTAAGATCCATTGTTGCGCTAAAAGAAGTTGTAATGGTGAAGGGGGAAGTTGTTGCCATTCTTCATTACTCATAGGTTGAGCATTTTGATTTAACCAAATGATATTTTGGCTATCTTCTTCCCACCATTTAAGCGAACTTAAAGGTGTAATTTGGTGACGTAATTCAATAAGGTGGCGAATGTAATCAGTTAAGTTGTAAGGCTGTTGAAACCATTTGATCCAACTGACTTTATTATCCTGACAATAAGCGTTGTTATTACCATATTGCGTATTACCCACTTCATCACCGGCGAGTAAATGAGGTGTTCCTCTAGAAAGCAGTAAAGTTGCTAGCATGTTCCTTGTTGCAAGCAATCTGTATTGAGTTATTTTTTCGTTAACTATCAAACCTTCTTCACCAAAATTCACACTGTAATTGGTGTTATGTCCATCTAGGTTTGATTCTCCATTCTCCTCGTTATGTTTATTTTGATAACTCACTAAATCCCGTAGTGTAAAGCCGTCATGGCTAGTTATCATATTGACGCTAGAATAGGGAGGTCTGCCGTTTTTGCGATACAGCTTTGCAGAGCCAGTAATATGGTCTGCAAATGTTGCAATAGCCACATCACGCCATAGCCAAAAACGACGAATAACATCGCGATAACCATCATTCCATTCTGTAAATGGAACAGGGAAATTGCCAACTTGATAACCATCAGAGCCTAAGTCCCACGGCTCTGCGATAAGTTTGATACGGGAAAGCAGCGGATCTTGGCGTATCGCTGTCAGTAGTGGTGATTGAGTATCAAAATAAGGAACTCGACCAAGACTTGTCGCTAAATCAAAACGAAAACCATCAATATGAAATTCTGTCACCCAATAACGCAGGCAATCCATAACCCACTGTACTGTTTCAGGGCGACTTAAATTGAGCGTATTACCACAACCCGTCCAATTTTGAGCTTTATTTTCGTCGTTTAGCCAATAATAGCTTTGGTTATCAATACCGCGTTGCGAAACAATATAACCATCGAATTGATCACTTAATTCTGCGGTATGGTTAAAGACCACATCTAAAATCACTTCAATATTGGCTTTATGTAGGCATCTTACAGCTTCTCGAAATTCATCAATAATATTCCGACCTGAATTAGAATAATATTGAGTCGATAAAGCAAAAGGCGCTAATACGTTATAACCCCAATAGTTTTTTAAACCGATTTTATGAAGATGTGGCTCTGTTAAATGATATTGGACAGGTAATAACTCTAATGCCGTAATACCTAATTTTTTCAGATGTGAAATAAAAGCAGGATGCCCTAATGCGGCATAAGTACCCTGCAATTTTTCGGGTATTTCAGGATGTAATTTTGTCAGCCCTTTTACGTGCCCTTCGTAAATAATGGTTTCTGACCACGGCGTATTTAAACGCTGATAAGTGCCTTTTTCTTTATAAGAATGGCAAAAACAACCGCTATCATCTGTAATAACGGCTTTAGGTGTAATCGCACTATCATCATGCTCTAATGCATTAAAAACAGGGGAGGTATAAGGTAATGTATTATCAATAATACCTGTCACCTGTTTTGCATAAGGATCTAATAATAGTTGCTGAGGTTGATAGAACAATCCTTGCTCTGGGTTCCATTCACCTTCTACACGATAACCATAATGTAAGCCAGGCCCTGCACCGGGCAAATACCCATGCCAAATTGCGCCTGTTTTACCCGGTAACGGGTAGCGGATCTCTTTACCTGCTTTATCAAACAGGCAAAGAATGACTTTAGTGGCATTTTCACTAAAGAGTGTAAAGTTTACTCCATAGCCATCATAATGACTGCCCATAGGAAAAGGGCGACCATAATCTAAAGACATATTAATCCTTCAATCTTAAATACAGCGTCGCAAGCGGAGGCAATGACAACGACAAAGAATAAGGCTTGCCATTAAATGTACTTGCGGTTGTTGTTATTTCACCTAAATTTCCTACATTACTGCCGTTATAAAATTCAGAATCGCTGTTGAGAATTTCCTGATAAGCACCGGCTTTATTTACACCGACAACGTAATTGTGATGAACAACAGGCGTGAAATTACTGATAATAATAATTTCATTGCCTTGCGCATCTTTACGGCAAAAAGCAAAGACAGAGTTATCGTGATCATCAACGGTAAGCCATTCAAAGCCTTCGCGTTCAAAATCACATTCATAAAGCGGAGCATTAGCTTGATAGGAAAGATTCAAATCACGTACAAAGTGTTGAACGCCTTGATGCGGGCTATTTGGCTCTTCAAGAAGATGCCAATCTAAGCTACTGTCGTGATTCCATTCACGCCATTGTGCAAACTCACATCCCATAAATAGCAGTTTTTTGCCGGGATAAGCCCACATAAAGCCGAGATATGCACGTAAATTGGCAAATTTTTGCCAATCATCGCCCACCATGCGACCAATCAACGAACCTTTACCATGCACAAATTCATCGTGAGAAAGGGGCAGGACAAAGTTTTCGTTATAGGCATAGAGCATGCCAAAAGTCATTTGATTGTGGTGAAATTTACGGTAGATAGGATCACGTTGCATATAAGCTAACGTGTCATGCATCCAACCCATATTCCATTTGTAATTAAAACCTAAGCCACCATCATCAGGCGGTAAGGTAACACCCGGAAAATCAGTAGATTCTTCTGCAATCGTGATAGTACCAGGGCAAGTTATTCCCAGTAATTTGTTAGTATGGCGAATAAAATCAATGGCTTCTAAATTCTCACGTCCACCGTGTTTATTGGGAACCCATTCGCCTTCTTTTCTGCTGTAATCACGATAAAGCATTGAGGCAACTGCATCGAAACGAAAACCATCTAGCGCAAAATGCTCATGCCAATACAATAAATTACCGGAAAGGTAATTCAGCACTTCATTACGCCCATAGTTATAAATCAAAGTATTCCAATCGGGATGAAAACCTTCACGTCTATCCGCATATTCATAGAGTGATGTGCCATCAAAATTACGTAAACCGTAATCATCTTCAGGGAAATGACCGGGAACCCAATCTAAAATAACGTTAATTTCTGCTTGATGTGCCGCTTCAATAAAGTCACGAAAATCCATCGGGGAACCAAATCGACGAGTGGGTGAATATAACCCTAACGGTTGATATCCCCATGAGCCATCAAAAGGATGTTCATTAATAGGGAGCAACTCAATATGAGTAAAACCCATTTCTTTAACATATGGAATTAACTGTTCAGCTAGTTCGCGATAGCTTAACCAGCTTTGATCGTCAGTATGTCTACGCCATGAACCTAAATGAACTTCATAAATAGATATAGGTGCATTAAGTTGATTCGCTTGCTGACGCGATAATGGCATGGGTTTAATTGGTGGTAATGTATTGATAACTGAAGCAGTTTCAGGGCGTATTTGTGTTTCAAAAGCATAAGGATCGGCTTTTAATCGACGTTCACCATTCGCATCAAGAATAGAATATTTATAACAATCACCTAAAGAAGCTTGTGGAAGGAATAGCTCCCATATTCCACTTTCACGGCGTAATCGCATTGGAAAACGTCGTTCATCCCAGAATGAGAAATCACCTACAACGCTTACACTTTTTGCATTGGGCGCCCATACAGCAAAAGTAATACCATCGATATCACCCAGTTTTGCAGGGTGTGCACCTAAACATTGGTAAGGGCGAGAATGATGCCCTTGTGCTAAAAACCAAATATCCATTTCTTGCAATAAAATGCCGAATTGATAGGGATCATCAACGATACCTTGCGCATTTTCCCACGTTACATCTAAACAGTAACTAAAACGACGTTTACGTCGGGGGATAGCGCCACAGAAAAAACCACTAGGATGTTTACGCTCTAGTGTTGCTACTTTTCGGCCATTTTTTCTATCAATGACACTGACTGCAATTGCATCTGGTAAAAAAGCACGAACCTCTAAACCTGCCGATGTTTCATGCATACCAAGAAGTGCAAAAGGATCAGACTCATACCCATTGATTAGCTTTTCTATTGCTTTTTTTGTCACAGCTACAGACATCTTATCGTCCTTAGTTGCCAGCAAAATAAATTAATAAATTTTATATATAAATGTCAGCATAGAACGTTAATTTAAGTTAAACAATAAGTGTTTATAACAGAATATTTAAAATCAAAATAATTTATATAAGTTAATATACTTACTTTTTGATTTTAATATATTGAATTTAAATAAATTTATTGGCGAAGGTAGAGAAAGATCGCGAATTATAAAAACAACACAATTAGCGTTTTTACCTATTCATAAAAAGAAGGTTACCATTAGATATTTTTAATAAAATAGCTAGAAATTCGTCTTAAAAAGTGTAGTTAATAGAAAAATAATTGCTATTTTTATGAAAAGAAAACACTTATTTCATTAGAGGAATTAACTTTTTTGTTGGGTGAGCCATTGTTCAAAATCAAGATGTGTTTTAGTTTTTTGAACACCCAATGGCGTTAAAGCGTAGTAGCTTATCGGCGCAATTTGAATATTCGGAAATAACACTTTTAAAGTACCGCTATTTATTTCATTCGATAAAATCGAAACAGGGCCAATACCGAGACCTAATCCTTCAATAATGGCTTGAAGAGAAATATGAAAGTGATCAAAGCGATAGTGACGTGAAAATGAACACTGAGTATTAAGATGAGTCGCCATTAACCATTGCTGCCAATGCCCTGGGCGAGTAAGCGTATCAATAACAGGGCAGTCAAAAACATCTTCAAAGCTAGTGACACTGTAACGTTTTAAGAATTTTTCAGAAGCAATTAAACAATGTTTATCCTCTAAAAAAACAACAGATGAATACTCTTGTTGCTGAAGTTGAGGGCGAATTATCAGATCATCATGACTAATCAAGTGAAATCGCTCGCTATTTGCAGAAGCAATTTGGATATTTGCATTAGGATATTGAAGATAAAAATCCTCCATTCGCGGAATAAGCCATTTTAAACAAAGTGTTGTAGGCACACTAATATTTAAAATATCGTTTTTTCCACCATTGCCATAACGAAAACCAATATCATTTAATTTATCAAAAACCTCACTTAACTCTTGCGCTAACGTCAATGCATAAGGCGTAGGGACGCGGCGTAGACCTTGTTTATTAAATAAGGTGACACCAAACCATTTTTCTATAACTTGGATATGACGACTGATAGCACCATGAGTGACACATAATGTCTGTGCGGCTTCGGTATAACTTTGGCTATGGCAAGCGACTAAGAAAGCACGCAATGAAGGTAATGGTGGAAGGTTTCTCATCATAATTGTCTCATCAAAGTTTATTTATCATAAATAAAGCGGCTTTCTGATTAAAACTCACAATACCGTGACATTTTATCACAGGTAAAAATAAAGAAGGCGGGTATGATACAGCGTCTTTAACTTATTGAACTTAAAGGATGATAATGAGTTTTATCGCAGTTATTTTATTGGCAGTATTGTCTGGTGTAATTAGTGGCGTTGTAGGAACTGGCTCTTCTATTTTACTAATTCCCGCGTTGACCTATGTGTTCGGTGCTAAGGAAGCCGTACCTATTATGGCATTAGCTTCAGTGATGGGAAATTTATCGCGTATTTATTTATGGCGTCACAGCATTCGCTTTAAACCACTATTTTATTATCTCTTACCCGGTATTCCAGCCGTTATTCTTGGTGCGAATACATTATGGATAATGTCTGAAAAATGGCTAAATATTGGTATGGGAATGTTTTTTATCTTGATGATCCCCGTGATCCACTTAATACGCAAACATCAAATCAAAATGAAAACGTCCCAAGTTATTATTGCCGGTGCTGTTATCGGCTATTTAACGGGAGTTGTGTTTTCCACTGGGCCATTAACTATCCCCATATTTTCTGCATATGGTCTGACATTAGGGCCATTACTTGCGACTGAAGCGGCTGCCTCATTTGTTATTTATCTCACCAAAGCCCTAACATTTAGCCAACTGGGTGCAGTTAATAGCTTTATCTTTATTAGTGGGGTGTTAGTCGGTTGTGGTTTAACCGTAGGAAATTACCTTGGTAAAAAACTGGTATTAAAACTGACACCAAAACTTTTTCAATGGCTATTAGATGCTATGCTGATTTTTGCGGGTGGCTCACTGCTATTTAATGGCATTTATTCTTAATAAAATGGCTGTATTAACAGCCTTTACTTTAAATCTGATACATAAGGCATGAGTAAAGCCTGCGAAATACCAGCAAATGGCAGTAATTCATTGACTGTGGCACCGGCTCTTGCCCTTAATGAGATTGAATGTAAAAGAGCAACCACACCCAACGCAATAGCGTGAATATCCGTTCCTTCTTTTAATTCTCCCGCTTCTAACGCTTCTTGCAAGGCATCTTCAACTTGCTGAGTTTGTGCGTTAATAACCTGATTTAGCATTGTTTTTATTGCCGGATCTTCAACTTCACTCACTGCGGTTGAAAGTACCATACAGCCAGCTAAACCTTCGCTATCAGTATAAAAATGGATAGCTGAAATCAAATAGCGCTTTATTCTTTCTGTCACGCAGTCTTGAAGTGATTGTTTCTCAAGCTCATGGCGATAACGTGTAGAAGCAATATGATTAAAGCGTTCAATTGCTTTCTCATACAAGGCCGCTTTATTACCAAATGCGGCATAAAGGCTAGGCTTATTCATTTGTGTTTCAATGACTAAGTCATCCATTGATGTTGCTGTAAATCCTTTGCGCCAAAATAATGCCATTATTTTTTCAAGTGCAGCATCACTATCGTAACGGCGAGGGCGACCTTTCTTTTTCATTTTGTACCATTTAGTAATAAATGTATTTACTCAGTATAAAACAAATGTCATTATTTTACTAACTAGTACAAAA
Organism: Proteus sp. CD3; assembly: GCF_008808075.1. Lineage (NCBI taxonomy): Bacteria > Pseudomonadati > Pseudomonadota > Gammaproteobacteria > Enterobacterales > Morganellaceae > Proteus > Proteus sp. CD3. The sequence continues at coordinate 1,685,142 of NZ_CP019686.1, read as the reverse complement.
TAGGAAAATAAAATGATCCGTAATGAAATGCTGTATGGAAAGAATATGCCTTCAATTATTAAGCTTGTTGAAGAAGGGCGTAAACAACAATCTAAACCGCTCAAAGTCGGTATTTTTGTTTGCCCCGGTTTTATGCCGATGGATATTAATGGCGCTCAATCGGTATTTACTATTGCAAGTGCAGAAATCTATTTTATATGGAAAAAGAAAGAGTTAGTTGAAGGCTATATTGGCTGGCCAACAATGCCAACCATGACTTTTGATGAGTGCCCAGAAGATCTTGATGTATTAGTAGTTGGAATGGTGCCACCAGAGATTGTTGAAGATAAAGAGACATTGGCATTCTTCGCAAAAATGGGTAATAAAGCGCGTTTTATTATTGGTACATGTTATGGTTCTTTGGTTTTGGGTGCTGCTGGATTATTAAAAGGTAAAAGAGCGACCAGTAATTCAAATGTCGTTCCGATGTTACCTGATATGGGAGCCATAGCAGTAGAAGGAAGCGATGTTGTTATCGATGGTAATATTTATACTTCAGGACCTGCAACTGGTTCATTCGATGCTTCATTATTAGTATTGGAACAATTACTAGGCACACCTTTTGCTCAATTAGTTGAATTAGCGATTGAATATGATCCTCGTCCGCCTTTCGGTACGGGTTCACCCACTTTAGCAGGCGCTGAAATGACCGCTATTTCACAAAGCTTAACCGCTAATTTAAATGATCAATTTCATCAAGCCGCACTTAATGGACTTAAAAAACACCGCTAATTTAAGTTAATTAACGCTAGAATAAGGAAATTAATATTGACGTTTATCTAAACTGTTTTATTTAAAATTCGGAGCATCACAATGACAGAATACAAAAAAATGGTATCAGGTCATCTTTATCATGCCAGTAAAGATGATAGTTTAGAGCCACTTAGAGTAAAAGCGCGTGAAATTATTTATGATTTTAATATGACGCGTCCTTCTGACGTTGAAAAGAGAAAGACATATTTAAAACAGCTTTTAGGAAAAACAGGCAATAATTTTACTATAGAGCCGCCATTTCATTGTGACTATGGTCAGTTAATTGAAATTGGTGAAGCATTTTACGCTAATTTTAATTTAACTATCTTAGATTGCGCCCCTGTGAAAATTGGACACAATGTGATGTGTGCGCCAAATGTCAGCATTTTAACTGCAACTCATCCGATTGATCCTGAAATACGTAACAGTGAATTCGAATATGCATTACCGATTACTATCGGTAATTCGGTGTGGTTAGGTGCGGGGTGTATTATTTTACCTGGTGTGACTATTGGTGATAATTGCGTTATAGGTGCGGGCAGTGTAGTAACAAAATCTATTCCGGCTAATTGCGTTGCTGTTGGAAATCCTTGTCGTGTGATAAGACAAATTAGCGATAAAGATAAACAAAACGCTGAAAAAAGACTTAGTCTTTATTAATATTTAAAAAAATAGGCTCTACAAACATGATGGAGCCTATTCATAAAACTGCTTTTATTCTTTAATAAAACTGAGGTAGTTAAAGAGCGATTTAAAACCAAACTTACGGTATAACGCTAAACCATCTGCTGAAGCATCTAAGAAGCAACGTTCAACGCCTTGTTCACGGCAAAACTCTAAAACATGCTTAATCAAATGTGTTGCATAACCATTACCTTGATAGGCAATATCTGTCCCAATATCATCAAAACGCGCTAATTTATCGTGTATTGTTAACGTTAATGAAGAGACTGGCTGACCATCAACTAATAACGCGTAATGGAAAATAGCTGCGCCATTATCTAATGCTTTTTGGTGATAACGAATATATTCATTAACAATCGTATCATCACTATCATCTCCCACAGGAAACGCCGTTTTTAATGGATGCGCCCACTGTTCAAGGTTGTGATTGGTTAAAATAATATCGCAAGGATTATTTCTGTAAGATGGGAATACCGCGTCAGATAATGTTAAATACATTGCGGTTGTCATGCCATCACCGGTATAACCTGCATTTTTTATTATTTCTTCAAATTCAGGCAATAATGACTCTGGTAATACCAAAATATGATTTTTTTTCTGCGAAGTGAAAAGGGTACTGGCTTGCTGGAATGAACTTTCTGTTGCGCCTTGGCGCAAATAAATAAAGTTAAAAATGGCAGCATCCATTGGTGTCATAAAGCAGTGAGTATGATCACCAATACGAATATTATTTTCACAAATTTCTGACCAAAAGGCTTTTTCTACTATTTTAAATTCTTTATACAGTTGTGCATCCATAATGGTTCTCTAGCTGAATCGTGGTACGCAATAAGGCGTTAATAGAGGTTCCGCTTTTCGTAAACAAGCTCTTGTGCAACTCATTCACATAATAAAGATGACGATGTCACACCAACAGTAACCCATTTTATTATTAGTTTACCTGTTTGCGTAAAATTATCATAAAAAGTCGCTTGTGCATGATATGCAATTCGCTCAGGGTGATGTTCATCACTATTATCAATGTAATCTTCAGTTGCAATAATCTCATTTTGAGCAAAATGGCGTAACTCCATCTCTGGTGTGGAGATAAATGCAAAATAACGGTAAAAACAACCTAGAATAATGGTTTTGGTAAATATAATCTTTTTTATTCTCTCTCTTTTCGTGCTAATTAACGCACCTGATATCAATAAAAACACTTATTTTTCATAAGATTAATCAGTAAGAATATTTTAATGTTAAAAATAAAATATCGCTCAAGATCACAAAAAGAATAATGAACCATAACACAAAACAAACAATAGGATATTACATCTAAATTTAAACTACAATGTAGTTTATAACTCCAACTAAATGACTTTAATTAGATGCTAAATCTGTATAAATTTTAATTTCAGCATCATACTATAACTAGAATTCAAACTGGTTTTTAAATCTAAAATTGATAACAAAAAAAGGCTTACAAACTGCTTTTCACATTCAAAAGCAGAGTAATTAACTTATCTTTATCTATTATAAAGATTATTGTTTTACAAAAAAATTATTGTGGATATGATAGCTCACATATTCAGCATGTTATTTTTTTAAAAAAGGCGTCGTATGTTAGAAAGTATCGGTATTTCAAATATTTGGACATACCTTTTAGGCGTTATTTTTATTACTTTAGTACCAGGTCCAAACTCGATTTTCGTCCTTACTTCCAGTGCGAAGCATGGCGTAAAAGGGGGGTATAAAGCCGCTCTTGGTGTTTTCACGGGTGATGCATTATTAATCTTTTTGGCATTTTTGGGGGTTGCTTCATTAGTCAAGACTTCACCCGTCTTCTTTATTGTCATTAAATACGCGGGTGCACTTTACTTAACCTATTTAGGGTTAAAAACGTTATATGCAACGTTCCAAAAGAAAAAAGAGACGCCAGAACAAGTGTCTGAAGTCGTAGTAAAAGCAAAAGATGGTCTTTATGTTAAGGCGTTATTTTTAAGTATGCTTAACCCTAAAATGATCATTTTCTATGTTTCTTTCTTTATTCAGTTTATCGATCCTAAGTATGAAAGTGCAGGTGTCCCATTCTTTGTATTAGGTGCGATTTTAGAAACATGCAGTATGCTTTATTTATCAGTTCTTATATTTGGCGGTGTTGCTATTACTAATAAAGTAAAACATAACAAACGGTTAGCTTCATTATCAAATAGTTGTATTGGCGCAGTGTTCTTACTTTTTGGTGCCAAACTAGCGTTAACCGCATAAAAATATACTTTTAGTTAAAAAGGTCACTGTAAAGTGACCTTTTTTTGATCTCAATAATTTATTAGAGAAAAATTTTATTATTTAATAACTACTTCTAATATTGAATTATATGTCTCTGTTTTAATAAATTTATTGATTTTTAAATCTGCTTTATCTAATAATTCAATGAACTCTTCTTCAGTACGTTCACCCGATTCATGAAATGCACTCATACAAATCAAATCCATACATTTAGCGACATCAGGTATATTCTTTTTAAAAATAATAGGTTCAATAATAAGTACTTTTGAATCTTCCTTCATTACTTTACGTAAATTTTTAAAAATTTTTATAACGCTGTCATTATTCCAATTATGAATTATATATTTAATTAGATAAATATCTGATTCTGGATAATCTTCAAATAAATCACCAGGAATTAATTTCCAACGACTATCATCACCTAATTCAACTAGCTTCGTTCTTTCTAATACATGCTGGTGATCAAACAACTGTCCTTTTAAAGTAGGATTTTCTTTTAAGACTTCTAATAATAATCCACCTAATCCTCCAGCAATATCTGTCACTATTTTATTATCTGGGAATTTATAATGCTTAATTATAAAATAATTTTCTATTTTTGAAAGCGAGTTCATACCTGCTTGAAAATCATGATCATCTCTTACATTATCTTGCCAATATTGATAAAAAGACATGCCATATAAGTTTTCAAAAGCGGGGTTACCCTGAACTGATTCAACAACATTACCTACTGGGCGCCATAACGTTTCATTTGTTAACATTAATACGGCATCACGCAAGCTATATTGATGATCACTTAATAAAAAGTACCCAGCAGGAGCAAGAGAATAGCGAGATCCTTCTGATTCAGAGAATATGCCTTCAGAAGCTAACATTCTTAATATTCTATTTAGAACAACAGGTATTGAGTTTGTTTTTTCGGCCAGTTCATTAATATTCTTAGAACCTTCTTTTAATAAATCTGCGATATTTAATTTAGCAGCAACTCTTAATGCGGCAGGAATAGTAAAGCTTATGGCTTTCTTCATTATTGCCAGCGCATCAGCTTTGTTTTGTAAATTGAGTGTATAATTTTTCATATTAAATCCTGAAATTACAGAATAACCAAGAATTAACCTAAGTAAAAATTTAAAAAATCTAATAAAGTATAGGTGGTAATTTAAATTTTATATTTTTATCACTTTTAATATAAAATTATAGTTTTCAAATGTAATGATATTTTTATTGAATAACTTCTGCTAAATATTATCTTTGTTTGCCTATGATAGACGGTGTAAAACTCAAAAAAGCAAGAAATGGAGTGCGTAGTACACTTATTTTCACGTTATACTGACACAAATATTCTATTTAAATTAAGTTAACTTATGCACTTTAAGTATGGCGAAACAGAGATAAATACATTAAAAAAACGCGATAAGCGCTTAGCTAAACTCATTGAAAGAATAGGAGAAATTAAGCGCCCCTTAACACCGGATCTATTTACAGCATTAGTTAAAAACATTATTGAACAACAAATTTCGGTTTCTGCTGCCATAACCGTTAACCAGCGATTACTCAATTTATGTGACGGTATTTACACACCAGAACATATCGCCAAATTATCAGAACAAGAGATACAACAGTGTGGAATGACTATGCGCAAAGCTAGTTATATTATCGGTATTGCTGATGCCGTTATTTCAGAAAGATTAGATCTAAATAAAATTCCTGAGATGACAGATAAAGAGGTTATCGATACGTTAATTCAACTAAAAGGTATCGGGGTTTGGACTGCAGAAATGCTATTAATTTCTTCGCTTAATCGGCCAGATATTTTAAGTTGGGGAGACTTAGCTATTCAACGCGGAATTATGCGTCTTTATCGCCATAAAACGCTAGATAAAGCACGCTTCGAACGTTACCGAAAACGTTATTCACCCTATGGTTCCACGGCATCGCTGTATCTATGGGCATTATCTAAAGAACCAGAGTGATTGAGCAATAAACGGAGTTCTTTATTTATTATGTTTGCCAATAATAGCCATAATTCCGTATTTAAAGGACGACCATAATGGAAAATAAACATAATCAACTTATTGAGCGAGCCTGTCGTTTTATTGAAAAAAATAACGGTGACGTATCTCTTGCCAGTATTGCAGAGCATGTTATGGCAAGCCCATATCATTTCCATCGTCTCTTTAAATCAACGATGGGGATCACGCCAAAAGATTATGCCAATGCTTATCGTCAAAAATTAATAAAAAAAGCATTAGCTCAAGATGGCAGTATTACAGATGCGATTTATCAATCAGGCTTCAATGCTAATAGCCGTTTCTATGAAAATGCAACTGCTATATTAGGAATGACGCCAACAAATTGGCGTACAGGTGGTAAGAATATTGCTATCTTTTTTGCTATCGCTCAGTGCTCTTTGGGAAGTATCCTTGTGGCGCAAAGTGAAAAGGGGATTTGTGCCATTATGTTAGGAGATGATGCAGAGCTGTTATTAGAAGATTTGCAAAAACAATTCCCTTTGGCCGAATTAATCGGTGCCAATGAAGAATTTGAGCAAATCATTGCACAAGTCATCGGTTTTATTGAATTACCCAAACAACCCTTATCTTTACCTCTTGATATCCAAGGTACTGTGTTTCAGCAAAAAGTTTGGCAGGCATTATTAGATATTCCTTTTGGTAGCACGATGACTTACCAAGAAATTGCCGACAAAATTGGAGCGCCTAAGGCATATCGCGCAGTCGCAAATGCCTGTGCCGCCAATAAGCTAGCAGTTGCCATTCCATGCCATCGAGTTATTCGACAAAATGGTGAATTATCCGGTTATCGTTGGGGGATTGAGCGTAAAGCTAAGTTGCTTCAGAGAGAAGCTTTAAATAATACCGCTGTGGGCAAAAAAGAATAAAAAGTAGTTGTTGCATGATAAGATAATCAGCAATTTATCAATAAATTTATGAGTCAATATTATGTCAGCAATACCAACAGAAATTACTTTTTTTGAGCGTTTAATCCCTTCCATTCTTGAAGAAAAAAAAGTGATTACGATCCGAGATGAAAGTGAAAGTAATTACAAACCGGGAAGCATTGTTGAATTATTTGCTAATGAACATCGTACTCATTATGGAAAATTGAAAATCATCGCGGTATCGCCTTTACGTTATGATGATATCAATGAATATCACGCACAACAGGAAGGTATGACACTTCCGGTATTAAAAGCGCTTATCAACGATATTTATCCGACAACGAAATCTTTATATCTTATTGAATATCAATTATTAAAATAAGAATAAATAAAAAAGGATCACATTGTGATCCTTTTAATTTAAACAAAATCTTATCTATCTTATATCAATTTAAGTGCTTGCTTTAGCTGGTTAATCTCTAACTTCCATTGCGCTTGTAAAGCAGGTTTTTGATGGTTAGTTTTACGTGCTAAATCAGCTTCTAATTTCTCTTCTAACTCAATTAACTTAAAGAGTTTTTCATCATCATCGTGATGTGAAACTAATGGAGCCGATGAGGTATTCTGCAAATTATTGAGTTTATCCACTCGCGGAGTTTCTGACATTTCCTCTTCAGAGATAAGCTGATAAATCACTTCAATATCATGATGTTCCGTTAAAATGCCATTATGAATATACCAAAAACGATTACAACTATTTTCAATTAATTCTCTATCATGGCTAACTAATAAAACACCACCAGGAAATTGGTTAATTTGTTCAGCTAATGCCTTTTTGCCTTCCATATCGATATGATTTGTAGGCTCGTCCAACATTAATAAAGAGTAGTTTGCTAAACTCAGACCAACAAACAATAAACGCGCGCGTTCACCACCACTTAATGTACTCACTTTCTGCCCGTGGCGCGTATAAACAAAGCCAGCATTAATAAGTGCCATTTTTCTCTGTTCATCCGTTAATGGTGCAAAAGGTTTTAATGCATCAGAAAGGGTATCATTATCAACTAATTGAGCAATTTTTTGATCGTAATAACCCAATTCAACGCGGGGATGCAGCTTTATTGCATTTTGTTCACTTATATCAACTAAACTCAGTGACCAAATCATCTTTAATAATGATGATTTACCTGTTCCATTAGCTCCAATTATTGCTACTCGATCACCACTTTTTATACGCTGATTTTCAACAGTATATAAAACGGGTGTATTTTCAGCAGGAATAACAGCAAGTTGATTTAATTCGCAAAGCCTATCCGCACGTAATGTCGTACCAGAAAACTGCAATACCCACTGATTTCCAGATGTCACGTCGGTTTGCTCATCTTTTAAACGAACAATATGTTTTTCCATCTGTTTGGCTTTACGAGATAAACTCTCGTTATCATAAACGTGCCCCCATATTGCGAGTTGCTTCGCACTTTGAGCTATTCTATCTATCTCTTTTTGTTGTGCATCATAGCGATGTTGCGCACTGATATCTTGCTCTTCTTGTGCAACTCGAGCTTGAGAGCAGGGTAATCGAAAGATAGATAGCGATTTATCACGAATAATCCATGTACAATTCGTTACGTTGTCTAATAACGTATTATCATGTGAAACCAGAATGAAGCTACCACGCCACTGTTTTAAAAATGTTTCCAACCATAAAATGGTGGGTAAATCGAGGTGGTTGCTTGGTTCATCAAGTAATAATAAATCAGGCTCCGTAATTAACGCTCTCGCTAATAATAAACGAGTGTGTTGACCACCACTTAATTGCGAGACAAGCAGATCTTTTTCGTGAAGTTTAAATCCCATTTCACTTAGCAATAACTCAGCTCGCCAGCCTTCAGATAATCTGTATTCTTTAGGTAATTTATGAAGTACAGCATCCATTAAAGTCATTGACTGTAAATCAGTGGGTAAGTGTTGTTCTATATATGCCATAACCGTTTGATTAGCGACGGAAATAACACCCGAACTTGGTGATAATTGATGTGAAAGTAATTTTAATAAAGTACTTTTCCCACAACCGTTATAACCAATTAAACCAATCTTCTCACCTTTAATCAGTGCTAAAGAAATATCGTTTAATAATAAACCGTGATTATTATGGAAAGACAGATTTTGTGTAGATAATAATGTGCTCATAGCTTACTCATTTTTAGGCGTAACAACGCCTTGGGCAATATCAAGCGATAACCCTGTAAGCTGAGGAGAGGTAATAGTTAACGTCGCTCAGGCAGGTTAACGCAGTAAATTACTGTGAAAGCCTGAGCTGTGGCGATTACCAAAGAAGTGTGAGTATTCAATAAGATCACACAAAAACATAATTAGCCTCCTTCTCTAAGTTTAAACGTTAATCGGTAGCGTGATTCTATCAAGATAGCGTTATTACATACAATCTTATAGAAGAGATAAAAGGTGTCATTTTGTGTGTTATCGTTATGGAAACTCTATAACTTAAAATAGTGATGTTTTAACACGCAAAATCATAGAATTTCATCATTTTATCGTAATTTTTCGCAGATAAGAACTATCTACCTACATTGGGGGTTTTTATCATGATATATTGCTACCTATTCGCTATAGCTGTCCTATAAAAGGTTAGAAAATGAGTAAATTAAGAGTCGCTATTATTTTTGGTGGTAAATCCACAGAACATCAAGTTTCATTACAGTCAGCAAAAAATATTATTAATGAATTAGATCGAACGAAATTCGACCTTTGCTTAATCGGTATTAATGAACAAGGTCAGTGGCATGAATATTCAGAAACTGACTACTTACTAAATAGCGATAATCCTAAAACTATTTCATTAAGCAAACCTTTAAGAGCGGTTGCTATTATTCCTGGTAGTGTAAAAAACCAATTTATTTCACTTGAAGATGGTCAGGCATTACCTCAAATTGATGTTGTATTCCCAATTGTCCATGGTGCGTACGGTGAAGATGGAACACTTCAAGGCTTATTACACATGATTGATATGCCTTATGTAGGGCCAAATATCATGAGTTCAGCAGCTTGCATGGACAAAGATATTACTAAACGCCTACTTGATGGTGCAGGTTTAGCGGTTGCCCCATTTATTACTATTATGGCGCATCAAATTAATGACATTCCTTACAACGAAATGGTTCGCCAATTAGGGCTTCCTTTATTTATAAAGCCAGCAAACCTAGGTTCTTCTGTAGGAATTAGCAAAGTTAATAATGAAGAAGAATTCAGTGCAGCATTAGAAATGGCTTTTGAATACGATCTTAAAGTGATTGTTGAAAGTGCTATTGTAGGTCGTGAAATAGAGTGTGCTGTTTTAGGTAATGAAGATCCTGAAGTTAGTCCTTGTGGTGAAATCGTATTAAACGATGCTTTCTATGCCTATAACACAAAATATATTGATGAAGACGGTGCTAAAGTTATTGTCCCAGCGGTAATGGATGAAAATACAAGTTTGCATATTCGCCAAGTTGCATTAAAAGCATACCGTGTGCTTAATTGCTTAGGTATGGCTCGTGTAGATGTGTTCTTAACGCAAGATAATCGTGTTGTGATTAACGAAATAAATACACTACCTGGTTTTACCAATATTAGTATGTATCCAAAATTATGGCAGAGTGCAGGTTTAGGCTATCAATCATTAATTACTAAATTAATTGAGTTAGCACTAGATCATCATAGAAAAACGGCTATTTTAAAAACCAAGTGTGAAATTTAATTGATGTATAAAAAGTGAGAGCTTGATAAAAATCACACACATTGATCATTTTGCTTTAACGTTATTACGTTTAAAGAAGGGCGCAAAGCACTCACTTTTGGTTCTCAAGAAACAAAACACGCTAAATAACCCTATTTAGCGTGTTTTATAGTTTTAAAAAGATAATTTTTAAAATATAGTTTTTAAAAATATAGTTTTTAAAAAGCAAGCTTTTAATTAAGCATATTTTCTGGAGCCAGCAACACAAAAAATAACACCAATGGTGACTAATAACATCAATAAATTGACAGATTCATGAAGCAATACAGCAGCAAAGCCTAACCCAAAGAATGGTTGCAATAATTGAAGTTGTCCTACTGCCGCGATCCCACCTTGCGATAATCCTTTGTACCAAAATATAAAACCAATCAACATACTAAAAAGTGAGACATAGCCTAAGCCTACCCATGCCGAAATACTAATTGTAGCGAGATCTTCAGGCATAAGAATAACGCTAAGAATTAGCATTGGAGGTAAAGATACAATCAATGCCCAGCAGATAACCTGCCATCCGCCTAATGCTCTCGTTAAAGTCGCTCCTTCGGCATAACCTAAACCACAAACAATGACTGACGCTATCATTAATAAATCTGCGCTGAACGATGATGCTCCGCCTTGAGAAATAGCATAGCCCATCACCAATAAACTACCAATAATAGAGAAAAACCAAAAAATAGGGTGAGGCTTTTCGCCACCCCGTATTACCGCAAAAATTGCCGTAGATAACGGTAATAAAGCTAAAAAAACAAGGGAGTGTGCTGAGGTTATTTCTTGTAGCGCAATCGCCGTTAATAATGGAAAACCGACAACAACACCTAATGAGACAACCGTTAATGAAATCCACTGTTTAAAGGTAGGTAGTTTTTCTTTATATAACAGCAACATTGCTAAAGATAATAGCCCTGCAATTGTTGCTCTTGCCGCGGTTAAAAATAAGGGATCAAAACCTAATACAGCCGCTTTTGTTGCGGGTAAAGATCCACTAAAAATCAACATACCTATAAATCCATTTATCCAGCCATTTTTCCGCTCTTTTTGCTTCATTTGTTGCATACGATTTTCCATTTTTATTATGATAAATTTCAATAAAAAACAATTAATTACAATTTTCGCAATAGCAACAGATATATAAAAATCTATTTATATAAAACTTGTATCTACGATGTAACTTGCTGAATTCCATCTTATGGAACACAATTATGACAATCAAATAATTGTCATGGATACAATGTCTATGGTTCAGCCCCGTTATAAGTCTTTAGTTGATAAATTAGCGAGCGAAATACGTATAGGTAAATTATTACCCGGTACGCGTTTACCCACACATCGACATTTAGCCGCAGAGCATAAAATGTCTCTTGCAACAGCAAGCCGTGTCTATGCTGAATTAGAAAGTATGGGCTTAATCATTGGTGAAACAGGGAGAGGAACTTTTGTTCGTGAATTATCACTTCCGCCAAATCATGGAATAGAAAATCCTGCGGCAGCAGATATGTTGGATCTTAATTTCAATTATCCCTCATTGCCTATTCAAGCTGAATTATTACGTACCGAGCTAAAAAGATTATCGACATCAGGCGAAATTGAATCATTACTTCGCTATCAGCCACATAGCGGCAAACTACACGATAAAATCGTGATTTCTCAATATCTTAAAAGTAAAGAAATCACCGTTGAACCTGAAAATATTATTATTACTAACGGCGCACAACAAGGTATCGCGATTACATTATTAAGCGCTTTAAAACCGGGAGATGTTGTAGCGGTAGATGCATTAAGTTATCCCGGATTTAAATTGGCAGCACTTGCTCATCATTTGGAAATATTACCCATTCCCATAACACCTACAGGAACAGATTTAGATAAACTGGAAGAGCTATGCAAAAAAAGGGCAATACGCGCACTGTATTGTATTCCCACACTTCATAATCCAATGGGCTGGGTATTAACATTAAAACAGCGACAACAATTAATTACTTTGGCAAGACAATATCATTTTATGATCATTGAAGACGCGACTTATGCTTTTCTAGTTAACAAAGCACCACCTTCAATTGTTACCTTAGCGCCAGATATTACATTTTATATTTCGGGATTTTCTAAAAATGTCGCTTCTGGATTAAGAGTGGGTTTTATTGTTGCTCCGACAAACTCTATTTCATCGTTAGAGCGTTCAATGAGAGTAACTACATGGAATACACCGGCACTAATGACTTCCATTGTCTGCCAATGGGTGAAAGACGGGGTTGTTGATAAATTAGAACGTTTATTACGCAAAGATGCACAGCAGCGACAGAAAATAGTGAGTGAGATATTTGAAGGGCTTTCTTATATTCATCATCCAACTTCTTATTTTTTATGGATACCTTTACCTGAAGAAGTTAGAGCCGATAAAATTGTTGCTTCATTACATCAATTACAAATATCTGTTGCAACCGCGGAACCTTATGCCACAACGCCCAATATTCCTCATGCAATTCGTATTGCACTAGCTTCAATTGATATTAATTTATTGCGTGATGCATTAATAAAAATCAGAGAAATTATTGAGTATCAAATTGATTTATAATGTTTTTACACTTTAACGTCTAAAGAGCAACGCTCATTTAGGCGTTATCTACAGTATTGCTCTAATTAGATGAAATTAATGTTCCAGATAAAGTGTCTGTTTTATAAGCAAAACTAATCGGTGTTATCGTAGATGCATGCTCATTCAATTCAAAATCAGAATACTGACCACCACGAATGATTATCACAAAAATAAGAGTGACAAGCCCTAAACAAAACTAAATTGATTTGAAATATTTTTTCATATCTTGAAAAATCCACCATGGGCACATGGACCTGTGAGTATTATAAATTAAACAGGTTAGTCTAATTAATTAAAGTGATTTTATTAAATCTTGCTTAAGTAGGCGCTGACAAAACAAGTTTCTTGTTAAAGTAAGATTGATTAGATATTTCAATAAAAGTGACTCAATACAAAAAAACAAACAATAGAATATGACTACTATTTTACTTATTTTTTTACAAATGGTATTTATTGTTAAAGAAAAAAGATATTGAGTTATCACTTTTTTAAATTTGTATTAAATAGATATTTTCTCTAAACTAAATATTAGCATAATTGCTCAGAATTAAATATTTTCATCTAAATTGGATTGTTTAAAATAGAGTGTTTTTGTATTGTCCTCACGTAATTGTCATCTAGGAAATTTTGCTAAAATGATAAATAGCTTACTTTGTTTTTATCTTTAAATTAAGTAGTAAAGGAATAAAGTAAATATCTTTAGCGATATTTTTAATCAAAAAAAGGACTGTGTGATGAAAAAACTTATCCTATTCGGTGCAATATCTGGCGGTATACTATTTTGGTCTATACATTTACAAGCAGATAATTTTGATTGTCGAAATGCAGCAACCCAGACTGAAATTAATCAATGTGCATATCAAGATTTTCAACAAAAGGATGAAGAGCTTAACCATATTTATCAACAATATTACACCAAATTAGATGGTGGTCGAAAAGCTCAGCTTAAACAAGCCCAATTGGTTTGGATTAATTTTAGAGACCTCTCTTGCCAATATGAAGCTGACTATTATCAAGGTGGAAGTTTGGCACCAATGGTATATAGCAGTTGCTTAAAAGATAAAACGAAAGAAAGAATTAGCGACCTTAAAAATTATATTGCTCTATATTAAAGATAAATTTTAAATCTAAAAAATATAATCACTAAAAATACATTCTTTTTATAATAGTCAAATAAGTATAGTGGTTGCCATGAAAATAATTTATATATGATATAAATGTAAATTTTGTATTGTTTTGAAACATAAAACCCCTTGACTAATTACTGTTACAAAGTAGTCTGATGCGCAAGTAATAAGCAACAAAGAAGTGAATAAAATGGGTAATATATTAAAACTTGGGCTAGGATTACTTTTTTTATCGTTACCATTTGTTTCAACAGCAACTGATATTCAACTCGAATATGGAGTAAATCTTATCGATTTTAATGGTGATGGTGTTCCTGATGTCGTCGTTAAATCTAGACGAGCATTAAATGATTCAACCTTTGTTGATCTGGTAACTGTTTATATCAAAGGAAGTGATCAAAAAGCTTATATTGTTCCATCCATATATGCTAATGCGTTGAGCCTTTTCAACAATAAGATTAAAGGTACAGATATCACTATCTCTGATTTCAAATTTATTGATAAAAAAAACCACGTTGTATTGTTAAGCGCCGAAAAAGTAGGAAACAACCTACAAAAAACTACGCCAATCCGCTTTTCAAGTTATTCTATTTTAGAGCATAAAAAAGATGATGAAATTCAGTTTAAATGGCGATTTAATAGCTATTGTGTAACTGAATCATTTTATCTTAGTGTAGAAGATGCGTATTCTGATAATTGTATAGACAAAATCATTAATGAATAAATCTACAATTAAATAACAAACACATCATATTATGATGTGTCCTTTTTTTGTTTTATAAAACAATGTATTGTGGAAATATAAATAATATTCCTTTCTTTATCTGCATTAGGTACTTGTATCATTTCTTGTTCCTTGTTATTAATCTACTGTTAGGATATTTCTTAATCAAAATGATTTTTATGGCGCTGTTTTATCAAAGTCTGTTTAAGAGGGAGATATGAAGGAAATTATTACAGGTTTACTTCTAGCCTCAATATCACTATTTACTGTATCTTGTTCACAAGAAGATACACATAAAGTAAAAGTGGCAATTAATACAGGGCCTGATCAAGTGATTTGGGATGAAGTAATTCGTTTAGCGAAATTAACTGAAGGGTTAGATGTTGAGGTTGTTGCTTTCAATGATTATGTTCAGCCTAATAAGGCATTGAGCGATAAAGAAGTTGATGCGAATGCGTTTCAATCAATTCCTTATCTTCAAGCTCAAATAAAAGAGCATGGCTACCAATTTCATATTGCCAGCAAAACATATATCTTTCCTTTAGCCGCGTATTCTAAAAAAATTAGCGATATAAATGAATTAAAACCTGGTGATGTCGTTGCAATCTCAAATGAAGTTAGCATGAAAGGGCGCGCACTTTTATTACTAGCAGAAAATAATCTCATTACTCTTAATGATAATGTTGGTTTCACGCCAACAGTAGATGACATTATCTATAACCCAAAAGAAATCACTTTTGTTGAAGTAGACTCACCTAAGCTTACTGAAGCATTAAATGATCCCAATATCACAATGGTTATAATCAACAATAATTTTTCCTCTCAAGTAGGGCTTATTGCAACTCGTGATGGATTAATCTTAGAAAATAAGAATTCACCTTATGCTAATGTTATTGTAACGCGTGAAGATAACAAAAATGATGAGAATATAAAAAAATTAGTCTCAGTTCTGCATTCAAGGCAAATCGAGTTAAAATTCAAGGAAATGTATAAAGGTGATGCGGTAAGAGCTTGGTAACGTCCCTTAACTTAAAGGTAAAAAGAAACACGCATTCTTTTTATCTTTAAGTTTATCCTACTGTTTTTTCCTTCTTTTTAACTAGAATAATCAACTTTTATTTAGTCAAATAACCTTGATTAAATACCACTCAACGAATAGAACCTTTTATTTAGCGTTATATTTATGCTTAAACTCGATATGTTTATATAACTGCTGGTTTTTATTCTATATAAAACATTCTAACAACATGAATTTTTTTCAGTATGATAAAGATCCTTCATTAAACATAAGAAATAAAAAAATGACTGACACTCAATTGAAAAAACAATATATCGGCGAGCATAAACTATCACCAGAAACACTAATGATGAGTTATGGCTATGATCCATTACTCTCTGAAGGCTCCGTTAAACCACCTGTATTTTTAACATCTACCTTTATTTTTAAAAGTGCAGAAGAGGGTAAAGCTTTTTTTGATACCGTAAGTGGTCGAAAACCTTTACCAGAAGGTGAAAAGGCAGGTTTAGTTTATTCTCGCTTTAATCAACCTAATAGTGAAATTGTTGAAGATAGACTGGCTGTTTATGAAAATACACAATCTTGTGTATTATTTTCATCAGGAATGTCCGCAATTACCACAACATTAATGGCATTAACACAGCCCGGTGATGTTATTTTACATTCACAGCCGCTTTATGGTGGAACAGAGACGTTAATTGCCAAAACACTTGCTAAATTTGGTATCCAAGCCACACCATTTACTGATGGGCTAAACCTTTCACTTATTCAAGAACAAGCAGATAAAGCCAGTCAAAAAGGGCGCGTATCCGTTATTTTTGCAGAAACTCCTGCAAACCCGACTAATTCATTAGTTGATATTGGAGCATTAAAGAACGTTGCGGACCAATTAGAAAAAGCGCAAGGCTATCGTCCTATTATTGTCTGTGATAACACATTACTTGGCCCTGTATATCAGCATCCGATAGAACAAGGTGCTGATGTCTCAGTCTATT
Organism: Proteus sp. CD3; assembly: GCF_008808075.1. Lineage (NCBI taxonomy): Bacteria > Pseudomonadati > Pseudomonadota > Gammaproteobacteria > Enterobacterales > Morganellaceae > Proteus > Proteus sp. CD3. Next base: position 1,668,252 of record NZ_CP019686.1, on the reverse strand, counting down.
CTTTAACTAAATATGTTGGTGGACATTCAGATTTAGTCGCCGGTGCTGCAATGGGATCTCGTGAACTTATAAATCAAATCAGATTATTAAGAGGGGCAATAGGGACACAATTAGATCCTCATTCTTGCTGGATGCTAGGTCGTTCTTTAGAAACGTTACAAATTAGAATGGAAAAAGCCAATCAGAATGCATTATTAGTTGCAGAATTTCTGCGTGAACACGAAAAAGTAAAAGCAATTCATTATTTACCTTTTGCCGATAAAAATTCTGTTGAAGCTCAGGTTTTTGCTAAACAATGTACAGGTGCAGGATCAACTTTCTCATTTGATATTGTGGGTGGCGAAAGTGAAGCTTTCCGTTTTCTTAATGCAATGAAAATTTTTAAACTTGCAGTAAGTCTGGGTGGAACGGAATCTCTAGCTTGTCATCCTGGTTCAACAACGCATTCGGGTGTACCAATAACATTACGACATAGCATTGGCATTCAAGACACAACTATTCGTTTATCTATTGGAATAGAAAATCCACAAGATTTAATTGCTGATTTATCCCAAGCATTAGCAAGTGCTTAATTAAATTGCCTTGTTAATATTAAAAACACCAGATAATGTGAATTTCACAATCTGGTGTTTTGTTTTAATAGATCTGTTTTTGGATCTCAACCCATTGCTCTTTAGTTAAGCGACAAATATTTTCAACTTTCACTTCATCTAAAAATTCTGCGTATTGTTCTTCAATAACGTGATGAAATTTAAATCCACATTTTTCTTGTGCCTTTTGTGACTTCTCATTATCAGCGAAATAGCCACACCATAAATTATCTAATTCCAGTGTTTCGAAGCTATGCCGACTGATTTCTTTTACGGCTTCTGGTATTAAACCGTTCCCCCAAAATGGCACACCAATCCAATAAGAAACTTCAGCATCATTATCCCCAATCGGGAAATTACTCTCATTTGCGAAAGATAATCCAACCAAGCCGATGGCAAAATCATCATCAATTAACGTAACGGCATAAACTTCATCACGCATAAATATAATGCGAATAATTTCGGCACTTTCTTCAACGTTTTTATGTACTGGCCAACCTGCAATGGGACCAATGCGTTCATCTTTTGCATATTGATACAAACTTGATGCATCAGAAAGTTTCCATGGGCGTAGTATAAGTCTCTCTGTTTTTAATGTTTTCATTTCAATAACTTCTCTTAATTTTTAAATGTTCTGCAAATTATCTTACGGCTTTAAGATGCGTGTATTCTAAAGAAAACAACTAAAAAACCGAATGTCATAAAAGAGGTAAAACCGGTACTTTTAACAACTGAATGAGAGGGAATACTTGTTATTACGTTCAATATCGTCAAATATAAAAACATAAAGTTGGTTAAGTCAGGAGCAAAAAGAGGTAATGGATTTATGCTGAACCAAGTATTGTCACAACTTAATACTTCACCGCAACATGCCATTATAGGTGAAAGTAATATGATGAATGAAATAGGTTATCCCTTACCATTATCCTATATCGTCGTCATGATTTGCTTAGAAGGGAGGGCGGTAATCAATATTAGTTTTCAAAAACAGGTGATCAAAGCGAATGATATTCTTATTTTAGGCGATGATATGATGGCCGTTTTGAGTCAAAAATCAGCGAATTTTCGCTTATTCTATTGTTTTCTCGATAAATCTTTTGCTTCAGAAATTGCTTATTCTCTTTCTAATACTTTATTTGCTTTTCTCCATGACAATCCTATTTGTCACCCACATAAAGAACAATATGAAGCCTTAAATAGATGGATTCAACAACTAACACATATAGATAACAGTTATTCTGAACACAGAAAATTAATGTTAAAAAACCACTTACAAAATCTCTTTTTTGCTATTACTGAATCAATACCCGCTCATTTCTCTATCGCCAAAAAAGAATTTACTCGTAAAGAAAAGCTCTGTTGGCAGTTTTGGGAATTGATTGGCAAGCATTGTTTAACACATAGAGAGGTGGCTTTTTATGCAAATCAGCTTAACATTACATCGTTCTATTTATCTCAAATAACAAAGCAATTCTTTAATGATGCGCCTAAGACTTTGATTAACCGTCAAGTCATCCTTGAAATAAAGGCATTATTAATGCACACTTCGCTGTCGGTAAATGAATTATCAGTGAAGCTCCATTTTGAAGATCCCTCTTATTTATGCCGATACTTTAAAAGAGAAACGGGTAATTCTTTATCTGGTTACCGTAAACAACACCAACGACAATAAAACTGATGATATGGTATTTATTGTTTTATTTTTAATTAAAGGAGGCAATTATGTTGAAAAAATATCACTATACAGACCGAGGGAAAATATTTTCTTTAGGTTAAGATTTTTATTACTTATTAAGAAATTACTATGATTTACTTTACTTCTGATACACATTTTTGCCATTCAAATATCCTCAATCTTTGTGGTCGTCCATTCAATAGTGTTAGCCATATGAATGATACTTTAATTCATAATTGGAACGCTTACGTCTCCGATAATGATGAAATCTACATTTTAGGTGATTTTCTTTATCGAGGAACAGGGCGAGATGCCAATCAAATCTTGCGCCGATTAAAAGGTAAAAAGTACCTTATCCGTGGAAATCATGACAAGTTTCTAGACGATCCGGAATTTGATGCATCTGCATTTGAATGGGTAAAAGATTACTTTGAATTGGATTATAAAAAACGAAAAATTGTGATGTTTCATTATCCTATATTGGAATGGGCTGGTTTTTTCCGTGATTCAATTCATTTATATGGTCATGTACACAATTCACAAAAAGATCCGGCTCAACGTAAACGTTTAGATGTTTTAGGAAAAAATGCAATTAATGTCGGTGTTGATGTCAACGATTTTTTCCCTATTAGCATTGAAACCATACTAAAAAAAACATCGAAATAATCTTATAAAGATATAACTATTATTTAATTCATTGTTAAATAACAAATTTATTTATTTGCCAATGTTGACTAAAATCATCTTATTGGCAAATAAATCACTCTTGAGCCACAAATACGATAATTCCTTGTAATTAATTTCTGCTAATTTCAAAAGCATAAGAAAAAAGATCAACAACAAAGGTAATTATTGTGAGCCATAAACTGCCTCCTTATATCACAACAGATGCTAACCAAGCTGTTGCTTCTATCGCTTATCGCTTAAATGAAGTTATTGCTATTTATCCCATAACACCTAGCTCTACGATGGCGGAATATGCTGATCGTTGGGCCGTTGCTCACCAGCCCAATCTTTGGGGGATATACCTCGATTAATGGAAATGCAATCCGAAGGCGGTGCGATAGCAACAGTTCATGGTGCATTACAAACAGGTGCGTTAGCCACCACATTTACCTCATCTCAGGGATTATTATTAATGATCCCATCACTTTATAAAATAGCAGGGGAATTAACGCCTTTTGTATTACATGTCGCTGCACGCACTGTCGCAACACATGCATTGTCTATTTTTGGTGATCATTCGGATGTAATGGCAATACGACAAACGGGCTGTGCGTTACTTTGTGCCAATAGTGTGCAAGAAGCGCAAGACTTTGCGGTGATTGCGCAGATAGCAACACTCAATAGCCGTATTCCATTTGTTCATTTTTTTGATGGATTTAGAACATCACATGAAATGAATAAAATAATGTCCATTTCTGATGATGAACTCAAACAGCTTATTCCATACTCTGCGATTGAAGCTCATCGCCAACGTGCATTATCGCCAGAATCGCCTGTAATAAGAGGAACTTCCGCTAATCCTGATACTTATTTTCAAGCTAGAGAAGCCTCAAATCCTTGGTATAACAGTGGTTATCAACATGTTGAAGAGGCAATGAATTTGTTTGCCAAAGTGACTGGGCGTACTTATCAGCCATTTGAATACTATGGACATCCTCAAGCAACACGAATTATTGTTCTAATGGGTTCAGCCGCGGGTCCTTGTAAAGAAGTTATTGATATGCTCAATGCGCGAGGCGAGAAACTCGGCTTACTTTGCGTACATCTTTATCGCCCATTTTCGGCGCGCCATTTTCTTGATGCTATTCCAAATTCAGTTGAGTCTATTGCTGTTCTTGATAGAACTAAAGAGCCTGGCGCACAGGCTGAACCTCTCTATCTTGATGTTATTACGGCATTTGCCGAAGCCTATCATCAAGGTGAACGTGAAATATTGCCTCTGACTATTTCTGGTCGTTATGGGTTATCTTCAAAAGAATTCGATCCAGATTGTGTTATGGCTGTGTTTAAAGAATTACAGCAATCTAAACCTAAACGTCGGTTCACTGTTGGTATCTATGATGATGTAACACATTTATCAATTATGCCTATAGATGCCAAATTACCTGAACATCATAAACTTAGCGCACTCTTTTATGGATTAGGTAGTGATGGTTCTGTTTCTGCGACTAAGAATAATATTAATATTATTGGTAACAACACACCGTTATATGCCCAAGGCTATTTTGTTTATGACTCAAAAAAAGCAGGTGGATTAACTGTTTCTCATTTAAGGATCAGTCAAACGCCGATTAACTCAACTTACCTCATTAAACAGGCTGATTTTATTGGTTGTCACCAATGGCAGTTTATTGATAAATACCAAATTGTTGAGAAATTAAAAGTAGGGGGCACACTTCTATTAAATACCCCTTATGCAGCGACAACCGTTTGGGCTAAATTACCGCAAGAAGTTCAAGCGTTACTTATTGAAAAAGAAGCGCGCATCTATGTTATTAATGCTTATAAGATTGCGCGTGAATGCCAATTAGGCGCACGAATTAATACCATAATGCAAACAGCATTTTTCCACTTAACATCTCTTTTCCCTGCCGAAAAAATAAATGATTATCTGCATCAGACAATTATTAAAAGTTATCAAAATAAAGGCGAAGCATTGGTTAATGCGAACTTAATGGCGATTTCACAAACATTGTCTGCATTAGAGCGCATTCCTGTGGGAGCTGTATTAACCGAAAGCCCTTATAAATCCCCGATTGTTGCTGATAATGCACCTGATTTTGTCAAAACAGTCACAGCCATGATGATAGCAGGGCTTGGTGATAGTTTACCTGTTTCGGCATTTCCACCTGATGGCACATGGCCAACTGGCACAACACAATGGGAAAAACGTAATATTGCTGAATTTATTCCTGTCTGGAAACCGTCATTATGTACACAGTGCAATTATTGCGTTGCCGCTTGTCCTCATGCTGCCATTCGCGCAAAAGTGACCAAGCCTAGCCTGTTAGAAAATGCGCCAACGACCCTTGAAAAACTGCCTGTAAAATCTCGTGAAATGAAAGGGTTAGACTATATTCTACAAGTTGCACCTGAAGATTGTACTGGCTGTAACTTATGCTATGAAGTTTGCCCAGCCAAAGACAGACAAGATCCAAACATCAGGGCGATCAATATGATTGAAAAGCTTGGTGTATTAGAACAGGAAAAACAAAACTTCAATTTCTTCAATCAATTACCTGATTTACATCCTTCTGAATTAGAAAAAATAGATATCAGAACATCACAATTAATTACGCCACTATTTGAATATTCAGGTGCATGTTCTGGCTGTGGTGAAACCGCCTATATTAAATTGTTAACTCAGCTTTATGGCGATGAATTATTAATTGCAAATGCCACAGGGTGTTCATCTATTTACGGCGGTAATCTCCCAACTACACCCTATACCACAAATAGAGAAGGTAGAGGTCCCGCTTGGGCTAACGCCTTGTTTGAAGACAATGCCGAATTTGGTTTAGGTTTTCGTCTCACTTTAGATCAACATAAAAAACGTGTTGAGCGCTTATTAAATCGATTTGCAACAGAAATACCCGCTTCGCTTTATCAAACGTTGACTGATACGAACAATTCTAATCAGGATAAACGCAATGGAATTAATGAGCTATCCACCTTATTAGGTCACAGTAGTGATCCACTAGCCAAAGAGTTACTCCATGATGCGCACTATTTAATGCAAAAGTCTGTATGGATGGTTGGCGGTGACGGTTGGGCTTATGATATTGGTTTTGGCGGGCTTGATCATGTATTGAGTAGCGGTGAAAACGTTAATGTACTGGTGTTAGATACACAATGTTATTCCAATACGGGTGGGCAACAATCTAAAGCAACCCCAATGGGGGCTATTACTAAATTTGGTGAGAATGGAAAAAACAAAGCTCGCAAAGATTTGGGTATCACCATGATGATGTATGGCAACATTTATGTTGCTCAAATCGCTATTGGCGCTCAAATGAACCAAACTATTAAAGCCATTCAAGAAGCGGAAGCCTATCAAGGACCTTCACTGATTATTGCTTATAGCCCTTGTGAAGAGCATGGTTATGACTTGGCCTTTAGCTATGAACAAATGAAGCAACTGACTGCATCAGGTTTCTGGCCTCTCTATCGATTTGATCCTCGCCGTGAACAAGAGGGTAAAAATTCGCTAATGTTAGATTCCAGAGTCACTAACCAAGTCGCTTCTGTGGTGTTAAATAAAGAGCAACGTTTTAATCGGCTATTTAAAATCTATCCTGATAAAGCAATGGTTTTAGCGGATCAAGCACAACGTAATATTGAGAAGAAATATGCTTTACTTAGTCTATTGGCAGAGAAAGCATAAAGTCAAAGACTGAATAAACTATAAATCCCGCTCGACTAAAAATCATAACCCCCTGTTTTACAGGGGTTATGATTTTATTAATACCCAATATATTAAACAGATATCATTTTATTTCGGCTAGCATTCATACCTTGGATCATACAAAACCAAGCCAATGCAGAAACGACCATTAAAATAGTGAATAGAGAGGCTGGTGGAAATGCAGTTAAAATAAAACCACTAACAAGTGGATTAAGCGCAGCGCCTAACCAACCGAGTGACTGTGCCGAGAAATAACTGGCTTTCATTCCTAACGGGGCAATATTATCAATCATCATATACTCACCAGGCGCATAAATTAATTCACCAAAGGTAAATACCGCGATAGCTAATGCCCAAAAGATTAAATTATCACCAGCAAATATAAAACCAAGTAAGCCCAGCATAAAAAATAACGTACCCAGTGTCATTAATTTACGAAGTCTTTCGGCTGTAACATGCTTACCGACAATATATTGTAGAGAGACAACAATGGCCGCGTTTACAGGTAATACAACCGCAATAACAGACTCTGCTAATTTTGCATCGTACACCACTAAAATATATTGCGAAATACACGATGCAAAAGAGCCAAATGTTAATGTTCCGAAAAAAGTTGAGAGCACAAACCAACTCAACGCTCTGTCTTTTAGCATTATTTTCGGGTCCCATTTCACACTATTTTCTTCATCTGTATTCACCATTTTTGAGCGTTGAACAAAAACTTGGATCATAAATAGTGGCAATGTTGCAGAAATAGCCGCAAGCCAGAAAGGTAATTGTGTCCCATACATTAATAATAAGGTGCCGATAGGAGGACCCACCGTCCATCCCATATTGATAAAGGTATAGTTTAAAGAGAATATTTTAGGCTTTGCTGAAACCGATAAGGTTTCAGAAAAATACGCTTTTAATACGGTTGAAAACACTAAATAAGAGCAGTTAATTACAGAGAAAAAGATAACGACTAAAATAGTGCTATGGACAAGAGGGATTGCGGCAAATCCGAAAATAAACGTTAGAATTGCCAATATCATATAACGCTTTTTCTCAAATTTATCAGCAAGCATACCAAAACCAAGGCTGAAAAAAATTCCCGTTGTTAATGCAATAGACATGGCAATACCGATATCATCGACGGGTAATTGATACTCTCGTGACAAATAGATTGCCATAAACGGTAATGTTGCACCTCTTCCGATGGTAAGAAGAAGTGATGAAAATAGCAGAGCAGTTGTTGAGCGTGTTTTTTTTGAGAACATATTATCTTTATTCTAATTATTTGTATTTTATGGGGTATTTTATTATTCGTGCGGTTTTTTACGGGTGAAAAAAGAACAAATTCGCACTGTATATTAATACATGACTTAGTAATTACTGTATAGCGTAAAATTAGAAAAAAAGCTCTTTTTGATCTTGTTTTTTTCCTTGCTGATCTTGTAGTAATGTTTAATTATCCCATTTTTGATAATAGTGTTTATCAAATTCCTCTCTATCAACACATTGTTATTTTTTCTAAACTGAATCAATCACTGTTTTATTTACTGCATTAAATCTGAGGTCGTTATGTCTTTTATTCATCTTGAATTTGAAAAACCTATTGTTGAATTAGACGAAAAAATAGATGCATTGCTCACCTTTAAGCAATCTCAAGATGAACCAACAGGGATTAATTTAGATGAAGAGATCGCACGTTTAAGGCAAAAAAGTCTTTCGCTGACAAAATCTATTTTTACTGATTTAGGTGCTTGGGAAATTGTGCAACTCGCTCGTCATCCCATGCGCCCATATACCCTTGACTATATTAAAGCGGTTTTTACTGATTTTCAGGAGTTGGCGGGTGATAGAGCTTACGCTGATGATAAAGCGATTGTTGCGGGTTTAGCGCGTTTAGACAAAATGCCTGTCATGGTGATTGGGCAACAAAAAGGGCGTGATACCAAAGAGAAAATTCTGCGTAATTTTGGTATGCCATCACCAGAAGGTTATAGAAAAGCATTACGTTTAATGAAAATGGCAGAGCGCTTTCATCTACCTGTTATTATTTTTATTGATTCTGCTGGGGCTTATCCCGGTGTCGGTGCTGAAGAACGAGGACAAGCAGAAGCTATCGCTCGTAATATTCTTGAAATGTCACGATTAAAAACACCTATTATTTGCACTATTACTGGTGAAGGATTTTCTGGAGGTGCGCTCGCTATTGGTGTAGGTGATAAAGTGAATATGCTGCAATACAGTACTTATGCAGCTATTTCGCCAGAAGGGTGTGCTTCTATTCTATGGAAAAGTTCTGATAAAGCGCCAATTGCAGCAGAAACCATGGGAATGACAGCACCTAAATTACAATCATTAGGTATTATCGATGCCATTATTCCAGAGCCATTAGGCGGCGCTCATCGTGATCATAAACAAGCTGCAGAATTTCTTAAACAACAGCTATTAACTGACTTAGCCTTGTTAAAAAGTTATTCAACCGAAGAACTCCTAGATAAACGCTATCAAAAACTCATGTCTCACGGTTACTGTTAATTATTAACGAGTGAAAAGAAAATGAATGATACACTGCCTATATTGAGTAATAGAAATACAGTAGGCAGTGAATTATTTATGCAAATCGATCTTAATTTATTACGTATTTTTTCTGCCGTAGCAGAGCAAGGGCAATTTGCAGCCGCCGCTCGGCTATTATCTATGCCTACTTCAAATATCAGTCGTGCAATTAAGCAACTTGAACAACAACTTAATTGTAAACTTATTGATAGAACAACTCGAAAAATGCGCCTTACTGAGCAAGGAAAAATCCTCTATCAGCAAGGAACAAAAACCTTAACTGAATTAGACAACGTTGTAAGCAATATCACCAGTGATGGACCATTAACTGGCACTTTCCGTTTAACGATCCCAAGTGAATATGGCAGTGAGCTACTTGGTGATATTTTGGCTGATTTTGCTGCACTTCATCCTAATTTACTGATCCAATGTGATACCCAATTAATGCCAAGAAATATCATCGATGATGATATTGATTTACTATTAACTTTTCACCGTGGAAATTTAGCGGATAGTAGCCATCACTCACGCTTAATTAAATCATGGCGCAGTATTGTTGTGGCATCTAATGAATTATTAGAAAAAACAGGAATACCTACACATATTGAACAGTTAAGCAAAATGCCTTGTATTTCTAGTTTAAGCGCCTTAGAAGGGCAACCCTGGATATTTATGGATGAAGATAAAAAACCAATCAGGGTAACCATTAATAGTAATTATCGAGTAAACAGCGCTATATTGGCAAAATCAGCAGTATTAAAAGGATTAGGATTTGCTATTTTAGCCGAGCATTGCTGCCTTGATATGATTAAAGAAGGGAAGTTACGAGCTATTGAGTTTCCTCAACAACCCGCAACAATTAATTTAGTGGCAATATATGCAACTCGCAGTAAGCTCTCACGTAATATAGAGTCTTTTCTAGAATTTTTATCTCAGCGTTTATAAACATTAATCTGTGATTTGTTGAGTAAGTGCTTTATGTTTTGCTTTAACAGGAAAGAGCACTATAAATAAAGTCACAAAACATGAGATCCCCGCAGTCGCAATTGCATAAGCAAACCCCGAATTAAATGCCTCTGGTAACAAAGTGATAAACCCTTTGTCTAAACCATTTGTCGTATTTTCAGTCACCAAACTAACAATATCGATATAATTTACAGATATTCCCAATACTTGGCTTTGGATCACCATATAATGAATTGCTTGTTGCACCATCAATGTACCTAATAAAGCAATTCCCATTGTCATACCGGTTTGTCTTAATGCATTCATGGTTGCAGACGCCATACCAGAACGAGACGGTGGCACACTTTTCATCACTAAAGCACCTATTGCGGGTGTTGATAATCCCATTCCAGCACCTAATACAAACAGATAGCTTCCTGTTATTCCATAGTGGCTATTTGTTGCTAATGTCGCTAATAGACAAGAAGAAATAGCGATAAATAAGAAACCACAGATCATGAGTTTACTAACGGAGAAATAAGAAGAGAGTCGTCCAAAAGACATAGAAAACAGCGCCATTGCAATAAATTCTGGTGCCATTCTCCATCCCGTTTCTAATGCACTCCAACCTTGTGCTTTTTGCAAAAAGAAAGCGATAAAAAATACATTGCTGTATGTAGCAAAACCCAAGGTAAAAGAAGAAAGGTTATATTGAAAGAATGTACGATCTTTAAATAAGGTCAGTGGTAATAAAGGGCGTTCAACACGTTTTTCTATCATGACGAAAAGGGCAAGAAATATAATCCCCGCAATCAGTGTTGATACCGTTCTATAATGTGACCAACCCACAGAGCCAGCTTCAATCAAACCATAAGTCAGTGATCCTAATCCCAACATACTGGTTAATTGGCCAAAGGGATCTAAAGCAACATTATCAGGATCAGCACTCTCACTTAATCCATACCAACCTAATAAAACGGTAATAATGCCAATAGGAATATTAATAAGAAATATGCTCGCCCAACCACTAGCATGAACTAAAACACCCCCTAAAATAGGACCAATGATAAGCGACAATGCACTAACAGAAGACCATATTCCGATGATACGAACTCGCTCAATATCAATAGGAAAAGCATGAGTAATTAAAGACAATGCGCCCGGAATAAGTGCAGCAGCGGCAATACCTTGAATAATACGACCAAGAATTAATATTTCATGTTGCTGTGCAATTGCACAAATTACTGAGCCTAACGTGAAAATAATCACGCCCCATAGCCACACTTTTTTTCGCCCAAAGCGATCACTTAAAGGACCTGATGACAAAATACAGGCTGATAAACAAAGCGCATAAGCATCCACAATCCACTGCAAGGTTGCCATATCAGCATGTATATCATTTTGAATAGTTGGCAGAGCCACATTCACGATACTAATATCGAGAGTTGCCATAAAAGTACCTAAACAAATGGCACAGATAAGTGACAGTCGTTTTAAATAAGTCATAAGCTTTATTGCCTTAATGATGAATAATATTAGCATAATAATACTCGACTGACCGTCGGTCAATGGTTATTGATAATGAGTTTCATTTATCATCATTGTGAGTCGCTTTAATATAGAGTACTCTTTACCAGCGACTTTGAGGGAGATAAGCAATGTCATTAGAAGAACAAACCACAGATAAACCGAGAACAAAACCCGCAGAGGTTCGTTTAGAAGAGTTAATGAATGCGGCAGAAGCGTTATTTCTTGATAAAGGTTTTGATGCCACAACCGTTAGCGATATCGTAAAAAAAGCAGGGGTAGCAAAAGGAACGTATTATCACTATTTTTCTGCCAAAACAGACGTTCTTGATGCACTCAGAACACGTTATATGGATTGGTATTTAAATAAAATAGATAACGCAATGGACGCCTGCTCACAACAAGATCACCGTGAAAAATTAAAACAATGGTGTGAAATCAGCGTTATTGCTTATGTTGAGAAACAAGAATTACACGATATGCTTTTTCATCAAGTATTTCATCAAAGCAGCAATATTCATGAAAATAGAGCATTACAACAAATTCAAACACTGTTAATTTCGGGTACAGAAAATAAAACGTGGCACGTTACACAACCGGAATTAACCAGTACATTGATTTATCATGGTATGCATGCTGCGGTTGATAATTTAGGTCATAGCGAAGAATATACCGCAAAAACATTAGGTAATATGTTATATCAGCAATTTACTCAATTACTAAAATAAGCCAAATTTTATCGTGACAGTGTCACGATATTAGTTTTCTAAAAGAGAAAAGGGTAATAACTAGCTATTACCCTTTTTATTTATGCCAAACGTGAGTGTATTATTTATCTGAACATTTCATGTACTTTGATGCAAAAACACACAATAAAGCGGATGCAATAAACAATATAGCAATAAGTAATGTTGAATTTAATCCATAATTATCAACAATTAAGCCACCTAAATAAGCACCTAATGCAATAGCTAAATTAAAAATTGCAATATAAGCAGAACTTCCTAATTCAATTCCTTTAGGAACCGCAGTCATTATCCATGTCATTAGTGCTACTGAAACACCACCATACATTAATCCCCAAATTAACATAACGGCGATTGCTATTACTGGAGATGCCACCCAAAACAGAAAACCTAAAAAGACGCTTAAAATGCCGATAATAATAATCGAAACCGCAACATTGAGCCTTTTTGCTGATTGAATACCAAAAATAAAATTACCGATGATACCACTGATACCATAGGCAAATAGAAGTAATGCTAATGTGTTATTTGACAACATAGCCGTCGTTTGAAGTAATGGGCGAACATAAGTAAACACCATAAAATGCGCGCACACGAGAAAGAGTGTAACTAATAATCCTAAGACTAACTTTGTATTTCTAAACTGTACAAAGAAGGCTTTAGTGTGCGAAGACCTTGAGCCTAGTAATGAAGGTAAACAAATAAACATTAATACTAATACGGCGAATGAGAATAACCCCATAACAATAAAAGCACCACGCCAACCTAGATATTCACCAATAAAAACACCCATAGGAATACCTAATACTGATGCTGCGGCAACACCACCAAAAATAAGTGAAGTCGCCAAAGCAACAGATTTTTCTGGCACTAATCTTAATGCTAAGCCACCGGCAAAAGCCCAAATACCACCAATACAAAAACCAACGATAGCTCTGGCAATTAATAGCTGAATGATTGTCGTTGAATAAGCTGAAATGATATTGGAAACAACTAAAAGTAGAGCCAAAAATAAGAGTATTTTTTTACGATCTTGCTTACCAGCACTAATAACAACGATGGGTGAAAAAAAGGCGGCAATAATGGCAGGAATAACTATCATAAAACCAGATATTCCTGTTGATATGCCAAAACTATCTCTAATGGGATTTAATAACCCCACAGGCAACATTTCTGTGGTTACCACTGAGAAAGTGGCAAGGCTTAATGCAATAACGGCCCACCAATGATGATGGTGACTGCAATTCATTTTCTGTGATACTGACGCGATATTCTCCATTGAGACTCCAATTACTCGTTCTTTATTTATCGCGTTTTAGTCTATCTGTCGCTATATTGGAGATAAACACCGTTAAAGTCACAACATTGGGGAATAAAAGTGGCAAATAAAAAGCTCACAATGCCTTTTGATAATATTTCTGATCTTACTGTTTTTATTCGAGTGGCAGATTTATTGAGTTTTACCCTTGCAGCAGAAAACTTAGAGATGTCTCGCTCAGCGGTAGGGAAAAGCATTGTACGTTTAGAAGAACGACTAAGTTTACGTTTATTTCATCGAACTACACGCAGTATTAGTCTAACGGCTGAAGGTGAATTATTTTATCAACATGCACAACTTATCTTAAATGAAATTGAAGAAGCGAGCGCTGCTCTTGATAAACTTAATGAAAACCCAAGAGGGCGTTTACGCATTGATTTACCTGTTGCTTTTGGGAGACGTTATATTCTACCGTTATTACAAACTTATTTAGTGCAATGGCCAGAGTTAGATGCTGAAATTACTTTTTCGGATGAATACACTGATTTAGTTAAATACGGTGTCGATTTGGCTATTCGCATTGGAGGTAATGATGATAGTCGATTAATGCGTAAAGTATTAGCACCTCACCGTTTAATAACCTGTGCATCTCCTGATTATTTTGAACGAAATGACACGCCTCAATCTCCTAATACATTGTCACAACATCAACTAATTGCTTTTTCCCATCAAGGAACAACCGTACCGTGGAAATATCAAACTCATCAAAAAGAGTTTACGCTTCCCGTTAAAGGAAAATTACGTTTAGATAATACAGAAGCTATTTTAGATATGGCATTATCTGGTTATGGAATATGCCAACTAGGCGAGTTTTTAGTAGGTGAATATATTAAATCTGGCAAACTAACTCCTATATTATTAGAATATACGATTAATCTTGCACCAATTTGCGCTGTTTATCCCTCTAAATGCCATTTATCTCCTAAAGTACGCTATTTACTTGATTTTATTGAGAAGCAATGGCAGGGAAAAGCAATATGGCAAATAACATAATCACTAAAATCATGGTAGAAAATACGATAAACAATGGCGAGGCTTATTCAAATAAACCTCGCTGTATTTTATTTATGCTGCTGAAATACGTAAGCTGTTTAATAAAGTATCTAATGTTGATTTGGCTTGTTTTAGCTGAGTTTCACCATCAAGACTGTTTGCTATCCATAAAGCCGTAGCTTCTAAGCTACCATAAATAAATAGAGCCAACATTTTTGAGTCAGACTCTACCAGTATTTTATTCTCGATAAGTTTATCAATCATATTACTCATAGATATTACACAATGAGTCGGTAGTTCAGTCAGTTTATCACTTAATACAGCTCGTGAATCTCGCATAATAATACGCTGAATTTCAGGCTCTAAAGCCATTTCTAAATAGGTATGACAGCGCATTGAAAATGCCAACCAAGGATCATCAATGGTATCTGAGATAGCCTGCAAACGAGCATCCATCTCTGTATCTATTTGTGCAACAACAGCAGATAACAATCCTTTTTTATCGCCAAAATGGTGATATAACGCTCCTCGCGTTAAACCTGCTTGTGCCGTTAAATCATCCATCGATGCTTCTGCATAACCTTGTTCACAAAAGACTTTTCTTGCAGTTTCTAGCAATAACAGCCGTGTTTCTTCCATTTCAGCACGAGTACGCCTAGCCATTTTCTCTCCTTTTTAAAATATACATACGTATTGTTTGTATATTTACATTCAGTTCGTATGTATATATGATTTATACATACGCTATGTATGTATTATCTTGAACCCTTGTAAAAATGGCAAGGGTAAACATAAGGAAAACTATGATAAGTACTTATCAAACGCTATTTAGCTATAAAGGAACCGTATCTTTTACTTTGGCTGGAATGATAGCTCGATTACCGTTACCCATGATGGGTATTGGTATCATTATGATGATTTCACAAATCACAGGCAGTTATGCATTAGCGGGTACAATTTCTGCTAGTTTTGTTTTTACTTATGCTGTGTTATCGCCTCAAATATCACGTCTAGTTGATACTTATGGGCAGTCTAGAATTTTACCTCTATTCACATTAATGAGTGTCATTGGAATAGGGGGAATGCTATTGGCAACATGGTTACAGTGGCATATTAGTTTATTATTTATTTTCGCGGTACTAATTGGATTTATGCCATGTATTTCCGCTATGGTAAGGGCGAGATGGACGGCAATTTATAAAGAAGATGATCGTTTACAAACCGCATATTCATTAGAAAGTGTATTTGATGAAGTGACCTTTATTCTTGGTCCACCCATTTCTGTCACATTAAGTGTCGCTTTTTTTCCACAAGCAGGATTATTAATGGCGGCTATTTTTCTTATT
Source organism: Proteus sp. CD3 (assembly GCF_008808075.1). Lineage (NCBI taxonomy): Bacteria > Pseudomonadati > Pseudomonadota > Gammaproteobacteria > Enterobacterales > Morganellaceae > Proteus > Proteus sp. CD3. Next base: position 1,652,154 of record NZ_CP019686.1, on the reverse strand, counting down.
ATTGGTGTATTATTACTCGTTTCACAACGCAATACAGAACCCGCAATAAAATCAATATCTTCTGAATTAGCACTTTATAAAACACAATCTGTGATCCGCTTTTCTCTCGTGAAAATCTTAACTGTTATTATGATTTTTATGGGGGCAATTGTAGGCACCATTGATATCTTTAGTGTAGCTTTTGCTAATATTCAAGGAGCGCCCATCGGTGCTAGCCTTGTATTATCAGCCTATGCCATTGGCTCTTGTTTTGCTGGTTTGTTTTATGGCACGCTAAAATTATCAACACCATTGCATCGCTTATTATGTTTAGGTGGTATCGCAACTTTTCTCACTATTTTACCTCTTGTTTTTGTCGGTTCTATTTATAGCTTAAGTTTTGTCGTATTAATTTCAGGAGTCTTCTTTGCGCCCATGATAATCGTGACAATGTCACTTATTGAGAAAATTGTGCCAGAAAATCAGCTTACTGAAGGAATGACGTGGTTACTTGCAGGGTTAAATGTAGGGACGGCAATTGGGGCGACATTAACAGGGCAACTTATTGATTATTCGGGTGTTCAAGCGGGTGTATGGATTGCCATTGGCGCAAGTGCTTTAGTGATGTTAATTGCATTTATTGGTTTTAAACGCATAAATAATTACAACAATAAGATTTAAGCATAATCAATAATAATTAAAGCCTAAGAATATCAGCAAGATTAATGTTGATATCTTAGGTTTTTTTTAATCAGCGATTACGATTTAACAGCATTAAACAAAGGAAATAGCTCCCCCCTAAAATTGCCACTAAAGTTCCTGCGGCAATTTGTGCAGGATAAATCAATATTTGCCCAAGCCAATCAGCCCAAACCATTAAAGTCGCACCAATTAATCCCGAAAGAATTAATTGTGATTTTATTTTTTGAGCGCCAATTAATACCGCCATATGAGGGGCGACTAAGCCAATAAAGGCGATAGGACCAACGGTTGATGTAACTAATGCACATAACAGAGAAACAATGATCAGTAAAATAATACTTGCTTGTGCTGTATGTAATCCTCGCGCTAATGCAAAGCTTCGACCGATAGATATTAATGCCAACCATCGAGTGAGTAATAAAACAACGCCCACAATAAAGATGATAGCTAATGCAAAATAAATAGCTTGTTGCTCTGTTACGCGATAAGTAGAGCCTGATAACCACAATAATATTTTATAGCTACTTAACGAACCTTTCGCTAAGAAAAACTGAATAAAAGCCTCTAAACTCGCGGTTAATGCAATACCTGTTAAGATCAAGCTGGCAGGGGCATATTGGTGTCTTTTACCCAACACTAATAAGATAATCATAACCACACCGCTTCCTAATAACGCGGTTCCCCATTGTGATGTTTGTAAAGTACTTCCCAGAATTAAGCTAGAAAATACTAAAGCGAAAGTGGCACCGGATGAAACACCTAAAATATCGGGGCTGGCTAACGGGTTATAAATTAAACGTTGTAAAATAACGCCAGCAATAGCCAGTGCAACACCAGCAAAGAGTGCTGTTAATAGGCGAGGAAAACGTAAAGCCCCTTGATAAACAGAAGGTACTTCCCAAAACCATTGGCGCTCATTAATATGAATAAACAGGGTAAGCGCTAATCCAAGCATTAATAATGCAGTTATTCCTATAACCGTATAATTTGATAGTTTTTTAGTTTGAGAAATAATTGAAATAGAAAGCTGATCTGGAGCTTGCATTTTCTTACGACTAAACCAAATTAATGCAGGCGCGCCAATAGCGGCAGCGGTAACACCACTTGGAATAACCGTATTAAGCCACTGGCCAGCCCATATTGCCAAGCTATCCGTAATAAGCAATAAACATATTCCCATTAGACCGCTGGCAATAAGTTCTTGGCGAGCAGTTCTTGCGCCTAATGTTCTTACAATATTAGGTGCAAGTAATCCAATAAAACTAATCACCCCAACAACGGTAATAGAGACAGAGACTAACCAAGTACTTAATATAATAAAAAAGGCAAATGCAGGTAAAACAGATAATCCTCGAGCCGTTGCGCCTTCATGGCCCAAACGTAATAATGTAAGAATACGAGGGGCAAAAATAAAAATAAGTAAAACAGGGGCTATCCGAGGTAATAGCCAAAAAAACGGTTCCCAGCCATCTTGAGCTAAATCTCCGGCTCCCCACATAAATATGTTTTGAGCGAATTGAGCGTTTAATGTCACTAATGCCGTTGCAATAGCACCTAATAAAATATTGACCACCATACCTGAAACAACTAAAGGTAAGCCGGTCATATTGCGAATTCCTGCAATAATAATTACCAGAGAAAAGGCTAATAAAGCCCCCATTGTTGCGGCTACTGCACTATAATCTGCAACCAAGCCTGTGAACCAAATATTAACGATCACTAGGGCTAGCCAAGCACCTGATGAAGTTCCTAAGGTTAAAGGAGACGTTAAATTATTTTGCGTTAATTGCTGCATTAAACTGCCAACAACACCAAATAAACCGCCAATAACAACCGTCATGGCTAAACGTGGTAATTGCGCATGTAAGAAAAAAACATCAGCAAAAGGCATTGTTGTGGCTGAATGAGTCAATAAATATAGTTGGCGAGATAAAGAAAGAGAATTATCAATTTGTAAGCTGATAATGCTTAATAAGATGATCGCCAAAAAATAGAAAGTATATTGCTTAATTTTCATTATTCGGTGCCATATCTAATAAGCTTTCTGTAATTGCATCTGCCATTAATGTTAACGAGGTCATCCCTCCATAATTCCAGACAGGCTTGACTGAATGAAAATGCCCATTTTGTACAAATGGCATCGCTTTCCATAATACCGATTTTTGCAGTTTACTTTCATCAGGAAAAGGCAACATATAAAGGACATAACCATGTGTAATCTGTTGCAATACATTCATTCTTCGTTGATCAATCCCCCAAGGTTGAGGAGGTAATGATATTGCTGATTTCAGCCCCAGCTTTTTTATCACATATTCAGTTGTTGAGTTTTCAGTATATAAAAAGACGGAGGTGAGCGTAGAAAAGCGGATCACTTCTACTTCAGGTAATGTGATAAATGCCTGCTGTAACTTTGCTTTTAATTGCGCAAAAGTCGCATTCATTTCATCTAATTTTTGCTGTGCGAGAGCTTGTTTTCCCAAAAGTGAAGCAAGGGTATTAAAATGCGCTAGAGCAACTTGTGCCGCATTATCTTGGCGAGAAAAATTAGGTAAATAAATCACCGGGGCAATGGTTTCTAATACAGGTAATAAGTCTTGTTGGGAGCTTGACGCTAAAATAAGATCGGGTTTTAACATCGCTATTTTTTCTAAATTAGGCTCTGCTCGCATTCCGACTTCTTCAATAGAATCTGGTGCAATAGGGTGAGCAACCCATTGGTTATAACCTGCAATTTCAGTTGCCCCTACGGGGATAACGTCGAGTGTTAATATTTGTTCAAGTAAATCCCAGTCTAAAACAATAATACGCTGCGGTATGTTAGAAGCCTTTTCATTATTATTTTGCGCTGCATTTGCTGTGGGAATAATGAATAAAATAACTAAACACAAGGACAGTAAATTAACTATTTTTTGTAATACTACACGCATACCACTGCCACCTTATGTTGTTGTGAACCTTTATTATCAGGGTGCTCAATCAGCTTAATCGGTGTTTCATAAAGTGCAGAAAGTCTTTTATCATCAAAAAGTAATGACGCTTCACCTTCAAATGCAATTTTGCCTTTTTTAAGCGCGATGATATGAGTGGCATAACGTAAGGCAAGGTTAAGATCATGCAAAATAACAATAATACCAACGTGCTGAGTTTGATTTAATTCACTCAACAATTCCATAAGTTGATATTGATGATGTATATCTAATGCTGATGTTGGTTCATCTAAAATTAAAATAGGTGATTGTTGAGCGAGTAACATGGCAACCCAAGCCCGTTGACGTTCGCCACCCGATAAATTATCAGCCAGCGTGTCAGCAAAAGGAAGTACTCCCGCTTTTTCCATCGCTATTGTGATAATTTCATCATCTTTTTTATTCCAACGCCCTAATGTTCCACGCCAAGGAAAACGACCTAAACGCACTAATTCTCTGACAGTTAATCCAGCAGAAGCAGGAAGTTTTTGGGGAAGAAAGGCGATTTGTTTAGCCAGATCACGAGGCTTATAATGTGAGATATTGCTGTTATTTAGTGTAATAGATCCACTATCTGGAGCTTGCTGGCCTGATAACAAACTAACTAAAGTCGATTTACCAGAGCCATTATGACCTAGCACAATGGTTAGCCCTAGATCTGAAATACGCAGTGAGGGGATTGATAGGATAGTGCGTCCACCGCGATCCATTTGAATATTTGAGAGTTCAAACATGGTCACTCATTTATAAAATGATATTCCGCCTTTTATTGTATGGTTAACAACAAAAGGCGGAATAATAAAGAAAATTACCAGCGATATTTAGCATTCAATAAAACAGAACGAGATTGCCCGTAATAGCAGTAATAATCACAGCCAGAGAGATACTCTTTATCAAGAATATTGTTGATATTTAACTGTAATTGCCACTGTTTATTGAAATTATAAATTGCAGCCATATCCCATAATGTTGCACTAGGTACGGTTAAATCACTGCTCTTAGGATTATCTTTAGATTTACCTAAATAACGAACACCCGTTCCTAAAGTTAAATCTTGGGTTCCCGTAATTGGAATAGTGTAACTACCCCAAGCAGAAGCAGTATGTTTAGGAATTAAACCTGCTTGTTGTTTACCTTTATTACCCGTGTCATCGGTTTGCATATCGGTATAAGTGTAATTGGCTTTTAACGCTAAACGTTCGGTTAATTGCATTTCACTTGTTACTTCAATACCTTTTGACGTTACTTTACCGGTTTGGGTTGAAACAAAAGTCGTTGGGTTTGCAACCAGTGCATTCTTCTGTGTGATATCAAACCAAGCAATATTAAAGTAACCATCTATAAAATCAGGTGTATATTTTATCCCTGCTTCAATCTGGTCACCTTTTAATGGTTTATACAGATCATGAGTCGCAGGATCGATAGTGCTCATCACCTCAAAAGACTCAGAATAACTCACATAAGGCGATAGACCATTATCCGCTAAATACATTAATCCTGCATTGAGGCTAAATTCGCTATCAGTGCGTGATTTATCCTCATTTTTTGCTTTGGCTCTATTTTCTGTTTTCACCCAGTCTTGGCGCACACCCGCCATGGCAATCCAACGACTATCAAATTTGGTTTGATACTGTGAGTAAAGGCTATATTGTGTTTTATCAATGGTACGATTGACATTATCAGCAGGATTAAGAGGAATATAGTTGCCGTAAACTGGGTTCCATGGATTAATCTTACCAAAGCTGTAATTATCTTGCTCATCACCTTTGGTTTGGTGATATTGCAATTCAGCACCCGCTAATAACGTATGTTCGAAATTATCCGTATCCCATTCACCAACAACATTATTATCAAAAGAAATGCTTTGGTTTTTACCATCACGGAAAACAACGCCACGATTCAGTTCTGTTGCTGTAATATCTGAATTAGGGAATGCATAAACACTACGCAATAACAGATCGTTATAACCATAATTTAAACGTTGAGAAAAACGCCAAACATCGTTGATATTACTTTCTAATAAATAACCTGCTGAAATTTGGGTACGTTTATATTTATCGTAGCCTGGTTCACCTAAGTTAGTTGACGGTTTAATTTTACCAAAAGGAGATGAAATTAATGTACCGGCAGCAGGGAAGAAAGGATTGGTTGGTGTGCCATCATCATGCAAATAAGTTGCCATGAAGGTTATTGCTGTATCGTCGGTCAGATTAATCGCAACACTTGGTGCAAGGTAAATACGCTCATTATCAGTGTGAGACAATTCCCCATCTGACTTTTTCATTAGTCCAACAAGACGATAACGCACACGTTTATCATCCGTTGTACTTGAAACATCAAAGCCTAACCCACGTTGGTCATTATTTCCGACTTCAAGAAATACTTCATTTTGAGACTTAAAGCTGGGTTTCTTTTGTACGACGTTAACCGCACCACCGGGTGTTGATTCGCCAAATAATACTGCTGATGCGCCTTTTACCACTTCAATTTGTTCAAAACCATAAGGCTCCAGCAACCATGTATAATAACCATCACGAAAGAGGCGGCTGTTATCTAAATAAGTGGCAGCTTCGAAACCTCGTACGCGAAGCCAGTCAGTATCGTTATCAGCACCAAAAGGCTGAGAAACAACACCAGAGGTATAACGTAAGGCTTCATCAAGTTTTTGAGGAGCATGTGTTTCGAGATCTTTTTGGGAAATGATAGAAACGGATTTAGGCGTTTCTTGCAGACTGGTATTCACTTTTAGAGCCTGAGCGCTAACGACAAGTTTCTCAACTTGCTCCGTTTTTGCTGTTTCTTCTGCAAAAGCCTGTGTAGTCAAAATAAAAGGAAGGGTGGCAGAACAAAGTAATGCCACGGGTTTCAATTTAAACGCACAAAAATTAATCACAATGAGTCACCGAATAATAATCATTACTATTACCGCTATTATTCATGTAATCGATACTAAGGTAAATTAATTTATGCAAATATGTCTATAAATGACAATTTTTCGGTTTAATTAACTGGTTATGTCAATCCAAGCAAGGCGACCACCGACAGAAGTGCTGCGATGGCGTGCATTATGGCTTAAACATAAAGTTCGCATTCCTGCTAATTGCTGTGAATACCATGCGCCTCCTCGCATTAAAGAGCGCTGACCATAATTTCGTAAATAAACCTGATCGTGATCTTGCTGGTTTATTGCTGGATATAATCCTAATGCTTTAAATAATGTGGGCACTTCAAGATCATCTGCAGTCATTATTGCGTTAAAATCACCATCCATTAACCCTGCCGGATAACCATTATCTGCGGGTGCGCCGTTATAGTGTTTTATTGAAGTTGATAAAATAGGTATACCTGCATTTCCCTCACAATAATCAGAAGGAGCATCGTATTTTGCGCTATGAATATCATTAATAGGCAATAACTTACCTGTTGATAACGCTATTGAATGCCATTGCTCTGTTATCGTTGGATCACCACAAAATACGGCATCATTATCTTTAATTATCTGTATCTCTCCGGCATATAGTTGCATTCCACTTTGCCATTCCCAGAGGTTTCCACATAAATCACTAATACCAAATAAGCTATTGTCATGATACCAATTCGGCCACGGTGGCGATGTTATTGTCGTTGGATCACCTGTAATAAAATCTGTATTACCAGCCTCTTTGCCATCAACTCGATTAGTGCATTGTTCTGGATTTAAAAAACTACGCCCATAGTCTGTATTTCCATCTTCAACCTTATTATGGTGACGACACCACAGCATAAGTGCAGCCCATTCAGCATGGGTGCTTAAATGAAATCCCATTCCTGTCTGTTGAGCGTATTGTTGAAAACTTAACAAATCTAACTGACTAGCGGGTTTTTGATTGGGTAAACTGAGTAATTCACCTTGATGTAATGAGGCGGGATAACACGCATAGAGAAATGTATCCTTAACTTTTCCATTTACAATAAAAGCAGGGTGAATAGTACTATCAAGATCATCCGATACCTCATTTAATCGAAAACGAGGCATTACATACATATAATTTGGCTGACCTTTTGCAGAATACAAGATAGTTCTTTTTCCTGCTGATTGTGTCTCAACTTTTATCCGTAAAGGATCAGGTGAATAGATATCGAACATGATTATTCCTTATCTTCATCAAGTAATGTCACCCAATAACCTGTTTCCCATTCTACTGGCAAAAATTGGGTATGGTATTCATGAAAAATAGCGTCTGCATCAAGGTGGGAAAAGCGTTCAGGATGTAGCCATTTTGCCATTTGCAAAATAGCAATAAAGCCAAAAGGGCTGTCATAAAAAGAGTGCCAAATAGCATATACTTGTTTGTTTTTAACGGCATCGAGTGTTTTATAAGCAAGGCGTTGCATTAAAACCGCCAGTTGCTGTTTTGCCAAAGCTAAATTTGCGCCAGGCCCTAAATTAATCCAATCGCCAGAAGGGTTATAGCCACTCCAATCAGCCCCCGTTAAAAAGATCTTATCGGGTTCAGAGTAAATCACCGTTTCCTGATTCAAAAGACCATAAGTACTTTTTATATATTCTGAACCTAGATTTTTACCACCTGCACTTTGTAGCATTTGTCCCATACTGCCATTACCATATGAGAGGCAACATTCTGGAGTAAAGCCCGCGGCTCGTTCAAATAATACATTAGGGCGTTTAAATGGCTTTTTTCCTAATTGCTGAGAAATATAACTAAGTTGTTTCTCACGAAATTGATTCATTGCTTGGCTTTGTTGGGTATTACCAAGCATATTTCCCATAATCGATGTGCTGATTGGTGTGTTATTAAGTGGGTCGATACTCAAATCAAGCACCACAACGGGAATATTTGCTTTAGTTAATAAGTCCAACACACCATTAACGCTGATTGCGCGATAAGTCCCAACAGCGACAATAATGACATCTGGTTTTAGCGCGATAAGTTTTTCACTATTAAAGTGCCCACTCGACATCGCCGTAAATTCAGGTAGCGCCAATAATTGTGGAAAAGCTCGCGTATATTGATGATATAAACTTAAATCAGCGGTACGAAAAGCAGAAGGCATTGCGATAAGACGCTCATAAAGAGCGCCTTCATTTAATGAAGCATAAAGTAAAAATAACCCACTATCTGCCACATAAATACGTGTTAGTTCTTGTGGCAATACAATTTCTCTTCCTAGAATATCAACAACTTCTCTCTGTTTTGGTTTTACATAAATAGGGTTTGCATAAACAGGAAAAGGACTCGCTAATAATAAAGAGAATGCACTGGCACCTTTTAGTAATGAACGTCGATAATTATCCATGTTCATTTCCTAAAAATAGTAATTTAATACACCAAGAACTACGCGATCAGTACCAATACTGCAGTAAGTCGAGCTGGTACAACTCGCAACATAGGATTTATTTGTAATATTGCTGACAGTTAATCCTAACTCTAATCCCTGCAATTCACGGTTTATTGACGATAATTGGTAGCGGAAACTCATATCAGCTAACCATACTGCGGGGACTTTAAACGTATTTGTATTATCACCATAACTGGAGCCTAAATAGCGTACGCCGGCACCTAATAATGCACCTTCTAAGTAAGGCTGGTGAAAACGGTAATCTATCCATGCAGAGCCGGTATGAGTAGGCACTTGTACAGGATGTTTATTTAACGTTGTCGGATCACTCGTTGATGTCACAATATTATGAATATAAGCATAATTGAGCATCATATTAACTCGTGGTGTTAACGCTAATTTACTTTCAAACTCAAGCCCCCGAGAACGAATTTCTCCAGATTGCTGATAATAATCAGGATTTCTTGGGTTATGTGTTGTGACATTTTCTTGCGTTAATTGATAAACAGCAACACTCACTAATTGTGTTGACTCAGGATTTTGATACTTAATACCCGCTTCATATTGTTTTGATTTCATTGGAATAAAAGCTTTTCCATCTGCATCTGTACCTAATACAGGATCAAAACTATCTGATGTACTTACCCAAGGTGAAAATCCATTATTAAATTGATAGCTTAAACCCACACGATGGCTCCATGCCGTGTTATGGCTGGAGCTTGTAGCACCTGAAATTTGATTATGTGTGTCTAAATCAGAGGAATCATAACGACCACTCAGCAGTAAATTCCATTGCTGCCAACGCAAATGATCTTGTAAATAATATCCATAGCGATCAAATTGTTGTTTTGTTGACGTACGTGAAACAGGGTAAGGTTCAAAATCTGGCTTGTGATGTGATGCCCAAGGATCAAAACTAACTGTTTGTGAACCCCACCAATCTTTAGTCATATTGCCATGTTGATAATCAAAACCAGCCATCACCGTATGATTGATATCCCATGTCGATAATTTACCAATCAATTGAGTATCTGTTACCCATGTTTCTGATTTACTCGGTGCTTCTTGATAAACCGCAGTGAGCAGACGATCACCCGGTAAAAAACCACGGGTATAATCACGACTAATTTCCGTATCAACCTTCATAAAACGGGTATTTTGCTTAAACTGCCACTGAGGTGTTAGATCATACGCGAACAGTGAGGTTAATGATTGTTGCTTACGGTGTGAATTATCATGACTTTGATTATTATAATTTCGATTAGGATCGACTTTTCCATTAGGATTTGGTAACAAACCTAATGCTTGAGCAGGCAATGTATTATAGTAACCAAGACGAGGCTCTTTTTGATATTGCCCCAATATTGTCCAACTCAATGCATCATTTGGTTTCCAAGTAACAGCGGGCGAGATAAGAAATCGAGTTTGACGAGAAGAGGGTATTTGCGACTCTTGTTCAAGCGCCAAGCCTGAAACACGATATAACCATGTTTCATCCTCATTAAGTGCAGATGTAGTATCAAATTTAATACCATGGTTTTTATTATTACCAGCTTGTAGTTGCACTTGATGCTGAGTTTCTTCTGAAGGGCGACGTGACGTCATATTTATCACACCGCCGGCACCACCTTGCCCATATAAAGCAGATGCAGGTCCATGCACAGCTTCTAAACTTTCTAAACTCCAACTATCAATCTGTGGCGCCCAAATACCACTATTACCCAGCATTCTTAGCCCATCTAAATAATAGTCAGCGTCAAAACCACGCATTTTCGAGTAATCAATACCGCTACCAAAAGCGCCAAATTTTTCACTCACAACCCCTGAGCTATAACGCAATGCTTGGCTGATAGATTCAGAAGGTAAATTATCTAATTGCGCACGATTAACGACAGAAACCATTTGTGGTGCTTCTAATAACGTGGCATCACTTTTTGTTGCCGTTGTCTGCTTCTTGGCAATATAACCGATAGGTAATGACTCATTTTCATTACCGCTACTCGCAGTGACCACAATTTTTTCAGTGGTTTCCGCATACACAGGGGATAGGGCAGTTAATGTAAATAATGTAGGAATAACAATAGAATAGTAGTTACGTCTACTTTTAAAGTGCTTATTTGGGCAATGATTATTTTCAGGTAATAGCAACATGATAGTTCCATCGAAAATGAAAAATTGATAATGACTGACTCAGGGTCGGTAACATACAACAACGACCGACTGTCAGTCAATATAAATAATAATCATTTTCATTTAAAAATGATGGAGTATAAGTTTTTAATATTATGATCCTAAAAAATGAGTAATTATTTATATATTAATTTTTAATATTAGATTAATTTTATAATAGAAATAAAGTTATAGAGGAGAATAATTAAATTGTATTGTTGATACATTGCCATATATTCTACATTATAAAAAGCAAAAGTATTTTTTATTAAAATAATCAAGACATTTATTTATATTAAGTAATTTTATTATTATTTATTATTATCTTACTTTAAATTTTTTCAAACCAGGCGAAATATGAATAGTATAACCATAGGAAATAGTAAACTAACATCAGCTCAGATTAATAGCGTTTTATCTGGAGAAAAAGTCAATAAAGTCATGACTATCTGGGATAAGATAAAAGATTGTTTCCATATTAGCGATAAAAAGCAAGTTATGACATTGCTTTATGATGTTTATTATAACCCTGATGTTTCATTTTTAGATAAACTAGATAAATTTAAAGAGTTAAGGAATTTATCACTAAATGATTATAAAGATACATTTAACATAAAAATAGATAATAATGTTTTTTATTTTGAAATAGGGTATATTCAGAATGGTACACATATATCTCAGTCATATTTTGAAATTGATTGTTCAGAAAAACAAAGGAATAATATTATTAATAACCAAAGTATTAAATCATTATTTAATCAACCACTAAAAATGGATATTAATAATATAGAATTAATGGTAGTAAATGATGTAAATAAAACAAATGAAATGGAAAATAAAAGCGCGGAAGAAAAAATAGAATTAATAAGAAGCAATTTATCATTATTATTGAATGATAATGTTTATAGAGATGAAAAACTAGATTCTTTTAAAAAAGGAAATTCAATACTGAATAAATTCTTATCAGGAAAAAAATGCATTGAAATAAAAGAAAAATATGCCATGGATGAAGTATGGGAAATAATAAAAGAAAGCCGCAATGAAAAATATAATGATTACTATATATCTCTATTAATAAATAATATTTTTAACGACAAAATTCATTCAACCTATAACATAATATATAGTTATCTGTCACTGAAAGAAATTCTTAATAAAGACAGAAAAATATTAGATGTAGAGTTTACACCAGAAAAAGTAACTTTTTTTCTTCTAGATGAAAATAATAATAAAATCATATCCAATGCACATTCAAATATAACACAGAAATTTGATTTAGACTTTGCAGCATTTGAAAATATTATAAATAATAAGAATTTATACAATAATGCAACATCAAAGGAAGATGAAGGAAATTTAAATAATTTTTTATCTACTTACAATATATTAAGTGAAAAATTAAATGAAAAAGACAAAAGCGAACTATTTATGAACATGTTGCTTTTAAACAAAAAAAATACTATTTTAAGTGAAAAATTAGAATTAGTTAAATCGATATCTAAACAATATAATGATAGTAATATAGATAAAAAACTGGACATTAAAATAAATAAAGAAAAACAAATAAAATTTAATATTAAAACCGGTGGGATGAAGGAAGACAATGTATTAAAATTTATCATTCCTAATGATAACAATTTAGATTTGATTAATATAAATAATTTTAACAATGGCGATTTATCCATTGAAAATAAAATAAGTATATTATCAAATTTAGATGAATATAATAGAAACTCAACCATATTAAAAATTTTTTATTATCATAATCTTAATAAAAGTTCAGAGTTAAAGGAAGAATTAAAAAAAGAATTTGACGGAATAATCGAACCTTTATTGCTGGATGAAAAAAAGATAAATATTTTTGAAATTAGCACCGAACAAAAAGCTATAATAGAAAATTTACCTAAAAGTATCGGTATTTATAGTATCGAACAAATTAATGAAGTATTTAAATATTATAACGATATATTATTTATAAAAAGATTAGACTTACAAGACATTGATAATAATAATGAATATATAATAAATTCAAAAATCGATAATTTAATTTCAAATGGCAATAATAAGAAAGAAACTATTAGCAAAGAGTTTTTCGATGAGCTAAATAAAACAATCCCAGAAAACATCACCGAAAAATTAAAAAAAATAGAAACAGAGTCTAAAATAAATATTTTATCTTTAAATAAAATTAACACAGAAAATCTTAATGAAGAAAAATATCTCGACACCTTATTTTCTGGAAAGTTTAATGAAATTATAAGAAAAAATTATAATGATAAAACTGATTTACTGAAAATTAAAGTAGATAAAAAAAGTGAAAAAAATGAAGATATAATTAAAATTAGAGTATCAGAAAAAAGAACTCAAGGTTTTTTAATTAATACAATTAAAGAATATATTGAATCCCCTGCAAACTTTCTAGCAAATAAACTTAGCAATTCAACAGAAAAAGTTGAATCAATATTAAGATTAAAAGATATAGACCTCTCTTTATTGGAAGAAATTAATTATCAAATGTCAGTTTTAATGAAAGATATTACAGAAAAACAAAATGAAAATGATTTAAATGATATTAAAAAATTATTGTTGAAATATAAAAATAACAGTGAAATGATTAGTAACAACGCAAATATAAATAAATTTGCAAAGAAAGAAAAAGATACTACTGGATCTATAATCAATGATAGTGCGTTAAATGTAGCATTATTAGACAATATAAATATGTTGGATAATTTATTATCAGAAAAATATATGGATTTAAAATATAAAAAGGATAAAAAAGAGAATGATAAGCTTGTTAAAGAAAAACAAATCAGTGAAGATTTATTATCTGTAAATCCTCTATTATACAGTGGCTTGGAAATAATAATAAAAATAAATAGAAAAATAAAAAATAAGCCTGAGGTGGAAATTTCAGGACACTATAATCAAATAAGACTATAAAAACATTTATCAAAATTTAAAAAGGCTTAGTCAATATACTAAGCCTTTTTCATTTGTCTTATCTACTATTTAATAAATAGGGCAGCGATTAAGCCTCAACACCTTTTTTCGCTAAGAACTCATCATAAGTTCCTTGGAAATTAGTCACTTTTTCAGGTGTGATTTCAATAATACGATTTGCCAATGAACTGACAAATTCACGGTCATGAGAGACGAAAATCAATGTACCTTGATAAAGCTCTAATGCCATATTCAATGATTCGATAGATTCCATATCTAAGTGGTTGGTTGGTTCATCCATAATCAAAATGTTTGGCTTTTGCATCATCAGCTTACCAAATAACATTCTACCTTTTTCACCACCAGATAAAACTTGAACTGATTTTTTCAAATCATCTTGAGAGAACAGTAAACGACCTAATACGCTGCGTACAGATTGCTCATCGTCTTCTGGTTTCATCCATAAACTCATCCAATCAAACACAGTCATATTGACTTCAAAATCAGTTGCGTGATCTTGTGCATAATAGCCAATGTTTGAGTTTTCAGACCATTTTAAACGGCCAGTATCAGGTGTTAATTCACCGACTAATGTTTTGATCATTGTCGATTTACCCACACCGTTATTACCTAAAATGGCCACTTTTTCGCCCACTTCAAGCATCATATTGACGTTTTTAAACAGCGGGGCATTATCATCATAGCCTTTAGAGATATTTTCCACTTCAAGCGCATTACGGAATAATTTTTTCTCTTGTTCAAAACGAATGAATGGGTTTTGACGGCTAGACGCTTTCACTTCTGCTAATTGAATTTTCTCAATTTGTTTTGCACGAGAGGTTGCTTGGCGTGATTTAGATGCATTAGCACTAAAGCGACTCACGAAAGATTGTAATTCACTAATCTGTGCTTTTTTCTTCGCATTATCCGCTAATAAACGCTCACGAGCTTGGGTTGCAGCAAACATATATTCATCATAGTTACCCGGATGAACAGCAAGCGCACCATAGTCTAAGTCTGCCATGTGCGTACAGACCATATTTAGGAAATGGCGATCATGGGAAATAATGATCATGGTACTGTTACGTTCATTTAGCGTTTGCTCAAGCCAACGAATGGTATCAATATCCAAGTTGTTCGTCGGTTCATCCAGCAACAAAATATCAGGATCAGCAAACAGGGCTTGTGCAAGTAACACACGCAATTTCCAACCGGGAGCCACTTCACTCATAGGACCATTGTGTTGTTCTAATGGAATACCTACGTTTAGCAATAATTCGCCAGCACGAGATTCAACGGTATAACCGTCCATTTCACCAAATTTCACTTCAAGATCGGCAACACGTAAGCCGTCTTCTTCGCTCATTTCAGGTAAATTATAGATGCGTTCACGCTCTTGCTTCACTTCCCAAAGTTCAGTGTGCCCCATAATCACCGTATCAAGCACAGTAAACTCTTCATAAGCAAACTGGTCTTGTTTTAGTTTACCAAGGCGTTCATTAGGATCGAGGAATACGTTGCCGCTACTTGGCACTAAATCGCCACCTAAAATTTTCATAAAGGTTGATTTACCGCTACCGTTGGCACCGATTAAACCATAGCGATTTCCGCCACCGAATTTGACAGAAATGTTTTCAAACAGTGGCTTGGAGCCAAACTGCATAGTGATATTATTGCTGATTAACAAGACGAATACTCATTATTAGTGAATGACAAAAGATAATGGGGCGACATTATGCCACAAGTTCCCCCTATTAAGACAGTAAAGTGACGAATGTCTGTTAAGGAATTTTTGCTGTAAGAGAAAAACGCATTATCTTGTGAGTTATTACCCATAACAAAAGTAAGAAAAAAGAGATAACGCAAATGCGTTATCTCTTAATGGTGATCTTAACTTGAAGCGAAAAATACTTATCGCAAGTGCAACTACTTGGAAGGGAGTAAACCCGGTTCAACCACAGCATAAATTTGATCATCAAGAAGATCGGCTTCAAGAAGCTGAGTCACTAAACGCGCAACATCTCGACGATTAACTAAACCATGAGTCTCTTCATACTGATAAAGCTGGGCTTTGCCTGTTTCTTCACCATTAAGTAATCCACCCGGTCTAACTATCGCATAATCAAAACGACTGGTTTGCAACCACACTTCAGCCAATGATTTTTCTCTTACAGCTTGACCAAACGCTGCTTTTGCTCTGTCAGATAAGGCAACCCAACTATCACCACATCCTAAAGATGAAACCATTAGCATACGTTGAAAACCCATTTTTTCCGCAGTATCAATAACGGTTCGATGGGCTAAATAATCATTTTCACCCCCCATTGTGGAAATGATGTCTGCCTCTTTTCCTGCCAATGTTAAAACAGCCTCAACCGCGTTAGCATCAATCGCATCGCCGATAACTGTTTTGATCCCTTTTTCGTTTAACCGATTCGCTGCCTCTTCGGAACGAACTAAAGCCACAATAGGGCGTTGTTGTGTAACGCCAATATCTGCAATATGTGCGCCGATACCTTTACCGCCGGCGCCAAAAATAACCCATGTTTTCACGTGCAATTATTCCTTATTTAATTGTTGTGCTAATTGACGGAAGGCTGATAATTGCTCTGGTAACAGTTGACGGTGTTCGTCTCTGCCAAGGAAAATCTTAAACATTGCAACGCCTTGATGATTGAAAAATAAGATAGAGGCGGTATCCATACCCATAAATTTACGCTCGATCATTGCAATATATTGGCAATTTTCGGCTTTAATATGGCCTGTCATTCCTTTCTTACCACGTAAGTTAAAATAGCCATGACGATGAAAACCACTGGGTAATTCACCGCTAAATTCTAAAATAACATCTTGAGTATGCACAAGCGTGGTGACATTACCCCATTTCATCACGTTATCCCACACAATATCGAATTGCTCACCACTCATTAATGAGCGTGATGGTAAATGTCTCACCACCTCTAACAAGGTGGTATCAAATTGCGTTGCGATAGTTTCTAGTGTTCCATCAGGCTCGGTCATTAAAAATTGTTGTAACTCTATATTCATGATGTTATTTCCATCTTTTAATTAATATTTAGGGTAATAAAATTAACGGGGTGTATTTAATTGCAAAATTAATTGCTGTAAAGATGTCAGCAAATTGCTTGCCCAAAATCGACCTTCATTAGTGAGTTTCATACAAAGAAAATCGTCTTCAACAAGACCCGCTTGATACCATTGATTTAATAAAGGGGAGAGCTGAGTCGCTTGCGGGCTTAATTTGGCTAAATCAACACGCCCACACTCTATGCCGGCTTGTAGTTCATGACGCCAACGAAAACCACTATCAGTTGTACGACTCATCATCATTAAGGGCTTTTGGTTATCTGTAATTTTTTGATAATAGCTATCCAGTGATCGTTCTATCATCCAAGAATAACCATTAACTGAACCACCAGCCCCAGAGCCAAAAGCAAGGCAATCCGCACCTTGTTTAATTAATAAATTATAGAGATTGCGCTCACGAGTTGTTCTAGCCCAATGACTATTACTTATCTGATGCCAACCCACGTTTTCCATAAAATCACAGCCTTGAAGATAGAGCGCACGCCGTTCTATTGGTGTTGGTACAGTCACTCGCTGATTTTCCACCGCTTTGCCCAATGGTGTATTTGGCAATAAATTCAATGCATATAAATCGACACCATCTAAACCAATATCATGGGCAATAGTAAGATCCTCTTGCCAATTCACTGCATTTTGTCCCGGTAATCCAAATAACAGATCACACACCACAGCAGCTCTATCTCGTAAACAGAGTCCTTTCATAAATTTGGCGGCTTCTTCACCCGTTGATGTCCTTGCCATCCGTTTACGTATTTTGCTGTTAAAGGTTTGAATACCAATAGAAAAGCGGTTTGCACCTGCATCTAAACAAGCATCAATTCGATTATCATCAAAATTTAAAACGCGACCTTCAATCGTGATTTCACAATCTGGTGCTAAAGGAAGTGATTGGCGCAAATGAGAGATCACTCGATAGAGATCTTTTGCTGATAATGCAGAAGGGGTTCCACCACCAAAGTAAACGGCATGAATGGGCGCTGACTGATAAAGTAAGCTATCTGATTCAGCCGATATCTCACGCAATAATGCGTCGGTATAGCGCGTACAGGCTTCTTCATGGTAGTTATTTTGATAAAAACCACAAAACGTACAATGCGTTGCACAAAAAGGAATATGAATATACAACAAACGTTTACACGCAGGCGTTTTACTGTTTAACAGTGTTTGCCATGTAGATTGTTGATCTTCTTTCGCAATAGGTACAGAGCCTCGCCATGGCATCGTGGCATGTCTATCAAGAAAAGGGCTATCACCATCAAGTGCAAAATGAGGAGTAAGATCGATTTCTGCTGAAGATTGGGTGCTATGTGTTGCGACTAACTCTTTCATTATTAGATCATTCCTACTTATTAACATTAACAGGATCAGCGGGATAAAACTGTTGATGCAATAACTCCACCGCATCCACAATACGAGGTCCCATTCCCAAAATAAGGGATTGATCAATTTCAATAATGCGCTGGTTTTTCCATGCTTGAGTCATTGAGACACCAGGAACAGACGCTAATCCTTCAGAGGCTCTTATACCGCCAGTATGATTTTGTTGGCTTTGTGTGGTTATCACGATAACTTCTGGATTAGCTGCGATAATAGCTTCTGCGCTATAAATACGATAATTTTCGTGCGTGGCGATATTATCGCCACCCGCTAATGCCAAAATGGCATCTGCAACACTATTTTTTCCTGCAACTTGAGGAATTCCCCCTCCGGGCGAAAGAAAAAACAACACTTTTACTTTCTGTTTAATGTGATTATTTTTTTCAGCGATAACCGCTAAACGAGATTGTAATGTGTCAATTAATGCTTCAGCCTCAGTTTTCTTATCAAGAGAAGCCGCCAGTGTGCGAATATTTTTCAGCATTAAATCAAATGTTGCAGGTGTTCGTGGTAATGCAATGACATCAACATTATGTTGTGCTAATTGGCGCAACACCATTTTAGGTTCAGCATCATCCCAAGTGACAAAAGTAGAAGGGCGTAAAGACAGAATTCCTTCTGTACTTAGCTGCTTCCAATATCCGATATGGGGCAATGCTTGCGTTTGTTCAGGATAAGACGTTGTTTCATCAACACCGACAATCTTATCGCCAGCACCTATGGCATAAACGAGTTCTGTTATAGAGCCACCAGCAATAACCCAACGCTCACTATTATTGTTATTTTTTGCCATTAAGTTAAAAGGTAACAATAACAAACTAAGTGCGATTGCAATTTTTTTCATAATTAAAATGCCCATGTCAGACCAACTGCAGCATTAATACCTGCGGCAGGAATAGATTCATGAGCAGTTTGATAACGCTTATTCAAAATATTATTTAAATCAAAGTTAATACGGTATTGATCGTTATTACCAAATTCTGTACTCAGTGAAAGATTAACGGTTGTCCAACCTGCATAGTGCTGTTTATTTTCTGGGTTGCTATGATCTTTTGCTTTTGTTGCTGCTCTTAAATATAAGTCCGACATTAGATTCATATTATTGAGAAGTAATACATGTTTAGCACCAATACGAGAGGTTAATGTCGGTTCGCCGGTATCCCATGTTTTCAATGTAGAGCCAATAAATTGACGACGCATCACATTAGCAGAAACATAAGGAGTAATTAACCAACCTTGGTATTGAGCCATCACTTCCATACCATAAGTTTTGGCGCGATCGATATTATCGTAATAGAAATAATCTGCGCGACCCGTTTTACTATTTCCTTCGCAAATAGATTCTCCTGCACAGGCGAGTGATGTGATGTAATCTTTGGCTTCAGAATAATAAATCGCGCTATCGATATACCAATTATTGCCTTTATAACGCGCACCAAATTCCACGTTATTAGAATGTTCAGCATCAAGATTTGGATTACCGTAAGTCACCGCACCGCCAGCCGTCGTGTTCATAAATTGCTGAACAAGTGTTGGGAAAACATAACCTTGAGCAAATGCGAGACGTAATTCAGTATCTTTAAATCCAGAATAACGCAAATTAGATGACACAATAAAAGCGTTATCTCTTACAGGATCAGAACCTAATGTCTTATAGCTTGTTCCTGTTTTATTATGATGAATAGTTTCATCACCATCTTGTAATTCTGATTTCAACCAATATTGTCTGGCCCCCATTGTCCATGACCAATCATCTGTTATTTTCCAATCATTTTGGGCGAAAACAGAGATATTAGTTTGTTTACTGCGGTTATGTAACAGGGATTGTTTTTCATAATTTACCGCCGGTGGAAACCCTGTTGTGCTATTTGAAGAGGTTTGTCCAGCAGAGGTTTGTTTTACTTTATCTTGTTGATATTGAGAGCCTAAAATTAATTCATTATTTGCAGGTAAAGTAAAATTAGCCTGTATTGTCATGCCTTGTGTATTTTGCGTATCTTCAGATTGAGTTCTATTTTTTACGGTTAAATTACCAATCATCGGGCTACCCGTAGGCGTAACAACGCCTACGCGGTTTTCAAATTCTCGCTCTATACGTTGTGTATAGGCATCAATATGAAGTTTTTTGAAATAATCGGTATCTGCATCATAGTCATAAAATAAACCGACTTTTTCACGCTCTAGTTTAGGTACTTTAACGCTAAACTCTTGATATTTTCCTTCATCAGCATAATAAGATTGTGTTGATAAATTATAACGATCGAGCGAAAGCCCTAACTTATGTTTATCCACTTTATAGCCTAACCATGCACCTTGACCGTTATTTCTAAAATGCGTATTAGGTAAACGCCCATCAGGAGTATATCTATCCCCATGATCGGCATAACTTCCATTAAGGCGATATTCAAAATCACCGACAGTGCCTGAAATTAATGCAGATTCTCGCCATCCCATGGTTGCTGAGTCATAAACGACTTTAACATTTCCGCCAAAAGGCTTATCGCCACCTTTTTGAGTAATTAAATTTACGACACCGCCAATAGCTTGCGAGCCATAAAGCACCGAATAGGGACCTTTAACCACTTCAATACGCTCTAATGCAGATTCATCAATTAAAATACCAGCACCAAAGTTTTGACCACCACGTTGATAGGTCACTTCCTGCCCATCAACCAACAAGAGTACGCGTGATGAAGCCTCGCCACGAATACGAATTTGTTTACGACCAGCAAGGCTATTATCAGTGACTTCAACACCAGGAATATCACGCAATTGATCAGCAATAGAAGAAGAGGTTGATTGCGTTATTGTTTCTTTATCAATGACTTGAATGGTGGCTGGGCTGTTCCATAAAGAAGCTGCGTTACGTGTTGTTGTCACAACAAGTGTATCTTCTTTAGGTGAGGTATTATCAGCGATAGCATATTGAGAGAGTGAGAGTGTTAAAGCAGACAACACGAAGCAAGATTTAAATTGAATGCACATAGTCGCAAACCTTAATGAGATCAGTAATTATTATCATTCGCTTTATAATTTAAGTTTGGATATTCATCAACCTAAAAATGGTAAATAGAATACATCTTTGATTTAGATCAAGGTAAAAATGTGATTTCATGCACATTGGATGCTTAAATAAACAAAAATGGCACAAAAAGAAGGGTTTTTAAGCAAATAAAGAAAAGAGGATAAGTAAGAATATAGGGGGCTTATTCTTACGTATCCTCGTTATTAAGAGAGGTAAAATTAATAACAGAAAATAAAACGCTATTCTAACGAGTTAAGAAAAACTTTAAGTAATTGATTTAATGTTTGTTGCTCTTGTTGTGATAAACCAGAGACTAAACGTTTTTGATTTTCAGTGTGTGCTTCTATCACTTGATTGATTAATTCCAGACCTTGCGGTGTTAGCGAAACTAAAAAACCACGTCCATCTTCCGGATTAACTTTACGAATAACCCAACCCGCTTTTTCTAATTGATCAATACGATTTGTCATCGTGCCTGATGTAACCATCAGGGTTGATAGCATTTCACCTGGAGAAAGGGTGTAAGGCTCTCCTGAGCGCCGTAATGTAGCAAGAACATCAAAACTTGATGTGTTTAAGCCGAATTGGGAGAAAACTTTCTCCATTTCGCGGGAAAGATGCAAAGTAACATTCCCCAATCGTCCAATTAATCCCATCGGGCTAATATCAAGATCAGGGCGCTCGCGCTGCCATTGCTTAGTAATTTTATCGATTCTATCCATGCATTCATCATGTCAATTATTTATCTTGACGTCAAGGTATTATCAATTTATCTTGACCTCAAGATAAATTAGTTCAGTAACCACTAAACGAGTGATTTTATGAATCGATACACAACATTACTATTAACGGCATTGGCTCCCATTGTATGGGGGAGCACTTATATTGTGACAACGGAAATGTTGCCAGCTAATGTTCCCATGACATTAGCTGCATTGCGTGCATTACCAGCAGGAATTTTATTATTAATCATCATGAGACAACTGCCACAAGGTATATGGTGGCTACGTGTCATTATTTTAGGTATTTTAAATTTCTCACTGTTCTGGTGGTTATTATTTATTTCAGCCTATCGTTTACCCGGCGGTGTGGCTGCAACAGTAGGGGCAGTGCAGCCTTTAATTGTCTTATTTTTATCTCGTTGGTTATTACAAACGCGCCTATCATGGTTATCTATTTCAGCCGCATTAGGGGGTATTTTGGGTGTAGCAATACTCATTTTGACACCGAATGCAGCACTTGATCCTATCGGAATAATTGCAGGATTAGGAGGCGCACTTTCTATGGCTGCGGGTACTGTATTAAGTCGTCGTTGGCAACCGCCTGTTACACCTTTAACTTTTACAGCTTGGCAATTAACCGCTGGTGGTGCTGTATTATTACCTTTTGCCTTATTATTTGAACCCGCATTACCTTCATTAACAGGTATTAACCTTTTAGGCTTGGCTTATTTAGCCTTAATTGGTGGAGCATTAACCTATATTTTCTGGTTTAGGGGATTAGCATTATTAGGTCCAAGCTCTGTGGCATCATTAGGCTTTTTAAGCCCGCTAAGCGCGGTTATTTTAGGTTGGGCATTGCTAGGACAACAATTAACAAGTTTACAAATATTGGGGATGATCGTGATATTACTCAGTATATGGGCTAATCAACAGTCAGAAAAACGAGAAAGAGTAAAGCTTCAATCACTTAGTTAGTATTAATGTGTTATTTTAAACGCCATAAATACAGACCATTTAATACCGAATAATAAAGAGAGTGTTGTTATGCCTATATGGGTTGATGCTGATGCATGTCCAAAAGTAATCAAAGAAGTGTTATATCGTGCCGCAGATAGAGAAAAAGTGATTATTACTTTTGTTGCGAATCAACGATTAATTGTACCTGCATCACCTTTTTTACGCACATTACAGGTTTCTGCTGGATTTGATGTTACTGATAACGAAATTGTCCGCCGCACCAATAAAGATGACTTAGTTATTACCGCGGATATTCCATTAGCTGCCGAAGTCATAGAAAAGGGCGCAGTAGCGCTAAATCCAAGAGGTGAACGTTATACTGACGCAACGATCCGTGAGCGTTTAAATATACGTGATTTTATGGATACGATGAGAGCAAGCGGTATTCAAACTGGAGGACCCGCAAGTTTAAGTCAACGTGACCGCCAACTTTTTGCGAATGAATTAGATAAGTGGCTTTTACAACAGAAAAAGCGCGCTTAATTTAAATCAGTAAACAAATGCGATAATAACTTCAATTAATTATTTATTCGGTGATCTCGTTCACTTTCAATTGATATTAAAAGCCAATGAATTTATTTATAATCTTAGGGAAATTTTCCCATCAAGACGAGAGGTAATGATGTCATTTTCTAAATCTATGCTTGCTTTGGCTGTAATGGCGGTCTCCTTTTCTAGTTATGCGGCAAAACAGGCTGATTTGATGATAGTTGACGGTACTGTTCTAACTATGGATCAGCAAAATAAAATCATTGAACAGGGTACTGTTGTCGTAAAAGAAAATAAAATTATTGCCGTTGGTGGCCCGGAACTTTCTAAAGAATATCAAGCCAATAAAGTATTAGATGTTGATGGTGATATTGTGATGCCGGGTTTAATTAATACCCACACTCACGGTTCAATGACTGTATTTCGTTCATTGGCCGATGATGTGCCAGACAGACTTCACCGTTATATTTTTCCACTTGAAAGCAAAATGGTTTCTCGTGAAATGGTCAGAGTAGGTGCTGATCTTGCCAATATCGAAATGGTAAAAGGTGGCGTAACAACTTACGTTGATATGTATTATTTCGAAGATGAAGTAGCCAAAACGGTTGATAAAATGGGTAATCGTGCAGTATTAGGAGAATCTGTTATTAATTTCCCTGTTGCTGATGCAAAAACACCAGAAGAGGGTATCCAATACGCAGTAAACTTTATTAAAGAATATAAAGATCATCCTCGTATTATTCCCGCATTTGCACCACATGCTCCTTATACAAATACCACAGAAAATCTTCAGAAAATTGCTAAGTTATCAATAGAACTTGATGTTCCTGTTATGATCCATTTAGCGGAAACCGATCGTGAACAAGAAGAAATCGCTAAACGTACTGGCGGTAAAAGCCCCGTTCAATATATGGCAGATATCGGAGCGTTAAATAATAAAGTTATCGCGGCTCACGCAATTATGGTCGATGATAAAGATATTGATTTACTGAAAAAATATGATGTTGGTGTTGCCCATAATATCAGCGCAAATACTAAATCAGCGAAAGGTGTCGCACCAGTCGTTGCAATGCTAGAAAAAGGTGTTCGTGTAGGTTTAGGAACTGATGGTCCAATGTCAAGTAACACACTCACGACCATGAATGAGCTAAATCTTGTGGGTAAAATCCATAAATTAGAGAATAAAGATCGTGCTGCAATGCCACCATTAACTGTTGTAGAACTAGCAACAATGGGGTCAGCAAAAGTATTACATATGGAAGATAAACTGGGATCTTTAGAATCAGGCAAACTTGCTGATATTATCGTTGTCGATACTAAATCGCCTAACATGGTGCCAATGTATAGCCCTTATGCAGCATTAGTTTATGGTGCAAATGGAAGTAATGTTCGCCATACCATTGTTGATGGAAAAATCTTAATGGAAGATCGCCAATTATTAACAGTTGATGAAAAAGCCATTATTAAAGAAGCACAAGATTTCTCTGATAAAGTGCGTAAAACGGTTATCGACAGTGGTGAAGTTGTTAAATAAAAATCGATAACAATATTTTTATCTTAGGCAGTTTATTTTCAAACTGCCTTTTTTATTGTTTATTTGTGAAGTTTTTCTCTTATTCTTATCTAAACAAGACTAGATAAAGCTAATAAAAGCGAAATATCTCTCTATCATTAAGATAATCCTTATTATTTAAATATTCATTTAAATAAAAACACTAACATGCTGTTTTATCTATTCTTTTCACTTTCACACAATTAGATCTTTAAGTTTATTCTGTTATCTAATTTATTAGAGATGCAATACTATCTAAATATACTTGTACAACAGTGCATCTCTATTTTGCCGTTCTTACTAATACTGCTCATCAACTATGGATAGAATGAAAATGATGATTAAACCCAATAGACTAACGTTATCGCTTATTGCATTATCTATTATTAGTTCAACTAGTGCTTTTGCTAATGAGATCAATTCAGTAGATCCCACTAAACCACTTAATTATGAGATAAAACTCGACCAAGCAACTATTTTTCTACGGGGTGCCGAACTCGATAATAACGTCACTCTCAATTTACCGGCAGGGCAGAGTGAAGTTGTTTTATCCAATGTTGCAAACAATATTGACCCTAAAAGCTTGTCAATTAGCATTGATAATGACGATGTGATTATTAATACCATTAACGTTAAAAAAACGCCTATTGCCCCTAGTTATCCCTCTGCAATTGCAGTATTGATAGAAAAACAGAAAGATATTAATAAGAGAATTGAAGTATTAAATATCAATATTAATGTGGGCGATGAGCAAATTGCATTACTTAAAGATCAATCTTTCTTTGGTTATGGTGATACTCAAACATTAGAACAATCATCACAAAAATTTGATTTTATTAGCCAAAAAATGACCTCTATTCTTAATCAACAAAAAGCAGCTCGAGAAGAGATAGCTGAACTCACCGAGCAATTAGAAGAATTAACGCGCCAATTAGAAATTGATATGCCAATTATTACAAAAGAGAAAACGCAAATTGTTTTATCTTTAGGCACATCAAAAAACCTAACCAGTAAAATGCGTATTTCTTATATAACACCAGATGCTGGATGGTCACCCGCTTATGATATTCGAAGCCAAGGAATGGATAAGCCGATATTGCTCACCTACAAGGCAGACGTTATTCAAAATACAGGTCTAAATTGGGATAAAGTAAAACTGGTTTTAACATCCACTAATCCATCACTTAATATCACTGCGCCAACCTTATCACCTTGGTATTTGTCTCTTTATAATAACACTGCGAAATTCAGACAATCTAGTGATATGAAGATGGCAATGCCAGCTCCCGCATTAGAAGCAATGAGTGAAGCACCAAGAGAGCGATTAAGTAAAGGAGTGACTCGTTACGTAACCACCAATAATAACGGGATTAATTTAAGCCATGCTATCGCGCTACCTTACAGCTTAAAAAATAGCACAGAACCTAATACATTAGTGATTAATCAAAAAGAAGTTGTTGCCGATTATCGCTATTTAACGACGCCAAAATTAGTTGAAGAAGTCTATTTACAAGCTGAAGTAAAAGATTGGGAAAACTTGAATTTACTCGATGGCCGCGCGAATATCTACTATATGAATAGCTTTGTGGGTAATAGTTATATTAATACTAACGAATTAACAGAATTACTTAGCATTCCGTTTGGGGTAGATAAAAATATTCAAATTAGCCGCATTAACAATGAGAAGATAAGAAAAGAACCTATTTTTATTGGCACTACAATTGAACAAAAAGAAAGTTATACCATTAAAGTAAGAAACACTTACAGTTCTCCTGTAAAAGTAACTATTTACGATCAACTACCACTTAGTCAAGAAAACAATATCAATGTAACAGATGCCGTTTATAAAGATGGCGTACTTGATAAAGATACTGGTGAAATTAAGTGGGATATCACATTAGGTGCAAAAGAGGAAAAATCATTACCTCTAAATTACACTCTTTCTTATCCTAAAAATAGACAAGTTATGGGGTTATAATTTTTCTCATCTAAATTTAAAAGTAAAATAGAAGAAGGTGCATTTGCACCTTTTTCTATTTTCAAGAAGAACTAGTTTTATATTTTTTATCATATTTATTGACTATAATTTTTAGTAAACACAAAAGAAACTAAATAGCTAAATAGCTAAATAAATAGTAGTAAAACTTTTAATGGGTATTTTTCTGCATAAACTGATTAACACTCTTTTTGATAGTTTCTCTTAACCACAGCACTTTAGAGTTATACGCATGACGCTTATGCCATAGTAAAATAAATGAAATATCAAGTTGTTTAGAAACACTGTCTGGCAATGGGATAGGCAATGTGACTAAATTAGGTAAAGCTTGAGAGATATAATGGGCGCAATATCCAGGCAAGCAAGTAATAAGTTCATGATTTGGTTGAGAGATTGTAAATAAAGTTTGCTCAAATGACGTGTAAGTTATCGCAATATTACGTAAACGGCCATGCTCTGCCAATATATCATCTAGCGCCCAATGCGCACGTTTATCATATTCTGTTGAAATATGAGAATAGCGCAAAAATGTCTCTAAATTCCAAGGCTCTTGGAATAAAGGATGACCTTTTCGCACATAAACCAATGGGGTATCACTAAAAAGCTCCTCACAATCGATGACTTCAGGTAATAAATGTAACGCCTCTTTAGAGCCTGAGTAATATTCACGACCTAAAAAAGCAATATCAGCATCACCATCAATAATGCTTGATAGCGAGTTATATTCCCAATTTCGTATTTGCACCATTGATTGAGGATAATAATTCAATATTTCCAGAGGAAATCGATTTAATAGCACCTGATGTAAAGGAGATTCTAATATTAAACTGAAATGAACGCCTTTAGGCGTTTCACTATTTTGCTTGCCCGCAATATGGTTACCAATATTAATAAAATCAGAAAGCGATTCTTCAATACTTAGTGTTAAAGGTGTAGGAATTAATCCTTGAGGGCTACGAACGAAAAGGGGATCATCAAACCAAACCAAACCCGTAATTTAGCCAATGCTTTACTGACTGCTGAAGGCGAAATAGACAACCATTTTGCAGTTAATGTCACACTGCGCTCTTGTAAAAGAATTTGCAGAATAACTAATAAATTCAAGTCTATTCGATGTAATGGCTTATGCATCACAATTTACCTTTTGTTGTTGTCCTGAAGAACGAAAGAGATGCAAAAAGGTAAAACCAATAAGGCAACTAACAGATAATATAACCATCAGCATATTAATTGCAGATATTCCCAACCATCCCATAGTCCAGATATAGAGAGAGGCAAAACTCAATTGCGAAATCCCTAAAATCGAACTGGCAAGCCCCGCACGCTGACTAAACGGAGAGAGCGCTTGGCTCATAATAATACCAAATAACAGTGCAAACCCCGCACCACATAATGAAAATGAAGCAAAGAACCAACGAGGATCACTATTTTTTCCAATAAAAAGAAAAATAACGGCACCTAAAAAGCTCGATAAGCCAGTATACAAAATAGTTTCATAACGAAATTTTGTTAATATTTTAGGCATCATAAACGAAGTTGCCATACTGACCATTGAAAGCAATGTAATTACTGTTGAATACTGCCCAGTGGTGTAATGCATTTGCTGCATAATTACGATTGGAGAGATATTAACATAAGTCAGGATCACGCTCATTCCTAAGCACGAAATAAGTAAGCGACTTAAAAAGAAACTATTTAAGAAAGATTCGCCAGTAATTTTGTTACTTTTGCTTTTAGCACATTGCTTTGGTTTAGTTTCTTTTATTCCAAAGAAACAATAAATAAAGATTAATAGCCCATAGATTGCCATGGCATAAAACATCACTGGCCATTTAAACTTTAACAAGATCAGAAAACCTAAAACAGGCGCTAATACTGGAATAATACAAGTAATGCCATTTATCATAGAAAGAACTTTAGCGCGTTGTTTTTCCGCTAATGTATCTCGCAATATCGCAAAGGTAACAACATAACAAAACCCAGCACCAATTCCCTGAAAAAAACGTGCGATCAAAAAGTTATTTTCCGTTATCGAAATTCCCGCATAAAATGATGCCAATAAGAAAATAACTGTACCGAGCAATATAACAGGCTTACGCCCTAAATTATCACTACACCATCCTGCAACTAACATGGCTGAAACCATGCCCATTAAATAAATTGAAAAAGCTTGATGTAATGTCGCTTCTGATGCCCCTAAATCACTGGCTATTGCCGTTAAACCGGTTAAATGTAAATCCACACCAAGAGGATAAATAAGTACTAAACAAAAGCTAAAAAGGATATATTTTGTCATCCAGCCACCTCAATTATTCTGATGAAGAGGCATTCTAGTCGTCAAAGAAACTGATACCTAATGACAAAAAAGCAATCTCTAATTTCCATTTTGGAAATAATATATTTATTCCATTATCAAAAATGGTCATGCCATCACAAGGAGGATATATCTCATTTATATTAACCACCATGAATGATTTTAATCTTAATAATCGTTGTGATATCAGATAAAGTTTAGCTAATCTACTGATATACTCGTACTAATTTTAGTTATTCATCTTCATATTATAGAGATATTCCTATGCCGTGGACTTTTTCCCATCCTTCCATTGTTTTCCCCATAAAACAGTCCCGTATAGGAAGAAACCTTAGTTTACCTGCACTTATTGTAGGAAGCACTTCACCTGATTTACTCTATTCTTTTGGTTTATATCAATCAGCCACAACGGCACATGATTTATTAGGCTGGTTTTATACTGCATTTCCTTTTTGTTTACTGGTCTTTGCGCTAAATTATTTATTGCGAGAGCCATTGAAATACGTATCACCCATTCCTTTATATGAGCCGATAAAACCCAATATTCGAGCATTTAGTCTATTTGTTTTATCCCTGTATATTGGCGCAGTAACACATATTGTGTGGGATTCTTTTACTCACGAAACAGGAACCGCCGTCAGATTTTTTTCTGTACTACAAGCACAATTATTACAAGGAATGACAGATAGCCAAGAGATTGCTATTTATAAATTATTACAACATTTAGGCTCTGTATTAGGGCTTCTTTATTTATGTTGGAAATACATTCAATATCAGCGCAAACAAGACTACCTAACACAAAAAGAGAACCGTACTAAGTTATATCGCTTAATTGGAATTGGTTTTCTGTCTGGATTATGTGCTTTGCCTTTAGCTTTACAACTCTCAAATAAAGGGCAGGGAATTAACATTAATCGGTTTATTTTCCTTGAGCTTTCTTTAGCAGTTCCTTTTTTCTTTGGTTTAATGATTATCTTAGGAATAGGGTTATATCGTACTAAGAAATAAGTAATACCGCTGGTTATTGCTAAAAAAAGCCCCGTAATATAATTTTTACGGGGCTTTTCTTTGGTGTTTTTTGGGTGTTTTTTGGGTATTTGCTTTGGTATATACATTTAATACCAGAAATCTTAGCTATCTACTTATTGTTAAACCACTGCATGACTTCTTCATAACTTCCTTGGTAAATAATTTTATCTTCCTTTTTGCTTAATTGGTAACGATACATAGGATCGTAATACTCTTTAAGTAAAGGTGTTAACCAAGAAAAATGCGCCTCTGTGCTAGACTCTTTTTTCTGTATTTCTAGGGCATTATCTAGCAACTGAGTTAATTCTGTTGCTCTTTGAGAGCCTAATCGGCGGCGGATAGCAAATAAACCATGATGCAAATAATCACTGTAAGCTTGCCAGCCTTTTTCTTCGCCATATGCTTCCAAATAATCATGTGTCATGCGATCAAAATATTCTGCCTTCAAACGTTCTATGCGACGCTCTAAGGGATCATCAACAACAACTATTGATGCCTCAGCCATTTTTGCTCGTAAACATTCAGGCAATCCATTAGCACCAATAGCGCGACCTTCATCCTCAAGTACCCATCGTGTATATTTAGATGCTTTCTTCAACATTTCAATACCAAGATGATTTTCAAAGGTAGCTTGAGGAAATTGATCTTCTATAGTACGACCAAAAGATGAACCTCGATGGTGTGCAATACCTTCAAGATCAATACCTTCAGGTAACGAACGCACTAAAGTCGTTTTTCCATTGCCGGTACATCCACCAATTAAAATAATAGGTCGTTGAACCAATTCATTGGTCATTTCAATAACAGCCTGTCTTAGCGCCTTATATCCGCCTTCAATTAATGGATAATCTACACCTATTTCTTTAAGCCATTGCTGAACTATATGAGAACGCATTCCTCCTCGAGCGCAGCAAATATAACCATTAGGAAATTGCTCACAAGCTTCACGCCAAGCTGCAATACGGTTATCACGAATTTCACCACTCACCAATTGATGCCCTAAAGCAACCGCTTTTTGTGAACCTTGCTGTTTATAACAAGTCCCCACAGCAGCACGCTCTTCATCATTCATTAAAGGCAAATTGATAGCATGAGGGATCGCGCCTTGATTAAATTCAATAGGCGCACGCACATCAATAATCGATGTGTTATTAGCAAGAATATGTCGAATGTTTTGAGCAGAAAACGCTGATTCCATAATAAAAATTGTTATATCTAGTCTGACTGAAAGATTGACTACTATACTCTTAAAATCATGTAACGCCCATAATTACAACCATATTTGAAAATGGAGTCCTGCTTTCAATAAAAAATTTAAGATAATGCTATGGATTGATAGATAAAAAACATCTAACATCTATTTGATGGATTGTATTAGATTAATTCATTGATTAAATACTATAAATAAAAACACTATCTTGTTGAAAACGAACCATAAAATTTATCGTAAAATGACGAGTGTATTACCTTGGATAGAATAAAAAAATATTATCGTATTACTAGCTTGAGCATAATGATATTGCTGTTATCAGGTTGTTCTCGAGGCCATTCTCCTTTTATTAGTATGTTAGGCTCCTATTTCCCGTATTGGATGTTATGTACATTTATCGGCTTATTAGGAGCTTTTGTCATACGTGTGTTACTTATCTATTGGGGTATTGATGATAAATTGCCACTTCCTTTAATCTTTTATTTTGCAATATTGTTATCAATTTCTTTAACTATCTCTTTATTTTATTTTTCTTACTAAATTATGGATAAAAAAAGCAAAAAAAAGCTGGCGCTTATAATCACGGTGAGTGTTTTTGTGATTACACTCATCTTATTGTGGAAAAATATTCAATTATCAGCGTTAAACCCACTCAGTGAAGATGCAATAATTGACGCTAACAAAATTAACATATCATCAACTGTGCCAGGTCGAATTAGTGCTATTTACGTCAAAGAAAATAGCAAGGTTAATAAAGGGGATTTACTCTTTACTATCGATCCCACTATGTACGCATTAAGAGTTCAACAAGCAAAAGAACAACTCATGATTGCTGAAGCAACATTAAGTAACAAACAACGTATTATTATTGCAGAAACATCAAATTCAGAGGTTGCAGAAGCACAAATAAAACGTGCTCAAGTCAATTTGTTATTAGCGACTCAATCACTCAATAGATTAGAGCCATTATTAGCAAAAGGATTTGTGACCGCACAACAAGTTGATGATGCCAGAACATTAAAACATGATGCAGAAGTCACATTAAAACAGGCACAAAAACAAAATGTCGCCTCAGAAGCTTTAATTAATAATACAGATTCAGAAGTAGCATTAGTGAAATCGTTAAAAACCTCATTGGCAATGGCTGAATGGGAATTAAGTAATACTGAAGTAAAAGCGCCAAGCAATGGTTACGTTGCTGGATTAGTGCTATCACCTGGTGAATTTATTATTTCTGGACAGTCTGTATTTACCTTAATTGATACTGATACTTGGTATGCTTCAGCTTATTTTAAAGAGACCGATTTAAATAATATAAAAATAGGCAACTGTGTCGTTATTTATTCAATGATTGATAATAATCACCCTATTAAAGGCAAAGTAGAAGGTATTAGCCGAGGGATCATGTCAACTGATCTTATTAATATCCCAAGAGACTTGCCCTATGTACCTAAATCATTAAATTGGGTTAGAGTTCAACAACGGTTTCCTGTTAAAGTCACTATCACCAATCCACCAGAAGATCTTATGCGGGTTGGCGCTACAGCAACTGTCAATATAATAGCTAACGACGATGATTGTTAAACCCTCTCTAATAGTGAAACAAGTCAAAAAAGACTTGTTACCCTTTGATTTTCGTTTAGCAACTACTTGGCGCATTGCATTGCTTTGTGCCTTAATGGCTGCTATTGCGATGATTTATGAAATTCCCGAATCCGCAATAAGTTGCTATTTAATTATCTATTTAATCAAAGCTGATGCTGTACAAAATATATTATTATCTGTTGGCGTAATTATTTTATGTTCTATTGTTGTGTGTATTATCTTTGTTCTTTTTAATCTCACGATACAAAACATTATTTTACGATTCTTTTTTATGGCTTTGTTTTCAGCTGTTTTTATGTATTTAGCATCGGCCAGTAGCCTTGGTGACATTGGTAATTTAGTCGCTTTAGTTATCGCCTTTTTAATGACTTTAATTGATGATATCCCTGTAGGAGATGTTGCAACAAGAGCGTTACTTTATGCATTACTGATGGCAGTATCTCCAATGTTATTGGTTATTTTATTTAATTTCTTTGTTGGCATTAGCCCAAGAAAATTACTGTTAAACAGAATTGCCACACGCTTTTCTACTGCAAGTGATTTCTTTTTAGGAAGAAAAGAAAGTCAACTCGAAATTAGTGAATTACTGAGTACACAAACAGAATGTAAACGTTATTTAATGTTTATTAAAATATTTTATTTACGGGGAAGAGAAGATATTCAATGGTTAGAGAATATTATTGATAACTCTTATAAAATATTAATTATGTCATTAACTTTTGATAAAGACACACCAACTTCTATACGTTTTCTTCTTTCTAAAAGATGTTTAGAAATGGCCGATTGTTTTACACATCATCAAATAGATAAAATAAAAGATAAACAACAATCTCAATATACAATAAACAAACTTCATTTATTAAATACTTTTGATAATATTTTATCTAATAAAAGAGAAACTAAACCGGTACAGAAAAAAACACCTTTTTTTGTTAGTGATGCATTTACAAATCCTAATCATAAGTACTTCGCTTTAAAAACTACTATAGCCGCTATTCTATGTTATATTTTTTATGATTATTTTAAATGGCAGGGTATTCATACTGCAATGATCACTTGTTATGTTGTAGCATTAACATCTGTTGGTGAAACAGTTCATAAATTAACATTACGGATCACCGGATGCCTAATTGGGGCGCTAATTGGCATGATTTCACTGCTCTATATTATCCCTAACTTATCTGATGTTTTTGAATTGATGGTGCTGATCTTTTTCTGCTTATTACCTGCAGCTTGGGTTGCTGTTGGTAATGAACGTATCTCTTATGCTGGTGTACAAGTCGGTTTAGCATTTTTATTAACAACATTACATGGATTTAAACCTAGTTTTGATATGGATGTGGTCTCTGATCGTATTTTAGGCATTTTGTTAGGTAATATTGTGATGTACATTATTTTCACAAAAGTATGGCCTTCAAGTATTGTTAATACGATATATAAGCAATTTACTACTCTTTTAGATAACTATACAGACTTAAGATATTCACCCAATAAAGATGACATGCTTGATTTAGTTTCATCTGTTAATGAAACAATTACACAATCTAAAGATAATGTAGACTTACTCATTTTTGAGAAAGAAAATAGAGAGAGAAACAAGGATTTAATGTTATTTTTTAAAGAGTCGTTAAATAAAATTTCTTATATTAGTTATCATAATTATGCTCATAGGTTTATTTTTGAAGACGATCTCACTCATTTAAATATTAGCGAAGAATCAAAAAATGAGTTTAAGAAAACCATTCTTAATAAAGAAATGAAAATGCTACCCACAGATGAAAGAGAGCTGGTGTTTAAAAATTTAATAAGAGAGAATTCATGATGATAAAAGTAGTTATTAATAATAAAAAAAATATTCTGTCATCTCTATTAAGCCTATTACTTGTTGGTTGCGTTGACACAAGCAGTTCATTTAAGCAGTATTCTCAAAATCCTATCGCTTATGATAATACTCAATATCTTTCCTCACCTGCTGAGCAATACTTATCGCTCCCTCAAGAACGAATGGTTAAATCTCACTATGCTTTAGCTGATCTGATAGATTTAGGGCAACAAAATAACCCAGACACACGTATTGCATGGGAATTAGCAAAAAAATCTGCCACAGATATCGGTATGATAGAAAGCACATATTTGCCAATTATCACAGCAACAGCACTCGCAGGATATCAACATGGTAAAATTGATTTACCTAAAAATCCTATTGTTGATGATATAAAAACATCTAGTAGCGCTTTTATTCCAGCACTCACATTTAGATGGCTTATTTTTGATTTTGGTAAACGAGGAGCATTAGTCGATGCTGCCAAACATACTTCATTAGCAATAAATCTTAATTTTAATCTGATGCATCAGAAAATTATTCATGATGTTTCGGTTGCCTATTTTAGCTATGGTGCAGCACAAAAAAAGGTGAATATTACTCAAAAAGCCCTTCAAAGAAGTAAAGATATTTTATATGCCGTTGAGCAAAAACGAGTGAAGGGATTAGCGACCGTATTGGATGTGGCATTAGCAAAACAACAAGTTGCACAAATTGAATTACAAAACGTGTTAGCTAAAGGTCATGAAAAAGATCAATATCAAATCTTATTGTCTGCTATTGGCGTTTCACCTTTTGAAAAAATAACCATTAATTATGCCGATGATAATTTTCTTCCTGATGATATTTCACCACTAACTCATGATGTGATAAAAAAAGCACTTGCACAACGTCCTGATGTTTTAGCGCAGTATGAATTACAACAAGCCGCAATTAAGGCTGCTAATTCTGTCGAATCTGACTATTTCCCTAAAGTATATCTTGCTGGTGCTCTTGCAGGAGGAACTGGTAGCTTTGATGTTCAGGGACTTCCTGATATTAGCCAAAGAACGTCATCTTCTAATATCTTGATTGGAGTCAGTATTCCATTATATGAAGGCGGAATACGTCAATCTAGAATGGCAAATGCACAATCAGAAATTAGGCTAGCTCAAGAAAATTTACGCAAAAGCCAAGATCTTGCAATAAAAGAGATTTCAATTAGCGAAAATACTCTCAAGTCGGCACTTGAGGCAAATAAAGCGTCTAAAAATTTAGTCGAGACAACACAATTAACATATACCGCCAGTGTAGAATTTTACCGTAACGGATTGGGAACCGTAACCGAAATTAATACCGCAGAGATTGCATTATTAAATGCACAAATGTCTCAGATTGATGCCTATACAGGATCACAGATTGCAGCCGTTGATTTAGCATTTGCATTAGGCGAAATAGATAGGGCATTGCCTAATTCAGCATCACATTAAAAATATTTCTTTTATATATTGTTATTTTAGTAGAGGCGGCGTTAATAATAAGTCGCCAGCCTCTAACGTAACGATGAAAGATTATTTATTCAAGTTAATCTGTTCAAAAACAGGTTTATTCATATCTTTAAACTGTGAAAGAGAATATTCGGTATAGTTGAAATCGTTATAGCCTCTTATTTTCATTACACCATTTGTTAAATCAGATAACGTTGTCCAAACAGTGTATTCCGTTTGCGGTTGATTATTGGTGCTTTGACTTTCTCCCATGATATCAACCGTGATATTTTTTGTTCTATCAAAGCGATTCATAATGTGTGCAAGGGTATTCATCGCTTCAGGTGTCGATTTGGCTGTTGGTGCGTAGGTTGAAAAATAAACCGCGCGAATAAAACGACCGACAGACGTATCTGATGAAGGTAATTGAGATGTTGCAATGCCGCTATCAGGCTGTACCACATTGATATTAGCCAATTTACCTGAAGATTTATCAATATTAGTTAATTGACTATAATTATTAAGGTTAGTTAAATGCCAAGGAAAGTCTGGACCATTTGTCATTACACGGGTTGGATTTTGATAAACGTGTAATTTACCGTTTGTGGCTTCAACGACAATACTGCCACCTTTTTTATCATAGAAGGCATAGTGAAAAGGTGATTTTAGATTGCCAAAGTTTTTTAACACGGGGGCCCAAAAATAACCTGACTCAACCGCTTTTTGTACTTCTTCAACTGTTGAAAAATTAGCTAAAGCCCATT
Organism: Proteus sp. CD3; assembly: GCF_008808075.1. Lineage (NCBI taxonomy): Bacteria > Pseudomonadati > Pseudomonadota > Gammaproteobacteria > Enterobacterales > Morganellaceae > Proteus > Proteus sp. CD3. Next base: position 1,614,559 of record NZ_CP019686.1, on the reverse strand, counting down.
CACCTATCGAAGTGACGGGAATAGCTTTATCATAATCCTTTTTATCAAGCGGTGATAATTCAGCTTCTGTTATCATATTGGCGCTAAATGACAAACCTGCACTATTTAAACCTTGTAATAAGTTATGATCATCGCCGTCAAAAAAGATATCTGTTGTAACGGCTAATATGTCATATTTATTGCTATAACTTAGGCTATTTTCACCATTAGGAGCTTTTTTTGTGAATTGTGTATTTTTAGGATAAAAAGTAACCCATGAAGGTAAATCTTCCGTCAGTTCAAGTGTTCTACCTTGGTAAACGTTATTATTTTTATCAAGTATAGCCAAACTAGAGCAGGCTTCACTCGCTACCGAAACAACAAGTAATGAGGATAATAAACCAACCAATATTTTATTACGTTTCATTATAAATTCCTTAATTAAAAAACTACTTTAAAGTTAGTTCAAATAAAGGATATGACAACTATTTGGCAATTAAATAACAAATATTTTTAGAACATTGGGGATCTTGTGATACTTGAAATTGTTAGAACACTTTTACATTACAGTTTACACTTTTTAGCACCTATTTTATTAGGCTATCTTTTCTGGCGTAAGAATTGGAAGATAGCCTCATTGCTTATGATAGGAACAATGGCTATTGATATTGACCATTTGTTAGCAACACCTATTTTTGATCCCAACCGTTGTAGCGTAGGTTTTCACCCATTACATACTGGTTGGGCTGCCTTAGCTTACTTAGGCATAGGATTTTTACCATCATGGAAATTTAAAGCCATTGCGGTAGGGTGTTTATTTCATTTATTTACCGACTCGGTTGACTGCTATTTAGGTGGATTAAAACCAAATTTAGCAATCACGATGAGTTGTGATAAAAATCACTTTATATCTAATTTAAATAACAACTTTATTATCCAAGAATAGAAATAAATTTAATTTTCCCTTTAATTTTTTATTTGGATTGCTTAGTAAATTTAATTAACACACCACCGATAATCAGCAAAACACCTATTATTTGCAATAGTAGGTTATTGCTTCCAACACCACTAAATATATCAATAACCAGACTTGAGATCATTTGCCCACAAATAGCTAAAACAGACGTTAACATCACACCCAATAGCGGTAATACGTAGCTATTAATGACAACAAAGAACGCACCAATAATACCACCAGCGAAGGCAATTAAAGGGATCGTTGAGAGTTCAATAGAGTGGTAATCTTTTATCCATAAAACGAAAATAGTTAAAAATATAAAGCCAACTAAGTGATTGATTAAAGAGCTATAAAAAGCATTGCTATTTTGTGCTAGTTTACCATTTAAAGTACGGCTTGTTACAATACAAACACCATTAAATAATGCAATTAAAATAAAAACACTCATTAGTTATCTACCTATAATTAATAATGCACTACCAGAAATAAGTAAAAAGCACATAAATAAATCACGTAAGGTAATTTTTCTTTTTTCAACCCCAAACCATCCCATTGCATCAACAATAACGCTAAAAAGAATTTGTCCTGTAATCATTAAAATAATGCTACCAGAAAGCGACAATGCACTATTTACTGTAATTGCAGCTAATAACACCGTAAATGCTCCAGGGATACCACCTAAATACCATAGGATTTTTATTTTATTATTGTTTTTTTTGCTCTGTTGATTCTTTCTTAAATATAAAATATATATAATTAAAGAGAAAATAGCCCCTATACCGTGTGTTATCCATGATGCGGTTAATGGCGTTGTAAAACTGGCCAAGTAGCTATTACTCATAATCATTAATGAAAGTAAAACACCAGAAAAAATTGCAATAAGAGAGAGAATATACTTGTTATTCATAATATTAAGTCTATATAAATCATTTTTTGTGTGGATTTAAAATATTCCTTTTCGAGAATACTGGCAAGAAAACACACTGTTTACTCTAGGTTGACAATATGAATGATATGAATGTCTTTCCCATCCTGATTGCTGTAGCTGAACACTTAAGTATTACCAAAGCTGCCAAAACATTAAATATGACAAAATCGGCAGTCAGTAAGGCTATCCAAGGTATAGAAGAGAAGTTAGGTGTACGCTTATTTCATCGAACGACAAGAAGTGTCAGTTTAACTGAAGAGGGAATTGTTTATATTGGTTATATTCGAGAGTCTTATAATTTAGCTGTAATGGCAGAAGAGGCTGTTTCACAATTTAGCGATAAAGCAAAAGGTAGCATTAAAATTTCGGCTCCTATGTCATTTGGTACGTTACATATTGCTAAGATAATGCCTTTATTTATGCAGAAATACCCCGAGCTGGATGTACAACTTTTATTTGATGACAAAGTAACGGATTTAGTCGCAGAAGGATACGATCTTGCAATTAGAATTGGTGAATTACCCGATTCATCATTAATAGCACGTCAATTATCACCTTGTTATAGCCAGCTTTACGCCTCTTCAGAATATCTTGATAAATATGGTGAACCCATGCAAGTTTCTGAGCTAAAAAATCACAATTGCTTATCGTATTCATTATATCAAGCTGGCATGGAGTGGATTTTTTATCAAAAAGGTAAAAAATATAGCCATATTCCTAAAGGTAGCTATCGTGTTAATAACAGCGAGGCATTATTACAAGCTGTTTTACAAGGGATAGGTATCGCCTTACTTCCACATTTTATTACTCACACAGACTTATCAAACACAAATAAAAAGCTTATTCCTATTTTGACATCCTTTGATTTACCTGAGCACTTTATTTATGCAGTTTATCCTGACAAGAAAAACCTTCCTCGCAAGATAACGCTATTTGTTGATTTCTTAAAAGAACAATTCGGTGCAAATAGCGACTACCAACGCAACATCGAAAGAAAATCATCACAATAAACGGTTATCATCGCCGAAAAAGTCATCGGCTAGCCACTGTGCTACGGTTTTAGTATTAATTTGATTTGCTTGTAGCTTTTCAATCGCAAAATATTCCGGGAATGAGGCATCAGATCCTTCATACTCTTTTTCGAGTTGTTCTACTTTGGCGAGCGCATTTTCATAGTTATCAAAAATGGCTTCAATATCACGATAGAGCTGCCCAAAACCTTCACTAAACCGTGAAACAGGGTAATAAAAATCGGAAAGGGGGATATCACAGCTAAAACTGTTTAATTTCACATCTTCGATTTCTATCCATCGCTCTTTTTCAGTGAGCACTTTAACTTGATTGCCTTCGCTTTGATTATCTTTAATAAATGTCGCTTTTGCTTTTTGAGCTGCATCTTCATTATCAAAAGCCCCTAAAATAAAATTAGGTCCTTCGTAACCCGAAATTCCAACTATACACAAGTAAATTGTATTCATATTTTTTTACTCTTTCCCGAGACAAACCTTTTAGGTGATTTTACAACCATTATTAATATCATTTCAGGCATTATAAGCCTCTAATATGCTGCATGACTTCACTTATTTTCTCTCTTTTTAGCCACATAATCTGGTGGTAATTACAAAAAGCTTGATGTAGAGTGCTCAGTCTTTTTTTAATGAAGTCTATTGGGGAGGCTGAATGTTTATTGGCTTTGACTACGGAACATCAAATTGTTCTGTTGCAATTATGAAAGAGGGAAAACCGACTCTTTTGCCTTTAGAAGGTAATGATGTGTATATTCCATCAACCCTTTGTGCGCCAACCCGTGAATCTGTTTCTGAGCACTTATTTCGCCATTTAAATATTAAACCTTCCAGTGAAGTTGGCGAACAATTACTAAGAAAGTCGATCGCGTTTAATCGAGAAGAAGATATTGAATTAGTTCCTGAAGATATTCTCTTCGGACAATCTGCATTAAGTTTATACCTACGTGATCCTCGTGATGTCTATTACGTTAAATCACCTAAATCCTTCTTAGGTGCTTCAGGGCTACATGATATACAAATTAGCTTCTTTGAAGATTTAGTTTGCGCCATGATGGCAAATATTAAGCACCAAGCAGAAAAAAGCACACAAGAAGCGATCACAGATACCGTTATCGGCAAACCTATTAACTTTAATGGGTTAGGTGGCGATGCTTCAAATAGGCAAGCTGAAAGTATTCTTATCCGTGCAGCTAAAAGAGCTGGCTTTAAGAATATTATGTTTGAATTTGAACCTGTTGCTGCCGGGCTTGAATATGAATCGACGTTAACTAAAGACCAAACTGTATTAGTCGTTGATATTGGGGGTGGTACAACTGACTGCTCATTAATTCAAATGGGGCCAAGTTATCAAGGCAAAACCGACCGTTCAAACACATTACTTGCCCATAGTGGACAACGTGTTGGTGGTAATGATCTTGATATTTACCTTGCTTTTAAACAGCTTATGCCTTTATTTGGTATGACAGGATTAACGTCTTCAGGTATTAAATTACCGCTGAAACAGTTTTGGGACCCTATTGCGATTAATAATGTAGAAGCACAAAAAGAATTTTATTCTCGTCAAAACCTTGCTGTATTAAATCAGCTAAGACGGGATGCAAAAGAGCCTGAAAAAATAACGCGCCTTATTGAAGTCTATAATGAAACATTAGGTTACAGCATTGTTCGTCGTGCTGAAGAAGCTAAAATCGCTTTATCAGATTCTCCTGAGTATATTGCTAATATCGCATTATTAAGTGAAACCTTAGAATTAACCATTGAACGCGATCAGATGGTTGAATCTATTGAATCGCCAAAAAGTAAAATGATTGAATTGGTTAATGATGCGGTAAAACAAGGGGGAATAAAACCGGACGCTATCTTTATGACTGGAGGTTCGGCACGTTCGCCTATTTTATGCCAAGCAATAGAACAACAGTTACCCAATGTTCCTATTGTTAAAGGTAATGACTTTGGCTCTGTCACCGCCGGATTGGCGCGTTGGGGCGAGGTTTGTTTTAAATAATTAATATCAAATAATGGGTTTTAAATAACCGGCATTTTCAATATATTAAAACGCTTTACATTCAATCTTTGTATTGATTAGATGTGGGGCGTTTCTCTTTATAAACACGATAAAAACACAGCACTCGATCCAAATACATTAAAAACACTTCACATTTGATATTATATTGTTTAGGTAATAGGCTTTTTTTCTGTTTAAATCACGATAAAAACAAAAAACCACAACAAAACACATTAATATTTCTTTACATTTAATCATTATATTGATTAGATGTGAGGCGTTTTTTGTATAAAACACGATAAAAATACAATATTCGACAGGAGAACACATGTACCGCTTCCAAAATGATTATAATGAAATTGCACATCCTACGGTTATTAAGGCAATCACTGATACAGTTGGGCAACGCTATGATGGATATGGGATGGATGCGCTTTGTCATCAAGCTACGCAATTAATAAAACAGCGTATTCAACAACCTGATGCGGATATTCACTTTTTTAATGGTGGCACCATTACAAATTTAACCGCTATCTCTCATTTTTTACGTCCATACCAAGCTGTTATTTCTGTCAGTACTGGGCATATTGCGACACATGAAACCGGTGCCATTGAAGCAACAGGACATAAAGTTATCACTACATTTTCGGCTGATGGCAAATTAACACCTGCGCTATTAAAACCCATTCTTGCTGAGCATAATGATGAACATGGGGTTCAACCTAAACTTGTTTATATAACGAATGCCACAGAAATTGGTACGGTTTATCGTAAAGATGAGTTACAAGCGCTACGTAACTTCTGTAACGAGCATAATTTGTGGTTATATCTTGATGGCGCCCGTTTAGCAGCCGGATTAATGTCTGCGCAAAGTGATCTAACTATCGAAGATATCGCCAACTTAACCGATGCTTTTTATATTGGAGGCACTAAAATCGGTGCAATGTCAGCTGAAACGCTAGTAATTTGTCATCCAGCATTAAAATCTGATTTCCGTTTTAGCTTAAAACAAAAGGGTGGATTACAAGCGAAAGGTTGGTTATTAGGCGCGCAATTTGAAGCTTTATTTAAAGATGATCTCTATTTTAAATTAGGCAAACACCTTAATGAAATGGCGTCACAATTAGCCGCATTCTTTACTACACAAGGTTTTGAGTTTTTAGCGCCACCGGAATCTAACCAAGTTTTTGTTATTTTACCAAACACAATTGCAGAAAAATTAACACAGCAGTTTGTTTTTCATCGTGTTTTACTTGAAGATCCTAATTTGAGTTGTTTACGTCTTTGTACTTCTTGGGCAACAACACAGCAAGACATTGATGAATTTAAAACAGCATTTCTTCAATTAGTTTAAAATTTCAGTCTATATTCAGCTCTTATTTTTATGCATTACACGCTTATTAAGTGTGTAATGCATTTTCGATATAATCAGAATTTAATTACCTTAAATCTAAACATAATGATGGAGAGGTGCATTAATAATGTTATATTAATACTTCCTCTCTCAACATAGGTAGGGTAAAAGAATGAAGAAATTGACACTCCAAGAGATGACAGATGCCCAACAAATGCGAGTAAAAACCAGAATAGGTCAAGAGAGAAAGAAATTAGGGCGTGAATTAACCAATGCTGAAATGAGTAAAGTCAAAGACTCCATTATTACCGAAATCTCCCTCGAAGTTGAAAAAGCCACCAAAAAAGCACAAGCCCTCAAGAAAAAACAGAAATTAGCCCCTAGTGATGAAACCTACAGTTGGTCAGCCAAAAACCATACTCGGGGATATCGTTAATTTTTTGCCTTGCTAATTAATTCGATGACTAGCAAGGAGTTACCTAAACACAAAAAAATAGCGCCAATCCTTTAAAGATGGCGCTATTTTTCCCTGATGTTGACGCAATATTGCTATATTTCCATTGTTTCAATTAATGAATATAGCTTTTTAAAAGCATGATATTTTTTTTCGTATTTTTTGTGTTTTTCTAAATTAGGTGCATGACGTTTTTCAAGCTTAGGTTGAGAAAGAATAACCTGTGATGAATGAGCAGGGTTTACCGCTAATTGTGCGAGTCTTGCTGCACCAAGTGCAGGGCCGACATCACCGCCTTGACGATAATCGAGGGTTTTTCCTGTAATGTCTGCCAGAAGTTGTCGCCAATATTCACTTCTAGCACCACCACCAATTAATGTAATATTATCAGCTAATTGCCCCGCATTTTCTGCAACTTCAATCCCTTGTCGTAACGCAAAACTTACACCTTCAAGAACCGCTTGGCATAAGTCAGCCCGTTGATGCTCATGGGTTAATCCCCAAAAGACACCTTTCGCATTAGGGTTGTTATATGGTGTCCGTTCACCTGAAAGATAAGGTAAAAACAGGAGAGGGCTATCAGCAAAAGTCGCGTGTTCCACTTCTTCAAACATCGCACCTACATCTTCGATCCCTGTTAATTGGCACACCCAATCAAGACATGATGCAGCACTTAGCATCACTGACATTAAATGCCAAGTCTTGGGTAATGCATGACAAAAGCTGTGTACTGCATTATCACTATTTTGGAGAAACTTTTCGCTAACAACAAAATAAACACCCGAAGTACCTAAAGAGAGCATCGCTTGGCCAGGTTGATAAACACCAACACCAATTGCACCCGCGGCATTATCGCCACCACCCGCAATAATAGGGACTTGTTTCATCTGCCATTTTTTAGCGATATCAGCCAATAGATAGCCTGTTATTTGATTACCTTCAAACAATGTAGGCATTTGGCGACGCGTTAATCCTGTCGCATTTAAAAGCTCTTCACTCCAATCTCGCTTTTGCATGTCTAACCAAAGCGTGCCAGCTGAATCTGACATATCACTGGCGAAATTACCGCTCATCTTCCAACGTAAAAAATCTTTAGGTAATAAAACATGTGCAATGCGTTGAAAAACTTCAGGCTCCTGTTCAGCAACCCATTGTAGTTTTGGTGCCGTAAAGCCGGGCATAACTAAGTTACCCGTGATTTTTTTAAACTGAGGATATTGCGCCTCAAGCACTTGGCACTGCTTAAAACTACGACCATCGTTCCATAAGATTGCAGGACGTAGCACCGCTTGTTGAGCATCAAGTAAAACGGCGCCATGCATCTGACCGCTTAATCCAATCGCTTCGATTTTATCCATAGGATAACTGCGTCCAAGCTGAAGAATAGCGTCTTGCGTGGCTTGCCACCATTGCAGTGGATCTTGTTCTGACCATTGAGGGTGAGGGCGTGATATTGCTAAAGAAACAGAATGACTGGCAACAACGTCACCTTGCTCATTCATGATGATCGCTTTAACGCTTGAAGTGCCTAAATCTAGCCCTAAATACATAAAGTTACCTCATGACCTATATCTAATTAATAGACACAGCGGAAAACCCGCTGTGTTATTACATTTATGCAATTAACCAAAAATATAGCGATTCACTAAACTTTCGAGCATTTCTTGGCGTCCACTTTGTAACTGTGGCGCTAATGTATTGTTTTGTGCATATTTCGCCACATCTTCAAGGCTATATTTACCTTGTAAGATATTTTGACCAAACTCTGCACTCCAGCCTGAATAACGCTGTGCCGTAAATTTATCAAGACCACCATCTTGGATCATTCTTGCTGCAATGCGTAATGCCATTGCCATTGTATCCATTCCTGAAATATGCCCATAGAAAAGGTCATATTTATCATTACTTTGACGACGAACTTTAGCATCAAAGTTTAACCCACCCGTTGTAAATCCACCTGATTTAAGAATTTCATACATCACAAGTGCATTTTCTTCTACGCTATTTGGGAATTGGTCTGTATCCCAACCTAATTGTGGATCGCCACGGTTAGCATCAACAGAGCCTAAAATCCCTAACGCAATGGCAGTCGCAATTTCATGATGGAAGCTATGTCCTGCTAATGTTGCGTGGTTGGCTTCAATGTTTACTTTGACTTCTTTTTCAAGACCAAACTGTTTTAAGAAACCATAAACAGTCGCAGTATCATAGTCATACTGGTGTTTTGTCGGCTCTTGTGGTTTGGGTTCAATCAGTAATGTACCTTGGAAACCAATTTTATGTTTGTGTTCAACAACCATCTGCATAAAACGGCCAATTTGCTCTCTTTCTTGGCGTAAATCTGTATTTAACAGTGTTTCATAGCCTTCACGTCCGCCCCATAATACATAGTTTTCGCCACCCAGTATTTTTGTCGCTTTCATCGCTTCACAGACTTGTGTCGCGGCCCATGCAAAAACGTCAGGATCTGGATTGGTTGCTGCACCTGCACCATAACGAGGATTAGTGAAGCAGTTTGCTGTTCCCCATAATAACTTAACGTTGGTTTCTTCTTGTTTTTTCGCTAATACATCAGTGATTGCCGCCATATTAGAGATATATTCATTGATGTTATTACCTTCAGAAATAACATCGACATCATGAAAACAGTAGAAAGGAACATTGAGTTTATGAAAGAACTCAAAGGCTACATCGGCTTTGCGTTTTGCTTGTTCTAAGGCTTCACCCGGAGTTTGCCACGGTCTATCAAAAGTACCGATACCGAACATATCAGAACCATTCCAACAGAAATTATGCCAATAACAAGCCGCAAATCTTAGGTGATCTTCCATTCGTTTACCTAAAATAATCTCATCAGGATTATAGTAACGAAACGCTAATGGGTTATCGCTTGTTGTGCCTTCATATTGAATTTGTTCAATTTTATCAAAGTAAGACATGGAACCGTCCTTATTTAGTATCAAGTTGTAATTCTGAATGTGATTCAAGCTCAGCAGTCATCTCTTCCTGCTCTTCTGGTGTTAATTTGGCAATGCCAAAGCCCGTGAAACCCCACAGCATGGCAAAGAAGATGCCACTCCAGCACAATACAGCCCAAGGTAAGTAACTTAAGGTTGCAACACCTAACGTACCTGCCATATAAGCGCCTGCAGCTGTCCACGGTAAAATAGGTTCAAAGATAGTGGCGGAGTCTTCTACGGTACGAGCTAGGTTTTTAGGGTGTAAACCTCGTTCGATGTAGGCACCGCGTAACATTTCGATAGGAATAAGGATTGAGATTTGTCCATTACAGGTCACGCCAATCATGGTTAGCCCGCAAGCAATTGTGGCTAAGATCATAGAGCCTGTTGAGTGAACCATTTTTAACAATGCATGGACAATCACCTCTAATGCACCACTTAACGATAAAGTACCAGCAAAAGAGAGGGCGCAGAAACAGATAAGCAGGGTGCTCATCATTGAGTTCATGCCACCACGATTTAATAAGTTACCTAATAATTCAGGGACTTCTTTACCTTGGATCATCGAGACATTAAAGCCATCAACTGCACTTTTTACGATGTCATGTAATCCAAAACCTTGAATAAGATAGGCGTTAAACATCGCGATTGCAGCAGAAGCTAACATCACTGGGATTGTGGGTTTCTTCGTTACTGAACCATATAAAATCACTAATACAGGAATGAGAAGGATCAGATTGAAGTTATAAACACTCTCAAGACCATTTGTAATTAATGTCACTTTTTCTGGCACACCTTGACCGGCTAAATCACCATTCATGCCATAAACCGTCATTACAATCGCGGTTAAAATCAGAGAAGGTAGCGTGGTATAAAGTAAGTGCCAGATATGCTGATAAAGGTCGATCCTCGCTGCCATTGCAGCAAGATTGGTATCACCTGATAATGGTGATAATTTGTCACCAAAATAAGCACCCGCAACGACGGCACCAGCGGTTGCAGCAAGGTTAGCATCCATACCGACGGCAACGCCCATAAAGGCAACACCGATGGTTCCCGCAGAACCCCATGACGTTCCCGTACAGACTGACACTAATGATGTAACCAATAATGCCGTAACATAAAGCATTTCTGGGCTGATCATTTTTAAGCCGTAATAGATCATCAGTGGAATGGTGCCACCAATCATCCATGTGCCTATTAATAAGCCCACGCTGATTAAAATTAACAATGCGGGCATGGTTTTAGCAATTTTTTGTGAAATTGCCGTTAAGATCTCGTCATAGCGATATCCTAATCGTTTTACTAATAGCGCTGCTACAACTGTGGATAGCACCATTAAAGGCTCTGGTGGTAAATCAAAAGCAGCGTAGCCTCCACCTAATAGCACCACCATGGTGAATATAGGAAAGAGTGATTCGAGTAATGTAGGTGTTCTCGGGCTGTTTATCGTTTGCGTTTTCATTGTAATTTATTCCAAACTGGCGTGAGGTAAGGTACGAATAAGCCGAGTGAAAACGGTTTCTAATATTGAACGAGGTGTCGCGATATTAATGCGGAAAAAACCATCCCCAACCGCACCAAAACCACGCCCCCAACTCATTTCCACTTCAGCTAATGAAACAAACCAATGTTTTAGTTGTTCTTCAGATAACTGCATTTTTTGGTAGTTGATCCATAGCATGTAGGTGCCATGACTTTGAGTGATAACCCAATCAGGAAAGCAACGTTCACATTGTTCTTTTACCCAACGTCGGTTATCAGCAAGGTACGTTTTTAATTCACCAACCCATTGTTGGCCTTGTAAGGTATAAGCTTGTAAAAAAGCGGGAACTGAAAAATAGCCAGGATTATGAATACCCGCAGCAATTAAGCATTGCTTGAATTTTTCACGATATTCAGGATTGGCAATAACTATATTCGCAACTTCAAGACCTGCTAAATTGAATGTTTTAGCGGGAGAAGTACAAATAAAAGAGTGTTGTTCTACATAAGTATTTACTGATGAAATAGGGTGATAAGTTGCGTCATCAAAAACAAAATCGGCATGCACATCATCAGAAATAATAAAAACCTGATATTTTTGTGCAAGTTCCGCTATTTTTAATAAATCACTTTTTTGCCATACTGTTCCTGTTGGATTATGCGGTGATAGCAAAATAAAGCAGACAGACTGTTTAAACTTATTTTCCAAGTCATCAAAATCAATTTCATAATAGCCGTCACGATAAATCAGCGGGCTTTCTAATAGTTCACGTTGATTGACACAAACAGCATTACTAATAGGATGATAAGCGGGAGATAACGTTGTCACTTTATCGCCCATTTGCGTAAAGTTCTGAATATAAAGTGAAACAGCCTGAATAATACGAGGGCAAAAGACAATTGTCTCAGGGGCAACAACCCACTGATATTGCGTTTTAAACCAATTAGCAGCAACATTATTCCAATCATGGCTCAGGTCTGTATAGCCATAAATGCCTTTAAGATTAAATTGGGTAAGTTCATTAATAATAAAATCAGGCGCAGGAATATCCATATCTGCAACAGATAACGGGATAACATTGGCATTACTATTACACCATTTTGCGCTATAGGTATTTTGCCTAGAAATTAATTTATTAAAGTTATTCTGATACATGAGAAATCTCCTCGGCAATCGGGTTTAAAAACAAAATACCTGTTGTAATTAACATTGGTTATTCCTATTTTTTACTTTGCCATTACGAAATTTGGCTTGTGTGATAGTAGTCACATAGCAATGAAAGCAAGTTCTTACAAAATTAAAGCTGTGGTTTAATGCCAAACGAGAAAACTAGGTAGCGTAAAATGAAAAAAGATAAATACTTTCGTATTGTGCTGTTATTCAATGCTAATAAAGTGTATGACCGACAAGTTGTTGAAGGTGTTGGAGAATATCTTCAGGCATCACAGTGCCATTGGGATGTATTTATTGAAGAGGATTTTCGTACTCGGCTTGATAATATAAACCATTGGGTTTGTGACGGTATTATTGCAGATTTTGATGATCCAATTATTGCAAAACATTTAAGCCAATTACCATTAGCAGTTATTGGTGTGGGTGGCTCTTATCATCAAGAAGAAAATTATCCATCTGTACCTTATATCGCCACAGATAATTATGAATTAGTCCAGCAAGCTTTTTTACATTTAAAGCAAAAGGGGCTAAAACACTTTGCTTTTTATGGCTTGCCAGCAAAAGATCATCCTCATTGGTCTAATGAACGAGAGCATGCATTTCGTCAATTAGTCACCAGTGAAAAATATCCAGGTATTGTTTATAACGGCATGGATATTACCCAAGAAAATTGGCAACATGCGCAAAACCGTTTATCCGATTGGATACAAACCTTGCCCCCACAAACAGGTATTATTGCGGTAACAGATGCAAGGGCGCGCCATTTATTGCAAGTTTGCGATAATTTAAATATTAATGTGCCTGAAGAGATCAGCATTATTGGTATTGATGATGAAGATATGACGCGTTATTTATCTCGTATTGCATTATCTTCTGTTGTTCAAGGTTCACGACAAATGGGATATTTAGCTGCGAAGTTGTTGCATCAAACGCTGGAAGGGCATGTCACAGAGAAACCGCAAAGAATATTAGTGCCACCGGTTAAAATTGTTGAGCGCCGTTCAACAGATTTCCATTCATTTAACGATCCTACCGTTGTACAGGCTATGCATTATATTTATTACAATGCTTGCAAGGGAATAAAAACAGAGCAAGTTTTAGATGCGGTTAATATGTCGCGTTCTAATTTAGAACAGCGGTTTAAAAAGGAAATTGGCAAAACAATTCATACCGTTATTTATGAAGAAAAGCTCAAACGCGCTCAAAATTTATTAGCCACCACAACACTGGCGATACAAGAAATATCTGTGATGTGTGGCTATCCATCACTGCAATATTTTTACTCTATCTTTAAAAAAGAATTTGGTATGACACCGAAAGAGTTTAGGGATGAGTGAGGATAATATTATAATTTCTTTATAAAATAATTAATATTGTTAATTATTATCACATCCTAGATCACAATATTGTGAATATTAGTGATTATACCTATATAAATAAATATTATTCCTATCTTATTAAATTTCATTACTTTTTTTAAAAAAAACACTAAAGCACATCAGTTTCCAATCAGTTGATTTAATTTTATTAAAGTGTATTAATTATTTATATTAAAAAAACGAGGGTAATGAGATGACAGATTTTTATATTATTGCTATTAAAATGGATGCTGGAAATCAACATATCGAATATGTAAAAACTAACCAAAATGGTAAATTAATAAGTGATTCCACAATCAACTCTAGACAATTTATTGCTGAGCTTATCAATAAAAATCTAGCAACTTTTCAAACCGCTATTCAAGATAGAAATGGTGACTGGCGCAGTGGTGCTACAGTTCGTGTTATAGATAGCATTTATCTTACAACCGATCCGAATGGCACAAAGCGTGATAATTTAGGTAATTTACCAAAATTTTAAAGATAATAAGGTGATATTATTAATTGTTATCACCTTATTAATAATTAATTTAATACAAAGAATGAGAGCTGAATGTTACGCTTTATCTCACCACCAATATCTGAACTCCATAAATTACGACAACCATTAACTCATGGTGAAAAAAAAGTTTTTGAATTTTTTAATAAATATTTACCATTAGAATGGGAAATTTATATTCAACCTCACCTCAATGGACTACGACCTGATTTTGTATTACTTAATCCAAAAGTTGGCATTGCTGTATTTGAAGTTAAAGATTGGAATTTCACTTCAATGACCTATTTCATTGAGATGAAAGAAAATCACATCCCGGTATTATTGGCCCAAAAAGAAGGTGTGACATTTTCCAAACAAAGAGAAAACCCAGTAGAGCAAGTTTATAGCTATAAACAAGAATTATTTAATCTTTATTGTCCTCGTTTAGAAAAAAATGCTGGTTTGGCTGTTATTACAGCAGGAGTAATATTTCCATTTGCAGATGATAAATATGTAAGAGATTTATTTAAGCAAAATCTTAAATTTAGAGGCATGGAAAAGTTTCCTAGCTATAATCCAATTTCTGGTATGAATGCATTAAAAAATGGTGATATCTACACTGTTTTTCCAGAGGCAAAGAGAACATCCTCAAAATTAATGAATATGGATACTTATAAGGATATTAGAAATTGGTTAATTGAACCTGATTTTTCAGAAATGCAAAGAAAACCAATTATATTGGACAAAATACAACAATATTTAGCAACAACAAGAACACCATCTGGTTATCGCAGAATACGTGGCGCTGCAGGAACAGGAAAATCATTAGTACTCGCGGCTAGAGCTGCTGAATTATTAAGTGAAAATAAAAAAATCTTAGTTATTACATATAATATTACTTTAATGCACTACTTGCAGGATATTGCTGTACGATATTCAAAATCAAAAAGAAAGGAGCGTTCTGATATTGTTTGGCTTAATTTTCATCATTGGTGTAAACGCATGTGTGAGCAGTTAGGCTATACACAAGAATACGATGATTTATGGAAAAATGATAACCTAGAAAATTTTTTAAAATATTCTTTACCCTCTTTAATTAATACTATATTAGATAAAGAAGATGATGAGTCTATAAAATATGATGCCGTATTAGTTGATGAAGGGCAGGATTTTTTACCTAATTGGTGGTCCGTATTACGCAAAGTCTGCAAACCTACAGGAGAAATGCTTTTAGTTGCTGATATAACCCAAGATATCTATGATACTGCCAAATCTTGGACTGATGAATCAATGAAAGGTGCTGGCTTTAGCGGAAATTGGGCTGAACTCAATATCAGTTATCGTTTACCTTTATTAACAATAGAAATAGCAAGGGACTTTGCTAATCGCTTTTTACCTAAAGAATTAGCACTTTTACCTGAAAATAGTCAATTTGGTATGGAGCTTGAACCTTGTTATTTGAAATGGGTTCAAGTGGATTCTAATAATGAAGATACTATTTGTTGTTCTGAATTATTTTTATTATTGACTACAGGGATACCTGAAACACTTGCGGTCTCAGATATCACTTTTTTATGTGCTTCTAAAGAATTTGGTTTAAAAGTTGTCGAAAAATTAAATAATAAAGGTATTAGTGTTGTTCATACTTATGCTAATGATAATAAAGAATCAAGGCGTCAAAAAATGGGATTTTATATGGGTGATTCTCGAATAAAAGCAACCACGTTACATAGTTTTAAAGGATGGGAGTCGAGAGCTTTAGTAATATTTGTCGATAATGACAATTTAACCCCAAAAACATTAGCATTAATATATACAGGTCTAACAAGACTTAAAAGACACCCTGATGGTAGTTGTCTAACTATAGTTTCCAAATCACCTGAACTTATTGAATATGGAAAAACGTGGCCTTTTTTTGAAAGAAAATAGCATAACTTATAAAAATAAAGAGCATTTCTTAATTATATTAACAAGAAGTGCTCTTTAATTATCACACAATAAATATATTATATTTTTAATGCAACTCTACTGATTAATTAAATATTTTTTATTGCATAATCTTCATAGTTAAGATGCATCAAACAAGTAAAAGTGAAATATATCCCTACCTCTTTCGACTATTTGCCCACGGATCGCAATCAGGATGGTCGATAACTTCAATCACATCATCAATATCTGCTTCTAAAGAATCAAGATATAACGCTTCCACTTCCGCGCGCGCCCAAGGTGTTCTGCGCAAAAATTTTAAACTTGATTTCACGCTAGGATCACTTCTAAAGCAGTTAATTTTGATAAGTTGTCCTAATTTAGCCCAACCATATTTTGCCACCAGCGCATTTACTTGCATTTCAAGCGTGATGCCATGTAGCGGATCTTTAGAAATATGTCCTGTCATGATTTTCTCAAATACGTTTTCGTTATTTCAAAGGTAAGAAGCGGTGCAGAGTACAAGAAAGTAGAGTGAGAGGCAATGAAAGGATAAAAAACATAAAACCGCCCGTACACCTTATTGACCGAAATAAAAATAAATAAAGTGTATGAGCGATTGATGTAATTATTTTTTGGATGAAAAAGCAGAGAAAGAGTGTGTCACTTTTTTAGCGCTAATTATTTTATCTAGTTGTTGTTGCAACTGTTTATCATCCATTGTCGCGCGATCATGTTGACGAAGATGCTCAGCCCAAGAAGCGACCATAAACGTTTCCATATAAGTTTGAGCGTTATTATCTGTAATCGCATCAGATGAAACAAACAAGCCCCATGAATAACCACCATCTCTTAAACGAACCGTTTTTAATCGATTCATTAAACTAAGGAATTGTTCTTGGTGAATTGCTTCAATTTGATAATTTACGGTAATTAACACAGGATCTTTATCTGCTGTGATCTCAATAAGCCCCTCATCAAGAATAAAGTGTTCTGAATGCTGTAAGTTGATGTTGTCATGGTCTAATTTGACACGCAAAACACATAACCAAACTAAAATAATCCCAACCGTTGCACACAGCAAAGCTATCGTCACGGAGGTATGTGAAGCGATTTGTCCCCAAACAAGAGAGCCTAACGCCATAGCGCCTGAAAACACAGTTAAATAGAGTGCGAGACCTCTCGCACGAACCCAATTAGGCAATGCTGTTTGTGCAGAGACCATTAATGTGGAAAGGGTGATTATCCAACTAAATCCTGCCAGCATACTGGCGAAAATAGCGAGATATTTTGAAGTCGCACTAGCAAAAATAAATAACACCAATGCAGTACCCAGAGTACCAAAAGCAATAAGTGTGCTGGTGCTAAATTTTTCACGTAAGGTTGATAAGCTAAATGCACCAACCACCGCGCCAATACCAATGCTAGTTGTTAATAGACCATAAAGTGTCGCATCACCATGTAGTGAGACTCGAGCAACTAGCGGTAACATTGCCCAATAGGCACTGGCAAAAATAAAAAAGCTGGCTGCTCTTACAATCGTTTTTATCAATGCAGGGCTATAACGCGCATAACGTAAACCGGAGATCATTGCTGCCACAACAGATTCAGCAGGGAGTTTTTCTTTTTCTTTTTTCTCACCTTCCCACCACCAGACAGCAAGAATAATAGCAATAAAGCTCAAGGCGTTAAGTAAAAAAGGAAGGTAAAGACCGACCTGAGAAATCAAAATACCTGCAAGTGCGGGACCTATCGCACGGCTGATATTAATTCCCATACTGTTTAAGGCAATGCCTGATTTTAATTCATTAGGCTCGACAATACTTGGCACAATGGCTTGCCATGCAGGACCTAAAAATGCGGCACCAGAACCCAAAACAAAGGTAATTAATAATAACCAGCCAATGCTGATAACATCGAAATAAACCAAAACAGCCAATAGCGTGGCCGCACAGAGCATTAAAATATTGACGAAAATAAGCAGTTTTCGTTTATCGAAAATATCAGCAATGGCTCCTGCGGGAAGCGCCAATAAAAAAACAGGTAATGTCGTCATGGCTTGAATAGCAGCAATCATCACGGGATCAGGGCTGAGGTTTGTCATCAACCAACCGGCACCCACATCATTCATCCAAGTACCAATATTAGAAAATAGCGTTGCCATCCATAATACGAAAAAAATACGATTACGTAAGGGCGACCATGCAGAGGCGCGTTGCGTTGCCATCGTCTTATCTCTCTTTGTTTGAGATGGTCGATAAATAATTACCGACCATCGTTATCATAAAAATTAGAATGCAAAGCAAGAACAACCTAAAGCACCCCAAAATGCATTATCATCTGAAATAGGAATGGATGATTGGCGAGCGATATCATGTTGATGCCCATGAACATGACAAGCACCACAGCATTGATGTAGCTGATTTAACACCGCGGCTTTTGTCTCTTGTTGCAAGTAAGAATAATGACCTGGTACTTTTATCACTGGCGACCAATCAGGTAATACAGGAATAGACGGTGGTGTTAATGATGAAAAGTCACCATTTGCATACACAATCTTGCCATCCACTACCGTTAAAAGTGATTCAATGGCTTTGATCTCATTTTCAGGCACGCGAAAATAATCGGCAGAAAGGGCGATAAAATCAGCAAGTTGTCCTGCTTTAATTTGACCTTTTTTACCTTGTTCATTGGAGAACCATGAGCTACCCATCGTCCACAACATAAGCGCGGTATCTCTGTCTAAACGATTATCGCCATCATACATTTGCATTCCCCCCACAGTACGCCCCGAAACTAACCAATAAAGCGCTGTCCACGGATTGTAACTAGCAACACGAGTTGCATCTGTCCCTAATCCAACAGGAACTTGTGCATTTAGCATTTTGGCAACAGGGGGAGTTTGTTTCAGGGCTTTTGTGCCATAACGTTGTGCAAAATATTCGCCTTGGAATGCCATACGATGTTGAATTGCTAATCCACCGCCAAGTGCTTTAACACGTTCAATATTTTTCTCACTGATAGTTTCAGCATGATCGAAAAACCAGTGTAATCCATCGAAAGGAATGTCTTTATTAACTTTTTCAAAGACATCTAACATACGGCTAATGGATTCGTTATAAGTGGCATGTAAACGAAATGGCCAGCGATGTTCGACTAAATGACGGATCACTTTTTCTAATTCAGCTTCCATATTTTCAGGAAGATCAGGTCTTGGCTGTAAGAAGTCTTCAAAATCAGCCGCAGAAAAAACCAACATTTCACCCGCACCGTTATGACGGTAAAAATCACTGCCATCACCGGGGGATACCATTGATGTCCATTGTTGGAAATCTTCAAACTCTTGTTTTGGTCTTTGAGTAAATAAGTTATAAGCAATACGAATAGTTAATTGGTTATTCTTGGCAAGTTCATCAACGACTTGATAATCTTCAGGATAATTTTGAAAACCACCACCTGCATCAATAGCACTAGTTACACCAAGGCGGTTGAGTTCTCTCATAAATTGACGGGTTGAATTAACTTGATATTCAAGGGGTAATTTAGGGCCTTTTGCTAATGCCGAATAGAGCAACATAGCATTCGGTTTAGCGATTAATAATCCAGTTGGATTACCGTGTTCATCACGTTGAATTTCACCCCCCGGTGGATTTGGTGTCTCTTTGGTATAACCAATCGCACGTAAAGCGGCTTTGTTTAGCAATGCACTGTCATAGAGGTGTAAAACAAAAACAGGCGTATCAGGCGAAACCGCATTAATTTCATCTAGCGTTGGCATACGGCGCTCTGCAAATTGAAATTCGCTCCAACCACCAACAACACGTACCCATTGCGGTGACGGTGTCACTTGTGCTTGTGCCTTTAACATCTCAAGGGCAATAGAAAGAGAAGGCACGCCTTCCCACCGTAATTCAAGGTTGTAGTTTAATCCACCACGGATCAGGTGAAGATGTGAGTCATTAAGCCCAGGAATAATAACGTGGTTTTTTAGATCAATGATTTTTGTTTCTGCATTTTGAAACTGCATCGCTTCATCATTTGAGCCAATAAAAAGAAATTTACCTTGATAAATGGCTATCGCTTGAGCGATAGGATTTTCTCTATCAAGAGTATGGATCTCACCATTGATAAATATTTCAGTCGCGAAAGTTTTATTCATGATTTTTGATTTCCTATTTAAAAGGAATTAACCCTTTGTTGAATAAAAGGCGTGAGCGTGCCGCGCTTTATTAGCAATACAGATAACTATTTCTTTTTTAAATAAATTAAAGATAAGAAAGTACGTTTTTTATATTTATTCCGGCAGGTTTATTAAATTGTAGCTTAAGTTTATTTCATTACCATTTAAAACATTTGCTTTAAGGGAACAAAAAAAATGAATAAGATAGAGGTGAGGTAATCTATTGATATTTAATTAAATATCTATTATTTACAACTTATTCATTTGAATTATCAATGTGAGATAAGCATTCAAAATCTAATACCGTTATTGATTTGTTCTTTAATGTAATCGCGTTAATACTCACTAGATATGCTAAAGCACGGTTTAATTGTCTGGTTGAGATCCCAAGCATTGCTGCTAATGAGTCTCTTTTTTCTAATTGAAAAGAAGGTCCTTCTTGCTGAGTTTTAAAAAATAAATATCGGCGCAATTTAAATTCTGAAGAATAGGGAGATTGAGAGTGTTTTAACGATGATTGATAAAGTTTTTTGCTTAATTGTTGGCAAATAAAGGTTAAAAAATTAGCGTCTTGTAACGCTTTTTGCCTGACAATCGAAAGCGGTAACGCTAATAAATAAGAAGGTACTAAGGCTTGTACCGTACTAAACACCATTTCATCTTTGGCTGAGAAAAGTTCTAAATCACCAATAATACAGAAAGCTTGTTCAAAAGAAAAAACCACATGCTCACCGTTTATTTCATAACGTTCAATCTGTAATTTCCCTTCCACTAAGCAGTATAAATGTGTTGCTTGGCTATTTTGCGTTATTAAATATTCTCCCGTTTTCACCTCCATTAAGCGCATAGAAGACAACAACGTATCAGATAAATGAGTATCAAGTTGATGCATTAAAATAAAAGCGTTACGTTTTTTTTCATCGTTAACTATTCTCACTTTTATTTTCCTTTCACGTTGAAGATCTCATTTATTATCGAAAATAGCATACTTTTCAAAAAAGGACATATGTCCTTTTTTAGGCTGGTGGAGATTATTACTATCTTGATATTCCTAATATTTAGAGCCTATATTGATGACATTTAATCCTAGTTTATTACCTAAAGTGGAGCTTCATGTGCATTTAGATACCTGTTTAAGCTATTTTTATCTTAAACAGCTAGATCCAACAATAAGCTTTGACGAGTTTAATCAGCAATTTGTTGCTCATAAACCCTGTTTTGATTTGGGTGATTTTTTAAGTAAAGTCACACCACAAATCAATATTCTGCAGACAAAATCAGCAATTACACTGGCTGTTGACGATCTATTTTATCAGTTGAAAGCAGACAATGTTATTTACGCTGAGATACGTTTTGCCCCGTTATTACACACCAAACAAGGCTTAACAGATAAAGACGTTGTTGAGATTGTTATTTCAGCAATGAATGAAGCCGCTGAAAAATATGCTATTAAAGCAGGATTGATTTTATGCACATTACGTCATTTTAGTGCATTAGAGAGCCAGCAAACCGCCAAGTTGGTTGTGGAATACCTTAATAAAGGTGTAGTTGCGCTTGATCTCGCGGCTGATGAAGCACGCTTCCCTTTAGATAATCATATTGCTGCTTTTGATTATGTTAAAAAAGCAGGAGGTCATTTAATTG
This sequence comes from Proteus sp. CD3, assembly GCF_008808075.1. Taxonomy (NCBI): domain Bacteria; kingdom Pseudomonadati; phylum Pseudomonadota; class Gammaproteobacteria; order Enterobacterales; family Morganellaceae; genus Proteus; species Proteus sp. CD3. Next base: position 1,592,627 of record NZ_CP019686.1, on the reverse strand, counting down.
CTCATGCCGGAGAAGCAAAAGGCGCTGAAAGCGTTACTGAAACATTGGATAAACTGCAAGTTACTCGAATTGGTCATGGTGTAAGAAGTATTGAAGATAGTGAAGTAATTAAAAGACTTAAATCTCAAAACATATTACTAGAGGTTTGTCCAAGCTGTAATATTATCTGCAATATATATGAGCAAATAGACCAACACCCAGTTAATCAACTAAAAAAGCAGGGCGTTAAATTAAATATAAATACCGATGCGCGAACAGTTGCTAATACTTCATTAAATAAAGAGTATCAGTTATTACATGATATTTTTGATTGGTGCGAAAAAGACTTTCAGCAATGTAATATCGATGCTCTTAATGCCAGTTTTATTTCCCATGACGTTCGTAAAAAGCTAATGGATGAACTTAACTACTTTTACGAAAAGTAGCGATCTACTCATCATAATCATGAGAAATAACACCTTTATTTTTAAGGTGTTTTTCTCTTTTTAAGTTAAAACACCTATTATTGAACATCTTTCCAGCCCTTCATTTATTTATGTTGCTAAAGACCAACCTATCTCAGTATCTATCGGTGTCGCTGACTTTATTAAAATAATGTGCGGTGAGAAACTTTATAATTAAAATAAAATATAATTATATTAATAAATAACAATAAAATAAGCTGGATATGAATTATTTCAGCTTGTTTTTCGCTTTTAAAAGACAATTATTTATAGATAATATTAAGTTAAATATAAAATCCATTTTAATTAAATTAAAAGAGTTGAGTCAAAAAATAAAAACCTACATAATGCGATTATCTCACCGTTAAACTCTTAATTTGTGCGTAACCATATGACATCAAATATAAATGGAATTATCGATAATATTCGCAAAGCAATACAACACTCAACACAAGGTATGATTGGACGCGAGCAACTTGCTGAACTGGTTATTTTAGCCGCCGTTGCTCATGAACATTTGCTTGTTATCGGCCCGCCAGGTACAGCGAAAAGCGCTGTTGTCCGTAGAGTTTCTCAAACATTAGGTGGGGGCTATTTTGAATATCTTCTGGGGCGTTTTACCGAACCTTCAGAATTATTTGGTGCCGTTGACCTCAAAAAACTAAAAGAAGGTAAAGTCGAAACGGATATCACAGGAATGCTACCTGAAGCGGATATCGTTTTTCTTGATGAAGTTTTTTTAGGTTCGACGGCTATTTTAAATACCTTATTAGGTATTTTAAATGAACGTCGATTTAAACGTGGTCATACCGATATTATTAGTCCATTAAAGGTGTGTATTGGTGCTGCTAATAGCTTGCCAGATGATCCGAACCTTGCCGCATTCTCAGACCGCTTTCTTATTCATCTTTTTATTGAATCCACTCCCGATCACCAATTAGAAGCCATGCTTGAAGGTGGGTGGGCTTCAAGTCTAACGCCACTTTCAGCTCAACTCGATATTACTCAATTAGATGAATTACACCTTGCTGCTAAAAATGTCGATTTAACGCAAATTAGACCGTTGCTGGCTAATGCCGTACGTTCATTAAGAAACGCAGGGATCACGCTTTCAGATAGACGCATTGTTCGTGTTCAGCGTCTTATTGCCGCAGCAACCGTGCTCAATAATAGAGAGATTGCGACAGAACAAGATCTCTGGCCTTTACTGTATGTCCTTCCTACTGAAGATACACAGCAACAAGGACGTGAAATCTTACGAAAGGAACTCTCACTTTCAATGAATTCGCGGTTATTTAGTTCAGTAGAAGAGGCGACATTACAACCCCAATCCCGTATGAACCGTTTAATAGAGAGAGCAAAAGATGTGCTCCATGCAGAACCAGTATCTAAAGCAGAGATTGAACTGACGTTACGAGAAATAGATGCCAACTTCTCAACAGAGATGTTAAGTGAAGAACTTGCCATATTACGAACTCAATTAGCAATACAGTTTAGCCACTTATTATGAGCCTAACATTTCCACTCACTTGGCAACCTAATACAACACCACCTAAACCGCAAGGGGTGTTTGCAACAGGTATAACGGCTAAACAGCTTATTGAACGCATTATTCATTTGCCTGATGTTCAGCAACAACGGTTGAAAGTGATCACCAGTCAACATCGGCTTATTGTGTTGGGTAAGCAAGCTGATTTACCTTGGATTGACAAGATAACGCTGATTGCGCCTTCTACTCAAACAGCAAAATTATGGCTCCCTATACACCAACAGCTTTTACAGCCTTATGGGCTGGTGGAGCAAGCCTTAGTGCAGCATTTTAAACGCCAGCCACTATTACTTTTACCATCACCTCAAACGGTGATCCCTTTAGATAATCAGTGGACATTAACACCAACGCTACGGGATACACTCACCCAATTGTGTTTTGAGTGAAATATATAATGTGATACAAGGATCGGTTTATCATCATGTCATTATCCACAACACAGCCTATATCGTTACCCGAAGCGCTACAACCTTGGCAAACTTGGCTTAGCTGGTTAGATCCCCAATTAGTTCCCGCATTTTCTGACATATTGCAACGTCTCAGCCGGGTATTAGGTCCTGTACAAGGAAGACAACTCGGTGGCTTACCCGAACAAGACGGTATAGGGCAAATACAGCGTAAAGGGAATTATCAAAACCTACTACTTAGCGAATGGTTAATGGCTGATGAAATGCCTGATGAATTTATGAGACGCGCCATTAATGCAGAACATCTCTTTTTGACACCACACTATAAATCTCAACAATCTTTAAATCAGATCACTGTCCTGTTTGATACTGGTATTTCGCAACTGGGTGAATGCCGTTTAGTTCATATTGCAATGCTTATTATATTGGCGCAACGAGCAGAAAAGGTGGGTTGCACATTAATGTGGGGAACGTTGCAATCACTCATTCCATTAATGCCGTTAAACACCATAAATGATCTATACGAATTATTGACACGTCGAACTTATTCTCCTGTTTTAAAAGAAAATATTACACATTGGCAAGAGGTTATTAGTGAAGATGTTGATGTGCAAAACGGTGAGATTTGGTTAGTTACGGGAGCAAATCAACAATCTATATTGAAACAAATTGCATCAAGTCATCATATCGAATTAACAGCAGATGATTGTTTCAATAAAACCATTGATGTCAAAATTCGCACACCGCATTTTCAACGCCATATTGTATTACCAACACCACCTAGAACATTAAGCGCACAGATATTAAAAGGGCAAATAAGAACACCTTCAGCGCAAAATACGCATCAACATGAACACAAAATATCGTTGATGTTTTCGCCGGTTATCTCATTTCATGGTAGCGCGGTGGGGGTTACTTTATTAGGTAAGCCTGGATTGATGGTGATTAAAATTCCACCGCTTAATAGATTAAATCAAAACAACTCACTTAAAAAACCATTTATATACCAAATATATCCTGATGGTCACACTATTTTAGCGTTACAGTGTCACGGAAAAAAGATAGGCGCATTACTTTCCAATAACAATGGGCTCTATTTTTGGCAATTACCCAAACTCTCTTATATGCCTCGACCTTCCGATGAGGAGTTTTCAGCGGGTATTGGACGAGGTAATACGCTTGCCAGCGCCTATTTAGTTAATCTAAATAAGGAATATTTCAGCTTATTTGTACATGATAGAGCAAGACGGCTGGTGGCTTTCTCATACAATATTTATACTGAAGAAAAAAATACCTTTAAAATCATTGAAGAAAAAGTCCTTGGCATAGAGAAAATAGCAGACAACCTACTTGTGTATATTTATCTCAATGATAGTAATGAATTAATTCAAATGGTCACTCGTGCAGATGTTTCTCAAAAGTGTTATCAGCATCGGTTCTATTTCACCCAGTTTATTTCCTATCAAAGAGGTGTTTTATTTGCCTATCGTCATAAATATACTGATGGTTCTAAATCAATATCTTGCGCTATTTCACTAGGTACTAATCGACAAAGTTGGCATGTTTATAATATGGAAGTTGATGAGGTTTATGGCTATCAAATAGATTTACCTCAGGGATGGCAAGGAATAGGGCTTTTTCATCCAACGCTTAATGGCTCCTCAGAAGAAGATTTAACCACCTTAAATATTTTGATGATCAGTCCAAACAAACGAAATATTGCCAGTTATTCAAACGGCGAGATAGAAATTTTATATCGTGCAGATAATCCGTTTACACGTTACTCATTTAGCCCATCTAAAGGTCTTTTTGCTGCATTAACGGATCATGCTCAAGTCGTTGTTTATGATGTATACCAAAAACAATTACGCCTAAATCTCTATACCATTGCACAAGAAGGTGACTCCCAAAATGCATAACGATTATATTCGTCATCCAATGTTATTGGGATATCGTCAAATCGAAGGTTTATGGCTACCTAACGATTGGTTTAATGAAACTCAACGACTCACCTATTTAATAAAACATTGGCAAGTTAATTGTCGAGTTTATCGATTCGAGCAAGGGGATGTTCTCTGCTTTACTGAGAGTAAAACAGTGGATTGTTCATCAATTGAAGGATGGCCTTTAATTCGTTACGGTCGCCTTTATAGCACTGCGCCTTTAGATAATGACGAGATAAAAAAACTGCCTTATGCAGATCTTGCTTTGGTCCGTAGTGGTGTTGTTACAACGCTTTTATTCTCGCAAGCTAAACCTTTATCACTTGCTGACTATCTTGATATAAAAGAGATTGCTTTTGAAGAGACAGATAACTACGCCAATTTGTATGAGATAAAACCTCAAGCATTGTCAGAAGAGCAAAATATTAGAACAATTATTGGTGGCAATATTCCACCGGCAGCAGATCAACAAAAGCAATTTATAAAAACGGCATTTAACAACGTTTCATCGTCTTCTCAAACACAAATACCTCACGTAAAAGCGTCATTATCACTGACTCAGAAAATAATTAATAAATTTCTGACACCTCAAAGTCGTGAAGCTATACGCGATCCCTCTAAAACGGCATCTCAATTATCACCGTGGCAACATTGGCTAAATAAACTTTCAATAAAAAGTGGATTAGCCTCTATGATGAGCAAGCAACAAGCGGATTATATTAATAAAATGATGAAAATGTTTGAAGACGGTAATGTCGATCAAGCGCTGCGTCATGGTATTCCACTTAGTCAATCTCAAGAAAATCAAGAAACAACGCCTTCACCTTATTTGGGAAGATTAAAAGGGCGAAATAAACTAGAAATATCCTCGGCTTCACAAGAGCATAAAAGCCTTTATCTAGGAGATGAACTTCAAAATTATTTAAAACAACTTTATCGTCAACAGTTTATAAAACTAGATAAAGCAGGATGTAATGAAGAAGCTCTATTTGTTCTCGCTGAATTATTGCAAGAAAAAGAGGAAGCACTTAGTTATTTAGAAAGCTTTCAACGCTATCAACACGCGGCGGAGCTAGCACGTTTGTGGGGAATGCAACCTGATCGCATTATTCGTTTATATTGCTTGGCGGGTGATATTGATTCTGCTGTTATTTATGCTCGCCTACATAATGCTTTTTCATACATCGTATTACAGTTACAAGAAAAACATCCTACGATTGCAGATAAAATGCGTGAAGAGTGGGCTGAATATCTGGTTGACTGCGAAGATTATTTACAGGCTATCGATATTATCTGGCCGTTAAATAATGAATTAAGTCGTAATAAAGCCAAACACTGGTTAGAAATTGCCTATCAAGCTGGTGGAGAATTAAGCCTACGTAGCCTTGTGAAATCAGTATTTCTATTACCTGACACTTTTCATTTATATCAAGATGATATTAAAAAGGTATGTAACGATCCACTGGCCACTATTCAACGCGCTATTTTAGCCAGAGAAGTATTAGCATTACCTAAGCAGACTAAATTAACAGAACAACTCATTAATCAACTTATTCGTCCTATTATTGTTGATCAATATGGCGCAAATTCTGTGCTAGAAAGAAAAGAAATTAGCCAACTTATTCATAAAAGCACCAATAAGCTATTAAAAACAGATATACCCCATAATGATATTCCTGAGGCTAAACGTTATTCCTTAGATGCACAAAATCACTTTATTTCAGCAACTATTCCCAAACAAGGGCTTTACGCTATTTATGATATGGTTGCCTTAAATGATCACCAATATCTTATTGCTTTGGGTGAATCTGGGGTGTTATTAACCGATAAAGCAGGGAAAAAACTTTGGCATACTTTAACACCAACATACCATATTGTTATCGCAGAAAATCACCAAAGCGCTTTATTATTAGCACCAAGAGGCGATTATTTCCAGATCCATTCATTAGCGATCACAACACAGTCTATTCAAGAGCTTGGCATACTAAAATGTACTGTTTTTGCTCGTCTTTTTGATGGTGTTTTTTGGACAATTGCAGTTAATAATACAGTGCAAGTTGTTGATACTAAAAATGACTTTAAAATAGTATGGAATGTAGATGCTTTGAATGGCGATGTTATCGAGATCCTTCGCCACAATAACACTGAATATTGGCTAATTAATAGTGAACCTAAAGAGCGCTGGTTGTATATTTTACCTGAGCGTCGATTAACTCAACGAGAAAGCCTGCTTCACCATTTAAATGAGGGATTAAAATATGATTTTATTTCTAACTCATATTATGACGTAAAGTATGATAAATGCGTACTAGCCTCAGCAAGCTCACACTATACACAACGATTACAACTACCTAATACTCAATCTATTGAAGAGCAACGTACATTTTATTTAATAAAAAAAACAGCCACGTTAATTTATTGGCAAAAAGATGAGTTCACGATATTTCGTTTATATAACAATAAAAATCACTGTACCTTTGAGCTAAAATGGCCCACAGATTTAGCACCGCAATATCGCAATGAATTTAACCAATGGTGTTTTTTCGATAAAACAGGGCGTTTAGTGCATCTTAATTGGGATAGTGGGCGAGTAAATACATTGAGTTTACTTTTAAAATAAAGATCAGCTTAAAAGAAGAATATAATTTTTATTCTTCTTTTAAAAGTGTCTATGCTCTCGCTTTATTCTTACCGGAACAACACACAATACCGAAAATAATCATCACGAGTGAAATAACGTGATATAGATGAATTTTTTCATCTAGCAAGACAATACTCAGCAGACCACCCGATACAGGGATAAGGTGCGTGAATATTTCACTTCGTGTTGTCCCTATCATCGCAACGCCTTTATTCCAAAAAACATAAGAGAGCCATGATGGGAAAATAACCAAATAAGCAACGCCAAGCGCAGGGTAAAAGTAGTCACTCCCCATCGTTACAGGGGTTTCCTTCGCATAAAATAGATACACCAGATACATTGGGATCAATATAGCGGTACCAATCAGCGAGCAAAAACCAACAAATGAAGTATGTGTGACTCGTTTGTCTTTAAGACGTAACAACGCACAATAAAATGCCCAGCTCAGTGCTGAAATAATGGTTAACACATCACCAATACCGAATGATGAGAACGAGGCTTCACCATCAGAACCCGCGTAAGCAAGGTAGATAACACCAATTGTACTGACTATTGCACCAATGACATTGCGTGTTGAAATATGCTCTCTAAAAAATAAGAAATTAATTATCAACACAAGACAAGGTGTGGCTGATATATAAATCGCGGCATTAAGTGAACTTGTATATTGCAAGCCAATATATAACGTAAGTGGGAAACTGACTTGTCCAAGGAAAGCAAAAAGGGTATTGATACCAAGATGTTCAGTAAGTAAATGCCACTCCTTGCGGATAACTTTCCAGTACAAGATGAACATGAGTATTGAGGTAAATCCCCAACGCAACACACTGAGAAGATAAGGGTTGATATAACCAACAAGCAAATGTCCTGCTACGTAGTTTCCACCCCAAAAAATAGCAGCGAGTGCTAGTAGTAAATATGCCATATCTTATCCTAAGTGACCTTTCGGTCACTTATTATTAGTGATTAAATGTTTTTTAGTTTCATCAACAGATTATCGTAATATCTTTCTGCTGTTTGTAACCGCAAAAGACTCCCTAAGTAAAACTCTTTTTTCGCATCAGGGTACTGATCTGTAATAACTTTGATGACCTTATACAGCCAATCTTCACCATGTTTGATATCGATGGTGATGTGTTCTGAATAATAATGGAAATCACCGCTGGTCAGTCCTAGACGTGTACATCCTTTAACAAGTTTGGAGTATTGTGGCGGATCTAATAATTCCGTCATTGCCATAACCCCAAGCAATTTGTATGACTATTTAGAGAATAAGTTTTTTTCTTTTTGATCATGCTTAACCTCTAAACTCACTTAAATTTCTCATTTCAATTCTTATCGAAATGTTATTGTTTTTTATAGGTAGACTCTCAACAACTAAACAAAAAGGAGAATGTGATGATTGCTGTTATATTTGAAGTGAAGGTAGAACAAGGGAAAATGAGTCGCTATTTGTCTTTAGCGACTGACTTAAAACCGTTATTACAAGACATCAAGGGATTTATCTCAATAGAGCGTTTTCAAAGCTTATCAACACAAGGAAAGTTATTGTCACTTTCTTGGTGGGAAAATGAAGAAGCCGTTTTACAGTGGAAGAAGAATATTTTACATAAAAATGCACAACAAGAAGGCCGTAGCTCTCTTTTTAATTTTTACAGAATTAGTATTGTTTCTCTGACTCGCGAATATTCATTTAATAAAGAAAATCCGTAGACTCTAGATATTGCTACAATAGCATTATCACAATACTCAATAGCGCATTCTATGAGAGAGAGACGGTAATATTTCAAATGACTAAATCAGAGATAAAGACGGAATATCAGCACAGCGTAGAATCTGCAATAGCCGCTGTTGGCGCAGCGATATCGGATATTTCCAGAGTAAAAATACTTTGTGCTTTAATGGATGGAAGGGCGTGGACAGCTACTGAGCTTAGCATTATTGCAGATATTTCAGCCTCTACGACAAGCAGTCATTTATCAAAATTACTCAATAGCAATCTTATTTCTGTGATAGCTCAAGGTAAATATCGTTACTTCAGGTTAGCTAATGATGATATTGCAAAAATCATTGAAAATTTGATGAGCTTTTCAACAGAAAATATTTCTCAAGCAAAAATTACAACCCCGAAAAATCTAAGAAAAGCACGCACTTGTTATAATCATTTAGCGGGTGAAGTTGCTGTTGATATTTATCATTCGCTTTGCCAACAAAAATGGATAACAGAAGATGGTCGCGCTATTACAACGTTAGGTCTTGAGCGATTTAAAAATATGGGTGTTGATTTCCAAGCCAAAGGTTCACGCAATATTTGTTGTCCATGTTTAGATTGGAGTGAGCGCCGATTTCATCTTGGTGGACAAATCGGCACGGTTTTTCTTAATCACGCAGAAGTGCAAGGGTGGTTAATAAGACATCAAGGATATAGGGAAGTCAGCATTAGCGAAAAAGGATATAAAATATTTGCTCAGCATTTTAATGTGAAAAGGTAAGGGAAGGTTTGATTACATACAATCAATATATGTAATATAAACATTACTATCCCTTAATCCCACTACATTAATTCCACTATTAGAAAAATAAAAATCGACCTTTACCTGCCGATTTATATTCGAATTTAAAGTGCGTATGCTCTATTCTAGTTTTAAATAGGTTGAGGAAAAACAAGTATCTATAATAAATTGTTTTATTTCTTCTATTACATAATCATGTTTTCCGCCAATTCGATTCCCGATAATTAATTCATAAGAAGGCATCTTGGCAGGTGGCAAAAAGACATGCATATTCGCCATTTCTGCAATTGCATAGGCAGCATGAGATGGTATTGTTGTTAACATATGCGAATCTGATAATAAAAAAGGAACTGCTGAAAAATGTGTGGTTGATACCACAACTTTGCGCTTTAATCCTAATGTTTTTAATGCTTCATCAACAACACCAACAAAACCACTTGAAGAGACGAGAAGGTGAGGGTAATCAGCATATGCCCTAACATTTTCGGGAATATCATTCTTTTTATCAGTAATACATAAATAATTACTTTTACCTAATCGATAAGTCTTAATTAAATGCGAAGCCATGCCTCCCGCCGTAATAGCCAAATCGATTTGATGCCTTAGCAGCATATCCTGAACAATACGTGAATGCGTTTGCCGATATATAACATGTATGCCTTTCAATGATTGATTAATTTTATCCAAAAGTTGCTTACCTAACGCGATTTCAAAATCATCAGATAGCCCTATTGTGACCGTTTTCCCTTCAAAATGCCCTTTAGGAACAGCATAAGAGGCTACCAATCGACATTGACCAAGAGCACTTTCTATTATTGGCGCAAGCTCATTCGAACGTGCCGTAGGCTTTAATCCTCTGCCAGTCCTCTCAAATAATGGATCATGATAAATTAATCTTAGTTTTGATAATGAAGCACTTACTGCTGATTGTGTTAATCCTAACCGTATTGCGGCTCTTGTCGCACTACCTTCTTCAAATAACGCCTCAAAAACCTTCATTAAATTTAAATCCATGGATTCGATATTAATATTATTCATATCAGATAGTCTCTATTTAGTATTGAAGGTTTTTTCCTATCACTCCATCATATTAACAGTGTTTTTACAAAGGTTCATCTAGTTATGGGATGATCATGAATATATTCACAATATAATGATAAATAATAGATTATTATAATTTTAAAACATAAAAAATAATAGAGAAAACATATGATGATAAAAAATAAGATATTATTAAAATTAATACTATTGCTCTTTTGTGTTGATGCTAATGCCATGGCAGAAATAGAACTTGATTGCAAAGATAAAGGAATGGTTACTATTTTTCATACAAACTATAGGATAAGCACAATGAAAAATGGCGATGATTTCTATGTATCACCCGGTGTGGATAGGAAAACTATAAAAGGAATTCAATATAATATTTACCAATTTTTAAGCGGTGATACTTATATTAACAATGGTTATTCTCACGTCATGATATTTAATGATAGTGAAAAAATAGAATGCAAAAAAACAAGAACAAAAAATGTCCACATCACAAATTTATCAATCGCAAAATAAAGAATAAATCATTTCCTTAAACCTATAAATTACTAAATAAAAGGGTAATCAAAAATTATTATGAAAAATAGTTTTAATTCTTTTTTTATTGTTTTTTTAATATTATTTTCTATTACTGAAAAAACCCATGCTGAATATTCAACACCTATCATTTCATCAGAAGCTTGGGTGTTAATGTCATACGATACAGGGGAAATATTAGCAGAAAAAGGGGGCGATGAAAAAGTTGAACCAGCAAGCTTAGTTAAGCTAATGACATCATATTTAATAGCGAAATCAACATATTTAGGCTACATAAAAAATGATGATAACGTTACTATTGATAAAGAAGCATGGGCTTTTGCAAACCCTGTATTAAATGGCTCACCTCTTATGTTTCTTAAAGCAGATGAGCACGTATCTATATATCAACTGAAAAAAGGCTTAATTATCCAATCAGCCAATGATGCTGCTATTGCACTAGCTAAATATATGGCCAGTAATCAGGATAGCTTTGTTGACCAAATGAATAAAATGGCTACCAGTATTGGTATGACTAATACCTATTTTAAAAATGTACATGGTCTTAATAATAATGGAGAGCAATATACTACTGCTTTTGATATGGCATTGTTAGCAAGACACTTAATTAAAGAGACCCCAGATGATTATAATTTATATAAAGAAAAACAATTTACTTATAACGGAATAAAACAATTTAATCGTAATAAATTATTATATCAAAGTAAATTTGATATTGATGGGTTAATAACAGGAACAACATCAGAAAATAAATACCATATTGTCACATCAGGTGTAAAAAAAGGAATTAGATAAAATTATTGAGGATATAAAATCACTCTTGCACACCTAATTTTTGTTCATTTTTTAGTTGCATCTATATATTTACCTCCTTATCATACAACCGACCGATCGGTCGTACGGTAAGGAAAAATAATGGGCACAGAAACAACATTTGAAAAACTCACTCAAGCATCAATGCTTGAGTTTTCACTATATGGATATAATGGGGCGTCGATATCTAAAATAGCTCATGCAGCGGGCATACAAAAATCATCGTTATATAGCCATTTTAAGAGCAAAGATGCACTATTTATGCATGCATATCGTTGTGCGCTGGATGAAGAACTTATTAATGTTCAAAATGCTTTTTCAGACACACAAATTAATCGTAATGCACCTGGTTTTAGTTACTGTGAAAATTTAGTTGAGCGGTATGATAATACACCAATATTAAAATTTTTCTTACAAACCAGCTATTTATCACCTTTGCATCTTGCTGATGAGATTAATGAATTACATAGCGACTATATCCAACGATTAACCTCTGAATTTAAAAATACAATAACGACATATACAGCATTAAAATTTGATACTGATTTCTATACCGAGGTCTATATTTCAATTATTGATAGCATTCAAATTAAATTAGTATATACAAATAAAGAACTTACCAAACTAAGGTTGGATGCTTTAATGACACTTTTAAAGCATTTAATTGGAGAGAATAATGTTAGCTTCAAATAATAATTCAAACACATTTAGCGCATTATTAGTGGTATTGCTCGCTTTAATAACTGCTTTAGATGCAATGGCCATCGATCTTTATTTACCTGCAATGCCAACTATCGCTAATGATTTAAATGTTACTTCAAGCGATATTCAGCTAACACTCTCTTTTTTCTTAATTGGATTAGCGATTGGGCAGGGTATATATGGTCCTTTATTAGATAGATATGGCAGAAGAACGCCATTACTCGTCGGGATCGGTATTTTTATTTTAGGTTCATTTATTGCCACTATTTCACAAAGCCTCGAAGGGTTATTAATCGCAAGGTTAATCCAAGCAGTAGGGGCAGCAGCGGGTTTGGTCACACCACGAGCTATTGTTGATGATGCTTGTTCATTAAAAGAGTCATCAAAAATATTCTCATTATTAATGCAAATCATGATGATAGCTCCCATTTTAGCACCTATTATTGGCGGTTTTTTATTAGGGCATATTGGGTGGAGAAGCATATTTGGGTTTATGACGCTATTAGGGAGTATTCTTTTTATATGGAGTTATCGCTCAATCCCCGATACATTGCCCATAGACAAACGTTCACCTTTAAGCATTAAAAATAGTGTTAAGGCTTATATCAATCAAATTCGCAATATTACCTATATGGGATATATGCTCTCAGGTGGTGTTATTTTAGCCTCACTATTTGTGTATATCAGTGGCTCTTCCTTTATTTTTACGACATATTATGGATTAACACCGACAGAATTTAGTTATATTTTTGCAGCTAATGCTGTTGCTTTAATTATCGGTGGGCAGGTTGATTTTTTATTACAAAAGAAATATCTATCATCTAAGGTTGTCATTATTTTAGGGATACTTATTCATACTGCTATCGGTGCAACACTATTAATTATGATGAGTTTTGGACCAGTTTCTCTATTCACATTTGGTACATTATTAGCTATTGGTGTAGGGTCGTTAGGTTTAATTTTTGGTAATTTAACGGCATTAACAATGGCAAGTGTTAAATCACAATCCGGTGTTGCTTCATCATTAATGGGGATGATCCAATATTTTATTTCAGCCATTGTCGGCTATTTAATTAGCTTAATTTCATCCATTACATATCAATTACCTTTTGCATTCTTGTTATGTGGTATATTCGCCATGATATTTTTAGGTGTTTCTTTATTTAAAATGAGAAAGACCCAAATATCGGTTAATAGTAATACATAACAAAGCATAAATTAAAAACTAAAAACTCGTTATTTTTTATAAAAATAACGAGTTTTACTCTCTATTTCATTGCATCATACGATGAACAATATCAATAACCTTAATCAGCGTATTTTGAATGCGGCTTTACCTGCAAATACAGCAGCATCACCTAATTCATCTTCAATACGCATCAATTGATTGTATTTCTCAACACGTTCTCCACGGCTAGGAGCGCCAGTTTTCAGATGACCAGCACGTAGCCCCACAGTCATATCGGCAATAAAACTATCGACAGTTTCCCCACTACGGTGGGAAATAAAGGTTCCCCAATTGTTATCTTTGCATAACTGAACGGCTTCAATAGTCTCACTAAGGGTACCAATTTGATTCAGTTTGATCAGTGCAGCATTGGCAAGGTTTTCATCGATGCCTCGCTGGATATACTTCACGTTTGTCACAAAAAGATCATCGCCAACTAGCTCTAATTTACCACCAAGTGCTGCATGTAAGATTTTCCAACCAGCCCAATCATCTTCGGCTAAGCCATCTTCAATCAGCATTATCGGAAAATCGTTCACTAATTGTGCGTAGTACTGAGTCATTTCTTCAGCATTGAGCTGCGTATTTTCAGTACGCAGAGTATATTTACCATCTGCATAGAACTCGCTAGAGGCAGGGTCCATACAAATAACAATATCTTCACCTGGGCGATATCCCGCTTTAGTGATCGCTTCTACAATAAGTTCAAGTGGCTGGCGATTTGAAGAAACAGCAGGGGCAAACCCACCTTCATCACCAACTCCCGTAGATAGCCCTTTCTCCAATAGAACTTGACGCAAAGCTTGATACACTTCACTGCCCCAACGAATTGCTTCGCGCACAGAGGAAGCCCCCCAAGGGGCTATCATAAACTCTTGAAAATCAGCACCTTGCCAACGAGCATGAACACCGCCATTGATGATATTCATGCAAGGAACAGGGAGCAAATTAGCGCCAATCCCCCCTAAGTAGCGATAGAGTGGCATATCAGAGAGTTGCGCTGCCAGACGAGATACCGCCAAAGAAACACCAAGAAGGGCATTTGCACCCAATCGACTTTTATTTTCTGTACCATCAAGGGCGATCAGACAGTTATCAATATCTTTTTGATGGCGAACATCATAGCCTTTTAGGGCATCATTAATTTCAGTATTGATGCTGTGGATTGCATCTAACACACCTTTGCCACCAAAACGTTTTTTATCACTATCACGGCGTTCGATAGCTTCGCGAGAGCCTGTACTTGCACCAGAAGGAACCGATGCCCGAGCCATGCATCCCTCTGTAGAGGTTACTTCAACTTCTACGGTTGGGTTACCTCGTGAATCAAGAATTTCTCTTGCGATAATATTTTTAATTTCAAAGCTCATAAGTTCGACCTTATTCTATAGATTTGGAAGATGTTTAATCAGGACATCAACAGAAAAATGGTTAATAAATAGGCGTATCGATAAATTTTCATATATCATGCCTTATAAGAAGCAAGTCGTTCGGTCAGCCAAGGAAGTATCTCTTTTTTCCGGCTTATCATGCCGGGTAATGAAACTTGGCTAGAACCAATCAGGCTACTTTCGGAAAAATACAAAACAGAGTTCCGTTGAGTAATATCTGTCACTATTAATACGACCATTTTTAATGAACGATGGTTATGAATCTGTACCATTTCCTGCAACAATGCCGGCAGTAAAGGGGTAATATCATCCATATTGCTCACCTCAATTTGTGAGAGCAAAAGGGGCATATCATGGATACAGTAATTTTTAGCATCACGATTGAGCAATACTGAAATGGATTGCCCAGCGATATCCGTTTTGGCACGGAGAAGCCCGTTTACGAATTCGTCATAATCGATACCCGCAATGTCCCGTAATATCGCCACAGCATGATGATCTTGTGTCGTTGTGGTAGGACCCGTTAATGCAACGGTATCACTAAGTATAGCCCCCATTAGCAAAATAGCCTGAGAGACGGTAAGTGGCATTGGCACTTCGTGCATCAAAATAGAAAGCAGAACAGTTCCGCTGCATCCTACGGCTCTGATCCAAACATCAGGAGGGTTTCGGGTGATGATGGTTCCAATACGATGGTGATCAATGATCCCGATGATATTGCTACTCATTAGGGAAGGCGGTCCTTGCTCAGCATCAGTAAAATCGACCAGCCATACAACTTTATCGGTTAAGTCCGTCGTGAGTAAATTGGGCTGAGGAACACCAGCTACGCTAAGGATATAACGGGTTTCTGGGGTGATATCGCCTAAACGCCAAGGGGTTGCAGATCTACCAGTATAATTAAGCCAATCAGCCACAACGAGTGTGCTACAGATAGCATCACTATCAGGATTTTGGTGACCCAAAACATAGATTGAGTCTTCTTTTTGAAGGGGAAATTGTTTATGGTCGAGATTTGATTTAGTTGTTTTTTTCATAGCGATACCTGACATACATGCCTATAAGAGGACAAATTAATTGTATATCAGGCGTCATCATCTGGTATTGTGAGAATAACCAGCGGTTGGGAAAGGTGGAACACCATCACCTTGTAAAATTAAGCTTATATCGGTCTTAGTATTAAATCAACCCAAAAGTATTTTCCATAGTCATATATCAAAAATAGCAGAAGTAAAATTCTTCCATTGAGTATATTGAAATAGCTTGAGTAGATGGGGCGAAAAGAACCATCAGTTTAAGATTTACATTTATAGGAGAAAGCCACCGTATTATTATTTGTTAGATTCTATTTAACATAATATACATTATGCGAACCTTGGTGTCTAAATACGGGTAGGCATTGAAATCTCTGTTTTTGGTCTGGTTGATTATGTTGGTTGATTCTTAATTTAATGCTTATTTACCAATGCTTTTTCTAAGTCTTGAATATAGGCTTTTTGCCTTTTCTTCAGATACGACTTCACTAAAGGTTTTAATAAAATCTAATTTGATATTTTCATTTTCCATATCAAATTCCCATCGTTGATATTATGGCACTTTAGCTATTTTCGTAAATGTGGGCGTATAACCATCTTTGGTATGTTCAATAAATTTATGATCGTTTATCACTTCAATACTGTGTAAATCACTACGCCATTAATAATTTTCTGTCGAGGTAATCACTTTCCACAACATTTCGATATCGCACTAAAAAGTTGCTTTTATATTGAGTGTTGCCATAAATCTCCTCCAAACCACTTTTCCTTCTTATTATATAGTTTTACTTACTATTTATATTCAAAAATTAGAAAAACAATGCCTAAGACTGCCAAACACATAAGAATATGTTATATTTAGATAAGGTTTTTGTTGCAAATGATTAATTGAAGCGGTTGTTTTTTAGCCATTTGTGCTGAGATCTTGATATTTCCCTGAGACTACCTTTGTAGTACAGCATGGGGTTTTGTAAAGAATAAAAAGGAAATGAAATGACACCTAAAGAATACGCTGCCATAACAGCTAAAAAAATAAAAGAAACACCATACTCTTCAGTTGAGTTAATCGAAGAAGCAGAACGTGTTTTAGAAAAGTCAAATATTAATGAAGATAGCAAAAAACAATTCTGGATTGAATTATATTCAG
Source organism: Proteus sp. CD3 (assembly GCF_008808075.1). Lineage (NCBI taxonomy): Bacteria > Pseudomonadati > Pseudomonadota > Gammaproteobacteria > Enterobacterales > Morganellaceae > Proteus > Proteus sp. CD3. The sequence continues at coordinate 1,575,232 of NZ_CP019686.1, read as the reverse complement.
AACTGACTGATTTATTCGGAATGCATTTATCTTTAGGTATGGAAAGCCAAGGCGCTGGTGAATTGAGTAAAATAGTGGCTATGGCTAAAGCAATTATCACTAAAAAGGCAAGCTAAAATATGCAACAAGATCTCTATAATTTGTTAAGTTTAATTACGTACATTATATCAGCCGTAATTGCGCTACTTATGTTGTGGAGTGTGAGAGGTCAGATAAAAGAAGCAGTTGAGTCAAATAAAATAAACACTTTAAACTCTTTACTTGCTTTAGAAGCTCAGATAGCTGAAAGACGCAGGGAATTAAGTTCAGCAGGAATTGCTCTCGGTAAATTTGACACTGAAGAAGTATCTGAAGAATATACTGCTGCCAATCTTAGGTTCGGTGAAGCTGTACAAATGTACTTAAATGGGCTAGATAGACTTTGCTATTGTGTTAAGAAAAAATACCTAGATAATAATGATATGAAGCTAGAGTACAGAACTATAATTTCTGAAGCTATAGCTGACCACCCTGAAAAATTCACAGCAACCACAATATATACAAACATATTAGATATTAATGAACAATGGAAACGAAGTTAACTTCGTTAAGGATAATAATTGACATATCAAGAATATGCTAAAAAAGTAGCTGACGATTTATCTTCCAATATATCTAACTACAAAGAAATTATTTCAAAAGCAGAACAAAAAATAAACCAATCCAATATCTCTGAACAGAGTAAAAATAAATTTTGGTTAGAGCTGTGTAAACAGTTTAAATTAAATAATGAACCTGAATGTGATTACTCAAAACTACATGCAATTAGCGAAAGTCAAGGTGCTGATGAATTAAGCAAGATTATAGCAAAGGCTAAATCTGCGATTGCCCAAAAAACAAATAAGAAGTAATAGTAATCCACACAATTCACTCTATATAAAGACTAACCTGAACCATTCCGGTAAACTCCAATCTCATTTTGCTGGAATGGCTCAGCCCCCTTATGTAACATAGCGTCAAATATTATACGACTTTGTGGTATCTAAATTATTAACTCCATTTCAGAAAGAGTTTTATAACACCTTGATCCTCCATATTCAGATATTCCCATCCGTGTTATTAACTGCCATTTGACGCCAAACAAAAATATCACCGTGTATTACTTCTATAATTACCCACTTATTCATTGATACAGATGTGGTCACATGGTTAATAAACTGAATCTTAACTGGCCTGAATTTTTAGAAAAATACTGGCAAAAAAAACCTGTTGTACTGAAAAATGCATTTCCTAATTTTGTCGATCCTATCACACCAGATGAACTGGCTGGTCTGGCAATGGAGCCGGAAATTGACAGCCGCCTTGTCAGCCTTACTGGCGACAAATGGCAGGCAAGTCATGGTCCGTTTGAAGACTTCAGTGAATTAGGTGAAGAAGGATGGTCACTATTAGTTCAGGCTGTCAACCATTGGCATATGCCGGCAGCTGAACTGGTGAAACCGTTTCGAGTATTACCTGAATGGCGGCTTGATGACTTGATGATCTCCTATTCTGTACCGGGAGGTGGTGTCGGCCCACATATCGATAACTATGATGTTTTTATCATTCAAGGAATGGGACGTCGCCGCTGGCGTGTAGGTGATGCCTTACCAATGCGCCAGTTCTGCCCTCACCCCGCATTACTGCATGTTGATCCATTTGAACCAATTATTGATGTAGAAATGGCACCGGGAGATATTTTATATATCCCACCTGGATTTCCTCACGATGGCTTCACCTTTGAAGATACTATGAATTATTCTGTTGGCTTTCGTGGGCCAAATGGCCGTGATTTGCTGAGCAGCTTTGCAGATTATGCTCTGGAACAAGATCTGGGTGGAATAAATTATGGCGATCCAAATCTAACAGTACGCGACAATGCAGGAAGAATGGAACCTCATGAAGTTGAACGTCTGCGCGCTATGATGATTGAGATGATCAACAAGCCCGGTGATTTTGAACAGTGGTTAGGTCGCTTTGCAACTACACCGCGTCATGAGCTAGATATTGCGCCTTCAGAACCACCTTATCAACCAGAAGAAGTACTGAATGCATTGAATGACGGTGAAAAACTGATCCGACTAAGTGGGCTGCGCGTCCTACGCATCGCTGAGAGTTTCTTTGTGAATACAGAAAATTGGATAACCAAAGAAACGAAGGGAGCAGATGCCTTATGCCAGTTTACAGAAGTTGGCGCAGATGAACTCGGTGAAGCATTGAATAACCCAGCCTTTGTTGCCGAATTAACCGAATTTATCAATCAAGGATATTGGTACTTCGAAGAATAAGCGATATTTGCTGGATATGATAAAACACCTGCTTGCGGGTGTTTTATTTTTTGTTTCCCCCTGCTTTTTTCTCAAATCAGATGACGCTGGCTTATTAATTATAAGTACGCCATGTTGACTTATGTCAAATAAACCAAAGTTAAACGAATCGATTCAACTCATTGATGAGCTACCTCTCTTGACTTAATAACCAATGGGGCGAGAATGCACTAATACTTTAATTTATCTGAATAATAATCTGATATTGGAAGGTTTATCATGAGCTATCGTATGTTTGATTACTTGGTACCGAATGTTAACTTCTTTGGTCCAGGTGCTATCTCTGTTGTTGGCGAACGTTGCAAATTATTGGGCGGTAAAAAAGCCCTGCTGGTAACAGATAAAGGTCTACGAGCAATAAAAGATGGTGCTGTAGATAAAACTATCGGTTATCTAAAAGAAGCGGGTATTGATGTTGCCGTATTTGATGGCGTTGAACCTAACCCCAAAGACACTAATGTACTTGAAGGTCTTGCAATGTTCCGCAAAGAACAATGCGACATGATAATTACAGTGGGAGGCGGTAGCCCGCACGACTGCGGTAAAGGTATCGGTATTGCAGCCACTCATGAAGGTGATCTTTACAATTATGCAGGTATTGAAACACTCACAAATCCACTTCCTCCTATTATTGCAGTAAATACCACTGCTGGTACAGCAAGTGAAGTTACTCGCCACTGTGTTCTGACCAATACAAAAACTAAAGTTAAATTTGTTATTGTGAGCTGGCGTAACCTCCCTTCTGTTTCTATTAACGACCCACTGTTAATGATTGGCAAACCCGCAGGACTCACAGCCGCAACAGGTATGGATGCGTTAACTCACGCAGTTGAAGCTTATATCTCTAAAGATGCTAATCCAGTCACTGATGCTTCAGCTATTCAAGCAATTCGCTTAATTTCTCGTAACTTACGCCAAGCCGTAGCCTTGGGAACAAACCTGAAAGCCCGTGAAAATATGGCTTATGCTTCATTGTTAGCTGGAATGGCATTTAATAACGCTAACCTTGGTTACGTGCATGCAATGGCTCACCAATTAGGTGGTTTATATGATATGCCACATGGTGTCGCGAATGCGGTGCTATTACCACATGTACTGCGTTATAACCTGATTGCTAATCCAGAAAAATTTGCAGATATCGCTGAATTTATGGGTGAAAATATCACAGGATTATCCGTGATGGATACTGCAGAGCGCGCTATTGCAGCTATCGCTCGCCTCTCTACGGATATTGGTATTCCTCAACATCTAAGGGAATTGGGTGTGAAAGAATCTGATTTCCCATATATGGCGGAAATGGCACTCAAAGACGGTAATGCATTCTCTAATCCTCGTAAAGGTAATGAAAAAGAGATCATTGAGATTTTCCGTCAAGCCTTCTAATTTTTCCTAAATGATAAATCCGTCAGTATTATTCTACTGGCGGATTTAAGATCACGCCTTTTCATCTTTTGTCACATCAAATATAATAATACGTATAAATAACAAATAAATGCTAACTCTAACAAGGTAGTTTAATGAGTAAAAGTGGCAAAAATCATACAAAAGAAAAAATAACACAACGAAACTTATTGGAAAAAAAGAAAAATCACCCTGTTCGTCTTTTTATAAAAAGTTGGGATTTCTGGGGTAAATCATTTCTTAGTTTTTTTATTTTTATTCCAATTGTTTATTTTTTAAGTGATAGCGGCACTAAACATATTTTAATTATTATTTATAGTTGTATCTGTATCCCCTTACTTCCGTTCGCTAAAAAATGCAGTGACGACATATTTCTTCATTACTTTTCAAAAGACATTTTCGATGAATATATCAATGGCGGTGGAGCCAAAGGTGGCGGTGCATTATATCTAATGGTGCTAATCCCATTGATCATACCGTTAGCAATAGGATATTTTGTCTATCAAATTAAAAAGTATAGGAAATAATTAACGTTTAGATATCTTTTTAATACCAAACTTGAATTATCCCCAAACGTTATTATTCTCAGAGTTTCTTTATATGTGGATATATGTAATAAGAAACTTATAAATGGCTAATTAATAACTTTGCTCTTTTTATATATTCACTTAGCCATTTTACCCATATATGTATTTATCTATTTTTATTTATCGATATAATCTAAAAACTGATTTTTATAAAAATATCATAACTCATTGTATGCTTTATTTGACAAGGAAAATAAATAATGAAAAATAATATGATGTCTTTTACTTCAGCATTATGTTGGCTAAGTTTTTGGTTTGGTGCTGTTCTTGTTGGTAGTTCATGGCTATATGCAAAATTACAAGAAAAGGTATTTTTAACAGGGTTAGATAAAGGATTTTTAGAATTAACCTCACCAGATAGCACTGTAGCGTTAATGCTATCTATTGGTGTTATGATGATTGCACTCGGCTTGATTTATGTTCCTTTATATTACTCAGCGATGTTTATCGGTAATACCGTGGCTATTTTAAGTAGAAAGCCGATTAGAATTTAATTCTAACTTAATGCACTTTTTTAAAATTTTATTAAATTATCTTTCGACGTAAAATAAAAAGAGCCTAAATAATCTTGTTTAGGCTCTTTTTTTTCTATGGTTATTAAAGTGCCTTAGAAGGACAACATAATTGTTTTAGTCCTCTAAAAAGCCATAATAACGAATGCCAAATCAGTAGTAATATAATTAAATTAGCAAAGATAAATAGTGCTGTTGAGAGTAACTGCATAAAATGGCTATTAGCTATCATACTCATATTTAATGATGCCTTTGCTAATGCAGAGACTCCAAAGGAAAAGCTCCAAAATGGTAGTGAAAATGGCTGTTTAATAAACCAAGGGATTAATCTCACCATAAATAAAAGTTGTAATAGACCATAGCCTAATAACATTTTAGCGAAAAAGTCGATATGATTATCATTAATAGCCAAATAAGCACTGCAAGCCACTAAAGCCGGCGCTAATTGAATACCAAAGGATAGCCGTGATTTTTCATCCATTACCCCTTCACTACGTATTCTTTTTAAAATAGCAGGTTCTAAACTTAACCAAGAAAATACGCCAGCACCAAAAAATAAAATACCCAAATCATTAAATCCGAATGCACCACATGCCATGGCACAGATAAAGTTATTCGCCACTGTCGGTAAATATAATACGGGTGTAGTGGCCATTTTAGGATATTCGCCCTTCCATTGATAACCAATCAGCCAACTGGAATACGCTAACTGAGCAAGCGCACCGAGGATAAACAATACAAGAGAGAATAATGGTAAATAAGGGTTTAAACCTATTGATACTAAGACTGTTGTTGCAGGAAATAAACTCGTAAATCCACTGGCAACCGGATGTTTAATTTCATCCAGAATAGCATATCGATGAAATAACCATTTACCCAATAAAAATAGCGTAAGCGTTAACCAAACCAAGCAACCTACACCAATAAATATTTCACCGATAAAAGACGGATAGTGGTGCTCTTTTGCTGCATAGCGCCATGCCATTCCCGTACCAATCATTCCTAATACAACACCAAAATAGCCCGAGGCGAATTGCGAAGAGAGTGCTTTTAATTTATTTAGCAATATCATATTGTTACATTAACTCATATAAATGACATAGTTACATAAATGACATAGTTACATTGATGCTTTTCTTATAAGCATCAAATAATAATATAAATAATAAAATTTATTTTGATTTAATGCATTTAAAATGTATGTTATCAGCATTCACTCATTTTAAGAGTTTTCACCCCTTATGTTCCCGAATATTCTGATGCTCGTATAAATACGATAACGATATCTTTATATTGTCCTTTATATCGGAGTTTATAAAAATGAATATCACGTTAAAAAAGATTGGAACACTGTGTGTCGCTTCTGTTCTGCTTTTTTCTCTTGCGGGTTGTTCTAGCATGACAAAACGCGATCGTAACACAGCAATTGGAGCCGGTGCGGGTGCCATTGGTGGCGCAATTTTAACTGACGGTAGTGCATTGGGCACCATTGGCGGTGGTGTTTTAGGTGGCGTTATTGGTCACCAAGTCGGTAAAAAATAATTGATATTGTCTTCTTTGACTAGGCTGGGTTTGTTGCACAATAAACCCGGTCTCAGCGTTGTTAATTGCTCTGTCTAACCCCCTTTGTCTTACAGTTGAAAACAAAAATCTGACTTATTATTAAAGATAAAAATCTTTCATATAAGAAAAGGATCTTGTTTTTAGCCTGATTTATCGCAAAGCCGCTTTTTAAACTTGACTCTTTCTAGTGATAGCCTTTTACTTTCAATCATTATAACTATCGAGGGTAATTAAATGATTATTTTTATCACGGGTGCTTCTGCTGGCTTTGGTGAAGCCATTGCTCGTCATTTTATCAGCCATGGACATAAAGTTATTGGTACTGCTCGTCGTTTGGATAAACTGAATAACTTGCATAAAGAGCTAGGTGAACAATTTTATCCATTACAGCTAGATGTTACAGATAAAAAAGCAGTCAGTGAGATTTATACACAATTACCTGAAAAATGGCGTGAAATTGATGTGTTGGTTAATAATGCAGGATTAGCCCTAGGTTTAAATACCGCCGATAAAGCCAATCTTGATGATTGGGATACGATGATCGAGACAAATAATAAAGGTCTGGTACATGTCACCCGCGCTATTCTTCCTTTTATGGTAGAAAGAAACCAAGGTCATATTATTAATATCAGTTCAACAGCAGCGTCTTGGCCTTATATGGGCGGAAATGTTTATGGTGCGACCAAAGCGTTTGTTAAGCAATTTAGCTTAGGATTACGTGCTGATCTCCAAGGTAAAAAAGTCCGCGTGACCGATATCGAGCCAGGGCTTGTTGGTGGTACAGAGTTTTCATTAGTTCGTTTTAAAGGCGATAGTGATAAAGTTGAGCAAACTTATGCTAATGCAAATGCATTAACACCTGAAGATGTAGCAGAAGCAGTATATTGGACAGCAACATTACCTGCTCATGTGAATATCAATACATTAGAAATGATGCCGGTGAGTCAGTCATTTGCGGGGTTAAGTGTTCATCGTCAAAACTAAATACACTGAAAACACATTTTTTATTAAGGTATCAGCTATAATGATTAAGATATAATAGTCATTGAGAGTAATAGCTACATAACTTTAGAGGATAGCAACCATGATAAACACACTAACTAAGAAACAAGTCATCAGAACCATGGTGTTCTCCTTATTTCTTGGTTTATCAGTGTCTTCTTTTTCTTCTGTTGCCGCTTCAACTAATGTAACCATTAATGGCAATGGCTATGACAATGTCTTAGATAAAGAACAAGCTCGACAAATGAAAGAAGACTGGGATCAAAAGCGTGAGCTTCGAACCCAAATCAATCAGCGGGAAAAAACCGAATTTAATAAAATAGATAAAGCCATTGATGAGCGAGATGCTTGTCTGAAAAGCGCGAATGTCTATGCATATTGGGAGCCTGAAACTCGTCGTTGTTTAGACAGTAATACTGGTCGCCCTGTTAATCCGTAAGAAAATAGTGTAAAACAATGATGTTTACTCCATAAAACAAGGAGAGAATGATATGAAAAAATATGTATTTGCAGTAATGGCCACACTAGTTGCATTTGCACCTTTAGCCGCGAATGCGGGTTGTGATGAAGTAGTTGAGTCTATTCAACAAAAAATCGTTAATAATGGTGTGCCAGCCGCTAACTTTACTTTAACTGTCGTTGAAAACGATCAAGTTGCACAAACAGAAGGTAAGGTTGTTGGAACATGCGAAAATGACAGTAAGAAGATTGTTTATACTCGTCATTAATCTATAGTTGATAAAATCATATCGACTAATCCTGATATAGGTTGATAACTTTTCAGGTATAAAACGCCCGATGAACTTTATCGGGCGTTTTATGATTTAATGATAAGTGTGAGTATTTTCATTATAGATCTGCATGGTATTTCAACGATTTTATCTGATCCGATCTATCTTATTTAGTCTTAATATTGAGTGCGATTTTTATCATTATTTATGCTTGAGACTAAATCAGAAAAAATAAAAACACCCAATGAATTTAATCATCAGGCATTTAAAAGTAACAAGTTTGGTATCGTTTAAAAACAGATAGCAATCCACTTCGTTACTTATTGATATTTTCTCTTTTATATTCTCTCTTAAGCAGGTACGGCAATTCCTAACTGACTTAAATCGAGGTAACAAGAGAGATCACGTTCTTCAGGACGTAATAAATACGGGATTTCACCAATCAGCGGTGCAGGAATATGCTGAGATAGCCTTTCCACAATTTTCGCGTAATAAGGTAATCCTGGATTTATTCTGTTCGCAACCCAACCTACTAATTTAACACCATCATTGATAATAGATTGCGCTGTTAATATTGAGTGATTGACACAGCCTGGTTGAATACCAACAACCAAAACAACTGGAATTTGTTCTTTCACCACCCAATCAGAATAAAAAGTATTATCATCAAGAAGGTAACGCCAACCACCATTACCTTCGATAACAACACACTCTGCTTTTTTACTTAAATTATCTAGCTCATTTGAAATTTTATTAAAATCGATTTCATTTTCACTAACATAACAATTATCAAGCAAAATAGGATTAATTTCGTCGTAGCGAACTTCAACTGGCGATGAATTATGAATAATCATAGCGTCACGATTACGTTCACCATCAGCCGTTTCATGCAATTCTGTTGCAATAGGCTTATAACCCACTGCCGTTGACCCGCCACGATTTAATGACTGAAGAAGTGCTCGGGTTACAACAGTTTTACCCACGTTGGTATCTGTCCCCGTAACAAAAAAGCGTGTTAACATATAATTTACTTCCGTTATGACAGATAAATCAGGTTCATAAAAAATGACAGAGATTAGAGTTTAGGGTAACACTGTTTCTGGTGGCTTGAGGTAGCTCAATTTTTTAGTTAATTGCTCAAAAATAGAGAATTCGTTAATGATCAATTGGCGCATTTACGCATACAAAACAGTTTTGTTACGTTTTATTTAGCTTAATTTAGCCTTGCATTAATTCAATTAACAAAGAACCGTTATACAGCGCTTCTTTCACTAAAGATGCGGCTGGCAATGTGCCTTTATTTCTTAATTCTGTTTCTTCAATAATGAGTGACTTTGCATAACGAGGCATGACGTGATCTTGGATATGATCCAACATCAAAGGAAAAAGCACTGATTTAGCACGACACAAAGGTGAACCAATTAATATTTTTTGTGGATTAAAGATATTGATCATCACAGCCAAAATAAAACCTAATCGCTGAGCGACTAAATTTACAATTTCAAGCGCGGGTTTATCGCCAACTAATATCGCATCACACAATGTCTCAACGGTTATAGGATATTTGTTTAGCAACGAAGTGGGATCTTCTTGAGCTAATAATTGGGCTTTCTTAATTAATTGAGGAATAGCAATTTCTGTTTCTAAACACCCTTTTGCCCCGCAATAACAGCTATTTTGAGAATCGATAACTTTAGTATGTCCAATTTCGATGGCACTATGGCTGTTAGAATGTAATGTTTTTCCATTGTTTATCACGCCAGCACCAACAATATCATCGATAACAATTTGCAGAACGTCTGAATTGTTTTTTGCCGCACCATATAAAGATTCCGCCATTGTCCATGCAGTTACGCTATGCTGTAAAAATACAGAAACACCTGTTTTTTCATGGATTTTATCGGCAAGTGGGATGTCTTTAATATCATAATAAGGCGAGCTATAAATAACACCACTAATGGGATCAACAATGGCATTCATTGTAATGCTAATTGCCGTCAATCTTTCAACATGAGATTGATAACGTTCGAAGAATTTATCAATTGCAATTAAAAAGTAATTAAGAAAATCAGCGCTGTATTCTTTGGGGAAATCGAATGTATCTTCAGTAACCAGTTTGCTATCTAATTCTCTTAAACTAAAAAGTAAACTGCCTTTATTGACACGGATACAGAGAAATTGCCAGCCTTGGCTTTCTAATTTTAATCCGACAGCGGGTCTGCCGCGAAATCCCACATCAGGGAATTCCGTTTCATGAATAAGGTGTGCTTCGACTAATTCTCGCGTAATCTTTGTAATACTTGCCGGTGCAAGCTCTGCCTTTTTCGACAATGAAATACGAGAAATGGGACCATGTTCATCAATCAAGCGAAAGACTGTGCCAAGATTAAATTGTTTTACGTGATCGATGTGACTAGGTTGGTTCCCCATTGAATGCATCCTTAATTAAAGAGCCATAATTAATTCGAGGCTCCAAATAATTCATTACCGATTATGTCGTCAATTTGTGATAATTGTACAATACTTACATAAAAAGCGTGATCAAAAACACATATAAATCAAGATTTTTGGTGATCTAAGATATTTTTCAATAACAATTGCGTTAATCGATTCGCCGCCGCAGGAATAGCGCGTTTATTATGTGAAACTAACCAAACTTCAGAGAATACCTGAGTATTTGCAAAGTGTAGATAGTGCACGCCATCGACTTTCATTCGCGTAAATGATTTTGTCACAATAGAAATACCAAGCCCTGCGGCAACTAGCCCTAAAATCGTCATCGCTTCACCCGCTTCTTGTGCGATAGTTGGCGTAATTCCTGACAAACTAAGCAGTTGAATAATTTCATCATAAAGTGCCGTACCAACATCTCTTTCAAAGAAAACAAAAGGATATTGCCCAATATCTTGAATATTGACCCCTGTTTCTTTGTAAGCAAGCAGTGGATGCCCTTCATAAACCGCTAAAATAAAAGGTTCACGAAACAATAGCTGGTGGTGCAAATTTTCAGGTAATGTCGTGTTTCGCATGATCCCCAGATCAATACGCCCCGTCAGTAACGGTGATATCTGTTGTTTGGTATTCATTTGATGCATATGAATACCGACTTCTGGATAGTTTTCTCTAAACTGCCGCAAACTCAAGGTGACTAAATGCATAAAAGGTGTTGTTGAGGTAAAACCAATTGAAATCTCACCTAATTCACCTTTTTCCATTCTAGCGGCGCGCGTCGCGGCTGCGTTGACCTGCGCCATAATTTGATACGACTCTTTTAAAAACATTTGTCCTGCGGGTGTTAACGAGACTGAACGGTTTGTTCTCTCTAAAAGTCTTGCGCCTATTTCGCTTTCAAGTGTTTGTATTTGTTGGCTTAAAGGAGGTTGAGAAATATTCAATCTTTCGGCTGCTTTACCAAAGTGAAGCTCTTCTGCAACAGCAATAAAGTAACGCAAATGTCTAAGTTCAATATTCATATTTCTCTCATATTGTTATTGATACTTTAAAAGTCTTATTCTTAATGATTAATATATTAGACAAAAAAATCAAATATTTCTAACATTGACATAAATCAAATTTAAGTAATGGAAGTTTAATCAATATGGATACTCACGAAATAGACAGTAAAGGTATGCGCTTAAACACTGATATTTCAGACAATACATCAAGTATAAAAAAGCCTGCTCAACGCCAATCTAACCCTAAACACTATATTCAACGTGATGATGCACTGTATATAAAAGTGACAGTGTCATTTTTTATGGTCGGTTTAGCGACATTCGCCTTACTCTATTTTGTGCAACCCATATTGCCAGTGTTATCGAACGAATTTTCCGTCAGCCCTGCAACCAGTAGTTTAGCGCTCTCACTTTCAACCGCTTTAATGGCATGTGGATTATTAATTACAGGTCCACTTTCAGATGCCTTTGGTCGTAAAAATGTCATGGTTATCGCACTGTTTTGCGCCGCATTTTTTACATTATTAAGTGCGGCCATGAATAGCTGGACAGGCATTTTAATTACGCGAGCTTTAGTGGGGCTTTCATTAAGTGGCGTTGCAGCAGTGGCAATGACGTATTTAAGTGAAGAAATTCATCCTGCTTATCTCGCATTATCAATGGGTTTATATATTAGCGGAAACTCTATTGGTGGAATGAGCGGACGCGTTATTACAGGGGTACTAAGTGATTATTATTCTTGGCGTTTATCCGTTGTTATTCTAGGTATTTTTGCCCTATTTGCTGCGATTACTTTCTGGAAGATATTACCTGCTTCACAGCACTTTAGACCGACAGCATTAAAACCTCGTAATCTTCTTATAACGACTAAATTGCATTTTAGAGATAAAGGGCTGCCTTTGTTATTTATTGAAGGTGGCTTATTAATGGGTGGTTTTGTTACTTTATTTAACTATATTGGCTATCGTTTATTAGATGCGCCCTATTCATTAAGTCAAACAACTGTGGGTCTGATTTCTATTGTCTATTTAAGTGGTACTTATAGCGCATCTAAAGCTGGCTTATTAACCACTAAATACGGTTTAGGCAAAGTCTTTATTGCTGGGATTTCAATGATGCTAATTGGCATATTGATTACCTTGATTGAATCACTACCCGTTATTTTTATTGGGATGCTTATCTTAACGACAGGTTTCTTTGCTGCACATGCAGTCGCAAGTAGTTGGGTTGGTCGTCGCGCTAAACGAGGAAAAGCCCAAGCCTCTTCACTTTATCTTTTTACTTACTATGCGGGCTCTAGCCTTGCCGGTACAGTGGGTGGATTATTCTGGGTGAGTTTCGGCTGGCTTGGTGTAGGGTTATTTATTGCCCTATTAATGACCATCGCACTTATAATCGCATGGCATTTAAACAATACGCTTAATAATTAATTATCTAAGTTAATAAAAGATGATACGTATTTGATAGTAAAGGATATTGATTGTACTCCTCTCCTTTTCTACGATGGTGATGGTAAACCAACCATAAAAAAAGGATAAATATGATGATATATTTAAAAAAATTACTTATGGCATTTTCCATTTCTCTTACTTTCTTTCTATCAACAACAGCGATTGCTGCTACTGAATGTCCGCCAACACACCCTGATTGTGGCGGTGATGTATGGATACAATCTCCAATAAATTTGGCTTCTTAATATCGCTTAATTTTTAATATTTAATACCTTTTTTTCAGAAAATTATCATAAAAATGACCAAACCTACAGTATACTGTACATAAACACAGTATACTGTTTTTTTGGCATTTTCCCTACTAGACGATGTACTTTTCACTGAAGCTAATGTATTGTTTTAAACAAAGGCTTGTTGTATGTTGTAACTAAATAAGGATATTAAGATGAATCGATATGATTTAATCGAGCAGTTCAATCTCTGTTTTCAGCAATTAGAAATTGAAATAAAAAAGCTAACGGATGTGTTGAAAAATTTAACTTTATTGCCATCAGCAGTATTTGAATTGCCTGAAGTGAGCAAAGAAGAGGAACATGATGAGGTTGTTCGCGTTACAGTGTCACCTTACTATGATGATGAAGCTAGAGATCTCACTTTAAAGCTAATGGCGAATCTTTTTATTTATGACAATGCCCCGCACATCAGCAGTAAACGTGCTATTCGGTTACCCGGAGCGCTCTGCTTTAGTACTGATAACCAAATATTTAAGTTTGTAAAAAAACAAGTTGAGCAAATTAATTTATTAAAAAAACAGCTTTCTGATATTGTCACTAAAGAGTCTGGTATCTCTAAGGAAGAACGGTTTGACTTCGTCCATAACCAACTAAAAGGCTTAATTACACTTAATGCTTATCGCACTATTACCCTACTGTCTGATCCAGATACAGTGCGTTTTGGTTGGGCGAATAAGAATATTATTAAGAATTTAACGCGTAATGAGGTATTAACGCAATTAGAGAAAAGCCGTGAAGCCAATCGCGCAGTTCCCCCTTATACCAGTGAACAATGGGCAGAACGTATTGAGAAAGAGATCATTACCCTTTCACAATTACCTGAGAATGCAAAATTAAAAATAAAACGCCCTGTAAAAGTGCAACCTATTGCGCGTGTTTGGTATTCAGAACTTCAAAAACAAGTGCAGTATGCATGTCCCTTGCCTTTATTGGCTTTCTATATTGATAAAGAGAGCGACTTTAAACCTGTTATTGGCGAACTTCCTGATTATGATGCCGATAACATTCAAATTCGCCATCGCCCTAAAGCTAAAAAGCTGGAATTAATTATTCCAAGGATGCACTTGTATCTTGAAAAATAACGAATAGAGAATTCTTATTTCTCGATAAGCTTAATGGAGCTTCCTTGAAGAATTTGCTGAAGATAATCATTAAGCTGAACAAAGTGATTGTCTTCAACATCTAAATGGATTGTTATCACCACATTATCTTTTAATACAAGGATAATATTTTTTCGATCAAGAGTAATTTTTTCGAGCGTATTAATAGCTTCAATATCAGATAAATGGGTCATTAAACCAATTGAATTATCGATATCTTCATCTTCTTCATCAAATCTTGAAAGAATAATAAAATGATCGGGAGAAACAGCATCATCCCCTATTCCGATAATGGTGACATCATCTTCGACATAGCAATTAACTTCTGTCGCAGTAAACGTAATTTCTTCAGTCATTATTTTTCCTATAAGATCTAAAAATCCCGCCATTATAGCGGGATTTAATATCGGTTAAATAAGTGTATTTAACACTTATTTTTTCATGCTACCAACCATATCTTCTGGACGTACCCAGCTATCGAATTCTTCCGATGTTAAGTAGTTCAGTTTCAATGCTGATTCTTTTAGCGTTAAGCCTTCTTTATGCGCTTTCTTAGCAATTTCAGCAGCTTTATCGTAACCAATATGAGTATTTAACGCAGTAACTAGCATTAATGATTCATGCAGTAGTTTATTAATACGTTCACGGTTTGGCTCAATACCAATTGCACAGTGCTCATTGAAACTACGCATACCATCAGCCAGTAAGCGAACTGATTGTAAGAAATTATCAATGATCATTGGGCGATAAACATTCAGTTCAAAGTTACCTGATGCGCCACCAATATTAATAGCAACGTCATTACCCATTACTTGAGCACATAACATTGTTAATGCTTCACATTGTGTTGGGTTAACTTTACCAGGCATGATTGAACTGCCTGGTTCGTTTTCTGGGATAGCGATTTCGCCAATACCACAACGAGGACCAGAAGCTAACCAACGCACGTCGTTAGCAATCTTCATTAATGATGCAGCTAAACCTTTCAATGCACCGTGTGAATGAACTAATGCATCACAAGTTGCTAATGCTTCAAATTTATTAGGCGCGGTTACAAAAGGCTGACCAGATAATTCAGCGATACGTTTAGCAACACGAACAGCATATTCTGGATGGGTATTTAATCCCGTACCCACGGCTGTACCACCGAGCGCTAATTCACAAACATGAGGAACTGAATCATCGATATGTTTGATGCTGTGCTCAAGCATAGCAGCCCAACCGGAGATCTCTTGACCTAATGTCAGTGGTGTCGCATCTTGCAGGTGAGTACGACCAATTTTAACGATGTCATGGAAAGCTTCGGCTTTCTCTTTGAATACTTTCAGTAGTGATTTTAATTCTGGCAGTAAATCCTGACGTAATGCAATAACAGCAGCGACATGCATGGCAGTTGGGAACACATCATTTGAACTTTGACTTTTGTTAACATCGTCGTTCGGATGGATTTTGCGTTCCATGCCACGGATACCACCAAGTATCTCACTACCACGGTTAGCTAACACTTCATTCATATTCATGTTTGACTGAGTGCCAGAACCGGTCTGCCAGATTGCTAATGGGAATTCAGTTGGGTGTTTACCTGCAAGCACTTCATCTGCTGCTGCGATAATGGCATCAGCGCGCTCTTTTGGTAATAAACCTAAATCCATGTTAACACCTGCGGCTGCTTTCTTGGTGATAGCAAGCGCATGGATAAGTGCAACAGGCATTTTTTCAACTGAAATACGGAAGTGTTCAAGAGAACGCTGCGTTTGAGCTCCCCATAACTGGTCAGCAGGTACTTCGATTTGCCCCATTGAGTCTTTTTCAATGCGAGTGGCTGCCATTTCAATCTCCTTAAGTACACAGAATAATTGATTAATTCCGAATCACTTTCTAGTAACTAACTCGGATACCAGTATCATGCCATAAACAGAATAATAAATATGAGAGCTAAAGCGAGCTTATGAAATTTATAACAGAATGAAATCTGTTGATTTTTTGGAAAAATACGGTTAGCAATCTTATTTTCCTACTAATATTATTACTTAAGCTTGCATATTTATATCCACATTTATTATGAGCCTTTATTATTCATCATAAATAGAATTACATCACAATTAAATATTGTCTTAATCTAAAAGTGAGTAAGAAAAAAGAATTTTAATCCTTAATTAAATTATCTTATAAATCATATTCATTTTGCTTTAAACTCATTATGTTAGCGATTAACTAAGTAAGTTCTGATTGCGATTTTATTCCACTAAATCTATATTTACAGTTAATATAGATGGCGATGTATATATGTGGATTATCTATATTTAAATTTAGTAAAATTTATCACCAATTTATCGGGTTGTTTAAGGGTTACAAAACAGCCTTTATAACGTACATCGCCAGATGTACACAGAGGATGGACTAGAATTATGAAGAAATCGCTTGTCGCTGTTGGTGTTATCGTCGCACTTGGTGTTGTTTGGACTGGTGCGTCGTGGTACATGGGCAGCAAAATTGAAAGTCGCTTACAGGAAGAAACGAAACTAGCTAATGAACAATTGGCGCAACTTGCTAAAAAAGCACAGTTTGGTGCTGATGTAAAACTTGAAATTCGTGACTATAAGAAAGGGGTTTTCACCTCTAATGCAGACTTTGTTGTCGTGATTTCACCAGATACTAGTGACGCAGACGCAGACCAAGAAAAAAAAGTAGAAGAAGTTGTCTTCTCTACTGATATTGACCATGGTCCATTCCCTCTTTCTGATCTGGCTAAATTTAATTTGGCACCAAAATTAGCGGCGATGAATAATACGTTGGTTGATAACAACTCAACAAAAGAGTTATTCAAACTGACAAAAGAAAAATCTATTCTTAGTAGTCACACTTCTTTAGCTTTCGATGGTGCAGTATCTGGTACTGCGACACTAAATTCTATCGATTTTGCTGAAAACGGTGGCACAGTTAAAACGACGCCTATCACTGTTGAGTTCTCATCTGACAAAAATGCAACAAACTTTGCAACCAAAATTAAAGGTGATCAAGTTGTTGTGACTAAAGATGGTGAAGAAACTTTCACAATTAAAAATATTTCAGGTTCTATTGTTGGAACAAAAATTAACGATGATCAGTACTTATTTAATGAACAATTATTAAATTTTGCTGAAATCGCACATACCAGCAAAGACAAAGCCTCTGATTTCTCGCTGAAAGATTTTTCTCTGACAACAAAAAGTGATATCAAAGATAAGCTCTTTAATATCTCTCAAACTTATTACTTTAAGTCACTGAATGTTGCAGGGCTAGAATTTGGTGCCGGTAAATTTGGCTATTCAATTGATAAAGCTGATCCCGATGCGATGCTGTTATTAACCAAAGTTTATAACAACTCATTGTTACCGTGGAATAAAAACCATTTCGACAATTCAGAAATAGTTGAACAAGCCGTTCGTGATGTTCTGGAAAAAGGCTTAGTTTTCCGTATCGATGAAGCCTCTTTAACAAATAAAAGCGGTGCAAGTAAGTTAACCTTTAACTTAGACTTAAATGCTTTTAACGTTAAAGTATTAGAAAGCCAAGAGAAATCACCAGCAGAGTTATTTAACTATCTGTTTAAAAACATTGATTTCAATGTTGATTTATCTCTTCCGATGTTAGCTGAATTCCGTAACACCACTCAATATCTTGATGCAGCTCGTTACCAAGAAACCGCATTAACAGATGAAGAGAAAAAAGAGATCGAAGTAGCAACAGCGGCTGATATTGAACAGTTGAAAAATGAGTTACAGCAAAATATCAACCAAATTTCTCAAGACGAGAAAGATGCATTACCTCTGATGTTACTTGCTAAAGATAGTAACGCATTAAGCATGAAACTGAACTATGCTGCTGATAAATTTACCATGAATGGTAAAACGTATACTTTTGATGAGTTTATGGAAGTGACCCAAGCGCCTCAAATGTTAGGTTTAGCAGCAATGTTATTCGGCATGGGCGCATCATCTTATGATTACGATGATTCTGATTATTCAGAAGAAGGTTATCAAGAAGAGATGACAGAAGATCCAGCAATTATCGAAGAACAAGACATTTTAATTCCTGAGCAACCAGCACAAGCTCAATAATTAATCTATTGTTAGAACGATAAACTGTTAGAACGGTAAGCTGTTAAAGCAATAGTCTGTTCAAACAATCAATAAATACCCCATTTGCATAATGGGGTATTTTTTTAGCATCGTATTTTAATTATCAATCACAATCTTTAGCCGGAAGCTGGCGATTCCCCCATTCATCTTTACAGCAAGAATCAATGGTTTTATTAATTATTTCTGCCAGTGTATTTACTGTTGAAATAATAGAAGCTAATTGTTCACAAACATGGCTACAGCTAGATTTTTTATCATGCGGTTTAGGAATTTTTGGTAACGTCAAACTATCACAGAGAATTTCTTGTAATACTAAAGAGAAATTCGCAATACCTGTGGTGTAAATATAAGAGCGCCCTCCTGTTTGCTCCGCTAAACGTACATACTCTTTTGTAACGCGATCTCTATCAGCCACACTTGGGAAACGATCGATGTTCGTTACACTATCGTCTGGTGTTCCTTGGTAGGTATATACTTTGACTTTTTCATGTTGAGCAACTGCAATCGCTTCGTCATTTTTTATCTTTGCAGCGTTGGTCAATACGCCTCCGCCACCTTCCATACCTTCATCACCCAAAACAAAAACAGCACGACGAGCGCCATCACGCCAATCAAAATGCTTACTTAAATCAATCACTGCACGACATAAGTCTTCTTTATTACCCGCATGATCACGCCCATCAGCCTCTTTAAAAGGCTTTCTTGCCTGTAAGCGACTTTCAGGTACGCCTAGCCCTTTTAAATAGTCACTAGCTGATTGATCAAATTTAGTATCATCCCATGTACCTTCAATACCTAAAAAAGTTACCCGAAGTTTTGATGGGCACTTTTCCAGTGCTTTTTGTATTGCAATATCAATATCTTTACTTAAATCTGACGACTCATCGGCCATTGAACCACTGGTATCAATAACAACAACTAAATCTAATGCAATGGCACCATCACCGGTAACGACTTGTGAGCCATAAGTAAGATTATTTGCAGATGAAGGCGGAAGTATTTTAGACATTAATTCGTCTTGCACTTTATTAATTTTATTTTCAAAATTGAAATCAGAATTCTCATTCATATTTATATGCCTTGATTTTAAATAATTAGGTTTCTATTAAAAAGCCATCATGTAAATAATTATATTCAGTTGAATATATCTATTTAACAGCAACCTATTATGGCGTTAATTTCCTATTCTTTATTCCTTATTTAATAAAAGAGATGTTCTATTTTTTAGTTCTATTATATTTATGCAAATACATTAAAATAAAAACAAACCGTATTTGCTTTATAAAAAGAATATTTTCATTTTTATCTAACTACTTTAAACCGAAGAAAACAAATCATCTATTAAATAAAATCATAACGAAATGATATTTCAGTTATTTTTTTACTCATTTTGCTCCATTAAACCTATCAAAATAACTGATAAGATATTTCAATTATAATGATAAATGTTTTTAAACTTAACATCCAATGTATCAATTTACTTGATAATACACGTCAATTACATTGAATGTTATTGCTAATAAATAAACACTTCTTTTTTCTATCTTTTATTTTTCAACTTAAAAGTGAGAAAAAACGGCATTTTTAGTTTTAAAAATAACCAATTTAAGTTTATTTATTAGTGAATAAAATAAAAATCAGTCATAATAATCTGCAACTCATTTATATTTACCCAATTATAAGAAAATCACTATAAACGATAGATTTTCATTATTTCTATTAAAAGGAAAATAACACGTGATTGACACACAGTTGCCTTTAACCGATTTACATCGCCATTTAGATGGTAATATCCGCCCTCAAACTATTTTAGAGTTAGCAAAACAACATAACATTGCGCTACCCGCTTACGAATTAGAAGCATTGCGCCCTCATGTACAAATTACAAAAAATGAGCCAAGTCTCGTTAGCTTCTTACAAAAATTAGATTGGGGTGTAGCGGTTTTAGCTGACTTAGACGCATGTCATCGTGTTGCTTATGAAAACGTGGTGGATGTGGTTAATGCAGGTATCGATTACGCTGAACTGCGATTCTCACCTTATTATATGGCAATGAAACATCAATTGCCGGTTGAAGGTGTCGTGGAAGCCATTGTTGATGGTGTACAAAGCGCACTGCAATCACACGATGTAGATATTCGTTTAATCGGTATTTTAAGCCGTACCTTTGGTGAAAATGCCTGCCAACAAGAGTTAAATGGCTTACTAAAACATCAAGATAAAATTACAGCACTGGATTTAGCCGGTGATGAATTAGGTTTCCCTGGTCATTTATTCCAACCTCATTTTAATCGCGCTCGCGATACTCACTGGAATATTACGGTTCATGCTGGTGAAGCCGCAGGAGCAGAAAGTATTTGGCATGCTATCAAAGAATTGGGCGCAAGTCGTATTGGCCATGGTGTTAAAGCAATTGAAGATCCACGCTTAATGGACTACCTTGCCGAGCATCAAATTGGTATTGAGTCTTGCCTAACGTCAAATATTCAAACCAGTACCATCAATTCGTTAGCAGAACATCCTTTAAAAACATTTTTAGAACATGGCATTATTGCCTCTCTTAATACCGATGATCCTGCGGTTGAAGGTATTGAGTTAAAACATGAATATACCGTTGCTGCCCCTGCTGCTGGATTAACGCCAGAGCAAATCCGCCAAACACAAATTAATGGCTTAAAAATGGCATTTATTAGCCAAGCAGAACGTGACGCATTAATTAAGAAAGTAAGTTCACGCTAATACTTTATCGCTTTTTGATTAAAACCATCTGTTTATCAGGTGGTTTTTTTATCTTTATTGAAAATAAATGGAATTATTAATGGCTCTTAGACTAGAATTAATCTTCAAGGGGTCATTTATTATTAAGGAAAAACGATGTGGAATATTCATCCGACAAGAGGTCAATATAAATTATTAGCACAATATCTATCACCACTTGATGCTTCTATTGAAGCAGGTTTTCTTCAATCAGAAGGCATTGATGCGATCCTTTTAGATGAAAATATTGTTTGGAATAACCAAGTATATGCTCAAGCAACTGGGGGCGTAAAATTACTCGTTAACTATAAAGAGTTTGAACAAGCACAGGCAATGCTTAAGGCGCTTTACCAAGGTAAATATACTATTAACGACCAGTTAGAACCCATCGATAGTGAATTAAAGGTTGATGTGAAAAATAATAAATCTGACTATTTAAATATGGGTTTTGTGTTATTAATTTATCTTGTATTTGGCTTACCACTTCCTTTTAAATCTCATTCCCCGTCATTGGCAGATGAAAAAGAAAATAGTGAAAATCATGATATTCATAACAAATAAAAAAGCACCGATACAAAGTTAACTCGATGCTTTTTCTTATTTATTTGATAATCAATATTTAATTAATTTTATTGATTATCCACCAGCTTAAATTCGTTATTTCTTTTTAGCGTCTTTAGCTTGATTAGCATAGCGCTGTGCTAACACCGCACAAACCATTAATTGTATCTGATGGAATATCATTAATGGTAATAACATTACTCCAACAGTCGCTGCAGGAAATAATACATTCGCCATAGGAACACCATTTGCTAAGCTCTTTTTAGAACCACAAAAAACAATGGTGATTTCATCTTCTTTATTAAAACCAAGCAATCTTGCACTGTACACGTTCACAAAAATAACAATCGCTAACAGAATACAACTCACTACGGCAATCAGTAATAGCGACCAACCATCAATTTTATGCCAGATCCCTTCAACAACGGCCTCACTAAATGCCACATAAACCACCAGCAAAATAGAAGAACGATCCGTTCTATTCACTAATTTCTTATGCTTATCAACCCAACGACCAATTAAAGGACGTGATAAGTGACCAATAATAAAAGGTACCATCAATTGCAGTAAGATAGATTGAATCGCCCCTGCTGTATCAAAATCACTGGCAGAACCTTGCGTTTGCATTAAAAAACCGACTAATACGGGTGACAGAAAAACACCCAAAATACTAGATGCAGACGCACTACAAATCGCAGCGGCAACATTTCCCCCAGCCACAGAAGTAAAGGCAATGGCAGATTGAACCGTTGCAGGCAACGCACAAAGATATAAAAAGCCCATATAGACAGTGGGTGACATCCAT
The DNA here is from genome assembly GCF_008808075.1 of Proteus sp. CD3. Taxonomy (NCBI): domain Bacteria; kingdom Pseudomonadati; phylum Pseudomonadota; class Gammaproteobacteria; order Enterobacterales; family Morganellaceae; genus Proteus; species Proteus sp. CD3. The sequence goes on along the minus strand of NZ_CP019686.1, from coordinate 1,552,548 downwards.
TCAGGCACAATAACTTGCAAACCCAGCCCTAAAATTGGGAAAAGAATAAAAGTGCTAGTAAACACGGTAAGGTGTAAACGCCAATGTCCCATTCCTGCTAGTATTGCTTCTCTAGACAGCTTCGCACCATGCAAGAAAAACAGCAGTGCTATCGCAGCGGTCGTAAGATATTGGAACAGGATTTTAATATCGCCTTGTGCGGGTAGTAGTGTTGCCAGCGTCACCACACAAATCATAATCATGAGGAAAGGATCGAGTTTTAGTTTTTGCCACCAAGACATTAGATTTAGCGCTCCTTTTTGCTTATAGCGTTATAGTTTGTTTTAAACGATTAGAAATTTCGCCAGCTTCAATCAAACGCATAATGGCTGTTGCTTGTATTGGCGTAACCGGGTTTTCTTCACCCAATGTAATTGCACGATAAATTTGTTGATAGTAAGCAGGATAATCACCAGAAAGTGTAGTGAGTGTGGTTGTTTCTAACTCACCAGACTCTGATAGTATTGTTAGTTCACCATCATTATTGTCCATTCCCCAATTATAAGTTTGATTAGGAAGATAACCGGCTTTTAAGGCATCTTCTTGGGTATCTAAGCCATACTTAACATAGCTTCCTTTTGTCCCATGAATAGCAAAGATAGGTGTCGGTGATGCAACTAACATAGAAGCATGAAGAACAACTCTAAGATTGTCATATTCTAGTAATGCATGAAAGTAATCAGCATTTTTTGCATTAGGACGTAATTGAGCAATATCAGCAGTAATCGCTTTAGGTTCACCAAATAGACAAACCGCTTGGTCAAGAACATGAGGCGCAAGATCGTACCAAAGCCCCCCACCAATTCCTGCATCTTCTCGCCAACGTTGACGAACAACTGGGCGAAAACGATCAAAGTGCGCTTCATATGCACTGACATGACCTAGTGTTTTATCAGCTAAAAGCTTTTTAACAGTTAAGAAACCAGAATCCCAACGGCGATTATGAAAGACGGAAAGAAGTTTACCGGCATCTGTTGCTTGCTGAGTCAATTTTTCAGCTTCTTCTAGTGTCAGAGTAAACGGTTTATCAACAACAACATGCTTACCTTTGTCCAGAGCCTGTGAAGCCAGTGAATAGTGAGTATTATTCGGTGTTGGAATAATGATTAAGTCTATTGAGGGATCATTAATCAGTGCTTGAGGATCAGCATAAACCGTAATGTGAGGAAAATCTTGTTTAACTTTATTTTCATCAGAGCTTGAAATTGCACTAAGATTTAAGCCTTCGGTTGTTGTTATTAGCGGAGCATGAAAGGTTTTACTGGCATAGCCATACCCGATAATTCCAACATTAAGTTTAATTGCCATCACCCTATCCTATTTTTAGCTGTTTTTTATTAACAAAAATCACTTTCACTTTTGTAGCTAAATAAATAATAACAAAGTTTGTGATAATATCCCGTTTAGTTCTATACATACGAGTAGGAATAATTAATTAATGAAATTTGATCTCAAAGCAAACACGTCGAATAACCTTTCAGGAAAAGCGCCTATTACAGGGTGGTTGCTTGCGCCATTGGCGTATATGATCTTGTCGATTATTGGCTCTGGGTTGATGTCGGTTCTCTATGTTATTAAATATTTTTCAGATTTTTCGATCCTCCACCAGCTTCCTTTTCATGTAATCTCAAGTTGGTATCTTTCTGCATTAACAACCTGGGTGATGTTCGCCTTCACGTTATATCTGTTAAGACAATTTTTTTATCGCGCTCAAAATTTTCCACGTCTATTTATTTTGTGGTTACTGATTAACTTACTCTTAGCCATTAAAAGCTTTGGTTTTGCTCCTGTTGACGACCAAACAGCGCTAAAATCCCTTCTATGGTCAGTCTTCTCAACAGTCTGTTTTGTGCCTTATATCAAATATGCTAAGCGTGTTCGTGAAACTTTCACACAACTTCGATAACCCCGCATCTTTACCCTTGATATTATATACGCTTGTTTAGCCTCTTTATTTCTGGAGGCTTTTTGTTTCTCTGTTTAACAATTTTGGCATAACAATGACTGATTACTTGCTTCTATTCGTCGGCACCGTATTGGTGAATAACTTTGTACTCGTCAAATTCCTAGGTTTATGCCCATTTATGGGTGTATCAAAAAAATTAGAAACCGCGATCGGAATGGGATTTGCGACGACCTTTGTTATGACGCTCGCCTCGATTAGTTCTTGGCTGATGGATAATTTTATTTTAGTTCCTTTGGACTTACTTTATTTACGCACACTGAGCTTTATCTTAGTTATTGCAGTAGTTGTTCAATTCACTGAAATGGTCGTAAGAAAAACAAGCCCTACACTCTATCGTTTGTTAGGGATCTTCTTACCATTAATTACCACAAACTGTGCCGTCTTAGGTGTTGCGTTATTAAATATCAATCAAGCCCACACATTTATGCAATCAGCTGTGTATGGTTTTGGTGCAGCGGTGGGATTCTCTCTTGTGATGGTATTATTTGCCGCTATTCGAGAAAGATTAGCTGTCGCCAATGTACCTGCGCCATTTAAAGGTGCTTCAATTGGTTTAATTACCGCAGGTTTAATGTCTCTTGCCTTTATGGGTTTTAGTGGTTTGGTGAAACTGTAATGAATTCTTTATGGATAGCAATTGGCGTACTAGGTGCGCTAGGTCTTATCTTTGGACTAATTTTGGGCTATTCCGCACGTCGTTTTAAAGTGGAAGAAGATCCTATTGTCGAAAGAATTGACGCAATATTACCGCAAAGCCAATGCGGGCAATGTGGTCATCCTGGGTGTCGCCCTTATGCAGATGCAGTTGCAAACAATGGTGAGATGATTAACCGTTGTGCGCCGGGTGGCGAACAAGTGATGTTAAAAATAGCTGAATTGATGGGGGTTGATCCTCAACCGCTTGATGGTGACGAAGAAGCGTTAAATCCAATTAGAAAAGTTGCCTTAATTGATGAAGATAATTGCATAGGATGCACTAAGTGTATTCAAGCCTGTCCTGTTGATGCCATTGTGGGCGCAACACGAGCTATGCATACTATTATTGAAGACTTATGTACTGGGTGTGATTTATGTGTTCCCCCTTGCCCTACTGATTGTATAACCTTGGTTCCTGTCAAAGTCACAACCTCTAACTGGAAATGGGATTTAAACACAATCCCTGTTAAAAACATTCCAGCAGAGCCTGAAGAAACACCTGAAGATGAACCGTCATTAAAGACGGAGGATAACGCTCATGTTTAATCTCTTTTCGTTATTTAAAAAAGATAAAATCTGGGATTTTAAAGGCGGTATTCATCCTCCTGAAATGAAATTACAGTCAAGTCGTACACCTATGCGCATAGCGCACTTACCTGATGAAGTCATTATTCCTATTCATCAGCACTTAGGTGTACCGGGTCAACTTTGTGTCAACGTAGGTGAACATGTATTAAAAGGGCAACCGCTGACAAAAGGGATTGGCAGAACATTACCTGTACATGCCTCTATTTCAGGTACGGTCATAGCAATAGAACCCTTTCCAAGTGCTCACCCTTCTGGATTACCTGAAATTGCGGTAAGAATTCAGTCTGACGGTAAAGATGAATGGCGAGAAAAATCACCTATCATCAATTACCAGTTAGAAAGCAGAGATACATTACTTAGCCGTATTCATGAAGCCGGTATTGCAGGATTAGGCGGTGCAGGATTCCCAACCGCATCAAAATTAAAAGGTGGTGGCGATCTCGTTAAAACATTGATAGTCAATGCAGCAGAATGTGAACCTTATATCACCGCTGACGATCGCTTAATGCAAGAACACGCTGATGAAGTGATTGCAGGATGTCAGGTATTAATTCACCTTCTCTCTCCTAATGAAGTCTTAATTGGTATTGAAGATAACAAGCCTGAAGCCATTGAGGCATTAAAACACGCCTTAAATGCAGTACCTGATGAAAAACGTATTTTCATTCGTGTTATCCCAACAAAATACCCATCAGGCGGTGCTAAACAACTTACCAAGATCTTAACGGGTAAAGAAGTACCATCAGGAGGTCGTTCATCTGACATTGGCGTTTTAATGCAAAACGTAGGTACGGTCGTTGCTATCAAACGCGCAATTATCGATGATGAGCCTTTAATTGAGCGTGTCGTCACCGTTACAGGTAATGGAGCAAAAACACCGGGTAACTTCTGGGCGCGTTTAGGTACACCCATTTACTCGTTATTAAAACAAACGGGCTTTGTAGCAGGCTCTGAACAAATGGTGATTATGGGTGGGCCATTAATGGGCTTTACCTTACCAGACTTAAATGCCCCTGTTGTTAAGATAACGAACTGTCTACTTATCCCTTCCGTTGAAGAGATGGATACAGATAACCTTGAAGAAGCCTGTATCCGTTGTGGTCATTGTGTTGATGCTTGCCCTAGTGGTTTGTTACCTCAACAACTTTACTGGTTTAGTAAAGGTAAAGAGCATGAGAAAGCACAACAACATAATTTATTTGATTGTATTGAGTGTGGTGCATGTGCATTTGTTTGCCCAAGTAATATTCCACTCGTTCAATACTACCGCCAAGAAAAAGCAGAAATACGTGAAATCGATGCAGAGGCAAAGCGCGCGGCTGAAGCCAAAGCACGTTTTGAAGCGAAAAAAATACGTATGGAGCGAGAAAAACTTGAACGTGAAGCAAGACATCAACGCGCAGCAGTTAAACTCGATGATACTGAACAGAGTGAAGTTCAATCCGCACTCTCTCGCGTAAAAGCAAAACAAAATATCGGTAAAATTATTTCTGTTAAAGCAGGTGAAGAGCCAGATAACGCAGCCGCTATTGCCGCTCGTAAAAAACGGAAAGAAGAAGTCAGAGCAAAACAAGCAGCTAAATTAGCACAACAAAAAGCACTAGAAGCATCAAGTGAGAATACAGCGAGTGAGAGCGAAGATGCTGATCCGCGTAAAGCTGCCGTTGCTGCCGCATTAGCTCGTGTTAAAGCCAAGAAGGCACAGCAAGCTTCTCAATCTTCAACCGTTGAAGCGCCTGTTCAAAATGCCGAAGCAGAAGAAGTCGATCCGCGTAAAGCTGCCGTTGCTGCCGCATTAGCTCGTGTTAAAGCCAAGAAGGCACTGCAGGCTTCCCAAGCTTCAACTGATGAAGCGCCTGTTCAAAATGCTGAACCAGAAGAAGTCGATCCACGTAAAGCTGCCGTTGCCGCCGCTCTTGCTCGCGTTAAAGCCAAAAAAGCACAACAAGCTTCCCAATCATCTTCAACCGATGAAGCACCTATTCAAAATGCTGAAGCAGAGGAAGTCGATCCACGTAAAGCTGCCGTTGCTGCCGCATTAGCTCGCGTTAAAGCCAAAAAAGCACAACAAGCTTCCCAATCATCTTCAACCGATGAAGCACCTATTCAAAATGCTGAAGCAGAGGAAGTCGATCCACGCAAAGCTGCCGTTGCTGCCGCAATTGCTAGAGTAAAAGCGAAAAAAGAGGCTTTACAAGCTCCAACAGAAACAACTACTGATGAAGCGCCTGCTCAAAATGCTGAACCAGAAGAAGTCGATCCACGTAAAGCTGCCGTTGCTGCTGCAATTGCTAGAGTAAAAGCAAAAAAAGAAGCCGAACAACGTCGAGCTAAAGAAGAAGTTACCTTGGACTAATCACAGATGAAATTCAGACCAATACAAAATAACAACAGTAAATTAAAAATTGCGAGTTCACCTTTTACGCATAATCAACAGTCCACCAGCCAAGTCATGCTATGGGTAACGTTAGCTGCCTTGCCGGGGATCTTAAGCCAAATCTATTTCTTTGGCTTAGGCACCCTTTACCAAATTGTGTTAGCGATTATCGTAGCGCTTGTTACTGAAACACTGTGTGTAAAACTCAAAAAAGAAGATCCCTTACTTTATCTGAAAGATAACTCTGCACTTCTTACTGGTGTATTGCTCGCCATTAGTATTCCGCCTTTAGCACCATGGTGGATCATTGTATTAGGTACTTTTGTTGCCATTGTTATCGCAAAACATATTTATGGTGGCTTAGGACAAAATCCATTTAACCCCGCAATGGTGGGTTATGTCGTTTTACTGATCTCATTCCCGGTACAAATGACATCTTGGATGCCTCCCGTTGAATTACAGGCAGTCTCTTACAATGTCATGGATAGCTTAAGTATCTTCTTTACAGGGCATACATCATCTGGCTTAACGCTTGAAGATTTAAGACGCTCTGTTGATGGCATTACACAAGCAACACCTCTTGATAGCTTTAAAACAGGTTTATTAACTCACTCTATTAACGAAGTCTTAGCGACACCTATTTTACAAGGTGAATTTGCGGGCATTGGCTGGCAATGGGTGAATGTAGCTTATTTAGTCGGTGGATTAATTTTGCTATATAAACGCATTATTAGCTGGCATATCCCTGTTGCCATGATTTCTGTTTTAGCATTATGTTCTGTGATTAGCTGGGGTATTGATCCTACGCGTTATTCACAACCGCTATTACAACTCTTCTCCGGTGCAACAATGTTAGGCGCCTTCTTTATTGCGACTGATCCGGTTAGTGCCTCAACCACCCCTAAGGGGCGCTTAATTTATGCAGGTATGATTGGTTTATTAGTTTGGGTTATACGCGTTTATGGTGGATACCCAGATGCAATCGCCTTCTCGGTATTGCTTGCCAATATCGCTGTGCCACTCATTGATAGCTATACACGCCCTCGTGTTTACGGACATTAATCCAAGGAGAAAATGATGATCGAAATCTTAAAACGTCATGGGTTAACATTAGCTATCTTTGCTGCCTGTACGACAGGTTTAACTGCGGTGGTTTATCACTTAACGGCAAATACCATTGCAGAACAAGTCTCTTTAGAGAAACAAAAATTATTAGATCAGGTGATCCCACAATCAATATATAACAACAATCTTTCTAAAGACTGTTATCTGCTGATGGCTCCTGAATTAGGAAATACCAAGCCCCATAAACTTTATGTTGCCCGTTTAGACGGTAAACCTGTTGCTGCCGCATTAGAATCTACTGCGCCAGATGGATATTCAGGAGCAATAGAGCTTCTTGTGGGTGCTGACTTTACAGGAAATGTACTTGGTGTGCGTGTTACCGCACACAATGAAACACCAGGGTTGGGTGATAAAATTGAAACACGAATTTCGGACTGGATCACAACGCTGAGTAATAAATTCATTTCTAGTGAAAACGATCCACACTGGGCAGTAAAAAAAGATGGTGGCGATTTTGATCAATTTACGGGCGCGACGATCACCCCTCGCGCTGTCGTCAACTCATCAAAACGTACTGCGTGGCTAATACAATCTTTACCAGAGAAGTTAGATACACTCTCTGTCTGTGAGGCAAATTAATATGAACTCAATTAAAGCGCTCTTTTCTCAAGGGTTATGGACCAATAACTCAGCTTTAGTTCAACTACTGGGTTTATGTCCTTTACTTGCCGTTTCTTCTACTGCCACTAACGCATTAGGCTTAGGGCTTGCAACAACATTAGTGCTCTTTTGTACTAATGTGGCGGTTTCAAGTTTACGTCGTTGGGTTCCTTCTGAAATTCGTATCCCAATTTATGTTATGATAATTGCGTCTGTCGTCAGTGCTGTGCAATTACTGATCAATGCGTATGCCTACGGCTTATATCAATCTTTAGGGATCTTCATTCCATTGATCGTCACTAACTGTATTGTTATTGGTCGTGCTGAAGCGTTTGCCGCTAAAAATGAAGTCTTTCCTTCCGCTATTGATGGTTTAGCAATGGGATTAGGCGCAACCGCGGCACTCTTTGTTTTAGGTGCAATACGTGAAGTTTTAGGTAACGGCACATTATTTGATGGTGCAGATTTACTATTAGGTGAATGGGCGCAAGTATTGAGAATTGAGATAGTACATTTAGACTCACCCTTCTTACTTGCCATTTTGCCACCGGGTGCTTTTATCGGCTTAGGCTTTATGTTAGCAGCAAAATACCTGATCGATGAAAGACAGAAAAAGCGCAGCACTTTGACAACGAAAACTTACGAAAAAGAACAAGGCTGTGGTAGTCATATCGTCAAAAATTAATTTGTGAGCATAATGAATCAAGCAAAACGTATTGAAATTCTAACTCGGTTGCGCGATGACAATCCGCAACCAACGACAGAGCTAAAATTTGACTCTCCGTTTGAACTATTGATCTCCGTGTTACTCTCTGCACAAGCAACCGATGTGAGTGTAAATAAAGCAACAGCCAAGCTTTACCCCGTTGCCAATACACCACAGGCAATACTGAATTTAGGTGTTGATGGCCTTAAGAAATACATTAAAACCATCGGTCTCTATAATACTAAAGCTGAAAATGTGATTAAGACGTGTCAAATCTTAGTCGATAAACATAACAGTGAAGTACCTGAAAACAGAGAAGCCCTAGAAGCCTTACCCGGCGTCGGTCGCAAAACCGCTAATGTCGTTTTAAACACGGCATTTGGCTGGCCAACAATCGCTGTCGATACGCATATCTTTAGAGTGAGTAATCGCACAGGTTTCGCTCCAGGTAAAAATGTCAATGAAGTTGAACAAAAGCTGTTAAAGGTTGTTCCAGCAGAGTTTAAAGTTGATTGCCATCATTGGCTTATTCTTCATGGTCGTTATACCTGCATTGCACGAAAACCACGGTGTGGCTCTTGTATTATTGAAGATCTTTGTGAATTTAAAGAAAAAACAGATCCTGAGTAAAAATTTGTCGATTTGTCTGTTTTTATGATGCGATATTACTTGCGTCACTACACACAATCGAATAAAACTATTGCCCACTTTTATTATTAAAACTGCCGACTTTCCGGAAAAATATGTTTCAAGACAATCCGCTGCTTGCACAGCTAAAACAGCAACTCCATGCCCAGACACCGCGCGTGGAAGGCCTTGTAAAGGGAACAGATAAAGGCTTTGGCTTCCTTGAAGTTGATGGTCAGAAAAGCTATTTTATTCCCCCTCCGCAAATGAAAAAAGTGATGCACGGCGACCGAGTTATTGCTGCCGTTCATACAAACGGTGATAAAGAATCGGTTGAACCTGAAGAATTAGTCGAACCTTTCTTAACACGTTTTGTCGGTCGTATTCAGAAAAAAGAAGGTGACAACCGTCTGTGGATAATCCCAGATCACCCGCTTTTAAAAGACGCCATTCCTTGCCGCCCTGCTCAAGGCTTAACACATAGCTTTGTTGATCAAGATTGGGCTGTTGCCGTTATGCGTCGTCATCCACTGAATAAAGGTGATAAAGGTTTTCAGGCTGAAATTACAGACTATATTACCGATAAAGACGATCACTTTGCGCCTTGGTGGGTAACCTTAATGCGTCATCAGCTTGAACGTGATGCACCTGAAATGAGTGACGAAGCGCTCACACTACATGACACTTTACCTCGTGAAGATCTGACTTCTCTCTCCTTTGTCACTATTGATAGTGCTTCAACAGAAGATATGGATGACGCCCTCTTTATTCGTAAAGAAGAGAACGGTCAACTCACACTCTTTATCGCTATTGCAGATCCAACCGCTTATATTCTGCCTAACAGTGAATTAGATAAAATTGCCGCACAACGTGCGCTAACTAACTATCTACCAGGCTTTAATATCCCAATGTTGCCTCGCGAACTATCAGACAATATTTGCTCATTACGCCCTAATGAGAAACGTCCTGCATTAGTTTGCCAAGTTAACATCACTGAAGATGGCGCTCTGCTTGAAGATATTCATTTCTACTCTGCATGGGTAGAATCAAAAGCTAAACTGGTTTATGACAACATTTCAGATTGGTTAGAAAGTGAAAACGCCCAATGGCAACCTGAAAATGAAATGGTTCATGAGCAAGTGATGTTATTAAAAGAGATGTGTGAAAAACGTCATGAATGGCGTGAAAAACATGCTCTGGTCTTTAAAGAACGCCCTGATTACCGTTTTATTCTTGATGAAGGCGGCAATGTTTTAGATATCGTTGCAGAAAAACGCCGTATCGCAAACCGCATTGTTGAAGAAGCAATGATCACCGCCAATATCTGTGCGGCAAAAGTGCTGGCGAAAAACTTAGGTTTTGGCGTTTACAACGTTCATACAGGCTTTGATCCACTTTATATCGATCAAGTTGTACAGACTTTAAAAGATAACGGAATTGAAACTACGTCTGAAAGTTTATTAACGCTTGAAGGTTTCTGCCAATTGCGTCGCGAGCTTGATAATCAGCCAAATCAGTTCCTTGATAGCCGTATTCGCCGCTTCCAAAACTTTGCTGAAATCAAAGCAGAGCCTGGTCCTCACTTTGGTTTAGGATTAGAAGCTTACGCAACATGGACTTCACCTATTCGTAAGTACAGTGATATTTTAAATCACCGTTTGCTCAAAGCGATTATCAGTAAAGAAAGTGCTGAAAAACCACAAGAAGAAGATGGCATTCGTATTGCAGAGCGTCGCCGTGCTAACCGTATGGCAGAGCGTGATGTAGGTGATTGGTTATATGCACGTTTCTTAAAACCTTTTGCTGGCACTGAAACACCATTTAATGCAGAAATTATCGATATTACGCGTGGTGGTGTTCGTGTTCGTCTAGTTGAAAACGGTGCTGTTGCCTTTATTCCTGCACCATTCTTACATGCTGTACGTGATGAAATTCAATGTAGCCAAGAAACAGGCACCGTCATTGTAAAAGGTGAAACTGCTTATAAGCTCAATGATATCATTCCTGTACGCATTGAAGATGTAAAACTAGAAACACGTAATATCGTCGCTCGCCCTATCTAATACGGCTTAAATCGGTATACAAATAAGGCTGATAGTTCACTTAGAACTATCAGCTTTTTTATATCTTTAATTTCTAGTCAAACTAGCGATAAAAAAGGATCTTAAAAAAAGGAAATGCTTTTATGATGCATTGATATTTTCTCTGCGTCATAAATTTAATAAGTAATAGAAAGTATAGAATGAAACACAAAAAATAGGTGACATTGTCACCTATAATCTTACTTATCGACTTCGCTGCCTTATGAATGGTTAATCAGTTTTATGAACGATTAATCAGGGTGACCAGTGATTGTTATTTTAGTGCCTTTCTGATCTTCTTCTAACAATAATTCAGTAAAACCACCCGCGAACTGTTGCTCTATCATTAATTTCTGCGGATTTTCCCATTTATAATCAACAGAAACACCGTCTTTTGTATACTCTTTTTGGATGTTATTGTTCACCTTAATGGTTTTTACAAGATAATCTTCATCATGCTCATTAACATATTTTTTATATGCATCTGCAATTGAAAGCCCTGTGTAAACACAATCTGTTATTGCGCCATTCTCATAAACGTCATCCATGGTCTGTTCAGGTGAAGAGCAATATTTATCATGAACAACCCTGTTCTCAGTTTTGGTTTCTGCAAAAAGCGCAGAAGAATATAATAGTGCGCCAATCATCAAATACGCTTTCATAAAATACCTTTTAAAAGACATCTATTAGTGACAATAAAAAATGCGCTAACCTCAATAGAAAATCAGCGCACTATCATTCATTTCGTTGCTATCTCGCTAAATCAGCCACCAGCCAGTTTAACTTTCATGCCTTTGGCTTCTAATAGCGATTTAATTAAATCACGTTTATCACCTTGGATCTCGATTAAACCCTCTTTGACACTACCACCGCAGCCACATTTTTTCTTCAGTTCAGCCGCAAGTTTGGCTAACTCTGCATCATCCAGATCGATACCTGAAACAACGCAAACACCTTTGCCTTTACGTCCACTAGTTTGGCGTTGAATACGCACAATACCATCACCGGCAGGACGTACTGGCTTTTGTTCTTCTTCTTTTATACGACCCGTATCTGTGGAATAAACCAAACGAGAGTTATTATCCATGTTAATTACATACCTTGTATATATTCGTCTTACTTTAATATAGAACGATTAATTTGTTGCAATGTTTCATGAGGGTTATCGCTACGAGTGATAGGACGACCAATCACCATATAATCAACACCCACTGCAATAGCTTGCTCTGGTGTCATTACGCGACGTTGATCGCCAACATCACTTCCTGTTGGACGTATCCCCGGAGTGACTAATAAGAAATCATCACCACAAACTTGTTTAAAACGTGTTGCTTCATGTGCAGAGCAGACAACACCATCAAGACCACAAGATTTTGTCAGTAACGCTAAACGTTCTGCTTGTTCTGCGGGCGTCAATGTTATTCCCAATTCAATTAAATCTGATTGATCCATACTGGTAAGTACAGTCACTGCCGTTAAAAGTGGTGCATCCTTACCAAAGGCAGCAAGGCTCTCTTTGGCAGCACGCATCATACGACTTCCGCCACTCGCGTGTACATTGACCATCCATACACCGAGATCAGCTGCAGCAGCGACGGCTCTTGCAACCGTATTGGGAATATCATGGAATTTTAAGTCGAGGAAAATATCAAACCCTTCTTTTTGTAATTGAGTCACAAATTGAGGTCCAAAACGGGTAAACATCTCTTTACCAATTTTTAAACGACAAGACGAGGGATCGATACGCTGTGCAAAATCTAATGCACTTTTTTGGTCTTCATAGTCTAGTGCCACAATAACGGGCGCGCAGGTAAGCTCGGGCGATTTTTTATCACAATGAAATGACATTTTAGGGCCTTTATTTATAGAGAGACTATTAAAAAAGTGACATCGTCACTGACCATCTAAACCGCGAATAGGCTTAACGGTATCCCATGAACGACAGGATGGACAATGCCAATATAATGCATGAGAGGTAAAACCACATTTATGGCAACGATAATCTGGTTTCGTGCGAATTTGTTCACCAACCATATAGCGCAATAAGATAAGGCTCTCTTTGGCGCGTCCTTCTTCCGCTTCTGCTAAATGGTAACGCATTAAACGATAGAACAAGCGCATGGTTGGATGACGCTCTAATTGACGATTAATGTATAACTGAGCCGCTTCAATGCCCTCTTTAGCTTCAATAATGTCAGCAAGGTACAGCTCCGCAATTGCACCACAATTACTATCTACACATTGACGTAAATAAGTTTCCCAACGAGAAGTATCGCCTAGAGTCTGAAAACATTCAAAAAGCATAGGTAAGGTTTCACTGACCATCTCTTTATCTTGCTCAATGACTTTCATTAAAACATCGATAGCTTTTTGTTTATCATCACGAGCAATATAAATACGACCATACATAATTGAAACACGGGCGCAGAGAGGGTCCATTTGCCCTGCTTTTTGCAACAAATTAAGCGCACTATCAAGATTATCACTGCTCATTTCTTGAAGTGCTAATTCACAATAAAAATGCGAAATTTGTTCTTTTAATTCATGCTGACCTAATTTAACCAGTTTTTCAGCCGTTTCTATGGCCTTTCCCCAATCGCTGGTTAACTGGTAAATAGCAAGCAACGATTGTAGTGCGCTTTGGCGAAATTCTTGTTCATCAATAAGCTGCTGAAACATATTTTCAGCACGATCGTAAACACCCGCCGCCACATAATCACGACCTAACTGTTGAACAGCAAGCAGACGTTGATCAAAGGACAGTGCAGCACTTTCCATTAACGATTGGTGGATACGAATAGCACGTTCGACTTCGCCACGAGAGCGAAAAAGATTACCTAAAGTAAGATGGGCTTCAAATGCTGAGCTATCTTCTTTAAGCATTTCGAGGAAAAGATCAACCGCTTTATCTTGTTGATCAGAGAGTAAAAAGTTAACACCCGCCACATACTCTCGTGACAGGCGGTCGGCGTTCTGCTGTTTATCTTGTTGAGCGCCACGACGCCCCATATACCAGCCGTAAGCCGCAGCGACAGGTAATAACAGAAACAGCAATTCTAGCATCAGCTATCGTCCTTATTTCGTAGCAGAAGCAACCGTTGGGCGACTTTCTTGGTTTTCTTGTTTTGTTTGGGCGCTTTCAAGACGTTTAATTTTACGTTTTGCTCGGCCTAATGATAAACGAGCGCGTAGATAAAAAACACCACTTACAATCCAGCCAAGCACAAAGCCCACACCGAACAAGGTAGCTAACAAGGTAGAAATACGATACTCACCTTGAGCAATAAGATAATTAAATGTGACTACCTGATCGTTATTGGAGCCTAAAGTCATGGCAATCACCACGATGGCAAGAACAAGAATAACCAAAATAAAAAGTAGGACTTTTTTCACATTATTTCCTTTTTTATTCTCTTTTCTTTAGTAGACAGATAAAGGTAGCATTTTCACTGCGCACAAAGAAAGTCATTTCTTAGAGACATCTGATTTTCGTATATTTTTTCACATAAATACTGAAAAAGACATTCTGTATCTCAAAAATAAGGGCTATTGTCAGGATTAGAGCCATAAACGCCGCTCAATCACCTTAAATGCACACCAAACCAACACTGTGCTGATAAGAATACCGACAATCACATCAGATGCCCAGTGCATTCCTAATACAATACGCCCTACCGTGACATTAATTCCCCATAATAACCCGAGTGACGCTAAAAAATAATGGCGACGCAACATAAAAAGGGCAAAAACAAATAATGCGAGTGTGGCTGAAAATAAACTATGACCAGACGGAAAAGCATAACCTGTTTCAGCTTTCCAATGTTTAAGCTGCCATTTGGGGATCACAGGTGAATGAATTAATCCATTTTGAAGCAATTGTTCTCGCTCAGATCTTGATACTTGATAAAACGCCTCTGGGGTAATGTGCAAATTTTCACTCACCCAAACAACATAAGGGCGAGGCTCTTTAACTGTATTTTTAACCGCAACCTTAATTAATTGCCCAATAGATAATGTAGCAATAATTATCACTGCTAATTGAATGAAATGGTTAAGTTTCAATTTCAAAACCATAAAGAGTAACGCTAACACAACAATAACCGTCACTGTCCCCCAAGGTTTTGCGGCACTATCTGCTATCCATAATGTACTTATACCGCCTAAAGGGTGATCGGTAGGTTGCCATTGCCAACCTAATATCAACACAGCACTTGGTATGATTAAGAGCAACATACTACCTAATAGGATCAACTTTGTTACTTGCTTATTCAATATATTGCCTTTTCTTAAATACACATGTTCTCTTCCATTTACGGCTAAAGACTATCAGTATAAACGATGCAAGTTTAGCAATAAATCATTATGCAAGAAGGCGTAAAATCTGATAGCTTGTAGTGGTGTGAATTTATAAGTGTGTGTTATCCCCATTCCTTGTCTATCAGACATGGAAGCATTTCAGTGTTTTATTTCTCTTTGTTCTCGTTATAAAGTGTATAATCTCGAACAAGAGTTTCACCTGAAATTATGAGTCAAAAATAATGAAATTAAGACGTATCGCAGAAGCAAAACTACCTACTCCTTTTGGTGAGTTTTTAATGGTGGGTTTTGAAGAAATCGCAACAGGAAAAGATCATGTCGCCCTTGTTTATGGTGATATTTCAGGCTCCGAGCCAGTATTATCTCGCATTCATTCAGAATGTTTAACAGGTGATGCCTTATTTAGCCTACGTTGTGATTGTGGTTTCCAACTTGAAGCTGCGCTTTCACAAATAAGCAAAACAGGTCGTGGCGTATTACTTTATCATCGCCAAGAAGGGCGAAATATTGGATTACTAAATAAAATACGAGCTTATGCATTACAAGATAAAGGATTAGATACCGTTGAAGCGAACCTTGAACTAGGTTTTAAAGCTGATGAACGTGATTTTACCCTTTGTGCTGATATGTATAACCTCTTAGGTGTTCATGAAGTTCGATTATTAACCAATAACCCGAAGAAAATTGAAATCATGAAAGCTGCTGGTATCAATGTCATTGAGCGAGTGCCCTTAATTGTAGGACGTAATCCAAGTAATGCACATTATCTTGATACTAAAGCCGATAAAATGGGCCATCTTTTATTTAAGAAAGTGCAATAATACAGCAACAACTCAGCATTAATTCTTTTCAAATCCGAGTCTAAGCGCTCGGATTTTTTATTTATTCCTTTTATTCTATTACCTTATAAATTCATTCTTTATCTATTTTTCTTTCCTTACTTCTTATTTTTACATCTTTTTTATCATTAAATTATATCATGTGAAAATTTGTCATATGTGATTTCATTGACTATCTATCGGTTCCTAAGTTATTTATTAATAAATAAATTTTTATAGGAATACATTATGCCATTACATTTTTCTGGTCGGATTTTCGGCGCGTTGTTATTAGCAGGAACATTATTAACAGGCTGTGATAATAGCGATAAAAATAGCTATTCAATCAAGGTTGGTGTGATTAATGGTGCTGAACAAGATGTAGCTGAGATTGCTAAAAAAGTCGCAAAAGAAAAATATGGCTTAGAAGTCGAATTGGTAAGTTTCAGTGGTTCATTATTGCCTAATGATCCCACTGCAAATAAAGAACTTGATGCCAATGTTTTTCAACATCGCCCTTTTCTTGCCCAAGATAATCAATCTCGTGGTTACAATTTAGTCGCTGTCGGTAATACCTTTGTTTTTCCTATGGCGGGTTATTCAACTAAAATCAAACATATTTCAGAGTTAAAATCAGGTGATACCATTGCAGTTCCTAACGATCCCACCAATTTAGGTCGAGCATTACTGTTATTAGATAAAGAAAATCTTATTACGCTAAAACCAAACAGTGGTTTATTGCCTACGGCTATCGATATTATTGATAATCCTCACAAGCTTAAAATTATGGAGCTAGAAGGCGCGCAATTACCACGAGTTTTAAACGATCCAAAAGTCACTGTCGCTATTATCAGTACAACTTATATCCAGCAAATTAATTTATCACCTACCAAAGACAGTATTTTTATTGAGGATAAAAACTCGCCTTACACCAATATTATTGTGACAAGAGAAGATAATAAAAACGCTGATAACGTCCGTGATTTTATTAAGGCTTATCAGTCACCCGAAGTTGCCACGGCTGCCGAAACCATTTTTAACGGTGGGGCAATTCAAGGCTGGTAAAATTATTAATAATATTGATTGGTCACTTGTGATTAACATGTGACCCAATCATTTATTTACTCTTTTATCTCGATAAGGTTATTCCATTATATTTTTTTGATTCATTAGTAAGCTTATATTCCATAAAATATCCTTATTATTAATTAGCGATTTTATTATCACCAAAAAAATTTAATAGTTTAATTTTAGTATATATTCTATTTAAAATAGAAAAATGGTGTTTTTTATTGAGAATAAAAACTCGCCTTACACCTATATTATTTATAGAGAGTGTACAAAGTTAATACCTAGTGATTAAATTAAATCTCAATATAAATTAATAGGCTAATTTCACTTTATTATCTAACATAAAAATTAATTTATTATTTTCATCTGCTTTAACTGAAACATTAGCACCATTACCATATTGATCTCGAATAATACAATCCATTTTTTCTTCTTTCTTACTTGAAAACAATGGTAGCCCAATGTTTATACTATAAGTCCAGAAACATAATCCTACTCTTTTTTTATTACTTGATGTTACTTTAATTGAGGGCATATTCTCAAAATGGAAATTCTTTGTATAATAACCAGAAGGATCTAATAAAACTGATTGATCCGTTGATGTACCTATTAATTGATAAATATTTTTATGATAATAATAAAAATCTTTATTTTCCTCACATTCTGCACCTGTTGTTATTGCACCGCCATTACCATTAAATGCAAGGTAATACTTAGACAGCGTTCCACCGGGTATCGATACATTTTTTTCTACTTCTGGGTATATTAGCGGATCAATATTCATATCCTCTTTTGTAAAAACGCGGGGCGGTATAACATTTAATGTTACAACACTCTGCCGATATATAGGACTATTAGATCTAAAAGCGGTTGTATATTGTTTACCATTGACAGTAAATTGTGCACATAGTTTTAAAGTATCCATGATTTTATCAACAGATACATACCATATACATGCTGAATAATTTATTTGCTCATAAAGATTCTCAGTGTGAGGATGAACGTAACCTTTTGCTTCTTTAGAAATATGGATATCTGGATTTAACGTTTTATTTTTATCATCAACAATACAAATATTTTTATGCATTTCTTCTTCTGACACTTTAAAATGTCTATCTTCTTTATCTAGTACAATTAAACCAACACCGATAGGAACTTGATGTTTACCATTTGCATAAATATTTGATTCTTGATCCGTGTGATTAATATAAAAAGTAAATTGTATTACACGTTCAATATCTTCCCAATTACCTACATAATATTTAACTTTTTCATCACCTGATACGACGGTATTTCCTTCAACAATAGCATGCTTAAAAACAACCGCATTACCTTCAACTTTTGCATTTCCTCGAACAACACCTCTATTTTCAATACTCGCGTTTTGTGTGACTACAGCAGAATCATATATTGCTGCATCATCAGATACTTTAGCATTACCTGAAATTATCGCATTATCATAAACTTTAGCATTTTTTGATATTATTGCATTTTCTATTACTCTCGCATTACCAAATACCATTGCATCATCATAAATAAAACAACCATCTTCTCGACTTAAATTACTTTCATTTTCAATCCATCCCCCTGGACTACCAGTATATACTCTTTTAATTTTAAACAGAGTAACGCCATTATATTCTTTTGATTCATTTGTAATAATATATTTCTTCATTATACGCCTCGCGTTTATTTAATATAATCTTGTTAAAATAGAAACACCTCCAAAACAAGAGCCATTGGAATAATATAAAGAAAAGAATAATTAGGTAACATTAAATAAAAAAATAGACCTGTTAATTTAAAATAGAAAGACAGTATTTAAAATTTAAATACTGTCTTTTGTGAGAATAACTTAATGTTTTTTACATATGTTATTAGAATATTATTTATAACATATTTCTAATCACATAATGCAATATGCCACCATGTTGGAAATAAGCTAATTCAGTTTGAGTATCAATACGACAACGTGCCATAATAGTTTCAGTACGATTATCTGCAAAAGTAATATTAACCGCGACATCTTGATTCGGTATTAATGCATGAAGCCCTGTTATCTCAATTTTCTCATCACCTTTTAGACCCAATGTTTGACGAGAAACCCCTTTAGGAAATTCTAAAGGTAAAACCCCCATACCGATTAAGTTAGAACGGTGAATACGCTCAAAAGAGCCTGCGATGACGACTCGCACACCCAATAAACGCGTTCCCTTCGCTGCCCAATCTCGGCTAGAGCCAGAGCCATATTCATTACCTGCAATAATTGCCAGTGGTGTATTTTCTTGCTGATAACGCATTGAAGCATCATAAATCGCCAGTATTTCACCCGTTGGAATATGCTTGGTAAAACCGCCCTCTATTCCTGGCACCATTTCGTTACGAATACGAATATTGGCAAATGTGCCTCGCATCATTACTTCATGATTCCCGCGTCTGGAGCCATAAGAGTTAAAATCTTTCGGCTCAACACCATGTTCACGCAAATAACGCCCTGCAGGACTATCCGCCTTAATATTACCTGCTGGTGAAATATGATCAGTTGTCACCGAATCACCTAAAATAGCCAAAATACTGGCTTGATGAATATCTTTAATCGGAGCCGGCGTTTTTGACATACCTTCAAAGAAAGGAGGATGTCGAATATAGGTAGAGTCTGGTTGCCAATCATAGACAGGTGTATCTTGTGTTTGCAGTGATTTCCATGTTTCATCACCTTCAAATACAGCGGAGTACTCTTTATGGAACATCTCTGTTTTAACTTTCTCGACAGCATCAGCAATGGCTTTACTGTCAGGCCAAATATCTTTTAAATAAACGGGAGCGCCCTGTTTATCTTTACCTAATGGTTCTTTCGTAAGATCGATATTCATATTTCCTGATAAAGCATAAGCAACCACTAAAGGTGGCGATGCTAACCAGTTGGTTTTCACTAAGGGATGAATTCGACCTTCAAAGTTACGGTTGCCGGATAATACAGCTGCAATAGTTAAGTCATTATCCTTAATTGCACTTTCAATCGGTGCTAATAAAGGTCCTGAGTTACCAATACATGTTGTGCAACCATATCCCACAAGATTAAATCCTAACTCATCAAGATAAGGCGTTAATCCTGCTAAATTAAGATAATCTGTGACCACTTTAGAGCCAGGAGCCAAAGAAGACTTAACCCAAGGTTTACGCTGCAAGCCTTTTTCTACCGCATTTTTAGCCAGTAATCCGGCGGCCATTAAAACATTAGGATTTGATGTGTTGGTGCATGATGTGATAGCTGCAATAACGACTGCACCATCGGTTAACTCAAATGCAGGATAATCATCAATTTTTACTTGAGGAAACTGTGCCAGTGGTTTTTTATTGGTTTCAAGATCGACTGCTGCTTTAAATGCCTTAGGTACACTCGGTAGATTGACTCTATCTTGAGGGCGTTTAGGTCCTGCAAGGCTCGCTTCAACGGTTCCCATATCTAACGATAATGTTGACGTAAAGATAGGCTCATCACCTGTATGTCTCCATAGACCTTGCTCTTTGCTATAAGCTTCAACAAGTGCAATTTCTTGTTCTTCACGTCCTGTTAAACGCAAATAATCAAGGGTGATATCATCTATTGGGAAGAATCCACAGGTTGCGCCATACTCTGGCGACATATTCGCTATGGTTGCACGATCAGCTAAAGGTAATGACGCTAAACCATCTCCATAGAACTCCACAAATTTACCCACAACACCATGAGCGCGTAACATCTGTGTGACGGTTAATACCAGATCCGTTGCCGTGATCCCTTCACGTAATTTTCCTGTTAATTTAAAGCCAACAACATCTGGAATTAGCATGGAGATAGGTTGTCCTAACATTGCAGCTTCTGCTTCAATGCCGCCTACCCCCCAACCTAGAACACCAAGACCATTTATCATTGTGGTGTGAGAATCCGTGCCGACTAAAGTATCAGGATAAGCCACATGACGCCCGTTTTGCACCTCAGACCAAATCGCTTTGCCTAAGTACTCCAGGTTTACCTGATGGCAAATTCCTGTACCCGGCGGCACGACACGAAAGCGTTCAAAGGATTGTTGTCCCCAACGTAAAAAAAGGTAGCGTTCATAGTTACGCTCCATTTCAATTTCCACGTTTTCAGCAAACGCATTTTTACTGGCATATTCATCAACCATAACAGAGTGGTCAATAACCAAATCAACGGGTGATAATGGATTAACTTTATCCACTTGCCCACCCAAAGATTTTACGGCTTCACGCATAGCGGCTAAATCAACAACAGCAGGCACACCAGTAAAATCTTGCATAAGTACCCTTGCCGGTCGATATGCAATTTCTCGTGATGCATGTGCTGTTTTTTGCCACTCAACGAGTGCCTTAATATCCTCCTCAACAACAGTATCATTGTCGAGATAACGCACTAAGTTTTCTAGTAACACCTTCAGAGACTTAGGAAGACGGGTAATATCGCCTAATTGGCGGGCAACTTCTGAAAGGCGGTAGTACTCATATTCTTGAGATCCGACTAAGAGCGTAGCATGGCTCTCTTTTTTCAAACGTAACGACATAGCTCCTCCTTCTTATTTTTATACTGACAGCATGTTTAAACTATCAAAATAGGTAAGGTTATTTATTAAACATATCATATAACGCCGAATTTCGCTTAAAGACCACACAATTTGTTAACGTAATGTTATGGCTGTCATAGTGTTAATAAATTTTAATCTCGGGATTTTTGCTTAATTAAGATTTAATGGTGGAGATATGACTACGTAAGGATAACTTTTATGAGTAATAAACAATCTGATTTACTTAAAAATATTATGAATGCGGATAGCTATTTCGCAGAACCTATTACCCCCCCATTTCCGCAAACCTTATCGATGAATCCATTACATTCTCAAAATATAAAAGATTCAGAAGGTTTAGTGCAATTTATCATCGCGTCACCCAAACCTTTTGAGCCGTCCGAAATAGAAAAAATGTCACAGCTTAAAAATATCCAAATTGGACTTATTTCTATTATGGCAAACCATCTTGCAGCATTAAAAAAAGAGGATAATGAAGCCTATTATCGCCCCGAACATTGGTTAGATACTCTCAATCATTTACCACTTCTCGGACACAATAAAGTCGAAACAAAAAAACTTCATAAACAAACCTATGATTTTTCTGTTGCTCAAGCGTTTATTCAATTATTACTAGGAGCAGCAATCAATGCCACCTCTCCTGCACTTGGCGAATTTATTGATTTTTTACGTACCCAAGGACAAAAAATAGAAGTCGGCTTACGAAAATCATTAGACAGCTATCAAACGATAACGATTGCGGGGATCACGGAGATACTCAATCATAATAATCATCTTATTTTTGTTCCAAAGCTGAAAATTTTGAGCCTGCGTTTTTCTTATCAATCAGCAAAAATGCTACTTGCCAGTTGTATAGGTCGTAAATTTACCCTCTCTTTAGAGTACACCACCATTACCTCTGTATTTGATGCTAGCGCTCTTGATGATCCACTGATTAATCGCCAGTTTTATGATTTTTTAAATAAGTACCGTCAGTTAAGCATTGCAAAATCAGATGCTTTTTTTAGTGGGGATTTTTATTTGAAATGAGTTGAGTAATAGCAGAAATTAGATTTATGAACACGCTTGAAGGCGGGAATAACCCGCCTTTCAGTATTACACGAGTGGTAATTCGATATCTTTAAATAACTCTTCAATCTCTTCGTTAGTTCGCAACGCAACAGCTTGCTCAATCAAATTACGCGTAAGATGAGGGGCAAAACGCCACATAAAATCATACATATAGCCACGTAAGAAACCACTACGACGAAACGCAATTTTAGTGGTGCTATAACTAAACTTATCACGCATATCAATGGCAACTAAATCGCTATCAAGTACAGGATCAAATGCCATGCTGGCAATCACACCAATACCTAAATGCAGTCTTACATAAGTTTTAATGACATCCGCATCGGTTGCAGTGAAAACAATTTTAGGTTTTAACCCAACTTTACCAAAAGCATCATCAAGATCAGAACGTCCGGTAAAACCGTGGGTATAGGTAACGATATCGTAACCCGCAAGCTCTTTTAACGTCACTTCTCGTTTTTGTGCAAGTGGATGATCTTTTGAAACCACAACAATACGGTTCCAACGATAACAAGGTAGCATCACTAAATCGTTATAAAGATGCAGTGATTCTGTCGCGATCGCAAAATCACTTTTACCTCTGCATACGTCTTCAGCAATTTGCGTTGGTGAACCTTGGTTCATATGCAATGAAACATCAGGATAACGCTCAATAAAACCTTTTATTACTGGCGGTAATACATAACGAGCTTGCGTATGCGTTGTTGCAATTGATAGCGAGCCTCTATCTGGATAAGTGTGCTCACCCGCCGCTGATCGAATAGCTTCAGTTTTTGACAAAATCTCTCTAGACAGCCTTACAATTTCTTCACCTGCTGGTGTCACATGCGTTAGATGCTTACCACTACGAGAAAATATTTGTATACCAAGCTCATCTTCTAACATGCGAATTTGTTTACTTATTCCCGGTTGAGATGTATACAAACGCTCTGCCGTGGTCGAAACATTTAAATCGTTATTCACCACTTCAACGATATAACGCAACTGTTGTAATTTCATAGAGAGGCTATCCCTTCAACAAAAGACTTATTATTCCGTTATTCTATTTATATTCATATAACTAAAAAGAATAATAAAGATGTAATTTATAACCACTATATCACTTATTTCATTTCGGTCTAACGTAATTAATAGTGTTATTTAGGTTTTGTTATATCGAATAGTTATAAGCTATAAATAAGCATAAAAAAAGCCAACGTTATCTGTCAGCTTTTATTTCATAATGCTGGTGTCACTAAATTATTTAATCACACCACATGCCATTCTTGCGCCACCACCGCCAAGTGCCTCAGGATCATCAGAATAGTTGTCGCCACCCACATGCACCATAATTGCTTTATCTTTCACTTGTTCAAGTTTAGTGAGTTTTGGTGCTAATACTGCGTAATCAGCAACGCCATGATCATTTACAACTAATCCTGGTAAATCACCTAGATGCCCAGCTTTATTATACGGTCCCAAGTGAACGCCGGTTTTTTCAGGATCTAAATGCCCTCCTGCTTTTAATGCTGGTACAGGTTTGCCATCTTTCATATCCGGCTCACAAGAACCATTAGCATGGATATGAAAACCATGAATACCCGGTGTTAATCCAGTGAGTTTTGGCGTAAATAACAGCCCATAATCAGTTTCAGTAATAGTCACAACACCAACATCGTTGCCTGCTCCCGTCGGTAAAGCTTCTTTTAACGTGACATCTAACGTTGCAGCGCTTGCCACAGAAGTGAAGAGTAAGCCAGATAGTAACAAAGGCATCAGTTTCATAGTATCTCCGTCTTATTATTAGCAAAGTAAAATATCAGACAAATAGAAATTAACCATTAATACTGTTTCAATGTATTTAATTAGCATACCTTCTTAATACAAAAAAGCGACTAACTCTCATTAGTCGCTTTTTTATTTATCACGTCATGCCGATATTATTTGGTTTTTTCAACCCATTTGCCATCGACATAAAACGCAGACCAACCTGTAGCCTTGCCATCTTTCTCTGAAGAAACATATTGTTGTTTTGTTTTACGACTAAAACGCACAATAGTTGGATTTCCTTCAGGATCAGCCACCGGAGCTTCTGCTAAATAGCGCATTTTCTCTGCTAAACGGTCTTTAAAGCGAACCAGTTCTTCTACTTTTGGCGCGCGCGTTTCTCTTGATTTAGGGAACGTGTTTGCGGCCAAAAATACTCCCGCAGCGCCATCTCGTAAGACAAAGTAAGCATCTGATTTTTCGCATGGCAACTCAGGAAGTGGAACGGGATCTTCCTTCGGTGGTGCAATTTCACCGCTTTTTAAAATTTTACGCGTATTTTTGCAGTCATCATTAGTACAACCCATGTATTTACCAAAACGCCCCATTTTCAGGTGCATTTCAGAGCCACATTTATCGCACTCAATAACTGGACCTTCGTAACCTTTTAAGCGGAATTCACCTTCTTCAACTTCATAACCATCACATGCAGGATTATTACCACAAACATGTAATTTACGATGAGTATCAATCAGGTAACTATCCATTGCAGTACCACATTTCGGACAACGACGACGTGCACGTAATGCGTTAGTTTCTGCATCTTCCCCTTCAAGAATATTTAATAATTCATCTTCAGGGATAAGATTAATGGTTTGCTTACAACGCTCTTTAGGCGGTAAAGCATAGCCTGAACATCCTAAGAATACGCCTGTTGTCGCTGTTCTAATGCCCATATGACGAGAACAAGTTGGACATTCAATCGACGTGATCACCATTGGATTTGGTCGCATTCCACCTTCTTCCGGATCTTTTTCAGCGACATCTAATTGCTGACTAAAATCAGTGAAGAATGCATCTAATACCGCTTTCCAGTTTTCTTCATTATTAGCAACATGGTCGAGGTGATCTTCCATTTGCGCAGTAAAATCGTAATTCATTAAATCGCTAAAATTTTCTTCTAAGCGATCTGTGACAATTTCACCCATTTTTTCTGCATAAAAACGACGGTTTTCAACTTTCACATAACCACGATCTTGAATAGTGGAAATGATAGATGCATATGTTGAAGGACGGCCAATACCGCGCTTTTCTAACTCTTTAACTAAAGTTGCTTCGCTAAAACGTGCTGGTGGCTTAGTAAAGTGCTGAGTTGGTTCTAATTCAACTAAAGCCAGTTTTGCCCCTACATCAACTGCAGGTAAGGTTTTATCTTCATCTTTATTACGCATCGCTGGCATGACTTTCGTCCAACCGGCAAAACGTAAAGTACGACCTTTAGCACGTAGTTTATAATCACCTGATTCGACTGTTAATGTGGTTGAATCGTATTTTGCTGGTGTCATTTGGCAAGCAACAAATTGATTCCAAATCAGTTGATATAAACGTTTGGCATCGTTATCCATATCTTTTAAAGATTCTGCGATAACGTTGATATCAGAAGGACGGATAGCTTCGTGCGCTTCTTGAGAATTTTCTTTACTCGAATAAACGTTTGGTGCTTTCGGCAAATATTTAGCGCCAAAATTCTCATTGATATAATCACGCGCCATTTGAATTGCATCCTGACTTAAGTTAGTTGAGTCAGTACGCATATAGGTTATATAACCTGCTTCATAAAGGCGCTGAGCTAGCATCATCGTCTTTTTCACACCAAAGCTTAAACGCGTACTTGCCGCTTGCTGTAAGGTTGATGTGATAAGTGGTGCGCTCGGTTTGCTCGATGTTGGTCTATCTTCACGATCTTTTACCGTGAAGGTCGCATTTTGTAATGCTTTAACCGCAACCTGTGTTTCATCAGATGAAACAGGGTTGAAGGCTTTATCATTATAATGCGTGACTTCCATACGCAATGGCTGTTCGTCAGGCGTTAACAGCGATGCATGTAATTGCCAATATTCTTCAGGAACAAAGGCTTTAATTTCACGCTCACGTTCAACTAAAAGACGCACAGCAACGGATTGCACTCGCCCCGCAGATAATCCACGAGCCACTTTTTTCCAAAGTAAAGGTGAAACCATATAGCCCACAACACGATCCATAAAGCGACGTGCTTGTTGTGCGTTAACGCGATCTATATTTAACTCACCTGGAGTTTGGAAAGCTTGTGTAATGGCATTTTTAGTGATCTCGTTAAAAACCACTCGACTAAATCGTTCATCATCACCGCCGATAACTTCGCGTAAATGCCACGCGATAGCTTCTCCTTCGCGGTCAAGGTCCGTTGCGAGATAGACATGATCAGCTTTCTCAGCCAATGCTTTTAGTTCAGCCACGACTTTTTCTTTGCCGGGTAGAATTTGATAGTTCGCATTCCATCCATTATAGGGATCAACTCCCATACGGCTGACTAAGGCTGATTTCTCATCCTTTTTAACTTTTTTCACGCCTTTCGTGGCGGATGAGTTTTCGCTCTTCTGGCTGCCAGAACCACTCTTTGGCAAATCACGAATGTGACCCACGCTAGATTTAACTACGTAGTCATTGCCAAGATATTTATTGATCGTTTTGGCTTTAGCCGGGGACTCCACGATAACAAGAGCTTTACCCATAATTACCTTTACCTAATTAAACTTTGTTATGACGGTATTGTTTAATACCCTCAACTAAAAAAATGTTTAAAATCTCTTTTTTATATTGCGTTAGTTTTGCAATATATCAACCTGTTTTTATTCAAAGCTTTTGTTTAAGCTCAAAACTCATAACTTTTTTTGAGGTATTTTAATCACCTCACTGCCTTGATCGGGTACAGGTAAATCATTGTTTGCTACATATAGAGTAGCTAAGCTTTTAAAAATGCCACACTCTACCTGATAAAAAGTGAGGCGCAACAAATTATTTTTCTAAGGAGCACATATTATGTCAACACAAACTACACCGATTACAACAGAGATGCTACTTGAAAAAGCGAATAAAATCATATGTGAACATGAAGATTATTTACAAGGTATGCGTGCTGATTCGGTTGAACAGAAAGGTAATGTCCTCGTATTTAAAGGCGAATTTTTTTTAGATGAACAAGGTTTACCTACTGCAAAAAGCACAGCAGCATTCAACATGTTCAAGCATTTAGCTCATGTGTTATCTGATAAATACCACTTAGAATAAGTCATCTTCGTGATTATTTTTATTTAATCACTGAAGTAAATTAATTTACTCTTAATCGATAGCAAAAAAGAGGCTTTACTTGCCAGTTATTGCGTTCACTCAGATACGCACAACTGGCATAATTAAGCGGTAATAAAGAATAATGATTCAACCTGTTCATAATGCCGTTTTTTGTCGCATCTTAATTCACGATTACACTTACCTATCAATACAATCAGTAAGATCAATTATTTTTATTTTCTATTTACGGCTATATTGAAGCCTCCTAGAAAGAGGAAATATTTACCCTGTTGTTGTTATAAGCAATATCAATTATTTCTTTGATTGCCAGTGAAATTTTCACTGGCTTTTTTTTGTTTTATCAACATAAAAGCTTTTAAAATAGAAAGTTAGAATATTTATTAAGAAGGCTTAGAAATAGTGACTGGATTAAGGAAGGATGATATCAGCGATAATCCATATCACTGATATCATTATTATTGCGTACTTATTGACTTATATAACTTAGTAGCTTGGCTTATAGCAGCGGTTTTTTACTTCTTTGCACCCAACGCATCATCAGTTTATCGATACTTTCCATTACGCCACCGGTAACTCGCTCAACCATTTTCTTTTTGGTAACATATTGGACAGAAAGAACTTCAAAATCATTAATATGATCAATCAGCCAATCATCACTTACACCAACTTTATCAATTAAGCCTCTGTTTAGCGCTTCTGAGCCGTACCAATACTCACCCGTTGCAACGCTATCAATATCAAGTTGAGGACGATATTTATGCACAAATGATTTAAACAATAGATGCGTTTCATTTAAATCTTGCTTAAATTTCTCGCGACCTTCTTCAGTATTTTCGCCTAATAAGGTCAATGTACGTTTATATTCGCCAGCAGTATGCAACTCAACATCAATATCGTTTTTCTTGAGTAAACGGTGAATATTAGGGATTTGAGCTACGACACCAATAGAGCCAATAATCGCAAATGGCGCTGCAACAATGTTATCTGCCACACATGCCATCATATATCCCCCGCTAGCAGCCACTTTATCGACAACCGCAGTCAGTTTAATTCCCTTTTCTTTTAAGCGTGTTAATTGAGCCGCCGCTAATCCATATCCGTGAACCATACCGCCTGGGCTTTCTAAGCGCAGTAATACTTCATCACCTGTTTGTGCAACAGAAAGAATGGCACTGATTTCTTCACGTAGTGCACCCACTTCATGGGCATCCATACTACCGTTAAAATCAAGCACATATAAACAAGGTTTTACAACGCCTTTTTTACCTTCTTTTGCATTGTTTTTACTCTGTTTATTCTCTTTTTTCTGCTGTTTTTTAAATGCTTTATACCAGACTTTTAATTCAGCATCGTCCATTTTTGCTTGTTGCATAACACGCTGTTTTTCTTCGTAAGCTTCAGCAAGATCAGTGACTCTTAACGTCCCTTTACGATTTTGCTTTTTATTTCCAATCACAACGAAAAACAACACGATAGCGATAATCGCCACAACAACAGTGACAATTTCTGCTAAAAACAGTCCATATTGCAAAATATACTCCACAAAGACCTCTTTTTAAGGTTAATAACACTGACTAAAACCAATATGCCTAGTTTAACGAAATTCTGCTTTAGCGCCAGCAACAAAGGCATGATTATGTTTAATACCATTTATGTTTAATACCATAAAGAAAACAGCCATAATTTGTAAACAAAAAGTCAGACTAAACTGGTCGCTAAGCAAATAAGACGTTACACTTTATTTACTTTTTACTAGACAGGATATCAATATGTTGCAATATCAACCCGATCATAGCGTGCTAAAAGATAAAATTATTCTAGTAACGGGTGCTGGTGATGGCATTGGAAAAGAAGCTGCACTAACTTATGCGCAATATGGCGCAACACTTATCTTATTAGGTCGTACTCTATCAAAACTTGAAGATGTTCAAGAAGA
Source organism: Proteus sp. CD3 (assembly GCF_008808075.1). Taxonomy (NCBI): domain Bacteria; kingdom Pseudomonadati; phylum Pseudomonadota; class Gammaproteobacteria; order Enterobacterales; family Morganellaceae; genus Proteus; species Proteus sp. CD3. The sequence continues at coordinate 1,522,853 of NZ_CP019686.1, read as the reverse complement.
GATAATCACATCAGGTGGCCAACAGCCTATGTTATATCCACTTGATCTACTTACAGCGACAGAGAACGATTTTCAGCAATTTGCTGATACTCTCGTTAAACGCTTTCCTCATCTTGATGGTGTATTACAAAATGCCGGTTTATTGGGTGTTGTTGAGCCTATCATTAATCAACCGAGTAATCTTTGGCATGACGTTATGCAAGTCAATGTTAATGCGACATTTATGCTCACAAAAGCACTCTTACCATTGATGCTTAAAGCACCTCATGCAAGCCTTATCCTCACCACGTCGAGTGTAGGTCGTCAAGGTCGTTATGGTTGGGGTGCTTATTCTGTCTCTAAATTCGCAACAGAAGGCTTTATGCAAGTACTTAATGAAGAATATAACGAGAGTACCTTGCGTATTAACTGTATTAATCCTGGTGGCACTCGTACCGCAATGCGAGCAAGTGCATTTCCAGATGAAAATGCACAAAAGCTAAAAACACCTAAAGATTTGATGCCGTTATATCTCTATCTTATGAGTGATGACAGTATTGATGTGAAAGGACAATCTTTAGATGCACAACCTGGTCGTAAGGCAGGTCCCGCTGAATAACGTACTTTAAGTTTAAGGTAGCAAAATGAATGATGCACAACACCAAAAACGCCAACAACGTTTAAAAGAAAAAGTAGATACCCGAATTGAACAAGCTCAACGTGAGCAAGGTATTGTGATGATTTTTACTGGCAATGGTAAAGGTAAAACAACAGCGGCGATGGGAACTGCAACGCGTGCTGTTGGTCATCAAAAAAAAGTCGGTGTTGTGCAGTTTATAAAAGGGACATGGGAAAACGGTGAACGAAACCTATTAGAACAATTCGGTGTGCCATTTTATGTAATGGAAACAGGTTTCACTTGGGAAACTCAAGATAAAAGCGCAGATACTGCTGCCTGTTTGAATACTTGGCAATATGCACTCAAACTACTTAATAACCCAGAATATGATCTGGTTATTCTTGATGAAATTACCTATATGATTAGCTTTAATTATTTACCATTAGATGAGGTTATTTCAGCCATTAGCTCTCGCCCGCCTCACCAAAATGTCATTATTACAGGAAGAGGCTGCCATAGAAAATTAATTGAGTTAGCTGATACAGTGACAGAAATGCGTCCTATTAAACATGCTTTTGATAGTGGGATAAAAGCACAAAAAGGCATAGATTGGTAATAATCTCTTACTGCCTTTTCAATTATCTTAAAAATAAATAATAATTATATTAAAGCTGGCTCACTTAATATGCCAGCACCAAATATACGCCCTGTTTCATCTATTAATTTAAAGTAAGCTTCTTTATCATCGAATATATCATTTTGTATTTGTTGACTATACACCATAGCCATTTTCATTATATGGAAATGATATTCATTATAGTAATTTTGCTTCTCATTCGGTTCCCGTGAAGTCAAATAGGAATTAGTTACTTTATAAATATTATTAGCTTCTTTCAGCATTTCGCTATTATGAAATTCAATATGACTCAATGTCGGAATAAAATCATCTGTCCGTGTATTTTCATCATTTATCCAATTGTATTTATCTTTTTCTTTATGTGCTTCTAATAAATTAGGACCAGAATAAACATGAATACCATATGGCTTTCTTGATATAAAATCTTGAAATTCAGATTGGGAAAAACACTTAGTTAATACATTGACTACTCCCTTATTACTCCAATCAGGTAAGTAAGTCGGTATAGGCTCATTTAAAGGAACATCACAGTGAAAAACATTATTATCAATAAAAATAGCGTCAGAGCTATTAATAGCGCCATTCACTAATTGCCCATCAATCCAAACAGAGCGCATTGTTAAGTATAAATGCTCACTATCTTCTTTAGGAGAAAAAATAGAAGTAAAACTATAGTATATTTCCCTAGATGGATTAATTATTCCTCCATGATTTCCAGGGTAAATCATAAAAATTTTCTTTTCCCCGTCAGCACCAACTAATACATGCTTCCCATTCTCTAATTTTATTTCTTTTACTTCACCTGTATTAAGCCAAAAAGCATTTTCATCAATTTGAAAGACTAGCGGTGTTGTTTTATTGTTACTAATGTAAAACACACCAGATTGTGAGTTTAAATTAGTCGTTGGCTCACAACCCGTAGTAAGAGTAGTCGCACATAACATTGTTGTTAAATAAAAAGAACGATGCATATATCGCGTATACCTTATCGTAAAATATACAAATAAAATATTATTATTAATAAAAGTGACTTCTCATCTCATCAATTGTGCATCATAGTTTTATTTATGGAAAAAATAAAGTCATCAAAAAAAGAAGCACCCTATTTCTATGGGTGCTTCTTCATAAAGAATGATATTTTAATTTAAAATAATAAATAATTATTCGCTAATTACTTTTTATTTCCTGCTGATTGGCGACGGCTTGACGCTCTTTTAGCTGGTGATGTTGAAGTACGTGTTGATATCTTAGTATGACGCTTAACCGCACGACGGATCTGATTCGCTTTAATACGACGCTGATCTTTTTCTACTGCAACTTTTGTTACTGTTTCGTCGTTTAATTCAACTAACTGACGTAAATAGTTGATTTGATCTAATCCAAGCTCTACCCAACCACCACGCGGTAAACCTTTTGGTAAATCAATATCACCGTAACGAACACGAATAAGACGGCTGACTTGTACGCCCACCGCTTCCCACATACGACGAACTTCACGGTTACGCCCTTCAGTCAGTGAAACGTTATACCATTGGTTAATCCCTTCACCACCACGGTAAGAAACAGAGCGGAATGAAGCAGGACCATCTTCTAATTGTACACCACGCGTTAATTGACGAATTTTCGCATCATCAATTTCACCAAAAACACGAACAGCGTATTCACGCTCAACTTCACGGCTAGGATGCATTAAACGGTTAGCTAATTCACCATCAGTTGTAAATAACAGTAATCCACTGGTATTCACATCAAGACGACCTACTGCAATCCAGCGAGCACTGTTAAGGCGAGGAAGACGTTGGAAAACGGTTGGACGACCTTGTGGATCACTGCGAGTACACAATTCACCTTCAGGTTTGTAATAAGCAAGCACACGACAAACATCTTTTTGTGCTTCACGAATATTTAGAATGCGGCCATCTAAGCGGATTTTTGCTGTCGTGGTGACATCAATACGATCACCTAATTTTGCTTTTGTACCATCAATGCTGATACGCCCTTCTTGAAGATAGCCTTCAATTTCACGGCGAGAACCGTGACCAGAACGAGCAAGGATTTTTTGTAATTTTTCAGTGCGTTGCGATTTATCGCTCATGAAACAACCTCATGTGTCGCCTTCACAGGCGTCATAAAAATAGAATTAATTTTTAAAAATCAATTAAATATAAATAACCCATGTTTATTAAAATAAGAAATAAACACAGGTTTATTGATTCAATAGTGAACAATGTTGATGATTTTTCACATTAACCATCAACATTGTGATAAATAGTGACGATAAAACGATGTTGGCAAAACCTAACAATAACTTAGCCGTTTGTCTGCAGATCAAGTTATCGTGTTTAGCGTCTAAAACACGCGTTGATATAACCGATTTCAAAAACAGACACCATGATTTTTATCGCAATGTATAAATTTAACACAAGCGATAAATCCCTTCACCTTTTATCTTTTTATCTCGTGATAAATTTCTTCACTATTGAGTCATTTTCTCCAAACTCAGTTTAATCAGCTAAATGACTTACTGAAATGGCGTAATATCTCCCATACCTTCACGCACAATAACTGGAGTATCTTCTGTTAAATCAATTACCGTTGTCGGTTTTTGCCCTAAATAGCCACCGTGGATCACCAAATCAACTTGCTTGCTTAATAAATCTTCGATTTCTTCTGGATCGGATTCAGCAAAATCATTGCCCGGTAAAATCAGGCTTGTTGACATTAATGGCTCACCAATATTTTCTAACAATGCCAGTGCAATAGGGTTAGAAGGAACACGCAAGCCTATAGTTTTACGTTTATCGTTCATCAATCGCTTTGGTACATCTTTAGTTGCTTTTAAGATAAACGTGTAATTACCTGGAGTGTTATTTTTTATTAAACGAAACACGACATTATCAACATAAGCGTAATTGGCAATTTCTGATAAATCACGGCACATCAGTGTGAAATTGTGGTTTTTATCTAATTGGCGAATACGACAAATTCTCGTCATTGCATCTTTATTGTCTAAACAACAACCAATAGCATAGCCAGAGTCTGTTGGATAAATCACCACACCGCCTTTACGTAAAATATCAGCACTTTGTTCAATTAAACGAGCCTGCGGATTATCAGGGTGAATATAAAAAAGTTGGCTCATACATCCCTCAACGAATTTCTAATGTTACTCTTGCCATAGCGACCAAACTGGTTCTACACCACTGGGTAACCATAAATTACGCCCCAATTCTATCCACGAGCAAGGGCGATGAAAATCAGAACCTAACGAAGCTTTTAACCCATAAAGTTGCGCTAATGCTGCGTGTTGTTCCCGTTCTTGTGGTGGTTGTTGGCATTGTGCCACTTCGATTGCATCACCACCGAGTTGTTTAAAATAAAGCGTTAAGCGTTTTAACCATTTAGAGGATAGACCATATCGTCCTGGGTGTGCTAATACTGCAACACCACCAGCTTCATGAATTGCTGTGACAGCGTCACCTATTGAGCACCACTGTGGTGGAACATAGCCGGTTTTACCTTTCGCTAAATAACGTTTAAACACTTTATTAACTGAGGCAACATGCCCTTCATTCACAAGAAAACGAGCAAAGTGCCCTCTTGTAACTTGTCCACCAAGTGCTAAGGCTTTTGCCCCTTTAAATGCATTTGCAATACCCGATTTTTCTAATCGCTCACCTATCATTATCGCGCGTGTTTCACGACATTGGCTTTGTGACGAAAGGAGCGTTTTCATTGCATTATGGTTGATATCAATATTCAATCCAACAATATGGATTTCTATATTCTCCCACAAAGTCGATATTTCGACACCTGATATCAGGGTAAGAGGCAGATTTTTTTCTGCAATATAATCATTAGCTGGAGTAATTGCTGCGGTTGTATCGTGATCCGTAATTGCTAAGACATTAATTTGACGCTCTATCGCTCTCTCAACCAATTCTTCTGGTGAAAGCTCGCCATCTGACGCGGTAGTGTGGCTGTGCAAATCATAAATCACTCTTAAATCAGATAGCACTTCTGTCATCGCTTCTCCCTTTTCATCTTAGCAAGATAATAATTTTTAAAGAGTATGCCATAAAGTACTTGACGAACCTAACGCAATCCAGTTTACTAGTACACAACACAAGCTAGTCTATTAACTTATTATCTGTCGTTAGCTGTAAGGAGATCTTATGAATATTAATCAACGTCTTATCGCTCTTTGGTGGCGCAATACTCTTTTATGGGCGGTTTGATCTCCTGCTTCACGTCAGTGATATCTAAAACCCGCCTACGCGGGTTTTTTTATGCATTAAAAACAGTTAGTAAAAAATAATATAGAGCGATAATAATGAATACATCACTTGCATTCTCATTTAATACCAAGGCAACGCCACTGCCTTACCATAGTGAACCAGCTTTACTTTTCAATACATTATGTGAAAACAAACATCACACATTATTGTTAGAATCTGCACAAGTTGATACTAAAGCAAACTTAAAAAGCTTGTTAATTGTTGATAGCGCATTGCGTATCAGCGCAGTAAAAAATCAAGTCACTATTGATGCATTAAGCGTTAATGGACAAGCTTTATTACCCGCATTAAAAATCGCACTAAAAGAAAAAGCTGTCTTAATACAAGAGAGCGATAAACAGTGTGTTTTTACTTTTTCAGCACCTGCACAAGATATTGATGAAGAAAGCAAATTAAAATCAGCCAGCGTATTTGATGCCTTACGCTTCTTCCTTGTTAATAAAGACGTTAAAGATGCTAATGCTATTTTTGTTGGCGGTTTATTTGCTTATGATTTAGTCAGTGGTTTTGAACCTATTCCTGAATTAGACGCCGTTTTTTCATGCCCAGACTACTGCTTTTACTTAGCAGAACAATTAATCGTGATCGACCATCAGAATAAAGATAGTCAATTAATTTCCATTGCTTTTACTGATGATAAAACAGAGTGTCAGCGCCTCACTTTACGACAATCTGAGTTAGCTTCACTGGCTAAGCAACCTTTAAAACATCCTATTCGCCGCGCATTAACAGCAGCAGAGTCAACAATACAAGGCAATATGGATGATAAAGGTTATGGCGATATCGTTGAAGCAATGAAAACCTATATTCGTCGTGGTGATATTTTCCAAGTTGTTCCATCACGTCGCTTTCAAGTTGCTTGCCCTTCACCACTTGCCGCTTATCAAGTATTGAAAGAGAAAAATCCAAGCCCTTATTTGTTCTATATGCATGATGCTTTATTCACGGTATTTGGCGCATCACCAGAGAGCGCATTGAAATATCAAACAAGCGATCGCCAAATTGAAATCTATCCAATTGCAGGAACTCGCCCAAGAGGACGCAACACAGATGGTTCAATCAATGCTGATTTAGACAGCCGAATTGAACTTGAAATGCGCACAGATACGAAAGAACTTTCTGAACATTTAATGTTAGTTGATTTAGCACGTAATGATTTAGCGCGTATTTGCCAAGCAGGTAGCCGTTATGTCGCTGAATTAACAAAAGTTGACCGTTATGCTTTTGTCATGCACTTAGTCTCAAGAGTTGTGGGTAAATTACGTGATGACTTAGATATTTTTCATGCTTATCAAGCTTGTATGAATATGGGTACGTTATCGGGTGCGCCCAAAGTCAGTGCAATGCAATTGATTGCTCGTTATGAAAAAACAAAACGTGGCAGCTACGGTGGCGCTATCGGCTATTTCACTGGTGCAGGCGATTTTGACACTTGCATAGTTATTCGCTCTGCTTATGTTGAAAATAATATTGCAACTATTCAAGTTGGTGCCGGAATTGTGCTTGATTCAGATCCTCAAATGGAAGCTGAAGAGACACGTAATAAATCACAAGCTGTGATCAACGCTATTTTGCAAGCTCATACTGATACACAACTGCAGGAGGCTTGCTAATGGCGACTATCTTACTACTCGATAATATCGACTCATTTACTTATAACCTTGTCGATCAATTACGTAGCCTTGGCAATAACGTTGTGATTTATCGCAATAGCGTCACTGCCGATTTTATTGAACAAAAATTACGTGAACTCGATAATCCGATTTTACTGTTATCTCCGGGGCCAGGAGCACCTTCACAAGCCGGTTGTATGCCTGAACTATTAAAACGTGTATTAGGTACATTGCCTGTGATTGGCATTTGCTTAGGTCATCAAGCGATTATTGAGGCTTACGGTGGCAAAGTTTCTTCATGTGGAGAGATCTTACATGGTAAAGCGACATTAGCTGAACACGATAACAGCGAAATGTTTGTGAATTTACCTAACCCTTTACCCGTAGCTCGTTACCATTCGCTTTCAGGAGAACAAGTTCCAGAACAACTCATTATTAATGCTTGGTGCGATAACACTGTTATGGCGGTGCGTCACCGTCAACATAAAACGTGTGGTTTTCAGTTTCACCCAGAATCAATTTTAACCACCAAAGGCGCACAACTTTTAGAACAAACAATCGCATGGGCATTAACTCCTAAAGGAGACGCATAAAATGGAAACTATCTTCAACAAATTATTTAGCGCACAACAATTGACGTTAGAAGAAAGCCAAACACTGTTTAGCGCCATTATTCGCGGTGAGTTGACAGAATCACAATTAGCGGCTGTTTTGATCAGCATGAAAATGCGCGGTGAACATCCTCAAGAAATCGCTGGTGCGGCGCGCGCGTTACTTGAAAATGCACAACCATTTCCTCGCCCTGATTACACATTTTGCGATATTGTCGGCACAGGAGGAGATGGTGCCAACAGTATCAATATTTCAACAGCAAGCGCCTTTGTTGCGGCTGAAGTAGGTATCAAAGTTGCGAAACACGGCAATCGTAGCGTATCTAGCCGCTCTGGATCTTCCGACTTATTAGCAGCATTTGGTATCCCTTTAGACAGAAGTGCTGCTGATGCGCGCCAATTACTGGATGAAGTGGGTTTATGCTTTTTATTTGCACCTCAATATCACAGTGGTTTTCGTTTTGCCGCGCCTGTTCGCCAACAACTGAAAACACGCACATTATTTAATGTATTAGGTCCTTTGATTAACCCGGCTCGCCCGCCATTAGCATTAATCGGTGTGTATAGCCCAGAGTTATTGATGCCAATTGCAGATACATTAAACGTTTTAGGTTATGAGCGTGCTGCTGTTGTTCACAGTGGTGGAATGGATGAAGTCTCACTGCATGCGCCTACTCAAGTCGCTGAATTGCGTAATGGTGAAATTACTCGTTATGAACTGACACCAAGTGATTTTGGTCTTCGCCCTTGTGCCATTACTGATTTAGAAGGTGGTACACCTGAAGTCAACCGTCAATTATTGGCAGATTTACTACAAGGTGAAGGAAAAAGAGCACATACCGAATCTGTTGCAGCTAATGTCGCTTTATTAATGCGTTTACATGGGCAAGAAGATTTAAAAATGAATACTGAAGTTGCTATGCACGCCATTTATAGCGGTAAAGCAATAAATCGTGTAACTGCATTAGCCGCAAGAGGATAAGAGCATGACTGTATTAAACGCCATTGTAAAAGATAAAGCTGAATATCTGATTGCTCGTAAAGCAAGCCAACCATTATCAGAGTTTATGCACCAAATAGTGCCATCAACACGCTCGTTTTATCAGGCATTAACTCAGCCTAATACTGTTTTTATTTTAGAGTGTAAAAAAGCATCGCCCTCAAAAGGTTTAATTCGTGCTGATTTTGATCCCGCGACGATCGCAAAAATTTATCAGCCTTATGCGGCAGCAATTTCGGTATTAACGGATGAGAAATATTTTCAAGGAAGCTTTGATTATTTACATCAAGTTAGCCAAGCCGTACACCAACCTGTTTTATGTAAAGATTTTATTATTGATGAATACCAAATCTATTTAGCGCGTTTTTATCAAGCAGATGCCATTTTATTAATGCTCTCTGTCTTGGATGATGAGCAATATCGCGCTCTATCAGCCGTTGCTCATCAATTAAATATGGGTGTATTAACCGAAGTAAGCACCGAAGAAGAGCGTCAACGTGCCATTAATCTCAATGCCAAAGTTATTGGTATTAACAATCGTGATTTGCGTGATCTCTCTATCGATTTAGCTCGCACCCAGCAGTTAAGCCAAGGGTTGCCTAAAGATGCAATCGTCATCAGTGAGTCAGGTATTCACACCCACCAGCAAGTTCAAGAGTTAAGCCAATATGCTAATGGTTTTCTGGTAGGTAGCGCTCTAATGTCACAAGAAAATATTGACCAAGCGGTGAGAGCGCTAGTTTTGGGAAAGCATAAAGTGTGCGGGTTAACTCGTACACAAGATGTAAAAGCGGTTTATCAAGCGGGTGCTTATTATGCAGGGCTGATTTTTGCAGAAAAATCCCCTCGTAAAGTGACATTGTCACAAGCACAAGAGTTGATTACACAAGCACCTTTGGCTTTTGTAGGCGTTTTTCAAAACCAATCTATAGCGCTTATTTGTGACTATGCTGAAAAACTTAATTTAGCTGCCATTCAACTACACGGGCAAGAAGATGCTCAGTTTATTGAGCAACTTAGACAAAGAATTCAACCTAGCTGTGAGATTTGGCAAGCAATAAATATGGCAACTCACACAGATATTTCTCTTGTGTCACACGTTAATAAATATGTACTTGATAACGGCACTGGTGGCACAGGAACAACGTTTAATTGGCAAAAAATTCCTAATACATTACGTGAAAAAGCATTACTTGCAGGCGGTCTTAACAGTGAAAACTGTTTGGATGCAGTTAAAACAGGTTGTATAGGGCTTGATTTTAACTCAGGAGTAGAATCGGCTCCTGGCATAAAAGATGCACAACGTCTGAACCAAGTATTTGCACAATTACAGCTAAGCTAAATTTCACAAAAATAAAATTTTAAACAGGATGACATCACAATGAGAAAACTTAACCCCTACTTTGGCGAATTTGGTGGCCAATATGTACCTGAAATCTTAATTCCTGCATTGGATCAACTCGAACAAGCTTTTATTGATGCGCAAAACGATCCCTCTTTTCAGCAAGAATTCCAAGATTTATTAAAAAATTACGCTGGCAGACCTACGGCTCTTACGCTCTGTCGTAATTTAACGGAAGGCACACGAACTCGTTTATATCTAAAACGTGAAGATTTACTGCATGGCGGTGCGCATAAAACTAACCAAGTATTGGGTCAAGCCTTGTTAGCAAAACGTATGGGTAAAACTGAAATTATTGCAGAAACAGGTGCGGGTCAACACGGTGTTGCAACAGCCTTAGCCTGCGCACTACTTAATATGAAATGTCGTATCTATATGGGGGCTAAAGACGTCGAACGTCAATCGCCTAACGTATTTCGTATGCGCTTAATGGGTGCCGAAGTGATCCCTGTTCACAGTGGTTCATCTACCTTAAAAGATGCGTGTAATGAAGCATTACGTGACTGGTCTGGTTGTTACGATCGGGCGCATTACTTATTAGGAACTGCGGCAGGTCCTCATCCTTATCCAACCATTGTCCGTGAGTTTCAACGTATGATTGGTGATGAAGCTAAGGCACAAATTCTAGAGCGTGAAGGTCGTCTACCTGATGCTGCTATCGCTTGTATTGGCGGTGGTTCTAACGCTATCGGTTTATTTGCTTCCTTTATCCCAGAAACTTCGGTGCAACTAATTGGTGTTGAACCTGCGGGTAAAGGTATTGAAACGGGTGAACATGGCGCACCACTAAAACATGGAAAATTAGGGATCTATTTTGGTATGAAATCCCCAATCATGCAGACGGATGAAGGGCAAATTGAAGAGTCATATTCAATTTCAGCAGGTCTTGATTTCCCATCTGTCGGACCTCAACACGCACATTTAAATAGCATTGGTCGTGCTGATTATGTTTCTGTTACCGATGATGAAGCCATCGAAGCATTTAAAGCACTTTCTCGCCGTGAAGGGATTATTCCAGCTTTAGAATCTTCTCATGCATTGGCTTATGCACTGAAATTAATTGCACAAAATCCTGACAAAGAGCAGCTATTAATTGTGAACTTATCAGGTCGTGGTGATAAAGATATTTTTACTGTAAACGATATTTTAGCAGCAAGAGGAGAAATCTAATGAGCCGTTATCAAGTATGCTTTGAAGCATTAGCACAAAAACAGCAAGGCGCATTCGTTCCTTTTGTCACATTAGGTGATCCTTCTCCTGAGCTGTCATTACAAATTATTGATGCGTTAATTGAAGGTGGTGCAGATGCATTAGAGATTGGTATTCCATTTTCCGATCCTCTTGCTGATGGTCCTACTATTCAAGGCGCTAATTTACGGGCGCTGAATGTAGGTGTCACCCCCACGGATTGCTTTGCACTTTTAACAAGTGTACGTAAAAAACATCCTAATATTCCTATTGGCTTATTAGTGTATGCCAACCTTGTTTTTAGTAATGGCATTGATAATTTTTACAGTAAATGCGAACAAGCTGGCGTGGACTCTGTTTTAATTGGTGATGTACCTTTACGTGAATCAAAAGAGTTTCGTGAAGCAGCACAACGCGCCAATATCAGCCCTATTTTTATTTGCCCACCTAATGCTGATGATGAACTTTTACAAGAGTTGGCTGCATCAGGTAAAGGTTATACCTATTTACTATCAAGAGCAGGGGTAACTGGTACAGATAAACGCGCAGAACAATCACTAACACATCTTACTGATAAGCTAAAAACCTATAAGGCTCCCCCTGCATTACAAGGGTTTGGTATTTCAGAACCTAAACAAGTGAAAGAAGCGATTGCAAATGGCGCGGCTGGGGCTATTTCAGGCTCTGCCGTGGTTCAAATTATTGAGAAAAATCTTCATCAACCCGATGTGATGTTAAAAGCACTGACGACATTTGTGAAAGAGATGAAGGCAGCCACCCTCGCCTAATTGCTTTAAATACACCGACTAAGATCCGCTTTAGAGAAATAATTGCGATTTTTCTAAGCGGATTATTCTTAATTTATTATCTATTCAATCCCACTCATTGACTGCTGAAACCGCGATAAACCGCGCTCTTATTTACTCTTCGATATTCTTAATCAAATAATCTTTTTATCTAAAATTGGGCGAATTTTTATTTTTTGGTCATACTTTATAAGGTACTTTATATTTTCTTTTCATAAATACTCAACCAACAATGTGATTACAAGGAGTTTGATAATGAAACTATGGGCAAAAATCTCTGCCGTTATGGCAGCATTGCTGATGGCATTTACCTTATCTGCATGTTCACCCACTGCAACATCAGAGGGCACTGGGGGTTATTTTGATGACTCAGTGATCACCACTAAAGTAAAAACTGCATTAGTCGGTGAAAAAAATCTTAACTCAACACAAATTAGCGTGGAAACATTTAAAGGCAAAGTTCAACTAAGTGGTTTTGTCTCTTCTCAAGCGGATGCTAATCGTGCTATTGAAACAACACGTAAAGTGACTGGCGTAAAAGGTGTTATCAACTCAATGGTTATTCGCTGATCCTCTCTTTATTCTAGTCTTCCTTTAGCCTTACTTTTTAGACCACTTCGGTGGTCTTTTTTTGTCCTAACTTTTGTCTTAACCATTTAATCTTTCATAAAGCAGATCAATTTTTGCAAAAAAAGACAAATAAGCTAAAAAGTGCCTATCTTTATTTCTCGCTAAAAATAGCTCATAAAAAGAATAAATAATAAATATTATTAATCATTTTGAGGTTGTAATTTAACCACCTAATTACCCTGAATATCTCCTATGTTGATATCATTTTATTCTTTTTCTATTTTCTTCTATCCATTGATAGATAAAGCCGTTTTACTAAATTCAAATATAAAGATGCATTTTAAATACACCAATAAAATACACTCTTTTACTCATTAAAATGCCAGCAACTCTTAATAAATAAAACTACACTTTTTTATTTTGATAATATCAATAAATAAAAGATGTATATTAAATACATTTTAATGAATGTTAAAATGATAAATGTCTTATTTCAGATGTATATTTACCTATTTAACGCTGCTTTTAATAACTCATAATTCAGGTATTAATAATAAAAAAAGAAGCTGTATATAATCTAGAAATGAAATATTTTTAGTAAATCAAAAAGATAAAAAAAAGCGAAGGTAATCTTCGCTTTTTCATTATGAGATATTCTTTTAAAGAAAGAATAATTAGAAACGGTAACCCACACCAAACATAAATACAAATGGGTCTAAACGTGTGCTAATTGATTGTCTATCTTCACCCGCTTTAAATTTAACATCCGTTTCGATGTTCATCCACCAAACAGACGCATTCAGCATCCAGTTTTTATCGAGGTTATAATCTAAACCTGCTTGTGCTGCAAAGCCCCATGAATCCTTGAGATCTAAGTCAGATAAGCCGGCATTTTTACCCGCTGAATTGAATTTCTCATCAAAGAAAGTGGTAAAATTAAGACCTGCACCTAAATAAGGACGTAGTTTATCTTCGCCATTACCGAAGTAATATTGTGCCATTAATGTTGGTGGTAAATGTTTAACAGTCGCAATTTCACCAAAGTTTGTTAATGATACTTTGTGCTCAAAAGGAGTAGCTGCTAATAACTCAACACCGATATTATCAGTGATCATATACCCGAAAGTTAAACCTAATTGGGTATTATTATTAGCTTCAAAATGCCCAATACCTAATACATCATCAGAACCCGCATTAGGACGAACTGTTGCAGTACCTGCACGGAATAAGAAATCACCTGCTTGGTGAGCAAAAGAAATAGAAGGCGCAAGAGTTGCAGCCGCTAAAATAAGCGCAGAAAGTTTTTTCATTATTTAACCCATTCCTGTAATAAGTAAAATCTCCGCTAAAAATATAACCACTTATTGATAATTATGATCTAATGCCGATCACAACTTTGGAATTATTTTTGCAGAAAGTGTTATTTCTCTTTTTATTATTTATCAATACTATTATTTATAATTGATCCACATCAAATTACACATTAATACCATTTTTTCTTATAATTAAATTTATTATTACTGTTATTTTTTGAATAAAAAATATCCTTAAAAGACATATTTAAAAATAAAGTTATTATTGTGTTAATATAATGTTTATTTTATTTTCGGTGATGAGGGTGTTCTGATTATCAACATCAAGAAACAAGCCAAATAAGAGAAGTAAGAGAAAATATCCCTTTTTGTTGTTGTAAAAGGTACAATAGCGCGCATTGACACAGTCTATTTTTATAGGAGCAGTTTCATGCCTACCACGGCACGCACAATCTACCGAGACAGTCTTAATTTTTATAAGAATGAACGACGTAGCATTGTTACTCTTTCCGCTATTCTTGCCATTATTTTAGCGTTCATTCATGTCTTCATTGGTCCTAATCCTCAAGAGTACCAATTGATGATTGAATTTGTGGCTAATTTTAAAAATACACAGCTTTCTTCTGCTTCTCCTGCTGAGTTAGAAGCAATGTCAAACAGTGTCGTGGGTATTGCCAAAAAAGTGTTATCACTGTATGCATTTGAAACATTACAGCAAAGCATCTTGGTTCTAACCTTATTGATGTTCACCATGGCAATTTCCACAGGTCATAACGTCACCTTAGGTCAAACATTTAATGCAGCCCTACCTCGCTTACCTAAAATGTTCCTATTGGTTGTACTGTGCTCTATTTTGATTAGCGCGGGTTTTATGGTGATGATTATTCCTGGCATCATTTTATTAATTGGTTTTGCATTAGCCCCCGTTGTTTTAGTACGTCAACAAAATATGGGAAGTGCAATACGTTTGGGCTGGAAAGTTGGATTTAGTGAGTCGGCTGCGCTGATCCCTGCTTTAGGTATTTGGATCTTATTGCAATTCGGCATTGGTTTTGTGAGTAATCTTACAATTCAACTACCTGATGTTATCCATAACTTCTTATTCTACTTCCTAAAAAATATGGCTTCGGCTTGGATGATTATTTATCTATTCCGTTTGTTTATGTTGGTTGAAAACAAATACACAACGCAACAGCGCTAATTTATTCTATTATCACCATCTATTAAAAATCCCGTGTATAAGCTAATCACTTATCACGGGATTTTTTTATTTATTATGCACCGATGATTATGCACCAATTATTATGTACCAATAAAGTTTAACCAATACACTTAAAGAGTAGATGTATGGCTCGTTGTTGGCACTTCTAATGTATTCTCATCATTATTTTCAGCGTCTTGTTTTAGCGCCTCTTTCCTTGCCTCTTTCTGTTTTTCTTTGATCTGCTGTCGGCTTTGATACAGTCGGATCACAAAATAAAGATCGGGGGCAATAATCAGGTCATCTTCATTAAGTGAAATTCTGTTGCGTTCAATCCAGCGATTTAACTCGGTTCTACGCCCTGCTAAAACCAATTTAACGCCTTTTATTCGTAACTCTCGTATTAATTCATCAATAGCAGCAAATACGCTAACATCGTCATAAGTAAAGCTTACAGCAGCATCTACCGCTAACCATGCCGGTCTTTGAGGTGCGCTATCAACCAGTTGTAGTACTCGTTTTTTAAAATAACCCACATTAAAATATGTCAGGGGTGAATTAAAACGGTACATCATTAAACCATCAATAGGCTCTATGCCATTATCCTTATTCATTGAATGAACCATTCCTTGTTCATCAACACCCAATAACTGATCGCTAGGTCGGAAAACAATACGTAAAAATTGTAATAAACCTAATAAAACCGCAAAACCAATACCATTAATTAACCCTGCTAATAACACCGCTAATAAGGTAAATGATGCCAATGTGAATGCTTGTTTATTACGTTTACGATAAGACCAAATATGACGAATACTCAGCAATGACCATGAAGAGACGATCAACACAATGCCGAGTGAAGATAATGAAATATAGGCGAGAAAATCGGTCATAAATAATAGCACTAGTAGGATCACCAGTGCGGCAATAATAGATACTAACTGCGTTTTTCCACCAACTGAATCATTGACTGCAGTACGGCTACTTGCCGCACTGACAGCAAATCCTTGAGAAAGAGCCGACGCAATATTGGCAATACCTAATGCTTTTAATTCTTGGTCTGCATCGACGTCATAACCATTTTTACTGGCAAAACTACGTGCGGTCATCATAAAGCTCACAAAGCTAATTACCGCTAAGTTTATGGATGGAACTAATAATTCTCGTAATACACTGGGATGAAATCCACTCATCGAGACGACTGGTAAAAATAGGTCAACATTTCCTGCCTCTTTATTCACAATAGCAATACCATAGCTTGCTAAATCAAATTGCCAACTCAGATAAGTCATCACAACCATGGCAATTAATGGCGCTGGCCATCGGCTCCGAAAATAGCGAATACCCAATAATAAGGCGAGTGTTATCGCTGACATCAATAGCGTAGGTAAATGTGCATCCATTAATCGAAATGGAACTTCAATGAGTTTTTCAATTAAGTGGTCTGGGGAAGTATCAAAACCAAATACTTTACTAAGTTGCCCAACCATAATGGTGATCGCCACACCATTTAATAAACCTTGAAGAATAGGACGAGACAGAAAATCAGTAAAAGCCCCTAACCGAAAATGACTGGCTAAAATACACCAAAAACCCGTCATTGCCGTCATGATAATTGCAAGTTGCCATCGTGTATTTTCATCACCAGCAGATAATGGAATAACAACCGCCGCAATAACGGCACACGTTGCTGCATCAGGCCCCGTAATTAATTGTCGAGAAGTACCAAATAATGCATAAATAATCATGGGTAAAATACAAGCATATAATCCAACAATAGCATTAATGCCTAATAATTCGGTATACGCAATGGCAACTGGTAGTGCGACAGCGGCCACTGAAAGCCCTGCTTTTAAGTCATAGCCAAAATATTCACGCTTATAGTTAAATAATAAGCCTAATCCTGGCATCCATTTTATTATTCTTTTTCCGTTCATTGATGTCCTCTTATCAGAAATACTTTTTTATTTATGCATTCATCAAAAAGTGGCGGGTGATAATGATGAGTTAATGAATCATATACTAGTGTAATATTTAAATCCTCTTTCATAACTCAAGCTTGAGTTTTAATTTTACATAAATGCAATTACATTGATTTTTCATTGAGTTATTTCAGATAAAACTCGCATTTTTTGTATAAATTAACACTCTGTCGTTAAAGATATGCAATTGTTTACCCATTTTCTGTCGCTTTGCATTAGAATAGCCAAGTTTATGAATTTAATTACCATAGGTTCCTATCTGTTATGAAAAATGGCTGGCTTAAGCAATTACTTGATTTTGCTCCACTATTAGTGTTTTTTATCTTCTATAAATGGCAAGATATTTTCTATGCTTCAGGTGCATTAATTATCGCGACGTGGATCTCAGTTGGTTTAACATGGCTTATTTTCCATAAAGTTGAGAAAGCGCCACTCATTACCGCTATCGTGGTCACTATTTTTGGCTCCTTAACCATATTCTTCCATTCTGCTGATTTTATTAAATGGAAAGTGACGGCTATATATGCCATTTTTGCCCTCGTTTTAATTGGTATGCAGTTATTTACGCCAAAAACGTTAATGGAAAGAATGTTAGGCAAAGAGCTAGCTATGCCGCCTGCAAATTGGAAAAAACTCAATATTGCATGGGTGATTTTCTTTTTTGCTTGCGCTCTTGGTAATATTTATGTGGCATTTTCTTTGGCAGAAGAGACTTGGGTTAATTTTAAAGTCTTTGGCTTAACTATTTTAACCTTTATCTTTACTATCGCCAGCGTGGTTTATATCTGGAATAACCGTTTACCAGAAGAACAAACCGATGACGAAGCGACAGAAAATAGTGAACACGAATTATCAGATAATATGACAAAGCAAGCATCTAAACCGACATCACACGATGCTCATTCAAAATCTGAATAATCATTTTTATTTTATTGGAAGATATGTGTTCTAAATAATTTAAGTTGTAGCTATTAGAGCATAGCCTGTAGCTACTCTAATAGCGGCAACTTGAAGTATGACGAGTAACTATCTCCTTGGTTTCAACATTATTTACAGATACCTTAATTCCCATGACTGAACAACAATCTTTGCCTAATGGTGAGCTAGTTTTACGTACCCTTGCCATGCCTGCTGATACTAACGCCAATGGTGATATTTTCGGTGGCTGGTTAATGTCTCAAATGGACATCGGTGGTGCAATTTTAGCAAAAGAAATTGCGTTAGGTCGTGTCGTTACTGTAAGTGTAACAGGCATTACCTTTCTTAAACCTGTTGCTGTTGGCGATGTCGTTTGTTGCTATGCGCGTTGCTTAAAAACAGGTAACTCTTCAATTACTGTTAATATTGAAGTATGGGTTAAAAAAGTTGCCACAGAACCTGTTGGCCAACGCTATCGTGCAACAGAGGCGGTGTTTACCTATGTTGCCGTTGACGAGAACAATTCAGCTCGTCGCTTACCTGAAGGTAAAGCTCACTTCACGCTAACAAGTACCATGGAATAAAACGTTATTACGATAATTTGATTACGACACTAATCGCGTGACAGGATTAAAAGTTGAGTACTAAAAAAGGCACTTATTAAAGTGCCTTTTATTTATCTGCTATCAGATAGTGATATCGCTTTGTTTAACCGCTAACTTTATAAAAATTAGCTTGCTGATATCCCTGTCATTTTGAACTCAATGAGGATCACTTTTCCTTTATAAGGAATTTTTTCATAACGCCATTGGCGCATCGCTCTTTTAACATCTCTCTCAAATACATTCTTAGGATCAGCAGAAAGTATTTCTACATTATCTACACGTCCATCAGCATCAACATCAAAACGAACTTTTATAGCCCCTTCAATACCCACAGCTTTTGCTCGCGAAGGATATTCAGGTAAACCTTGGCGTAATACATTTGGTACTCTGCCTTCACCACTGCTTGCCACTGCAACTGGTTTTTCATCGCCTTTATCACTTGGCTTAGCCGTCGGGTTAAGATTTTTGAGATCATTACCTTTATTAACAACTAAAGGTTGTGGTCGCTCAACAGGCGGTTTCGGTTTGTCCACTGGTTTTGGCTTAGGCTTAGGTTTTGGTTCTGGTTTTTTCTCTATTGGTTTTTCGATAATAGGTTTTACATCAGGAATAGGTTCTGGCTCGGGTTCTGGCTCAACAACCGGTTCCGGTTCTGGAGGAGTAACTTCTTCAACCACTGGTTCTGGTTCACCTGCAGGCTCGTCTGCTGCAAATGCCAACATCTGTATAGAGATAGGCTCCGGTGTAACTGGCTTATCTTCTACAACATATAACATCGCAGCCGCAACAAGTGAGGCATGTAGACAAAGCGATATGAATACCCAAAGCTTCCAACGCATAACTGATCTTATTTCACCTAAAGAAAAAATAATGCCCCTAGTTTAAATGCAAATAGCAATCATATTCAATAACGTTTAGTAAAATGATTGATATTAACTGTTAAAAAGTGAAATTATGAGTTCCATTCTATGTGTTGTACAAATAAAAGTGCTCTATGTTTTCTAGAAGTATCAAGTTTACGCAGTTTATAAATTCGGAAATTACGACGAGATTGCCCTTCTAACCATCGACGTCGTTTACGTATAGCTTGTCTCATCATCCGCCAACGAGCTACTTCAGTCCTACTGTGTCTCATGCTATCAGCACCTATTTTTTCGAATAAGTGGACTATTATAAGACGTTCATTTTGTGATCCAAGGGGTGATTTATGATTTGCTTGAATTTCCTCCATTATTTCAGCATTTCTCACAGAGAAAAAATGAATAAAGAGTTGTATCTTATTACTTATTTAATGCTTATCTCTTAAGAAAGAGATTTGACAGAGATAATAATCCTGATTTAATAGCAACATTCGGCAAATAACAAAAATAATGGACTATTTTTAGTAAATTGCCTTTAGCTTATCCATGCAATTCATTTTCAACGGAAAATAGCTCTACTATGACAACATTTTATACTGTATTAAGTTGGCTAACCTTTTTCTTCTATTGGCTATTAATTGCGGGGGTCACATTTCGTGTCCTAATGCATCGACGACCCGTTACATCAACAATGACATGGTTATTGATCATCTATATTCTGCCATTAGTTGGGGTTATTGCGTATTTTGCTTTTGGTGAATTACACCTAGGGAAACGACGCGTTGAACATGCTAAACAGATGTGGCCTTCTGTTGTTGCGTGGCTCGAAGAATTGAGGAAATGTAAACATATCTTTGCTACAAGTACGAGTGATATTGCTACTCCTCTTTTCCAGTTAACCGCTAAACGCCAAGGTATTAAAGGTGTTAAAGGTAACAAAATTGAACTTTTAACCACCTGTGAAGATTCACTAAATTCAATTACACGCGATATTAATAATGCGCGTGATAATATTGAAATGGTCTTCTATATTTGGCAATCAGGAGGTTTAGTCGATGAAGTAACCGACGCCTTAATCAGAGCCGCTAAACGCGGTGTAAAATGTCGAGTCATGGTTGACTCTGCGGGTAGTTGGAATTTCTTCCGTACTAATGGCCCAAAAGTAATGAGAGCCGCAGGTATTGAATTTGTTGAATCACTGCATGTTAACTTATTCCGTTTCTTCTTACGCCGCATGGATTTGCGCCAACATCGAAAAATCGTATTGATCGACAATTATATTTCCTACACAGGAAGCATGAATATGGTCGATCCTCGTTATTTCAAGCAAGATTCCGGTGTTGGTCAATGGATTGATATTATGGTAAGAATGGAAGGCCCAGTATCAACTACATTAGGTATGATTTATGCCTTTGACTGGGAAATGGAAACAGGTGAACGTCATTTACCCCCTCCACCTGACGATAATATTATGCCTTGTGAACAAGAAAGCGGTCATACAACACAAGTCATCGCCTCAGGTCCTGGATTTCCTGATGAGCTAATCCAGCAATCACTTATTACAGCCATTTATTCTGCAAGAAAAGAATTGGTACTGACAACGCCTTATTTTGTGCCTAGCGATGATCTTGCCCATGCAATCTCAACCGCTGCAATGCGAGGTGTTAATGTAAGTATTATTGTTCCTCGCAGTAATGACTCTTTCTTGGTACGTTGGGCAAGCCGTTCATTCTTTACAGAAATGCTCGAATCTGGTGTAAAAATATTCCAATTTGAAGATGGTTTATTACACACTAAAAGCGTGATGGTTGATGGACAACTTAGTATGGTAGGTTCAGTTAACCTTGATATGCGTAGTTTATGGTTAAACTTTGAAATTACAGTTGTCATTGATGATGAAGGTTTTGGTAGTGACTTAAGCATTGTTCAATATGATTATATTGCCCGCTCAACAGAGCTAACCATCGATGAATGGGAAAAACGACCATTCTTCAATCGTGTATTAGAGCGTATCTGCTATTTCTTTAGCCCTCTGTTATAACAGAAATGTTATAATCAATAGACTACTAAGAACTGGCAATAAATAACTGTGCTAAATTAGTAAAAATGCGATACAAATAACACGATAATTATTGGAACAATAGACAGGCATTACCATGAATGAACCAACTTTAATCAGTGAAGACGATGCTCTAGAACAAGCTTATGATCTATTTTTAGCCCAAGCAGCTGATAATTTAGATGTTGCAGACCAATTATTGTTTAACCTGCAATTTGAAGAAAGGGGCGCAGCGGAAGTGGTTCCATTAGGTAATGATTGGCAATTTATTGTTGGCCAGCCTGTCACACCAGCCCGTTTTAGCGAAGTAATTATTGGTCTTGCTCCAGACGATGATTCCGATATTGATGATATTTTTGGTCGAGTCCTAATTAGTCGCGATCCACTACAGCCTATGTTCCATATTATTTGGAAATCATAATCACTTTTATCTTCACCTGCTTATATTTTAGCAGGTGATTTTTTTATTTCGCTCTGAAATAAAATGAATAAAAGTCACTTATTGCGTGTAATATCTGTTACTCAAAGCATTTAGATGAATGAGCAATAGTTAAAAACATCGTGCCCTCTCTTGTGAGTGTACTGTCTTGTTTTATTGGTGGTGATTTGACCATTCTATCTATTTCAGTTGAAGAAAATTTATTACTTGCTTCATTATAAAAACACAAACATTGGTCTTTGCTCACATGGCTATAGACACTTAATGTATCCATACAATATTCAATAACTTTATTTTCTTGTGATTCAGAGCAAGCAGGTAGTAAAAATAAAGATAAAATAACAACTAAGTTTTTTTTCATAGCTATTCCACTGTTGTGTTAGATCTATTTAATTATGAAAAAATTATTTCATTAAAGCAGGGGATTTATCACGATATAAATCAAACTTGAGTGGATAATTATTATTTATACAAGATAAATAGAGATAATCTTCACCTCCCCCCTATTTTGTATCTTTAATATTTCTTTATTTGGTACTTGTATTTAGTATTTGTACTTACTTTTATTTAATCTTAAATGTAACAGTGGAAAAGGATTACCTTGCCCATCTAATTCTGAACGCCCTATTTGCTCAAATCCAATATGAAGATAAAAGCCAATTGCTTGAGGATTTTGCTCATTTACATCTAATTCATCAATATGCAGTGTATTTATCGCGAAAGTTGTAAGTAATTTACCACAGCCATGCCCTCTAGAATTCGCATCGATAAAAAGCATTTCTAACTTATTTTCTGCTGTGCCTAAAATCCCATGAATAACATTATTATTGTCTATCGCAATATAAGTATTAAGCATAGGGAAATACTGTTCTACAATATCCTTTTTAAGCGATAAGATGATATCTTCTGATAGAAAGGCATGCGTTGCTCTAACTGAAGACTCCCAAACTGCAATCATTTCATCATAGTGTGAAGGTTCTGCTTTTATTATAGTTAACATAATTTCCTCTACATAAAATATGGGTATCTTAAAGGTCCTTTATTAACAGTCAAGCATCCCAAATAAAAAGCACACATTTAATGTATATTTAATACGCTTTGATAAGTGAATATCCTACATGAATATCCTACATATAGTGATGCATTTACATTTGTATTCACAAAAAGGCCACATACCGTGACCTTTTAAAAATATTATTTATTGCTGAAAATTAGAAACGGTAACCCACACCTAATACCCAAGTACCAAATTTCATATCATCTAATTTTGAGTATTCATAAGATGCATCAATTGCTACGTTTGGGATTGGATTAATCTGTAAACCTAATCCATAACTTATAGATACTTTGCTTTCATGCTGTTCAGTATCAGGAATTTTATAATTAACATTAAAAACACTGGTACCGATTAAACCATACGCATTAATATATTCATTAAAACGATAACTTGGTCCGCCTGAAAATAAATAATAATTAACATCAGCATGCCCGGTACTTTTATCATTCTTATCATAGCAATTATATCTTTTATTATTATAAGAAAACGAGCCTATAATCCCCAAACCATTATCTATCTTACGATCATACTTAATATTAAATCCTTTAGGATCTTCATCTACCTTATCGCTATCTACTTTTATCTGGCTTTGTGCATAGCCTAGAGACAATGTGTTTTTTAATGTAGCAGATGCATTAAATGTTATCATTGATGATAGAATAGCTGTGATTGAAATAAACAGTTTATTTTTCATTAAACATCTCGATATTATTTTTCAATTAAGAATATAAGACTAAGAAAGAAATATAATTTAAATTACAATTAATTCAATATTATTGAACTTAAACCTCACTTAAAATAATAAATCAAATTAAAAAATAGATGAATGGTTTATTTTCAATGTGAAAACAATAAATATATTATTTTAAATAAATATTGATAATAAAGGGTTACATTCAAATAAAGAAAAATAAAAAGCATTAAATTTCAGATAAGTTAATTAATTTTTATATTATTTATATTTCTATTTTATAAAAACTAAAAAGGTCACATAACGTGACCTGTTAAAAATATTATTTATTAGCTTAAATTTAGAAACGGTAACCCATATCTTATAAAGTGGCTTTTCTTTTATGTATTATTAGCAAGTTGCATTTTTAACCAAAAACTTTGCTGGCATAAATTAAAAAATTCTTTTCTACAAGGAGAAATTAGCTTGTTATTTGACTCTACAATTTCCCAAGTTATCCAATGTTCAGGACATTGAGCGTCATTATCATAGTGTTCTGTTTCTATCTCTTCTGTGCATTTCAAGATGACACCATCAGGAAATAACCAAGTATGAGTTGCTCTGGTTATTTCTGTTAAGTTATCCAAAAAATTCTGGGTACTTAAAATTTGATAGCTATCTTCTTGGTTAACAATTTGAGATATGTACTTCGCTAACATCACCTTCTCTCTTGTTTTACTTCTTATTATTTAGTGCGCCCATTATAAATGAACCGAGTTTTATTACTCTTGTTTTTCATCAAAAGCATCTGCCATAAGTAAAAATTTAGGCTCTGCTTTTTTATATGCATTAATCATCGGGACTAATCGCTGAAAATGTTCACTAGCACAATGCACATCAAGTGCAGCATGATCAGGCCATTGTTCAACAAAGACAAAGTGACCTGGATCTTTTTCATCAACATATAAATTATAGCTAATACACAGAGGCTCTTTCTTAGTCGCTTCAACAAGTTCACGATAAAGAGGTAAAACAGTTTCTATCGCTTCTGTTTTAATAAAATCTTCGGCAATCACTTTTAACATCACATTTTCCTTACCGTAATTAAATAACACAATATACTGTATAAAAACACAGACAAATATAATCTAGTTAACTTAAGAGATCTAGACTCTTTACATACGAAAAATGCTTCTTTAAAACAATAAAAACTGTCTTAGCATTTCAGGCTATCCTCTTTATCTTTCTTTAAACACTCGATTTCTAACCAATGAGTAAATAGCTTTGCTTTTTGTATAAACACATTTACATCATCGATTGGGCTTATGCTTTCAGATAAAAGGTAATTAATACTTTTTTGTTGCTCTGGATAGTTTGCTTCTACTATTTTTACGAAGTCTTCTAGTGTTTCAGGCAATATTCATCTTTAAATGATAAAAAAGGCTTGTTTTTTACACTGTAGGCAGTAAATATCAAAAATTTATTCTCAATATCGATAAAAATATACGTTTAAATAATGCGGATTCTCTTTATATAATAGCAATTCATTAAGTAATGCAGAGAAAGTAGGATTGGGGGTTAACGTGTGGCTTGAACAATTTGGTGTACTCAATATCTGGACATACCTTGCAGGCATGTTTTTTATTATCCTTGTTCCAGGTCCGAATACGCTCTATGTGCTAAAAACAAGTGCATCTGGTGGTGTTCGCGATGGGTATCGTGCTGCATTTGGTGTGTTCTTAGGTGATGCTATTTTAATTTTTCTCGCCTTTATTGGTGTTGCATCTGTTATCAAAGCCTCTCCTGTACTCTTTACTATTGTTCGTTTTTTAGGTGCTTTTTATCTTCTCTATTTGGGAATAAAAATTATCCACGCAACTTTTTTCTCCAAAAAAGTACATTCAGAACAAACAACAACGGTACAGAAACACGTTTTTAGAAAAGCACTTACATTAAGTCTAACCAATCCTAAAGCGATTTTATTTTATATTTCATTTTTTGTTCAATTTATTGATTTTAATTATGCACATACTGGATTATCTTATTTAATCCTCGCCTCCATGCTTGAAGCATTTAGTTTTATCTATCTCTCTTTTCTAATATTTGGTGGCGTAGCCCTTGCTCGTTTCTTTGGCTCCCGTAAAAATATCGCTAAATTAGGTAATGGTGTTATCGGGCTTTTCTTTATGGGATTCGCGACTAAATTAGCCACATTATCATCATAATTTTAATAACAAATATCCATTAAAAGAAACGGCAATCGAAATAAGATTGCCGTTTTTTCATCTAAGATTATTTATGTATATTATAAAATCTTATATCTATTACTTTATTAAATAGTATTCATTCTCATTTGAGTTAAGTTTAAAAATTCTTTTTTATTTAATTGTTATTATTTAACCTTATTTACTAGAGATAATTTTGATTAATATTACTAAAATAAACTGCCATTCATTATATTATAAATTATATAACCCTATAAATAGGTACTGAGATGAATAGCCAAATTGTTATTGACTCTAAAAAATGTATTGGCTGTAAGACATGTGAAGTTGTTTGTTCAGTCGGTCATACATCAGAAAAAGATGGAAATGATTTTCTCAATAAAAAGAATTTTCATCCGAGGATCCGCATTATTAAATTAATGCATCAATTTACAGCTTCTGTTTGCCATCAATGTGAAGATGCTCCCTGCGCCCAAGCTTGCCAGACAAAAGCATTAGTGCGTGGTGAAAATTTTGTCGAAACTCATCCTGAAAATTGCATTGGATGTAGAGCTTGCCTTTTAGCTTGTCCTTTTGGCGCCATTGAACTTGAGAAAAAAGCGCATTCCGTACCTACTTCTTGTTTAGATCTTGGTCAGCAGTTTCACATTGATATCGTTAAATGTGATTTATGCAATCATAGAGAACAAGGACCTGCTTGTGTTGAATTTTGTCCTCAAGATGCCTTAATTTTTGTCTCTGATAATGAATTGTCACAATTGACCGCTGAACGTAGAAAAAATTCTATTTTACGTGAACTACCAACAATATCTTATTAAGATTAAGGTCTATGCCTATTAATAATCACCGAGTGATACAAAAAGTTTATAGCCTTATTCAGTTTATATAAGGCTATAACTTCTTACTTTTTTACTGCCTTGAAATCGCTTAACTATAGTTATCTATATCGAAACTACCCTACCATCTGGTATCATTGGCGACTTATCAATTTTCTTGCCATAAATAACTTTGTTTTGCACACAACTGATTATTGGAGCCTATAAGATATTTTATTGATTTATCATATTGTTAAGGTCTCAGAACAGCGAAGAACAAAGCCTTGGTTAGCAAGTTACAGAATAATCAGCAACGATATAGAACCGTAAAAAATGAGCATCCCAAAAGAGCAGTATAATTTCAACAAACTACAAAAACGCTTACGCCGTGATGTTGGGCAAGCTATCGCTGACTTTAATATGATTGAAGACGGCGACAAAATCATGGTCTGCCTTTCTGGTGGTAAAGATAGCTACACGCTACTTTCTATCTTAATGAATCTGCAAAAAAGTGCGCCAATTAACTTTTCACTTGTTGCAGTCAATTTAGACCAAAAACAACCCGGATTCCCTGAGCATATTTTACCTGAGTATTTAAATGAGCTTGGTGTGGAATATAAAATTGTTGAAGAGAATACCTATGGGATCGTTAAAGATATTATTCCTGAAGGTAAAACAACCTGCTCTTTATGCTCACGTTTACGTCGTGGTATTTTATATCGCACAGCGACAGAACTTGGCGCAACTAAAATTGCTTTAGGGCACCATCGTGATGATATTTTAGAAACATTATTCTTAAATATGTTTTATGGTGGAAAACTTAAAGGTATGCCACCGAAATTAATGAGTGACGATGGCAAACAAATCGTTATTCGCCCTCTTGCTTACGCTCGTGAAAAAGATATTGAGCGTTTTGCACAAGCAAAACAGTTTCCAATTATTCCTTGTAATCTTTGTGGCTCCCAGCCTAATCTCCAACGTCAAGTGATTAAAGAGATGCTAAGAGATTGGGATAAGCGTTACCCTGGTCGTATTGAAACCATGTTTAGAGCAACACAAAATATTGTTCCATCACACTTATGTGATACTCAATTATTTGATTTTGCTAATATCAAACATGGTGATGAAGTCATTAATGGTGGCGACTTAGCTTTTGATAAAGATGATATTCCAGCCGTTCCAGTGATGTTCCAAGAAGAAGATGATGAACGTCCTGACTTTAGCCAAAATAAGCTCGATATTGTTGAAGTGAAATAATGCACTATATCCTAAGCCTTGCATTCAGGGCTTAGGATTTTTATGACTAAATAATCGCCAATAATTAATTTGAGCAAAAAAAAACCGATGTTAATAAACATCGGTGTAATAATGGTCAATTATTCTGTATTAAGAACTCAATATGAGAAAAACTACAATTATGGAGCACAACGTTCATCGCTCAACGTTGTATTCACCTGCGAGAGTTATAATGCCAGATGTTCTATTTTAAAAAATTGATATATCTCAAACAGGGTTAGAGAATTCTTTTTTAAATCCATTTAGTTACGATTAATTTGCTGAAATTTTACAACCACCTACTACGCTTTAACCACCAAGTAACAATCACAATCAAAATAAAGAGAGATAAACAAAAAATGGTAAAACCATAAGGAAATTCATTTCCAGGTATTCCGCCTAAATTGACACCAAATAGTCCTGTTAGAAATGTTGTTGGTAAAAATAACATTGCCATTAGCGACATAGTATAAGTACGTCTATTCATCGCATCAGCCATCATGGATGTTATTTCATCTGCAATCACCGCAGTACGAGAAATACTACTGTCCAAATCTTCTAAACGTCGAGAAAGTCTTTCTGAGATTTCTAACATCGTGACTCTATCGCTATCACTCATCCACGGTAATTTTTCAATAGAGAGTCTTGAGAATACATCTCGTTGAGGTGCCATATAACGACGTAAAACAATTAACTGTTTTCTTAATAATGCAAGTTCACCTCTTGCTGGTATTTGTTGATCGAGGATCATATCTTCCAATTCAATTAATTGGTCATGTAGCGTCTCAACAAATTCACCTATTTCATCAGTGACTGCATCAGCCATGGTAATTAGCCAATCGCCGCTATTTTCAGGCCCATTACCGAGTTCTAAAGTATGAATAACCGAATCTACAGAATTGACTCGGCGGTGGCGGCTTGAAACAATTGTTTGACTGTTAATATAAATTCTAAAAGCAACAAGCTCATCTGGTCGATCATTAGGATTATTATTAATTGTTTGCAAGTTGATGACGACACCTTCGCCAATGCGTTGTGCTTTTGGTCTGACGTTCTCTGCAAGTAATATATCTTTAGCAATAGGTGGAAGTAATTCTGTTTCTTGTATCCATTGAGCACTTTGTGGCTTGCGGTAATCTAAATGCACCCAATAGGGATTTTCATTTGTTGCAACAGTCTCTGCTGTGATTTCTGTTGATCCGCCATGCCCATTAAGCTGTGCTGTATAAATAGCATCTGAATCTTGTATAACAGAGTCATTAATTGTTTTCACTTAGCTTCCTCCATAACTTTTGCTTTAAAAGTAATACTTGAATTCAATACTCAACTGTCAAATATGATTAATCTACCTTCATTTTATAACGCTATGTTTTGAACCGTTATTCTATACTTTTTTCTAGTTAACTGTATATCAAGACTATTTTTGTTTAATTTATCTATAACCTCTAATTATCTTTATTACTTTAGGATTATTGCACTAAATTAAATGCTGATAGTTACGCTAGTATATTAATACTTAGAACAACAGTAGGTAACTTATTTTATTTGTAGGTAAAAAGTTACCTACTATAATTTATAATAACTATCTAACTGGTGTATACTAAATATTCTTTAATACATTTATTGCACCCTAAAAATAAGGTTCTCAATATGAAAAAATTTATCGCTATTCCTTTATTTTTGCTTTTGGCTGGATGCAATGATGCAACTTCAACTGAAAGTGCCAATACAACATCATCTACGGGAACAATAAAAACACTTCTAGTGGATTCACAACTGTATGATTGTGTTGGTGTCGCGCCAATGAAGTGTATGAAGGTGAAAGAGCTACCTGCTGGCGAATGGTCCCTGTTCTATCAAAATATTGATGGTTTTGAATATAAACCAGGCACTGAATACACATTAAAAGTTAATGTTACAGATATTCCTAACCCGCCAGCAGATGCATCAAGTGTGAAATATACGTTGGTGGAAGTTGTAGATAAAAAATAGAACATCGCACTCAAATCTGACTCACAATAGGTATTCAAGCTTATTGTGAGTATTTCCACTTATTACGCTCAGTTTCCACTCCCTCCTATTTAAATAATTTCTTGTCATTGTACCAATTGTACCAATATTAAACTGATTAATAATTTTCATGCTATTTAATAATTAGCTATTTATAATAGTTTGATTTTTTATTGAGTTTAAAAATAAGCACTCAAACTTTTTTTAAGAGTAATTTCAATCAATTAATATTGAAATCAACATTTATTTTACTAAAAATAGTGTTCTACACATCAACATAGAAACTCTATAATGAATAAATTAGCCCTTATTTTAATTAGCTTAGCTTTATCTTATTCCTCTACATTACATGCCTATGATAAGACACATACCCTATCTGGTGGCTATATTTATGGCAAAATAAAAGGTGACACTGCAAAAGGAGAAATAATCAGTTATCGTTATGAAACAGAAAATGCTTGGGGAATATTAATTTCTCTACTGAGTTTAAATGGAAACCATAAAGAATATTTTATTGAACCTCGTTTTACCATACCTTCAATGACAAAATACCGAACTAAAACCACTGCCCTATTAATCGGTTCTACTTATAGAATAACACCTAAAATTTCTGTTTATGCTCAAATGGGTCCTAATAAATTAAAACATCAAGAAGATAAATATCACCCTGAAATAAATACAACAGATACCCACATTGTTAAGACAACAAGTGTAATTGGTCAAGTTGGCATCGATTATAATCCTGTTAAGAATATCTCATTTAGCTTGGGCTACCTTTATTCTGATACCACGGCAAATAAGCGGCATATCGAATTAAGTGCTTTACAATTATCTCTAGGATTCCGTTTTTAAACGATTTTTTAATAATTATTGATAATCCGTAATTTAACTTAACAATAAAGAAAAACAAATAGATAATTCTGATTGTGCGTTTATCAAATGCCACAATAAATACATTAGACTTGATTATAACTACGTGTTTATATCTATAAATAAAATAAGGTATAATATTTAACATTAAGCACATTGCACAATTAGTCAAAACAATACCATAAAAATGTATTAACATATCTCCTGCAATGTTTATTCCTTTTGAGTCTCCTTCTGTTTTTATAACAGAGGGATTTTTTTTGTTATAAATATTTTATTAATAACTGTAACAGTTAGATACAATAAAAAGCGTGCAAAGAAAGCATTAACAATATAATTTATATTTAGACAAGAAATCACCCTGCTTTATTTTGCTACGCCCCTTTTTAAAAGGGGTTCTTTTTTATTTATACTCTTTTGGTTTATACGCTTTTTTATAACCTCTTTTATTTTCTTGCTTTTTCTTAGCTTTTCTACTAACAGTAGTATATCAACTTATATATTCCTAAAACTCTATTTTTACTATTGATGTTCGAATAAAAAAATACCCCAAAGTCAATTTTAACTTTGAGGTATAGTTTATGCTTAATGATCTGTTACTAAATTAAAATTTTCATATTGGCTTAATTTTAAGCTTCTAATTTAGTTTTTACATTAATGCTTCAGAATATAAAGCGTATGGCTATAAGCAACATCTTCTGGGTTCTCAATGGGATAACCTTTTAACCACGGTTTTATCAAGCGTCCATTTGTGTATTGATAAATAGGCGCGATTGGTGCATCTTCAGCAATAATTTGCTCAGCGCGATTATACAGACTATTTCTTTCATTTGTATCAATAGTCATGCCAGATAATGTTAATATTTCATCATATTGCTTATTCTGATATTTAGCGATATTACCAGCGTGTTTAGAACCTAATAAGCTTAAAAAAGTAGAAGGCTCGTTATAATCGCCAACCCATGATGCTCTTATAACATCAAAATCTCCCGAATTTCGGCTATCAATATATGTTTTCCATTCCTGATTACGTAATTCGACTTTCACACCTAACTTTTTCTTCCACATAGAAGCAACGGCAATAGCAATTTTCTGATGATTCTCTGAATTATTGTATAGCAATGAGAGCGTTAATGGATTATGAGGACCATATCCCGCAGCCGCTAATAAGATCTTAGCTTGGCTATCTAATTCATCTTGATTGTATTCATCATAGATTGTAGGTTCTGGGGTAAAGCCCGCCGTTACATCAGGTGTAAAACGATTTGCTGATTTCTCCCCTGTTCCTAATACTTTATCAGTGATAATTTTTCTATCTATTGCCATCGATAACGCTTTACGTACACGAATATCTTTTGTTGGCCCTGATTGGGTATTAAAAGCATAATAATAAGTCCCTAACTGGTCAGGAATATAAACCTCATTAGGAATATCTTTCATTAATTTATGATATAAATTTTTCGGGAATGACTCTGTAATATCAATATCACCCGCTAAATAACGCTTAGTCGCATGTGATTCATGATTAATCGGCACAAAAGTGACTTTGGTTAATACTGTATTTTTATGATCCCAATAATAAGGATTTGGCGTTAATACGATCTTCTCATTAACGACTCTATCTTTTAAAACAAAAGCTCCATTTCCAACTAAATTGCCAACCTTAACCCATTCAGCACCATATTTTTCAATACTATGATGTGGTACAGGATATAATGAAAAGTTAGTCGTCAAATTTGGAAAATAAGAAACGGGTCGTTCTAAAGTGACTTTTAGTGTCTTTTCATCTATCGCTTCTACACCTAATGATGTTGGTTTTAATTTGCCATCAATAATTTTTTGTGCATTTTCAATAGATGCAAGTGATGCATACCATGCAAAAGGTGAAAGATTCTTAGGATCAACCAGTCTTTGCCAGCTATAGACAAAATCCATTGCTGTTACTTTTTCACCATTAGACCATTTTGCATTATCACGTAAAGTGAAGATCCACACACGATTATCTTCTGTACGCCAACTTTGAGCAACACCCGGAATGGGGCGTCCATGCTCATCTTCTATCGTCAACCCTTCAAATAAATCACGTTGCACTTGAGCTTCTGTTAACCCTACGGCATTAATAGGATCAAGTGATGCTGGCTCATCTTTTAAATGTCGCACGACTTCTTGCTTTTTATCGAGTATCGTTCCTGCCGGGACTACTGCCGCATTTATCTGCGATGTGAGTAATCCTTGAACGACAAGTGCACATGAGATGACGAATATTTTGCGCATGTCTGTTTCGTCCTGTAATCTGTATGAGAGTAAACTGCACAATTATAAGAGCCTGATAAAAAGGCACAATCACTGATTACAAATATTTTATAAATTTTTATGTTTTTAGTGGTGACTATGCCAATAGTGGCAAATTTTAATAATGGTTAAGCATTAACGGTAATTATCGTTAATAATGAGTATTAATAACGGTTAGTCTGACAACTAATAAAGGAGAACAACAATGGCACATCAAGTTACTTTACAAGGAAATGCAGTAGCACTATCGGGTAATTTCCCAACAGTAGGTCAAAAAGCTGCAGATTTTTCTCTTGTTGGTAAAGATCTTAATGATGTTTCTTTAGCGAATTTTGCAGGTAAACGTAAAGTTCTAAACATTTTTCCAAGTGTAGATACTGGTGTTTGTGCTGCAAGTGTTCGCCAATTTAACAAAGTTGCAAATGAATTAAATAACACGGTTGTTTTATGTATTTCAGCTGATTTACCTTTTGCTCAAGCGCGTTTTTGTGGCGCAGAAGGCTTAGATAACGTTGTGACATTATCTACAATGCGTGGCGCTGAATTTAAAGAAAACTACGGTGTTGCAATTACATCAGGTCCATTAGCTGGCTTAACAAGCCGAGCTGTGGTTGTTTTAGATGAAAATAACAAGGTTATCTACACTCAGTTGGTTGATGAAATTACAACTGAACCTAATTATGATGATGCGTTAAAAGCACTGA
The DNA here is from genome assembly GCF_008808075.1 of Proteus sp. CD3. NCBI lineage: Bacteria > Pseudomonadati > Pseudomonadota > Gammaproteobacteria > Enterobacterales > Morganellaceae > Proteus > Proteus sp. CD3. The sequence continues at coordinate 1,488,835 of NZ_CP019686.1, read as the reverse complement.
AATAATACTGATAAAAAAATAGACGAGTATTAGCTCGTCTATTTTTATTATGCATAAAATCTTATTACTCAATTATTCTTCAGACTTATCACTCTTTTTATTCGTAAGATTATATTCTCTTAACTTATTCGCAATAGCAGTATGTGAAATACCTAAGCGTTTCGCTAATTTACGTGTACTAGGATAATCACGGTATAAACGCGTTAAAATCGAAGCTTCAAAGCGTTTTGTCATTTCATCTAACGAGCCTTCTAATAGGTTCTCATCAAATAATGTTTCATCCGTATGCTCAGGTAACGTAATATCTTGAACACGCAATGTATTTCCAACTAATTGTGCCATTGCTTGATAAACCGTATTCCGTAATTGACGAATATTACCCGGCCAAGAATATTGCATTAAACAATTTGAGAAATCACTAGAAATGGACGGTACACTCACCTTTTGTTCTTGGCAGTACTGATTAATAAAATGAGTTGCCAACGGAATTATATCGTCCTTTCTTTCCCTTAATGGCGGTAATGTTAATGTTAATACGTTCAAGCGGTAATAAAGATCTTCTCTAAACAATCCTTTTTGTACTAATTCCCACAAATTTTTCTGAGTAGCACAAATAATACGCACATCTACATTAACTTCTTCTTCTTCACCCACTCTGCGGAACGTACCATCATTTAAAAAGCGTAGAAGTTTGATCTGCATTTGTGGTGACATTTCACCAATTTCATCAAGTAAAACAGTGCCGCCATTGGCTTGCTCAAAAAAGCCCTTTTTCCCTTCAATGGCATTAGGATAAGCACCTGCTGCATAGCCAAATAATTCACTTTCAACAACATCATCAGGCATTGAAGCGCAATTTAAGCCAAGAAATGGATATCTTAAACGGCTACTCAGTAAATGGCAGGCTTTGGCTAATAAATCTTTTCCTGTGCCTGTTTCACCCACTAATAACAATGGATCATGCATTATTGCCATTTTCTTTGCGCGAGTAATAAGCTGCTTCATTTTGGGTGTTACGGCAATAATTTGGTCAAACCCACTTTGATCGTTAGTGGCTAATTTAGGATAATTATAAATAATTTCATTATATTTCAGTAAAACAAAAGCCCCAACGCAATGATTATATTGGTTATCGTCGGTCAGTTTAATTGGGACTATTTCCATTTCAAAGTTCTGTTTTTTCACAGTAATAGGCACCTTTTGAATAAAGTGCTCTTTTTGTTCTAAAAAACGATGAATATTAAAATTTGGGATCAATTGGTTAAATGTTTTCTCAGCATAATCATCTGGAGATAAACCAAAAAGCTGTCTTGTCGCAGGGTTAAGTAATTTAACCTTACCCTTGGTATCAATAGAAAAAACAGGAACAGGAACAGATTCTAATAATGTCCAAATTGCACGATGTTCTTGCTCTGATGGCATAAATGCAACAGTTCGTACATCAATAACACCATTTATTCGACGTATTTCCGCCATAAGCGGTTGAAATATATTAAAATCTATCTGTGAGAAATTCAGGTAAATAAGACCAATTGGGAATATTTCAATTCCACGCAAATCAATATTTTTTAATACAAGCAGATCTAATAATTCACGGGTTAACCCGATGCGATCTTCACAAGTGACCTCTAAACGCATTATAAACCTTCTTAATACTGAGTGACCCTGAACTAATTCTAGATATTATACATAAATATCAACGAAATAAAGAGGCTTGTCAGCAAAGGTTGACACCACTAGCATTTATTTTTACACAACTAAATTAATCTCCTAATTTTTAACCAAAATTATTTATGCTTTAAAAATGCTGAATAACGAAAATGAAGAGGTTTTTATTATTTTTTTTAATTCAAAATCGATAAGATATTCGACATCTTTTACCAAAGGGCTTAATTCTCGACGGATCACCTTTTTGATAGTTTTACATCCATTATCAAAACAAAAAAGGAGATACTCTAACGCCTTTATTGCCTTTTCTTTCTTATCTGGCTCAGCCAGATATTCAAAAAATTGGGATATCTCTTTTATTTGAAATGACTTAGGCTGCTTTTGATATTGTCTCTTTTTAATCTCTCCGATCGTCTCACTAAGAATAGGGATTAAAATACTGAGTTGGTTATCAATATTTGAGACATTAAATGCCGAACTCAGATAGAGTTTACGCCTTGGTTTAGAGAGTTTCTTTATTACTGAAATTTGCATTTCTTTCATTTTTTAACCTTGTTAGAATAATTATTGATTAACTATTTTCTATTTTTTATAAATAAAAAACCGTCTCTATTTATTAAATAACGAATAGCTTACAAATTAGATAGTTGAAAATATATTGACAAAATAGGTCTATGATACATTTCTGCGGTGACATTTAACGCTATTTATTAAACCAAACTCAAGACTATTTTCTTTCAAAAAAGGAATATTTTGATTAAAATTACAAATATTTCACTAGGGAGACACACATAAACCTTTATATACAAACAGTTACAACATCTTTATTTTTTGTGAGAACTGACTCTTTTTAAAGTTTTTTATCACGATAGTTTTATTTTAAAATGATTACATTAATTAGTAGTAAAATCATAAAAACATTTTATAGCATTTTATTCCTTATTTTAAAATAATATCTTATCATCTTTATTGTTTTGGCTATTTTATATAAACAACACCTTGCCAATATTTATATAAAAAAACCGCAGAATGGCTTCTACGGCTTTTATTTAAAACAATTAAGAGGTGAAAAATAATTTATTCTTTCTTTTTACTACCAATAGTATTTTTTAATTTTCCAATTAGCTCTTTTCTAAAATCGCCTAGCTTAGGTTTATTATCATCAATCCATGGTAAAGGACGGCATAATTCCATGGCTTTTATTCCTAAGCGTGCCGTTAATAAACCAGCTCCAATGCCTTGAGCCGCTCTTGTCGATAATCGTGCTGCAAGATCTTGTGAAAGCCAGTCCATTCCGACTTCTCTAACCAGCTCTGTCGCCCCCGCAAATGCAATATTGACTAGAACAAGGCGAAAGAGTTTTAAACGACTATAGTAGCCTAATTCGATGCCGTAAATTTCTGCAATACGATTAATTAAACGAATATTACGCCAGCCAATAAAGGCCATATCAACCATTGCCAACGGGCTGACAGCAATCATTAAAGTTGACTCTGCTGCAGAACGACTAATTTCAGCTTTAGCTTGTTTATCCAAAATAGGTTGAACAAGTTGACTATAAAGTTCTAATACTTCTTTGTCATTATGGGTGTCGTGTAATGCACTTTGCCAACGAATCAATGCAGGGTGTTGTGAGCTAATACCCGCTTGTTTTGCGAGTTTTTCACAAAATGGTCGTCCATTCCCCATTGCATGGCTATAAAGTAACTCTTTTGCTTTATCTCTTTCATCTGCACGTTGGCGTAAACGATAAATACGACACCACTCTGTTATCACTGATCCAATACCAGCAATAACGATTAACCCGCCCGCACTGGCTGCACCCAACGCAATCCAGTCAGAATTTACCCATGAGTCACAAATCCACTGTCCGGTTTGGGCAATAACACTGATCCCTAAAATGGTACTTGCAATCGTTAATAAACGTTTCCAGAGACTTTTTTTCGGTTTTAAAATTGATTGAACATCACCTTCTAATTGCCCTTCATTCTCTTCATCCAATTGTGGATCAATAGGCAAAAATTGCTCATTTTCATTAAAGCCAACACCTTTTTTCAAGGTGATTTCTTCTTGAAGTATCGGTTCTTTAAAATCAATTCGCGATTTTAATGGCTCCGTCATTTTAATTTATCCCCTAACAAGAACTCCATTGCACTATCCATACGAATATGAGGAACCGCGCTATCTCTTGATATTTGCTGCGGTCTAAACGATTCGAAACTAAACCCTTGTTTTTCCCAAAATGTTTTTTCAGGTAATCGCTTAGGAACCTCACCGGGAAAATACACCAATGGAGTGTTATCACTTAAACGAAAACCTTTTAAGGCTGGTATTTTTTCGCCATGATGATCAACTATCCCGCTTTCAGTTGCCGCAATAGAAGCGAGTCCCATGCAATCAATACTGATCCCTTCAAAAATAGCATTTTGTTTAGCATCTTGAATAAGCTGTTGAAGCAATGACACTAAATTTTCATGTTGATCAACCGTGATATGGTCAGCTTTTGTGGCCGCAAATAGAAGTTTATCGATACAAGGCGAGAATAAGCGTCTAAGTAAGGTTCTTTTTCCATAATGAAAACTGCGCATTAATTGTGTTAATGCTTGGCGCATATCATTAAAAACATCTGCACCTTGATTTAAAGGTTGTAGACAATCAACCAAAACAATTTGTCGATCAAACCCTTGGAAATGATCACGATAAAAACCTTTTACAACATGCTGCCCATAATATTCATAGCGCTGTTTTAACATACCAATATTAGTACGTTTATCTGCGTTCTTTAATTTAGCAATATCGTATTTTTGTAAATCAACCCATGGGAAAAACTGCAAAACGGGCGCTCCAGCTAATTCACCTGGTAATACAAAACGCCCTGGCTGAATAAAATGAAGCCCTTCGTCTTTGCATGCTAATAAATAGTCAGTGTAAGCGAAGGCAATATCAGCTAATAATGTTTCATCAGCTGGCGCAAAAGGATCACATTTTTTAAGCAGTAATTGCCAATGTTGTTCTGGTGACGTTCTTTGGCGATTTATCTTATTCATTTGCTCTGACCATTCAAAATAGTCTTGTTCGAGCATAGGTAAATCTAATAGCCATTCTCCGGGATAATCAACAATTTCTAAATAAAGAGAAGATGTTTCTTTTATAAAACGTGTTAAAGATTCATTAGAACGATAACGTAGTTGTAAACGAATTTCGCTGACCCCTTTCGTAGGAATAGGCCAACTTGGCGGTGTATGATAAAGAGATTCCATTCCCTCATCATAAGTAAAACGAGGAATATTTAAATTGTGTTGAGGAATACGTTTTACACCTAGTAGTTGCTTATTTCGTGCAGCCGAGAACAGCGGTAAACGTGCACCTGTATGCACATTTATAAGTTGATTAACTAAAGAAGTAATAAATGCAGTTTTACCGCTTCGACTTAATCCCGTTACGGCCAAACGAAGATGTCTATCAACACCACGATTAATAAAAGCGGTAAGTTCATTTTGTAGGCGTTTCATGTTTCTCCCAAGACATTTGACGCGATAGCTTATTAAAACCTGCTTTGATAATAGGTTCAGCTATCAATAGAACCAGCCAACGTAACGGTTTGCTACTTACTCGTTTTAATATACCGCCTGTGATTGCTGCTGGCCCAAATAAAGTGAATAACATTAACCCAAATGTTAACCCTTTTTTAGCTAATTGGGCGAGTTTATTTGTTTTTAAAGAAACGAATACTTGATTGGAATTCACAATAAGCACCTCAATCAGAAATTTTATTGTCTCATAATACAAGCGTTGAAAAAGATAAACGGGCTGAAAGAAAGACGCTCCAAAAATGGAGCGTCTTATCAGATTAAATGGCAAAAATATTACAAATCTCGAAAGCGTTTATTTAACTGATAAGTAGAAGAAGTAATATAACGTTCCATTTGTTGTAAACGTTTTTCACCTTGCATCAATTGATTATCGACTCCGCTTAAAATCTCTTTTAAGCTCTCTTGCTGATCTTCACCTTGCTGGTAATTAGCAGGAGCTGGCTCCATAAAGAAACTTAAGACAAGATAAGCAACAATAGTTAAACCGAAAAAGCCAGCAAACAGCGCAATCACCGCAATAACCCTGACAAGTAAAACAGGAATATTAAAATAATGGGCAAGCCCAGCACATACACCACGGATCATGCCTTCTTGTGGCAAGCGATACAATTGTTTGCTTTGCATCGTCATTGTGATTGCCTCCAGTTAGGATGTTCTGCATCAAGTATTTGTTCTAACGTCTTAATGCGTTCCTGCATTTGCTGAGCTTTATCCACCAGCGCGCTCAGTCGCTGCATTTCTTGATGGGTTAACTGAACATTACCTCCACCTTTTTGATTGTTATAGTGCAACCACAACCAAATAGGGAGAATAAATAAAACGAAAATTGTCAGTGGTATTCCCAGAAATAAATAGCCCATTACATATCCTTTATAAGATGGTTATTACGCTTGCTGTTACTCTTTATTGATATTGATTTTAGCTTTTAATGCCGCTAATTGCGCGCTAATTTCATCGTCAGCTTTTAATTCAGCAAACTGTTGATCTAACGATTTTTCCTTGCCTAAACCATAACTTTGAGCTTCACCTTCCATATGGTCAATACGGCGTTCAAATTGTTCAAAACGCGCCATTGCTGCATCCATTTTGCCACTGTCTAACTGGCGACGAACTTGGCGAGATGAATTTGCCGCTTGATGACGAACCACTAAAGACTGCTGCTTAGCGCGTGTTTCTGTTAGCTTGTTTTCTAATTCGCTAATTTCGCCTTTTAAACGAGTTAGTGTTTCATCGATGATAATGAGTTCATGTTTCAATGTGTCATTAACTGATGCTACACGTTGTTTTTCGATTAATGCTGCACGAGCTAAATCTTCTTTTTCCTTAATAAGAGCCAACTCTGCTTTATCCTGCCAATCTTTTATCTGTTTTTCAGCTTGTTCGATACGACGCTCTAATCCTTTCTTTTCAGCTAAAGTACGTGCAGAAGTTGTACGGATCTCAACTAACATATCTTCCATTTCTTGGATCATTAGGCGGATCATTTTTTCAGGATCTTCCGCTTTATCTAATAAAGAAGCGATATTGGCATTAATAATGTCAGCAAAACGTGAAAATATACCCATGATGTTATCCTTAATAGCTATGCTAATTAGTGGCGTTAAATTATTTCAATAATGGCGCACTTACGTAACGCCGGCATACTTTAGTTAATACAATTTACGTGCCAACTTTTAAAATTCACTTAAGTTATTAATAATCGGTGATTTATATTATTCGCCTATTTTTCGAACACCTGATAAACTGGTAAAAAATACCTCAATATGGTGAATTTAACCAATGAATGAGAATTTAGAGACAATAATCGGTGTTGATAGTCAATTTATTGATGTATTAGAACAAACCTCGGCGCTTGCTCAATTAAAAAAACCGGTATTAATTATTGGTGAACGAGGTACAGGCAAAGAGTTGATCGCGCATCGATTACACTATCTTGCTCCTTGGTGGCAAGGACCTTTTATTTCAATTAACTGTTCTGCGCTCAATGACAATTTACTTGATTCGGAGCTTTTTGGTCATGAAGCTGGCGCTTTTACTGGTGCTAAAAATCGTCATCAAGGGCGTTTTGAACGTGCGGATGGAGGTTCTCTTTTTCTTGATGAACTGGCGACGGCTCCTATGCTTGTGCAAGAAAAGCTTCTGCGTGTCATTGAGTATGGTCACTTAGAGCGCGTTGGGGGGAGTCAATCTCTGCATGTTGATGTTAGGCTTATTTGCGCGACAAATGCAGATTTACCCGCAATGGCAGAAGAAGGTAAATTTCGTGCCGATTTACTCGATAGATTAGCGTTTGATGTGATTAGACTTCCGCCATTAAGAGAGCGACGAGCGGATATTATGTTGCTTGCTGAAAATTTCGCTATCTCAATGTGCCAAGAGTTAGGTTTACCTTTTTTTTCTGGTTTTAGCGATAGCGCACGCCAAGTACTTTTAGATTATTCATGGCCCGGCAATATTCGTGAGCTAAAAAATGTTGTTGAACGCTCAGTTTATCGTCATGGAACCAGTGATAACGTACTCAACAATATTATTATTGATCCCTTTGCGGGTCTTCAGACATCAAAAATACCCACATTAAAAAAATCGCCTAAAGAAAATTTCTCACTGCCTACATTACCGTTGAATTTACGCCAATGGCAGAATAATGTAGAAAAAAAATTAGTAAACAGTGCATTAGAAGAGAGTTTATATAACCAGAAAGAGGCGGCTGAGAAGCTATCACTCAGTTACGATCAATTTAGAGGGCTAATTAAAAAACATCAAATAACAAGTTAATTTATTGATAAATAACGTTTTTAATTACTAGGGAATTCTGTAAACGATAGGCAAAAAAAAAGCCAGCACCCGAGCTGGCTAGTAAAAAAATACTGGAAGCAATGTGAGCAATGTCGTGCCTTCTGCGGAAAACCTCTTACCGCTGAAGGACAATACGGATGATAATCTTTATCATTAGCATTTGTAAAGCATTTTATTGAGAATTTTTCTCACTTTGTTTTTTTGACTATTTGGGGATAGAAAGTTTTTTAAGTTACAATAGCAAAATCGTTTCTCTAAAAGACATTATTTATGCGCCCTATTTTATTTATTGGTACTTTGCTACTCACCTTTACAAGCGCAACTTGTATTGCGGATGTAGCACCAAAAACACAAGCACCATCTATAACGCTTGAGCCAACTCCAATTAATCAAAATGGCTTTGTTTACTGTGTTGATGGCAGTGTAAATACCTTTAATCCACAGCTATCAAGTAGTGGATTAATTATTGATCCTCTAGCTGCACAGCTCTATGACCGTCTTTTAGATGTCGATCCTTACACTTATCGCCTGATCCCAGAAATTGCCGCTCGATGGGAAACATTAGATAACGGTGCAACATACCGCTTTTATTTACGTAAAAATGTCTCCTTTCAGCAAACATCTTGGTTTACACCAACACGAAAACTTACTGCTGATGATGTTATTTTTAGTTTTGAAAGGATGATTAATCCACAAAATCCTTTCAATCAAGTTAATGGCGGGAAATATCCCTATTTTGACAGCTTAAGTTTTGCCAATAATATCCAATCGATAAAAAGACTCGGTCAATATACGGTAGAATTTAGCCTAAAAGAGCCTGATGCCTCTTTTCTATGGCATTTAGCAACACATTACGCCCCTATTCTTTCTGCTGAATACGCCCAAAATTTAGAAAAATTAGGCGATCAAACGCAGCTTGATTGGAAACCAGTAGGAACAGGTCCTTTCTTTTTAGATGAATATCAAGCTGGGCAATTTGTTCGTTTATTTAGAAATAAAGATTACTGGAAAGGTCAACCCAAAATGCAGCAGATTGTTATTGATATGGGTGCCGGTGGTACAGGCCGTATATCTAAATTGCTCACTGGTGAATGTGATGTTTTAGCCTATCCTGCCGCAAGCCAATTAAAAGTCTTACGTGACGATCCACGCCTAAGATTAACGTTGCGTTCTGGTATGAATATCGCTTATTTAGCCTTTAACACCAGTAAGCCACCATTAAATGATCTTAAAGTTCGTCAAGCTATTGCTTATGCCATTAACAACGAACGTTTAATGGAGTCTATTTATTATGGTACGGCAGAAACAGCAGCATCAGTGCTTCCTCGCGCATCTTGGGCTTATGATAACCGAGCAAAAATTACAGAATACAATCCTGAGAAATCGAAACAGATTCTTAAACAACTTGGTCTTGATGGGCTGAAATTAAATCTTTGGGTACCTAGCGCCTCACAATCTTATAACCCAAGCCCTTTAAAAATGGCTGAACTTATTCAAGCAGACTTAGCGCAAGTAGGTATTCAAATGAGCATTCGTCCTATCGAGGGGCGATATCAAGAAACAAGTATGATGGATCGCACCCATGATATGACCTTATCGGGTTGGTCAACTGACAGTAACGATCCTGATAGTTTTTTCCGTCCTCTCTTTAGCTGTGCCGCAATTGGCTCACAAACTAACTTAAGTCATTGGTGTTTACCTAACTTTGATGATATTTTGAAAAAAGCGCTTTATAGTCAGCAACTTGCTTCAAGAATGGATTATTATCATGAAGCTCAAGATATCCTTGCTCAAGAGTTACCAGTATTGCCTTTAGCAAACTCTTTACGTATGCAAGCATATCGTCATGATATTAAAGGATTAGTATTAAGTACTTTTGGTAATGCGTCTTTTGCTGGTGTTTATCGAGAGGCAGAAGTAGATGAACAAAATCACAAGAAAGAGGCTGTAAAATAATCCATGATTATTTATTCAATACGTCGATTGCTTTTATTACTTGTGACACTGTTCTTTTTGTCGCTAGTAAGCTTTAGCCTAAGCTATTACACACCCAATGCTCCGTTAAGTGGTGCATCATTCACCGATGCCTACTTTTTTTATGCCCATAATATGATCCATTTTGATTTTGGTATTTCCTCTATCAATGGTGAACCAATCAAAGCGCAATTGATAGAAGCACTGCCTGCGACCATGGAGCTTTGTACATTAGCCTTTCTTTTTGCCCTTATTATAGGTATTCCTGCTGGTATTATTGCGGGAGTTTGGCGTAATAAATCTGCCGATATTATTATCAGTAACTTCGCGCTCTTAGGTTTTTCTGTGCCTGTATTTGGGCTTGCATTGCTGCTAACTCTTTTCTTCTCACTAAAATTGGGTTGGTTACCTGTTTCAGGTCGTATTGATTTGCTTTATAACTTGCAACCTATTACAGGCATTGCATTAGTGGATGCGTGGTTATCTGATCCACCTTATCGCCAACAAATGATCATTAATGTATTACAGCATCTTATTTTGCCTGTAATCACTCTGGCGATTGCGCCAACAACTGAAGTTATTCGATTAATGCGAAACAGTACGGAAGAAATTATGTCAGAGAACTACGTGAAAGCAGCCGCAACTCGAGGTCTTTCACGTTTTACAATTATTCGTCGCCATATTCTTCATAATGCTTTACCTCCTATCATCCCTAAATTAGGCCTACAGTTCTCCACCATGCTTACACTCACGATGGTAACAGAAATTGTATTTAACTGGCCGGGGCTTGGTCGTTGGTTAGTTACAGCAATCCGTCAACAAGATTACTCGGCTATTTCAGCAGGGGTAATGTTGGTGGGTTCAATGGTCATTATTGTCAATGTCTTATCAGATATTGTGGGCGCAATGAGCAACCCAATGAAACATAAGGTGGGATATGCCTTTAGATAGCCAATTTTATAAAGAGAAAAAAACACCCTCACCCGCGGCGGTGATTTGGCAATGTTTTTCTAAAGACGTTATCTCAATGGTAGGATTTTATGGCGTTCTTTTTCTCTTAGTGCTCAGTATTATAGGTCCTTATATTGCGCCTTATGCACTCGACCAACAATTTTTTGGTCATCAACTAACGCCACCATCTTGGTATCAAAACGGTAATGTCTCTTATTTCTTTGGTACAGATGATTTAGGTCGTGATGTATTCAGCCGAATTTTAATTGGCACAAGTATGACCTTTGGTGGTGCATTTATTGTTACTTTTGCAGCAACACTGATGGGCTTAATTATCGGCTGTTTTGCAGGTATGACCCATGGCTTAAAATCTGCCATTCTTAATCATATATTAGACACACTGTTGTCCATTCCATCCCTACTGCTGGCTATTATTGTTGTGGCATTTGTTGGAACAAGTCTTGGTCACGCGATGATAGCTATTTGGCTGGCGCTGTTACCTCGTTTAGTCAGAATGATTTACTCTGCTGTTAATGATGAATTAAACAAAGAGTATGTTATTGCATCTCGACTTGATGGTGCATCTAACATTTCCATTTTATGGTATACCGTATTGCCTAATATTACGCCTGTATTAGTTTCTGAATTAACACGCGCTTTCTCAATTGCTATTCTTGATATTACCGCATTAGGTTTCCTCAATTTAGGCGCCCAACTTCCTTCACCAGAATGGGGAGCAATGTTAGGTGATTCGTTAGAGTTAATATATGTTGCTCCTTGGACGGTCTTAATTCCGGGCGCAACCATTATGATAAGCGTTTTACTGGTGAACCTTTTAGGTGATGGTTTACAGCGTGCCATAAATGAGGGAGTTGAATAATGCCTTTATTAGATATACGCAATTTAACCATTGAATTTATGACACCCGATGGCCCAGTAAAAGCGGTAGATCGTGTTTCTATAACCTTAAATGAAGGTGAAGTGAGAGGTCTTGTTGGTGAATCGGGATCGGGTAAAAGTTTAATTGCAAAAGCGATTTGTGGCGTTACGAAAGATAATATCAATGTGACAGCCGATCGCTTCCGTTTTGATGATATCGATTTACTTAAATTATCACCAAGAGCTAGACGCCGTGTTATTGGTCATAATGTTTCAATGATTTTCCAAGAGCCGCAATCTTGTCTTGATCCTGCGACAAAAATTGAGCAGCAGCTTATACAGGCAATTCCCGGCTGGACTTTTAAAGGGCATTGGTGGCAACGCTTTCATTGGCGAAAACGCCGTGCAATTGAACTATTGCACCGTGTAGGTATTAAAGATCACAAAGACATTATGCGCAGTTATCCTTATGAATTAACCGAGGGTGAATGCCAAAAGGTGATGATTGCCATTGCTATTGCAAACCAGCCTCGATTACTGATTGCGGATGAGCCGACTAACGCGATGGAGCCAGCAACGCAAACCCAAATTTTTCGTTTACTGACTCGACTTAATCAAAATAACAATATGACCATTTTGTTGATTAGCCATGATTTGCAATGGATGAGCAAATTGGCGAATAAAATTACAGTTATGTATTGTGGTCAAACCGTCGAAACAGCATCCCCTGACGAGTTATTAGTGACACCTTATCATCCTTATACTCAAGCATTGATCCGCTCTATTCCTGATTTTACCAACTCATTAGCACATAAGAGCCGTTTAAATACACTACCCGGCGCGATCCCTTCTCTTGAGCATTTACCTGTGGGGTGCCGTTTAGGACCTCGCTGCCCTTATGCGCAGCGACAATGTATTGAAGCTCCTCGGTTACGTTTATTTAAAAACCATGCCGTGGCTTGTCATTTTCCGTTAAATGTGGAGCCAACTGATGTTCGATAAGCTACTTGAGGTGAAAAATCTATCAAAAACATTTCGCTATCGTACCGGATTATTTCGACGTCAGCAGTTAGAAGCCGTAAAACCTATAAGTTTCACGCTAGAACCCAAGCAAACTTTAGCTATTATTGGTGCTAATGGTTCAGGAAAATCTACACTCGCGAGAATGTTATCAGGTGTGACAGAGCCTACAGGTGGCGATATTTTTATTAATGGGCATCAACTGACTTTTGGTGATTATCCTTATCGTAGTCAGCGAATTAGAATGATATTTCAAGATCCCACTAACTCACTAAACCCACGCCAACGTATTGGTCAAACATTAGAGATCCCTTTACGCCTGAATACAGACTTAAGTGCAATTGAGCGTGAAAAACGAATTTATCAAACATTACGCCAAGTGGGTCTTTTACCTGAACATGCGAACTATTATCCTCATATGTTTGCATCAGGTCAGCGCCAACGAATTGCGCTTGCACGCGCATTGATATTGCAACCTCAAGTCATTATTGCCGATGAGGCAATTGCTTCGCTGGATATGTCTTTGCGCTCTCAAATTATAAACTTGATGTTAGAGCTACAAGAGACTCATGATATTGCCTATATTTATGTGACACAAAACTTAGGCATGACAAAACATATTAGCGATAAAATCATAGTGATGGATAATGGCGAAGTCGTTGAACGTGGTAATACAGCAGAAGTTCTTGCGTCACCATTACATGAAGTCACTCGAAGATTGGTAGCAAGTCACTTTGGTGAAGCCTTAACAGCAGAAGCTTGGCGTCAAGATTTGACTTAAGTGTAAACAATATAAGCATAATGTTGATTGCACATTATTTCGCCCTTTTCCCTTAACTCCTCGGAGGTGCTAGGGAAATTAAACAAATTTACAAATGTCGTGGTAGAATCAGCCACGTTTATTAACAATAAGCGTGATAACCTAACAGATAAATAAAACTGTGAATGATGTTATTATCGCGATTTACGAAAAAACAAGGATACAGCTATGGGCTTTATGACCGGCAAACGCATTCTTATTACTGGTGTTGCTAGTAAATTATCAATTGCTTATGGTATTGCCAAAGCTATGCGTGACCAAGGTGCAGAACTTGCATTTACTTACCAAAATGAAAAACTGAAACCACGCGTTGAAGAATTTGCAGCATCATTAGACTCAAATATCGTATTAGAGTGTGATGTGTCAAAAGACGAAAGCATCGATACCATGTACGCAGAACTTGCAAAAGTTTGGCCAAAATACGATGGCTTTGTTCACTCTATCGGTTTTGCTCCTGCTGACCAATTAGATGGCGACTACGTTAATGCCGTAACTCGTGAAGGCTTTAAAATTGCTCACGATATCAGTGCATACAGCTTCGTTGCTATGGCGAAAGCAAGCCGTGAAATGCTAAATCCAAATTCAGCTCTATTAACTCTGACTTATTTAGGTGCTGAACGTGCAATCCCTAACTATAACGTTATGGGTCTGGCGAAAGCCTCTTTAGAAGCTAACGTTCGTTATATGGCAAATGCTATGGGTCCTGAAGGTATTCGTGTTAACGGTATCTCTGCTGGCCCTATCCGTACATTAGCGGCATCTGGTATCAAAGATTTCCGTAAAATGTTAAGCCATTGCGAATCAGTAACGCCTCTGCGTCGTACTGTAACAACCGAAGATGTGGGTAATACAGCGGCATTCTTATGCTCTGACTTATCTGGCGGTATCACAGGTGAAATCATTCACGTAGATGGTGGTTTCAGCATCGCTGCAATGAATGAATTAGAACTAAAATAATTCTGTTCTATAAATAATAGAAACCAGCCTTACTGTTAAGGCTGGTTTTTTTGTGGTTTTTTTGTAGTTTTTTTATGTTGCTTCTACGGTTTTTACTCTTAACTCTATTAAATACCGGTTTTTTATCTAATATCTCCCTTTTCCCTTTCATTTTTAATATCATGACTCTGTTAGATAAATTTCACTTTTGTTTTTTAGCTTATTCCTATAATCTTTTCTTTATATTAGCGATAAAATAATTACATATTAATAAAAGGATTTAATGTATGAAGAAATTTAGATTTCTGTTTTATATTTTTGCTCTTATTGGTGCAATTATTTTTGTTGTGGCTTTATTCGTTATTAAATCTGAATTAAATGTAGTAAGAAATGGAATAGAAACAACAGGCGTTGTTATTGACCAAAGTGTGAGTAAATCTTCTGATGGTAACTACTTTTATCACCCTATTATTCAGTTCAATACAGAAGATAATAAAGAAATAACGTTTCGCTCACCGGAAGGTGGTAGCCAATCTCGTTTTTATCTTGGTGAAAAGATTAACGTTATTTATCTTCCTAGTGATCCACAAAGAGCAACGATAAACAACTTTTTAGGCTTATATGGCGCGGGAACTATATTAAGTATTTTGGGATTAGTATTTGCATCAACAGGGCTTATCCCTTTGTATTTTATCAGAAGAAGAGCCACAAGGGATCAACGATTAAAACGTGATGGCATGCCTATCAATGTAAAAATATCTGAAATTATTATTAATACTCATATTCGTTTTAATCACCGTTCTCCCTATCAAATTATTGCTGATTATCATGATACATTAAACAATCGATTAATTCGTTATAAAAGTGGTTATATCTTCTTTGATCCCACACCTTATATTAATAGGGAGCTGGTTACCGTTTATGTTGATAAAAAGAACCCCAAAATTTATTACCTTGATATTTCATTTTTGCCTTCATTTGAAGAGTCATAAATAAATGTTCTTTATATTTAAAAATATAGGGAGCATTTATTTTCGTGTAATTTCATCAATTAACTGCCTTGTTCACAAATTTACAAAAGCCTTTTTTATTCGCACCTTTTGAGTTTGCTAATTTCTTAGAACCTCTTATCATCTTATATTAGTAAAGATATTCTGATATCTGTAAGTTAATTCATCACCTCATTGATAGGGAGCTATTCAATATGAAATTGTACTACACGCCTGGTAGTTGCTCACTTTCCCCTCATATCGTTTTACGTGAAACTGGTTTAGATTTTTCAATAGAGCGCATCGACTTACGTGCTAAGAAAACAGAATCGGGGAAAGATTTTCTAACCATCAATCCAAAAGGCCAAGTTCCTGTTCTTCAATTAGATAATGGTGATATTTTGACTGAAGGTGTTGCAATTGTTCAATACCTTGCGGACTTAAAACCTGATAGAAATTTAATTGCGCCACCAAAATCACTAGAACGTTATCATCAAATTGAGTGGTTAAACTTTCTTGCAAGTGAAGTACATAAAGGCTATGGCCCTCTGTTTTCACCCGACACACCTGAAAGCTATGTGCCTGTTGTTAAAACTAAATTAAAAAGTAAATTCACTTATATTAATGATGTATTAAGCAAACAAAAATATGCCTGTGGTGAGCATTTTACGGTTATTGATGCCTATTTATTTACATTAAGCCAATGGGCGCCGCATGTCGGTTTAGATTTAACTGATTTAACACACCTACAAAGCTACCTAAAACGCATTGCACAACGACCTAATGTGCATAGCGCACTGGTTACCGAAGGGTTAATTAAAGAGTAAGTTAAAACGTTATAAAAGTTAAAACCGAATAAACGATAAGTTCATTACAATAAAAAAAGCGGACGTAACATTCATATCCGCTTTTTCTTTTCTTAGAATTTGTGTGGTTTAATCTATCTGTGTTGCGCAGAATTTGTGTGTTGGATGCACCATTTGATCTTGAGCAGCAACGAGTTGCAATTCGTACTCATTCATCTCTTTCGTTTTTAGCATCACTTCATAAACTGCCGCAGCAACGTGTTCTAATGCAGTTTGTAATTCAACACCTTTAAGTAAATCCACCAGCATTAAACCACTTGTTAGATCACCGACACCCACAGGTTGACGTTCACCAAAATCAACTAATGGACGACTCACATGCCAACTATGCTCTGCGGTTACTAACAGCATTTCAAAGCGATCATGACGATATCCAGCGCGTGATAAGTGTTTTACTAATACAATCTTTGGACCTTGTTTACACAATTCACGAGCAGCATTGACGCATTCATCAACGTTATGAAGGGCTTTGCCACCACTTAATGTTTCAAGCTCTAATAAATTAGGTGCAATGATATCACTAATAGGTAGTGCATCTTCACACAGCACACCTGAAACAGCAGGAGGAACAATACACCCTTTTTCAGGATGCCCCATTACAGGATCACAAAAGTACCATGCGTTAGGATTCGCTTGTTTTACTTTTTTAACGATATCAACAATACGCAAACCTTGTTCAGCCGATCCCAAATAACCACTGAGTACGGCATCACATTGTGAGAGTTTACCAATTGCGGCAATACCATCAACAATCTCAGTAATATGTTCTGCTGACATAACACAGCCAGTCCACTTTTCTGGGTATTGTGTGTGATTTGAAAATTGCACTGTATTTAGCGGCCAAACATTTACCCCCATACGACGCATTGGAAACTCAGAGGCGCTGTTACCTGCATGACCGAAAACAACATGTGACTGAATAGAGAGTATATTTTTCATGACATAAACCGATTATTGTGAATACACACAACACCCAAGCTTTATCATCATAGGCGAGGTATATACGTTTATTTATTGTTATTAAGAAAAAGGGCAACTCACCGGCTGCCCTTTACTGTCAATTATTTCCAGATAACGAGGCAGTAATGTTTTTTACCGCGACGCAAAATGGAATAATGACCAAATAAGAAATCTTTTTCTTCAAAGACGTATTCAGGATTGTCTTGTTTTTCGCCATTAATTGAAACTGCGTTAGAACCAATCATTGTACGAGCCTGACCACGAGAAGGAACTAATTCTGCGTTAACCAGTGCTTGTTGCAAATCACTGCCTTTTTCTAACTCAATTGTTGGCATACCATCTTGTGCTAATTGTTCAAGGTCAGCTTGTGTTAAGTCTGCAATTGCACCAGAGAATAAGCTTTCTGTAATACGTTTAGCGGCGATTAAACCTTCTTCACCATGAACTAAACCAGTAACTAGTTCTGCTAATACACGTTGAGCACGAGGCGCTTGACCGCTATTTTTATCTTCTTCTTCAAGTGCATTAATTTCTTCAATGCTCATAAATGTGAAGAATTTTAAGAAGCGATAAACGTCAGCATCTGCTGTATTAATCCAGAACTGGTAGAATTTGTATGGGCTTGTTTTCTTAGGATCTAACCAAACCGCACCGCCTTCTGTCTTACCGAATTTAGTTCCATCAGATTTAGTAATTAATGGTACAGTCATACCAAATACTTGCTTCTGATTGAAACGACGGGTTAAATCGATACCTGAAGTGATATTACCCCACTGATCAGAGCCACCGATTTGTAATTCAACACCTAATTGCGTATTTAATGACGCAAAGTCATAAGCTTGTAATAGGTTATAGGCGAATTCAGTAAAAGAGATACCCACATCGTCACGGTTTAAACGTTGTTTAACCGCTTCTTTGTTGATCATTTGGTTCACAGAGAAGTGTTTACCGATATCACGCAGGAATGTCAGCACATCCATTTGACCAAACCAGTCATAGTTGTTTGCTAATTCCGCACTGTTTTCACCACTGTTGAAATCTAAGAAAGGTGACACTTGTTTACGAATTTTTTCTACCCATTCGTGAACAGTATCTTGGGTATTCAGTTTGCGCTCGGTGGCTTTAAAACTAGGATCACCAATTAGACCCGTTGCACCACCCACCAACGCCACAGGCTTATGCCCGGCTAGTTGGAATCGTTTTAAACACAGCAAAGGAACCAAATGCCCCAAGTGCAGGCTATCAGCGGTAGGATCGAAGCCACAATAGAGAGCGATAGGACCTTGCTCCAAACGCTCTACTAAAGCTGCCTCATCCGTGACCTGAGCGATTAGCCCACGCTCCTGCAATTGTGTGATTAGGTTCTTGCTAGACATCAATGACTCCATCGGTTTATTGTTTTTTGTCTATTTAAAATATAAGTGAAACACAAGTGGTATAGCATAAAGCGCCACTACATTAAGTACCAGTAGAAAAAGACTTTTTGAGACAAATTTATTAACACACCATTAAGGTGCTAATCGCTCAATGTCCCATCCTTGTGGTGATTTTTGGTAGATAAAGCGATCGTGTAGACGATTTTCTCGCCCTTGCCAAAATTCGACAGAATCAAATGTCACACGATATCCACCCCAGAAACTCGGTAATGGTACTTCTCCATTTTTGAATTTCTGTTTTAATTCCAGAAACTTACTTTCTAAGACGCCTCTTGCGGAAATGCGAGAAGACTGTTGAGAAGCCCACGCTGCAATTTGACTATCTTTAGGGCGACTATGAAAATATTTAATAACTTCAATGGGTGAAAGCTTTTCAGCTTTCCCTAAAAAGCAAACTTGTCTTTCTAATGGATACCAAGGGAATAATAAACTGACTCGTTGATTGTGCTCTAAATGACTCGCCTTGCGACTGCCCAAGTTGGTGTAAAAGACTAAACCATGTTCGTCGAAGTGTTTTAATAACACGATACGTTGGTAAGGTTGTCCATTTTCATCAACCGTGGCAACACACATTGCAGTAGGATCACTCAAACGCGCTTCACAAGCCTGTTTTAGCCACTTTTCAAACAAAACTAATGGCTGTTCAGTTAATTCATGACGTCGTAGTCCACCGTTCATATATTCGCGGCGTAAATCTGCAACATCAATAAAATCAAGTTCTGTCATTTTTCACTCTCTCTTTTGAGAAACTGCGTTCAGCATATCACGCTTAACGAGGATTTGTAGGGTAAATCGCCCCTAAAACGGTTTCTCTTGATGCCCCTGTTACAGAAGGCAAATTCCCTGATTCATTGGCAATAGTACGAGCAGCTAACCAAGCAAATGCCAACGCTTCCATATCATCGCCACTTAAACCATATTTATCCGTTGTTGCGACTTCTGTACCCGGTAATAATGAAGCTAAACGATGCATAATTTGTCCATTTCTCGCCCCTCCACCACAAACAAGTAAACGTTCACATCCTCCGTTTAATTGGATCTGTTGCACAATACTTATCGCGGTTAATTCAACTAGCGTTGCTTGTACATCTTCAGGAAAAACATTAGGTACTCTTGCTAAATGGTAATTTAACCATTGTGTATTGAAATATTCTCGCCCTGTACTTTTAGGTGCTGAACGTGAAAAGTAGGGATCTGAAAGCATATCTTTCAATAAAGTTGCGTTTACAGTGCCAGTAGCCGCCCATTTGCCATTATCATCATAGGGGGTTTGGTTATGGATCCAATTCCAGCTATCTAATAGCATATTTCCGGGTCCGGTATCGTAGCCTTTGACTGCAATACCAGGTAATAACAATGAGATATTGGCGATACCACCAATATTTAAAATCACCCGTTTTTCAACAGAGTGTCCTAACACGGCAAGATGAAAAGCAGGTACTAAAGGTGCGCCTTGTCCGCCATAAGCAATATCTCTGCGACGAAAATCACCGACTGTTGTAATTCCCGTTAGGGCAGCAACACGGTTGTTGTCACCAATTTGCATAGTAAATGGCATATCACTTTCTGGCTCATGCCAAACGGTTTGTCCATGACACCCTATCGCCGTAATATCACTCGCGCTAAGTTTTACTTTTGCGAGTAACTCTATAATTGCTTGCGCATAAAGTTCGCCCAGTTGGGCATCTAATAGACCGATTTCATGCAAGGTAGTAGGTTGCCCTTGGCAAACAGCTAAAATTCGTTGGCGTAAATGTTGTGGATAAGGCAGAAAGTGATTTTCTTGTTGTGCAACAAACTTATTATTGATTGCAGCTAATACAACATCAACACCATCTAAGCTTGTGCCAGACATCACGCCAATGTACCGCCCTGCTATCATGTTCTTTTCCTTATAATCAAGATGATGCAAATTTTTAACATATAATGTTATATTCTCTTTTTTCAGAAATCTCTTCTGTTTGTACTATCGGCCTTTACTATATAGTAAGCTATATATTATTAAAATCAGTGTCGACATACGCAAAAAACGAGCTATAACTGATACTAGATAACATTGGTATAATCTGAACGATTTCCCTCAGATTTTCTTTAGGAGTGACTATGTTTAAGCATTTACTTATTGGTCTTTTTACAATGACTGTACTTACTGGTTGCGTGAATACAAATTCACTATCCGGTGACACTTATACCGCAAGCCAAGCAAAACAAGCTCAAAATATTACTTATGGTACAGTGGTTTCTGTGCGTGCAGTAAATATTCAGGCGGGTAGCGATGAGAATATTTTAGGCGCTATCGGTGGTGCTGTTCTCGGCGGTATGTTAGGTAACACAGTGGGTGGTGGTACAGGTCGTAACCTAGCAACAGCCGCGGGTGCAATAGCAGGTGGTATGGCAGGACAACAAGCACAAGGTGCTTTAAATACCACTAAAGGTGTTCAAATTGAAGTTCGTTTAGATAGTGGTAAAACTGTCGCTATCGTTCAAAAAGCAGATAATACTGTTTATAGCCAAGGTCAACGTGTTGCAGTTATTGGTAACGGAAATAACTTAACTGTTTCTCCTCGCTAATGAACAACAAAAAACAGGCAACATTAAAGTTGCCTGTTTTATTTATGACTCAATAATAAGTAATCTAAAGAGAGAACGAATATATAATCTAGTTATGGCAATTAAGACTATATAATGATATTTGTTATATACTCGTTATATTTCAAGTTTCAGTATATTTCAAATTTCAGTATTGTTGACATCGCTTACTCACACCAATGATATATTTATATATCTCTAGTGAGTCATTCATTTGTTGTATAGCTGAACAATCGAATTATTTAGAGTATCGTTATCATCATGTCATTAATATTATTTAAATAGAATATATATTAAATTTGAAATTATTAGTCATTTAACCTATTTATATTTTTTTCTAGTTTTTGAATTGTACCTATTAGCCTTTCAATTTCTTCTAGTTGAATACCACCTAGTATTTCTCGTCTCGTTTTTTCTATAACAGTATAAACCTCATTAATAAAAGGCTCAGATTCTTTTGTTAATTTTATACGTTTTGCTCTACGATCATTTGCACATGTATGCCGACAAATCAGTTTTTTTTCTTCCAGTTGATCTAAGGTTCTCACTAAAGATGGCTGCTCTATTCCTATTGCTTTTGCCAATTGGATTTGTGACTGCTCTGGAGGTAATTGGCTGATATTGTACAAAGTAACCCAGTGGGTTTGGGTTAATTTTAATGGTTTGAGACGATGATCAATTAAAGCACGCCATAATCGAACTAAACGCGCTAAATCAGCTCCTAATGTTGATTCCACTTATCTCTCCTTAATTAGCATTTTCAGTCAACTTATTACAAAGTTTAGATATTCATTTTTAATACAATTATTACCTATTCTTTTTAATTAAAACATTACCTTTAATAACTAATATAGTTATAACCCCATTTATTAGATAAGTAATTATTTTCCAGATATAATTAAAGCTTTTCTTTCTAGCAACGAAAGTTCATAAAGAATAACCTTGTTATAAAAACTAATCTATATTTTTTTACATAATAATTATTATTATTTTAAACTCAACACAAAAATCAAGAAAAACACTCTTCTTATCAATTAATTGCAAATAAAACAGAGCGAGAATACTTTAAAGTTACAACTTTATATTAATAAAGAAAAAATAATAAACCACACAACTACAATAAATAACAATAATGAATTAAGAATATAGTTAATTATTATTTTAACATTAAAAATTAAGTGGAAAATTTAAAATAAATTGAGTTGTTCATTCTCTTTTTCAATTGAGGAACCCAATTTTTTTAATGTTCTTAAATAACGTTGCTGACAAAGTCGTAATATATTTCTTTTCTCTTGTTGATTCATTGTTGACCAATTAAATCGCTCTTGGCGGCTACGATAGCACCCAACACAATATCCTTGCGCATTCATTTCACAGCGCCCAATACAAGGGCTAGGAATATCAAAAAATTCTAATTGTTCTTGCATTTGATTTTCCCTCCCTATTGTTTGTTACAATAGAGTATAGTTAATAGCGATATTATCTGCACAACATGATTTATTGAACTGTTAAAGGCGTAGTAAAATTGAACTTTAGGGCTTTAACGCGTTATAGTACTCCGCCATCAGTTTAACTGTAGGGTTTAATCATTAAAAAAACACAAGAGGTTTATATGCGAGTACTTCATACCATGATCCGTGTGGGCGATTTACAACGTTCCATCGACTTTTATACCAAGGTTTTAGGTATGCAACTTCTACGCACTAGCGAGAATGAGGAATATAAATACTCGTTAGCTTTTGTTGGTTATGGTGATGAAAGCACCGGTGCGGTTATCGAATTAACCTATAACTGGGGTGTAAACAGCTACGAAATGGGAACCGCTTTTGGGCATGTGGCATTAGGTGTTGATGATGTTGCAGCAACCTGTGAAGCCATTCGCCAAGCTGGCGGTAATGTTACCCGTGATGCGGGTCCAGTAAAAGGTGGCTCCACAATTATTGCTTTTGTTGAAGATCCTGATGGATATAAAATCGAGCTAATCGAAAACAAAAGTGCCAGTCACGCTCTAGGTAACTAATTTTTATTAAAACCAGAAAGATAACATGTGTATCTTTCTGGCCTTACTGATTATCAATTTCCGATATTCTATTTTTATCGGATAAGTACAACTTAATGCCTGATATAAATAATCCCAATAAGCTTTGTAACCGTTTTCGGGGTTACTACCCTGTTGTCATTGATGTTGAAACAGGTGGATTTAATGCGAAAACAGACGGTTTACTTGAAATCGCCGCTATTACACTAAAAATGGATGAGCAAGGTTGGCTAAAACCTGATAACACATTACATTTTCATGTTGATCCCTTTGAAGGGGCTAATTTAGAGCCGGCAGCCTTAGAATTTACAGGTATTGATCCAACTAATCCTTTACGTGGCGCAGTCAGTGAATATGAAGCCTTACATGCTATTTTTAAAATGGTACGTAAAGGGATGAAGGATGCAGATTGTAATCGAGCTATTATTGTCGCTCATAATGCAAATTTTGATCACAGCTTTGTAATGGCTGCTGCTGAACGTGCTGGGTTAAAACGTAATCCTTTTCACCCTTTTGCCACCTTTGATACAGCAGCTTTAAGTGGATTGGTATTAGGACAGACTATTTTGGCTAAAGCCTGCATCACTGCTGGCATTCCCTTTGATAGTAAATTAGCGCATGGTGCGTTATACGATACTAATCGTACATCATTACTTTTTTGTGAATTAGTTAATCGTTGGAAAAAGCTTGGTGGATGGCCATTGCCTACACCTTGAAGCCATGATTTCGCTGATACATTTATGAATCGCAGAAAAAGTATGAATAACAGAAAAAAGCCAGTTCAAAAATTGAACTGGCTTTTTTATTGTAAATCTCATTATTTTTATGCGTTTCAATACTGAAACAATAAAAATGAATTACTGTGCTTCTTCTTCACCACGATATTTATCAGCAGTCTCTTTTAATAACTTCTGTAATTCACCGCGCTGATACATTTCTAAAATAATGTCACATCCACCGACTAATTCACCACCTACCCATAATTGTGGGAAGGTTGGCCAGTGTGCATATTTTGGTAGTTCTGCACGAATATCTGGGTTTTGCAAGATATCAACATACGCAAAACGCTCACCACAAGCAGAGATAGCTTGAACTGCCTGAGCAGAAAAACCACAACTTGGTAATTTTGGTGAACCTTTCATGTATAAAATAATTGGGTTTTCATTGATCTGGCGTTCAATTTTTTCAATAGTCGTCATTTGTAAGTCCTTACAGCCTTTTATATTCGATATGCTTTATAGGGGAAAACATGGAAGAAGAATACCACTTTATATTCGAAACCTCTATATAAGTTTAATTCTCGATATAAAACAATAAGCTGGTGTTAAACCATAAGATTATTGATGAGAAAACACACAAAAAAGTATAAAAATAAATCAATACGTTACAGATGTTTATGAGTACATTTTATCTTATTATTTCGCCTCTTATCACCAACACAATCCGTTTTCTAAAAGGATCAAGCAACCCAGTGCAGCAGTAATATCGCTTATTTCACCTTTTATTTTTGCAGTTTGTCCTTTCTTAATTTTAAGAACATTTTCTTCTTCACTAGGTTTTAAAGTATATGAAGCACTGGCTTTATTATTAAATGAAATAGCAACAACTTTCTTAAATTAAAATGAACGTTGTTATTTTTAGCATGCGATTTAAAAATATAAATTATTATAAAATATTTAATATGTTTCTTTATTTGAATTCTATTTAGCTTTATATCCTTTTAAATTAAAAAAGTAAAAAGAAAAGGAAGAGTAACTTTTATATCAAAATCAATATATTAAATTTCATAACCTTTACATTAAGATAAAACGCTACTTTTTTAAAAGAATATAATGTATATAAATGAGTTTGTTATAAATCCTAATGAGTACTAACTATGGACATGATTTTGCTGTTTCTTTTAGTGGGCTGTATTACTGGTTTTTTTGCTGGGCTACTTGGCATCGGAGGCGGTGCAATCATTGTTCCGGTGGTTATGTATGTTGTGAGTCAACAAGCTATTCCAACAGATATGGTGATGAAAATTGCCTTATCTACTTCATTTTCTGTCATTATATTTTCCACAGCATCTTCAGCGTATTCTCATAACAAACATAAAGCCATTTTATGGCAACAATTTCCTTTATTATCCATCGGTACTCTCATTGGTATGCTTGTTGGGACATTTCTGGTACAAAAAATGTCAAATACGATATTGCAAATCGTATTCTGTATTTTCATGGTATATACCATCTATGGATTATTAACTAAAAAGAAAGAAGCTGAACGTATAGAAAACGTGAAAGATCCTATCGTTTCAAAACCAGCGTTAACCAGTGGTGGCGCATTAATTGGCTTTATATCCAGCTTTATCGGTATTGCTGGTGGTACTATCACCATTCCTCTTTTAAGTCATTGGGGATTTAATACTCGCAAATGCATTGCAACCTCATCAATGATTGGTGTCATCATCGCTTCCGTAGGCACAATTATGGGTATTATCTATGGTTGGAATCAAACAAATATTGATGACTATTACTTCGGTTTTATCTATTTACCTGCCTTTATTGGCATAAGCATTACCAGCATTCTCTTCGCCCCTGTCGGCGTAAAAGTTGCTTATCGCCTGCCTATTCCAAGAGTTCGCCAAATATTTGCACTATTCTTATTCTTAGTGGTCGTGAAAATGATGTATACACTAATAATGGAGTAAGCAGAAAATATACAATTAGAAGATACCGACTCTGATCACAGTCAATGTTTTACTGCTTTACGAGTAACTCTGAGGGATATACTCTTATGAGTATAATTAATCTATATGGCTTATATCTATAGATAAAAGATATTTAGCTGTTATTTCAACAGATTTTTGTTAAAATAATTAGCAAAATAGTAACAACTTAGTGATTCATTTGCCTCATTCTATCAATTCAAATGATTTTGATGGAATGATTTTAGGCACAAAACCCGAAATAGATAGTTTAAAGGAGTACGCAATGTCTTTCGAATTACCAAAATTACCTTATGCGTTAGATGCTCTTGAGCCACACATCTCTAAAGAAACTTTAGAATATCACTACGGCAAACACCACCAAACCTATGTAACCAATTTAAATAATCTGGTTAAAGGTACTGATTTAGAAAGCAAATCCTTAGAAGAAATCATCAAGTCTACTGATGGTGGTATCTTTAATAATGCCGCTCAAGTATGGAACCACACTTTCTACTGGAACTGCTTAGCACCAAACGCAGGTGGCGCACCAACAGGTAAAATTGCTGATGCTATCAACAAAGCATTTGGCTCTTTTGAAGAGTTCAAAAAGCAATTTAATGATGCGGCAGCTAAAAACTTCGGTTCAGGTTGGACTTGGTTAGTTAAAAAAGCCGACGGTTCAGTTGCAATTGTTAATACGTCTAATGCTGCAACGCCAGTTTCAGGCGCAGACAAACCACTGTTAACAGTAGACGTATGGGAACATGCATACTACATCGACTACCGTAATGCGCGCGTTAAATATTTAGAAGAGTTCTGGGCATTAGTTAACTGGTCATTTGTTGAAGCTAACCTTGCTTAATAGAGCGTGATAATCAAAGGTGAGTGATTGAGATTCATTTTTGGTGACAAAATAACAAAGGGCCTTCAGCCCTTTGTTATATTCAGATATTCGATAATCTATTATTTAAATTGATCGGATATTTTATAAAGCGGTGATTAGAACAACATAGTCGAAAATAAAACGATCATAACAAGCGCTGCTACTGCTGTACTCAAACCAAATTTCAGATCCGTATCCATCTATTTCTCCCTCAAAATGATTATAATACACATTTTTAACCATAACATTGTCATGGTTAATTATTATTACATATCAATATTTGCTAAAATAGCGACCAGTGCACAATTTATAACATTGATTAATACTTTCACTTTTGAGCTAGATCATACAAAATTCACAGCTAATCGCTAAATTATTGCCAGTGTTTGCCCTATGTATGACTATACTGGCAGTTAAACCATAAAATTAGATAAAAGAGACCAATGAAGGTCAGGAGTTTTCCACACCATGGCAACAATAAAAGACGTGGCAAAACGCGCAGGCGTATCAACCACGACTGTTTCTCATGTGATCAACAAAACACGTTTTGTTGCTGAGAACACACGGGCAGCAGTTTGGGCCGCTATAAAAGAATTAAATTATTCGCCTAGTGCCGTTGCGCGTAGTTTAAAAGTCAATCACACCAAATCTATTGGCCTGTTAGCCACGTCCAGTGAAGCTCCTTACTTTGCTGAAGTGATTGAAGCGGTTGAAAATAGTTGTTATAGCAAAGGCTACACACTGATTTTATGTAATTCACATAATAACCTTGATAAACAAAAAGCCTATTTAGCGATGCTGGCACAAAAACGTGTTGATGGATTGTTAGTCATGTGTTCTGAATATCCCGATCACCTTCTTACACTTTTAGAGGGCTATCGTAATATTCCAATGGTTGTCATGGATTGGGGCAAAGCGCGTGGTGACTTTACAGATACCATTATCGATAATGCTTTCCATGGTGGTTATATTGCAGGTCGTTACCTTATTGAGCGTGGTCATCGTGATATTGGTATTATTCCTGGTCCATTAGAACGTAATACTGGTGGTGGTCGCTTACAAGGTTTCTTAAAAGCCATGGAAGAAGCAAAAATCACAGTAAAAGATGAGTGGATTGTACAAGGCGACTTTGAGCCAGAGTCGGGTTATAAAGCCATGTACCAAATGCTAAATCAAAAACATCGCCCTACTGCTGTTTTTTGTGGTGGTGATGTGATGGCGATGGGCGCAATTTGTGCTGCGGATGAACTTGGTCTGCGCGTTCCTTTCGATATTTCTATTGTGGGTTACGACAATATTCGTAATGCACGTTATTTTACACCCGCACTAACGACCGTCCACCAGCCAAAAGAACGTTTAGGTCAAATGGCATTATCAATGTTGCTTGATCGCATCGTCAATAAACGCGAAGACGCCCAAACAATCGAAGTTCATCCACGATTAGTTGAGCGCCGTTCAGTTGCTGACGGTCCTTTTATTGACTACCGTCGTTAATTCAGATTTATTCAGTTATCTGATTTCTAGCGAAGCCATTCCTCATTTAAGGTTTGGCTATCTCCAAGATAATCTAACAACCATGTCAAAGCGGGTGATTCACTTTTATCGACCCACGTCAGGCAGCATGGGCTGTCTGGCAATGGTTGTGCCAGTTGTAAAGTAACCAGCTTACCTTGTTCAATTAAAGGCTCAGCGCGGTGCCAAGGCACCATTCCTACGCATAATCCCGCTAACAAGCATTCAAGCCCCATATCCCATGTCGGGACAACCATTCTACGCTGATTATTTAGCGCCCAAGTGTCACGCTTTGGTAAACTGCGTGAGGTATCTTCTAAACATAAACTAGGATAAGGGCGCATCTCATCATCCGTTAATGGGTGTTGTGCTTTCGCTAAAGGGTGATCAACATGGCAAACGCAGCGCCAAGGCATAAATCCCATATCTCTAAAACTATAACGTTCACCAATTGGTGAGGCTCTTGTTGCACCAATTGCTAAATCAACACGACCATTAACTAAAGAGTCCCATACGCCATTAAACACTTCAGGGTAGACATACAGCTCAATATCAGGAAAATGGCGGTAGAAATCGAGAATAAGTTGTTGTGTTCTTTCAGGTTTAACAATGCCATCAACTGCTATACTAAATTGACCGCGCCACCCATTAGAAACTTGTTGACAAAGATGCCGAGTGTCATTCATTTTTTTGATAACAGATCGTGCTTCTTTGATGAAAATTTTACCTGCATCGGTTAATTCTACATCACGGTGACGGCGCTCAAACAAAGGAACGGCAAGCCATTCCTCTAATTGCCGAACTGTGTAACTAACGGCGGATGGCACTCTGTGCAATTCTTGAGCAGCGGAGCTAAAACTTCCTGTTCTTGCAACTGCATCAACAACTTCTAAAGAGTATTCTGACCACATAGAGTTTATTCCTTTGAAAATTTTTCACAGCATTAACCAAATATTCCCGTTTCACAAGTAAAATAAGTCTTAGTTACAATATATAAAATGTTCTACATCACATAGCATAGAAAATAAAATGAATTCTAAAACGTCCACACAATCAAAAACACCTATGAGCTTTATGGTGTACCTAGCGGGTTTGAGTATGCTAGGTTACTTAGCTATTGATATGTACTTACCTGCATTCGGTATGATGCAGCGTGAACTCTCTATCAGCGAAGGTGCTATTAGTAATAGCTTAAGTATCTTTTTATTTGGCTTTGCTGTTGCCCAATTACTTTGGGGACCACTTTCTGACAAAGTAGGTCGTAAACCTATTCTACTTATTGGTTTAAGCCTTTTCTCTTTAGGCTGTCTTGGTATGCTGTGGGTTGAGAGTGCAACTGGCTTACTTGCTATGCGCTTCCTACAAGCTTTCGGTGTCTGCTCTGCTGCTGTTATTTGGCAAGCTCTTGTCATCGACCGTTTTGATGAATCTCGCGCTCAGCACGTTTTTGCTTTAATTATGCCACTGGTTGCATTATCACCAGCACTTGCACCTTTAATTGGTGCATCATTATTAAATCACGGCGGCTGGCGTATGATTTTCATGCTGTTAATGGCAGTAACATTAGTTCTAATGTTACCGACATTAATGCTAAAAAACATTAAACAAAAATCAGTCACAGATGCAAACCAATCTACCGCTTCATTTATGACTTTACTCAAATCCCCTCTCTACACAGGTAACGTATTAGTTTACGCTTCTTGTAGCGCGGGTTTCTTTGCTTGGTTAGCTGGCTCACCAATCATTCTTGAAAAGATGGGTTACTCGCCACAGGATATCGGTTTAAGTTATATTCCACAAACTATTGCATTTATGGTGGGTGGTTATGGTTGTCGTATCTTACTGTCAAAAATGACAGGTAAAACACTGCTTCCACTGTTGTTAATCGGTTATGCTGTCAGTATGACTGCGTTATACCTTGTTGCTAAATTTACTGAGCCAACATTAACAACTATTTTAATTCCGTTCTGTATTATGGCTGCAATGAATGGTGCATCTTATCCAATCGCAGTATCTAATGCTTTATCCGCTTATCCTGAAATTAGTGGTAAAGCAGCTGCGTTACAAAATGCACTTCAACTGGGTCTTTGTAGCTTAGCAAGTTTTATTGTGTCTGCCTTTATCAGTCAACAACCTCTGATTAACACCACTGCAATTATGGCATTAACAGCAATCCCAATGGCAGTTGGCTACTTTATTCAGCGCAATAAATCTGTTATCAAACACACGGTTCAAACCGCAGAATAATCCCCCCTTTATTTTAAGAATCATCTTAAAAAGGCCATTTTATAAAAAATGGTCTTTTTCTTTTCTAGAGAAAAATAATTTACGTCTCTATACTTACCTATACGCTGTATAGCGTTTTGTTTATTTTTCTTTCGGATTTTGAGACATTAAACAAATTATTTGCTGATTATGTCAGATTAGTTGTCTTATTAATTTTATTCGTTCAATTCATACTGAACACAATACCATTTTAATACTATCAATCTGTACACATCCTTTCTTAGCTTTATGTCTCAAAACCCGCTTAGTTTACGCGGAGAGTATATGAGTACATCTTGTGTAGAAGAAGGCCGAAAGACCTCCAACGATCCTTATGAAAAGATCGTAATAGAACTGTTAGCTCACACAGATATTCGAATTAATGGTTCAGAACCTTATGATATTCAGGTTCATAATCAGAATTTTTATAAAAGAGTATTACAGCAAGGCTCATTAGGTCTCGGCGAAAGTTATATGGATGGTTGGTGGGATTGTGAACGACTGGATATATTCTTTCATAAAGTTTTACGTGCAGGTCTTGAAAATAAGCTTCCACAAAACCTACGTGACATTTTCAAGATTGCGGCAGCCCGCCTTTTTAATCTGCAAACACAAAAACGCGCATGGATGGTAGGTAAAGAACATTACGATCTGGGTAATGATCTATTTACTGCCATGCTTGATCCTAATATGCAATATTCCTGTGGCTACTGGAAAAATGCAGACAATTTAGCTCAGGCTCAAGAACATAAATTAGATTTAATTTGCCGAAAATTAGATTTAAAACCAGGTATGACCTTATTAGATATTGGCTGTGGCTGGGGGGGGCTTGCAGGCTACGCAGCCAAACACTTTGGCGTATCTGTTACGGGTGTCACCATTTCTGTTGAACAACAGAAGTTGGCACAAGCTCGATGCCAAGGGCTTGATGTTAATATAATCTTAGAAGACTATCGTGATTTACATGAAAAATTTGATCGTATAGTTTCAGTGGGCATGTTCGAACACGTTGGCCCTAAAAATTACGCCACTTATTTTGATGTCGTTCGTCGTAATTTAAAAGAAGATGGTCTGTTTCTATTACACACCATTGGTTCTAACCGCGATAAGGTGAATGTAGATAGCTGGATAAGTAAATATATCTTTCCTAATGGATGTTTACCGTCTATTCAAAAAATTGCTCATGCCATGGACAATAAATTTGTGATGGAAGATTGGCATAACTTTGGCGCTGATTACGATAAAACATTAATGGCATGGTATCAGCGTTTCTTAGATTGTTGGCCAGATATTGAACCCAATTATACACCGCGTTTTAAACGTATGTTTAGCTATTATCTTAATGCCTGTGCTGGCGCATTTCGTGCCAGAGATATTCAGTTATGGCAAATAGTACTAAGCCCTAAAGGGCATATTGGCGGTTTACAGATCCCTCGTTAATTATTTTTTATAAAAAGAGAAAAGCCAGTTTGATTAATAAACTGGCTTTTTCTTTAATTTTCTTTTCAGAGCAACAACATTAATGATTAATTATGTGAAGCTTGTTCTTCATTTTCAATTTGTTGCGCTGCAAATAAAGCTTGTTGCTGTGCTTGTTGTGCCATAACGCGCTCTACTGTATCGACAATCGCTTGAGTTTGAGGATCAAGCTCAATATTGACTTTATCACCAAGGCGCTTACGACCTAATGTTGTTCTGTCACGAGTTTCTGGAATTAAATGAACACAAAAACGGTTATTAACCACATCGCCCACAGTTAGGCTTATTCCATCAATACCAATAAAACCTTTGTGTAAAATATACTTCATTAATGCTTTATCGAAGATGCGAAACCAAATTTGTAAATTATTTTCTGATGTAATAATTTTGGCAACTTCAGCGGTTGTGACAATATGACCAGACATCACATGACCACCAATTTCATCACCATACTTAGCTGCTCGTTCAATATTGACTTCAGAGCCAACTTTTAATTCACCAAGGTTAGTTAAACGTAATGTCTCTTTCACTAAATCAAAGCTAATATGTGTGCCTTCAATTTTAGTGACCGTTAAACAGCAACCATTATTTGCAACAGAAGCGCCTGTTTCTAAATTGCCGACTAACTCGTTGGGTAATTCAATGATATGGGTACGAAAATCGCCTTTATCTTCGATAGCAATAACCCGCCCTTTTCCCTGAACAATACCTGTAAACATCTTACATCTCCTTGGAACGATAAACTGGTAAACTCACTTTAGGTTTATGCTATTAAGGATAACATAGCTCGTATTAATACAAAGGAACAATTATCGCATTTATTCCTTATCGATTATTGCCGTTAAATATAACGTAAAAACACCTAATAACTTATCAAAATCCTGTGTTTGAAAAGCTAAACTTCTTTCGTTGCTAATTAAACTTTTATCATTAGAATAAGCGGTCTTGAGGATCTCTTTACGTCATGTTAACAATACGACGTTTGTTCCCTTCCTTTCCTTTCGTTTTCTTATAATAAATAAAGGTGTATGCGTGCAGAAGTACATAAAAGAAGCGCGTAGCTTACTTGCTCTCGGTATCCCCGTTATCATCGCGCAATTTTCCCAGACAGCAATGGGTGTGGTTGATACTGTCATGGCGGGTGCTGTAAATGCCACAGAAATGTCGGCAGTGGCAGTAGGTACGTCTATTTGGTTACCAACGATTTTATTAGGCCAAGGCATATTAATGGCATTAACTCCAATCGTTGCACAATTAAATGGTTCAGGACAACGAAAACACATTGCTAATCGTACACAGCAAGGTTTTTGGCTCGCCACTTTCTTATCAATCATGGTCATTGCTATTCTTTATAACAGCCGTTTTATTATTGAAGCGCAACATGATATCGAGCCAGAATTAGCCGAAAAAGCCATTGGATTTATTCACGCCATTATGTGGGGTGCACCAGGCTGCCTTTATTATCAGGTACTGAGAAGCCAATGTGAGGGTTTATCTAAAACAAAACCCGGTATGATAATTGGTTTTGTTGGCTTATTAATTAATATCCCTGTTAACTACGCCTTTATTTACGGTAAATTTGGCGCGCCGCAATTAGGGGGTATTGGTTGTGGTGTTGCAACAGCCTCTGTTTTCTGGGCAATGTTCTTAATGATGCGTTATTACGTGCGTAGAGCGCCAACACAACGTGATGTTATGCCAGAAAAACGTTTAGTCAGCCCTGATTTTCACACGATAAAACGTATTACATTTTTAGGATTACCCGTTGGTTTAGCCTTATTTTTTGAAGTAACACTCTTTGCCGTTGTGGCATTATTAGTTTCACCTTTAGGCGTTACCGCGGTTGCGAGTCATCAGATTGCACTTAACTTTAGTTCTCTGATGTTTATGTTCCCGCTATCATTGGGAATAGCGGCAACAATCCGTGTTGGTCATAACTTAGGGCAACGCTCCACAGCACAAGCCCGTACTTCAGCCATTACAGCACTTGTTGTTGGGCTAATGTTGGCAAGTTGTACTGCGATTTTCTCTATCATCTTCAGAGAAAAAATTGCATTAATGTATAACGATAATATTGAAGTGGTGACATTAGCTTCTCATCTTATGTTATTCGCTGCGCTTTATCAGTTATCAGATTCTGTGCAAGTTATTGGCTCCGGTGTATTACGAGGTTATAAAGATACCCGCTCTATCTTCTTTATCACCTTTATTGCCTACTGGGTAATTGGATTACCTTCTGGTTATATATTAGGACGTACTAATTACTTTGTTGAAGCCATGGGGCCTGCTGGTTTCTGGATTGGCTTTATTCTAGGTTTAACTGCCTCAGCAATTATGATGGGTTCCCGTATTTGGTGGATCCAACGCCAATCTGATGAAGTGGTGTTATTACGCTCAGAGCGTTAAAGAGAAACGGTTATTTAGGCAAGGGAATGACACAAATATCAACAAATAGCTTTAAATACGAGCAGTTGAATATAAATTTGTGTTTTTCCTCTTGCCAGAATCGAATCATCTCGTTAATATTCGTCCCCGTTGTCACCCAATAGATAATGCGTCCATAGCTCAGTTGGTTAGAGCACCACCTTGACATGGTGGGGGTCGGTGGTTCGAGTCCACTTGGACGCACCATTTATTTTTCGGCAACATCTCAATACAGTGCGTCCATAGCTCAGTTGGTTAGAGCACCACCTTGACATGGTGGGGGTCGGTGGTTCGAGTCCACTTGGACGCACCATTTCTCTTTCTCTATTTTCTTAATTTTATTCATCTTACCTCCCCTACAAAATAATTAATTCAGCTTGCAATATTTTATTGCGCAACAAAGTGTTTAAAAAACAAGCAGTCAGCGCTGTATTTTGATCACATCACTTAAATTTACCTTTTTTCGATTTTCTTCATAGAAATTAACCTCTATAATACGAAACATAATTTTGTTGAAAGGTTTCAGCGTATTGATTTACGGGCATCTTTAGAAAACAGAACAAATGAATCGTGATAGACTATAATGTAAGATGTCTGCCAACCTTTGATACAAAATAGTGACAAGATTTTTATGATGTTGCTGAACCATTAACATGTTGCGCAACTTATCCATTAGGGATGAGTTTGTACATCCTGTTTTGCACCATTGATACTGTTAATAGAAAACAGCGACATTAATCCTTATTCATCCATTACAATACAACCATTAAATAGACTGCCATGAAAAAGACAAAAATTGTTTGCACCATCGGGCCAAAAACCGAATCTGAAGAAAAACTGAATCAATTACTAGACGCAGGCATGAACGTTATGCGTCTAAACTTCTCTCACGGTGACTATGAAGAGCATGGCAACCGTATCAAAAATCTGCGTAACGTTTGCGCTAAAACAGGCAAAAAAGCCGCTATCTTATTAGATACTAAAGGTCCAGAAATCCGTACCATCAAATTAGAAGGTGGTAATGATGTTGCTTTAGTTGCTGGTCAAACTTTCACTTTCACTACAGACAAAACTGTTGTGGGCAACAAAGACCGCGTTGCTGTAACTTACGAAGGTTTCGCTAAAGACTTAACTGTTGGTAATACCGTTTTAGTTGATGATGGTCTTATCGGCATGAAAGTAACTGCTGTAACTGATACAGAAGTTGTTTGTGAAGTTTTAAACAACGGTGACTTAGGTGAAAATAAAGGTGTTAACTTACCGGGCGTTTCTATCGGTTTACCAGCATTAGCTGAAAAAGATAAACAAGATCTTATCTTTGGTTGCGAACAAGGCGTTGATTTCGTTGCTGCATCATTTATTCGTAAACGTTCTGACGTTGAAGAAATGCGCGCACACTTAAATGCACACGGCGGCAAAAACATCATGATCATCTCAAAAATTGAAAACCAAGAAGGTTTAAACAATTTTGATGAGATCTTAGAAGCTTCTGACGGTATCATGGTTGCTCGTGGTGACTTAGGTGTTGAGATCCCAGTTGAAGAAGTTATCTTCGCACAAAAAATGATGATCGAAAAATGTAACGCTGCACGTAAAGTGGTTATCACTGCAACGCAAATGTTAGATTCAATGATCAAAAACCCACGCCCTACTCGTGCTGAAGCGGGTGACGTTGCGAATGCCATCTTAGATGGTACTGATGCTGTTATGTTGTCAGGTGAAAGTGCGAAAGGTAAATACCCAGTAGAAGCTGTAACTATCATGGCAACTATCTGTGATCGTACAGACCGTATCATGCAATCTCGCCTTGATTACAAACAAACTGCTGCAAAATTACGCGTCACAGAAGCAGTTTGTCGCGGTGCCGTAGAAATGGCTGAAAACTTAGATGCACCTCTGATTGTTGTTGCAACTTTCGGTGGTAAATCAGCTCGTTCTATCCGTAAATATTTCCCAACTGCGCCAATCTTAGCATTAACAAACAACGAAGAAACAGCTCGTCAGTTACTGTTAGTTAAAGGTGTAACAACGCAATTAGTTAACGAAATCTCTTCTACTGACGACTTCTACCGTATTGGTAAAGAAGCAGCATTAGCAAGTGGTTTAGCTCATGCTGGTGAGCGTGTTGTTATGGTTACTGGTGCGCTGGTTGATAGCGGCACAACAAATACTTCATCTGTTCACGTTCTGTAATTTAACAGTACGTCAATAGTTCAAACGCCACGGTAACCGTGGCGTTTTTTCTTCTCTTTCACTATTTTTTCTCTTTCATTATTTTTTTTAATTCTGCTGATTTTTTTCTCTTACTGCCCTCATTTCTTCTATGCTTTTAATAAACTATTTTATTAATATAAGTAAATAAGGATGTAAAATGTCTAATGACACAAAAAATACCCGCGTTTTTGCTTGTACTACCCTTGCGATTAAAGATAAGAAAAATCGTATTTATCATGGTAGAACAATGGAATTTTCAACAGACAAACCCGCCTCAATATTTGCATATTATCCTAAAGCTCATACATTCCAACAAAATGCTCCCGATGGTACACCAGGATTAAAATATGTCGCTAAATACCCTTTTATCGCCATTACAGCCCCCATTAATTTAGAAGGAACAAAAGACGTACTGGAAGGAGTCAATACACAAGGGCTTTCTTTTAGCTTGAATATGCTTCCTGATTCAAAGCTCCATGATATTAGCCCAGAAGACTACGCAAATTCAGTACCTATCGCAGCAATTGGTGAATGGGCTTTAGCACAATATTCAACCGTTGAAGAATTAAAACAAAACATCCCTAAAACCGCATTTTGGTCACAAAAATTATTGTTATTACGCAATTTACCCAGCCCTTTCCATTATGCTTTTTATGATAAAACGGGAGCCTGTATTGTTGTTGAGGTTTCAGAAGGGAAATTGCATATTTATGATAATCCGACTTATTGCATGACCAATGGTCCCTTATTTCCATGGCATCTTACCAACTTAAATAATTACACTCATCTTTCTAATATTAATATTTCCACCAGCACTCTGGGTAATATTAAGGTAAAACAACCTGATAGTGGGATTGCGTTAGTAACATTGCCAAGCTCTGATACTTCTGTTGATAGGTTTATTCGTGCTGTTTACTACACAACGTATTATCACCAAGTTTCTGATCCAGACACACAACTTGTTGAATTATCGCATATTATGAACCGTTTTGATCGTCCTAAAAATTCCACAATCGATCCTTTACTGGGACATAATACGTTAAAAGCCCTTCATACCAGTGAATTTTCAGTATGGACAACACTCACCGATTTAGAACGCGGGATACTCTTCTTTAGGGGATATAACGATCTAAACTTCCAAAAATTTACACTTGAATCGTTTAAAAATGAAGTAGAGCCTGTTTTCATAAAAGTAAATTTAGGTGGTGTTTTATAGCTATAAATATAAGTAACAATAAAACAATGCAGATAAAATGTTTTTCTATCAGACTTTTATGAATAAAAATCTTTTGTGAAATAACACGCATTTTTTGTACTGAACATTTGCGTTGTAGGTGTTATTTTTTCTATTGTTCAACTAATGGTTCAGTAGAATGAGATAAATAAATCCAGCATTTTCTTATATATGTGCCATACTTATTAGTGGTTTCATATAAATGCTACTTGTTCCTTTACACAAACTAATAATAGAGGTTGTAACTATGAAAGCGAAACTTGTACTAGGTGCGGTAATTCTGGCTTCAGGCTTATTAGCAGGTTGTTCTTCTAGTAATAATGCACAATTAGATCAAATCTCTTCTGATGTAAGCCGCCTGAATACTCAAGTTCAGCAACTAAGCGGTGATGTACAATCTGCTCGCGCTGAAGCTAAATCAGCTTACGACGAAGCAGCTCGCGCAAATCAGCGTTTAGATAACCAAGTCACTACTTATAAAAAGTAATTTGACTCACCAATAGGCTGAAAACAGCTTTAGGTAAGCATTAATAGCAAAGCCCTAACGTAATGTTAGGGCTTTGGTTTTTATAAGGTTTTTAATTATTATTAAGTGTATCAATGCCAAAAGCTTTTATACGCTCATTTAAATTAAGATTCGTTGCTAGGTATGAGTTATGCCTGATATTTTTGTCTGTTTGAGTAGATATCTGACTAAATGTATCCTTAATTTTATCAACATTTTTTTGTTGATCTTTCGTCAGTACAAAATATTCCATGCCACTGACTTTTTTTAATTCATTCTCTAGAATATTAAATAGCTCTGTCACTGACTTTGAATACTTTGAGTAAGATACTCTGGAGCTAACCTTATCAGGCAAAGTCTCTATTTCAATTAACTCATATACCCTACATCCCTCTTTAGGAATGACTCGCTGAAGAAGCTCCTCGCACATTAATTGAATATTTTCACTTTTTAGCTTTTTATCCCCAATTAAAAATGTTTTACAGCTATTTCTCGCCTGAGATAACTTATTAAATAGCAAACCAGAATTATCCGCCATGTTAGGCGTGATACTGTTATTTCTCTTTATCAGATTTTCATTATTAGCTGAAACTCTCACTAAATTTCCTTATTATCAGTAAAATAATATGACTTATAGTAAGGTATCTTTAACGCTATTAATTTTATAAAGAGGTCTTTTGCTATTTATAAAATATCATCCACAC
This sequence comes from Proteus sp. CD3, assembly GCF_008808075.1. NCBI lineage: Bacteria > Pseudomonadati > Pseudomonadota > Gammaproteobacteria > Enterobacterales > Morganellaceae > Proteus > Proteus sp. CD3. Next base: position 1,449,408 of record NZ_CP019686.1, on the reverse strand, counting down.
TTAGTAGGCTGTAACCTCTACAGGAATACCAGAACGACGAATAAGCTCTGCATCGACTTTATTTTTATCGACTTTGCCACTTTCATACCAAGCATTAAATTGCTTTGTGAACGTAAGAGGCATCGTTTGCGGATCGTCATCTTCATTACGTGATAATGGCTGATGAACTTCAATAAACTGTCTACCATCCGCAGTTTCAGTAAATTTAATCGGCTTATTGATAACCTGAACACGGCTACCTTTAGGCACTACGTTAAATAACGTCTCAATATCATTGGGTCTTAAACGAATACAGCCTGAACTCACTCTTAATCCAATACCAAAATCTGCATTTGTACCGTGAATTAAATATTCACCGCGACTATGAGCCAATCTTAATGCATAAGCACCCATTGGATTTTCAGGGCCGGCAGGAACAACGGCAGGGAGAATGATCCCTTTTGCTGCATAGTTTTTACGAATATTTGCCGTCGGTGTCCATGTGGGATCTTTAATCAATTGAGAAATCGATGTCACCATTTCAGGCGTTTCTCGTCCTAATTGACCAATACCGATAGGATAAACATCAACGGTGCTACCCTCTTTCGGATAATAATAAAGGCGTAATTCGGCAAGATTGATGACAATACCTTTATATACCGTATCAGGTAAAATCATCTGCAATGGAATATTTAATGTTTTACCTGCATCTGGTAAAAGCGGATCAATACCCGGATTTGCTTCCATCATATTAAGCAATCCCACTTGATATTCAGACGCAATAGCTTCTAGTGAACGCTTATCATCCGGCACTATATATGAAACATTCTCGCCGATAATACGCTGGCCATCAGCGGGTAACAGGTATTCTGTCGCATAAGATAAGTGGCTGTTCATCCCTAACAGCGATACTCCCAATAGGGTTAACCATTTATTCATCATTTATCCCGTGTGTTAGAAATAAAATAAACTGACTATTATGATGATAACATTATCATTGTTATGCTATTCATATAATAAGTCAGTTTAGAACATTAATGTGGGATTAGGTAACATTTATGCTACAGCGTATTCTGAAAAACGCTTAATTAGTGTCGTAACCATCGCATGTAAGCCTTGAGTTCGAGAGGGTGTTAAGTGGCTTTCTAGTGCGAGTGATGAAAAATACTGTTTTACATCTGTGGCTAATGCTTGTTCGAGCGTTTTCCCCTGAAATAAGATAATTACCAAGGCAACAAGCCCTTTGACAATGCCTGCATCGCTATCACCAGCAAGAATAAGTTGTTTATTCTCATTAAACGAAACAGCAATCCACACTTGACTTTGACAACCTTCGATAAAATTAGCGGAACTACGTTGTTCATCTGTTAAAGGAGTAAGGCGTTCACCTAACTCCATCATATAGAGATAACGTTGTTCCCAATCCTGACAACGAGAAAAATTGCGTAATAGTTTTGCTTCATCTGGCAAATTGGCTACTGCCATGAATAACCTCTTTTCTTTAATCTTTAATCTTTAATCTTTAACCTAGTAACATTTCAACACGTAATAGCGCATTAACCAACGCATCAATATCATTTTTATTGGTATATAAACCAATAGATGCACGACACATCGCAGGAACTTGGTAATAATCCATAATTGGCATCGCACAATGATGCCCTGTACGGATAGCAATACCATAATTATCAAGAAATGCCCCAACATCATAAGCGTGGTGTTTACCTAAATTAAACGCTATCACACCTTGTCGAAGATCATTACCATAAAGCGTTAAAGATTTTACTTTTTGCAACTGCTCTTGAGCATACTTCATTATACTATTTTCATACTCAGCAATATTATTCATACCTAGCTGTGAAAGATAATCTAATGCCGCACCTAAGCCAATCATTCCTATTATATTAGGTGTTCCCGCTTCAAAACGCCAAGGTGCATCTGCGTAGGTAATATCACCATTAATATGAACATGTTTTATCATTGCGCCACCGCCTTCCCAAGGCGGCAATTCATCCAGTATCGCTTTTTTACCATACAGCAAGCCAATACCCGTAGGTCCATACAATTTATGCCCGCTACAAACAAAAAAGTCGCAATCAAGTTGTGAAACATTAATTGATTGATGCATGACACTTTGAGCACCATCAACCAATATATGTAACTCCCCGCCTTGATCAATAGCATATTGGCGAGCATCACGAATAATCTGAGCGATAGGATTCACTGTGCCCAATACATTTGATTGGTGCGTAAGGCTAAATAATTTAGTTCGTTCGTCGATTAAGCTAGGTAATTTAGCTAAATCGAGTGTACCGTCTTGTAATAGCGGTAACACACGAACATTAAAACCATACTGTTTTGCCAACATATACCAAGGAACAATATTTGCGTGATGTTCCATTTCTGTGATGATGATATTGTCACCATCATTTAAAAATCGTTGGCTATAAACATTTGCAATTAAGTTGATCCCTTCCGTTGTGCCTTTAACAAAAATAATCTCATCTTCGCTATTGGCACCTAAAAAATCACTGGCTTTTTTACGGACATTTTCAACTAACGTTGTCGCATTTGCACTTAACGTATGAATGCCGCGGTGAACCGCGGCATATTGTGTTAAGGCAAATTGCTTTTCATGTTCAATGACGCAAGCCGGTTTCTGAGCACTTGCGGCACTGTCGAGATAAACCAGTGGTTTCCCTTTTACTTGTTGTAAAAGGATTGGAAAATCATCTCGCGCTTTTTCAATGGAATGCGTCATAATGCCTTATTTTATACCTCTAATAAGCGCTGATTAATTCTGTCTAATACCTGCGCCTTAATCACGCTATTTTCTAGCGATTCAGTTAATTCAGCCGCAAATGCATGGATGATCATTTTACGGGCATCACTTAAAGAAATACCTCGTGAACGCAAGTAAAATAGTTGCTCATCATCAATTCGCCCCACAGTCGCACCATGGCTACATTTTACATCATCAGCATAGATCTCAAGCTGTGGCTTAGTATCGATTTGCGCTTTCTCACCCAGCAACAGATTGTTATTAGTCATTTGACCATCTGTTTTTAATGCTTGAGGTGTTACCGTGATCATACCGTTAAATACGGCTTTCCCTGCATCCATTGCAATACTTTTATGCAGTTGACGACTCTGGCAATTTTTTTCACCATGAACCAACCATGTGCGGGTATCCGCTATTTCGCCGGCTTTAGGTAATACAACGCTATTCATCGAAAGCTCTGTATTTTCACCTTTTAGTGCAGAACTTGTATGATGACGACTAAGTTTAGCCCCTAATAAGAAAGCATAACTATTGACACGAGCATCACGACCTATCGTCAGATCGTTATGAGCAAAATGCTGACTTACACCATTCTCAAAGCTTAATTTGATATGGTTAAAAGAGGCATTATCACCAATCGCAGCAGTTAATCTTGCCCCTGTAAAGTGACGGTTTTCGCTGTCACTGCTGATATAGTGCTCAATAACTTGCATCTGTGTATTTGCACCGACATCAAGGTGAAAACGATAATTTGCGCTATTTACCTCTGCACTTTGATCACCTTGAGTAATATTGAGGATATAAAGTGGTTTATCCGCAATAACGCCCGCTTTCAAGGTAATCAACAAAGGATGTGGCGCTAAACTTTCAACTAAATGCAGGAAAATTTCACCATTTACCGCTTTAGGCAATTCACTTTGGTTATCAAGCAAAGTGACTTGATAAGGACCAAAATCTTTGCTGCTTTCTATCGGTGAAAATGTGCCATTTACCATAACAATACGATAGCAATCAAAAGATAATGCGTATTTAGCCATTAAATTTTGCACATCAAAAGCTGGCAACTGTTGATAGCGCTGGCTTAGCGTTTCTTCTAATGGTGTATAGTGCCAATCTTCATGACGATAAGCCGGGAAACCGACTTTCTCGACTTGTAGCCAGTGATTACGCGCATTGAGACTATCGTCGCCTTTACGTTGATGATATAACGCTGAAAACGTTTCTAATGCTTGTTGATTACGCAGTTCAACTTGGCGCTGCTTTTCACGCTTTTCATTGAGGGTCAATAAGCCAGCCATAACCTTGTTCCTCCAATTTTTGCGCCAATGAGAAATCACCAGATTTAATGATTTTCCCCTGATAAAGCACATGTACAAAATCAGGTTTAATATAGTCAAGAATGCGCTGGTAGTGTGTTACAACAATGAAAGCACGTTTACCATCACGTAAGCTATTAACACCATTAGAAACGATTTTTAAGGCATCAATATCAAGCCCTGAATCTGTTTCATCTAGAATACATAATTCAGGCTCTAACGCAGCCATTTGTAAAATATCGTTACGTTTTTTCTCACCACCAGAAAACCCCACGTTAACTGAACGTGTTAACAAATCTTGTGGCATATCCAGTAATTTGATTTTATCTTCAATAAAATCTTCAAAATCAAAGCGATCTAACGGCTCTTGACCACGATATTCTCTCACCGCATTCACAGACGATTGTAAGAAAAATTGGTTGCTGACACCGGGTATTTCAACCGGATATTGAAATGCCATAAAGATGCCTTCACCTGCGCGATCTTCTGGTTCTAATTCCAATAAATCTTTATTTTTAAAGGTGATTGAACCTTCATCGACTTCATATTCATCACGACCAGCAAGTGTTGCTGATAAGGTGCTTTTACCCGAGCCATTTGGCCCCATAATCGCGTGAACTTCACCCGCACGAACTTGCAAATCTAACCCTTTCAGGATTTCATTGCCTTCAACACTGACATGTAAATTTTTAATTTCTAACATAATATATGCCTTCGGTATCTTTATACTCAGAATTTGGTTAATCGTTAACCGACGCTATGTTCTAAGCTGATTGCTAATAATTTTTGTGCTTCTACAGCAAATTCCAGCGGTAATTCTGAGAACACATCTTTACAAAATCCGTTTACAATCATTGAGATTGCATCATCTTCGCTTAACCCACGCTGACGACAATAGAACAACTGATCCTCACCAATACGTGACGTTGTTGCTTCGTGTTCAAGCTGTGCTGAGTTGTTCATTACTTCAACATAAGGGAAAGTATGCGCACCGCACTGCGTACCAATTAACATGGAATCACATTGGGTAAAGTTACGGGCATTTTGCGCACCAGGGAGTACTTTTACGAGTCCACGGTAACTGTTTTGGCTTTTACCCGCAGAAATACCTTTAGAGATAATGGTTGATTTGGTATTTTTGCCGATATGGATCATCTTAGTACCGGTATCTGCTTGTTGGTTGCCATTCGTTAAAGCAACCGAGAAGAATTCAGCGGTCGAATTATCCCCTTTTAAAATCACACTTGGATATTTCCATGTAATCGCAGAACCTGTTTCTGATTGCGTCCATGACATTTTTGCGTTTTCGCCTTCACAAATCGCACGTTTAGTCACAAAGTTAAGAATACCGCCTTCACTATCGCCACCAGAGAACCAGTTTTGTACCGTCGAGTATTTTACTTCAGCATCTTTATGGATAATGACTTCAACCACAGCAGCATGAAGCTGATAGCTATCACGAACAGGTGCTGAACAACCTTCGATGTAACTGACGTAACTGCCTTCATCAGCAACCAGAATAGTTCGTTCAAATTGACCAGTTTGAGCCGCATTAATACGAAAATAAGTCGATAATTCCATTGGGCAACGAACCCCTTTTGGAATATAGACAAAAGTACCATCAGATGCGACAGCCGCATTTAGTGCAGCAAAGTAGTTATCATGGCTTGATACAACGGTGCCTAAATATTGGCGTACTAAATCAGGATATTCTTGAATAGCTTCGCTAAATGAGCAGAAAATTATGCCATGTTCGGCAAGCTCTTCACGATATGTTGTTGAAACAGAAACAGAGTCAAAAATGGCATCAACCGCAACCGCTTGCCCTTCTCTTACAGGCACACCAAGTTGGTTAAAGGCATCTTCAACTTCTTTAGTTAAATAATCTTGCGCGGCTTGTTTATCACTTGCAACCGCTTCATTTGTACCACCAGCACAACTGCCATTAGCACAGCATGAACTGCAAGATGGCGCTGAATAATAGCTATAATCTTGATAATTAAGCGATGGATAATCTGCTTTTAGCCAATGAGGCTCTTCCATTTCTAACCAATGGCGATAAGCATCTAAACGAAATTCCAGCATCCACTCTGGTTCGTTTCTTTTTGCCGATATTGCACGCACAACCGCTTCGTTTAATCCTTTTTCTAAGGTATCGGTTGAAATATCGGTATAAAAACCTTCTTTATAGTGGTGATCGCTTAGCCATCCCTGAACTTCATCACCAATTTCAACATTGCTCTGAGACATAATCTGACTTCACTATGTTATACCCCGAAGCTCTCACCACATCCGCAGACGTTTTGAGCTTTAGGATTATTAAATTTAAACATTTGATTAAGTCCTTCACGAACATAATCAACAACCAACCCATCGATAAATGGCATTGCTTTTAATGAAACAAAGAGTTTTGCTCCATTGTGTTCATAAACAAGATCATCATCATTTGGGGCAGTAGCGAGTTCAATAACATAACCATACCCTGTACAACCGGAGGGTTTGATACTTAAGGAAAGCCCTTGTTTTTCTGGGTTTTTCTCAACTAAATGACAGATATGCTTTGCCGCATTATCCGTTAATACAATGCCTTGCCAAGCTGTGTCATTAAGAGAAAAAGTTTCAACGTTGTTTGTCATTTCTGACCTCATTTCGAAAGGAGATTGATATCTTTCCTGACACTAATGGTAATGATAACCCTTATCACTTCAACCATGTCTTTTGAAAGGATATTCCATAAATGTGTGTTTTTTGTTCTATTTTTGCAATTACTTTGTTAACAATTAATGTTAACACAATGTAATATAACACTTTTATTCTCTTTCATTACAAAAAATAAAACTTTTAATTTTTCTTATATTTCGCACAATACGCACATAAGTTGCAATATAAATACACTTTATATGTTATCACTGAAATTTAGAGAAAAAAGCATAAAAATGTGTTTTTACATGACAGCTTATTAACTCTGTTCACATTCATTTTTATGCTTATCATGCAGGATAAGATAGCACCACTTATGTGATGACCTCTTATTGGATTGTGTGCTCTTTGAACTTATTTATTGATAGTAATGGTTTGAATATATTTGTTTGTACATTCAAGGATTTGACTATTCTTTTGTTTGTTCGATTGGCTATTGAAGTTGCTAATCAATTGTAGTTGCCATACTCGGTTCGTTTTAAGATCAGCCACTAAAACACCTTCATAACTCACATTCTCTTTTGCGTATTTTCCTTCAAAAAAGACATGTCTACTTTCTACGTTTGGGATGGTTAATGGTTTTATCGATGTAGATATTTCCTTCATGCCATCTATTATCGCAATATTATCAACTATGCCTTGTGCTCCCGCATCCACATCATAACTCATTGCATCGATCATTTTAAAATAAACCAGACGAACATCTGTTAAATCACAAATAGGCTCTGATTTATAAACCATCATTTCTGTTGTGACATCCTGAATATTATCGGGTAATAATTTAAAATAATTTTCAGTATCTTCTCTGCTCATTGTAAATGAAGTGGGATAAGCCATATTAAAACCAGAAACAGTTTGCACTGGAATATTGCTTATATCATTACTCGTTTTAGAGGTAGAATTATTGTCACACCCACTGATTAATAAACCTACAATTAATAATACTGTGGTGTTGAATTTAGAAATAGTTAACATTATTGATCGTCTTATCTTTTATTATGAAGATAATGATTATCATTAAAAATAAAATCTAAATAAAGAAATAATTTTCTTTTCTCTCTCAATTTTTATTCTTTTTGACATTATCTATAAACATAAAAAACGCACAAAGCGAGTATTTCACTTTGTGCGTATAACTTTTTTATTTTTTAAGAAATAACAGATGTTGTTAATCTAGAAATACATACTTGACGACCTTCATCATCAAATATTTCTATTGACCAAACTTGGTGTGAACGACCTAAATGAATAGGTTTGCATACACCTCTTACCTTGCCTTCTCTTGCTGAACGAATATGATTCGCATTAATTTCAAGCCCGACAATCTTTTGTTCACCTTCGGTACAAAGATAACCCGCAACAGAGCCTAATGTTTCAGCTAACACAACAGAAGCACCACCATGCAAAAGCCCCAAAGGCTGCTTAGTACGATGATCAACAGGCATTGTTCCTTCAAGATAATCATCACCAAGACATGTTAATTCAATACCCAAATGGCTCATCATATTGTTTTGTCCAATATGATTAAGATCCTCAATTGTCGTTTTACGTTTCCATATCATGGCATAATCTCCAAAAGTGCCTGTAGTGGGTGTTTTAGCTCAACATTATCAATACGTTTCACTTGACTACGACAAGAGTAACCGGTGCTTAAACAACGCATTGTTGGTAACGTTTTTAATGCATTACCCCATGAGAGTTGATAAATGCCCAACGAGTTTTCATAATTATTGAGTTCATGTCCATAAGTACCAGCCATTCCACAACATCCAGTGCTCACAAATTCGAGTTGCTGCCCATAACGTTGGAAAATAGCCTGCCACTGTTTCATACTTTGTGGTAGCGCCGTCACTTCTGTACAGTGCCCAAAAAGATACCATTTTTCAGCATCATCGCGAACTGCTATTGGCTCAGATACCAATTTACTTAGCCATTCATGAACAAGTTGAACATTAAAATCCCCACGTTTATCACCCAGTATTTCACGATATTCATCACGATAACAAAGCACTAACGCAGGATCGACTCCCACCATAGGGATACCTAATTTTGCAACACGATTAAGCATTATTGAGGTTTTTTGTGCTGTTTTACTAAATTGCTGTAAAAAACCTTTAATATGTTGTGCTTTACCATTAGGTGAAAACGGCAACAAGACAGGTTTAAATCCAATCTTTTCAATTAGCTTGATAAAATCGGCAACCACTTTTGCATCGTAATAACTGGTGAAGGGATCTTGAACCACCAGCACATGATGGCTTCGTTGCTTTTCAGATAAACGCTCTAAGTCTTCTAGCGTCATATCTAACGCATTGTGCCCAGCCAATTGCTGCCTTAATGTTGGTGATGACAGCAAAGGCAAATCAACCATTCCTATCGTGTGTTTACTTAATGATTGCACCAAGGGTTGCTTCATAAAAAAGTTAAAGAATCCGGGTGCTTTCGCCATAATCGGCGTAGTTAACTCAACATTAGCGACAATATGATCTTTTAACGGACGTAAATAGCGCTGGTGATAAAGCTCAGTAAACTTAGAACGAAACGATGGCACATCAATTTTAATCGGACATTGCGTTGAACACGCTTTACAAGCCAAGCAACCGTTCATTGCCGCTTTGACTTCATGAGAAAAATCATATTCGCCACGTTTAGCTTTCCAAGTATTACGCGTTTTCTCAATTAAACTTCTTAAGCTAGGTTTATTATTTTCAAGGCTAGATCCAAGTTGTTTTGGGCTAACGCCTTGCTCTGTTAATAAGCGTAGCCACTCCCTTACAAGTGCGGCTCGTCCTTTAGGTGAATGAATGCGTTGTCCGCTGATTTTCATTGAAGGGCACATAGGGCTTTTAGCATCAAAGTTAAAGCAAAGCCCATTGCCATTACAATCTAATGCACCTTTGAAATCTTGGCGCACAGATAAAGGAATTGTGCGATCAAAAGTCCCTCGTTTGATAGTATCAACTTGCTTCATAGGCTCATCGACCTCTAATGGAGGGCAGATTTTCCCAGGATTCAGTCTATTTCGAGGATCGAACACCGTTTTGATTTGACGCAGTTCATGATAGAGCGTTTCACCGAAAAATTCGGGGCTGTATTGCGCTCTAAAGCCTTTTCCATGTTCACCCCAGAGTAACCCACCATATTTGGCTGTTAACGTGACAATGTCGTCTGAGATGGATTTCATCAATAATTCTTGTTGTGGATCGCACATATCAAGAGCAGGTCTTACGTGCAATACACCCGCATCAACATGTCCAAACATGCCATAATTGAGCTGGTGGCTATCAAGTAGCGCTCTAAATTCTGTAATATAATCAGCAAGATGTTCTGGCGGTACACAGGTATCTTCAACAAAAGGAATTGGCTTTGCTTGCCCTTTTGCGTTACCTAATAAACCAACCGCTTTTTTACGCATGGCATAAATACGATTTATATCCGCCAAATCTTCACAGACTTGATAACCGATAACACCGCTCTGACCCTCTTTCATTAATGAATCTAAGCGTTGGCATAATGATGCGACTTGTGAAGCGATAAGATTTTCATCATCACCCGCAAATTCAACAATATTAAGACCTTGCATATCTTTATCAGGTATATCAGTGATCAGCGCTTTAACGGAATGCCACACAATATCTTCACGAGCGAGATTTAATACTTTGGAATCAACAGTTTCAACAGAAAGTGCATTTGCTTTAACTAAAAAAGGCGCATTACGTAATGCTGAGTCAAAAGAATCGTATTTTACATTGACTAAACTGCGCTGTTTAGGAATTGGCGTGATATCGAGTGTCGCTTCAGTAATAAAAGCGAGCGTTCCTTCAGAGCCTGTTAAAATTCTCGTTAAATCAAATCGTTTCATGTCATCACTAAAGACATGACGTAAATCATACCCAGTTAAAAAGCGATTTAATTTAGGGAATTTTTCAAGAATAAGCTTTCGTTGCTCTTTGCAACGAGATAAAACGGTACGATAAACTTTACCGATTGCAGAGCTGTCTTGGGCAATATTTTCGGCTAGTGCGATATCCATCGCTCGCGTTTCAAGAAGTTCACCGCCTAACAAAACCGCCCTAACACCAAGAACATGATCAGAAGTTTTACCATAAACCATTGAACCTTGCCCGGATGCATCAGTGTTAATCATTCCGCCTAATGTGGCACGATTACTGGTAGAAAGTTCTGGAGCAAAAAAGAAGCCATAAGGTTTTAAAAAGAGATTAAGCTCATCTTTTATCACTCCTGCTTCCACTTTTACCCAACGCTCTTCTGGGTTTATCTCAATGATGCGTTTCATATAACGAGATAAATCGACGACAATGCCATCCGTTAATGCTTGCCCATTAGTACCTGTGCCGCCCCCTCTTGGAGTCAGGGAGAGTGAATGAAATCGAGGTTCATCAACTAAGCGAGCTATAATAGTGACATCCGCTGTTGAACGAGGGAAAACAACCGCCTGTGGCAATAACTGGTAAATACTATTATCTGTTGCCATAGTGAGTCTGTCAGCATAACTGCTGGAGATATCACCGGTAAAACCGTTTTTTCGAAGAGTATCAAGAAATTCTGTTGTGAGTTCACTGACTTGCGGTGCTTGCGATATACGTGGGATCATGGGTTATAGCTCTTTAATCTAATAGTCCACATTGCTTAATTTTAGATGTTGAAATGTATGCTAAGAGGTACTCTGCCTCATTTTGTACTTTCAGACCGATACCTATTCACCTTATCATACAATTCTGGCAAATTGCGTAGTGATATAAACAACGTGATATTTGCAATGTTTATTCATCTGCTTCTAGCATTTTTATTCGTGTAGGGATTTAAAACCATGGAAAAACCGCAGATCCATACAGATATACCCAAAGTTTTATTCACTGTTCTTTTTATTTCTTTTTTTATTATCGCCAGTTTTTGGATCTTAAATCCCTTTATTGTGGGTTTCATTTGGGCTGGAATGATTGTTGTAGCAACGTGGCCTTTACTTCTTATTATTGAAAAACGAGTAAAATATCGTTGGCTATCAACCATGATAATGATGATTTTGATATTACTGATCTTCGTTATCCCTATTATCTTATTAATTAGTAGCGTTATTGATAATAGCGCCCCCTTAATTGAATTAGCGAAATCACCTTCGAATATTCAGCCACCTCAATTATTATGGCTTAACGATATCCCCATGATAGGGAGCAAGCTTTATGATACATGGCACTCTATTCTGGTTTCAGGGGGGAATGCGTTAATCTCAAAAATCCAACCTTATGTTGGGCAAGCTGCAAACTGGTTTTTTGCTCAAGCCTTAAATATTGGTCGATTTGCCCTACATTTGGGTGTGATGTTGTTATTTTCAGGCTTACTGTTTTTACAAGGTGAAAATGTCGTATCTTGGTTGCGTCATTTTGCTATTCGCTTAGCCGGTCAACGTGGTGATGCCGCAATCTTACTCGCCTCTATGTCTATTCGCGCTGTTGCATTAGGTGTGGTTTTAACCGCCTTAATTCAGGCTATTGTTGGCGGTGTTGGTCTTGCTGTATCTGGCGTACCTTATGCTACGGTATTAACCGTCGTTATGTTTATTTGCTGCCTTGCTCAAATAGGTCCTTTATTAGTTTTGATCCCTTCAATTTTATGGCTATTTTGGACGGGTGATACCACTTGGGGCATTGTTATGGTGATTTGGGGTGGTGCTGTTGCAACAATGGATGGTGTATTACGCCCTTATTTAATCAAGATGGGTGCAGATTTGCCTATGGTATTAATTCTCACAGGTGTTATTGGTGGAATTTTAACATTAGGTATGATTGGTTTATTTATTGGTCCTGTTGTTCTTGCTGTTGCTCATAGTTTATTAAATGCATGGATTAATGAAGTACCAAAACCTAGTCCTGATTTAACTGAAACAGTAGAATTTATGAATAAAAACTTTATTGAAAAAGAATAAATAATAATGGAGCATGTAAGTGTAGCTACTTACATGCTCTAAAAATAACAGAGTAAAGTTTAATAAAGATTATCAATTTAGGAATAAACCATTATATTTCTATATTAAAACTTACATCTTGAAACAAATTACATTTTTTTAAACCTGTTTGTTACCAGCAAGTTATATTCAATTTTAAATAAACCATTATTCTTTTTATTGAGATAATTCTTAGAGCATAATTAACGCATTTCTCTTAATATAAATATCAACGAAACAAATGTTTCATCGAATTAATAATTTCGCCTTTCATATTAATAGATTAATTGGCGGGATTAAAGAATATAAAATATTGCTGTGTGTAGTCTTTGCCTGTCAGCCCATGATAGGCTTTTTTTTTGCCTATTATTTAATAATTGTATAAAAAAAGCTCACATAATATTGTGAGCTTTTTATTTATAACGATGATATTAATTCTATTGTGCTAATTTCACCCAAGTCTTAATTACGGTATCTGGGTTTAACGATAAACTATCAATTCCCTCTTCCATTAGCCATTGTGCGAAATCTTCATGATCAGAAGGTCCTTGACCACAAATACCCACATATTTTCCATTACGTTTTGCGGCTTGGATTGCCATTGATAATAATGCTTTCACTGCATCATTGCGTTCATCAAACAGTGCAGAAACCACACCAGAATCGCGGTCAAGACCTAATGTTAATTGGGTCATGTCGTTAGAGCCGATAGAAAAACCATCAAAGTGTTCTAAGAATTTATCCGCTAATAAGGCATTTGATGGAATTTCACACATCATAATGACTTTTAAGCCATTCTCACCTCGTTTCAAACCGTTTGCCGCTAATTCGTCAATCACCTCTTCAGCTTGGCGTACAGTACGAACAAATGGGATCATGACTTCAACATTCTCTAAGCCCATATCATTACGAACACGTTTTACCGCTTCACACTCAAGAGAGAAGCAGCGACGGAAATCGTCAGAAACATAACGACCCGCACCACGGAATCCTAACATTGGGTTCTCTTCGTCTGGCTCATAACGATCGCCACCCACTAAGTTGGCGTATTCGTTAGATTTAAAGTCAGATAAACGAACAATAACGCGTTTAGGCCAGAATGCCGCAGCTAATGTTGCAATTCCTTCCGTTAATTTACTGATGTAATACTCTACTGGAGATTCATAGCCTGCCATCATTTCATTGATTTCAGCTTTCAATGCTTCAGTTTGGTCGTCATATTCTAATAATGCACGAGGATGCACACCAATCATGCGGTTAATAATAAATTCTAAACGCGCAAGACCAACACCATCATTTGGTAAACCAGCAAAATCGAATGCACGATCAGGATTACCGACGTTCATCATGATTTTAAGCCCTAATTCAGGCATGTTATCGATTGCGGAGCTTTGAATAGAAAAATCCAGTTTGCCATCGTAAACAAATCCTGTATCACCTTCAGCACAAGAAACGGTAACAACTTGGCCTTCAGTAATACATTCTGTTGCATCACCACAACCCACCACAGCGGGAATACCTAATTCACGAGCAATAATTGCAGCATGGCATGTTCTACCACCACGGTTAGTCACAATCGCAGAGGCTTTTTTCATGATAGGTTCCCAATCTGGGTCTGTCATGTCAGTAACCAGCACATCACCCGCTTCAATTCTATCCATCTCATTTAAGTTATGAATAACTTTAACGACACCTGTACCAATACGATGACCAATAGCACGGCCTTCAATGATAACAGAGCCACTTTCATTTAATTGATAGCGCTCCATAACTTGTTGGTTAGAACGAACGGTTTCTGGGCGTGCCTGAACAATATATAAGCGACCATTATGCCCATCTTTAGCCCATTCGATATCCATTGGACGACCATAGTGACGTTCAATCAATACCGCTTGTTTAGCCAACTCTTGAACTTCATGATCAGTCAAAGAGAAACGATTGCGCAGTGACTCTGGCGTATCTTCGATACGAACTTGTTTACCATGTTCAACACTGTCCGCGTAAACCATTTGGATCTTTTTAGAGCCAAGATTACGACGAACAATAGAAGGTAGACCTTTTGCTAAAGTTGGCTTGTGTACATAGAACTCATCTGGGTTAACCGCACCCTGTACTACCATTTCACCTAAACCATAAGCTGATGTAATAAAGACAACTTGATCAAAGCCAGATTCAGTATCGATGGTAAACATCACACCTGAAGAAGCAAGATCAGAACGCACCATACGTTGAACACCCGCAGATAATGCAACACCACGGTGATCATAACCTTGGTGAACACGATAAGAGATTGCTCGATCGTTAAATAACGAGGCAAATACATGTTTGATTGCAACGAGTATGGCATCAATACCTTGAACGTTTAAAAACGTCTCTTGTTGACCTGCAAAAGAAGCATCAGGCATATCTTCTGCAGTCGCAGATGAACGAACGGCAAATGAAGCTTCAGATTCACCTTCACTTAATGTGAGATAAGCATCGCGAATATCTTTTTCAAACTGAGGCGTAAAAGGTGTATCAATTACCCACTGGCGAATTTGATTACCTGCTTGAGCCAGTTGATTGACATCATCAACATCAACGCTATCAAGTAATTCATAAATACGCTGATTGATACCGCTCTGTTCCAGAAAATCATTAAACGCTTGCGCTGTGGTAGCAAACCCATTAGGAACAGAAACACCCAGTTCCGCTAGGTTTGTGATCATTTCACCGAGGGAAGCATTTTTCCCACCAACACGATCAACGTCATTCATACCTAATTGGTTATACCAAAGCACATTGCACGGGGTGAGGCTATTGCTGGACATTGAGAACAATCCTTTTTTAAACAATTATGAGAGAGAGAAAAAAAGAAAAACCCGCTGTCAAAACGACAACGTAAATAAGCGTATCACAATGTTATGCTGAATATAGAAAGGTGAATCGATCAACCAGAAAACTTTATTTTTTTATCCTTTATAATCGCTAAAAATGCTATAGATAATATTGTTTGATTTGCTAATTCAGCTAAAAAAAGGTGAGTGTTATGATATTAAGCTTGAATTCTATTAATTGTGATAATAATGAACCCATTGATAGGACAGTCTTTTTTATCTCTGATGGCACAGCGATTACGGCAGAGGTATTAGGTCATGCGGTGCTTTCTCAATTTCCATTAAAAATGAAAAGTTATACATTACCTTTTGTGTCTACTGTAGAAAGAGCTGAAGAAATAAAACAGAAAATCTCTGAAATTTATAAAAAGAGTGGCGCGAAACCCCTGGTTTTTTATTCTATTATCAGCCCTGAAGTTAAACAGATAATAAATAGCAGTGAGGGTTTTTGTCAGGATATTGTCCAGTCTCTCGTATTACCACTAGAAAAAGAAATGGGGATCAAGGCATCGCCAAAATTAAATAAAACCCATGGATTGACTGAAAAAAATCTTAGTAAATACGATGCTCGTATTGCCGCCATCGAATACACCCTTTCCCATGATGATGGCATATCATTACGTAATCTCGACCAAGCACAAGTGATCTTAATTGGTGTTTCTCGTTGCGGAAAAACACCCACCAGCCTCTATTTAGCAATGCAATTTGGTATTCAGGCAGCCAACTATCCTTTCACCGCAGATGATATGGATTTCTTAAAACTGCCTGCTGAATTAAAAGAATACCAGCATAAATTGTTTGGTTTAACCATTGCACCAGAACGCTTAGCCGCTATTCGTGGTGAACGTCGTGAAAACAGCCGTTATGCCTCTATTCGTCAATGTAGAATTGAATTATCAGAAGTTGAAGCACTCTTTAGAAAGAACAACATTCCTTATCTCAACACCACCAACTATTCTGTTGAAGAAATTTCAACCAAGGTGATTGATTCTATGGGATTAGCAAGAAGAATGTTCTAACGCATTTTTGTCATTTTTTTATTCGGTTTTCACTGAGAAGGCTGTTGAAATTAGCTGAATTTCGTTTATTGTGATCTTAATCACTGGGTAGACTTACCCTGTATATTTATTGAGATGAATTATGTTAAAGACAGACGAACTACGGACTAAGGTGCTAGATAGTCTGGTAACACCAGAAACCTTAGCAAAAGAGTTCCCCATTTCTGATGAGATAACCCAAAATATCACATCAGCACGTAAACGAATTGAAGCAATCCTTACCGGAGAAGACCAACGACTTTTAGTGATTGTAGGGCCTTGCTCTATTCATGATCCTAAAGCAGCCAAAGAGTACGCCACTAAGCTTAATCAGCTAAAAGAACGTTATCATGACCGCTTAGAAATCGTCATGAGAACCTACTTTGAAAAGCCACGTACGGTCATTGGTTGGAAAGGTTTAATCTCTGATCCTTACCTTGATAACTCTTGCAACGTCAACGAAGGTATTCGTCTTGCAAGAAAGCTATTAATTGAAATAAATGCATTAGGTTTACCCACTGCAACTGAATTTCTCGATATGGTCACAGGCCAATATATTGCAGATTTAATTAGTTGGGGTGCCATTGGTGCTAGAACGACTGAAAGCCAAGTTCATCGTGAAATGGCTTCTGCGCTTTCTTGCCCTGTTGGTTTTAAAAATGGCACTGATGGTAATACCCGCATTGCGATTGATGCTATTCGTGCTTCTCGTGTTGGTCACACCTTCTTATCGCCAGATAAAAATGGCCGTATGACAATTTACCAAACCAGTGGTAATCCGTATGGTCATATTATTCTGCGCGGAGGTAAAAAACCTAATTATCACGCAAGCGATATTGCTGACGCGGTTGATGCGCTAAAACAAGTAGATTTACCAGAGCATCTTATTATCGATTTTAGCCATGGCAACTGTGAAAAAATTCATCGTCGTCAATTAGAAGTAGCCAGAAATGTTGGTCAACAAATTAAAGATGGCTCACAAGCAATTGTTGGCGTGATGGCTGAAAGCTTTTTACAAGAAGGCTCCCAAAAAGTTGTGCAAAATAAACCTCTTAATTATGGGCAATCAATCACTGATCCTTGTTTAAGCTGGAATGACACAGAACAACTTCTTGAGTTATTAGCACAAGCTGTTGAGAGTCGATTTCAATAGTCTTGTTTTTAAGGGGATAATCCTTATCCCCTTTTATCTTTTACATTCATTATGTTCCTCCTGATCCTCCCTCTTTCTGACTTTATATTCAGGTAAAATATCAGCCTATTTTATTCCATTGTTTTAAATTTCATCACCTACCTCTTTATTACTCACAATATGACTTAAATTTACTTATTTACGTTAAAAAAAGCTTGTCTAAACACTTTTGTTAACGATAATGATTATCATAATGATAACGCTTATTACTCTTAGTGTATTATGAATAAAAAAGCTAATAATTTGGATAATTCTTTAACCAAACAAAATTCTCATTCTTCAATAATTCAATCGATTAATAGTATTGAGTTATTAGGTAAAGATGGCATGGTTTACATTCAACATAACGGAGAGTTGTACCAACTACGCCAAACTAAAGCAGGAAAACTTATCCTGACTAAATAATTTTTTTTGACAATAACGTGCAAGCCACCTATCGACTCAGCTAGGCAGCCAGCTAAATAACTCCATATACAAGGACTTTTTATGGATATTTATGGTATGTGTATGCTGAAGAAACATTTCAAATATTCAGGTATAGCAACAGCACTTTGTCTGTTGTATTCCCCTATTGCCTCTGCACACTCTGAAAATACAGGAACGGACTCTCTTACTGTTATTGGCTATAACGACGATCGATCCTCAGACTTTCACTCTGTTATTGATACTTCTTCGGCTAAAACACAAACCGCATCAACTACTGGTGAAATATTAAAAGATGTTGCTGGTGTGACGTTATCAGGAACCGGTATCACAAATGGCACGAATATTTTAATGCGAGGATACGACCAAAAAGGTATCAAGATCCTCGTTGATGGTATTCATCAACCACTAGAGAACACCATAAATAATTTAGGTGGTATCTTTCTTGATCCCTCTTTAATTAGACGTGTTGATGTAAAACATGGCTCCGCATCCACTTTGCATGGTGCAGGTGCTATGGGAGGCGTTGTCGCGTTTAATACTCTTGATCCTCGCTCCATATTAGGTACGGATAAAAAATTAGGCGCAAAACTATTTAGCTCAGTTTCATCAGCAGATCGCCATTTTTCTTATGGTGGCATGATTGCAGCAAGACACGATATTGCAGAAGGTTTATTTGCGTATAGCCAACGTCAACGTGGTCCTATTCGTCTTGCTAATGGTGATAAATTAGAAAATCACGAGCATATTAAAAATTTCTTTGCAAAAGCCTATTTTTACCCAACTGAAAATCAAACGCTTATTATTTCAGCTCGCCATTATGATAATTCAGGTGAACAACGAGAAGTTTTGCATCGAATGGGCGGCTTTGGCAAGAATGAAAGTAACCAGATGCAGCGCGACACTCAGCAAAAAAATTATGCGTTCACTCACCATTATGTTTCTGATACAAACTCATGGTTAGATTTAACCACTTATCTTTACTATTCACAGTTTGATATTAACCAAACGTTTTTAACGGATACTAAATTAACAACGTCAGATTTAAAAAAAAATATCCAAGGTAAAATAGGTAAATACGAAGCACGTACACAATCAACTTACGGGCTTAAATTTGAAGATAATGCCAGTATCAATTGGTTTGATACATTCAATCAATCTGTGATTATTGGAACAGAAGCTTATCAGCAGAAAATGCAATCAAATGAAGAAGCAAAAAACTTTCCTTTAGCGAAAATGAATTATATCGCAGGTTGGTTGCAAAGCTCTCTCAGTACACCATCACTCCCTCTCACACTCACAACAGGTATACGTTATCACTATTACAAAAATATACCTGGTGAAGGGCTTGATCCTTTCTTCACTAAATTTTCGGCTAAAACATTACAAGCAGAAAAACATACATCGAGTTATCGAGGAACCACTGAAAATATCACGTTAGCCTTCACACCAACACGTTGGTTACAACTTTATTCTACCTATTCAACTACGTTTCGCGCGCCAACTTTAAATGAAATGTTTAATGATTCATTCCATTTTAAAGCGGGTTTTTTTAATGCGCATTGGGTGCCTAATCCAAACTTAAAACCTGAAAGAAATAGCACTTGGGAATATGGCGCTGATTTCTCATTTAAACAGCTTTTATCACAACAAGATAAACTCATTTTAAAAGCCGCTTATTTTGATACTAAATCAAAGGATTACATTACTTATGGTCCGTGGCATTCAAGTTCATTTGCGGGTAAATTAAATCTCCAAGCATTTAATATTCCCAACGCAATGATTGAAGGTATTGATCTTAGTCTGCGTTATTCACACCCATTAATTTCTCTAGGCTTAAGTTATAACCGTACTCATACCCTAGAGTTAACCACACATGAAACCATTTCGCCGGTTCGCCCTGAAATACTGACGACCTTTATTCAACTTCCTGTCGCTAAAACCCCATTCTCATTAGGGTGGTCAGGAAAATTCGCTGGTACTACCGCGAATAAAGGCACACATCGCGGACAAGCGCCTCATGTGAAAGGTAAAACCACAAATCGAATGCAAGAGCTTATTACTCAATATCCAGGCTATGGTATTCATGATTTTTCAATCAGTTATCAATCTCAAAACAATAAAGATATTCAAGCCGCGTTAGCGCTCACCAATGCGTTTAATCGAGAATATTTCTCAGCATTAGGTGTGCCACAAGAAGGTCGAAATATCAAAATGTCCATCAGTTATCGCTGGTAGATGAGGAGCAATAATTTACATAACAAAGGGCTGTATTTAACAGCCCATTAAATAACGGAGATCCATCTGCATGTCTCAGTCATCCCTATTGATTAAATTCAGTTTACTGGCAATTGCAGTTTCTTCTGCTTGTGCCTCTGCACAAGAAAAGACCCAAACTAATGAGAAGAAACAAACAGAAGTGCTTACAGTTTATGCGACAGGTAATGAGCGTGATAGCTTTACATTACCGATGATGTCAACGGTTATAAAAAATAACAATGCGTTGTCAGAAACCGCAGGAAGCGCTTCTGAATTACTTCGTCATGTACCGGGAATTTCAATTTCAGGTGCAGGTCGTACCAATGGCGAAACCATCAGTATGCGTGGATACAGTAAGAATGGAATATTGACACTTGTAGATGGCGTTCGCCAAGGAACAGACACCGGTCATATCGACAGTATTTTTGTTGATCCTCTACTTATAAAACAAGTTGAAGTGATTCGTGGTCCTTCTGCTCTGTTATATGGTAGCGGCGCCCTTGGTGGTGTTATCGCTTACGATACGGTTGATGCAAGCGACTTGCTTTCAAAACACGAAAAAGGCGGTGTTCGAGTTACTGGTCTTGGTAATACCGCCCAGCATAGTCAAGGTTTGGGTGTTACGGCTTTTGGCCGACACGATAACCTTGATGGACTCGTCGCATTCTCAGCCCGTGATAAAGGTGATACCCGCTATGGTGGTGGTTATCGCGCTCAAAATGACGAAACCATTATTAATCTCCTTTCTAAAGGACGCTGGTTAATTGATGATAGCAACACATTAAGTGGACAATTCCGCTATTACCATAACAATACAAATCAACCTAAAAATCCTCAAGTTCCCTCAAATCCTACACTTGCTAATGTAGAAACTGATCGCACCACGACACAAAAAGATGTTCAGTTAACCTATCAATTTGATCCTTCAGATTCACAATGGATTAATTTGAAAACACAGGCTTATTACAGTGAAGTTGATATCAATGCCAAAACGGTACAAAAAGGATTTGAAGGTCGAGAGCAAAAAACCTATGGCGTAAAACTCGAAAACCGCTCACAGGTGGGTACGTACAGCTTTGCATCACATGGATTGACTTATGGTGGCGAGGTTTATAAACAAAAACAATCACCAAGCCAAAATGCAGAAAGCTTCCCACAAGCCGATATCCGTTTTATGTCCGGTTGGGTACAAGATGAAGTCACTTTACGTGATTTACCTGTCTCCCTAATTTTAGGAACACGTTTTGACAAATATAAGAGCCAAAACGATCGTTATGATGACATTACTGCGGATAAATGGTCATCAAAAGGGGCAATCAGTATCACACCAACTGACTGGTCAATGCTGTATACCTCTTACTCACAAGCATTTAGAGCGCCAACTTTAGGTGAGATGTATAACGATGCAAAACATTTTGATGCACCTTTTCCTGGCGCGCCAACAAACTATTGGCGTCCAAACCCTAATTTAAAGCCTGAAACCAATTCAACTACTGAATATGGGTTAGGTTTTCAATTCGACGACTTATTATCTAATAATGATAATCTGAAAATTAAAGCTGCCCATTTCAATACTCGCGCAAAAGATTATATTGATGCAGATGTTGCTATTTTTCAGGGATATACACAATCAACAAATATTCCAAGAGCAACTATTTGGGGATGGGATGTTTCTATGAGTTACCAATCGAAATTCTTCAATTGGGATTTAGCCTACAACCATACCAAAGGGAAAGATAATGCGACTAACGCCTCAATTACCTCAATTGAGCCAGACACATTAACCAGTCGCTTTGATATTCCTGTACCGAGTACCGATTTTTCTGTGGGTTGGGTCGGTCAATTTACCAAAAAAACGGACTTTACCAAGCATGACCGTTTTAATCGTCCAACCAATCGCCAACAATCAGGTTATGGCGTTAATGATTTTTACCTTCGTTATGAAGGTAATGCCTCATTAAAGGGGCTAACAACCTCATTTGTACTGGGTAACGCATTTGATAAAACGTATTACTCTTCTGCAGGTATTCCTCAAGAAGGCCGAAATGCAAAAGTACTTGTGAGTTATCAGTGGTAATTAACAATAAAATCAACGATATAATAGGAGTTTCTGTGAATAAACCTCTTTATGAGAGCTACCTGCAAGCTAAAGCGGACAAAAAAGCATCGTTCGCGCGAGATCTCGCAACTTACTTAAATGTCAGTGAAGCCGAACTCACTCATGCCCGTGTAGGGCACGATGCAAAGCGTCTACGTAATGATGTACAAGAATTATTAAAAGCATTAAGTAAAGTAGGTGAAGTCAAAGCAATTACTCGTAATGATATTGCAGTTCATGAACACCTTGGTGAATACACAAATGCCCGTTTTAACGATCACGCAGGTTTAATCTTAAATCCGCGTGCTATGGATTTACGCTTCTTCTTCGCTTATTGGTCAAGTATTTTTGCACTTACCGAAGAAACAGCAAAAGGAACGCGTTATAGCATTCAATTCTTTGATATGCATGGTGATGCATTACATAAAGTCTATGCGACAGATAACACGAATATGGATGAATGGAATGCACTTATTCAGTCATTCTTATCTGAAGAAAATCCTGCTCTTGATATCACTCCTGTTGAACCATACTCAAACACGCCTGTTAGTAATGAATTAGCGGAACAACTTGAACAACAATGGCGTTCAATGACTGACGTTCACCAATTCTTCAAATTACTAAAAGAAAACAACTTAAGTCGTCAACAAGCATTCAAAGCGGTTCCTGATGATCTTGCTTATCAAGTTGATAACAACGCGCTGAAAACCTTATTAGAGCTAGCTAAAGAAGCGCAAAATGAGATCATGATATTTGTCGGTAGCCGTGGTTGTGTACAAATTTTCACAGGTCAAATTGATCGTCTAGTACCGCATCAATTTGAAAATAGCGAGCAAATTTGGATCAACGTTTTCAATCCTGCTTTTACACTTCATTTAATTGAAAGTGAAATTGCAGAAAGTTGGGTAACACGTAAACCAACTCAAGATGGTTTTGTTACCAGTCTTGAAATCTTTGATAACAAGGGACAGCAAATTGCTCAACTCTATGGACAACGCACTGAAGGTACTGCTGAGCAACTACAGTGGCGTGAACAAGTGAATACCCTCACTAAAATCGCCTAATCGGAGAATGATTTAATGAAAAAATGGCTTCTTTTGATCCTGTGTAGCGTCATATCGTCCATCACTTTGGCCAATGAGCGTATCGTTACTATTGGTGGCGATATTACAGAAATTGTTTTCGCATTAGGTGCAGGTGAGCAAGTTATTGCAAGAGACAGCACCAGTTTAGTTCCTGAACAAGTGAAAACACTTCCTGATGTGGGTTATATGCGAATGCTAAACCCAGAAGGGATCTTATCTGTCAAACCAACATTGATCATTACCAGTGAACTCGCTCGCCCTTCTTTAGCATTACGTCGTATTAAAGAAGCTGGAGTTGCTGTTAAAACGATTACTGGTACACATTCATTAGAAGCCATTAATGAAAAAATAGACACCATCGCAACCGTTTTAAATAAAGAACAAGAAGGTCATCAACTAAAAGAGAAGCTCGCCCTCTCTATCAAACAAATTTCAACCACTCCTATCGATAAAAAAGTCATTTATATCATGAGTCATGGTGGTGTTGTTCCAATGGCAGCGGGTCAAAATACAGCTGCAGATACCATTATTTCACTGGTGGGTGGTAAAAATGCCATGCAAGGGTTTACAAGCTATCGTCCACTTTCTCAAGAAGGTGTGATTGCAAGCCAACCTGATATTTTACTAGTAACTAAAGAAGGTATTAAAGGCATTGGCGGAATTGAAAAACTATGGGAACTACCCGGCATAAAATACACACCAGCGGGTAAAAACAAGCATTATGTTGTTGTTGATGACATGGGATTATTAGGCTTTACCCTTTCAACACCAGAAGTCATGCATCAAATTCGTCAAGCATTGGAGCAATAATGTCTCGTTTTCGTTCACCGTGGATGAGTATTTTAGTTTTACTCTTTTTACTCACCACTGTTACATTAATTTCTGTGAATAGCGGTGCATTAGCCCTTTCGTTTCATACACTATGGAATAGTTCTTTTGATGATATGGAATGGCAAATTTGGCTTGATATCCGTTTACCTCGCGTATTATTGGCTATTCTTGTTGGGGGCGCGTTAGCAATATCAGGCGCAATAATGCAGGGATTATTTAGAAACTCATTAGCTGATCCTGGTTTACTTGGTATTAGTAGCGGTGCGGCACTTATGGTTGCCATTGTAATTATTTTACCGTTCTCTTTTTCGCCAGCTTTTGCATTCTACAGCCATATTGTTGCCGCCTTTGTTGGCGGTTTAATTGTGGCAATGATTATCTTCTCATTGCATCAATTGAGTGATGGTAATTTAGCGCGGTTATTGCTTGCTGGTATTGCTATCAATGCGCTATGCATGTCTTTTATTGGTGTATTAAGTTACATCAGTACCGACCAACAGCTACGTCAATTCTCACTTTGGATGATGGGTTCATTAAGCCAAATTGACTGGAAAACTTTATCCATTGCAACCCTTGTGATCATTCCTGTCAGCATTTTGGCATGTTGGCAAAGCCATAAATTAAACCTATTACAACTTGGTGATGAAGAAGCGCATTACTTAGGGCTAAATGTAAGAAGAACCAAGTTTATTCTGTTACTTCTTAGCGCCATTTTAATTGGCTGTGCTGTCGCACTGAGTGGTGTTATTGGATTTATTGGGCTTGTCGTTCCACACCTTATTCGTATGCGTATTGGTAGTAACCATGTATGGCTATTACCTGCCACTATTTTAGGTGGTGCAACACTATTACTCGCTGCTGACACATTATCACGAACACTAGTATCTCCAGCAGAAATCCCTGTGGGGCTGATTACAGGATTAATTGGTGGCCCTTATTTCCTTTGGCTGATCTTACGACAACCCGCAGGAAGAATGTCATGATTGAAAAACAAAACACACCATTACTTTATGGAAATAATTTAACTTACCAAATTGGCAATAAGACCATTATTGATGATGTGTCACTTTCACTGAATGCTGGGGAGTTAGTTGCCATTATTGGTCCTAATGGCGCAGGAAAATCATCGCTCTTACGCTTACTAACAGGCTATACAACACCCACACAAGGTCAATGTTATTTTAAGCAAAAAAAATATTCTCAATGGAATAGCCAACAATTAGCGCAAAACCGTGCCGTTATGCGACAAAATAGCCAGCTCTCATTTTCATTTTCAGTCGAAGAAGTCGTTGCTATGGGAAGAACACCTCATGGACAGCAACATAAAAAAATGGCCATTGAAACCGCACTACTCCAAACAGATTGTTTAAAATTTAAAGATAGAGACTATCGTCAATTATCGGGTGGAGAACAACAACGAGTACAACTTGCTAGAGTGCTAGCGCAATTATGGCACCCTACACCACAAGAAGCCGTATTGTTCCTTGATGAACCAACTTCCGCACTTGATCTTTACCACCAGCAACACAGCTTACGTTTATTAAAACAATTGGCAAAAACACAGAATCTTATGGTTTGTTGTGTTTTGCATGATCTTAATTTAGCGTCTCTTTATGCTGATAGAATTTTATTACTGCATCAAGGAAGGTTAGTTTGTGAAGGTATGCCACACAGCGTACTCACAACAGAAAATATACAAAAATGGTATGGCGCAGATGTAAGTATTAATACTCATCCTGAACATTTATATCCTCAAGTTTTTCTACGCCCTTAAAAAGAACACTACCTAAATTTTTATTACCAAGCCACCTTTTAGCGTTACCTTCTAAAAGGTGGCTTAGTTAGTTTATTATCAATAAACTTATCAAGTGAAAATAAAATGGTGAAGGCAATACCACATCAATTGATTAGTAAATCTTATTTTAATTTTTCAATGTTTAGTCAAATAAATTGACTTTCAAATACACCTTAATCAATGATTAGCTTGTGTTTCGCACAAAAAAGCATAACAGAACGACAAATAAAAGGTATAACAGTATTATTAAGTTGAAAAAATAAATCAATAAATTCAACAAACTAAAAGTCATACAAAATAACATTTTTAATCAGAAAGATTCAGCAAGTTGAACCTTACTTAAACTATATAAGCCTCACCTATCGTTGTGATAATGATTATCAATCACGAAAAGCACTTTTTGCCTACCTGTTATTTTCCCCATGCTTAAAATAGGTTATAAATAACATACGTTACTATTCTATTTACTTGGGCACTGTGTCCCCACCATTTTTGTGGGAGGTTTTATGGCTGAAAATGTCGTTAATGATATTCTGAAATGGTTAGAAACCCAGTTACAACGTAACGAAGGTATAAAAATCGATACGATTGCAAATAAAAGTGGTTACTCTAAGTGGCACTTGCAACGCATTTTTAAAGACTTTAAAGGCTGCACATTAGGCGAATATGTTCGCAAACGTCGCTTATTAGAAGCAGCTAAATCATTACAAGAAAAAGATATGTCTATTTTAGATATCGCTTTAATGTATGGCTTTAGCTCTCAAGCAACATTTACACGCATCTTTAAAAAGCATTTCAATACTACACCCGCTAAATTTAGAGAAAATGGCAAAATGCCAGATACTCATTGCTTTATGTCATGTGAAAATCACTGATCCATTTCGCATCACGTTATTCTTCATGAAAAAACCAGCTTTTTTAGCTGGTTTTTATGCTTATTGTTTATCGTTTTCTAACGTTGATAAAAATTACGCTATCGCTGTCATAAGCCATTCTTGAAGCTCGTTAAGCTCTATTTTATTGTTAGGATATCGCTGAATGAGTTGCTCAATAAGCCCTTTTAGAGACTCAGGTGTATAACGTTGCCCTACCAACATCTCTGATAATGCTTCTAATGGCGCAGGATCTAAACTGTCTGTATATATTTGGCTTCTAATAACGTTGCCACGCTCAATATCAAAATGCAGCTCTACTCCCCCCCATTTAAAACGATTATCTAAAAGATGTGAAAATGCAGGTGCTTGTCCAAAATTCCACTCCCAACTACTTTGTTTAGTGAAAGTTTCTTCAAAACCGGGTAAATCAGGTAATTTTTGTGGTGAAATAATCTCTGCTTCTACTCGCTCACCATAGTATTCAAAAAAGCTTTCAGTGATAGTTTCACACAGTTTTTCATGGGTAATATTAGGTTTGATCTCAACCAAATTAGCCACTCTGGAGCGTACAGAGGTGATACCTTTAGCTTGAAGTTTTTTCGGATCGGGATTGAGGTAATTAGCTAATCTAGATAAATTAGCATTTATTAATAATGTACCATGATGAAAACCACGATCTTTAGTCTCTTTATAGGCTGATCCAGAAACCTTTCTTTCACCATCATCTTGGGGAACGACTAAATCGTTACGCCCTGATGCCGTAGCATTAATGCCTGCTTTTAATAATCCATTAAGAATAATTTGAGTTGAAATCGTTTTATTATATTCTGGCTTTCCTGCCATAAAAGTAAAACAAGTATTGCCAAGATCATGGAAAACAGCGCCACCACCACTTGAACGGCGTGCTAATTTCACACCATCTTCATCCATTTTACGGGTATTACACTCTTTCCATGGATTTTGCGCTCGACCGATGACTACCGTATTATCATTACGCCAAAGAAAAAGTACGCGTTGATCAGCGGGCATTTGTCTAAAAATACACTCTTCAACAGCAAGGTTAAACCAAGGATCATAAGACTCTGAAATTAACAGACGCAATTTGCCTGACATAAGGAATACCTATACGAAGAAAATAAGGTATAAGATAACATAACTCTCAATATATTAGGCTGTTAAATGGCACGAAACTACAATCGGCGAGCTTGCCAGAATGTTTTTTTCCAATAGACATTATCAAGGGATGAGCGAGTTACCCCTTTGCTAGTTGATGCGTGGATAAATGTATTATCAGTATCATAAATACCAACATGAAGACCATTTTCACCACCACCGGTTTTGAAGAAAACCAAATCACCTGGCATTAAATCACTTTTACTGATTTGTGTACCATATTTGGTTTGATCAATGGTCATTCGAGGAAGTTTTATATCAAAGCGATCACTGTAAGTTTTATACACAAAGCCCGAACAATCAATACCAGAAGGCGTCATTCCACCATAGCTGTATGGCGTACCATACCATTGCTCAAGCTGCGATTTTAATTGCACTATCACCATGATAGGGTCAGAAAGTTGTGTTTTTAAAGGAGGCGCTGGTGGAATACGTTTAGACGGGCTAGATGAACATCCAGCCAGCAGAATAATACAGAGTAAGAAAGGATAAAAAATAGACTTTCTCATTGCATCCACCATTATTGTTATCATAGATTTTAAAATCTATCTGCTTTTTTAAGCAAAAACAAGTTATTGAAGATGAATGAGTGATGATTGATAGCATAAATCGCACAATTAACAACAGAATTTAAAAAATAAATTCTACAATCATTAAGTTAGTGTGTTTGAGCATCTTTCGCTTTTTGACTGATTAGCCACACTCCAATCATGATAAATGCAACACCCGCTGTTTTTGTCCATGACGGTGTTTCTTGAAACCAAGGTAATATCACTGCAAGAATATAAACAAACACATAACTCAAGCTGATCAGCGGATAGGCTTTATTTAAAGGAATGGTACGTAAAGTGAATAGCCAACAAACCATAGAAAGGACATAACCGACAAGACCAGCAAACACGATAGCAAGTGGCATTACATTGGCCCATAACCATGAAAAATCAAACCACTGTTTTTCTAGCTGTAAAGCGGGTAGTTCAGACATGCCAAACTTTAGCAACAATTGAGCCACCGTCACTAATAGTGCGCTTCCAATTGCCCATAGATAGCCTTTCATGCTTGTATACTCATCAATATAATACCAACCATAATTGACGCGATCCCAATCCAATGTTTCACATTAACCGGTTCTTTATAAACAAACTGGCCAATTAATGTCACCACAATAAAGTTAATACTTAACATGGGATAAGCAATACTTAGAGGAAGGAGCTGTAATAATCGGAGCCAAAATAACATGCCTAAACCAAGCATAGCAATTGCAACAAAAAGCCAGAAAATCGTTTTTCTGACTTTTGTTAAAGAGTCACTTTGCCAGCTAACCACCGCTTGTTTTTGACATACTTGCCCTATACAGGTCAAAAAACTCACGATCAGCAATAAAACAAATGACATTAATTACGCTTCTCATAGGTTAAAATAGCCACTCGATGGTTTGTCACTAGCTCTTCAGGTCTTGGCAATTGTGCTAATCTTTTAGGATCTTTAAAGGTAATAACAACTGAAACATTCCCTTCTTTTCTTGCTTCTTCTAACCACTGAGCAAAATTATCAGGTTTAATTAATTTATGCTGAGAATCTGGATACTCTTCAATACCATAAGTTAATTCGCCTGTTCTTTCATAAAGGTAAATATCGCTACGTTGTAATTCCCACGCTAATCCCGCACCGACACCAACGCTATTGCTCACAATGTATTTGCTTGCGTTTAATGTCTCGATATTTTGGCGAATAAATTCTTGAGGTAATTTTCCATCTACGCTGCTATTTGGTATTGCTTGACCAATACATAAGCTAACACCTAGCGAACAAGACGCCGCCCATAACCAGTGTTTTCCATTAAGTGTAGAGCAAAGATAACCAATAATACCCCATAATGAAAATGCGACTATCGCTAATACCCATTTAGACCATTCATATGGCATATAAATAGGTTTTGAAGAGACAAGCTGAATAACTAAAATAGCGATAACAACAGCAACACCAATAAAGATATTGATATAACCATTTATACGCAGCGCTTTCATTCTAAATTTGCGTGCGCAATCTACGCCATATTTCGCCATTAGCATTGCTAGTGGTGCCATAAACGGCAGCATATATGTCGGTAGCTTACCTTTCGCAATACTAAAAAATAAGAACGGAACGACAAACCAGCATAATAGGAAGAATAATTCAGGGCGTTTGCGTCTTTTCTTCCAGGCGTCCATTAATGCGCCCGGCAGTAATCCAAGCCAAGGGATCACACCTAATAAGACAACTGGGATATAGTACCAAAATGGAGAGCTGTGTTGAGCATCTTCACCCGAAAAACGCTGAATATGTTCAATCCAGAAGAAGTAGTGCCAATAATCTGGCTCTGCTTTAGCAACAGCCAATGCCCACGGCAAACTAATTAATGCGGCACTAAATACCGCAAGTAAGCCATAGAGCAACATTTGTATAAATTGTTTTTGATACAGTGTGATAGGGATCATAACAATGACCGGGATAGCTAAGGCTAAAAATCCTTTGGTCATAAATGCCATACCACATGCAAGCCCTAATGTTATCCACGCTAATATTCGTGTTTTTACTGTGGTCGCTTTAAGCGCCCAAAAACAGCAAACCATACTCGCAGTAACCCAAAGTGCCAACATAGGATCTAATACACTGTACGTACCGACGCTAAACACTAAGAACATGGATAAATAGATTAAACTAGAAACAAAAGCGACTTGGCGGTTACGCCACATCATTCTTGCCAATAAATAGACAAGTAATGTGCTTAACAGAATAGAAATAACAGAGCCAAAACGTACAGCAAAATTGGTGTGACCAAAAATTAATTGGCTAACATTATTAATCCAATAACCTGCAACAGGTTTCTCAAAATAGCGGATATCGAGCATATGAGGAACAATCCAGTTCCCGCTCACCACCATTTCACGGCTAATTTCCGCATAACGGGTTTCATCTGGCTGCCATAATAACCGGCTGTTCAATGGAAATAAGTAGGTAAGAACAAAAAAAAGAGCCAAGAGGATGGCCCCTATTTTACTCGCCCGGTTATTCAACATAGTTTCGTTAGACCTCTTGTTGGCACCCTAACCAGCCTTCTCGACCTGGAAAGTCAGATCGAACAACTTTACCCATCGGAAGCATTTCTTTATCTAGTGGTAATAAATCGCTTAACGGGCAGAATTCGATGCCTTCATTTGCAATCATTGCCAGTAACTGCTCAAATTGAGCGGCTTTTGACATTCCTTCAACTTCAGTATGGATAGTATAAACAGGTATTCCCCTGTCTTTTTTGATTTCATCAATAATAAATTGATTAAAATCTTCATCCTTAACTTTTGTACCAACGACTTCATCATAAGTTGGTAATGTTACTGGAATTTGCACCGTACCGATAGAACCATTTTCTAAAATAGGTCTGAAAGGATGTGTTCCTCGACAATCGCTATTGTAATCGAATTGAAAAGTTTCTTTAACTGTTAATACGCGTTCATCTGCTCGCCATCCAGCAACTGCCGAACATTTTACAGGGTTTTCAAGTGCTTTTTCCAGTGCTTCAACACCTAAACGAACTTGTTGCATTAATTCTTCTGTTGACCAGCGCCCGACTTTTGCTTGCCAACCTTGATGATCCCATGAATGCAATCCAACTTCATGCCCTGCATCTTGGGTTTCTTTCATCAAATAACCTAAATTTTTAGCAATTTTTTTACCTGGCCATGCTGTTCCGGCTAATAAAATATCTAAGCCATACAGTGATGCAGCATTAGATCTCAGCATTTTCCATAAAAATTTGGGCTTTAAAAGGCGCCATAAATGACGCCCCATATTATCTGGACCCACACTAAAGAAGAAGCTGGCATGAATGTTATGTCTGGCAAATACATCCAGCAGCTGTGGAATACCTTGTTTCGTTCCTTGATAAGTATCCACATCAACTCTCAAACCAACTTTCTTCATTGTTTATTCCTATTTAGTGCCTAATTCTTCAACTGCGCCACGTAAGAAGAAATCTAATGTTTCTTCTACTGTTTGACGAGTTTCGATACTTGGTTTCCAATCCAATAAACGCTCTGCGTTTTTAATGCTTGGCTTACGGTGTTCAACATCTTGATAGCCTTTACCATAGTAACTGCTACTTTCAATTTTCTTGAAGCCGGCAAATGGAGGGAAATGGCCACGTAACTCATGTTTTTCAAAGCAATCTAACAGCATTTCTGCTAATTCGCGAATACTTGCTTCGTTAGTTGGATTACCGATATTGATAATTTGACCATCACATTTGTTATCACGGTTTTCAATAATACGGAATAAGGCTTCAATACCGTCATTGATATCAGTGAAACAACGTTTTTGCTCGCCACCATCAACCAATTTAATTGGTGAGCCTTCAACTAAGTTCAGAATTAATTGTGTGATTGCACGAGAACTACCAATACGCGCTGAATTTAAGTTATCTAAACGAGGTCCCATCCAGTTAAATGGACGGAATAGCGTAAACTTCAGATCTTCTTTGGCGCCATAAGCCCAAATAACTCTGTCTAATAACTGTTTAGATACAGAATAAATCCAACGTTGTTTATTGATTGGACCAACAATCAGACGTGAATTATCTTCGTCAAATTCTTTATCATCACACATACCATAAACTTCTGATGTGGATGGGAAAATAATACGCTTATTATATTTAACGCAATAACGTACAATTTTTAAGTTTTCTTCAAAGTCTAATTCGAATACACGTAATGGATTACGGGTATATTCAATTGGCGTTGCAATAGCCACTAATGGCAGAATAACGTCACATTTTTTAATGTGGTATTCAATCCATTCTGTATGAATGCTCACGTCACCTTCAATAAAGTGGAAACGTGGATTACCAATAAAGCGCTCAATTGCAGAAGAACCGATATCCATACCATAGATATCATAGTTATCATCTTTCAATAAACGTTCAGTTAAATGGTTACCAATAAAACCATTCACACCTAAAATCAGAACACGTTTGCGACGTTTAACTTGTGCAGTCGCTTTCGGTCCAACGCGAACATCAGTCACAATACCCATTTCAGTCGCTAAACGACTTCCTTGAACATAAAGACCATTTTCACTTTGACCAGTAACAACTTCGATTGCACCTTTCCCACACGCAATCACTAAAGGTTCTGTTGAAATAACAGTACCAGGGCGTTTGCCTTGATTATCAGCAACTGCGCGTGAACGCCAGATAATCATTTTACGTTCACCTAAGAAAGTGAATGCACCCGGGTACGGTTCTGTAACAGCACGCACTAAATTGTGAACTGTTTTTGCATCTGCATTCCAGTCGATTAAACCATCATCAGCACAACGACGGCCAAAGTAAGTTGCTTGGCTTTCATCTTGTACTGTTGTTGAATAATCACCTGATGCAATATGTGGTAATGTGCTAGAAAGTAACTTATCAGCGGCTTCTCTTATTTTTTCATGTAAAATCAGAGAAGTATCATTATCTGCAATGGTCACTTTTTCTTGAGCAACGATATCACCTGCATCCGCTTTCACGGTCATTTTATGCAGAGTAACACCCGTTTCTGTTTCACCGTTCACAATCGCCCAGTTAATTGGTGCGCGACCACGATATTTTGGTAATAAAGAACCATGTAAATTAAACGCGCCTTTAGGTGCCAAATTCAGGATCTCATCACTTAACATGTGACGATAATAGAAAGAAAAAATGACATCAGGTTTCATTTCACGGATACGTTCAATCCACAATGGGTGATTGACATTTTCAGGTGCAAATACTGTCAATCCCATTTCTGCACTCACACGAGCAACAGATGAGAAGAAATGATTTTCATTAGGATCGTCAGTGTGGGTAAATACAGCCTGAATATCATAACCTGCTTTTTCAAGTGCTTTTAAACCAACACAGCCAATATCGTGATAGGCAAATACTATTGCTTTCATTAGTCTTTTTCCTGATCTTTGTTGGGTTTATTAACTCCAACCACTTTTTGGATAAAATACCGAGGACGCGCTCTTACATCATTATAAATTCGGCCTATATACTCGCCTAATAAGCCCATTGCAACGAACTGCGCTCCGATAAACATAAATAAGATTGCAAAAAGTGTGAATACACCTTCAGCTGCCCACATTGCACCGAAAATAATACGTAAAATAATCAGCAATAAGGCTAATACAAAGCCCGATACAGCAATCACACTGCCGACGATACTTAATAAACGTAATGGTGCCGTGGTTAAACAAGTTAATAGGTCATACATCAAATTAATCAGCTTTAAAAAGCTGTATTTTGAATCGCCATATTCACGCTCTGCGTGTGCGACATCAATTTCAATAGTACGACGAGCGAATGTGTTCGCAAGAATAGGGATAAATGTGCTTCTTTCGTGACACTGTAACATCGCTTCAACAATGTGGCGACGATAAGCACGCAACATACAACCGTAGTCTCCCATGGAGCGACCTGTTGCTTTAGTGATCATTGAGTTGATCATTTTTGAAGCGGTTTTACGAAACCATGAATCTTGGCGGTTACGACGACGAGTTCCGACAACGTCATACCCTTCTTCAGCAGTCGCGACAAGTCTTGGGATCTCTTCAGGTGGGTTTTGTAAATCAGCATCCAATGTGATCACTAAATCACCATCAGCCTGATTAAAACCGGCCATAATTGCGGAGTGTTGACCATAATTACGGTTTAAAATAATTGCAATAACGTGATTTTCTTCAATTGCAGCCGCTTCTTCTAACATCTTAGCTGAATTGTCACTACTACCATCATCAACAAGGATCAGTTCATATTCTTGCTTTAATTGTTTACAGCTTTTAATTGTACGTTCTAAAAGCTGAGGAAGGCTCTCTTCCTCGTTATAAACGGGAATTACAACCGATACTTTCTTGATTTCATCAAATGTTGACACTTAAATATGCTCCGAAAGAATTTCATTGATCGCATCTACAACGCGAATAACATCTTCATTATTCATATCAGGGAACAGCGGCAGCGAGCATAACGTTGCAGAGTTCCATTCTGATTGAGGAAGGGATAAAGAAGGATAGCGCTCACGATAATATTTTTGTGTGTGCGCTGCACGGAAATGAAGCCCTGTACCAATCTCTTTTTGCTTCAACTTCTCCATAAAGGTATCACGATCGATACCACAGGCATTTTTATCAACTCTCACCATAAATAGGTGATTTGCATGTAAATGTGAATATTCAGGAACACTCAACATTTCTAATGGAGAATCTTTGAGTTTTTCACGATACAGTGCAACTAACTCAGCACGTTTAGCATTCATTTCATCTAAACGCCCTAATTGCACCACGGCAATCGCTGCATGAATATCAGATAAGTTGTATTTATAGCCAGGCTCTACAACTTCTGCTTGAGGTTTACGCCCTTGAATTTGTCTATCAAAAGCGTCTACCCCTAAACCGTGGAATTTTAAGCAACGTACTCTATTGGCTAATTCGTCATTATCAGTAACAACTAATCCACCTTCTGCACAAGTTACGTTCTTAATTGCGTGAAAAGAGAAAATGGAAGTTCCTTTTTCTCCAATCCATTCATTTTTATAGCGAGTACCAATAGCATGCGCTGCATCTTCAATAAGAGGAATGCCTGCATCTTGTGCCACTTTTCTTAATGCATCAAGATCGCAAGGTGCGCCCGCATAATGAACCGGAATAATTGCTTTCGTTCTAGGTGTAATCGCTTTTTTGACATCTTCTGCACTCACCATCAAAGTATCACGGTCAACATCAATCATCACTGGCTCTGCACCAAGTAATGTAATGATGTTTATCGTCGAAACCCAAGTTTGTGATGGTGTGATAACTTCATCACCAGCGCCAATTCCCATCGCCATTAAAACAACATGCATACCCGCAGTGGCAGAGCAAATTGCGATAGCATGTTTGCTACCAAATTTTTCACAAAAATCTTGCTCTAATTGATGATTTTGAGGGCCTGTTGTAATCCAACCTGAACGCAGTACATCCTCAACGGCTTTGATTTCTTCATCGCCAATCGCAGGGCGAGAGAAAGGAAGGAAGTGACTCATAAAAATGTAGCCTAATTAATGAATGAATGAATAAAGAAAAAACAATTATATACAAACTATTGTTCACCGGCATCCGTCTTATTAAGAAAACATTAAAAAAACCTTAATAATTACTTGGAGATAAGCTAAACAATAACCATATTATTGCAAAACCCGCCAATCAATATGATCAACATCATTGATGCATTTGATATTTGTATTAAATGTAGTTGATAATAATTTTTCGTCCAATAAGAGTGCAGGTACGCCAGAGTCAACCAAATATCCATTTTTTATGAGCCAAACTCTGTCTGCTTTTTGATAGGAATGATTCAAATTATGTGTACTCATAATAACGGCACCACCTTGTTGGCAAAATTTATCAACCCACTTATCCAAAATAGCCAACTGTACGACATCTAAGTTATTCGTTGGTTCATCAAGTAACATTAATTTTCCTTTTAAATCATAACTTGACCATAATTGGATAAATGCACCAACGATTCTGACCCTCTGCCATTCACCTCCCGATAAATGATGAATGTTTTTTGATAATAATTTGTCAATTTTAAAATCATTTAACAGCATATTTAATTGCTGAACATCCATTTTCGATAATTTATGATATAGCGAGAGATAATGAAAAACAGGCATAAATGATAAAGCTTCCAATTGTTGTATAACAATGCTCTGCATTCTAGAAAGATCATCATATTTATAATATCTTATTGAAGTTTCGTTTAGAATGATTTCACCATTAAATTGAAGCTCTCCTGCGATCGCCATTAAAAGTGTGCTTTTCCCCGCGCCATTTGCGCCAATTAAGTGGACACGTTCACCATAATTTACTTGCTCTGTAAATGCGTTAAGCCGCTCATTAACACTTAAATTATCAAGTTTAAGTAACGCCATATTACAAACGCCCCATCTCTTTTGTTGCCAATAACCAGATAAATAAAGGCGCACCAAGCGTTGCTGTAATCACTCCTATCGGAACTTCTGCACCATTTAAAATTAAGCGAGATAGCAGATCAGCAAGCAATAACAATCCGCCACCAGCAAGCGCACACGCGGGTAGTAATGTTTTATAATGAGTTATTCCACACAGTCTTAATAAATGCGGCACAACAAGCCCTACAAAGCTTATAGCGCCCGCTAAAGCGACACTTAGCCCTATCAATAACCCAACAGCTAAAATAAACCAATTTCGCCATTGATTAACGGATATACCTAATTGTTTTGCTCTGAATGAACCCAGAGATAAATAATTAAGAATATCGGCTTGTAGAATAAGAATTAAGACAATAGGTATAAGAGCCAAAAATAAGATTTGATGACGCCAATCAATGCCACTAAAACTCCCCATCAACCAATACATTAATTGTCTTAAATCCAAAGCTGAACTGAAATAAACCAGCCAAGTCATTATCGCGCTTGCCAGAACACCTAATGCCACACCAATTAATAGTAACTGAGCATTAGACAGCTTTCTTATGCGAGTAAAAAACATTAATAAAAGAGTCATTCCTAATGCACCGAATATTGCCGCACCACTTATCAACCAAGGGCTGAAACCCAATTGTAAAACAATGAGTAATACAACACACACTCCTGCACCACTGCTTACTCCTAGTAATCCTGGCTCTGCGAGTGGATTTTGGAATAGAGCCTGCATAATCGCACCTGCAATTGCTAGACTGGCACCAACAGTCATTACTGCAAGTATTCTTGGTAAACGGATCTGCCAAACAAATAAATGAGCTTCATCTGTTAACCATTGATGTGGAAATAACGTAATCTC
Source organism: Proteus sp. CD3 (assembly GCF_008808075.1). Classification (NCBI taxonomy): domain Bacteria; kingdom Pseudomonadati; phylum Pseudomonadota; class Gammaproteobacteria; order Enterobacterales; family Morganellaceae; genus Proteus; species Proteus sp. CD3. The sequence goes on along the minus strand of NZ_CP019686.1, from coordinate 1,411,167 downwards.
ACCAACAGAGAGGGAAAATACAAACAAAAAATATAATACTAATGCCATTAGAAACAGCTTCTTTCTGTCGTCAATGCGTTGTCTTTTAGCCAATTTAATTAGAGGATTAACTTCTTTATTCATTTCATTCCCTATCCATGCAACAACGACTCTAACTGTTTTTATTTATAAAATAATTTTTTAGCAACATAACATGTTCGCATTCAATGATGAAAAAATAAATTTAGAACATGTAAGCCAGTCTCTAATAATGAAGGAAAATGGGGATTAGCTATCACAATGTTGATGCAGATAAAATAAAAGAGTCAAAATAAGAATAAAAAGAAAGATAATAGAAAAATAAAAACCTTCCATCCAAATAGAAATACTCATTCAGACTATATTGATAAATATAAACACCCTAATGCGTTTATCATCAAAATAGATACAGATGATAATGATAAAAAAACGGCTTTCAAAGAAAGCCGTTTTGGATGTTTTTGTAAATCTTATTCTTTTGGTGTTGCGCTCTCAACCCGACTTTTTAACTTTTGTCCTGGGCGGAAAGTAACAACACGGCGAGCTGTAATAGGAATGTCTTCCCCAGTTTTCGGATTACGACCTGGGCGCTGATTTTTATCACGCAGGTCAAAGTTTCCGAATCCAGACAGCTTCACCTGTTCCCCATTTTCAAGAGAACGACGCACTTCCTCAAAAAAGGATTCTACAAGGTCTTTTGCATCGCGTTTGCTAACACCAAGTTTTTCAAACAGATTTTCTGCCATTTCAGCTTTTGTAAGCGCCATAGGTCTAGTCCCTCAAGGATGCTTGGAATCGCTGTTTCAATGCTGCTACACAGTTACTCACTGTTGCAGCAATCTCATCTTCTTCCAGTGTATGCTCGATATCCTGCAAGATTATGCTAATAGCGAGGCTTTTATAGCCCTCTGCTACTCCCTTACCACAATACACGTCAAATAAGTTTATGCCAACTATTTGATTTCCGCCAACTTTCTTACATTCGGCTAAAATATCCTCTGCAGCAACATCATTCGGAACAACTACAGCGATATCTCTACGATTCGAAGGGTAACGAGAAATTGCTTTTGCTTGTGGTAAACTGCGATTTGCAATTGCATTCCAACGTATTTCGAATACTACCGTACGACCGTTTAAGTCAAGTTTACGTTCAAGCTCTGGATGAACAACGCCAATACAGCCAATATATTCATTTCTCAGATAAATCCCAGCACTTTGTCCCGGATGAAGTGCTGAATGATTAGCTGGTTTAAATGTAATTTCATCTAGCTGACCTGTCAATTCCAGAATTGATTCAATATTACCTTTCAAATCAAAGAAATCAACAGTTTGCTTATCTAAACTCCAATGTTCTTCATAACGGTTGCCCGCGATCACACCAGCTAACATAAGTTCCTGACGTATTCCATATTCTGCTTGATTATCAGGAACAAAACGCAGACCTGCTTCAAATAACCTAACTCTAGATTGTTGACGGTTCTGATTATATACAGTCGTAGTCAATAATCCGGTTAATAAAGATAGTCTCATTGCTGACATATCTGCTGAAATCGGATTAGGCAGAATTAATGCTTCTTCATTTGGATGTAATAAAGATTGAACCTTAGGATCAACAAAGCTATAAGTAATTGCTTCTTGGAAGCCGTTGTCTACTAGCATTGTTTTAACGCGTTTTAATGACAAGTTCGCTTCACGATGATTAGTCATCACTAAATCAGCGCGTAATGGTACATCTGGAATATTGTTGTAACCATAAATGCGAGCAACTTCTTCAATCAGATCTTCTTCGATTTGAACATCGAAACGCCATGAAGGAACTGTTGCTAACCAACCATCGTTCTCAACAGAAACGTTGAATCCTAAGCGAGTTAACGAATCCAGAACTTGTGCATCATCAATCACATGACCTAGTAAACGGTCTAATTTTTTACGTGTTAATTTAACTGGTGCGATATTTGGTAAATGTGCTTTATTGGTTACATCAATCACTTCACCAACTTCACCACCACAAATTTCTAACAGTAACTTAGTTGCACGCTCAATCGCGTTGTATTGCAGCGCAGAATCAACGCCACGCTCAAAACGATGAGAAGCATCAGTATGTAAGCCATAGCGACGCGCACGACCTGTGATAGATAATGGAGAGAAGAATGCACTCTCTAAGAAGACATTCTTCGTTTCTTCATTAACACCTGATGATTCACCACCAAAAATACCAGCCATACCTAATGCTTGTTTTTCGTCAGCAATAACTAATACATCTTCTTTTAATGTAATTTCATTGCCATCAAGTAAAGTCAGTTTTTCACCCTCTTTACCCATACGAACAACAATAGCACCGTCAACGCGATCAAGATCGAACGCATGTAGCGGTTGACCCATTTCAAGTAGGATTAAGTTGGTAATATCAACAATTGGGTCAATAGAACGAATACCACCACGACGTAACTTTTCTTGCATCCATAAAGGTGTTTTGGCTTTCACATTTATATTAGTGAAAACACGACCTAAATAACGTGGGCACGCTTCTGGCGCTTCAATACGCACAGGGAATGTTGCTGAAGAAGTTGCCGCAACAGGCGACATATCAGGTACTTGGCATTCCATTTTGTTGATAACAGCGATATCACGCGCAACACCCAAAATACCTAAGCAATCAGCACGATTTGGTGTAATGCTAATTTCAATCGCATTATCGTTTAATTTTAAGTATTCACGAATATCCATGCCAATTGGTGCATCAGCAGGTAATTCAATAATACCTTCATGATTTTCTGAAATAGCTAATTCAGAAAATGAGCACAGCATACCTTCAGAGGGTTTACCACGTAGTTTTGCTGCTTTAATTTTGAAATCGCCTGGTAATACAGCTCCGACTGTTGCAACCGCAACTTTTAGTCCTTGGCGGCAGTTAGGTGCGCCACAAACGATATCAAGTAATCTGTCACCGCCTACGTTAACTTTCGTTACACGCAATTTATCGGCATTAGGGTGTTGTCCACATTCAACAACTTCACCTACAAACACACCGTGAAAATCGCCAGCAACAGCTTCAACGCCATCAACTTCAAGGCCAGCCATTGTCAGTTGTTCAGAAAGCGCTTCGCTACTAATCGCTGGGTTTACCCACTCACGTAACCAAAGTTCACTGAATTTCATGAGATAATCCCACCTTATTTAAACTGTTTGAGGAAACGAAGATCGTTTTCGAAGAATGAACGCAAGTCGGTGACACCGTAACGTAACATAGTCAGACGTTCCATACCCATACCGAACGCAAAACCTGAATAAACTTCAGGATCGATACCTACATTACGTAATACATTTGGGTGAACCATACCGCAACCCAACACTTCTAACCATTTACCATTCTTACCCATTACATCGACCTCTGCTGAAGGCTCTGTGAATGGGAAATAAGAAGGACGGAAACGAATTTCCATATCTTCTTCAAAGAAGTTTTTTAGGAAATCATGAAGTGTTCCTTTTAAATTGGTAAAGCTAATGTCTTTATCAACAATTAAGCCTTCAATTTGGTGGAACATTGGTGTGTGAGTCTGATCGTAGTCGTTACGATATACGCGGCCTGGTGCAATGATGCGAATAGGTGGCTGTTTATCTTGCATGGTACGAATTTGTACACCTGATGTTTGTGTACGCAGTAAACGCTTCGCATCAAACCAGAAAGTATCGTGGTCGGCTCTTGCTGGGTGATGAGCAGGAATATTCAACGCATCAAAGTTATGATAATCATCTTCGATTTCAGGGCCAGATTCCACAGAAAACCCTAATTCGCCAAAGAAAGTTTCAATACGTTCAATTGTACGAGTTACTGGGTGTAGACCACCGTTTTCAATACGGCGACCAGGCAAAGACACATCGATTTTCTCAGCAGATAAACGTTCGTTTAATAATGCTGATTCAAGATAATCTTTACGAGTATTCAGCGCTTGCTGAACCTCTTGTTTAGCCTGATTAATGACAGCCCCTGCAGCTGGACGATCTTCCGCGGGTAAGTCGCGCAGCGTGGACATCTGAAGCGTTAAATGACCTTTTTTCCCCAAGTATTCAACACGAACCGAATCCAGCGCAGCAACATCCTGTGCCTCTTCGATAGCTGCTTTAGCTTGAGCAACGAGTTCAGCGAGATGTGGCATCGTTTCCTCTTCCTTTGACCTGATGAGGTCTATTAGTTGTTATCAATGATGACGAATAAAATTGCCCTTTTTGGTTTCTAACCCAGTATTGGGATCTGAAAACAAAAAAGCCTCCATATTGGAGGCTCAGGCGCTACTTTTCGTTTCTTTTCTTACGCGCAAAAGCCCCCTTGAATTAGGCGCTAAAGTAAAAAAAGAAACGGAAAAAAGCGATATTTAACATTGATAATGTCTCTTAAAATATTAACTTATTGAATTTATATCATTAAGCCACAAATTTAGACAAAATAAAAGAGGGAGAAAACTCCCTCTTCCATTGCTTAATAAAAATTAAGCCAGAGCACCTTTCGCTTTTTCAACTAAAGCAGCAAATGCTACTTTGTCGAATACAGCGATGTCAGCCAGAATCTTACGGTCGATTTCAATGGATGCTTTTTTCAGACCATTGATGAAACGGCTATAAGACATGCCGTTCTGACGAGCTGCTGCGTTGATACGAGCAATCCACAGTTGACGGAAAACACGTTTTTTCTGACGACGGTCACGGTACGCATATTGACCAGCTTTGATTACAGCCTGGAAAGCTACACGATATACGCGTGAACGTGCACCGTAATAACCTTTAGCTTGCTTTAAAATTTTCTTGTGACGAGCACGGGCGATAACACCACGTTTAGCACGAGCCATATTAAACTCCTAAATGTCTATATTCTGTTAAAAAAGTGATACTTATGCGTATGGTAAGCAAGCTACGACCAGACCTAAATCTCCTTTAGAGACCATGCCTTTTGGACGTAAATGACGTTTACGCTTAGTTGATTTTTTAGTCAGAATGTGACGGAGGTTAGCATGCTTGCGCTTGAAGCCACCACCAGCAGTTTTTTTAAAGCGCTTAGCTGCGCCGCGTACTGTTTTAATCTTTGGCATTTCTATAATCCACTTCGCATTGTTAATAACATAAAATAATGAGGCGAATAGCAATCAGCCTTTAAAGACTGATGCTATTACTTGAATTGCCCGACTATTTCTTCTTCGGCGCTAACACCATGATCATCTGACGCCCTTCAATCTTATTAGGGAAAGATTCAACAGTTGCCAGTTCATCCAAATCTTCACGGATACGGTTAAGCATTTCCATACCGATTTGTTGGTGTGCCATTTCACGACCACGGAAACGCAGTGTGACTTTAGCTTTATCGCCATCTTCAAGAAAACGAATCAGGTTGCGTAGTTTGACCTGATAGTCGCCTTCATCTGTACCAGGACGGAATTTAACTTCCTTAACCTGAATAACTTTTTGTTTCTTTTTCTGTTCTTTGAGAGTCTTACTTTTCTCATAGAGGAATTTGCCGTAGTCCATAATACGACAAACCGGCGGCTCGGCATTAGGACTAATTTCAACTAAATCAGCACCTGCTTCCTCGGCTTTCTCAAGAGCCTCTTTCAGACTAACAACTCCAATCTGTTCGCCATCTAAACCTGTTAAACGAACTTCATGAGCGCGAATCTCACCATTGATGCGATTCTGACGCGTTGATTGAATTCTTTTTCCGCCTTTAATACCTTATTCCTCCAACTGATGAAGACTTCTGCTTCTAATTTCTTGCAGAAGTTTTTCTTTAAATTCGTTAACGTCGATACTGCCAAGGTCTTTTCCTCGACGAGTACGAACCGCTACCTTGCCTGATTCAACTTCTTTATCTCCACAGACAAGCATGTACGGAACACGACGTAAAGTATGTTCACGAATTTTAAAGCCAATCTTCTCATTTCTCAAGTCTGCTTTTGCACGAATTCCGGCATCTTGCAATTCTTTGACGAGTTTTTGTACATAATCAGCCTGTCCATCCGTGATATTCATCACGACAACCTGCTGTGGTGCTAACCAAGTTGGGAAGAATCCTGCGTATTCTTCTGTCAGAATACCAATAAAACGTTCTAAGGACCCTAGCACTGCTCGGTGTAACATAACAGGTACTTTACGCTCGTTGTTTTCGGCAACATAAGATGCGCCTAAACGACCTGGTAGTGAGAAGTCTAATTGTACTGTACCACACTGCCATGCACGATCTAAACAATCGTAAAGTGTAAATTCAATTTTAGGGCCATAAAACGCCCCTTCGCCTGGCTGATATTCAAATTCAATATTGTTATCAGTTAAGGCTTTTGCTAAGTCTGCTTCAGCAACATCCCATAATGCATCTTCACCGATACGTTTTTCTGGGCGAGTAGACAGCTTAACAACGATTTTTTCAAATCCGAAAGTAGAATATACATCATAAATCAATTTGATGCAGTCATTTACTTCACTTAAAATTTGATCTTCAGTACAGAAGATATGCGCATCATCTTGTGTAAAGCCACGAACACGCATTAAACCATGCAATGCACCTGATGGTTCATTACGATGACAACTACCGAATTCGGCCATACGTAATGGCAAATCACGGTAAGAACGTAAACCTTGTTTGAAAATTTGTACGTGACCTGGGCAGTTCATTGGTTTGATACAATATTCACGATTCTCTGAAGATGTTGTGAACATGTTTTCTTTGTAGTTTTCCCAGTGACCTGTTTTTTCCCAAAGAACACGATCCATCATAAATGGACCTTTTACTTCTTGGTAATCATATTCTTTTAATTTACAACGTACAAATGTTTCTAACTCACGGAAAATAGTCCAGCCATCATTATGCCAGAAAGCCATACCCGGCGCTTCTTCTTGCATATGATATAAATCAAGCTGTTTACCAATTTTACGGTGGTCACGTTTAGCAGCTTCTTCTAAGCGATCTAAGTAAGCTTTTAACTGTTTCTTATCAGCCCAAGCTGTACCATAAATGCGTTGTAGCATTTTATTATCGCTGTTACCGCGCCAATATGCACCTGCGATTTTCTGTAATTTAAAGTTATGACAGAAACGCATGTTTGGAACGTGTGGCCCACGGCACATATCAACATATTCTTGGTGATGATAAAGACCTGGTTGAGAATCTTGGCTAATATTTTCGTCAAGAATAGCAACTTTATAGTCTTCACCACGAGAAACAAATGTTTCACGAGCTTCAGCCCAGCTTACGCGTTTTTTAATAACGTCATAATCTGTTTTCGCCAACTCTAGCATGCGTTTTTCTAGAGTGTCTAAATCTTCCTGTGTTAGAGAATGGTCTAAATCCACATCGTAGTAGAATCCATTTTCAATAACAGGACCAATCGCCATTTTGGTGTGTGGCCATAATTGTTTAATTGCATGTCCCAATAAATGGGCGCAAGAGTGACGAATAATTTCAAGACCTTCATCATCTTTTGCGGTGATAATCGCCAGACTTGCATCATGTTCGATTAATTCACAAGCATCTACCAGTTCACCATTAACACGACCAGCAATACATGCTTTCGCAAGTCCAGGGCCGATATCTGCAGCGACATCCATGACAGAAACTGCATTTTCAAATTGACGTTGGCTTCCGTCAGGAAGAGTAATAATTGGCATTTAAAATCCTTATTTACAGTGGTGACCCATACGCAAGATCACTTGTAAGCTTTTTATTTCATATATATTCAGTACGTTACGACAATTTCTCACTTTACCTCGCGAGGTTTGCACTACAGTTATGTACACATATTTATTTTATAAATATCCATAGCATCACTGAGCCTTATCGCAACTCAGGGGGGATATTATCACAGACAGTAAAGATTTATACATTTATCTGCCTATATTTCCCCAAGAAAACACGAAGAAAATACAAAATCAAAAATAGAAAAAACTCACTCATCACATTGTATTAATTGACTCGATATTTTTTTCTTTATCTATTTTTTATTCTCTATCTTTTTGATGGCATGATTACTTTTTTAAAACACTCAGTTAAAAATATATAAGCTTCTTAGCTATAAAAATAGCCTCTGATATTAATCAAAGGCTATTTATCTTAATCTTTAACTAGATCTTTAACTAACGGCCAAGAACTGCATAAGAAAATGTAATATGACGCAGGTAGTTATCATCAGTATTAGCGCTGATCTCACCCGTAGTTAAATTAATGCGATGAGTTGGCTCTTGTTTACAAAAAATAAATAAACGAATGCCGACACCATGTGAATAACCGTTTTCACGACTATATTCACCTTCTCCTGCAGGTCTTGTGATTACATGATGGGTCATTAAAACATTTCCGTCTTTATCACAAGGAACTTCCTGAAAATCAGCCGTTACGCCAGAAACAGTTTCGAAACGAGAGTCTTTTAGGGCTTCATCATCTGAACCAATTAAGCGAATTCTTGTATAGACAAGAAATGAACCATCAGAGTTAAAAACTTTACCAGTATCAGTATTACCATAACCCGTAGAAACATTGCTAGGAATGTTATTTAGTCCAATAATTTGAATTCCTTTTACATTACGCATGTAGTATCTCCTTATGTTTAAACTACTGTTTAAATATACAGTTAATTTAAGATGGGGTCGATACTTTTTTTACTAAAATAGAAATCAGCAATTAATCATAACAAATTGAATATATTAATAAAATATACCAAATTAAATATAAATATTTAAAAGGTAGATTATTCGATAAAATGTCTTACACCTTCTTCTTTAAAAGAGTTAAAACAAAAGAAATCTCTATTTAAAGACCCAAGTCATTCTTAATGAAACTCACTAATCTGTTAACGTGCGTCTTATAGACAAACTTTGCCTTTTTTATAGGATTTTATTAGTATCAGTACCAATCAAGCGGAAACCGTGGCTTTTAAAATAACATTCTCTGGGGCGGACCAGGATCTTCATTGTTAATATAAAGGTGTGTAACGTGTTTTATCTAAAACCCCGCTCTCGTAAATTAGTCTATGCTATTACCTTTGAAACTCTTGCGATTTTATTAAGCACTGTTTTACTTGCAATATTAAGCCAAAGCCAATCACATAATTCACTACCCGTTGCAATCGCTGTTTCTATTATTGCCTTGATTTGGAACTATATTTTTAATTCTTTCTTTGAATTAATTGAGTCAAAATTAAAAATAAAAAAGCGTACAGTTATGGTACGACTTATCCATGCAATAAGTTTTGAATTAGGTCTGTTCTTCTTTACCATTCCACTTTATATGTGGTGGTATAATGTGGGTTTTATCAAAGCAATAAGCATGGAAATCACTATATTAGTGTTCTTCTTTGTTTATACCTATTTGTTTACACTCGCCTTCGATAAATTATGCCCTCGTGTTTATTCGACAGAAAGTGAAGTGCTGTAATGGCTTAATCTTGTCGATATTCAGTAGGACTTTTATTAAAGTATTGGCGAAATGCCTGACTAAATGCAGAATGCGAGTCATACCCTACGGCTAAAGCAATATTTTCAATATTTACTGATGTGTATTTTAATAATTCAGCAGCTTTGCTAAGCCGCTGTTGAGTGACATATTGCATCACAGATACACCCACCTCGGCTTTCATTTTTCGTTGTAATGTACTTGCTGATGAATTAAAAGCAAAAGCAATATCATGTGTGGTCAATGGTGTATGTAATTTATTCGCTAACCAAGCATCCAAACTATCGCGCCAACCTTTTTGTATTTTCATTTGAGCGAGTAATAAACGTGTGATCGTTGAATATTGATCTGGAGGTTGAGGATATTGATGTAGCCACTCTAATAAACTAATAGCTGCTGGTGATAACGCAAATTGCCCACCTTTCTCACTTAATTGCCATTGAGAGGTTGCAGGGAGTTCCAAAATAAGATTTTTATTATCTATATTACCGGAAAAGGCATGATGAATAGTTGGAGGAATAATCAAACAGTTTTGACTGGAAATCAGAAAATCTTCTCGATTGAAATTAACTTCCATCGAACCTGAAAGCCCGAAAATAATCTGCCATAAATTATCATGCTGATGAGATACCGTCTCTTGTGTATAACATCGCAAATGCAATTGAGGTAATAACAAAAGACACTCCTTTATATCCATCCTGCTATTGAACAATTACTATATCAAAACTCAGCAGAACATCACTATTTAAGAGTGTCTTATCAAGATACTTATTTATGCTAAACGTGAACCATTTGGTAAAGGCAAGTTAAACTCAGCCAATACAATTGCTCCCGTTTCATCGGGCGCCCCTGTAATTAAGACTTCAGATTTTATACCTGCAATGCGTTTAACTGGGAAATTACATACACATAAAATGCGACGTCCCACAAGATCTTCAGGTGTATAGTTTACCGTAATTTGAGCACTTGAACGTTTTATGCCTAATTCGCCCAAATCAACTTCCATTACATAAGCAGGTTTATTAGCTTTCTTATTTATTTCTGCGCTAATAATCGTCCCCACTCTCATTTCTACACGTAAAAAATCATCCCATTCAATTAAATCTGTCATCTTTTTACCAATCTATTGTGTTTACGGTTATATCACTATTACTGAATTATAGATTAACACGCATGATACTGGCTCACCTGTGGTGAGACGGTCATTTTCTGTTGAGAAAAAATCACTCGCACTCTTTTTTCTCTATTTCCATCATTCTGAATTTGGCTTATTTTTTAATAGCCTTTTAAATAACAATATTAATTTATAAATTTGTTATGTATAAAAAGTATTCTTAAAAAACGCATTTTTATTAACAACCCCTGAGAATATTTATTATGAAAAAGATAACAGAGTGGACAACATTAGAAGGAAAACTTGTGCGTTTAGTGCCTCTAAGTATGGAACACTATTCAGAACTTTATCAATTAATCGAAAAAGATAGGCCCGATGAACTTTGGTATACCACCGTTCCTTCAGTAACAGAGTTACAACGCGATATTGAGCATAAACTTCAGTTGCAACAAAAAGGGTTAATGTTGCCTTTTACCATTATTTCTAAAGCTAATAACCGTGTGGTTGGCATAACAACCTTTATGAATATTGATAACCAAACACCAAGATTAGAAATTGGTTCAACGTGGTATACCAAAGAAGTACAAAGAACAGGAATAAACACAGAAGCCAAATATCTCTTACTTAAATATGCCTTAGAAGATTTACAGTGCATTGCTGTTGAATTTCGTACTCATATATTAAATCAAACTAGCCGTAGAGCAATTGAGCGACTTGGGGCAAAACTGGATGGTATTTTACGTAATCATAGATTAACGACAATGGGACAAAAAAGAGATACTTGTGTTTATAGTATTACTGATTATGACTGGGGATCGGTAAAAGTGCATTTAGAATGGCTTATGAAAAAATACTAATACACATTAAGAATATTACGAGTAAAATAACTATTATCTCGTTTAATTTGTTATCATAATTACTCCTTAATCACCTGTTATTGGGAGCTTTTATATTCCATGCACTCTGTTTACCAGTTTTTTCAGGCTATCGGTCTTGGTCTTATTTTGCTTTTGCCTTTAACTAATCCATTAACGACTGTTGCTCTTTGGCTTGGCCTTTCAGGCAATATGACAAAGGAACAACGTAATCAACAATCCTTAATGGCATGTGTATATATTTTCCTCATTATGACCATCGCGTTCTATGCGGGGCGGATCATAATGACAACGTTTGGTATTTCGATCCCCGGTCTTCGTATTGCAGGTGGAATGATCGTTGCCTTTATTGGCTTTAGTATGCTGTTTCCAAACACACCTAATGTCGATGATCCTGTTTCAGACGATGACAATCCACATCATAATCCCAAAGAGCCTAATATTGCCTTTGTTCCTTTAGCAATGCCAAGTACAGCAGGACCCGGAACCATTGCAATGATAATTAGTACAGCGGCTTCAATCCCCTCGCGTACTGATATTGCACAATGGGTATTGTATATCGCCCCTGTGACAAGCTTCTTTTTAATTAGCGTTATTGTTTGGGTATCACTTCGTGGCTCCACCCGCATTATGAAATATTTAGGTCACAGTGGTATTGACGCTATTTCTCGCGTAATGGGATTTTTATTAATCTGTATGGGTGTTCAGTTTATGATCAATGGCGTTCTTGAAATTATTGCTGATTTGCCTGCTTTATTAAAACAGGCTCAAGCAGCTGCTAATTTGCCAGATTAATTATCACCTGCATGGTAAGCCGCCCTGACTTTTGCTAAATAACGCGGTGCTTGAGAAGCCGGATGATTTTTTTCAACATAACGATAAAAATCATCCGCACTCATTGAGTTAATTTTAGCGATAGCATTATCTCTATCTTTATCAAATGTTCTTAATAAAGCGCCAGCGCCATTCACATAAGCAAGAATAGTAGCGTAATAAAGCGTTTCAGGATCGGCAATACCAACAAGGTGGCGCTCTCTTAATAATTGAATATAAGCTGTACCCAAATCGATATTAATGGCGGGATCTTTTAGTTGAGCCGTTGTTGGCTGCCCTGCCTTGCCTCTATTTTGGTAAACATCTCTTCCCGCGGTTGATGCTTTAATTTGCATTAATCCAACTGCATTTGATTTGCTAATAACTTCAGGTCTAAAGTTTGATTCAACTTGGATAATCGCCTTAATTAATGTTTCATCAACATCGTAACGGCTTGAGGCTTGCTGTATATGGTTATCAAAAGGAGTTGATCTCCATTGTGCCGTTGAGATTGAAGCATTATTAACGCGATTCTCTACTGGTTTTTGGCTTAAAAATCGTGATGTTTCTTTTTGAACAGGTTGACGAGCATGATCAGCACAACCAGCAAGAAGCAAAATTGCCAAAGAAAAGATGATGTTTACTTTCACGTTTTATCCTTTTGCATAAAGGGTTGTACAAAGACTGCTTTATATATCAATAAGCTATAGATATATTATTCTATTTTCACGCAAAAATGCATGCTAAAATATGGCAAAGCATAAGAAATAAATCAATCTATTACTACTTCTAGTGTGTGCGTTTTATCTCAAATCTATCCTCTTCCCCACATTGCCTTCCAAATATATTAATCAGAATAGGATCTGCCATCACAGGTTTATATCGTGTTATAACTTAATTTTTGAATAAAATTTGAATAAGTAATGTGCATTAAATGCAATGTAAAAGAGGTGTTGAAAGGCAGCGATAAAACTGTAGAGGCATAATCCACCTTGGGTGAATAAAGGAACGTGGTTTTTTATACGTAATAAAAATAAGCTCTTGCACAAATAGTTACGAACTATTGTTAATTTTTGTGACAAAACTCGACAATCTACTTAACATTTATTGGAATACATGTTGTTATCTTATTTCTAGTCATTATCAAATGAAGCTTTTTACACAGAGATAACTTGACTTTTTTGAAATGATATTGATAATCATTATCAATTGAGAAAATAACTCTGCAACTATAAGGCAATAATAATATGGATATATTTCGCTCTGTAAACAAATTTTCACTCACGGCTTTGTGCCTTGTGGCATCTGTATTTTTAACAGCACCTACACAAGCAAAAGATAAACTAAAAGTTGTCACCACATTTACTATTATTCAAGATATCGCTCAAAATGTGGCTGGAGATGCCGCAATTGTCGAATCAATCACAAAACCCGGTGCTGAAATTCACGATTACCAACCGACTCCTAAAGATATTGTAAAAGCTCAAAAGGCTGATCTTATCTTATGGAATGGCTTAAATCTTGAACGTTGGTTTGAACGTTTTTTTAATGAGTTACGTAACGTACCCGCTGTTGTTGTCACTGAAGGCATCACACCAATAGCAATCAGTGAAGGTGCTTACAAAAACAACCCTAACCCACATGCGTGGATGTCACCGAATAATGCATTAATTTATATTGAAAATATTCGCAAGGCGCTTGTTGAACATGATCCAGATAATGCAGCTATTTATAATCAAAATGCGGCACGCTACGCAGAAAAAATTAAACAGCTTGACGCACCATTAAGAGAAAGATTATCTCGCATTCCACAAGAAGAGCGTTGGTTAGTAACCAGTGAAGGTGCATTCAGCTATTTAACTAATGACTATGGCTTTAAAGAAGTTTATTTATGGCCTATCAATGCAGAAGAACAAGGCACACCTCAACAGGTTAAATATGTGATTGATACCGTTAGAGAACATAAAATCCCTGTTGTCTTTAGTGAAAGTACAATTTCAGATAAACCAGCAAAACAAGTCAGCAAAGAAACAGGCGCAAAATACGGTGGTGTTCTTTATGTTGACTCACTTTCCGCTGAAGGTGGCGAAGTTCCTACTTATATTGATTTAATTACTATTACAGTAGATACAATTGCGAAAGGATTTGGGCAATGAGCAATATAAAAGCTAATCCTACGTTGACTGTTGATAATGCCACAGTAACTTACAACAACGGTCATACAGCTATTTTCGATGCAAGTTTTTCTATCACTGGTGGCACTATTTGCGCCCTAGTGGGTATCAATGGCAGTGGTAAATCCACTCTATTTAAAACCATTATGGGGCTGGTAAAGCCCTCTAAAGGTAAAGTGACATTAAACGATAGCCCTATCCAGCAGGCGTTAAAACAAAATATGATCGCCTATGTTCCACAAACAGAAGAGGTTGACTGGAACTTTCCCGTTCTCGTTTCTGATGTTGTGATGATGGGACGCTATGGAAAAATGGGATTTTTTCGTATTCCTTCAAAACGTGACCATGAAGTTGTTGAAGCATCATTAGAACGCGTGGGCTTATCAGGCTTAGGGCATCGCCAAATTGGGGAGCTTTCTGGTGGTCAGAAAAAACGTGTTTTCTTAGCGCGTGCAATGGCTCAAGAAGGTACTGTTTTATTACTTGATGAACCTTTTACTGGTGTCGATGTTAAAACAGAAAATGCCATTATCGAGCTTTTACGCAATTTGCGCGAAGAAGGTCACTTAGTTTTAGTTTCAACACATAACCTAGGAAGTGTGCCTGAATTTTGTGACCACGTTATTTTAATCAATAGAACAGTGTTAGACAGTGGTCCAACTGAAACGACGTTTACACAGAAAAACTTAGAGCACGCATTTGGTGGTGTGTTACGCCACATTAGCTTATCAGGTTCTGATCTTCATGATGATGACGATCCACGTTCACTTACTGTCATTACCGATGATGAACGTGCTGCTGTCTTTTATGGTCATCAAAAAGAGCATACTCCAGCGCACCAAAGCCAACGCAAACAAGGAGATTAGCCATGCTAGATTTACTCCTACAACCTTTTGAATATAACTATATGGTGAAAGCAATTTGGGTAAGTGCCTTAGTTGGTGCTGTCTGCGCTTTTCTTTCATCCTATCTTATTTTGAAAGGTTGGTCGTTAATGGGAGATGCCCTTTCCCACTCTGTTGTTCCCGGTGTTGCTGGGGCTTATATATTAGGTTTACCTTATGCAGTGGGTGCTTTTTTTACCGGTTTGCTCGCTGCATTATCAATGACATTTATTCGTCATATTACTCGCCTTCGTGAAGATGCCGTTATTGGTTTTATTTTCTCCACTTTTTTTGCCTTTGGTCTGTTGCTGGTTTCGCTTAAACCGACAGCCGTCAACGTTCAGACCATTATTCTCGGAAATATTTTAGGTATTGCTGATGAAGATGTATGGCAAGTAGTGATCATCACAGGTGTCTCTTTCTTAGTTTTATTTTGTATTTGGAAAGATTTGCTAGTGGTTTTTTTTGATGAAGTTCATGCAAAATCCATCGGTTTATCGCCATTAAAATTAAAAATTATCTTTTTTACGCTTCTGAGCGCATGTACTGTTGCGGCGCTTCAAACTGTTGGCGCCATCCTTGTCATTGCTATGGTAGTGACTCCCGGTGCAACAGCTTACTTACTCACAGATCAATTTAAACGACTTGCTATTATTGCTATCTGTATTGGCACAATCACAAGTGCTGTAGGCGCTTATCTTAGCTACTTCTTTAATGGTGCAACAGGTGGCGTGATTGTCACAATGCAAACATCACTCTTTTTGTTGGCTTTCTTATTTGCCCCTAAACACGGTATGTTAGCCGCTCGCCGTCGTGCTCGTCAGAGTTCACAAGAGTTGATCACACAATCTCACCAGCATAAAGGATCAACAAAACCAGAAGAGGTGAAACTATGAATGAGTTGATGGAGTTTTTCATTGAGCCTTTTCAATATCCATTTATGCAACGTGCTATTGTTGCCGCGATTATCATAGGTATCGCCTGTGCTATTTTATCTTGTTATATGGTATTAAAAGGCTGGTCTTTGATGGGGGATGCAATCTCTCATGCCGTTTTACCCGGTGTTGTTCTTGCTTATGTCACCGCGATCCCGTTAACAGTTGGTGCCTTTCTTTCTGGATTATTTTGCTCTTTTGCCACCGGTTATTTAAAAGATCACAGTCGCATTAAAGAAGATACTGTAATGGGGATCGTATTCTCAGGCATGTTTGCTGTGGGGTTGGTCATTTTTGCCAGTGTCGATACAGACCAACATTTAATGCATATTTTATTTGGTAATATTTTAGGCATTACACCTGATGTATTAATTCAAATCGGCATTATCTGTGTAATTACCATCACTATTATGCTTATTAAGCAAAAAGATTTTATGCTTTATTGCTTCGATCCTAACCAAGCAAGAATTGTTGGTCTACCTGTCACATTATTACACTATGGATTGCTGTCTATTTTGGCATTAACCATTGTTGCTTCAATGCAAGCGGTTGGGATTATTTTAGTTGTCGCCATGCTTATTTCACCGGGGATCACCGCGTATTTATTAACACGTAGTTTTTCACGCATGATTATGTTGGCAATTGTATTTTCTGTCGCTTCTAGCGTTATAGGCACATTTATTAGTTTCCATATTGATGGAGCAACAGGTCCTTGTATTGTGCTAACGCAAGCTGTGTTCTTTATTATTGCGCTACTCTGTAATCAGATAAAGTTGGCAAAAATAAAGCGACAAACAAAACCCGCTAGCGCCTGATAATATTTTTTATCTCAGCAAAAACGGGATAATCATCCCGTTTTTTAGCTTTATACTTTATTGATTTAATTAAAGTGTTATTGTCATAGTATAAACATCGCTCGTTATTATTTTATTTGGGTCTACTAAGTAAACAACTTTGCGAGGTGTAAGTATGTGGCAGAATATAGGTCGTTTACTGGAATCAAACTTAGGATTTTCAGCAAAGATAAACGAAAAACTCCACCTTTCTAGTGGCGATATTCATCATACATGGAAAATTTATTATGGTGATACGCCAGTTTTTGTGAAATCTAATTTGCGTGAATTTTTGCCTAATTTTAAAAATGAGGCAGAACAACTCGAAATGTTAGCTAAAAGCCAAACAATTCGAACGCCTCGGGTTCTTGGTATTGGTAATAGTAAAGATGCCAGCTTTCTACTCCTTGAATTTTTGCCTGTTCAACCATTTACACCTCATAGCGCCTATTGTTTTGGACAACAACTAGCAAGACTACATCAGTGGGAAGAACAACCTAGCTATGGCTTTGATTTCGATACCCAAATCGATACAACACCTCAACTTAATAGCTGGGAAAAACGCTGGAGCCACTTTTATTCTGAAAAACGTATTGGTTTTCAGCTACAACTGGCTTCTGAGAAAGGTATGATTTTTGGGGATATCGACGAGATAATCCAAATTATCAATCATCGTCTTGCTGATCATAATCCACAACCCTCTCTGCTTCACGGCAACTTATGGCCTAAAAACTGTGCTGCGATTGGTCAATCAGAAGGTACAGTGTTTGATCCTGCTTGTTATTGGGGTGATCGAGAGTGTGATATCGCGATGTTACCACTTTGCACAGCCGTGCCTGCAAATATTTTCGATGGTTATCAAAGTGTTTGGCCATTATCAGATAAATTTTTATCACGCCAGCCTATTTACCAACTCTATTTCTTCCTCAACCGTTGTAATTTATTTGGGGGCGAAGAAAATTATTTAGAAGTCAGAAAAATAATTGATGATCTATTAGCAACACCTTAATAGGAAAAGAGTGGAATAGCTCTGAGATAAAATGCATAAACTAAAAAATATAACCTCGCCAGATTCAGTTACGCGAGGTTTATTTTTCCCTTCAGTTAATATAAATGAACCATCCTCGTTCACTTTAAAGCCGTGTTACCATCCTAAAAATTTCATCAAGAAATAACCTATTGCAATAACAATCAGAGGTGACAGATAAAGCACCATAATTTGTGTAAAAATAGTATGTCGAGGTAATTTAATATTTTGTTGCAATTCTTCAGCAGTCACACCACTTTTCATTGCACGTTCGATAATAAGCTGGTCTTGTATATTTTCTTTCAAATATTTCACTTGGCGATAAATTCGTAATCCTGATGCACTGAATGCTAAGCCAATAAATATAAAAAGAAAGATAACAAAAAAAGTGATATTTTCTTGGCTAAATCCCATTTGTGTATTGGGAATAGGTGAATTTCGCCAGAAAAAACCTAAAAAAGGCGTATTAAATTGCACCATTTCTGCTAATACACGAAAAAAATCATTAATTACGGCATTTACACCATCGCCGGTTGGGCGTTGTATTGCCGCCAAGCCTATCAATGATACTGCTGTTGAAATAAAGGCAGGAATAAAAATAAGCCAACCAAGTACACGCTTTAAAATGGCATACAATCCTGCATATTGATAACTCATCACATCCTCACTAATAGAATTCGTCAATATCTTATCTGTTTATCGTAGTCTAGTTAACGGCTAATACGACAATAAATTAATAGTAGCTATTCTCTCTATTTATTTTACAAAATAAATAAGAAACTGATTAAAAAGATTTTCCTTGTAACTCTTGCTACAATCGCCACTCGACAACATAGACCTTATTTATGGAGAGTAACATGTCTTTTAAATTCCCTATTGAAGCTGCAATATTTGATATGGATGGTTTATTAATCGACTCTGAACCATTTTGGCAGCGAGCAGAACATGAGGTCTTTGCTGAATTAGGCGTCGATTTATCCCTTGCATCGGCAATGCCCGATATGGTTGGGTTAAGAATAAACGAAGTCATTGATTTATGGTATAAAGCATCACCTTGGCAAGGCGTTTCAAAACAAGAAGCAAAACAAAAAATGGTTTCTCGTGTTGTCAAATTGGTTGAAGAAACAAAGCCACTATTACCGGGTGTTGAGCATGCCTTAGAGCTTTGTAAATCATCAGGGTTAAAAATTGCACTTGCATCGGCATCTCCTGATTTTATGCTTGAGCGTGTACTCGAGTTGTTTAATATTCGCCATTACTTCTCAGCCGTCGTGTCTGCCGATGAGTTACCACATAGCAAACCACACCCTGAGGTTTATCTAAACGCAGCTAAAGCGCTTAATCTTGACCCTATCCACTGTGTTTCATTAGAAGATTCTCGCAATGGCATGATTGCTTGTAAAGGCGCAAGAATGCGCTCTATCGTCGTGCCTGCAACAGAACAATTTAATGATAAGCAATGGGGCTTAGCGGATGTAAAAATTGCATCACTTAATGAACTAACACAACTGCATTTATTAGGCTAATTTCCATAAATAAAAAGGGTATTTTGCTTTGTAAGATATCCTTTTTGTTCTCTTTTAATATTTATCGCCTCACAAACCACCTTTTGTACTTTTGCTCTTCCTCTTATATATTTTGCTTACAGCCACTCGCCATTATCTTATTTTTTAGTTTTTTATCCTAAATTCGATCATTTTTAAATCAATCAAATAAAATATTCCTGTTATCCCTTAATATTTAAGACAATTTTTATCTTTTTTGTCTGTTAGTTATCGCCAAAACCTTTTATACTTCATTACTGTATAAATGAACAGCAAACGAACAGACACGGAATGACAGCAGAAGGACATCTACTTTTTTCTGTAGCAACACTTGTGTTAGCACAGAAACTTGAAATAACGCCAGCTATTGCTCATGGTGATTGGTTTCACATGATCCCTGCTGTCTTATTAGGCTCCCTTCTACCTGATTTGGATCACCCTGGCTCTATTCTTGGGCGATTATTCCGTATTATCTCTCTGCCTCTATCAAAGCTCTGTGGCCATCGAGGTTTTACGCATAGTTTACTTGCATTTTGTGGTTTAGCTATTTTGTGGGAAACCCAAGTTTCACCACGTTGGGATATTTCTGCCGATATCTTTCATGCCCTTTTATTGGGTTATCTTAGTCATCTCATTGCCGATATGTTAACTCCTGCGGGCGTTCCTTTCTTGTGGCCTTTAAAAATGCGTTTTGCATTACCTATTTTAGGTAAAAAGAATAATAAAAAAGGCGAGAGATTTATTTCTGTTTTGATCCTTGTTGGCGCACTTTTTTTACCTCCACACCTTACTGTTACCCTACCTTCGCAAGTCAACAACTGGTTACAGATGTACCACGATAAGCGCACTAACTTTTAACATCCCCTGACAAAACCCTACGTTTTTCTATTTATTTATAAATTCTTACATCTTTTTATACCTACTTTCCTTGTCTTTATAACCAAACGATTATATAAAATATTAATTAATTATAAAAAGTTATTAACAACCCTGTTACTATATAACGAATTGATGCTGTTATATCCTTTCTTATTACCTAAGAACTCATATCGCATACAATCGTTGAATTTATATAAATAAAGATCTCGTTGGAGAGTTAAGATGAATTTTCCGTTAATTATTAACGTACTCGTCTTTGTTGTGCTATTACTCATCTTGGCTAAATTAAGTCAACGTCAGTGGAGCCTTTCAAAGAAAGTTCTTGTTGGTTTAGTTTTTGGTGTTGCTTTTGGACTAGCACTACACGCATTCTATGACTCACACGATCCTATTATTAAAGAATCTATTCTTTGGTTTAATATCGTGGGTAATGGCTATGTACAGCTGTTGCAAATGATCATTATGCCATTAGTATTTGCCTCTATTCTTAGTGCCGTAGCTCGTTTGCATCAAGCATCATCACTAGGAAAAATTAGTGGTCTCACTATTGGTACACTGTTATTTACCACCGCTATTTCTGCCTTAATCGGTATTGTTATTGCTAACTTATTTGGCTTAACAGCAGAAGGCTTAGTACAAGGTGAACAAGAAGCACAGCGCTTAATTGCACTTGAACAAAATTACATGGGCAAAGTTTCTGACTTAACGATGCCACAGCTTATTTTGTCATTTATTCCTAAAAATCCATTTGCTGATTTAACAGGTGCCAGCTCCACATCGATTATTAGCGTTGTTATCTTCGCGACTTTCTTAGGCATGGCGGCGTTGAAATTACTCAAAGAAGATCAGCCTCGTGGTGAGAAGGTTTTAGTCGCGATTGATTGCCTACAATCATGGATCATGAAACTGGTTCGCATTGTTATGATGTTAACACCTTATGGTGTAATGGCGCTGATGACTAAAGTTGTTGCAAGCTCCAATATGCACGACATCATTCAATTAGGAAGCTTTGTTGTTGCCTCTTATGTTGCTATTGGCTTAATGTTTGTTGTTCATGGATTACTGGTCAGCTTCACAGGTTTAAATCCGATTAGATTCTTCAAAAAAGCGGGACCTTTATTAGCATTTGCATTTACAAGTCGTTCAAGTGCTGCAAGTATTCCGTTGAATATTGAAACACAAATTAAGCGTGTTGGTGTGCCAGAATCTATCGCCAGCTTCTCATCCTCTTTTGGTACAACAATTGGCCAAAATGGTTGTGCAGGTATTTACCCTGCGATGTTAGCTGTTATGGTTGCGCCTACTGTGGGAATTAACCCATTAGATCCAATGTGGATCGCAACTTTAGTTGCTATCGTGACTGTTAGCTCTGCTGGTGTTGCTGGTGTGGGTGGCGGTGCAACATTTGCAGCCCTTATCGTTTTACCTGCCATGGGCTTACCAGTGACATTAGTTGCCCTGTTAATCTCAGTAGAACCGTTAATTGATATGGGACGTACAGCATTAAACGTTAGTGGCTCCATGACAGCGGGTACAATTACCAGTCAAATTATGGGACAAACGGACAAAGCTGTCTTCAACCAAGATGAAGAAACTGAACTTACCGTAAAATAAACGTTATCTACCTCTATTGATAAAGCCAGTTCATTTGAACTGGCTTTTTTTTGTATCTATATTAAGTTACGTATCTTCTATCTATTTAATTCACCGATATCAATAAAAAACTTATAAATATAACAAGGTAAAATCGTGCAAAAAATGATGCGAGTTTTACGTAAACTCTATAAATATGAAAATAGTCAATATGATCCAGAACGTCAGGTTTCACTTTATTCCCTTGATATTCTGTCAGAAAAAGAAAAAGCCTTGTTGTCTGAGTCCAATTGGCAACCTAATATCATAGAAAGATTTGCTGATCACGCTGATGTTATTTCGAAATTAAATAGCTTAAAGAATAATCCATTACTCACCCAAAAGCGTTGCTTAGATGCTTTTGTTGCAGGTGTCGGAGGTAGTTATCTTAGAGGTCGCTCTGTTTTAGGGGCTTTTCATAAATTGCAAAATTTGCCATTACATAATTATGAAGAAAAGCCTCAATATGCCTGCTGTTGGGTTTGTAGTGATAAAGATCAGCAAAAACATATTAATGACAGCTATTTTCAATATTGCCTCTATTACGGTAATTCTTATACTGGCAATCCTACTTATGCTTACTTGAATTTAAAACATCTACTGACCGTCCCCCCTATCAGCCCAACTCCCACAGATAAAGAGATCTTTAAGCAATTGCTCGATTTATTACGCCATGCGCCTGAAGATGACACTCCGGGTAAGTTTGAAAAGCGGTTAAATGAGGCTAAATTAGTTTCTGGTGATAAATATACCAAACGAGGTATTTTGCACTCACTTGCCTTAGTTGGTGTTATTCCCAATGCCTACATTCCATTATATTTAGATCATTGGGCGAATTTCGGCGATATTACCATTGCAGAAAATCAACTTAATAACACAAAAGGTCGCTCTGATATGGAAATGCCATGGGCGGGCTGGAAAGGTGCTCTTAAAATTGATGAGAAAAAACTGATGGCATACTTTGGCGAGCATTTAGATTAAATACCCTATTATTCCGCATAAATAATAGGAAGCGCTCAATAAACTAAGGTCAGTTCAATTTGAGCTGGCTTTTTTGTATCTCTATTAAGTCGCATATCTTCTATTTTTGTCATCCTCCAATATCAATAAAAACCCTCTAAACATAACAAGACAAAATCGTGCAAAAAATCATATATCTTTGGTTAGTAATTAATTTGATTGTTATAAATATCTTTACTAACAAAACTTACTCACCACTCTAAGAAATCAATATAATTTATAATAAAAACAATTAATTAAACTTTTAAATTATCATCGGATAAAATTAAAATGTCGTATTTTTGCTATCATTAATGTCGTATTTTTGCTATCATAATATTTGACTTAAGGAGGAAATCATGACAATAAAAGATAAAATTGAAACACGTTTAAAACGTTCAAAACGTAATGTTTTCTTTCGTAAAGATTTTAATGATATAGCAGGTTATGATCAAATAGGTCGGGTTTTAAACTTACTTATCCAAGAAGGTGTTTTGCTAAGAGTTGGGCAAGGTGTTTATACCAAAGCCCGCCGTAACCAAATTACAGGAAAAACAATGCCAGCAGCCCCTGGTGGGTCAGCATCAGTTATTATTGAAACACTTGATCGTCTCAAAATACCTTATTTACTTGGTGATGCCACCAAAGCATACAATGAGGGTAGTTCAACTCAAATTCCTGCATATGTTGAAATAAAAACCCCTCGTCGTTTTAGCCGAAAACTCATAATAGGGAATAGCAAAATTAATGAAAAAACAAATTGATTTATTCCCTGATGTTGCAGATGCTCTCGGTATTGATTCCGTATCTATTGTTGAAAAAGACTTTTATATCATTGAGCTATTAAAAATAATTAAAGATGCAGCTTACCATTCCCATCAACTTGTTTTTTCTGGTGGTACAGCACTATCTAAATCAGGAATAGCATTAAACAGAATGTCTGAAGATGTTGATATAAAAATGGTACCAAATGTTCAGTTTTCATCCAAGTCAAGGGAGCAGCGTAAAAAAATTAGGCGTGAATTAATTGGCTTAATTATAAAGAAAATAGAATCATTAGATTTTTTTAAAATTAACTTAGAAAATGCAATTAAACGTGATGAATATCGCTACTACGAAGTAGAAATACAATACCCTCAAAAGCACCAGCAAGCACCTTGCTTAAGACCCTTCATTAAACTTGAATTTATCGAAACAGAATTATTAGAGCCACCCGAAAATAGAAACATTAGCTCATTAGTTACACAATTAACGGATCAAGGAGATGTAATTGAATCACTTCCATGTGCTACAAATGAATCAACTCATGTGGAGAAACTTATATCAATAATGCGTAGAACAGCATCATTAAATCGTGGTTATGATCGATTTGACGATAAATCATTAGTTAGGCATATTTATGATAATTATTGTATTGTCACTCACCAACCACCTGATTATCAAAAACTCAGTATTTTTATGTATAACTGTATACAACAAGATATAGCACGATACTCAAACCAGTATCCTGAATTTTGCGAGTTTCCACTTAAAGAATTGCAACTAGGGCTAGATAGATTACGTGATGACCCAATTCATGAGCAACGTTATCTAAAATTTGTTTTACCGATGGTCTTTAGCAAAAACAAAATCACATGGAAAAATGCATATGCAACATTTCATTCAACAGCCTCTATTTTATTAAATATCCTTAACGAAAAATATTATGATTAAAAAACGCCAGAAAGATTTAACTCTCTGGCGTTTCTATTTTTAGCGAAGCATTAACCATATTTTCTTTAATGCTATCATTCAATCTTATTTCAAATACTCACCATTGCGCAGTGCTTCAATACGCTTATCTAATGGCGGATGAGATAAAAATAACTCGCTGAATGACTTATTACGACCATTGATACAGAAAGCCATCATGCTACTTTCTTCTTGTGGCTCGTAACTCGTTTTCAAACGTTGTAATGCCGCTATCATTTTTTCACGGCCAACAAGCTTTGCAGAACCCGCATCCGCATGGAATTCACGATAACGAGAGAACCACATGGTAATAATGCTGGCAAGAATACCGAATACAATTTCCAGAACCATTGAAACCCCCATATAAACCCATGGGTTTCCGTTGCTATTTTCACTCTCTTCGTCATTAGAGATAAAGTTAGCAACAAATTGAGCGATGATACGAGAAATAAAGATAACGAAGGTATTCACAACACCTTGCAGTAAGGTCATGGTTATCATATCACCATTAGCGACATGGCTAATTTCATGGGCAATAACCGCTTCTGCTTCATCTCGACTCATACTAGCTAACAAACCAGTACTCACAGCCACCAGCGAAGCATCACGGCGAGCGCCTGTTGCAAATGCATTAATATCGGGCGCATCGTAAATTGCCACTTGTGGCATTTTAATGCCGACTTGTTCAGATTGTCTTCTTACCGTATCTAATAACCAACGCTCTACTTCTGAAGTTGGGTTTTCAATAACTTGACCACCCACTGAACGTAATGCCATCCATTTTGACATTAATAGTGAAATAAATGCACCACCAAAGCCAAACAATCCCGCCATGATCATCAAGCCTTGAACACTACGACCTTGTATACCTGTTAAAGATAAGATGATCCCAAAAACAAACATAACAGCTAAGTTTGTTAACAGGAATAAAGCAATTCTCATCATATTGATACTGTTCCTATTTTATCTAATTATCACATTGCTAAAACTGTCTTATAAATAAGGCTTTTTTAGATTTTATCAAGCTTTTTAACCTATTTAATATTAAAAACGATATAACTTTACATTTTGATAAAGAAATAGTCAGTGAACACCTAATATTAGGCATCATTTAAAACTTAAGTATAAAGTGAGATTGATAATAGATGATATGAGTTTTCTGTTTTGTCGAACGAAAGGAATTTATTTAAGAAAGGCTTGTATTGTTGAATATCATAACCACAGGTTTACCATAAAGATGCCATCATTTACGATAATCGATAGAGTCATTATCTCTGTATTTTTATGCACGACTCACAATATATGCAAGTCGTGCATCTGATACGAGCAATAAACTCAATTAACGCTATAAATTACATTTTAAAACGATATGTGGTTGTCATAGAGCCTGATAATGAATGAGCTCGTTGTGAGTGGCCATCATAAAGTTTTGGTGTGGTATAGTCGTTTTCTTGCTGGTGGTGCCAGCCGATACCACCGCTTAAAGAAACAGAAAGATTTTTTGTAGGTTTCCAGTAGCTAAATAAACCAAATTGCCCTTGTTTTAATCTTTCACCAGAATAGCTGAATTCACTATAGTTGGTACGCGCACCAACAGACAGTTCTTTGCTAATTCTGTATTCAGCTTCCAATGCACCCATAACCTCACCATCACGTACATAGTCGATATCTGCGTAAGCAGGTGAGTTAAAGCGTCCACGGGTATTACCAATTGGGTTACGAGCAAATTGACCAACACCATTAGCTTTTTCTGCATCGGTATATGTCACACCTGTACGTAATGTCCATGGTGATTCTGGAATGCGCCATTCCATAGTACCTGCAAAGTGCCATGCATCATTATCAAAGTTACGTTTACCCTTATTGGCATCACTTAATGTACGTTTACCATCACTACCGTAATCATGATAATAAACAACACCGCCAACAGTAACATCTGAGGTTAATTTATATTTTGCTTCTAAACCATGTTGACGGAATACATCATCCGCTTGACCATAGAAATAAAATACTTTTAACGGTTTAGAGTTATAGTTGATGCCACCAGTCAGCACATGGTCGATATTATGTCTAACGCCATTGCCATCGCTAAAATACATTCTGTCGGTATTTGGGCTATCACGACGCATTACTTTACCATCAAGGAATAGTAAATCTAAGCTCCAGTCGCCCATTGCAGTGTTAGTTGCATAACCATTGTAGCTGTTTAATGATAAACGCTGTGAGTTTGTAAAAATACCGGTATTTTTCAGAGTAAACCAACCCGCTTTACCGTTAATTAATACAGGATCTAAATCGAATTTAACTTTTGCAAAGCGTTGACCAATTTTGTTATAGCCTTTTGCGTCGCCATCATCATTATATAAAATTGCACGAGAGGCGAAGTCTTTACTTGCGCCTAATTTGATACCACCATAATAAGAGACGTCAAATCCTAGGATGCCACCTAAATAACCTGATTTGAAATCAGCTTGGAAGTTTTGACCCCAAGCATTGGCAACTTGCTTTCTGTAACGTTGCTCTTCTTTATCAAAACGGTTTTCAGTTTTTAAGTATTTCCACATATTGATTGTAGAAAGTTCAAGTTCTGAATCTGAAATAAACGCGCTTTCTTTAATTGAGTCTTCCCAATTTGCAGCATTAGCAGCGCTTACTGCTAAGAAGCAAGGAGACAACATAAACAATACTATTTTTTTTACTTTCATCTTAATGCAACCTGGTTAATAAATATTTGAATTAAGTTATGCTGACTTATATTCAGCAAGTTTAATAAAACACCATTTTTTTATTTAGCTAAAAAATAACCTTTGATTAAATTTATAGTTGCACCATTTTCAAGCAATAGAGTCATTTTTTGGCGTAAAAAATCCAATATGGATATCTCACCATATTTATATTTACTTATTTTTTTGCAATAAAATCCTATAAGCAAATTATAGATTATTTGCCTTTAGTCACTATCTCTTACGTAGAGAACCCTACTCTAAAAATAGATTATTTTAGTTATAATATTTTGCTCTAAAAATACATTTTGAACTCATAGAATAAAGATAACTCATCATTTAGGTAAGATTTTAGCTAACGCGTCAATATCCAAAAATGACGCAAATATTTCATAATGTGTATACTATAGTAATTTTATGTCAACTTTAGAGACCATTGTCACAACATGTTACATTTATTGCAATAGACATGCTATCAAATGAGATCTTAATCACAATAAATAATCCTTTTATCTTTTTATTCCACTTATTAAATAAGAAACTCACCTCTTATCTAAAAATCAACCCAGTATTCGCTCTTATAGCTTACAAAACTTATTCAAGATATATTTCGAATTGAAAATTAAGTTACACAAAGTGAAATTTAAATATCCATTCATTAATAATAATTAATATTACTGGTAACTTAATATAGAGAAGAACTAAAAATATAAAGGGTGGCATCTAAGAAACTATTATTGGTTTTCTTAAAAAGATTTTTGATGAAAAGCCTGATAAACATTGATTGGCAATAGTAATTTTATATCTTGGCTAATATAAATATAAAACCCCCCAGCAATTGGTATCCAACTATTGGGGGGTTACTTTAAGTATCCGTTGTTATAACTGATAACTTAATTTAATAATTTCTTAGGCTTAAGCACTTTTGAGAGATCAACCGCAATTTTAGCAGTTTCATCTAAATAAGGATCTGGTCCCTCATAATCCTTAGGCAAATCATCGAGTGATTTCAACGCAGGCTTACCCTCTAATTTAAAACGCTCATTAATGCGATTTAATTTAATGGCTTCTAGCTCTTTGTTTTCTTTCTCTCTTTCAGCGAAGTTTAAGATAACAAATTTATCTTCACCTTTTGCTTTGGCATCGTTATAACGCTGAATATCAGCAAAGATGTATGAAAACTCTCTGTCATTTGCGATGCGCTTAGTATGCTGCTCAGTTAATGGCGCTAACGCGGCCTTCAGCTTGTCTGAATACTCAGAGAGCTGATAGCTTGCTGGAGAGATACTATCCCAAGGCAATGCGTTATCTTCAAAACTTTCACCCATTTCAGCACTATCAAAGCTTGGTAACAACAAATCAGGTGTTACCCCTTTAAGTTGAGTACTGCCACCATTAATTCGATAGAATTTTTGAATAGTGTATTGCACTGAACCTAAACCAGGCCAATCAGGGCTTAGCATTTGGTCGTAAACACGGGTTAATGGGCGATATTGCTGAACTGTTCCTTTACCGAACGTTTGCTCACCTACAATTAGCGCTCGTCCGTAGTCTTGCATTGCAGCCGCAAAAATTTCAGAGGCAGAAGCACTAAAGCGATTTACGATAACAACTAGTGGTCCTTTATAATACACGACATCATCTTTATCGAAATCTTGTCGTACACGACCATTATTATCTCTGACTTGCACAACGGGGCCACTTGGAATAAATAATCCTGAAAGTGAAATCGCCTCTGTTAATGCACCACCACCATTACCGCGCAAATCAATGACTAAAGATGAAACATTATCTTTCGCCACTTTTTGTAACTGTGTTTTTACGTCATTGGTTAAACCAACATAGAAGCTTGGAATATCCAAAATTGCAACTTTATCACCGTTAATCACTTTTTCAGTTAGCTTAACAGCTCTGTCTTCTAAACGGATTTGCTCTCTGACTAAAGTGATTGTTCTTGGTTTAGCGCCCTTCTCATCAGAAATAACTTCTAATTTTACTTGGCTACCTTTTGGTCCTTTAATCAACGCAACAATATCATCAAGTCGCCAGCCGACAACATCAACCATCGTTTTATTTTGTTGCCCTACAGCAATAATTTTATCGCCTACTTTCAACTCTTTGCTTTTTGCAGCCGGACCACCGGTTACCATAGAGTTGATCATAGGATAGTCATCATCCATCTGTAATACAGCGCCAATGCCTTCTAAGGATAGGCTCATTTCAGAATCAAAGGCTTCGGTATTTCTTGGTGATAAATAACTTGTATGAGGATCAATTTCGCGGGCGAATGCCGACATAATGATTTGGAAAACATCTTCACTTTGGCTTTGCGTTTGACGACGTAACGCAGCTTTATAACGCTTAGTGAGTGTCTCTTTAACTTCGCTATCTGTTTTTTCAGATAGTTTCAGCGTTAACCAATCATATTTTACTTTTTCATCCCAAAGTTTATCTAGCTCAGCTTGAGTTTGCGGCCATGGCGCTTTTGTTCTATCTAACTCAAACTTATCTTGACCAGTTAAATCCATGGGTTTATCTAGGCGGTTTAAGGCGTATTGAAAACGTTCAAAACGTCTTTTTTGCGCTAAATTAAAGAGATCATAAAGGGGCTGAAGCTCCCCTTTTTTCAGATATTCGCCTACTTTGGTTTTTTCTTTATCAAATTGGGCAATATCTGATGCTAGCAACACATTGTGGCTATAATCTAATAAATTAAGATAGCGATTAAAAATCTTTTCAGAAAAGCTCGCATCTAGCGAGAACTGACGGTAGTGAGAGCGTTCAAAACGAGAGGTTACTCGCTCGCTCACGGTAGAATGTTGTGGCTCTTGCTTTAATTCGGGTAACTGATCAATAGTTACCATTGCTGGGGTGGCTGGTTTCTCAGCCATCACAACAGAAGTGCCTGTTAACGTTAATCCGATTGCAAAAGCCACATTTAAAAGTTTGTTCATGCTCTGGTTGGCCTCCGTATCAGAACTTTAAATGTTCCGTGCGTACATTCATTGCCAAACCATTAGGCAATTGTACACGTACACCCTCTTTCGCTATCTCTAGCACTGTCGCGTCCATCACGCTGCTACCAACGTTAACTTTTAGCGATTGACCAACAGTAAGAACTGATGTGTCTTTCACTGGAATTAACTTTTCAGTATTTTGGCGTGGTGGTGCTTTACGAGGTGCTTGAGTCGCTTTTTGAGGACGAGGCTGCCGTTTTTCACCATCTTTAGGTGGCTGACGACGCGTATTATTTGGCTTTTTCGCTGCCGGACGTTTGCTGGTCTCCTTATCACCTTCAGCTTCGCGCTTCTTAGCACGTTGTTCTGCTCTCTGAGCTTGAACGCGCGCCTTAGCTTCTGCTAATTGTGTACGAGCATGTTCAATATGCTCAGCTTCCAGTTCGCCGCAGTCATTACCATTCAAATCGACACGTTTTGCTCCTTCTTTAACTCCATAAAGGTAGCGCCAACTTGAGGTATACAAGCGTAATGCCGAACGTAACTGTGTTTTACTCAGTTGAGTTTCATCTTTTAGATCTTCAACAAGATCTTGAAAAATGCCAACTTTCAAAGGGCGGGCTTCGCCCTCAGCGATAAAACACTTAGGGAAACGTTCAGCTAAAAAAGCGATGATTTCTTTACTACTATTCAACTTAGGTTGATTTTCCATGAAATTTCCTGATTACAACGGTTTTGCCAACCAGCGCAGGCATGAACAAGCGACATTATAATAGTGTTGCCAACAATTTCTATGGCAAACGCCTGTTAACTTACACAAAATTCACAATATTTTGCTGTATGACAAGTTTTTAAATGCTCGCAGAGCACGTCACACAACGCTTTAAGCCCATTTTCATCTTTTTTATCAAAACGATCAAAAATAGGACTATCAATATCGAGAACGCCGATAATTTGTCCATTTACTTCTAAAGGTAGAACAATTTCAGACTGACTTGCACTGTCACAAGCAATATGACCACTAAATTGATGAACGTCACTTACTCTTAAAATTCTGTTTTCGGAGTATGCAGTTCCGCAAACTCCTTTTCCAAAACCTATTCTGACACAAGCAATTTTGCCTTGAAATGGGCCAAGAACTAATGAATCACCATCATTAAGATAAAACCCAACCCAATTTATCGTATCTAACTTCTCGTAAAGAAGCGCGCTGGTATTAGCAAGTGATGCGATAAGATCATTTTCACCAGACAACAAGGCTGACAAATTATCAGTGAGTTCCTGATAAAAAAGCGATTTTGGCATCATTAAATCCTATTTGCGTAACTAAAATAGATAACATATCTCGTAATTTAGCCTATTTTATCTTGAGGTTGAATACTCCATTTTCAAGAATTGGCTAAAAAAACGATAATATTCCCTTAACACCCACAAAAAAATCAGACACTTTGCATTGTAAAATGAAAGGCATAAATATAATAAAAATGCTAACTTGTGAACCATTGAGTATAGGTGCTTTTTTTTAGCTTAATCAAACGATAACTCTTGAGAAAACCAACTTAGGCGAACTAACGAGCAACATAGTGAACAATATCGCAATAAAGGGAAAAAAATCAATACGCTGTCAGGAGTGTGATCACCTCGTGACACTACCTCTTGCATTAAAGCGTGGAGAAGATGCTTATTGCCCACGTTGCCAAGCCAAACTCGCATCTTATCGTTCTTGGTCATTAACTCGTCTACTTATTCTCTCCATTACAATGCTTATTTTGGCATCAATAGCATTTACTCAGCCACTAATTAAAATTCATCTATTAGGCACAATGATAACCGCGAATGTGCTTGACGGTATTCGCATGATGTCAGAGCAAGGCTCTCCTCTTACAGCAACAATGGTAGCCTTTTGTGCTATTGCTGCTCCACTTAGCCTCCCCATCGCTATTTTATATCTCCATTTAGGCTCTCGCTTACGCCTTAATCTTCGCCCAGTCTTATTAATGTTAGGGAAATTAAAAGAATGGGTAATGCTAGATGTCTATTTAATAGGGCTTGGTGTTGCAACAATAAAATTAGGCGATTATGCAACTGTTTATATTGGCAATGGCTTAATTGCTTTTGTTTCTTTAATGATACTCAGCTTATTAATGCTAATTAACATTAATATGGACCAACTTTGGCAACGCTTTTATCCACAAAAAGAAATAGAAAAAAGCCCTGCAACTTGCCATGCCTGTCATTATCATTTTAAAAGAACACCATCAACACACTGCCCTCGTTGTAAATCTTGCTATACCTCAAGACAGCCAATGAGTTTACAAAAAACATGGGCTGCATTAATTTCAGCAATAATTTTACTAATACCTGCAAATCTATTACCTATTTCTATTTTCTATTTAAATGGTCAGCGTAGTGAAGACACTATTTTTTCAGGTGTACTTTCCTTAGTGAATTCAGGTAATACTCCAATTGCAGTTATTGTCTTCATTGCCAGTGTTTTTGTGCCTTTTTTCAAGATTATAATTATGCTGGGCTTATTATTAAGCATTCATTTTAATTCTCGTATTGACCCCCTACTTCGAATGAAACTATACCGTTTTGTCTCTTGGATAGGACGATGGTCAATGCTTGATCTCTTTGTGATTGGGCTAATGATGTCATTGATTAATCGAGATCAATTGATGACTTTCACAATGGGGCCAGCGGCTTTTTATTTTGGTACTGCGGTTATTCTTACTATCCTTGCCGTTGAATGGTTGGATAGTCGTTTACTATGGGATACTTATGCAACAAGAAGAAAACGACGTTCAGGACACACAAGCCCAAATACGCCGCAAGCGTAGAATTTCGACATTTTGGCTACTGCCTGTCATCGCCATTTTTATTGCTAGTTGGTTGCTTTTCCAACATTGGCAAGATAAAGGCGTACAAATCACGATTGATTTTCAATCCGCATCAGGAATTGTCTCTGGCAGAACACCTATTCGCTATCAAGGCGTTGATGTGGGTTTGGTTAAAGATGTCACGTTAAGCGACGACTTACGTCGAGTTATTGTTACAGCCGATATCCGCAAAGATCTCGCCACAACGCTACGCCAAAACACACAGTTTTGGTTAGTTACACCTAAGGCCAGCCTTTCTGGTGTATCTGGGCTAGATGCTTTAGTTGGTGGTAACTATATCAGCATGTTACCGGGTGACGGTGAAAAGCAGTTTAAATTTATTGCTCAGGAAGTTCGTCCTCAAGCTAATATTGATAAAAATCAGCAATTAATAACCTTAACGACAGAAAAACTAGGCTCACTCAATGTTGACTCTCAAGTTTATTATCGCCAAGTTCCTGTTGGTAAGGTGTATAGCTATGCGATTCGCCCTGATAATCAAGGTATTTTTATTGAACTGAGTATTGATAAACAGTACGCCCACTTAATTCGTCAAGATAGCCATTTCTGGAACGTCTCTGGCTTTCAAGGTAGTTTTAATTTAAAAAGTGGTGTATCAGTAAAAATGGAAAGCGTTTCTGCTTTAATCAATGGTGCTATTGCTTTTGATTCCCCAGAAAACAGCCCTCCGGCACAAAAAAACCAGCAATTCGTTTTACAATCAGCAACCTCCGTAGATGCAGGTAAAGCAATATATGGCGAAGATGGATTAATTATTTCACTAACCAGTGAAGAAAGTTGGGGTGTTGATGCAGGGCAACCTATCCTCTTTAGAGGAATTACTGTTGGGCAAATCATTCAGCGTAATATGAGTGATGATGGGGTTATTTTTGATGCAATTATCGCCCCTGAATATAAACATTATATTTATGAAAATAGTAAATTTGTTGCCAATAGCCGGATTAACGTCAATATGGGTCTAAATGGTATTGAAGTTCAAGGCGCGGCACCTCAAGAATGGCTTGAAGGAGGTATTCATCTTATTCAAGGTACTAAAGGAGCACCTAAAGAACAGTATCGCCTTTATCGTAACGACTTTTTTGCCAAAGCCAGTATTAATGGTAATGAATTACCAGTGACACTCACTTTAAAAGCATCAAGCCTTCCTGGGATACAAAAAGGTTCAGTGGTTCTTTATCATCAATTCCAAGTCGGTGAAATTACTGATGTTCGACCTTTAATGGATGAATTTGATATTGATGTTTATATTTCAAAACAATACCGCCATCTGCTCACAGAAAAGAGTGTATTTTGGACTGAAGGGGCAGCTAAAGTATCTGTTAATGGCTCAGGATTAACTGTTGAAGCAACACCATTAAATCGTGCATTAAAAGGCGCAATCAGTTTTGATAATTTCGAAAATATCAATAACAACGTTTCACGTTACAAACTCTATTCATCAGAAACTAGCGCACGAGCTATCGGCGCTCAAATTACGTTAAAAACCTACGACGCAAGCAAACTTTCTGAAGGAATGCCTATTCGTTATTTAGGCATTGATATTGGACAAGTCGAATCATTAATCCTTTCACCTGATAGAAAAGCAGTGACTGTATCTGCTGTTCTCTATCCTGATTATGTCAAAACCTTTGCGAGATCAGGCAGCCGCTTCGCTGTTGTTACTCCCGAATTAACAGCATCAGGATTAGATAACTTAGATTCACTGATACAGCCTTATATCAAAGCAGAACCTGGCAATGGTGGTGTATATCGTCAATTTGAATTACAAACCTCTAATATTACAGATTCACGTTATCTCGATGGATTAAACCTCGTGTTAAATGCCACTGAAGCGGGTTCGGTACAAATTGGCACACCTATTTACTACCGTGGTCTTGAAGTTGGCGCTGTAACAGGTCTTGAACTAGGAAATATGTCTGACAGAGTATTAATTCACATTCGTATTAGTAAAAAATATCAATACCTTGTTCGAAATAATACAGAGTTTTGGCTCTCATCTGGATATAACTTCTCGTTTGGTTTAACTGGTGGCGTTATTCGTAGTGGTACATTCAAACAATTTATACGTGGTGGGATCACTTTCGCAACACCACCTTCCACACCATTACAAACGAAAGCAAAACAGGAACAGAATTTCATTTTAAATGATAAAGAACCCAAAGATTGGGATGAATGGGGAACAGCAATACCTAAACCTTAAAGATTAGGCAATTCTGCTCTATTTTAGATAATTTATTTAAAGCGGATCACAAAAAATGATCCGCTTTTTTTATTTCCAAAAAAAATTTTGGAAATAGATTCCATTTATACTATGCTTAATTTTGTTCGGTCAAAAAGCATTCTGTAAAATAAATGCCACCAACAGAATACAACAAAATACATCATCGCTTAATCTGGAGCTTTATTTATGAAAAAGACAACGTTGAAAATTGCTTGCTATGAAATTGAAGATATTACTTTGAAACACTCTTCTGATAACCAATTAACTTATATTCATATTCCATGTGATTATGACAAAGAATTTTGCATGCAATTAGATGGATGGGATGAAAACACAAGTATTCCAGCCCAATTGAAAGATAAAAATATTCTGCTCTATCGTCATGCTTATGATAAAGATAGCCACCACTGGATTTTAAAAGTGGCATAACGAGATGCTAAAGCGAAATAACATAAAAAAAGCCAGATAAATCATTTATCTGGCTTAGGGAAATGGCTCATTGCGAGCCGTGCGCTAAAAAGTAATTGCTGATTACTGCATAAACAAAGATCGAGGACTAACTCAAACTTTTCTATCTCACAACCTACTGTTAAATATTAGCTAACAATATGTAAAGATCCAGTAAACAACCTAATAGCACACCACTTTCTATTCAAAAAATCTTTATTTTTAATTTTTATTATTTAAATCAATATGATAAAAATAAAAAATCTTATTTATATTATCAATCACTTGATTAATTACTCTCACAGAGCGACTTAATCGCATTCTGTATCACTTCTACTGATTTTTTCTTTTCAGGTACATTAGGATCTGGCAGTAAAATAATATCAATTAACTGTGCTTTTACTTTTCCACTTTCCATTTGTTTCATTGCAATTTCATTAAGTGGATACTGCATCAGTGTTGCTGGATTAATCACAAACCAAGCACCATCAGCACGGCAATTAAGCATCACTTCTTCTCGAGTAAATGGCCAATCGTCACCAAATTGAAGCTTACTGACCGTTGAAATAGGTGCTGCAGAGAATGCCTGAAAAGAAAAAAGCATTAACATTCCCGCAAATAAAAAACGTTTCATGTGGATGTCTCACTTAAGAAATTAGGTTTTTTCGATTATATAACAATCTATACAGGTGAGTTAATCGCAAAGATAGCTACAGCAAAAATAACCATTGTTCCAAGTAATAGCTCAAACCAACTATTTACTAGCAACCATTGAAAGTTATTTTTCTTACGGATATGAGGAACTAAGACATAGCGATTGATTACAGCTAGGACAAGCATTAACACCACTAAGCTAATTTTAAGCCATAACATACTTTGATATTCAGATGATAACTGTACTGCTGGCCATCCTGGAATTAACATAACAGCACTGATAATACCGGTAATAATAACCAATAAAACAGCAATATGACCAAAAAGTGAAAACCGCTTCATTGTACCAATAATAGGTTTGATCATTCCATCCGCAAGCTCTTCTTTATTCCGTAAAAATTGCAAACAAGCGACAAATGGCCATAAACCACCAAACCAATAGGCGGCACTAATAAGATGAATGCTTTGATTAACTTTATAAAATATCGCTTCTGATCCTGTAAACATGGCACCATGACCAATAGATGCATGTAAGATCAACATAATTGAAGCAACAATTAATAAAGAAATATTACGAATATAACGTTGGTGTATAAATAAAACGGCTAATGCAACAGTTGCTAATGCCAATTGCCATTGCCAAACTTGACCAAACGAAGTCCCTAATACCACTTTCCAGATTTCAAATGACCAAGCATCTTCCCATCCATCCCCCATAATACCAGATTGCACAATCATCCATAAATAAGTCGTAATAAAGACAGTGACCGTACTAATGGCTAATGCGGGGCGCAAACGAACTTGGATAAGAGGAATGAACTTATCTTTTGCAAGAATGGCAGCCGAGAAGCTCAGTCCGAACATAAACATGACTGCCACAAAATGGAAAAAACGGCATAAAATATAAACGTCTTCAGGTGTCATTATTTTACACTAAATTGATAAGAACCTTTTGTCTTGTGCCCATCAACAGAAACAACGCTCCAATTAACTAAATAATCACCTTCTGCTAAATCACTTTCTAAAGGCAGTAATAATTTAGTGTTATTAACCGGGTCTAAACTCAGTTTTCCTACGGTAATTTCTTTACCGTCGCTATTCGTGACCTTGATTTTACTAAAGGCTAATTCAATACCTTCAGAGAAATCTAATGTGATAACTTTAGGCGCTTGCGCTTGTTCAATCGCAGCACCTTCAGCAGGTAACTGTGATTTTAAGTGTGCATGAGCTAAGGCTTGTTGACATGACATACCAAGGAATAAAACAGCAATAGCCGATAATTTACCCCAAGATGTTTTAAGTGTATTTAATGACATAATAACCTCTTAAATTACAGGTGATTTTTTATTTATGAAAATATTTTATAGCAAATTTACGTCAAGATCTTCGCTTCTTGATATTAGAAATAAAAGGTTGTGAACTAGCACTCAAAATATATGTTATTTAGACCAGTTTCTGTTTCAAATATCACCCATTTTTACACTTTGAGAAAATATAATACCCATATTGACAGTCTAAACAGTTCAATACATAACCAAATACAACTAAAAGTAAAATAATCACTCAGTATAAATAGTATGGGATAGGTCATTTTTAGGATAAAAAACAGACAATGCAAATAAGGGAAAAAATAAAAGATAAGAATAGCAACAATAGAAAGGGAGGAAATGGCAATATAGCAGAATAAAAAACGCCCTGCTATTCATTCACAGCAGAGCGCAATAATTCATTTATTAACTTAGGCTATCTCAAGCTTTATTAATAATTAGACATGAGCAGATGTTGATAATGTGTTCAGATCTTTATCTAACAAGAATAAAGCTTTTCCACTGTCACCCACCATTGCTAATTTATCAAGGATTGATTTGAATAATTTTTCTTCTTCATGCTGCTCTGCAACATACCATTGTAAGAAGTTAAATGTTGAATAATCCTGAGTTGTCATTGCAACATGTGCTAATTTATTAATCTCAGATGTAATATGTTTTTCATGTTCGTAAGTTTTATCGAACAATTCAGATAATGATGAAAACTCAGCAGGTGGCGCTTCAATCGCACCCAATAAAGGCATTGCACCTGTATCACTTAAGTAATCAAATAAACGGTGCATATGTTCCATTTCTTCACGAGAGTGAGCTTTTAAAAATTTAGCTGCACCATCAAATCCTTTATCGTCGCACCAAGCACTCATTTGCAAATACAGATTTGCCGAATAAAACTCTAAGTTTAGCTGTTCATTCAATTTATTGATCATATCTTGATGTAACATATTTTACGTTCCTTACGATGAAAATTAACATTATGGATATTATGCACAGTTAAAAATAAAAATATAGTTATTTAAGTGTGGTTTTATATATTTTCTTCAATTAATTAGCCGTAATAAAAATAAAAACCAATCTCATTTGTAATATGCTTTTAATACTATTTAAAAGCGAAATAGCACTTATTATCATTAAGGCTAAATATGTATTTAATTATTGTGATTAATTACCTAACACATTGAAAATCATAGATATAAAATTTAACCACTGGCTTTTTTTCTTTAGTTTTAATATTTATTGATTTCTCTTTATAGTCAAGTTAATTAAGATTAACATTAAATGAAAATAATATTTCACTTATTGGAAAATATTCAATAATAAGCTTTTTAATATATTAATAAACATATGAGAAGTAATGTTTACAATATTAGTCATTAGAAAAATGAAATATCTTTCCATTACTTATTATCATTTCTTATTTTTTATGATTTCTATTTGATATTGCTACATATTGGTTTTTTCAGACAGCAGCTTTTTTCATTTTTTTCATATAAAAAAATACATAACTCTCAAAAAATAAAAATAATTTCAATTTTTGTGCAGTTTTTCATTTTGACTGATAAGATTAGTAGGTAACTCATATTTGTATGCACAAAAAATTAATATTAAAGCCCTAATCATAATAAAAGGTTAATTAGGAGCCACTATGACAAAAACAGTGTTAGTACCCGTTGATTTTACAGAGCTTGGTTTGTTGGACAAGGTTGTGTCTCATCTAAAAGCATTGTCTGTCGCTGACAAATTGAATATTCATTTTTTATCAGTCATTCCAAGTTATGAGTCTTTTGTTGGATTTGCATTCGCAGGCCAAGATAGACTAGCAAGTGATAAACAACGTATTGAAATTGCATTATCCACACTAAAAGAAAATTTATCACACATTGATATCCCCAATAGTACAACGCAATTTTACGTGTCTATAGGTAATCCTCGCGATAAAATTTTAGAAACCGCAAAAAAAATCCAAGCAGAGTTGATTGTCATTGGTTCTCGTAATCCTGGTATGAAAACTTATCTTCTAGGTTCTACCGCATCTTCAGTGGTTAGTTACGCAGAATCATCTGTATTAGTCGTACGTTAATTACCCACGCCCTACTTTTATAAGAAATCTGGTATTCGCCATAAACCAGATTTCTTATTCTTTTCACCATAAAATCCATTCAAAATGATATTTTATTTTATCATGTTTACTTTTAAGAGTGGTCATTAAAAATATATTCTGAAGCAATAAGATAATTATTAAAAAATGACTGGAAACACACTCACTTTAATACTTTTTATATAATCACTTACATCGATAATCTCTTAATAAATTTATATTGTTCGTAATGTTAAATTATGTAAAGATACTTTTCTATTAATGCTAAATTTAATCAACAGAGTAAAAGGAATTAAAATGAATAAAGAACTTTCTGAAAAATGGCAAGAGCGTTTTTCATTTTTTGATAAATATGGTTCACCTAAAACACCAGAATTTAAAGCTGCTTATAAAGAACTCTCCTTTGGTAAACGTATTCTTATTGGAATGAATATCTGGGCATTTTTCTTTGGCTTTATTTACTTCCTTATTTTAGGTTTATGGCGCAAAGCATTAACATTATTTGCTATTAATATCGCCATTTTTACTATTATTGGTTTTTTACCTGTAAACAATGGTGTTATCAATGCGGTAGGTATCGCAGTTAACATTTTATGGGCTATAACAGCCAACTATGCATACTACTTAAAAGAAACCAAAAATGATCAAAGTTGGAACCCGTTTGAAGGTGTTCTGTAATAATAAAGGGGGCATTGCCCCTTTTATTTTCCCTTATGTCTTTCTTTTTTAATCACACCATATCCTCTTCGCCTTATTTCATAGTAATTATATTCATTACTCTATTTAAATATTCTTATCTAACTTACTAAAATAGAAAATAATGAAATCACACTAAAAATTCGTTTTTATCTCAGAAGAACACCTTGTTAATGCGCTATAATTCATTAACGCTAAATTGGGGAAAACGTATGTCTGAACACTTTCAAGGTAAATTTGAAGCCGAACTAAAATATCACCTTCAAAATCCAAAGAGTTTTATTCATGAATTAACAAAATCAGGAGCCACATTATTTACACCTGAGAATAAAGAAACAGATTGGTATATGGAACATAATAATACTGGGTTTTCAACTCCAACTATCAGTTTATGTATAAGAAAAATGCTACCCTCAGGAATAAATCTTCTTATCGTTAAAGGTCCTGATTTATCACAATGTGAAGCTGTTCGCATCGAAGATGCAGAAAAAACAGTCTCTATGTTTACGACACTTGGCTACCATTGCATTCTCAATTATACAAAATCAAGAGAAATCTATTTTCTAGATAAGTTTCATATCACAATTGATAAACTAGATAAATTAGGCTCTTTTGCCGAGTTTGCTATCATGACGGACGACCAAAGCAAACTCCCACTCTACACTGATCAATTAAGACA
This sequence comes from Proteus sp. CD3, assembly GCF_008808075.1. NCBI lineage: Bacteria > Pseudomonadati > Pseudomonadota > Gammaproteobacteria > Enterobacterales > Morganellaceae > Proteus > Proteus sp. CD3. The sequence continues at coordinate 1,369,579 of NZ_CP019686.1, read as the reverse complement.
TTTAGCCGCAAGATTCGGATTTACAGAAAAAGATCTCGAGAAAAATAACTATAAAACACTTATGTTAAACACCCTCAAATCATAAACAAATTTATTCAGTCTAAACATCTCTATAAAAATAATTAAAAACGTTCTCACCTAAGCACCGATATGCTATCAACAGATATTGGTGTTTTGTCGTTTCTAACTCTTTTTTGCCTTACCGAATAAAAACAAAAAATGAAGCTTTAAATATAAAATTTATTTGAATGCCACATTTATTACATTTATCCCCAAATTTTACTTTTCTTATCTCAAATAAATCTTACTCTTAGTCAAAAAATGTCATTTAGATCTAATTTTAAAGATATTTTTGCGATACCACTTATATTAATGCGCTGTTTTTAATAGAATTAGTAAAAAAATATATTAATAGGAGGGTTTATGCTTGAAAATTACCTTAATATCTTTATTAAGGCGACTTTTGTTGAGAATATGGCATTAAGTTTCTTTTTAGGAATGTGTACTTTTCTTGCTGTTTCTAAAGAAGTAAAAACCTCATTAAAACTAGGTCTTACTGTTACTGTTTTACTTATTATTGCCACACCTATCAATAACTTAATCTATCATTTTATTCTAAAGAAAGACGCGATAGTTGAAGGTATTGATCTTAGCTTTCTTAGATATATCACTTTTATTGGTGTTTTAGCGGCACTTGTTCAAATTTTAGAAATGTTTTTAGATAAATTTATCCCTTCACTTTATCACTCATTAGGGATTTTTTTGCCTTTATTGACTATTCATTGCGCTATCTTTGGTGCCACCATTTTTATGGTTGAACGTGATTACACCTTTACGGAATCAGTGATATATGGTGCAGGATGTGGCATCGGTTGGTTACTTGCGATTATCGCCCTCTCAGGTTTACGTGAAAAAATGAAATATTCAAATATTCCAAAAGGATTGAGAGGATTAGGGATCACATTTATCACAGTAGGGTTAATGTCTCTTGGTTTTATGTCATTCTCTGGTATTTCGCTTTAACTGATTGTTTTTATCTTTAATTTTATGTGACATTTTCATGCATTCTTAGGATCATTATCGGTATGATCTTTACTTATAAGCGGAAGGGTTATAAACCTTCCGTTTATAGAGATTTTGTCTGCTTTCTTATTTTTTCTCTACTACCCTTTTTTTATCATTCTCTTATTTATAACTTTAAGCTCTCTTATTTATTCTATTAAATAAACAAAAATTAATTTAATTTATTGCTGTTTTAATCATTATTACTTTTTTATTTTATAAATAGAAACACTTACAATACTTAAATCTAATTGTTTAAAAACAACCGAGTAAATTACATAAAGTTAATAATAAATCAACAGGTTAACCATCATCTACTAAGATGGTATCTTTTATATCATTTTTATTCTTTATCTTTAACTTTTAATATTTAAGAAAAATTAATTAAAAATCAAAGTGTTATAAAACCAACCAATACATTTAATAAATTTATAAATAAGAACAATAAATAAGCATAAAGAATATTTATAAAATGCCGATACTATTTTTTAGTATTTGAAAAAATCAAAAGGATATATGGCATTAAATCAAAGAGTGACCTAAAAACATATTTTCACTTGTTTTTTGAATTCTTTGTCTATACCAGTTACAGGAAGTAAAAATAGAACTTTAAAATCAATAAATTACACAGTTATATTTTTATGAAAAAGGAAATAACATTACATGTTTAATAACTTCAAACAACGTTATTTGCCAAACGTCTCTTTTAATATGTCGAGTTTAAAAACAACCACTTTAGTTTGGCTTATTACAGGCTCTTTAATCTTACTTCTTGGGCTAGCCTGTGTTTTATTTCTCTCTTCAGTTAATGATTACAAGAGAAACTTGAACACACTAAACAATATCTATCATGAACAGTCGCTCCTAAATAATACTTGGGAAAATCTACTACAAACACGTAATACCTTAAATAGAGCTAGCTCTCGCCACCTATTAATTATTAATAAAATGGCCACCGCCAATACTGACATCTCTTCGCTATTGCAACAAACTAAAGAAAAACTTCAACACGTTGAAAATGGATGGAAAAGTTTCAAGAGTTTTCCTCATAATGTTGAAGATCAAAGTTATATACAACAATTAGAGCAGAAATATACTGAGCTTAATGCAGCACTTATTGAATTTTTAGCCTTTCTAGAACAAGGCAAAACATATGAGTATTTAAATCAACCAACACAAGCCTATCAAGACAATTTTGAGCAAGCCTATACTAACTATCATCAACAGCTAGAAAACTATTACACAGCCTCATTGGGGGAAGGCGAATTACTGTACGATAAAATTATTTATAGCTTAATCGCCATTTCAATATTAATTGTTATTTTTTCTTTCTTAGTTCAAGTTGTACTACGAAAAAACTTTATTTCACCTTTAAACGCTATCATGAAAAATATCGAAGATATTAGTAATGGAGAATTAGCGACCGATGTAACCACAAAAGGTCTATTTGAAATAAACATTCTCACTGCCAATATTCAAAAAATGCGAGATCAGATAAAACAAATCGTCAATAACATCAATCACAGCTCTGGCCTGATTAATTCTGAATTAAATGATATTGCTGTTATGAACAATAATCTTGCTATTCGTGTTGAACAACAATCAGCTGCCGTACTCGAAACCTCAGCAGGAATACGACAATTAAGCGTTACATCAAAACAACATGCAGAAAATACACAAGCATCCTGTGAGCTAGTAACAAAAACAGATACGATGATCCATCAAAGCAATGAAATGCTCGCTAACGTTGTTGAAAATATGCATGAAGTTGTCACGTTCTCTGAACAAATAAACGATATTACCTCTACTATCGATAATATTGCCTTCCAAACAAATCTATTGGCTTTAAATGCTGCCGTAGAAGCAGCAAGAGTAGGTGAACACGGAAAAGGTTTTGCGGTTGTCGCTAAAGAAGTAAGAGAATTATCCATTAGCTGTAATTTGGCATCAAAAGAAATAAAAGTACTTGTCGCCAATTCAAGTAAAAAAATAAATCAGTGTTTTCAATTAGCTGCGGACGCAAACGATAATATGGTAGATATTTCTAAACATACTGAAAATATTAATGAAATGATCCACGATATTTCTATTTCTACAAATGAACAAAGTAATGGTATTGCCCAAATTGAAGATGCAATAAATCAATTAGATCAAACAACACAAGCTAACTCAACAATGACACGAGAATTAGTTAGTTCATTAGATTCATTGCAAACACAATCAGATAGACTAAAACAAGAATTAACTGTTTTTCACCAGTAAGTGTTAAGTCTACCCACAGCATAAAAGCTATCTTAATCTTAGGATAGCTTTCTGCTTACTTATTTAACCCAATATTAAAAATGACTAAATTCAGGGATCTCTTTTTTACCGTGTGATTTTAGAAAATCTAATACCCTTCTTGGGGTTACATTTAATATACGCTCTTGTGGAAAATCTATTTGGGCTAATACTTCTAATACTCGATCAAAATTTCCTAGTGAAGAAGCAATGTGTGAGTCAGAGCCTAATGCTATTAATCCGCCTGCATCACGTACTGCTTTCGCTATTTCTATACAATTTTTCTCACTCCCTACTCTAGAATGAATAAATGATGAGTTATTCATTTCTAAAGCAACGTTGTAAGAGGCTGCTGCTTTTGCAACTTCAGCTATATCTATTGGATATTTCGGATTACCTGGGTGTGTGATCATTTGAACACAGCCACTAGCGATTGTTGCAATTAACGCTTTTGTATTATCAACAAGACCTAATGAACTCATGACTGGCTCATGAAAACCAGCAAGCACAATATCTAATTTCTTGCTCATTTTCTCACTACAATCCGTTTCACCTTTAATATTTTTAATATTCGCTTCTATACCATAAAGAATACCAACACCATCAATAATACGAGGGATCACCGGTAAGTTAGAAAAATGCCATTCATGAGGTGCATCATCCATATCTGGGCCATGATCAGTAATTGCAAATAATTGAATTCCCTGCTTTTTAGCTTGTTGGAAATATTCACTAACTGTACTGTAAGCATGTGTACTAGCAATAGTATGAGCATGTAAATCAACGGGATACATAAATAACTCCTTTCTAAAACACCTTATAAATATTGATAAGATGGTTTTTCTTAACTATAAAAACTAGCGAAAATCAATAATCAATTTCAGTAAAAACACCTAATAACCAACAAGCAATGTACTATCTACTTCACTTTTTCTCACATTAGCAAGAAATGAAGATAAATTTTAATAAATATGCTTTAATCTTTAACATACTATTTAATATCAAATAGATAAATAGAGTTTTACTTTAGTACTATACACAAGAGTACTATACACAAGAATTTTGAAAACACATTATATTGTGCAATTTCATGTTAAACCTAGTTTTCAACTTTATAAAAGGCTATTTATGTTCAACTATCCAGCAGTCGCTCATTTTGATGAAGAAAGTGAAACTTACGAAATCACCTACCGTGATTTTGATAATATACACGCTGTTGCTTATACAGAAGATGATATTGAACTAGAAGCCTCTGATATTTTACATGTAGGTCTTGAGGAATTTATTGCGAGCAAATTGCCTATTCCAGCGCCATCCAAAGCCCAAGCTGGCGATTTTATTGTCTACTTACCTCTTATTAGCTGTTTAAAGATTGCATTACACAATGCGATGCTAGAAACAAAGACAAAAAAATTTGATCTTGCAAGAAAGATGAATTTAACGAGTGCGCAAATAGAGCGTTTACTTGAAATTAATCAAACCTCAAAAGTAGATAGTCTAGAGCAAGCACTTTATTTATTAGGCTATGCTATTTCTGTCAGCGTTAATAAAGATATTAACCAACAATAATTAAAAACAAAAATGGCTCTAAATTGATTAGAGCCATTTGTACTAGATTATTTCACAACAAGTGTGCAAGATAATTAAAGCTTTTTACTTGCTAAGAAATTCGCATGGTTTGTATAAATAGCAACGATATCTTCACCTCGCCCTACTAACCCTGCAACCTGATTGACCATATCCAGATGATCTTGCGCATAATTATCTTTAATTAGTTTACCTAACCGCATACTTGTGCGACCTACCAAGCCATCATTTTCACGTTCAGCAAAGAATGCACTTAATACACGCATTGAAGCATGAGTAGGATCGAGTAAATTGCCTTTTTCACCCGCAATCAAACCTTGGATATAGCTACCAAATGAATAGTAGTGAACACCATTTACGATTTCTTTACCTTCTCCACCACGAACAGCAGGTAGCCCTTGTGGGTACTTTTTATTAAATTCAGTTACATTTTCAGTTGTTAACGCTTCTAATGCTGCGACAGCATCTTGTGAATTGCCGCGATTGCCTGAAAATGTAGAAATAATAGTACCAATAGCTTTCATTACGGCATCAGCAATATATTCTGGCACACTATCCTTGCGCACAATACGTCGTACTAAATCAGCAATCTCTGAACCATGGTTTACACCATTAACAGAGGTAACAGAAGCAATTTTCTTCGCATGTTTTGCTGCAACATAACGGCAAGCTAATGGACCTTGGCTATGACCGATTAAATTTACTTTTTTTGCTTTCGTTTCTTTGAGAACTTTTTGCACAAATTCCCAAAGTTGTTCACCACGAACTTCGTTAGAGTTAAATGCAGAAAGAGATGCGGTGAAAACTTTATGACCATCCTTTTCTAAGGCATCCGCGATACCATAAAAATAAGGATAACCGACGATATCATCAAAACCAGATAAACCGTGAACTAAAACAATTGGGTATATTGTTGACATATTTTCCACTCCTTGGGTTTAAATTTATTTAATTTGCTAAACATCATATTAGCAATACTTAAAACAATATTTAGAATACAAAATTTAAAATACCATCTTTGATGTGCAAAGATCATAGTAAAGGTTGTATCTTTACACCTTAATTGTTCTAAGTGTTATTAGCTTAATCTCTATTTTACGATCGTAAAGAATTATTTTAATCAATTTAAACTAATTTAAATTTATAGTCTTAATTAGAGCCTGAGAAAATCAGCATACCTTCAATCATACCTTCTGCTTTTTTCAGTTTTTTTCCAATATATGTATCCGAACATTGATCATATTTTGCAAGCTGAATAAATGTTTTACCAAAAACATAATAATTAATAAGTAACTGATAATCCTCTTTATTATGCACCATCAATCTTTTCATTAAGTCATTGATAATATTAGCATCATGATGAGTACATTTTTTTCTTAACTTTATCCGTTCTGGAATAAATTCTTTTTTATTTTTATTAAACAGGTTGATAGCATCTTGATCATTGGCGACCCATGATCCCCATTCTTCTAAAATTTTTGAAATATTTTTCATATTAATATCCTTATTTTTCCATAGCGTAATGATCGCATCCTACAATCATTTAATGATAATTTATTAATACTTAATGAATGTTGATATCAATATAGTGTACAACGTGTAATTTACAACTCAGATTTATAAAGATATTAAATTTTAAACTTAATTTATTGATAGAAATGAAAAATAAAGGAGAGAAAAATAGCCACTTTATTTAAAAATTAAATATTTTTTAAATTATAAAAAATATTTTCTCTTAAAATGGCTATAAATATAAAAGAGTAGCAATTATGGTAATACTTCTTCTGGACGTAAAGTGAGTACTTCATATCCTGTTGCAGTTACTAAAATAGTATGTTCTGATTGAGCGGATAACTTTTTATCTCTTGTCACAACCGTCCAACCATCTTTTTTGGTTTTTATTTTAGCGCCGCCTTGATTTATCATTGGCTCGATCGTAAAAGTCATGCCTTCTTTTAATTCAACACCCTGTCCTTTAATACCATAATGTAGTACCTGTGGCGCTTCATGCATTTCTCTTCCTATTCCATGCCCACAGTATTCTCTCACAACACTATATCCATGACTTTGTGCAAAGCTTTGAATAGCATGACCAATATCGCCTAATGTCGCACCCGGTTTAACTTCTTTAATACCTTCCCACATTGCTTGATAAGTTGTTTTTGCTAATTTACGCGCAATAGGAGATGCTTCTGGCATAATATACATTTTACTAGAGTCAGCAATAAACCCATTTTTTTCTAGTGTAATGTCAACATTAATAATATCTTTGCTTTTAAGGCGCTCATCTGCTTTTGGTACGCCATGACAAACAACTTCATTGATAGATGTATTTAGCACATACTCATAACCATATTGGCCTTTGCTTGCTGGTCTTGATTGAAGTTCATTGACAATAAAATCATCAACTTTATCGTTAATTTCTAGCGTAGAAACACCTGGTACAATAAAATCATCAAGCATTGTAAAAACTTTCGCCAATAAACGCCCTGACTCACGCATTAATTCAATTTCATCGGCCGTTTTAATCGTTATTTTATCCACTATTCTTTCCTCTTATTCTACTTCTTGCTTAATGGCTTCTTTTTCCAGCATTTCATTAATAATCATTGGAAACGTTTTATCTGGGTTTAATTCTGCTTGAATGCCGATTTTTATCCAAAACTCTGCCTGAGCATTAACAGAGCGTGACATCACATTACTTGCTTTTCGCAAATACTCATGTAATTCATCAGAAATTTTTACAATACCCACGCCAATCCTTATATACATATCATAATAAAACATATACGTTCTATAATAGAATCAAACGTTTCTTCTTTCAATTGCTATTCGATAGTGCTATAGGCATAAAATGCCTAAATAAGAAAATAAGGAGAAATAAGAGTAAATTAAACTCACAATAAGAAGGTGATATTTTTACTTTTCACATACTTCATTACCTCCACCCATAAACTTATAATATTTGGCTTCAAACTATCCTAAATTACGGCTATTTACCTTTGAATACGACTATCCTAAGAATTAGCTGAAAGACAAATCAGAAAGCAAACGCTAATTTAGTATTAATAAAGTTTAGAAATGAGCTTCGTATAAATACTAAGGAAAGCAAGAATATGAATCTATTCAAAAAAATTGGATCACTTTCACTATTAAGTGGTTTTTTAATACTAATCTCTGGTTGTACAACAATTGAGAGAAATTATCCCACTAGTTTAAGTGTGACTAATGAGCAAACTGAAAATAAAGCCCTTTCGACAAAATGGGGAGAAAGTTTATCTTCTGTCACTGAAAGTGTTGAAGCGTATCGATTATCACAAACACCTTCACAAACAACATCTATATTTTATCAAAGTGGAGTGCCTTCCAATTCTTATTCAAAAGTTGCGCGCATTAGTGAAAGCCCAGTGCAACTATCAATCTTAACTGAAAATAGAAATATAATGCCATTATACCACACACAAAATAATCAATATTTACTGTATGGAAAACAGAATGATCGCTATATTATTTTCTTACATAACACTAGTCATAAAATAATATATGAAGCCGTTATTACTGTGGATGGCTTAGATGTCATTAGTGGAACAGCAGGTTCTTATCAAAATAGAGGTTATTTATTAAGACCTGGAGATACTTTATTTGTAGAAGGCTTTAGAAAAAATCAGCAACAAGTTGCAGCGTTTCGTTTTGGCGCACCAGAGGAAGGATATGTAAATTATAGCGCTCAAGGTGATAAAAGAAATACGGGTGTAATTGGTGTTGCACTTTTTGAATCAGAAGAAGGCATACAAAAAACAATGAAAAAATGTACTTATTTGCCTAACCCTTTCCCAAATAGTAGCTATGCACCAGAGCCTTGTATTCCTTGATATTTACCCATTCAGCTTTTCTTCTAAAAATAGCGTAAATTATTACGCTATTTTTTTTGAACTTCTGGGTAATAAAGCTACTTAAGATTTATATTAGCATTTAATTCTAGTATACTTTTTTTAGTTCGATTTCTTAACTATATTCAATCTCTAACAACTCTAGTATTAACGCCCCCTACATATCATCCCCAGTCTCTTTTCCTTTATTAATTATATAAACTTATAGGAGTCATCATGCCTGAAAGATCACATCGTATTATATTAACTGGAGGTCCCGGCTCTGGTAAAACAACACTAATAAATGAACTTAAAAATAGGGGTTATCCCTGCTCTTTAGAAGCAGGAAGAGCTATTATTCAAGACCAAAATATTATTGAAGGGAATGCATTACCGTGGGTAGATCCTAACGCTTTCGCACAAGCAATGCTAATTTGGGAGTTACGGTCATGGCATGAAGCAAGCAACAATAAAATGCCTTATTTCTATGATAGGGGGCTCCCTGATATTGCAGGATATTTACTACTATGTGGTTTAGCTATTCCCAAACACCTTGATAAGGCAATTACCTTATTTCGTTATTCTGCAAATGTGTTTATAGCACCACCATGGGCCGAGATTTATATTCAAGATCAAGAAAGAAAACAAACAGAAAAAGAAGCTGAAGAAACTTATTTAGCTATGATAGCGGTTTATAAAAAATATAATTATAACTTAACAGAACTACCCAAAATAGGAATAACAGATAGAGTTAATTTTATTATTAATAAAATCTAAAAAACTATTATCAGCCAGTAGTAATTACTGGCATAGATAATAGTGTTAATTTTTAATAAGAAGCCATGATCCGCAAATCAGGTTTTTCTCCTCGCATAATAGCCCGCTGTTGTTCATGAACTGCTTCATTAATTGCTTTTTGCTCTCCTGGTGTTCGAGTATTCTTGCCACAAACTAATGTAGAACACACTGTGCTGCCTATTCTATGGTTTCCTGAATTACCCGTACTAAAAGTAACGTTATCAGTAGTACAACCCAGTAATAGAAAAGATAATAATAAGGTGATAGCTATGCGCATAATTTTCCCATATAAAATTAAATTTTAAATTGATATTAAAGTATTAATAGGCATCAAAAGTATAATGTGGCTTTTGTTTCCATTTGAATTCAACAGTTTGTTTTTCCTCATTCCAAATAGGCTCAGGAACTGGCATAGTAAAGCTTATTTTTTGAATTGGCTTTAATGTTGAATTGTTATTTAAATACTGATCGTTTATTGATGGTTTTTTCTCATTTAAACCAACTTTAAAAACTTGTCCAAGCCTTTGTTTCTCTTCTTGAACTTCCATTTCAAATCGAGATTGTTTTCCTAACATAAAAACCAAGTTATTATTAACTGCGTTACTATCAGGAATGGGATTATCGGTGTGTGTTTCAATTAATTTAGTCTGAGTGACTTTATTAGTGGTACATCCAGAGATTATAAATACAGAAAGTAATAAAAATAAAAAGTAATGCATAAATTGAATATCAATAAGAAATAGGAGTAAATAATTATTCCATAAAATCGATTCACCGACAAAATAAATTTCGTCATTTATATAAAAATAAAAAAATCTGCTCATAAAATGATGATAGAAAATGATTTAAACTATAGCTTGATAAAAACACAGAACAAATAAACAACCTAACCAAAATAACCAGTGTAAATAAAAATATATTTAACAGGAATATATAGTAACTGACTATATTAAAGTATTGTCATATAGAAATAAAAAGGACCCCAATAAGGCATCCTCAAAATACAATAAGTAAAATTTTATTTTTTATAGTGTGATTTAACAAAAGAGTCTAAATATATTTCTGTTTTATGATGAGTAAACTCTATTTTTTTATCATTTGGAATAAATAACGGTATGCCCTCACCTAATAAAATAGGTATTCTAGTTATTATGAGTTCATCAACAAAACCTTCATTAATAAAGCCTTGCACAGTTTTTCCACCATCAATATACACTCTATTATAACCATCATCTTTGAGTCTTTTTATTATTTCACTCACATTTCCTGATAAAATTTTTACATTACTAGGTAATGACTCTGGTAATTCTTTAATAGTATTACTTAATACAAAAACAGGCTGTACATAGGGCCATTCAATATCGAAACCCATTATTGTTTCAAAAGTTGTTCTTCCCATAACAATCACATCTATTTCACTAAGAAAGTCGGCAAAACCAAAGTCTAAATTTTCAGGGTTTTCAATACTGGTAAGCCAATCAATATTACCTTGTTTATCAGCAATATAACCATCTAAACTTGTTGCGATATAAACTACTATGTTCATTTTTAATACTCATTCTTAGAGAAGGCATTTAATACTAGCATTAAATAAATAAAATTGAAAATAAACTAAGAGAATAGAAATAGAGATGAAATTAAATTAATTAGTTATTAATTTTAAATTAGAATAAATAAGAAAACAATGCGATATAAAAAGTACTTTTATCCTTTAATAAAGAAAAAGCCTTATAACTTTAATTATTATAAGGCTTATCGTAAAAGAATAAAACTTATTGACCTGCTGACATTTTTTTCATTTGCTCTAAAGAATCTAAAGCTTGTTTACAAGTACTTTCCTGAACATCTTTAGGTAATGCTGCAAATTGTTCTTTAGCTTGAGTATATTGTGCTTTCATCGCTTCTGCTTGAGCTTTGGTTGCATCATTTTTTTCCATTAACTCAACATAAGAGTCAGTTTCTTTAAAATAGTCTTCGCATGCTTTAGATAAATCAGCAGAAACAGCGATAGAAGAAATTGATAATAAACCCAATGCTAAAATAAGCTTTTTCATAAATATCCTTTAAGTATTGTTAACAGCTAGAAAGTAACTTCCATTATTCGTCTTAAGTCAGCATTATCTCAAAGAAGAATAAAATAGGGATAAGTATTATCTTAATTAAAAAAATAAACGCTAATCTAATTGTGATTATTATAATAAGTAGAATCAAAATATGATAATTGAATTTAGTTTATTATTTTTCGTATCAGCTAACACATTGATATATTCTTTTTAACTTAATATGTTATTATCCAAAAATAATTTTTTTATAGTAATACTGCTATTTGTATATCGATAATACTTGATACAATAAAATAATCCCCACTAACTAACACAGGTAAAAAAATGGCGATTGATAGAATAGACTGGCACGCTTATGGTGAGTTCCCTGACGACCTTCCACCTGAAAATGGAGGTATACATATAGGGTTTTATTTAACTTGGATTATTGAAAATAACTTAGAAAGTGAAGAGTTGCAAGAAGATGCAATTGAAGAGTTAGAAATGGTACGTAACAGAGAAATGGATGGCCTTTCATTTCTTATTCAAGTTTGTGACGAGAAATTTATTAGTGATGACTTGAATGATGAGGGATACGCATTTACACAATATTATTATGAATCAGAAAATAATAACTATTTTGAAGATTTCGAGCGTGTTTTAACCCAAGGTTTATCTTCTTCATATTATGTTGAAAACATATGGGACAATTACGACAAAATTGCGCCTGTAATTACAGATGCATATACAAAGTGGAAAAAAGAAATAAATAATTAAATTAATATCTTTCTAAATTTCATTTTATACCCTGCATTATTAGTAATAAGTTATTTAAACAATAATTAACTTATTGCTAATTAAATTAACATTCTTAAATCCTAAAAAATATCTTATCTAATTTATTAATTTTGACGTGATCTATATAAAAGAATCACACGTAATTCTTATATATAGTTGCTCCGTGCTTAATAGGTTCTATTAGTCAGGGGGCGGCCCCCCATCAACGGAGGCATTTAATGTCTATAAAATGGGTTTTAATCCTATCTGGATTTATTATTGGTACTCTTGCGTTACTCCTTGGTATTAACGGGAATCCACCTAATATGGGGGTTTGTGTAGCCTGCTTTATTCGTGATAGCGCCGGAAGTATGGGCTTACATCACACTGAAACGGTGCAATATCTTCGCCCTGAAATATTCGGCTTTATTCTTGGTTCTTTTATTGCCGCACTTATCTTCAAAGAATTTCAATCGAAAGCAGGCTCTGCTCCTATTATTCGTTTTACGCTAGGTTTTCTAATGATGGCTGGCTGCTTAGTTTTTTTAGGTTGTCCATTAAGAATGGTACTTCGTATCGGAGCGGGTGATTTAAATGCTGTTATAGGATTAGTTGGATTAATAATAGGAATTGGTATAGGTAGTTTATTTGTCAAAAAAGGATTTTCTCTTCCAAGAAATTATAACCAATCACCTATAGAAGGTTTTATTTTACCTACTATATGTATATTCCTATTTGCTTTATTCTTATGGAATAGTGATATATTCAATGCCAGTGTAAAAGGTCCTGGAGCAAGTCATGCGCCAGTGTGGATGTCTATCATCGCAGGGCTTATTATTGGTTTTATTATTCAACGCACAAGATTCTGCTTTATTGGAATGGCCAAACATGTATTTTTATCGCGTAATTATAATATGGCGTTTGGTGTAATCGCATTAACACTCGTTGTTTTTTTAGGTAATCTCTATTTAGGCAAGTTTAATTTTGGTTTTGAAAATCAACCAATAGCTCACAGCGATGGACTATGGAATTTTCTCTCTATGGCACTTGTAGGCTTATGCGGTGTACTCATTACAGGTTGCCCATTACGACAACTAGCTAATGCTGGCCAAGGTAATTCAGATGCGGCTGTAAGCGTTATGGGTATGTTAGTGGGAGCTGCATTTGCTCATAACTTCTCTTATGCTTCAAGCCCTGCTGGAGTTACAGATAATGGGAAACTAGTTATTATTATTGGTTTAGTGTTTACTGTCATTGTTGCTGCTATTTACACCTATGTTGCAAATAAAGCAAAAGATAATGGGATCAGTAAAAATGGCGCATAACTATTTATTTCTTTTTCATGCGCAATACGCTGTAAAAAAACTTCAGCAGCAACTCCAACAAGATAATTTTTCCGCAAAAATTATTGATGCTCCACGAAAAATATCATCAGAATGTGAGTTAGCCATATCCATTTATTTTTCTGACGATGAGATTTATAAACAGTATATTAATGATAACGTTAGGGCTGTTTATAAAATAAATTCAAACCATTTTGATGTACTTTGGAAAGATGAGTTTTAACATAGTACATAACTAAGTTACTATTTTTAGAACCTAAACAGTTAAAAGGCTACAACAGTAGCCTTTTCTTTATAAATATAACTATGTGGTTTATATAATTTTTTCATCAAAAATAAATTATCTTTCTAAAAATAAAAAACCATCCCTTTTTAGTTGGATGGTTTCTGCATCTTTATGTATTTATAGAGTAATTATTTTCTATTACTCACTCTTCTTCTGGTGGATTTTTGAGGATCTGATGAATTTCCTCTTTCAGTTTTAATTTTTGTTTTTTTAGCTCAACAACTTCTTCACCATACCCTCTTCTATCTTTATGTTCTAATCTAACAATTTTATGGTCAAGTTCATTATGTTGTTCAAAAAGAGCGCGAAAATGGGGATCAGTCTGACGAAGTTTTGAAATTAAATCACGATATTCTGGAAACATAAATAGCTACCTTCCTTATTAACAGTGAATTAAATACTCTTATAATATTTACCCAAACTGATTAACCTGTCATTATTTTTATGTTAAAAATAAGACCAACATCAATTAATATTTTTAATTTTTAAAATAACTTAATATTTTTATATTCTCAAGATTATTATAAAATTCAATGTGTAAGAGAATATAAAATGTAAATCTACTTAATCTAAAAATTATAAAATAATAATAACTACTTATTCATTTATTTCTTCAAACCAAACATCTTCATATCCGTCTCTGTCAATAATAAAATTATATCCTTCTGGTAGATAAAGATAATTTATTACTTCAGGTAATAGTTCTTTCAAATGTTCTGTATGCAATGGTTGATAAAAGTCATCTGTTGCGCAATATTCCTCACAATAGAAAAACCAGCTTATCGTACCGCCTTCTAAGCGCTTTATGCGTGTGCCATAAATAGGATTACCCTTTAGGTTATCTAAAGCAATCGCTACCATTTCTTCTGGCTTTTGAGGTATCACCCCATACTTTTCACACATTATTTTCTGTTGTTCAGAAAACAATAATTTATTGTTTTTATTCATGTTATATCTTTAATTTTACAAAAAAAACTCAAAAAAAGAGTTTATGAGTTTTCGATTATAATTAACTTATCGTTATCTACCAAATATTGATAAAAGAGCGCATCGCTCCCTCTATTCACATAGCAAAAAGTATAAAAACAAGTAAATCTACGAAACTCCGCATGGTCAATGGAATGAAAAAACGTCAATTTGCTTTAAAACTAGACGACATAAAGCATAACAGCACTTTTTACTAAGAAAAAAGCATTTATTGTTAATTTATAAAATGAAAATTCACTACATTTATACTGATCTCTAATAGTTTTTTATACCCATCTATTCGAGTCACTAAGCCCAATGCCGCCACATTGGGCTTTTTTATTGCCAATGGTTGTTGATATCATTGAAATAATAATTGAGAAACAAGTAACCCTACAAAACCATACACCCACCCCAAAATGCCATTAACATTCCCTTCCCTGCTATTTTTTAGTTTTACTTATATCCATACCTATTATCTTAAAGTTTAATGGGCATAAACTATAATTTATTATTACTGTGACGACTCAATTTTATTGTATAAGCAATAAATAAGAATACCGACTCAATTCCTTTTTTGTCGGCATTAGTAATTATTTATTAGATGAAATATCTTGCTCTTGTAATTTAGAAAGCGCTAATTCTTTCATCCAATCTGCAAGTAATGGTGCTGTTTTTATTGAATCCAATAATGCACGCTCTTTTTTTGTTAAACGAATAACAATCACTTCTGTTTTCATTGTAGACATAATAATTCCCCATTGGTAAAAGAGAAAATATTGGCACAAAACAGTAACAGAACGGTCTGACTTACACGCTTTTACAAAATAATCATTTAAAGATGATTAGCAGTACATTATCGATAGAATATTTGCGATATAGTTCGTTGTTTATTTTTAGAAAAAACATTAACATATTTATGATAAATTAGAAAATAGATAGGTATCATTCATGTTTCTAAACCCCAAAAGAACCGTAAAAGCCAATGTAAGAAAAAGAAACTCAATTTTTCCTGGTTTGGGAACTACATACAGAATTAGTCTTTCTGATGATAGGCCGTCACCGCAAGAAATTCAAAAAATAGAATTTAATAAATTTGCAGATAAAGCCGTTGATGAAGTCTCTACAATGATCGGTTGTTTTGAAAGATCAGAGAAAAAAAGCAAAAGCCCTAACTCTAATAAGCCTCTGCATTATGAAAAATTAGACAATGAGTTTCTTCGACTTACTGTATCATTCTTTCAAATTATTCAAGAAATAAGATATTCTGGCGATACAAGTCAACACGCAAAGAATAGAATTACCACCTCATTATTTGAGATAACTCGTTGGTTAGATAATAAATATCCATCATGGAATAGTGAAAGAGCTGAAGTAGAAAGAAATGGTAAAGAAATTGAAAAAAGAGTTAAAAAAGAATTTAAAGCCAAAAGATTTTATAAAACAAAATTTGCTATTCTAGCAATTGCTACTTTTTTTGCTCCCTTTATTTTTTGCTGGTTTTCTCTACAAAAAAAATATCCTAAATGGTTTAAAGTTATCAGTTTCTTATGGGCTATGTTTTTTGCTATTTTAGTATACAGAGCGCCCAAAATATAACAGCTCGGCTATTATAATATTTCTATTTTATCTTATGGTGTTTTGTTTAAAAAGATGCCATAAGCTAAATTACTCACCTAAGATATATTATTCTATATAATAAATAATTATATTTTTCTTTAATAGAATTAACCTTAAGAAAGATTATATTCTAAATAATTTTTTTTAAGGCTATTTAAATTGATAAAAAAAATAAACAATATAATCATTAAGCATAAATTAACTATTTTTACACAATAAAAAAATAAAAAGGTCGGTTTTTATGCTACTGAATAAACATTTTAGTAAGAATATTATTACTATAAGTATATTATCTTTCTTAGCCAGTTCAGTTTATGCCAAAGAAAGTAGTATACGGGGCGTTCTCCTCTCTAATAAGGAAATTATCTCTAATTCAACTTATAGTGATACAACAAACCTTTATATAGATAAAAGCCACGAAATACAAAATATTACTCTGGAAAACGAAGCAATATTAAGAATGTATGGTGATAGCCTAGCGATAGGTACTATCGTTAAAGATGATGCTAATATTAGTATGTATGCATCTGGTACAAAAGAAACAGCGACTCCCACTATTAAAGATACTATAGTAACAGGCACCAGTAATATTGATATGAGCGCAGGTTCATCATCTATAGGTAAGCTATTTATAGATAAAAATGCTGAATTATATATTGATAACATTAATGATAAATCTACTGATGTATCTAAAAATGATCCTGCTCCTTCAGCTAAAATATTTATAGAAAACTTAACACTAGCAGGTAAAACATATATTTTACCCTCATGGAACGAAGATTATGGTGATGATGGTGATGCCCCTAAACCCGAAAAACCAGGCCCAGAATTAATCACTCATATTAACAATTTAGAGATGCAATCTGGTAGCCAATTGGAAATGGATCATTATATTTCTGGCATGCAATTTAATCGACTTGAATTAAAAACGCTCACCGGCGAAGGTACTTTTATTTTAAGTAGCAGCTTAGCCAATGGTTTAAGCGATAATATTTATATTTCAGATCATGCAACTGGGCATTTTGGATTAAAAATAAATGATAGCGGAGAAGAAATTTCTGATCCTAAAAATACTCAATTAGTTTATGTAAATAGTGGTGACGCTGATTTTAACTTATTAAATAAAGACGGTAATGTTGAAGTTGGTGTTTGGAAATATAAACTAAATAGCAAAACTAATGATGGTCATACAGAGTGGTATCTTGTAGGCGGAAAAGCTGGCGAGCAGGATACATCTAAACAGCCTGATTCCTCTAAACAGCCTGATACTTCTAAACAGCCTGATACTTCTAAACAGCCTGATATCTCTAAACAGCCCGATGTTAGCCAGCCTATATTAAGCAATAGTGCTCAAGCCGTTATTAATATGGCCTCAGCACCGCAGAACATATTAAGCATTGAAACGAGTACTTTACGCCAAAGAATGGGTTTCTTACGTGAAAATAATAATCTGGGAGTGTGGGTTCGCTATTTAAATGATAACTCTCATTTAAACGATAAAGGTTATAGTCAATTTCATTCAAATTTAAATGGAATGCAAATTGGTATAGATAAGAAAATAGCTATAAATAATGATCAATTGCTATTTGGTTTAATAACTTCTTACACTAAGAGTAAAATAAAATCTGACAATATTAATAATGGTGATATTAATAGCTATAGCGGTGGTATTTATTTAACTTGGCTTAATCATTCTGGTTTTTATGTAGACTCTTTATTTAAGATGAATCATCTTCATAACGAAATCAATACTAATATGAATGAAGGTAGAAGAGTCAAAGGAAATTACAATCAAAATGCGATTACAACATCAACAGAAATAGGCTATCCTATTGCGTTTTCAAATGCATTGACACTTACACCATACAACCAAATCCTTTATTCTCATATTGGTAAGTCGCATTATGTGTTAGATAATGGCATGAAAGCAAATATCCACAATGCTGATAGCTTAAAAGGTGAATTAGGAACCATATTAGAAAGTAATTTATTAATTTCGAACCACAATGTTAAGCCTTACATAAAAGCGGCAATATCTCGTGAATTCATTAAAAGTAATGAAATAGAAATTAATAACGTATCCTTTGATAGTCATTATTCGGGGAATACTGGTAAATACGGCGTTGGTTTAACAACTAATATAGGTAATGATGCTCTTT
Organism: Proteus sp. CD3; assembly: GCF_008808075.1. NCBI lineage: Bacteria > Pseudomonadati > Pseudomonadota > Gammaproteobacteria > Enterobacterales > Morganellaceae > Proteus > Proteus sp. CD3. Next base: position 1,350,790 of record NZ_CP019686.1, on the reverse strand, counting down.
TCTATACTGAAATAAATTATCAAAATGGTAATAAAGTAGAAACTCCAATATATGCAACAGCAGGATTTAGAATTAGCTTTTAATTGATTTATTTTCCTTTTATAAGGTTAATACATAATAAACCTCATGATTTAATGAGGTTTTTTTATTTCAATTTCATATTATTCTGTTTTTGCTGATATCAGTTCAAAACCTATAGCATTTGTTTTCTTCAAGACTTCTGAATTTCCAGTTTCATAAATATTATCATGAACAATTTTGGCACAAACCTTTACCTCACCTTCACTTTCATCATTTACTTTTATATCATAGCATGATCTTCTTCCTTCTACATATGAATAACCCACTATAAGAAATATTAAAATGAGAATAACTCAGCGTAAAAAAGGGAGAATAGAATTATTAGAACATGATATTCCCCTAAAAGCCTCTTAAGGGCTTTTAGGGGAAAGCAACTAAAATCTAACTTTTAAAAGTTGCTTCATAATCTTTAGATTTATTCTTATCAAATTGATGCTCCCATTTAGCAATGACTAAAGCAGCGAGTGCATTACCAATTACATTTAATGCTGTTCTTGCCATATCTAATATTCGGTCTATTCCAGCAATAAAAGCCAACCCTTCTAGCGGAATACCTACACTTCCTAATGTCGCCAATAACACAACAAACGAGACACCCGGCACTCCTGCAATCCCTTTAGATGTGATCATTAACGTCACTACAAGGGTAATTTCTTGCCAGATACTGAGATCAATACCATACAACTGAGCAATAAAGATGGCAGCAATACTTTGATAGAGTGTAGAGCCATCGAGATTAAATGAATAGCCAATTGGAATAACAAAGCTCGTTACTGATTTGGAAGCACCATATTTCTCCATCTTATCCATAATTCTTGGTAAGACTGTTTCAGAACTTGCTGTCGAATAAGCCAGTATTAATTCATCTTTTAAGATTTTGATTAACGTAAAAATGTTAATACCACAATATTTTGCAACCAATCCTAGTACAACAATTGCAAAAAACAAGATGGCACCATGAACCAGTAACACCAATTTAATAAGTGGGATCAAAGAGGTGAACCCAAAATTTGCAACAGTGACAGAAATAAGCCCGAATACACCGATAGGTGCATACATCATAATCATATGTGTTACTCGGAACATCGTTTCTGAAAATGTTTGTAACACAATTAATAACGGTTCTCTTTTTTCCACTGGTAAGGAAGATAATCCCATACCAAAAATAACGGCAAAGAAAATTACTGGCAACATTTCACCGCTTGACATAGCAGCAAAGATATTAGATGGAACAAGCGATAATATCGTCGCCATTATACCATGTGACTGACTTTCCACTTGTTGGGTAGTTTTTTCATACTGAGATATATCAACTTGGCTAAGTGTTGACATATCAATTCCTACGCCAGGTTGGAATATATTCGCTAGGCTTATTCCAACGATAATCGCTATTGTCGTGATAATTTCAAAATAGAGGATAGTTTTAAACCCTAGCTTACCTAGTTGTTTAGTATTCCCTACCCCCGCTATTCCGACTACCAATGTTGAAATAACAATTGGTACAACTATCATTTTGATTAACTGAATAAATATTTTACCCGCAGGAGATAAAACATTCATAATTAACCATTCTTTGTTTTCATTATCGTGCAAAATTGCACCAACAATAATCCCTAAAATGAGCGCAGTTAGAATTTGCCAACCAAGGCCAAATTTAAATTTGTGAGTTTTATTTGCTGTCATTGTTATATTCCTATTTTTGTTTCTATTTTGTTATACTTTATTTTATGAGTACAAAACAAATAAATATTCTATAAAAAAACGATTAAGGGCAATGCAACAATAATAAACCAACTATCGTCACAAGAACTAAACAAAAAAACATAAAAAAGAAACAAAATAACAACAATTAATTAACCTTACATTCTATTGATATACTACGTACTCTAGAAAAGGATACTACGACAACTTAATAAATTAATAGGATTGAATATATCAAGCAAAAATATAAAAAATGCCACGCTCATATGGTATTTTTTATATTTTTAAACTTTTACCGATACATTACTTCACTTGCACTCTATCTCTCTAATTTTATTAAATAAAACGAGCATTATAGGATTAATAGCACGAATATGATAAAAATTTTCTTTGTTTATAAATAAAATTCGTACATTCTAACAAATAGATGGTGCCAGAGTAGCTGAATACACATTACTGTTTCTAGTGCCATCTTGTTAAGAATTTTGTTTCATCAAAGTTTTTAGGTTTATGCCCTTTTATGGGAACATCAATATCTCTAATAACCGCTTTTCTCCGTTCTTCGGTTATATACCGATCATTGATTGCTTTTAAATTACTAACCGTCATATCAGCCTATAAACAAAAAAACCGCCTAAGCGATCTTATTAAAACAATAATTGAAAATTAAAGATAAAAGATAAAAGATAAAAGATAAAAGATAAAAGATAAATCTCATAAAAATATATATTACAAAGTTAGATAAAACCAAGAAAAATAAAATAAATAAAAAGTTAATTTATCATTATCAATCAAATGATTAAAATAACAAGAAAAACCCCGCATATAGCGGGGTTTTTAGTCTATATTCTACTTTTAAAAATTACGTCCCATACTTTTTCTTTCTAATTGATCTTGGTAAACACGCTGATTATCTTTTATTGTGTTAAAAACACTATCAGAGTACGGATCAACTTTTTGAGAATTTCGATTATATCTGTCAACATCAGACTGGGAAGTTGAACAACCGGATATAAAAAAAATGGCTAATAACGTTAACAGTTGTAGTTTCATATAAATTTTAACTAAATTAAGCAAAGTTTTATGTTTTTCAGTTTATAACACAAAATGCATCTAATAAAAAGTGACAACGATACAGTGCAAAAAAAACTTATAATGATAAAGTAAGAGCAATTCTTATATCAAAATATCATCCGATTAATTATCCTTTCAATATATCTAAAATATGCAGGACATAATACAAATAAGCTTCAACCGTTAGTCCTGATAATAAGTACGCTCAGTTCATTTTCTGCTATATTTTCTAATATTGCAGAAAATCTGATTATAGAAGTAAAATCATCAACTGAAAGCACTGTTGTTATCTACGGTGTTCCAAAATACCAAAAATCTTTCGATATCATCGTAATAAGCAAAAGCCAGAAACCACTAAATCTCACAAAAGATACTGATTGTTACAAAGCCGTCGATAGTAAAGAAAATAAATTTTCGGCAAGAGCCATAAATACATCATTACTTGATGGGATAATAAACAAGTAACTCATCATGATGTTGCTGACATAATGGAATAGTGAATAAGTTATAAGCGTTCGTTCCCATGCCTCCCATACCATGCCCGATGATATGATTATCATAGTACCAACAATTCCGTATCACACCGTCTTTATACCATGTGGTTGTTAATTAATAATGATGATAACTGTCATGCTTATCGTTAATCTGGCAGCAATGGATATTGCTGCACATAAAACACAAAATATGACTGATAAATACCACAACGATAGAAGCAAAGAATGGCAAATCATTGCTGTTTAATTTATTGAAAATAAGAACTATTACCATTAAAATGGCATTCATGTAAAAAGCTGATTATTTAGTAGGATTTGGATGTGACTAAAAAATATTATATTAATAATATGTTCTGGGGCTATTTTATGATGTTGGTGATGGTTTATCTTAATTATAACGATCACACTATTGAAGGCTTATTAATGCTAACTTTAAGCATACCTAGTGCAATTTTTTTTCCTTTTTCCAAAATGCTTATCGAAAAATTCGCATTAAAATATACAACAAAAAAATTCTGGAATACTGGATTATTTATAAATACACCAGCTAAACATGGTGGAGTAGCTCTATACCACTTATTTTGTTTTATATTTTCAATTCCATTTAGCATCATATATCTAGCTTTATATTTCACAAAAAATAGGATAACCAATTAAAATCGATTATCCTATTACCCTACATATTAAATACCAATTGCACCGCTGACTTTTTCAACCAAAGCGTCGTCAATCAAGGCACCAACTGTTGCAATGATAAGGGCATACCCTAAAATTCCAACAGGTCCACCAATAATTAAACTAAAGGCAAAAGCTGTCAATGCCACCACAGCCATGCCTGCAGCAATTGAAGTGCCTTTAACAAAAAATGGACGCCAATTTCCCGTTTTAACCGCTTTTTTAAATTCAACAAGTAATTCCACGGCATTAATCGCGTGATTGGTATATCCAAGCCCTTTACTAAATTTACCTAAGTTTGAAGCTAACTGTTTTGCATCAATAGATTCTAATGCTTTTATAATAGCAGCTCGATCTTTGGCATTAATTTTATTATTAATATTCTGCCCATATTTCTCATATGTACGTAAAGCATCTTCTACATTTCTGATTGTTTTTCCTTTAGATTGTTCTGCTAACTCTCTAGATAATTGTGCTGCCTTTTTACCAAATTCCTGTGTTACTTTTTCGTAAAATGAAATTGTAAATTTCACGCTATCTTTGATGTCATTAAATTCTTTTTCCTGCTGAGGACTCGGATCTTTATCCTTAAGTTCAATTGCGGGAAAGCCCGAATAGGCATATAAAGGCGGTAAGTTTGAATTTCTAGGAAATACAATGATTGCATCATTAAATTGATGTGGATATAGTGCTTCTATCCTTTTGTTTTCTACCTTATTAGGCAATTCTACTTTTTCTGGATATGAGAATTTTTTATTTTCATTTGAGTAATTTTGAATAATATTTCCTTGTAAACCAAGGCCACTATCACAATGACAATGTAAAGTTTCCAATGCTTCATAATTAGTACCGATAATGTGAGAGAGCTACCTGACAGCGCTTTTCTAAACTGGCTTTATCATTAACACATGAATTATCAATTGAGAGATAAATGCTACCAGCGACTGTGATAAGTAATATGAGGATAAAGCTGATAATGATGATTAAAGTTTTCCATGACATAGTGCTGACTCCGCCTCTCGACGACTGACAAGCCCTCGCCAAACCTTTCCTCCTGCATAAACCCAGCGTTTAATTTCTTCACAAGCGCCATACTGATCACCTGCGTTTAATTTCTTTAGCAATGTAGAACGTGCAAAAGCGGTGATACCAACATTAAAGGCAAAGGAATATAGAGAAGCTTTTGTTTTATCATCCAATGGAACTTTAACCAGAACATCAACTTGTTGTTGCGTTCTGATAAAGTCTTTCTGAAGTAACTCGTCACATTCTTGATGTGTGTATGTCTTGCCTTGAATAATGTCGTTCCCAGTATGTCCATAACAAACCGTCAGAATTCCAGCAACATCACGGTATGGTTCATAACGTACCCCCTCAAAGTAACCAATCACTGTTAGCGCAATACTTACCACACCGGCGCTTACAACTGCTGTCACTTTCTGTTTTAGGTTCACTACATGTCCTTTTTAGCTTTAGTCAGCATCTCGCCAACTATCTTTTCTATGTCTTGCGGATCGCTAGAACAATTTCGATGAACTAATTCAGCAAATAACGCTGTTCGTTTCCGCTGTTCTCGCTGTGTCATAAAATAAGTTGCTAATCCAAGGAGCATGCTGAATCCCATCCCTATTACAAATCCCCATTCATAAAGTGAAAGACTTGCAAAAAAGGCAGTTAAGCCAGCTGTTCCGTAGGTATCATTGGTTAATTTTTCCATACGCATATATACCCCCTACGGAGTGTCCCTTGATGATTAATGTGAGTGAGTTAAACGTGAGAATATGAATTTGAAAAAATAAAAGATCCACAAATTGAAGCAGAAGAAATGGCTCATGCCATACCTCTGTTATTTTCATTGTTAGCAAAGCTAATAACTGATGATGATAAAAATAAAGAAGAACGTCTATTCAGAATGTTAGATAAAGCTCTAGAGTGGAATAAAGAACTACCAGTTAAAGAGCAAATAGTGTTAATAGGTCAAACAACTAAAATGGCTTTAACTGGCAAACAGTAGAACCATTATCTTTTTTTATTTCAATAAAGTTATTAGAAATAACCATCAGCGTGGCACTCTAATTCACAGCTCGTTAATTGCATGCTGGCGAGCTGTTTTTGTAAATCCACTATTTGTCACCCTTGTTGCATCACTTGTGCTGACAACGTATTAACTAACACTTCTAAATTTTGATTACTCATAACTACCTCTCTTATACGAAAAAAGACCGCCTAAGCGATCTTCAAAATGAGTTATTCGGAATAACCGAACATGTGAACTATCCGATTATAGTGAATACGGTCACTGTGTTAATCTGTAACTCTCATCAATCAATGATTTAAGTTCAGTTTCATCAATGCCGTCATTTAACTTGATAGAAACCCAGTGCTCTTTATTCATGTGATAGCCAGGAAATATCCCATCTTTTAAGCGGAGCGAGCCAACCAATTCAGGGCGAACTTTAACATTAATAACATCAATAATCGTATTAGCATCACCAGAATGCAATTTATCAGCAGAAACATCTATAATGGCGGCAAACCACTTAGTATTCCCAGAATGTCGAAATACAACATAATTTGGATATTTGCGCCATAGATACTCCGGATCTGAACCATAATTATTTTTGATATACTCAATCAAATCACTTCGTTGCATGTCAGAACCTTACCGTTAACTATTACAGATTACAGTTAACTCTGTTTTTACCTTATACGCAATGTGATACAAAAATCAATCTCATTGCGATAACACTATTTCAGCCTTAGTCTGCTCAAACCGTTCCTTTTCCATTTCAACACCCAAAACCTTTCGATTCAGTTTTAGCGCTGCTTTCAGTGTTGCCCCTGATCCCATAAAGAAATCGGCTACTAAATCACCCTCTAGACTGCTAGAACGAATAATATGTTCCATCATGTCTGATGGTTTCTCGCAAGGATGCTTGCCGAGATAGTATTGAACAGGGGGATAAGTCCAAACACCGGTGTAAGGAACATCTGCAGTCACAAAGAATGGCCGTCTTAATAAACCATATTCTTTTATTAATTCTTGGTAGTTTTTTTGTAATGTAAATTGCTCTAGCTCTAACTCACTAAAGTGACGAAATAACGGTGATAGCTTTTCTTGTTTATCAGCAATGTGTGTAAACAGTGTTTGTAACTTTTTATAGTCTTCTTCGTTCGGTAATTGCCATTGACTATTGCTGAACCAATGACTGCACATTGCTTACCTATTGCCCGGTCTATTTCTTTTGCGCTCACCTGCAGTGCTAACCGTGCATTTCTAAAATAATCAATCAATGGCTTAAATACGTCTAGCTTTAGTTCTTTGCATTTTAAAGAAAATTCAGAAATTTTAGCTGTGACTGGTTTTTGATAATGCTCAGCAAAAAGTATTCGTTCTGTTGAAGGAAAAAAGCACGTAGACTTTCTTTATTTTGTCGTCGCCATGGCCTTGAGGGTTTAGCCCAAATAATATGGCTTAAAACATTAAATCGCCCACGAACAAGCAATTCCGTATCTGACGCAAGTTTAGATCCACAGAATAGATACAAACTGCCATTAGGTTTTAATACCCGCCAAAATTCAGCAAGAACACCATCGAGCCACGATAAATAAACCTCAACACTATCCCACTGATTATCCCATGCGCACGATTTCACTCTGAAATACGGTAGATCAGTCACAATTAAATCAATGCTATTTTCGGGTAGTGTTTTTAATACAGAGAGTGCGTCGTCGTTAAATAGTTGCATCAGAAGTGCTTTTCTACGCAATAAAAAAGCCGATGACTGTTAAGCCACCAGCTTTATAAATTCTTTATATTTTTTAGGCTGTACGCATATAGCTATTTCCTTGCTTTGCGACAAACCCTGCTATTTCAAACTGAGTTAATAGAAACTCACAATTTTCATTACTTAGTCCAGTTTGATTTAAAATTGCTTGTACTGTTTGCCAATCACTTTTTGAGATTGAAGTACACAACTTGCCTGCATTGTCATATCACTCTGTTTTAACATGATATTTTATACCTCTGATGAGTTATTGTGCATAACTACACATGTAACTCTGACCAAAGAGAACAGCAAGTCTTATTTTTAAATAATAAAAAAGACCGCCTAGGCGATCTTTAAGAGATTTATAACAGATTAAGGTTGAACTTCCTTATCTACTCAGCATCTTTTTCTTTAGTTAAACAATAACGCAAATTTTGTCTAATCGCTTCAATTGACCAGATCCAAAAAGCGGTTCCGACAAACTCAGAAACTAATGCTTGATAACCTGCTGTCCAAAGCCAGCTAGATAGCCCTAATAATGGTACAACTAAGCCATGAGCAAAAACAGAAACACCAATACCAAAACAAATACCGTGTAATAATTTAACCTTTGGTAAGTATTCAGCAATAACACAATATATCACAGCGATAACTATTGAGAATAATATATGAACACCATTACCGCCCCAATTAATACTATACCCCATCCAATGATAAGTCATAGTATCTATATTTAATCCTAGCTTTTCTAATAAGACGACTGGAGGTGGTGTCGTTTCAAGTGTTCTCGGTGGAATTAGGTCTTCAAAACCAGATTTTACTAAAGCTGAAAAGATACCCGCTATAATACCAACGTATATTGCTATACCAATATGCCTAGAACTTTTTTTCGTTAATTTAAACAAATCAATCATTATATATACTCGCTCTATAAATTGAATATTATGAGTATAGTAGAGATAAGAATACCTGTTTATTATTTTAATTATTAGTTAAATACTGCAGATTTATGCTTATAGGATAACGATAAATTTTATCTTAAATATAAACAAACAATCAATGAAAACAAAAAACTTCCAACAAATTTTTTAATTAATAATTAAAAATTATATATATAAAAAAACAAAACCTCGCAAAAAGCGAGGCTCAAAGATGACTGCCAGACCTCGTAAAAATAACGTCAATATTCCAAATCTTTACCCTTTATTTAGTCGTAAAGCTAACAAGGTTTATTGGCGTTACCGCCATCCTGTAACAGGTAAATATCATGCCCTCGGTGACAATGAAGCCGAGGCGAAAGCAATAGCCATTGAAGCTAACACAAGGTTAGCGGAACAACGTAGCCGACAAGTTATGGCTATTGGTGATCGGGTGGCAAAAATAAAAAGTAAAGAAATCACGGTTAATACTTGGCTAGATAAATACTGGGTTATTCAAGAAGAGCGTTTAAAAGAAGGTGATATAAAGCCGAATACTTATAAACAAAAAAGGAAGCCAGTTGATTTAATGAGGCAAACCTTATCCATGAAACCATTACCCGCTGTTGATGCCAGAGATATTGCTGAAATTCTGGATGAATATAAATCTAATGACCAACACAGAATGGCACAAGTTATTCGCTCTGTTTTAATTGATGTATTTAAAGAAGCACAACATGCAGGTGAAGTTCCTCCTGGTTACAACCCAGCCCTTGCCACTAAACAACCGAAACGAAAAGTAACTCGCCAACGCCTTAATTTTGATGAATGGAAAAAGATATTTGAGATTGCTGATAAACAACATCGTTATGTCGGGAACGCGATGTTGCTTGCACTTATTACTGGGCAACAATTAGGTGATATTTGGGATGATCATTTGCATATTACTCAAGAAAAAACGGGCACCAAATTAGCTATTCCATTATCACTACGTTCTGAGCAATTAAATATGTCATTACGTGATGTTATTGCTCGTTGTCGTGATCGCGTTATTAGCCCTTATCTTATTCATTATTTTCATACCACTTCACAATCTAAACGTGGTGAACAAGTTACGCCAAATACGCTAACGACTAACTTTAAAAAAGCGAGCAACAAAACAGATATTGATTGGGGAGAAGGAACACCTGCAACATTTCACGAACAACGATCTTTATCTGAAAGGTTATATAGAGCACAAGGTATAAACACTAAAGATTTACTCGGTCATAAAAACCAAATTCAAACAGATAAATACCATGATGATCGAGGAAAAGATTGGATAAAAATCGTGATTTAATTGCCCAAATTTCAGGTGGTTTTGATAATTCGTTTTGATAACTTTTTGATAACCGTTTCAAGATTGACAATAAAAAACGGGAACTAATAAGCTCCCGTTAACTATTTATCAAATCAACAATTACATATGCTTGATAATCGCGTCACCAAACTCGCTACATTTCAGCAGTTTAGCGCCTTCTAACTGACGTTCGAAATCATAAGTGACAGTCTTAGCAGCAATCGCGCCTTCCATACCTTTAATGATTAAGTCAGCGGCTTCTGTCCAACCCATGTGGCGTAGCAGTAACACCTAAATTATCACTTACTTTATTAATTTGTAGGGTATATTTCATTCATTATTTTCTTATTTTTAGTTTTGTAGGGTTAATTAAACAATTTATATTAATCACGCTTGTAACTTAACTTTGCTACCTTAAGTACAAAGTTAATTTGTAAAGGTTGAGTACAATGAATAAAAAATATATTGAGGTCGCTAAGTTATTACACGCTATTTTGCAACAATGCTATGCGCGAATGGATTTGCCATTTTTCTGTACTTATCCTCTAAATTGTTGCCAAGGTGCTTCAATCCTATTAGGTAAACTCATCCTCGATTTACATCCCAATGCTGAAGTTACTATTGTTAATAGGTAGTTCTCGTAAAGATGATAATCATCATTACTGGCTTGAAGTTGATAAAAAGATTTTCGATTTAACTGTTGAGCAGTTTGTACCTTGGATGGATAAAAAATATCACTGCCCTGCTTCACCAATATATAGCGATAAAAAGCATCCTTTAGCAGGTTATTTTTTCTATAAGAAACGATTTTCGTTTGATGATGCGTATTAGATATTTATTACTAAATATGCGAATAAAGATGATGTTGTGGAAGCTTATGGGATGGTGTAGTTGAAGTATTTTGGATTGGTGTAATAATACTCAGTATTCTAAATCGGTTTCTGCGATATAAACTGTTTTATATAAATCTAATACCAACTGAATATTAGATTTATGCGTGCCTATTAGTTATTCTTACGTGTCCTTGAAGGGCTGTTTTGTGCCAAAGGTGGACGTTTAGAGTATCCTGCAACCTTGTTCTATGAGGTGCAGGTCAGCGCATTACAGTATCCTAGCGACTAATAATAAGTAATGATACTTTTTTAGCCAAGGATGCTTGTTGAACTTTCATCTCATTGCCAATCTAGAAATTAACCTGCTGATTTTTCAGTATAATTTTCTTCTTCCTTTGTTGATTCGCAGTATAATATTTATCTATTCAACAACTCTTTTCTTAATCACTCAAAATTCTTACTTAATTTATTTCACTTGTGCTTAAATGTCATATATTAACTTATGATGCCTGTATTTTTTACATTTAATATTTCGGAAAGGATATACCATGACAGAGATAGAGATTTTAAAAATAATATCAAGCAACTTAACAAATAAAAAAAACTCATCCGCTTTAAGTGATTATAATGTCTTATGCAACAATATAAATTATCTCAACACAGCCTTTAAATCCTACTTACAACTATTGAATGAGACCCAAAAAAAAATAAGTGAAGAGTTTGAAAGTGATGCATCATTAAATGAAGAATACAAATCAGACAAGGATTTAAATTCAATACTTCCAATTGTTAGTAGAATAGTGAAAAATAGTATTGTGGTTTTCGAAAAGTTCTCAAATCTGACTGAGTCAGATGTTAGAGAGGGTGTCGATATGGACAACATCCATATGCAAGCAAAAAAATTCACTCATTATAATGAATTAATAACTGCATCCAGACAGTTGGTCGATAGTTTAATTTCAGATTCATATCAACTTTGCTTATTAGAACCTAAAAATATAAATTATCATGTCTTAGTTTCATTGAATAGTTTTAATAAATATGCTTCAAAGTCTATTTCAAATACAATGTTTAATGATGACTTGAGATTGGCACTCACTGAGTTTGAAAGCTTGCCTTACAATCAATGGAAAAATTCATCAATTACGCAATGCGCACATACTACATTTGGTAGTAAAGTCGATCATATCAAAAGCATTTTGGGCGTATTTCCTAAAGACTCCCTATCTGATGATCTGAAGAACATATTCAAGTTCTCATCTGAATTCACTCATATTGGTTATACATCCACGTTGTTTACAAGTTCTGATGCTGTAGATGTTGTTTTTTGTGATGAGAAAGAACGGCCTTACCTACTAAGCATGGAAAATTTTAGTGAAATAAAGTATGAACTCTTAGAAACAGCTTGCTGGGCTTTAATTGGAATATATACACCGTCAATCCTTGTTTGCCTGAAAAAGATACTTAAAAAAGAGTCATATGATAAATTTAAATTAACAATGACAACAATGTCCTCTGTAATAAAAATGAAAATTAAATCCAGAAACTCACTATATTATTTTTTCATCAAGGATGGCTTAATTGGTTCAGATAAAGATATGGTATTGCCTTGTGTGTGTGGGAGAGTAAATATAATAAAACCACCACATGAAAGTTATAAATATAGCTGCAAGTCATGTGGCAGCTCATTCACACTGTATGCTTTATCAGGTGATCCAAAATATATATTTACATCAAATGGTCCTGTAAAAGTAATCGGTTGTGATTGTCCTGAAGTTGAAGATCTACCTGATGATGAAAGAAATGAATTATTCAATCAATGGCTGAGCTATATGCAAGAAGATAAATAATAAATTTATTATATACGTTTAGCTTATGGATGTTTAATAACAAGCTAAATTAATAATTCAATGTATATAAATACTCTATAGAATAATAGGTAAATTATTGTTTGTCTTTTATAAGCTATGCAGACCATTGTTGAATAAGTTGAACGTTTTCTGTTCGCTCAAACCTGACCTTTGAGAGCTGTTTGAGGGTACTTTAGTGCCAGAAGCAGTTCAATTTGAATAAACAAAAATATATTGATTAAGGACGATTAAAATGAGAATGAATAGTTTATTACTTTTGGTGACCGCTAGCGCGGTCACCTTTGATATGGTGGCAACCACCTAGAATTTTGTACAATCTTTAAGCTCTTTTTCTAATTGTTCAACCAAGTCAAAGCATTTTTTAACAACCTCTTTAACTGACTCTGCATTTAATTCATGAAAATTTCCATCTTTTGTTTTACCTGCTCGATGAACTAAGTCATGCCTGATTAACACGCTTTTATAAACATCTGCGAATATAGGAAATCTAATACCAAAAGTATCTCGATACATGCCACTTACTTTTGGTAGATCATGATAAAGAACACTCTTCATAGACTCTATCGCTTTAGATTCTATTTCTTCATGTTTTATAAATAACTCCGAAAGTAAGAACTTTTCTTGATTGTAATCTTTAAAATTTTCAACAAAACTTCTTAAGTTCGCTTGACTACCATGGATCAAGGAAATAAAACGATCACATAAATATGTTTCCAAAGATGTTATTATATTGGCATACAGCATATAAATCATTTGTACTTGTAAAACACTATCAATTTGTAACTGAGCATCATTAAGTTTTATGGCATTCAGCATACTTTTTTTGAATGTCATATAGACATCGTGTCCAGATAGAGTTCGATCATCAGCAAACTGCATATCAATAACATCTAGAATACGTTGTTCGATTAATGAAGGCCTATTCAACTGCAATACCTTTATAGTCGCATGCCCTCGCTCAGTTAAACCTTCTAAATATCCATTTTTATTTTGTTTTATATGTTCTGAAAAACTTTCACTCACAGGATTTAGGAGTAATGGTTTACCATTCTCATCGAGAGGAAACTGATCTCGTTTAATCATGTTACACGCTCTACAAACGATGAGCAGATTATCTGTATTTTCCAGAAAGTCCGGATACTTTGATTTTGGGAAAAAGTGCTCAACATCCGCCATCAATGGTTCATAAAGTCTAGTGCCACAGTAAGCACATTGATGCTTAAACTTCTCCCATAGTTCAAACTTAAGCCTTCTATAATTGCTAATCATTCAATAGTTCCTTTATAATTCTTGTTTGGTTATCTATTCGTCAGTTTACGCTAAAGAAACGAGCCTTTAATTGGGTTTAAATCATATCTACATGTAATCCATGAAGCGATCACATTTCATTAATAACATGAGATAACATTTAATTCACTGTTTGCGGATGTAACTTAACGCCTGCTCTTCGCTCATAGCGGATCGCCCCCATGAGACGAGCATTCAAGCTTTCTTTCTCCCCCTTGAGGACAAATAGATAGGTGTTAACAATGGGTGGTATCACACAGTAGTTCACTAATTCCCCCATGAATAATATCAGTGACAAGCTACCCCAGTTGCAGATGTCAACGCTTCTGACACCTAGCATCCCTAGGAACGAGGCCATGGTCTACCGACTGCAATTGAATTAGGAAGAGCAGATAGATCAAAGCCAGATTCACGGTGTATCTCGCTGGCAGAGAATGGTGTCAGATCAGAAAGAAGTGCTCCTAAAAGTGGATTGGAGTCCTGAGATTAATCAATCATCAGTATCATATAAAGCTTTAGTTCAGTTGAAAACTCACCGGCATGCTACGTGAAAAAATCGGAGATCATCGTATAGCAAAACGTACCGAAGAGAGTCTACTTTTCAAAGTATACATTTAATTGTCTATTCACCTCACATAAATATATAGACCATTAGTTTACTCTATGATTAATATGATAATTATTGAGCACATCGAAAACTACAGAGAATATTAATATGGAAGATACTAGCCAGCAGGTTTATCTGAAAGCTATGCAAAAAATGAAAGAGGACGATTTCTCTAAATATCTAATCAAACCATTATTTGAATCTATGGGTTTTTACCGTGTTGACTTCTACGGAGGCCCTTATGAATCAGGAAAAGATTTGATAGCGTTTGTTGAAGTACCTGTGAACAAAACTATGAGTTACGCTATCCAATCAAAAAAGATTGGTGAAGAATCTAGCACATCGGAGAAAGCAATTCTTGGAGATCTTGTTTTTCAATTAAGGCAATGTTTCACAAACCCTATCAAGTTGCATAATGGAGAGGAAGTCATTCCCGATCAAGTATATCTAGCAAGTCCATACCAAATAAGCATTCGTTTAATTGATGAAATTCATGGAATGCTAAAAATAAATGGAAAAAAAATCGAAATATTGGATGGTCCATTAGTTATTAACTTGTTAAAAAAACATAAGCCAACATTGCTGGAGTCTCTACTTTCTGTAGAAGATATATTCAGTACACAAGACGCAAAACAATTATGTAATGTTGAATTAATGTCTGCTTTAAATCAACAAGATTCGATACACGAGCTTGATTGTTATAGCGATCTTGCATTTTTCATGGGAACTATCGATAGCAACGTTTTACTAAACAGTCGATTTACTATCAAGCCAGATAAATTTCATGTTATCCCAAGTAAATGGGAATGGTTTGAACGAACAGTGTATAATCCCTTGAAGTCATTGACTACTATCGAACCTCTAACTCAGGATGCTTCTACGATACTGAAAAAATACAAAGATGAACTGAGTATTTTTACATCCAAAAAGAATCGAGATATTAAGAATAGTATAGAACAAGCTAATCAGTTGTTAGCTGGGAATATATCCTTTATAAGAGAAGTAATTTCAGAATTAGAGGCAAGCATTAATAATATAGTTGCATATAATAAATTAGAGAATTTAAATATTGCTCTAATGACTAACAGCATTACACACTTAAAAGAATGTTTAGAGAAAAACTTTCAAGAAAAAGCGAACGATGATTTTACTAGCTTTATAAACTTAAATAAAATCCAAGATCTTGCAAAAGCAAATCCGAAAAGTCTATTGCCTAGAATAGTGGAATGTTTAAAAAAATCTAAGATCTCTCAGTTGCAAACTATCGAAATATATAAATTGAGAAACGAGTATAAAGAAGAACCTAAGATTGAATATGCGTTCAACAGTGAGTTGATTAACTTATGGTTAAATGAAAGATGCAAAAAATATAAACTTGATATACATGCTATAAATTCTGGTAATAGTAGTGTTGATATTTTTCGGTTTCTTAATGATACGCAGGTTACATTAAATGCTCTTGATATACTTGTAAATAAGCTAGAAAATAGTGAAAAAATTTTTTTAAAAGAAATAATTATAGATAGTATGGGGGCTATAGATGGTCTCTCGACATCACCTTTCAGACTTTTCGATTGTCAGCATGATATAGCCGTATATGGCAGTGCTGGTGCTGGAAAAACAACAACACTTCAAATGTATGCAAGAAAACTAGAGTCAGAAGGAAGTAGAGGAGTTATATACTTACCTTTGAATCGATTCTTAAATAAAGTTGATATGAATATTGAATCAAAATCAAAAAACTATGACATTTTAATGGGTATGATTTTGGTTTCTAAATCACTCGAACCTATTCGTGAGAATATTGAAAAGCTTGAGCTTTATTTACAAGATAAAAAAAGAATAAAAGTTATTTTTGATGGTTTAGATGAGGCCTATATAAAATTCCCTGGAATAATAGAAGCAATAAATACCTTCAAAAATAAATTTGATAATATTCAATTACTAATATCTAGCAGGGATTGTGTGAGCTATTTATCTGAAATTAAATTTTTAGGAATTACTCTCATGCCCTTCAGTGAAAATCAGCTTTACAGTTTCATTCAAGCGTGGTTTAAAAATAAAAATCCAGCATTAAGTGATATTATAATTGATAATATTAAGTCAAAAAAAATATCTGACATAGTCAGGACTCCATTATTAGCAACACTGTTATGTGATTTGGCTGAAAAAGGAATAGATATACCATCTAGCGAAAGTGAAATTTTTACTAAACGGTTAGAATTACTATGTGGTTCTTATGATAACTTTAAAGATATTAAACGTACAAAATTATCGCAAAGTATTTTAATCAAGGCATCCCATAAGATTGCTTTCGCAATGCACTCAAAGACTTTAAGAGCAGCAACCAAGCAGGAACTTGTTACATTCTTGGTTAATGACCCTAGTTTTAATTATGAAGAATCAACATGTTCATTAGCAGTTACTGAACTAATAGATCCTTGTAATATACTCATTTTTGACCCAATATCCGATACTTTTTCTTTTGGTCATCTAAGGTATCAGGAGCATTTAGCCTCATTAGAATTAATGCTGAATCGTTCAATAGAAATTATTCATTATCTGAAAAATGATTGGTGGCGTGGTACTCTGTGCCTTTATGCACAATGCTGCGAATTCTCTATTTTATTGGAAGAGTTCACATTGAGGTATTCTAATATAAAGCCTGCATTAATTACATTGCGTGAAATGGTCAAATTCAGGCCCGAAAAAGAACGTCGCCATTTGAATGGCTTAATTAATAATTACGAACATACGGATGATGACTACTTCAATTACTCTTCAGAATGGGATGATAACTGGAGATAGAAAATTTTTAGTTTAATAAAAAATAGTTCCATTTTTTACAAATACAATACTACTGTCCTTAAAGTAGTCGAGTGTCCACTTATTCTAAAATAAGACAGCTATAATTAGATTTTCGACCCTAACAATTGTAGAGATCATGATGAAAAATTTGTTTTACTGAAACTCAACTCATTAATATTTTAAAACTTACTGATTCAGGCATAAAAATCAATGATGTTAAACGATTAAAAGAGTTTAAAGAGTAAAACCCCAAACTCAAAAAGGTGTTTACTGAAATCAACCTTGAAAATCATGCAATGAAGGAATTTTTGCAAAAAGGGTTAGTAATAGCTGGAAAAAATCCTGCGCTCAATTATTAAAGAGCGCAGGTTTATCAGTCATTAAAGCTTGTCAGCTGACGTCGTTATCTTGCGCAACATTTTACCATTAACCAGTTGATTAACGTAAAAGAGATCTCTCTGTGATCGATGCTATCCATTTAATCATAAACGAATTTATCGCATTTATTGTCAATTAGGACTTAATTTAAAACGTCGCGTTAAAAAAGTATCGCCTGTGCGTGAAAAAAACATTAGTGATGACAAAAATGCCAAATCTTCAATGGGTCTTGGATTTTATGCATGACAGCTATATTGCGGTGAACGATTTAGAAAATTGAATACTATTGATGAAAGTACACGTTAATGACTGGCAATTGAAGTTGATACATCATTGCCTGCTGAACGAATCATCAGAGTACTTGAACGTTTGAATGAAAATCAACAGAGGATTGCCCAAAAAAACTCTCATGGATAATAGGCCTGAACTGATATCCGTTAATTTATTGAATTACTAAAAAATAATCAAGATGAGTTGTGTCATATTCAACCAGGTAAACCTTAACAAGACGGTTTCATAAAACGATCTAATAGTTCGTTCCGCCGAAAATTTTCAAGTGCTTATTTATTTGAATCATTAAGCCAAGTACGCGAAATGCGCGAAATGGTGTAGTTTTGGCAACAAAATTATAATCTGAATCGAACCTATGAAAGTTTAAATAATCTCCCATAGGAGACATACCATAAGCAGTTAGAAAACTCTAATTTGGTGTACTTCAATTAAGGGAATTGAATATTACCTTTAAATAATTTATTTATCATTCCAAGCACTAGATTATTCCAGCATGTTAGAATAACCATAAAAATGGAAATTTTTCGCAAAAAATACTAACCCAAATGTGCTCTTATTTTATTTTAGATAATTTCTTTTTTAAGTAAAATAAAACAATTCCATAATATTCTTTAAATTTATTATCACCATCAACTTTCTCATAACTATTTATAATGTTTTGTATTTGGCCTTTAGTTCTACATCCAGATTTATTACCAAGTATATTCTCAACTGCTATTAAACTGTTTTTTCTATTAGAAATTAAACGATGATCATTTAAATTTAAAACACACTGTAATTGCTCATTAAAAACTTTATCTTCCGATTCTATTTTTCCTGAAAGGGTATTGTATTTTAATTTTATTTCTATATTATGTGAACTAATTGCTGGTGAGAATAATACATCTAATGCACCTTTTCTAGTATCACATGTCTGATTTCTTTTTATATTACTTTCACCACCAAGACAACATCCCAATAAATTCATATAATTCAACTGTTCATCAGAGTATTTTGATTGACATAAAAAATGCTCAACTTTCATATTATTAAAATCAATTCGTTGCATACAATATGCACATAAATACCCTTGTTCTATTAAAAGTTGCATTTTTATGTCTATTTTTACATTTTTAAAACCAGAACCATCATATACCGCACCTTCCTCCATTCTATATTCTGTTAAGCTTTTTGGTTCCTTTTTTTTGTTAATATACTTCATATCTATAATAACTCCTTTAACAAATCTCGTTGTACTTTCGCTCTTACTAACTCTGGTATATCTCCATTAAGTAATAATTCAAGTTCTTCTATTTTTTTTGATGCCAAATTAATCGATTTATTATCTTCATTAGATAATAGCGAAAATATTTCCTCTAGTTTTTCTTCCACATCATTAGCTCTTATTATTTGTTTTCCATCATCAGGCCCCATTAATTCATTTAATATATCATTTGCCGTCAATCCATAAGTCTGGCTTGGCCTTCTAATAAAGATAGAGTCTTCGATTGTATCGAGAATATATATATGTTTTCTATCTACTTCACTAATCACAATAGGAGAGTGAGTAGTTAAAAAAAACTGACAATTAGGGAATGTACTTTTTAAATTAGTGGCAATATTTTTTTGCCATTGTGGATGTAAGTGTAAATCAAATTCATCGATTAAAATAATTCCTTGCCCTTCTAATGGGTCATCTAAAGACGGATTTAAAACTATCAGCCGACGAGTTATATCTAAAATTAAAGCAAGAAGTGTTTTTTCTCCTTGAGATAGTCTCATCACGCTGATTTCTTTATTTTTTTTATTAATCACCAAATCAATCATAGGTTCAATTCGAACTTCTATATTACTAAATCCATCCATAAATTTATATATAACGTCATCAATAATATTTTTATATTGCTTTAATTTTGAATAAGAAATATTTTCATTCTCTTTTCTATCTTTAATTTCATTCAATTTAATTTCAAGTTCTTTGTATTTATCTTTAAATGCATCATTAACGGATGCGAAATATTTGAACGTATCTAAAAAATCCTCTGATAATTCAAACGAAGAAACTGTATCTACAAATCCACGTTCGGTTTTTTTTTCTCTTAATAGAATATCATCCAATTTCTTATACCATTTTATAAAAGCTTTAAAATCAGTTTTTCCTGTTAAAGATTTTTGATATCCATCAAATTTATCAATTAAAGTATTTTCTAATAAATCATCCAATCCTTTAAAATCCTTTGGGTTTACATCATAAGATCTCATTACATTATAATAAGCTAATAATGGTAAGTTAAAATTCGGATTAATACGGTTAGCTTCTTTATAGAAAGAACCGATCAATCTAAAATCAATTAATTTATTTTTTATTGTTTTATCTATACCATTTCTAAATTGCGACAATTCTAAACTAGCTGATATATTTTTATTTATATGAATCACAGATGTTATTGTTGAATATACTGCATCAGTATAATTATTTATATCTACAATATCAATATAATCACCTGATCCACCATTTTTACTAATATTAATACTAAGCCAGCTTAATGATAAGGCCATCGCATCTAGTAAAGATGTTTTTCCAGCACCATTATTACCTATAAATATATTTAGTGAACTATCAAAGTCATCTAATGAAATATTATCAAATAATCTATAATTATTTATTTTTATTGACTTTAATTTTAAATCTTGCCGTTTGAAATTATTATATGCTAAATTTAAATAATAATCTGACTTATTAATATCAATTTCAACAAATTTCCCTATTTTAAAATTATTAGATAACTCCAATGCAGAATAAAAACCGCCTTTTTTTGCTTTTTTTTCTAGCGCTTTAATAGATTTATCATGCTTAAAGCTGGCACTCATCATAATCCCCCCATTCTAATCACATTAACTATTTCTTTCCCATATTTTCTTGACAACCGTTTTATAAAATTTGGTTCTATATTAATAGCAAAAGACAATAGCCCCTGTAAATAACATAAATCTTCTTCATTCAAAACTCCTATTTTAAATTTATGAGTCATGACTGATATCAATCTTTTTCTTTCTCTACCTATAGATAGTTCAAAATTATTTGTTATAGTAACCCCTGTTACATGTCTATTGTGAGCCATTGATGTAAAAACAGTTTTAGAATCATTAATTGTTATATAATGTTGATACAGATTTCTTAAGATACCTTTTATATATTCAGGAGTACTAAATAGTATATCTTTAATGTTTGTAGAGAATGTTAAATCGTCTGCATACCTTGTATATACAATTGAATTTTCTCTAGCATACTCTGAGACAATCTCATCAAAACGATACATTATGAAATTAGAAAGCATAGGAGAGCTAGGAGCACCAACACTTAAGACCAACTTCTTATCTTCAGACTTGGTCTTATTCCAAAAAAATAAATTTATTAATAAATTTTCTTCTGCCTTAGATAAAAGAATTTTTCTATATCGTAATTCTGCTAAAAATATTTGAGGGGTAATACTATTAAAGAAATCATTAAAATCCATTTTTAATAGAAATTTTTTCTTCGCATGCTTTTGTGCATTTAGTTTTATATTTTTTCCCTTTTGATAAGCATACGAAGCGGGATGAGGTTCAAATTGCGATTCAAGAATACTGACAAGTGCTCTCTGATAATTTTTTAACTCTTTTGATGGATGGGCAATCACCCTTACTCCAGAAGTCCGCTTAGGAATGGAGTAGACTTTATAGCAATTCATAGCTGTTCTAGCAAAACGCTCTATTGTAGCACGAGTTGGAAATGTACCGTCCTCTTTACTCGTTGCTAATTCATTTTGTAGTTTAAGAAAAATTTTTAGCATGATTAACCTTAACTAATCATAATATTAAAAAAATACCCCATCCTCCTTTGAGATTTAAGTCTAGCATTAGGGTATAGAGCAAGAATGCTTACTCTATACCCATGTTAACAAAGTTCTTTACTAAAGAAAGCGGTGAATAAATTTTAAATCCGCAAACTAACTGTGGTTACAGTTGGGTTGCGGATTTAAAATTTATTCACCGCAACAACAATTGTTTCCCAATAAATTAGAGTCTGGCGTAACGCCCGACTAGACTAATCCTGACTAGTCAGAAAATGTCTTAACGCTAAAGAACTTTCATCATTTTAGTTTTTAATCATATGAAAATCAAGGTATATCAAAAACAAAGAAATAATCCATCAATTATGATAAATAACTAGAAATTAAATAACTATTGCTTATGATTCAGAGCTCATTTATTTAACCTTTAGCTTCACATCAGCTAAAAATAAGTTAACTTCTATATGCTATATTCATATGATTTATATTAACTCAATCACTATTAATTTATTATATATTTTAATTTCCTTGATATGAATACTAATTATAAAGACAACTCTGATCTTAGTAGTAAAAATTTAAATCACTATACATTAACTTATGACTAATAATTCATAACAAACTAAAAAACCCTATTTATATTCCCCACATCGACCACCAAACAGGTTGCGGGAAATCTCGATATTTCTTCTCCTGCAACATTTGTTGCCCATTTAATACTTTCTTTATATCGAATTTGGAGCACATTTTCTTCTCTTCGAATAAAAGTTTCCATCAAAGCACCTTCAAAACCATCTTCACAAATTCCAGCCATACCACCACCAAAAACAAAGGCTAAATCCTTTATATTCGGTAACGGATAATCCATATTCTCTTTTTGTGAAACAATAAAATAATCAACTATCTTTAATATTCCCCAATTTGAATTATAAACGGTCTTTTTTGTTTTGCTGTTTTTTACAACCAATCCATATTTTTCATTAAAAATATTATTGGGCTGATCACCAAACCCATAAATATCAACAACACCCTCTGAATCATAGCAAGGCTGTGATATATAAACCGCTTTCATCTCATTATTTATAATTCTTGAGATGATCCTAATAAATGCATGTTTAGGTGATATTGCTAATAATTTTGTATTGGGATGAGGCGGTGTTTTAAACTCTTGGCTATATCCTTCATTATTTGATGTTATCCCGCCAGACATTCTTATGGTTCTTTTACCAAGACAGCACATCACTTGGTTATGGCTATCAATCTGAACTTGCCTATTTTCACCGCGGATGATTATTCCATATTTACTTTTCATTAATAAACACCATAGTAGAGTTTTATAATATCTTCATATTCACCATCAACTCCATTGGTATACATATTTTTTAATTCAAGTTTAATAATCCCATTATTTATCTCTAATTTAATATCACCTGCCAATCCCATCAAAAATGCCGAACCAAACCAAGCGAAAACCTTGCCATATTTATTTAAATCTTGATGATCAAAAATATACTCTTTTTGAGTATGTAGTGGGATGGGTGTTATATCATGATATCCGACTATTCTTCCCACTCTGTCTGAGGTATTTAATAAATCCATATCATATAATGTAGACCTAACCAGTACGCCATATTTACTCTTCATTGCTGATATCACCAATAATAACAACGTTATTTCCAAACTCATCTTTGACATATAAATTTTGTTCTGTGAGGGATGTACCACCATTACCGCCATAAAATTCTAATTTATTATTTTTTACGTCAATAATAAAACCTGACTCGTCGGGATAATAGTTATCGGAGGTAATGGCTTCTGATAATACTAATTTTCTGATCATGGCTTTATCAATTAATGCATCTCGAATAAAAAACTGTCCATTTTTTGCTGACATAAACAGTTCCATTCGATTATTTTTAGGATTATAAAAGGCAAAATTATTGGCATTAAACCCAATATAGGAAGTGATCTTCTTATTTTTAATTTCAGCACTCACTACAAGACCACCAGCATTATATTTAATATTATCTTGGATAATGGTAATGTTCATTGAATGCCTCGCATATCCACCTGATTGTGTAAATTGCGCATTCATCTTTTGATTAACAATACCTGATTGCTGATTAAACTTGGCTTGAACCTGTTGTTGATAAGTTGATTGGGCTTGAGTTATTGAGGAAATGGCTTCTTTTTGGATAATAATATCCGCTTTTGTATTTTCTATTTGAGTTCGGATATCTTTAATATCTATTTCTATTTGTTCACCGTATTTTTCAAACTTTCGAGATAAGCGGTATTCATTATAACGTAGTCTTTTAACCGTATTTTCATTCCAATCGACAGTCTCACTCAGTGTTTTCCATGCTTGGGTTTCTTGTAATTCTTTATCTAAGTTATCTAATATCTCTCTGGTGTGGCTTTCTGGTTGCCCTATTCCTTCCACAAATTCTGAACGCCCTACAGCATTTATACTGCGAACATAAATATAATAGGTATGCCCTGCTTTTAGGTTTCGGCCTTGAATAACCCACATAGAACTAACACCTAAATACTCGGCACGATTTTCCACATCACGAATATCCGTGATTTGTTTTTCTGAAAACCAAAACTCATACTGTGCTCGTAAGCTATTTTGACCGCCAGAACGCGGAATAATACCCAAGCTAAAATAACCTGACTTCACTTCAATATAACCCGGTGGTAAGGGTGGATTAATCGCGAATGAAGTTGTGGCCACCTCGCCTTTTTGTTTTCGATCATTTTGAGGCACAACGGATAAAACGTAATTACCCTGTGGCAGTCCACCAAAACGATACATTGTATCCGTGGTTGAGGCAGTGCCGACAATGCGATCACCCGTAGTGAGTTTTAATAAAAAGTCTACCCCTCGACTGGAATAAGGCGTGTTCCAGCTGGCTTCTACTTGCCACGCACTTGCATCCGATTCGATATCCACAGAAAAATTTTCAACCGGTGGGATAAATCCACCCAGTGGCGTCTCTGGCTTTGGCTCAAATTTAGCGCCTTTATCAACAATCGCCTCTTTTTCGGGCATGTGTTGCACAGCAATAACCGTAAAACTACCATCACCATTATCAGCCAAACTGATGGCGCGAAATAATCGGCGACGTAAAGACGGGAGAGTCAACGTCCAAATCCCGCCCTCTCGTAACCCTAACGGTAAGGTATCCAGCTTTATTTGATTAGATGCGAGATAGCTCACCACTTCATAAGATTGCGGATCACCTAGTGCATTGATGAGTGTGACGCGTGATTTACCGCTTTTGGGTGTGTCGATATTGCGATCTAAGGTTAATGTTTGAGAGGCATAATCAATGTGTGTCAGACGTCCACCAATTTGATTGTCCGCGTAATAGTTATCAGCAATTTCGATAATATCACCCGGCATATGACGCAAGCCTTCACTGCCGACAGTAAACTCAACCGTCTGTGTCTCTAATTTTTCCGTGATTAATAACCAAAGACCATGGCGATGAGCCTGCCCTCTGCTAGTGCAACCAAAGGCATCCACACGCATCACATTACGCCCAAAGCGGGCAATACTGGCATCATCTTCAACCAGTTCAACACTGGTTTTCCAACCATTATCGGGATCAATAAAACGAACCTCGACAGCAGTATGACGCGATTTTAATGCACTAAAGCTGTATTGGAAATTACCCTCAATCACATTAGCGTTGGTATATGGCCATACCACATCAGACGGTCTATCTTGAATAAAGGTTAATGTTCGCCCATTCCAGACCGGCATAATGCGCATCATGGCACACATATCGCCCATCACAATAACGACCGATTGCATACAGGGCGAATTTATCAACTTCACTGATATTGAGGCGTTTCCCCATGCCATAACGCGGATGGGTTAATAAATCCCATAATATCCATGCAGGACTATTGGTAAATGCGGGTTTAAAGGTGCCATCCCAAATCCCCGAATAAATCCGTTTATCTGGATCATAATTACTGGGTACCTGAATAATGCGACCTTTGATAAGGTAATTACGGCGTGGAAACTTATTGCCAAACTGCTCACTATCAAACATCAATCCTGCAACGGCAGAACTCGGATAGGTTTGTGAGATATCCACTAACTCAGAATAACTCGACCAAACGGTATTATTTTGAATTTTGTCAGAAGTGCTGTCCTGAGTGATACGGATCATGCGTATACTAAACGGAACGGGCGGTAAATCATCCAACACAACGGCCATTAAATAAGGTGAGTTAGAGCGCTTGCCATTAATTGTGACATTTTTCTCTGTTATCCAAGCCCCTTTGCGCTGGATTTGGATTTGCAATTGAACAGAAGTCGGTACGCGATCACCATTATCTTTGGTTTCAACCAAAGCTTGTGTACCAAAGGTTAGGCGTAAACGGTCAATATTAGGCGAGGTGATGGTACGAGTAACGGGGGAATTATATTTAACCTCAATCCCCACCGGCACTTCATTCGCAGACGCCGTAAACCCACTCATTGCTGGTTGCTCTAATGTACCCGCCCGCCATTGTGCATACATCCCATTAATGGTGCTATTACCAGAGCCGTCTACCACAGGCGTATCATCCAAGTAAATACACCCTAAATCATCCATCGAGCCTTGAATATGAATAGGGCCTTCAATCGGCCCCTCGCTGATTAAATCAATTAATGAGGCTTTTTGACGTGATGTTAAATCGTTTGGTGCCTCATACGGTGTTTTTTGACCACCACCACCCTTACCCATGATACGAACTCCTCTTATCCACCGTGTTTACCGGCATCGATATCTTCGCCGTCACTGTCATCCATAATCTCAACCGATTGTGAAATGACGCGTGAACCACACATAATTTCACCATACGCAATGGGCACCGGCATCCCTTGTGCAACCGCGTTATCAAGATTACTAAAATAGGTATTGCCTTTTTCTTCATCACCACGAGATAAATTAGGCGGTTTAGGCGCGGGGATCAGCATTTGAGCGACACCACCAATCATCATGGCTGCACCACCTGCCATCAAAGACGTGGCAACGGTTGCGGAGATCCACGCAGGTCCCCACCATCCCAATGAAAATAAGGCCGCACCCGCAACAAACTGAAAAACACCGACGTTTTTAGCGCCTGATAATTTCGGCACAATATGGACGACCGCATTATCCGGTAAGGCTTCATTGAATTTTTGGTTAATTTCTTGCGGGGAAATATCGGTACCGGCAATGCGAACTTGATACCAACCATCACGAATGGCGAGGCGTAAGGCTGGAATTTGAATAAAAAGCGCGTGAAGCCCTTCAGAGGCGGTATTCACATTTAAATCAAAGCGACGTCCAAATCGTTGCAAATTCCCATAAAGTCGGAAGGTTGCCAATCGCGGTAACGCCAAATTGAGTGCGTCATTCGTTGCCATCGTTCGTTATACTCCTCGCGTTTGCTAAGTTGGTTTGGAATGTGATGCAAAATCGTTTGATTGCCTAAATAGATCCCTGCGTGGTTGGCGCGAGAGCTGGCATAACAACACAAAATAATATCGCCGGGTTGCGCCTCTTTTTTGACCTGCCGAAAACCAGTGCTCACCATATTATCGAGGTACAGTTCTTTGCCTTGGCGCCACCAATTATCATGTCGCTCAAAGTCAGGCAATTCATGCCCTGCCAAATGGTAAGCATCACGAAACAACCCATAACAATCTGTTGAGCCATGAACAAATTGGCGACCTAACAGATGAGGCACCGGCTGATAGCGATGAATTTTTTCATCACAGACCACCCACCACGGCAATGCGCTGTTCACCTGCAGTTGTCGGTCTAATGTACTGAGGTACTGTTGGCCGTCAGGGTGACTATGTACAACCGCGATCACCTCGCCCTGCTGTTCGGCGCGAATAAAATCATCAAAAGAAATCGTGAAATGGTTTTTCGGATCAGCGTGCTGATTAACGCAAGGTAAATACTGCTCACCCTGTGCGGTACTTATCAATAAGCCACATGCCTCTAAGGGCGCTTGCTCTTTTGCCTGCGCCAAAATTGTTTGTTCAATCATAAGAAATACCTTAGGAAGGAATTAACTATTACCAATACGGGAAGTAGAAACAAACGCACCTATACGCGACTCGTTTTTTCGTAACTTACAATCACTAAGACGTTTACCGCATTTATCTTTTAACGGATCGGTGGTTGGCTTTCCCCATTCATCGGCAACAGGAGGCCCTTTATATCCGCACTCTTCAGAACGATACCCCCAAGGACAGATATCCGACAAAATCACGCGACCAGGAAGCATCAATCCGTCTGTTTCACTGGGTGTCGCCAACATAAAGGTAGCTGTTACTGAATTTAAACTGGTCATCTGCTCAATGATCCAACGTGTCACAATTTCTTGTGACGGGTCGGCATTAGGATTGCCATGAGGAAAATTTACCGCATCTAAAAATTGAGTACTGACAATGCGACGTACCACCAGCCCACCGATTGCACTATCTAGCTGACTGGCAATCCCCGTAATCAGCCCAAATAAATTCGACAATGTAATAGTGGGTCGCCCTGAGGGGCCTTTGCCATTAAAAGAAAATCCTTCGCCTTTCACGGGGTAAGGTTCATAGGTGTTTCCTTGCCAGATTAACGGCTCTTTACGTTGATTGAGTCCATCAAAAAAGCGGTACCGAATACCGCCTATTTTAGTTAAATCAAATTCGTAAAGCTCAAGCGAAGCATCAGTGGAGGAGAGTTCGGTAACACTAATTCGCATTTCAGGAGGAATATGTTCCATATTAGCTCCAATAAAAAACCCGCCGAAGCGGGTCAATATCACAATATTTTTTTAATTTTCTAACCAATACTTTATACGTCGCATAAATGTTATTCGTACTTCAGAAGGTAAAGAGGATTCAATATTATTTATTAACTCCTCGCAATGTAGAAATAAATTTTCCTTTTTCACATCAGGATTATGCTGAATAATACTTAGTGCAAGTTTTGCAATTGACTCATCATCAATCATAAAACCATCTTTTTTAGGTATTAATAAAGATTTTATATCAACCTTTTCAGGTGCTCCATATTCTTCTTTATCTTCAGTACCCTCAGATTTTTTACTTCCTATTATCTCAACTTTATTATTGTTATGAATAAAGCTACCTAGAACACTCTTTTCGATAGTTTCTTTTATAATAGCTGTGCAATATGAAATAAAACCCATTAATGTGATAAAACATCCTAACATCAGGGTATTATTTTTACTTGCAATTAATCCCATATTATTTACTTCACCATAACCTGATGAAACTCTTACTGTTACACTCATATTTAATGCATAGATAATAGCCAATAATCCCAAGGCTATTAATATGGCACCGAAAATTCGCATAAATTCTCCAGAATAAAAGAAATCATAGTAACTATAGAATACACTAGTTTAGCTTATATTAATAATGAGATTTTATACTAGCTTAAATTAATAAAAAGTGAGTATTTAAATACAATAATTATTTATTAATGAGAGTTAAGAAAGGAATTATACTTTTTATCAATATCATTTATAAAATCTTCAACAACCTTAATACAATTTACTAGTTTATCTTCTGTGATTTGTGTTTCTTGACCATCCATATTAAACCCATTCCTATGAATAAGATCATGTCTCGTTTCTAATAAAGAAAGTAATTCTCTACTGATGTTAAACTTGATATTAAAAACATGTTTAAAGTATCCTTCTATATCATTTAAGCGATGCCAGACTAAATTTTTCATCTTATCAATAAGAATATTATCAATATCATTCATTGATAGATTTATTGCTTTAACTAACGGTAGGTTATCGGCATTAAATTTCCCATGAGAAGATAATTTAATCAGATATTTTCTATTTTTTGTAATCTCATTGATAAATAAGCCTGATAAATACTGTTCCATTAAGCTGATCACATTGGAATAATATAATTTATTATGGAAAGGATCTTTGCTTTGATTTCTTATATTTTCAATCCCTGTTCGAAATATATTATAAAATGGATTGTTAGTAGTCATTGGGTTGATACTCCACTTTTATATGGTTTAATATCTCCTCATTCTGTGATCCAATTTCTAAATTCCAATCGATACCTGTATTTGAAGAATAAATATTTATCATATATTCGTTACCCTCATCATCTTCAAATGAATCATCATTTTCAATGACACTATCTCTATATCTATCAGCAAGTAAATTGAATGAAGGTACACTCACAACCGCAAGCTCTTTATTGTCTTTTAAAATCACTAAATAGCCACCAAACACAGCAGGTAAATCTTCATTACCCTCTAAAGTGAATTTCGACATTATTAATTCTCCCACACTAATCTCGCTATAAAAGAAAAATGTAAGCATACTCTATACATGTATCAGAGACAAAAAAATCATTTTCCTCTTCTATTCTTTATTTTCAGACTGATTACACAGTAATAATTAATTTTATTAATTTACCACTTGTTCAAATTCAGCTTCAATTTCACTGCGCATTAGTTTGACTTGTTCTGACCATTTACGGCAAATCACCTTGATATAGTCAGCTTGGTATGGAGGTTGCCAAAGAAAGGCTTTAACACCTTGATGTTTTGCTAAAAAACGATCGATTTCTTGTGATTCAGCATGTGTTGATAGAAATGTGACATTATATTTGACTGTATTAGAATTTAATCCGTCAGGTCGTCGTTGTTCATAACCCTCCCCCAGTTTTACCGATTTCACTCTAGGTTCAGATA
Organism: Proteus sp. CD3; assembly: GCF_008808075.1. Classification (NCBI taxonomy): domain Bacteria; kingdom Pseudomonadati; phylum Pseudomonadota; class Gammaproteobacteria; order Enterobacterales; family Morganellaceae; genus Proteus; species Proteus sp. CD3. Next base: position 1,320,111 of record NZ_CP019686.1, on the reverse strand, counting down.
CTTTGGTCATATCAGGCTTCACTTTCCATTTAAAAACGTCCATATATATCCTACATTCCACCACCATCACGGCGCTGACTTAAAATATAATCTTGAGCCCCTCGCTTGCTTATCTCATAGATTTTTTTCAGCACATGAGGGCTAATTTGCCCATGACTGCTTTCATTTTGAATAGTGACATTATTGATTTGAGTGAATCCTGCACCTTGATTCGGTATTTTAGCAATAACACCTAATTTGCCATCAATCCCTCGGCGAAGAGGAAAAATACCTTCAGGCCCAGCTTCCCCCATCACTCCTGCGCCTTTAGCAAAGGCAAACAATGTAGGCCGATTGACGATGTGTCCACTATAACGGCTAAGGCTTGATGAGGAATAAACACCTCCTTTCGCATTGGCGACAGGTGCACTAAAACCACCAAAACCGAAGGCTTCTAGACCTTTTATTAAAGCCATTTTAACTAAGATATTCGTGATCATTTTAAATATCGATTTAGTGAATGCTTTAAAGTCAGCTTCTCTTTCTACTAATACATCTGTTAACTGGCTACTAAATCCGTCTAATGCCATTGATGTGGCATTTTTAACTTGTGTGTTAACATCTAATGCCGTCTCACGATAATCAGCCCACGCACTTTTCGCCCCTGCTAACCAGTTGTTTCGTTGATTGTCCTCCGCTTCAAATGTTTTTTGTTGCTCTGCGATCATCATGGATAATTGAGGATTATCTTTATTGTCTGCTAATAATTGCTCGCGCTGATTATTTCGTTGAATTTCTTGGCGAGAAAGTCCTGCATTTGCCTCTATTGCTTGACGTTTTTTAATTTGTTGAGTGAGATATTTTTCAGCTTGCGCTTGCATCTTGTTTAAGCGTTGCTGTAATACGATTTCATCGCCAATTAATGCTAATTTTTCTTTTTGTGAGAGGATATTATCTTTGTGAGCTAATAATGATTTTTCAGTTACCGTTAATTGTCGAGACTGAGAGGCTTGTTCTAAGAGGGTAAATTGCGCTTGTTGTTTTTGTAAGTCTTTACGTTGTTGGCTAATTTGTTGATACGTATTGTGATGTTTTCTAAGTACATCAAGCTGGGCTTGTAATGTGAATAAATCACGCGAAGCGTTCTCTTCTTCGCGTCTTCCAGCAGAGACGCGATTTCCACTTTCTCGTCCTCTTCCTGGTATTTGCCGATCTCTTAATCGGTAATTGATCATCGCTTTAGCTTCTTCATACTGCTCTTTGGTTAAGGCATGTTTCTCTTTTTCTAATTCAGCTAATTTCTTTAGCCGTTGTGTTTCCCAACTATAAAAACTTCGCCATTTTTCTTGTAACCTGATTTGGTTCACTTCTAATTGATTTGCCACCACTTCTGCTTGTTTTTGTGCATTTTTAAGATCGATATCGCCCACTTGCTCTTTTAAAGTGGCGATTTTTGCTTTGATTTCATCAAGACGATATTGAGGAGTGATAGCAATATTACTGAGACTCTTTAATAATGACTCTTGCTCTCTAATTTGATCGTTTAATGTCTCTGTACGCCCAATATTGAGCATGGCATCCCAGCCTTTTTTCGCTGTATTTTTTATCCCTAGCCATGCTGACTCTAAGTATCCAAGATTTTCAACAATATCATTAGCGCCATCATTAATAGATTGCGCATAAGCATCAATCGCCAGCTTAGCGGCTTCGGTTTTATTACCTTGTAATTCGAGTGTTCTGATTTGCTCTAATTGGGATGCTGTGAGGTGGTGGTTCGCTTTTTCTAATTCAAGCGACATTTGAAGTGGTTCATCTTGCAAGCGTTTAAACTGATCAATCGTGGTATCAATCGCCTGCCCTGTGATGTAATTCATCTGTGCGACCGCTTTTGAAACACGGGAAATCTCATTATTTGAAAATACGCCTGTACCGACAACACTCGAAATGGATGATGCCATTTCACCACGCGTAATACCGCCACCCGCAAGGGTTCGCGACATTTCATTTAATTGGCTAGCAGATTTATTGGCGTAGTTACCTGTTAAGATCAACTGCTTATTAAATTGAGAAAACTCTCTTTCTGCATCATAGGCTAATTTTGCAACACCCGTTAGACCTGCAGTAATTCCTCCCCAAATACCACCGCGAACCAGTGAGCCCATATTAAAGGAATTGGCAATACTCTGAAGACGGCTAGCTAATGACTTGCTGTTTTTATCAAACTCTTTAGTTTCTTTGTTCGATTCAGATAAGCGACGAATATAGATCTCGGCTGAAGAACTGACACCAAGTTGAGAGGCTTGATAACGCAACATTTGCTCGCGACTTAAATTTTGAGTGGCAACCTGTTCTTTTAGTCGCTGAATAAACCGTGTTTTTTGTTGTGTTAGAGACTCTTCTTCTCGGCGTAACTTCATTGACTCTGAAGTAATAGCAGAAATAAGCACCTGATAATCGCGCTGATGGATAGTGCCTTTCTTCACTTCTTGGTTTAACTGAGCCTGAATCGCTCTTAATGCTGATGCACTACCTGATAATCCTTTAACGGCTTCGATTTGTTTGTAGTATTTTTCAGTATTCGCATCTTGTTGATCTTGTATCGCCTTTATTCTTGATTGAGTGACATTTTGAATTTCGGCAAACTGCTCACCTGTAATTTTGAGCTTGTCATAAGCCTTTGTGGATTTATTTAAAACCTCAGTGAGTTGTTCGAGTGCATCTCTCGTTTGCCCAACACTTTGAGCTTGCTCTAAAAAAGCATCGGCTTGTTTGCGTGATTCAATAGCTGAGCTTTCCACCAGCGTCATACCCGCTGACATAAAGGTGGTTGTCCGTTTTGAGGCTAAAGAAAAACCATCTCCTTCACCATCGATATCTTCGGGAAAACGGTCATAATCGGTAAGCGCCACACATTTAAAGTCCGAAGAGGACATCACGTTAATCGATGGCCACCCCATTTTTAAAAAACTGCCCGATAAAAAGTATTTATCAAATACGTTATTATCGTTACGACGAGGACTGAGTTGCTTACTGACTTCAGGACTGCAACGGAAGGTACGAGAAAGCCGTTTTTTGCTGTGCTCTTGTGCTTTATCTTGCGTCATTTGTACCAGCAACATATCCGACGGATCACACACAATATTGTAAATCACCCACCCATCAATTAACCCAACGGTCTTTCCTGTTCTCGCAGGCCCCACAAATATCACTGCATCATAGAGCCGTGACGATAAACAATTCATGGGTTCAACAATATAAGGGGATACGGCGGGATCCCAAGGAACAGAGTTACCCGCTCCCACAGGCACTCGCATATATTTTGCCACGGCATCCGCAACTGGCATTCGCCTCGGTGCTTTAATGAGTTGAGCCACATTTTTACGTAATAAAGAGGCAGATATTGGTTTACCCATTTCTCCTCCTTTTAATCCTCCTTAAGCTCATCGTCTGCTAGCACTTTTATCGCTATTTGATCACGTAGGTCATCAATCACCGCTTGTATTTGAAAAACCGCCGAAGGCGTTAATGCACAATCGCGCTCTAATATATCTGGTAACGTCTCTAACACCTGTATCATGGCTTTCGCTAAAGCCGCATATTCACGAGCAACATCAGAAGCAGGTAATAACACCCCTATTTCTTGCTCGAATTTCAATCGTTCTCGTTCTGATTGATACCACGCTTTGCGATCTTGAGGTTGCATGTCTTGACTATCAATCGATGCAGGAGCTTTCATTGTTTCAGCTAAAATATCGCTAAGTGCATAAAGTTTGAGGTTTGAGTTATTGGTATTAACGGGCGTGAGATTTTTAAGGCGTGATGAAACGGTCTGTCGATGTATTCCTGATAATGCAGCTATCTGACTAATATTGAGTGTTAGCTGTTTGAGTTTTTGAACCATCATTGCATGTAAATAGTGAATAAAAAACCCGCGTTAAGCGGGTGTTCATAGTGGTATTTAACTTTATTTTGTTAGGGAATCAATATAGTCAAAAAGAAATTGAGCATCTGTTTCGTTTAATTTATTGAAATATTCGGCTTTTCTTTTGTCAAAATCTTCACCTTTATGAGGCCATTTATTACACCAATAATCTATATTTGTATTTTTCTTGAACCACTGTTTTTGATATTCATGTTCATTGACCAGTTTATAAAGTTCTTTTTTTGTCTGACCTCTAGTTCTTGTTGCAGAAATTATAAAATTACAGTTTTCTTCAATTAACTCTTCCACTGCTTTTCTTATAATTTTTTCGTTATCACCACCTGTAGATATCCCTATTTTTAAACCATCTTTCTCAAAAATAGCTATTTCATCATTTTTAGCTAAAGGGTTTTCTTTTGGTTCTAAACGAACAGTATAGCTTTTATCTGATTTTAATTTTCTAATCAATTGAATTAGTGTTTGTGTTTTACCACGCTTACTTGCACCAAAAACACGTAACATTAATTTATTTTCAAGTTTCATTATGAGAATTCCATTTGTGAATAATAAATTATGATATACGTACAGAATATAATAAATACAAGTTACTACATCACATTCTTATGGATATTAAGGAAAAGTCCCTGTGGAAAATCATGTGCTATCAATCTGATGATGAACAAAAAACGTTCACAGACATCAGTATTTATTGTTTGTATATTTAAAAATCAATAAGTTAATTAAGTAGTGGTGATGCTGAAATAAAATACAAAAATTTGACGTTTTCCGCGAAGCCCCCGCCCCGCGGGAAGGGAGGCTATTGGGAGTACCTTTTTAATTAACTGTTCTTCAATCTAATTTATTATTTAATAAGGTTTGCTTCTAAAAGGCTAATAACCACATCGGCTTGCCCATTATGATTTTTAGGTAAATCATCATTGTTTTTTTGATATAACCGAAAACATTCGATGGCTGTTATATTTGGGTTCTCTATTGCTAATGCTAAAAGTTCTTTCGCATGGTGTTTATTAGCTATACCCGCTTTATAATTATTTGATGGGATGTTCTTCACTAAACCAAGCTCACATAAACCAAGAAATGCACCTTTAGGGCATCCTTTATTAATTGATGATTTACTAGTTGTTTCTTTTGATATCGCATTCGTCCATTGCTCACGTAAATTCACTTTATCATCATAATTCAATACAGTCTGTACTGCTGCTTTACCGTAATTTCCCATATATAACCTCATGCCTGATTAATATTCGATGATACTAACACTCTGTAATGCATAATTACCTGATTTTGACCACGCATTGTAAAAGTATTTATTTCTATTTAACATTACTCATAGCTTCCTTTATTATTCAACTTATTTTTGTAATTTATTTGAATATTTTTAATTATTGTGAACACTCATATCTTATATACTCCTGCAATCCCTTAATCATTCTTTCCGACTCGGCAATTCGTTCTCTAAGTAGCCAATAATTTCGGAGAGCGGTGTCAGTAGGTCTGGTGGGAATTGCATCATCCATGCTGGAGGAAGAATTTGTGGTGATACGGGAGGAGCACTCGGCTCTGATATACACCCGCTTAGGATTACGCTCAGCCAAAATACGCAACTCATCAATTTTTTTTTTCGCATTAACTAATTCCTGAGTATGTTTAATATCGAGTTGATTTAATAGAGTTACCCGTTTTTGATAATCGTGATTTATATTCACTAGTTCTTTTAAACGACTGTCTAATTCCTTGTTAGCATTGTTTAATCTATTGAGTTTTTTTGATTGCTCATTTATCACCATATAACCACCAGCAATAATAACTATCGCCATAGTCGCGATATAAAACTTCCAATTCATTATTGATTAATACCTATGATGAGAAATAGCGCGTTGACAGCGTTTAACTAAACTCGATTTATCATTAGAACAAGAAGGATCAATGGAAAGATAAAAACTGAAGATAACAATAAGAAAAAGAGTAATAATAAAACACAAAATAATAATTAAAGATTTCCATGGCATAAAGCAGATTCCATTTCACGGCGATTAATTAAGCCTTTCCATACTTTTCCACCAGCATAAATCCAGCGTTTCATTTCTTCACAAGCGCCATATTGATCACCTTCGTTTAATTTCTTGAGTAAAGTAGAATGTGAAAATGAGGTTATTCCAACATTATAAGCAAAAGAATATAAAGAGGCTTTAGTGTGATTATCGAGAGATACTTTAACTAAAACATCGACTTGTCGTTGTATTTTAATAAAATCTTTTTGTAATAAAGCATCACATTCTTGCTGTGTGTATAGCCTATTCTGAATGATGTCATTGCCAGTATGGCCGTAACAAACCGTCAGAACACCCGCAATATCATAATAGGATTTGTATTTTATTCCTTCTAAATAACTAATAAGAGTTAAGGCTATAGTAACGGCACTGGTGCTACTTAATACAATTGCTTTCCGTTTTAATTGCACTTAAGATCCTTTTTATTAAAAAGTATCATTTCATAAATATAATTGAATCTTATAATTCAATTTAATATTTAATTATGTTATCATTAGAAAAATAAAAATTAGAGATAAAATATAATGAAAAAATTCGATATAGATAAAATAATTAAAAACTTATCGGACAAGGATGTAAAAAAAATAAATCAAACCTATAACAACCAAACCAATAAAGAAGATAGTTTCAAAAAATGGTTTTTTGACACATTTATCTTTGATCGTATCTTATTTGAAGGATTATTTATTTCACTTACTATAGTTTTCATTTGTATAATCACATTAGGAACCACACCTCATCTATTCTATTCATTCTTAGTTTTAGTTTTTATTTACTTTACCATGAGTTTAGTAATTACTATCTATGATTGTATTAATAATAAAATATCACTAATTTTATTCTTTAGAGTAAAGAGAATTGCAATAATGACCTATATAATGAAAAAATGATCTATTTTTTAATTAGAACATTAATCTAACTTAATGAGTATTTTCATTAGATGAATCTTCGTTATTATATTTTTTTAATATTAGAATAAATTTTCCCATATTATAGCCTAAGGTAGTGAGTAATAGTGGATTGCTATGAACGCTAAATTTTCGCTTAAAATCTAATGAACTCCAACGAAATAAGCGAGTACCTTTACTGGTAAATAATCTATCAAAATGTGTTGCTCTATAAGTTCTTCCACCCATGGTGACAGGTAAATGAATAATACGATTAGGTGAGTCATATTTAGCAAAAGCAGCGAATCCATTATATACGCTAACAGTCATATCAATAACATCATAGCCTATCTCACCATGACTCTCATTCAAACCCAAAAATTCAAATCCTTTCTGAATTCTCTCTTTAACGGGATCCCCTCCAAAGTTAATATCGCCATCAGTAAATTCATACACTAAATCTGATACACCTTCAAAAAACTTACCGCCACCGAGTGATAAACCAATAATTCCTGCACCTTGCATTTCTTTATTTCTAATTTTACGGCCTATCTTAAAGCTTAAATATCCAAAAGCACTTTGTATTCCTCCTCCTATAATAGTTTGACTACCTTTAAGGTAAAAATACCATCCCGTTCCAGAAAAAGTTTTAGTTAGTTCATAGAGTTCTTTACTCTGTTTTCTTAATTGAGAATAAGCAGACATTTCAGTTTCATACTCAGTTTCTATTTCATTGAGATACTGCATTATTTCTGGCGTAGAACCAACTCCAAATGTCTCTTTTACTGTATCTCTAAAACCTTCAACTCGATTATATCTTTCTCTGTGGTTATATAATGCACGATAAAAATCAGCTCGAATTAACCTTACAACTTCTGCTATTTCACTTCTATATCCTTGTTTACAGTAATCATCTGTAAGTAGGTATCTTGCGGATATTTCGGATAACCTTTTAATATCATTAGCATATCTTTCAAATTTTTCTTCAAAACTAAAAAACATTAAAATATCCTTTCATCCCAAATACTATAAGAACTTGTTCCTGCGGTTACATGTTCCCATGTTATTGACTTAAACCGTATTGATAATGACTCTTCGGGTTGAACTTCATTATGTGTTATAGAATTAGGATAGAAACAACTGATATTTACTATTGAAGCATCTGTTAATTTTATTTTGTAATATAACTCCAATCCACTATTACCTGATGTTCTATAAAAGAAAAATTCACATGTTAATAACTCATTAGAGACTAATGATTGAGATAATAATGGGGATGCCTTATCGATTGTCTTACGTATATCTATAGGTTGAAAGCTTACATTTTGATGCATTGAAAGATTTGATGAGAATTCATAAACTAAAATTTCATCTTCATGACCAGATTGATATTTATTACCAATAGAATCAAATGTAGAACACCCTTTTGAAATTAAACCTTGATTATTTCCATTTAACTTTAAATAAATAATATTTGCCAATTTATACATCTCCATTTATAGAAAACCATAATCCATCATTTAATAGACATCTAATAAATAAAACCTGAAAGTCCATTTAATTAAGAATAGTTTAACAATAAAATATTACTTACTATATAAACAACTGAATAATATTCAATTGTTTTATTGCGTTATTAAAATTAAAAATATTTAAATTATACTTAAGAGGAATAACTCTTATTAAGAAGTTATTTATATTTTATGTATTTCTTAAATAATTATTTATCTCCTCTTTTGTCACCTCAAATCTCTCCTTCTCTAACTCCACTCCCAACACATTTCTATTTAACTTTAATCCCGCCTTTATCGTTGCCCCTGATCCCATAAAGAAATCGGCCACTAAGTCCCCTTCACGACTGCTAGAACGAATAATATGTTCCATCATATCTGATGGTTTCTCACAAGGATGTTTCCCAGGATAATATTGCACTGGAGGATATGTCCATACATCAGTGTAAGAAACATCAGCTGTAACAAAAAAAGGACACTTCAATAATCCGTGTTCTTCAACCAATGTTTGATAACGTATCTGAGAAATTTTATATTCTGACAGCAAATCATCATAGGTACGTAATAAGGGTGATAACTGATCAATATGCGTAGCTCGTTGTGAAAATAATATTTGTAACTTTTGATAGTCATCCTTTAATGGTAATTGCCACTGACTGCGACCAAACCAGTGATTAGCCATTTTCTTCCCTGTAACTTTATTTATTTGTTTAACGCTAACCTGTAATGCTGATCGTGCATCGATAAAATAATCCATAAGAGGTTTAAATACTCGTTGCTTGAGTTCACGACACTTTATAACAAACTCAGCTCCTTTTGCTTGTACTGGTCTTTGATAATGTTCCGCAAACAATATTCGTTCTGTCGAAGGAAAAAACGTACGCAGGCTTTCTTTATTCTGGCGTCGCCAAGGGCCTGAAGGTTTAGCCCAAATAATATGACTTAACATATTAAATCGCCCTTTTACTAATAATTCAGTATCAGAGGCAAGCTTAGAGCCACAAAATAAATACAAGCTTCCATTCGGTTTCAATACTCGCCAAAACTCAGTTAATACGTCATCTAGCCACGCTAAGTATTCAGCTTCATTTGCCCACTGATTATCCCATGCACAAGATTTAACCCGAAAATAAGGGGGATCTGTCACTATCAAATCAATACAATTCTCTGGTAACACTTTTAGCACAACCAATGCGTCATTATTATATAATTGCATCTATATCCTTTATTGAGGCAACAAAAAAGCCAGAAATTATCAAACTTCTGACTTGTATTTATATTTAATATAAAAGAGTTCAAAAACCAGTGGTAATTTATAGCTCTTTTATTGGATATGTTTTTTCCGTTTTAGAACCATCACTATAAATTTCAGAAATCGTGATATCCCCACCATTTACAGAATATTTCACAATACTATCTAAAGGATCATTCCTCCATCGACCAATACTATCAGCATTATTTGATGCCCAAATTACCTTTTCACCGTTTAGCTTGCATTTTATAGCCCAGCGACTGTTATCAACTGAACGAATGTAATGAACATAAGCAATACCGTTTTCAATAGTATCTAATTGCATAATCTTATGATCTCGACCAAACATGGTTGCCGCAGAAGCTTTACATACTTGCCCCACATCGACATTTTGTGCAAAAACAGAAGAACTAAACAGTAGTGATAATAATAAGATTTTTTTCACAAATTTAATCTCTCATTTAAGATAAGTCATTATGTATATCGTCAATTAATCGAAAGGCTTTATCTTGAATTTTTATTTATAAAATAATTATTCAATCTTATCTTTATCTGCGGTTTATCAAGTGCAAATTCATCTTTTATGCAAGAAAAATACAAACTGATACCTTTTATTATAATATAAAGTATTTAATCAATTCTTTTACTTGTTCGCTTATAAAAATCATCTTGTTTTAAAATTAATTCCGCCATTTCTAATTGAGTGAGTAAAAACTCACAACTTTCATAACTGAGTTTAGATTCACTTACGATTTCTATTATATTCTTACACGTACTTTGTGATATTATTTCTAATATATCATATGCCTGAATAGTCATATCACTCTGTTTTATCATGATATTTTACACCTTTATTTTAAACAAATAATATATCTAAAGGTGTAACTCTTCATCCTATAAACAGCAAGTTCTTTTGTCAGATTATTTTTAAATAAATAACTTTATTGATAATTATAAAAACAAAAATATTAATTTATATATTTAAGATATTTTTATAAATAGAAATACTAATCTACTACATTTAAAAATAAGATTTATTCTATTTGATATAAAAAATTAATTTATTTAAAATGAATTTGTTTGGAAATAACTACACATTAAAATTTTTAAATTAAACTAACAAATCATACAGGAAAGTATATGATTAATAAAAATTGGCATGCAGCAGATATTATCGCATCATTAAAGAAAAAAGGGACAACGTTAGCAGAGATTTCCAGAGCCGCAGGCTTAAGCTCATCAACTCTGTCTAATGCATTGTCCCGTCCATGGCCTAAAGGAGAACAACTTATCGCTCAAGAACTTAATTTGCCCCCATCAACAATATGGCCTGAGCGTTATTTTGATGAACATGGAAATCAAATTGTTCGCAAAACGAGAGAGCAAAAATCAAACGATAAACATAAACTGTAGATTTACTACTTATTATATTTTTCACGATATAATTTCATTATATCCTCTGCTAAATATTCATTAACAGTATAAAAATAACATTCAGGTAAATTAAGTATTTTGGCAAACTTACATACCATTTCAAAAGTTGGTCTATGAACCCCTAATTCATACTGACAGACTCTTGAACGCGCATGATCTATATTTATTCCTGCCAGTATACCTAATCTTGCCTGAGTTAATTTTGCCATTTTACGGGCATATCTTAATCTAAGATGAACCATAGCTATAACCAATAATTTTTAAATTAATAAGATATTTATTTTATCTATTCTGCCCCACCTCCCAATCATTAAGCAAATAGCAATTTCTTTAAAAATAGTATTTTTATTTTAGTAATTCATTTATTTTATATCATAAATTTAAAAAACGTGTATAGCACTTTTTTAAAACGAATTTTATAGTGGATTATATTTTTCATTATAAATAAAAATTAGCTCTTCTGCGAATTCATCATTTAAAGTGTAAAAATAATTTTCTGGTACTTTCAATATTTTGGCAAATCGGCAAATAGTTTCAAAATTAGGACGATGTGTGCCTGACTCATATTGGCAAACTCTAATTTTAGCTGACTCCTCATCTATCCCAGCTAAAATCCCCAACTCCTCTTGAGTTAATTCAACTCTTGCTCTTGCCGTTTTTAGTCTTTTAGGGATCATAATAACTCTAACATTTAAAATGAAGATGTAAGTTTATATCATAAAAATTCAAACCTTAAAAATTAAGCATTACTTAACAAGATTAGGCTATATAAACATTAATTAAAGTAGTATTTGATGTTTCATTATTTAATATTACCCTTTTAGATAAATTATAAGCCAGGTAAATATCTTTATTTTTATTAGATTAACAGCTAATTTGCGTAGCGCGTTAATACTTTTTTATTTAATTTGTTTTCTTATAACAATAAACTTCATGATCCATCTCTAAACATATTTCTAACATTGCCAGCCCTCCTTCAACAAAACCCTCTGCAACTTGTATAATTTGGCGAACTCGGCTTTCACTTATTTTCCAACGCCTCGCAATACTTCTTTTAGGATGCTGATAAATATAATGTAATATAAGTGCATTCACCTCTTCTTCTTTTCTCAGTTGTTTTAGGCGAGCGATAGCAGAATCAATGATCAATCCATCATCATCGCAACAACTGATACGAGATGATGATTGATAAGGTAATATCCCTTTAAAGCCCGCAGCAATATGAGAATAATCCACACCACTTTGTACATCAGATGCCCAAGCACCCCATCGTTCTAATACTTGCTGTATATCTCTCATGTCGCAAATACCTTTATCTAATACTATTGTGATATGTTGAACGCGCAATTAACTGTGCGGACTGATACCAAATTTCTTTCCAAAGCACTTTAGCATTATGAATATGCATTCGCCCTAAACCACGTTGTAAGGCGATTTTTTTCGCGAGGATCTGAAGAGCTGTTTTAGGCTTCCATGCTGAACTAAATAACAGACTAAATGTGTTATCTCTTTCAACACAATCGATTTCAATAGGGATTTCGCCCTCCTTTAAGCACCGCCCATTTTGATAAGTGGGTCGTCCTTTTAATTGCCACTTTTTCGCTTTATCAAGATACTCTGCACAATTGTTTTTATGGAACAGGGTTTTAGGTCTTAAATAATCCTGCATTTTATTATCGTTGAGCCATTTTGCTGTTAGGTAATCGGTAATTAAGATCAATTCATCGACTTGGAAACCATCAGCCAACCTAGCTCGGACATAGCCCAATGTGGTTTGACATTCTCGATAATGGGAGTGAGTTGTTTTATTAAAATAGCGAATAATGTCTATTTCAGGCCGTTCACGATTTGACGATGAGCAATCTGAACAAGATCTTTTAAGGTTACTCTTTGTAGTAATCTTTGTTGTATTCTCTGTAAGAAGAGCCCTATTTGAACCGTTCTGAGGCTGACTTTTGCATCCCTTCCATTGTTCCTGTTTGGCACCATCGAATGTGCGTATTTTCGTTTCATTATCACTACCTTCTTCATTCGTATTTTGCTCTTCATCTTCCGTTTTCAAAATTTTATGCTGATAATTAATACTATAAAAGTTAGTACGATCATGAAGGTGTTTGTTGAGCTGTCTCACTTCAATCAATCCAGCCGTTCGAAGATGAGTAAAGACGCGTTTTAGTGTTGATAGCGATAAGTAGGGAAACTGTAAATGCCAATCAGGTAATGTATTGTAGATCCATCGCCGTCCTTCATATTCAACACCCGATATTGTTTCTGTTATCCAATAATGTAATTGTTGCAAAACAATTGCTTCGTATAACCCAATTTGAACTGCTAATTCAGGTATGACTATCTGAGGACGTGTTTTTTCCATTAATAATTTCATGTGAATTCCTTTTTCTACCATTCTTTTAAAAAAAAGATGTGCATCAAATTAAAAATAATTTAATTGAAAAAATAACAAAAGATGGTAATTCCACTTTTGTTTTGTAAAATATTCCGTTGCATTACTTTTAATTAGCACACTTAACGAAAAGATCTAATCCGTTATTACCATTGAAACTATCGTGAGTTAAATTAATAGGATTAATTTAAATAACATCTTTATAGATTAAATTAATCAGTTATCGATTACGCTATTAAAATTAATAAATAGAGAATGGACACGCAAATCATTTTTACTTAAATAAAAGGAAATGGGAATTACATGAGAAACAAAATGCATACCCGAATTAGAGAGCGTCGATTGCAATTAGCCTTAACACAAGAGTCATTAGCAAAGATGTTAAGTGTCAGCCGAGTTTCTATTACAAAATGGGAAACCCAAGTCACTGAACCAGACGGGGAAAACTTACAAATACTGGCTAAAGTTCTTGAAGTTTCACCTGAATGGTTACTTTATGGTGGAACATCATCCGATGCTGATGCGTTAATAATCACACGTAAGACAATGAATATTCGTCAAATTCCCATTATCACACTAGAGCAAACCCTTGATTGGAAAACACGTTATGAAACATTAAGGTTGAGTGATATTCAAACTTGGTGTTATGCGACAGTACCTGTTTCTGAGCAGGCTTACGGGCTTGTGTATCAAGGTGAATCAATGACTAACCCTTACTCACTCCCCTCCATACCAAAGGGTTCAACGATTATTATTGAGCCGGAATTTAAAAATAATATTGAATTATATGGAAAGATAATCATCGCGAAACATAGTATTACCCATGATGTGGTAATTAAGAAATTAATATCAGAACCACCTCATCTTTATTTGGTTTCATTAAATGCCGCCTTTACGCCTATATTATTAACTCATGATTATCAAATCATTGGTTATGTGATACAAATTATTCAAACACTTTAACTTATTTAGTTTAATTTATTGAGCTGGATCACTTCAGCTCAATATGTACTTCCCCTCACAGTGTTATTGCCTATAAAGAAACATAGAGTACAATTAATCACAAGTAACAAACACCCACTCATTTAAACGATAAGGAAATAAAAGACTAAAAATATAATTACGTATTAATTAGCCATCAAATAAATACAGCATTAATTTATTTAAAATAAAGGAATAATCATTATTAATTCATTTTTAATAATATAAGGAAAGAATAATGCAAGTATTAACATTAAAAGAATGGGCTGAGAAACGATACAAAAGTCGTCCACCGTCTCTCACCACATTAAGTCGCTATGCACGATTAGGTTTTTTCTGCCCACCTGCAAGGAAAGAAGGTGGCATGTGGCGAGTGAGAGAAGATGCAGATTTAGTCGGCATGTTAGCTATCCCTTCAATCAATATCTTTGATGATCCAATATTAAGGAAGATACTAAAAGATGATCGGACGACCTCGTGAGAAAAACATTGATATCCCCAATTTATATACAACGTATCACCCAAGAATGCGAAAAATATATTGGCGATATCGTCACCCTATAACGGGTAAATTTCATTCCTTGGGCGCTGATGAAACTCAAGCGCGACTAATCGCCATCGAAGCAAATAGCCGTATTGCAGAGCAAAGAACGCGTCAAATTTTAGCCATCAGTGATCGCATTGCAACTGACAAAGATGAGTCGATTACGGTTGCCACATGGTTAGATCGTTATTGGAACATCCAAAAAGAACGCTTAGATCAAGGAGAGATACAACTGGCCACCTATCGGCAAAAGAAAAAACCCATCGCCCTTATGCGCCAAAAATTAGCTTTACTCCCATTAGCCAAAGTGGGCACTCGAGATTTGGTCAGTATTCTCGACGAGTATAAAACGGCGGGACAATCGCGTATGGCACAGGTAGTCAGATCCGTTTTTAGTGATATTTTTAAAGAAGCACAACATGCGGGTGAAGTTCCACCAGGTTATAACCCCGCATTGGCAACTAAAAGGCCAAAAACTCGGATAAAACGTCAAAGATTGACTTTAGATGAATGGCATCAGATTTATGATTTAGCGGACAAACAACACCGTTATATGGGTAATGCGATGCTCCTTGCTCTCGTAACAGGTCAACGTATTAGTGATATCTCTCGAATGCGTTTTCAAGATATTTGGGATGACCACTTGCATGTTGTTCAAGGAAAAACGGGCGCTAAAGTGGCCATTCCCCTTTCTTTGCGCAATCAAGCCATTAATGTTTCACTTAAAGAAATCATTGACCGCTGTCGTGATCGCGTAGTGAGCCACTATTTAATTCACTATTTTCGGAGTACATCGCAAGGGCAACGAGGAGGCCCAGTCACAGCAAATACGATGACAACGAATTTCACCAAAGCAAGAAATAAAACTGATATTGATTGGGGTGAAGGAATGCCAGCTTCCTTTCATGAACAACGTTCATTATCAGAACGTTTATATCGAAAACAGGGTATCGATACGCAAGCTTTATTAGGGCATGCCACTCGAGCACAAACCGACCGTTATAATGATGTTCGTGGCAAAGAATGGATAACCATCGCGTGTTGATCTTATTTCTGACCTTATTTTGATTCATCAGATAATCTGCAAATGATAATTTTCGCCACGTTTATCATGCGGTTTGCAGATTATTTTCTTTCTTTTTCATTTCGCCATAAATAAAGCCTTATCGCCTCTTTTAATGGGTTGATTTTAACACTTACGTTTTATTCATTGTTTGTTTGGTTTTGCTACATTAGGCTACTTTTAATACAAAAATACGCATCAAGACGTTACATGTACTCATAAAAAACCCTGTAACAAAAACGGGAACCCTTAAGTTCCCGTAATCAATTTGCAACGCTAATTATATTACATATGTTTGATAATCGCGTCACCAAACTCGCTACATTTCAGCAGTTTAGCGCCTTCTAACTGACGTTCGAAATCATAAGTTACAGTCTTAGCGGCAATCGCGCCTTCCATACCTTTAATGATTAAGTCAGCCGCTTCTGTCCACCCCATGTGGCGTAGCATTATACCCATAATAATTAAGTAACTTATCAAATAAATTATAATTATTGTGGGTGATAATCTTTTTTTATGTGATCTTGGTTTGTATGTAACTGGTTGATTTTTAATTTGGGTTGGAGTGGTTTTGGGGAACACTTTTATTTCAATAAAAATTTGATATTTTTATATACAAACACTCCATGTATTTTAACAGTTTATTGAAATATTTATTATTTCCTTCTGGTTAACAGCATTTTGTTCGAGAGTTCAATAATCTCATTTTTTACTTAATTACAATTTAAAATTATATTACTTCACTTGAAATATCACTTTTTATATCATGAAAAAGTAATCAGTACATTAAATCTATTTTAGCAATTCAGTAAGTTGAGCGAGTTCATCTTCCGTAATTTCTGTCATAAGTTTTTCTAAATTAACAGTTAATGTAAGTATACTTTCTCTTCCATCTTCACTATCTATATTTTTAACCATCTTGGGTTCAAAACAATTACGTATTTCATTAAGGGCGGTGTCATCTGAAAGAAAAATAGCACGAGGAAAACGCCCTCTCCCATTATTTCCATAATGCTCTATTTCTAACTTAAGCTTTGCTGTCCTAGAAATAATTAGTATATCGGACAAAACATTTTCAACATCAAATAAATCAGCATTCTTTTTAAATTTCATTAATTTTTTAGCCTGCCGATTACCATATAAGCAAGCTAATGTAACAACAACTACTGGGTGTTGCTTATATATCCCTATATTATCTGCTTCTTCCAATAATTCCTTTGCTTTATTAAGTCTATTTGATGGTGAAACTGCATCTTTTAAATTAAATTTTTCATTTGCAGATTTCAGAAACCTCACGTATTTCTCCTTATCGGTTTCTACTGGTAGTCCTCTTAATTCGCGGAGAAATGAAATCAAAAATTTATCAGATTCATATATAGAAGCATTTTTAAAAAAACGTCTTAAAGATGCCACATCACCCAATATTTGTTCTTCTAACTCGACATCAGTCATTTTTACTCGTGAATCACTAACTTTTTCCATTAACGCACATATATATGAAAATTTATTTTGTTCACGATCTAAATTTTTAAGTTCATCAATCCATTTTTTCTTTCTTTTATCTCTGTTAATACTTTCCTCTGGTAATTTTATTATAGAAACCAAACAGATATCTAATAAATATAGTGTAGGAACCATTCTAGACCATTCATTTAACATTTCGATCATATCAGAATCAACATCTATAGTTAATTTAATACTTTTTTGACAATGAAACTCAGTATCTTTTTCATTCATAATAATTGTAATCTCATTTTTAATTATAAAACAATGATGAATAGTATAACATCCCAGAAATTATAAAAAGGTTTTTAATTTTAAATAACTCACAGTTCCATAAAAAATAATAGTCTATTTTTGGCTCGTATCCTTACCTATATTCCCTATAATTCTAATGAGGCAAATCGAGCTTAATTATGTACTATAAATAAAACCTATCCTGTGTAGTATTAATACAAATGACTATACTTTGGCAAGTTTTGTAATTTAATTTGAAACTATAACTTTTCAGTTAATGCGTAAAAATACCTATATAATTTTAGATAATATAGTCTTTCTTCATACATGCAGAGAGTAACGTCTCCATCTGTCTCTATACCTAAATCAGCAATATATTGTATTATTACAGCCTTTTTGATTCTTTATCTCAGCGATATGTTGTTTTTTTAACTACGTTATTAAAACAAACATCAAAACGTGAATCCACCCAATTAGTGTTGTTCAGAACTACAATATTGTTAATGAGGTTAAAATCATGAATATAGGTCTTTCCACTATAACCCTGATGAACAGGTAGAGTCGATATTGTCAGATATTGCAGTACATTCATGTCACACGAATATAGCGATGGATTACCACCAAACGAATCTGAAAGGTAATACAGGAAAAACGCTGAAACAGAGACTTTTTTAGTTGGCTATTACACCTACCGCGAAGCATCATGCTGAGATCACACAGTTTCGATGTTTAGAACAACATAATTGAAGTGCCCCTTACTTAACTCTGATGGTTGCAAAACTGTTTGTGAAACACGTAGAACAATTTAGCATGAGCCTCTTCACAGAACATATTCGAGAACAGAGACAATGATGAGCAACCGAGTAAATTCTATATAAAGTAGCATTAAGAATTTTTGTTGGTAGTATACTAAGCTATTTATATAAATAAGAATTTTTGAAAGGTATGAAATGAAAACATTTGAATTACTTAATAATGGTGACGAAAAAGTCATTGACATTTATAAACAAGCCCATGAAATGTGGACTGAGATATTCTCTAAAGAATGGTACTTAAATGATTTATCTGACAAACTTGGTACTATCCAAACCACTTTCGAACATAAGCTTGAACGATTTGGATTAAATCGATGGGAAGGCCAAGAAGTTTTTGTTATTTCTGGTCTAACTTTTTTTAAAAATGAATTTAATATAAAAAACAATAAAGCACACCAAGTCAGTCTAGCCTTTGAGATGAGTTGGTGCAGTATCGAAGTTAAGTCTCTTGCGAAGAGACTTTCAAAAGCTTTTTACATTGGGGAGTTTTAAATGGACTGCCCAAAAACTTTCAACTATAACCAATATATAACATGGCACAACCTTGAAGTTGAGCCTGGGCTAAATATTATAACCGAGTTAACAAACATAATTAATTCATTGGAAGCAAATAGAGATAGATTTGAAAAACTCGCGAGACTATTAGATCAACTTAATACCGTTTTGTTAAGAGCTAAACAGACTGCTGATGTAGACGTTTCTTCATATAAGTGTGAAATACTTTTAAATACCCAACTATCAACAGGAAGATACAACGACATATTCAAGCCGATTGAATCAATAATTGATAAATTATGGAGAAAGAACAAAGATGCGTCAGAATACGTCACATCAACCAACATTAAACACAATATAAAAGACTTAGCAAGAAGTTCAGTAATTTTAAGCACTCACAAGTTTGCAAATGACTTCAGCAAGGCATTACCAAAATGGAGAGAAAAGCTTCAAATGAATCAAATATCATTAGATGATTACAATGACATATTAGAAATAAAAGTGGAGCAAGAGGCAAAGATGGCGAGCGGTTATTTTGCTTACCATGCAGATATTATCTACACCGATGATTTTCATATAGAGATTCAAATCTACTCCCAATTAAATGAGATATGGAGAGGTCTATCACATAAGTTATATGAAAAAACTCGCCTTTTGCAGGATGTCGAATATGGGCATGGCACTAGCGCATCTCGGCTTGTATCCTTAGGTCATTTACTACATTTAGCAGAGTGTGAAGCAGAACGGTTACAAATAGATCTAGGACAATAAACTCTATTGTTACAACCATGCTTACTTTAGATGAAGTCTGTCAAATAGTCCGTTCCAAATTTTGACAAAAGAAAACACATCTAAGACATTGGATTATTCAGTCATTAGATAAAGGAACACTTTTTTATTTTACATATTATTAGCATTTATTACCTTTGAGGTCTCAGTTTTCTTTATCTTATTATCAGTGTTATAGGTAGCCGGAGGATTCGGTAATTCCCACATTTTTAATGGATGTGATAATTAGAGTTAGTCCATACGTTGACTATACTGTATTAACGTAAAACTATCTAACCCAATATTCGGTCGTAGTTATAGGATCATTGCCATCGCGTGGTATAGTCCTGCAATTAAAAAAATATTATCGCAGTCAGTCATAACGTACCGACCAGTTATAGTGCTCAATATAAGCATTCTGCTGAAATTTGCTTGGTTGAATAAAACGGAGGGGTATATTTCCCCATAACATCAGTATCTTTCCTGTATATTTAGGACCTTTATCACACCGAATGGCGACAGTTTTCTCTTTCCACCCCATGAGATGAACCAATGTTCTGATGATATTCAGAAAACGGATGAACGACTATCTGACGGTTAATCATGCCTAAAGTCCATAGACCAACATTCGTTGCTACTTTCAGATACTGTCAGTAGTTCAGGTTTATTCTATTTCAGTAATTTTTTCGGTTTTATTCTCATGTTCAATGATAGTTCGCAATAAAGTCAGTATACCCTTTTATGGTTGAACTCACAGTACAAAGCCGACCACCACCAACTATCTAAACTCTTTTCTATCACCCACCATACTCCCTCACATCAATATAAAAATACTGCTTACCTAGAGAGGTTGTTGACATCTGTCCGGCTACTATCATGGAATGAGGGATAATACGATTACCTCGCCCACAAAGAGTTACTCTAATCGTTTTTCCTCCCATCGAATCCATCATCCCTATATGCCCAATTGTTGTGATTAATACCGCACAAGGGAATCCGACATCCACACCACTCCAATTATTTCCTGTGAGCACAAAGTTATTTCCCTCTAATAAATTAAGCGGTCTTTGGCTTGAGGCATGTGTAATAACACCTTTATGATAAATTTGAATTCCCCATTTTTGAGGATGAAGTGAAATATGATAAGAAGACTTCACAAATACATAGAGCTCATATTCTGCTGAATTACCTTGAATAGTATCGATTAAATTCACACACCACGCATTGTTTTCATAAATTACTTCAGATAATCCACCTAATGATGGATTAGAAGAATTAAGAATTCGAATAAAAATAAGTGGCACTGCGTTATTATTACCTTCGATGACTTTAATTAGTCCTGGCTTTGTTTTTATTTTTTTTAAAAATACGGCTGATTCATAAGGTGTTAATTCTTCGGTAATTCCCTGATTAAAAAATAATGCACCATATTTACTCATTTAATTAGTACCATAATAATTCCATTAATCGATTGGCTACCGCGTAGAGAATTCCACGAGATTTTATTATTCTCGACTCTAACAGTGAAATAAGATCCTCGATTTCTAGCGGCAATATAGGCGGCCAATGACCGCCCTTTAGGAATATTATTATAAGTTTTACTGCCATTCTGAGTGACCGCTATTTGGTCAAAAATAAATGAACGCCCTGTGATTTTTATTGGCTTTCCTTTTTCATATATCTCTATTCCCCACGACATGAGAAATCCTCTACGGCATCAGGAGATACCCATCCTCCTAAGAATTTAAATCCTAATTGAGGTACAGCATGATAAAGAGGCCCTTTAATGGTTTCTCTCTTTTTATCAAACTTTACCAATACAGGTTGTTGATAGTGAAAAGTTTTTATTTGGTAAACACCTTGGCAATCGACTTTTTTATATCCAGAGGTACACCCTGACAATAATAATGCTGTAATTAAAACAATAAACTTCATACGCTACCCTAAATAACCTATTTTTGCCGCTAACTGATTGTTTTCATCGTAAACATAAATAGTATTATTCGTGATCACTAACCGCCCTTTTGTTCCTCCTGAGTTAATATCTAATCGTCCACGAAATACTGCATCATTTAATTCCACATTCCCTGTTGTGGCATCAATATTAAATCCTTTCTTGCCCGTTAAATAATTAGTGGATGTGATTTTTTTACCTACCGATAATTTATCAATGGTTGCCTTGCTAAATAACGCATCATTGAAAAAAGCTTGTCCATTTTGGATCACAAACGGTGTCACCACTTTACCGTTTAATGACGATATCACTGCAAAGTTTTGGGCATTGACCAGAAATTGGCTATTTCCTTGTGCATTAAACCCTAAGCCAATGCCGGTAATGACTTTATTCCCTTTGCTATCTTGTTGGACTTTCATTGTCCATGATGCTGAAATTTTGCCATTTATGTCTGTGACCACTTTCGAAGTTTGTTCGATTTTGGCTGAACTTGTACCCACTTGGCTTTCTAAACGAGTGACTTGCTGAGCGGTAGAGGTCACTTTACCTGAAACCTCAGTCACTTTAGTTTCAAGTTGGCTTACCGCATTCGCCATTGCATTGGCTTTCTGTTCGCTCGACTTAGGTACTTCATTCGCCACAAACCCCTTTGGTGCCACCGATTGCTTGTTGTTGGTATAAGTGCTGGTGATAATTTGATGGTTAACACTTTTGTGTTTAGTTAACTGATATTTTGCCCCTCCCCGCAAATAGATATATTCCACAGAACCATTTATTAATTGAGCGGGTCCCAGCACAGGGGATTGATTTGTCCATCGCCAATCAAAATTATCAATGATGCGGTTTTCAGACTGTGTTCCCCATCCAGAACCACTGACTTGCCATTCCACAATCATGGCAAAGCCTTTGGTGCCATGTGTCGCATAGCTGGGTTTATTGTCTCTATATTGCCCTAAGGTTCTAAAAACCTTAAACGCGTAACGACGAGAGGTCACTAATGGCAAAATAACCGGATAATAGGTGTTTTCATTGAGTTTTGATAAATCTAAATCCACCACCACAGACTCCGTTAAATCGGCTTTCACTTTATCTAATTTGCTGGATAACGTTTGTACCTGTGAGGTTGCAGACGTCACTTTGCCATCGATATTAGATACACGCGTATTTAACGCATTTACCGCACTACTATCAGCTTTCCCTTTAAGAGTTGAATTGAGCGTTGAAATCTCTTGCGTTTGGGCTTGCTGTTTTGAAGTGAGGGTTTCTAATGATTTATTAATCGCGGAAACATTTCCATTCATCCGTGTTTCCAATGACTGTCTGGCTTTGGTTTCCGCTTGGTCGCCTGTAACACGTGCTTGTTTCTCTGCGGAGATAAGTCCTGCGGTGACTTTCGATAAATCATTGCCGGTATAATCACCACGAAGTTGAGTAGCTAAGGATTGCCGTTGTTGTGCTTCAGTTTTATCAGCCTCAATACGTGCTTGTTGCTCTTGTTTAATTGTGGCGGCCTGTGCTTCTGTTGCCGTTGCAACTTGGTTCATTCGCTCAGCTAATAATTTTCCTGCCTCCTCCAGTTTTTTTTCACTTTCTTCAATAGTTGCTCCATGCCTCATCAACTCAGATAAAATCTTGTCATGATTTATCCTCATCAACTCATGTAATTCAGTAATATCGAGTTGGTTAGCCTTGCTGTTGATCTCACCCAATAGGTCTTGCGCTAATTGGTCTCGGCTAATTTGCCCCGCTAATTCCTCAAGAATTAAATCCGTTTGAGAAGAGCAAGTACCTGAAGCTTCCACAAAAGGTGATTTGCCATAGCTGTTGATTGTTCGAACATAAAAATAATACGTATGCCCTGCTTTTAAATTCTCTTGCGTCCAGAAATTCCCTTGGCCAACTTTGTTTGTTTTGGTGATCACTTCATTTTCAGAAAGATCAGCGAGCTTTTCCTCACTAAACCAAAACTCAAAGGTATAACCAAAGACAGCACTATCGCCTTGTTTCGGTGCAATGGTCAGATTAAATAAGCCAGAGGTAACATCAATATGCTCAGGAGGCGGTGGTGCTTGAATGGCAAAGTCACTGATAGCGGGTGCCGACATTGCGCCTGCCACATTTGTCGCCCTAACTTCAACACGATAAGTTCCTCGCGCTAATCCGTTAATATCAACACGCTCAGCCGGTACCTGAATAGATTGAATAACATTGCCTTCTTGAAGAACAGTAACGGTGTTATAGCGCACATCAGAAGCAACATTTTGCCAAGAAAGCGTACCTTGTACGATGTCACTGACTGCAAGTGGAACAAAGGTAAGATTAATGGGTGAAGCAACACCGCCAGTGGGTAAACTCACAAACGGGGGACGCTCAAACGGTTTGCCAATCACATCTTCATATAGATAGGCACCATCCTCTTCCAACGTTAAAGCCACACCGTCTAAAGCATGAAAAGACCATTCGGCAATACGGAATTCCAGCCCACTAATTCCCAAAGAAGGTAATTCTAAAAGCACAACTTCACCCGGACGATAAGCATAGCCGTCTAAGTTCATGGTCAATTGAACTCGTCTTCCTGCTTTCTTTTTACGAAGATATTGGCGAGCTAATCGTTGGGCTTGATAAGGGCTGGTGACAAAACGATAGTCGATATTCTCTCGAATTTCTAAGCCATCCTCTTTCACCCATTCGTCCACAATCACAGGCGTGAAGTCGGTTTTTGTGTACAACTGTTCGGCATCAATAAACGTGCCATACACCGTATTGGTGGCGTCTTTTAATCCTGTTTCAGGGGTACATGTGACGGTGCCAATCAATTGTGATTCAGTGATGGTTTTTATTGCAGGCCCATAATAAGCGCCGATTTGAATACCATGTTTTCCTGCGGTGAATGTCGGTTCCGCGTTGATGCATTTGTGCATCACTTCCAAAACACTGGATGGACTCTCATTTAAGTCATAGGCACCATTAAGGGTATATCGCGACTCAAATCCGCCTTCTGGTAGACTCACTTTTTCATCACATAAATCGGCCGCCTGTTTAAAGCTGTCAAAATCAATATCCGTATCAGGCACTTTTAAATAATGGCGGTAATAATCCAAAATGACTAAAGCCCCATTATTACTCCATGCAGTTTGCCCAGTGCGAGGATCAAACAGATGTTTTCCCCAGACTTCACATTTCACATTGGGTAATCCATAAGGGAATTTTTCTTGGTCAAACGTGAGTGTCACTCGTAACCACGCCAGACCTCGACCAATCATATCCTCTTTCCATGACGGGCAATTTTTAAGCATAAAGGGATCGACATCTTCCCTGTCATTATGCAACTCCACTTCAACAACAGGTGCCGTGATTTTTAAACTCTTTAACCAAAGGTGTTTAACTTCATGAACGGTATATTCACCAAACGTCTCAATTAAATCGTCTCCCAACCAAATCTTCCCAATTTTCTCTATGGGGTGCCCTGCTAACGCTAATGCCAGTGTGATTTTTTCGTTTTCATCTTGTTCCCCCGCTTCTTCTTCGGCGAAGAAAAGCAAACCCGATATCACTGTTTTTCCGACAATTACGGTTTCAGGCGCAGACGATGAACGTAACATCTGTTTGCGTTCACCCGTATCTCGATAATTCATGGAAGGCAGTTTTGGCTTAAAGATAAGCGAACCCGCGACTTGAACCGCAACGCCTGCCGCCATCAGCGCCATGCCCATCGCCGATGTCACGCCACCGGTAAATAGCCCAGCAATCATTAAGCCAGCACCCAAGACTTTTGAAATTAATCCACCACTCCCACCCATTATTCCACTCTCCACGCTTTGATTGGGTTAATCTGCACCGGCTTCACGCCTTGTGGGGTTACGCCCCAATAATGCCCCGCCCAGACCACGGCTAAACTTTCACCATCCTCACCTTTAAACAGTACGAGGTCGCCACGCTGAACACACTCAATCTCAATGGATTTGAAATAGCGTGAAACGGCTTTCTCTAATGAGCCAAATTTAGATTTGATAAGATTGAAGGCTTCTGCTTTGGTTTTATAGTGATTGAGATAAGGCTTTATTGGCGAGAAACCGCATTGTGCGTAAATACATTCAGAGGCAAAAATACAACAATCAAATTCACCCCATGAAAAAGGGCGGCTCATCGCCACCCTTATGGTTTCGGGTAATTTAAGTGTCCAGTTAGGTTGTTTCATTATCAGAACGCCTAAAAACAAAAAAGCCGGCATAATGCCGACTTTCATACATAATATTTATCTTTAATTAGAAACGATAGCCAAGACCGACCATCCATGTACCTACTTTAACATCATGAAATTTAGTGTATTCATAGGAAGCATCAATAGCGATATTGGGATATGGGTTAAATTGAAGTCCCGCACCATAAGCGAATGCAGATTTACTTTGGCTTTCTTTTTCGTGATAACCCGGGGCATTTAACTCCATTTCAGCTTTACCGTGGGCAATACCCAATAAACCATATGCGCTAATATAATCGTTAAAACGATAGGTTGGCCCCACGGTAAGTGAATAATAATCAAGATCGCCATTTCCCACAGAGTGAGATCCTAAGCGATAATCATAGCCTTGATGTGTATAAGCAAAAGAACCAATAACACCTAAATGATTATCGAATTCATAACGATATTTGACATTAAATCCTTTCGGCTTCTCTTTTAGTTTATCGCCATCCGCTTTAACATGACTTTGTGCATAACCTAATGAAAGCGTATTTTCACCTACGGCTTGTGCACTTGCTGCGCATAGCGATAGACTCGTCATAATAAGGGGAACTAAAAGTTTTTTACTCATTTCGTTTCTTCCAACAATTATTTATAAATAAATGCAGGTGCATCTTTCTTACTGCCCCAATAAATGGCCCGTTCAGCCATTTGAGCGACATAGCGAAAGATACGATCACCTTGTCTTCGAGATGACCACGATTCATCGGTGAATCTATCAGGTAACCCGATTGACCATCGCTCGAATCGATTAGAAACATTAACACATACGGCATTTTCTTCGCCAGACACTACATTGATAGATGTGATTTGTCCGACAAATAAGACTTCAGCAAGCAACGGTTTTCCCTCTTCACCAATGGCGACCATCATCAACCGGACTTCGCGTCCTCGACTTTGCTCATTCATCACCATTCCCACCAGCGATTTATCAAAACCGGCTAATTTAAGCTGTAGTTGTGGAGGACTGGTTGTCTTATTCTCTTTTAGCTGACTGATTTCACCTAAACTTCCTACACCTAAATAGGTTTCACCCGCAATAATCAGTTGCCCAACACCGGTATGCGCACAGGTGACGCCTGATTTCAAATCGAGTCTGGCAGCTAAAACGATATAAGCTCCCTCATTAATCGCGTTGACCATGGCATCAGAAAATGGATGATATTGCATTAGTACAACACCTCCTCAAAAGATAACGTGATATGGGTATACCCCAAGCGACGATGCTGAAATTTACCCTGTTCATTATCAACGAGCCGAAAAACTCCAAAAGGACGCTCAACCTCGAGCATTTCATTGACGGTAGGTGATGTTCTTAACATCGGCGAAATAAGAATAATGGCACGTCCTTGATTATCACTGACCACATCCGCCACCACCATTTTGAGTTCATTGCCCACAGTTAAGCGATCCCCTTGCTGTAACACGCGCATATTGCGCTTCCAGTCCTTCGTTTCTAGTCGATTACCCAATTGGCTCGGTATTGCAATACGAGGCGAACCATACCCATAACGCCCTTTTCTTATCCAGCTTGATATTTTGACTCGCCCCGACATCCCATCCAATGAAGCCACCAGCGCTTCTAACTGGCGCGATTTCTCTTCATTTAAATTATTAAATGTCAGCTCACAACGCCAACGGCTTCCCGGAAAGCGTACCGTCTGGCTACTTCCATTAAATGGTGAGGTAAAGGTTTTGCTGTTACTCAATAATTGCCAGTTTTCTTGTGTGGGGATCACCTCTTTTGGCCATTCAAGAATAGACATTTAGACTCCTAATGTTCTGCGTGCTGCGCCATTACTTTGAAAGTCTTGTAACATCATCGCGTGAGCTTTCTGTGCGCCTGCTTCTGTCCCTTGTTGTGCGGCTTCCTTCATTGCCTGTGCAAGTACAGCGTCACCATTTCCCGTCACCGTAATATGATTAACGACGGTCATTTGTACACCACCTGCATGGGCTAACGTCGGTTGCGGTGTAACGGGTATTCGCCCTGCGACCGGCCCCACAAAGCCCCCCGAAGCATAACCTTGCGCCGCATGCATTAAGCGATAGAGATTGCCGACACCCAATTTAGCCGTCGCTTCTTTGGTAAAAACAAACTCACCACCATGTACAATCCCTTTAGGTTCGAATTTTCCTCCATGCCCCGTATAACCACCGTAAGCATGCCCTTTGCTCATCCATCCCATATCAAAGCCCATTGCCTGCCCGCCTGCTTCAATGGCTTTGAAAATCAGCATTTTCATTACCATTCGAGTGATATCGGAAATCACCGCATTGGCAAAATCTTTAAAGCTTCCTTTGCCCGTTAAAGCAAAATCGGCTAATGCATCAGACATATTATTAAGGGCATTGGTAGTGACGTTTCTGACGTTCTCCATTACATCCATAGCCGACTCACTGAAATCCGATAAGCCTTGTTTTAATCCCACCATCGGATCGCCTTTCATGGCCTCTCGCTTCCTCAGCTCTTCCTCAATCTGCTGCTTAGTGAGTTCGACATTGCGTTGTAAGTTCGCCAGCTCTTTCTCGCCTAAATCCACACTGGCTTGCTGATACAGCACATCAATCTGACGAAGGGCATTGAGTTTTTCTTGCTCTGCGCGTGTCTTTCCTATCAAGGTGGTTTCAAATTGCATCTGCTCAATTTCTTTACCGCGATCATAAGCAAATTGCGCAACCGAGTTGGCACGAGCTAAATCATCAATGGCTTTCGCTTTTTCTTTTATCGTCTCAATGGCTTTGGGATCGATTTTTAAGATGGCATCAAATTTGTCTTTATTCTGTTTGATATCGGCTAATGCGGATGTGTATTCATTAAAGGAAGAGGTAGTGCCATACAGCTGAATACTTTGTCCATCCGCAATCAGTGAGGCTTGTTTTTCCTCTAATTCCGTTAAGATTTTGGTGTATTGCTTGGCATAATCAATGGTTGATTTATGGCTGGGCTTATACGTCCGTTTGGCTTGCAGTGCCAGTTGTGCCTCAATTTCAGCTTGTAAGGCCTTATCGTAGCCTTGCATATCTGGCGTAATTTTGCGTGAAGCCAATACATCTTCTGCATTTAATTTCGCTAATACCTTCCCTGTGGCTTGTGCTTTTGCCACTGAACGTTGCGATTTTTCAATCGATTCATCAATCTGTTTAGCAATCGCCATGGCGGCATTCACTTGGCTATTTGTCGCCTGAAGCGTGATATTAATGAGTGATTCATATTCAATGCCTAAACTCTTTAAACTCGCCTTAAGTGAATTGATAACGGCATCAACATTTTGTAATTCGGTGGCATAGCGTCTATATTCAGGAGCTTGGTCACCTACTTTTTCTTTGAGTGTCGCCAACATATTTTGCATATTGGCTCGCTGACGCTCTAAGTTATTAACTTGCTCTGCATATATCCCCATCGCAGCATCAAGCTCTTTTTGCTTTTCAGCCACTCGTTTAAGGTATAAATCCCCCACACCTTGTTCAGTAAACGCCTTTTCACTCTCAACGCTGTATTTTGATAGACCTTGTAAGGAAATAACCTGTTGTTTAAGTTCCTCGATTTTCTCCAATTGCGCGTTAATGCCCGATGAAACTTTGCTTAAATTCGCCACTAACGTGGCATTGCTCATTTTGTTTAACGCTTCTGTTGATGTATCAAGGGAATGAGCAAATTCAATCGATTCTAACTTGGCTTGTTTGACATTTTCGCTGTATTCATACAATCCCATGCCCAATGCCGCAACACCCGTCAACACTAATCCAATAGGGCCACCCGCGAATCCCATAACACTGTTAAGTGCTCGCCCCGCCACCGTTGATTGACGCCGAGCGGTCGTTAATGCACGTTGAGCAACGTTTTCGGCGGTTAATGCCTGTGTATAATTTAGAGAGGTTGTTCTTGCGAGTGATTTTGTGGCAATAAGGTTATCAAGTGCTATTTTTTCCGCGTTAGTGCCTCTAGCAACTTGATATTCCATTTTGGCTCTATTGAGCGCCGATGTGGCGGCTTCTTTATCCGCCCATGCCTTCCTCACGGCACTGGTTGCTGCCACACTGTTTGCCTCTGCACTCTGTAATGTGGCTTTGGCTTCATTCAACGTTGTCTGATTTTTCAGATAAGTGGCTTTCGTCCATTGAGAGAGTTTTGCTACCAATGCCGTGACGGCGATCCCTTCGACTACTTTAGCGACTAACGATAGATTATCGGCAAGAGTGGTCATCCCTGTGGTAAAAAGCTGAGTCGCACCTGTACCTTGATTCGCTTCACCAATAAATTTGGTCATCGCCGATTGAAGATTAGTGAAACCTTGGCTAACCGTTGTCACACTGGTGGCGAATTTTTTATCCACACTGTCGGCAGCACGCTCTAAGGCTTGAATGACTTTTTCAATCGTCATTTCACCGTCTTGGGCTTTCTTCCTTAGTTCACCCACACTGACACCCATTCCGTCAGCGATGGCTTTCGCTAACGCAGGGGTTTGCTCCATCACCGAATTCAGCTCTTCCCCGCGTAACTGCCCCGAGGCTAATGCTTGACCAAATTGGGTTAATGCCGCTTGTGCTGCGGTTGCACTCGCTCCCGAAATCGCCACGGCTTTTGAGACAGTTTCTGTGAGTTCAGCCACTTTTTGCTGACTTAAGCCTAAGCGATCGGCATTATCCGCAAAACGTTGATAAACCTGTGCTGTGGCATCCAATGATTGATAGGTTTTTTGGGCAATATCATAGACGGCTTGTGTGGCTTTATTTAACTCAACGGAGCTTTCTGTCACCAGTTTTAAGCGGTTCTGTAATTCAGTCCAACTATCGGCATAATTAATGACTTGATGAATGGATAATGCACTTGCGGTGACACTCGCAAAACGGGCAAAAAGCGCTGAGGATTTTGCGGTTTGCGATACCATTCGCTCTTGTTGTACGGTGATAGCTTGAAGACTGACGCGAATACTTTGCCCAAATTGTTCTGTTTGGCGCTGGCTACGGTTGATCGCATTTGTGAAATTTGCCGTATTCAGCGTCAAATCAATATTTAATCTACCTAATGCTCCCGCCATAAATTCAATCCTTGGTATGAACACTACAAAAGCAAACTTTCATCCTGAATAAATGCAATATTCCTTGTTATTTGCTATTGATTTAATTATTGATAAACTGAAATTTCGAATAATAGAGGGGGTTTTATGAGACTTATTCTGGCGTTATTACTACCTTGGTTACAATTTTTCACGATTGGTCGCCCATTTGCTGGCATCTTCTGCCTTATCCTACAAATCACATTAATTGGCTGGATCCCTGCGGCTATCTGGTCGGTTTATGCGCTTTCTCAATACAATACGGATAAAAAAATTGAGAAAATGTCTCGCGGTGGTTAACGATTAAGCCCCACTGATGTGGGGCTATCGATTAGCTAATACACTCTCAGTAACGTTATCCCACAGCTCTTCTTCCGTGATTTTCTTCTTCCACATCGGCATAAAATCCATCAATTCAGGCGGAGACGTTTTCGGATCACGATTTATCATCGCAAGAAGATGCGCCACTTGTGCCATCCGATAATCCTCTCGCCATAAACCAAAGGGTTGTTTGCGATAAAAAGCTTCATATTCACACAAGTGGCTTTCGGGCATTTGCTCGATTTCCGCGAGGGTTTTTCCCAATGCCAGCGACAATATCAATTGAAATTGTCGCCGTTCTCCAAGTTTTTTTCGCTATTCCCCGCTTCTGCTGTAAACACCGCATTAGAGAACCCTTGTCCTAAACGATTAAGACCTTTTAAGTCTTCTTCATTTTCTGCATCAAAAAGCAGTTCCCCTTTTTCATCACACAACTTAAAAGCCAACATTCTGGCGACATCATATTCATCGTAGACACGATTTATCGCCTCATTAAATTGTTCGGGATCGTCTTCGTCTAAATAAATGTCCTGCGCCTCAGCGAGCTTGATTTTAATTTGGCGAAGTTTGCGCTGAATGTAATTCATGGTGCCAACATCCAACTCTTTGACATAAAAGGTGTTGTCTAAATAGGTAAAAGGCGTCACTTTCAGTGCTTGGTTTAACACTAATTCACGCAATAAAGCGTTAGACATAATCACTCCTAAGATTTTTTATTGAGAAGGGAGAAGAGAAATAATGAAAGAGGTGAATTAGGGGTTATTTCTTCACATTCAAATAATCACGGCCAGACAATTTAATCGAGATCCCCGAATCCATCATTTGTCCTACACTGCCATCAATATTCATGCCCGTTTCGACAGAGCCGTAATAAAACATGGAGCCTTCATCTCGCGTTAAAACCATTTTCACCGCAAATTTTTCTTTGCTGTTTTCATATTTACGCAAGAGCCGCTGCACATCACTGGAGCTATACCGTAAGAAAAAGGTCAATTTAATTGAGCCGTATTCCGTATCACCGGATTCATATTCCTTGCCATCACTGCAAATGGTGGTGACATCAATTTGTTCGGTTGTCGAACCGTCTTTACTGAAACTTTTCACTGCACAAAAATTATTAGACCATTGAATACGTTGTGCTTTGGCGTTTGCAAAATCCGTGGGTAACGTTTTATCACTCCAATCCACTTCCTCACACAAGGTCACTTTATTGCCATCAACCTGTGCAATGGGGAAACGCCCATCTAATTCCCCTAAACCCGATAACATAATCATGTCATCGGCTTTCAGCTTATTATTGGCGATGGTAATGGTTGCGGGTGATAACGTCGCTTCCGTCACGGTCATCGCCTCTCCTAAGCCGGTTTGTACAAAGATCTTCGTGCCGAGGAAAGGCGTCGCTTTATGGTTTTTTGACTTTGCCATATCCATTCCTTATTTATCTGATGAAATCATTAATTCAAGAACAAGCCGATGCAATTTGACATCCGCTTCATACCCAAAGACCGCATTCACTCGTTGTGCAAATGGGATCGCCTCGATAATCTGAGCCTCGATTTTTTTACGCAAGACCATAAGGGGTTGTGGTTGTGGCGCATACACATCAAGTTGCACGCGATAGTTGTCTAAATCCGTATCCTCCAGCGCACTGTTAGGCGTGATGCTGGCAAACTGGATCACAATGGCGGGATAATGCCCTTTTCCTTCGGGTAATACCTGAAAAAAAACCCTTCCATCGACAAGCGGTGAAAGGGTCTCTTTTAATTGCTGTATCATGATCTCTACCTTGCTTTTTCAATATCCTCTTTGAGTGTTTGAACAATCACTTTAGCCGTCGCTTCCTTTTTCGCTTCAAAGCTGGGGCGCATAAACGGTTGTGCGGGCATCTTGGCAGTGCCAAACTCAACAAACCACCAATAAAACGGATCATTTGGGTTCAATGCCGCACTTTTTCCCGTTGCCTGTTTAAAGGCAGACACCTTTTTACCCGATAATGATTTCACCCAAATGCGCGTTTTGACTTGTCCATTACGCTGCACTTTCGTTTTAGAACGAATATTGCGCTTGATGGTGCCTTTGCGTCGATGAGGCACCGTTTCCTTAAGAATAGGCACTCGATGTTTGATTTCCTGTTTTAACGCCGAAGCGCCTGCATTCATCGCCTTACGCGCACTTTGATTTCTGGTTTTACGGGCAATGTCTTGCATTCGTTGAGCGAGTTCAGACAATCCACTGATTTTAATCTCACCCATCATTCACGCCCTCTTTGCACATCAATTGAAGCTCACGATGACGCTCATAAGGGTCAATAATCGAAATAATATTAAATATTCGCTTACCCCATACAATACGCATCGAAGTATCAATGTCAGCGATATAGCGAATAATAATTCGTGTTGTGGCCTCACTTTGTACTTGTTGGGCTTGAAAATATTCCCGCCCTTGATAAGGCATGATCGCTGCACGTACTTTTGTCGCATGATCCGTCCAAATCACATCATTGCCACTGATGGCATCGGGCGCTAATACTGATTTTTGAATATGAATAGTGTGGCGTAATCGTCCCGGATCCATTAACTACCTCGCCAATTTCGACAAAGCAGTAACAATCGTTCTACTGCTTTATTTTCATATAACGGAATTTCACTTTGGCTGGTTCGATGTTCAAACATATCCCCCAGCACTAAGAGCATTGCCGATTTCACTTCATAAGGGATATCATCAGGTGATTTCCATGCCGGTTCATCACACCATCTCAAACAATAATTTAATGCGCTTTGTGCATAAAATATAATCTGCTCATCACGATCATCACCGCTGTATTCGAGATGCTGTTTTAATAAAGAAAGAGGAATGACATCTAAGATATTCATGATGTAATACGGGATAGTTACCTACCCCGACCTATTACTTAAGCACTTCTTCCAGACGTTGGAAAAGTCCCTTTAATTAAGGCTTGAGGGCGATAATGGGCTAATGCTAAACGCTCTTCACACAAAATGGTCAGCATATTCTTCACGAAATTATCACGATCTTCTCGACTCACTTCGATAACCGCATTCATTCGATCCCATACTTGAGACGCCAAATCAAATGCACCAACAGTAAACTCACCTTGTTTTTGTGCTTTTGTGGGAACAACAGGTAATCCCCACATTACATTTGAAGTAAACGCTTGTGGGCCACCAAAAATATAACGCCCTTCTTTATCTTTCATTAACGCAATGGCATGCCAATCACGAGGATTTAAAATAATACCAGAGGCGCTAAATTCAGATTCTGTTACCTGATAAATGGCATGAGCAATCAGGTCAGCATGCGTGTCACCCGTAGCACTCAACGTGGTATCATAGGCCGTGGCAACATGATTAATCCCCGTCAAATTATCCGCAGTACCGTCACCATTGAGTAATTGCTCCTCTTCCACTAACGCTAAGCCATACAATAAGCGGTTATTAACGTAAGACTGTAACTGCACAGCATCATCCATCACTTGGCGAGACGCTTGGATCCAATGAGCAATAGTGATCACATTTGCCGTTTGTTTTTCAAAAGTCAGATTAGATTCTGGTTTTTGTGCCTTTTCTTTCACAGGTGCCGCGCTATTGGTAAACAATTTTTCGCGTACATATTCCAGTGAGTTACTGGAAATACGACCTTGTGCTAATAAATCGCGGATAACTAAACGACGCATACCCGGCATAATAATACCCGGTACTTGCATCGGCTGAATGAGAACTCCGGCTGAACTCACATCACTGCCTAATGATTTATTAAACGTTTTCACTTCATAAGAAGCCTGACTCCCATTCCATGATTTTGTCAGCGCTTCTGCTGCTCGCTCAGAAAAATCTTTTTTCGCATTAGGATCATCAGCACTC
Organism: Proteus sp. CD3; assembly: GCF_008808075.1. NCBI lineage: Bacteria > Pseudomonadati > Pseudomonadota > Gammaproteobacteria > Enterobacterales > Morganellaceae > Proteus > Proteus sp. CD3. The sequence goes on along the minus strand of NZ_CP019686.1, from coordinate 1,284,791 downwards.
GTTGCCCCTTTCTGCTCTAAATCAAACAGACGCTCACCGGCTTTTTTTAATTCCTCTTGAACTAAGGCTAAATCTGTTTGTAATTGCTTTGAAACTACGCCAGTAGCTTCAATTTCTTTCTTCTGTGCATCGAAAAGCTCTTGCACCTTTTTTTGTGATCCTTCGATGGCTTCTTGGATAATAGCTAAGTCAGACATATTCTATCCTTTCAGATTAAATGCATTAATTTGGTTAACAATGGATGCGACTAGGGATTGTTGAGTGTCATCGGACTCACTCCGAATAGCGGATTTGAAGCGGGAAATAAAACCGACGGCTTCTGATTTTGATAAACCGGCTGACTCTCTCAGCCAATCCTCAATATCTCGGATCGTTAATAACCCATCGATGCTCTTGAGTGATGAAACCTGTGCTTGGTCATTAGCGGGAAATGTACAAATACTGATTTCACGTAACAGGGAGATGTTTTTAAAAATACGACCTGAAGGTGTTCGCTCAAAGTCATTACGCAGACAACCGAATCCGATAGAAAGCCCGTCAACCGTGCCATGCTTCATTGCCGCTTTTAGATCTTGAGCCGCACTATGACCGGGTGTCAGTTGTCCTCTTACACGTAACCCTTTTTGATCTTCCTCCATGTACTCCCACTTCCCCACAGGAAGTTCCCAGACTCGATGGTTATAAAACATAGCGACTTTTTGTTTTTGCTTATCTAAAACATGCTTAAACGCACCGGGTAAAATAATGTCACCATCGAGATCTTGATGACTAAATACGGAGGCATAACCTTCGAAAACGCCTTGTGTGCCATCTCCCGTAAATTTGATTTCCGCTTCATCAAAATTCAGTGTTTTTCTAATATCAGGCATTGAACCCCCATAAATAATTAAGCCCCACTTTCGTGAGGCTCTTTATTGAGTTGGTTAATCGGTAAATATTGTGCTTGCCGGTAAGCGACATCTCCACCTTCAAGAGGAGGATAATTATCAAGCCGTCGCATTTCATTAATGGTTCTTAGTCCCGATTCTCCCATCGCTTTCATAAACGCGGCGCGTGAAGTGGAATCGCCACGCAATAACCCATCAAGGTTATGTTCAGCATGATATTTCCCCACTTCGGGTGGTTTTAGAAGCCAACGTGCAATGCAATTTTCCCATCGGGAGATATAGGGTTGTAAGGTATATTGAAGAAAACCTAAGTTTTGTTGCTCAATACCTGTTCCCCAACTTGTTGATTTTTCAACATCACCGACTAAGTGCGGTGGAACCCCAAAGAAACGGGCCAATTCACTGACTTGAAATTTGCGGGAAGACATTGTTTCTGCATCTTGAGGACTAACACCAATATCTTGTGCTTGAAATCCCCCTTCTAAGATCCACAATCGTTTTTTAACGGGACCACCCGCAATTTCTTTGAAATTCTCTTCAAGTTGGCTACGTTGCTCTTTATTCAATACCTTATCGCCCGTTGTCAGAATTTTAGGAGACTTAGCTCCATTAGCATAAAACTCACGTTGTTGATCTTCCATCGCAACGGCCGTGCTTGCTGTCTTACACGCATAAGCAATAGGCGACAATCCAACTAATCCATTAAAACCAAACCCTTTTAAATGAAAAATTTCGTGTTGTTTAAATTTGGCAAATTCATGATCACGCTGATATTTATAGATAATATTCTTCCCCTCCATGCGTACATCCATATTGGCAGACAACAGAGGAAGCAAGCTGATCACATCACCGACTTTATTTCGCTCAATCAACGCGAAAGCATTACCATAAAAGCAAAGTTGCATAGTCATTGCCTCTCGGAATTCTTGAGCGGTCATATATTGATTGGGTGAATATCGCAGTAATCGAGCCAATGGGTTACTTAAATCAACTTTGGTTCTATTTCCCTGTTTATCCGTTTCGAACACATCCAGTGGCAAACAAGCCGTTAACGTCGAAATTAAGCTGACACAACGCCAAACCGTGGATATTTGGAGTATTCGCTCATCATTTACAGAAGAATCACCAAGCGAGCCTTGCGCTGAGATAGCGCCTGATTGTGAACCTTGTTCAGGTGTCACGAGTCTTCCCCCAACAAAGAAGGAAGCCAGACGCGCAAACCAACCATGATTAGTGCGCAAATCGATTGAATATTGTTTATCTGTCATCACATACTCAATGGGTTAGAGAAAAAATCATCAAGGTTGCCATCATCAACCTCACCTTCCGCAGCACCAATCGCCATTGCAGATGCCACCACACCATCAATTCGACCAGTACTTTTTTTCTTGGCAAAGACGCGGTTATCTTTTTGGTCAGCCTCAAGCACAGCGGATGCGGCATTCCATCTCAAACAAGGATTGGTGTAGATCTCAATCTTCTTGTCATCAATGAGCTGTTCAAATAGTTCGATAGAGTGTGGCATCCATAGCCCTGAATCTTTAGCTTTGTAATATCCTTGTCCATGCGGAGTTAAAGGAACCGTCACACCCGCTTCATCGAGTTTGGGTTCAAGGTATTTAATGCGATAAGGGTCAAAGGCAATGGCTCTCATGCTGACGTGCATCGCCATTTCAGCAATGCGTTCTGCCACAAATTCATACCTCACCGCATTCCCTGGCGTGGTATGCATAAAACCTTGCCTTACCCATAAGTCGTAGGGCACTCGGTCGGTTTTCGCTCTATCCAATAAAGTGTCTTTGGGTGTCCAAAATTCAACATAAAGACGTTTGAGGCGAGGAAAATACAGGGCTAATGCGGTTAAATCTTTGGTTCCTGATAAGTCCAATCCGCCATAACACTCTTCACCTTGAAGATCATCGAAGGTGAACGTGTTTTCACACTGCATCCATGTTTCACTGTTAATCCACGGATTATCGGCATCCACCCACTGGCAAAAATTAAGCCGACGCACAATGCTTTCTTTCGCGGGCATACCTCGAGCTTGTGTCACTTGCTCGCGCAAATAGCGATCAGAAAAGGTGTAGCCCAGTGATGGATTGGCTTTCCCCCAGCAAGATTCATCCTTAAAGGGATCATCGCCTTCATCCAGTGAGCAAATATAGGAAAAGAAGCTGTCGTCTTCGATAGTACCTTCGGCGACTTTTCGTCCGTATTCATGATAGTCATAACACACGCTGGTTTTATCATGGCCACTATTGGTGATCATAAATATCAAGGCTTGTCGCCGGCCTTTTGTGCCTGCTCGCATCATCTCAACGGCGGTATTACTTTTGTGCTCATGAATTTCATCAATCAACGCACAATGGGGACGAGGCCCTGATTGCCCATCATCTGAGCTAATCGGGCGAAAGAATGAACTTGTTTTCAAATAAGCCAAGTTCCACTCTTTGCCTGTTCCGCCTGATTTGGTGATCCGCTGACTTAATGCAGGAGATTGATCAACCATCGCCACCGCATCACGAAACAAAATCATGGCTTGGTCTTTTTTCGTGGCTGCCGCATACACTTCGGCACGCGGTTCACTGTCGGCGACTAAACAATACAACCCAACGCCACCTGCCATCGGGGATTTTCCTGAACCTTTGCCTGATTCAACGTACACCATGCGAAACCGGCGTGTGCCGTCTGTCATTTTCCAGCCAAAAATGGAGCCAATCACAAAGCATTGCCAAGGCAATAAAATAAACGGTTTGCCTTCATGTTCCCCGCCATTGAGCTTTAAGACTTTCGCAAAAAAGTCGATCACTCTTTTGACAGCCTCGACATCCCAGACTAATCCTCGTTGCTCGGCTTCATTTAAATCTTTGAGATGACGCGCACATGCATGACGAATATCAGGCCCTGCTAAGATTTTGCCTTGATGCACGTCTTGCGCGTATTGTGTTGCGGGATCAACCGAAATATTGGTTGAGCGGATCTTCCTCTTCTTCTCCACCATCTATCTTCACCTTCGAACGAGCGGCGGGGGTTAAACCAAACTCGACTAAATAACTTTTAAAGCGGCGATCTGCATCAGCCAACATGGCTACGGCAGGATTCGCTTTAATTAAAAAATCCCCTGATTGCGTTTTTGTGGTGTATGTCCGACCTTCAATGGCAATGGTGTCTCGTAATTGAAGAATATCGGCGTAGATATCACACAGCCGTTCTAACGCCAGCGTGTCAGCCACGGTTAAAACGCCCATTCCATCGAGTAGTAAGGTTAATTTTGCCCACGCCATTTTCCCCCAATCCGTTAAATGTTCGGGTGGGCTTGGAATTTCACGTTTAGGTTGGGGTTCTTTATCGTTGAGTTTTCGTTTTCCCGGATTACCGGTGACCACCTTCAAGTGGGTCGGTTTCGGGCGTCTTCCTGCCATCGGAACCTCCCAGAAAAAAACTTTTCATTTCGCGGTTGTGCACACAAATGAGGGCGCTAGGTAATCAGGGCGAAAGTGTTTGAACTTTTATCCCACCCCCACCCTGTATTTCATGGTGTTATTGATGCCAATGAGAATTGGGATCGAGTGGAATGCCATCCGCATTACAACCAATGACTTTGCCACTCTTTTCGATACGTTGTTTGGTTGAGTTATGATGCAGTTCGCATAAGCTTTGGAAGTTCTTTGTGTCCCAGAATAAGGCTTGAGCTTTTGCGATACGTTCTTTATCACCTGATTCAAGTGCCTCTTTTAGGCGATGTGGAATAATGTGGTCAACTACTGTGGCAGCAGTAATGCGCCCTTGCTCTTGGCACATGACGCAAAGTGGATGTTCATTAAGAAATGCTAATCGCACTTTAGCCCAGCGACCACCATAGACATTGCGTTTTTTCATGGTTTTTATTACGAATTTTCTCCAATAAAAAAGCCACCAGCTATGAATGAGCCGATGGTCTCTTAAAATTTTATGCTACTAAATTTGTCATTCTTAAATATTTATTAAAATAACCCTTCACCAACACTATCTCTTAATCCAGATGATATCAATTCTACTGACTCGCTATAACTACTACTTATTAGACAATAATGATTGAACATCAGACAACGAAATCCGATTTCGCTTTGAATAATTATAGGAAAGCTATAATGGACAATTATCATTAATACACCGTGCGCTATTTCAGGAATTTTTCGTTGTATCAAATTTTTATATTTAATATCAGTATCATTACGAAATTTCGCTAATAAATCACTGTCTGAAAAGGGAAGTGATGAGTCTGAATGCAATAATTGCTCTGAAAATTTTTTATATAAAATTCGGTCCAAATCAATAAAAATAACACCTTGTTCATTCCTATTTGATAATTTGTTTAATTGTCTATTGTATGCATACTTTATATGATTAATTAATTTATTGTCATTACTAGGTCTTTTGCATTCAGCGCCAAAGATTATTGCGTTTTTTTTAAAAACAATATCATGAGATTTGTCCTTAATAATTTCACATCCTCCTCTTTTCAACCTCGATGCAGCTTTAGCTTCAAAAAATAAATCTCTAGCACTGCTTTTTTTTTCATTGCATAAAAAATTTACTCCTCCTGTTATTCTTTCAATAAAAGCATCTTCGATTTCTTTGGAGGAGGAAAAAGAATCACATAGTTGCACTAACTCATATAGTTCATTCATAGCCCAAAGATTGTCTAGATTAGGTTGTATTACTTGCTGATTAATTTGATTCAAAATTTTCTTTGCATTTCCAAACCGAGAGTTTGAAAAATTAATACCCAATGTCTTTAACCATTCCTCGGCACGCTCCACTGACTCAATTGTTAATTCTTTGTTTTTGCTTGTATTTCTAATGAAATGTTCCATGTACCATATACCTTAAAATTTAAAGTATAATCTTATGTAGAAATTTGGTTATATAAATTTTAATTTATTAAACACCCATGCCTTACATAATCCTGCAACCCTTTAATCATTTGCTCTAATTCTGCAATTCGTTCTCGGAGTATCCAATAATTTCTGATAGCGGTGTCAGTAGGTCGGGCGGTGGTTGCATAAGCCAAGCTGGTGGAGGGAGTGGTTGTGACTTTGGGACACTCTGCTTTGATATACACCCGCTCAGGATGACGCTCACTAATATCACGCAAGCGACTAATTTCATTTTTAGCATTCGCTAACTCCTGCGTATATTGAATATCCAGTTGGTTTAACCGCATTATGCGTGCTTGGTAATCAGCATTAATAGACTTCTGTTCTTCGAGAGCCACTGTTAGTTTTTTGTTGGTATCTGTCAGTGAGTTAATCCTGTTAGCTTGCCAGTTAATCACCCAATAACTACCCACAATGATGCCTACCATCGTAATGACGGCATAGAGTTTTCCGTATTTCATGATTAGTACCGATGATGTGAGAGTGCAATCTGACAGCGTTTTTCTAAACTAACTTGATCTTTAGTACATGAGTTATCAATCAAGAGATAAATGCCACCAGCGACTGTAATGAGTAATGCAAGAATAAAGCCGATAATGATGATTAAAGGTTTCCATAACATAGTGCTGACTCCGCTTCTCGACGACTGACAAGCCCTCGCCAAACCTTTCCTCCTGCATAAACCCAACGTTTTATTTCTTCACAGGCACCCGCTCTATCACCAGCGTTTAGTTTCTTGAGTAATGTTGAGCGAGCAAATGCGGTTGTACCCACATTAAAAGCAAAGGAATATAAAGCGGCTTTGGTGTAGTCATCGAGTGGTACTTTGATTAATGCATCGACTTGCTGTTGTGTCTTAATAAAATCACTTTGTAATAACGCATCACATTCTTGTTGTGTGTATCTCTTACCTTGAATAATGTCTTTGCCTGTGTGCCCATAACAAACCGTCAAAACACCTGCCACATCACGATAAGGTTCATAACGCACACCCTCAAAATGGGCTATTACTACTAACGCGATTGCTGTGGCTCCCGCAGTTGTTAGCGCAGCTACTTTCTGTTTGATAGACATTAAATATCCTTTGGCGCTTTCACCATTAATTCAGCAAGTCTTTTTAGGGTTTCAGTTGGGTTTTGTGGGTCAACATGACGAACAAGCTCTTCAAATAATTGAGTGCGTTTTCGTTGCTCTCGACGAGTCATAAAATAGGTGGCTAAACCAAGAACCATGCTAAACGCCATTCCGATAACAAATCCCCATTCATATAATGAGAGGCTGGCAAAAAAGGCCGTTAGACCTGCTGTTCCATAAGTTACATTAGTTAATTTTTCCATACGCATAGTCACCCCCAGAGGAGTGTCCGTTGATGATTAGAATGAGAGAATTAAAAGTGAAACGATAAAAATTAGGCGGGTGCGAGTATTGATACTTTAAGTGCCTTTAATAAACCTTCAGGCAATTGCTCTTCCAGTGACGCATTAGAAACAATCACAAGTCCGTACATGGATATTCATGTATTCGTTTGTTGTAAGTGTCCTTGAATAAATTGCTTCGCTTTCTCTAACAAATAAATACAGCTCTCTTGTGTGTTTTTGCGCCAATAAGATTCAATTGCCACCAGCAATGGGTCACCAGCATCATTAATCTTTCGTGTACCGATTCGATATTGTTTTTTACCTGCGGGAGATGTTGTACAAATTAATTGTGTCAGTTGTTGGGTTTCACCATCAGCCGTATGGATATTCGCCGTTAAAATGACGGAGGTATTCTTTTCACTGTCTGTTTCTGAGGCATAGTGAAGACTAAACTGTAATTTGCTTATCTCTTTTGACATAACATTTACCGATTTATTTTAGTTAATAAGGTGCCGACTCACAGCTCTTGTGTGAACGGTATAAGTGGGTGTTGATTCTGTGGTCGGCGTAGACAAAAAGGCTACAAAGTAACCTTATTTAATTTAAGGTTGAATATATTAATGAGAATAATTATCATTACATACGTATCAAATTGACAGGTCTGATACGAATTAGTACGACATGACTTACATTGCTTCTTGCGTTTATTTTATATGCCGATATGACTCCTAGCGTATCGGCATTTTTTTATTTTGTTTTGGGTAATTCTTTTATACCTACAATTTAGATATTCTGCTCAGTGCCAGGAGCAGACATTGATAACATTGAGATATGTTAATTTATGGGGAGCAGGTCAATTGACTGTAGCCTCCAGTTTTGGCGGATAGGTGGCCACTGTAGTCCTACCAATCATTGAACTCTCCATGGACTGAGTGACTGCTGCCCTGCCAAGGTCGGAGATTCAGCAGAGCTGATCGCAATGGTAAGCAAGTTTCGTTGTGCCCATACAGCTAAAAGACCGCTACTCCAGGTTGCGTGCGAACAGGATTGTTCCGAGTCTTCAAAGCCGCGTTATATCAGAACCAGCTAGGATAGATAACGTGGTTTGGAACTACTGTTGGGCTGGCTCATGCAAAAAACCTACTGGCTTAAGCACACAGATTTATGCAGCAGCGTCTATTGAGAATCGAACACTAAAGGCTCTGGCGCGATCGAGTTTTAGTGCATTGGTCAGTGCTTTCGCTCCTACGACGTGATAATATTTAGGGAAAATAATTCATATTAAACAGAGAGGTTGGGAGTGACCAAGAGGGATGACTTCAAAGCAGCCACGAAATTAGCGCTTGCCCGTCGGGCTGCACATTTTTGCTCCAATCCGCGTTGTCTCAAGCTCACGATCGGGCCGCACTCCGACCCAAACAAAGCTTTGACTTCGGGTCACGCTGCACATATTCATGCGGCCTCCGAACTGGGGCCACGCTACAAGACCTCGCAGACCGTCGCAGAACGAACGTCCATAGATAACGGTCTGTGGCTTTGTCGGGAGTGCGGAGTCATTGTCGATGGTGACGACTGCGCTTACGACGCGGACTTGCTTCGCAAGTGGAAGCGAGACCACGAGAATATGGTATCAGAGGTCCGCACCGAAGGATATTCACGCAGTCTTGCCTTGCTTCAATCTGGGCGCATGGAACCGCAGATAGCGAAGGAAATCGTCTCTGCAATGACGGATCGTCGTTCGTTATGGGCCACATTCGATGCCGAATGTCCCGACCACGTACGACAGTCGCTTGATGAACTTCGTCGACGATTCACCACTATTCGGGGGAATCTCCTCGACGGAACAGCACTTGATGAAATACTGCTGTCGCTAACCAAGACGATTCTGATTTTCTTCGACGCGATGAAGTCAGTCGACCTTAGAACATTACGATGTAGTTCAGGTAATCCTGAGTGGCTCCATTTCAATGACGCACTGTCAGCACTTCGGAAATCCATAGGAATGCAGATTGCCAACCTTGCAAATGCCTACGGCATTGCCTTGTGCAAAGATCTTCAGAGTATTGCGCCGACCAGAATCTAGCCATCCTTTCACACAGGGGGCGCATAGGAGACCCATGAAGGCCCAAATAATGCAAGCCCGGGGCTTGCCAGCCTTGTTTGAGGAAAATCTTAGTGAATCCAGAGCAGATCGAGTTCAACAAACTTTTGAGCCAAAACCAGAAAGAAGCCAGCATAAAAGCATGCTTGCGAGCCGGCGACGATAAACTTAAGTGTTCTGGGAAAATTATCCATGCCCACTCTATCCAACGGGGAAAAATACTCGAATCTATCGCAGATGTAAGCGGAGAAAACGAGGGGAAAATATACCACCTTGGCTTAGCGCCGGCAGAGGACATGCAATCTATGCAGCCGGAATTTAAGCTACAAGGAATCAAAAAATTCAGCACCTTCACCGGATTCTGCGGCGGCCACGACAAAGCCATATTCCAACCGATTGAAGATGTAGCGTTCAGTGCAACGAACAAGCAGCTGAACATCTACGCCTATCGGGCTGCAGCCAAGGAATTACACTCCATCCTTGAGTCAAAGGCTTTTTTCGAAGTTCTGCTGGGTGACAAGTTAAACGTTAATGACTTTCCAGCGCACTTCCAGATGACGCTACCGCAGATCAAGTCAGGCGAAATCGAGGTCCCTGACTTCATTCTCGAAGCCATGTTGCAAGGGGAGAAGAACCATCAAATTCGGGTACTGCACATGCAGTGCGAACACAGCATTTCTGAACTGCAGCAAATCTGCGACGAGTTGACAGACACTATAGAACGCGAGGAGTCGTTGGGATTCGAGCACGTCTACCATGTCCTCGACGGTACTTTCCTTGTAGCATGCTGCGCGTCGTTTATCCCATACTTCGACCATGATGGCAGTCGGATCATATCCGAGCAGGAGGAGCAGCGAATGGCTCGATCAAGCGCAGCGAGCAATGCTGAAATAAAGAACGTGATGCTCAACGTTTTTCCGGAAGGCGATAAAACCCATGTCATCTTCACCTTCTCTAAGGGTAACCAGAGCTTCAAGGCGTCGATAGAACGACTGCTCAAGCTAGAGGATGAAGCGCTGAAGATTGGCCTTTCAAACATCGTACTCAACTACGTTGAGAACTCCGCCTACGGTCCGAAGTATATTAACGATAACTTCAGCCCTGAACAGATCAAACACATTGCGGAGGTGTTCGCGGTCTCCGTATTCGACAGAAGTAAGTTTCGAAGGAGCGGTATCAATCTATTTGTTGGAAGACCAACCGCTGCGACCAAGTAACTTACCCCTAGAGGTTTTTTCTGCGCTTGGCATATCCGCCTAGGATTTATTGCACACCTTACGCAAAGGGCTGGCCACACTGTCGCTATTGGCCAGCAGTTTTCCCTTGTGATCCGTCAACTCGGCCGTCGCCCCCCACAGTGTTAGGCAATCCTGACCTTCTCCCAGTTGATTATTACACGTCAATGTTAATCCTACATCCCTGCGGTTATGGCAAATGCCAACTTCCGCTCCTCGCTCAAATCAGCCTCTTGAGTTCTGTTTACAGGCAGTTTAGTGCCAAAAGAAGCCATTCAAAATTTGTCGGTGTGCTAATCCTCGGAGAAGACGTTTAATAGGCATGCTGAAAAGTGTAATATGATGAAATCTAGCGATATAATATCCAGCCTGTCAATATAACCCTTTAAACTGTTACCCGTAATGGAGAGAACGATGGAATGGTTTACACGAATGATTCTCGATTTACCCCCACGAGCTAAAGACGTAAAAGAATTAAGAGAAAGCGCCCCTGAATTGTTCTCAAATGAAAAGTGCAAAGGCATCACAAAGCATCCACGAGCATTCTTTCATCCTTTATATTGGGATGCATACGAACTTCACGAAGCAATTCGCGATTGGCTTCAAAGGTTTGAAGAACCAGTAACAGATATACCTGAAGGGGATTCCTGCAATCATCCGTATTGCCTACGGAAGAAAGGAGGATTTAACGTCAACAACGATATGCAATTGATGACGGTTGCAGGCGGGAAAGGCCATAATCCGCCAGCCAAATCATTTTTTAACTTGATCGACACAACAAAGATAAAAAAAGCAATAGTACAGCGAGTAATCCTCACAGATCCCTACATTTATTCAGACATTGGACAAAATGGCAACGGAGGTGGGTTTGATAATTTGTTAAAGCTATTGGAACATCTGAATATTCTTAGTACATCATCATTTGAACTTAAGCTAACACCGCAAAACGACCTTCAAAAAATAGATAGGCTTGAAAAACGAATTCAGCAAAAATTTCCTCGCTGTTCAGTCTCGAACCATAATAACACCTCAACGTTCCACGATAGGTTTATTTTTGTTCAGTACAATAGTGGAAAGGAAAAGGCTTGGTACGGACCGTCTCTTAACGGTTTAAATAGTGATTCGATAATAATATTTGGTGATGTCACAGAGGCTGATGCGCTTATGCAACTGTCACAAAGATTATTATAACAGTATAGAGAGTCCTGCATTACTAACTGAAGGTCATTCGGTACTGCTGCCATTTTAGCTTTTAGAGTGCAGTGGTTAATGTCTGCATCTCGCTCAAACCAGACAGCCTGCTCTAATTGAGCTCGGCTTACAAACTTTCTTTGCACGCCAAAATTTGAATTAGTGCAATTTAAAATTCCGAAAAAAACAATTAAGGCTACACATCATGCGTAGCCTTAATCTTATTCACGTTATCTAACTCAATTATTTTTTATCTTTATTTTCTATCGCTATTGTTTGCCGTTTTTCTTCTTCAGGCAACTCATACTCAATAGCGATGGTCAGAAGTCCACTTGATAAATCCGCTTTTTCTATTTTAACATTTTTACCGAGGTCAAATTGCAATGTAAATTGCCCTTGAAATATGCCTCGGTGGATCCATTTATCATTGTCTTCTTCTGATTTTTCTTCTTTTTTCCCTTCAATCAATAAATGACTTCCTTTTAATGAAACCGATAAGTCATTTTCTTGATATCCAGGCACACTGACTGTCAATTCATAATGGTTATCATCAATCTGTTTCAGATTATAAGTCTGTACAGGTGATACAATAGGCTTACTGCCTGTTAACTGGCTAAACAGGTGATCTATCTGATCAAAACGATTTGAAAGTAAGTTGTCAGATAATGTTGGGAATAATGAAAAAGGTTTAATGTTAGGCATATAACTCCTCCTTCAGTATTTAGTGAATTATGGGCGGTCTCTTATTTACCAAAAATATAAATATGAACGAGCAAGTATTTTTCAAGCCCTAAAATCTAAATTTTTTATCTTAGACCAATATGGGATTGTAGATAGCAAAAAACCCCGCCGAAGCGAGGTTTTGTATATTCAACTATTTAATGCTTAACTCATTTGAGCTGTCATCACACTTTTGCAAAAGATACATTTTGCGCCGTGTGGATTGTTCACTGTGACATCAAATTGTGATGTTCTATGTTGTGAACCGCTACAACAAGGGCATTTAATAATAGAGGCGAATAGTAATAGCGCCTTTAGAGAGCCACCACGTTGCCTGCTGCTGGGCCTTTCATACCATTTTCCATGGTGAATGAAACTTGTTGACCTTCAGCTAATGTTTTGAAGTTATCACTTTGGATTGCAGAGAAATGTACGAAGACATCTTTGCTACCATCAGCTGGAGTAATAAAACCAAAACCTTTACCTTCATCGAACCATTTTACTGTACCAGTCATTGTATTAGACATAGAATTTCCTTTAATTTATTTAATTTGCCATAAGGCATAGGCGGTTTGTTTTGTATTTTTACTTATGGGAATTAATTAGAAGGAATTCACAATGAAGAGGTATCGAGGATAACGCTAAACGGGAACAACTTTAAACTTACTAACATAAATAGGTCTGTACTTCCAAACCAGTGACGCTATTAAGCCATAGAAAAATTCAGATAGCAAACTTTATTTTTTAGCGATGAAACTACTTGTGTACTATCAAAAATAAAACCCTACTAATATTAACGAAGACTTCAATCAATAAGGTTCTGTAGTCGGCGTAAGCAGGCAGTAAAACGACTAAAAGTAAACTTCTTTAATTTAAAAGACCCGTCCTAAATCATAACCACCCGTAAAACGGGTGGTTTGCTCTAGCCCTATAAGGGCTTGTTACCGACTGCGCCTAAATGACGCTGCTTTCTCTTCGTTCAAGCTAAGTGTCTTTGCTACTTTGGCTTACCCCTTGAAGGGGTCGACATACTCTTTACTACTCAATTTATCTGAGATTAAATCCGACTTTTCTTGCTCTCTGATATACTTCTGAATTGTGGCTTCATTGAGTCCAACTGTTGTGACATAGAACCCTTCCGCCCAAAACTTTCTGTTGCCAAATTTATATTTAAGATTGGCATGTCTATCAAAGATCATCAACGAACTTTTACCTTTCAAATATCCCATGAAACTTGATACGCATATCTTCGGTGGAATACTCACTAACATATGAACATGATCTGGCATAAGATGCCCTTCGATTATTTCCACTCCTTTATACTTACAAAGGTCTCGAAGGATCTCACCTATACTTGAACGAATTTTATTAAAAATTACTTTCCGTCTATATTTCGGCGAAAAGACGATATGGTATTTACACAGCCACTTTGTATGTACTGAGCTTTGTGCTTTAATGCCCATAAACACCTTTCCTTATTTAAGTTACGAATATTAGCTTGAACATCTATATCGTAACGGAAAGGTGTTTTTCTTGGTATAACCTTTAATGCCCACCCGCATAGCGGGTGGTTTTATATTTAAGACGCTGACGCGACTTAAACGGGCTAAAGCCAATAATAAAAAGACCACTCAAGTGGTCTATGTAAAAAAGTATTACTAATTGATTACAATAGTTTATTTATGACAAAGTGTTTTAACTGCTTGGAGCGTGGTTCCTAGTTTTCTTACATAAATATCAGAACCAGCTCCGCTATCTGAGTGGGCCACCATTACAACTTCAAACATAGTACCTTCCTCATTTATGTCCATTTCAACCCACTCGCCAATTCTAGGGTGGGTCTTATAAAGTTTTACTCCAAGTCCTTTAGGAGTGTCAGAGGAAACATCTATTGTTATTAATTCGTACATCATGCCTCTCTTAATCTTGCGTTGAATTATGCGTCTAAATCTGCATCTGAAGACAACCACTGCAATATGAGATCAACCATCTGGTATAGAGTAAAAATCAATAATGTAAGCGATAAAAATGGTAAATATGTTGGTAATAGCAACACATAATGATTAGATGAAAACCCAAAAAGAAACTGGGATATAGACGTCAAAAAGCAACTTGATATAGCGAAAGCTAGAACCCATGATATAACAACTAAAGGCTCATATAAGTTTTTCTTTTTAAAAACAACCAATCCATTTTTCTTTTGCCAACTTTTTTTTGCAATATCAATATATTCTTTAGAATCAAACATTTTTTCTTTTAAATTAATAACGACAAACGTCAGCAATGATAACAAAAAAGAAGCTACTGCAAGGAATGCCGTAAAAATATATCCACGAATGCTTTCAGAATATACTTTTACAACTCTTTCCCAAGCACCATCATTTATATCAAAAAGTACATATATAACCACGGCATACAAAAAGGCGGAAATCCCTAATGATATCAGTACGTTGAATAAAACTCTTTTGTTAGGCTTCATAATTGTTACCTATCATTTTTGCTGTGATGTTATTAATTTGTTTTTATCTACCTTATCTATCAACACATCACATAAGCCAATATTTCCGAAATCGCTCATTTTCACATTATCTAAATCTTTTAAGTACTCATCATGTTCAATTGTATAGATACTGTTTATTGTATCTATAACATCGATCGTCTCACCGTCCATCGCGCCACTATATCTACCTTTGACACTAATTGATGACCCATGTTCCTTTTTTAGCTCTTCGATGTAATCATGAAGCTCTTTTTTGTTTTTTCTAATCTTCATTGATACACCATCTGTTCTAAAGCTTAACCTAACAGTTTTAGCTTTTTCATAACTCGACCCATTAAGAATACGGTCTCTCACTGTTGTACCAGTTAGTGTAACATTGAGCTCATCGACAAAGTCAAATTTAGATAATTTATCCATCAAAGTCGAGTTATCAACCAATCGTTGTATGTCAAACCTTTCTTTTCTAGGCACTCTTTTAGCTTTAGCTCTTACTTTTTCATAAAAGAAATTTCTTAACTTGACATCAAGACGAGCAAGCCTCATTGAGCCTTCATTGTAAACATATACTCCAGATAGATTGTCTTTTCTAAATAACAGTATGTTACACTCTAAAATGCCATTCCCATCTAATTCTTTGTAGCTTAGCAGTAGTTGATCAAGAGTATCAAACTCAGCTTGACAAAAAGATTTTGTCTTTTTCATAGTTATAGCAACAAAGATAAAGTGATTATCTCTTTCAAATGTAGAGAACATAACCTTTCTATCAACGGTCTCATAATCCATTTGATCTTTATACACATTAGCAAAATCATGAAAGAAATCAGTCACTGGATAACTAGCGACTGAAGAACGTATTTTTATTGGAGTACAATAAACTTTCATTAATTTATCTCATATAAAGTAATAATAATTATATATGAGATTAATTGTACAATGTTCAAAATAACAATCAAATATAATAATCTTACTTCACCGCTGAATAATCTCTCTCAAAATAAACAAAAAACACTATTGCTGAAGTTCATAGACTAATTGGTTTTGATGTTAGTCTTATCACAATATCAATTATTTTACGATCGTAAAGTCTTTATATAACTTTTTTACATATCGATCCATTTCCAATGGAATCTCAAGTATCATCAACATTCCTTCAATGATACCTTCCGCTTTTTGTAGTTTTTTTCCAATGTAAGTATCAGAGCAATGATGTTTTTTGGCTAACTGAATGAAAGTCATTCCAAATAAATAATAATCGAGCAAGAGATCATGCATATCACTATTTTTTTTATTTAATTGGGCCATACAACTGGAAATTACCATTGCATCATCTTCACAACACTGAGGACGAGATTTTACTTTATTAGGGATTAATCTTTTAAAACCTGCTGCGATAGAATACCATTGAACTGATTCAGTATTATCAGCACACCACGCTCCCCAACGCGATAAAACTTCCTGCATATCTCTCATACTAATACTCCCCGTGCCGTACACACGTTAAACCAATGCTCCCATTCCTAATGAACGGTTTAAAAAAGAAAATAACAATTCGATTTGATTGCCGTAAGTGGCTTCCCACAATTTCGGATCACGATGTAACTCGTCATGATGAATGCGACATAATGGAATAGTGAATAAGTCATGGGCTTTCGTTCCCATGCCTCCCATACCATGGCCGATGATATGATGTGGATCATCAGCTTGTTGTCCGCAAACACAACATGGCTGTGTTTTTACCCATTGAAGCCATTGGGAATTTTCCCAACGGCGCATTTTAGGTTTAAGAAGAAATGAGGCTGGAGGTTCAGGATCGACAGCTACATTAATAACGGGTTTTATAGCATCTAAACGCGCATTCATTACTGATAGTGCTGTCACTTCATTTGGAACAATATCAGCTTCAGGAAAACCGCCATGCACCCTGCGCTCTTTAGGTTTATCAGGCCAATTTAGAATACGACGCAATATGGCATCAGGTAATTCATCAACCAGTTTATGCATCACGGCAAAAGCAAAAAAGTCAGGTATCGTCAGCGAATGGCTATCATCTAATCTCAAACGACTGCGAATAGTATCTATCATCCAAGCAATACGATTTTTATACGCTAACTCAGCAACCCACCCCGCCGATGAATTACGAATATGATTATCATGATACCAACAAGTCCGTATCACACCGTCTTTATGCCATGTGGTTGTTAATTCATGATGATGATAACTGTCATTCTCATCGTTAATCTGGCAGCAATGAATATTTCTACCTATCCACATATTCATCGATGATAGCCCACCCATAGCTTGGATCACTTTTTCATTATTCAAAAAGCCAATAATGTCCTTGTTATTCAATAATGGCTGTTCGTTCCCTGTTAATGCGCCAGAAGGCCATTTATCTAAACTCTTTGGTACATCACTAATAATCACACGAGAATGTTGTTTTAGTTGCTCAAGCAACTCCGCTTCAGGCTTCAATAAAACAACACCAAGATCAGACTGAATATAAGGTGTTAATAATAATTTCATGCACTCACCTGCTTATTCAGCATCACCATACGGATCAATTCATCCGTTTTACTTTCAAAGAAATGAGGTTGAGTTTCACGAGGATTATTAGGGCTGGTCATGTTCTTCCCAAACTGACAGCCCCTTGCAGTCACTGACCAAAACTCTTTCACTTTGTTAGCAGTTTTCGTACTTGGCCGAGATAAACGTTCAACAATGCCGAGATCGGCCAACCGCTTATAAGCTTGTTGCGCTGAAATAGGTAATTGATGTTTTCTAATCAGTGTTGATAAAGCTACTGTTGGACGACTTGAACCATCCATTGATCCGCTTGGCGCATCAATCGCATACACAGGGGCTAATTCGGGTAAGCCTGCCATGGCTTGTAATTTTTGATACGCCCCTAGTTTCGAAGAATTTGAGAAATTCAGGCTCTTTGCCATCGATTCAAGCAATATAACTCCAGCTTGAACTTTATCGGCTAACTTTTCGTCGTGTTGCTGTTTTATCAAAGCATCAAAAGTCCGGATCACTTTTAAATGAAATGATGGGCTTATCCACATTGCATAGGCATACACTAATTCTTTGCAAACATATGTTCCTTGGTTAAGCCCACCGACAATGGTCACAATAGGAACCGCTCCTGAGATCACAGGAGCGGTTGAAATTTCATCAACCAACTCTTTAGTTTGAGTCAAAGCACTCCAATTCGACGGTTGATGCCGTTTTTCACCACCTGAGACTCGATGAAGATCATTTAAACAATAACGCCCTGCGGTATCTCGACGAATTTGAACACCATCAATAACAATTAGTCCATTCATGTTATTTTTCTCCACTCTCGTTTATAGCAAAACTTCCTGAGCAACTTGTTCCGCGACTTGTTGCCAAATACCTCGCCACGCAGCTAAACCTGCAACCTCATTCATTCGGCCTAGACCATTTTTCTTTGCCTGAATAGCGGCTAATTCTTGGATTTTATTTTTAGGTTTCCAACCCGTACCCCAGATGAGCCGGAATGTTTCATCACGCTCTACGGAGTCGATGGTGATTTTTTTCTTACCCGCCAAACGTAAGGTTAAATCATCCCATTGAGCCCTGAGTGTACGAGGACACTGAACATTCTTTTTCCAAAAATCATCTTGCGTAATTCGTTTATAGAACTGGCAAATTTCTTTGTGAGTATGCCCATCAATCGTTGTCATTAAGCGAATATCATTAGCCCAATCAGTGAAATTTGGCTCTTTAGGCGTTTTTAATCCCATCTCTTGAAACACTTCGCATTTACGACTGAATAGCCATTTAGCGCACTTCAAATCGTCAGCGGAGCCCCATTTTTGAAAGTTGGCGCTGTAAATCACAGCTTCAGGATAACGAGTTAAAAAATCATTTTTGGGCTGGTCGCTGGATTCGCCAGAATTCTGCGACGAAGAATAATTTATTGATGGATCATATTTTGAAGTTACTGATGGATCGCCCTCAGGAGCTGGCGGGTCAAAATCCCTATTTTTGCTCGATTTTGAGGGAACAGAATTTGATGCAACAAATTTTGATGGGTCAGATCCTGATGCGTCAGGTTTTGATACGTCAGATTTTGTTGGTTGAGAAAGCGCTTTCTTTGCTGATTGGTATAGTTTCTCTACATTCAGCTGATAGATATTGCTTGCGTTGCGATTGCCTTTTCTACGCTTTTCGCTGGTTAACCACCCTTCTTTTTCCAACTGTTTTATTGCTGTGCGCACCGTGCTTTCACCCGCACCAATTTGACGAGCAATTGTCACAACAGAAGGCCAACAAATGCCTTCATCATTAGAAAAATCAGCTAATCTTGCCATGATAGCGACTGATGTGAGTTTTAAACCTGCATGGGCGCAACCATCCCAAACATAGCTAGATAATTTAACACTCATAAGAGGCCTCACTTAACTCGGGTATATCTCTCTTTAAATCTTTGAACCGGCTCGCATTGTTCGTATTCACAACCATCAATCATAAAAATAACGCGCTGTTTTTCTCGATCATAACGAATGACATGAACAAGGAGCCCTCGAGGGTTTCTGTAATAGCGATCAAGACGATTGGGATCTTCATTTCGCATTGCATTTTCCTCCACTCAAGAAATAGAAATCAGCCCATGACTTTTTCAGTGTCCTCTTATCTACCAAATCAATATTTTTTCGGTAGTTGTGTGATCGATTGTCACTCGGTATGCTTTCTACATAGCGAAATGTTCCCTCTTTAGTTAAGGGTAAACAGCGAAATTGCTTTTTAGGTATTAGATGCGCTAATCTACTCATGCTTATTTCTCTTCACATCATTGAAATTGGCAACCGAAGCCAGAGGCCGTATACCTTTGGCTTCACCCTTTCTTAGTCGCTTCCTGTTTTTCACCGTATAACACTTTCAGTGAATCCAAGAACCCAATTGCATACGCAAAAACTTTTCCTGCTTTTCGATAAATACGCCCTATTTCTTCATCCGTTAAAACACCATCAACAAGACTTTCTTGAATTAAAACGGCGAGTGAACCTTGCATAGCAGCCAATGTCATTCGCATATCAAACAGCTCTACTTGATCTATCTTTTCTGCTTCTATTTTTGGTAGTGCACTCATGCCATGACGATCTAGGTGATATTCCACCAGCAACTTAGTGCCCGAAATGTCTTCCATGGCTTCCTGTTCATCAATATCAAAGAAACGACAGCCATTTTTTTCGTATAGCTTGTTATTAAACGTCTCGAGTGACATACCTAGAGCCCCTGCCATAGCAGAACGTCCACCCGGCAGTGCTTTGCACATTTCTTTAATAACTTCTTTAATTGAATGTTTGCTCATATCTACCTGCTCTATCTTTTATTGGTAGTTAATTGCCTTATGCTGTTTTGGTATTTTTTCTATAAAGTTCAGGGTTATATTTAAGTTTTCCCTTGGTGATTTTTTCTATTTCATACGCCCTTACTTTAGGAATGATATATCCCCAACCACACACCGAAGGATGTTTAATACCGAGGGCTTTTGCTGTTTTACACGTACCACCAAAAAACGTGATTACATCTTTTTTCTTCATTTGTAATCCTTTGGTAAGTGAATAATTCACACGCATACAATGTAGGATATCTTACATTTAAATGTCAAGATTCTTACATTTAGAATGTGGTAGGCTTTCCTACATGAAAGAAATGAGCGAACGAATTAAACAAAGACGCCTTGAGCTGAAAATGACACAACAGGCTCTAGCTAAAAAAGCTGGAGTTAATCGTGTAACTGTTACTGGTTGGGAAAAAGGTGACTATCAACCCAATGGCGCTAATCTTCAAGCATTAGCGAGTGCTCTTGAAACAAGCCCTATTTGGCTTGTTGATGGAAAAGAAGATCCTATTTCTAATGTTTCGTTTTTAAAATTTAATAGATCTAGTGGTGAATACCCTTTAATTAGCTGGGTAAGCGCTGGGAATTGGTCTGAGGCCGTAGAGCCATATCATAGAAAATCAATCGATACATGGTATGAGACAACTGTGCATTGTTCCGAAGAATCATTTTGGCTAGAAGTAAAAGGAGATTCTATGACCTCTCCTTCTGGACTAAGTATTCCTGAAGGGATGATTATATTAGTAGATCCCGCAGTAGAGGTTGTTAGTGGCAAGCTAGTTGTCGCTAAATTAGAATCTGAAAATGAAGTTACATTTAAGCAGTACATTGTGGATGCAGGCAACCATTACTTAAAACCATTAAACCCTCAATACCGCTTAATACCAATCAATGGAAATTGTAAAATTGTGGGTGTTGTTGTGGATGCCAAAATAGCTCATTTACCATAATTTCCTATCTCATTGATAAAAGGATCCTCTTCGGAGGATTTTTTATTACCATCACATACCGATGTAAGATTTCCTACAAAAACACTTGACACATCAATGTTGGTTATCCTACATTTTAAGTGTGCGGTGTAGGATGAGTTACATTATGATTAATATCTAATTCAATTATGTGTGTAAAAACACCTTAATAAAAATTTTCATGTGAAGATAAATAGTTTCTGTCTGTTGGGAAACAATAGAAACAGCCACAACTTGAGGTAAGCAATAATCAAGTTCAATAATTGAAACATAAAAAATAAGTCTTTATTTACCATTAACCAACATCAGGGAAATTTAATCTCGATTAATTCGAGAGGGATCTTTATTACTTAAATTATGTGGAGAGAATAATGTCTTATATTGCAACTGCAACGAATAAGCACTTCTATTACCTCGATGTACGGATCGAGGATATAGATATTCAAGACATTGCGACGGGTTTAGCTAATGAATGTCGCTTTAATGGACAGATTGATAATTTCTACTCTGTTGCTCAACACTCAGTATATGTCAGCTATTTAGTTGCTCCAGAATATGCTTTAGAAGCCTTACTTCATGATGCCAGTGAGGCCTATGTAAAAGATCTGCCATCACCGCTTAAAAAGCTATTACCTGAATATAAGGAGATAGAAAAAAGAATTGATACTGTTATTCGTCAAAAATATAACTTGCCACCCGTTATGTCGGACGCTGTGCATTTAGCCGACTTAATGATGTTAGCAACTGAAAAACGAGATTTAGATATTGATGTGGGTAGCAATTGGCTAATGCTTGAAGGCATTCCTACAAGTGATTTTATTGTTAATCCATTAACCCCTCTACAAGCCAAAGTTTTATTTTTACGTAGATTTAATGAATTAAGTAAAAGGAGCTAAATAAACAGTTCTAAAAAGTTTAAATAAATACCACCAGCATAATTAACGTCTATTTAAACTGTATACGGCAGTATGGAGAGAAAATATGTCAAGAATGGTGACTCTTGAAGCGTGGGCAAGGTTGGAATTTGGAGATGCTTCTCCTTGCATGACGGTATTACAAAAATACGCAAAGAATAACCTTATTGCACCACCTGCAATGAAAGTTGGCCGTAAGTGGATGGTTGATAGAGAAGCTCGTTATGTGGGCTATCTGTCTCTCCCCCAAATTCCTACTAAATCAACGGAACGACTTAAGAGGATAATTACAGATGGCTGCCCGACCACGAACCCATAAAATTATCATTCCTAATCTATATCGAAAGCTAGATAAACGTAACGGCAAAATTTATTGGCAATATAAACATCCCATCACTGGTAAATTTCATAGCTTAGGCACCGACGAGCAGGAAGCGAGAGAAACTGCCATTCAGGCCAATACAATTATTGCAGAACAACATACTCGACAGTTATTAAGTATTAATGAACGGTTATCAAAAATTAAGACAAATAAGTCTGAAATATCTGTCGATATATGGATGGATAAATATTTAGATATTCAAAAAGAAAGATTAGATATCGGTGAATTAAAAATTAATTCTTATCGACAAAAAATGAAACCTATTAATTTATTCCGTCAGTATTGTGGTACGAAAATATTAAAAGAGATAACCGCTTTAGATATTGCTGAAATAATAGATTCAGTCAAAGTATTAGGACATTCAAGAATGGCTCAGGTCGTTCGCATGGTGCTTATTGATGTATTTAAAGAAGCTCAACATGCTGGCTATGTTCCGCCTGGTTACAATCCTGCGAAAGCAACGAAACAACCACGGAACAGAGTGAAAAGAGAACGCATGACATTGGAAGAATGGCGCACTATTTACCAGCAAGCTAAGAACCACCCTCCTTACTTGCAATGTGGCATGTTGCTGGCCTTAACCACAGGTCAGCGGATCGGTGATATCTGTAAAATGAAATTCTCTGATATTTGGGATGACATGTTACATATACAGCAAGAAAAAACGGGGAGTAAGTTGGCCATCCCTCTCTCACTAAAATGTGAGGCTATCAATCTCTCCTTAAGGGATGTTGTTGCCCAATGTCGTGACGCGGTTGTGAGCAAATATCTCGTCCATTATCGGCATACCACCGCACAAGCGAAACGCGGTGAACAAGTCACGCCAAATACGTTAACCACAACATTTAAAAAAGCGCGAGATAAATGTGGGTTAACTTGGGAAAAAGGCACGGCACCGACTTTCCATGAACAGCGATCTTTATCCGAACGACTTTATCGAGAACAAGGAATTAATACACAAAAATTATTGGGTCATAAAACACAAAATATGACTGATAGATACCACGACGATAGAGGCAAAGAATGGCAAATTATTGCTGTTTAATTGAACAGTTTTGGGGAAGAGTTTTGGGGATATTTTGGGGAAAAATTTTATAGTACAAAAAATAAACGGGAACTAATAAGCTCCCGTTAACTATTTATCAAATCAACAATTACATGTGTTTGATAATCGCGTCACCAAACTCGCTACATTTCAGCAGTTTAGCGCCTTCTAACTGACGTTCGAAATCATAAGTTACAGTCTTAGCGGCAATCGCGCCTTCCATACCTTTAATGATTAAGTCAGCCGCTTCTGTCCAACCCATGTGGCGTAGCATCATTTCTGCGGAAAGAATGATAGAACCTGGGTTAACTTTATCTTGACCTGCGTACTTAGGTGCTGTGCCGTGTGTTGCTTCAAATAAAGCACACTCATCACCAATATTTGCGCCCGGTGCGATACCAATACCACCTACTTGAGCAGCTAATGCATCAGAAATATAGTCACCATTTAGGTTCATACATGCGATAACATCATACTCTGCTGGGCGTAACAGGATTTGTTGCAAGAAAGCATCAGCGATAACGTCTTTAACGATGATCTCTTTACCTGATTTTGGATTCTTGATTTTAACCCAAGGACCGCCATCTAATAATTCACCACCGAACTCTTCGCGAGCTAACTCATAACCCCAGTCTTTAAAGGCACCTTCGGTAAATTTCATAATATTACCTTTGTGTACCAATGTAACTGAATCACGGTCGTTATCGATAGCGTATTCAATAGCAGCACGAACTAAACGTTTAGTTCCTTCTTCTGAACAAGGTTTAATACCAATACCGCAATCTTGTGGGAAGCGGATTTTAGTAACACCCATTTCATCTTGCAGGAATTTAATCACTTTATCTGCTTCTGCGGAGCCAGCTTTCCACTCAATGCCTGCATAGATATCTTCCGAGTTTTCGCGGAAAATAACCATATCAGTCAGTTCAGGTTGTTTAACGGGGCTTGGAGTGCCTTTGTAATAACGTACTGGACGTAGGCAAATATAGAGATCAAGTTGTTGGCGTAATGCAACGTTTAATGAACGGATACCACCACCAACAGGCGTAGTAAGAGGACCTTTAATAGAAACACGATATTCACGGATAAGATCTAAGGTTTCTTCTGGTAACCAAACATCTTTACCATATACCTGTGTTGATTTTTCGCCAGTGTAGACTTCCATCCACTCAATCTTACGTTCTTTACCGTAAGCTTTCTCAACTGCTGCATCAACAACTTTTAACATTGCTGGCGTAACATCGATACCGATACCATCCCCTTCGATATAAGGGATAACCGGATTATTTGGAACAACAAGCTTACCTTTAGCATCTAGTGTAATTTTAGCGCCATTAGCCGGAACAACTACTTTGCTTTCCATCTACCTCTCCTTTCATGTAAGCGCACGCTTTGTTAATTTTTTGTAAGAGACCTGTCAATACTACTTGATTATTCAGCTAACGCCAATCGGTTCTCTTTTAAGGTATAATCAATCTCCCATTTTTTACAAAAATTAACTATGGCAAATCAACTTAAAAATAGCGCTAAATCGAGAAAACATCACACTCCATTCGCACAAAGAAAATCAGTGCGACCAAGAGGTGAGCGTAAAGTCATTATCTTCAACAAGCCCTTTGATGTTCTTGTGCAATTTACGGACGAAAATGGTAGAAAAACGCTAAAAGATTTTATTCCTATTCGTGATATTTATGCGGCAGGACGTTTAGATAGAGACAGTGAAGGACTTTTAGTCTTAACAAATGATGGGAAGCTGCAAGCAAAATTAACACAACCGGGTAAAAAAACAGGAAAAATCTACTATGCTCAGGTTGAAGGCATCCCAAGCGTTGCCTCATTACAACAATTTAGAAATGGATTAGAGCTTAAAGATGGCAAAACATTACCTGCACAAGTCGAAATAGTTGAACAACCCAAATGGCTCTGGGAGAGAAATCCTCCAATTAGAGAGCGCCAAACTATCCCGACAACTTGGTTAAAAATAACGCTATTTGAAGGTAAAAACCGCCAAGTGAGACGAATGACGGCTCATATCGGTTATCCAACATTGCGTCTGATCCGCTTTAGTATGGGAAATATTACATTGGATAATTTATTACCCGGCGAATGGAAGGAGATTGATTTTGTTTAAACCTAATGTGACTGTCGCGTGTATCGTTCATGCAAAAAATAAGTTTCTTGTTGTTGAAGAAACGGTCAATGGAAAAGCAACATGGAATCAGCCAGCTGGGCACCTTGAAGCCAATGAAACACTGATTCAGGCGGTTCAACGTGAATTATGGGAAGAAACTGGATTAACACTTCCCGTTCAACATTTTCTTAAATTACACCAATGGATTGCCCCAGATAAAACGCCTTTTCTACGTTTTCTTTTTCTTATTGAAGCACAAGAACAATTTGAAACTCAGCCTCAAGATAGTGATATTGACTGTTGTCACTGGGTTAGCGCCGATGAAATTATTCATAGCCAGCAACTGCGTTCACCATTGGTAAGAGAAAGCCTACTATGTTATCAACAAGGTGAGCGCTATCCCCTTTCTTTATTAAGTAGCTTTGGAACGCCTTTTAACTAAAGAATAGAAAAGGGAAAACAAAGCATCAAAAACAGAATAAGACTTGATGCACCTGTGTCAGTGATATGGTAAAGTATGGCGCTTATTTTTCCGCAGTGAGATCCAGTCA
Organism: Proteus sp. CD3; assembly: GCF_008808075.1. Taxonomy (NCBI): domain Bacteria; kingdom Pseudomonadati; phylum Pseudomonadota; class Gammaproteobacteria; order Enterobacterales; family Morganellaceae; genus Proteus; species Proteus sp. CD3. The sequence goes on along the minus strand of NZ_CP019686.1, from coordinate 1,258,518 downwards.
TGTCAGATAACAGCCAAAAAAAAGTCATCGTAGGAATGTCCGGTGGCGTAGATTCATCCGTCTCAGCCTATCTTCTTAAGGAACAGGGATATCAGGTCGTTGGTCTGTTTATGAAGAACTGGGAAGAAGACGACGATACAGAATATTGCTCAGCCTCTACCGATCTTGCCGATGCGCAAGCCGTGTGCGATAAACTTGGCATTGAGCTTTATACCATCAATTTTGCTGCTGAGTATTGGGATAATGTTTTTGAACACTTTTTATCCGAATATAAAGCAGGTCGCACCCCAAACCCAGATATTCTGTGTAATAAAGAAATAAAATTTAAAGCATTTTTAGAATATGCAGCGGAAGATTTGGGTGCTGACTATATCGCAACAGGTCACTATGTTCGCCGTCGTGATGTTGATGGCAAAAGCCAATTGCTTCGCGGTGTCGATAATAACAAAGACCAAAGCTATTTCTTATACACATTAAGCCATGAGCAAATTGAACAAAGCCTTTTTCCTGTTGGTGAAATGGAAAAGCCTGAAGTCAGAAAAATTGCTGAAAAACTTGATTTAGCGACTGCAAAGAAAAAAGATTCAACCGGTATTTGTTTTATTGGTGAGCGTAAATTTACTGATTTCTTATCGCGTTATTTACCAGCTAAACCGGGTCCTATTGTCACGGTTGATGGAGAAACCATTGGTGAACACCAAGGGTTGATGTATCACACATTAGGTCAACGTAAAGGCTTAGGTATTGGTGGTACGAAAGATGGCGGAGAAGATCCTTGGTATGTGGTTGATAAAGATGTTGAAAATAACATTCTTGTTGTCGCTCAAGGGCATGAACATCCAAGATTAATGTCTGTCGGTCTAATTGCTCAGCAATTACATTGGGTATCAAGAGAGCCTATTACTGAAGCTTTCCGTTGCACTGTTAAAACACGATATCGCCAACCTGATATTGCGTGTACAGTAACACCATTAGATGAAGATAAAATTGAAGTCCGCTTTGATTATCCTGTTGCAGCAGTTACTCCGGGACAATCAGCCGTCTTTTATCAAGACGAAGTCTGTTTAGGTGGCGGTATCATTGAAACCCGTATTCAGGAGTAGATGTGGCTAAAGATTTTCGTGATATAACGCTTGCATTGGCAGGGATCTGCCAAGCAAGTCGTCTCGTTCAACAAATTGCTTACCAAGGTAGTGCGAATGAGAGCGATGTTGAAGTCATGGTTAACAGTGTGTTTAATCTCAACCCAACTTCAACATTAGATGTTTATGGCAACCAAGTCAGCCACTTAAAATTAGGCTTTCAAACATTGAAAGCCATTCATCAGGCGGTAAGAAGAGAAAAATTAACGCTTGAGTTAATGACTTACCAGCAAGGCTTAATTAATCTAGAGCGTCTTATCAATAGAAATGATGATTACAGCTCTCGTTTATCACAAAAAATTTCTCAATTAGAGCGTCAAAAAAGTTATTTTGAACCAATGTCCGAAGGTGTATTTAATGCCCTTGCGGGCGTTTATGTTGATGCAGTTAGCCCTGTTGGCCCTCGCATTCAGGTTCATGGCTCGATTGAACTATTAAAGAACCCTATTATTCAAGCTAAAGTTAGAGCGTTATTACTGACCGGCATTCGAAGTGCCGTGCTCTGGCGTCAAGTCGGTGGTCGTCGTTTTGATTTTTTACTACATCAAAAGACCATCCTGCGACAAGCTGATGATTTTCTCGCTCAATGTTAATACTTTAAATTCAACCTGGGAGTTGCCAACAATGGAATTATCTTCGCTGACAGCGATTTCACCGATTGACGGTCGTTACGGAAGTAAAACCTCGTCGTTACGTTCTATTTTTAGTGAATTCGGTCTTCTGAAATTCCGTGTACAGGTAGAAGTTCGCTGGCTACAAAAGCTGGCATCTTGCGCCGACATTAAAGAAGTTCCAGCCTTTGAAAAAAACGCAAACGATTACCTTGATGCGATTGTTGCTAACTTCAATGAAGAAGATGCAGCGCGTATTAAAACTATCGAACGCACCACTAACCACGATGTAAAAGCCGTAGAATATTTCTTAAAAGAAAAAGTGGCGACTATCCCTGCTTTACATCAGGTTTCCGAATTTATTCACTTCGCTTGTACATCTGAAGATATTAATAATCTATCTCACGCCATTATGCTGGAAACAGCACGCCAAGAGATCTTACTGCCTGCATGGCGTGAAATTATTGATACCATTAGTAAAATGGCGCAAGAATACCGTGATTTACCATTACTTTCTCGTACTCACGGTCAACCAGCAACACCATCTACAATTGGTAAAGAGTTTGCTAACGTTGCCTACCGTATGGAGCGCCAATATCGTCAACTAACTCAAGTTGAGATCTTAGGTAAAATTAATGGAGCAGTAGGTAACTACAATGCCCACTTAGCCGCATATCCTGAAGTCAACTGGCACCAATTTAGTGAAGAATTTGTAACGTCATTGGGTATTACATGGAACCCATACACAACTCAAATTGAACCACACGATTATATTGCGGAGCTTTTTGATTGTATTAGTCGCTTCAACACTATCTTGATCGATTTCGACCGTGATATTTGGGGTTACGTAGCACTGAACCACTTTAAACAAAAAACTATTGCAGGTGAAATTGGTTCATCAACCATGCCTCATAAAGTAAACCCAATTGATTTTGAAAACTCTGAAGGAAACTTAGGGTTAGCCAATGCAGTTATGGGACATCTTTCTAGCAAATTACCTGTTTCGCGCTGGCAACGTGACTTAACAGACTCAACTGTACTGCGTAATTTAGGTGTTGGTATGGGTTATGCGCTAATTGCTTATCAATCAACCATAAAAGGTCTTAATAAACTTGAAGTGAATGAAAACCATCTTCGTGAAGAATTAGACTGCAACTGGGAAGTATTAGCCGAGCCGATTCAAACTGTAATGCGTCGTTATGGCATTGAAAAACCTTACGAAAAGCTAAAAGAGCTTACTCGTGGAAAACGCATCACAGAACAAGATATGGTCGTTTTCATTGATGGTTTAGAACTACCAGAAGATGAAAAAACACGCTTAAAAGCAATGAAACCTGAAAGCTATATTGGTTTTGCCACTCAACTTGTTGATAAATTAAATTAATTTATCTTTCTAAAAAAGGCAGATAATCTCTGCCTTTTTTTATATCAAAAAATGAGAAAGCTCTCTGTAACTTAAACACGTTACCCGCTACGGTATTTTTTAAGTGATAGATTGACTATGATAACAATATATTTTTTATCTTATAGGATGACACTCATTTCCTATATTTATTTTACAACAGTGAATTTTTGCTGATTGTACTCAAGGTGGAATAATGCGGATCTTAATTATTGAAGATAATATCCTACTTCGCCATCATTTATCTGTGCAATTTCGTGATGCTGGGCATCAGGTTGATGCAGCAGAAGATGCCAAAGAAGCAGATAATTTTATTGCAGAAGGAACACCTGATGTTGCCATTGTGGACTTAGGATTGCCGGATGAAGATGGCATTAGCCTTATTCGTAGATGGCGAGAAAATAATATTACCCTACCAATAATGGTCTTAACGGCACGAGAAAGTTGGCAAGAAAAAGTTTCAGCGTTAAATGCGGGCGCTGATGACTATGTGACAAAGCCCTTTCATTTTGAGGAAATTGTTGCACGTATTCAGGCACTAATGCGAAGAAACATGGGAATTGCATCGCAAACCCTCTCAATCGAACCTTTTGAATTGGATTTATCCCGTAAAGAGTTCATGATTTCAGGCGAACAAATCAAGTTAACGGCATTTGAATATACAATTTTAGAAACCTTGATGCGAAATCAAAATAAAGTTGTTAGTAAAGATGCATTAATGCGTCAGTTATACCCTGATGCCGAATTAAAAGAGAGTCATACTATTGATGTGCTAATGGGCCGACTACGGAAAAAAATCTTAGAGAAATATCCTGATGACGTAGTGGTTACAGTACGCGGACAAGGCTACCGTTTTGATATGAAACCTTAATATGCAAAAAAAACAGCGCTCTCCATTCTCATTACGAACACGTTTTTTGCTTGCAACTAGTGCCATAATTTTGGCACTTACGCTCTCTTATGGGTTAGTTGCCATTGTCGGTTCGATTGTCAGTGTGGATAAAACCACTTTTATGCTGATGCGTAGTCAAAGTAATCTTTACTACAGCTTAGCGCAGTGGAACAAGGGTAAGCTGAATATTGAGTTTCCAACAAATCTTAATAATAACACCACCTCGTTGGTAATTATTTTTGATGATGAAGGTAATGTATTATGGACGCCTCCCGATTTACCTAAAGCCATTGCGGATAGCATTAAACATAAGTGGCGTCATGAAGAAGGCTTATTTGAGATCTCAGTCGATATCAAAACAACACGTTTAATGTTAAAGCAATTACCGCAATATCGTGTTTATCTCAAACGCCTTGAAGAATACACCAGTAATGAGTTTTTAACTCACTCCGTTGTGATTAATCATTATCCTGCCGCTGATAATATGCCTTCTATGGCGATCGCGGTTATCGATCCTATTCCTCAGCGTATGCAAAAAGCCAGTCAAGTTTGGGATTGGTTCTTATATATTATTCTCGCTAATTTATTCTTAGTTGTACCTTTAATTTGGTTAGCTGCACATTGGAGCTTACGACCTATAAAGCAAGTAATAGAACAAATCAGTGCCTTAGAAAAAGGAATTCGCAATGATTTGGATGAAAACCCGCCAACCGAGTTAAAAGGCTTAGTCCGAAATTTAAATGTGTTATTACGTAATGAACGCAGTCGTTATAGTAAATATCGCACAAGTTTATCTGATCTTACCCATAGCTTAAAAACACCACTTGCCGTGTTGCAATCCACATTACGCTCTTTACGTTCGGGCAAACAGATGACGATAGAGCAAGCCGAACCAATTATGCTTGATCAAATAGAACGAATTTCCCAACAAGTCGGTTATTATCTGCACCGAGCATCCATTCATGGTGATCACGATATTACCACGCGAAAACTCCATTCACTGTCAGGATTACTGGATAATCTTTGTAGTGCATTAAGTAAGGTTTATCAGTCAAAAGGTGTTGATTTAACACTTAATATTTCACCTGAAATCATGTGGTTAGGTGAGAAAAATGATTTTATGGAAGTGATGGGTAATATTCTTGATAACGCCTGTAAATACTGCTTAGAATTTGTTGAAATCAATGTTAGCAATAATGAAAATAGTGTAATGATTATTGTTGATGATGACGGCCCGGGCGTCAGCCCTGAAAAAAGAGAGGCCATTTTCCAACGAGGAACAAGAGCAGATACTCTGCGTTCTGGGCAAGGATTAGGATTATCTATTGCAGTTGATATTATTGAACAATACAGTGGTGAAATTACTATTACGGATAGCCCTTTAGGCGGCGCTCGTATCACCGTAATCTTTGCTGAGCAACAACTGACGACTGAGCGTGAATAATCATTGCTGATAAGAAACTCTTTTTTAAATTACCGCTAAATATATGGCGTTATGCATGATATCTGTTCAGTTATTATCGTGTTACTCGCTATTACTCACATTGCTCAAAGGAATGTTTAGCAGGAAACTAGAATTCATTATACTATGGCTTTAGGCTTCCCGAATTCAGGATATACACAATGGACTATAAACTTAATTTAGATTGGCAATCATTCCTCGAAAGCCATTGGCAAAAACGCCCTTTATTAATTAAAAACGGCTTCTCTCGTTTTGTTGATCCTTTATCTCCTGACGAACTTGCTGGTCTTGCAATGGAAGATGAAGTAGATAGCCGTCTTGTTAGCTGTCAAGACGGACAATGGGGAGTCAAACATGGGCCTTTCGAGCACTTTGAAGGACTCGGTGATAAAGATTGGTCTTTACTTGTACAAGCCGTCGATCACTGGCATTTTCCTAGTGCGGCATTAATGAAGCCATTTCGTGTGTTACCCGATTGGCGCATTGATGATTTAATGATCTCTTATTCTGTTCCCGGTGGTGGTGTAGGTCCACACCTTGATCAATATGATGTCTTTATTATTCAAGGACAAGGTCGTCGTCGTTGGCGTGTGGGTGAAAAAATCCCAATGAAACAACACTGCCCTCACCCTGATCTGCTTCAAGTTGATCCTTTTGAAGCAATTATTGATGAAGAATTAGAACCGGGTGATATTCTTTATATCCCACCAGGATTTCCACATGAAGGCTATGCGATTGAAGAATCACTAAACTACTCTGTTGGTTTCAGATCGCCTAACGCTCGTGAGCTTTTCAGTGGTTTCGCTGACTATGTGCTAGCAAATGATTTAGGCAGCTATCGTTATAGCGATCCGGATCTAACTCCGCGTGAAAACCCTGCATTAGTACAACATCAAGAGTTGAATAAACTTCATGCCATGATGGAAGATCTACTTGCTCAACCAGAAGTATTCCGTCATTGGTTTGGTGAGTTTATTTCTCAATCTCGTCATGAGCTTGATCTTGCAGTTCCAGAACCTTTATATGAAAACGCAGAAATTCATGACTTACTGCAACAAGGCGAGCAACTTCACCGTTTAAATGGTATTCGTGCGTTACGTGTTGGTGATAGCTGTTTTGTTAATGGTGAGTTGATAAATACTGATTATATCGAAGCGGCTGATGCGCTTTGCCAATATGATTATATTGATAAACAACACTTAGGTGAGGCATTATCTGATCCGAAGTTTGTGCGTTTATTAACACACTTAGTTAATCAAGGTTATTGGTATTTTGAAGATTAATTATCACTAACTTTCAATTATAAGTTATAAAGCCCTGATATATTGCTGCAGGGCTTTTTTTATTAATAAATATTAAAAATAAATCTTATTTTAAAATCTAACGGATTAAATAACTTATTGCTTCTTTTAGAAGTATTCTTGTATTTTTAAAGAGAAAAGGAATAACAACAAAAAATGTACTTTGTAAGAAAAAAAGTAGTAATGTATGTTTGCTATTTGTCGCATAAAGAGAAAATGAGATTAAATAAGTTATTAGAAAATAACTAAAAATAATAATAAACGATTGCTGCTCAGATTGTTTAATTACTTCCTTTTGATGAAAGCTTAGTTGATCTTCTATTACAGGTTTTAATAATTTTTCTGTTATGTTTTCCATTCAATATCCTTATATTATATTTATTCACATCTCTTTAATTATAATAGAAAATCAGAAAATTCAATTTCTCAAGGAGTTATTAATATTAAGCCTATATTAAAAGTTTAATAGTGAATAATATGTAAAATCATTCATTAACTCAGCAGAAAAAGAGAGCGGTTGGGAGGTTGGAAATTGCCTATTGAACAAGATTACAAAAAACGTAAATAAACAAATTTAAGATATTCTCTTTACTAAAAAGTAATAGCCGATATATCGGCTATTACTTTTATCTTATTTGGCTTAATCAGCTAATCACTTTCGCCTTTTCTCTTTCAGCCGTAATTTCAGCGATACGCATAATCACACTCACCGCTGCTTCCATGCCTTCTAAAGAGATAAATTCATGCTTACCATGGAAATTATAACCGCCTGTAAAAATATTAGGGCAAGGTAATCCGCGGTAAGAAAGTTGAGCGCCGTCTGTACCACCACGAATAGGCTTGATATTTGGCTCAATATCACAATCAATCATGGCTTGTTTGGCTATTTCAATGATGTGAGGGAATTGAACAACTTTATCATGCATATTGTAATAGCTATCATCAATCGTTAGCTCAATATAGCAATCAGGATGTAGCCCTTTCCCGACTTTCTCTGCAATCGCAATCATATTCTGTTTGCGTTTTTCAAATAAGTTACGATTAAAATCACGGATAATATAATGCATTTCCGCTCTTTCTACTGAACCTTTGATACTTTGCAGATGGTAAAAACCTTCATAACCGTCGGTATTTTCGGGTGTTTCATCAACCGGTAATTCTTGATGAATGCGTGTTGCTAATCCTAATGCATTAACCATCACCCCTTTGGCACTACCCGGATGAACATTGTTACCTACAATTTTGATATTCACGGATGCGGCATTGAAGTTTTCATATTCCAATTCGCCAACACCACCACCATCAACGGTATAAGCCCAGCTTGCACCGAATGCTTTTAAATCTACATAATGCGCACCACGCCCAATTTCTTCATCAGGAGTGAAAGCAATACGAATATCCCCATGCGGTCGATTCGTTTCTTTTAAGCGCACCATCGCTGTAATAATTTCAGCAATACCCGCTTTGTCGTCCGCACCCAATAACGTTTTGCCGTCTGTAGTAATTAATGTTTTACCAATCATTGAATGTAAAATTGGGAACATAACCGGCGATAACACTTCATCACCAATACCTAACGCAATATCGCCACCACGATAATCTTCAAGAACTTGTGGTTTTACATGTTTTCCTGAAAAATCAGGAGATGTATCAAGATGCGAAATAAAGCCAATCACTGGCACTGGCCAAGATACATTGGATGGTAAACTTGCCATTACACATCCCTTATCACTGAGCATTACATCAGAAAAGCCCAGTTTTTTTAATTCTTGAGCCAATGCCTTGGCAAGTTTTAATTGTCCATCACTGCTTGGTGACATTTTTGAAGATGGTTTTGATTGTGTATCAAAATTAATATATTCAAAAAAACGTTCTAATAATTTATCCATTTTGCCCCCTAAGATCTCTCTAAGAACAATAATAGGGAACTCTATAAAATAATTATTGCGTCAAATCAGCTTTAGGATCATTAATTAATTCAAACAATTTATGAACATATTCATCAACGACCTGACTTGCAGGACCATAATGTTTTTCTTCAAACTGGCTTTCAACCAAACTGGGTTCAAGATTTAATTCAACGGTATGAGCGCCTGTTAACCGAGCTTCATGGACAAAACCAGCTGCTGGATAAACATTTCCAGATGTACCGATAGAGATAAAAATATCAGCCTCAGCCAAAGCGTGATAAATCTCTTCCATACCAATTGGCATTTCACCAAACCAGACAATATGTGGGCGTAATGGCGATGGAAATTGGCAACAATGACAACGATCGGTTGTTTCTAAGTCCCCTTTCCACTCAAAGACTTGGCGAGATTGAGGGCAACGCACTTTTAGCAATTCACCGTGCATATGCAAAATATGTTTACTACCTGCCTTTTCATGCAAATTATCAATATTTTGCGTAACCAGTAAAAAATTGTCTTTACCTAAACGTTGCTCTAACTTCGCTAATGCATAATGCGCTTCATTAGGTTGAATAGAGGGCTGTTGCAATTGGCGACGACGTTCATTGTAAAACTGTTGAACCAATTGGGGATTGCGTTGATAACCTTCAGGTGTTGCAACATCTTCAACGCGATGCTCTTCCCACAATCCATCTTCTGATCGGAATGTTTTAATTCCTGATTCAGCCGAAATGCCAGCCCCTGTTAATACGACAACTTTGGGTAAATTCATTTCATGTTCCGTTTTATGGGTTAGATGAAAATAGCGACAACGTGAATGTTGTCTACGTAAACTTTTAATTTTACGAAACTTTCTAAACCGACGATGACGAAGTTTAAGTTTCATCATTACAATCCTTGGTTTTCAAATTTAAATATCGCGTTTCTTATCTTCACTAGTTTAAGCGTTTTTTCTTCTGTGTATGTCAATAAACTTATTGTCCACTTAAAATTCTTGCAGGATCTAGTTTAGTGGCTCGGCGTGCAGGATACCAACTTGCAATCAGGCTTAAGATCACAGTGGTAATAAATACAGAGAAAACGTCAATTAAATGAACTTCTGAAGGTAGAAAATCAACGAAATAAACATCGCCAGACAACACGCTGTGTCCCGTTAATGATTCAATAACAGACACTAATGGCGTTAAATTATAAGCAACCAAGACACCCAATATCACACCTGCGACACAACCAATCATGCCTGATAATAAACCGTACCATAAAAAGATATTACGAATATGGCTATCTCGCGCACCTAACGTTCGTAAAATAGCAATATCACTACTTTTATCTCTTACCGCCATAATCAGCGTTGAAACAATATTAAAACAAGCGACACCAATCACTAAGATCATCGATAAATACATAATGCTACGGATCATCTGAATATCGCTATACATATAGCCGTAGTCACTTATCCAGCTTTTAGCATAGACATATTCTTTACTGTTTAATCCCGCATTATGAATAATTTCATTCGCGAAAAAAGGATCAACCGTTTTCACTTCAATTCCTGTAATACCTTGCCCGTAATCCATATATTGCTGAGCATCGGCTAAAGGAATTAAGGCTAATTGATGATCGAGCATCCCACTTAATTTAAAGATACCACTCACTTGTAAACGGATACGTTTAGGCTGTAATAATTTAGTAGGATCGTCATTATTAGGGATTAACACGGTGAGCCAATCACCTTGTTTTATTTTCAATGCATCGGCAACACCTTGCCCGATAATAATTTGTTGCTTACCGGCCTTAAAATCTTGCCATGCATTGTTTTGTACATATCGAGGCAATAGGCTGATATCACCTTGTTTTTCAGGTGAGACACCCATGACTTGCACTGCCTTTAATTCTGTTCCTTTTTCTAACAATCCAGTAAGTAAAATATAAGGAGCAGCAGCGACAACACCTTGGGTATTTTCAATACGAGGTAATGCTGATTGCCATTGTACAAATGGCTGTTCTACTGAATAAATTTGTCCGTGAGGCACCACTGATAAAATGCGGTTTTTTAATTCACGCTCAAAGCCATTCATGGCACTTAGACCAATAATTAAGACGGCAACCCCAAGCATAATGCCCAGTGTTGAAATAACTGAAATTAAAGAAACCATTCCCGCACGTTTTCGCCCTCTTGAAAAACGTAATGCGGTCACTAATGCAAGTGGCAATTGCGCCATTATTTCACTCCTGAAATTGCGTTTTGTGACTGTAGTTGACCATCTTTCATTTCAAGTTGGCGCTGAAAACGAGCAGCCAGTGATAAATCATGCGTTACAACCAGAAAAGCAGTTTGTTTTTCTTTGTTTAACTTAATCAACAATTCGAAAATCCCTTCTGCGTTTTTCTGGTCTAGATTACCCGTTGGTTCATCGGCAAGGACTAATGCAGGATCGTTCACTAATGCTCTCGCAATCGCAACGCGTTGTCTCTCACCACCAGAAAGCTCTGAAGGACGATGATGAGCGCGATCCTTTAACCCAACCGCTTCAAGTAAAGACATTGCTTTTTCTTTCGCCACAGAAGCGCTCGTGCCACCAATCATCAGTGGCATAGCAACATTTTCAAGTGCGGTAAAATCAGGTAATAGATGATGAAATTGATAAATAAAACCCAATTGGCTATTACGTAAATCAGCCTTTTCAGAAGAAGATAATTTATTAAGTGATTGCCCTTTAAAAAAGACTTCGCCTGATGTGGGTGAATCTAATCCACCCAACAAATGTAATAAGGTACTTTTTCCAGAGCCTGAACTTCCCACTATGGCAAGAAAATCGCCCTTATCCATTTTAAAAGAGACTGATTTCAGCACTTGTGTGGAAATAGAACCATCTTGGTATTGTTTACATAGGGCGTGGCAATCCAATAAACCATCTTTATTAATTTGCATTTGTTTTTCTGATGCCATGGGTTGTTTATTCAAAGAAGAATTACTCATAACGTAGCGCCTCTGCTGGCTGAATAGCCGCGGCCCGCCAAGACGGGTATAAAGTGGATAAAAGGGAAATGATAATAGCGGAGAAACCAATCATAAAGACGCGTCCCCAATCAAGTGTTGCGGGCAATTCCACACCTTGAGGAATAAGTCCTACCGCCGGCATAATGACGTTTAATTGACTTGAGAGTAATGCGCCTAACAGACCACCAGCTACCGCCCCTAAAATACCTGCACCTGCCCCTTGTAGCATAAAAATGGACATAATCTGAGAGCGTTTTAAACCCATCGTTTGCAAAATAGCGACTTCACCTTGTTTTTCCATGACCAACAAAGAAAGTGAAGTAATAATATTAAAAGCCGCCACTGCTATAATTAAGCTTAATAATAATCCCATCATATTTTTTTCCATTTTAACGGCTTGGAAAAATTCACCTTTACGTTCGCGCCAATCTCTCCAACTTAGATTTTTATCTAAAGATTGTGCACTGTATTTTTCAATATTGAGAGGATCAGTAAAGAAAAGACGCCATCCTGTAATATTACCTGGCTGATAACGCATTAAACGTGCCGCATCTTGCTGATTAACTAAGATTTGAGAGGCATCTGCATCGCCACCACTTTGGAAAATGCCTTTAACAGTAAATAACCGTTGGCTAGGTAATCTTCCCATTGGCGTTAATTGGCTTACACTTGGCACAATAAGGCGGATGCTATCTCCTTCTTTTGCTTTTAACTGTTTAGCAAGACCACTGCCTAAAATGACACCATAATCCCCCGCTTTCAGCATAGAAAAATCGCCATAACGAATATGTTTCGTTAAAGGTTCATCTTGCGCTTTTTCTATACCCAGCATGACACCAACGCTGATATTGTCTTTACTTTGCAAAACAACATCACCTTCTACTAAAGGGGTAACGTTTATGATACCTTCACGCGTCAGTAATCTTTCAGCTATATTTGGATCGCGGGGTAATTGTCCGCTAGGTGATGTCACAATGGCTTGTGGAATATAAGCAAGAATGCTTTCTTGCAATGAACGTTCAAAGCCATTCATGACAGAAGTCACTGTGATCAGTGCCGCTACACCTAACATAATCCCTAAAGCGGATAGCCATGAGACGAAGCGACCGAATTTATCGACCGCACGACCCCGCATATAACGGAGCCCTATATAAAATGAGACAGAATTGTACATGAAATCTGTGCTGTTCCTGTTGCTAATGCGAAGTGTTCAGGGATAATAAAGGGTAGTCTTACTGAATGGAACCACTCTATTCCCAAACTGTGGTTTTTCTTTTATCTTAACCTGCCCGCCAGTTTAAGCTTTAGCCATTAAGCTAAAGATGTGTTGGGAGTTAACTACAACAAAGAGTTCACATTACACGCTTATGTCCTCAGAATATCGTTATCAACTTCCTATAAAACAAGGGGATACTCGTCAGCTAGGTCAACTGACTGGTGCCGCTTGCGCTCTAGAATGTGCAGAGATCATCAAACGTCACTCTGGATTAGTCGTTCTTGTTACTCGTGATATGCAAAATGCATTGCGTTTACAAGATGAAATCCGTCAGTTTTGTGATTATCCAGTAGAGACATTATCGGATTGGGAAACACTGCCATACGACAGTTTTTCACCTCACCAAGAGATCATCTCAAACCGCCTTTCTACGCTATACCGTATTCCATCACTTCTCAAGGGAATTTTAATCTTACCTGTCAATACGTTAATGCAGAAAGTCTGCCCTACGGATTATCTCGCAAGTCATGCGTTGGTAATGCAAAAAGGAGAGGTACTTTCTCGTGATAATTTACGTAAAACATTAGATGAAGCGGGATATCGTCATGTTGAGCAAGTATTAGAACATGGAGAATACGCAACGCGTGGGGCATTATTAGATTTATTTCCGATGGGAAGTGAATTTCCTTATCGTATTGATTTTTTTGATGACGAAATAGATAGCCTGCGTACTTTTGATGTCGATACACAACGAACATTAGCTGAAGTTGATCAAATTAATTTATTGCCTGCGCATGAATTCCCCACAGATGCAAATGCGATAGAAACTTTCCGTAGCCAATGGCGTGAACGGTTTGACGTAAGACGTGATCCAGAACATATTTATCAGCAAGTCAGTAAACACATCTTGCCAACGGGAATTGAATATTGGCAATCCCTGTTTTTTGAACAGCCTTTATCTAACTTATTTGCTTATTTCCCTAAAAACACATTGATAGTGACGCAAGATCTACAAGATTTTGCAGAAAAATTTTGGCAAGACATTAATCAACGTTTTGAAAGCCGTCGCGTTGATCCTATGCGCCCCCTGTTACCACCTGATGATATTTGGCTGAACGTTGATAAATTTAATAAAGAGTTAAAACAGTGGCCTCGTATTCAACTTAAAACAGAAACGTTGCCAGAAAAGGCAGGACAGACCAATTTAGGCTATCAACCTCTTCCTGATTTATCGATTAACGCGCAAAGCAAATCACCTTTAGATAACTTACGTCGATTCCAAGAACAATTTTCAGGCAGCGTTATTTTCTCTGTTGAAAGTGAAGGACGACGCGAAACCGTACAAGAGCTTTTATCGCGCATAAAAATAGCGCCCAAGCAGATCATTGAATTATCTGATGCTCAAGAGAAAGGTTTTTACTTTATCATTGGTGCTGCTGAACATGGATTTATTGATAACCATCGTCAATTAGCCATGATCTGTGAAAGTGACATGTTAGGTGAACGAGTTAATCGTCGTCGCCAAGACAATCGCCGTGCAATTAATACAGATACATTAATTCGTAACCTTGCTGAATTAAGCATAGGACAACCCGTTGTTCATCTTCAACATGGTGTTGGTCGCTATCAAGGAATGACAACACTAGAAGCGGGTGGCGTTAAAGCTGAATACTTGATGTTAAGTTACGCGGGTAATGACAAGCTTTATGTGCCTGTTTCATCACTGCATTTGATTAGTCGTTATTCTGGTGGTGCAGATGAAAATGCCCCACTACATAAATTGGGTGGCGATGCATGGGTAAGAGCGCGCCAAAAAGCCGCTGAAAAAGTGCGTGATGTCGCAGCAGAGTTATTAGATGTTTATGCTCAACGCGAAGTAAAAACAGGCTTTGCCTTTAAAATGGATAAAGAGCAGTACCAATCATTCCGCCAAAGCTTTCCTTTTGAAACAACACCTGATCAAGAAATGGCAATCAATGCTGTACTTAGCGATATGTGCCAAGCCATTTCAATGGATAGACTCGTCTGTGGTGATGTCGGATTTGGTAAAACAGAAGTGGCGATGCGCGCTGCATTTCTTGCCGTTAACAACAATAAACAAGTCGCTATTTTAGTGCCAACTACCCTATTGGCTCAGCAACATTTTGATAATTTCCGTGATCGTTTTGCTAATTGGCCCGTTAACATTGAGATGATCTCGCGTTTTCGTAGCGCAAAAGAGCAACAGCAAATTACAGAAAAACTGGCTGAAGGAACCGTTGATATTGTCATTGGTACACATAAATTGCTTCAACCTAATATTCAGTGGAAAGATTTAGGGCTATTAATTGTCGATGAAGAGCACCGTTTTGGTGTTCGCCATAAAGAGCGTATAAAAGCCATGCGTGCTAATGTCGATATTTTAACGCTAACAGCAACGCCAATTCCTCGTACATTGAATATGGCAATGAGTGGTATGCGTGATCTTTCCATTATTGCAACACCACCAGCACGTCGCTTATCGGTGAAAACCTTTGTGCGAGAATATGACGACTTAGTAGTACGTGAAGCTATCTTGCGTGAGACATTGCGTGGTGGACAAGTTTATTACTTGTATAACGATGTTGAAAATATCGAAAAAGCCCGCGAGAGACTAGCTGCACTCGTTCCTGAAGCGCGTATTGGCATTGGTCACGGGCAAATGCGTGAACGTGAACTTGAGCGTGTGATGAATGATTTCCATCACCAACGTTTTAATGTGTTACTTTGCACCACAATTATTGAAACAGGTATCGATATACCTAGCGCGAACACCATTATTATTGAACGAGCAGATCACTTTGGCTTAGCGCAATTACATCAGTTACGTGGTCGTGTAGGTCGTTCTCATCATCAAGCTTATGCTTATTTGCTGACGCCACATCCTAAAGCAATGACAAAGGATGCTCATAAACGTTTAGAAGCGATTGCTTCACTGGAAGATCTGGGTGCAGGTTTTGCATTAGCAACTCATGATCTAGAAATTCGAGGTGCAGGTGAATTATTAGGAGAAGAACAGAGCGGTCAAATGAATACTGTTGGTTTCTCACTTTATATGGAATTGCTAGAAAGTGCAGTAGAAGCGCTTAAAGAAGGTAGAGAGCCATCACTTGAAGATCTCACCAATCAACAAACTGAAATTGAATTAAGAATGCCAGTCTTGTTGCCGGATGATTATATTCCTGATGTAAATGTCAGACTTTCATTCTATAAACGAATTGCCAGTGCCATTGATGTAACAGAGCTTAATGATCTAAGAGCAGAGTTAATTGATAGATTTGGTAAGCTGCCTGATGCAGGGCGTTATCTACTGCGTAATGCGGCTATTCGTTTAAGTGCAATGAGCTTGGGTATCACTCGAATTGAAGCCCATGATAAAGGTGGATTTATTGAGTTTGGTGAAAAGAATAAGGTTGATCCAGGATATTTAATCAGTCTACTTCAAGAGCAACCTGCTATTTTCCGCTTAGATGGCCCTTCAAAACTGAAATTTATTACTGATTTAACTGAGCGTGAAAAACGACTCACTTTTATTGATGATATGTTAAGTGCATTTAATGAGCATAAAATAACCGCACTCTAGCGGTTATTGAATCAACAAAAAGGCGTAATCAAAGTCACTTTATTACGCCTTTCTTTTTATATTCTTAGGTTTGTTCTATTGATAAGTTTACTCTTTGCGACAAGGTACTTTTTCATTCATAGAACAATAAGGTTCTTGTTCTAAAATCAGCCTACCATCAGAATCTAACGCGATAATTTCACCAGGTTTAAACGTGGTACGGACTTTGCCTGGTGTTCCATCGATAGTATAAAGCACATCATAACCCACAATTCTACGCTCTTGACGATAAATCGGGATGCACTCTTTAAATTGAGGATAAGGGAAATTAGCAATATTACTGTTATTGAGTGCTTCAATCATATAAAACACTCGGCATTCTTGCTCTGCTGGGTGAAATCGTGACAATTTTTCTGGTGTAAAAGGTGTCGGTAAGCCAATTCGATGACAATACTCTTCTGTCACAAAAACGGTCGATTTAATAGGCGTAGCCGAAACGACATGAGCGTATTGAGGTTGGGGAAATACCCACCTCCATGCAATAAATGAAAGAATAGCTAATACTATGATTAGTCCTATTAGTGTGTACTTTCTGACATTAACACCCACTTTTACCCCTTTTTATTTGTTTTATCCTTAATTGCCACAGATACGTAATAAAAGCCACTGTTTCACGCTAACTGGCTAATATATTTAGTATTCAATAAATGAATTCTCTAATCTGATAGCTTAATTCAACATCCATGCTGATTAACATAATAAGTAAACTACGTATTTATGACATGTTAAATACACCACTTATTTCTGTTTTAATTACTTAATTAAATACTAACTACATTCTTAAGATTTACACATTATATTAAGATAGATCTTAATTTATTAAGCTGAAAATATAGAAATCGTTATGCAACTTATAATACATCATTATGATAACACTAAATTAACAAATGTTGCCTAAAAATAGGCGGTATTTCATATTTAACTCATATTATAAAATTTACTTTTAAAATTTGTAGAATTATTTTATCCACTTAAATGCGGTTAAAAACAACAAGTTAATCTTATTTATAATAATTTTTACTTATTATCTTTCTAATACAAATCTACGAAACACCATAACATTTTATTTGATGAATTAATGAATTAAACATCATTTTTTATTTAAGAAAAGTCTTAAATAATTTAGCGTAATAAATAAAATTAACGCTATCTTTAATATTACAAATTTAACCTTAATAATAAAATTATATTTATCATTACTCTATTGAGTTTTAGAGTTATCGGTTATTTCTGATATAGACAGACAAATCATCTAGTGCTTTATGCTGAGATTATTTATCTTATTTGGATATTCTCATTTAATCATTTAATTTAAAAGAAAAATAGATAAAAAACCCTCATATAATATGAGGGCTTCAAAAGGTAACTTTTGTCTTGTCTATAAAACAAAAGATAAATTAATGAAGTTTTAGTTTAGGTCTAATCACTCGATTGATTGATCCAACTAACATCATAAGCCCAGTTTTGATATAACCATGCAACGCTATTTGATGCATTCGATATAAAGAGATATAAACAATCCGCGCTATGCGCCCTTCGATCATCATGTCTCCCTTCATCAAATTCCCCATCAAACTCCCCACAGTACTAAATTTAGAGAGTGAAACTAATGAGCCATGATCAGTAAACACATAATCTTTCAGTGGTTTGTCTTTTAACATTGCTAAAATATTGCTGTAACAACGACTTGCCATTTGATGTGCAGATTGCGCTCGTGGAGGAACAAAACCACCTTCTTTTCTTGGACAAGAAGAGCAGTCACCAATCGCAAAAATAGAGTCATCTAAGGTTGTTTGTAAGGTAGGTTTAACAATCAACTGATTAATACGGTTAGTCTCTAGGCCAGCAATCTCTTTCATAAAATCAGGCGCTTTAATACCTGCCGCCCACACCATTAAATCAGCATCGATATGCTCACCTTCTTTGGTGTTTAATCCACCTTCATCTGCACTTGTGACCATGGTTTTGGTCATTACTCGCACACCTAATTTGGTTAATTCTTGATGTGCAGCACTAGAAATACGCACAGGTAATGCAGGTAAGATACGCTCTCCTGCTTCAACCAAGGTGATATTTAATGCGGAAGGCGCTAATTTTTTTAATCCATAGCTATTAAGCTGACGTACTGCATTATGCAATTCGGCTGAAAGTTCAACACCTGTCGCACCACCACCCACAATTGCAATATTTACCTTACGATTTTCTTCTTGTGCATTGGTATCTGCTGAGTATTTTAAAAACAAATTTAGCATTTCGTTATGGAAACGATGTGCTTGTTGAGGGCTGTCCAAGAAAATGCAGTTTTCTTTAATACCTGGTGTGCCAAAATCGTTTGATTTACTGCCTAACGCCATCACTAAAATATCGTAGTCTAATGTGCGTTCAGGTACGAGTAGCTCTTGCTCTTCATTATAAATAGCAGCCAGTGTGATATTTTTTTGCTCACGATCAAGCCCTGTTAAGGAGCCTAATTGGAAATTGAAATGATGATTATAGCCATGTGCTAGGTAACTTAACGCATCAACACCATCATCTAAAGAGCCAGTTGCTACTTCATGTAAAAGGGGTTTCCACAGATGACTGTTGTTGCGATCGACTAAGGTGATCTCTGCTTTTTTGCTGCGTCCTAATTTATTGCCTAATTTGGTCGCCAGTTCTAAACCACCAGCACCGCCACCGACAATAACAATTTTTTTTAATGACATTTAACGTCACTCCATAAAGATATTTACTGTTGTTATTTAAATAGCCTTAGTGAAATCTACTTAAATAACGACAGTTAAATCGTTTCGGCTGTTATTTTTGTTCTTAAGCAAGTTAATTGGAAAGATGGTCATACCAAAGTTGATTTATATCAAAAATATTTGAATATGCATATCTATTTTTTGAGGAAAATGGTTGTTTTTTGCCTTTGAGTGAGAAATAAATCTCCATTTAAAACATAGGGATATTGGTTTTGTTAATTAATACAAGGAGCTAGAAACATAAGCATAAAGAGGATTGTTAAAATCAGTCGTGATCATTGAGGTGATAAAAATAAAGGGGTGAAACAAATGCTGAGAAGAGATAGGCAGAGAGAGCTGTATGAACGTTTTAACGACATCAGATAAAAAAATGGATGGAACAAACACCATCCATTTTAAACATATTACTTTAGTCTTACTCTTTGTTATTAAACGCTTTAATTTTAAATAAGTGCTCAGAGAGGCTCTTAAATTTATGCGTTTGCACTTCATCCCAAATGACTGAGTAATAAGGTGATAATTCATCAGCAGAACGCTGATTATCTAAAATCTCATCATTACGGGATAAAATCACTAAAGCGTTATCTTTGTTTTTAGAACGAAAATCTTTAATACATTTCGTTGAGATATCTAAATATTCTTCAGGTCTGTCGATTTTGTCTGTCATGTTTTCGTAAGGAAAAAGATTAGGATTAATCATTACCTGACGAATATTACATAAGAAACCAATACGCTCTGCCCAATATCCACCTAATCCTACGCCGCAAATTAATACTGGCTCTTTTGTGGATTTAATCACTTTATCCGTTTCTTTCAGTAAGTGTTGCATGTCATGACGAGGATGCAACGTACTGTAGCTTAAAAAGCGGACATCAGGATCAATAAACTGTAGCTGTAAAACTTTCTCATGATTTCCAGGACTTGTGGAATCAAAACCATGTAAATATATAATCATGCTCGCTCCTGCCATTGCTCCTGTAATTGGGTCAGCAACTGATTCGCTTTTTTCCAACGATCAGAGGTTTGTAGCTCACTCAATGTGTAACGACCTCGGTGATGGTACAATGTGGAGATACGTTCTGCTTTGACAGAGAACAGGTTATCTAACACACTCACCGCCCCTTTTCGGTTATTACATACTAAAAGCATATCACAACCGGCATCTAGCGAGCGTTGCGCCCTTTCTGCATAACTCCCCATAATAGCAGCGCCTTCCATCGATAAGTCATCAGAGAAAATAACGCCTTGGAAGCCTAATTGTTCACGTAAAATAGATTTCAGCCAGTACGATGAGCCACTTGCCGGACGCTCATCAACCTGAGAATAAATAACATGAGCTGGCATAATCGCATCTAATAACTGGCGTTGAATAAAATCTTTAAAGATAGACATATCACGCTGGCGAATATCATTTAAAGAGCGATCATCACGAGGCGTTTCTTTATGAGAATCAGCCCTTACAGCACCATGACCAGGGAAGTGTTTGCCTGTTGATTTCATGCCCGCAGAGCGCATACCTTTAATAAAGCTCTCAGCCATTGTCATGGCAATTTCAGGGGAATCATGGAAAGAACGCTCGCCAATAGCAATACAGTTATGACCTAGGTCAAGCACGGGTGCAAAACTGATATCAATATCCATGGCAATCATTTCTGATGCCATTAGCCATCCCGCTTCTTGTGCTAAATGACTCGCTTGATAACTTTCATTTAATGCCGCATAAGATTGAGCTGCTGGTATGCGTGTAAAACCATCACGGAAGCGCTGTACTCGTCCCCCTTCTTGGTCTACTGCAATCACAAGCCGCTCATGAGATGCATCACGAATTTGGCGAACTAATTCATTTAATTGTTCAGCATCGTGGAAGTTGCGGGTAAAAAGGATTAATCCACCGACAAGAGGATGCTTTAAAATTTCACGCTCTTCACTATCGAGTTCATATCCTTCAACATCAAGCATTACTGGACCCATAACATTCCTCTCTTTGTAATTGTGACAAGATAATGTCTTTAATTCGTCAGACTGAAATAGCGACGCAAAGGTTCAGACATTATTAAAAATGATCCATCTTTTGTTTGTTGCCAACGGACTTCATACCACATTAGCATCATATAAAAAATGAATGGCTCCCTTGAGAGAATACGCTTTCTCAACTCCTTCACAGAATAAATATCCGTCTCTTTGGATTGAGTATAATGACAATGATACGAATAATAATAATCCAAAAACGTATTTTGTTGCGCCTCATTGAGTTGGTTTGTTGCAAAGAACGTCATCAATGAATCTGCTGTATCAATATCGGCAGCATATTCCCAATCAATAAATTTTATACCCGAATCACTAAGAAGAATATTCTCAACATGCAAATCCATGTGAGCAGGCGCGTATTTTATGAAATTGCATCGCGGTTGGCGTAAAAAATGTTGTTGCAAGCGTAACCATTTAGCAGATAAACGTTTTCTATCAATACCCTGCCAATAAATTAATAACTCATGATTTAAGTTAAGAGGAAAACCTAACGGTGTGTGTTGATGGAGTATTGCTATTTTTTCAGCTAACGGTTTTAAATAAGTACTAAAAAGTGATTGATGAGTAAGATGTTCGCCCTGTAACCAACAAAGAAAAAACCACTCTTTATAACGTGTGGCAACTTTAGGTGATAAATCAGATCCTGATAGCTGCTTTAAAATGGCGTATTCTTTTCTTCCATGTACATAAAGCGCTTTTTTTTCATCGCCATAATAGCGAGCAACCCAGTCAATATCTGCACATTGCACACGAAAAGCACCACCACCGGCTCCGGCTAATGCAGTGATTTTCCATTGACTTAATGCCGTTGCAGGGAAAAGCGCTTGCAAGGCATTAAGCAAACTTGAGTAATACGGATCACTCAACCTTATGACGCCCGTTCCAAAGAATTTCACCAGAAGAAACCGACATTAACTGCATGCTGATCACACGGTTATCTTTTTTACCATCAACGGTTGAGAATAAAATATAATCAGCTTTCAAATAGCGGGCTAAGCCAATCGCTGCACTACGAAGACCTAGGCTATCTTCACCAGATAAACCAAGCGCTTTTCGTGCTGACATCATTTGCGTATAAGGCACGGTTTGCAATGCACTAATACTATTAACTGATTCAATAATAGTATTAGTCGCATTTACCGCTTGGATATTCCCGCCTGAATTATTTTTAACATTATCAACAACGATAAGTTTACCCGCGTCTAAATCATCAGTAACTGCCATTTCTCTAATTAAAGGTGTGACAGCTGCATTCCAATTAATGCTCGTGATTTTAGGTGGCGTTGGCACAACTTCGATTGGTGGCTCTATCGGTTTAGGCGGCTCTACTGGCTCTGTGGGTGTCACCGGCTCTACAGGTACAGGGGGTTGTTGTGGCAACATAGATGGACAACCCGCTAATAAAAATACAGACATCGCCACAAATAGAACTCTTTTCATGCTCGTGTTACCTTATCCTAAGTAAAGAGATAAACTCTGACATAACTAATGGTTTTATTTGGTATATCACCACTAATTTCGACATCACCATCTCCAAGAATAGTCACATCATTTACATTTCCAGCAGGGGAAACTTCAAGACCTTGTTCGTTATACCAATAAAAACGATAACGAATAGAAACAGGGTAAGATTGTGTATTTGATAACATGACTGTCGCTTTGGTGCCATTAGCATGGTGTTCAATGGCCGGCTGACCAGCAACAACGCCTACAACTAATACTGAAGGCTCCATAATAATAGCCTGCTGACGATTGAAATAGAGTTTATTATCTGAATGAGATGATAAACATCCTGCAAGCAATGTCGTCATAAACACAACGATAAGTAATGAACAAATAGCCTTACCTTGTCTTATCATGTATTACTTCCTGTTATCCTGCTGTTAGCATTACATCCATTACAGGCTTAATAATGGTCCTAATGGTTTCCCGCCAAGTAAATGCATATGAATATGGAAAACTTCTTGTCCACCATGTTTATTACAGTTCATCACTAAGCGATAACCATCTTCAGCAATACCTTCTTGTTGTGCAATTTTTGCCGCAACAACGAAAAGGTGCCCTAATACTTGCTCATCTTCTGCAGTAACATCGTTTACAGTAGGAATAAGTTTATTAGGAATAATTAAAATATGAGTGGGCGCTTGAGGTGAAATATCACGAAATGCCGTCACTGTATCATCTTGAAACACGATATTGGCTGGAATTTCACCACGGATAATTTTACTGAAAATTGTTTCTTCTGCCATTTCCATCACCTTATTATTTATTTTAATTCCCGATTAATTCTATTAAGCAGGTAAGTTTTGAATATGAAAGAGCTTAGCAAAATTGCGTGTTGTTTGTTGCGCTAACTCTTCAACACTGACGCCTTTTAAGACAGCCATATATTCTGCAACATCGCGGACATAAGCCGGTTGGTTTTCTTTTCCGCGATGAGGAACGGGCGCTAAATAAGGGGAGTCTGTTTCAACTAAAATTCTATCAAGAGGAACAATACGCGCTGCTTCTCTAATTTGTTCAGCATTTCTAAATGTTACGATGCCAGAAAAAGAAATATACATTCCAAGATCAAGTAATGCGGTTGCAGTTTCTTTATCTTCAGTAAAACAATGCAAAACACCACCACAATCTTGAACTTTTTCTTCTTTTAAAATAGATAACGTGTCTTCGCGAGCACTGCGTGTATGCACAATAACGGGTTTATTAACTTGGCGTCCAATACGAATATGCTCACGGAAAATTTCACGCTGTAGAGCCGCATTTTCTTGTTGGTAATAGTAATCTAGCCCTGTTTCACCTAAAGCCACAACATCAGGTGCAGCAGCTAAACGTGCTAATTCTTCAATATCATGACCTTCATCTAAATTTAAAGGATGGACTCCACAAGAAAAGGCGATATTGTCACGTTTACCGATTAGCTCACGCATACTCTTAAAGCCCGGTAATGTGGTTGCCACTGCTAACATATATTGAACATCACGCTGCTGTGCTTTTTCGACAACATCATCAATATTTTCATGTAATTTTTCATAATCTAAGCAGTCGAGATGGCAGTGTGAATCAACTAAAAACATAACTTACTCTCATTTATCTGATACGACTTATATACTCGTCATTCTTCAAGTTACAGAGGTGTTGGCTACGCTCAGCTACCCGAATCACATATGAGTATGCTCATCGGGATATCTTTGCTTGCCGCCTACCTACAACTCGAATGATTTAGAGTATAGGTGTTTTTTATTACAGCTAAATCATAATTAATATATAGATAATTAATTTTTTGTGGCTAGCTGATTTTCCCAATCTAGTAGCTGCTCTACTAGTAATAGTTCTCTATTTAATGCAGGAATAGTCATTAACTGGTAACGACACTGTTTCCATCCATCAATAGTGGATAACAAAATATCCGAAGGCCATTGTGATAACGCCATAATTAATGCTTGCTGGTCTTGGTTCACACAATACACTTGTGCATTGGTTTGGTATTTTAATGCATCAAGCAGCAGGGATAATAACCAATACAAGCGACGCTCGGCATTATCTTGATTTAATTGCGGTAAAAATGAATATAAATCATGTTGTTGTATGCTTGCATATAAAACTTGGTAAAAAGTCTCTCTTTCCTTCCACTCATCTTTCAATAATGAAAGCGCTAAAACTGGAGCATTCTGAGATAAATTTAATGCCGTCACACTATTGGCATAAGGTATGTTTGGTAATTGTTGCTGTAACCAGTGCGTTGCATGTTGGAGATCTGGCGTCGCTAAATGGTAATAAAAACAACGGCTACGCAATGTCGCTAATAAAACCTCTGGTTGCTGACAATTCAGCAAAAAATAGGTGTTTTTAGGCGGCTCTTCTAACGTTTTGAGCAATGCATTTGCTGCCGCTTCAGTTAATGCTTCAACATCTTTTATCCAAACAACCCTAGAACCACTTTGCTGAGCATGATGCTCCAATTTTTCAGTGACTTTTCTTACGGCTTCAATACCAATCGAGGATTTTCCCTTTTCACTTTGTAAAACATGCCAATCAGGGTGTGTTTCAGCAAGCATCAAACGACAGCTATGGCATTCATTACAACTTTTTAATCCCTGTTTATTCTGGCACATTAACCAACGACTTAACCCATAAGAGAGTGCTTCTCCTCCCATGCCTTCTATCGCATGTAAAAGCAAGGCATGATGACCTCGCCCTTCTTGATACATGCTAATAAGTTGTCGATATGCCTGATTTAGCCAAGGATACCAATTCATAGTGATTTATTTTCCTGCTGAACTAGCCACGCTGTTAATGTTTGACGGATATCTGCTTGTACTTTTTCAATAGCTTGAGATGCATCTATTGTGATAATAGAGTCATCACCTTTGACTAATGCCTGATAACGTTCACGAGTACGATAAAAGAAATCCATTGATTCTTTTTCAATTCGGTCTAACTCACCTCGAGCGCGCGCTCTGGCAAGACCAATTGCCGGATCTAAATCAAGATATAAGGTTAAATCAGGGCGAAAATCACCAAGAACGGTATTACGAAGTGACAACATAAGATCTTTATCTAAGCCGCGTCCACCACCCTGATAAGCTTGTGAAGAGAGATCATGTCTATCGCCAATCACCCATTTACCTTCCGCTAATGCCGGTTTTATTACGTTTTCAACAAGCTGAACACGCGCGGCATATAACATTAAAAGCTCTGCTTTATCTGTCACTTTTTCGCCGTCAATACCTTGCTTGATGAGTTCACGTAGTTTTTCAGCAAGCGGTGTGCCACCCGGTTCACGGGTAAAAGCCAGATTGGTGATACCTTTTTCTTTTAATGTATCAATAACCGTTTGAATTGCGCTGGTTTTTCCAGCACCTTCTAATCCTTCAATTACAATAAATTTGCTGTTGTTCATAATTATCTTTGTTGTAAGCGTCGGTATTGCGCGACGGCCTTATTGTGTTCATTGAGTGTGGTTGAAAATTTATGACCACCCGTCCCATCCGCAACAAAATAGAGATAACGCGTATCCGCTGGATGTGCAGCGGCTCTAATTGAAGCAACACCGGGCATTGCGATTGGTGTTGGTGGTAATCCATCAATTTGATACGTGTTATAAGGGGTGTAACCATTTAAATCACTGCGATAAATTGTACCTCGGTATTTATCACCTAAACCATAAATCACGGTAGGATCGGTCTGTAATCGCATATTTGTTTTTAATCGATTGACAAAAACAGACGCAACCTTTGTTCTTTCAGCATCAATACCTGTCTCTTTTTCAATAATTGATGCCATGATAAGCATTTCATAAGCCGACTTATACGGTAAATCACTATCGCGTTTAATCCACTCTTCTTCTAATGTTTTTTCCATTTGTTGGTAGGCACGCTTTAAAATTGCGACATCTGTCGTACCCGCAGTGTAATGGTATGTATCTGGCGCAAACCAACCTTCTAGATCAGCAATTTCCGGTTTTATTCCTATTTCTTGGCGTAATTTATCGCTATCCATCGTATGTGCGACAGCAGCAAGTTGAGGCGCTTGCTCAAAAATAGATTGCCAATCCTTTAAACGGCTGCCTTCAATAAAACGGATTGTAAACTGCGCCTCTTTGCCACTTTTGATCAGCAGTAAAACATCACGTAACGTCATATCCTTCGTTAAACGATAAGTTCCCGCTTTAAATTGGCTTAGCTCTGGTTTGGCTTTTAATAAGATCTGAAAATAATCCCCTTCATTAAGCAGATTATTTTTTATTAATAGTTGCTCCATGGCAACACGCCCTGTTCCTGCTGGCACAGTCAGTAACATTTCATCTTGTTTTACAACAATCTTTTCTTCTAAACCTCGAATATGTTGCATCATATACAATGCAATTGCGCCAAGGCTAATCAATAAGGCAAAAAAAACTATCCATACTATTTTTTTTATCTTCATTTATAACTCATTAAATTCTATTTAAGTGACAAACTGTGTTGTAAAACAACATGATAATAATCCCTATTAGGGTATTGATAGCGCTTATCATCTGAAAAAGTGATTTGTGAAACGGGGATCACTGGCATCAACGCATTTGTTAACCATATTTCATCAGCTTGATAAAGTGTTTCAGGTTTTTCTCTCACAATATCAATTTCCCAATGCTTTTTTTGCGCTAGTTGAAAAATAGATTGACGCATAATGCCATTTACGCCTGAATTAGTCAGGTTTGGCGTAAAAAGCCTATTTCCTTTGCGCCAAAAAAGATTCGCCGCATTAGCTTCAACTAAATATCCTTCATTATCACACACCAAAACATCATCAAATTCTGTTTTTTCTAAATGATATTTGATAAGGACTTGTTCTAAACGGTTGAGATGTTTGATGCCAGCCAACAAAGGATTCTGCCCTAAGATAACTGGGCTTATACCTAACGAAATTCCTTCACTTTGCTGGTGGAGATAATGGGTAGGATAAGGCGACAGAGACATTATTACTGTCGGTGTTATAAATCCATTAGAGGAATAGCCACGACCGCCACAGCCACGGCTAATGATAACCTTAATAACACCCTTCGTTTGAGTGTCTGAGGCAATATCTATAATGTGGTTTTCTAAATCAGACCAATTTGGATGTGGTAGAAAAAGTGTATCACAGCCTTGTTTTAAGCGATTTATGTGTGCAGATAATAAAATAGGGTTACCATGCTCAACGGCAAGTGTCGTAAAGCAGCCATCACCAAACTGTATTGCGCGGTCGCTTGCATCGATATTTTGTTGCTGTTGTCCATTTACCCAATACATCTAACACACCCTACATCTATGTTATTGATATCAATCTGCACATGATAAAACAACTGGCAGTAAAAGGACAAAATAAAAGACCCAGAATAATCCTGGGCCTTTAGGTATTTTTCAGTTTTCTACAAAAAACGGGTTATACGCGCTTAAAGAGAATTGAACCGTTAGTACCACCAAAGCCGAATGAGTTACACAGAGCATATTCCATGTTCTCAACTTTACGTGCTTTATGTGGAACGAAATCAAGATGACAATTTTCGTCTTGATTATCTAGGTTTATTGTTGGAGGTACGATTTGGTCACGTAACGAAAGGATTGTAAAGATAGACTCAATTGCACCCGCAGCACCTAATAAGTGACCCGTCATAGATTTTGTTGAGCTAACTAATACATCAGTACCTTTACCAAATACATTTTCTACTGCTTGTGCTTCAGCAACATCGCCTGCATTTGTTGATGTACCGTGTGCGTTGATATAACCCACTTCTGATGAGGAAATACCCGCATCTTTCAGTGCATTTGTCATTGCCAGCGCACCGCCTTCGCCATTTTCTGCTGGTGAAGTCATGTGATAAGCATCGCTGCTCATACCAAACCCAATCACTTCAGCATAAATTTTAGCGCCACGGTTTTTAGCGTGTTCGTACTCTTCAAGAACAAGAACACCCGCACCATCACCTAATACAAAACCATCACGATCTTTATCCCATGGGCGGCTAGCCGCTTGAGGATTATCGTTACGTGTTGATAATGCACGAACAGCACCAAAGCCACCCAAACCTAATGGTGTAGTTGCTTTTTCAGCACCGCCAGCCAGCATTACATCTGCATCACCATAAGCGATAATACGTGCTGCATGTCCAATATTATGAACACCTGAAGTACATGCTGTTGCAATAGAGATTGTAGGGCCACGAAGACCATACATAATGCTTAAATGCCCTGCAACCATGTTAATGATGGTTGAAGGTACAAAGAATGGGCTAATTTTACGAGGACCACCATTCATCATTGATGTATGGTTTTCTTCGATAAGGCCTAAGCCACCAATACCAGAACCAATAGCAGCTCCGATACGACTTGCATTGGCTTCTGTTACTTCAAGACCTGAATCCGCAATGGCTTGCACACCTGCTGCAATACCATATTGAATAAAAAGATCCATCTTACGCGCGTCTTTACGCGAAAGATTATAATCTTCGTGATTGAAATCTTTTACCAATCCAGCGAATTTAGTCGCATGATGACTGGTGTCAAAATCTTCGATAAGGCCGATACCACTCTGTCCGGCACACACTGCTTCCCAAGAAGCTTCTGCGTTATTACCGACAGGAGATAACATGCCTAGTCCGGTCACAACTACACGACGCTTAGACACGCTTATCCTCCAAGGAGGGAAAAAGTTTAGGATTAAAAATATAGGCGGTCGAGTGACCGCCTAGATTAGCAAGCTTATTTACCTGCGTTTTCAACGTAATCAATAGCAGCTTGAACTGTAGTAATTTTTTCTGCTTCTTCGTCTGGGATTTCGATATCGAATTCTTCTTCCAGAGCCATTACCAGCTCAACTGTGTCAAGAGAATCAGCGCCTAAGTCATCAACAAATGAAGCTGAATTTACAACTTCTTCCTCTTTAACACCCAGTTGTTCAACAATGATTTTCTTAACGCGTTCGTCGATAGTGCTCATACTATTAAATTTCCTATCAAAACTCGCTTGCGCGATGATTTTCTTAGTTTATAAATACAGGAAAAGATCTAACCAATCCCGACTGTGTGGACTACTTTATTCGCTATATTTTGCATTATATTGTACGCAAAAAGCAAATATAAAGACGTCCCCATAATTAGATCATGTACATGCCACCATTGACATGCAATGTTTCACCCGTGATATAGCTTGCTTCATCAGAAGCTAAGAAAGCTACAGCACTGGCAATCTCTTTGGCATCACCTAAACGGTTAGCAGGGACTTGAGATAAAATACCTGCTCTTTGGTCGTCTGTTAATGCTCTAGTCATATCAGTTTCGATAAAGCCTGGAGCAACAACATTCACCGTAATGCCACGGGAAGCAACTTCGCGTGCTAATGATTTACTAAAACCAATCACACCCGCTTTTGCCGCCGCGTAGTTTGCCTGCCCTGCGTTACCCATGGTTCCAACAACAGAACCAATGGTAATTATACGACCATAACGTTTTTTCATCATAGCACGCATAACTGCTTTAGACAGACGGAAGACTGATGAAAGATTAGTGTCAATGATATCTTGCCACTCATCATCTTTCATGCGCATCAACAGGTTATCACGAGTAATACCTGCATTATTGACCAAAATATCAATTTCGCCAAATTCAGCGCGCACATCTGCTAAAAATTTTTCGATAGAGTCGTTTTCTGTGACGTTTAACACAAAACCCTTACCCTTACCGTCTAAATATTCGCTGATAGCTTTCGCACCGTTTTCACTCGTTGCTGTACCAATTACTGTCGCACCGCGTGCAACTAAATCTTCTGCAATCGCACGGCCAATACCACGGCTTGCACCAGTAACTAGCGCTATTTTTCCGTCAAATCCCATGAGATCCCTCAGTCATTTCCTAATGCAACATCTAATGATGCAATATCATTAACTGCTGCAGCGTTCATTTCTTTAGAAATACGTTTTGTTAAGCCAGTTAATACTTTTCCTGGTCCGATTTCTAATAATTGTGTGATACCTTTTTCAGCAATAAGTTCAACGGTTTCAGTCCAGCGAACCGGATTATAAAGCTGGCGAACTAATGCATCACGGATTGCATTTGCATCAGTTTGCGCTATCACATCAACGTTATTAACCACCTGAATTTCAGGTTGTTTAAATTCGATTTCTTGTAATGCAACCGCTAACTTATCAGCAGCCGGTTTCATTAAAGCACAGTGAGAAGGCACGCTTACTGCTAATGGTAAAGCTCGTTTAGCGCCCGCTTCTTTACATAACACACCAGCACGTTCTACGGCTTCTTTGTTACCTGCAATAACCACTTGACCCGGTGAGTTAAAGTTGACAGGCGAGACTACTTGTCCTTGTGCTGCTTCTTCACAAGCTTTTGCAATAGCGTCATTATCTAAGCCGATAATCGCATACATTGCACCAGTACCCGCAGGTACGGCTTCTTGCATCAGTTGACCACGTAATTCTACTAATTTAATTGCTGCAGCGAAATCAATAACGCCGGCACACACTAAAGCAGAATACTCGCCAAGACTGTGACCTGCCATCATTTGTGGCATTTTGCCTTGTTTTTCTTGCCATACACGCCAAATAGCAACAGAAGCAGCTAATAATGCTGGCTGTGTTTTCCATGTTTTGTTTAGCTCTTCTTCTGGACCATTTTGAACTAAGTCCCAAAGAGAGTAACCCAATACATCAGATGCTTGAGCAAATGTTTCAGTCACGATTGGATATTGCTCTGCAAGTTCTGCAAGCATTCCAACAGATTGTGATCCCTGTCCGGGAAAAACCATTGCAAAATCAGTCATGTTTATTTTCCTGATAATATTAAAAACGGATAAGTGCAGAACCCCAAGTAAAACCGCCACCAAACGCTTCCAGTAAGATTAACTGACCACGTTGAATGCGATTATCTCTTACAGCTTCATCTAATGCTGTTGGGACTGATGCTGCTGACGTATTGCCGTGGCGATCTAGTGTCACCACTACTTTATCCATTGTCATATCCAGCTTTTTCGCGGTCGCTGAAATAATTCTTAAATTTGCCTGATGAGGCACAAGCCAGTCCAGTTCAGATTTATCAATATTGTTAGCTTCAAGTGTCTCATCCACAATGTGGGCAAGCTCCCGAACTGCGACTTTAAAAACTTCATTTCCTGCCATAGTCACATAAGCAGGCAAATCGTCATTTTCTCTACTCTGATAAGGTAATGCTAATAGATCACCAAAACGACCATCAGAATGTAAATGGGTAGAGATAATGCCTTCTTCTTCTGATGCGCCAACAACTACAGCCCCTGCCGCATCACCAAACAGGATGATCGTGCCACGATCTTCTGGATCTAAAGCGTGAGATAATCTGTCAGCACCAATAACCAGTGCTTTTTTAACAGAACCCGCTTTAATAAATTGATCCGCAATACTTAATGCATAAACAAAACCCGAACATGCAGCCGCAACATCGAAAGCAATACAATCACTAATACCTAATGCATTTTGAATTTGGCAAGCTGCACTTGGAAAAGCATGAGAGCCAGATGTCGTTGCAACAATAATCAACCCAATGTCTTGCTTATCAATACCTGACATTTCTAATGCTTTTTCGCCAGCACCCGCACCCATCACGGCAACAGTTTCTTCTTCTGTTGCAATTCGACGTTCATGGATACCCGTTCTGGTAACAATCCACTCGTCAGATGTTTCAACCATTTTTTCTAAATCGGCATTAGTTCGCACTTGTACAGGCAAGTAACTACCAGTACCTAAGATTTTTGTATACATTCTATCAATCGCTCTTGGGTAATACTGTTGTCAGTCGTGAAGCAATTCGCTCTGGAATTTTTCGCTCAACGGCATGAACAGCCTGTTCTATTGCTGCTGTAAACGCGCTTTCATTTGCGCCACCATGGCTTTTAATGACGATACCGCGTAATCCTAACAGAGAAGCACCGTTATACTGGTCGGGGTTCATATGTCCAAAACGCTTAATTAGCCGCTTTTGTAACCACTTCTTCAATATTTTCATCCACCACGACGTTTTTTTATTTTCGGTAGTAGAAGATTTAATCAATGAAAGGAAAACTCTAATAACGCCTTCCATCGTTTTAAGGGAGACATTACCTGCGAAGCCGTCACACACCAATACATCCGTTTTGCCTGTCAGTAATTCATTACCTTCAACATAACCAATATAATTAATATTCGGTGTCGATTTTAATACCGTAGCAGCTTCGCGGATATTATCTAATCCTTTACTCTCTTCTTCACCAATATTTAAAAGCGCCACTTTCGGTGAATCAATATCTGCTATCTCTTCGGCCATTACTGCGCCCATTACCGCAAACTGCACCAGCATTTTGCTATCACAGTTAACGTTAGCGCCTAAATCAAGAACGACGGTCTTGCCTTTTTTCTGATTAGGTAATACCGAAACCAGAGCAGGACGTTCAATTCCATCAATTGCATTAAGTCGAAGTTTTGCTAATCCCATTAATACGCCAGTATTCCCTGCACTTACACAAGCTTGTGCATCCCCTGTTTTCACGAGATCAAGTGCCACTCGCATTGATGTACCTTTACTTGCTCTAATAGCTTGTGAAGGTTTGGCATCATTGGCGACAATATGTTCTGCGGGTATAACTTGTAAACGGGAGATTAGCTCAGCATTTTGATTTGCAAGCAGAGGAGATATAGAGTCTGGTTGACCTACCAGCAATATTTTTAAATGAGGATTAGATGCCAGCGCCCGCAAACAAGCAGGCACTGTGATGCGAGGACCGAAGTCCCCGCCCATCGCATCTAACGCTATGGTTAGATTTGTCAAGGTATCAACGAGCTATAAAGCTAATTACTTGTTGATAACCTTGCGACCACGGTAGTAACCGTCAGCAGTTACATGGTGACGCAGGTGAGTTTCACCAGAAGTTTTGTCAACAGAAACTTGAGTTACTGTCAGCGCGTCATGAGAGCGACGCATACCGCGTTTAGAACGAGTTGGTTTGTTTTGTTGTACGGCCATTGACCTTACTCCTTAGTACTTTTCTTTAAACTGGCTAATACGGCAAATGGATTTGGCTTCTCTGATAATTCTTCAGGGAGTTCACCAAACACCATATCCGCGTCGGACACTTCACAGTGTTCAAAATCATGTACCGGAACCACCGGCAAGTTGAGGATTATTTCATCTTCAATCATTGCCAGCAAATCTATTTCACCAAATTCGTTTACATAAACTGGTTCATATTCTTCCGGTAATGTCTCGGCCCGTTCATCACTGACAACAGGGCTAAAACAATACGTTGCGTGAACATGATACGGAAAATGGCCACCACAACGTTGACATTCTAAAGTCACATCCACATCGGAATGCCCTTTAATCACGGCAAGACGTTGATGGTCAATATCAAATGATAAAGCCACATCAATATTACTGTCCACACTGACCACCGATTCAGCTAAGCGGCTTACTTGCTCTGGAGAATAATGACCGTCATAGTCTAAATTCTTTTGAGCTGCTCGCAGCGCATCAATGGTCAGGGGTAATTTTACCTTTTGCATAAGGCGCGCATATTATCTTTGTAATGGAATATAGTCAAAGAAAAAGGCGGGTTATCTACACCTTTCCACCAAAATTCGCTTTATCAGCGGCGCATAGTTTAGAATGTCAGGCATCATTTTGCTACGGATTTTAAAAAAAATATGTTGCCACTCGTCCTTGCGTCTACTTCACCCTTTCGAGCTGAGTTGCTGAAAAAGCTTGGAATGCCCTTTATACAGGCATCTCCAGAGATTGACGAAACCCCGATGCCCACAGAGTGCGCTCAAGATCTTGTCAGTCGTTTATCCTATGAAAAAGCCAGCGCTTTACAAGTAAAATTTCCACATCACCTTATAATTGGTTCTGATCAAGTTTGTGTGCTGAATAAAAAGATCACGGGAAAACCCCATAATTTTGATAATGCCTTTGCACAATTAAAACAAGCTTCAGGACAATGTGTCTCGTTCTACACCGGATTAACTGTATATAATAGCCTAACTTTAGAACATCAAACGCATTGTGAATTATTTCAAGTTTACTTTCGTCATTTAACTGATGAAGAAATTATCAGTTATTTAAATAAAGAGATGCCGTTCAATTGTGCTGGAAGTTTTAAATCTGAGGGGCTAGGCATTACTCTATTTGATAAACTTGTCGGTGATGATCCAAATTCTTTAATTGGTTTACCACTTATCCGATTGAATAAAATGTTACTCTCGCAAAGAATAAACCCATTATTTTTCTCTGATGATCACAAATAAATTTGGTCATCTTATTTTTTAATCTCATGTAGCGATAAAACGTATTATGAATAAATTAGCATCAGTCTTAACAGCTTTAGTGGTGGCAACAGCATTAGTGGGTTGTTCTGATGAAAAAGACACTGAAATTTCAACAACAAAAGTAACTAACACGACAAATACTATCCAAGACAGTGTGATTTCAGACAAAAAAGATGACAACAAATCTTTATTTAAAAAGAATTTTGTCAGTAGCTGCATATTAGGTTCTGGTATTACTGATGATGCGTTAATTCCTCAAATTGCCGAAGTCTGTGAATGTACTTACGACGGTATTATTAAAAATTACGGAATTACCGAATTTATCCGTGTAGATATGGAAATGCGTAAAAACGGCTCAAAATCACTGCCTAAAGAGTGGGATATTGATAAAGTTGTTGAGCAATGTATGACAAAAGTGGAAGGTTAATTCTGTTTTCCACTCACTTTCTTCGTGGTTTACGAAAAGCAATACGCCCAACAAACTGGGCGTATTGAGTATTCAGATTTTCTGTTGAAATAAAAATTTTCGACTTAAGATTTTTGACTACGTAATACTTGCAAACAATGGCGTAGCTGATTATCCATTGGCGCTTCAATTCGCATTTGTTCACCCGTTGAAGGATGAGTAAATGTCAAAGAACTTGCATGTAAAAATAGACGATTAAGTTTAGTTCCTACCAATTGTGAATCAAAATCACGATCACCATAACGATCATCAAATGCAATAGGATGACCTGCATGTAATGTATGCACACGAATTTGGTGTGTTCTTCCTGTCACAGGGCTTGCTTTTACAAGTGTGGCAAATTCAAAACGCTCTTCCACTTTAAAACGCGTTTCAGAAGGTTTTCCTTCATTGCTTACTTTAACGACTCGCTCACCACTTTGAAGAATATTTTTCAATAACGGTGCCTGAACAACTTTAGTGTGAGATTGCCATTGACCACGCACTAAGGCTAAATAATCTTTTTGCATCTGTTTTAAGCGTAACTGCTCATGCAAAGCGCGTAATGCTGAGCGTTTTTTAGCAATTAACAGAACACCCGATGTATCTCTATCAAGGCGGTGTACAAGCTCTAAAAAGCGAGCTTCTGGACGCAATGCACGTAAACCTTCAATCACACCAAAACTTAACCCACTCCCCCCGTGTACAGCCGTACCAGAAGGTTTATTGATAAGCATTAAATGGTCATCTTCATATAAAATACAATTTGACAATGCAGCGACTTTATCAAGTTTTGGTGATACCGCGACTTCTTCTTTTTCCGATACTCGCACAGGAGGTATACGGATGCTGTCACCCGCATTGAGTTTATATTCAGGTTTAATTCGCCCTTTGTTAACTCGAACTTCCCCTTTACGGATAATTCGGTAAATCATACTTTTTGGTACACCTTTTAAGCGTGCCAGTAAAAAATTATCGATACGCTGGCCTGCTTCATCGCCATCAATGGTGACGAACTGAACTTGATTAAATGATTTCATAGTGGCGATTCTTTGGCTCTCTTAAAATAAAAATAACAAACAACTTTGTGGTGTACAAAATAACATCAAATCTGTCGTCTATTTTAACCTGAATAATGGGAAAAAGACGAAACATTAGCTAATCTCTCATATTTATACAGAAAAAGTCACCAAAGCAGAAAAGTCATCTTGCTATAACCCTAACACCAATGGAATAATGCAGACTCTCCTGATTATGTTTATCAGGTATATTTATGAAAATTTTGTTTGTTTGATTTTCAAAATGCAGCAATGGCGTAAGACATAGTCGAAAATCAAACAATTTAGTATGCCATAAATACATCGCTTATTGAGTTGAAACATCGTGTTCAATTAAAGAGTGCTGAATTTTTGAACTAAAAATCAGACTCACCGACATATTGCACCTCTATACAACCGACAACCGTGAGGTTGACGCATTTGTAAAAGACACGAGGTCATCGGTTATCAATAGTGTAATTACGTATGTTAGTGGCACATTATAAAACGTGAAAATAACGAGTAAGTCACAATATGAAAAGAATGTTAATTAACGCAACTCAGCAGGAAGAGTTGCGTGTTGCCCTTGTCGATGGGCAACGTTTGTACGATCTGGATATCGAAAGCCCCGGTCATGAACAGAAAAAAGCGAATATCTATAAAGGTAAAATTACTCGAATTGAACCCAGCTTAGAAGCCGCTTTTGTTGATTATGGTGCGGAACGCCACGGTTTCCTTCCTATCAAAGAAATTGCCCGCGAATACTTTCCTAGTAATTATCACTCCCATGGTCGTCCTAACATCAAAGATGTCTTAAAAGAAGGTCAGGAAGTTATTGTTCAAGTTGATAAAGAAGAGCGTGGTAATAAAGGTGCAGCATTAACCACTTTTATCAGCCTTGCGGGAAGTTATTTGGTATTAATGCCAAATAATCCTCGTGCAGGTGGTATTTCTCGCCGTATTGAAGGTGAAGACCGTACTGAACTCAAAGAAGCTTTATCAAGCCTTGAAATCCCAGATGGTATGGGTCTGATTGTACGTACAGCAGGTGTTGGTAAATCTGCCGAAGCGCTACAACAAGACTTAAGCTATCGTTTAAGACACTGGGATGCAATTAAGAAAGCGGCTGAGAATCGCCCTGCGCCATTCTTAATCCATCAGGAAAGTAACGTAATCGTTCGCGCATTCCGCGACTACTTACGTCCTGATATTGGCGAAATTTTAATTGATAACGCAAAAGTCGTTGAAATGGCACGTAGCCATATTGAAGCGATTGGTCGTGGTGATTTTGCTAGCAAAATTCGCCATTACACTGGTGCAGTACCTCTGTTTAGCCATTACCAGATTGAATCACAGATTGAATCTGCTTTTCAGCGTGAAGTTCGCCTTCCTTCTGGTGGCGCTTTAGTTATTGATACAACTGAAGCATTAACAGCAATTGATATCAACTCCTCACGCTCAACCCGTGGTGGTGATATCGAAGAAACTGCCTTTAATACTAACTTAGAAGCGGCTGACGAAATTGCACGTCAATTACGTTTACGCGACTTGGGTGGTTTAATTGTTATCGACTTTATCGACATGACGCCTGTACGTCATCAGCGTGAAGTTGAAAACAGAATGCGCGAAGCTGTTCGCCAAGATCGCGCTCGCATTCAAATTGGACGCATCTCTCGCTTTGGCTTATTAGAGATGTCTCGTCAGCGTTTAAGCCCTTCATTAGGTGAATCTAGCCATCACGTTTGTCCGCGTTGTTTAGGCACCGGTACTATTCGTGATAACGAATCACTGTCACTTTCTGTGTTACGTCTTATTGAAGAAGAAGCTCTTAAAGAAAATACACATGAAGTACACGCAATTGTGCCTGTTCAAATCGCCTCTTATTTGCTTAACGAAAAACGTAAAGCAGTAACAGACATTGAATTACGTCAATCTAATGTCAAAGTGGTTATTGTTCCTAATGACCAAATGCAAACGCCTCATTTCTCTGTTATTCGTGTACGTAAAGGCGAAGAAATTACCTCTCTGAGCTACAACTTAGCGCAATTCCATGAGAGTCAGTTAAATGAAGCTGAGGACGATGTTGTTACAGAGCGTAAAGCACCTGAACAACCTGCTATTTCAGCCTTTGGATTGCAAGAAGAAGAGCCGATTGAAGCAACGAAAAGCAAAAAAGCACCTCAACCTCAAGCTAAACCTGTTAAATCAGAACAAGCTCAAGGTACAGGTTTCTTTGCCTCTATCGCAAAATTCTTCTCTAACTTATTTAGTAGTCAACCAGAGCCTGTGGTAACACCAGAAAAACCACAGGAAAATAAGAAAGAGAATAACGATAATCGTCGTGATCGTCGTAATAACAATAATCGACGTAACAACAATAATCGCCGTGACCGTGATAACGATCGTAATCGTGATAACGCAAATAGCGAAGACAATCGCAAAAATCGCAATCAAAAACCACAAACAACGCCAACGACTGAAGTTAGTAGTGAGCAAGAGATTGCAGAGCGCGAAGCTCGTCGCCAGCAGCGTCGTGAACAACGTGCGGAACAGCGTCGTCGTCAAGAAGAAAAACGTCAACAACAACAAGAAGCGGCTAAAGCACAAGCGGCTCTTGCTGAAAATGATACCGTTGCAAAAGGTAATGCTGATGAGAAGAAAGAAGAACCTCGTCGCCCTGCTATGCAACGCCGTAATCGTCGTCAATTAACACAATCTGTACGCGTGACTGACAATGATAATACATTAGCTGTTATACCTGTTGTGACTGAAAAAGCCGTTTCTGAGCCGCCTGTTGCAACAACACAAACTAAAGTTGCGCCGACAGAAAAACCAGCGCCTAAAGCAGTTGCTGTTGCGAAAGTTGAAGCAAATGAAGCACAAGCTGTAAAAGCGTTACCAGATGCAACTAAACCACAAGATGACAATAAAAACGAAGATAATAACGGGCAAGATAATGTTATGCCACGTCGTTCTCGCCGTTCGCCTCGTCATTTACGTGTAAGTGGCCAACGTCGTCGTCGCTATCGTGATGAGCGTACCTTAACAGTATCACCAATGCCTCTGGCAATGGCGGTGGCTTCTCCTGAGCTTGCTTCAGGTAAAGTCTTCATTCGCTACCCAATCACACCAGTAAGTGATGCAGCATTTGTTGAAAATAATGTTGAAAATAACAATGATGTTTCTGTTGAAAACCACATTATTACTCATCAAGATCCACAAATGGTCGCGATCGCACCCGCGGTTTCAGAAGCCATTGTTGCTGATATTGCACAGGAAGGATCTACAGAATCGACTTACTCTGTCACGGTTAGCACTGAATCAACCACAGAGGCTGTTGCTGAAATTATTGCAGTAGAGCCGCCAAAAGCAGAGCCTGTTGAAACGAATAACATCATTGGAAGCAACGTTATCAATGATGTAATTAATGAAGTGAATACAGAAGAGCACGTTACTCGTAAAGAGAATATTTCAGCGGTATTAAATACCACTGAAGCTTATATGCATGAAACTTCACCACAAGTTGAAACAAGTATCACGCCAGAAGAAGTTGCACAAGATACAGTTGCACCAGTAGAAAGTGAAACTTCAACACCTGAACAACCTCAGCCTGTTGAAGCAGTAATAGCAACTGAAGAAACTGTTGAACAACACAAAGAAGTTGCTGTTGAAACTGTTGTTGCCCCTGCCACTAAAGCTGAAACTGTTATTGAAAATCAGCCAGAAGCAAGTGCAATCCCAGCTGTGGATGTTGAAACAGTAACCGAGAGCAAACCAGCTGAAGTTGTTATTCGCCAAGAGCCTGTTGCAGTTGCACGCCAACTACATGCAAGCTCTCCAATGACAAAAGCACCAGCTGCTAATGAAGCTCCTGTGGCAATTGAAATCAAAGCCTGGGAAGCACGTCCAGCTTTTGATAAGAAAGGTCGCAGTGGTGCAGGTGGACATTGTTCTACTAATCACGCTTCTTCAGGAATGACTAAAGCTGAAAGTCAAAACTGATAATAAGGTGTTATTAAGAATATCTTGATAATACTGTTAAATTGAGAACCCACTTTTTAGTGGGTTCTTTTTTTTGGGTAACCATTAGCTAATTAACTTGGCGCTAATTAACTTAGTGCTTATTAAGCCAACAATAAAATAAAAAAAGCCCCTGAATATTCAATTCAGAGGCCTTTCATTTATTATTTTTAGTAAAACAATCAGTCTTTTAGATCAGGAAGATTTTTAATTTCACCCATCGCTTTTAACTGCTTAGATAATTCACGGCGCTCTTTAGACAGATCGGCATTTTTAATAATGTAATCGTCAACACGATCGTCATAGTCACTACGCATATTAGCAATAATGCCCAGTACATCTTCAATCGACATACCCGGTTTAATATATTCACTTAAGTTGTCTAATAAAAGAACACGTTTTTGGTTATCACGGATCTTTTTCTCATTGTCAGTGATCTCACGACGGATTTTGTTTTTACGACGATACATACGCACAAACTCCAGTACGTTTTGGAAAGACGGCTTGTTTGCGTTATCCATTTCCTACACCTTTACAATTGATATTTAAGATAAATAGCTCTGTTTAAGATTATCGCTTAATCGTGTCAATAAACAAGCAAAGTTTACAAATTTAATTGATTTTGCTTAATTAACAATTAATTAGGATGATATGCATTAATAAATATAGTCAACATTTTTTAACCCGCAAATATTCACTTAATTAATGATAAAAAAATGGCTACACATTTTTACTGGTAGCCAAAATCGACACTACAAAGGATAAATTAATAAGTAATTAAATAGGTTGTGCCTTATTTTGATCTTCATGTTGTAAACCATCAAGTGGCGGTAATGCTTTCGCGTCTGAACGTAAAAACACAGCTGAGAAAAGTGTTGTCCCTATCACAATACATCCCATCACCATATAGGTTGGTGCAAAACCATAATGATCATAACCATAACCTGCTAATGGAGATAATAATGTAGCAACAATAGAGCTAACACATTGGAAGCCGACTAAATAGAGTGTTGAAGATAAACGTTTATCAAAGTGCTGACTGTTATATTTAAAAATTGAAATTAATAAAATAGGTAACTCAACAGCATGTAATAATTTCATACAAGAGATCAAGACAGGTCCTTCAACTAGTCCTGAGCCAATAATGCGTGCAGCCATAACACTACTTGCCAACAATAAGCCGTTTTTAGCGCCTATTCTATTAACTAGGAAAGGCGCAATAAACATACCACCAGCTTCTAAGAATACCTGCAATGAATTCAGATATCCGTACATCTCATTACCCTGCTGTAAGGTTGCAAATTGCGATGAGAAAAAAACGGGAAACTGTTGGTCATAAACCCCATAAACACAGGTGCCAATAACAAACAAGATAAGCGCCCAAAAACGAGGCAGCGAAAGTAAATTTAGTGCATCTTTTATGGTAATAGCCGATGTTTTACCATGCTCTAATTGATTAAATGCGTCTGATTTATCTGTTTTTAACAGTGTTAAAAGAATTAAGAACACAACACCAGAAACAGAAGCCATCACAAAATTATAATTAGGATCAATGTTTATATTGTGCCCAGCAATAAATGTTGCAGATGCCCAACCTAACGATCCCCACATTCTCGCCCTACCGTATTCAAAACCACGAATACGACTAACACGCTCGGTATATGACTCTAATACACCAATACCCGCATTAAATGTCATACCAACATATAAGCCCCCTAGAATAGAACCAACAAAAATATTCCAACGGAGTATTGAGGCGAAACCTAGAAAAAATGGCCCAGAAAGAATAAGTAAGACTGCAATCACTAATAATAAATTCTTTCTTAGCCCTAATTTATCTTGAATAAAGCCGTATAGGGGTTGAGCACATAACGCAATCAGAGAAATTGCAGAGAATATTAATCCAGTATCAGTCGCTTTTAGTCCTACATACTGGTTTAACCAAATAGAAACTAATGAAAAAGATGAAGACCAGGTAAAAAAGAAGAAAAATAACAGCGCACTTAAGATCGCATAGTATTTTTTTGAGTCTTTGTTCATTGGTT
The DNA here is from genome assembly GCF_008808075.1 of Proteus sp. CD3. Taxonomy (NCBI): domain Bacteria; kingdom Pseudomonadati; phylum Pseudomonadota; class Gammaproteobacteria; order Enterobacterales; family Morganellaceae; genus Proteus; species Proteus sp. CD3. The sequence goes on along the minus strand of NZ_CP019686.1, from coordinate 1,215,819 downwards.
GAGCGCCTTATAAAGTCATTTCACCTTTAAATGTTAACGTTAACTTTAAAGTTCACAAACAATTATATCGCTTTAATGTGATATAAAGCACATAAGTTAACGTTAACAATTTGAGTTATGTGTACTGGATCTACTTTTATTTTAATTGTCGTTACTGACAATAAAACGCACAAATAGGCATCATATAATCCCTTTTCTTTGATTTCCTTTGTTAAAATAACAGTATCCTCCATAACTCACTTAAAACAATGCTAACTGATTTAAACCACCTAACACTCGCCGTCAATAATGTGAGTAAGAGCTTTGCCTTTTATACTGAAATATTAGGCTTTAAGCCTCTTGCTTTATGGGATAACGGTGCTTATCTACAACTAGGCTCCTTATGGTTATGTTTATCTCACGATAAACGCCATATTACTGAAGACAGTGATTACACCCACTATGCTTTCAGTTTATCTGCAAATAATTTTGAAACCTTTAAACAACACCTTTTATCCCATGACATTACTGCATGGAAAGAAAATAAAAGTGAAGGTGATTCATTCTATTTTTACGATCCTGACCATCATAAACTTGAAGTTCATGTGGGTGATTTAAAAAGTCGCTTAGAAGCTTGTCGTCAACATCCTTATTCAGGCATGCAATTTTTCGACGAAGCCGAAAAAATATAAGGGCTAAATTGTTACTATGAAAAAAGTAATCAATATTAGCGGTGGTACGCTCCTATTAATCCTCACAGCAACACCTTATATTAAACACAACATAAGCGCACTTTGATCTGACATTTCACGTTTACCGCATTATGGTTTACCATGGTCTTAATGAAGCCCAATACAACTCATTGAGTAATGATTTAAAAAAATCATCAATAAATTTATGGTAGGAAACCTTGTCTAATTCAGCGAAAACGCCCACATTTTACATTCATGACTACGAAACTTTTGGTACTCACCCTGCGCTCGATCGCCCTGCACAATTTGCGGGTGTAAGAACAGATATGGATTTCAATATTATTGAAGATCCTCTCGTGATTTATTGCAAGCCTAATGATGATTATCTGCCTCATCCAGAAGCCGTGATGATCACAGGAATAACGCCACAAATAGCGGCAAAAAATGGGATGATTGAAGCTGAATTTACTCGTCAAATTCATCAAGCTTTTAGCCAACCTAATAGTTGTATTATGGGCTATAACAACCTGCGATTTGATGATGAAGTCACCCGCAATATCCTTTATCGTAATTTTTATGATCCTTATGCTTATAGCTGGCAAAAAGGAAATTCGCGTTGGGATTTACTTGATGTTTTACGTGCCTGTTATGCACTGCGCCCTGAAGGTATTATTTGGCCTGAAAATGAAGACGGTTTTCCAAGTTTCCGTTTAGAGTTATTAACCAAAGCAAATGGTATTTCTCATGAGAATGCGCATGATGCAATGTCTGATGTTTATGCCACCATTGCGATGGCAAAAAAATTAAAGCAAGCGCAACCACGTATGTTTGATTATTTCTTTAATTTACGTGATAAACGCAAAGTGCAGGCGCTAATTGATATTCCGGCAATGACACCAATTGTGCATGTTTCAGGTATGTTTGGTGCCGCACGTTCTAATTTAAGCCTTGTTGCACCATTAGCGTGGCATCCTGATAATCGCAATGCAGTTATTGTTTGCGACTTAGCCGCCGATATATCCCCTTTATTAACACTCGACTCAGATCAATTGCGTGAGCGTTTATATACGCCACGTAGTGAACTATCCCTTGAGGAGCCACCAGTTCCAATTAAATTACTGCATATTAATAAATGCCCTATTGTGGCACCGCAAAATACATTAAGACAACAAGATGCAGATAGAATTGGTTTAGATGTTGAGACTTGTTTAAAGAATCAGGCAATCTTGTTTTCTCATCCTGAAATACGCAATAAAGTCGTGGAAATATTTGCGCAACAAACGCCTTTTGTTGTATCTGATAACGTTGATTCACAAATTTATAATGGCTTTTTCAGTGAAAATGATCGTAGTGCGATGGAAATTATTCGCTCAACACAACCACAGAATTTACCCGCGTTAGATTTAACGTTTGAAGATCCGAGAATGGAACCTCTGTTTTTCCGTTATCGTGCAAGAAATTATCCTTCAACGTTGAATTATGACGAACAACAACGTTGGTTGGCGCATAGAAAAGAGATGTTAACGCCAGAAAAATTAACCGAATATATTAATACTATTCAGTTATTAGCTGAAGAATATGCTGATAACGAAGAAAAATTAAAGCAGCTACAAGAGCTTTATTTATATGCTCAAGAGATAGCGAGTTAATAGATAAAATAAAGGCAGGTTTACCCTGCCTTTATTTTTTAATTTACTAAACACAATCTACAATAATTATTCTTTGTTCTCTGTATTAGTATCATTATGAGCGCGCCCACATCCGCACTCTTCCCCCCAATATTTTAGTTTTGAGGTTTTACCAATACCTGGGTTCATGCTATTGGTTGGATCGTTATGTTTATAGAATGCTTTTAATTGAGGTTTAGCATAATACATATGACCAACGTTATGTTCTGCGGGATATTCTGCTCCACGTTGATCTAATAACGCCAGCATTTCTGCTTTTAATGCTTTAGCATCAACACCTTTTTTAATAATATAATCTTGATGCATAACGTGACACATAAAATGCCCACAATAGAGTTTATAAAGTAATTTACTCTCTATTTCAGGAGGTAGTTTTTCAAACCAATCTTTGTCATTACGACGCAATGCAATATCTAATGGCAACACATCTTCTACGTCATTAACATGAACGGCATGATAACGCACTGCAGCACCTGCGGCGGCAAAACGATGTAAAAAGGCTTTATTCCCCTCTTCTTCGGTACATTCAAAATAATCGCCTGATGCTAGTTTAAAGTATTCTTTTAAATAAGCTGCGGCTTCTTCAATTCCATCATCCGCCATTCTTAACATAAGATGATGCTCATATTTGTCACGAAAATCTGTCATACGTTCAGGTAAATGAGCAGGCCATAGCTTGCTCATAAACTGCATGGTTCTATCCACCATATTTTTAGGTAAAAGAGGCACTTTATTTAATACCGCATCTACTCGCCCTTTTACGGCAAATAGTATTGGCATTTTATCTGTGCCTAATTTATCAATCACCAAAAATGTATCTTTTCCATACACTTCCGCCATTTTGTAATAGCTTCTATGCATATATTCCCCGGCAACAGGCAGCTTTTTAAAATGACTTAAAATATGACGACGAATATCTTCAAGTTCGTCCGGATTATTAGTACCAATATAAAAAACTTGAGTGCGATGATCTGCGGGGAAAGTATCTAACCTCACAGCAAATACAGATAATTTTCCGGCACTTCCTGCTGCTTCATATAAACGCCGTTCATCATTGTTAAAACGAGAAGGTGTATTAGCATCAACATCACGTATACGCTCATGGTATTCATGATCAGAGGCTAGTTTTTCTGTTGTTTGTATCTGTGTCTCATGATAATGACGATTATCTAAATTAGTTAATATTTCTTCGGGAGTTTCACCTAAATCAATGCCTAAATGGTTAACTAATTCAGCTTCACCTTTTTCATTAACACGAGCATAAAGTGATAATTCGGTATAAGCAGGTCCACGGCGAACTAAAGCACCGCCCGAGTTATTACAAATTCCGCCTATTACCGACGCACCAATACAAGATGATCCAATAACAGAATGAGGCTCCCGACCTAATGGCTTTAATACTTTTTCTAAATGCCATAACGTACTACCGGGGAAAGCAATAACTTGATTATGCTCTGAAAGAACCTGTATTTTATCTTGACGTAATGTACTAATAATCACGATATCTCTATCATAATCATCACCATTAGGTGTCGAGCCTTCTGTTAATCCAGTATTCGCCGCTTGCATAATAATAATTTTATCGGCTTCAACACAGGTTTTAAAAACTCGCCATTGTTCTAATAGATTAGCGGGAAAGACAACGGCCAGCGCCTTACCTTGCCCTGAACGAAAACCTTTGCGATAACGTTCTGTTTTATGTGCTTGGGTTAATACTTGTTTTTTACCAACGATACTTTCAAGTTTGCGAATAAAATGTTGATTTACAGAACTATTACTCTCATTCATTTTCCCTATCCTATTCCTGTCTTATCTGATTAATCTTTTATTTGCCCATTTTTATTATTACTCATAAGACTATGTGCAAAATATAAACTTATCATTTATATAACTGCTTTTATACTGCTATCCGCATTTCTTAAAAAAATAGTCTTTATTTATTTCTAATCACTTTTATTATTTAAAGAGAATTTTGGTATTTGTTTCTTAAATAGAATATAAATAAGCGCTATTTTAATATTTTATTCTATTATTAGCTTTTCTCTTGCTAGCTGCTCCCATGCTTGGCAACTTCGGCTTTTATAGCTGTTTTTATTATTGGCTAGCGCTATTTGATATGACAATGTAGGTTCCACCACAGGAAGAACAACCAAATCATCAATAGGATTTTTATTACACATACTGTTGGGTAACAGTGTTATCCCTACACCAGCTTTCACCATTGCAATAATTAAATCTAAATGGTTACTACGACCCGCAATAATAGGCGCTGTATTGTAAATACCACAAGCACTATAAATTAAATCATTAATACGGAAATCTTCAGAAAAGAAGATAAAAGGCTCATTAATCAACTCCTTAAAATGAATTTCCTTTTTTATAGCTAAAGGATGGGATGGCGACATTAATAGCATTAAGTGATCTTCTGAAAAAGGCGTTAATTCAAAAATATCTTCATTAAAAGGCAATACAACTGCGGCAGTTTCAACTCTGCCTTCTCTCATAGCATCAGCCATTTGTTTAGTACCCAATTCAAATATTTTTAGTTCAACCTGAGGATGGCGAGAGCTAAATGCCATAATAATATCAGCAAAATACGTCGAAGCTATTACAGGAGGTAATCCAACATTTAATGTTCCAGTTAATGGTCCAGACTTGTCCTGTAATGCTTTATTCATATTATTAAATTGTGCAAGTATCTGTTTTGCATGTTCAAACAATATTGCACCATCATCCGTTAATCTAACGCCATCAGTTTCTCTCACTAATAAAATAATACCCAATTCATCTTCTAATTTTTTAATACTACGACTAATTGCAGGTTGAGTGATAAATAGCGCATCAGCGGCTCGGCTAAAGCCATTTAATTGAACAACCTCAACAAAATAGCGTAATGTACGAATATTCATTAGCAATATTTACCTTATTACATTTAGTTATGCCCTTAATGATAATAAACCATTTCATATCAAATAATATTCGCGATAAAACATTAAGCATAATGTAAAAGCATTCATATACTTTTATAGACTATTATTCGGATTTTTTGGAGATAATATGAGTAAGACTGTCGTTGAATATATGTTAAGCCGTTTATATGACTTAGGAATAAGTGATGTTTTTGGTGTGGCGGGTGATTATGCATTTCCCATAGAAGATACTATTTGTAATAGCAAACATATGCGTTGGATTGGCAACTGCAATGAATTAAATGCAGCTTACGCTGCTGATGGTTATGCCCGAATTAAAGGTATGGCAGCGTTATCGACAACATTTGGTGTTGGTGAGTTAAGTGCGATTAATGCTATTGCTGGCTCTTATGCAGAAAACCTACCTATTTTCCATTTAGTTGGTATGCCAGCAAGTGGTGTACAAAAAAGTAAGCGCCTTGTTCATCACACATTAGGTAATGGTGATTTTGATATTTTTTATCAATTAGGCCAACGTCTTGCTTGCGCTCACGCAATATTAACACCTGAAAATTGTATTACAGAAATGGAACGTTTAATTGCGACTGCATTAAAAGAACGTCGCCCTGTTTATATCGGACTACCTTCTGATTATGCCACTATGCAAGTGATAGAACATTCCCCTGTTACCGCCCCCAAAAGACCAATAAGTGATAAAGAAATACTAGAAAAAGTGGTCTCACTCATTATTGAAAAGCTTGCACACAGCAATAATATCTGCGTATTACCTGGTATTTTATCCGCCCGTTTAGGATTGTCAGATAATGTGCAAGCTTTTATTGATAAGACTGGCTTACCTTATGCCACTATGTTTATGGATAAAAGTATTTTAAGTGAATCTCATCCCCAATATATTGGCATGTATGATGGCAAATTAATGACACCTGAAGTCAGAGAATTTGTAGAAAATAGTGAGTACGTATTAGGAATTGGTGCAATGATGACCGACTTTAATACAGGAAGTTTTACTGCCAATATTAAACCAAAACAACTTATCAACATCATGCCTGAGTATGTTGAGATTGATTCAGTTATCTACACATCGATTTATATAGAAGACGTGCTCTCAGCACTGACTCAACGATTACCGAATAAAACGTATCATCAGATAAAAGCCAAAGGATTAGGCGAAGCTGTATTATCTGATAACGGTAAAATTACAGCTCAGTATCTCTATCCTCATTTAGAAAAGTTCTTTAAACCTAATGATATTATTATTGCAGAGACAGGTACATCATCAATGGGATTAGGTTTTGCCCTATTACCAGAAGGCGCTCAATTCCATAACCAAACATTATGGGGTTCTATTGGTTGGGCAACACCAGCATCATTTGGTGCAGCCCTTGCAGCGCCTAACAAACGAGTTATTTTAATTACAGGTGAAGGCTCCCATCAATTAACGGTACAAGAGATTAGCCAATTTGTTCGCTTCGGATTAAAACCGATTATCCTTGTGTTAAATAATGATGGTTATTTAATTGAGCGATTATTATGTGATTACCCTGAAGCTTATTATAACGATCTTGCTCAATGGAATTATCATCAATTACCTAAAGCTTTTGGTGCAAAAGATTGGCATTGTGAGAAAGTCACAACGATAGATGAATTAAATAAAGCGCTTAAAGTAGCGGGAACAACAGAAAGTGCCTCTTATATCGAAATAGTAACCGAACGATATGAAGCTTCTGAATTAGCACAAAAATTGAAAGAGTCTAAAGATTCACTTTATTCATTTTAAGTTATCGTATGATTTAAATAACAAAACCTAGCTTAGGCTGCCTTAAGTTAGGAGAAATGGACACTACTTAGTGTTTAATAATTGGATTATTAATATGGAGAATGAGAGTTACCTTTTGTGTTTTGCATAAGGCTTTGGCACCTATACTAAACGGGTAACTCTCAACTTTTCAAGCTGAGCTATCAAATCAATAGAAATAAAAAGATCTTCTATAAAAAAAAGCGGCCCCTAAGATCCGCTTTTTTCTTTTTTAATCTATTACTTTTATCCTCGGACAAATATATTTACATCCACTTTTCCGCGATATTCACCCGCTTTTGTACCATCTGGTTTACAAATGGCCCATTTGATACCAAATATATCAGGTTGATTATTCCCCATATTGGTTCCAGTTAGTTCGAGATCTGTATTATTGAACTTTAATAGATCATTATTATTTTCATTAGCACATTTTAAACTTGGTGTTGAAGTTTGCTTATAAGGCAATCCTATAACCCAAGGTTTTTTGTCAGAGACAGTACCATTAATAGGTGCTAAAACTAACTTATTTACATTATTTGGATCTAAACTTCCCTCTTTAATTACCGCTGACATATTTACAGGGTTACCTGTACCACCACAGGACAATGTAAATACAGATTCTTTAATGACTTCATTCGTAAATGTCATGTTTTCATTAATTTGTTGATTAGATACGCCAGTAACAGCACAAGATCGTTTCACTGTTACATTGGCATTTACGTTAACTTTTGCATAGAAATCTCCCTCAACAATTCGGCCAAAACTCCCTACATAAAAAGGAGTCCCCGTATATGTTAGTTTTCCGGGAGTTAACTGAGCATCAATATAAACAGGAAATGAACTTGGAACCGTAACTCTAATATTTTTAATACCACCAGCAGGAACTGTAGTTGTTGCATAATTAGATGGTACATAACATACATTAACGTCAGGCGTTTCTTTATCAACAACACCACTATTTGGCTGAAAAAATTGCCCAGTATAGACACTTTGAAAACTAGAACCAAAATTGGATAGGCTGACATTATAATTAAATTGAGGAGTCACATAAACGACTGTGCCAGAATTCGAAGAATGCGTTAACTTTAAACCATATTTATTAGATTGATTAGGTATTTTAGAAACAAATGTAGAATTACACCTCGATTGTGACTGACTTAATGAAATAATCGCATATACACTATTCCACGAAGGATTACTCTGATTATCGTAAATAGGTTTTCCTTGAAAACTACTCGTTCCCGACAAAGTACCATTTATATATTGAACTTGACTGGGATTGATATTCATATCAATCACCCCTGTTAAGTTTAATGTCATAGCACCCATGTCTGTTCCAGCTAAAACATTAAATGACGAAGTCATTAATACTGAAGTCAGTGATGCCATCATTAAATTACGCATTTTCATAGTTATGCATCCACCTATAAAATAAAGATTATTTTTTATTGGCAAGAAAGAGATAAAATTCTTATTGGTTGCCTGCTATTGACTTCAATATCACTTAAGCCACTATACGAAACGCTGCAACTCTGTTGGTTTTTATTACCCCATTTCACTAACAGCTTGCCATTATCAGGAAGCCCACTCATATAAAGCTGGCCATTTTCACCAACAATACCTGTATTCAAATCATTAGGATTATCAGCATCAATTAACGTAGCAATAGCACCAAATGGGACAACACTTTTATTCTGAGAAAGATTTAAAATAGCTTGAAAGCCAATTTTTGTTTTAAAGGCAACCTTAACAATAGCGCCTTTTGTCGGAACTACATTTTGAGATGTTGATTGTAGAGTCGTATTGTCAGGCAATGTATTTACATTTAATGCAATTGTATTTTGGCGATATTCTGTAAGATATGGTGATAACGCATATCCCTGTCTATTAATCGCACCATTTCCTGAACTTAACTCTGTTCCTGTTGCTCCAGGTGCTTCAACAATAGCCATACTATTGCCCATGCTTCTACCCAGTAATAAACCACCTGAATGTAAAAGCAAACCACCATTCATGCTGCCATTAACATTATAATAGTCACTTGAATAATTATAATTTAGAGAGGATGTACCGTAGTTACCTGAATAATTAGCATAGGCTGAACCATTATTAGATTGGCCTTGGTTAGCCCAAGATTGAGAAATACCATAAGATAAGGAGTTATCAAATGCACTACCAGATAATCCAACTTGCTGGTTAGTTCTTCCATTATTATCATGGTTTATCATGTAAGTGCTATTAAAATTGCTGAGTGCCGGCGAATTACTAAACACACTAAATGGAACGCTCACATTAAAACTAATTTGTCTATTTTCAGGCCAGCTATCATCTGATTTTATTCTATCAATACTGTAATTTATGCCAAAGTTAATACCACGAATATTGCTATTATAGCCTGTCGTAAGTTGAGTAACGTTCTTATTTTGCTCCCAATAATTATAACGGCTACCAGATAAATAAATACTACCGTACTGACCTAATGATTGTGATACTGACGTTGTAAAACGACTTTTTTCTCGTTCACCTAACCATGGTGAAGTGCCCTCTTTTAACCGATAATCTTCAGTATTGAATTGATTAAAATCGTAATAATCTTTAGTTGAAAAACGTAATGCCGTTAAGTCAACAGAGGTTCCTGTAGTGGTCATATTCTTAGAATAACGGAATCGATAAGATTGCCCATTTTGAGAACCTATTGTATTAAAGTCAGCATGAGCATGTGTGATATCTGTAGACAGAGCACCCCAATTACCTAATGAAATTCCTATCCCAGAGGAAATAGCGTAATAATCTTTCGCACCTAATACCCCGCCATAAAGAGTGACATCATGAGGTAAACCATAAATACCACTGGCAAGCAAAAAATCTGCCTTTTTAGAGCCAACCGTTGTGCCACCATCAAATCGCCCAGTACTAATTTCATATTTCCAACCACCCGGTCTTAACATTACGGGTAATGATGAAAAAGCAACTGTAAATGTCCTTTCTGAACCATCTTCTTCTTTCACTGTGACATCCAAGTTCCCTCCTGAGCCACTCGCGTAAAGATCGGTTATTTTAAATGCACCGGGTGCAACATAAGTTTGATAAATAACATTCCCATTTTGCCGGATAGTAATTTGGGCATTTGATTGAGCAATTCCACTCACATCTGGAGCAAAACCTTGTTGACTCGCTGGCAACATTTGTTCGTTAGAAACTAAACGCATACCTTTCATTGGAATACTATCAAAGACATCATTTCCGGTTGTCGTTTCACCAATAATAAATTCCGACCGCAAAGAATAAAGATTACGAGAAAGATATGTATTAGAAAATTTATTACTGTTATTGCTTTGAGTCTCTGCATTATTTGAATTTCGGGTATACGTCTGTGTCATTGTCGAACGTAAACGCCAATCATAAAGATTAAACCCTGCTCTTAATTGAGCAAAGAAATTATCATTTTTTTGTTTTCCATTATTATTAATTTTATCAACATTGCTATCGTTAGAAGAATGACCTCCACTAAACATATAATTGATAAACATAGCAGTAACACCACTATCAAAAGAGGCGGGATCAATATAGCCGACGGCATCATTAGACATAACAATTTGAGGAAAACTAGTGATTAGTTTTAATTCTGATAAATTTACTTTTATTAATGCATCAGGAATATATTCATTAATATCATAAATCACCTGATCGCTTTTTAACATATTTAACTTAGGTATTACTTCAGTATTAACACCTAATTTATCTAATAACCCTCGGGTTATTTCAGGCACCACTTTATTATTAGGTCCTTTTACCAAATTAATGATAAACTCACCATTGTTATTATTATTGACATAAACTAACAAAGATATTCTACCTTCAGGTAATGCATCTTTTTGTGAAAATTGGCTTAAATCAATTTCATTTGCAGATACACCTAATTGTCCATCAAGTAATGCGGGATCAAAATAATCTTCTGCAAAAGAATTAAATGAGAACAAAATAAGTGATGTAAAAAAACTGTATCTAAAAATTGCCATTGATTTATTCATTTTTACACTCTTAATATTTAGCCTTATAAAAAATATATTTTTATTAATTTACTGTTTTTATTTTTTCATCTAATGGGAACATAAACTCATCTAATACTTGCCAATGAATAGATGTAATCTTTTTTTCATTCGAAAATAAGTATTCTTGCGTGCCAAATGGAGGTACGTTTTTCGATAACTCTTGTAGTTCGATCTCTTTTCCATTTATCTTTATTGTGTTAAAAGCTAGATAAATAGGTGAATCATTTTTAGCGATTATTTTATTACCATCAATTGAAAATGATAATTTTTTTTCTGCATCTTTTATTTCTATGCCTTCAAGAGACTTTGGTCGATAATATACTTTAAAGTTTAATGCCCTAATAAAGTTCATCTGTACATTTGGTGTTTCTTCAGATGTTGATGGTATTAATCGAAATTGAGAAATATAAACACTCTCTCTATCTGTTGGTATTGTACTTTCTGAACCAGTAAACTTAATCACCCACTCATAGTACTCTTCAGGTTCTATTTTTTGTAAAAGCGGAGTTAAAATAAAAGGAGGATTCTCTTTTTTATCAATTAATTGTAACCCCGTAGATTCATCTAACCATCTCATACTAGCCTGAACGAGATACGCTTTTTTTTCATTATTTCTTAAACCAATAGAGATGCTTTTACTACCTTCATTATACGTCATTCTTTGCAATGAAAATTCAAATGCATTATTAGCAGACCATGCTAATTGGCAATAAAAAAAACCTAATATCAAAATAGTAATAAAAAAAATACGACTATTCAAAACGTTCATTTCATTAGTCCTTATATTTGAATTCTTTTGATAATTCACCATAGTCGTTAATTATATGCCAACTAGCTTCTTTTATTGATACTTCTACCAATTCAGTTTTGCTATAAGGTGATAACAATAAGGTTTTGTTATATTTTTCGTTATTAACTTTAATTGATGTTAATGTCATATAATATGGAGTTGGGTTATCTAAAAACCACTTTCCTTCTTGTTCTTTAATAAAGATCTTTTTATAATCTTGTTCTGAAGGTCTTGCTATATTTTCAGGTCGATAAATTACTTTAATCACAAAATTAGTTATTAATACTAATTTTGATTCCTGTGATTCACTTTCATTAGGTCGTTTAGTAGAAGGTATAATTTTTGTATTCAAATAAAAGAGTGACTCTTTGTCATTGGGTAAATTTTGAGTCTCTTTTAATAAAATACGTAAAGATGAAACACTCTTGTTTTCTAAACGAAATACAGGGGGAGTCACTATAAAATTAGATGACAAATTTCCATCAATTTTTTCAGTAACGCCAGCTTGTATTAAATAAGGCTGATTATTATCATTAGAAATATATACACTTTCACTTGAGTTACCTTCAGAAAAAATAACGCGCGTTTTTCCTAAACTAACCCCTTGAGCGTTAGCATTAAAATAACTAAAAGCTAATATTAAAATAATAGAAATTTTTATAATAAAATTATTCATATAATATCTTAATCAACGATATACGAAAAAGTTAACGTTGCCGAAAACTCTCCAGACTCGGGATCACAAACAGTGGGATCTTTACATTTAACATAGGTATAAAGTGTTTTTTCTAATTGATCTTTACTTATGTTATTCCAAACAGTATCTTCAGATTTAAAAAAATCCGTATTATTATTAGATTGAGCAACATTATTTTTACTTGATACTCTGATACCAAAGCTTTTATTGATATCATCATTAAATGTAACCGTATTTAAAGTACTCTTTGCCTTCATTGTCACATAAGTATCAAAAAAGTCATTCGTTTTACAGTCACTCAGTAATACCTTTATCGGAATAGGTTCTATAAGATTATTTTTAATTTTATTCGATTGAATACTACCAAAATCAACTTCATTGTTACTTGTTCCTGAAACTGAGAGTTTGCAGGTCTGTTTATCAATGGTCACATTAAAGTCAAATTCAATACTTTGAGCATCAAAACTAATAAATAGTGCTAGTGTAATAAACAAACTTAACAAATTCCTTTTCAATAGAAATATATTCATATTTACTTTCTCAAGGTTGTATAAGTGTTAATGCTAATATTGCTTTTAGCGTACCAGGATTAACCGCTGAACTGTCTTTCTTAACAAGCTCGACTTCAAAGTCTTTATTTTTATTACCATTTCCTGTTGTAATATAAACAGAACTTGTTCCAGCATTAAAATTAACTAAAGAACATTGATCATTTTTACAATCGTATAGAGCGAAACTTGCATTAGTTGGATTATTCACCGGTGATATTTTGTTATTTGCAATTTGTGTTCCTGATCCCGCTTTTATAACAACTTCCATATCAGGTGTTTCATCAACATAATCTTGGCAAAGGTAATTAACTGAAAAAGGTATTTTGTTTTCCTTTTTTACACCTATTTCATCAACATTTTGCATTAATGTTGATTGAGAAAATTTCACCGTTTGATCTGATAAGGTAAAAGCACACGTTCCTTTTGTTACTGAACCTTTTACTATGACAACCGCAGAGTCATCAACAGCGCTATATCCATAAAAAGAGATACAAGTTAATAATGCGCCTAATATAATTGGTTTAAAATGTGGCTTTATGTTCATTAAATCCACCTAAATCATCTATTGTACGCCATTGAACACTTCCTTTAGTTACACCTGTAGGTAAGGCATATTTTATCGAACTATAAGGCGCGATCATGGCATTGTTATTGGCCAAACTAACACCTAGCTTTATATTGTTGACAGAAAACCCAGCAAAATTGATGTAATAAGGGGAGTTATTGATTACCTTTAATTGTTTTCCTTCCACACTAAATCCTAATTTCTTTTGCGCATCGTCAGATGTCATCGGTAAATTTTTAGGTCGGTAGAAAAGTTTTATGACATTATCAAATCCCACACTTAAGCCCGCTGTATCAGAATTGTTGTTTTGTCCAGGGATCATCTTTGCATGAAAATAAAAAATACTTTCTCTATCTTTTGGTAAAGAATTACTCATGGCATAAATTTTCACTTCATGCCTTGATAAACTATTAATTCTAAAAAGAGGTGGAGTGACTTGAAATACAATTGGGTTTTCATCAGAGGAAATATAGGCTTGTACCAAATAATTTATTTTTGGTTCTTCATTACGAACGATAACACCTACACTACTCTCACCTTCAGGATAAATAATACGTGTAGCGTTTAAACCCACGCCTTTAGAATAAGCGAGTGGCGATATAATCATTAGTAAAATAACAAAAAACTTTCTTATTCTATTTGTAATTTTAATCATTATATTTCTTCTTTAATGAGAGGCTCTATTAAATAGAGCCTCTAAAAATTAAGCAATATTAGTTATAAGCAACAGTAAAAGTAACTGGTACTTTTAATTCATCACTTGTTACTGCACCATTTGTTAAATACAGACCAGCGGTCATCGGAATACGACCTGTACCGTCTTTAATGATCTCTTGTCCTAATGTCAGACCTGTTTCAACATTTGGTTTAACTAAAGTATTACTTGCTGTTGCTAACAATTTTACAGCTAAAGAAGCCGCTGTTGCGTTAGCAAACATTTCAGAATCAAAGTTTGATTTATTACCACGAGCATAAAGATTGATTGTTTCACCAGTTGCTAATGCTGCTGTACAATTAGAAAGCTCTAAATTAAACGTCTTATTATCTCCTAATTGATCGCCGACGTTTTTGCCAGAAACTTCATCACTTGTGAAGGTTCCCCAATCAATTTTAGAACCTTCTGTTGTTGAAGAAACATCACAACTTGCGGCACGAATTAATGCTTCGAATGACACCGTTGTGCCCTGTGTTGCAGCAAAAGCATTACCTGCAACCATAAATCCAGACAACACGATAAACGGAGCAACTTTCTTAATTAAAGACATATTGTTACCTTTCGTTTTTTAAATAAATCGCCTATTGGAATTAGTATTATTCCCTTAATCATCTTAATTAGATGTAAATTAAGAAAATATATTTTCTAATTCTTTTTAAAGAGTAGCACAACAATTAAATTTTACTCGTAAAGCGAGTTTAAATTACATAATGATAATTATTTAAAAAACTTTTTTTATAAAGTTCTTTCTTTATTTTTAGAATATTTAACTAATCTTTAATCGAGCATCAATATAATACTTAAAAAATAAAAAAATATATTTTTGAATATATAAATTTTGTTTTTCATATATATAGACATGTTAAAACTAATATAAAAAAACATTTAATTTAATTTAAATAAGTAAATACACCTAATGATAAGTACTTAAGAGCAAACCTATATTCCACATAAAATTATTTTTAATTTTTTTATTTGAATGGGTAAATATACTTAATTTTATTGTATATAAATAAATCAATTGGTTATTTATTATACTGATCGATTCTAGCGCTGTTTATTCAATACAAAAAAATGGTCTCATTACTGAGACCATTTTATTTATCATTATAACAATTCTTCGAATATTACTTTTCTGGCATTTGTGGCATTGGTCTACGGAACCGACGAGTGATCCATACCATATAAAGTATACCAATTGCGCCCCAAACAAGACCTAACTCCATAGAACCTGGTTCAAGGTTTACCCACAAGACACCCATTGTTGCAGCACCAATAATAGGTAATATCAGGTAATTAATGTGATCCATTAATCCTTTATTACGGCGCTCACGAATATAGAACTGTGAAATAACAGACAGATTCACGAAAGTAAACGCAACTAACGCACCAAAGTTAATTAATGCCGTTGCAGTCACTAAATCAAAGAACACCGCACCTAATGCTAAGAAGCCAACTAATAGCACGTTAAATGCAGGCGTACGCCATTTTGGATGTACATAGCCAAATGTCTTCTCAGGGAATACACCATCACGTCCCATAACATAAAGTAAACGTGCAACACCTGCGTGAGCCGCCATACCTGATGCTAATACAGTCACACAAGAGAACACTAAAATAATGGACTGGAATAAAGCACCCGCAACATACAGCATTATTTCAGGTTGTGACTCTTCTGGATTTTTAAATCGTGAAATATCTGGGAAATACAGTTGTAAAAAGTAAGAAACCGCAATAAAGATGATCCCACCAATCAGCGCTGTTAAGAAAATCGCTTTAGGGATAACTTTACCTGCATTTGGTGTCTCTTCTGATAATGTACTAATACCGTCGAAACCTAAGAATGAGAAACAGAGTATTGTTGCCCCGGTTATCATTGGTATGACTTGCGCATCAACAGACGCAAACGGCCTAAAGGTCCATAACTCCCCTGCACCTTCCCCGTTATAAACACCGTGGATAAGCAGCCCAACGAAGACAACCATGACTGCTACCTGAACAATAACGATCGCTGTATTTAAGTTCGCAACAACGTTAATACCACGCAGGTTAAAGAACGTCATTAAAGCCACTAAAGCAAATACAAAGATCCACGGTTCAACGCCTGGGAATATTGCTTGTAAATAGATTTTCGCCAATAAGATATTGATCATTGGCATAAATAAATAGTCAAGTAAAGATGACCAACCCACCATAAAGCCAACATAAGGGCTCATGGATTTTTGAGCATAAGTATACGCAGAGCCTGCTGAAGGAAAACGCTTAACTAATTTTCCATAGCTGACCGCTGTAAATAAAATTGCAATCAACGCAATCGCATACGAGGTTGCTACGTGACCATTCGTAATGCCAGAAACGATACCAAATGTATCGAAAATAGTCATAGGCTGTAAAAAAGCAAGCCCCATCATGACTACCTGCATTAGAGTCAAGGTTTTACGTAATTGAACTCGATTGTTAGCACCAGTTTGGTTAGTGCCGATAGAGGAGATGACGTTATCTGACATTAGCGAACCCTCCCATAACTTCGGTTTGAGTATTAGATAAACTCAACCGACAGTTACTGGGAAGACTTCGCATCTGCCTATAAACAGAATAGAATGAAGTTTTTAAGGATGTGTATGTGTTTAGGAGACGCCGTGCTCCGTAGTCATCATTGCCCGCAGTGCCGCTAGGCCCGACTGCGAAAGAGAATAATTGTACCATATTAGCATTCCTCTATCATGACAACCCTTTCTCTAAGGGGCTGGCTGCTAATCAAATTATGTTATCTATTCAGACTCAAATGAATCTGACCTCTTGGTGTAGTAATAAGTAAAAATGCAAAAAAAAACCGATGCACTTTAAACGCATCAGTCATATTTTTAGTGGGCGCATTTTGCACGTCTCAGACTTAAATAGCAATACATTTTCATCAAAAAGCCCCCTTTTTTTACGATCTTTTCAATTCGCAAACTAAGTCAACATATAACGCCACATTTTATTAACAATAATTGTGCTTTTATCACAACTTT
The DNA here is from genome assembly GCF_008808075.1 of Proteus sp. CD3. Classification (NCBI taxonomy): domain Bacteria; kingdom Pseudomonadati; phylum Pseudomonadota; class Gammaproteobacteria; order Enterobacterales; family Morganellaceae; genus Proteus; species Proteus sp. CD3. The sequence goes on along the minus strand of NZ_CP019686.1, from coordinate 1,198,348 downwards.
TAAGTTTTAAATATTTCAAAAGCCATTACTCTACCGTAAGAAAATAAAACACAATGTATTGATAAATAAGAATTAAACTTTAGATTTAAATTAATATCATTGCCAAATCATCAAAATAAAGCATTTAAAATACATTAATAAGATTAATGCTAAAATTTTGTTAACTCATGCTTCTTTTATCACCCCAAAATAGACTTTTAATAAAAAGTGCCTATTTTTTAGCAACCTGTTTTATATAAATAAAAAGTAAGAGAATAAATTAAGAAAAAAATGGCTGGTAATAAGTAGAAATCACAATCTAATAGTCCAAATAACACGATGAATAAGATGAATTATTGAGCTAAATATAGACCTCAATATTTAAACTTTCCAGTATTAATTCTGAGCAAATGAAAGGAAATTAGAGATAAAAAAAAAGACTCCACAAGTGGAGTCTTAATGACACAAACTGAGGGTAAAAAATTAGAAGTTATAGTTCAAACCAATGTTGTAACGACGACCTTCTAATGTGGTATTAAAGTTTTCATAATTAATGCGACGATCGAACACGTTATAAACACCACCAATCACATTAAGTTGTTTGGTTAAGCTGTAACTTGTACCAATGTCAACAAATGCATAAGAAGGTGTACCGGTTGCCATACTTGTGCGTGATAAGTAATCCGATGTTTTACCACGGAAGTTAATACGCGCCCAAGTTTCTATTTCTGGCGTAGTTTCCCAGTTTAAGGTCGCATTTGCCATATGGCGAGGCTGTTTATTCAGTGGTTTACCACTAAATGCACCGCTCTTCTGCTCTGAATCAGTAAAGGTGTAGTTAGCTGCTAAGTTCCACGCAGGTGAAATTGTCCAGTTACCAGTTACCTCAATACCACGCATATTGGCTTTATCTACGTTTTCACGCGTACTGATAAAGTCATATAGGTGACCATATCCTTGTTCTTTAGTACATGCAGGTAACACGCCTTTATCATCACAAATGCGACGCTCAGTAATTTTATCTTTAAAATCAGTATTATAAATTGTAACACTTGCCGTTAAGTTATCACGGTTATCCCAAATAATACCAATCTCTTCTGTTACTGATTTTTCAGGTTTCAGATCTGGGTTACCATAAATGACGGCATTACCACCTGAACCCCCTGTTGCTTGTCCCCAAGTTTTCGTTGCTTGGCGTAAATCAGGTGAACGATAACCAGTAGATACACCACCTTTTAACGTCCATTCATCAGCCATATGCCAAACACCATAAACACGAGGTGTCCAGTGAGTACCGTAGTTTTCGTCTTTATCCATACGTAAACCACCGGTTAAAGCGAAATCATTTGCTAGCGCCCATTCGTCTTCAGCAAACAGCGCCCAGCTATAACGATCTAATTTACTACCTTTGTCTAAATGGTTATTGCTATCTTTTAATTCTTCAAAACGATACTGAGCACCAACACTTAAAGTATGCGCATCTAACATAAATACTGTTTGATTACGTACTGTTGTATCGTTGTATTCCATTTTACGACTTGGGTTATTGTTTTCATCACGCTGAATATAAGTATTCATCGTACCAAAGTCATACACACCATCATGAGTCAGGGCATATTGTTTTAGCTCATATTTACTGAAATCACTGCTCTTAGATTTACGAGAGCGATCAGAGGCTGAATATTCCCAACGAGAATCTCGGTGCTGGCTGTCTTTTTTAAATTCAAATTCAACCGTATTTTTATCATCTGGTGTCCAGCTTAATGTACCACCACCGCTTGCAGTAATTTGACGATTATAACCATTCGCAAATTTATCTTCGCTACGGTGCGAATATTGACCTTGGACTTTTAATCCCAGCAGGTTATCAATCAATGGACCGGCTGCATAAAAACTGCCTTGTTCAGTATTTCCTGAGTTTTGACGCTCTGTCAGCGTGCTATCAGCACGTAAACTTACGTTCCACTCTTTTTGCGCTTTACGAGTAATAATATTGATAACCCCACCCATTGCATCTGAACCATATAAAGAAGACATTGGGCCACGTACAACTTCAATACGTTCAATGGCAGGTAAAGGCGGTAACCAGCCTTGTTCAATACCTGAGTTATCACTATTAGGACGCGTTTCACGCGAGGCAACTCGCTTACCATCAACTAAAATCATGGTATATTTTGCATCCATACCACGAATACTGATATCAGAACTACTTCCACCGCCTGTTACTAAAACGCCGGGAACATCTTTTAATGCGTCAGTCACATCACGGTAAGATTTGGTTTCTAGCTGTTCACGAGTGACAACAGAAACCGATGCAGGTGCATCTTCAACGGTTTGTTTAAACCCTGAAGCGGTTGTTACAAGCAGTTTTTCTACATTTTCTGCTGATGCAGTCATAACAAAACTTGATGCAATAGCCGCAACAACGCCAAGCGCAATTTTATTTTTATTTAACACTACCATTCCCGATTCTCCAAGAATATATATTCTTTAAGTTTTATATAGATGGACAGATCGACAATTGCTCAGAAATTAGGGTAATAAATAAATTTAATTACCCTTAGTTATTTTAATATTATTTTTATATCCCTATTTACTGCATCCCTATATTTATTTCTTTTCTCTTTTACTGCTCTATATTTTATCCACTAAACCATCAATAATAATTTGAGGTATTCCTTGTGAACAATATTCCAATCGACCTTGAACACCATAAACATCGGCAAGGCTTTGTGCCGTGATAACCTTATCTGGCGCGCCTTGCGCAATTAACTGTCCTTGTTTCAACATTAATACATGTTCACCATGTCGTAAGGCGATATTAATATCGTGGACAACGACGACAGTAATAATATTTCTACGGTGTGTTTCTTTAGCCACTAAATCCATTACATGATATTGGTAATTAAGATCTAGTGCGCTTAATGGCTCATCCAATAATAATAAAGAAGGCTGTCTAATTAATGATTGAGCAAGCCCTACTAATTGTTTTTGACCACCAGATAATTCATCTAAATAGCGTAATGCTAAATGCTCAATACCTAATTGCCGTAATAAATGCATGACCTGGGCTTCACTATGTTCATTATGTAATCCACCTGAAGCACGTTGCGCCACAATAATGGATTCTAAAACATGTAAATGAACACCAGCAGGTAATGTTTGTGGCAAATAGACTACATTTTGAGCGCGTTGTGCAAAATTCATCGAAGCCAAATCGTTGCCATCTAAACTGACAACACCTGATGACTTATTTAATCCAGCTAACGCTCTTAATAATGTTGATTTTCCGCTACCATTTGGTCCCAATAATACGGTGACTTTTCCTTTAGGTAATGGCTCCACATCAAGTGCCTTAATGATAAGATGTTTAGCATAACCAGCGCTAAAATCTTGGATCTTTAATCCTTCCATCATTAGATATTCCCCCTATGACGTAAAATCATACTGAGGAAAAATGGCACGCCCACCAGCGATGTCACAATACCCACTGGAATAATGACACCCGGTATTAAATTTTTAGAAGCAATAGATGCCAATGATAAAACTAAAGCTCCAATTAATGCGCTTGCTGGCAGATAGAATCGATGATCTTCACCAAACATCATACGAGCAATATGAGGAGCAACTAAACCAATAAAGGCAATTGGTCCCACAAAAGCGACTGCGAGTGCGGTTAAAATACTGATGCGCAGTAAGGAGCCTAATCTTAAACGCTTTACATCAATACCAAAGCTAATCGCTCTGTCTTCGCCTAATCGCAATGCAGTTAATTTCCATGAACTCATCCATGAAATCACCATAATGACAGCAAAAGCTCCCGTCATCACACCGAGTTTTACCCATGTTGCACGCGCTAAACTTCCCATAGTCCAGAAAACTAGACCTTGGAGAGTGTCTTCTGTTGCAATAAATTGCATCATTGAGACTAGTGCGTTGAACGTAAACACCATGGCAATACCAAAAAGCACCACTCCAGATGTAGGAACACGAGTCCAACGAGTAATTCCGTCTAATAATAAAGCTGATAATAATGCAAAGAGAAACGCATTCGCCGAAATAAACCATTGGTCAGGAATACCCGGAATACCAATCCCTAAAACAATCGCTAATGCAGCACCAAATGAAGCGGCATTTGATAAACCAAGTGTGAAAGGGCTTGCTAACGGGTTATTTAGAATAGTTTGCATTTCTGCACCCGCTAATCCTAGCGACATCCCTACCACAACCGCCATTAAGGCATAAGGTAAGCGAATATCCCAAACAATCACTCGAGAGCCTGCATCAACAAGCTCCGGTTGAAACAGGGTGGTTAATAATTTTTCAAGTGATAAACCAGAAGGCCCCATAGTGAAATCTAACACTACTGAACCACAAATAATTAAAAAGATAACTCCCAGCCATAGCATGCGTTTATTCATCATTTTCCGATAATGGGCTTTCACATTATCTGATGCATTTTTTTCATGCTCTTGTGTGGCGAGTCTCTCTGACATAATGCTCATATCAACTGTTGTACCTAGTCTTTTTTTTACGTTCTTCTGCTCTTACCTGTGTTTTACATTGGCAAAAACATACCGTACAACTCATCAATTGTTTCTTATGTACAAAAAGCCAATTATTAATTTGAGACAATTCATTCAACAAAGAAGTGAGTCGCAAAATTATTATACGGTGAAATATATTCGCTGTGTAACTTATTATATGGCGATAAGCTGTTGGTTGGCTGTATTGAGCGCTAGAAGGGCTAATTATTATCAGACTCATTACATTAAGCATATTATTTACAATCAACAGCACCATTATTTTATTTTTCAGCAAATAAATTATGCGCTAACAATAAAGCAAATAATAATTATTATCAATGCGAACACTAATATAATTAGGATTTTTGTATCTTTTTTATAATTGACTGGTCAAAAAAATAAAAAACGTCCGTTTTATAGTGATCGAGATCACAAAACGGACGTTTTAATAACTTGATTTATAGGTTATTTTTTATTCGCAATGTGCGTTGGAAATTCCATTTCATTATAACGAATAAAGCGGGTTTTCTTCACAATCTTGTAAGTAAACCAAATTAATAAAAATAATGGGATACCAATATAGGTTGCAATTGCACCATACCAATCAATCGTATCTTCTAAGAACGCTTGGTAATTTTGACCTAATGTAATAATTAAACACAATATAAAGGCAAAAATAGGACCAATTGGGAAGAAGCCAGATCGATAAGGTAAGTCATTTAAATCACGACCTTGTGCAACATAACCTTTACGGAAACGGTAGTGACTAATCGCAATACCTAACCATGCAATAAAACCCGTCATTCCCGAGGTATTTAATAACCACAAGTAAACCGTTTGATTTCCGTACATGGAGCTTAAAAAGCATAGACCAGCAACAACCGTTGTCGCATAAAGCGCATTACGTGGCACGCCGTTTTTAGACAATTTTCCAAAGCATTTTGGTGCTTTGCCTTCTCTTGCTAATGTAAACAGCATACGCGTTGATGCATACATGCCTGAGTTACCCGCAGAAAGTACCGCCGTTAAGATAACCGCATTCATAATGGCAGCCGCAGATAATAATCCCGCATTTTTAAAGACTAGCGTGAATGGACTAACGCTAATATCACCCACATCATTACGCAGTAAACTAGGATCAGTGTACGGGATAATTAAGCTAATGATTAAAATTGCAAAGATATAAAATAATAAGATACGCCAGAAGACTTTACGCACAGCTTTAGGAATATTTTTAGCAGGATCTTTAGATTCACCCGCTGCAATACCAATTAATTCTGTACCTTGGAATGAGAAACCAACAATCATGGCAACACCAATCATGGCAGCAAATCCACCCGCAAAAGGTGCATCACCAATTTCCCAATTATGCCAACCGGCGTTTTCGGCACCTTTCATAATGCCAGTGATCATCGCAATACCCACAATAATAAAGATAATTACTGTGGAAACTTTGATTAAGGAGAACCAATATTCTGCCTCACCAAATCCTTTTACCGAGATATAGTTGAGTAAGAAAATAACGCCAAGGAATAGAGCGCTCCAGATCCAACCATCAACATCAGGGAACCAATAGAGCATCACCAATTGTGCAGCAACAAGGTCAACAGCAATTGTAACTGCCCAGTTATACCAATAGTTCCAACCTAATGCGAAACCAAAGCCTTCTTCGACATACTTAGAGCCGTATGTTGAAAAAGAGCCGGAAACAGGCATAAATGCGGCTAATTCTCCAAGGCTCGTCATTAGAAAATAGACCATTAATCCAATTAAAGCATAAGAGAGTAATGCCCCACCCGGCCCTGCTTGAGCAACAGTTGCACCAGATGCGACAAAAAGCCCTGTACCAATTGAACCACCAATAGCGATCATCGCTAAATGTCGCGCTTTTAACTCTCGGCGCAAAGTGCGTACTGCGCCCGAACCTGCAGTACTATTTTGTTGTTCTGACATAACATTCCACTTTTATATTCACTTTTCTAACGAGGATTGTAACAAATCTGTCGTTCGTGAATAGCAAGGATCTGGGATTATAAGATACCTTCATGATCGGGCGTCAATTATTAGCAATTTATGAAAAATTGCCGATTAAATGTTCAGCATTACAATACGTCAGCAGTTTTTTCAGTGCATCAGAAACATGTTTTTGACGATGATAAACAAGATATAAGGTACGTTGTAAGGTTAGCCCTTCTACTTTTATCTCTTTTAATGAGCCGTTATTAATCTGCTCTTCAATGACTCGACGAGATAAACAACTGATCCCCATTTCATACATTACGGCGTGTTTTATTGCTTCTGAGTTACCTAATTCCATTTCAATGCGGTAGCCTGGTAAAGAAGCAAATAGAAGATGGTTTAGTACATCTCGAGTTCCGGAACCATTTTCTCGTAAAATCCAAGGAGCCGTCTGTAAATCCGCTAAAGTCACTTTAGGTGCTTTAGCTAACGGATGATCAGGTGAGCAAAAAATAACCATTTCATCTAAAAGCCATTTCTGGCTAATCAATTCAGAACTTTGACAAGCGCCTTCAATTAACCCTAAATCAACACGGAATTCGCTCACTAATTTAACGACTTCCTCAGTATTTCCAATACTCATTTCTAGCGGAATATCAGGATAGTTACGATGAAAATTACCCAGCATTTGAGGTAAAATATAATTGCCTATTGTTGTACTTGCAGCGATGCGTAAAGCACCATTTCCAGCTTGGAATAACTGCTCCACTTCAGTTGCTCGTTCAAGTAAAGATAATGCTCTGGGATAAAGTAATCTCCCATGTTCATTTGTGACAAGCCGTTTTCCCACTCTATCAAAAAGCTGTACGCCTAATTGGCTTTCGAGATCAGTTAAAGATGCACTGACAGCAGATTGAGATAAAGCAAGCTGTTGTGATGCTTGCGTTGTAGAACCACTCTTGAGAACTTCAGTAAAGACTTCCAGTTGCCGCAACGTAATTCGCATATCCATTCCACCTTTGAGCCGTCATTGTAATAACATACTATCCACAAACCAGTAACATACCAAGCACATTTAAGAAAATACACCTATATTAATTTTACTGGTTATTATTATAAAAATAATGAGTTTAATAAATAAGATTACTTGTTATATGCTTATGCAAAATTCATATAAGCAAGGTTTTTCTATGTCAGAGCAAAGTCAACCTATTACATTGGCGAAAAAATGTTTTACTCCAGTCTATCGCTGGCTTCCTGGTTTATTACTAACAGGCGTATTAACTGCGCTTGCTATTTATATTGGTGATATTCCTTGGTTTTCTAGCATGGGTTTAGGTGCATTAACACTGGCTATCCTATTCGGTATTATTGTGGGTAATACCTTTTATCCTGTTGCAAAGCCTTATAGTGATGAAGGTGTTAAATTCGCTAAACACTATTTATTACGTACAGGTATTATTTTGTACGGTTTTAGACTGACTTTTCAGCAAATTGCAGATGTAGGTGCAACAGGTTTAATTATAGATGCCATTATGCTGATATCGACTTTTCTTATTGCTATGTGGATTGGTCGCAAATATTTCGGTTTAGATGAACAAACTGTCATCTTAATTGGTGCGGGTAGTAGTATTTGTGGTGCTGCTGCTGTTATGGCGACAGAGCCTGTTGTTAAAGCACAAGCCAGCCAAGTTGCTGTTGCGGTTTCTACTGTTGTGATTTTCGGGACCATTGGTATTTTTCTTTACCCTTGGTTCTACCACTTAAATGCATTTGCAGGTTGGCTACCATTTACCGAAGAAACTTTTGGTATTTTTTCTGGTTCAACAATTCATGAAGTGGCTCAAGTCGTTGCTGTAGGGCACTCCATTAGCCCTGATGCTGAAAATGCAGCAGTTATTAGTAAAATGATCCGCGTAATGATGTTAGCACCGTTCTTAATTATTCTTTCAACTTATTTAAGTAAAAAGAAAAGCAAGGCAAACAATGGCGCACAATCTACTGAAAAAAGCCCAATTACTATTCCTTGGTTTGCCGTATTCTTTATTTTAATGGCTGGCTTTAACTCTTTGAATTTAATTCCAGCGTCTATTGTTAGTTATATTGTGACTATCGATACCATTCTATTAGCAATGGCAATGGTGGCATTAGGTTTAACAACGCATATTAGTGCTATCCGACAAGCAGGCGTCAAACCATTATTGTTAGCGTTATTCTTATTTTTCTGGTTAACCCTTGGTGGTGCGATGATTAATATCTTTATTCAAACTGTGTTGATGTCTTAATAGGAATATCAAAAAATTAATCCCCTTTGAAATTTCGCCTTGAGAAGTACTTTTTAATTGCGCAACTATTTTTAGTTGCGCTTTTTTGCTTTTATCACCTCAATATGATGTTATACGCTGTATGTTTGTTATCATGGTGTAAAATAAATCTAAGGAGAGAAGTAATGAAATTTGTTGGCGCACATGTCAGTGCTGCTGGTGGCGTCGATCAGGCGGTATTACGCGCACATGAAATAAAAGCGACTGCATTTGCCCTTTTTACTAAGAATCAGCGCCAGTGGAAAGCGGCACCATTATCTACAGAAGTCATTGATAAATTTAAAAAGAACTGCGAACTTTATAGTTATGGCCCTTCTCAAATTTTACCCCATGACAGTTATCTTATTAATTTAGGTCACCCTGAAGAAGATGCTCTTGAAAAATCAAGAGACGCATTTCTAGATGAAATGCAGCGTTGTGAGCAACTTGGCATTGAGTTACTGAATTTTCACCCAGGAAGTCATTTAAATAAGATTGATGTTGATAAGTGCCTACAAAAAATTGCCCAATCAATTAACATCACCTTAGAAAAAACTAAAAATGTTACTGCCGTAATTGAAAATACCGCAGGGCAAGGAACAAATCTGGGTTATCGTTTTGAGCATCTAGCCGCCATTATTGATGGTGTAGAAGATAAATCTCGTGTAGGTGTTTGTATTGATACTTGCCACACTTTCGCCGCAGGTTATGATCTAAGAACGATTGAAGATTGCGAAAAAACATTCGCTGAATTTGAAAAGATTGTCGGCTTTCAATACTTAAAAGCGATGCATCTTAATGATGCGAAAAGCGAATTAGCCAGTCGTGTCGATCGCCACCATAGTTTAGGTGAAGGTAATATTGGTAAAGTGCCTTTTAGTTATATTATGCGGGATAAACGTTTTGATGGTATTCCGCTGATTTTAGAAACCATTAATCCTGATATTTGGCCTGAAGAAATTGCTTGGTTGAAATCACAACAAGACTAACAGCAACGCCAGCAATAATGAGAACTGCGGCTTATACAATTTGCGGTTTATAGAATATTTGTTTTATAACCATAAACCGCAAATGACTTTATTTAATGGGTGTTAACTCAATCTTAGTCATCATTTCAGCAAGCTGGCTTCTGTCTTTTATTCCTACATCAGGCTGACTAACTGATAATGCAGAAATAGCGGTTGCAAGGCGCAATGTATGTTCACTCGTTTGGCTCATTAATAAGCCATAGACTAATCCTGCAACCATTGAATCTCCTGCACCAACGGTACTTATCACATTACAATGTGGTGGTTTTGCAAGCCATGCACCAGATGCATTTACCCATAACGCCCCTCTTTCACCCAGTGAAATAACAACATGTGCAATGCCTTTATCTCGCAGTTGATGAGCCGCTTTAATAATATCTGCCATTTCAGTTAATGAATGTCCAACCCACGCTTCTAATTCACGATGATTAGGTTTTATCAACCATGGGGCTGCTTTTAATCCTGCGACTAAGGCATCACGACTGCTGTCAAAAATAATGCATGGGCATAATCTTCTTAACTTAATCATCCATTGGGTAAAGGCTTCAGGATCAACACCATTAGGTAAGCTTCCGCTGACAACCACCATATCGAAATGACCAAGCCAATTAAGCGAATCTGTTGCAAAACGCTGCCAATCTTGCGCTGATACTGTAAATCCTGAAAAATTAAAGTCGGTGACTTGCCCTTTTCCCTCGGTTAACTTCACATTAATGCGTGTTCGTCCTGATACTAAATAAAAACGGTTCGCCATCCCATTTTCACTAAAGAAGTGCTGAAACTCTTCTTGATTTTCGCGTCCCATAAACCCGCTAACAGTAATATCGATACCTAAATCACGTAAGACTTTCGCGACATTATTGCCTTTACCAGCAGGATTAAGCCCAGCAGTTCGGACTAAATTAACACCACCTACATCAATAGCTGGACAAGCACCAACCAGATCATAAGCAGGGTTTAAGGTGATCGTAGCGACACGGCGACTCATGCCTTCACTCCCCAATCATTTTTTATTATGAATATTTAGGGTGCTATATATAGCATCAATTAACCTTTTATTCAGTGAAATTGAGTGGGTTCTCCTTGCACTCTATTCACCCTCAATAGAGAATGTTCCCCGTAAAAAGCGACTTATTTTATACATTAACTATATAAAAAAGAAAAAAGGAGTCTCAAATGTCAGTCGTAGTCGGCGTTGGTGTAATTATCACTAATGAAAAGGGTGAAGTTTTATTAGGAAAGCGTTGCGGAAAACATGCCCCTTATTGGTCAATTTTTGGTGGGCATGTTGATGAAGGTGAAACTTTTGAGCAATGTGCTATTCGAGAAATAGAAGAAGAAATTGGTATTGCGATCACAGAGCCACAAGTGATTGGTATTAGCAATAATCTAGAAACTTACCAACAAGAAGGTAAACACACCGTTTCTATTTGTATGATCGCACAACACCAAGGCGACGAACCTAAATTGATGGAGCCAGATAAATGTTCTGAACTTCGCTGGTGTTCTCCAGATGATTTACCAGAGCCACACTTCGAAGCCAGTCGCAATTCTATTGCATTATGGAAAAGTAAGCAGTTTTATCAAGGCTAATTAAAAACACTCTATCACTTTCATTATTCTGGATCTTTTTTGTTCAGAATAATGTTCAGATCTTCTATTTCTACATAAATTTTCACTTATTTATAATGATATTCCTTTATTATTTATAATAATCCTCACACTAATCTATTGATTTATATAATCACCTTTTTCTACTGTATTATTTTTACTCACTTTTTTCTTTTATAAAGCACAATAACCTCTATTTACACCCTTATAGCAAACGTGTATCCTTTACACCATCAAGCTAGTACATTGAGTCAATTTTATAAGGACATCCTATGTCAGAAGTCACATCAATAACAAAGCGCCCATCCATACTTGGTGGTGCAATGATCATTGCTGGCACCGCTGTGGGTGCAGGCATGTTTTCCATTCCTATTGTGACTTCCGGTGTCTGGTTTACCGGTTCTATTTTTCTTCTGATCTACACTTGGTTTTGTTTATTTATGTCTGGGTTAATGATTTTAGAAGTAAACCTTCATTATCCTTTAGGCTCTAGCTTTCATACCATTACCAAAGACTTATTAGGAAAAGGCTGGAGTACTATTAATGGGCTGGCGATTGCATTTGTTCTTTATATTTTAACTTACGCTTATATTTCTGCCGGTAGCTCCATTATTGTGCAAAATTTCGAAAATGTGGTAAGCGTACCCCAAGCTATTGCGGGTTTGGTCTTTGCATTAATTGTTGCTTTCTTTGTTTGGTTATCAACACGCGCAGTAGATAGATTAAGCACCATTTTAATTGGCGGTATGGTAATTACTTTTGTGTTAGCCATTGGCGGCCTATTTACCGAAGTAAAAATGCCTGTGTTATTTAACACCAATGAAAGCAATGCAAGTTACTTGCCTTATGCTTTAGCCGCATTACCTTATTTACTGGCTTCATTTGGTTATCACGGCAATATTCCGGGCTTAGTGACGTATTATCGTAAAGATGGCAAAGCTGTTATGAAAAGCTTGCTTATTGGTACATTGATTTCATTGGCAATTTATATTTTATGGCAGTTTGTTGTACAAGGTAATATTCCTCGTGAAGGTTTCAAGCAAGTGATTGCTGATGGTGGGAATATTGGTAACTTATTGGCACAAATGCGTACAACAACCGCCAATACCTCTGTATCAATGTTATTAGACTTGTTCTCTTATATGGCATTAGCAAGTTCATTTTTAGGTGTGTCATTAGGATTATTCGATTACTTAGCAGACTTCTTTAAGTTTTCAAATACAGGAAGTGGCCGATTTAAATCTGCATTAGTAACGTTTATACCGCCGACTGTTTTAGCCATTATTTTTCCTGATGGTTTCTTATATGCCATTGGTTTTGCAGGGTTAGCGGCTGCCATTTGGGCTGCAATTATTCCCGCATTAATGGCAAAAGCAAGTCGTGAGCGTAATCAAAGCCAAAGCTTTAAAGCTCCCGGTGGTATGTTTATGATTGGTTTCGTCATTTTGTTTGGTATTCTCAATGCCAGCGCACATATTTTAGCGAACTTTAATCTTCTTCCTATCTACCGTTAATGTCTTTGCTAAAAGCCTACATCTAAAGCCAGCCGAGCCAGCCCACATTGGAGCTGGCTTTGTTTTTTTCATCAAATCTTATAAAAAAATGTGCGAATAACTTGCCAAGTTTCTGCACTGCGAGTAATTTTGTCGCCATTATCGTCAATGTTATTTAATGGAAGGTTTTATATGGCAAAAGCCAATGAAATTAAACGTGGTATGGCTGTTAGTTATAACAACAAATTATTACTGGTAAAAGATATCGACATCCAAGCACCAAGTGCCCGTGGTGCAAGCACACTGTACAAAATGCGTTTTACTGATATCCGTACTGGCCAGAAAGTAGAAGAGCGTTTTAAAGGCGATGATATGATTGATACCATCAGCTTAACGCGTCGTGCTGTGAGCTTCTCTTACATTGATGGTGATGAATATATCTTTATGGATAATGAAGATTACACACCGTATACCTTCAAAAAAGATCAAATTGAAGATGAATTACTGTTTATTCCTGAGGAAGGCTTAGCGGGAATGCAAGTATTAACAATGGATGGTCAAGTTTTAGCATTAGAACTGCCACAAACTGTTGATATGGAGATTGTTGAAACTGTTCCAGGTATTAAAGGTGCCTCTGCAAGCGCTCGTACTAAACCTGCAACATTACCAACAGGGTTAGTTATTCAGGTTCCTGAATATCTTTCTACTGGCGATAAAGTTCGTATTCATATTGCTGAACGTCGCTATATGGGCCGAGCTGACTAATCAACTGTCAAATCAACAGTCAAAAGCCCTACTCATTAGCGTATAGCTAATGTCGCTTTAAATAGGTCAGATAATCGTAAGAAACCCAATGTGACAAACGATTATTTGACTTGTTTATCTTTTGCACCCTACCTTTGTCTATCCACAGACGCCTTAAAAATATTGGACGTCAATAACACCATTTTTTTGGGTGTCATCCATCCAACGGATCTCAGCCTTGCCCATATCTTGAGGCAAAATAATAGTTCGTTGGGATTTATCAAAAGACGCGGGAACAATAGATTGAGTAGATGTGAACACTTTGTTGTGTTTGTAACATTGGTATTCAGCTTTATCAAATGTGAAATTCATCTCACATGCAGGATCGACAATCGCACCCCGCAGATAAATCTGCCCTGTTGTTTGCATGGGATCAGATGCCCAAGCTAATGATATCGAACTGGAAACGAGAAGACTGCATACTACGGTCAGATATTTTCTCATAACGACCTCACTTCTTGTTTGCGCTAGCAGGTATGGGGATCACACCTACCCGACATATTTTTATCATAGCAATAAAATATGACATTTATATAGACATAAGAGGAATATTTGATGTCTATCAAATATAAGTGTTCGATGTTTATAAATAAGAAATCAACGTTGATTAAACTTAAGTCAAATATTTTTAACTTTAATAACAGCTCTATAAAAGTATTAAAATTTTATTTAATTAATACAATTATTTTTATTACTAGATCTATGGGAAATTAATTATAAACAATGTTCATTACAGCTAAATTATCATTAATCCATTTAATATCCATAGAGCCTTTGTTGTTAATCAATTTAGAGTTAAAGTGCTTATTCCTTTCTAACTGATATTCAGATTCCTGCATTTCAGTACCATTCCAACAACTTGTTTTAAAAGTGTTTTTATCCGTATCCATTAGACAATTGCCCTCAACAATTGCACCAACAAAAGTTATAGTTCCTGAACCAATGACTTTATTTTCCTTAGCCAAAGTAGGTGTGCTTAATAATAAAGTTAAGCACGTAGCTGCAATACATAACTTATTCAAAACTAATCTCCTATGATTATTGGGATGTGTAAATTTCACAAGCCAATATGTTATTAAAGTCTTAACTAATATCGGCTTGTTACTTTATTTATTTAACTTTTATCTTTAATTAAAGAATAGAAAAAAATTATATAACACTCAAATTACGAGTATCAAAAAAAAATATTCTAAATTTAGGTTAAGTGGATATGAAAAAATCTAACAGAAATGAAACTAAAGCATAACATTTGCATAGACAGCAAATTGCAAAGATCTATTTTTTTATTTTGGTTATAGTCCTAGAATCAAACTCAAACTTATTGTGATCTAGATCACTAAATACACGCAAATTTGTCATTTTATTACTATGAAACTTTCTCATTTTAACCAAAAAGCACTGGCTATTTTTTTACTTAATCTTGCCGGCCTAATTATTTTTCTCTCTTGGTATCTTCCGGCACAACATGGATTTTGGCTATCAATTGACACACGTATTTTTTATTTTTTTAATCAGCACATTTTGCCTGATACTTTTTTTGCTTCTTTTGTGGCTTATACCAATAATAGAAAGTTTGATTTGGTTATTTTGCTGGCGATGGGAGCGCTTTATTACAATACATTCCGTAAAAAAGATTATAGGGGTAAACGCCATCTGATAATTGTGGGATTAGTGATGATAATCAGTGCAGTGCTGATTAATCAATTAGGACAAAATATTCCAATTGAAAGACCAAGCCCGACACTTCATTTTCAAGATGCGCATAGAGTGGGCGTTGTGACGGGCATTCCTACAAAAGATGCCTCAGGTGATAGCTTCCCTGGCGACCATGGCTTAATGCTACTAATCTTCTGTAGCTTTATATTACGTTATCTCTCGTTTCGTTCTTTCTTATGTGCTCTTCTTATTACTGTCGTGTTTTCATTACCAAGAGTTATGGCCGGCGCACACTGGGCATCAGATATATTAGTTGGTTCTATATCTTTAACTTTAGTCACAACAAGTTGGCTATTAATTACACCGTTATCAGATAATATTGTCAGACAATTAGAAAAATATCTTCCTTTTAAAAAATAAAAGGGAAAAGGAAAAACACATCTAATTCATTAAAAGAGAATAAGTGTAATATTGCACTTATTCTTTTGGTCATTTTTTTGACAATTAAATGATATTATTATGACAAAATGAGATCTATTTTAAGTATTAGCACTTTATTATCTAATGTTTTGTAAATTAAGCGCCTTTCCTCTCGCCATTTAGCCCCTCTTTCTGTACACTTTTCTGGTTTCTTCATTATTTATTGTTTAATGTGGATATTTACGTGCTTTAGAGCACGTTTTTCGCGAAATAAGGTTGCCAGAGTTAAATTACACTATATTCTCTGGTTATTTGGTGAATAATTCATGTGCGCTTCTGCACGTAAGGATGTAAGGGAAATCTGTCACAATGAGAACAAAACCGTATATGAGAATGCTTAAGCTCATACCGGCGTTCATTGTTGTAGCTACGCTATCAGCATGTAGCTCACAGAACGCAAATTCACGCTTAGCGAATTCAAGCACTACCCCACTTAATACATCATCAAGCACATCTATTTCCCAAGCATCACAAGATGAATTTGAATCATTGGTGAAGAATCTCGATATAAAATCTAAGATACTTGACCAATATGCAGACTGGAAAGGCGTCGCTTACCGTTTAGGTGGAGATACCAAAAAAGGCATTGACTGCTCTGCCTTTGTACAAAGAACCTTTCTTGACCAATTCGGTGTAGAACTTCCTCGCTCAACCTCAGACCAACAGTTCTCTGGTACTCAGGTTAATAAATCAAAATTACAAGCAGGCGATCTCGTTCTATTCAAAACAGGCCGTACTATGCGCCATGTTGGAATTTACATCGGTAATGATAAATTCGTACATGCATCCACCAGCAATGGTGTGACAGTGTCAGAAATGTCTAATACCTACTGGAATAAACGTTTTTATGCAGCAAGACGTGTTATTGAGAAAAATGACGCAGTACTTGTTGAAAACAACCTTTCGCAAAATGTATTAAGATAATTAATTCCCTTATATCTTATTGCAATAAAAAAGCCTCATTAAATCAATAATGAGGCTTTTTTTATATTCGTTGACCATGCTTAAACCGCACAATAGTTACGTTGGTTTTATAACATTAAATAAGTGTTATAAATAAGAATATGCCGTTGGGAATGGCTCCGCAATAGCAACACCTGCGTTTTTTAAGCAACATAATGCAGCACATTCATCATCGCTATGAAGGAAAAGGCAAGGAGTACCATCCCACTCAATCACAACGCTATCAATATGGAGATTACTCAGATACTGACGCAAATTCTGTATTGCTTCATCCAGTGTCATACCATCATGACTTAATAATTTTAAGCCAATCAGCGTATTTTGCTTTCCAGCATCATTTTCAGGCAGTATCTCTACTCTTGTGCCCGCAAAGCCTGCTAGCCACCGATAACTCAGCGGCAGCTTATGAACTACCGAAAGTTGTACATTATCCACAAATCAATCCTGTTTCATCAACACGTTAATTTAATACATCATCAATACGAGTTTGAACTGACTTGCTCACACGCATATTAGAACCTTGTTAATCATACAACATAAATATTACAATTGCTTTACAAGTAAAGCGAAGAGACGTATCAAACCATTCGTTTAGCTTAGTGTTTGCAGATATTGATGTCTGCAATGCTTAATCTCTTCAATTATTCTTTCATTTATTTAACATTTTATCAACTATATAAAATAATTGTATAAAATATTACGCATTCAAGTAAAACAATCCATCAATTTTTATCACGATACTTCATATCAACAAAACAATAATAGATGATTATTAAAATAAATTTTACTTAATTTAACAAAATAACAACATCAAGTATTGATTCAAATCAAAAAATCACACTAATTTGAAACGATTCATGAAATACAACAGAGAAAAATTTGGTGTATTTAGAGGAAATAGAGGCAGGAAAAGAGGAGCACGCTATAAATTTCTGTTATTTATAGCGTGATGTTCTTATTTATAACGACGAGCAAGTAAAATAAAACCCATAGCACACAGTACACAAAATGCCATAGAGCTTACCATTGGCCATTCTGATTTTGCGGGTAGCATAGCAATCGCCGTTCCAACTAACGCACCAACACCAAAACGCACTGTTCCTGCGAGAGAAGAAACTGTTCCTGCCATATGGGGATAATCATCAAGAATAACGGCCATCGCATTCGATGTGATCATCGCGATCCCTCCCACATACATTGCTACACCCACAACAAGGAAATAGAAATGTAAATTAAGAGCGACCACCAGCAATAAAAAGATCCCCATAAAACATTGAATAGTTAGCCCTAGGCGCAACATATTCAGCGCACCAAATCGACGAACATATCGCCCATTAATGCTGGTCATCACAATTAAGAAGATAATATTAAAACCAAAATATAATCCAAATTGATCAAAGGGAATACCATGTAATTCGATGTAGACAAAAGGACCAGCACTAAGAAATGAAAACATGCCAGCAAAAGAAAAACCGGAAGCCAAAATATAGCAAAGGACACGGCGTGTTCTAAACAGGCTAATAAATTGGCTAAATGTCACTCTTAAGCTAAAGCGTTGGCGACGCTCTTTTGGTAATGTTTCTGGAATATAAAAAGCTATTAATGCTGATGCAATCAAAGCAGCTATCGCGATACTCCAGAAAATCGCATGCCATGAAAACCAATTCATCACCCAAGCACCTAATAATGGCGCTAATAAAGGTGCGATAGTCATAACAAGTGCAACAAAAGACATACTTCTAGAGAAGTCATCTCTAGAGAACATATCTCTCATCAATGCATTAATAACAACACTTGCCGCAGCGGCTGCAAAACCATGTAAAAAGCGCATGCCAATTAGCATATCTATTGATTCAGACAATGCACATGCACTAGAGGCAAAAGCAAAAACAATTACGCCGCCCAAAATGACAGGCTTACGTCCCAAACTATCAGCCATAGGACCATAGACTAATTGCCCAATAGCAAAACCAAAAATATAGATACTTAATGTCATTTGTACTTTGCCACTCGGCACACCAAAATCTTGCGCAATAGTGGGTAAACTTGGCAAATACATATCTATAGCCAATGGCATAAGCATGGAAATAAGTCCCAGTATTAAAATGAGACTAAGGTACGACGAACGTTGCTGTTGCACGCAGATAAACTCCCAAAAACGACAGGATAAATAATAATTATTGAGGTAAGTGAATGCTGTTGATCTCTTCTTCTGTTAATGGACGATATTCGCCCTCAGCTAAAGTCTCATCTAATGTGATATCCCCAATACGCTCACGATGTAATGCACTTACATGATTCCCCACTGCTGCAAACATACGTTTTACTTGGTGGTATTTGCCTTCACTAATAGTGAGCTTAACTTCTGTCGGTGTAATAATTTCTAACGAGGCGGGTTTGGTTAGATCTTTTTCACCGTTAAGTTGAACACCCTTTTGGAATTGTTCAGCAACACCCTCTTCAATCGGCTCTTCTAACGTAACTAGATAAGTTTTCTCACAATGATGTTTTGGTGCCGTAATACGATGAGACCATTGACCATTATCCGTTAATAAAACAAGCCCTGTTGTATCAATATCTAAACGCCCAGCGGCATGTAATTTATGTGCCAGAGGTTCATCAATAAAATAGAGGATAGTTGGATTAACTGGATCGTCTGTTGAACATACATAGCCAATTGGCTTATTCAACATAAAGTAACGAGGCCCTAAAATTTGAGTTAAGACATTTCCGTCGTAAGCTACTTCTTGCTCTGGTGCAATTTTGGTTGAGCCGCTTTTCACCATTTCGCCATCAATTGTTACAAGCCCTGCTCTTAATTCACGAAGGATCAAGCTACGGCTAATACCCAATTGCTGGGATAAAAATTTATCTAATCGCATGAATTTCTCTGAAAAATGGAAGAATACCATCTGATATGAGGTATCTATTAAAAATGAATATTAACAATAAAACAACTAATTAATTTATAAATAAACTATCACGCTCTTTACTCCGTCCTTATTCGCACCACCCATAAAAAAATGTTACGCTGACACCCCGTTTGATTTCTTATGCAGAGTTATGGCTTTTACACTCAGACCTTATCAACTTGACGCGGTTAACGCGACAATCTCTTATTTTCGCCAACACAATACACCTGCGGTAATTGTATTACCTACTGGCGCAGGAAAAAGTTTAGTGATTGCAGAACTCGCTAAAAGAGCGCGCGGACGTGTATTGGTGCTAGCACACGTAAAAGAATTAGTAGAACAGAACCATAGCAAATATGAGGCTTATGGTCTATCTGCGGATATTTTTGCTGCGGGCTTACAACAGAAAGAGAGTAGCGGAAAAGTTGTTTTTGGTAGCGTGCAATCTGTTGCCCGTAATTTATCGCAGTTTAGTGATACTTTTTCTCTTCTTATTATTGATGAATGCCATCGCATTAGTTTGTCTGAAGATAGCCAATATCAGCAAGTCATTAAACAATTACAATCCATTAATCCACAATTACGGATCTTAGGATTAACTGCAACACCTTATCGTTTACCTACGGGTTGGATTTATCAATATCATTATCACGGTATGATCAGAGGCGATGAAAACTGCTTTTTCCGTGATTGTATCTATGAATTACCTTTGCGCTATATGATAAGCAATCATTTTTTAGTTCCACCCACTCGCCTAGATATGCCTATATTGCAATACGACTTTAGCCAAGTAAGAACCAGTCAAAATGGGATATTTAATGAGGAAGATCTAAACCGTGAAATAAAGAGACAAAAACGTATTACGCCTCATATTGTTGCTCAAATTATTGAATATGCGCAAAATTGCCAAGGTGTAATGATATTTGCGGCAACAGTTGAACATGCAAAAGAGATCCTTTCTCTTTTACCACAAGATGAAGCGGCATTAGTCAGTGCAGATACCCCTTCTTATGAGCGTGATGATCTTATTTCTCGTTTTAAACAGCAACAATTACGTTATATGGTTAATGTTGCCGTACTAACAACAGGTTTTGATGCACCTCATGTTGATTTAATTGCTATCTTACGCCCTACTGAGTCTGTAAGTTTATACCAGCAAATTGTAGGACGAGGATTAAGATTATTTGCAGGAAAAACAGAATGCCTGATTTTAGATTATGCGGGTAATCCTCATGATCTCTATCTACCCGAAGTTGGTACTAAAAAGCCCAATCCAAATAGTAAGCCGGTACAAGTTTTTTGTCCTATTTGCCAATTTGCCAATACCTTTTGGGGAATTGTAGATGCTGATGGGGATATCATTGAACACTATGGTCGCCGTTGCCAAGGCTGGGAACTCAATGAACAAGGGCAAAAACAGCAATGTGAATTTCGTTTCCGCTTTAAATTGTGTCCTCATTGTAATGAAGAAAATGATATTGCAGCACGTCGCTGTGTTCACTGCGATGAGATCTTGGTTGATCCTGATGATATGCTCAAAGCGGCATTAAAACTCAAAGGAGCATTAGTTCTACGTTGTGGTGGGATGCAATTTAAATCAGGAAACGATGTTAAAGGCGAATGGTTAGAAATTAATTATTACGATGAAGAAGGCACTTCTGTCTCAGAACGTTTTCGATTAACCACCCCAGCTCAACGAAAAATATTTGAATTAAAATTTTTACGTGAACATCAACGCGCACCGGGTGTCCCCTTTGTTTGGCATAATGCCAACGATATTATTAAACAGTTTGATTTGTTGCGTCATCCCGACTTTATTGTCGCCCATAAAGGTAAAAAAGAGCACTTTTGGAAGATAAGAAATAAGATTTTTGACTATGCAGGTCGCTACCGAAAAGCAGATACCTTGTATTAATCTGGATTTATATTTGCTGTTGGAAGACTTTTTCGTTAAAATGCGCCCCGCTTTATCTATTTTTAGATAAACCAAATCTCGAGCTTGTTGCTGGGTCGCCTGTAACAAGTATGTATTTTCTTTCTTTTTTATAAGAGAAAAAAGATGTTAACTATCAAAGCAACTGTACGTAAAGAGCAGGGTAAGGGTGCGAGCCGCCGCCTGCGTGTGGCTAACCGTTTTCCTGCTATCGTTTATGGCGGAAATGAAGAGCCAATCGCTATCGATTTAGATCACAACGAAGTTATCAACCAAGAACACAAATCAGAATTCTATTCAGATTTCGTAAACCTGGTTATCGATGGCAAAGAAACTAAAGTTAAAGTTAAAGCAGTGCAACGTCACGAGTATAAACCAAAAATTACTCATATCGACTTCCTGCGCGCTTAATAAGCCACCCTTCGAGCTTTATTTTTCGGGACGCCGAGCATATAACGCCACTTAATGTGGCGTTATTTGTTTCTACTGTTTAATTATTTTTCTGATGCTCTACGTTGTAGCTGATCACGCAAATTAGGCGGGGTACCTTTAATGGTGAGCGTATCTGTTGCAGGATCCCAGAATATTCTCTCCCCTAATAATTTCGCATCAAAATTAACGGTTAATCCCCCACCACTTCCTGAGTACTTCATCAGTTGACGTAACGTACTGCGATCTGCTGGGAATGTTTCAGCTAATTCATAGCCTTTTTCTTCAGTAAATTGAGCAAAGTTTTGATCGCCTAAAGACGGTAATTCTTCAGCAAGCTCTGTTAAAGCAATTTCTTCGCCCGATTGTAATTGCTCGTTACAATAGCTATATACTTGCTCACGACAAGTTTGACGTTCTTGCTTACCCATTTCTGAGGCTTCACAAAAATCGTCAACCGCTTGTAATAAACCTTTATTTTGAACTTTAGCGTTTAAACCTTCTTGAGCGCCTAAAAAGTCCATAAAGAAATCAGAGACTTTACGTCCAACACGACCTTTTAAAAACGTTAAATAACGTAAAGAGTCGGGTGCTGTTTCCCACTCAGTTAAATCGATACGAGCAATAATGTCTGCATGAGGAATATCTAAATAGCGCGTTGATGACACATCAAGGCTGTCATTGACCCACATACTGTTACAACTACTAAGTACAGCAATTAACAGGTAATCCACCGCTAAATAGCGATAGTGGCAAAATAGAACGGTGCCACCTTCTGCAAAAGGGTATTTTGCTAATTCATCTTTTAGTCTTACGGTAGCTGCTCGTGAAAAACCTAAAAAGTTTTCTTCGCCTTTACGCTGTAAGCGCAGCGCTTCTGCTAATTCACTTTCTTCATTAAACAGACCATAAGCTTTACTTTTTGCACTGTATACACGATGCAACTCTTCAATCATCTCCTGAACAACGGGTTCAATTTCTAAGAGTGAATCACGTAGCACAACTTCTAATGTCTGCTCATCTCGCTTAATAAGTTGATGCAAAACTAATTGGTTAATATCTAGACTCATGGTCGTCCTCTTCTATTGCGTCTCTTTCTTGTGCGCGTATTCAAACACTCCCTACTTTCAGTATCAAGGGAAAATTAATTAATTTAATAGCGGAAAAAGACCTAGTAATACGGTAATATATAGCGTTTTATTCATTTAGTAGGAATTCAGATTTTATGCCGCAAAAATCCCGTTATAGTGATGAACAAGTTGAGCAATTACTTGCAGAACTTGTCAGCGTTCTTGAAAAACATCATACTCCTACAGATCTTTCTTTGATGGTGTTGGGGAACATGGTGACAAACTTAATTAATACAAGTATTGCCCCTGCTCAACGAATGCTGATTGCTGATTCTTTTGTTCACGCATTGCGTGCTTCAATTGATGAAGGCAATATTCACTAATAAACATAGAAAAATTATTTATAGACATGGTAACGAAACCTCAGTCCTATCGTGAAAAAGTATCCCAAATGATCAGCTGGGGTCACTGGTTTGCGCTATTTAATATTATTCTAAGCTTACTGCTTGGGAGCCGTTACCTGTTTATTTCTGATTGGCCTGCAACCTTTGCGGGTCGTTTTTACGCTATTGTGAGTTGGATGGGACATTTTAGCTTTATTGTCTTTGCTATCTATATACTCATCCTTTTCCCTCTCACCTTTGTAGCTGTTTCTCAACGGCTACTTAGAGTTATTTCCTGCGCCCTTGCCAGTGCCGGATTAACTATCCTTATTTTTGATATCGCCGTTTACCAGCAATTTCAACTCCATTTGACTCAGCTCGTTTGGGATCTTGTCATTAATCCAGATGAAGGTGAAATGGCGCGTGAATGGCAACTTATCTTTATTGGCATTCCCATCATTTTTCTTATTGAAATGCTTTTTGCAACATGGAGTTGGCAAAAATTACGCAGTTTAAATCGCCAACGTTGGGGTAAACCATTAGCGGGTGTCTTTATTACTTGCTTTATATTATCTCACTCTATGTCGATTTGGGCTGATGCTAACTTTTATCGCCCAATTACCATGCAACGAGCTAATTTACCGTTATCGTATCCAATGACAGCGCGTAAATTCCTTGAACGCCATGGTTTTCTTAATCAATCAGAATATGAGCAGCGTGTTATCAGTGAAGGTAACCCAGCAGCACAAGGTATCACCTATCCTCTTGCTCCATTAATCTATGCCAAAGATACCTATTCTTATAACTTGCTGGTGGTTATCGTTGATGGTTTAGGTAACGAAGAAGTACCTGAATTACCAAGCTTGCAACAGTTCGCACAAAATAATCTCTATTTTTCAAAACATTATTCATCAGGCATTAATAATGACACTGCATTATTTGGCCTATTTTATGGTATTTCACCTTCTTATTTAGACAGTGTATTAAGTAGCAGAAAAAACTCTGCACTTTTCGATGCATTAAGTTATCGGAACTACCAATTAGCAATGTTTTCAACTAATGGTTTCCAAACACCACTGTTTAAACAAGCTGTGCTATCAGATTTCACCCTCCCGACATCACGCAGTGGTGATAACAATGCCACAATTGATAGTTGGAGTAATTGGCTGGTGAAAAACAGCCAAACAGCCCCTTGGTTCTCTTTCTTACAAATTAATGGTCACACCAATAATGCGTCTCAACGTGCCACATTAAATGATCAACTAGAGACAATATTTAAGACATTACAAGAAACCAAAGCGCTAGATAATACTGTTGTCGTTGTCACTTCTAGCTATCATCAAGACAACAATAAGAAGCAGATTAACCAATGGCTTTCAGATAAGACCACCTTTAATTTAAGCCAATCACAAGTGCCATTGATGATACATTGGCCACATATGACGCCACAGGTTATTGATCGAATGACAAGTCATCAAGATATTATGACAACCTTGATGCAGCATGTTTTACATGTCATTAGCCCAGTAGATAACTATTCACAAGGTGAAGACTTATTTGCAAGCACCCGTAATCATCCATGGATTTTTACTGGTGATGAAGAGACATTTGTAGTCTTTTTACAAGATAATACCTTGTTGATAGATAAGCATGGTCGGTACGCTTTATTTGATAAATCAGGACAAGAGATCAGCACGGCAAAACCCGATTTAAAATTATTACTGCAAATTTTAGCTGAGCAGAAGCGTTTTATTGAACGCTAGTACTATTAAATAACGTATAAAATTACGCCACTTAATTAGCAAAGGGTTGCTTTAGCAGCCAAAAACAGTAATATACAGGGCGCAAACGGCATGTAGCGCAGCCTGGTAGCGCACTGTCATGGGGTGTCAGGGGTCGTAGGTTCAAATCCTATCATGCCGACCAAAATTCCTTAGAAAAACCAACCGCTTATGGTTGGTTTTTTTATGTCTGAAATTTGCGCGGGGTAAAACTGGTGTAATACTGGTGTAATACTGGTGTAAAACCCACATCAGATTTACCTTGTTTAAGTTCCAATTCTCGCCCTATTCTTATGCTATAATCACTCTCCGATTCATTAATAAAACTTATGAAATTAAAAATCTTGCTGAACTAACACTAGAAGAAAAAGACAAAATTAATGTCGATTTATCCGTTTCAGATGTCGCATATCGCATATAAAGAACGACAACAACCAGCACATTTGGGAGCGTACTTTAATGAGTGATTAGCGTTTTATCGTAAGAGAATTATGAACATAAAACTAATATTTACCATAATGTATATTTACATCATGGTGAAATAGTTTGTTAGAACGGATACAAAGCGTAAAGATACAAAAGGAATACATTGTGCTCAAAGATAACTTTAATGAATTACAAATTTTTTTTGCTGTTGCGAGGGAGAAAAGCTTTACCAAAGCTGCGGCTAAACTGGGCGTTTCTCAATCCGCTTTGAGCCATGCAGTAAAAGCATTGGAAGAACGTTTAAATACACGGCTTTTAACACGCACCACACGCAGTGTCGCGGCAACAGAAATGGGGGAAAAGATTATCGCTTGTCTTGAACCTCGACTGGCTGACCTTAATCACGAGTTAGAGGCAATTATTCAGCTTAATGGTGTCGCATCTGGCAATATCCGCCTTTCAACGGGGGAGCATGCAGCACGCAGTCTTCTTTGGCCCAAACTCAAACCGTTTCTACGTGCATACCCTGAGATTAATGTCGAATTGGTGGTTGATAATGGGTTTGTTAATATTGTCGATGAAGGTTTTGATGCAGGGATACGTTTAGGGGAAAGTGTTGATAAGGACATGGTCGCCGTTAAGATTGGCCCTGATATGCGACTAGCAATTGTTGGTTCACCGAGTTATTTCGATTCTCAAGGCATACCACGAACACCTCATGATTTACAGCATCATCGTTGTATCAATATGCGACTGCCTACTGCGGGGGGATTGTATCATTGGGAATTTGAGAAAGAAGGGAAATCGTTACGAGTTAGAGTGGAAGGACAGCTCACCTTTAATCTATTATCTGAGCGAATTGATGCGGCGCTGTCTGGGTTTGGTATTGCTTGTGTCCCCGAGGATACCATCCAAGAAGCTGTCAAATCAGGAAAGCTGATCCACGTTTTAAGCGATTGGTGCCCGGCTTTTTCAGGCTATTATCTTTATTATCCAAGTCGAAAACAGCACCCTCCCGCATTTGCATTATTGATTGATGCACTGCGTTACAGTGAGAAATAGAGGCTGGTAGTGTGAGACTAATGTATTGATGTTTACCAGCCTAAAATAAGTTTATCGATTAATTAGTGCTTGTAACGCAGCAGGATAGCGTTCTCCAACAATTTTAACTGTTTCCAACGCATGGGCAATTTTTTGCAAATCGTTATTCGTGAGTATGACATCAACAGCATTTAAATTTTCCTCTAAACGATGCAGTTTAGTTGTGCCAGGAATAGGAACAATCCACGGTTTTTGTGCCAATAACCAAGCCAGTGCAATTTGTGCTGAAGTCACGCCTTTCTGGCTAGCAAGGTCAGCTAACAAAGTAACCAGTTGTGCATTCGCCTCTAACGCTTCTGTATTGAAACGTGGGACTTTGCTACGAAAGTCATCATCGTTAAATGTGGTATTCGCATTAATTGCCCCAGTTAAAAAACCTTTTCCTAACGGGCTAAAGGGCACAAATCCAATGCCTAATTCTTCAAGCACAGGTAATATTTCATCTTCAGGTTCACGCCACCAAAGTGAATACTCGCTTTGCAGTGCAGTGACAGGCTGAATGGCATGTGCCCGACGAATTGTTTGAGCGCTGGCTTCAGAGAGGCCAAAGTGCTTTACCTTACCTTCCACAATCAAATCTTTTATTGTGCCTGCAACATCTTCAGTCGGTACATCTGGGTCAACACGGTGTTGATATAAAAGGTCAATAACGTCAGTTTTGAGCCGACGTAATGAGCCTTCGACTGCTTCACGAATATGTTCTGGGCGGCTATTTAAAAGCTGCTGTTTATTTTCATTACTGCAGTTGAAACCAAATTTTGTTGCAATAACCACCCTATCTCGAAAGGGTTTTAATGCTTCACCAACCACTTCCTCATTCAAGAATGGTCCATAGACTTCTGCGGTATCAAAAAAAGTGACCCCACGTTCGACAGCTGTACGCAGCAATTCAATGGCTTGATGTTTATCTGTGGCTGGACCATAACCGTGACTTAGCCCCATACAACCTAATCCAAGTGCAGAAACTTCAAGTTTAGAATTACCGAGAAAACGTTTCTTCATGATTTATGTCCTGATCATTAATTAGATTGCTTGCATGACTAAATATCTAGCTTGCGGCCAGCGAGCCATTCGACCATTGCAGGATCGCGGTGTGAGAAAAATGCACTTGTTGCTGTATCCATTGCTGCGATTTGTGTCATTTCATTATCGGTTAGAGTGAAATCGAGAATGTTTATATTTTCTGCCATTCTAGTTTTACGAACTGATTTAGCCAGTGACACAATGCCTCGTTGAAATAACCAGCGCAGAACAACTTGCCCAATACTTTTACCGTATTTTTCACCGATAGCGGTGAGTTGAGGATGCTGAAATAATCCATTTCTACCTTCAGCAAAAGGCGCCCAAGCCTCTGGTTGGATATTCTTACTCTGCATCCATGGCACTGCATGTAGTTGCTGATTGAATGGGTTAACTTCAACTTGATTGACCGCAGGGATAACTTTATTGAATGCAATAAGGTCAGCTAATCTGTCTGGATGAAAATTGCTGACGCCAATTGCCCGAATTTTTCCAGCTTGATAAAGTTCTTCCATTGCACGCCACGCACCGTAGACATCGCCATAAGGTTGGTGGATAAGGTAAAGATCAACATAGTCGAGTTGCAAGCGACTTAATGAACGTTGAAATTGGGCTTTTGCCCCTTCGTAGCTGGCATCCTGTAGCCACAACTTCGTCGTAATAAATAAATCTTCTCGTGCTATTTGGCTCTGTTTTAATGCATTCCCGACTTGGGTTTCATTTTGATAGGATGCAGCGGTATCTATTAAACGATAACCGGTTTCAAGTGCGTCAATAACAGCGCGTTCACATTCGTCCGCATCTGTCATTTGAAAAACACCGAAGCCTAACAATGGCATTTCAACCCCATTGTTTAATTTGACAGTTTGCATAATGCGCTCCTTTTTATTTTCGTTGGAATAAAGCATAGCGTAGATTTATTGATTAGATTAGAGGTTATAATCCTCTAGAGCTTATGAGCAGAATTCATGAATAATGGATCCTGCCCATAATAGGCGTGAATTATTGTAGATTTTTTGTTCAATAAATTGACTAACTAAATCAGTAACTTGAGTATTGTTCAGATCCGAAAAAGGAAAATGTGTATTTACTTTAATACCCATCTCTGGCAAATGGATAACGGTCACATCCCCCACCATGTTGATTAACCACATCTCGCCATTCTCTGACGTACCCTCCAGCTATCTTGGGCAGGCATAGTGACAGGATTGCTAGGGAAGAGGATTAAATGGAATTTTACTAAGCTTCTGATCGGACGTGACGGCGAACCAATCAAACGCTTTGCGCCGAACACAACCCCAGAAAAAATAGAAGCTGCAATCCTTGCGGCACTTTTGAGATAACAACCATAATTAAATCTCTACATCACAGGAGATTTAATTATGTCTAAGCCACCGTGGGATAAAGATCGTATTATTGGGCAAAAACGACCGCTTAAAATATCTCCTATATGGGGGTTCCTTATTAGACTCGTGTAATGGAGTGCAGTAGTGAATATGATTTATTTCTTAGAAGAAATATCATCAGAAGTGTTCCTATAGCTTATCTTGATAGATGTGATAAGGTCTACTCGCCCAATTTTTGCTGAATAGGTCATAAAAATATCATTAGAACCATAACGTTATGATGATGTCAGTAGAATTATTTTATTCATGCCATTTTTTCATAAGGGATCCGTATTTGATTTTAGAATTCAAAAGACTAACAGAGGTCAATGTTAGCAATATTATTACGCTAAATAACCATCCTGATGTATTACGACACATGCCATTGGGAACCCC
Source organism: Proteus sp. CD3 (assembly GCF_008808075.1). Classification (NCBI taxonomy): domain Bacteria; kingdom Pseudomonadati; phylum Pseudomonadota; class Gammaproteobacteria; order Enterobacterales; family Morganellaceae; genus Proteus; species Proteus sp. CD3. The sequence continues at coordinate 1,168,710 of NZ_CP019686.1, read as the reverse complement.
CGATTTTAACTACCAAAAGTGTATAGAATGGGTGGCGCAAAAAGATGCTCAATGGAAAGAACATGGTTATGGCCCGTGGGCAATTATGATTAATGAGCATTTTGCTGGGTGGGGGGGATTACAATATGAAGACGGTGATGCAGATCTTGCCCTAGTGCTTCACCCAGATTATTGGGGTGCAGGTAAAGTCATCTATGACGAAATTATCAGACGTGCTTTCTGTGAAATGAAACTAGAAAGCATCACTATTTTACTTCCCTTGAGTAGGGTAAAAATTAAAACTATTTTACGGTTAGGTTTTCATCCTGATGGTGAAGTGATGTTTGATAGCATATGTTTTCGTCGGTTCCGCTTAGTAGCAACGCAAAAACCTGTATAAAGCAGGTTGTTATCTAAAAAATATATTAGCGGTCGCGCTAACCATGCATTCCAGAACAGGAATGATTATGAACGCCCGCTCTTCGCTCAAAGCAGGCAATCATAATGAGGTGACTTATATTGCGTATTTAGGTCGAATGGATATATTTATTCAGTTTTATGGATCTTTCTCAATTTAATAATCTACTTAAAACTCAACTAACGAAGGTCAATGCCTGTTATTTAAATAGGTTCACCATCAGTACCGATTATTTCTGCCTCGTTCTTCGGCATATCTATAAGCACCTCATCTGGATTACGAGTAAGAGCCTCAATACCAAACATCCCTTCTTTCACACCTGCAAACCCTATTGAATCACACCACTGGTAATTAAAACCCATGCCCCAACAATCACACTTTTTATCCTATCTATCATCTCATTTTAACTTGCTCCCAAAATCGATATATAATAAATTACATAACGATAACAAAATAAAAAGTTGGAGAAGCAATGAAGTTATTTATGTTCTACATTGGTGGTAATGCCGGTAAATCAAATATTGAAGTTCACGATATCCAATTTGTTGTGGCAGAAAAACCTACAGATGCTTGGCCTGCGTTAAGAGAAGCATGGTTTGGAGATAAAGACAAAATACATATTGATGGTTATGCAGAAATCACTTGGGTTGATGGATTTAATATTAACCTTAGTGATAAACCTAGCAATAGCAATGATAATTTATATTTTGTTAATGTGGGAGGCTACCATCCATCAAGTCTAGCTGAATTGCATGAATTTGATTTATTTGTTGCTAAATCAGCGAATGAAGCTAAAGAGAAGGCTATTGCAACGCTTTTAGTAAATAGTCAGCAGCAACATAAAGATAATTTAAAAGATGTTGATGATTGCATTTTATTAAGCAAAATTGGTAATTTTTACATTCATCTAATACCAAATAATTCAGGTGAACATTTCAAACCTTTATGGCAAGGTTATCAGCCTATTGGTATTGAAAAGACTCAATAATAATTTTTACTGCGCTGTTATTTTTCAGCGTAGTAAATTTTATAATTTAAGCAATCATCAACTTGTTTTTAAATATGTATCAATTTAAACAACATTGATATTTCCATTTAAAATAATCCCATACTATTTATTTGTAATCTTTGTTATTTAAAATTCATCAACTTCTTAAAATAGAAGCCTTTTTTAGTTTTTGGAAATTTACTTCCATAATATATTTTTCGCTCATAATCTCGACCAGCATAGTGATTATCACCATAAAATTGACCATATAATGCAGTTTTAGGGCACACTTCATCAGAAAAAAATCTATGATTATTATCCACTTCAATTTTCCTTCTTTAAATTAAACTTAAGACCTCTTTAAATTAATTATAAATATTTATTATTTATAATTTTTAGTAGTTATTTAATACCATACTACTTTTATAAAATAGATCCAGTTTCTAGTCGTACTATTATTTAAATTAAAGAAAAAACATAATTAGACAAAATAAAATTTGAGTGTATGCTATATATCAGACACTCAATAATTAAAAACTTATTATTCATTATCTATTTTTCTATTCGCTATTCCAAAAGGAATATGCACAGAAGGTAATTCAGATGATGATTTTAAATGCAGTCTTTGATCATCAAAGAATATATGAGGTTTTAAAATTCTCAGAACATTGGCCTTCTCTACTCCCCCCATAAAAAAGGCTTCATTAACAGAAATTCCCCATGCTCTCATCGTGTTAATAACACGTTTATGAGATGGTGCATTGCGTGCAGTAACAATAGAGATCTTAAGTAATGGAATATATGTAGGATCTTGTTTTACTTTTTCTAATTCCAATTTTTGAATATCAGAAATACGTAGTAAAAACTTTTTTAATGGTCCAGGATTATGAGGAACATTAACCATTTTGGCTTCATGATTATGAAATTGAGACAATTCACCTGAAGTTTTATAAATAACTTCAGCTTCATCATCAGCAATCACACCATCAAAGTCGAACGCAATTCTTAATTCATCAGCATCATCATCATTAACATGACCTTCTAATATCTGCCCTGCTGGATAATTTGCATTAATTGCTTGTAAAACATCGTCATGATCCGCAGATAAAAATAACTCAATATCAAATGCTGGAATATAAATATGAGGTGATTTTCCTTGAAGGAATACAGCTCGGGTGATCCCAAGCTTATAATGTTCAATAGAATTCATCACTCTTAATCCAGTGTCGGGATCATTTCTAGATAACAAAATAACTTCAACGAGTGGATCGTCAGGTCTAATATTATTTAGCTTCAAAAGTCGGCTAATAAAAGGAAATGCAACACCTTTATTCAAAGGTACATCCTGCATTTTATGTTGATATTTTCGATAAGCTTCCTCTCCTTGTGTGCGAAAAATATTATCTGATTCTTCTAAATCAAATAATGCACTAGAAGAAAGCCCTATGACTAATCTCTTCGTTAAATCATACGCCATCGCCAAAATTCCCTGCTAGTTCCTTTTTTATTCATAATATCACTCTTTTAAGAGAGTGAAGATAAGAAAACTTATACAAAAAAGCAGATAAAATCGTAATATTTACCTGAGTATAAACACTTTATCATTAAATCACATCCCATAAAATGATATTGATTATCATTTGCATTTGAGAGATATCCTTATTATTGTTATGACTACAATTCATAAGGAGAAAACTCATGGTTAAGAAAACGATACATTTACGCTCTCAGCATTTTAAAGATTTAGTCAATAAAATGAAAAAAATGAGTGCTGTTAAAAATACAATAAACACTAAATCAGAAAATAGTGATCTTGTTGTTATTAATAATAAAATCCCAACTTTGGTTTCTATAAAGTAAAATAATTTATTGGCTTTTAGTGTGAATAAATAATAACCGCAATTTTCTTAGGGTTGACAGATTAAATGATAATGATTATCTTTTAACTCGTGAATAGTTGAGTATTTTACTTGGTTTTTCACAACGACATTGCTCACATTGCTTCTAGTATTTATTGACCAACTCTCCTAGCGTTGGTCTTTTTTTTATCTGTATTATCCCGCAATCTGCTTAACCCTAAATGGAGGACATACTTTCCTTCGAAATACTATTATCTTGTTAAAGCTAAAATAGTTTATAGTGAATTTAACGCAAGGTAGTAATATTGTATTTGGTTATCACATCTAAAAAGGATCATGAAATAACCACATTATAATTAAACCATATCATCAATAGGGATTTTAAATTATGGGTTTTATTTCCACTATCATTGGAAAAAATAAAGAGCTAACACCAGAGCAGCAATGGGAACAACTTAATAAAAAATATGCAGATAATCCTATAGAGCGTATTCGTGAAAAATTAGTACTCGTATCTAGTGTTGATCGTGAATATAAGGAATTTGGTGCGGACAATCATAAATATCACCTAAATTCTCCACTCTCAATAGAGAAAGTTAATCAGCTACAAGTAAAGGCAGGATGTGAATTCCCCGAAGATTATATCGCCTTTATAACTCAAATTGGCAATGGCGGTACAGGCTCTTATGGCGGTGCGGGTCCTTACTATGGCTTATATGCTTTTGATGACGCAATAGATAGAAATGGCGCACAAAATTGTGCATTACCCTGCTTACTTAAACCTAAAATGGATATCGATGAATGGAAAGCACTGTGTCATGTACCTGAAGACTGTAGTGATGAAGACTTTGATATTATTTGCGATAGAGTTCATCAAGGTACGCTTTATTTAGGCACTTGTGGATGCGAATACGATCTTTTATTAGTGGTCAATGGTAAATATAAAGGTCATATTTTATATACCTCTGATTGGGTTAATTCAGATACTCCTTACACATTTTCCTATGAAACTTCATTTACACAATGGTACGAACGTTGGTTAGATGAAGTGATTTTAGGCTATGACACAAGTTGGTTTGGTCATCGAATGGGAGGCAATGAAGAAACATTACTTCATTTTGCCCAAAATAATGAAGATATTACGAAAAAAATTAGTGCTATCAACTCACTAACTAAGTTGCCTAAATTATCCAATAGCAGTTTATGTTTTTTAGAACAACAACTACAAACTGAAAATATTGAGTTATATAAAGCTTCATTAAATGTTTTAGCCACTTATTTTAAAGAACAAGCATTACCTTATATTCAGCAAGCTTTAGTTGCTCCATTTGATGAAAAAACAGACATTGTTATTCCTATTATTTACTCTAAATATAGAGATCAATGCTCTCTTTTCAAAGATAGCCTTTTCCCAATTCTTAAAGTAACGAACAGCGAAGATACATTGCGTTTTATCGGTTACTCTTTGGCCGAATTAAAAGCCGTTTTAGTTGAAGATTTTCAACCATTCTTTACTCACCCAAATGTAGAAATAATAAGAAGTGCAATTTATGCAGCTTCTCATGATATTAATTTAAAAGATAAAACATCAGCATTTTATGAACTCGCAATCTCTGAAAATGAAGAGATCAGCTTAGGTGCAATTCAGGCATTATCTAGCTCAAATTATATCGATAGTGAGTTGTTACCTTATTTACAACAAGCTTGGAAAATGTATCCCAAAGAAAAAAATCCTTATATACGCAACAATATCTCTTCTTATATTGCGAGGGTATATCAGAACAATGAAGTTGATGTAAAAAAATGGTAACTAACAGATAAATAGGCATTTTTCTCTTATTTATTTTAAATAGACAATAAGTAGATCTTGTTATTGTCTATTTTTAATTCAAATCTCATTATAAATAAGCATATTGTTATTCTAACCAATGAAATAAATTATCAAGAATTTCAACTAAATGTATGCAAACTTTATAGTTAAACTAAGATGATTTTCATTTATATCATTTAACCTCATAGTTAAATTAAAATTAAAACCAATAAAATCAAGCAGTTAAATACAATAAAACCCAAAAAACATTTATTACTTCAGAAAACCACTCTAATTCTGCACTTATTCTTATTATTTCTTTTTAAAGTTTGTTACAGATTGATATCTTTTTTTCCCTTATTATTTTTTTCAGTATTTCATCACTGATAGATATTTAATTTTCCCCCGCCTCGTGCGGGGATTTTTTTATCTAAATTACCCTCTCAAAATATTCAATCGCTAAACTCTCATTATTTTCAAACTAAACCTACCTTCCTATTTTTCCCACATAACGTAAACATATTATGCCAATTATGTCTTTTGTAATGGACGAAAAGGGATATGGCAATAAAGCTAAAATTAGTGACAGAGCAAAATGCACATACCTTCATAAACTGGGAAATAAAAATAATCAACACATCACTCAATTAATTACAGGAACATTAGGAGTTCCTTTTCAATATCAAACGTTATCTTATCAAGATAAAAACTATCTAAAAAAATGAATTTTTATTCTTAATAACTATTTCTTTGTAATATTTTGACAACTTTTTTTGAACTCTGAAATTACTCATTTTATAAGTTTTCTATTTTAACGACAAAATGTATCATGAAAAAATTAAGTAATTTAACTAATATCAAAAAAAGTTAACTTATTAACAAAAATAATCAAAAATAAATTTAATTTTTAAATTTCAGATGTTTATATAAATTATAATTAACTCACGTTAATAATTCAGTACTGAAAAAATCATAAATCCATTCATAAATCTTTATCTACCTGTCATTAACTATCAAGATTTTTTACAGATTGATATATTTTTTTCCTCTAATATTCCTTCCACCAACTTGGTACGAAAAAATACTTATTCATCGTATACAGAAAAACAAATAAAAAATTAACCAAAGAAAGAATATTTAAGGAATATAAAATGAAAAATAATTTTATTATCGGAAGTTTTTTAGCACTTTTATTATCAGCTCCAGCTATGGCAAATAATAATAAAGTAATCGGTTCAGGAACAATTACATTTACAGGTTCAATTATAGAGGAAAATTGTATTACCAACTCTGTAGGAAATACTTTTAAAACAAATTGTTGGAATGGAACTGAAATGGAGGAAACTTTGCATCACATTGAACCCAATAAAGTTTTTGATGCTCAATTGGGTGAAAATAAAGGTACAATGAGCATAAATTGGATCAAAGAAAATGTAGGGATTATGGATATCGAATATAACTAATACAGTAAAATTAAAATCATATATATTTAATAAACATCAATCTCTATCAAGTAGAAATAGTATTTATTATTAAATAACGAGTATATATTTTCAAGAAATTAGAATTCATTACTATATAAATAATATTTTCCATTATGGCTACAATATATTAAGTAGATATAGTTTATTTCTATATTTGCTAACTCTATTTTAACTTATTTATATAATTTTAATCGTCTTATCTTTGCCTTGTATGCCCTGTCTTTATCGACCAAATCCATACAAACATTAGGGTTGACAAGTTAAGTGATAATGATTATCTTTTACCTTGTGAATAGTTGAGTATTTTACTTGGTTTTTCACAACGACATTGCTCACATTGCTTCCAGTATTTACTGTGACCAACACATCATGTGTTGGTCTTTTTTTTTATATATTAATAATTAATTATAAAAACTGGCTTCACCTGCTGGTCGAGTTTTAAAACGGCGGTGAGCCCATAAATATTGATCTGGCGCTCTCATAATTTCTGTTTCAATCAACTTATTCATTCTATCTGTGTCATTTTGAATATCTTCAGAAGGATAATTAATCAGCTCTTTACCTATGATTAAACTGTATTTTTTGCCTTTCAGATTTTCATTTCTGACCAAAGTAACAGTTAAAGATGGTGCTCCTGATAATTTTGCTAATATAGCAACTCCTTTTGAAGTTGATGTTTTTTCAACAGAAAAGAATGGAGAAAATGTTGTACCTTTTAAACCAAAGTCTTGGTCAGGAGCAAACCAAATTGCTTTCCCTTTTTTTAACTCCATAACCATAAACTTCAAGTTACGTCTATCTATCATGCCCTTATCTGAACGGCATCTTGCTTTAGTTTGGATAAACTCCATCGCTTTATTATTATGTGGTCTATACATGGCGTTCACAGGGAAACAAAGCCCCATAATGCGTCCACCCAGCTCTAGAGACATAGAATGTATACCAATTAATAGGATCCCAGCATTTTTATCATTTGCATCAGTAAAATTGGCGATCCCCTGGACTTCAAAGAGGTTTTTTAATCGGCGATCACTCCAAAACCACGCCATGCCCGTTTCAAATAATGCGACACCTAATGACGATAAATTATCCATCACAAGCTTGTTAATTTCATTTTTATCTTTATTAGGGAAACATAATTCTAAATTTTTCTTTATGATCGAGACTCTTCTTTTGACAAAGAAACGAGATAACAGCCCAAGATGTTTACCTAAAAAAAGTAACCAAGAATAAGGAAGTTGTACTAATAAAAAAAGAATAAAAACACCAAACCAGGTTAAGAAATATTTTGGATGTAATAGATGCAATGAAAAAACATTTTTAGCGTACACAAGTTTGTCCTTTAGGAACCAAAAAGCATTTAAGCCACATTGAATTAAACAGCAATTGTTTAAGATAAGTCTTTAAATGTTAATTTAATTTTATCTTAAATTATTTTTATGATTTATCTGATATCTTTTATTCTAATAAAATTTTTTTGTTTCTTTTGATTGAGAAGGCAATATCTTAATGCCTTTATTTTGCCATTATAATAATTAATTTATCCATTAATTTATTGTTCTGTAAAAATCAGCAGGTATTAAAGTAAATAACTTTCTGGAGTTTTAAATAATTTATATTAAATACTTACATAACTTTAATAATACTATTTTTATACGCTTTGCTAAGTACACTCTAAATTTAAATAACACTAAAAATTGATATAAAAAAAAACCTCACCGAAGTGAGGTTTTTTAGATCTTACTTGTATCAATATTGCATTAAGCAATACATACAGTAATAAAAGCTCAATAGATTACAGAGCGATTACGTTCGCTGCTGCTGGACCTTTAGCGCCATTTTCGATAGAAAATGAAACTTCTTGGCCTTCTTTCAGAGATTTGAAGCTATCGCTTTGGATCGCTGAAAAGTGTACGAATACATCTTTGCTACCGTCTTTAGGAGTGATAAAGCCAAAACCTTTATCATCGTTAAACCATTTTACTGTACCAGTCATTGTATTAGACATAAGATTTCCTTTAATTAATTATTTTGCCATAAGGCATTGTTTGCGGTTTGATTTCGGATTTTTACTTATGGTCACTATTTGAAGGAATTCGCAACGAAGAGGTATCAGGGATAACGCTAAACGGTGAACTACTTAAAACTGCACTAACATAAATAGGTCTGTACTTCCAAACCAGTGGCGCTATTAAGTCATATAATTCGTTTTATAGCAAATTATTTTCATCTTTATTTTAAAAAAACTTTTCACCGGCAAAATTAGAAGATAATTATAAGATAAAAACAATTATCTATTTCACCTATCTCATTATTTTAATTTAAGAACATGAATAAAAAAGTAGATACTGTTATTTTTTAAGATAATCAGTATCTACTCTATCATTAATGTACTACATCACCTTAATCAGCGAGTTCTAATAAAATTTCTTCTGTTTTCGTCCATAGAAGTGAACCCCCTTCTTCTGGCCATAAATGCCGCTCAGCATTAGGAAAACGTTGAAATAATAAATCCCCAAAATCTGGAGAATGAACGGTACTGGTATCTTTCATTCCATACCATAAGGTTGTTGGTGTCTTTATTTCTTCAGGTGAAAATCCCCAAGGTTGCATAGCAATCAGTAAATCTTGAGTATATCCATCATTGCCTTGTTTAAAGGCTTCTGCCATACATTCTTGATAAACTGGGAGAAAATCAATTGATTTATAAATAGCCAAATCAACTTCGGCACTGTAATTTAGAATAAAATCCATTAACCATTTGGCTGTTATATTTTGCTTAATCCAACTGGTTAACGAATCTGGTGATCCAACAGCCTGACGTTGCATATTAACAACATCATCTGTTAGCTTATTTTGTGTATCCGGATAGTCAAATTGATCTTGTCCTGCGACAATAAGTAATTTATCAACATGACAATAAACACAAAGCGCCATAGCAAAAACAGCACCTTGAGAAAATCCCATTACATTAATACTTTTAATATGAAGATGGTCTAATAAAAATAAAATATCTTTAGAAAAAGATTTTAACGACTTTTGAGGATCAAAAGTCGAATCGCCTAATCCTGGGCGAGTGGGTGTAATCAACCGAATATTAAGCTTATTTAAAAGGTCAGCATCTACTCCTAATAAACCACTCATACCTGCACCGGTGCAAAATAATACTGGCTTACCTTGCTCTGGGCCTGATTCATACCACGTTAAAATTCTATTATCTGGTAGTGATACATTATATTTTCTTGAGTTTTTAATTTTCATTAGATTTTGTCTTTTATTAATTTTTGATAACACATTACCTGCCAATTTGCATAGCAATGTCTATTTTTAAGTTTTGCTTTTAAAAATTAATGTTAAGACTCGCTAAGGGTAAGATTTCATATAAACTCGCAATAAATTTTGTTTCGTTGCCGATAAATGGATAAACCGAAATTTATTCTTTGTTTTTAAAAATAAAAATGCGTAGATTTCATACTACGCCCTATTAGTATAATCGAGTTAGCCGTAATAGGTAAGAGTCATCACTGATCATTTTTATTTTAAATTTTTATTATATTTATTGTTTTCTTTTTCTTATAAAAAAAGAGAGCAATAAAATTGCCCTCTTTTTCATTTATAACTGGTTTCTACGTTATTTTACTAATTTACAAGTACGTCCTTCATCTTCAGCAACACGCCCATTAACTGCATCATCTTCTGAAATTGTTGCTAAATTAAATTCATTTTGTCCTTTGCCCCAAATTTGGAAATTCTCACCAACATAACGAGCGCCACTAGCCGCAATAGCTTCTTTTAGAACAATAATTTCATCGTTGTAATACATAACCGCTAACTGTTCAGTAGGGAAAGAAACTCTAATTTTTTGACCTTCACAGTTATAAGTATCCGTTTTAGCAGCCAAAGCAGGAGCTGTTATTAATGAAGAAACTAATGCAATAGCAGAAATAGAAAGTAATTTATTCATTTACACATCCTAAAATAACCAAGTAAAGTTTTACTAATGAAATTAGACTAGACTTCATCTTTTAAAGATGAAATAGGATATCTCCGCATTTTATTAAAACTAAAAGTTTATATGAATATTTTAATTTAAGATTAATTTTAATAAAAAATTATCAATCATTGATGAGTGAGTTAAAATGCAATTTCTTAATTAAAATCAAGTTTAATTAAACCCAATTTCAATACATAACTTTACATTATTATCTGTCTATTTTACTTTATTCAGTGTAATTATCACTATACGATATGCTATTATTCTAGTACCTATAAATTTATTGTAGTTCAATAATTTAAGTCGATCTTATTGAAAAATATCGATAAAGAAAAAAAATAGGAATATTCATGCTTCAAGAGAATGTTGTTAAAGATATTATTGTTTGGATTGAGCAAAATCTTGATTCACGCTTATCACTAGATATTGTTGCTGAAAAATCAGGTTATACAAAATGGCATTTTCAGCGCTTATTTAAAGCATATACAGGAATATCTTTAGGAAAATACATACTCGCCCGCCGTTTATCTTGCGGTGCTTACGCTTTACGTATAACGCGTTGTAGCCTGCTTGATATTTCCTTGAAATATCGGTTTGACTCTCAACAAACATTTTGTCGCGCATTTAAAAAGCAGTTTAATATTACGCCTTCCGAATACAGAAAAAAGCCAGGTTGGGATATTAGTGAACTGATTTTTCCCGCACTAGAAACAGTTGAACTTAGCGCTAAATATGAAGTTGTTACCTTTCCTTCCCTAAAATTAGCGGGTATGTCTCACCAATACAACAAACCTGTTTCAACGTGGAATTCAGATAAGAAAAAATTTAGAAAAGAATTTTGGCGTAAATTTTTGAAGGATATGCATACAATACCCACAGAGCTATATGCAATGCATCGAGCCTCTGCGAGTACATTAGAAGATACGATGTACATTTATAGTACCGCGGTTGATAAAGAAAAATTATCAACAATATCTAATCTATCTTCAATGTCACAATTAGAATTACCTAGTGGTAATTATTTAGCAATTACTTTTAATATGGATGAAATTTTAGGTTCATTAACAGGTTACGATGATATTATTTACACGGTATATACTAAAGTATTACCAAAAATGAATTTATTACGTAGATCTGGCCCTGATATTGAACAATATACATTAAAAGGATCGGTGAGTTACGATAAATTACTTGAGCAAAGTGAACAATACTTACAAAAAATTAGCTACTATATTCCTGTTCTTTAATCAGTTTCATCTACAAAAAAGATCCCAATTAAATTGGGATCTTTCTATTTAAAGAGATATCTAAAATAATTCTCTTCTATCAATCTTTCTTAGACTTATTAGCAAAGAAAATATCGTCTTGGATATCTTTTGTTCTTACTGTAAACAATTCGTTCATTAAGTTTTCAGTTAATTTTTCAGCATCAGCCATAACTCGTAGATTAAATTCATTAAGCATTTTATCTGCACCGGCTTTATCTGTTTTCACCATAGTGAGATATTTAGCTTCCATTTCTTTTTGCTCTAATGCAGTTTTTGCTTCCCACTCTTGATAAGCTTTTTTCACTATTGGTGCAAGTTTTGGATAATCTGTCATTACCAATGTTTGTAACTTACGATATTTCCAGTAAATAGAATCACTGTCTGCTTGATTGGTTCCTATTCCATAATGTTGCGGATAAGCTTTTAATCCACTGTAATACGGAACAAATGCAGTTAAATCCGCCATACCTAATCCTACATAAGTCACTTCGCCTATTTCTTGAGGAAGTTCTGGGCGGACTTGCATAACATGTGCTTCATAAGTTCTAAATACACTAATTGGACGCCATGGCTCTTCACCATTTAACCCATTGGTATATGGGTCGTGCTCTGTTCCTTCAAAGTGATTACGTAACATCGCTTTCGCCTCTTCAACAGATACTTTTTTCTCTGGCGTTAATAAAGGCGCGAAGTTACGACCATCGTCCACAGCTTGCTTTAATGATGGATTAAATTGTTGCTGAATAACCCATACTCGCGGATCGTTATAAGTACGATCTCGTTCGTCATCTCGTGTATAAGCTTTTGAAAAATTAAACACGCCTTCTTTTTCAGGATTATAAAGCCCTTTCTCAACAGCAAATTCCACTAGATTTTTCGAGCCTAAAACATCATTACTGTTAATATCATAGTGTTGTAATCGACCTTGGTTTCCTGTCGCAAAGTATTTATCTTTAGGTAATTTTTGTGCGATCCAATGATGCCCAGTTCCAGTTTCTAAGTACCAAAGCTCATTTTTATCAACAACGGCAACACCAAATCCTTCACCAGCACCTTGTTTTTCAATAATACTACCTAATAATTCCACGGCTTCACGAGCTGTTTTTGCTCTTGAAAGCAGGACATCTGGAATATCATCTTCCGTTATCCCGGTCTCTTCAACATAGGGATCAAAAGAGAGTGCTTTAGGTGAAGCAAAAATAGATTCAGTACCACTGACACCCACCCCTAGTTCATTAAATCCTGTTGCACCATGAAGTTGTGTTTTCCAATTCGGTACAGTGGTATAGCGCAATGAATTCTTAGGTAATGGATACGTAAAATTATTAGCACCGTTATGTTCTTTGGTACTATAAATCCCCGTTTGATTCGTTTTAGCAGGATGAATAACAAAATGTTGGGCTTTTAATGCATCGCTGTCTGCGCTACGAGCAATAATCAATGAACCATCATTTGTTGCTTCACTTCCCGCTAACAACGTTGTACAGGCTAAAGCTGAAGAAACTAATGCAATATTAACGGATAAGGCAATAATGCCCTTTTTAAATAAAGACATAAAACTCCCCATTTGCTTGTTATTTATAATTTATAGATCAATTAAGTATCTTTTTAGAATCAAAATAAAAAACCAGATAGATAATTTGATGCGAAATATTAACAATGAAAAAGTATGAGTTTCCGTGATTTACATCTCAATGATTATTATATTTCGAAATAAAAACATTAATTATTCGCATCATATTAATATCAATAAGCTTTATAGAAAGATGCATTTAAAATATAAATACCATTTTTATTATTGATAAAATCTAGAGATGTAATCCAAATGAAATTTAATTATAAAAACAGACTTAAATATTAAATTAAATAACAACTAATTAAATATAATAATGTTCTATGTTAATAAAAGATATTAATAGTAATAAAATTCAGGCATAAAAATAGCCACTAGAATTGTTTACTGTTTTAGTGGCTATTTTATTAATCTTTATTCTTTTATAAAACGCATTAACTGCTGGCGTAATTGCTTATTTTCTTGTTTTAACTGTTCATTTTCATCTAATAAAGTCAATGCTATGGCGATACCATGCCAATCTAATGCGAGTTCTTTATGAAGTTTTAATGCACGATGTATCACCACAATAGCGTTATCATCAAAAAACCATTCCTGAGTTTCAATTTCTAACGGCTCGATCACACCAAGAGCTACAAACTCTTTTAGCTCATCATTTGATATTCCTGTGTGATAACAAAACTCAGTAACAGTAAATACGGTTGTTGTTAATTGACCCATTATTTATTCTCCCAGTCTTTACGTGGATTATAATCGGTCTGGCTATCTGCAATTTGTTGCCATAATTCGCGTGTCTTTTCATCGGGTTTAGGTGGCATTACAATTTTTAAAATTGCATATAAATCACCGCTGACCTTTTTGCTAACTAACCCTTTTCCCTTAATACGTAGTTTTTGTCCTGCCTGACTTCCCGCCGGGATAGTTAACAAGATTTTTTCTTTTATTGTGGGTATAGGAATTTTTGCACCTAATGCAGCTTCCCAAGGAGCTACTGGAACAACGATTTCTAAATCATGATCTTTAACATCAAATAAAGGATGAGGAGCAATACGAATCGTTAACCATAAATCACCATTTTCTCCTCCATTTTCACCTGAAGTACCTTGCCCTTTTAAGCGTATACGTTGTCCATCAATAACACCTGCGGGAATTTTAACATTCAGTGTTTTAGGAATTTCTTTTTCCAAAATACCGAAGACATTATAAACAGGTAAGTGGTAACTTATTGTGCGTTTATGCTCTTCCTGTGATTCTTCCAGAAAAACAGCTAATTCTATTTCTAAATCATGCCCACGCTGTTTATGAGGCTGTTGAGTTCGACGCCCTTCAAATGGGGAGTGTTGACCGAAAAATGAAGCATAAAAATCATCAAAATCTTCTTGGCTAAAGTTTTCTTGACTCTTATTTGAATGTTGTTGTGTAAATTGCCTAAATTTAGGATCGTTACGATGGGCCCAAAGTTCATCATATTCGGCTCGACGTTGTTCATCGCCTAATATTTCCCATGCCTGAGCAATTTCTTTAAAACGCTCTTCTGCATTTGGCTCTTTACTGACATCTGGATGATATTTTTTCGCTAAACGGCGATAAGCTGTTTTAATCGTTTTAGTATCATCAGTGGGTTTAACACCCATAATGGCGTAATAATCCTTTAATTCCATAGTGATATCTCAATTATGTTAAACAATGAATTAAATATTAATGCCCAATACTTGATCAATTATAGAACAAAGAAACTATGTTGATGAGTAAATTCCCACGAAAAGCGTGCTTGCAGCCTAAAAAAATAGGTTTAAACTAAAAAATATTTTAAATATTAAAAATTAATTTAAAAAAATAAAGTAATATAAAACAATGTGTTAAATAAAAAATGAATAGTATTATTGTATATTCTCATTAAATTGCATTTGAAATACCTCATTATAAGAGGTAGATTTTATTTGACGCATAATAATTTACTACGTTATCAACTACGGTTTTTCTTTTTAATTAAGATAAAAAGTATAAAAATCAATCTATTCACTTTTTCTAGGGCGGTAAAATGGAAAGAATTATTATCCCCACTCACTATATTCATGTACGTGCAACGCCACTTTGGACGAAAGACACTGCCCCTAAATCAATTTGGGAAAGACATTTAGATAAAGGAACTCGCCAAGGGGTTTATCCTAAATTATCGGTTATGCAAGGTACTATTGTTTATTACGCTTATGCAGATGAATTTAGCCCGGAGCCAACAGAAACTCTAGTGATTAATGCAGGTGAATTTGGTGTGTTTCCACCAGAAACGTGGCACAAAATAGAAGCGAAAACTCAAGATACTGTTTTTAACGTCGATTTTTATGTCGATCCTAAAATACTTGCTGAAGGTTAAAGGTTGATTATGGAAAATGAAAACAAAGGCTATTTATTAGAATTGATTAGCGCTGATGGCCAAGATAAGTCCCAAAAAATCTTTCTTAATCCTAAAATTCTGTATATCCCAGACGTTGCAACTCAAGAAATTTTACTCTTAGTTGATGAGTTAAAAAGCAAAGTAAATATTGATTCGCAAGAACTTACCTTAGCATTAACAAATAAAAATAATGGTGTTTCTGTCAATAAAGAGAGCTTTTTGACTGATTTATTAGATGCAGATATGTCGAGCCTAATGGTAAAAGATCTTATCAATATTGTACGTGGCTATGATATGGATGAAGAAACAAATGTCTGTGGTTGGTGAGTTAATTTTATTAAGATAATAATGAACTTATATCACCTTCACTATTGCTAATGAAGGTGATTGCTTCCCTCATTTTTATCGAGAAGATTGAATATTATTTTTCAATAGTTTATCAATCATCCAATATCCTGCTTTTCCTGGCGGATTATTTCTTGACCAAACTAAATCGATATCTATTTTTTTCGGAAACTGGTCATAATTCAGACTGACTAGTAAGTCATGTCCAAATTGCTCAACTAACCAAGTGGGTAATATTGCCCATCCCATTTCTTGCTCTGCCATTTCAAGTAGTAATAAATAGTTAGGCGCCAGCCAATTTTTTTCACTATTAATGACAAACTGAGCGCGACTACTTAGCCGCAATTGACGATGCATGGTTAAATGTTGATAGTTAATTTGTTTTTCTTTCGCAAGTGGATGAGTTTTATGTGCATATAATCCTAATTTACCGCTGACGGGTAAACGGGCAAAAGCAATATCGGCTGGATATTCTATTCGTGATTCCATCATACCAATATGTGCCTGCTTATTTTGTAGCATATTAATGACATCATCATTTTCAGCGACAAGAAATTCAAATTCAATATGAGGGAATTCTTTATCTAGAATTTTTAAGAGTTGCTCAGAATAAGGGGGTTGATACATATCAGAAAAAACGCAACTTAAACGAGGCTCCATTTCTGGTGATAACTCTATTCTTAATGCTTGTAATCGTTCATCTGCTGCTAATATATCTTCAACTAAGCTTAATACCTTTTGCCCTGCAAAGGTTAGCGTTGATTCTCTCCCCTTTCGTTCAAATAATTCAAAGCCCATATCATCTTCAAATCCTGTAATTGTGCTACTCACTGTAGACTGACTTTTATTTAATTTTCGAGCAGCGGCAGAAAATGATTTTAGTGAGGCGGCTTCAACAAATGTACGCAGAGTTTCTATGGAATAGTTCATTATGGTATCGGTTTTTTCGATGGCTCCTATTTTGTATATATACAAAATATCACCAATAATTGCATCTGTTTTTTGCTAAATAATTAATTTGAGGTGGGATATGAGCCAATATCAAAAAACATTTACTGAGCGCGTTTTTCACGCTGTTTCATTTGAAGTGATAGCTATCGCAATAACAGCGCCACTTAGTGCATGGATTTTGGAACGCTCAATTTTTCAAATGGGAACCGTTGCTATTGTTTTATCAACATTAGCTATGTTATTGAATTTATTTTATAACATGATTTTTGATCACTATTGGCCTTTAATCAAAGGTCCAAGACCAACAAAAATAAGAGTCATGCATGCCATTGGCTTTGAATTAAGTTTTGTGATCGTTGGTTTACCAATATTGGCATTTTTATTAAAGATGTCACTATGGAATGCATTCTTATTAGAAGTCGGCTTCTTTGCCTTTTTCCTTTTCTATACCTATGCATTTAATCTTAGTTACGATAAATTACGTGAAAAGTGGTTTTATCGTAAACAAAAACGGGTTGTTGCACGTCAATAATTTCTCGAAAACACCTTTTGAATTATCATTAGGTGTTTTTTATCACGAATAAGATAAAACATCCTTAGAACATCTTTATTAAACACCTTATAAAACGGTTCTTACTCTCACATTTTAACAAAAATTATTCAAATATTTTCAGAATCGCCCACTCTATTTAAGCAAACAGAGGCTTAAAAAATCGCAAAAAATAAAGATTTTATTGCTTTTACAATTGATCATGATGAAGATACTTTAATACTTATTGGAAAATACTTATAAAATTGTGTAGAACAATAAATACTGTAGATGCTCAAAAATAAAGTGATAACTGAGCTGTTATTTATTATTAACACCAAAAGAGTAGCAATAAATGATCATTTTTATTAGTTATATCCTTTTTTCGATTATTTTGACCACTATATTAGCCTATTGGTGTTTCTCTGCACTTTTTCCTAAAGCGCCACCCACAACACTTTCTTGCCTTTTAGTCAGAACACTTCTGGGTGTATTGCTCATTATTATAGTTATTAGTCTTATTTTAACTTTATTAAGTCAGATACTCTGATTTATTAAAATGTAAATAAATATAGACAGCCCTTAAAAAAACCTGGGCTTTAATTTTACAAGTTGTGCAGGATAGAGGAAAGTTGCTAAATATTCTAAATCAACAATATTATATGGATAATTATAGAATTTATGATATTTACCATACAATCACTCACTTTCAACTGCAATGATCTGATTAAATCCAATTAGGCTTTTCAATTGTTTGAAACCTTCTTGAGTTTCCTTGCTAGATACCCCATAACAAAATAGTACATCACTATTATTTTCATTCTCTTTAGTGTCGTTATTTATAGTCGCAAGCTAAAGTAAATTACCATTTCAGGTCGATTGCATTCATTTTATAATTTTTATTCATCTTAACTAAGGCTTCAAATACTGAAAGATACTGAATGGGATCACTCATAGCGATATTTTTAATAGGCAAACTTTCAAACTTATCTCTATTCAGTTTTACATTGATTAAATAGAGATCATCTTCATCACCAGTTTCATGATTAAATATCTGAGAATATCCAGCCACGATGATATTCTCTATTTCTGAGCAAACCATGAACCCAATAGCGGATACTCTGAGAGCAATAGCATGAACATGCCTTGCATAATCATAATAATATTCTTCTGCGGTTTTTAGCCTTTCGCCATTTGATACGGGTGTGTCTTCAATTTCTGGAAGATCTACATCTATAAATAAGGTTCTTATTTCCTCATCATAATGAAAAGCAACTATTGTTTCTCTAGGCCAGTAAGCTGATAAATACGCATACCTTAATCTCTCATTAACGCCACCAAAGCTAACTGGATGATACTTTGTAATATCACCATGAATGTCTATAAGAAACTCAGGCTTTCCAGTGAAACCTCTGTTGTAAAAATCCTGATAAACAAATGTTTTACCTTCCTCTATTGTCAGCACATTTGTATATTTTTGATTTAATTGCCACTCATCACCTTGGGGTTGTGTTGAGCTTACCTCTCGCCAATTTAATTCTGTAGGAAAACCAATAACCTTATATCTTTCACCATCTTTAACAATGACGTTCGTTTTTTCCAGTTCAGCGATCACTTTATTTACTCTATCTTGATTAATTATGAATCTTCTAAGAAAATCATTCGTTGTTACATATTCTTTATTCATCGCAAGATCAACAAATTGCCAATATAGAAGATCTAACCCTAATGTTTTTGATTTCATGTCATCACCAAAAAATATTAATATTGTAGGTGATACTATCAAAATAATCAGAAAATCCTCAATTAAGAGGCATAATATGTGATCTTAAGCATTGTCGTTTTTATTCTTATTCTGACTAAATACAAGTGCCAATCAAGCAAACAAAAAGTCCACTTATGTGGCCTTATTAGGAAGAATAAATTTATTATTTTATATTTTCATAATATCTGTAATCACTATATTTCTAAAACTATGCGAACACCTCAATTTAGCCTCTTTATTTGCTTTATCTAAAATAAAACTTAAAGCGCAATCTAAATCAAAGGCTTTAAAATCAAACTCCATCGCTATATTTTCTTTTAGTAACAGTTCTGAACTAAAACCATATACTTCATAAACAAAAATATACTTATTTATTAATATGTCATCCTTATTAGTTAATTTTCTCTTAGTTTATCTGGTTATAATATTATAGAATTGAATTATCACCTCAAATACCTAATTTAACGTTTGATGAAAAATCAGCATATATAGTTTTAGCTCGTGATAAAATCTGCAACCTTAATTATCTATTATTGATTAGCAATATATGATTAGTTATCTATACTTGGTTCTGAGGCGATAATTAATTTAAAAGGTAATTTTTATGACTAATAAATTTAAATATTTACTATCTGCTGTTATCTTTATTTTAAGTTACGTACTTATGATTGGTGGTGTATCTGCTGATAATAGTTGCCAAATAGAAATGAGAACCTTAGTAGAAACTCTAAACAATAAAACTTGTTTTAGTACGACTCCCCAACCTGCTTGTAACGTCCCATGCGTTCCCGCACACACACGAGGTGCTAGAGTAGATTTCTACTGCTTAGCCACTGACCCTGGCCCCTTTTCCCAAACAGAAGGACAAAAAGTAGATGCCATTTTAACTGTTTCTATTCCAACTAGCTGTAAACTCCCTTATTCACTCAAATAAAATATACGTTATCGCCTGCCGCGCTTATGTCTCTAATTAAGCTAACCAAATGAAGCCCTTATACTAGGGCTTCACCGAAATTTATGCTATGTAGCCATGGTATTTCAGGCAATAAAAACCACATCATCATTTTTAATTCCACACCCTGCTATACTCTCCAAAAATAACCAACCGGATCTGATATGAACCTCGCAAACTTAACCAAAGAAGAAAAAGACAAAATCAATGTCGATTTGGCTGCTTCGGGTGTCGCATATAAAGAGCGACTCAACATGCCAGTTGTTGTATCCGAAGTTGAACGACAACAACCAGCACATTTGCGCGAGTACTTTAATGAGCGGTTAGTATTTTATCGTGAGAGAAGTAAGAAATTGCCTGATGGAAATTCGGTGCAGTATTTAAAAACAGAGTGATTACTCAGTTTTTTGTGACTACTCAACAAAGAGGATTTTATTGAAGGTGAATGAGATCTGGTTAGTTAATTTATTTTTCGAACAATCGTGTAGATTCTATAAAACGATATAGGCAATAACATGAAAAAAATAAAATGTTTTATTTTACTGGGATAAGGAGACTTTAGGAGACGCTAGGAGATGATGAGATGGCGGAGGAGGAGAGATTCGAACTCTCGGATGGTTTCCCATCGGCGGTTTTCAAGACCGCTGCCTTCAGCCGCTCGGCCACCCCTCCGCAATGGGGAGCAATATAAACACCTAAGCTTATGTTGTAAAGCCCTTATTGTACTGTTTGCCGTAAAATTAAACGTATTACAAGTCAATGGCTTAATTTATCAACGATTTATGGGTTCTACTTGGGTATTTCCCTTATTTTTGCTAAATTAGCGGTATTATTTTTGATTGGTTGCTACGCACATGTTTGTATTTAACGGAAAAGAAATCGAGACAGATAGCCACGGTTATTTAAAAAATAGCAATGAGTGGAATGAAGATATGGTTCCAACATTAGCAGAACTAGAAGAAATAGAGCTTACAGAACAACATTGGGAGATTATCCGTTTTGTTCGCCAATTTTATTTAGAATTTAATACCTCCCCTGCTATTCGTATGTTAGTAAAAGCACTTGCACAAAAATATGGCGATGAAAAAGGAAATAGCCGTTATCTTTATCGTTTATTTCCTAAAGGTCCAGCAAAACAGGCTACAAAACTTGCTGGCTTACCAAAACCCGTTAAATGTATTTAATTTTATCTTTCGATCAAAGAGAATTAAAAATCATTAAAACAATATTACTCATAATGGTGGATTGAAAAATCTGCCATTTGTTCATATTCACAAGATGCCGCTGACCAAAATGTAATTTTGGCGCTTTTAGGGCCACCAGCTTCTAACCAATCTTCAAATTCTTTTAATGCATTTTCTTCCGCAAAAGCCTTTACTCCTACGCTACCATCATCACGATTCCAAACATACCCGGTTATTGGCTGTTTTTTCATCCACTGATAAGTAAAAAAACGAAAACCAACACCTTGAACACGCCCTTGAATAATATATTCTCTACCGATTTTCATATGCCCTTCTAGTAACCTTCTTCAAATAAAAATTCTGTCTAGGTTATTGTCTTTTCTTTATACAATAGATAATCTGATTTTGTGAGGTTTTTTATTCATAATGAAAGCAAAGGATTATATTTTTCCAACCCCTTGAAATTTCACTTTATGCCCTCATATATATAACCAATAAGCAAGGCTATATGGAGGTGATACTATGATGACCGCCAGCAAATTTGGGATAGGACAGCAAGTTAGACATAAATTACTCGGCTACTTAGGCGTTGTTGTCGATGTGGATGCTGAATATTCCCTTGATCAACCTAATGAGGATGATATTGCATCTAATGTGACCTTGCGAGCAGCACCTTGGTACCATGTTGTGATGGAAGATGATGAAGGGCAACCTGTTCATACTTATCTTGCTGAAGCGCAGATAACCTATGAAGTTTCAGATGAACACTTAGATAATGACTCATTGGATGAGTTATCACAGTCAATTCGTAGCCAACTACAGGCGCCACGATTAAGGAATTAACCCAATTAATCTACATAACCAGTAATCTGAATGAAATGATAATCGCCGAATTTGTTTTCGGCGATTTTATTTTGGCGTATTACCAAGGAAGACCATGTGCTTCAATTTCTTTTTTAGGACAACGATCCATTACCACACGTAACCCAGCATCTTCAGCTAAGTCTTTAGCATCTTCATTAATAACACCAATCTGCAACCATAATACTTTGGCATTAATTTCAATGGCTTCTTGCGCAATTTCTAATGCTACGTCAGATTGGCGAAAAACATCAACCATATCCACAGCAACAGGAATATCTTTTAATGAGGCATAACATAGTTGCCCCAATAAGGTTTGCCCTGACATGCCTGGATTGACAGGAATAACATCATAGCCTTGTTCTAATAGGAATTTCATGACTTTATAGCTTGGGCGATCTTCTTTATTACTCGCACCAACAAGCGCAATGGTTTTAACGCTTCTTAAAATGTCATAAATGTCTGAATCCACCATTTATCTACTCCGTTCATCATGAAGATTGAAAATATTATGATACATCATAGTATCTTGATCTGTTCATAGCTTATAAGATAAAAAAAAGGTATTTTGAAAACTGAAACAATTACTATATTTATTTTTAAAGGTATCAAATGGAACAAATTGACCGCACGCTCCTAAAAGAAAAAAATATCGCGCTTGTTGCCCATGATCACTGTAAAAGCTCATTACTGGAGTGGGTTGAAAATAATCGTGAACAACTGTCTCTACACAAGCTATTCGCAACAGGAACTACCGGTAACTTAATTAATCACCACACTGGTCTTCCTGTTACTCAAATGCTAAGTGGTCCCATGGGTGGCGACCAACAAATTGGTGCAATGATCGCTGAAAAGAAAATTGATATTATGATTTTCTTTTGGGATCCATTAAATGCCGTTCCGCATGACCCCGATGTTAAAGCCCTTCTACGCTTAGCGACAGTTTGGAACATCCCAGTTGCAACAAATCGTGCAACTGCGAATTTTTTAATTTCATCACCTTTCTTTTCACAAGAATCTACAATTAAAATTCCAGATTACGAAGGCTATTTAAAAGAGAGATTAAAATAATCCTAAGGTTTTCGCTGTATAGGAACACCTTGAGATTTTAGTTCTGAAACAAAACAAGATGGCTGTTGTTTATTAAATAATAGCCATACTTGTTTTTTTGCTCTTGTTAAAGCAACATACATTAAGCGTCGCTCTTCCGCATTAGGATAATCTTCAACACTAGGCAGTAATGCCAATTCAATAATCGACTCTCTTGCTGGTGCTGGAAAAGCATCTTTACCTTCTTGTAAACCTAAAATAATAACGTAATCTGCCTGTTGCCCTTTTGAAGCATGAAAAGTCATAAACTGTAGGTCTAATTTAGGCCAACGTGTTTTCGCTTTTTTTAATAATTCTGGTTTTAAATAGTGATAACGAGCGAGTAAAAGAATAGTTTCATTTTCTTCTACATAACCACTCATTTTATTGAGTAGATTTTCAAGTTGATCGTCAGATAACAGCACAACTGACTTTTTATTGCCTTTCACTAAACTATTTAAAGGTTTAGATAATTGAGCTGGGTTTTGTTGAATAAACGTATTGGCAACATTTCCTATCGTGTCATTAAAACGATAAGTCGTATCTAATGCACATTCAGCACCTTCACCAAAAGAGTGATGGAAAGAGGTCGTTAATAATAATTCTGCGCCACTAAAACGATAAATGGCTTGCCAATCATCTCCGACTGCAAATAAAGATGTTTGTTTATTTTGCTGTTTTAATGCGGTTAATAATGAAGCTCTTAATGGTGAAATATCTTGGAACTCATCAACAAGAATATGTTTCCATGGGCTAATAAAACGCCCTTTTTCAATAAGATTAATAGCTTGATGTAATAAGCCCGAAAAATCGATGGCATCTTCCTCTTTTAATGCAGTTTTCCACGCTTTTAATAATGGCGATAATAATTTTAAATACTTTTTAAAGGCTTCTGTATATTCGGGTTGTACACTGTCAATTAGCGATTTTTGGCTACCGCCTTGCATCCTTAATAAACTAACCCAACGCTCTAATCTTACGGCAACTTGGTTTTCTAATTTTTTATCATGCCAAAACTCACCATCAGTAATATCCCACTCTAACTCTTGAGATAACCACTCTCGCCACCCTTTTGCTTGTGCTTTTTTCTGTTGGCATTGCTCGCGCCACTCACCTAATAATAAAGCTCTTCTTTTTTCACTATTTATTTCAAGCTCACTAATTTTGGGTTGTTTTTTGGTCGCTTGTTGAATAATGGATAATGCCAGTGCATGGAACGTTTTTGCCATAATATCGGCATTTAAACGACTAGAAAGCCTTTCATTCATTTCTTGTGCAGCTTTACGCCCAAAAGCAAGTAATAATATTTGATCTGGTTGCGCTAACTGGCGACGTAATAACCAGCCTGCTCTTGCGACTAATACAGAAGTTTTGCCACTTCCCGCACCAGCAAGTACAAGAATATTTTCTTCTCCATTAATTACGGCGCGACACTGAGATTCATTTAACGGCGATGATTCAATCGTATTAAAAAATTCCGCATGCTCATTTAATATTTGAGTTACCCATGCAGAATTTTCTTTATTAATAAGTGCTTCACCTTGCTGTAACCATTCTAAACATTGCTGATAAAAAGTATGACAATTATCAAATTGAGTAAGGCGTTCAATAGGAAGGGGAATAGCGGAAAAGCTTTCTTTAATAGATTGCTGAATTTCAGTAAGTTTAGACTGTTTTATCCATCTATTTGATTGAGTGATTTCATTAATATTATGGAGTTGCTTCTCAAGCACCTGAGCACTTATTTCGCTCATTTCTTTACTCCAATTTTGCCATGATTGATAAAGATAACGATAAAACTGCTGGGTTTCTTCCCAGTCTGTTCCATGCAATCGAACAACTTTATCTTCAGGCAATAAAAATTCTAATTCCCCCCACACAATTCCTTTTTTACAGAAAATATTAATCAATTCGTTAAAAGGGATTAAATACTGATGTTTTTCACCACTGACTTCAATACCTGCATTTAACAATTTGACTCTATTATAAGGATGCTGTGCTAAACGTTGTCCCATCGGGGTGGATTTCAGTTCCATACGTAATTCCTGCAATAAATAACAAATAGTCTGTTGTTAAGCTCTTTTTAATCGGTGATAAACCCTATATTCTAAGAGGTAATTATCTTCATCTTGTTTATTTAAGGGCTT
The DNA here is from genome assembly GCF_008808075.1 of Proteus sp. CD3. Lineage (NCBI taxonomy): Bacteria > Pseudomonadati > Pseudomonadota > Gammaproteobacteria > Enterobacterales > Morganellaceae > Proteus > Proteus sp. CD3. The sequence goes on along the minus strand of NZ_CP019686.1, from coordinate 1,143,119 downwards.
TTTGTGTTCACTTTGCTAAATGGCGCCCGCCGATTTATCTATAATAGCCACTTTTTATATTATATTCGCATAATAATCGCGCTTACAGGAACGACTTTGTTTCCTTGGGTTTTAGGACAAGAGCCTAAATACACAATTCCTCTAACTTTAGGTGTGGTTGCAGCTGCATTAACTGACTTAGATGATAGGCTTGTTGGTCGTTTAAAAAACCTCGTTATCACTTTATGCTGTTTTCTTCTTGCTTCAGCATCAATAGGATTGCTTTATCCATATCCTATTTTATTCTTTTGCGGTTTAGCCATTTCTACTTGGGGATTTATTTTATTAGGTGCTTTAGGGCAACGGTACGCAACCATTGCTTTTGGTGCTTTATTAATCGCAATTTATACTATGCTCGGTATGCCTATTTTCCCTGAATGGTATGAACAACCCGTTTTATTGCTATTAGGCGCTATTTGGTATAACTCTTTAACATTGGTTGGTCATTTATTATTCCCAATTCGCCCAGTTCAGGACAATTTAACTCGCTGCTACCAACAACTTGCAACTTACCTCGAAGCTAAAGCAACATTATTTGATCCTGATATCGAAGATGACTATCAACATTCCCTTTATAATTTAGCAATGGCAAATAGCCAATTAATTGACTCGATGAACCAAACTAAAGTTACATTATTAAGTCGATTAAAAGGTGATAGAGGTCAACGTAGTAGCCGTTTCACACTTCATTACTATTTTGTTGCTCAGGATATTCATGAAAGAGCAAGTTCGTCACATGTTCAATATCAACTATTAAGTAATGAATTGCGACATAGCGATGTGTTATTTCGTTTTCAACGTTTACTTTCTATGCAGGCGCGAGCGTGTGAACAAGTTGCACAATCTATTCTTTGGCATAAAAAATATCAGCATAACCCTTCATTAGAGCGCGCTATAAATTATTTAGAGAATGCATTAAATCATTTAAAAAATACGACTTCAGAACCACAACTAATAACGCCTTTAAATAATTTATTGCAAAACCTTCAAGGCATTGATGCGCTTTTACGAAGTATTAGTACAGAGCAATATCAAATATCCCATGACCAAAAGGAAGAAACGCAACTTTCTGATGATGGTTTAACAGGATGGCGCGATATTGCACTAAGAATAAGAGAGCACCTTACGCCTAAATCGGCGCTTTTTAGGCATGCCGTTAGGATGTCACTGGTTTTATGTATTGGCTATGCCATTATTCAATTTTTCCAATTGGATAGAGGCTATTGGATATTATTGACCAGCCTATTTGTTTGCCAACCTAACTACAATGCGACTCGCCGACGTCTTACACTGCGTGTAAGTGGTACTATTATTGGTATTTTAATTGGCTTCCCTATTTTATATTTTGTGCCTTCAATTGAAGGGCAACTCGTTTTAATTGTGATAACGGGTACGCTCTTTTTCGCATTTAGAACCATACAATATGCACATGCCACACTATTTATTACTTTATTGGTTTTATTAAGCTTCAATCTGCTTGGTGAAGGTTATGATGTTGCTCTTCCTCGTATTATTGATACCTTAATTGGCTGTGCCATAGCATGGTTTGCAGTTAGTTTTATTTGGCCTGATTGGAAATTCCGTCAACTGCCTGTTGTTATTCAAAAAACAATGACGAATAACTGTTATTATCTTGATGCCATCCTTATTCAATATTACCAAGGGAAAGATAATAGCTTGAGTTATCGAATTGCTCGTCGAAATGCTCATAGCAGTGATGGTGAATTAGCTTCACTGATCTCAAATATGTCATCAGAGCCAAAAAGCTATCAAGCATCCCAAGAAGTAGCATTCCAGTTGCTTTGTTTAAATCATACTTTACTCAGTTATATTTCTGCACTTGGTGTTCATCGTTCAAAAATAGAAGATGAGAATGTGCTTACATTGCTTAATGATACGGTTTGTTATATCGATTCTGCTTTACGTCGCAAAACACCGCAAGACGAAGGATTTAAGCAATCTCATGTAGAATTAATTGAAAGGATTAATCTATTACCTAATGCAGATAATCCTCGCATTCAATTAGTACTTACTCAGATCCGCTTACTATTGGATTTACTGCCACAAATTATTAGTTGTATCCAAATTATTGAGCAAAGCGAATCAAACAGCCTACCTCAACCTCAAGTTTAGACTCATATTGACGTTATTTTCTCTAATTTCCATAAGTACATTAGAGAAAATAACGGTCATTGTTTTTATCTTATTGGAAAGATAATTCGTTGTACCAATCTAATAACTCCATTTTAAGTTGACTAGGTAATACAGAACGATGACACCCGACGATAGCTCCTGCCAATGAGAGTAAAAGTTCACTATTCCTCAAATTGTGGCTATGCATTAATTTTAGATAACACGCTTTAGCACCGATTAAACGCAGTTCTTCAACTTGATTAATGCCAATTTGATTCAATCTTTTTTCTAATATCACTCCTAGATTAGGTAAGTCTTTTATTCTGCAAGGCTTCTTTCGTTGTCCTAAATATTCTTGAATGCTGTAGTGATATGACATATCAATATATTGATCTAATTTTTGCTGATTTTCCCATAGCGAATCCGTTATATGGTAATAACGCAATATGATAGGAATTCCTTTTTTCAAATAGGTATAGGAACTCATTTTTGTTGCCTTATAAAGAGTTTCTAAAAAGCCACTTCCTTTTAAATAAAACTCATTATCTGACGTGATAGCAAACATAACATCATCAATCATTAAGCTAACGCCGCCAAATTGAGACTTTATTGTTAACTCTCCATATTGCGCAATACGCGATAATAAATGAGCCTTCCTTTGCTCAGGTAAAAATAACATTGAAACTCCAACACATACTTTAAGATTAAATTTTATCTTTGAATTCAAAAACATGCATAAAACATCACAAGAAAGACAATAAAGAATTTCCTTTATATTGCCAATAGTTAACGACTCAAAAATAGAGATTTACATAAAATTTGAGAGGAACTTTCAAAAAAAGGAGCTTGATTTAAGCGAAATATAGAGATACTGTATATTCATACAGTATACGTGGAACGAGGTAAATATGAAACTCTCAACATCATCTCCGACAAGACAGAACGCCATTCTCCAAGAGATCTCAAATGAGGTATTACCTCTATCTATCCCTTCAACAGTGGCGACTTACGATAGCAACAATAAACAAGGTATGGTGAGTGAACTTCTCTACCAAAATCCGCTCGTCATTAATCACATCCTTTTGCCATTACTGAGACAGTATAGTCATGAATCACGTTGGTTATTGTGGTTAAACCCACAACAAAAACTAAATCGTACTTGGTTAAAAAATGCAGGATTACCACTTAATAAGATAATTCAGTTAAATCATATAAATATGATAACTACTGTTGATTTAATGGAAAAAGCACTGATGAGTGGTAATTACAGTGTGGTACTCGGTTGGTTACCAGAAATATCGTCAGAAGAGATGAAACGATTAGAATCTGCTGCAAGTAAAGGAAAAACCCTTGGGTTTATTATGCGACAGCAAGTTAATACAAATATCCATTTAGAAAGTAGTAATGCATCTAAACGACATTTGAATTCCGTAAAAATTCATTCAATTCACTACCATTAGTGAAATTTAAGAGTTTTCCTAATACTCAAAACACGCTGATATCATTTAAGATAAGTCAAATGTATTTATAACCTAAATCATATAGTTACAACAAATTTAACAAAAATACAGAATCTTCCCCATTGTGGAATAAGACGGATCTTTTTAAAATTTTAAGTCGAATTTTAAAGGATTACTTGTAACTTTTTAAGTTCATTGTAGACTTTATGTCGTTAAGGTTATGCTTTAAATCCCATTTTTGGGATCATCATTTGATGAGAGCATTGGATTCCTAACAATAATTTAACCAAGGGCAAATAATAAGGCTTAAAGCCAAATGCCTAACTTGGATGATAACGAGGCGTAAAATGAAAAAGACAGCTATCGCATTAGCAGTGGCAGTGGCAGCTTTCGCAACTGCAGCGCAAGCAGCTCCAAAAGACAATACCTGGTATACCGGTGGTAAATTAGGTTGGTCTCAATACCAAGGTACTAGTAACCATTTCGGTGAAACTTCTATTGGTAACGGTAACACTCACCGTGATCAGTTAGGTGCAGGTGCATTTGCTGGTTATCAATACAACCAATACTTAGGTTTTGAACTGGGTTATGATTGGTTAGGTCGTATGACTTACAAAGGTTCATATGACAACGGTGCATTCCGTGCTCAAGGTATCCAATTAACCACTAAATTAAGCTATCCAGTAATGGAAGACTTAGACGTTTATACACGTTTAGGTGGTATGGTATGGCGTGCAGATTCTTCTGCAACTAAAAACGCTACTTCTTTATCTCCAAAACAAGAACGTTTCTCTAATAACGACACTGGTGTTTCTCCAGTATTCGCATTAGGTACTGAATACGCGATCACTCCAAACATCGCTACCCGTGTTGAATATCAATGGATCAACAACATCGGTGATAAAGGTACTCTGAATGCTCGTCCAGACAACGGCATGCTGAGTGTTGGTGTTGCTTACCGCTTCAACCAAGAAACTCCAGCTCCAGTTGTAGCTCCAGCTCCGGTTGTAGCTCCAGCTCCAGTTGTTGAGAACAAAACCTTTACTCTGCGTTCAGACGTTCTGTTCAACTTCAACAAATCTACTCTGAAAGCTGAAGGTCAAGATGCTCTGAATGGTCTGTACAATGAACTGGCTAACATCGACCCAACTCAAGGTCGTGTAGTAGTTATCGGTTACACTGACCGTATCGGTTCACAAAACTACAACCTGCCTCTGTCAGAAAAACGTGCTCAATCTGTAGTTGATTACCTGGTTTCTAAAGGTATCCCTGCAAACAGCATCTCTGCAGAAGGTCGTGGTAAAGAAAACCCAGTTACTGGCAACACTTGTGACAACGTTAAAGCTCGTTCAGCTCTGATCGATTGCTTAGCGCCAGACCGTCGTGTTGAGATCGAAATCCAAGGTACAACTGAAGTTGTTGTTCCTGCTGGTAAATAATTCAGATAGTAGAATAATCTACTGTTGATGAATTCAAAACCCTGCCAATGGCAGGGTTTTTCTTTATGGCGATAAAGTTAGGTAGATAAAATTAGGGAAAAATATAAAGACAAAAATGTGTTCGACCCAGTATGAAATATCACAATAAAAAAATTAATTGTCGAGACCAGTAAGCCAAAATTAATGTAACTTATTTTTCTTTATCGCGTTCTAATAACTCAATAAGCCCATCTTTTAAACTATGCACTTTTAATGCATATTGTTCTTTTCGCTCAGCATCTTCAATTAATTGCACGATCGTTTCTGATAATGTGATCCCTCTTCGTTGTGACAATGCAGATAAGCGCTGCCAAACTTTAAATGTTAAATCGATTGATTTTTTGCGCGTGTGTTGATGCTCAGCATTAAAATAACGTTTTCTTCGTGCTCTAATCGTTTGCTTCATCCTATTAGATAAATCAGGATCCATATGCAAATCTATCCACTCTAAAACTTTTAGTGGTTGCGATTCCAGAAGCAACAATTGCTCGATAGCCTCATCAGCGGCACTTCTTTCTATATAACGGGTAATTAATTCACCTTCACGGTGTTTTTTTACTAGATAGGCCCATTTCCAGCCACATTCTAGGTTCTCTAATTGTTGATATTTCATACAAAATCCCGTGACAACGTAACTATATAGTAGCATATCAACAATTTTACAAAAATACTGCCACTGAACCGAAATTTTTCGATTATTTTATAGACAAATTTATTTTACATAATCTTTCTTATCAATTAATAACAAGCCTTGATAAGGGATAGTTTTCTGAGCGCGTTATGATAGAATCGAGCGTCGCTATCATAAAACCTTAATGACCCATTTTTAACCCGTCATTATAAGGTCGTAGCGGTACATATTCCCTGCCTATGCAGTTGATGACAGTTAAAGAACCGTCTTATTGCAGGATAGATATCGACTTATACGATATCTAATTATCTCTTTTCACTAATCAATAATAAAAACGGTAACCTTGAAAAACAACGAATTAGAATGGCAGGCGTTACGTCCTGATTACGCCTCCTACCAAACTTTCTTTCAAACGGCATCTCAATTACCTGCATCTCTACTTCGTGAGGTTCAACCTCGCCTGTATGAAAGCCTGCAATGGTTAAATAATGCAGATTCAGGGCAGTTTATGCTGTTAAAAGCGGATGATTCTGCTGCTTACTTTGATATGCTGACAGACACATTAATGCAATCAGGGATCAAAACTGATCCTGTTGTTGGCAGTTATCAAGCAGAAACCAATAAAATCAATTGGCAAGATAATGTACAAGGTGCATTTTCATCATCAGAATCTATTACTTGTTGCCAATGGATAGAGCCAGAACAACTCTTTGGTTCATTCTATTGCCATAAAGATGAAGTTACCCTCAGCCCAGGCTTATTGCATAAAGTAAATGGAGGCATCTTAGTCCTCTCTATAAAATCTTTACTTGCACAACCACTAATGTGGTTCCGCCTAAAAAAAATGGTTGAAGAGCAGCGTTTTGAATGGCTTGTCTGGAATGACAATCAATCCTTACCTTTACCTATTGAGAGCATGCCGCTCAATCTTCGAGTTATCTTAGTTGGCGATAGACTTAGCCTTGAAGAGCTTGAATTTATGGAGCCAGAACTAAGTAGCACTGCTTTATATGGTGAATATGAATACGACATGTATTTAGAAGACGAAACCGCTCTTTCTCAATGGTGTGGCTTTGTAAATTCATTGTGCCAAAAATATCGCCTCCCTTCTCTCTCTGCGGATGCTTGGGAAGTCTTGCTAACACAAGCAGCAAGACAACATGAAGATCAGCTAATACTGAGCCTAGATTTAGAATGGATCTTACGCCAGCTTCGTTATGCCATACGTTTTAATCATGGTGCTTCTCTAAATGCCGATGCATTGAAAAAAGCTGAAGAAAACCGCCTATGGCGACACAGTTATTTGTTAGAACGTAGTCGTGATGAGATTTTACAAGACCAAGTAATGATACAAACAGAAGGTGAAGCTATTGGTCAAATCAATGGGCTTTCTGTCTTAGATTACCCCGGATATCCTGATTTAATCGGAGAGCCGACTCGTATTACCTGCGTTGCGCATATAGGTGATGGTGAGTTTACGGATGTTGAGCGAAAAGCAGAGCTTGGTGGCAATCTTCATGCTAAAGGAATGATGATTATGCAAGCTTACTTAAACTCAGAATTACGTTTAGACCAACCGCAGCCATTTAGCACCTCGATTGTTTTTGAGCAATCATATGGTGAGGTTGATGGTGATAGCGCCTCTTTGGCTGAATTATGTGCTTTTATTAGCACACTGGCACAACAACCTATTGATCAGCAAATTGCGGTTACAGGTGCCGTTGATCAATTTGGTCAAGTCCAACCAATTGGTGGCGTAAACCAGAAAATCGAAGGCTTCTTTGATATCTGCCAACAAAGAGGATTAACGGGTGCGCAAGGCGTAATTATTCCTCTTGCTAATATTCGTCATCTTGTACTCAACGAAAATGTGCAACAAGCGGTAAAAGAAGAAAAATTTCATATTTGGCCTGTCACTCATGTAGCAGAAGCGATAACGTTACTGACTCGTCAGCCATATTATGAAGAGCAATGCGAACCAGAACAATCAGACTCACACTTGTTAGCTGTTATTCATGATCGTATAACACTCGCAAATAATCAGGATAGACCTAAATTACCTTGGTTCTTACGTCTATTCAGATAATTCTGTTTCAAGTGATCGGAGTTGTTCAGCGTACAAGTGTAAGCTATTCTGTTATCTTACACTTGATAAAGGCTATATAGACAATGGTTGATAAACGCGAATCTTATTCTAAAGAAGACCTCATTGCTTCAGGCCGTGGTGAATTATTTGGCCAAGATGGTCCACCACTGCCATCTGGTAATATGCTAATGATGGATCGCATCATTAAAATGACAGAAGATGGCGGCACCCATAATAAAGGCTTTATCGAAGCAGAATTCGATATCAAGCCAGATTTATGGTTCTTTGATTGCCACTTCGTCAATGATCCTGTTATGCCGGGTTGCTTAGGTCTAGATGCCATGTGGCAACTTGTTGGCTTCTATCTTGGCTGGCTTGGTGGTGAAGGTAAAGGCCGCGCACTTGGTGTTGGCGAAGTAAAATTCACTGGACAAATATTACCAACAGCAAAAAAAGTTACCTATAAAATTGATTTCAAACGTGTTATCAATCGTAAACTGATTATGGGTATTGCCGATGGTGAAGTGTATGTTGATGGTAAGCTGATTTATGAAGCAAAAGATTTAAAAGTTGGCTTATTTAAAGATACGACTGCATTCTAAATCGTCAGTAACTGATAGACTAAAGCCTACTCTTTTTAAGAATAGGCTTTTTTATTTCTGTTATAAAAATAAAACTTATTCTCATCTAGTTTTTCATCCTACCTATCATATTGAAAACCTACCTTTCCAAGAAAACATAGTGATAACATTTTGATTATGTGAGTAATTTAATCTTATTCAGATCATAACTCCGAATTTCATCTATTCTTTGTTTTTATATCAAAGATAAATTTAACATTTAAAAGTTAAACAAAGACTATAAATTTAGCTTATTGTTATATTTTTAAATAAGTTTTGTGCAATAATGAATGATATTACTTATTTTAATAAACCATTTTTATGCGTCATTATTAGAAAATAGGATGTTATGAATAATATAAAAAATTTAGTAGCAACTGTATTAATGATATTGTTTCTTACAGGATGCTCACCTGCCCCTTCCATTGTATTATTTGGTGCATCATTTCCTGATTGGTTATTATGTTCTGCCATTGGCATTTTAGGCATGATTATCATCCATATCATACTATCCAAAACTAAAGGGCACTTCTTTTTGCACCCTGTTATTATTGTATATCCTTGCGTTACAGCATTAATTTCAATGTTAACTTGGTTATTATTTTTTCCTAAGTAAAAAGGACTAGAGATGATATTAGTACGTAAAATATATAGCCTATTACTTCTATTAATCACATTAATTGTATTAGGGATAGTGCTTTGGAATGTTAATAATGCACCAAGAACAGATGATGCTTATATTTACGCAGATACAATTAATGTAGTACCTGAAATTAATGGTAAAATTATTGAGCTTCCTATCGAGAATAATCAGTTAGTCAAAAAAGGCGACTTACTTTATCGAATAGACCCTCAGCTTTATCAAGCTGATTTAAACTATAATTTAGCTAAACAAAAAACGCTTGAAGAACAAATAAAATTAATGCAACGCTCAATCAGTTCTCAAGAAAAAAATGCTGAAGCTATTCATGCACAAGTTGAAAGTGCAAAAGTTCAATTTTTACAATCTCTCGATTCATATAATCGAAAACTCCCTTTAGTTAAAAAAGGCTATGTTTCTAAGGAAGAGATAAATCAAGCATTAACAAAGAAAAATAGTGATGAGGCTGTTTATAAAGCTTTACAATTACAAGCCAAACAAGCAATTCTAGCGATTGATGGTATTGAGGCTTTAGAAGCTCAACGCAATGAAGTCGTTGCTCAAATTGAAAAAGCGAAGCTTAATTTACAATATACAGAAGTCAGAGCCCCTTTTGATGGCATAGTAACATCACTAAAAACCACTGTAGGGCAATATACCTCCCCCTCTCAAGCCATTATGACCTTAATTGATACAAAACAATGGTTTGTCATCGCAAATTTCCGTGAAACAGATTTAAAAGGACTTCATAAAGGCTCTCCAGCACAAGTGTTTGTTATGAGCGATACAAATAAATCTTTTTCTGGTGTTGTTGACTCAATTAGTTATGGTGTTGCTCCCACAGATGAAGGAATCATTATTGGTGGTTTACCGTCAGTAAGTCGTTCTATTAATTGGGTCCATGTCTCACAACGGTTTCCTGTAAAAATACGTATTGCTGATCCTGATCCTGATTTATTCCGTATTGGTGCTTCTTCCGTTGTCATTATTCAGCGCGATAAATGATAAGTCATTAAGGAAGAATAAAATAATGAAAGAGAACTCAATTTTAGAAAATATTCAGAATGCTTTATTACCTTATCCAGGAAGAATGAACCAAACAGTACGCACAGTAATATCATGCGTTTTGGTTGTAATTATTTCACTATCCCTGCAAATACCCTATATTCCACTTTCTATTATTGTTGTCTTCTTTCTAACTCAAACAAATATTGTTATTACAAAAATAATCGGCTTTCTATTTATTATTGCAGGTACATTAGCAATATTGGTATCTCTTCTAATCATTATTATAACTTGGAATTCCCCTTTTCTCAGAATATTACTTTCCTCCCTTGTTTTTCTAATTAGCTTTTTTTTAATGAGAACAACAAAAGTCGGAATTCTCTTTTATATTATTTCAATCGTTGTTATTTATTCACAATCCCTTGTTGATATTGCACCTAATGCAGAACTACTTGTTAGATCAATTTTATGGGTTTGGGTTTCTGTTATTTATACTATAGTTGTTACACTGATAATTAATACACTTTTATTACCCATTGAACCCGAAAAACAGCTTACTAATTTTTTAATTTATCAAATTAAAATTATTAATAAATGCATTGATCCTACAATTTCATCTACCGAAAAAGATCATAATATTGTTCAAGTAGGCATGGACCTACAAGCCATGTATAAATATCTGCGCTTTAGTATTATGCGAGATAAAAATAACACACTAGATAAACAATACTATATTGAAAAAATAACCTTTATTTCTGAAATTCGAAATTTATCAGCAAAACTACCTCAAGAATTAGCTAATGAGGAAGATAAAATATTTGCTGCACAACTAGCCAATACGCTAGAAAATATAAAATTATCACTAGAAAAAAAATCATTATCTGAACAAGATATAATTCATTATAAAACTACAAATAATGTGATTTTAAATAGGATCTATTCGGCACTAAAAAGATATTTAGAAAGTGAAAAAAATTACCTTAGTAAAGAGGAAGTTGAATTAATTTTAAATAAGGTTGATCAACCTAAAGAACGTTTTTGGATCGAAGATGCTTTTACTAATAGTCGATACATCATCTTTGCATTAAAAACATTACTCTCTGTATTAGTTAGTTATTTTATTTATACATTAACTGATTGGACTGGGATTAGCACCTTTATGTTAAGCTGCCTAATTATTGCTCAACCTGGATTAGGCAATGTTCAACGTAAAGTTATTTTGCGTTTATCTGGCGCAGTTATTGGTGCGGTTTTTGCGCTATTTTCAATAATGTTTATCACCAACCAAATAAATTCTATTTTTGGTTTATTATTATTGATAATTCCCGTTTTTTTTCTTGCTGGATGGGTGGCAACGGGGCAAGAAAATATTAGCTATGCAGGTATTCAAATAGCATTTACATTTTCATTAGCTTTATTAGAAACAACGGGCCCTGTTTATGAACTTACGGCTGTTCGGGATCGTATTATTGGTATAATTTTAGGTATCATACTAGGTAGTATAATACATATTTTCATCTCTCCAGAAAGAGAAGGGGCGATAGTTTTAGGAAAACTTGCCTCTATTATAGAATTAGTCAGAAAGGAATGGAGTCCGAAAAATAAGCAAGGGATGAAGCTAACACGCGAAGATATTGCAATAAAGCTCTTTGAATGTAATGAATTTATTTCACGAGTAAGTATTGAGCCAACATGGGTAAATAATGAAGGGTCACACGATAATTTTAATCAGCATACACAAGAGATTTTCTATTTATTAAAAAATATCATTTATAACTATGAAAAATTACTTTTACAATTTGATGATAGTAAAAAAACAATGGATCAAAAAGCGATAGAAAGTAACACTGAAATTATTAATCAGTATAAAAATAATTTATTCCTCATAACACTTAGATTACAAGGCGCCCGTACTAATCGCCCACGCTACCCCGATCTTAATAAAGTTAAAAATAATAACTTAAAAGAATTAATGCAAAACTTTGAGCTAAGCATGAACAGTTTCTTTAATTTAGGTCGTTAATCTGTTTAATTATAAAATGATAAATGCAAAAGGCTTACAAAATGTAAGCCTTTTTATATCCAATTTGATTGTTTGTTATTTATACTCAAATTGTCCTATGTTCAATATGTACATAGGAATATATAAATAACCCTCGTTTTGATTGTCGGTAAAATCTTAGTGATAATATTTAATATAGCTAAAAATAAACTATTATCTATTTCACTGCGACGGGTTATTTATTTTACCAGACTCGGGCGATCTTCCATCGCCTGTCGCCAGCCTCCAAGCCAATGTGAACGCGCATCAATGGCGAAATAAGGGCAAAGTTCTTTTGAACGACCTTGCATACCAGCTTGATAACCTTTCGATAATGCTCTTGCTAAACGATCTCGTTTCTGTCTTTTCATATCTAGACAACCCTCACGTTCTAAGTTTAAGCGGAAAGATAATGATTGTTTTTTCAACAACCACTATAAATTGATACGCTTTATTGCACATTTAAGCAAGTAAAGAAGTTAATACAAATGTCATATTTGTGATGTTGAACCAACTATAAATTTAATACTTAATGTTATTATTTATTTTATCTAATAATTCGACTAAAATATTATCTAATCATTTTAATAAGTTATATTAAAACAAATCACAATATGTTGATATTTAATCAATTTTTATAAATAAAAATAACTTCCTTTATTTTTATTTTATGTAACCAATAATTTAATTAAGATAAAATAATGTTTATTTTAAAATTTATGTCAATATAAGACTTGGTTTATATATATAATTTTTTGCTCTATTTTTATTTTTTTGTAGAAAACTCTTTTTAATTACCTTTGTTTTATTAAGGAATTAGCCATCATTGAAGGTAAAATAAGCGATTAATACCTCTTATGTACATCTATTAATTCAGACTCTTTAAATACCAATTCCATACCTTCTGCAAAATAATCTTCTCAACTGAAGAAGCTTTATGCTCTTGTTGCCTAAATGTCCCACTAATTGCTGTGAGATATTTCCTTTAAGGTTTTCTAACGGATTGTTTTTTATTATTCTTTTCTAAAGAAACAAAAACCCAATATTCAACTTAAAGACAATTTAAGAGAATATTGGGTTTGAATAAACACGATGCTAAGTCAGTTAGTATTGAGCTTGAATTGCTTTCGCTATGTCAGAAACCACTTGCTCCCAGCCTTGCCCTAATGTACGCACTAAAGCAGGATAACCATCTTCAGTTTGTGTTAAAACTAAAGAGAATGGCTGATTAATCACTTTATTATTTTCAGTATAAATCCAGTCACCTGAAATAATTACCTGTCCATCATAACGGCCTTGAAAGTAATTAACGGTGACCGTTAATTTCGCTAAGCTATCTTCAACAGGTTGATTAGCAACAACCGTGCCCGGCAATGCTTTTGTTAAACCTGAAATAAGGTTCTGTTGTAATTGCTGATCAAGTGGATTAATCCATAGGTGTTGATTAGCCACGGTATAGTTGATATCCGTCGTTTGATAAACAATTCCTGCATTAACTAGCATATTAGACAACCGGATCGGCTGAACCCAAATTTGAGGCTTCTTGGCTGACTGTGTTGTCGAGACTTGTTCTGACACGCCACCTTGATAAACATCAGGCAACTGATAATACGTTTTATCAATCTGACTTGAACATGCCGTTAACATCAATACAAATACCCCAATGATGTATTTCATTATTTTTCAGCCCTCTTCGGTTCTGGATCTTTACCTTCCTTCGCTTCAAAAATTAATGCATTGCTCTTATTGTTCAATGTTTTCAATAAAGGCTGCATTTCTCTTAAAACCTGATCAACTTGCTGCATATTATCGATCATTTTTCCGTATGCAGGAGAGCCTGGTTGGAAGCCTTGCATACTGCGATTAATCTCTTTCAATGACTGCTGAATATCGTTAGGAAGATTTCTAAATTCATCACTACCAATCATGGCATTCAATGACTTCAGTGTTTCTTTAGCTTCACTGACTGCTTTTTGGCTTTCAGATAATGTTGCAGTCATCTCTTTAAGCATTGGTTCAACAGGAAGATTGTTGATCTTATCCAGTGATGTCATCACTTTTTGCTGAATCTGCGCTAAACCAGAGCTAACCGTCGGAATTTGTTGGTAACCTGCAACTTCTTGAGGTCCTTCCCATTTAGCTTCGTCAGGATAGAAATCAAGATCAATATAAAGCGCCCCAGTTAAAAGGTTACCTGATTTCAATGATGCTCTTAGCCCATTATTAGAAGCAAAAGTGATTTCTTTAACGAAGTCGAAACTTTCACCGACATCATTGGCAAAACGCTCTGGTTCAACATGGATAAGCACTGGAATACGAAAATCTTTATCTAGCGATTGTTGCATACCTTTAGTGTAATAAGGCACTTGTACAACTGTTCCCATACGGATCCCACGGAATTCGACGGGAGCGCCTGCTTGCAATCCTCTTACAGAATCAGAGAAAAACATAATGTAGCTACGATAGTCGGTATATAGCGAGTTTTGAATGCTCTTTTCATTATCGTAGAGCTTAAATTCTGTTTTAGGTGCAATAGGATCACCGGGTACCCATCCCGCAGGAACATCAAAACTGACACCGCCACTAAAGAGTGTAGAAAGTGATGCCATTTCAACACGCACACCCGATGAAGACATATCAAAAGCGATGCCAGAATCTTTCCAGAATCGAACATTTGAGGTCACCATTTTGTCATAAGGTGCTTTGATAAAGAGTTGATAATGCATATCTCGGCTCTCAATGTTGAATTCACTGGTTTCAACAGAGCCGACTTGGTAGCCTCTAAATAAAACAGGATCGCCCGCATTTAATTGACCAGCGGCTTCGCTTACCAAATTGATACGAATACCTTTTGCATCTGGTGACGCCAATGGAGGCGAGTCGAGAAGATTAAATTCATCGACTTCTTTACCTTTTAATCCCGGCTGCAATTCGATATAAGCCCCCGAAAGCAAGGTACCTAAACCCGTTACACCCTCTTTACCAACCTGAGGTCTTACAACCCAAAATGCAGTATCTGCGCGTAATAACTCTTTCATCTCTTTATCAAGACGAGCCGTAATAATAACGCGACTAAAATTGCTATCGAGTGTGACACTTTCAACTAAGCCAATATCCACACTGCGACTTTTAATTTTAGTTTTACCAGCTTCAATGCCATCTGCATTATAGGTAATTAATGTAACTTCTGGTCCCTGATGGCTGAAATGATAATAAAGTATCCACGCACCAATCAGTAAAGTGACAAGTGGTATGATCCAAACTGGAGACCAGCTTTTTAGTTTGTTAATTTTTGCTTCAGTTAAAGCAGTTTCATTCTTTTCAGTCACCCTTAGGCTCCTTAATCGTGGGTTTATCATCATCGGTTGTACACTTATCCCACGTCAACCGAGGATCAAACATCATTGCAGAGAACATAGTTAGCACTACAACCAATGCAAATAGCACCACACCAAAATCAGGATAGATGCTCATCAGACGTCCCATTCTGACTAATGAAGCTAAAACAGCAATTACGAAGACGTCAATCATCGACCAACGCCCTACATATTCAACAACTTCATAGAGAAAATGCATTCTAGCAGGATCTCTTTTTCCATTAGATTTGTGTGCATCCCAACACAACCAAGCAATTGCGAGCATTTTTAAACTTGGCACCATAATACTGGCAATAAATATCACCATGGCAACAGGATAAGAGCCATCTTCCCATAACAAAATAACCCCAGCCATAATGGTTGAATAGAGGTTATTACCCAGTGATTCTGTCACCATAATCGGTAATAAATTCGCGGGAATATAGAGGATCAACGAAGTAATCAACAGTGATACTGTCCATTGCAAACTTTTCGGTTTTCTTGCATGTCCTTTCACTTCACAACGACTACATTCATATTGGTCGGCAGGTAAAATTGCCGTACATGAACGGCACAATCTTACACCTTGTTTTAATCCCGGTTTACCCGATTCTATGTCAGGATAAGCAGGACGAGGCTCTAATTTTTCCCATAAGGTATGTCTATCAAGACACTGGAAAGCACGAATTTGAAATAAGCAATAAAGCACATAAGGAGGAAAGCTCAATCCCAGCCCAATATCACCATAAGCCATTAATTTTACAAAGCTAACTAAAATTCCCGCAAGAAAAATTTCTGCCATACACCACGATTTTAGTTGAAATAAAATACGCGATAACCAAATTTGTAATTTTCTTGGTAATTTAATGGGTGTGCAAAGAAGCAAGATTGCGATCATACAAAAAGCGGGCACAATCTGCACAAACAATAGGAAAAAGGCACCTAGCTCAACGTAGTTTTCGCTGAACATCACCGTTGGAATTTGCATCAATGTGACATTATTGGTAATACCCGCCACTTCCATACTAACAAAAGTAAATTGGCTCGCCATTAACAGCATAAATAATGCGCTGATTGCTAATGCAACAGGTTGATAAAAAGGTTGGCGCCAACGTGCAGTTAGCACAGTATGGCAACGAGGGCATGTTGCTTTTGTTCCTTGTACTAATTGAGGAACACTGACCACCAGATCGCACTGAGGACATAATATTTGCTCATGTTTATGTTCATGACGATGTTGTTGACCAGAGCACACAGCGACACCTCTTATTTAGAATAATCAATAAAAGAACATTTAATCTAGGAATTAAAACGGGGCATAATGCCCCGCTTTCAGTTGGCTACTCGCCGTTTTGCATCATTTCCAGCTCTTGCCATCTATCAAAAGCCGTTTCAAGCTCTTGTTCTTTATCTGCAAGCGCCTTTAAGACTTTTTCTGTCTCTTCATGAGGACGAGTAAAGAAATCTGCCCCACTCACTTCTTCTTGTAATGCACTTAACTGCGTTTCTAAGCTTTCTAATTTAGCAGGAAGTTGCTCAAGTTCTCGTATCAAATGATAACTTAATTTGTTATTACGAGTGTTCTTTTTAGAGCTATCTTTCACTTTTGCTTCTTTTTCAGCTTTTTCTGGTACGTTGCGTGATTTGTTTGTCTCACTCTTTAGTGAAACCGTCTGCGCTCGTTGTTGCTGAGCATCGTAATATCCACCAACGTAGCTGTTAATAACACCATCACCTTCAAAGATCCAACATTCAGTAACACTATTATCAACAAATTCACGGTCATGGCTAACCAGTAAAACAGTGCCTTGATAAGCATCAACCAGCTCTTCTAGTAATTCCAATGTTTCAACATCGAGATCATTGGTTGGCTCATCGAGGATCAGTAAGTTACTCGGTTTTAAGAATAAACGTGCCAGTAACAGACGGTTTCTCTCACCGCCTGAAAGTGCGCGAACAGGCGTCATCGCACGTTTAGGTGGGAATAAGAAGTCTTGCAAATAACCAAGCACATGGCGAGGGCGACCATTTACCATCACCTCTTGCTTACCTTCAGCAAGGTTATCCATTACTGTTTTATCAGGATCAAGTGCCGCACGGTGCTGATCAAAGTAAGCCACTTCAAGCTTAGTACCACAATGAACTCGTCCGCTGTCTGCTTTTAAATCGCCTAACATGAGTTTCAATAAAGTGGTTTTACCGCAACCATTTGGCCCCACCAGCGCAATTTTATCGCCACGTTGTACTTTGGCAGAAAAGTCACGAACTAACTTACGCATTCCAATGCTGTAATTAACATCTTCAAGTTCAAAAACAATTTTACCAGAACGCGTCGCTTCTTCGACCTGCATTCGAGCACTACCTAACACTTCACGGCGTTCGCTGCGCTCTACACGCAGTGCTTTTAATGCTCTTACACGACCTTCGTTACGAGTACGTCGTGCTTTAATGCCTTGGCGTATCCACGCTTCTTCTTGTGCTAATTTACGATCAAACTCTGCGTTTTGTTGCTCTTCAACACGCAATGCTTCTTCTTTGCTTTCAAGATATTTATCGTAATTTCCCGGCCATGAAGAAAGTTTGCCACGATCAAGATCGATAATACGCGTTGCCATATTACGGATAAATGAGCGGTCATGGGAAATAAATACGATACTTCCTTGGAAATCTTTTAAGAATTTCTCAAGCCAAAGGATCGTTTCAATATCAAGGTGGTTTGTTGGCTCATCTAAAAACAGTACTCTTGGTGCACTGACTAATGCGCGCCCTAATGCTGCTTTTCTTAACCAACCACCGGATAAAGAAGAAAGCTCTGCTTCACCATCTAAACCGAGTTTTTCTAGCACTTCGGCAATTCGGCTATCAAGTAACCACAAGTTACGACTATCAAGTACTTCTTGTAGCTCAGCCATTTTATTGAGATTTTTATCAGAAGGATCTGTCTCAATCAGTTTAGAAATATGGTGATAATCCGTTAGATATTTAGCATCTTCTTCAACACCTTCGGCAACAAAGTCAAAGATAGTGCCTTCAATATCTCTTGGCGGATCTTGTTGTAAGCGAGCAGTCACAAGATCTTGCTCATAAACAACTTGACCATCATCTAAAGGTTGCTCTTTAGATAACACTCTTAATAGTGTTGATTTACCCGCACCATTGCGCCCAACTAAACAAACGCGTTCATTTTCTTCAATAAATAAATCGGTGCTATCTAATAGTGGGGCATCGCTGAAAGATAAATAAGCCCCAGTCAAACTAATTAACGGCATTGTAAATTATTCCTCACTAGCATGAGTTAACAGCCAGCAATTGTGAATTTGGCGGTTACGTGCAAAGTCTTGTGATAATGTTTTCTGTGTTATCTCTTTTGCACACAAGCCAATTTTTGCTAACTCTTCATGTTCCATTTTGAATCCACGTTTGTTATTTGAGAACATAATTGTTCCACCTTTTCTCAACAAACGTTTTAGATGTTTCATTAGTTCAATGTGATCACGCTGTACATCAAAGGTGTTTTCCATTCGTTTTGAGTTAGAAAACGTAGGCGGATCAATAAAGATCACATCAAATTGTTCGTTGCTCTGCATTAACCATTGAATGCAATCTGCTTGCATTAAACGGTGTTGTCTACCTGATAAGCCATTCGCTTGAAAGTTTTTCTCCGCCCATTCAAGATAAGTACGAGACATATCAACGGTTGTTGTGCTTTTTGCACCGCCAATTCCCGCATGAACAGAAGCTGTACCGGTATAAGCAAAAAGATTTAAGAAATCTTTTCCATTACTCATTTCACCCAGCATTTTTCGTGCAATACGGTGATCTAAGAACAACCCTGTATCGAGATAATCTGTTAGATTTACCCAAAATTTTGCACCAAACTCATCAACTAAGAAAAAATCACCTTTTTCGGCCATTTTTTCATACTGCTGTTTACCTTTTTGGCGTTGACGTGTTTTTAAAATCAGTTGATCCGAACGTAATGCCAATACTTCCATTGTTGCGCTAATCACATCAAATAAGCGCTGGCGAGCTTTGTGCTCATTAACTGTTTTAGGTGGTGCATATTCTTGAATAACCACTTTATCGCCATAACGATCCACAGCAACATTATATTCAGGTAAATCAGCATCGTATAAACGATAACATTCAATTTGCTGTTGTTTTGCCCATTTCGCGAGTTTTTTCTCATTTTTACGTAAACGGTTTGCAAAATCTTCCGCAAGCCCAGTGTTAATCGTTGATGGTGTATCAGAAAGTAAATAGTTCTTTTGTACACAATCAAGAGGGCCATTTTTTGCTTTGAACTCTCTTTCAGCACGTAATTGAATGCAACTTAACAGTTCAGGTGATGCACTAAATAGTGACAATCTCCAACCTGGGAAGTGTGCTTTTATCGCTCTTCCTAACTGGCTATGCAGTGCAATTAATGCAGGCTCGCTTTCTAAACGCTCACCATACGGTGGGTTACTGATAATTGTCCCTTTTATTTCTGTTGAAACTGGGTTTGTCAGTTTAGCTGCATCACCGTGAGCAAATGTGATCAGTTCAGCAACATCCGCTCTGCGAGCATTGGCTCTTGCCATATCCAATACACGTTTATCAACATCAAAACCATAGAAACGCGCAGTGGTATTCTTTTTACCTTCACGGAAACGAGCAAAAGCTTCATGAGTCACTTCTTTCCATAATGCTTCATCGTGACCTAACCAATGACGAAACCCCCAATGCACACGATTTAATGCTGGAGCGCAATCTGTCGCCATCATCGCTGCTTCAATTAATAATGTACCGGAGCCACACATTGGATCGATTAATGGTGTGTCAAGTTTCCAGCCTGAACGCATAATAATTGCAGCAGCTAAGTTTTCTTTTAAAGGCGCTTGCCCTGTTAAGTCGCGATAGCCACGTTGATGTAAACCATCACCACTTAAATCTAAAGATAGAGAGGCTTTTTCTTTATGAAGGTGAATAGTTAAACGGATATCAGGAGATTGTTTAGCGACATCCGGACGTTGCCCTATTTTACGTTGAAATGAGTCAACGATGGCATCTTTCGCTTTTAATGCACCATATTGGCTATTGCGAATAATGTCATTCGTGCCATTAAAATGAATAGCAAAAGTCTGATCAACAGTAAAAATCTCACTCCAATCAATTGCCTGCACACCAAGATATAAGTCTAGATCACTATAAACATTGAATTCATTTAACGGCAACATAATACGCGACGCTAAACGGCTCCAAAGTAAAGACTGATACATGGTTTTATCATCAGCACGGAAATAAACACCGCCTTGTGTTATCTGGCAAGCCTGAGCACCTAAGTGTTCAAGTTCAGATTTTAATAGTTCTTCCAGACCTCGGCCTGTGCTGGCAAACAGAGAGCGCATAATATTGTTACCACCTAAAATAAAATTGTTGGGCATTATAGCTAATTGTATTACGTTGTCATAAAGTTACTGGCTATAAAAAATAATAATGTCTTTTTGGGAGCACTGATGATCAACGTTTCACGCCTTTATATACACCCAGTTAAATCAATGAAGGGAATTCGACTTTCTCATGCATTTGCTCGTGAGAGCGGATTCACGTTTGATCGCGATTTTATGATAACCACCCCTGAAGGGACTTTTATCACGGCACGAAAATTTCCCGTTTTGCTGTGTTTTATTCCCACTGTCATGGCAAATGGTATTTATATTCAAGCTCCTGATGGTGAAGGTATTGCTATCACCTATCAAGATTTTGAAACCACATTGCAACCGACAGAAGTTTGGGGCAACCATTTTACCGCGTATGTGGCTCCAGATGAAATAAATCAGTGGTTCAGTCGTTATTTAAAAATGGATGTTCAACTTCGTTGGACTGGCGAAAAATCGACACGTCGAGTGAAAAAAAATCCAGAAACCGCTGTTTCTTTCGCTGATGGTTACCCTTACTTATTAATTAATGAAGCCTCATTTCAATACTTACAACAGCGTTGCCCTGCTTCCATTAATATTGAGCAATTTCGAGGTAATATCCTCATAACAGGTGCAAAGCCTTTTGAAGAAGATACTTGGCAGACTATTCGTATTGGCTCTGTTGTGATGGATCTGATGAAACCTTGTAGTCGTTGCATCATGACCACAATTAGTATTGATAAAGGCGTGAAACATCCTAACACAGAACCCCTCGCAACACTGCAAACATTCCGTAGTGATGAAACAGGCGATGTCGATTTTGGTCAAAATGTCATCATTCGTCAAACAGGGATTATTCGTGTGGGGGATACAGTTGAAGTATTAGCTTATAAAGAAGCAAAGCACTATATTGTAACAGCACCTATAGAAACACAAGCCACACCAGCGGTGGAAAGCACTCAAGCACAAACTGTTAGCATTGAATTTAATGGTGTAGCTTTTGAGGGTAATAACCAAGAAGTGTTATTAGAACAGCTTGAAAATAATGGCTATGCTATCCCTTATAGTTGCCGTGCCGGTCTTTGTGGCTCTTGTGTTATCCAATTAGATGAAGGCGATGTTAATGCATTAAAAGCCGGAGCAATTAAACGCTCAGGTAAAATTTTAGCCTGTAGCTGTGTTCCTAACGGCAATGTGAGACTTTCACTTAATAAAAAATAACGCTTATCTTTATCACAAATTAAAAGAAGGTAATTTGCCCTTATCTTCTTTTTTTATTTTAAATAAAATAGTTTATTTAATAAGAATTATCTTATTAAGAACTCAATAATAAATTATCAATAAACTTATTTTACTTTTAGAAAAAGATGACAGGAAGAGCGTAATGAAGATTTGATTTTAGGGAGTGTTGTTTGGGGGTGGATTTACTTTTAGAATGTTATAAATAATAACTGACGATAAAAAGAGTAAGTCCTTTTTACTCTTTTTGTTAAATAACTTTCTCGTACAAAAATGATCCTGACTCTGACTTTTTATGATAATTGCTTAACCTGTCATTCATAATTTTTATTGGGTCACAAAAATTAAGTGTTCTATCGAATAACGTTAACTGTGGTTGAGCTAATAAACATAAACAAGCTTGAGCGCCCACTTCGGTCACTAAAAAAAGAGCTGTTTCATTTCCTTCTTTTAATGAAGCTTCTACCACTTGAGACAAATAAGGGTTGATTTGATTATTGTTAACTTCAAAATACCAACTCTTAGGCATCAGTGGTTTTAAAAAGCGATGGGCTATTAATGCATTTAACGCTAATTCAGCTCTTGATTCTGATGGCATATCTATTTGGCGAATTTGCTCATCGTATCCATAATAAAGAGCTGCATCATCAACGGTAAAAGATGCTGATTGTTGAGCGCTCTCACTCAACATTTTGCTTGGAAAGCGGGAACGAAAAACCATCCCATTTGCTAAATCAAGCATTAATTTTTGTTGCTCAACATCAAAATACCAACGCCAGCGATCATCGGGTTTTATTATCACTAATTAATCCCCCTTCGATTCATTACCCTGTTTTATACCCTAACAAACAATCAAAATTAAATGACCTAAATAAAATATTTAATATCACCTAACAAAAACAGGATTCATTTTACTATTAATTAAGCACAATCAGTGCAATTTAATAAAAAATAACCAACTAGGGGCAATATAAACGAGTTAGGGGCAGAAGAAAAGCCCCTAACTCATTATTAAATGTATTTAGATATGATTAATTATAGATTTGATAAGTGCAGGACCTTGATAAATGAATCCTGAATAGACTTGAATTAGAGAAGCACCCGCATCCATTTTTTCTCTGGCTGCAGTTAATGAATCAATTCCACCGACACCAATAATAGGTAATGCACCTTTTAATTCTTCATTTAATTGTCGAATTATTTGTGTACTTTTTGATTGTACCGGGCGACCACTTAATCCCCCAGCTTCATTACAGTGATCTAATCCACTGACTAATGATTTATCTAATGTAGTATTTGTCGCAATAACACCATCAATATGATGACGAACTAAGCTATCTGCAACTTGAATTAATTCTTCATGTGTTAAATCAGGTGCAATTTTAACAGCGACAGGAACATATTTTTGATATTTACCCTGCAACTCTAGTTGTTTATTTTTAATTGCTGATAGCAGATCGTCTAATGCTTCACCATATTGTAGTGTACGCAAACCTGGGGTATTTGGTGATGAGATATTGATTGCGATATAACCGGCATGAGCATAGACTTTTTCCATACAAATCAGATAATCATCTTTGCCTTGCTCTACTGGGGTATCTTTATTTTTACCGATATTAATACCCAGTACGCCACCATAACGAGATTGTTTTACATTTTCAATTAAGTTATCAACGCCAAGGTTATTAAAGCCCATTCGGTTAATTAAACCTTCCGCTTCCACTAAGCGGAATAAACGAGGTTTATCATTTCCCACTTGAGGTCGTGGTGTCACTGTACCAACTTCAATAAAACCAAATCCCATTGCACCCAATGCATCTATACAATCACCGTTTTTATCAAGACCGGCAGCAAGACCTAGTGGATTTTTAAATGAGAGTCCCATACAGGATACGGGTTTAGAAGGAAGTGACTGCTGAATAAGAAATTGAAATGGGGAATGAGATAAACGTTTTAACTGACGGAAGGTAAAATCATGGGCACGTTCAGGATCTAGCCGAAACAATGCCTTCCTTACTAAGGAATAATACATACGATCTCCATTGAGAATATCGGGTATTAGGAATGATATGTCTACGACAATTTAAGCGTCGAGCATCATATAGATAAAAGCACGAAAAGTAAACGCTTCAATTTCACAATTCACCATAAAAAATCCCCAGACTATGCTGGGGATCTAATTATCTTGCTGGTTTTATACTATTTACTCACTTATAAAGTGATATAAAACGTAATATTAATCAGCTAACGCCTTGGTAATTTTCTCATATAAATCACCAGATAAATTCTCAAGTTCTTTCAGTTTTAATAACTCTGCACGCATTTTTTCTTGGCGCGTTGCATCATAACGTTTTAAACGAATAAACGGTTCAATAAGGCGTGATGCAACTTGTGGGTTACGGCTATTTAAATCAGTCAGAATTTCTGTCAATAATAAATAACCTGAACCATCTTCAGCGTGGAATGCCACAGGGTTATTATTCACAAAAGCACCAATTAGCGCACGAGTACGATTAGGGTTTGCAAGTGTAAATGAGCGATGAGATAACAGACTACGTACTTTCTGTAGCACCTCTTTTGCTGGGCTAATGGCTTGTAAACTAAACCATTTGTCCATTACTAAGCCATCTTGATGCCATTTGTCATCGAACTCTTGTAATAGTGCATCTTTACAAGGTAACTGAGCCATTACAGCAGCATTAAGTGCGGCGAGCGCATCAGTCATATTGTCACTGTTATGATATTGCACATCGACAAGATGATTACCCGTTTGCTCATTTTCAACCGCTAAATAAGCTAAACAAACATTACGTAAATCACGTTTTGCAATATCATCATGATTAACACGATAAGCACCGATATGCATTGAATGGTAAACAGCAGAGAACTCGTCTGCCATTTCAGTCGCTAGTGTTTTACGAATAAAACCAAGCGCTTTATGGATAGCAACTGGATCAATAATACTAAATGATTCACCGGCTTCGACATCTGTTGGTAATGTCAGAATAAGTGCAGCTAATGCAGGATCGATATCTTTATCAAGTAATACTGCACGGAAAGCATCAACCACCATTTCAGGCAAAATGCAGCTTTCACCCTTTTGAACTCGAGCAACATTTTCTTTTATATAGCGACCTAATAATGCTTGAGCTGCATCCCAACGTGAAAATGCATTACGTGCATATTTCATTAAGAAAGAGAGTTGCTCATCCGTAAATGGATAATCAAGTTTTACAGGCGCAGAGAACTCACGCAATAAAGATGGGATCGGTTGTTCTGGCACATCGTCAAAAACAAACTGCTGCTCTTCACGTACCACATTCAATACATTAGAAATAGTTTGACCTTGTGAACGCAGTGGGATCACATTGCCTTTGGTATCATATAATTCAATATCTAATGGAATATGTAATGGCTGCTTTTTAGTTTGATCGGCTGTCGGTGGCGTCATTTGACTAACCGTTAAAGTGTATTGCTTTTTATTAGCATTATAACTATCACGAACGGTCAGTTGTGGTGTACCTGATTGGCTATACCAACGGCGGAATAAAGTAAGATCAACATTAGAAGCATCTTCCATTGCTTGAATAAAATCGTCACAAGTTGCAGCACTGCCGTCGTGACGATGAATATACATTTGAATACCAGCTTGGAATTGCTCTTCACCTAATAAGGTGTGGATCATTCTGATCACTTCTGAACCTTTTTCATATACTGTTAAAGTATAGAAGTTGTTCATTTCGATCACACTATCAGGACGAATTGGGTGTGCCATAGGGCTTGCATCTTCTGCAAACTGAGCAGTACGCATCACTCGTACATTATTGATACGATTCACAGAGCGTGAACCTAAGTCAGAGCTAAATTCTTGATCACGGAAAACAGTTAAGCCTTCTTTTAAACTTAACTGGAACCAATCACGACAAGTAATACGGTTACCTGTCCAGTTATGGAAATATTCATGACCAATAACAGACTCGATACCTAAGTAATCTTTGTCAGTTGCCGTTTCACTTTTTGCTAGCACATATTTAGAGTTAAAGACATTCAGCCCTTTATTCTCCATTGCACCCATATTAAAGAAATCAACAGCAACTATCATATAGATGTCGAGATCATATTCTAAATTAAAGCGAGATTGATCCCATGCCATCGCATTTTTCAATGATGTCATAGCCCAATCTGCACGATCCAAATTACCTTTATCAACAAAAAGCTCTAAAGCAACTTCACGGCCACTTTTGGTGATAAAAGTATCTCGTAATACATCAAAATCACCCGCTACCACAGCAAATAAATAACTTGGTTTTGGATGTGGATCTTCCCACGTTACCCAATGGCGACCATCATCCAGTTCACCTTGTGCAATACGGTTACCATTGGATAATAAATAAGGATACTGTTTTTTGTCTGCCGTAATTGTTGTGGTGTAACGAGCTAATACATCAGGTCTATCTAAATAGTAAGTAATATGGCGAAAGCCTTCAGCTTCACATTGTGTACATAATGCATCACCAGAAACATATAACCCTTCTAACGCGGTGTTAGCCGATGGATTAATCTCGTTAACAATTTTTAATGTAAATTGCTCTGGCAGTTGTTCAATGATGAGTTTGCCGTTTTCTTCTTTATAGTGTGTCCAAGCAACATCATTCACTGCGATTGATTTTAATGTTAAGTCTTCACCATCTAACACTAATGCTGTCGCATCTGAGTTTAGGCGTTTACATTGGCTTATCGCCGTAACCTGGGTGTTTTCTTTGTCTAAAATAAAATCAAGATGTAAATCGGTGATTGTGTAGTCAGGAGCACGATAATCTTTGCGAAATTTCGCGATTCTTTGTTGTGTCATAGAAAAAACCTTTTAGTTAACACGACTATTTAACGGTTATATTGCCAAAGCTTACCCGTCAAAAACCTGTTTAGCCAGTCGAAAATTCAATTGAAAACATTAAAAGTCAACAGAATGTTAATGGCTTATTAATATATGTAATCAATTTATTTGGTAAATGATGCTAATATACTCCCAAATTATGTTTAACGTGGTAAACTCATCTAAGTTTTACAGCTTGTTTTTATGTCGCAGAGAAATATTGTTGAATAGTATTGTTGAATAGTGACGCTTTGTCGTCATATTCGGGTATACTCTCCAACCTTAACGATTTAGCAGACATAAAAACGCTCCGTGAGGATGCTTGACGCGCTATGATTTTAGACGCTACACCGATTATTACATCACTGTTGGATACCGATGCATATAAGCTCCACATGCAACAAGCGGTTTACCACCATTATAGTGATATTCCTGTCGTTGCTGAGTTCCGCTGTCGGAGTGATGAACGTCTAGGTGAATATGCAACAACCTTACGCCATCAAGTTAATATGATGGCAGACTTGTCATTAACGAATGAAGAATTTAACTATCTTCAGAGCCTCCCCTTTTTCAAAAATGACTATCTGCAATGGTTTAAGCATTTTCGCTTTAAACCAGAACAAGTCAAAATTTCAACAACAGCTGAAAACCAATTGTCGATCAGAATAACGGGGCCTTGGCGCGAAGTTATTCTATGGGAAGTTCCTTTATTGGCTTTAGTGAGTGAAATTGTACATCGTACTCGTTCTCCTCAAATCACGCCTGATGACGCAGTTAATCAACTACGTAAATTAATTGATATCTTCTACCGTGATGCTGCAGAGCAACAGGTTGACTTAGCTGATTTTAAATTAATGGATTTCGGTACTCGCCGCCGTTTCTCTTATGATGTGCAGTGTGCCATTGTGGATGAGCTAAAAAATCATTTTCCTTATCTTATTGGTACAAGTAACTATCATTTAGCTGAACGTATGCATTTGGCTCCTGTGGGAACGCAAGCTCACGAGTGGTTTCAAGCTCATCAGCAGATTAGCCCTGAATTGGCAAATAGCCAGCGTGCAGCCTTGCAATCTTGGTTAGATGAATATCCAGATCAATTAGGTATTGCATTAACAGATTGCATTACAATGGATGCGTTTTTGCGTGATTTTGATAAAGCCTTTGCAGAGAGCTACCAAGGTTTACGTCACGACTCCGGTGATCCGATTGAATGGGGTGAAAAAGCGATCGCGCATTATGAAAAATTGGGTATTGATCCAATGAATAAAGTATTAGTCTTTTCTGATAGCCTCGATTTTCAAAAAGCACTGGTCCTTTATAAGCATTTCCATAAGCGCATTCGTCTAATCTTTGGTATTGGCACTCGACTTACTTGTAACATTCCTGAAATAACGCCTCTTAATATTGTAATTAAGCTGGTGGAGTGCAATGGTAAGCCAGTTGCTAAATTATCAGATAGCCCAGGTAAAACGATTTGTGACGACAATGACTTTGTTGACAAGCTACGCAAAGCCTTTGACGTTCCTCTTGTTAAACAGGCCTGTTAATTAGCTAAAAATCTTCATTAATAAAAGAAAGGGTAATAATTGCCCTTTCTTTTGTCATAACATCTGCTTTTATCAATATTTCATCTATTTTTATCAATTTATTTTATACAAAAGCTTTTCTCTTCTTTATTGACTCTTTAAACTAAAATTTCCTACTTGTTTCCTGCGCTATTGCAAGTAACATAGAAAAACTGTCCGACAGGGGCAGAATGAATTAACCAAACAATTATTTTAATTAAACGAAGAGAGATTTATTTATGATCGTTGCGCCTGTAGTCGACGTACTGCAAGGCCGTATCGCGGTTGGCGAAGACGTCACCGTTCGCGGTTGGGTACGTACAAGAAGAGATTCAAAAGCTGGTATCTCATTTCTTACCGTCTATGACGGTTCCTGCTTTAATCCAGTACAGGCCATCATTAATAATAATTTACCGAATTATCAAGATGAAGTGCTGCACTTAACCACAGGCTGTTCTGTGGAAGTCACCGGTAAAATTGTTGAATCTCCGGGCCAGGGACAGAACTTTGAAATTCAAGCCACTAATGTTGTTGTGGTAGGAATGGTCGATGATCCGGAAACTTATCCGATGGCCGCCAAACGTCATAGTATTGAGTACCTACGTGAAGTTGCTCACCTTCGTCCTCGTACTAACTTAATTGGTGCAGTTGCTCGTGTTCGTCACACATTAGCACAAGCACTACATCGTTTCTTCGATGAACAAGGCTTCTTCTGGGTTTCTACGCCACTAATTACAGCGGCTGATACAGAAGGTGCAGGTGAAATGTTCCGTGTTTCTACATTAGATATGAACAACCTGCCACGCACAGATAAAGGCGAAGTCGATTTCAGTGAAGACTTTTTTGGCCGTGAAGCGTTTTTAACGGTTTCTGGTCAGCTAAATGGTGAAACTTACGCCTCTGCATTAAGCAAAGTGTATACTTTCGGCCCCACATTCCGTGCTGAAAACTCAAATACCAGTCGTCACCTTGCTGAATTCTGGATGGTAGAGCCTGAAGTGGCATTTGCTGATCTTAACGATATCGCAGCTCTTGCTGAAAAAATGCTGAAATACACCTTTGCAGCTGTATTAGCAGAGCGTAAAGATGATATGGAGTTCTTTGCACAACGTGTCGATAAAGACGCTATCACACGCTTAGAGAACTTTATCACCTCTGACTTTGCTCAAATTGATTATACCGATGCAGTTACTGTGCTTGAAAACTGTGGTGAGAAATTTGAAAACCCAGTTTATTGGGGTGTTGACCTCTCTTCTGAGCATGAACGTTATCTTGCAGAGAAACACTTTAAAGCACCTGTTGTGGTGAAAAACTACCCGAAAGACATCAAAGCATTCTATATGCGTATGAATGAAGACGGTAAAACAGTTGCAGCAATGGATGTATTAGCACCAGGAATTGGTGAAATCATCGGTGGTTCTCAACGTGAAGAGCGTTTAGATATGTTTGATAAACGTTTAGAAGAAATGGGAATGAATAAAGAAGACTACTGGTGGTATCGCGACCTACGTCGTTATGGCACAGTGCCTCATTCAGGTTTCGGTTTAGGTTTTGAACGTTTAGTTGCTTATGTGACCGGTGTCGCAAACGTTCGTGAAGTTATTCCGTTCCCACGCACACCAAGAAATGCAGATTTTTAATTTAGTGATTAATTAGTATTCAGCTGGAAATTTGCATTGTTGTTTTATTGTACTAGTTTTACTTAAGTCAAGAAGCCAACCTCAAGGTTGGCTTTTTTTATGCATGGCTGTTATTTGATTCAAAAGTTCCCCTAAATACACACTTTGAAATACATAGTTACAATTTGTTACACTTTTTTCGTTTTTGTAGCAAATTGGGGGTAGATAAAATTTTTTACCAATGGAACACTGTCACCCGACACAGACGACACTTAACTCTCATAAATAGTTCCATAAAAATTAAGAAACTATTTCTGGCAGTGGCAAAGGTGTCTGAATAACACCAATGAGGGTAATAATAATGATGAAGCGCAATCTTCTTGCAGTGGTAATCCCAGCTTTAATGTTTGCTGGTGCAGCAAACGCAGCTGAAATGTATAACAAAGACGGCAACAAAGTAGACATCTACGGTAAAGTTGACGTTCGTCATTACTTCGCAGATGCTGATACTAAAGGTGATCACGAAAGCGGTGATGCTTCTCGTGCACGTATCGGTTTCAAAGGCGAAACTCAAATCAATAAAGATTTAGTTGGTTTTGGTCGTTTTGAATACGAAGTTAAAACTAATACTACTGAAGGCGAAAACAAATCTAAAACTCGTTTCGCTTACGCTGGTTTTAAATTCGCTGACTACGGTTCATTAGATTACGGTCGTAACTACGGTGTAATTTACGACACTAACGCATGGACAGACGTTCTGCCTTTATGGGGCGGCGACTCTATGGCACAAACTGATGTTTACATGACTAGCCGTACTACTGGTGTTCTGACTTACCGTAACACTGATATGTTCGGTTACGTTGATGGCCTGAACTTTGCTCTGCAATATCAAGGTAAAAACAACGAAAACACCAACAACAAACGTAAAGACAACGCTGAAGCAAATGGCGACGGTTTTGGTTTCTCTACAGCTTATAACTTAGGCTGGGGTGTAACACTGGGTGGTGGTTACTCAAACGCTGCTCGTACTAACTGGCAAGAACATAAGAGCGCTGCTACTGGTAAACGTGCAGAAGCATGGAACTTCGGTGGTAAATTCGAAGCTAACAATGTTTACTTAGCAGCTATGTACGGTGAAACTCGTAACATGAGTTACTACGGTGATGGTGCTATTGCTAACAAAACTCAAAACATCGAGTTAACTGCACAGTACGACTTTAAAGATTTAGGTCTGAAACCATCTTTAGGTTATGTTCAATCTAAAGGTAAAGATCTGAACAATGGCGTTGGTGGTCTGAAAGACAACGATCATGATTTAGTTAAATATATCTCTGTAGGTTCATTCTACAAATTTAACAAAAACATGACTGCAGTTGTTGACTATAAAATCAACCTGTTAGATAAAGATGACTTCACTAAAGCTGCTGGTGTCAACACTGATAACGTAGTTGGTTTAGGTCTGACTTATCAGTTCTAATTACCGCTTATAGGTAATTAAACAGTCAAGTTAATTGATTTGAAAAGCAACACTTCGGTGTTGCTTTTTTATTTGCACAATTTAACCATCACTTCCCTATTTGCCTCTCTTGTACCTAAACCAATCACACTCAACTAATTTATTGAATGCAATAACTTCCCTTGCTCTCTTTTTTGAAAATCAAAAAAGTTTATCCCACTAAACAATTATGTCTTTTTAGTGATTATTTTTACATGTTAATGTAATCACAGGATATTCACTTATTTACATCTTGATTTGCTATTTATTCTCACTTAGTTCACAACTTCTTGTTAATTTCACTACAAACAGTTGGCAAAAAGCCCTCATAGCGTTACTCTTGATACTCATATTTCGGCTTCGTTTTGAGCTTAGGGAACAATTACACTATGTTTGAGAAAATCATTGCTGCACCAGCCGATCCTATTCTGGGTTTAGCTGATAGTTTCCGTTCTGATCCTCGTGAAAACAAAATTAATTTAGGAATTGGTGTTTACAAGGATGAGACAGGTAAAACACCTGTTTTAACCACTGTTAAGAAAGCAGAAAAATACCTGTTAGAAAACGAAACCACTAAAAACTACCTTCCTATTAGCGGTATCCCTGAATTTGGCAATGTGACCCAAGCACTTCTGTTTGGTGAACAACATCCTATTATTACTGAAAAGCGCGCACGCACAGCTCAAGCACCGGGTGGTACAGGTGCTTTACGTATTGCTGCAGATTTTATTGCTCAACAAACTACAGCAAAACGTGTCTGGATCAGTAATCCAACTTGGCCTAACCATAATAATATTTTCCAAACTGCAGGTCTTGAGATCTGTAATTATGATTATTATGACGCAGAAAATCGCGGGTTAGATTTTGACGGTATGTTAGCAAGCCTTGCAAATGCACAGGCTGGTGACGTTGTCTTATTCCACGGTTGCTGTCATAACCCAAGCGGTATTGATCCAACAGAAGAACAATGGCGTCAATTAGCGACATTATCAGCAGAGAAAGGCTGGTTACCTGTTTTTGACTTTGCATACCAAGGTTTTGCCCGTGGTCTTGAAGAGGATGCACAAGGCTTGCGTCTCTTTGCAGAAAAGAATCCTGAGCTTATTGTTGCTAGTTCATATTCTAAAAATTTCGGTCTTTACAACGAACGTGTAGGCGCATGCACCATTGTTACCAAAGACAGCGACACGGCTGAAAAAGCCTTTAGCCAAGCAAAAGCAATTATTCGTGCAAACTACTCAAACCCACCAGCACACGGCGCTTCAGTGGTAACCACTATTCTTTCTAACCCAGAGTTAAAAGAAGAGTGGATTGAAGAGCTGACAACCATGCGTGAACGAATTCAACGTATGCGTCAATTGTTAGTGACTACACTACAAGAAAAAGGTGCTAAACAAGACTTTAGCTTTATTATCGACCAAAATGGTATGTTCTCATTTAGTGGTTTAAATAAAGAGCAAGTTGAGCGTTTACGTGCTGAATACGGTATTTATATCGTGGGTTCAGGTCGTATTAACGTTGCAGGTTTAACCCTTGAGAATATGGTTCCACTGTGTGAAGCCATTGTTGCAGTACTCTAATTGCCTTCTAAAGTGTAATTAAGATATATGCCACGTTATTAGCAACGTGGCTTTTTTATTGGCATAAAAGAAAAAAGAAATATAAACCACACTTTTTTATTTATAAAAAAAGCTCTTTATAATAAAGAGCTTTTCGTTAATTAATGGATATTATCAGTATTACCAGATTGGCATTTCATCTTGTAAAAAAGGATTATATTGTCGTTCGTGCCCTAAATTAGACATAGGTCCATGTCCCGGAATAAACAGATAATCATCGCCTAAAGGTAAGACTTTATTTTTGATTGAAGCAATAAGATCGGCATGGTTTCCTCGAGGGAAATCGGTACGACCAATACTTTCTTTAAATAACACATCTCCCATAGAGATAAGTTTATTCTGATGATTTACAAAAATAATATGTCCCGGCGTATGACCAGGGCAATGTAAAACAGATAACGAAATTGTTTTACCAATTGTGATAGTATCGCCTTCATTTAACCAGCTATCTGGTCTAAATGATTTTCCGCAAGGGAAATTAAACATACGGCACTGTTGTTCTAATTCTTCTAATAAGAAATTATCATCTTCATGAGGACCGTAAACAGGAACATTGAAGTGCTCAACAATTTGTGAGGTGCCTGCAATATGGTCGAAGTGCCCGTGTGTTAATAATACTTTGGTCAATGTTAATTGGCGTTCTTCGATTTGCGCAATAAGCGTTTCGACATCGCCACCAGGATCAACAATTGCCGCTTCCTTCGTTTCATCGCACCAAATAAGGGTGCAATTTTGCATATAGTTTGTCACAGGTACAATGTGATACATCATGAATCACTCCACTCTATTATCTAATTCTCAATAGATTACCATGAGCGGACTGGTCCTGTATCAATATGCACAAAATTACTTCTTGGATAATAGCCTACACCACCTGCTTTCATTCTTAATGCAACTTGACGCACTTTAGAAAGATCAGTGCCGAGTAAACGAAAATCCATTGCTTGTCCACGCGTGTGATAGCTCTTCTTTGCCACTCCGCTACTACTGTGACGTAGATTATTATTCGTTACTAAAGAGCGATAACCTGAAATAAGCTCTACAGGTTTATTGTTATTAAGCATCACTTGCAATAAATAGATTTGGTCAAACAGTGCGGGATCAATGGTTTTGATTTTGTTTTGACGATAATCTCTAAAAAGGTGGTTTAATTTAGCAAGTTCCTGTTTATTATAACGTTTCCCATCAAAAAACTCGGCTTTAATAGTTTCGCCAGTATTTAAATTATTAAAGCGAAGGATTTTTGGTCGAGGTGTCGCTAATGAAGCAAAAGCATGAGAAGGCAATAACCCTAACCCCACTGCGGCCATACCAAGCCCCAGCCATTTACGGCGATGTGAATCAATAATATCCATAGTATATGCACTCAACAATTATTTCAGAAGGAAGAACCTTTATTATGACAATATTTTTCTCGAATTGTTTCTTATAGTTTGTATAGTATTGTAAATAACACTTCCTTCCAATTTAATGCCATTAGTAATTTTATAAGTTTAGTTATTTATACTAAATTCTATTTTTATCATTCTATTTTTAATAGAAATTTTAAAAATATTTTATAATTTATTATATTTTTAACCATCTTATAAATAATCAGAATAGAGCCTCATCATCTTATTGATTTATATAAAATAAAGGGCAGCCGATTGAGCCACCCTTTATTCAATTTATATTTATTTATATTAAAAGTATTTCTTAATATTCTCTAAATAAGGTTGTGAATTGATCGTTATTTTGTCATAACCATAAATATCTGCACGATATTGAGGTGCATTTTCCGGAGCCACCCATGCTGTTTGATAATATAAATAAACCGGAATACGTTCAGGAATTGGCGCATATTGTGTTGAACCACGTTTTAGTGCCGCATCAATTCTATCTTGTTTCCATCCAGCATCACCCAATAAAATTGAAGCGAGTTCAGAGGCCTTATTAACACGAATACACCCTGAGCTGATTGCCCTCATATTTTTTGCAAACAGTGAATGATTTGGTGTGTCATGCAGATATATCGCATCTGAATTTGGCATATTAAATTTATAACGACCTAATGAGTTTGTTGGTCCCGGAGCCTGCCAAATTCGGTAAGGGAAGTTATTAGCACTCATATTTTGCCAATCAATATCGTAAGGGTTAATAGGATAAGCATCATTCCCCCACCCTGAATAAATGGTATATCCCTTACGACTAAAGTAACTAGGATCTGCTTTACCTCTAGGTACAATATCTTTACGAGTCATGCTTATTGGCACATTCCAAGGTGGATTAACCACGACATTATTTAGCGCACTACTCATAATCGGTGTTTTTCTATCAGGGCGACCGACAATAACTTTTGAGTCGAGAATAAGCTCGTTATTGGCATAAAAATAGAGTGAGAAATCAGGAATATTAACCCAAATTCCAGTGTTACCA
Source organism: Proteus sp. CD3 (assembly GCF_008808075.1). NCBI lineage: Bacteria > Pseudomonadati > Pseudomonadota > Gammaproteobacteria > Enterobacterales > Morganellaceae > Proteus > Proteus sp. CD3. The sequence continues at coordinate 1,107,403 of NZ_CP019686.1, read as the reverse complement.
ACAGCCGGCGTCAGGCGAAGACGTTGAATATTTAATGCCATAATGCTAGCACGCTGTGCTGGCGTTATATTTAACCACACTCGCGTTTGTCGCCCAATAACACCATCTGGTTCCAATCCATGAGCAGTTTGAAATAATTTAACAGCCGCAACTAAAGACGGATCATAAACCGTTGTCGCAATTTCCTGCTCGTTTGCTGCCAACTCAGGAATTAATTTTAAATTACGTAAAATTTGTCTTAACGGTATAACTTCTTGTGATGATTGATTTGGCTTTAATGATGTCGTTCCTTTCATTTCAGGCCAAACAACTGAATCATGTAACTGCTTTCGTACTTCCTCTTTCATTAAAGCATAATAAGGATGAGACGGTGCATAAGAAATAATAAAGCTACCTAAAGTGTTATTTTGAATATTTTGCTGTAATTCCACGACTGATTTATCAGTTGGTGATGGTAATGTTTGAGCCACATCACGATACAGTAAAGATATGCCTGATTTATTTACTTGCTCAACAAAACTGATATAGCCTAAAAAAGCATCTGATAAAATAAGATCACGCGCTTCTTTTGTTAATTCAGGCGCATCTAATTGTATTAGCCATTGCCCAAACTGAGGTTGGATTCCCGACATCGCCACTTCAGCAATTTGTTGCTGTAATTGCTGGACTATTTTTTCATCTTGCCAGATTAATGCTAAGTCATTTGCTTGGTAAACTTTCACTAGCTGGTTTAAATATAACGGTTTATATCCCGGCTGGCTCCATGACTGTAGTTTTGTTCTTACTGCTAACTCAGTCAATGGTGGGGCTTTCATAACCACAGTTGCAGGTGCTGGCATAATTTCATTATTCACAGGAACTAATGTCGTGTTTTCTGTTTCGGGCGCAGATAAAGTCACCGACTCTGTTTCTGTGGCTATTGCATCATGACTAGAAAGGAGTGTACCTATAACAACTGAATATGCGATTGCTCTTTTAATTGGTTGATACGCCATAAATCCTCTACCCTCATCCCTTATTATTATTTTGGTATCCTAGAATATTAGATGAGCTAGGCAAAGAGTTTTATAGGAATAAACTAATATTTTTAAAGTTTTGTAAGCCCTTGATAGAAATTTAATTTTATTTAATCAAAAAAAGACTATTTAGCTGTTTTTATATTCAAATATATAATTTAAGTTAAAAGCACAATAAAAGAACAAAAGCAGACATACTGAAAATAAGCATTTAGGAAATAATAAAGAATTATGAATGGATAAATAAGATTATTTAAATGGAAGGTATTTTAAAATAGAAAAAGGCGCAGTTTCCTACGCCTTACAAATAAAGGTAAACAAAGGGTAAAGATTAATACTCTGAATTGATAACCACTTCTTCACCAAACTGACCTGCTTTTGGCAGTGGTTGGTAAGAAGAGTTAGCAGCACGCAGAATACGAATACCACGGATATTCAGTTCATCTGCTGCTGCGATATCAGCATCAGCATCACCGTAGTAAATTTTCAGTTTGTGATCACGCATCCAGCTTACTTTGTTATTTGCGCCAGGTTGGTCACCAGCAAAAATAACAGGCTGCATTTTATCAGCAGGAATATTTAAGCCTTCTTGTACATATTTGGTCACAGTCTCAGTTTTAGTTTGAGTACGACCTGTAATGAAATAAACAGTATCCCCACGTTTTAAGTGCATCTGAACAAGATCGATACCGACTTGTTTAGGCATACTGAATTTATCCCACTCGTTATTCATTTTTTCCCAGAATTCTGGGTTTTTCAAGTAGCTGAAATCGTTTGGAGAGTATTCCAGTTTACCACGGTAGAAACCAGGGCTTGAGAATAGAACGGTGTCATCAATATCAAAACCAACCGCCATCGGTGCTTGACCTTCAAGGCTTTTTTCAATATCAGCAACAGAAACCCAATGAATTGGTTGTTGTTGTGCGAGTTGTGCAACAGTAACTCCTGGGCTAACAACTTCTGGCAGATGTACTTTTGCCATTGCTGCGCCGTTTAAGCTTAACGCTAAAGCAATTGCACTAAAAGCTAACGTGACTTTACGCATTCTTTTTCCTTTAAATTTTTATATTAATCACATACGGTAATAATAATAAACATCATAATTACATTTAAATGAGATATGGCGCACGTTATACCACTTAAAATTTCATTTTTTTGTTAATTTGCTTTCATTTTTTGATCTATGTAACACTTTAAAAAAAGAAGGCGCTACAAGCATAAGTCCGTAGCGCCTTTATTCTTACCCCTTGGGGCTGATAATCGAATAAAATTATTCTGTTATTTCAGCAACATTTGATGATGCAATTTTATCTTTTTCAGCCTGTTGACCAAAACCTTTTAAGCCAACAACATGTACATGTTCAGTGCCATTGAACACTTTACGTACTAATTTATAGGTTGTTCCTTTTTCTGGGCTGATATTTTCTGGCGCCGCAATAATTAACTGCATATCAAGGCGATCGCAAAGCTCAAATAACGTTGCAATAGATTTCGCATCTAAACGCGCCGCTTCATCGAGAAAGAGTAAACGACAAGGAGAGATATCTTTTCCTCTTAAGCGCCGTGATTCTTCTTCCCAGCTTTGTACCACCATCACCAGAATTGACATCCCCGTACCAATCGCTTCACCTGTTGATAAAGCACCACTTTCTGCTTTTAACCAACCTTCTGGTCCACGATTCACTTCGACGTCCATTTCAAGGTAATTACGGTAATCTAACAGCTCTTCACCTACGGTTTGTGGCATACGTTGACCAATATCCACTTGAGGGTTTAAACGCTGATAAAGCTTCGCCATTGCTTCAGAGAAAGTAAGATTTTGGTTTTTAAATAGATCTTGATATTGGTTATCTTCTTCAGATAACACATCCAATAATACTTGATGACTTTCACGAATATTGACATTGAGTCGGACACCACGCACCTGACCAAATGAAACCGCTTGCAAACCTTGGTTTAACATACGGATACGATTTTGCTCACGCTGAATAGTTTTACGAATAATATTCGCGACACTTCGTGAACTAATCGCTAATTTTTGCTCACGACTCGTTAACTCTTCCGTTAAACGAGCAAGTTCGATTTCCATCTGTTCAATTGCATCAACCGGATCATCCGTTTTAATGATGTCTTGGCGGATACGTTCTCTTAAATGCTGGTATACCGCAATAAAGAACTGAACTTTACGATCAGGGTATTTTGCATCTTCTGAGCGACGTAACGCATCACGTAAATATTCATTATCAGCAACCGCTTGGCGTAAAGCACCTAACGCTTTATCCGACATTGAGCGTAGTTCATCAGCAGAAAGATAAGCAAAGTCTCGTCGATGTAAGCGACGCTCCATACCATTTTCTTTCACTAATCGCATAACCGCGCACCAACCCGCTTTTGCACTCACAACATGCTCACGAATTTGAATGTAGTCACGTTCAAGTTTGCGAATTTTCTTGGTTAGGTTATCTCGTTCAGCTTCACTCAGTGCGATATCTCGCTCAAGTTGACTAATACGCGCACGGTTTGCACTTACCGCGGAATAGCGTTGATCACGCAGCTCTTTAGCTCTTGTCTCTGCACCAATATCGATATGAACGCCGGTATCACGCATCTCTTGCTCAAGTTCTCTGAGCAATTCAGATTTAGTGTCAAAGGAGCTTTTTAATGATGCAAGTACTTGATTAAATTGAGCGCATTGTGCTTGTTGCTGACGATAAAGTTCTCTTGCTGTAGCACGTTCTGTTTCTGCCATTTCTAAACGGTGACGTAGTTTCTCATTGAGATCACTATTTTCACTGACAATCTCAACGGCATCACTATAACTAAAGTGTGGGCGGCGCTGTACCACTTCCACCAACAAGAAAGCCTGTTGCTGATAATGTTGTTGCTCTGCTTTTGCTTGCTCGTAATCTTGCGCTAATTGTTCATGCGCTTGTGGATCACTTTGCAAAATTGAAGCGATAGGCTCTAATGTTGCTAATGCTTTTTCGTGGCGCTGTAAGTGACGCATTGACTCTTCAGCGGCATACAGCTCTTCACGTAACTCTTCAACACGATCAATTAGAGTTTCATCCATCAAGATATTAACTTGAGGAATAAGTTTATTAAGAAGATTCAGCGATTCTTTAGTCCGCGCATAATGTTGACGCTGTTGCTGAGTACTCTCTTCGTATTGTGCTAAAGCTCTTTCTAGCTCGTTACGTCGTTGATTCAACTGACGAATATTTTCTTCAGGATCAGCCTCAAATGCCACAGAAATATGTTGTCCCACAAACTGGCTAAAGGCATGGTGAGCACGTTGGATCTTCTGTACATCAAAAGCTTGTGTTGCGTAAAGCTCAGCAAGCTCATCACGCTGACGTGATAAAATTTCTAATTGATTTTCACGCGCTGCTCGACCAAATAATGGGATTTCAGGGTAGCGAGAATAACGCCATTGTCTATCCGAACTTTTGATAAGAACGGCTTTATCCATCTCTTGAGCATTAAATACACTGTCATCGAAAGATTGTGGGTCGCCTTCAATAAAATAGAGATCTTCAGGGCAATCTTCTAATGTTTCTAATTGCTCCTGAACTTGAGATAAGTCTTGCACAACAATTGCATGACGTGCAGGACCATATAATGCAGAGAAATAAGGCGCATCATCTAACGTAATATCATCATAAATTTCTGATAATAAAACACCATTAAAACGTTCCGCTAGCGTAATTAAGCGCCCATCTTCAGCGCCACTTGGCTGACTTAAACGTTCAATTTGCGCTTCAATCTGTTGTTTGCGAGTTGCCGTTTCATCACGTAATACGGTGGCTTCACGCTCTTTTTCAAGTAACTGTTGCATATATTCTGTTACTTGATGACCCGTTTCAAAAGATTGACGAGTCTGTTCACATAATTGTGTTAACGCATCTTGTGCCGCAAGCCATGCTGGTGCTTGTTTTTTCAGCTTTTCAATTTGTTGCTTTAGTTGATCTAGCTCCTGACGCATTTGCATGCGGTGTTCACCAGATTCATTAACATAATCGCTAAGCTCTTCAATTTTGGCTTCTAATTCATCTTGAAGAATTAACAAATCATCAGGCTCCATCGGTTTGCCATGATATTTGTTAAACTCTTCAAGTTGCCGCTCTGCGTTATTTCGTTGATGTAAACGCTGTTCTAATTCAGCTAACTGCATACGAATAGGATGAACCCTATCCGCTTGATGTCGATGAGAAGACCATTCACGCAATGCCGTTTTTGCCGCATCCCATGCATTTTGACGTTCAACTTCACCTACAATTGAACTTACCAGCTTATAGGCTTGGTCAAATTGTGTTTTAGCCGCTTCAGAAACATTGAGTTTCTGCTCCATAGAAAGCAATGAATGTGTAATGGTTTGAATTTTAGCCTGAATTCGTTCAGCCCATTGTTCAGCATTCGTTTCATCTAAATCATCAATACCACATTGTGCTTTAGCACGCTCTAAAGCCTGTACAGCTTGACGATATTGAATTGCACGAGTTTGCTGCACATCTAATGCTTGCTGATAATCCGCTAACTGATTTTTCAGTTCATCAACTTCTTCTTCTGCTGCTCCTACGCGTTCTTCAAGCTCTTCTTTCTTAGATGTAGCTTCTTCAACCACTTCACTTTGTTCTTCTAAGCGAAAAGTTATTTCTTCAACATCAGCAACATAGCGGTCAATTTTTTCTTGTTGGCGAACCGCATTTTGCACTAAGTTTAGTCGGTCGCTTGCTGCTTGATAATCCGCTTCAAGATCAGAAGATAACGATTGTTGCTCTTCTAACTCTTTACCCATTTCAACAAATCGATACGCTTCGTTATTAATGGATTTACGCTGACTCCATAACTCACGACGCACGGTTAAAGCTTCATCAAGATGAACACGTCGTTCATTGGCATGGCGCATATAGTCAGCGGCAACATAAGATGTCGCTTCTGTAATTAAATGCTTAAATAAGTCACGATCAGATTGAGTGACGCGAATAGCTTCAAGCGTCATTCTGTTTTCACGTAATGCGCCTTCCATATCTTGGAAAGCTTTTCTTACACCACTATTTTCAGGTAGTAAATAATCACGTAAAGAGCGTGTAATCGCACTTGAAATACCGCCATACAATGAGGCTTCAATTAAACGATAAAATTTGGCACGATCACTTGCTGAGCGTAAACGTTTAGGAATAACCCCTAAATCAAACATCACCGCATGGAAATCAGTAATAGAGTTAAATTGTCTAAAAACAACCCCATCAATGGCTTCAACTTTTTCTTTTAATTCATTCAGCGGTAAAACACGGGCTTGGCGATCTGCAACAGCTTGCGTTAAAATTTCTGTTGGGTTTTCTGCCATTGGCAGCCCTTGGATCATAAAGGGTTTGATATCAACTTTCTTATCACGTCCTGCAATTTGCTGTAAACGAACACCGACCACAGCACGTAAGTGACGCGAGTTAATCACATCTAGAACGGCATAACACACACCCGGGCGCAATTTCCCGTATAACCCTTTATCACGAGATCCACTTGTCGATCCTGCTTCTGTGGTATTACGGAAATGAAGTAAAGTAAGATCAGGGATCATAGCTGTAATAAATGCAGCCATAGTGGTTGATTTACCCGCACCATTACCACCTGATAACGTAGTCACCAACTCATCTAAATCAAAAGTACGAGCAAAGAACCCATTCCAGTTGATAAGTGTTAATGAGCGAAATTTTCCCCGTTCAATCATTTATTTTCTCCCTCCGCACCCTCTTCACTGGATTGTAATTGCTCATCTTCATTTTCTTCATCATCGTTAAGTGTTTCTGAGCTATCTTCAAGCGCCATTGCTTCACCATCTCGGATCATTCGTATTTGAGCCTCAAGTGGGGAATCGCCACTACGTACATCAGCACCAAAACGGAAAACAGATTCTGTGATCGAAAAACGCTGCATATCATTTAATAAAAATGAAATCATGCCTAAGCGACGTAAACGATTTAAAGAGGTTCTCATTTTTTCTTGTAATTTTTGCAAATCAAGATCAGAACCTGTTGAGCGTTGATTCACTAAACGTAAAAGTTTATTTTCATCTGCTAATGTTCTTAATTCATCAAACAGCTCTTGAACGGTGAATATTCCCTGATTTGCTAATCGCTCAGGGCTAAGGTAAAGATAACAAAGAATTTTCCCCACCAGCATATCCATTTCAGAGAGAACAGAACGTGGAATAAGTGTGGTTGAACGAGGTCGCAAATAGAAGAAACCTTCTGGCGCTCGAATTAATTCAACGTTATAACGCGCATAAAAGTCTGATAACTCATCTTGAAAATCCATCAAAAAGGCATGATTATCCAGAGAGTCTATACCGATATGGCGACCTGCACGTAACTGGCTATCCAGTTCAGGAAAAAGTGAGTTCGCTAATGCCTGCGCCAGTTTTGCTGGCATAAATTGTTCAGTATGTATCGATGACATGCGCTTGCACCTTAGCTCCATATTCGTTAATTTCTGACCATTTTGCAGGTAATCCTGCTAGCTCAGCTTTCGCTATACCTAATCGTACGGCTTGATCAATGACAATACGTGCAACATCGAAATGTTTCTGTTGCGGATAACGATTAAGGTATTCAACTAACACTGAACTGAGATCTAATGCTCGTTGTTCTAATTTGTAAGAAGCAAGCTCTTGTTCTACCCATTGTGCTATCTGTTCGTTCACTTCACTGAACATTTGATATTCAAGCTCTTCGGGTAACTCACCCGTGACTTCGTCATCACGTAGAGCCAGTTCTTCATCACGCATATCAAACAACCGATCAGCATTAGCGTAAGTTAATGCCCATGGGCTGTCGAAATAGTTTTGTACAGATTGACGTAAGCGGCGAGAGAAAATACGATTTTTATCCATATCAATCGCTGTACGAATAAATTTATGGACATGTCTATCGTATCCAATCCATAAATCAATAGATTGCTGACCCCAACTAATAATGCGGTCTAACTTACTTTGAAGTTCAAACACGAGTGTATCTATTTGCTCAACATGACCCGTATTCATGTTTGCTTCCTGAATACGTAAGAGATTGGCTTGAAGTTTGTCGCCGGCTGCTTCAAGCGTATCTTGCAACTCTCTTAATGTACCGGATGTTTCAGATAATAGCTGTTCACAGCTTGAAATAGCCGCTTGCCAATCTTGATTTAATAACGCAGCAATATCTTCTTTTACTGTATTTTGCTGCTCATCCATAATTCGCTGAGACAAATCAATGCTATCGAAAATTTCCGCTACTGAATATTTTAAAGGCGCGAAAACATTACGATGCCAATGATATTCATCACCACCATCTTCAGCAGAGCTAGCCGCTGAATCAAGCTCCCCCGCCACAATAGAAAGTTGCATAGATAAGCGCAATGATGAAAATTCGCGTTGGCGAATATAATAATCACTAATTCCAATCCCCAATGGGGTTAAACGGTATATTGCATTACCTTCTACCAATTCACTGGTAAAACGGTTAAAAAGTCGCTGCTTTACCATGTCATTAATGGCATTATTCGCGCGAACTTGTATTGATTCTGCGGGTTGTTCAAAGCCTTTACACACTTCTCTAAAGGCATCAATTAACTCCCCTTCACTGATTTCGCCATCAAGGCGCTCGCTGTTTAATACAGCGACAGCCATCAAAAAAGCTAATCTTTCTGGTGGCAGTGAGATTGAGAAATCATTTTTTCTCGCCCAAGACACTAACTCAGGAACGGTCTGGGTAAAATCACTCATAGTACATCCTTAATTTACACGCTTTTGTGCCATGACATGAATGTAACGCCCCAGACTGATATAGGGCTCTTGCCGACAATATCGTTGCTCTAATGCAAGCAACGATGGAAAATCTTTATTTTGTAACTGGCGACTTTGCAAATAATCATGGAAAACACGGACACCTGTTTTTCCTAATATAGTCATCGAAAACTCACCTAACCATTGATAAACATCTTCTGGTTGCAATGGGTTTTGAGGTGATAGCGATTTTTTTCTTCTACGTGGGATCTCAGGATTTGCCAGATGAAAATTTCCTAAAATCGCATTTCTCATGACAATACCATTCGCATTGTAAAACATCAGCGATAAGATACCATTAGGTAGCAACATATCGGTAAGAACATTTACGGCGTCTTTCTGATCCGTGATCCATTCCAATACTGCATGAAATAGAATTAAGTCAACCCCTTCATCTATATGCTCTTTAATCTCTTGAGCTGCACAACAAATAAACGTCATGTTCTCGATAACACCCTCTTCAATCGCAGCCTCTTGTGCGCGATTAAGCATCTCTTGTGATAAATCACATAAGATAATTTGGTGTCCTAATTTAGCAAGCTGGCGAGAGAAATAACCTTCTCCTCCACCTGCATCTAAAATACGCAAACTCTGGTTAGGTAAAAGGGTCAATAATTGTTGTAAATCTTCCCAAATCACCGCTTGACGTATTTTACCCTTTGTTGTGCCATAGATATTGCGGGAGAATTTATCTGCAATATCGTCAAAATTACGATCTGACATTAAAACGCCTCATGATAACAACTTACTACTTGCGCTCTTTGCGTTCTGATAAATTCAAAAATATGAGACACTGTACATAAATAAAGACGGTAATTTTACCAGTGTTCTATGATACTGACTGTTTTCTCTAAAGAAATAAGTCATGAATCAGACTATTCGCAAAGCGCAGTATAAATATAACGCTTCTTAATGAAAAAATTAACGGTCAAACGTTTATCGTTTTATAAATAATTAAACGGTTCTTTATTTCTATTGATAAAAATTTAGTGAAACGTTGTTGTGTTAGCTATTTTGACACAACGTCTTGGAATTCCCCTAGTTTTCACTAAGCTTTCGCTATCAATTGCATGTATTTCACTCAATCTAGGATGATTTATGCTATTTTTGCTCAAAAAATATGTTGCAGGCTTTCTGATGCCCTTGCCTTTGCTCTTATTAATCGCCTTTTTTGCATTAGCACTACTTTGGTTTACACGTTGGCAGAAAACGGGGAAAAGCCTACTCACTGTTGTGCTTGTTCTGTTAACCATTCTAGGCATACAACCTGTTGCCGATACACTATTAATGCCAAGTGAAAAAGAGTATCAAGCTCGTTATGAATTACGAGAAAATTCGCAACAAGATGTGAACTACATTGTTGTTTTAGGTGGTGGATTTACTTATAACCCAGAATGGGCGCCAAGTTCTAACCTTATTAACAATAGTCTGTTTCGTGTTGCTGAAGGTGTAAGACTTTATTATCGCAATCCTAATTCGACACTGATTTTTACAGGTGGCGCAGGTGTTAATCCGATAAGTAGTGCAGAGGTAGCGGCTCAGGTGGCACAATCTTTAGGTGTCCCGGCAGAGAAAACTATCGCATTATCAATACCGAAAGATACTGAAGAAGAAGCCTATGAAGTTGATAAATTAATTGGTAAGAAACCCTTTTTACTTGTAACGTCTGCCAACCATTTAGCGCGCGCTGAACGTTTCTTTTTAGCACGAGGCATGCACCCTATCGTTGCCCCAGCTAACCAATTGGCTATCACTTCACCATTACATCCGTGGGAGAAATATTTTCCCTCTGCCACTTATTTTCAACACAGTGAACGTGCATGGTATGAGTTTTTAGGATCGATGTGGCAATCAATAAAACCGGCTGGACAACCTATAGAAAACCCAGAGAATAATCATTCACTATCAGATAAAGTAAATGCAGATGACTAGCGCGTGCTAACCTTTAATGGTCAATTTTCATTCAAATTAAACGAGTTTTAAGCAGACCAAGAAACGCTTGAACTGCACCCCAAAAGTTGGACACCAACTTTGGGGTGCTTTTCTATGGCTAAATATTCTCTTGATTTTAAACTAAATGTGATTAATTTTTATAGGCACGATAACTAAGGTGTATCTAATTTTAATATTTTAGCCGTTGATGCCCGAATATCACGGCAAGCATCTGCATCTATTTTGAGATCAATACCATAACTTGGAATAATCGTTTTAAGACGTTCTTCCCAGCCGTCGCTTTCTAGCTGATCTTTAAAGCAAGATTCAATGATATTGATAGCAATAAATGCCGCCGTAGAAGCCCCTGGTGACGCCCCCAATAACACCGACAATGATTTATCTTCACTGCTAATTAGCTCAGTACCAAATTCTAAGACACCATGATACTTAGCTTCTGGTTTGATAATCTGAACACGTTGTCCAGCGACAGCTTCCTGCCAATCTTCATGTTGCGCCTGAGGATAGAATTGTTTAAGCATTTCAAATTGATGTGCAGAAGTTTGTAATACTTGACCAATTAAATATTCAGTCAATGACCAGTTATCTTTTGCTACATCAAGCATCGGCTCAATATTATTTAGTCGAATTGACTCAAATAAATCTAAATAAGAGCCGTGTTTTAGAAACTTACTTGAAAACCCAGCATAAGGGCCGAAGAGTAGAGAACGTTTACCGGCAATAATACGAGTATCAAGGTGTGGAACAGACATCGGTGGTGAGCCTACATCAGCTTTCCCATAAACTTTAGCGTGGTGACGAGTACTTATCTTATCTTCATCACAGCGTAACCAAATACCACTAACCGGGAATCCACCGTAACCTTTACCTTCTGGAATACCTGATTTTTGTAATAAATCGATAGCGCGTCCACCTGCACCAACGAATACATATTTAGCTGAAATAATAAATTTATTATGAGTAGTAAGATCTCTGATTTCGAGATCCCAACCACCGGAATTATTTCGTTTTACATCAATAACATCATGTTTATAATGCAGCTCAAAATTGTCTTGTTGGGAAAGTTGCTTAACTAATAGATGAGTTAATGCACCATAATCTACATCAGTACCTGTCGCAACGCGAGTCACTGCAATTTGTTGATTAGGTTCTCGTCCTTCCATTATTAATGGAGCCCAATCTTCAATTTGTTTTTTATCTTCACTGTATTCCATATTTTCATAACAGTGATTAGCAGACATTTGGCGATAACGTTGATGAAGAAATTTAACGTTATCGGCACCCCAAACAAAACTCATATGTGGGCAAGCATGAATAAAGTCTCGAGGATCAGCAATTTTGCCTTTTGTGACTAAATAAGACCATAATTGACGAGATAAATCGAATTCTGTATTGACCTCTAATGCTTTGCTAATATTAACCGTTCCATCAGGATTAGATGGCGTATAATTTAGCTCACAGTTAGCCGCATGACCTGTTCCTGCATTATTCCATGAATTAGAGCTCTCTTGGCCACAATCATTTAGCCTTTCGAACATAGAGACTTTTAAACTTGGCTCAAGCTCTTTAAGTAATGTACCGAGCGTTGCACTCATGATACCAGCGCCAATTAATGCAACATCGACCTGCTCACTGATAGGTTTACTCATAATGATCTCGATTAATTGGTTGTTTTATTAGGTTTAAAACATAATCCTGCATCTTCCTTATAAACAACATAAGCACGACGCCAAGGTTCATTATCTAAAAGACGCCATTTATGACCAGTACCACTGTTATCTTGTGCTAATAACACATCACCCGGTTTAATAATGAAGGTTGAACCATCTTTTGTTTCAAATTCTAATGTGCCAGATAATGTAATAACATAGCGAGGAACGGGATCTTGATGCCAGTCATAAGAACCACCAGAGGTTGTTTCTCTAAAAGATAATTCTGAAACGGGAATAGGCAAACTTTCCCTATCACCCTGTGAACTATCTTTAAATTCGATAACTCCTTCTTCAAATAATGAATTACCATCTTCTCCAGTCCATAAACGAATACAACGGATCATCTCTTCAAACTCCTTTAATAATTGATACCTAAGCTTCTATAATTATTTATTATAGTTAATATTTATTATTATTCCCTATAATCAACAGCACAATTAAGTGTTTTTTATTATTAAAAAATATAGCAGTAATCAAATAATATGAGTCGTTATTAGATTAAGTATTCAATAGCATGGGCAGAACAAATATAATGTTACTTCCAATAAACATACCGAAAAGTTGTGATATTTTTCCGTTATTCTTGAATATATTAATTTTTCTGTTCAACCTTTTTAACCCATTGCACAAATTAAGATTTTACAGCTCTGATAAAAAATTCTTTTTGTTAAAATAAGAATAATCAATATGTTAGCAATAATTAACTCAATAATATTAAGTAGTTAAATCATCTTAAAGAAGAAAATAAAAACGGCACTTAAATAAAATTAAGTGCCGTTGATATTATTTGTTGTCGCTAAAAGACTAAAATTCTTGGTTAAGCGCTCGATATGCCGCTCTTGCTGCAACAAGATCATCTTGTGTATCTACACCCACACCAGGAACTTCTAATGCTTTTGCAACATGGATTTTTTCACCATACCACAGCACACGCAGTTGCTCTAACATTTCAATAGATTCTAATGGGCTTGGTTCCCAAGTAATATATCGACGAATAAAGCCTGCACGATAAGCATAAATACCAATATGGCGTAGATAATGCTCACCAATTTCATCATGCGATAAATTAAAACGGTCTCTTTCCCAAGGAATGGTTGCACGAGAAAAATAAAGTGCGAAACCTTTTGCATCCATCACAACTTTCACTGCGTTAGGGTTAAAAGCTTCTTTTGAGTCAACAATAGGCACTGCTAATGTTGCCATTCCAGCACCACAATTTGCCAAATTTTCGGCTACTTGGGCAATAATAGCGGGTGGAATAAGAGGCTCATCACCTTGTACGTTAACGATTATTTCATCATCTGCAAATTGATATTTTTCAATGACTTCTGCTAAACGTTCTGTACCTGAATGGTGATCTTCGCGAGTCATACATGCTTCCCCGCCCGCTTTTTCAACTGCTGCAACAACCTCTAAATTATCGGTTGCAACAATGACGCGGTTTGCACCAGAGCGCATAGCCTGTTCCATCACACGAACAATCATAGGCTTGCCATGAATATCCGCAAGGGGCTTACCCGGTAAACGGGTCGATGCATATCGACCAGGGATAATGACTGTAAACATGAGGTTACTTTTCCTCTTCTAGTGATAATTCTCTTGCTTCATTCTCCAGAAGAACGGGGATATTGTCACGAACAGGATAAGCTAAATGATCGATTTTGCAGATAAGCTCTGAATTTTCTTTATCAAAGATAAGTTTGCCGTGGCAAACTGGGCAAGCAATAATTTCAAGTAAGCGGTGATCCATTTTTTCCCTCTCAAGGGTTAATCATTTTATATGGTAAAAGGATATCATAAGGAAGGATCAGCGTTAATACTCAAAACCTCTCGTTTAGTGATAATTCGAAAATTATTTTAGTTATTAATAAATTTATTATTTTCTCTTTTACTATAAGCAACAAAAAAGCCACATTAATGTGGCTTTTTATCGTTGAGTCTACAACATCATTAATAAAGAATTACATTCGGCTTTTATTGATAATAATTTAACCTTTTTATTATCTTTATTGCATTCTAATTAACGAAATGACTCTTTTATATTACTTATTCAGCTTGGTGGTAAACTATTTCTGCTTACCTACCTAAAAATAGGCATAAACGATAATTTAATCTCAATGTTAAACTATCGTTTTATCTACATTTTTAACAAGGATGAACCTTATTTAAAATCCGATAACATCAGCCGCTTCTAAACCTGCTGCTGTTCTGATAACAGAAAACTCAACGTCTTGACCTTCTGTTAATGCTTTATTTTTTGTATTGGCAATCGCTTTTTTATTGACATAAACTTCTTGTTCAATATCTCTTGCAACAATAAGACCATAACCTTTGTTATTGTCAAACCATTTTACGCGACCCATTCTTAATTGTAATGTCATGATAGATAAACTCCTTTTGTTCTTTGTATAGCTTTATTTTCCTATACAAATGCATCCTACTTTTTATTAAGTCTTCTTATATAAAACCCCAATTAAATTCTGAACACATTAATTTAAGTAGTGCATTTTATTATTCAATATAAATGTTCAAAATCGTGATAGCTAAGCTTAATAAGCATCATAAAGCTCAATAAATATTTACAGTATCAACATGACAAAAAGATGACATGTTGATATTTATTGCGCACTGATAAAAAAGATAACCGGGCATAGAGATAATTAGTCAACAGTCAAAATATTTTTTATCATTCGTTGTGCGTACAAACCGACGCTATTCACTGCACAAAATATTAACCCTACATTCAAGATCCACAAACTCTCCACACAAGGCTTTTGAGTAGATAGGGTATTGGCGAGTTAAATTGAACTACGACAAAAGCGATATGCGACTGTAGGTAGGTAATCTTTTATGTAACGCTATCCTGATTTCCACTATAAATATCATTGTTTCAGATCAGATACAAGTTTTTTTCGAGCCGTAAATTAAATTGCTGACTTGTTTTAGCACTGATTGACTATTTAATTTAGCGCTAACGGGCAAATACCACCAATTATCTTGCGCAAAATGCTGGCATTTAACGGCATCCTTTTCTGTCATAATAAGAGGTTCTAAATCAGGTGTTAAGCCCTGTAATTCTTGAGCGCTATAATCACTATGATCACTAAATGCTTTTGTTGTGATTAACTCAATCCCTTTTGCATGTAAAGAGTTAAAAAATCGAGGTGGATGACCAATTCCAGCGATAGCAACAGCCTTTTTAATTTGCTGAACGGGTTTCTTTTCACCCGTTTTAAGATTAACAGCAATATCACCCTCTAGCACCATGCCTATTTCGTCACCTTGGCTTACTCCACCATTAACGATAATTGCATCTACTGAATTTAAGCGCCCTGCACGCTCCCGCATAGGCCCTGCTGGTAACCACCAACCATTGCCAAACCGACGTTGGCCATCAATAACAACAATTTCATAATTACGCTGTAATGCATAATGCTGTAAACCATCATCAGTGATGATCACATCAAGCTCATATTGAGCTAATAATGCTTTTACGGCATCTCGTCGGTTAGGTGCAACCGCAACGGGAGCGCCTGTTCGATGATGAATCAACACAGGCTCATCACCTGCCATGGAAGGTGGTGTCTCGGATGTCAAAAGTAATGGATAATGGTCTGATTTCCCGCCGTAACCACGAGACACAACACCTGGTTTAAATCCCTGCTGTATTAATTGCTCAACAAGCCATATCACAACGGGTGTTTTGCCATTTCCACCTGCGGTTAAATTGCCAACAATCACAACAGGAACTGGAGCTTTCCATGATGCTAACCACCCTTTCTGATATGCAAAGCGCCTTAACAGTGTGATCGCGCCATACAACCATGAGAATGGAAGCAATAGGATATAAAACCAAGATTTACCAGACCAAATCCGTTCAATCATTTGCCAAATTGCATCCTGTGAAGTTGAGCATAAATACCTTTTTTCTCAATCAAATCAAGGTGTGCGCCACGTTCAATAATTTCACCGTCTTCAATAACTAATATTTCATCCGCTTTTTCAATAGTTGATAAACGGTGAGCAATCACTAAAGAAGTTCTATTCTTCTGTAGTTCATCAAGTGCTGACTGGATAGCACGCTCTGATTCTGTATCCAGTGCTGATGTTGCCTCATCAAGAATAAGAATTGGTGAATCTCGCAGTAACGCTCTTGCAATTGCAATACGCTGACGTTGTCCACCTGAAAGTAACACACCATTTTCACCAATTTCAGTATCTAAGCCTTTATCCATTTTTTGGATAAAATCCATCGCATGAGCCATTTTCGCCGCTTTTTCAATATCTTCACGGGTATACTGTTCTTCACAGGCATAGACGATATTGTTTGCCACAGTTTCATTAAAAAGGTGAACATTTTGAGAAACTAGTGCGACTTGGTTACGCAAAGATTTCAATGTGTATTCACGAATATCATGACCATTAATCAATATCTCACCTTCATTAATGTCATAAAAACGTGTGATCAAGTTAGCGATAGTAGATTTACCTGAACCTGAACGTCCAACTAATGCAACAGTTTTCCCTGCTGGAATAGTAAATGACATGTTTTTCAGTGCTGGCGTATCTTTTGTGACATATTGGAAAGTGACATTACGAAACTCAATATCACCTGTTGGTTTTTTCAGTTCAAGCTTACCAGTGTCTTTTTCTTGCTCCATATCGAGGATAGCAAATAGTGTCTGACAAGCAGCCATACCACGCTGAAATTGAGCATTCACATTAGTCAGTGATTTCAATGGGCGCATTAATGCAACCATTGAGGAGAAAACAACCGTTATTGTACCCGCTGTTAATGTATCCATAATTTCAGGGAAGCTTGCTGCATACAGAACAAACGCTAATGCGAAAGAAGCAATCAATTGAATAATAGGATCTGAAATTGATGACGCAACAACCATACGCATACCTTGACGGCGAATATGATTACTCACATGATTAAAGCGTTTATTTTCAACTTCTTGACCATTAAAAATCAGAACTTCTTTATGCCCTTTTAGCATTTGTTCTGCACTAGTGGTCACTTGCCCCATACTATTTTGAATTCGTTTACTGATCGTTCTAAAACGAGTCGATACTAAACGGATAACAACAGCAACAATAGGCGCGATAACAATGAGGATCAGAGATAATTGCCAGCTATAGTAAAACATCAAACAGAATAGCCCGATAATATAAGCACCTTCACGGACAACAGTAATTAATGCACCTGATGATGAAGAGGCAACTTGTTCTGAATCATATGTGATACGAGAGAGTAAAGTCCCTGTTGATTGCTGATCGAAAAAGCTCACCGGCATACCCATAATATGAGAAAACAGTCGGCGACGCATATTCATTACTACTTTTCCTGATACCCAAGAAAGACAGTAACTTGAAATAAAGTTAGATATACCACGCAGAACTATCAGTCCAATAACGGCAAATGGCATCCATTTTAATACGTCATTGCTGGCTTTACCAAAACCTTCATCAAGAAGCGGTTTTAATAAAGAAATCATAAATGCATCCACACCCGCATTGATAATTAGTGCAATTGCAGCAGTGATTAAACCCGCTTTGAAAAGTCGGATCATTGGCCATAGGCGGCGGAATGTTTGCCACGTTGATAGATCTATATCATTCATATATATTACCAAACTTTTAATAATTAGCCGGACATTCTACTCGGGAAACGTCAAAACACCAAACCACTGATGATACCAACGAGGTAAAATATCTCGTCTATAGGTAAATACATCAATATTATCTTGATTAAACTCGATAGAAACTTGCCCACTAATAGAGGTTGTTAGCCAGTTAATAGCTTCTTTTTTATAACGATGATGCACTTTATCAGAAGGTAAACGCCAAGGGCTATAACGAGCAGCAGAAACAAGCGCAAATTTAGGTGATACTGCTTGAATAAACATCAATGTGGATGATGTTTGACTACCATGATGAGGGACTTGTAAAACATCTGCCTTCAGTTGTTCTTTTTTTACTCTTACTAATGAGGCTTCAGCTTCTTTTTCTATATCTCCCGTCAAAAGAATATTGTGTTTACCATCGCTGATATTAATCACACAGGATTGATTATTCTTCGGGGAGAGTGATTTATTCGGTGGCCATAATGCATCAAATTGAAGATCTTTCCACTGCCATGATTTATTGCTTAAGCAAGGTAAATGCGAAGGAGCGTCAAAGCTACTGCGAATACTTAAGTTAGGATAAGCTTTTATTAAATCCTTCATACCACCAGTATGATCAAGATGATCATGACTAATTATCAGTGCAACTGGTTTAAGCCGATGGCTTTTTAGATAAGGAATAATGACACTTTTTGCAATTGAACCACCATTTCTCCAACGTATTCCGGTGTCATAAATAATCGCCTCTCCTTCTTTTTCAATAATAACCACCAAACCATGTCCAACATCTAGCATAGACATTCGCCATTGATAGCGTGAAGAAGCTGCGAATTCACAATATAAAATAGTCGCAATAGCCACAATACAAATAAAATGATGATGCCACCATGACATTTTGAGGATTAAAATAATACCTATTCCCCAAAAACCTAATAATAAAGGGATAGCACCGCTATCTTGCCAAAATGGTAAAAATAATGGCGCACACCAAAAAGCAAAATTAATAGAAAGATCAACCCAATGCCAAATTATCGGTTGTAAAAATGAGAGAAAAAATGTCAATAATCCAATCATTATTAACGGTACGGTAATAAAAGAAATAATAGGAACTGCCCATAAATTAACGATGAAACTAAAAAAATTAGCACCATTAAATAAATATAATTGAAATGGTAATAAAATAATTAATAAACCAAATTGTAAATGTATCAATCTTAAAATAAACCACCGCTTTTGATAATTATATTTAGCTTTTAATGGGTACATCCAATACCAAAAAATGATGGCGAATGCAGCAGAAAATGAAAGCCAGAAACTGGCTGAAAGTATAGAAAGAGGTTCCACAATAAGAATGAGTGAAGCACTCCAAAGCGCCCATTGCCAAGGTAAAAATAATCGACTCCCCCAATGCAAAATCACCCAAACGGTTAATCCAATAACAGCTCTTGTAGCGGGTATTCCCCAACCTGATAACGCAGCATAGAAAACACCACATAGCCAAGCGATAACTAATGGAAACTGTGGATTAATCCACCTTATAGGAAAAAGAAATTGAATACCTCTTGCAATAACCCAACCAGCAAAGGCAGCTAAACCTATATGTAAACCTGATATCACAATTAAATGTGCAACTCCTGTTTTCATATAAAGATCTTTTTTCTCAGGTTCGATATATCGTTTATCACCTAAAACTAAAGCAATAATTTCACCTTTATTTTTTGCTGCTTGCCAATAAGCGGAGATAGTCTGAATAAGTTGAGTACGCAGTGATATATCATCTCGGATAAACTTAGCGATCATCACTTTACCCGCTAACGTTTCTTTCATAGAAACGGCATATTTTTGGCTATCAAACCCACCTTCATTTAAATAGCTATGTACAGCTCTGAATTGAATTTTAAACTTCCAATATTGCCCTACTGCTATATTTTTAGGTGGATTTCGCCAATACACGTTAGCATAAACAGAGGATGAAAAGAGCGTTTTTTTCGTAATAGGTATTTTGATAATAACGTTATCATCTGTTAATTGACGATACTCCATAACGTTGGTTTCAAGTGTTGCTATGTTATCAGCAAACTGTTCCGTTCTTGTCATTAGCGATGACGCAACCATATTTGAATAAACCCAGAAAAATAGAGATATCGCTAAAAATCGGAATGAGCAAAAAGGAACAAATAATAGAAATAGTGCAACAAGAATAATAATAGAATAAATAGTTTGGCTAAAAAGTGTATGTTGAACTAATAACGGTAAGCAACCTAATATCATTGCTAAAGCAATATTGTCTAAAGTTAACTTTGTGAAATAGAGTTTTTGAAAATAAGCTGAATGAAAGCACTTCCGTTTTATTGATACCACCCTTAACTCAAAAAAATTTATCATCCGATTTAATAAAATCATTTCCAGCATCCTTACCTTCAATCATTCTTTAAATATCATGATATTACCATTTAGTTAAAGAAAGACTTTTAGGTCATTTTTTAGCGATGCTTTATAAAAAGAAAAAGATCTCTTGTTACATACAATAAATTTTGCGAAGAAACTCGTAAAAAACAAAGCAACTAAGTAATACAGGTAATTAAATAGAGAAATTACCACTAAAGCAGAATACAGTAGTAAAGAAGGAGCAAGAAAGGTAAGTACTAGAGAGATAAAATAAATAGAGTAAATCAATCAATTCAAGATGAGAAATAAAAGATTGGAGAGCAGAAAATACACTAAACGTCATAATAATTGATAATAAAAAAACGGCACCTAAGCACCGTTTTTGAGAAAGTTAACTAACATCGTGCCATTTCGACAGGAGTTATTATTCCGTATAAATATTTACACGGTCACGTAACTCTTTACCTGGCTTAAAGTGTGGAACGTATTTACCTTCCAGATCTACTTTATCACCAGTCTTCGGGTTACGACCCGTACGCGGCGCACGGTAGTGTAGAGAAAAACTGCCGAATCCGCGGACTTCGATACGCTCACCATCAGCTAAAGTATCAGCCATATGATCAAGCATTTCTTTTACAGCTTCTTCAACCGTCTTAGCCGAAAGATGAGATTGTAGGCCTGCAAGTCTCTCGATTAACTCAGACTTGGTCATATTACCTCCCTAAACTACCGATAAATAGGCAACGATTAACGTTGCCTTTCGTTAATAACTTAAATTATTCGCCTTTAGCTGCTTTGAAAGCTTCAGCCATAGCGTTGTTTGAAAAACCAACTTCTTCTTTGTTGTTTACAGAAGCGATAGCGTCTTTCTCGTCTGCTTCGTCCTTAGCACGAACAGATAAGTTGATAACGCGGTTTTTACGATCAACGCCAGTGTATTTAGCTTCTACAGCTTCGCCAACATTCAGAACCAGAGTTGCATCTTCAACGCGGTCACGTGAAGCTTCTGAAGCACGCAGGTAACCTTCAACACCGTCAGCTAATTCTACAGTTGCGCCTTTAGCGTCAACAGCAGTTACTTTACCAGAAACAATAGCACCTTTTTTGTGAGCAGACAGGTAATTATTGAATGGATCTTCTGATAATTGTTTAACGCCCAGTGAGATACGTTCACGTTCAGCATCAACTTGCAGAACTACAGCAGCGATTTCGTCGCCTTTTTTGTATTCACGAACTGCTTCTTCACCTGCAACATTCCAAGAAATGTCAGATAAATGAACCAGACCATCAATACCGCCGTCTAAACCGATGAAGATACCGAAGTCAGTGATAGACTTGATTTTACCTTCAACACGGTCGTTCTTGTTGTGAGTTTCTGCGAACTGCTGCCATGGGTTAGATTTGCACTGTTTCAGACCCAGTGAAATACGGCGACGTTCTTCATCGATGTCAAGAACCATAACTTCAACAACATCACCAACGTTAACAACTTTAGATGGGTGAATGTTTTTGTTAGTCCAATCCATTTCAGAAACGTGTACCAGACCTTCAACGCCTTCTTCGATTTCTACGAAGCAGCCGTAATCAGTCAGGTTAGTTACACGACCAGTCAGTTTAGTACCTTCTGGATAACGTTTAGCGATAGCTACCCATGGATCTTCGCCCAGTTGTTTCAGACCTAATGATACGCGAGTACGTTCACGGTCGAATTTCAGGACTTTAACAGTGATTTCGTCGCCAACATTGACAATTTCGCTTGGGTGTTTAACACGTTTCCAAGCCATGTCAGTGATGTGCAGTAAGCCGTCAACACCGCCCAGATCAACGAATGCACCGTAGTCAGTAAGGTTTTTAACAATACCTTTAACTTCCATGCCTTCTTGCAGGTTTTCTAATAACTGATCGCGTTCTGCGCTGTTTTCAGATTCGATAACCGCACGACGAGACACAACAACGTTGTTACGTTTTTGGTCTAATTTGATGACTTTGAACTCAAGCTCTTTGTTTTCCAGATGAGTTGTATCGCGAACTGGGCGAACGTCTACCAGTGAACCTGGTAAGAACGCACGAATGCCGTTCAGTTCAACAGTGAAACCACCTTTAACTTTACCGTTGATGATACCAACAACAGTTTCGTTTTCTTCGTAAGCTTTTTCCAGCATCAGCCACGCTTCGTGACGTTTAGCTTTCTCACGAGACAGAACGGTTTCACCGAAGCCATCTTCAACCGCGTCCAGAGCAACATCAATTTCGTCGCCCACTTGGATTTCTAATTCGCCTTGAGCGTTTTTGAATTGTTCTACAGGAATAGCAGATTCTGATTTCAGACCTGCATCAACCAGAACAACGTCTTTATCGATAGCAACTACAACGCCGCGAACGATAGCGCCAGGACGAGTTTCGATTGTTTTTAGGGATTCTTCAAAGAGTTGAGCAAAAGATTCTGTCATGTTAATGATCTTCAAGTAAATTTAATTAACGTCCATTTAGCATCCGGCCGAATGGGGTTGTTTCACATACCTCGTTACATCCTTTGTGACAAGGTCATCGGGCATTGTTGTGTTTTCATTAACACGTCAACCCGATTTTGATAATTACCTAGTATAAACGAAATAAAAATTAATTACGCTGATAATTGCAGATTTTTTTTAGCATAAGTCAACGATTTTTCAATGACTTCGTCAATAGACAAACTTGTAGAATCGAGAATTAATGCATCTTTCGCCGCAACAAGTGGCGCAACAGCGCGATTCCGGTCACGGTGATCGCGTTCTTTTATCTCGGATAAAAGGCGCTCAAAGTTAACATTAAAGCCCTTTTCCTGCAACTGTAACATGCGACGACGCGCGCGTTCTTCTGCACTCGCTTCTAAAAATATTTTCACTTGAGCATCAGGAAAAACGATTGTTCCCATATCTCGGCCATCAGCAATTAAGCCAGGTGCTGTACGAAATGCGCGCTGACGACGCAGTAATGCTTCTCTTACACGAGGAAAAGTCGCAGCTTGTGATGCCGTGTTTCCAACTGTTTCTGTTCGAATTTCAGTTGAAACATCTTCACCTTCAAGAATGACACTTAAGCCATTCTCATTAGGAATAAAACGCACATCTAAATTTGCAGCCAAGGGGACTAAAGCATCTTCTGAGGTGATATCAACATGGTGATGTAAAGCCGCTAATGCCAATACACGATAAATAGCGCCAGAATCGAGTAAATGCCAGCCAAACGCTTTCGCTAATGCTTGGCATAATGTTCCTTTACCTGCTCCGCTAGGCCCATCAACAGTTATAACAGGGACGATAACCGCCATGAGTTTCTCCTTTTCGTGGGCACTGCATTTCTGTATTTGTTGCTCTTATTACATTGATATAATAGGCATAGTATTCAAACAGAGAAAAACAGTATTAATATATGCGCGACATTATACGCATACAATGTATAGGAAGAAACAAGCAGATAAGCACTAAAGAGTCTTATTTAATATTAATTTTTCGAGATAGGCTATTTTTTAGAAAAATCAATCTGGCCACAATAAAAAATCGGCAGCATTGTTCTTCAAAAAGTCCAATACTGCCGATTTAATTGATTTAATTTTGACTCATTTTAATTAATGATTTTCACATTAATGACTACGTTGAGAATTACTACGTTGAGAAAGTGTTTCTAGTTTCTCAAAATAATCAGGGAAAGTTTTTGCGGTACATCCCGGATCAAGAATAGTAATTGGCGTATCTGAAAGCGCCACCAGCGAAAAACACATTGCAATACGGTGATCATTATAAGTTTTGATATCCGCAGTGGTTAACTGTTTTGGTGGCGTTACTTTTAAGTAGTCGCGCCCTTCTTCAACTATCGCACCTACTTTTTGTAACTCTGCTGCCATTGCCGCTAATCGGTCAGTTTCTTTTACACGCCAGTTATAAATATTGCGAATAACCGTTTCGCCTTCAGCAAAAAGTGCCGTGGTAGCAATGGTCATTGCTGCGTCAGGGATAGTATTCATATCCATATCAATACCTTTTAACGTTCCACGTTCACACTCTATATAGTCATCACCCCAGCGTACTTTTGCTCCCATTTTTTCCAGCACAGAAGCAAAATGAATATCCCCTTGTAAGCTATTTTTACCGATACCTGTAACTCGCACAGTGCCACCTTTAATGGCTGCAGCGGCTAAGAAGTAAGAAGCTGATGAAGCATCACCTTCTACAAGGTACTTTTCTGGTGATTGATATTGCTGCCCACCTTTTATAACAAAGCGTTGGTAGTCTTGATTTTCAATTTGTCCACCAAAGGTATTAATTAATGCTAAGGTAATATCAATGTAAGGCTTTGATACTAATTCGCCTTTAATGGTGATAATCGTATCTTGTTCAGCTAAAGGTGCCGTCATTAATAATGCAGTCAAAAATTGGCTAGAAACACTCCCATCAACCTCAACATTACCACCTAAAAAACCACCACATAAGCGAATTGGCGGATAATCCGTTTGTTCAAGGTAGTCAATTTTTGCGCCACCTTGGCGTAAAGCGTCAACTAAATGCCCAATTGGACGCTCTTTCATACGGGGTTCACCCGTGAGAATAATATCGTGCTCACCAAGACTTAATGCTGCCGCTAATGGGCGCATTGCTGTACCAGCATTACCTAAAAATAGCTCTAATGGCGAATTGGTTTTAAATTTCCCACCTAGCCCTTCAATATCACATACCGTATTGTTATTTGATAATTGATATTGCACACCTAACGCTTTTAATGCATTAAGCATATGACGAATATCATCACTATCTAATAAGTTGGTTAGACGAGTTTTACCTTTAGCTAAAGCCGCTAATAACAACGCACGGTTAGAGACACTTTTTGATCCTGGTAAATTAATAACACCTTCGATATGAGCGATAGGTTGTAATGTTAACGATTCCATAAACAGGTAAAAACTCCAATAGACAAATAAATTAACTGGGGATGTTATTTAATTAAATATAAAATCATTTAGGTACTTATATTTTTATTTATTAATTCTGTACTGGGTAATTCAATTTTAATTGTTAACATCTTAAATATTGAATGAATAAGAAAACCTGTATTTTCAGCAGATTTTCTTATTCTAGATCTTATTTATTACGCATGGCGACGTTCAAAATCAGCCATAAAGTCAACTAATGCTTGAACACCTTCCAATGGCATTGCGTTATAAATTGAAGCACGCATACCACCTGATACACGGTGACCTTTTAATGCAACTAAACCTTGTGCTTCTGCCTCTTTTAGGAATACAGAGTCCAGCTCAGGAGAAGACATTTGGAAAGGTACATTCATTAGTGAACGATTTTCTGTGGCAACGCGATTGATATAGAAATCACTATTATCAATTGCACTATAAAGAAGCGTTGCTTTTTCATAGTTACGTTTTGCCATCTCTTGCAAACCACCTTGCTCTTTCAGCCATTTAAAGACCATACCTGATAAATACCAAGCAAAAGTAGGTGGTGTATTAAACATGGAATCATTTTCAGCAAGCACAGTGTAATCAAACACAGAAGGCGTTTCTTTACGCGCTTTACCTAATAGATCTTCACGAATAATAACAAGCGTTAAACCCGCAGGACCAATATTCTTTTGTGCGCCCGCATAGATAACACCAAAACGGCTAACATCTATCGGTTGAGATAAAATAGAAGATGAATAGTCAGCAATAACAATTTTGCTGTCATCAAAATCTGGCTCTTCATGAATGGCAATACCATCAATGGTTTCATTTGGGCAATAATGCACATAAGCTGCATCTGCACTTAATTGCCACTCTTTCATTGGTTTAACGCCAATTTTGCCATCAACTTCTGTTTTAATTTTAATGATATTTGGCGAACAATATTTTTCAGCTTCTTCGGCTGCACTTTTAGCCCAATAACCACCGTCAATATAATCAGCGCTTGCTTTATCGCCTAATAAATTGAGAGGTAAAGCAGCAAAATGACCACGAGCGCCACCGTGGCAAAAAAGAATTTTGTAGTTTTCTGGCACATTGAGAAGATCGCGAAGATCTTGTTCTGCCTGATGAGCAACCTCAAGAAACTCTTTACTGCGGTGGCTAATTTCCATAACCGAACGCCCAAGTTCATGCCAGTTGCATAATTCTAATTCTGCACGACGAAGGACTTCTGCCGGTAACATAGCCGGACCTGCACTAAAGTTATATACCTGACTCATTCAAATTCACCCTATCTGAATATGTTTTTACAAAATGACCTTTATCGGTTGTATCATTCCCGTTAAATTGGCGCAATGATTATTGTGAACTAACGCATAATATGCAGAATATAAAAATAATGGTTAGGAGTGTTTTATGTCGGGGAGTGTAAATAAAAAAGAAGAAGCGAGCTGGGGAATGCTTCTTCATGGAAAAAATAGTCTAAAATCGCTCGCTTTAGCAGGAGGTGTCGCATTACACGCAATTAATGTCTATATTACGATCACAACGCTACCTTCAATTGTGCGTGATATTGGTGGGCTTAATTTATATGCGTGGAACACCACCGTTTTTATCCTAGCTTCAATTCTCTCTTCCGCATTAACTTCACGATTACTGAGCGTACTTGCACCTCGCAATAGTTATCTTTTTGCCACAATTTGCTTTTTAGCCGGTTCTGTTATTTGTGCAACAGCGCCCTCAATGCAAATATTACTTGTAGGGCGATTTATTCAAGGGGCTGGCGGAGGAATGTTACTGGCTCTTGCTTACTCTTTAGTCCGAGTGATGTTTCCTCAACCTCTTTGGTCTAGAGCCATGGCATTAATGTCTAGCATGTGGGGGATCTCGACACTATTAGGTCCTGCGCTAGGGGGAATATTTGCTGAATATGATGTTTGGCGCGGTGCATTTTGGTCTATTTTATTTGTAGGTATTCCTTACGCTATTTTATTATTTACTATTCTTCCTACCGAAAATAATGCCGATAATATCGTCGCGAAAACGCCATTACCTTATCAACAACTTATTTTATTAATGTTGGCTGTATTATCTATTTCTATCGGTAGCCTTTATAACATTATTTTATATAATGCCTTATCCTTTATATTTGCTTTTATCTTTATTCTACTGTTAATCCATATTGATAAAAAATCAAATGATGGCTTATTTCCTAAAGGGACATTTTCTTTTTCTGCACCGTTAGCACCAATATATCTCACCATGGCTTTATTAGGAATTAGTGTACAAACAGAAGTCTTTGTGCCCTATTTCTTGCAAATTATCCATAATATTACGCCACTGCTTTCAGGCTATTTAGCAGCATTGGTTGGTGCGGGTTGGTCTTTCTCTGCCATTATGTCTTCATCAAGTAAACAATCTACTGCTCACAGGTTAATGCGTTTTGGTCCAATGATTAATTTCTCAGCCATCGTGATCCTTGGCTTATTGATCTCTAATGCGCTAACCATACCTTATGGGCAGATTATCATTATTTGTATCGCTCTCTTTTTTACAGGTGCCGGAATTGGTATGGCATGGCCCCATTATTTAACCCGTGTTTTACATGTTTCTCAGGGACAAGAAGCTCAAAAAGCAGCCACATCCATTACCACAATCCAATTGTTTTCAACGGCTGTTGGTGCATCTATTTCAGGGACTGTGGTTAATATGGCAGGATTAACAGATCCGGGAGGTATTCTTGGCGCACAAAATGCCGCACATTGGCTGTTTATTGTGTTTGCAATAACGCCATTAATTGCTCTCTTTACAGCGAGAGTTGTTGTTTCTAGAGCCAAAACAAATTAGTTATTTCCCCCCTTTAAAATAACAAAGCCCCATTAATGAGGCCTTGTTATTATTCAAACTATTTTAAATTAATACTTTTCGAAATTCTCTTGGATCTTCGCTGGATCTTGCGTTTCAGTCAGAGATAACTGTAATAACACTCTCGCTTTTTGTGGGTTTAAGCGCTCTGACGCAACAAAACCATATTTTGCATCATCAACTTCACCATTTTGTGTAGTAAATCCTACTGGTACACGGCTTGCTCGTACAACAACGACACCTTTTTTTGCACCATCAGCTAAGGTATCAAAAATATCAGTATATAAGTTACCGTTACCCACACCTGCACTGACAATACCTTTGTAGCCATTATCAATAAAGGCTTTTGCTGGTAAATCAGATGCATTGGAGTAGTTATAAACAATACCAACTTTTGGCAATTCAGTTAATTTACTCACATCAAATGCGGCTTTATCTGCACGAGGTA
Source organism: Proteus sp. CD3 (assembly GCF_008808075.1). Lineage (NCBI taxonomy): Bacteria > Pseudomonadati > Pseudomonadota > Gammaproteobacteria > Enterobacterales > Morganellaceae > Proteus > Proteus sp. CD3. The sequence goes on along the minus strand of NZ_CP019686.1, from coordinate 1,078,639 downwards.
ATGCTGCAGCATAATAATGAACCTTACCGTTATGCACATAGCCTTGAGCGCCTGCATTAACAGGCTGGAATGCTTGTACTTCAGTAGTATTCATTTTTACAACATCTTTACCACTGATAACTGCATTATTCATTGTGACTAATACACCACGATTTTCAGAGGCTTTATCACTTGCAATCACAACCGCATTAAAAAGATTTAAAGGACCTTCAGCACCTAATGCCGTAGCAGGTCGCATTGCGCCTACCATTACAACAGGTTTTTTACAGGCAGTTGTTAAATCAAGAAAATATGCTGTTTCCTCCATGGTATCAGTACCATGTGTTATCACGAACCCGTCGGTTTTATCGCAATCTTCATTAATTTTTTTAGCGAGTTTTAACCAAACTTGGTCATTCATATCTTGAGAACCGATATTAACAACTTGCTCACCTTTCAAATTAGCCACTTGCTTCGCTTCAGGCACCGCATTGATCAGCACATCAATGCCTAATTTACCTGCCGTATAGCTAGACTGTGTTGCTGAATCACCGCCGCCTGCAATCGTTCCACCTGTTGCAAGAATAGTGACATTAGGCAAAGCGAAAACAGAACCACTGATTACAGCTAACAAACTGGCAAGCAATGTTTTCTTCATCATTTTTTCGATCCCTTATAAATTAATAAATAAATGAATCTAATTATGATGACTTTTAATTATAAATTCCGTGATAAATCGAACGAATTTATTAAAAAAACTCATATATCAAATAAATAATGAGTTTTTTATATAGATAGTAATTTTTAGTCATAAGAAATCGTTAGTGCATTACAGGGGATTTCAGTATCATGTGCGCCTAATTATCACCAGCAAAATATTGATGAAACCTGCCATGTCACAAACATTTATTCCTGGCAAAGATGCCGCACTGGAAGATTCTATCGCTAGCTTTCAGCAAAAATTAACCGACTTAGGATTTAACATTGAAGAAGCTTCATGGTTAAACCCTGTTCCTAACGTTTGGTCTGTTCATATTCGCGATAAAGATTGCCCTTTATGTTTTACTAACGGTAAAGGTGCCAGCAAAAAAGCAGCATTAGCCTCTGCTCTGGGCGAATACTTTGAACGTCTTTCAACCAATTATTTCTTCTCTGATTTCTGGTTAGGTGCTGATATTGCAGAAGGTGAATTTGTTCACTATCCAAGTGAAAAATGGTTCCCACTAACAGAAGATGATTCTGTTCCTGCGGGCTTATTAGATGCGCGTTTACGCGAATTTTATGATCCTGAAGGTGAGTTATGTGGTAGTGAGTTAGTTGATTTACAATCAAGTAATCATGATCGCGGAATTTGCGCTCTGCCATTTATACGTCAATCTGATGAAAAGCCTGTTTATATTCCTGTAAACATTATTGCTAATTTATATGCTTCTAATGGTATGTCAGCAGGGAATACAAAGAATGAAGCACGAGTTCAAGGGCTTTCTGAAGTTTTTGAACGTTATGTAAAAAATCGCATTATCACTGAAAGAATTAGCTTACCTGAAATTCCTAAAGAAGTTTTAGCTCGCTACCCTGCTGTTATTGAAGCAATTAAAACGTTAGAGCAAGAAGGCTTCCCAATCTTTAGCTTTGATGCCTCTTTAGGCGGTCAATTCCCTGTTATTTGTGTTGTGTTATTCAACCCACAAAATGGCACCTGTTTTGCCTCTTTTGGTGCTCACCCTGATTTTGGTGTGGCTTTAGAGCGTACTGTCACTGAATTATTGCAAGGGCGTAGCCTTAAAGATCTCGATGTCTTTAATCCGCCAAGCTTTGATGATGAAGAAGTTGGTGATCATACTAACCTTGAAACACACTTTATTGATTCAAGTGGTTTAATTAGTTGGGATCTATTTAAGAAAGATGCCGATTACGCATTTGTTGACTGGAACTTCAGTGGTACAACAGAAGAAGAGTTCCACACCTTAATGTCTCTTTGCCAGCAGTGCGATGCAGAAGTCTATATTATGGACTACTCACACCTAGGTGTTTACGCTTGCCGTATTTTAGTACCGGGTTTATCTGATATTTACCCTGCTGAAGATTTACAATTAGCCAATAACATTATGGGTGTACATTGGCGCGACACTATTCTTTCTCTACCAACGAGCGAAGGCACTCAAGAAGAGTATCTTTCTCTTATTGGTCAATTTGATGAAGATGGTTTAGATGACTTTACACGTATCAGAGAGATGATTGGCATTGCTCCGGGCAAAGATAATGGTTGGAGCCATTTACGTGTAGGTGAATTAAAATCAATGTTAGCTCTTGCGGGTGGCGATCTTGACCAAGCGCTCGTTTGGGTTGAATGGACTCAAGACTTTAATGCTTCTTTATTTACGCCAGAGCGTCAAAACTATTATCGCTGTTTACACAATCTCTTATTATTACAACAAGAGACTGAACGTGAACCAGAACAATATATATACGCATTTTCTCGTATGTATGGCGAAGAAACATTACAAGCAGCTTTAAATGCAATACAAGGCAAACAAGCATTTTACGGATTACAAACTATTGATCCTGATTTAGCTAATTTACCTGTTCATCAGTCGTTACTTGCTGCCTATGAGAAATTACAGAAAGCAAAACGTCAATCGACTAAATAAACCTATTTTGTTTAAGGTTATTTATTAAATAATAATTAATTTTAACTGAATAATAAGCGCATATTTAAATTGAAACACTCTATTGAAAAGTAGAGTGTTTTATTTTGCTAAAAATAAAATATTGACAGATTTGTCAATATGACAAATTTGCCATCTGACAAAATTGTCAAAATATGGCAAAAGTGACGATTTAAGGCATTAAATATGACACTATAAATGCATATTGAACTTTTGCACCAAGAATATTACTTAAATCTAGTTTAAATTGCTATTTGTTTAACCAGATCCCAAAAATTTAAAAACCTTATTTTTATAATGGATATATGTCTGGAGTAATCATTAACGATTAACCACAAATAAAGTAATGTTTATATTTATGACAAAAGTAAAGAAGGCGTTAAATTTGATTTTTAATTCTTAACATACGGGGTTTAAATAATACTTTATATTTACTTTCTACTTTATTTATCCAGCTAGTCTAAAATTTTTTGATAATTTTTAAAAAATTTTTTCATTTTATTAATCAGATAGTTATAGCAAAAACAACGGGTTTTTACGCACTAAAAATGAGGTTCTAATGAGTGACCATGATCCATATCAATTTTAGAAGTAAGCCCCTTTGCTACTATTATTGCGTGCTATAATTATTCCAACATATAAGAGAGTGTTAGTATGAAAGCTGACAGCCCTTTTAATTTATTATCACCTGCAGATATGGCAAAAGTTGCCGATGATGCATGTTGTTATAAAGCAAATAAACATATTCCAGCGACTTACTTATCTGCATTTACCGCGGGTATGTTTATATCAATTGCTTTTGTTTTTTATATTACTGCTACTACAGGTACCGCATCTGTTCCATTTGGGCTGGCTAAATTAGTCGGTGGGATCTGCTTCTCTCTGGGGTTAATGCTCGTCGTCGTTTGTGGCGCTGACTTATTCACCTCTACTGTTCTTACTATTATTCCTAAAGCAACCGGACGTATATCTTGGTGCAAAATGTTTGCAAACTGGATAAATGTCTATCTTGGTAACTTTGTTGGCGCACTCTTTTTTGTCGCCTTAATGTGGTTCGCAGGTCAGCATATGGCGGCGAATGGGCTTTGGGGGCTTAATGTCTTACAAACCGCACAACATAAAGTTGAACACGCTTTTATTGAAGCCGTTTGTTTAGGTATTTTAGCTAACTTAATGGTTTGTCTTGCAGTTTGGATGAGCTATGCAGGTCGTACGCTTATTGATAAACTCTTTGCATTAATTTTACCTATCGGTATGTTCGTTGCTAGTGGTTTTGAGCACAGTATCGCTAACATGTTTCTTATCCCTTTAGGTATTGTTATTAAGAATTTTGCACCCGCTGAGTTCTGGACTAAAGTAGGTGCATCACCCGAACAATTTTCAGATTTAACAGTTTCGAATTTCCTCGCTGACAATTTATTACCAGTCACTATCGGTAACGTTATTGGCGGAGCAGTCCTAGTCGGTTTGGTATACTGGTTAATGCATCTGCGTGGCGATAAACATTAATCCACGCAGGTATGACTGATTTCTTAAGTTCCATTGTAAAAAGGTAGAAGTATCATGTCTGATTTAAATGAAAAATTTGCTGAAGCATGGAAAGGTTTTTCTGAAGGTGAATGGCAGAACGGTGTTAACGTTCGTGACTTTATTCAAAAAAACTACACTCCATATGAAGGCGACGAATCTTTCCTAGCAGGTTCCACTAAAGCAACTGATACACTTTGGGAACAAGTTATGGAAGGCATCAAAATCGAAAACCGCACACATGCGCCGGTTGATTTTGATACTTCTGTTGCTTCAACTATCACATCTCACGATGCGGGTTATATCACTAAAGATTTAGAACAAATCGTAGGTTTACAGACTGATGCACCTCTGAAACGTGCGATCATTCCATTCGGTGGTATCCGTATGGTTGAAAGTTCTTGCCACGCTTACAACCGTGAGCTGGACCCAGAATTGAAAAAAATCTTTACTGATTACCGTAAAACTCACAACCAAGGCGTTTTCGATGTTTATACTCCAGACATCCTGAAATGCCGTAAATCTGGTATCTTAACAGGTTTACCAGATGCATATGGTCGTGGTCGTATTATCGGTGACTACCGTCGTGTTGCACTGTACGGTATTGAGTTCCTGCGTAAAGATAAATTTGCCCAATTCACCTCTTTACAAGAAAGAATGGAAAAAGGCGAAGATCTGGAAATGACTATCCAACTGCGTGAAGAAATCGCAGAGCAGCACGCTGCTTTAGGTCAAATCCAAGAAATGGCTGCGAAATACGGTTACGATATTTCTCGTCCAGCACAAAACGCGAAAGAAGCAGTACAATGGACTTACTTCGGTTACTTAGCCGCTGTTAAATCTCAAAACGGTGCTGCAATGTCATTTGGTCGTGTATCTACTTTCTTAGATATCTACATCCAACGTGATATTGAAGCGGGCTTACTGACTGAAGAACAAGCTCAGGAATTAATTGACCACTTAGTCATGAAATTACGTATGGTTCGTTTCTTACGTACTCCTGAATATGATGAACTGTTCTCTGGTGACCCAATCTGGGCAACAGAATCTTTAGCAGGTATGGGTTTAGATGGCCGTACTCTGGTAACTAAGAATACTTTCCGTTTCTTAAATACCCTGTACACAATGGGTCCATCTCCAGAACCAAACATGACCATCCTGTGGTCAGAACAACTGCCTATCAACTTCAAAAAATACGCAGCTAAAGTCTCAATCGATACTTCTTCAATCCAGTACGAAAATGATGACTTAATGCGTCCTGACTTCGACAGCGATGACTATGCAATCGCATGTTGTGTTAGCCCAATGGTTGTTGGTAAACAAATGCAGTTCTTCGGCGCTCGTGCGAACTTAGCGAAAACCTTACTGTATACCATCAATGGTGGTGTTGACGAAAAACTGAAAATCCAAGTAGGTCCAAAACACGCTCCAATCATGGACGAAGTATTAAACTTCGATACTGTGATGAACCAAATGGATCACTTTATGGATTGGTTAGCAACTCAGTACGTAACTGCGCTGAACGTTATCCACTACATGCACGATAAATACAGCTATGAAGCAGCTCTGATGGCACTTCATGATCGTGACGTATATCGTACAATGGCATGCGGTATCGCAGGTCTGTCTGTTGCTGCTGACTCACTGTCTGCAATCAAATATGCAAAAGTTTCTCCAATCCGTGATGAAAACGGTTTAGCAATTGACTTCAAAATTGATGGCGAATACCCACAATTTGGTAACAACGATGCTCGTGTAGATGACATCGCTTGTGACTTAGTTGAACGTTTCATGAAGAAAATTCAGAAACTGCGTACATACCGTAATGCGGTACCTACACAGTCAATCCTGACTATCACTTCGAACGTTGTTTACGGTAAGAAAACAGGTAATACTCCAGACGGTCGTCGTGCAGGCGCACCATTCGGACCAGGTGCTAACCCAATGCACGGTCGTGACCAAAAAGGTGCGGTAGCTTCTCTGACTTCTGTTGCGAAACTGCCATTTGCTTATGCGAAAGATGGTATTTCTTACACCTTCTCAATCGTACCTAATGCATTAGGTAAAGATGATGATGTTCGTAAAGCAAACCTTGCGGGTCTGATGGATGGTTACTTCCACCACGAAGCGGGCATCGAAGGTGGTCAACACCTGAACGTCAACGTGATGAACCGTGAAATGCTGTTAGAAGCAATGGAAGATCCTGAGAAATATCCTCAGTTAACTATCCGTGTTTCTGGTTATGCAGTTCGCTTTAACTCACTGACTAAAGAGCAACAGCAAGACGTTATCACCCGTACATTTACACAAACAATGTAATAAAGATAACTATATGCATTTATTTACTGAGAAAGTAAATAAAATCGCTTAGAATAAAGGCCCCTACTTTGGGGTCTTTTTATTAGACAGTTTTGGAGTAACCCTGTTATGTCCGTACTTGGTCGTATCCACTCATTTGAATCCTGCGGTACTGTTGACGGTCCCGGAATACGTTTCATTGTTTTCTTTCAAGGATGCCTAATGAGATGCCTCTATTGTCACAACCGTGACACATGGGATACTCATGGTGGGCAAATCGTCACAGTTGATGAATTAATGAAAGAGGCGGTTACCTATCGTCATTTTATGAATGCTTCTGGCGGGGGTGTTACTGCTTCAGGTGGCGAAGCAATTTTGCAAGCAGAGTTTGTGCGCGATTGGTTCCGCGCTTGTCAGAAAGAAAATATCCATACCTGCTTAGATACTAACGGCTTTGTTCGTCGTTATGATCCCGTTATTGATGAATTAATGGATGCCACTGACTTAGTGATGCTCGACCTCAAACAAGTCAACGATGAGATCCACCAAAAGCTCGTTGGTGTATCAAACCAGCGTACACTTGAATTCGCACGTTATTTAGCAAAACGAGGCCAAAAAACATGGGTTCGTTATGTTGTTGTACCAGGTTGGTCTGATGATGATGATTCTGCTCATCGTTTAGGCGAATTTATTAAAGATATGAAAAACATCGAAAAAGTAGAACTTCTTCCTTACCACGAACTCGGCAAACATAAATGGGTAGCTTTAGGAGAAGAATACAAGCTAGATGGTATTCATCCGCCGTCAAAAGAGACGATGGAAAATGTAAAATCAATTCTTGAATCTTACGGTCATAAAGTGATGTACTAAGCTTTTCTACTTAAGATTAATTTAAGAAGCAGCGGTTTTAAACGCTGCTTTTTTTGTTTTTATATCATTAAAAACATTCAAAATAAATAAAGTCATTTTTTTAATTATATGAAGTTAAATTAAATTATTTAAATCATTTTGTATTAATAAAAGAATAATTGTTCCCACAAGTAAAAATACACATAATAAGATTATCCTTAACCTATATTAAGTTGAATATAGTTGATTAATAACAAAACAAAAAGATATTATAGAAGACTTATATTTATAAACAAAGATATTGGGATTAAGGTACAGGAAATGGAACAAAACAATAATTCATCGCTAACAGAGCCACAAGAGGTATTTACGCCTATTCCTCAAGCACGAGGTGCCGCAGGGGGTGTCCGCTGGTTAGGGCTAGGATGGGATTTAATAAAAGAACGTTTTTGGATGTGGATAGGCGTTATTATTATCTACTTTATCGTTAGTCTTATTATATCGACCATTCTTGGATTTATTCCGCTAATTGGTCCAATCATCTCACCTTTTATTACTACTGTATTAGCCGCAGGTGTTGTAGCAATTGCTCATCAACAATATGAGACTCAACGTCTTGATGTTGATACTTTATTCTTTGGTTTTTATAACAAACGTTATCTTAGCCTGATGGGTGCTTACGGTATTAGTTTTCTAATTTTACTTGCTGGGATTATTCTTGCCCTTATCGTCAGTAGTGCTGCTATGATGGATATTTTTTATGCTATCAATAGTGATTATCCTGAAGAAATTATTGCTGAAATGATGGTAGATAACTCTTCTGGCTTTATACTGTTTTTTATCATTATGGCTATCTTTGGTGCGCTAAGTACGGCGGCTTATTGGTTTGTCCCAGCGCTGGTGTTAGTCAACGGCTATAAAGCATTCCCTGCAGTTAAAGCGAGCCTTTCGGCAGTAAAAATAAATTTAGCTGGTGGATTCTTCTTCTTTATTTTGCTGTTCTTTATTATCGCAATTAGTGTTATTCCATTTGGTTTAGGGTTATTAATTACTATTCCTCTTTCTTATACTGCGATGTATGGCTCTTATCGTGATATTTTTTATCACCATAATGTAGGCAATCAAGGAAATAATGGTGGAATTGGTGGAAGTGGAACGATTTCTCTTAATAAAACCGCAGAATCAAATATTGGTAAATTAGTCAGTTAATCTTCGATTTAATTGATTAAAACGAAAAATAATGTCTTTTTCTTGCACTCCAACAGTTAATTAGTAAAGTTGGAGTGCATTTTATTTCTCTTATTTTGACTAATTATTATCTCCAATGTAACGGTATGATTTTATAAAATATATCTTTGAAGTGTTCTTTTCCATAATCACTCATTATTGAAAAAAGTACATCCGTACATTGAAACATTTCATTCATGCCTAATAGTCTATCACTCCATTCTTTAAAGTTTTTTTCCATTAATTTCGGATTTAATTCATTAGCCTTACTCATTAAAGCATAAGCATACATTCTTAATATTTCAGGTGAATCTGAATCGGTGCCAAATACAGAGCTTGATGAATATTTAACAATTAAAGCAGAAAGGCTTAATAAATATTGAGATTTCAATGCTTTATTTTCCAAAGTAATATCAAAAAGTTCACAAAGTTTTTGATAATGTTCAATAGTTAGAGAACTTTTTTTAATATTACCATCTAAAGCATTTAAAAATGGCTTAAATACTTCACTTAACTTTTCTTGTTCTTGAATATTAATAAGCTTTTCGTTAGATAAAGGCTTCATACCTATTAAAACAGAGTGAAATTGTTCATAAAAACCACTTGATTTAAATAATGACAACCATTTATTAGATTCAATTTTATTAGCCATTTTGTTATAACTATTTTTAAAAATAACAAAATCAGGTATAGTACTTGTCTCTGAAATTTTAAAACCATTAAATAATTCATAATAATCAATATTATTAATTCCCTGGCAATCATTATTAATATAAAGATAAAATCTAGTCCAACTCGTATTATTTTCTATATTATTATCAAATAAAACATTAACTATATCTTCATGATTAATAACTATTTTTTTATCTTTATTTTTATTTGATAAAATATAATTAAAACTGTTTTTATCATACCAATCAACCTTTCTATCACCACAATCAATATCATTTTCTTGAACAAAAGATTTTATCTCTTTAAGATTAAGATATTTATCATATAACGCTCTCGCTCTATCTCTAACATTTTTATTTTCATGATAAAGTGATAACACCATTAGCTTAATAAATTGATCATTATTTTCTAACATAAAGCTTTTCATCTTATCATTATCATAATTATCAATTAGATCTAAATGAAAAGATAAAAAATCAGGGGATAATTTATCAATAGAATTGCTACATTCATCATCAAAATATTTACTATATAAAATATCAGTAACAAATTTTTTAATTATTTCATTTTTACAAAAATATTGATTAGAAAAAATATTTTCTATTATAAATTCTGCTGATAGCCCTATATTATTATGATCATGACCATCATGATCATTATAATTATATAAAATATTACGCTGTATTTTTAAAATCAGTGCGCTCATCAATGATGTTTTTATTGCATCATATTTATCATTTATAGAACTAATGGTTTCAAATAGAGTTTTTTTATTTTTCATTAAAGGAATATTGTCAATATCAAATTCTATTTTTGTATTATCAAGTGTCGAATTTTCAAAATTAGCACTTTTTACCTTAATTGTTGCATTACTTAAATCACTGTTTATAAAGTTTACATTCTCTATATTTGAAAATAAAAAATCAGTGTTGATTAAATTACAATGATTAAACGTTGAATTTTTTATTGTTGAAGAATGAAAATGAGATCTAGTTAATTCACAATCCGTAAATATTGATTCATTTATATTACATTTTTTAAATTGTGAACCACACATATTTGCGTCATTAATATTAACATTCTTAATATTAAAACTATTAAATTTATCGTTATTAATTTTTTTATTTTCAAATAAAAAATCCATTAAATCTTTATTTGTAAAATGATTAACATTAACATCCTTATTGGTTGATCGATAAATTCCTACTCTATTTTTATAATTTCCTATGATCTTTTTTTGTGGACTATTTTTTATTTTTTTATTGGTCAATAAGCTTTTTAATACAACTATAAATTTATACTCACACGCATATTCTATTTTAATTTCATTTAATTTTAAAAATAAAGACTCATAATTTTTTATTTTTTCTTGAATAAGAGAGGTATCATCAGGATTTTTTTGTAATTTTAATTTCTCACTTGTTAATTTTACTGTTAATATTTTATTAGCAAGATTAAAATTACGGATAGATGGACTTTTCTCTGCAAGATCAATCGCTAAAATTGCATCTTGTTTGATTTTAACTTTTAAATACATAAATAGATTATTCATAACCCTCACCAATGTATATTTTAAAATAATAAAAAGCACACGTTTTATTCTTAATTATTAATTGATATATAATTAAAAACCTATGATGTATTATTTTTATAATTAGATAAATTTAATTAATTTGCTATAATAAAATAACCAAATACATAATGGCTAATTAATTATAAATTTTATAGTGTGAATATATAAAAGAAAAAAGAACAGTCGATGTCACCATCCACTGTTCTTTTTATTGAGAATTGAGATGTTATATTAACCCGCAAACGGATTTTTATTATCGTAAGATTTATTATAAAGTGCATCAGATATTAAATAATTATAAATTTCATCAACAATTTCAATACCTTCTTTTTCACTTCTTTGTTCTTCTATTTGACTATTCTCACCAGGATAAAGCACTTTCTCCACATGAGGAGCTGGCTTAATTGCATTTAACTCCCCCATAGCCTGTGAGATATGTTCTCTAAATAATGAGGCATCAGTAAAGAAAGCAGGATTAATAACAATATGTAATTGCCCTAGCTCTCGCCCTTGTGTTAAATCGTGATACATCGAACTAACATGTTTACCGAAAGGAAGCCCCAGCAAAATACCAGACAACACATCAACCATCATCATTAAACCATAACCTTTAGGTCCCGCAATAGGTAATAAACCTTTTACTGCGAAGGGATCTGTCGTAGGTTTACCACTTTCATCAACTGCCCAAGTATCAGGAATATCGACATGACGCGAGCGCGCATCAAGTACCTTGCCCCATGCCTGTACAGTTGTCGCCATATCAAATGTAATATGTTTATCACCTACTCCAGGCGCTGAAAAAGCGATAGGATTAGTGCCGTAATAGACTTCAGAGCCACCAAAAGGAACAACCATGGGATCAGATTGACACAGCGAAATACCCACCATGCCTGCTCGTGATGCTTGTTCAACAAAATAAGACAGCGCACCACTATGACCAATTCGTCTTACACCAACAACCGCAACGCCCTTCTCCTGTGCCATTTTAATTGCGCATTCCATTGCATCTTTCGCTGCAACATGCCCTGCACCATTATCACCATCAAATACAGCACTACATGACCCCGTTTCAGTATACGTAAAATTAGGCGTCGTATTTGTACCGCCTTTACTGATGCGCTCTGCATAATATTCCACACGCACAGCACCATGAGAATGAATACCTTTGGCATCAGCATGGACTAAGACATCAGCCACCGTATCAGCATGAGGCTCACTCAATCCTGCATGATGTAATTTATTTTTGATTAATTGATGTAACTGCTGTTTAGAAACTATCATAGAATATGCTCTTTTGTAGGGTTCTAATTAAATAGAAATGTTATAAATAACGAAGGTAAATTCGAGCGATAGGTCTAATTTAACAGCATAAATAGGATCTGCCGTGATCGGTTTAACCAATGGCGGATTGCGTTATATTTTTGTTAAATAGTCATTCTTTTATTAAAAAGCTTTTTATAATCCCTCTCATAATAAACAAAAAAGTGGCATAATTTCTTACACCACTCTTTGATACGTTAGTTTAAAAATAAACTGATTATGGAACAGGAACTGCTTCGCCTTTAAAGGTATCCAAAATAAATTTTTTGGTTTCAGGCGCTTTTAGTTGTGCCATTAATTTAGTAATACGCGGATCGTTTTTATCTTCTTCTCTTATAACAACCACATTGGCAAACTTGCTGTTAGCCGCAGGCTCTGTATAAATTACTTCTTTGCTTAAATCTAGCCCAGCATTAATGGCAAAGTGCCCATCAATAGAAGCGACATCTGCTTCACCATTTTTATATATTTGTGGCAACAATGGACCGTCATAGGTAAATAAAAACTTAATATTACGAGGATTCTCAACGATGTCATCAATCGTAGAATCATCAGGATCAATACCATCTCGTAATTTAATTAAACCCTCATCTTGAAACAGTTTTAATATATGTCCATGTTGTGCCAGATTATTGCTACTAATCATTTTTGCACCATTAGGTAAATCTTGTAAGCTTTTATATTTCTGCGAGAAAAAACGATATGGGTGCATATGCACTGCGCCTGCTGATACTAATTTCCAATCAGGGTGATCAGCTAGTGTTTTATTTAAATAAGGCACATGTTGGAAGAAGTTTGCATCCAATTCTTTTTCCGCTAATGCTTGATTAGGAATAATATAGTCATTAAAAATTCGAATATCTAACTCTAATCCTTCTTTGGCTAATTGCGGTTTAATAAATTCTAGAATTTCCGCATGAGGTGTACTCGATGCACCGATAATTAATTTATTTTCTGATTTTTCATCTGATGGTTTGCAAGCAGAGAGCGCTAGGCTAATAAGTAGCAGTGATCCCAGTTTTTTAAATACTGTTAGTTTCATTATTGTAACCTTATTTTTAAATTTGATTTTTTAATTGAAATAATTCTTTAATTATCGTTTATCTATATTTCTTACAACACTATCTCCCAATAACTGAATACATAGCACAATAAATAAAATCACTAATGTTGCAATCCAAACTACATCAAGATGGCTACGCTGAAATCCCTCTAAATAAGCTAAGTTACCCAATCCACCTGCCCCTATTGCACCTGCAACTGCAGTTCCTCCCACTAAAGAAATCAGCGTGACAGTTAAACCAGAAATAAGTGCGGGTGATGATTCTGGCAATAACACTTTAAAGATTAATGTAGGTAAATTAGCACCCATTGAGAGACTTGCTTCTATAACGCCTTTGTCTACTTCACGTAATGCTAATTCAACCAATCGAGCATAAAAAGCAGCGGCTGAAATCACTAATGCAGGTAGTGCTGCATTAACACCTAATATGGTTCCCACAATTAATTTAGTAAAAGGGAACAATAAAATAATCAAAATAATAAAAGGAACGGCTCTAAAGATATTCACAATAAATGAGAGTGTTCGATAAATAAAAATATGTTCTTTATAACCCTCTTTTGCTGTTAAAAATAATGCCACACCAATTAAGATCCCTAATAAGCAGGATAATGCACCAGAAACAAGTGTCATATATAATGTATTTAATGTTTCTTCACCGAGTACATTGAGTTTTAAATGCGGTAAATAGCTATTCAACCAAATTTGTATTTCATCCATATCACACGACCGCTATATCAAATTTATTATTCTCAAGATATTGGATGATTTCATCCGATTTATTATTTAACTGTAAATAAATAAACCCGTTTTCTTGTGAAAAACTGCCTTTTATTAAATTAACAGGCTCATTAAATTTAGAAATTAAATCATAAAGTAAATAGTCATATTTTTTACCCTCTTGCAGTAACAGTTTTATTACTGTGCCTTGCTGCTTTATATTATCAATATCATCACTGCTATCTGTTACATGTACTGATTGTGATAAAAACTGTTGTGTCACTTTATGTTTTGGTTGGTTAAATATTTTGACTACATCGCCTTGTTCAATTATTTTTCCTTGCTCAATAACCGCTACTTTATTACATATCGCTTTTACAACTTGCATTTCATGTGTGATCAACACAATTGTAATATTCATTTTTTGATTAATTTCAGCGAGCAGTGCTAAAATTGTTTGTGTTGTTTTTGGATCTAATGCAGATGTTGCTTCATCACATAATAAAACATCTGGATTATTTGCTAATGCTCTAGCAATACCAACACGTTGTTTTTGCCCGCCACTTAATGTTGATGGATATTCATCAGCTTTATCAGCAAGCCCTACTAACGCCATTAATTCACTCGCGCGCTGAAAACGTTGCTTCTTATCTAACCCTGAAATTTCAAGTGGGAATTCAATATTCTCTCTAACGGTGCGTGACCACAGTAAATTGAAGTGTTGAAAGATCATTCCAATTGAGTGACGGATTTTACGGATCTCACGTTCACTGCTGGTTGTAATGTTGTATTTACCAACAATCACCTCTCCTTTTGTTACAGGCTCTAAGCGATTCAATAAACGAATTAAACTACTTTTTCCTGCACCGCTATAACCAATGATGCCAAAGATATCTCCCTGCTCAATATTCAAATTAATATCATCAACAGCAATAGTTTGCTTTTTCCCTCGCTGATAAATTTTGCTGACATTTTTTAGTGTTATCATTTTAATCAACTCACTTATTAAATGGAAATCTAGACGGCTAAACATCTAGAAATCCAAGTTAATGTCAATATGAGAAATTGTCAAGCAAGGAATGAAAAAGAGATAAACAAAAAAGACATACCTTAGAATTAAATTATTTTTGATACGCTCTTTATTGAGATTTAACTCTAATATAATCAGATATTCTGGCTTTAATGACTTATAAAAAATAAATAAATAGCGTTAAATATTTACTACGGTTAATAAAAAACCCCCGGCCTAAGCAGGGGGTTAAATTATTAATACTCAATTAATTAGATAATAATTAACCGATATATTCTAAACCTTTCATGTATGGGCGTAACACTTCTGGAATTTCAATACGACCATCAGCCATTTGATAGTTTTCCATAATTGCAACTAAAGTACGACCTACTGCTAAACCCGAACCATTTAAGGTATGAACAAGTTGTATTTTCTTATCACCTTTAGAACGGAAGCGTGCTTGCATACGACGAGCTTGGAAATCCCACATATTTGAGCATGAAGAGATCTCACGGTAAGTATTTTGAGCCGGAACCCAAACTTCTAAGTCGTAAGTTTTACGTGAACCGAAGCCCATATCGCCAGTGCAAAGCACAACTTTACGATAAGGTAGATTCAGTAATTGCAGCACTTTTTCAGCGTGACCAGTCAGCTCTTCTAATGCTTCCATTGATTTTTCAGGATGAGCGATTTGAACTAGCTCTACTTTATCAAATTGGTGCATACGAATTAAACCACGAGTATCACGACCATAAGAGCCTGCTTCTGAACGGAAGCATGGTGTGTGAGCCGTCATTTTTAATGGCAAGTCGTCTTCTTCAAGAATGACGTCTCTTACCATATTTGTTACAGGCACTTCCGCTGTTGGAATAAGTGCGTATTGGCTTTCTGCTTCTTCTTCTAACGGTTTAGTGTGGAATAAGTCTTCACTAAATTTAGGTAACTGACCTGTACCGTACAAAGTTGCATGGTTAACCAAGTAAGGAACATACATTTCTTGGTAGCCGTGCTTTTCTGTGTGCAGATCCAACATAAATTGTGTAATAGCACGATGTAAACGTGCAACTTGACCTTTCATCACAACAAAACGTGAACCGGTAATTTTTACCGCAGAAGCAAAATCTAAACCATCTGTTAGCTCACCTAAAGTCACATGATCTTTTAATTCAAAATCATAAGTCTTTGGAGTACCCCAACGAGAAACTTCCACGTTTTCGCTGTCATCTTTGCCATTTGGAACCGCATCATCTGGCATATTTGGGATAGTTAAAACGTAATCACGAATTTCCGCTTGAAGCACTTCAAGTTCGGCTTTTGCAGCTTCAAGTTTTTCACCTAACAGGTTAACTTCTTGACGAAGTGGCTCAATATCTTCACCACGCGCTTTTGCCGCACCAATGGACTTCGATCGAGAATTACGTTCTGCTTGCAGGGATTCAGTTTCAACCTGTAACACCTTACGGCGTTCTTCTTGTTGACGAATTTTTTCCACATTGAGGGTGAAACCCCTGCGAGCCAGTTTTTCGGCGACCGCGTCTAGCTCATTACGCAGTAGATTTGGATCGAGCATGCTTATCCTGTGCTTATTGATAGATTAATAAAAACCTTCTCTCCTATCTTATAAAAAAGATATCTGAAACAAGGCATAGTTAAGAAATTAATGATAATTTAATAACCTTACCGCATCTTTACATTTTGCGATAGCGTTTTGTCGTACTATTTTGATCTTGTTGAGCAAGCCAGTCTAATTTCTCTGCAAGCTTGATCTCTAACCCTCTTTTCACTGGGTAATAGTACTGCGTATCAGCCATTTCTTTAGGGAAATAGACCTCTCCGGCTGCATAAGCATTAGGCTCGTCATGGGCGTATCGATATTCAGCACCAAGCCCCATTTCTTTCATTAATTTTGTTGGTGCATTACGCAAATGCTCAGGTACATCATAATCAGGTTTACTTTTAGCATCAGCAATGGCTGCTTTAAATGCGGTATAAACAGCATTACTTTTGGGAGCGCAAGCCAGATATACAATTGCTTGAGCAATCGCACGCTCACCTTCTGCAGGACCTACACGCGTAAAACAATCCCATGCAGCAATTGCCACTTGCATAGCACGAGGATCGGCATTTCCCACATCTTCGGATGCAATCGCTAATAAGCGACGAGCAACATAAAGTGGATCGCCACCGGCTGTTATGATCCTTGCATACCAATAAAGCGCAGCATCAGGCGCTGAGCCTCTTACCGATTTATGCAATGCAGAGATAAGATCGTAAAAGCGGTCACCTTTATTATCAAAACGAGCACTTCGTTCACCACTGATTTCTGTCAGTAATGCCGGTGCTAATACTCGTTTTCCTTGATTATCAACTTCAGCGATATCCGCCATCATTTCAAGTAAATTCAATGAACGGCGCGCATCACCATTAACCAATTGTGCAATCATTTTGCGTGTATCATCTGGCAGGATAATATTACGTCCGCCTAAACCCCTTTCAGGATCGTCCAGCGCTTGTTGTAGAACTAGCTCAATATCAGCTTCGGTTAATGAGCGTAATAAATAAACTCTTGCTCTGGATAGCAACGCTGAATTTAATTCAAAAGAGGGGTTTTCTGTTGTTGCACCAATAAAAGTGATCGTGCCGTCTTCGATATGAGGTAAAAAGGCATCTTGTTGACTCTTATTAAAACGATGAACTTCATCAACAAATAGGATCGTTCTACGTCCTGCATTGCGGTTTTGGCGCGCAATTTCAATAGATTCTCTGATTTCTTTAATACCCGATGTCACCGCAGATAATCTTTCTATATCAGCTTGCGCATAGCGGCCAATGATCTCAGCAAGGGTGGTTTTACCCGTACCAGGAGGTCCCCATAAGATCATAGAATGCAATTGACCCGCTTTAATCGCTCGAGGCAATGGTTTACCTTCAGCAAGTAAATGAGTTTGTCCGATATATTGCTCCAACGTTTCAGGTCGCATTCTTGCCGCTAAAGGTTGGAACTCATTGCGTGAAAAATCGAGTGATAAATTACTCAAAATATCCTCACTGACGTTGGTCATCCACAGTCACACCCGCAGGAGGAGTAAAGCGAAACGCGGATGCATCGATTGGTGCGGCAGTCTGTGCAGTTAATTGATAATTACTTACCTGACCGTCTTGCTCTGTAGCTGCAAATTGCTGAATTTGTCCGTTAGGTAATACAGTTATCGTAAAATGTTTTAAGTTATTTTCTACTTTAGGTGTTAACTCAAAACGATCACCAGACTGTTTTACATCATAGTTTTGCCATTCTTTACTGTCATTACGTGCGATCAGCATAAAAGGCGTATTGGTTGTGGCACTTTCCAGCCAAGTTGCCGTAACTTGCTCGACAAAAGGATTGTAAAACCACAATGTTTTACCATCAGAGATCAATGTGCTCTCATCCGGCGCTGTCATTTGCCAATTAAACAAATCAGGGCGCTGTACTTTTAAACTGCCTTCCCCTTTTTGAATAAGAGAGCCTTCATTGCTGGTCACGGTTTGACTAAAGTTTGCTTGAAAACTATTTACTTTATTTAATCGTTGTTGCAAATCCTGACGTGCATCAGCCCAAGCGGCTTGGCTACTTATTAATGTCATCGCACACACTGCAAATAATACTTTTTTCATTCTACAAGCCTCGGCATGAGATAACGCCGACATAATGTCGGCGTATAAATTATTGATGATGTTGTGCAGATTACCACGCTATCTCATTAGCTGATAACTGTGTTTTCAAGATATTACATATCTGAAGGCGGTGGTGAAAGGACATCACGCGTATTGTTGTGATTTGGCGCACTGACAATACCTTGCATTTCCATTTGTTCCACAATTCTTGCTGCACGGTTATAGCCAATTCTAAATTGACGTTGTACTCCAGAAATAGAAACACGTTGTTTTTCAACCACAAATTCTACAGCTTGGTCAAATAACGGATCAAGCTCTTCACCATCATCATATCCACCACCACTATTGCCTTCACCTTCTTCGCTACATTTAGTAATGGCTTCAATATACTGAGGACGACCGCGTGCTTTCCAGTCGGTTGCTACTGCATGAACTTCATCATCACTAACAAAAGCACCGTGAACACGTTCTGGCGGATAACCATTAGGAGCATAAAGCATATCACCCATACCGAGTAAAGACTCTGCGCCACCTTGGTCTAAGATAGTTCGAGAATCGATTTTACTTGATACAGTAAACGCGATACGGCTAGGAATATTGGCTTTAATTAACCCTGTAATAATGTCCACAGAAGGTCTTTGCGTTGCAAGTACAAGATGGATCCCCGCGGCACGCGCTTTTTGTGCCAAACGAGCAATCAATTCTTCAACTTTCTTACCTACGGTCATCATTAAATCAGCAAACTCATCAACAACAACCACGATATAAGGCTCTTTTTCCAACATCGGTATTTCTGTTGCCATGCTGTCGCTTGGTTTCCAGAATGGATCAGGAATTGGGCGACCCATCGCTTCTGCTTCTTTAATTCTTTCGTTATAGCCAGCAAGATTACGCACACCTAATGCTGACATTAGTTTATAACGGCGTTCCATTTCAGCCACACTCCAACGCAGAGCGCTTGCGGCATCTTTCATGTCGGTAACCACTTCGGTTAGAAGATGTGGAATACCTTCATAAACCGAAAGCTCAAGCATTTTAGGGTCAATCATAATAAAGCGAACATCTTCTGGTTTCGCTTTATAAAGAATGCTGATGATCATCGCATTCACACCGACAGATTTACCGGAGCCTGTTGTACCGGCAACAAGTAAGTGAGGCATTTTAGCCAGATTGGCAACAACTGGCTGACCACCGATATCTTTACCTAAAACAACAGTCAATGGAGAACGGCTATCACGAAACGCATTGCTATCTAATAACTCATGCATATATACGGTTTGGCGTTTTTTGTTAGGTAATTCCAGCCCTACATAAGGTTTACCCGGAATAACTTCAACAATACGCACCGCAATAGCAGACAATGAACGCGCTAAGTCGCGTGATAAATTTGATATACGTGCCGCTTTTACACCTGGTGCAAGTTCAAGCTCAAAACGAGTGATAACAGGTCCCGGTGAAATACCAACCACCTTGGCTTTAACACGATAGTCATTAAGACGTGCTTCAATAAGTTTACCAATACGCTCAAGCTCGAACATATCAACAGGTTCATCTTCTACTGGTGGCGTTGTTAGTAGATCCAAAGAAGGCATTGGTGTTGTTGGCTTTTGCAACGGTCTATCATTACGCATCAAGAACGGGTGAATTAACGATTCTTGCTGTTGCTGTTGCTGTTGCTGTTGCTGTGCAAAATGCTGAGCCATATTAGGCTGAGGCTCAATACGTGATTGTGGTGCAACTTGTGGCGTAACAGGTTCTGAAACAATCGGTGTAAACACTGGCTCTGTCGGATCTTCATCCAATAGATCATCAATTGGCGAGAATGCCTCTAATGCTGTTAGCTCTCTTTCTAACTCAATTTTAGGGCTGTACTCTTCCTCTTCTTCATCACGAGGCGATATTTGTAGAAATGCATTGCTGGCTGGATATTCAACTTTTTTCTCAATAGTTTGCGTCGGTTGCGCTGATTGTGAAGCAAATGAATGTTGAATATGAGGTTGATAACCTGTGGTTGCTTGCAATGAAGGTGCTGATGTTGATATTTGAGGTAAAACTTCATCTTCGTCATCATCTAACGAAACATCATCACCATAGCGATCCTGCAATTGTTGCTTAAATTGTGCTGCTAATTGTTGCTGATATTGCTCATCTTCATCAATATCACTGTTATTTTCTTCTGAAGAAGAGAATGTATTTGCGGTAACCGTTGGTTCATCACGATAATCATCTTGTTGATGATTAAATGAAGATAATGGCGTTGTAATATTTGGCTGATTGTCTGCTCCAATAATAGCTTCTGGATCAGCACTATCGTTCTCACCATAACGTTCGCGTTGCTGTTCAAGGAATTGCTGACGCAACTCTTGTTCGAAATTCGCTTGTTCTTGGATATCAGCTAATTCATCTTCAGGTTCAGATTGAACGACTTCCTCACGACGACGTAGTTCTGCTTCGCGTTGTGAAGGTATATGAATACCATAAAGCTCACGACGTGTTGGCAGTCGTACTGGATTTGGGCGTGGTAATTCAGGGCCTAATCCTTGTTTAATTTGAGAGCCATGGCTAACAAGAGCACTTGTTGCCACACCTGATGCTACCGCAGCTGCTGCTTGCGTTAAAGAGTCTGTATCAGGTGCTAACGAGAATGTAGGTTCAGCTTTGCCTGCTGGCATAACACTATCTGTTGATACAGACGATGCCTGTGCCATAGGTTTGTCATCAAACGGCATCTCAGCAGGTGTATTTTTTTCTGGCATTGAGTAAGCGAGATCTTGAGGAGCATTGGCTTCTGATTGCGCTTCTTTTTTCAAAAATGCTTCTGGAATATCAAAACGGTAATGTTCTGGTTCTTCCTCTGTATGAGTGGGTTGTGAAACTGTTTCTGGCACAAAAGAAGCAGCTTGTTGCGTCAATGTTTGCGCATGCTCATCTGTTATGTCGTTTGTTGCAGAGAAAGACGGCAAATCATCTTCATGTTCTGCTTTAACTTGTAATGTGTCTATCTCTTGCTGACGAGCTAGTTCAAGTGCTGAAGGCGCAGAAAATAAAATATCATCACTTTCTTCTGTTGTTAATTCTGTTTGCTGATTTTCTTTTTGATTTGAATTTTCAGCTATTTCTGTAACAACGTCTTGAGTATCATCTTCCTCTTCGTCATCTTCGTAATCAGCTTCATTTTGGCCTCTATTGGCAATAAAACCAACACCGCCCAAAATTACGGCACCAATTTTTTCTGTGATTGTTAACCAAGACCAGCCAGTAAACAATGTAAAGCCAATTGCCCACACAGATAACAGAGCAAGAGTAGCACCTAAAACATTAAACCACGGTAATAAGGCTTTACTAAACAAACTGCCAATAACACCACCTGAGCTGAAATTGTAGATATCATCAAAATTAAGATCAGCCAATGCACAAGAGGTAAAGATCAGAGCCAAAGCACCAATCGTGCGAAGTGCAAGGGAAAAGAAGTCGGTATATTCACGGTTTTGTTGGTAGCGTAGAGAATTCCAGCACCCAAAGACCACGACAACAGGAATTGCATAGGCAAGTAAACCAAATGCAGAAAATAGAATATCAGCTAACCATGCCCCGATACTACCGCCTAAATTTTGAATAGGCTCATTCCAAGTGGTTTGTGACCAGCTAGGATCAGAGGGATGAAAGCTAAGTAACGAAACCATTAAAAAGACAGCGCCAATGCCGATGAGGATGAGAATAGCCTCCCAAATACGGCGACGGTTGCTTATCTTTGTTAAACGAATATTTTTATCTTCTGTATATTCCTGGCTCAAAGATGGCTCTCCAGGTTTAACTGAGGGTGAATTAAAACGGAACAACGCTGAGATATCCCAGCGTTGAAACTGTATGCATAAACAGGAGTGTACCTAACTTTTTCCTGCTTTGCACCAACCTATTAAGTTGGCTTAGCGAGTTTTAATTACAAGACGGTTACTTTGTTTAACTTCTTCCATAACCACGTATGTACGTGTGTCATTAACACCTGGAAGACGTAACAGTGTTTCACCGAGTAATTTACGGTAAGCGGACATATCAGGTACACGAGTTTTCAACAGATAGTCAAAATCACCAGAAACTAAATGACATTCTTGGATTTCTTCAAGTTTTTGAACAGCCATATTAAATTGTTCAAAAACATCTGGTGCACCGCGGTTTAATGTGATTTCCACGAATACCAGCAATGATGCATCTAAGTAGTGTGGGTTTAACAGTGCAGTATAACCAGAAATAAATCCTTGGCGTTCTAAACGACGTACACGCTCTAAACAAGGCGTTGGTGATAAACCTACACGCTTAGATAGTTCAACGTTTGAAATACGACCATCTTTTTGAAGCTCATTTAGAATATTCCGGTCTATTCTATCAAGATCTTTACCCGGACGTTTTTTATTATCAATCATCTCTATACTCTCTTTCTCTTTTTCTCTTACTTTATTTTCCTATACCCATACCTGTACACCTTCAGCATCACTGTCGAAACTTCGGTATCAAACGGTCAGAGCAAACTACCAATCTATTTTCTTTTAATCCCAGATAAAAGTTCTATTTTATCCAAATACTCATTAGCAAATATCGTAAAGTAACTATCCTATACCCTGTCTGTCTAAAAAATAATACGTATAACATCCGAGGATAATTATCTTTAACAATCATGTTTTCGCAAATGTACAGCGGATTGTCAAAGCAAATGAGTAAAAATCAGAACAAGGCGCTATGTTATTCTCTATATACGCAAGATAAACATCAATTGTAAAGCAAAATGTTTCAGGTTAATTCGATGATGTTAGCCCAATATAACTCTATAATTATTAAACTATATTAGTATTAACTATTGCTAAAATAGCTAAAATATTATGTCTATTTCTCGTCATTGGCTTTTTTTAACGTCTTATTTCTCCTACAATCCCTCAATTCGCATCACGCCTAATCAGAGATGAGGTACACATGAGCACCATCAAACATAGCAAACTTATTATTTTAGGTTCTGGCCCTGCGGGTTATACCGCCGCCGTTTACGCTGCAAGAGCAAACTTAGAACCAGTACTGATTACGGGTGTTGAAAAAGGCGGTCAGCTGACAACGACAACAGAAGTCGAAAACTGGCCCGGTGACCCAGAAGGGTTAACAGGTCCTGGATTAATGGACCGCATGTTTCAGCACGCTGAAAAATTTAATACAGAGATTATCTCTGACCATATTAATAAAGTCGATCTGAAAAACCGTCCATTTCGCCTATTTGGTGATGAACAAGAATACACTTGTGATGCTTTAATTATCGCAACAGGTGCTTCTGCACGTTATATCGGTTTACCTTCAGAAGAATCTTTTAAAGGCCGAGGCGTTTCAGCTTGTGCAACATGTGACGGATTTTTCTATCGTAATCAGAAAGTCGCTGTTGTCGGTGGCGGAAATACCGCTGTGGAAGAAGCTCTTTATTTAGCAAATATTGCATCAGAAGTTCATCTGATCCACCGCCGTGATTCTTTCCGTTCTGAAAAGATCTTAATTAACCGTTTAATGGACAAAGTTAACAGTGGCAACATTATTTTGCATACTGATCGTACCTTAGACGAAGTTCTTGGCGATGATATGGGTGTGACGAAAGTTCGCTTAAAAGATACTAAGAGCGATAAAACCGAAGAATTAGATGTTATGGGTGTCTTTATCGCTATTGGTCATAGCCCTAATACTGCTATTTTTGATGGCCAATTAGAATTAGACAACGGTTACATCAAAGTGCAATCAGGTACGCAAGGTAATGCAACACAAACCTCTATCGAGGGTGTTTTCGCCGCAGGTGACGTAATGGATCACATTTATCGTCAAGCAATTACCTCCGCAGGTACAGGCTGTATGGCTGCTTTAGATGCAGAACGCTACTTAGACGCACTAAAATCCAACTAAAATCATCACTTCCTTTCAAGGCGCTATTTCAGTAGCGCCTTTTACCATGTAACATACTAGCCTGGTTGCCAAAGCGTATAACTACTTACCCTTGGCCTTTCTGATACTTTGTATCTCACCTGCAGATTTGAATCTTTTCTTATGGATAAAACTAAACAAAGTGAATTGGTTCGATGGCTGAAACAGCAAAGTGCTCCAGCCCGTCGATGGCTACGGCTATCAATGATCCTAGGTGTTGTAAGCGGCTTATTAATTATTGCACAAGCATGGTTATTAGCTGTTTTACTTCAAGCATTTATCATGGACAGTCTGAATCGTGATATGCACATACCTACCTTTCTCACCCTTATTGGTATTTTTATCTTACGCGCTGTGGTGATGGCGATAAGAGAGCGAGTAGGTTATCGCTGTGGTATGGCGGTCAGGCAACAAATTCGTAAAATTGTTCTTGATAGACTTGAAGAGCTAGGTCCTGTTTGGGTTAAAGGCAAACCCGCAGGGAGTTGGGCAACAATTATTCTAGAGCAAATAGAAGATATGCAAGATTACTATGCGCGTTATATCCCGCAAATGTATCTTGCTACCATTGTGCCTATCCTTATTCTTATCACCATCGTCCCTGTTAACTGGGCTGCTGGCTTGATTCTATTTTTCACCGCCCCACTGATCCCGCTATTTATGGCATTAGTGGGATTGGGCGCAGCAGATGCTAACCGCAGAAACTTCCTCGCATTAGGTCGTTTAAGTGGTAACTTCCTCGATAGATTAAGAGGGTTAGATACATTACGGTTATTTAACCGTGGTAATGCCGAAGTTAAACAAATCACCGAAGCAACAGAAGATTTCCGCAAACGTACAATGGAAGTGCTAAGAATGGCATTCCTTTCATCAGGCGTATTAGAATTCTTTACCGCGGTTTCGATTGCTGTTGTGGCTGTTTACTTTGGTTTTTCTTACTTAGGTGAACTCAGTTTCGGTAGTTATGGTTTAGGTGTCACACTTTTCTCAGGCTTTTTAGCGCTGATCTTAGCCCCTGAATTCTTCCAACCTCTGCGTGATTTAGGAACTTACTATCATGCCAAAGCACAAGCCGTTGGCGCTGCAGAATCTCTGGTTGAGTTTTTAGAAGCCGACGGTGAAAAACCACAATTCACAGGCAATGAGCGCCTTAATACCACAGAAAGTATTGAGATAACGGCTCATGAACTAGAAATTCTATCTCATCAAGGTGTCAAACTCGCAGGTCCATTAAACTTTACTATTAACCCTAATCAACGAATTGCGATTGTGGGTCTAAGTGGTGCAGGCAAAAGCTCGCTATTAAATGTGCTGCTCGGCTTTTTACCTTATCGTGGCTCCTTAAAAGTTAATGGCGTTGAATTGACGCAACTCTCGCCTGATGCATGGCGTCAATGTTTAAGCTGGGTTGGTCAAAATCCGAATTTACCCGAACAAACCTTGCTGGATAATATTCGCTTAAGCAATCCTAATGCCAGTGATGAACAAATCAACCTTGCTATTGAAAAAGCCTATGTCAGCGATTTTATTCATGAGTTACCTGACGGCTTAAATACGATTATTGGCGATAGTGCTGCACGCCTTTCTGTTGGTCAGGCTCAGCGTATTGCTGTTGCGCGTGCTTTATTGTCACCTTGTCAATTTTTGTTATTAGATGAACCCGCAGCAAGCCTTGATTCTCATAGTGAACAACGTGTCATGCACGCGCTGAATAATGCCTCATTAAATCAAACGACCTTGCTTATTACGCATCTACTTGAAGAGACATTAGGTTACGACCAAATTTGGGTGATGGAAAAAGGTCAGATTATTGAAACTGGCACTTATGCATCATTAAGCCAACAGAACGGCACTTTTGCTCGCCTTCTTGCTCATCGTAAAGAGGAACTTTAATCATGAGAGTATTGCTTCCTTTTCTTGCGCTCTATCGCCGTCACTGGTTTATGTTATTGCTGGGGATTATCCTTGCAATTCTGACTTTACTGGCGAGTATTGGTCTTTTAACACTATCGGGCTGGTTTTTAGCAGGTACATCTCTTGCGGGTTTTGCGGGTATTTATAGCTTTAACTATATGCTACCAGCAGCGGGTGTTCGAGGTGCAGCAATTTTTCGTACTGCGGGTCGTTATTTTGAAAGGCTTGTCAGTCATGACGCAACGTTTCGCGTATTATCGCACCTACGTGTATTCACCTTTAAAAAGATCCTCCCTCTTTCACCGGGTGGAATTGCACGTTTTCGTCAAGGTGAATTACTTAATCGCTTAGTTGCTGATGTTGAAACGCTCGATCACCTTTATATTCGCGTTATTTCCCCTATTATTGCCGCTTTTGTTGTCATTATGGCAATTATGTTTGGTCTTGGTTTAATCGATGCTCGTTTAGCCAATACGCTGGGTGGCATTATGCTTACCTTGCTGATTGTTTTGCCTTTCGTATTCTACTACGCAGGAAAACCTATTGGCCGTGATCTCACCGACTTACGAGGTCAATATCGCACAGTATTAACCAGCATGTTGCAAGGACAAGCCGAGCTAACTGTTTTTGGCGCATTACCTCGTTTTAGACAAAATTTGGCGCAACTTGAAGCTAAATGGCTGCGTAGACAAGCACAACAAGCAAACTTAACCGGCTTATCGCAATCATTAATGATCCTCGCATCAGGTCTAACAGCAACATTAATTTTATGGCTTGCGGCTGATGGTATCGACAATAGTTTTATGCCAGAAGCGTTAATTGCCTTATTTACATTCTGTGCATTGGCAGCATTTGAGTCTTTAGCGCCTGTTACTGTTGCTTTCCAGCATTTAGGTCAAGTAATGACATCTGCAACACGTATTTCTCATTTAATTGAGCAAAAACCGGATGTCACTTTTCCTGAAAAAGGAGGAGAAACAAACAATCATGCCACACTGACAATGCGCGATATTTGCTTTACTTATCCAGCCCAACCAATGCAAGTCATCAATCACGTTGATTTAACGATTGAAGCAGGACAACACATTGCCTTATTAGGAAAAACGGGGTGTGGTAAATCGACTCTGTTGCAGTTGATCAATCGGGCTTTTGATCCGACTCACGGTACTATCAGCTTAAATAATTTGCCTATTGCTGATTATGATGAAGCGACATTACGTTCAATGATGTCCGTTGTCCCTCAACGCGTTCATGTCTTTAGCCACACATTAAGAGAAAATCTATTGATGGCCAAAGAACAGGCAACAGATGAAGAGCTTAAAGATGTTCTTCAGCAAGTGGGTCTTGGGCAGCTACTTGAAAATGATGAAGGCTTAAATGCATGGATGGGTGATGGTGGTAGACAGCTCTCTGGTGGCGAGCAGCGACGTTTAGGGCTGGCAAGAGCGTTACTCCACAATGCCCCTCTTGTATTGCTTGATGAGCCAACAGAAGGCCTTGATGCCGATACAGAACAGCAGATCCTTGCGCTCTTACATCAGCATTGCCAAGGTAAGGCTGTATTAATGATCACTCACAGACTTCACGGTTTAGATAAAATGGATAAAATCTGCGTTATGGATGGCGGAAAAATCGTTGAAACAGGCACTCATGCTTCGTTGTTACAACAACAAGGGCATTATGCTAAATTTCATCAAAGACAGGCTCTATTAACACCAACTCACGAGGCATAATATGCCGTTGTTTCAATTGGATGATAGTGATTTAGATTTTCCAGAGCCTCACTTAGCGTTAAAAGAGCCTAATGGTTTATTAGCGATAGGGGGAGAAATCTCCCTTTCACGATTACGCGTTGCATATCAATCGGGTATTTTCCCTTGGTATTTCCCTAATGAAGAACCATTATGGTGGTCACCCGATCCAAGAGCCGTTTTACCGGCTGGTGATTTGCATATTGGGCGCAGTTTACGTAAATTTATTCGGCATCAGCCTTATAAAATTACGTTAAATCATGCCTTTGCTTCAGTGATTGAAGCATGTTCTGTACGTGAAGAAGGAACGTGGATAGGTCCTGATATCAAAGCAGGTTATGAAGAGCTTCATCAACAAGGTGAAGCTCACTCTGTTGAGGTTTGGGAAGGTGATGAACTCGTTGGAGGATTATATGGTGTAAACATGGGTGCCGTTTTTTGTGGCGAATCTATGTTTAGCCGTAGAGATAACGCTTCTAAATGTGCCTTTATTGCTTTTTATAACCATTTTCTTCGTTATGGGGGTCAACTATTTGATTGTCAGGTGCTAAACTCTCATACTGCCTCGTTAGGTGCCACTGAGATCTCTCGTGAACATTATTTAGTTGCGTTATCTCGTTGGAAAAAAGTGATTATTGATAAAAAGTGTTGGTATCAGCAATCGTTGGAATTATAATCACTGCTTGTTTTTGTAAAGCCCTTCTTATTTAAGACAGAATTGAGAATGTCATTCTGTTATTTATGCAAAAAGGTTTATACAAAAATTTTATCTTACACACCCATTATGTGGTTAGGGTGCTGTTATTTTATTGCTACAAATACCACAAAATAAAGAATTACGACTTCTGTTATTACTTTTACTTTAGCAAAGTAAAACGCAAGTTGCGGTAAGGATGTTAAGTGCAATAGCAAGGTAAACACCATTGCTATCCAATAACATTCCTTTACATAGGACAATATTTTCGGCATTATCTTGCCGTTTAAAAAATATGGTTATTAAAACTTAGAGGATTAGATGGCCAAAGAAGACAACATTGAAATGCAAGGCACTGTACTGGATACTCTGCCAAACACGATGTTCCGCGTAGAATTAGAAAACGGACACGTCGTTACCGCTCATATCTCAGGAAAAATGCGTAAAAACTATATTCGTATCCTGACAGGCGACAAGGTTACCGTTGAGCTGACCCCATATGACCTGAGCAAAGGCCGTATCATCTTCCGTAGCCGTTGATCCCAATCTGTTCTCTCCCGCTATTGTCATATAACGGGTGAAAAAAACACCACAGGCAAGGCATTTATTGATGCTCACCTGTGGTGTATGCTTTTATAACTTATATAGCTTAGTGAGATTAAACGCTATCTTTAGATAACGGTATCTTCATTCTTAGCCAGTTTCTCTTGGCTAACAAACTCATAATTCAATTTGCCTGCCAGCTTATCGAGTGTTACTGAAACTGAACCGCCATTAACAAGAGAACCAAATAAAATCTCGTTAGCTAATGGTTTTTTCAAGTTTTCTTGAATAACACGCGCCATTGGTCTTGCGCCCATCGCTTTGTCATAGCCTTTATCACATAACCATTGACGTGCTTCTTGGCTAACTTCTAGCGATACCCCTTTATCATCTAACTGCACTTGCAGTTCGACAATAAATTTATCCACAACCATAGAGATAATTTCTGGTGATAAGGCATTAAACCAAATAATACTATCTAAACGGTTACGGAACTCAGGTGAGAAGGCTTTTTTGATTTCGACCATCGCATCAGTACTATTATCTTGCTCTGTAAACCCAATCGATTTACGTTGCGTTTCACGCACGCCCGCATTAGTTGTCATCACTAAAATAACATTACGGAAATCGGCTTTACGCCCATTGTTATCCGTTAATGTGCCGTTATCCATTACCTGTAACAGGATATTGAATACATCAGGATGCGCTTTCTCAATTTCATCAAGTAACACAACGGAATATGGATTTTTAATAACAGCGTCTGTTAATAATCCACCTTGGTCAAAACCAACATAACCAGGAGGAGCACCAATTAAGCGACTGACCGTATGTCTTTCCATATATTCTGACATATCAAAGCGTAGCAGTTTAACATTCAACGCTTTTGCTAACTGTACAGTGACTTCCGTTTTACCTACCCCAGTAGGACCCGCAAATAAGAACGACCCCACCGGTTTATTATCTTGGCTTAATCCTGCACGGCTCATCTTAATCGATTCAGATAAGGCATGGATTGCTTGATCCTGACCGAATACCAACATTTTTAATTGGTTATCGAGATTTTTCAGTATTGATTTATCGCTACTAGAAACTGTTTTTTCAGGAATTCGTGCAATTTTAGCCACGACCGACTCAATATCTGAGACATTAATGGTTTTTTTACGTTTGCTTGGTGCAATTAAACGTGTTTTTGCACCCGCTTCATCAATGACATCAATAGCTTTATCAGGTAGATGTCTATCAGTAATGTATTTAACCGATAAGTCCACCGCAGCCTGAATAGCTTTATTGGTATAACGCACATCATGGTGTGCTTCGTATTTCTGGCGCAATCCTTTGATGATCAAAACCGTCTCATCTGGAGATGGCTCAATTACATCAATTTTTTGGAAACGACGCGCGAGCGCTCTGTCTTTTTCAAAGATATTGCTAAATTCTTGATAAGTCGTAGAGCCTATAACACGAATTCGACCACCAGATAACAATGGCTTAATTAAGTTTGCCGCATCAACCTGTCCCCCCGATGCCGCTCCTGCACCAATAATGGTGTGGATCTCATCAATAAATAAGATGCTTTTTTCATCTTTTTCGAGGGTTTTCAGTAATGCTTTAAAGCGTTTTTCGAAATCACCACGATATTTTGTTCCCGCTAATAGCGAACCAATATCGAGTGAGTAAATTGTGTAACCTTTCATCACATCAGGCACATCATCTTGCTCAATACGCCATGCAAGCCCTTCTGCGATAGCTGTTTTACCAACACCCGATTCACCCACTAATAATGGGTTATTTTTGCGACGACGGCATAATACTTGGATTGTTCTTTCTAATTCAGCTTGGCGCCCAATTAGGGGATCAATTTTACCTTGGCGCGCTAACTGATTAAGGTTAGTGGTAAAATTATCCATATGATCGTCACTTTGAGGCATCTCTTGTTGAGATTGTGCGTTCATATCATTCATGTCAGAAAGATCTTCGTTTTGTTGATCTTCTTTTGAAATGCCATGAGAAATAAAGTTAACGACATCAAGGCGACTAACGTCGTGTTTACGTAATAGGTAAGCTGCGTGAGACTCTTGTTCACTAAAAATAGCCACCAGCACATTTGCGCCAGAGACTTCATTTTTGCCTGATGATTGAACATGAAAAACAGCGCGCTGTAATACACGCTGAAAACTCAGCGTTGGCTGTGTTTCTCTGTCCACATTTTCAGGCAGAATTGGGGTCGTTTTACGAATAAAGACTTCAAGCTCTTCGCGTAAGACTGCTAGATCGACTTTACAAGCTTCCAATGCTTCGCGTGCCGATTTATTACTTAATAGCGCCAACAGCAGGTGCTCTACAGTCATAAATTCGTGTCTGTTATCACGGGCTTTCGCGAATGCAACATTAAGACTCAGCTCTAATTCGTGATTAAGCATAAGCACCTCCTCCTTAAAAGACTAACCGGATCATGCCTGTTCAAGAGTACATAAAAGTGGGTATTCGTTTTCTCTCGCATACAGATTAACTTGCGCCACTTTTGTTTCAGCAATGTCCGCACTATAAACCCCACAAACTCCTTTTCCTTTATGATGAACGTCCAACATAATTTGCGTTGCTTTTTCCTCGCTAAGGAAAAAATACATCGTAAGCACTTCTACAACAAAATCCATGGGGGTGTAATCATCATTATTCAAGATCACCTTATACATTGATGGTGGCTCATTTTTCTGATGAACATCTTCCCTTAACGTGGTTTCTGTTAAAAAATCAAACTGACCCATTGTTTTGTATTACTCATAGTTTTGTTAAATGTCACTTTCAATTATGACATTTAGTTTACCATCTCACAGGAAAGTCTGCCTATCAACGCTTTTTTATTCCTTCTTTTTACATTCAAAAAATTATAAAGCGTTAGCTACATCAAAATTTCATCTACCCGAAACACTTTCTACCCTCTTCACCTCTTGACGATTGAAACAATAAAATAGAGTATGTTTTATGAACAGCTCAGTAAATATACTGAAAGTGATGTTAAACAAATAAATACAAGTATATGAGAGAAGCTAAGTATGGAGACAGGTACAGTAAAGTGGTTCAATAACGCTAAGGGTTTTGGTTTTATTACCCCAGCAAAAGGTGGCGATGATATTTTTGCCCACTATTCAACAATCAGAATGGAAGGTTACCGCACACTTAAAGCGGGGCAGAAAGTTAATTATAGCACGATAAAAGGACCTAAGGGTGATCATGCTGACCTTATCATTCCTATTATCGAATAGAAGGTAATTACAGCATAGGTGATCCCAATAAAAATACCTTTTACTCATAATAGTTGGGTATTTTTAGTCAAATAGAATACCTAATTCATTCAAATAAAAGCCCTTTATGTTTCAAGGGCTTTTATCTTATAGTT
This sequence comes from Proteus sp. CD3, assembly GCF_008808075.1. Classification (NCBI taxonomy): domain Bacteria; kingdom Pseudomonadati; phylum Pseudomonadota; class Gammaproteobacteria; order Enterobacterales; family Morganellaceae; genus Proteus; species Proteus sp. CD3. The sequence continues at coordinate 1,045,837 of NZ_CP019686.1, read as the reverse complement.
AGCGTTTAGTTTGCGTTATTCTCTCGCAAGAGCATCTATTGGATTCATTTTTGCTGCACTTCTTGCAGGTAAAAATCCAAAAATAACACCAATGGCAGTCGAACAAATAAAAGCACTCACTAATGCGATAGGCTGGAATACAAAATGCCAATCAGGCAACATCACACTTGCCACCATAGCAATACCAAATGAAAGACCTATTCCCAGTACCCCGCCAACTAAACACACCAATACGGACTCGATAAGGAATTGTTGCATCACATCACTTGCTCTGGCACCCACCGCCATTCTAATACCAATTTCTCGCGTTCTTTCTGTCACTGAAACTAGCATAATATTCATGACACCAATCCCACCCACGACTAATGAAATAACGGCCACTAAAGTGAGAAACAGTTGCATTGTTTGAGTTGTGCTTTCGGCAGCCTTAATAAAGCTATCAAGGTTATAAGTAAAAATATCTTTTTTACCGTGCCTTATCGTTAATAAACGGATAATTTGTTGCTCCGCAACACTGGCATCATAGCCTTCCGTTGCTCTTACTGTAATGCTATCAAGGTAACTTCGATTTAAAATACGGCTATTTAGCGTGCTGTAAGGTACCCATACTCTGAGCGATTGACCATTGCCAAAAGCCGATTTTTTCTCTGCAATGACACCAACAATGGTCGAGGGAATATTGCGAATAATGATTTGCTCACCAATAACTTCTTTTTTGGTAGGGAAAAACCGCTGACGGGTATTTTCATCAATAACGACAACTTGAGCTTGTCGCTCGATCATATCAGGTGTAAATGAACCACCTTGCGAAAACTTCATGGCATACACAGTGAAATAATCGTCACTAACACCCGCAACAGATGCAGGCGAGTCTTGATTTCCACGGCGTAATCGTGTGCTAAATTGCACTTGTGGTGTAACAGCTTGTACATAAGATTGTTGTTTTAAAGCAAAGACATCTTGCAATGTTAACGATTGTCTATCTTCTGGTGAATCGCTGCCAAAATCTTTCCCTGGATAGATATCAATAGTATTAGAGCCAATCGCTTTTATATCTGCCAGCACCATGCTTTTAGCGGCATCACCAATCACAATAATAGTGACGACAGAGGCTATACCAATAATAATGCCGAGCATCGTTAGCAACGTGCGTATTTTATTCACAACCATTGCACGCCAAGCCATATCTAATGCTTGTGTAAAACGCCCGAATATTTGCCCAAAATACGAAGAAGCTAAAACAGGGGGTGTCTCTTTTTTAACTTTATTTGCTGTTCTTTGATGGTAATTATCATTAATAATCTTACCATCTTTTATTTCTATAATTCGCTCAGCCTGTGCCGCAATTAAAGGATCATGGGTCACGATAATAACCGTGTGCCCTTGTTCATTTAATTGCTTAAGAATAGACATAACCTCTTTACCAGAATGACTATCCAATGCCCCTGTTGGCTCATCTGCAAGAATGACTTCACCACCATTCATTAATGCTCTAGCAATACTTACGCGCTGTTGCTGACCGCCAGAGAGTTGATTAGGTCGATAATCAACGCGATCACCTAATCCTAAGCGTGTTAATAGTTCACGCGCCCTTTCTTTTCTTTGAGTAGCATTTTTATCTGCATAAATCGCAGGAATTTCAACATTCTGTTCTGCACTTAAATGCGACATCAAATGGTAGCGTTGAAAGATAAAACCAAAATGCTCGCGGCGTAATGCTGCAAGTTGGTCGCCTTCCATTTTCGCAACACTTTGACCTGCGACTTTATATTCACCGCTACTTGGTTTATCTAAGCAGCCTAAAATATTCATTAAAGTCGATTTACCGGAGCCAGAAGCCCCGATAATCGCCACCATTTCTCCGGCATTAATCGTTAATGAAACTTTATTGAGAACAACGGTTTCTTCTTCACCATTGGTATATAAACGGCTAACCTCATCTAGCTCTAATAATGCGGGCATTATGCTTCTCCTGAAGTTTTACCCAGAATAACCTCATCGTTTTCTTTCAATCCGCTGAGAACTTCTGCATAAACATCAGTACGCATACCTATTTTTACAGTGCGTCTTTCTGGCTGACCATTAACCAATACATCAACATAATATTCATTAATACCCGCATCCTCACCTAATACTGAAAGTGGAACAAGAAGCACCCCTTTTTTAGTTTCGATAAGGATTTTAACTTGTGCGGTCATTTGCAACCGTAATAAATGTTGTTCATTCGGCACTTCAAAACGCGCATAGTAGAAAATTGCATCATTAATTTTTTCAGGTGTCGGAAGAATATCTTTTAATTTACCGCTAAAGGCTTTATCTGGCGCGCCTAAAACAGTAAAAGAAGCGCTGAGATCAGGCTTTAAATAAATAACGTCAGCTTCGGATACTTCTGCCTTTACCAGCATTGTGTCTAAGTCAGCTAAAGTTAAAATCGTAGGCGCTTCTTGCGCGGCAATCACTGTTTGACCTTCAAGAGTTTTAATAAACGTGACAACACCATCCATAGGCGCAGTTATCCGTGTATATTGCAGATTCGTTCTTGCGGTATCTAATGTCGCTTGGTTCTTTTTAATTTGTGCTTGATAAGTGATGATGCGCGCTTTTTTCACTTCAACATCGGTTCTAGTACGATCAAGCTCTTCTTGTGCAATAACATGGGTCGCAATCAATTTTAATTGTCGCTGATATGTCAATTGCGCCAAACGTAATTCAGCCTGTGCTTGTTGAAGATTGGCTTTAAGCTCATTATTTGTTTCTTGAGATTCTGTGACGTCATTTTGTGCTTTTTTAGGATCAATAATCGCCAATAAATCACCTTTTTTAACGGCATCGCCCTCTTTTACATATAAAGTTTGTAGCTGACCACTAACCTGCGCACCTACATCTACTTTACGCACAGCATCAAGCTTACCAGTTGCGGTGACTTCTTTTGACAGATCACCTCGTGTGATCTGCTGTGTTTGATATATCGGTGCCTTATCTTTTGGCAAAAAAAAGTACGTCGCAATTGCTGCAACAATTAAAATAAGGGTGAGCACTTTCCCTCGCTTTTTTAAAGATAAAAAAGCCATAATTCTTCCTTCTTAAACATAAAGATGACATAACTCATACAAAGCTTTAGCTATGAGATTTTATTCTCATAGCTAAATAAAATACGTGTAGATCTGGTGAATTTATCTTACTTACATAAATGTAGTGGATTTGAATTAATTCGCCTTGCCTCTTGCAAGCCATGCAACACGAGAGAACATACTTTTCAGTATGGAAGGGATGGAGTCTACTCCACGTTGAGCCGCATTGTTAGCTACCGTTAGTGCGAGATCAGGCTTGGATGAACGTTGAATGGCTTTAATGATCACGCGTCGAGTTGGCCATTTTTCATTATCTGGCACACCTGCGACATCATGATATACATTGCGAAAGCCTTCTTTATATAAAAAATGTTCCATATCTAACGCAGGAAGCTTCGTTAATCTATCACGCTCTGCATCATTGCTTTTTAATGCAAAATCCTTAACGGTCGCGGCATATTTCTTACCCGCTTCATCACCATCTACTAAGGTATGCCATTCTATACCCATATAAGTTGCGTACTTTAATAATGGCTTAAGCCCACATTGAGCAAACTCAATAACTTTTATTCCTTCCGCTTCAAAGAAATAATTACATTGCCTTGCCAATTCATTCATTAACCAAATCTCTGTTTCACCTTCAACCAATAACCAACAGCGCGCAAATAACGCAGAGGGTCTGTTATAACGAATATGAAATGAGATACGTCGCTCTTCATCAGAATGTAGTTGCTGATCTCCAACACGGTAAGCCGCAACTTTATCGGTATCACGCACTAAACGGCAAACGCTTTGCAGCGGTGCGAGTGAAAGCAGTTCACCTGAGTTTGTAGTTGTGATCCGTTGTAATGAGAAAAGATTGAGTAATCCCCAAGCCACCGAAAGCATAATAGGATGTAAACGCGTTTCTGGGTTTTCAACAATCACAATAGGTCTTGCATAAGGATCGAGCGCAACACTACCACGAGATTGTAAGATAGAAGAAAACATCCCCAAGATAATTAATCGAATACTTCTCTGATTGGGTTTTGCCAACACTTTATTGATATTTTCTAAGGCATGCCAGCCACGTACATGAGGCTCGTTAACTTTGCGATGGTGGGCGCGCGATTTAAACAGCAACGAACCGTGATCTGCAAAATAATGCCCTAACAGTTGTTGCATTGCATCAAGACCTTCACGCAAATCTTCATCTGACAACTCGTCCGGATTTTTGACTAACGCTTTGGTTAACTCGCTCATTTTATTATTAAACGCTTCTCGATGAGGATTATTATGAGAATCGATAACGTCAGAGGTGAGATCACGAACAAAACGCGCATCTTGTAAGCGAAGAACTGGATAAAGCCTCACTATCTCTGCAATGATTTCTTGAGTTTGCCCATTAGGTAAGCGAATTTGCTTGCCTTCTTTATCAAGAAAATAGCGGAATGTTTTTACATTCTTTTGTTCATCTAATTCCGCACTGATACGGTAATAGATATGTTTAAGATCATCCCCATTTTCAACCCATACAGGCGCGATTTTATGGAAGCGATAAGAGCGATGACGTCCCGGGCGAGATTCAGTAAACGTTAAAATAATTTGTAGGCTTTTTTTGCCATTTTCTTCAGGTTCATTCGGCAAACGATGGAAATCATCAGGTGTAAATGCATATTGATAGGTTTCAATACCCAAACTGAGTGTTAACGCATCAAGTAATGAGCTTTTACCCCACGCATTTTCACCCACTAAGACTGTATTCATATCAAGAGGTAATGAAAGACGATTAAGTCCACGGAATCCAACTATTTCCACTCTTTCTAAATACATAAATTCCCTCGTCAGTTGCGACTAAGCTATGGTTTTATTTTATTCTTCCTATCTTCACTTTATGCTTAATCAGCAATAATTTCACTTAATGTATATTTTCATTAAATCACAGTTCAAGATAGCCGTAATAAAATTTACTCAACTATTCGATATATACCCATTTTGTTCGCTTTTCAATCAATTAAAGCCTCTTACACCTAAACATGGTAGGCTCGTTAACCTTAATAAATATTTTAGACTTATCTTAATTTCTGTATCCACAACATCATAAGTAAATGTTATAATCCAATTCACGTTATTAGTTTATTTTATAATTTAAGCACACTCAGTAAGGAATAGAAATGCTATCAGGATTATTAATTATCCTACTTCCGCTTTTTGTAGGGTATTTGATTAAGTTAAACAATCGCCCATTACTTCATCTGGCAAACCGCCTGCTTAGCGCGATGGTTTACGTTATCCTATTTCTAATGGGCGTTAGTTTAGCCATGCTAGATAATATTGGTGAAAACTTAGTCTCGATTCTTTCTTATGCTAGTGTTTTCTTTTTATGTACATTTGGTGCCAACTTACTGTTTTTATGGTTACTGGATAAAAAAGATCCTTGGCACGTCCCTGCGCATAAACAGTCCAAGCCCCCTTCACGCATAAAAATGGTACTTGAATCGCTACAATTATGTGGTGTCGTTGTTGTGGGTTTCTTTGTTGGTTTAACAGGCTGGTCAATTTTCCATTATGCCTCTCATGCCAGCCAAGGCGCGCTTATCTTTTTACTTTGGTTAGTCGGATTACAATTACGCAATAGCGGAATGAGTCCAAAGCAAATTCTTATCAACCGTCGAGGAACAACCATTGCCGTCGTGATGGGCTTTAGTGCGCTTGCTGGTGGTGCTTTAGCCGCTTACTTACTAGGATTACCGATGAAAATGGGATTAGCGATTGCATCAGGTTATGGTTGGTATTCATTATCGGGTATTGTGCTCACTGATGCATTTGGTCCTGTTATTGGTAGTACTGCATTTTTCAATGACTTAATGCGTGAATTAGCGGCAATTATGCTTATTCCTATCATTGTTAATCGTTATAGAAATACGGCATTAGGAATTTGTGGTTCAACATCTATGGACTTTACCTTGCCTGTTTTACAACGCAGTGGCGGTGTTGCCATTGTGCCAGCAGCGATTGTGCATGGATTCGTGTTAAGTTTAATCACACCAATCTTGATGGCGTTCTTTACTTCATAGAAAAATCAGTAACAATAGAACGATAACGTTCTCTTTTTACAATGGATTAACCATGAATCAACAGCGTGTATTAGTACTTGGTGCCAGTGGGCATATTGGTCAAAATCTTATTCCAGCTCTGATAAAACAAGGTCATCAGGTCACTGCCGGCGCTCGTAGAATTGACTGGATGATGTCTCAAGGTTGGGAAAATACACGCTGTATCTTTGTTGATTTACATGATCCAGAAACCTTAAACAGTGTCATGCACGATACTGATATCGTTTATTATCTTGTTCATAGTATGGGAGATGCGCATAATCTAATTGAACTAGAGCGTCAAGCTGCCATTAATGTTGTTGAAGCACTTGAAGGCTCGAATGTTCAACAAATTATCTTTTTAAGTGCCTTACAACATGAAGATCAACAATACTCTCCTCACCTTATTGCACGAAAACTGACAGGTGAAGTATTAAGAACCAGCTCCATCCCGGTAACAGAAATTCGTACCTCAATGATTGTCGGTCCTGGTTCAGCCGCTTTTGAAATTATGCGTGATATGGTTTATAACCTCCCCATTCTTACGCCACCTCGCTGGGTTCGGTCAAAATCCTCCCCTATTGCCTTAAAAAATTTAATTCACTATTTAACGGAAATTATTCATCACCCTACACATCAGCACCGGATTTTTGATGCAGGTGGCCCTGAATACATCAGCTATCAAACACTTTTTGAGCGCTTTATTAAAATTTCGGGTAAAAAGCGGATGCTAATTCCCATCCCAATGCCAGCTAGTTTAATTTCGGCAGGATTTATCAGTATGATAACGTCTGTGCCCACCTCGATTGCCAAAGAGCTGATCCAAGGGCTGAAATACGATCTTCCTGCCAACGATGAGCGATTACGTAAACTGATCCCTCAGTCTCTAATTAAATTTGATGATGCGGTAAAAGAAACACTCGCTGATGAAGAGGCCGCGTTAGATAACCAAGATTGGGGTTACTCTTCGGCGGTTCGTAGTCGCTGGAAACCCGGCTATGGCTATTACCCTAAAAATGCGGGTTGCACAGTATCCACACCTGCAAGCGCGGCATCCCTTTGGCATACAGTACAACAAATCGGCGGTGAACAAGGGTATTTCTATGGTAACGCCTTATGGAAAACACGCGCCATTATGGATGATATTGCAGGGAATAAAGTCACTTACGGACGACCTTCTCGAGAAACGTTAGAACTTGGCGATATGATTGATGGTTGGCGAGTGATTAAACTGGAGCCTGAAAAACAGCTCACACTGTTATTTGGAATGAAGGCGCCCGGTTTAGGCAGACTCTCTTTCACGATCCACGACAGTGGTCATCTGCGTTCAATAGATGTTCGTGCTTGGTGGCACCCTGCAGGATTTAGTGGATTACTTTATTGGTTTGCCATGATGCCTGCGCACTTATTTATTTTCAAAGGTATGGCTAAAACAATAAGTACTAACGCTTACAAACTGGATAAAAATTCACCTACTAGTGAAAAAAAATAGCCGAATTACCCATTTTTACATAAAAAAACCACTTTATTATGCAGTTTTAGTTGCATAATTATTCTCACCGTTTTATTATTTGAACCAGTTAATGACTATTCAGAAAAAACGCATGAGTATTCAATTAAAAAACATAAATTGTTTCTACGGTTCGCACCAAGCACTCTATGATATTAATCTAGAATGCTCTGCTGGTGAAACAATGGTTCTATTAGGACCAAGTGGTGCAGGTAAAAGCTCCCTAATGAGAGTTCTTAATTTATTAGAAATGCCACGTTCAGGCGAATTAGAAATTGCGGGTCTGCATTTTGACTTTAGCCAACAGCCTAACGCAAAGGCAATTCGTTCATTACGCCAAAATGTGGGCATGGTATTTCAACAATATAATTTATGGCCACATTTAACGGTTCTTGATAATTTAATTGAAGCACCTTGCCGTGTATTAGGTTTATCAAAACCACAGGCCAAAGAAAAAGCAATGAAATTACTTGGACGTTTACGTTTAAGTGAATATGCAGAACGTTTCCCACTGCATTTATCAGGGGGACAGCAACAACGTGTTGCTATTGCTAGAGCCTTAATGATGGAGCCTCAAGTTCTCTTATTTGATGAACCAACGGCAGCTTTAGATCCTGAAATTACCGCTCAAGTTGTTGATATTATCAAAGAACTTTCTGAAACGGGTATTACACAAGTGATTGTGACCCACGAAGTTGAAATTGCACGCAAAGCCGCGAGCAAAGTTGTATATATGGAAAACGGTCGTATTATAGAGCAAGGTGATAACTATCGTTTCACAGCTCCACAAACGGAAGCTTTTGCTAATTACTTGTCACACTAAATCAGGATCAGACAATGAAAAAAATATTATTTGCGGCACTTCTGACCAGTATTACACTTTCTGCAACTGCGGCTGAGAAAGAAACAATCCGTTTTGCAACGGAAGCAACGTATCCTCCATTTGAAATGATTGATGCAAATAATCAAATTGTGGGATTTGACGTTGATTTAGCAAATGCAATGTGTGCAAAAATTAATGCGGACTGTACCTTTACCAATCAATCATTTGATAGTTTAATTCCTAGCCTGAAATTCCGTCGTTTTGAAGCATTAATGGCAGGCATTGATATTACGCCAGAGCGTCAAAAACAAGTTGATTTCACTGATTCTTACTATGATAACTCAGCAGTATTTATCACAGTAACAGGTAAAATCTCTGATGTTGCGAGCCTAAAAGGTAAACAAATTGGTGTACAAAATGGGACAACCCATCAGAAATTCATCAATGAACAACACAAAGAGATGAAAACGGTTCCTTATGACAGTTATCAAAATGCGGTATTAGATCTGAAAAATGGTCGTATCGAAGCTATCTTTGGTGACACGGCTGTGGTTAATGAATGGCTGAAAAAGAATCCTGAATTAGGTATTGTAGGTGATAAAGTTGCAGATCCTAACTATTTTGGTACTGGTCTTGCGATTGCAGTAAGAAAAGGCAATGCTGATTTACAAGATAAATTAAATAAAGCGTTAGCTGAAGTAAAAGCTGATGGCACCTATGATGTCATTTATAAAAAATGGTTTGAATAACGATATTTCAATAACAACAATAGTTTAATAGATGAATGAAATAACAACTCTAGCAGGTGCGGCCGTCACAACGGTCTCACTTGCTATTTCTGCTCTTATCATCGGATTAGTTCTTGCCATGCTGTTTACAGCTTGGGAATCCGCGAGATGGAAAGCCTTTGCTTTCTTAGGAACATGCTGGGTAACACTAATTAGAGGACTACCAGAAATGCTGGTGGTTCTTTTTGTCTATTATGGCACCTTGCAAGGTGTCATGATGCTAATGGATGGTATTGAATTAGGTGCTTTCACCTTACAAATTGATTTTGGTGATACTGAATCTTTACCTTTCTATTGCGGTGTTATCGCCCTTTCACTTCTTTATGCTTCTTATGCTTCACAAACTTTACGTGGTGCATTAAAAGCCGTACCAACAGGACAATGGGAAGCCGGCCAAGCATTAGGCATGGGTCGTATTACTATTTTCTTCCGCTTTATCATGCCTCAAATGTGGCGTCACGCTTTGCCGGGTTTAGGTAATCAGTGGTTAGTACTCTTGAAAGACACCGCGTTAGTCTCATTAATCAGCGTCAATGATTTAATGCTACAAACACAAAGTATCGCCAATAGAACTCAAGAGCCTTTTACTTGGTATAGCATTGTTGCTCTGATTTATTTAGCAATTACATTGGTCAGTCAATATATCCTGAAATGGCTAGAAATGAGAACGACCCGATTTGAACGGAGTGCCTCATAATGTGGGATTATATTGTTGATATATTACCGGGATTACCAACCAGCCTTTCTTTAACAATTGTGGCGCTATTGGTTGCATTTACTTTATCGGTATTAATGACCTTTATTTTGGCACTAAAAACACCGGTTATTAGCCAAATAGTAAAAGCTTATATTACCTTATTTACGGGTACACCATTATTGGTGCAGTTCTTCTTAATCTATTATGGTCCTGGGCAATTTCCTGCGTTGAAAAACTTCCCATTGATTTGGGAGTTATTATCAACACCTTGGTTTTGTGCAATGGTCACATTAGCATTAAATAGTGCGGCATATTCAACCTTACTTTTCTATGGTGCTGTAAGAGCTATCCCATCAGGGCAATGGCAATCTTGCCAAGCGCTAGGCATGTCTCCAATACAAACGGCAAGAGTGATATTACCTTACGCATTTAAGCGTGCGCTTTCATCATATTCAAACGAAGTGGTCTTAATATTCAAAAGCACCTCACTTGCCAGTACCATCACCTTACTTGAGTTAACAGGTTATAGCCGACAAGTTTTTGGTCAAAGTTATGATGTAATGGTTTTTGTTGCAGCAGGTATTATTTATCTGTGTATCAACGGAATATTGACTCTTTTAATGAGATTAATTGAGAAAAAAGCCTTAGAGTTTGAGCATCGTAATTAAAAACGTGTAAACCGAACTGTCGATATAAAAACACCCCAGTAGGTTATCATTCTGGGGTGTTTTTTTATGTTTGAATAAATAACAAATAATTGTTCTATTCTGGTGTAGCCTGTTTTTCTATTAACGCTTCTTTGTGGCTTACTCTATAAGCGTTCAACGCTAATAAACTGCCAAGTAACATCACAATAGCTAACGCTAATTTCGGTTGTACTGGTGAAGCCAACGCGGTTAAACCAAAGGCTGCACCACCTGCCATTTGAATAAAACCCACTAATGCAGAGGCAATACCTGCTGTTTTTGAATAAGGTTCAAGTGCATAACTTGTCGCGGGTCCCATAATAAAAGCAAGCCCCGCACAAGCACTTGCCACAGGAAGCATATAGATCAACCAATGATCCTGCATTGCGGCTGGAATAAGCAACAAGCTACCTAACAAGCTCACACAGCCTAATCCCATCAGCCCACTCCCTAAGATCAAACAAACAGGTCTGCCGGCACGGTGAATAACGCGGTTCGCATAAAAACTAACAAACATGATCCAAAAACCATTTACACCAAAAACAATAGAAAAAATCAGTGCTGATAATTTTGCATCATTCATCAATACAATTGGGGCGAATGACACATAGGTTAATGCCATCCCCATTGTTCCTGCATTCACTAAAGCAAAAGTTAAAAAGCGTTTACTGCATAAAATCTCAAGGTATGTTTTACCTAATTTTTGCTTTGATTGAGCAGTATTTTCAGGCTTTGTTTCTGGTAAAAAGCGGGTGATCAAAATCAACACAAACACTGAATAGAAAATTAAGAACCCGAAAGGAGCACGCCATCCCCAATATTCTGCTAATAATCCACCTAATAATGGCGCCAATGCAGGGATAATATTTAACGTACCATTTAAAAAACCAAAAACGCGGGCGGCTTCATTACCATTAAAACAGTCACGAACACAGGTAAAAGCGACAACAGAAGTACAGCACACAGCTGAAGCTTGTAATAATCGCGAGATAATAAAAAGCGTTGAGTCTGTCGAAATTGTTGCAATAACAGAACCCACAATATAGATAAGTATTCCCGCGATAGCGATAGGTTTACGACCAAACCTATCCACTAAAGGTCCCGATATAAGTTGCCCTACACCTAAGACTAAAATAAATAAAGCGATAGTTGATTGGATAAGGGATACGCTACTTCCTAAATCTTGAGCAATCGTAGGTATCGTCGGTAAATAGAGATCGATCCCCAAAGGTCCCAATAACACCATCACTAATAACAACGCTTTTAAGTTCTGCATAAAATAGAATGCCCATCTAATAAAAAAGAAAACGCCCGATGTTATCCATCGAGCGTTAAATGCTTATTTATACTAACACTCAATTACTATTTTGTAATAAATATCTTAGTCATCTTGTAATACTAATAACGTAAGGACTTCATAGTGAGAAGTATGCGGAAACATATCAAACAATTGCACTCTATCTATCTGATAATGTGAAAGTTGCTGGATATCTTTTGCCATGGTTTGAGCATTACAACTTGAGTACAGGATAAAGCGAGGTTTCATTTTATTTAGATAACCGCATAATGCCTCACCAATACCTCTTCTTGGTGGATTAACAAGCACTAATTCAGGAACAGACTCTTTTGCTAATGCATAGCCTGTTGAATCTAACGCTTGAAACTCAACATGCTCTAGCCCTAATTCCTGAGCTGATAAACGTGCGCATTCAATAGCTTCTGGGCTAATTTCAATACCTGTTAATTGGGTTGATTTATCTGCACAATGCAACCCAAAGCCCCCTGAACCACAAAACATATCCCACAAATGCGTGATATTTAATTCTCTTACCCAACGACCTGCTGTGGCATAAAGTGATGAAGCCACCGCTGGATTGGTTTGAAAAAAGCCTCTTGGACGAATATGCAATGGAATTTGGTTAAATGATTCATCCAAGAACGTTTTTTCAGTCAGAATAATTTCTTGCTCGCCTTCCAAAATAGCCATATGAACAGGTTGAATATTCACGGAGATAACCGCTAATTGAGGCAATTGCGCTTGTAACCAAGGAAGTGCTTTGCGAAGTTGTTCTAGTTTTTTTTCTGAGCGCAAAACAAAGCGCAACATCATGGTGCGATTACTTCGACTCTCAGTTAATAAAATAAACTTGAGTTCACCGCGACGACGTTCGATGTCGTAAGGCACTAACCCTGCTTTTGCAATAAATGTTTTTAAAACAGGAAACACGGGTGCAAAAGAAACTGGGTACAGTGGGCATTCACATAAATCGACAGCCATACCGTCTTTCGTTTTTAAGCCTAAGACAGGTCTTTCGACACTCCCGCTGACGACCATTTTTGCTTTATTACGAAACTGCGCCTGTTGGCTTTCTACTGGCGCTAATTTATCAAAAGCATAATCTTCTGGAAGTAATGCTAATAAGCTGTGCTGTTTTTTCTTGATTTGTTCAGGATAAGCAAGAGAAAGCCACTCACAAGAATGACATTCACCCGCACTAAATCGTGCGCATTGCATAAGATTTTGTGACCGTTATGGAGATTAATATTAATGTACAGTATAGGAGGAGTCAGTTGATGTGCTATTTATCTCAACATCTTCTTCGTCTTCTTCGTTTTCACTTTCTTGCTTTTCGCCATACAAGAAACCGTTATTAAAAATTTCCCTGACGACTTCAGCAGATTGCTCTTCTGCTTTTTGTAAGAATAGGTCAAATTGATTAAGTGAGATACCCGCAGCAACTGGGAATGATTGGCAGAAGACTAATTTTGGTAAGTTCTCATCACTAATTTCTAGAAATGTTTTAATAAATAAAGAGCTTGCATTAATTTGGCTTAGATTTGCCATTAATGGCACTATGGCTGACGGTTTTAGCTCAGCGATAGCGGTAAATACAAGTACATCCTCAAGAATATCAATTTTGGCATCAAAAATACCACTGATATATTGAAGATGCGGTAAATGTAACGCCTGACAAGAGTCACATTCATAATAAGCAATCTGTAATTCATCAAGCCAAGACTTTAGCTGATCCAGATCGGTAGTCACAACAGCGTTCATTCAAATAACCTTTACGCGCAAAAAATAGAGTGCCTTTTGGCATTGACGCTATTTTGCCACTTTTTCTATCTTGAAGGCACTAATAAATAGAAAAACTAAGAAAATTAAGCCAATTTACACATTGTTTTTTCTTAGTTTCTAATACATTTTTGAGGGAAAACAGATAGCTATTCTCTGTTATTCTCTTTTTTCTTTTTACTATTTAGGGATTTATGGTCAATCCCTAAAAAAGTTAATCGATAAATAGCACGCCATACAATATGGATAGCGGGCGGGATCATGCAGATAACCCCTAAAACAACTAATGTTAATTGTCCTGTATATGTTCCTAGCCACTGCGGAGAGGTCATATATTGATTGATATAAAGATAAGCAATCACCAATAAAACAATCCCGATTATTTCAATGATGATAATGGGTCTTGGCATATCTGATAGTGATTTCATATCTCGATTTGAAGGCTTTTCCATGATTTCTCCGCTAAATTGCTGTGTTGCAGTCCTATCTCATTATCCAGCAAATTGGTATAATTTATCACACTAAAAGGCAATAACTGTTTTTGTTTAGCCTAATAAAAGGGCATAGTAACAACCAATAGAAACTATTATGCCTGAATTTTATTTCCTCAATAAGGAGTGTCGTATGTTTGTTGTCATTTTTGGTCGCCCTGGTTGTCCATACTGTGTTCGTGCAAAACAACTGGCTGAAACTTTGTCTGAAAAACGTGACGATTTCGATTTCCGCTATGTAGATATTCAAGCTGAAGGAATTACAAAAGCTGATTTATCTAAAACTGTCGGTAAACCTGTTGAAACTGTGCCACAAATTTTTATTGATGAGAAACACATTGGTGGTTGCACAGATTTTGAAGCTTATGCTAAAGAAAATTTAGGCATCTACAATTAATTCAAAAGCGCTAAAACAGGTTATTTATCAATATGTTTTAGCGCTTTCTCTTTTTGCATCATCCATCTTTTCTTTATCTTCTCACTCTTTTCCCAAAAAAATTCTATTTTTTTTCATTAGCCAGCGAACTTTCTTTCTAACTCGTAGTCTGAATTAGTGCCACTGCTTTTCTTTGATGTCCCCAAATATTGAGGAGCCCGATAGTTTCAACCCTTTTGGTGAAATAACTGTCGGGTTTTTTATTGCTTGAAATTTAGTAACACTCACCTTGCAATGTCACAATAATGCGACGATTACCACCGTGATTACGATGTTCACCAAGATAAATTCCCTGCCAAACCCCTAAATTCAGCTCACCTTGACTAATAGGAACCGTAACACTTTGCCCAAGTAAGCTACTTTTAATATGCGCGGGCATATCATCACTGCCTTCATAAGTGTGAAGATAGTAATCTTCGTTCTCTTTTACGCTTTGATTAAAGAAATTTTCAAAGTCGCTTCGTACTGTCGGATCAGCATTTTCATTAATCGTTAATGAAGCCGATGTATGTTGAATAAAAAAATGAGCAATTCCAATTTTATATTGTCTTAGTTCCGGTAATTCTTGAATCAATGCTTGTGTAATTAAGTGAAATCCTCTTGGTCGTGCATTAAGGACTATATTTTTCTGGAACCACATAAAGTTATACCTCGTTGAAGATAAGAAAAAGAACGATGTGAGAGCAATAACATAAGCGCAATACTCTTTTTAAGAGTGCTTTAACTCAGTTTGCTATAAAACTGACAAATCTTTTAAAAAAAGCACAATTAAATAAGAAAAAAACACTTTACCCCTATTACTCCCTCATTTACCCTTAAAAACTTGCGTATTATGTATCATAAACATCGCTTATCAGTACGACATGTATGGAGCCTACTTTGCTGGAACAATTCAATTTAGCCGTATTTTCAATGATGAATGCAACACCTGCGGCATCTCCTTTAGAAATCGGTACGGCGATAATTATTGCTAAGTACCTTGTCTATCTTTTTCCGTTATCTTTAGTGTTCTATTGGTTATGGGGTAATGAAAAACATCTTAGCCAGCACAGAACATTGGTATGTAAAGCGGCTATCTCTTTAGTTATCGCACTTTCTATCTCTTGGGTGATTGGTGCTATTGCGCCTCATGCGCGCCCTTTTGCAGCCAACATTGGCTACAATTTTCTTGATCACGATGCAACACCATCATTCCCAAGTAACCATGGTACGTTTGTTTTCACCATTGCTTTAGCTTATCTCTTTTGGCATAACAGCAAACGTATTGGCTATATTATGCTCGGTTTAGGGCTTGCGATTGCTTGGTCACGTATCTATCTTGGTGTACATTGGCCAATCGATATGATTGGTGCCTTTATCGTTGCTCTACTTTCTTGTGGCCTTTGCCAGATCTTCTGGTCTAAAGGTGGAGACATACTCCAAAAATGGGTACAACAGCTCTATCAGCTCTGTTTTGCTTATCCTATTCGCAAGGGTTGGACAAAGGCATAACCTTTCTTATACCGAAAAAGACCACATTTATTGTGGTCTTTTTTTATATTTAGCTTAAGTAATGCCCTTCTTCAATATATTAATATATAAATAAAAATATTCTCTACTATTATAGTATTTGTCCAAAAAATAAATATGTTGTTATTTTAATCAAAATGAAACTTTTATATTCGTTATATAGCAACCTACCAAACTCATTTATTAACAAATTCATTGTCGTATTTATAAACAATATTCTACTTATAAATGAAATATAGCTATATTCATTTCATAAAATAAAGGAAATTCATTAATAAATAATCATATTGCATCGTTTCTATATTCTTTTGTCTAGTTTTAAACATTAATTAAAGAAAATAATTTATCATTATATTTCAATCATATGCGTGGTTAATATAATGTTTTAATTGTAAACAAAAATAACCTAATTGATTTTAATCATTTATTTCCTAGTTAATAAAAATACCTAAAAATAATCATTAACATATGAATATTTAAGTATTTAGCTTTATTTTGTATTTACTTTAAAATTGGAAAGTTATTTCAAAATGTTTTAAAAACCGCCTCGAAAAACACAAAATATAAAAAATGTTACATTTTCAGCTTTTTTAGTTATATTTAGCATTTGAGATGGTGATCACGGTAGTTTATCCTGAAAAACACTATATTCTGCAACTCTTAAGTCTAGATATAAACTTATAGAATATTTTTTCAAATTTTGGAAGGGTTTAACTCTTTTGAAATTTAAAGATTTTGTATGTGGTAATTGAAGATATTGAGATAACACCAGGTACTCAATGCACTCATTTATTCATAATTAAATTTATGCAGTGATTCATTTCTAAAAAGAAATACAATCGCGCTCTTATTTTATTCATTATTTTTTTACCGCGTTATTTCGGAGAGTATTATGGATACAACCAAAGTTGGTTCTATCGCGTCGGGTAACACCCAAGGTGATTACAAAACATGGCGTAAGTCAGATACAGTATGGATGTTAGGTTTATACGGTACGGCTATCGGTGCTGGTGTTCTATTTTTACCTATCAACGCAGGGATTGGTGGTTTAATTCCTCTGCTTATCATGTTAGTACTTGCGTTCCCAATGACCTTCTTTGCACACCGTGGTATGTGCCGCTTTGTGTTATCAGGTAAAAACCCAGGTGAAGATATCACTGAAGTTGTTGAAGAACACTTTGGTAAAACAGCAGGTAAATTAATCACCCTGCTCTATTTCTTCGCAATTTATCCTATTCTATTGGTTTATAGTGTTGCTATCACCAATACAGTAGAAAGCTTTATTGTGAACCAAATGCACATGGCTGCACCACCTCGCGCAATTTTATCGCTGATACTGATTATTGGTATCATGTCGATTATCCGCTTTGGTGAACAAGCTATCGTTAAAGCAATGAGCGTTTTAGTATTCCCATTTGTTGCGGTCCTGATGGTCTTAGCACTGTATCTGATCCCAGAGTGGAATGGTGCGGTTCTTGATACTCTCTCTTTTGATCACGCAACTACATCAGGTATGGGGCAAGGTCTATTAGTAACCTTATGGTTAGCTATCCCTGTAATGGTGTTCTCTTTTAACCACTCTCCAATCATCTCTGCGTTTGCTGTTGCAAAACGTGAAGAATACGGCGAAAACGCTGAGAAAAAATGTTCACGCATTTTAGCTTATGCACACATCATGATGGTTATCACCGTAATGTTCTTCGTGTTTAGCTGTGTATTTAGCTTAACACCAGAGAACTTAGCTGAAGCAAAAGCACAGAACATCAGTATTCTGTCTTACCTTGCTAACCATTTTGAAGCACCTGTTATCGCTTATATTGCTCCATTTATTGCTTTCGTTGCGATCACTAAATCATTCTTAGGTCACTACTTAGGTGCTCGTGAAGGTTTCAATGGTTTAATCATCAAATCACTGCGTGAGAAAGGTAAAACAATCGAAAAAGATCGTTTAAACAAAATCACTGCACTGTTTATGCTGGTTACAACTTGGATTGTTGCAACATTAAACCCAAGCATTTTAGGTATGATTGAAACATTAGGTGGCCCAATCATCGCGATGTTACTGTTCCTGATGCCAATGTATGCAATCCGTAAAGTACCAGCAATGAAGAAATATGAAGGCCATATCAGCAACGTATTTGTTGTAGTCATGGGTCTTATCGCAATCTCAGCAGTTTTCTATAGCTTAATTAACTCTTTCATTAGTTAATAAGACATCTAATGGCTACTTTCATAAAAGAAAGTAGCCATTACAGCTTTAGACTTCAAAGCTGACACTTCTCACTCTAATAATCACACAGTTGCGCCTTTAAATTAATTAGGGAGGCGAATATTATGGTTAGCGTCTTTGATATTTTTAAAATCGGTATCGGCCCTTCAAGCTCCCACACCGTAGGTCCAATGAAAGCAGGTAAAGAATTCGTCGATTTACTTGCTGAAAAAAATCTTCTCTCTTCTGTTTCCCGCGTTATCGTTGATGTTTATGGCTCTTTATCTTTAACAGGTAAAGGTCATGCAACGGATATTGCTATTATTATGGGACTCGCAGGAAATTTACCTGATACTGTCGATATTGATTCTATTGCCCCGTTTATTAAACAAGTAGAAGCAACCGGTCGCTTAATGCTGGCAAATGGCATAAAAGAAGTCGATTTTCCGGTTGAAGGCGGTATGAATTTTCATAAAACTAATCTTCCCCTCCATGAAAATGGCATGACCATTACCGCTTATAACGGTGAGCAAGTTTTATTGAAAAAAACCTATTATTCTATTGGTGGCGGTTTTATTGTTGATGAAGAACATTTTGGCCAACCTGCAGAAAATACGGTTCAAGTTCCTTATCCTTATCAATATGCGGCTGATTTACGTCGCCATTGCAAAGAAACAGGGCTTTCTTTATCAGCATTAGTGATGCAAAACGAATTAGCATTACGTAGCAAAGAAGAAATTTCGGCTCATTTCGCGGCTGTTTGGGACGTGATGAAGTCAGGTATTGAGCGCGGTGTAAATACTGAAGGCTTATTACCGGGGCCATTACGCGTACCTCGCCGTGCTTCTGCATTACGCCGTATGCTAGTCACAGAAGATAAAACGACAACCGATCCAATGACAGTTGTTGACTGGATTAATATGTTTGCACTTGCTGTGAATGAAGAAAATGCAGCTGGTGGACGTGTTGTTACAGCGCCAACAAACGGTGCCTGTGGCATTATCCCAGCAGTATTGTCTTACTATGATAAATTTATTCGTCCTGTAAATGAAAATTCTTACACTCGCTTTTTCTTAGTTGCTGGTGTTATTGGTTCACTTTACAAAATGAATGCATCTATCTCAGGCGCTGAAGTTGGTTGTCAAGGTGAAGTCGGTGTTGCTTGTTCAATGGCAGCAGGTGCGTTAACTGAGCTTTTAGGCGGTAGCCCAGAACAAGTTTGTATTGCAGCAGAAATTGCGATGGAGCATAACTTAGGGCTTACTTGTGACCCAGTGGCAGGACAAGTACAAGTTCCGTGTATTGAACGTAATGCTATCGCAGCCGTACAAGCTGTAAACTCATCTCGTATGGCTTTACGTCGTGTTAGCGATCCTCGTATTTGTTTAGATAAAGTCATTGAAACAATGTACGAAACAGGCAAAGACATTAATGCTAAATATCGTGAAACCTCTCAAGGTGGATTAGCCATTAAAATTTCTTGTGACTAAATCTGAACGTCTGAAATACAGATATTTATGATAGATAAGGCGCTGATATCAGCGCCTTTTTTGTTTATTAACATCAATCTCAACACTCTTCTTTTTTTAATATCCTCTTTTTTGTATGAGATTAAATTGTCATCCTTAGTTAAAATAGTTTTTTTGAAAAAATAGGCGCTAACCTCAAAAATTATTTAAATGACGTGACGATGAACTCGTTATCTAAAGTAAATAACTACAAATTAATCAATCTATTGGCCATATTTAGATTATTGTCTAGAGTTGATAAGTAAAGATCACTAGAGACATCATTAACGGGATAAAAAGAGAACTAAAATGAAATCAGATATTCAAATCTCCCAAGAAGCACACCTCTTACCTATTCAGGACATTGCTAAAAATTTAAATATTGATCAAGACGATATCGAGTTTTATGGCAAGTACAAAGCCAAATTTAGCCACAGCATTTGGCCAAAAATTGCGACAAAAAAGCCCGGAAAATTAGTTTTAGTGACAGCAATAAACCCGACACCGGCTGGTGAAGGCAAAACAACGGTGACTGTTGGATTAGGGCAAGCACTGAGTCATCTAGGAAAAAATGCCATTATTGCATTGCGTGAACCCTCTTTAGGTCCTTGCTTTGGCATTAAAGGTGGGGCAACCGGTGGTGGTTATTCACAAGTTGTTCCGATGGAAGATCTCAACCTTCATTTTACTGGCGATTTTCATGCTATTACCTCTGCTAATAACCTACTTGCAGCTATGCTTGATAATTCGATTTATCAAGGTAATCCTTTAAATATCGATCCTAAAAAAATCGTGTTTAAACGTTGTATGGATATGAACGATCGTACTTTACGTCATATTGTTGTGGGATTAGGTGGCGAAAAAGACGGTATCACCAGAGAAGATAATTTTGTTATTACTGTTGCCTCTGAAATTATGTCTATCCTATGTTTAGCCGCGGATATTGATGATTTAAAACAACGACTTTCTCGCATCATTGTTGCTTATTCTTATCATGGTGATCCTGTTACAGCAAACGATCTACAAGCTGTCGGGGCAATGGCAAGTTTATTAAAAGATGCTATTAATCCTAATTTAGTACAAACACTCGAAAATACTCCAGCCATTATTCATGGCGGTCCTTTTGCTAATATCGCCCATGGATGCAATAGCGTAAGGGCGACAAAACTTGCGCTTCAACTTGCTGATATTACGGTGACAGAAGCTGGTTTTGGTGCTGATTTAGGTGCCGAAAAATTCTTTGATATCAAATGCCGGATCAGTGGGTTACGCCCTGATTGTGCCGTGATTGTTGTCACCACCAAAGCGCTAAAATATAACGGTGGCTTAGGTAAAGGCGAATGGAATAATGAAGATTTAGTTGCCCTTGAAAAAGGCATTGTAAATCTTGAAAAACACATTGAAAACCTTAAAAAATATGGCTTACCCGTCATTGTCTCTCTTAATGCTTATATCACTGATAGTATTGCAGAGCACCAATTTATCGAACAATTTTGCCAAGAGAGAGATTGTCGCTTCGCAATGACTAAAGTATGGGAAAAAGGCGGCGAAGGTGGTATTGAATTAGCTAAGCAAGTGATTGATACACTTGAAAATGAACCGAGCCAATTTCAATTAATTTATCCTGATGATGTCTCACTTAGTCAAAAAATCGATATTGTTGCCAAAGAAATTTATGGCGCAGATGGTGTGACTTATAGCCAACATGCTCGTAAAATGTTAGAAAAGATAGAAAGTATGGGTTTTGCTCATTTCCCTGTTTGCATGGCAAAAACGCAATATTCACTCTCAGATGATCCCTCATTATTAGGTCGCCCGACTGACTTTACAATAAACGTTCGTGAAGTGTATGTTTCTGCTGGCGCTGGCTTTGTTGTCGCCTTAACAGGCTCTATCACAACGATGCCCGGATTACCGAAAACACCTGCTGCTATCGCGGTTAATGTTGATAATCAAGGTAAAATAGATGGGCTTATTTAAGTGATAAAATAGAAATATCCCTCTATTTTATTGAATATAAAAAAATCCGTAATCGTTAAACAATTACGGATTATTTATATAAAAATAACAGCTAGTCTTTCTTTTTGGGTGAAAAACTCAGTAACGCTTTGATAGATCCATTATTAGTGAATTAACCAAAAATAGCATTAAACCAACCGGATACTGTTTTAACCACAAAATCCCAAATACGACTAAAGAAACCGCCTTCCTCAACCGCTTCTTTTACAACTAATGGACGTTGTTCAATCACTTCATCATTTAATAAAAAGTTAACTGTACCTACAACCTGATTTTGAGTTAACGGTGCTTCTAATACAGGATTGGTTAAAGTAAAAGAGGCTTTCAGATTTTTCAATTCACCTTTAGGAATGGTAATTGAGGCATCATTCGCAACTCCTAATGCCACTTCGCCTTTATCGCCATACCACACTTTTTGAGTTGTCAGTGGTGTATCTGCTTTTACAGGGGTTACTGTTTCAAAAAAGCGGAAACCCCAGCCTAATAATTTTTCACTTTCCGCAAAACGCACTTTGTCTGATGGCGTTCCTAAAACAACAGCAATCAGGCGCATATCACCTTCAGTTGCCGAAGAAACAAGGTTATACCCTGCTCCATTAGTGTGACCTGTTTTCACACCATCGACATTCATATTTTTATTCCACAATAAACGGTTACGGTTTGGCTGACGAATATTGTTGAATGTAAATTCTTTTTCTTTATGAATTTCATACTCTGAAGGAACATCACGGATCATGGCTGCGGTGAGCAATGCCATATCTTGTGCGGTGGTATATTGCCCATCAGAATCTAGCCCATGAACGGTTTTAAAATGTGTATTTTTTAAACCGAGATTCTTAGCATAGGAATTCATTAAATCAACAAAGGTTTCCTGACTACCCGCAACATGTTCTGCTAATGCAATACTGGCATCATTACCAGATTGAATAACCATACCGCGATTTAAATCAATCACTTTGACCTGATCACCCGGTTTCAAGAACATCAATGATGATCCTTTCAATACCGGATTGCCCGTTGCCCACGCATTACGCCCAACAATAACTGTATCGTCAGGTGACATACGACCTTCTTTAATAGCTTGCCCAACAACGTAGCTACTCATGATTTTTGTAAGACTGGCGGGATCTAAACGCTCATCAAGCTTTTCTGATGCCAGAATTTTGCCGCTGTTGTAATCCATTAATACATAAGATTTTGCCTCTATTTGAGGAGGCACTGGATTATTTACTGCAAATGAAGGACTAGAAATAATTAGCAGTAAACCCATTCCCGCGGTAACCTTACCCAGAACAGATGGAATATTTTTTTTCATTACCGATCACCCTTTTATATCAATTTGTTAAAGCTTTCCTACTATATGGCTTTCTGGAATAAGACGCCAACATTGATATATAGAGATTTATCTTATATTCATATTTAGCGCCCTATAGAGGGAAATTTTATTACTTATCGTGGTTTAGGAGACCTTTATGTTAAAAGTCTGGGGTAGAAAAAACTCATCTAACGTTAAAAAAGTACTTTGGTGCTTAAAGGAATTAAATGTTCCTTATGAACAAATCGACGTTGGTGGTCCTTTTGGTGGACTCAATGAAGAAAATTATTTAGCAATGAATCCCAACGCTTCTATTCCAACCTTACAAGATGATGACTTTGCTTTATGGGAGTCTAATACCATTATTCGTTATTTATGTACAAAATATGAAAATAACACTCTCTATCCCGTTGATCCTAAACAACGTGCGAACGTAGAAAAATGGATGGATTGGTCAAATGGCAGCTTATTTGCTCCCATCCAACAAATGATGATCATGATTGTTCGTACGCCTAAAGAGCAGCAAAATCCCGAGATTGTTAACGCATTGAAAGAGAAGCTTAATAAATTAATTAAAATTGCTGACGACCAACTTGCAAAAACAACTTATTTCGCAGGAGATGCATTCTCTCTTGCCGATATGGCGATCGCACCATTGGTCTACCCGTGGCTTGAGGTTTGCAAAGATAGACCAAACTTCCCTCACATTGAACGTTGGTTTGCACAATTAAGTGAAAGAGCTATTTTCCGTGATATCGTGTTACTGCCTGTAAATTAAGTTAATTCATTGGCATTTTGTCGGGATCTGGATAATGGTAATGAAATCCAAGATCTCGACAGATCTCCTGACCATCAATTTCTCGTATTAAAGGCTTCTCTTCTTCAGCAAATTCTGGCGGAATAAGATCAAGTTGGCTCGACACTCTTGAGTAAAAGTCTTTCTTTTTAGGATGAATTGGGGCACATAAATTATATAAATGACCACCTTCATTCTGCGCAAGAAGTTGCTCAATAGCAAAAATGACATCATCCAAGTGGACTAAATTAACGCATTGATGAGCGCCTTTTACCTGTTTTTTACCTGATAAAAAACGTCCAGCATGACGACCCGGCCCAACTAATCCGGCTAATCGAAGAATATCAACTGTCGTCAACGGTAAACGATGTAGCCAGTTCTCAACTTCTGCTAACATTTTTGCTGATTGTGTTTCTGGTCGAATATCCATTTCTTCCGTGATATTACCTGTTTGATTGCCATATACAGAAGTAGAGCTAATGTAAATGACTCTCGTAACATGGCGAGACATTGCGCTATCCACCAACGTCTGAATGGCTTCAACATAATCATAACCGCCACCAGCAGCACTGGGTGGTAACGTGATAATGAGAACGTCAGTTTCCATTAAGTAATCAAAATCATCTCTATCACATTCAATTGCGGGTGTTAAATTCACTAAACAGCAGTCAACGCCACTCATTCTTGCTGCTTCTACGCCATCTTCGGTGGTTTTAGTCCCTTTAACTTGATAGCCTGCATCACGCAACGCAACGGCAAGTGGTAAACCTAACCAACCTAATCCTACGATGGTTATTCGTTTCATTTTGCTCCCCTACTTAAATGGCTTAGTCAAAGTATGCTATAAAATTTTAATTTCGCCATTACTTATAAATACTACTTATTATTTCGTGAACATTTAGCCTCTCTCTATATACTCGCCTACTTGTGCCATTAAGTAAATAAGAGAAATATTAAAATCATATTAAAAACATAAGGTTACAAAATAATTAAATTATTATTAAAAAATAGGTTGCTTTATGCTTTGTAAATCATGTAGGTTGAAAGGCAGACAAATTCTAAATGCAGGTTACTGAATATTGTTTAACGGTAACGGGCATTACTAAATAACAAATAGTGTTATTAGCTAGGAAAATAATTATGTATAGCATTCAACTAAACCACCATCATCACCATCACCCTGACTAGTCTTTCAGGCGATGAGTGCTGGAAGACGTTTAAGAAACGCTTCCGGTGGTCTGAATGCAGACAAACAATAAAAACCCCGGAAGGCAACTTCCGGGGTTTTTTTATAGCTAATTTTCATAACAAAAACATGGACAATGATAGGGTAATAATATGTTAGATAAAGCAAGATTAAGGATCGCAATGCAAAAATCAGGGCGTTTAAGCGATGATTCTCGTGCTCTTTTAGCGCGTTGTGGCATCAAAATTAACTTAAACCAACAGCGCCTGATTGCTTACGCTGAAAATATGCCAATCGATATTTTACGTGTTAGAGATGACGATATTCCGGGATTAGTCATGGATGGTGTTGTTGATTTAGGGATCATCGGTGAAAACGTTTTAGAAGAAGAGTTATTAAAACGTCGCTCACAAGGTGAAAACCCAAGTTATCTGACACTACGTCGTCTTGATTTCGGTGGCTGTCGTTTATCTCTCGCAACCCCTGTCGATTTCAATTATCAAGGTGTGGAATGCTTAAATAATACTCGCATCGCAACCTCCTATCCCAATCTGCTCAAACGCTATTTAGATCAAAAAGGCATCAAGTTTAAATCCTGTTTATTAAATGGCTCGGTTGAAGTCGCCCCTCGTGCAGGTCTTGCTGACTCTATCTGCGACTTAGTTTCTACTGGCGCAACGTTAGAAGCCAATGGTTTAAAAGAAGTTGAAGTGATTTATCGCTCAAAAGCATGCTTGATCCAACGTGACGGTGACATGGAAACCGATAAACAAGCACTTATCGACCGCCTACTAACGCGTATTCAAGGTGTTATTCAAGCTCGAGAATCAAAATACATTATGTTACACGCACCAAGTGATTGCCTTGAAGATGTCATTGCATTACTTCCGGGCGCTGAAAGACCAACTATTTTACCTCTGGCGGGTGACCAAAATCGCGTAGCAATGCACATGGTGAGTAGCGAAACCCTATTCTGGGAAACAATGGAAAAGCTTAAAGCATTAGGTGCAAGTTCAATTCTTGTTTTACCAATTGAAAAAATGATGGAATAAGGTGAAATGATGAAAACGGGTTTTAATACATTAAATTACTGGAATAAATGCACGAAAGAACAGCAACAAGTGCTATTAACTCGCCCAGCTATTTCTGCATCAGGTTCAATTACAGAACAAGTTGCTAGCATCATTTCACAGGTACGCAATGATGGAGATAAAGCGCTTAAAGCACTTAGCCAAAAATTCGATAAGGCAGCGCCAGAAAGCGTTTTGGTGTCAAAATCACAAATCGATGCAGCTTCATCAAGACTTGATAGCAAAATAAAACAGGCAATAGCACAGGCGATGAATAATATTCGTCGCTTTCATGAGGCTCAAATTCCTAACACTATCAACGTGGAAACTCAACCTGGTGTATTTTGCCAACAAGTAAGCAGACCTATTGATGCAGTAGGGCTTTATATTCCTGGAGGTTCGGCACCATTACTCTCAACCGTAATGATGTTAGGTATTCCAGCCCGTATTGCAGGTTGTCGCAAAGTTATTCTTTGCTCACCGCCCCCTATTGCTGATGAAATTTTATATATTGCTCAACAAATTGGTATTGATGAAATCTTCCAAGTTGGTGGTGCTCAGGCGATTGCCGCCATGGCATTTGGTACTGAATCTATTCCTAAGGTTGATAAAATTTTTGGCCCCGGCAATGCCTATGTAACCGAAGCAAAACGCCAAGTAAGCCAATCGCTACAAGGTGCAGCAATCGATATGCCAGCAGGTCCTTCTGAAGTATTAGTGATTGCGGATGCAGATGCAAACCCTGCATTTATTGCCGCAGACTTACTTTCGCAAGCTGAACACGGCCCTGATTCACAAGTTGTATTATTAACACCTGATGAAACCCTCGCTAAAGCCGTTATTGCTGAAACAGAAACACAACTAGCGCTATTAAGCCGTGCTGAAATCGCTAAACAAGCACTTACAGAAAGCCGCGTCATTATTACTCGTGATCTCGATCAGTGTATTGAAATTAGTAACAGCTATGGCCCAGAACACTTAATTATTCAAACCAATGATGCTGATAATCGTGTTGATAGCATTACCAGCGCTGGATCTGTTTTTCTTGGTGCTTGGTCACCTGAATCTGCGGGAGATTATGCTTCTGGTACTAATCACGTTCTACCGACTTATGGTTATACAGCAACCTACTCAAGCTTAGGCTTAGCTGATTTTATGAAACGTATGACAGTACAGAAACTGACAGCACAAGGTTTATCTGATTTAGCACAGACTATTGAAATATTAGCGCAAGCAGAACAACTCACTGCACACAAAAATGCGGTCACACTTCGCGTTAATGCTTTAGCTCAGGGGAAAAAAGAGTGATGAAAACTGAATTTGATATCAATACGCTTGCAAGAAAAAATGTACGTGAATTAACACCTTATCAATCTGCTCGGCGCTTAGGGGGAAATGGTTCTGTTTGGTTAAATGCAAATGAATACCCTCTCGCGCCTGACTTTGCTTTTAATGAAAAAAACTTAAATCGTTACCCTGAATGTCAGCCTGTGAATGTGATTAATCGTTATGCTGCATACGCAGGTGTTAATTCAAATCAAGTCTTAGTTAGCCGTGGGGCAGATGAAGCGATTGAACTACTTATTCGTGCTTTCTGTGAGCCAGGTAAAGATGCCGTACTTTATTGTCCACCAACATACGGGATGTATAGCGTTAGTGCTGAAACCTTCGGTATAGAACAGCGTGTTGTTCCCGCACTTGCTGATTGGAGCCTAGATGTTAAAGCCATCGCATCACAACTTGATAATGTAAAGCTTATCTACCTATGCAGCCCCAATAATCCGACAGGAAATATTGTTGATCCTTCGCTTATTCGTGATGTATTAGCGTTGGCTAAAGACAAAGCCATTGTTGCGGTAGATGAAGCTTATATTGAATTTTGCCCACAAGCGTCAATTGTTTCATGGCTTGAAGATTATCCGAATTTAGTTATTTTGCGAACCTTATCGAAAGCTTTTGCTTTAGCAGGGCTTCGTTGTGGCTTTGCGCTTGCCAACCCACCAGTCATTGAATTATTACTAAAGGTGATCGCACCGTACCCACTTTCAACACCTGTTGCAGATATTGCTGCGCAAGCATTAACAGAAGCAAGTATTGAGATAATGAAAAAGCGAGTGGCCGAAATTACACGCAATAGAGCCATTTTATCTGATACGTTAAAAAAATTGCCTAATGTTGAACAGGTTTATAACAGTGAAACCAACTATATTTTAGTGAAATTCACTGATGCGACTCTGGTTTTCCGTACTTTATGGGAGCAAGGGATTATTTTACGCGATCAACAGCGTCAATATGGGCTTAATGGCTGTTTGCGTATTTCTATCGGTACAGCAGAAGAATGTGATAGCGTGATTAATGCCATAAAAAATATTCAAACTGCAAACGTATAAAACATTAAAAACGATAACAACAAAAAATCGCAACTGAGGGATCTCAACCATGAGCCAAAAAATTCTTTTTATCGATCGTGATGGTACTTTAATCACTGAGCCACCAACTGATTACCAAGTTGATAGACTTGATAAACTTGCCTTTGAAAATGGCGTGATCCCCGCACTGACAGCGCTGCAAAAAGCGGGTTATAAACTGATTATGATCACAAATCAGGATGGATTAGGCACAGAAAGTTTTCCTCAAACAGATTTCGATCCTCCTCATAATTTAATGATGCAAGTTTTCTCATCACAAGGGATCACCTTTGATGATGTTTTAATTTGCCCTCATAAGCCTGAAGACAACTGCCCTTGTCGCAAACCAGAAACAGGGCTTGTCACCCAATATTTAGTTGATGGCGCACTCGATAAAGATAACAGTTATGTTATTGGCGATAGACAAACTGATATTCAGCTAGCTGAAAATATGGGTATCAAAGGCATACTTTATAATGCCAACAAGCTCCCTTGGGCTGTTATTACAGAGCAGCTGACTAAAAAAGATCGTTATGCCCACGTTGAGCGCAAAACAAAAGAAACACAAATCGCGATCGATGTTTGGCTAGATCGTGAAGGAAATAGCCAAATCAGCACTGGTGTTGGTTTCTTTGATCACATGCTTGATCAAATTGCCACACACGGCGGCTTTCGTATGAATATCAATGTAAAAGGTGATTTAGTTATTGATGATCACCACACGGTAGAAGATACCGGTCTTGCTTTGGGTGAAGCATTACGCGAAGCATTAGGTGATAAACGGGGTATTGCTCGCTTTGGCTTTACATTACCAATGGATGAGTGCCTCGCAAGCTGTGCATTAGATATTTCTGGTCGTCCACACCTTGAGTACAAAGCCGAATTTAAATATCAACGTGTCGGTGATTTAAGTACAGAGATGATTGAACACTTTTTCCGTTCTCTCTCTTACACCATGGGTTGCACATTGCACCTGAAATCAAAAGGCAAAAACGATCACCACAAAGCTGAAAGCTTATTTAAAGTCTTTGGTCGTACATTACGCCAAGCCATTCGTGTTGAAGGCAATACTTTACCAAGCTCAAAAGGTGTTCTGTGATGAAAGTGGTTATTCTTGATACGGGCTGTGCCAATTTAGCCTCTGTCGCTTACGCTGTTAAGCGACTCGGTTATGATCCAATTGTGTCCTATGAAAAAAACGTAGTGTTATCTGCGGATAAACTCTTTTTACCCGGAGTAGGAACAGCGAGAGCGGCAATGGAACAGCTCAAAGCTCGTGAGCTAATTCCTTTAATTAAAGCCTTAACACAACCAGTTTTAGGTATTTGTTTAGGTATGCAAATATTGGCTTCACTAAGCGAGGAAGGTAAAGATATCCCTTTATTAGGTTTAGTTGATGGCACCATAGATAAGCTTGATACAGCGGGTTTACCATTACCTCATATGGGTTGGAACCAAGTATTAGCAAAACCGGGGCATCCTCTTTTTCGTTCACTTGATGACAATGCTTGGTTCTATTTTGTTCATAGTTACGCTCTAGCGCTCAATGAATCGACGATTGCTGAAACTGAATACGGCTCTCGCTTTAGTAGCGCAATTCAAAAAGATAATTTTTATGGCGTGCAATTTCACCCAGAACGTTCAGGTAAAGCGGGCGCTCAACTTATCAAGAATTTTTTGGAGATGTAACCCGTTATGATTATTCCAGCATTAGATTTAATTGATGGGAAAGTAGTTCGTCTTCATCAGGGTGATTATGCAAAACAGCGTGATTATGATGATAATCCGCTGACTCGCTACCAACAATATGAAAAAGATGGCGCAAAGCTACTTCACCTAGTGGATTTAACAGGTGCAAAAGATCCGTCTGCTCGCCAAATTCCACTGTTAAAAAAACTTGTTGCTTGTGTCAATGTACCTGTACAAGTGGGTGGAGGCATTCGCACTGAAGATGATGTTAAATCACTGCTCAATGCAGGGGCAAGCCGTGTTGTTATTGGCTCTACCGCAGTCAGTCAACCTGAAATAGTGAAAACATGGTTTGAGCGCTATGGTGCAGATGCCATTGTATTAGCCCTCGATGTTCGCATTGATAAACAAGGCAAAAAGTGGGTAGCTGTCAGTGGTTGGCAAGAGAACTCCCCTTATACGCTTGAAGATATCATCAAGCTTTATCAAAGTGTGGGTTTAAAGCATGTATTGTGTACCGACATTTCTCGTGATGGCACATTAGCTGGCTCTAACGTTGAACTGTATAAAGAAATTAGCCAGCGTTTCCCTGATATTTTATTCCAAGCTTCGGGCGGTATTGGTGATTTACAAGATATCGCAGATCTTCCAGCATCTGGTGTTGCCGGCATTATTGTTGGTAGAGCATTATTAGAAGGCAAATTTACATTAAAAGAGGCGATATCATGTTGGCAAAACGCATAATTCCTTGTCTTGATGTCCGAAATGGGCAAGTCGTTAAAGGTGTTCAATTTCGTAATCATGAAATCATCGGTGATATTGTTCCTCTTGCTGAACGCTATGCTAAAGAAGGCGCTGATGAACTGGTATTTTACGATATTACCGCCTCGTCTGATGGCCGCGTGGTTGATAAAAGCTGGGTGTCGCGCGTTGCTGAAGTGATTGATATTCCATTTTGTGTTGCAGGTGGTATTCGCTCTGTTGAAGATGCAGGGAAAATTCTCTCATTCGGTGCCGATAAAATTTCGATTAACTCCCCTGCACTTTCAGATCCCTCTCTGATTTCGCGTCTTGCAGAACGTTATGGTGTGCAATGTGTTGTTGTGGGTATTGATACATGGTTTGACGAAAAAACAGGCGAATATTTAGTTTATCAATTCACAGGTGATGAAAAACGGACTCAGCAAACACACTGGACAACCCTTGATTGGGTACGTGAAGTGCAGCGATTAGGTGCCGGTGAAATTGTTTTAAATATGATGAATCAAGATGGTGTCAGACAAGGCTATGACTTGAAACAATTGGCTCAAGTACGCCAAGTTGCAGGTGTTCCTCTTATTGCCTCTGGCGGTGCGGGTGAAATGTCACACTTTCTTGATGCATTTAAATTAGCCAATGTTGATGGCGCTCTTGCAGCCTCTGTTTTTCATAAACAAATAATTAATATCAACGAATTAAAACAGTATCTTGCAAAGAATGACGTTAAGGTAAGAATATAATGAATAGTGAAACATTAGCGCAACTAGATTGGAAAAAAGTCGATAATCTCATGCCTGTGGTTATCCAAAATGCCATTTCAGGCGATGTATTAATGCTAGGTTATATGAACAAAGAAGCATTAAATGTCACTTTAGAAAGTGGAAATGTGACCTTCTATTCACGCACTAAACAGCGTTTATGGACAAAAGGTGAAACCTCAGGCAACTTTCTTAAATTAGTCAATATTTATCCTGACTGTGATAACGATACTTTACTTATTTTAGCCAATCCTATTGGTCCCACTTGCCATAACGGTACTGAAAGTTGTTTTGCTCCAGCACAAAGCCAATGGGGATTTCTCTACGAGCTTGAAAATATATTACGTGAACGTAAAAATGCCTCACCAGATAGCTCTTATACTGCCCGCCTTTATGCCAGTGGTACAAAACGTATAGCGCAAAAAGTGGGAGAAGAAGGTGTAGAAACCGCATTGGCTGCTACTGTGAATGACAGAGAAGAGCTAAAAAATGAAGCCTCAGACTTGCTCTATCACTTAATGGTCTTACTGCAAGACCAATCATTATCACTCAGTGATGTTATTGGTTGCCTACAAGAACGCCATAAAAAAGCAGAATAATTGATATCACATTAATAGAGATAACAAAAAGCCGATACAAAAATAAAGTATCGGCTTCATTTTTTAAAAATGAAAAGTAATCGCTTAATTAGCTTTTTATTTTCTAAGCATTACATTGCTTGGCGGAATAATTCGATAACATCACTTTCAGAACCCTGAACTGGGTTAGTGATTGCACAAGCATCTTTCAGCGCATTTTCAGCTAATGTTTTGAAATCTTCTTCTTTCACGCCTAATTCTTTCAGGCCTGCAGGAATACCAACATCTTTAGCCATTTTACGAATTTCTTCGATACACGCTTTCGCACCTTGCTCATCGCTCATTGCAGAAACATCAACACCCATAGCTTGTGCGATATCTTTTAAACGACCTGCTGCAGCTTGAATGTTATAAGCTTGAACATGTGGTAATAAAACCGCATTACACACACCATGAGGTAAGTTATAAAAACCACCTAATTGGTGAGCCATAGCATGTACATAGCCTAAAGATGCGTTATTAAATGCCATACCTGCTAAAAACTGTGCATAAGCCATGTTTTCACGCGCTGTTGCATCACCGCCATTATCAACAACTTTACGTAAAGATCCGCTGATCATAGTGACTGCTTTTAATGCACATGCATCAGTGATTGGATTTGCAGCAATTGAAACATACGCTTCAACAGCATGAGTTAATGCATCCATACCTGTTGCAGCGGTTAAACCTTTTGGCATACCAATCATTAATTCTGAATCATTTACAGATAAGAGTGGTGTAACGTTTTTATCAACGATAGCCATTTTGATATGACGCGCAGTATCTGTGATGATACAAAAACGCGTCATTTCTGATGCAGTACCTGCTGTGGTATTAATTGAAATCAGTGGTAATTGAGGTTTAGCAGAACGGTCAACGCCTTCGTAATCTGCAATTTTTCCACCATTAGAAGCCACTAACGCAATACCTTTGGCGCAATCGTGTGGTGAACCACCACCTAAAGAAATCACACAGTCACATTGATGTTCTTTCAGCAGAGCTAAACCCGCTTCTACGTTTTCAACAGTAGGGTTTGGTGCAGTACCGTCATAAACTACGCTAGAAATACCAGCCTCGGTCAGTAATTTACTTACTTTCTCAACAACACCCAGTTGATTTAAAATGCTATCAGTTACGATCAACGCTTTATGAAAACCGAAGTCTTTCATTGAACTTACGGCATCAGCAAGACAACCCGCACCAATTTTATTTACAGAAGGGATATAGAATGTAGAAACAGCCATTATTGACTTCCTTTTTAGTAATTAAATCTATGTTTTAATATGTTCTATTCTTTTTGTTCTTAAATTGATCATCATCAAAATAATAAATAAATATCAATTTATTTATAATATTAGTACACGAATATAATATTGGTAATTTAATTACTCTATTAATTCAATAGGATAATACTATTAACATGTTATTGTTTGTAATAAAATAATTTGAAAAGCTTATCAAAATAATCAAAACCAACTGTAAACATCACAGCAGAATATTTTTTTTAAAGTCGTATAATGACTTCAAATAAATAACTTATTAATTCAGGAGTCATTGATGTCTTTGACTATTTTTGAGCAACTCACTGCTTTATTAGATAAAAACCACGCTACTTACCGTGTAATGGAACACCCTACCGCAGGTCGTTCTGAAGAAGTTGCAAAAATCAGAGGAACACAATTAGGACAAGGCGCAAAAGGACTTGTTTGCCATATAAAAGGTAACGGTGTTAAACAACATGTTCTGGCAATATTACCCGCCGATAAACAAGCTGACCTTTCAAAACTTGCTCACCAAATCGGGGGGACAAGAGCATCTTTAGCAAGTCCTAAAGAAGTGGATGATCTCACCCAGTGTGTCTTTGGTGCAATTCCCCCTTTTAGTTTTCATCCTGCATTGAAGCTTGTCGCGGACCCTTTGCTTTTTGAACGCTTTGATGAGTTAGCGTTTAATGCGGGTACATTAGAGCGCTCTATTATTCTGAATACGCAAGATTACAAACGTATTGCACACCCCGAATTAATCTCTTTTATTCGTGACGAAGAAAACGAAAAATAAAAACGGTCAACTTATCTTTAACAATTACCCTAGTTATAAATTCAGCTAAGGGTAATTGTTAGCATGATATCTATTCCTGCTGTATGTATAGATTTACACCCTTAAAACTAATATTAGATAATCTAATCCGAAAACAACCCAATATTTAATTCTAATAAAAAGAAAAAAATCAGAATAAATTTCACTAATTTCTTATTGCCCTATCAATAACGCTAAAAAATGTACAAGACAGAGATTATTAATAAATTTACTCGTTTCAGCACTCAATAATTTACTAAATAGGTTTTATTTTATTGACCTGAATTAGTAGTACATTTAAGTTAGCATCAATAAAAATACAATAATGTAAAACTTCATTTACAATTCGGTTATTTTCTAACATATAAATAAATATATAAACAATGTACCAATAGGTGCAGGGAAATTTTCATGCAAACTTCAACTAAAAAACAACCACTTTATAAAGTGCTATATGTGCAAGTTATCGTTGCCATCTTACTCGGTATCTTGCTTGGACATTTTTACCCTGACGTTGGTGAATCCTTTAAACCACTTGGTGATGGATTTATCAAAATTGTAAAAATGATCATCGCGCCTGTTATCTTCTTAACAGTCGTCACTGGCATTGCCGGTATGAATAATATGAAAGCTGTGGGTACAGTCGCGGGTAAATCCATGATTTACTTCCTGACTTTCTCTACCATTGCATTAATTATTGGTTTAATCGTTGCAAACGTTATTCGCCCTGGTGATGGTTTAAATATCTCTCCTGCTTCATTAGATGCGAGCAAAGTAGAAAGTTATGTTTCAAAAGCACATGACTCGTCTATTGTTGGTTTCTTAATGAATATCATTCCTGAAACAGTTGTTAGTCCATTAGTTAACGGCAATATTCTACAAGTACTGTTTGTTTCTGTTGTCTTTGGTATTGCATTAGCCTCTATCGGGACTCGTGGCGAGCCAGTTCTTAAGTTCTTACAAAACTTCTCAGAGCCAGTATTCAAAATGGTCGGCATGCTAATGAAATTAGCACCTATCGGCGCTTTTGGGGCAATGGCCTTTACCATCGGGAAGTACGGTATTTCCTCAATCAGTAACTTAGTATTGCTCGTTCTGACTTTCTACATAACTTCATTATTGTTTGTTCTTGTCGTGTTAGGTGCTGTTGCAAAATATAATGGCTTCTCTATTCTCTCTTTAATTAAATATATTAAAGATGAACTTTGGTTAGTATTAGGTACTTCTTCTTCAGAAGCAGCTTTACCTAGCTTAATGCGTAAAATGGAAAATGTAGGCTGTAAAAAATCCGTCGTCGGCTTAGTTATTCCAACGGGTTACTCCTTTAACTTAGATGGCACTAACATCTATATGACCATGGCGGCTCTATTTATTGCGCAAGCTACAGGCATTGATCTTTCATTAACAGAGCAAATCACCCTACTCTTAGTTGCAATGATAAGTTCAAAAGGTGCTGCGGGTGTTACTGGTGCTGGCTTTATTACTTTAGCAGCAACCTTATCCGTTGTTCCTAGCGTTCCTGTTGCAGGTATGGCATTAATTCTAGGGATTGACCGTTTTATGTCAGAATGTCGCGCATTAACCAACCTTGTGGGTAATGCTTGTGCCTGTATCGTTGTTGCTCGTTGGGAAAATGCCTTAGATAAAGAAAGAATGAATGATGTCTTTAGTGGTAGAGCATCAAGCGAATTTATTGAAGAGGCTCCATTAGCGACTATTGAAACTGAGTCTGATAACTCAATTAAAATCCCAGTAAAATAAAAATCATTTTCCATGATCCATAAAAGAGCGCTTATGCGCTCTTTTTTTTAAAATAATCAAACAAAAACAAATAATTAGATAAAATCCCCTTTCTCATTTCTTCCCTTCCATCTTTTTTACATTTAAACCATTTAATTCACCAAAAAATAAAGCCAAATACACATATTCTTAAATAAACATAATAAATTAAAACAAAATATAATTTCATTAACTTATTGATTTATGAAAAATAAATTCCACAAATAGCGATAAATTGAAATTAAATCTATTTTTTTAGATGAAGAGCACAATATTTGATAAAATCAACTTTATTTTATTGACCTGATTTACTCATACCTTTAAGTTACCTGTTACAACAAAATAAATGTAAATAATAATTTACAACATAATGACTTTTTAATTATTCAAATATCTTTCAGTTACAGGGAATTTTTATGCAGACTTCATCCCGCAAGCTCCCCTTTTATCGTGTGTTATATGTCCAAGTAATTATCGCTATCATTCTGGGTATTCTGCTGGGCCATTTTTATCCTGATGTGGGTGGATCTTTCAAACCGCTAGGTGATGGTTTTATCAAAATCGTCAAAATGATTATTGCACCTGTGATTTTCTTAACTGTAGTCACAGGTATTGCTGGCATGAATAATATGAAAGCAGTAGGAAAGGTAGCTGGTAAATCAATGATTTACTTCTTAACCTTTTCGACTATTGCGCTGATTATTGGATTAATAACCGCGAATATTATTCGTCCTGGTGATGGTTTAAATATCTCTCCCGAATCATTAGATAGTAGTCGAGTAGAAATGTATGTCACACAAGCACACAGTTCTTCTCTTGTTGATTTTTTAATGAATATCATCCCAGATACTATCGTTAGCCCATTAGTTAACGGCAATATCTTACAAGTATTGTTTGTTTCTGTGATTTTTGGCCTAGCATTAGCATCAATAGGTTCACGGGGTGAGCCTGTATTAAAATTCTTACAGCATCTTTGCGACCCAGTTTTTAAGATGGTGGGTATGCTAATGAAGCTAGCACCTATTGGTGCCTTTGGTGCCATGGCTTTTACAATAGGTAAATATGGTATTTCTTCTATTGGCAATTTAATGTTGTTAGTGATTACCTTTTATCTTACTGCATTACTTTTTGTACTCGTAGTATTAGGTGCTGTTGCCAAATATAACGGCTTCTCCATTCTCTCTTTAATTAAATATATTAAAGATGAGTTATGGTTAGTATTAGGTACCTCTTCATCTGAAGCTGCCCTCCCCACATTAATGAGTAAAATGGAGCAACTGGGCTGTAAAAAATCTGTCGTTGGTTTAGTTATTCCAACGGGTTATTCTTTTAATTTAGATGGCACCAATATCTATATGACCATGGCAGCTTTATTCATCGCTCAAGCAACAGGCGTTGATTTGTCATTAACAGAACAAATTACGTTACTGTTTGTTGCTATGATCAGCTCAAAAGGTGCTGCGGGCGTTACAGGGGCCGGTTTCATTACTCTTGCCGCAACATTATCGGTTGTTCCTAGTGTTCCCGTTGCAGGTATGGCATTAATTCTAGGGATTGACCGCTTTATGTCAGAGTGTCGTGCATTAACTAATCTTGTGGGTAATGCTTGCGCTTGTATTGTTGTCGCTCGTTGGGAAAATGCCTTAGACAAAGAGAGAATGAATGGTGTTTTTAGTGGCAAAATATCAAGAGAAGACTTTGCTGATGATAAATTAGTCTCTGATAATGTAAATGAAGAACCTCATTATGTAAAAGTCACTGAGCAATAGATTGGACTTTTTCTTAACTTAATTTCTTAACTCAATTTCTTAACTTAATAATGATAAAAGAGAGTGTTTAAATAAATACTCTCTTTTTATTATGCTATTCATTTTTAATTAAAATGCTACTGACAATTATTGTCACTTTAATGGATTAAAATAAGTGTAATAGAAAAATATCTTTAATGACTTTTTAAAGAATACTCATCCCATTTGATACCGCAATATTAAATCTATAAAAAAGGTGCCCAAATTGAGCACCTTTTATTGTTATATTTCAATTAATATAACCGAGTATTTAATCTTTCTTATTCCATCCACTCAGTATGGAATACGCCATCTTTATCAGTACGTTTATAAGTATGCGCACCAAAGTAGTCACGTTGAGCTTGGATTAAGTTTGCTGGTAACACTTCTGCACGATAGCTATCGTAGTAAGAAATAGCTGCAGAGAATGTTGGAGTAGGAATACCCGCTTGTACGCCATAACAAACAACATCACGCAGAGCTTGTTGGTAATCGTCAGCGATTTGTTTAAAGTATGGCGCTAACAGCAGATTTGCAATGTTTGCATCTTCGTTATAAGCATCTGTGATTTTTTGCAGGAATTGAGCACGGATGATACAACCCGCACGGAAAATCTTCGCAATTTCACCGTAGTTTAAATCCCAGTTATATTCGTCTGACGCTGCTTTCAGTTGCTGGAAACCTTGCGCATAAGAGACGATTTTACCTAAATACAGTGCACGACGAACATTTTCAATAAAGGCTTTTTTATCACCAGAGAATGCTTTAGGTGTAGGGCCAGATAATACTTTAGAGGCAGCAACACGTTGATCTTTTAATGAAGAGATATAACGAGCAAATACAGACTCAGTGATAAGAGTAACCGGCACACCTAAGTCTAAAGAGCTTTGGCTAGTCCATTTACCTGTACCTTTATTTGCCGCTTCATCAAGAATAACATCAACAAGGTATTTACCTTCGTCATCTTTTTTACGGAAAATATCAGCTGTAATTTCAATTAGATAGCTACTTAATTCGCCTTTATTCCACTCAGTAAAGGTTTCTGCTAATTCTTCATTAGTTAAACCTAATGAGTGTTTTAATACTGAATATGCTTCTGCAATCAGTTGCATATCGCCATATTCGATACCGTTATGAACCATTTTCACATAGTGACCTGCGCCATCAGCACCGATATAAGTTACACAAGGTTCACCTTCAGCAACGGCTGCAATTTTTTCAAGGATAGGAGCAACTAATTCGTAAGCTTCTTTTTGTCCGCCCGGCATGATTGAAGGACCTTTTAATGCACCTTCTTCACCACCAGAAACACCGGTACCAATGAAGTTAAAGCCTTGTGCTGATAATTCACGGTTACGACGAATAGTATCTTTAAAGAAAGTATTTCCGCCATCGATAAGGATATCGCCTTTATCTAAATGCGGTGTCAATGCAGCAATTGTTTTATCCGTTGCTTCACCCGCTTTTACCATTAATAAAATACGGCGCGGTTTTTCTAACGAATCAACAAACTCTTCAATAGAATAATTCGGAACCAGTTTTTTACCTGGATTTTCAGCGATAACTTCGTTGGTTTTATCGCTTGAGCGGTTGTAAATAGATACAGAATAACCACGGCTTTCAATATTTAGCGCAAGGTTACGTCCCATAACTGCCATACCAACCACGCCGATTTGCTGTTTTGACATGAAAATAACTCCCGTCTGAAAATAAACCTGCCAGTATCAATGTACTGACAATTTGTTAACCTGATCACATAGTAACTCACTCTCTCACTTGGTGGTAGTTATTGATGTAATTGGTATCACAATCTTTTAGACAAAATGAAATTATTCCTCTACTACTGATAATAATTTATTGAAAAATTCCTTCAAATTGCTCATTATTCTCAAGTCGGCATATGCCGTCTTTATAGAAGGTAAAACAAACTGTATGGAATGGATCTTAGATCCGACAATCTGGGTAGGGCTTTCCACCTTAATTGTTCTCGAAATCGTACTTGGTATTGATAACCTTGTTTTCATTGCTATTCTGGCAGATAAACTCCCAGCAAAACTAAGAGATAAAGCTCGTGTAACCGGCTTATTGTGCGCCCTTGTTATGCGGATTGTGTTGTTATTTAGTCTCTCTTGGCTTATCACTCTGACAAAACCTCTTATTACACTGTTTGATCATCCTTTCAGTGCAAGAGATTTAATTATGTTGCTCGGAGGGATATTCTTGCTGTTCAAAGCCACTATGGAGCTTAATGAACGACTAGAAGGTAAAGATCACGACGAAGGGAAACAACGCAAAACGACCAGCTTTTGGTCTGTCGTTGCACAAATTATCGTGCTGGATGCGGTATTCTCGCTTGACTCAGTGATAACCGCTGTTGGTATGGTTGATCATTTAGGCGTTATGATTGCGGCTGTTACGATTGCAATGTCCTTGATGATCCTTGCAAGTAAGCCTCTAACAAATTTCGTCAATAACCACCCAACTATTGTTATCTTGTGTTTAAGCTTCTTGCTGATGATTGGTTTTGCATTAGTTGCCGAAGGCTTTGGCTACGCCATTCCAAAAGGTTACCTATATGCAGCGATTGGCTTCTCTATCATGATAGAAGTCTTTAATCAGCTTGCACAATTTAACCGTCGCCGTTTCTTATCAGCTTCTCGCTCTTTGCGTGAACGTACAGCAGAAGCGGTGCTACGTATTATTAATGGTAAGTCTGAATCTTCTGAATTAGATCCTCACACATCTGATTTAGTCTCCAGTTCAGAAGAAGTGTTTGATCCTCAAGAACGCCAAATGATTGTGCGTGTGCTTGGTTTAAGCCAACGTAATGTTAACAGTATCATGACGTCTCGCCATGATGTTGAATACGTAGACTTAAATGCAACACAAGATGATATTCGCCAATTATTGGAGAAGGAGCCTCACTCTCGTCTAGTGATCACTGATGAACAATACAGTGATGAACCTGTCGGCGTTGTTAATGTTATTCAACTGCTGAATCAACAATTACGTAATGAGCCATTAAACTTACGCTTATTAGTGACACAACCGTTGATCTTCCCTGAAGGTTTATCATTGTTACAAGCATTAGAACAATTCCGTAGTGCGCATACTCACTTCGCATTTGTTGTTGATGAATTTGGCTCGGTAGAAGGGATCGTGACGCTCACTGACGTTATGGAAACTATTGCGGGTAACTTACCTGTTAGTTCTGAAGAAAACGATTCACGTCATGACTTGGTTCAAAACGAAGACGGCTCATGGACTGTAAACGGTTTTACACCACTTGAAGACTTAGTACTCTATGTTCCAATCAAACTGGATGAAAAACGTGAGTATGAAACCTTAGCTGGCTTATTAATGGAGCATTTACAACGTGTTCCAACCGTTGGTGAGAAGATCCTTATTGATGGCATTGAATTTGAGCCATTAGAAGTGAACAATCATCGAATTAATAAAGTTCGAATTGTAGAGCCTAAAACTGACGATAATGAGGACGTGGACGAAGCGTAATCTCAATTAGTTCTCTAAATATCCGCCTTTATGGCGGATATTTTTTATCTGAAGACTACTATGTCTACTGAAAAATATGCATACCAATATCATTGTTAAAATCGTTTGGTTAACCTCTATTGAGGGAGGAAGACAATCACCCCCACCTTTAACTGGTTTTTATTATCCAACGACTCAACTGCCTAATGAGCCAAATAGTTGGAGCCTTGCGATTGAAATCACTCACACACAGCAAGAGTCTGAACATTGGATAAGTGAGGGCTATATGCAGTTTCTTGTTGAACATGCTCCTCATCACTTATTAGAAGAATTAGAAAAAATTGAAATTTATGAAGGCTCTAAAAAAGTTGCAGATATTTTTATTCGATTTAAATAATCATCTAATTCATAAATTAAATATCGTTAGGCGGGAAACAGATAATAACGTTGATGAAACGTAATATAGATTATTTTTAATAAAATGCTTTCCAGAGATCTTTAGGATTTGTTTTTTCGTTTAAGATATAAGGATCATGAGCATCTATTTTACACTGCGCTTCTATTTCCTCTGGCCAAATAGGACGACGACTGGTTAATATTGCAATATAACGTGGGATACTAATAATAAAAATAATTGGAGACATCAATGGCATTAAAATTTTTAACAGCCCTTTAAATAGCGTGCTGACATAAAAGAACGTAAATCCATAACTCTCTTTTTTATTGGCTATGGGCAAACAAAACTCTACTTGCTGAATAAGATGTTCCGGACCCTCTTCCATATAACGGCGAATAAACTCCCAATGATATTTTAGCAATTCAAAATTACCCGTGGAGGCAGGAAGGCAAAAGGTATCAATAATGGTTTTATTATCATCAGCAAGCACATGACCACTAATATAATAGTCATTTTTCATACTCTTTGCGTAATCAAGCCCCGTGGTAAAAAAGACTTTTCCCCAAGGCACGGTAATAATAGAGCCGTCAGTGCGAAAAGCGTAAACCATCTGATTTTTACGATCAAAACGTATGGGATAATGTGTCCATGCAAACCATTCTGTTTTCAATAAAGAGAACATAAAGAATCCCATTGCAAGGAATAAAGATCCCATAGTAATAACATATAATATAGTTCCTTTAGTAAGTTGACTAAAAAAAATAAAATGTATAATGATCCATAATACGCCACCTAAAAATGCCACAGTACCTAAGGAAGAAAAAAGACTCACAAATCCTTTTGAAGAATAATATTTATCCACCATTTCAAGATAATGAGAATTTATTGCAATCACTTTAATATCAGGGATTAATTCCTCATTTTCTAAATCAATACGGCTATTTTGATCCAGCTTACCGGCTATTTCTTCATTATTTAATGGGCGATTAAGCTTAAATAAATCACAATCAAAATTAAATATAAGTTTTGATATAGAAGTAATATTTAATTCTATGGAGACAACTTATAGTATAAATATGGTTAATTACTCAATGTGCGTGTAAAAACACAAGCATTAAATTTAATTATCTATTTATGAATGTTATGAGATTATATCAGGTAGGTTGCTTTTAATTTTATCCAATAAAAAAAACGGGCTTTGTTTTGATACAAAGCCCGCCAATAAAATTTAAAACAATAATTTCAGATTAATTCAATACGATGAAAATTAACCTAAAGTACTTGGTACAAGAATTTCAGTAGCAACAATGACAATAACAAGACCGACTAACACAGGTACAGAAACACGTTTCATCACTTCGAAAGGTGAAATTTTTGCCATACCTGATACCGCAACCACAACACCAGAAACGGGTGATAATGTACGACCTAAGTTTGAAGCTTGTAACATTGGAATGGTTAAATAAGCTGGGTTAACACCCATATTGCTTGCTAAACGAGGAATTAATTCAACGAACGCATAGAATGGTGCGTTACCAGAGCCAGTAGTCATTGCCGCTAACATCGTAATTAATACCAGTGCAATCATCATCACAATCGCACCGGAGCCTAATGACTGAGCACCTTCAATTAATGCATTGATAAAGCCAACGGTTGTTAAAC
This sequence comes from Proteus sp. CD3, assembly GCF_008808075.1. Taxonomy (NCBI): domain Bacteria; kingdom Pseudomonadati; phylum Pseudomonadota; class Gammaproteobacteria; order Enterobacterales; family Morganellaceae; genus Proteus; species Proteus sp. CD3. The sequence continues at coordinate 1,002,149 of NZ_CP019686.1, read as the reverse complement.
CTTGAGCAAATACCCCTGCTGCGACTAATAACATCACAACTTGTGCAAATGCGTCTGCCATACCGCGGTAAGCTACTTCTAAACCTTCAAAAACTTGTTTTGCGCTAAAGCTACGAATAAATTCGATAACAGCCGCTAAAATCATACAGATAATAATAATGGCAACAATATGAAGCTCTGGTAACCATTTACCATCAAAAACAAGAACACCGATAATTGGCGTGAAAGGCAAAATTGCATAGAAACTTGGTGCGTGAGTTTTGATCTCATTCACGTCTAACATTTCTGTTTCGATATGCTCTTTACGGTCAAGATAACGCTGCCAGAAGAAGTGAGCAATACACATACCAATAATTGCAGCAATGGAAATAGGCAACGTGGTTTTAAATGCGAAATCAATCAGTGGCATTTGAGACGCTTCAGCAGCTAAAATAACATCACCTGATGTTGGTGCTAAAATAATAGAAGCTGGAGACGCACAGATTGCAGCCGCCGCTCCGCGGCTAATTCCCATATTCACCATAACAGGGAACAGCGTTGCCATTAATAACACACCTAGCCCTGTTGCTGATGAAACAGCCAGTGACATCAAACATGCAACGATATAAGCCGCCACCATCAGCAGATAAGGTGAATTAATCATTTTTAGTGGGCGTGAGGCTAATTTTACAACAACATCATTAGCACCAATATGCGTCATATAAGAGGCAAAACCACAAAGTATCATGATCATCATACCTAAATCGCCACCACGGCTCATTAGTAGATTTTTCACATACTCGACAATATCAATTAAACCGTAGCCTGTTGCAGTCGCACTCGCAGGTAAAACAGCCCTTCCCATAATTACGCTGATGATCAGTAATAACAGACCACCCGTCATTAAAACACCTGTTGGTGAATAGCCTTTTACGATATAACGTCCAACACCTACGGCAACTAAGGCGCCGATAAGAATTTCAATCATTTATTTATCCTGTCTAAAATAGTCATTTATAAAATGAAGTTTTTTATTTTTATCATCATTTTTGCGTTTAGTGCGATTGACACACTCTGCCCAAAGGCAACGTTGCAGTGTATGACATATATCAAAAAAAACGACTATTTTTTTGTATATACATAGCACGAATGCTTACTTTTCATTCAAAACATAAATTAAATGATAGATATAAAGCAAAAAGCACACAATTATCAAAATAGTGTGCTTTTATTAAGAATGTGATGAAGTTAAAAATCGTGAAACTAGATTTTCTTCAATAGCTGATTAAGCGCCTTTACTTCAGGGCTTTCAGCATCTTGTTTATTTAGCCAATTATCGATAGCTTGTTTGGCTTTTTGCTGTAATTGATCGCGCAATAATTTTTCAATATTAAGTTCATATTGAATAGCATTCCAATCACCATAAAGCCTTAGTGGAATTTCAATTTTAGCCAATTGGCGGATAAATTCGTTTTCTTTGCCCCAACCTTTTTTGATATTAACAAATAACATCACATCAAGATCATGGCGTTGAAGATCTACTTTGCCCTGCCCTTTAATTTGATAAGCCTCTGCTTGAGCATCAAGTGAATTAACGGTTACTTTTCCTTTTGGTGCTAACTTAAATTGGGCAATCACATTATCTGCTTGGGTATAACTTTCGATATCTTCAGGGTAAATCACTTTATCTGTCGCTTGAGCGACTGATTGCTGAATAACCTGTGGTACATTTAATCCCTGCATTTTAAATTGGGTAACAGAGGTATTAAGTGTACCTTGCCAATAATGATAAAAAGCTTTTCGGTTATATCCCGTTCCTTCTAAATTCCCTTTTGCTGAAATTAATCCACTGAAATTTTCAGGTTGATTAAAGACACGCAATAGTGGCTGTAATGGAATATTGTTCATTGTGATATCCATGCTGATATGCGCTGGCACAATGCTTGTTGAGATAACCGTTGGCAGTGAAAAATCACCTTGAAGGATTTGTCCTGTTAAGGTTTGAATATTCAGTGAATTAGGGTTATTTAACGCATCAAGTTTAAAATTGTTAATTTCTAAATCTTTATAAAGAAGCTTATTCAGGGCTAATTTCAGGGTAAACTCAATATCACCCCAATGCGTTAAATCATATTCTTTATTTTCAATGGTAACTGAAGTAATAATCGGTTTTGCCATAATAGTGGCATTCGGTGCGGGTGCAGCATAAGCAGAGTTAAATAATGAAAATGAAGAAGATGCTGAATTCTTTATAACAGGTGTTGAACGTGCCGTTTCTGTTATTTTTGTCGGTGCTAATTCAGGTAATAGTGTATTTAAATTTAACACATCACCGCTTAATTCAGCTTGATAACGTGTTTTTTTATCAAATTCAGCGCTAATACGGCCTTGTAATTGGCTGTCGTTTGCCGTGAGATTTAAATTATCAAGAGATATCGCCTTGATATTGCCATTTTTAATGGTGAAATCAGAGGATAATCCCCCTGAGATCCCATTTTCAGGAAGCTCAGTACCAGACAAAATATAATCTAGCTGTGTAATTTTGCCGTTAATTTGATAAGGGTAAGCGCTCATATCCGCATTAGCGTTAACATTAAGCGTTACCTCACGACGGTCACGATTCACTTTCGTGCTCATCTCAAGACTAACTTGTTTTTTCTCGTCTGTTTTCAACGATATATCAATATCACGTAAATTAAGTTGCTCACCGTCTTTCATTTGCCAAATAATTAAGCTGTCTGAAATTTTTACTTTGGCGATGTTCAACTGCCAATTATTGGCTCTAGGTTCGACAACTGGGCGAGAAATATCGCGAGGAATAGAAGTTGGTGATACTTTAGGAATAGCTTTACTTTCAGGTGTTTGGCGAACTACGGCACCTTTAAGCATGACTTCTTTTACTTCAAGTTGATGAGAAAGTAGCGGTAATAACTCAACATCAAGACGCATATTATCGGCAGTAATAAAAGGCATTTCAGCACCGGGTGCTGTCAATGACATCTTACCACTGATAATGCTTAACTTTGGCCACACATGCCAACGCATATCATCTTGTAATGTGAGTTTATAACCGCTTTGTTTTTCAACCCTTTCAACAAGGTATCCACGGAAATCATTCGGGTTAATGAGTAAAACTAACGCTGTTAAGCCTGCCAAAATAACCACAAGCAAAATAGCCAGTGTTGTCAAGAACCTTTTCATATAATTACCCGCTTAATGAACATGATAATGACGATTATAAAGATAGTTAATCTTCACTAATCCGACTACCAACAGCACCTTGTTGATTTTTATATTTTGCATCTTGACGACGATTATAAGGTCTATCAGCAGAACCAGACATAGGTTCAAAGCTTAATGCACCAATAACCATACCCGGTCTTAATGCGAGAGGAAGTTTACCTGAATTAAAAAATTCTAATACGATTTGTCCATGCCAGCCAGGATCAATGCGATGAGCAGTAACATGCACCATTAAACCTAAACGAGCTAATGATGAGCGTCCATCTAACCATCCAACAACATTATCAGGCAAAGTGACGGATTCAAGTGTCACCGCTAACGCTAATTCACCGGGATGCAAGAAAAATGCTTCACCTTCAGGTAACACAATTTCATCACTCATTACACGTTCTAGTGCAGCGTTTACTTCAGCCTTAGGACCACTCAAATCAATATAAGCAGCAGTATGACCTTGGAAAACACGAAATTGATTTCCTAAGCAAACATCTGCTGTTGCGCCGTTAATTCGCTCGACGGGCGGGCGGGGTTCAATGACTAATTTACCTTCATCCAGCCACTGAATAATATCACGGTCGCATAATCGCATTTTATTTCCTTCTTCAAGTTAAACAGGCAGTTTCATCATGCATGAAAGCTGCCCACAAATGAACCTATTATTCGCAGAACTGCCCAATTTTTGCTTTCAGAATATCAATCGCAACGCGGTTTTTCCCCCCTCTAGGTACAATAATATCGGCATATTGTTTAGAAGGTTCAATAAACTGGAAGAACATAGGACGAACGGTTTTATTATATTGTTCAATGACTGAGTCTAAGCTACGTCCACGTTCATTCACATCACGTTTAATTCTGCGCATTAAGCAAATATCTAATGGCGTATCAACAAAGATAGAGAAATCCATCTCTTCACGCAGGCGTTTATCTGTTAATAACAAGATGCCTTCAATAATAATAACTTTTTTAGGTTGAAAAGGAATGGATTCTGCTTTGCGAGTGTGAGCAACGTAGTCGTATTGAGGGAGTTCGATGGTTTTTCCTGCTTTTAGTTCACACAAATGCTGATATAAAAGTGCGTGATCCATCGAATTTGGGTGGTCATAATTGACCTTATATCGTTCTTCCATCGTTAAATTACTTTGGTCACGATAGTAACAATCTTCTGGTATCACCCCGATATTATGATCACCTACTTGCGCTCTTAATTCGCGGTAAAGTGTACTTGCAATAAGACTTTTACCCGAAGCAGATGCTCCAGCGATACCTACAATTGTGCACTGATGTGCTGTGTCAGCCATAATCAAAAACCTGGTTTGAAATAAAAAGAGGGATAACGTAATAATATGTAAATATTACGCTAGCGCAGATTATAGTTTTGAAATCACTCTGGTTCCAGCGTAAAACCAGAAATCTATTCGTTTTTTATCAAAAACAGTCGGAAATTGCATGTAAAAAATGGAAAGCCAGATGGCTCTCCATTTAAATCAGCAAATAATTCAACGTATTTTTTTACTGTAATTACACTGCGCGGAAAGAAATTTCCGTTGGGATTGCATCACCATCCCAATACATTTGAGCAGATACTGTTGACGCGATTTCGCGATAAATATCAGCAAACTCGCCTTCAGGATCACGCATTACTGTTGGTTGCCCGCGGTCTAAGTCTTCACGTAAAGAGATATGAAGAGGAACTTGACCTAATAATTGGCAATGATACTTTTCTGCCAATTTCGCCGCACCACCTGTACCAAAGATAGGTTCAAGGTGACCACAGTTACTACAAATATGTGCGCTCATGTTTTCAATAATACCTAATACAGGCACATTGACTTTCTTAAACATGACGATCCCTTTCATCGCATCCACCAGCGCGATATCTTGTGGCGTTGTTACCACAACCGCAGCGGTTACAGGGATATTTTGCGATAAGGTTAGTTGGATATCACCTGTTCCCGGTGGCATATCGATAACCAGATAATCCAAGTCAGGCCACAGCGTATCTTGGAGCATTTGCATTAATGCTTTGCTCGCCATAGGACCACGCCATACCATTGCATTATCATCTGTAACTAAATAACCGATAGAGTTAGACGCTAAACCATAAGCCATAATCGGTGCCATATGTTGTCCATCAGGAGACGTTGGACGCTCCATTGTGGTACCCAACATATTCGGAATAGACGGCCCATAAATATCAGCATCAAGAATACCTACTTTAGCGCCTTCTTGTGCAAGCGCTAATGCAAGGTTAACTGCTGTACTTGATTTACCAACGCCACCTTTACCAGAGCTAACAGCAAGAATATTACGTACACCATTAACGCCCGGCAGATCATTTGCACGGCGTAAGGTTGAAATATTGTGCTTGAGTTTCCATTCAATGGCTTTTGCACCAGTGATGTTGCGAAGTTCAGATGTTTTTTCTTCGATTAGGGCTTGGAAAGGCTTTTTCCAAACAAATGGCATCACTAACTCGATATGAAGAACATCGTCAATCATCGCACATTGATGTAATGCTTTTAGAGAAAGCAGATTACGCTTCAATGTCGGGTGTTCAAAAGTAGACAAGACACCTGAAACTTTTTCGTTCAGAATCTCAGGGGTGGTCTGCTCGGGGGATTTATCACTCATCCCGGCTCCTCTCGTTTTCATTATTTATTAAATATATGAGTGCATCTATCATATCAGATAGTAGATGACTACGATAATGCCTTACCTCAATTTGCCAACTGAAATTTCTCTTGCAAAAACTCGATTATTGCCCTAGCGACATCATGACGGATCGGTTAACATCAAAGTCCCTTTTATTAATTTTATGGAAGTAAGATCCTTACTATGTCTCACGTCGCGAATAAATTATTGGTAACCTGCGCGTTACCTTATGCTAACGGTTCAATTCATCTCGGTCATATCCTTGAGCACATTCAGGCTGATATCTGGGTCCGTTATCAACGAATGCGCGGCAAAGAAGTTCATTTCATCTGCGCTGATGATGCTCACGGCACGCCAATTATGCTGAAAGCTCAACAACTGGGTATTACACCAGAAGCCATGATTGAAGAAATGAGCAAAGAGCATCAGCAGGATTTTGCTGGCTTTAATATCAGTTACGACAATTATCACTCTACACACAGTGAAGAGAGTCGCCAATTATCGACTAAAATTTATCTTGCACTGAAAAAAAATGGTCACATCAAAAGCAAAACTATTTCTCAGCTTTATGATGAAGAAAAAGGCATGTTTTTGCCTGACCGCTTTGTAAAAGGCACTTGCCCTAAATGTAAAGCGCCAGACCAATATGGTGATAACTGTGAAGTTTGTGGCTCTACTTACAGCCCAACCGAATTAATCAACCCACGCTCTGTTGTATCAGGTTCAACGCCTGTTATGCGTGAAACTGAGCACTATTTCTTCGACTTACCTGCATTTAGCAATATGTTACAAGAGTGGATCCGCTCTGGCGCTCTGCAAGAGCAAGTTGCAAATAAAATGCAAGAGTGGTTCGACAGCGGTTTACAACAGTGGGATATCACTCGTGACGCACCTTATTTTGGATTTGAAATCCCAGATGCACCGGGTAAATATTTCTATGTATGGCTAGATGCACCAATCGGCTACATGAGTTCTTTCTTAAACTTATGTGAAAAACGTGGTGATTTAAGTTTTGATGAGTTTTGGAATAAAGACAGCAAAGCAGACCTTTATCACTTTATTGGTAAAGATATCGTCTATTTCCACAGCTTATTCTGGCCAGCCATGTTAGAAGGTAGCGAATATCGTAAACCAACCAACCTGTTTGTTCACGGTTATGTCACTGTAAATGGCGCGAAGATGTCAAAATCTCGTGGCACCTTTATTACAGCGCGTGCTTATCTTGATCATTTTGATGCAGATTGCCTACGCTATTACTATGCAGCAAAACTTTCCTCACGCATTGATGATATTGACCTAAACTTAGAAGACTTTGTTCAACGTGTTAACAGCGATATTGTTAATAAAGTCGTTAACCTTGCATCACGTACAGCGGGTTTTATCAGCAAGCGTTTTGATGGTAAATTAGCAGATTCTTTAGATGATGCTAAGCTTTATCAACACTTTGTTGATATGAAAGAAACTATCGCACAGTCATTTGAAAATCGTGAATTTGGTAAAGCAGTTCGTGAAATCATGGCATTAGCGGATGAAGCCAACCGCTATATTGATGAAAAAGCGCCATGGGTTGTAGCAAAACAAGAAGGTCAAGATGCACAGCTACAAGCTATCTGTACAATGGGTATTAACTTATTCCGCGTACTGATGACATATCTGAAACCTGTTTTACCTTCATTAACAGAACGTTCAGAAGCCTTTTTGCAAACCGAATTAACATGGGATGCGCTTGCACAACCACTTTTAGGTACAGAAATCACCAAATTCAAAGCACTGTTTAACCGTATTGAAATGGATAAAGCCAATGCAATGGTTGAAGCATCTAAAAGCACCATTGCACCTGTAAAAGAAGTCACAGGACCATTAGCAGATTCACCAATTCAAGAAACGATTAAGTTTGATGATTTTGCGAAAATCGATATGCGTATCGCTGAAATTAAACAAGCTGATTTTGTTGAAGGATCAGATAAGTTACTGAAGCTAATTTTGGACTTAGGTGGTGAGACTCGCCAAGTCTTTTCTGGCATTCGTACAGCATACCCAGATCCGAAAGTGTTGGAAGGTCGTTTAACGGTAATGGTGGCAAACTTAGCACCTCGTAAAATGCGTTTTGGTATTTCAGAAGGCATGGTAATGGCGGCAGGACCTGGCGATAAAGATATCTTCTTACTTAGCCCAGATTCTGGTGCAAAACCGGGTCAGCAAGTGAAATAACAACCAAGATTCATTTGCCAAATCAATAAATGGCGGGGTTCTATAAGAGCCCCGCTCTTTTTTTATTGTGATCCGTAGCACACTTTCAAAATCGGTGTATGATAAATCTGTTAGTTGATTTGGGACACTTAATTATGAAATCTAAACGGGCACGATTGCAGATTACACTTTGGCATTATCTACGATCTTTTTTGGTACTTTATCTTTGTCTCTTTGCGGGTAATCTTATTTCAGCCCTTCTACCCTTCGCGGTTCCAGGCAGCATTGTTGGCTTACTTATTCTCTTCGGTTTACTTGCTTTCCAGCTTATCCCTTTGCGCTGGGTTAAACCCGGGGCCAATATTCTCTTAAAAAATATGACATTACTCTTTATTCCTATCGGAGTGGCAGTAATGAATTATTATGACTTATTAAGTCAGCAACTTTTCCCTATTGTTTTAGCAAGTGTGGTAAGTACCTTTGGTGTTATGGCATTAGTCGCTTATTGCTCACACTATGTTCACCGTGAGCGCATTATCGTGGGTGCAAAACCTGACATAGTTGAGGACGTTGTAGAAAAAACGCAACAGAAAGACGACGATACAGCGTTAAGTGAGAAGAAAAAATGTTAATGTTAATGAATATTTGGTGGTCACTTCCTTTGACCATAATTGTCTTTTATTTATCACGTAAACTTGCTGCTCGTTATAAATTGCCTATATTGAATCCCTTGCTTATAGGTATTGCGGTTATTATTCCTATTTTATTAATCACTCATACACCTTATGAGCATTATTTTGCCGGTAGTCGTATTTTAAATGACTTATTACAACCGGCTGTGGTTGCTTTAGCCATTCCACTTTATCAGCAATTACACCAAATTCGCGCACAGTGGAAATCATTAATCAGTATTTGCTTTATTGGTAGTATTGCTGCGATGGTCAGTGGGACTGCCATTGCATTATGGGCTGGTGCAACACCCGAAATTGCCGCATCAATTTTACCTAAATCAGTGACAACGCCTATCGCAATGGCTGTCGCAGATTCCATCGGTGGTATTCCTGCAATCAGTGCTGCTTGCGTTATCGCAGTAGGTATTTTAGGTGCCATTTTTGGTCATTCACTCTTTAAAATACTGCGTATTCCTACTCACGCATCTCGTGGTTTGGCGATGGGAACCGTTTCTCATGCCGTGGGAACAGCAAGAGCGGCTGAAGTGGATTATATTGAAGGTGCTTATAGTTCACTGGCATTAATGACCTGTGGGATTATTACTTCATTAACTGCACCGTTTATCTTCCCGATTATTTTGCATCTCTATAGTTGATCTCAGTTTTGCTTCCTTTTTCTCAAATCCCCGATTTAATTAAATTTATTTCGGGGATTTTCACTATAAATTTGAGATACATCTCTCAATTAATAAATTTGTTGCAATAGTTTCATTGAAAATATGATTTTCATCACATATAAGAGTGGGTAAAGATGCCTAGAATCTTATAATACAGAAAGATTAATGGGAGACTCATGTATGCATACTCGTTTTCAGGCAATTTGGTCAGATTTATCCCCTCAGTTACAACAAGCACTTGCTCCTTATCTTGAGCAGGATGAATTCCCTGCAATGTTCACGGCAGAACAGGTCAATGCCATAAAAACACAGTTACAATGTAATGATGATGCCTTAGCCCTAGCACTTTTACCGGTTGCCGCAGCTTGCGCTGTCGCGCCAATCTCTAATTTCAAAGTGGGTGCGATTGCTCGTGGCGAAAGTGGTAATTTCTATTTCGGTGCCAATATGGAATTTGCTGGCGCACCGCTACAACAAACCGTTCATGCTGAACAAAGTGCCGTGACTCATGCATGGTTACGTGGTGAATCTCGCTTAATCTCAGTCACTGTTAACTATACACCTTGTGGTCATTGCCGCCAGTTTATGAACGAATTGAACAGTGGCACTCAAATTCAAATTCAGTTACCGGGTAGAAAAATGGCAACATTAGGCGATTATTTACCTGATAGCTTTGGCCCGAAAGATCTCAATATCACCTCTTTATTAATGGACAAAGTTAATCACGGTTACAAAATTGATAACCCTAGTGAATTAGCGCAACAGGCACTACAAGCGGCTAATCGTAGCCATGCGCCTTATAGTGGCTCGCACAGTGGTATAGCTGTTCAAATGAAGAATGGCAAAATTTTCCAAGGTAGCTACGCTGAAAATGCCGCATTTAATCCAAGTTTACCGCCATTACAAGCGGCATTAATTTTATTAAACATGGCGGGTGAGAGTGTGATGGATATTGAATCTGCTGTCTTAATTGAAAAAGCAGAGACAATTTTAACGCAATGGGATGCAACACAAGCAACATTAACTGCTTTAGGTTGTCACCAAATGCAACGCATCACTTTGTAAAAAGTTTTAACTTATTCTTCTAAAAATCTCTCCTAAAAAAGCATCAGCATGTAAATTTTGCTGATGCTTACCAGAAAAAGTTGTAACAACTGTATCTATCTCTCATTTCTAAGCATAAAAATCATAAAAAAATAACATAAGCTGTACATATTTTTATTATTTTGTAGGATCTACAATTGTCATGTGACTAACTGCCTTACAAGAGTATTTTTCATGGAACTGGAACACGAAAGTAAACGCCCTCTCTACATCCCGTATGCAGGTCCAATCCTGCTTGAATTTCCCCTGTTAAATAAAGGTAGTGCTTTCAGCGAAGAAGAACGCAGCACCTTTAACTTACATGGTTTACTGCCTGAAGCAGTTGAAACCATCGAAGAACAGGTTGAACGCGCTTATCGCCAATATCTTGATTTCAAAAACGATAACGATAAACATATTTACCTACGAAATATCCAAGATACCAATGAAACCCTGTTTTACCGTCTCTTGGAATCCCACCTAACTGAAATGATGCCAATCATTTACACACCAACAGTGGGTGAAGCTTGTGAACATTTCTCTGATATTTATCGTCGCGCTCGCGGTTTGTTTATCTCTTACCCTAACCGCGCCAATATTGACGATATGCTACAAAACGCCACCAAACAGAACGTAAAAGTAATTGTTGTAACAGATGGCGAACGTATTCTTGGTTTAGGTGACCAAGGTATCGGTGGTATGGGTATTCCTATCGGTAAACTCTCTTTATATACCGCATGTGGTGGCATTAGCCCTGCGTATACACTGCCTGTTGTACTTGATGTGGGAACTAACAACCCGCAACGTTTAAACGATCCTCTGTATATGGGATGGCGTCATCCTCGTATTACAGGTGATGAATATAACGAGTTTGTTGATGAGTTTATTCAAGCTGTTAAACGTCGCTGGCCAAATGTTTTACTACAATTTGAAGATTTCGCACAAAAAAATGCGATGCCTTTATTAAATCGTTATCGTGATGAATTATGTTGCTTTAATGATGATATTCAAGGTACAGCGTCGGTCACTTTAGGTAGCCTAATTGCAGCAAGTCGTGCTGCGGGTCGCCAATTAAAAGACCAAACTGTCACTTTCTTAGGCGCAGGATCTGCGGGTTGTGGTATTGCCGAGCAAATTATTGCCCAAATGAAATCTGAAGGTTTAAGTGATGAGCAAGCGCGTGAACGCATCTTTATGGTTGACCGTTTCGGCTTATTAACAGACAAACTGCCAAATTTACTTGATTTCCAAAGCAAACTTATCCAAAAAAGCGAAACTATTGCTAATTGGGAAACCGAAAGCGATGCGATTTCACTGTTAGAAGTGGTTAAGAATGCAAAACCAACTATTTTGATTGGTGTTTCAGGGCAAGCTGGCTTATTCACTGAAGAAATTATTCGTGAAATGCACAAACACTGTGAACGCCCTATCGTAATGCCATTATCTAATCCAACGTCTCGTGTAGAAGCGCGTCCTGAAGATATTATCAACTGGACTGATGGACAAGCATTAGTGGCAACAGGCAGCCCATTTGCACCAGTTAAATACAAAGATAAAGAATATCCAATTGCACAATGCAACAACTCTTATATCTTTCCAGGTATTGGATTAGGTGTTATCGCATGTGGTGCCAAACGTGTTACTGATGCCATGCTGATGGTGGCAAGTCGCGCATTAGCAGATTGCTCACCAATGGCAAAAGAGGGTGATGGCTCTCTATTACCTTTACTGTCTGATATTCAACAAGTTTCTCGCTATATCGCAAAACAAGTTGCAAAAGAAGCACAAGTACAAGGTGTTGCTACTGTGACTTCTGATTCAGCATTAGAAGAAGCCATTGAACGTAACTATTGGTCACCTGAGTACCGTATTTACAAAAGAACTTCGTTCTAAGTAGTTTGAAATACTAAGTACCATTCCGAAAAGCGCGTCATTACTTAATATGAGGCGCTTTTTTCTTGCTTCCCTATCCCTGCTCAAGTAGCCTTAAGTATTATGAAAGTCATTCGTTATTTGCGTCATTAAGGCAAGGACATGCTAAAACGCCTCATTTATCTTTTTCTCACACTTTTTATTCTACTGGCTGTCACCTTGATTGCCTGTGATCGCTGGATCGGGTGGAAAACTAATCCTTATATATTTGAAGACGTAGATACATTACCCGCTAAAAAAGTAGGAATGGTGTTAGGAACATCAAAGTACTATACCAGCGGTTATATAAATCAGTTTTATCAATACCGCATCCAAGGCGCTGTAAATGCTTATAATAGTGGCAAAATTCAGTATTTATTGCTCAGCGGTGATAATGCAAAACACAGCTATAATGAGCCAAATACGATGCGTAAAGATCTCATTAAAGCGGGCATTCCTGCCTCTCGTATTGTGATGGATTTTGCCGGTTTCAGAACACTTGACTCAGTAGTGCGAACAAAAGAGGTATTTGGTACAGATGGATTTACCATTATTACTCAGCGTTTTCACTGTGAGCGAGCTGTTTTTATCGCATTAGAAAAAGGCATTGATGCACAATGCTTTGCGGTTGCATCCCCTAAAAGTATGTTTAAAGTACGCGTACGCGAAGTATTTGCCAGAGCTGGTGCAATGATTGATGTTTATATTCTAAACCGCGAACCCCGCTTTTTAGGGCCGCCAGAAACTATTCCCGCAATACAATCTATTCCTGAAGGCATTAAAGGTTATCCTGCGGTTTCACCAGAGGAAGTCGAATCACTTCCTCTGAATGAAAATAATCATGAAAAAAGCTAAAAGAATTCCGCTAATTTTGAGGCTGATTTACGCCAAATCCACTCTATTGGCCCTTGTGGAAAATAACGTAACCAAATCACAGCAAAAGTAATATTGATTGCCCAAATAACAGCAACAAAAGGCATCAGTTCAGGTAAAGTAAATTGATTAAATAGACCCATACGCTGAAATAAATAAATACCGATAACACTTTGCATTAAATAGGTCGTTAACGCCATTTTGCCAACACAACGTAAAGCATAGGCAAAATAAGAGTGTTGAATAATATTCCAACTCCAATAAAACAGCGCAATATACCCCAAACTTTGCATCACTTGGATCAACATAGTTAAAGGTTGTGCAAAAATAGCCGCCCAGCGGTAATCCCAATCAAGGTAATAATCCACCAGCACAATAACCGTTTGTACGCTTAAACTGATTGTGAGGAAATAAAGTGCCACACGACCATAATGAGCGCGACTATATTTCTGTTGCAACCAACCTGATGCCATTAATGCAGAACCCATTAACATCGCACCAAACAAAAACCAACTGTATTGACGTACTAGATTAAAAACAAAAAGACTTAGCTCATTTAAACGATAATAAACACTATTTAAATAAGGTCCTGTTTTCCAATCTGATTCAGCCAATTGAGAGTATGGCGTGCTATACCAAACGGTATCAATAAAATCACGATAATAGTAAAACAGCGCACCTAAAATCAGTGCGCCACAAAAATAGAGTATCGCTCCCAATATAAATTGGTGCTTTGTCGCGATTGATTTGATAAACGCAAAAACAAATAAACCACATACACTATATGGAAATAAAATATCCCCTTCCCAAATAAATAATGTGTGAATAACACCAATTAATGCCAATACAACTAATCGCGATAAATTAAAACGAGTCCCTTTATACAAAAGGAGATAAAGCGTACCACCAAATAACAGCGCAAAAATAAAGAGGAATTTTCCTTGAGCAAACAGATTTAATGCCATCCATGTTATACGATCACCAAAAGAGGCTTCTCCCGAATGTAACGGATTAAATGAAGCCACTCTTAATAATGCAAAACCTGAAATATTGAGCAATAAAATGCCAAGGATCGCCATTCCTCTCAACGCATCGAGTGCTTCGATACGTTGATGAGACGATTCATTCATTTTTATTTAAAATCTCAAAGATGACGAACAGCGCGCAGAAACTCCTGACGCGTATTTTGACTAGATTTAAATAACCCACCTAATGAAGTTGTTGTTGTTGCACTCGTTGCATCACGAATACCACGAGCTTTAACACAATAGTGAACCGCATCAATAGAAACAGCCACATTTTTTGTGCCGAGTAACGTTTGTAATGCGATAAGGATTTGCTGTGTTAAGCGTTCTTGTACTTGAGGACGCTGCGCAAAGAATTGCACAATTCGATTAATTTTAGATAACCCAATCACTTTATCTTTCGGGATATAAGCCACAATTGCTTTACCATCAATAGTGACAAAGTGATGTTCGCAAGTGCTTGTTAATGTGATATCTCGTACTGTCACCATTTCATCAACTTGCATTTTATTTTCAATTAGCGTGATTTTTGGGAAGTTGTGGTAATCCAGCCCTGAGAAAATTTCATCAACATACATTTTAGCGATACGACGAGGCGTTTCAGCTAAACTATCGTCGCTTAAATCTAGATTTAACAGCTTCATCACTTCTGTCATATGATGTTCAATTTGCTGTTTGCTCTCACTTGGAGAGAGTTGTGGTTCACGAAGAGGCGTTTCCAAACCGCGTTCAACTAACGCAGCGTGCACCCATTGCGCCTCTTTACTTAATGATGACATTGGACTCTCCGATAAACACATTAATTAAGTAGCTGTTATCGCACTTAGCAACAACAACCTACACTTTAGATGACCTCAATCACATTATCCAGCAATACCGCATTTTTCGTTATGAAATTATTGCATTTTTGTATGAGCTATTTTTAGTTTACTGACGCTCTTTTTCTTTTAAACACACCAGAAAGCCGCCAATTATCAATACAATAAAAGCAACATAAAGTGCAGGTTCTAATTTTCCTGTCAATGCTGATGAAAGTGAAGAAATTACAGGACCTACTAATTGCCCAATGGCATAAAAAGTGGTGAGCAAACCCGCCATATAACGTCCATGATCAGGCGCTAATTCACGACCTCGTAAAAATGCCAGTTGTACTGCACACATTAAGCCGCCACCAATTAAAAATGCCCCTATTGCCAACCCTGTAATGGTAGGCACCCACAGCGCAATCAGTATGCCTAACGCTTGCAACCAAAGCGTAATAGCTAAGCGTAACTGCGTGTTTAATACATTACGTGTGAAAATAGCGATACCAATACATAACGCCGCAGAAGCACCAAAAACAGGCCAAACAAATTGTGCGATTAAGCTCCCCGGGAAGC
Source organism: Proteus sp. CD3 (assembly GCF_008808075.1). Classification (NCBI taxonomy): domain Bacteria; kingdom Pseudomonadati; phylum Pseudomonadota; class Gammaproteobacteria; order Enterobacterales; family Morganellaceae; genus Proteus; species Proteus sp. CD3. The sequence goes on along the minus strand of NZ_CP019686.1, from coordinate 986,469 downwards.
GTTCTGCTGCCATTTGAGAAAGAAACGTTGCGGGTAAAATATAGCCAAATCCGGCAAAGGTATAACCCCAAATCAGCCTTTTTATCGCTGGCGTAAGCGTTAAAGAGGTGACTTTTACTTCTTCTCTGCTCATTTTCCAAGGTTTTGGTAGATGGTAGCTCACATATATGGCACAAATAAAAGCAAGAGAACCATAAATTAACCATCCCGCCATCGCATTCATTTGCCATTTCATAATTAACACAGCAAGAATACCGCTAATGAATATACCGGCACCCGTTCCTGCATAAACAGCCACACTTAATATAGGTTTATTTAGGCGAGCCAGTAACTCGTTAGCCCATGAAGCCACCAGTACTAATGTCCAGCCACTTGCCCAACCAATAAAAAAGCGTGCAATACTATGTGTAAAAGCATCATTTAAAAAAGCAGACAACAGCGTGATGATCACGGCTCCCCAAAGACCCGCCCACAAGCGATATCCCACACCTTTAACGGCTCTCATCGCATCATAAGAGCCAGCTAGATAACCAAGATAATTAAATGCAGCGACAATCCCCGCACTTGTCAGCGTTAATTGATATTCTGCAATCATCAACGGCACTTGCGGTGTGAATGTAAAGCGCCCTATTCCCATTGCAACCACTAAAGCAAGAAACCCGCTAAAAGCGATATGAAAAGCTTGTGCTGAATGACTTTGGTGATTTGAAGTATTCATGGATATCCATTATTTTGTTTTATCATTTTAAATGTGCTGCTTATTAATAACAGAATAGTTAACATATTAAACCCAATTAGATAACATTTCCGTAATAAGAAGTTTCATTTCTTTCTATTCACAAGATGATCTCTGACATGATGATGTTCATCGTGATAGATTAGTATCATGAAATAAAACAGAACATTTCGATAGATCTTGGAGTATATGATGAGTCAATGTCACGTTAGCGGTTTATTATCTCTTGATGAAGCGCTAGAAAAACTACTTGAAAAACCGCTGGCAATTACCAACACCCTTAACATTCCATTAAATAACGCCGCAGATTATATTCTAAGTGAAGATATTACTTCTCCACTGAATGTTCCACCTTTTGATAATTCGGCAATGGATGGTTACGGGCTTCGTTACGCTGACTTAGATGCTCAAATTCCACTTCCTGTTGCGGGTAAATCGTTCGCTGGTATTCCTTTTGAAGGAGAACTTCCTGCTGGGCAATGTGTACGCATTATGACTGGGGCAATGGTTCCTGCTGGTGTTGATACTGTCATTATGCAAGAAGAAGCCGAAGTGACCGAACACGGTGTCCGTTTTTCACAGCCTGCTAAAAAAGGTCAAAATATTCGCCGTATTGGTGAAGATATTAAAGAAAATGACATTGTATTACCTGCTGGTACTAAACTTTCAACAGCACAATTACCTTTAATCGCCTCTTTAGGTGTGGCAACAGTACACGTTTATCGTCGTTTAAAAGTTGCAGTTTTCTCAACGGGTGATGAATTACAAACCATCGGTCAGCCATTAAAAGCGGGTCAAATTTATGATACCAACCGCTTTGCGGTACGTTTAATGCTTGAAAAACTAGGATGTGAAGTTTTAGATTTAGGCGTTATTCCTGATTCACCAGAGAAACTGCGTGAAACCTTTAAAAAGGCTGATCAAGAAGCAGATTTAGTGATCAGCAGTGGTGGTGTTTCTGTAGGTGAAGCCGATTATACCAAACAAATTCTTGATGAAATTGGCGAAATTGGTTTTTGGAAATTAGCCATTAAACCGGGAAAACCCTTTGCTTTTGGTCGATTACACAATGCATGGTTCTGCGGATTACCGGGTAATCCAGTATCAGCAACCGTGACATTCTATCAATTGGTTCAACCATTAATTGCACGCCTATCTGGTTTTAGCCATTGGAAAGCACCGCAACGTTTCCAAGCTATTGCACAATCTCCATTGAAAAAATCAGCTGGTCGTCTTGATTTCCAACGCGGTATCGCCAGTATTAATGCCGATGGCGTATGGCAAGTGGAAACCTCTGGTCATCAAGGCTCCCATGTTTATAGCTCCTTTAGTGTTGCTAACTGCTTTATCGTTTTAGAGCGTGAACGCGGTAAAGTCGCAGCTGGCGAAACGGTTACTATTGAGCTATTTAATTCTCTGTTAAAAAGCGAATAGCCTTTATGAGTATTGAATTAACGGATGAAGAAACTCTACGTTACAATCGCCAGATTGTATTAAGAGGCTTTGATTTTGACGGTCAAGAGGCGCTGAAAAGTGCCTCTGTACTGATTGTTGGCGCAGGAGGCTTAGGATGTAGTGCCTCACAATATCTTACAGCCGCGGGAGTGGGAAAACTCACCTTATTAGATTTTGATACGGTTTCACTTTCTAATCTTCAGCGCCAAATTCTTCATCGCGACGTCACGATTGGTCAACCTAAAGTACTATCTGCAAAAGCAACATTAGAAGCCATTAATCCTCATGTCACGATAGAAACCGTTGATGCGTTACTTGAAGATGAAGCGTTAGCAGAGCTTATTAGCCACCATAATATTGTTATGGATTGTACTGATAATGTGACAGTCCGTGAGCAACTTAATCGTCTCTGTTTTCATCAGAAAAAACCGCTCGTTTCTGGTGCAGCAATTCGGATGGAAGGTCAAATCAGCGTATTCACCTATCAAGATGAGGAGCCTTGCTACCGCTGTTTAAGTCATCTTTTTGGTGATAATGCTTTAAGCTGCGTTGAAGCTGGCATAATGGCACCTGTTGTGGGCGTAATTGGTACTTTACAAGCCGTTGAAGCCATCAAACTGCTTACAGGGTATGGTGAACATTTACATGGTAAGGTGTTGATGTTTGACGCAATGCGAATGCAATTTCGTGAATTCAAATTACCTAAAAATCCACATTGCGAAGTGTGCTCCACCAATTTGCCGGACAAGTAACCATACTTATATTTGAATAAGGTAAGTCTATCTTCTTTAAACTTACCTTATTTCACGCAATCTCTAAGTTGTATTCATATCCATCGTTAAGTCGATGTAACAAGCTTGTAGTATTCACTCTGATTTAATTCTACTATGACCGCCCGCGTCAAAACGCAACAGGATGCCCTATAAGCAAAATCATCATTTAAGCACGCATTCTACGTGCTAAAAAAGCAATACAAGGTAGAAGAATGACATTTCAAATTGCAGACACTCTCTATTACAACGGGCTTATTTATACCGCTGATCATAATGACAATATTGTTGATGCTATCGCGATCAGCCAAGGTGTGATTATTGCTTCAGGTAAAAAAGAGGAGCTACTTTCTTACTGTAATGAAAATACTGAGCAAATTGATTTACAGGGAAGAATGGTCATGCCGGGCATTATTGATGCACATATGCACCCATTCTGGGGAGGCGCAACACTAGCGGGTTGCCATCTTGATTATCAATCACTCTCTATCGATGATATTTTATTACGTATTCAGAAATACCTTGATGAAAACTATATTGATAGCGACACTGAATGGTTAAAAGTTTCCGCATGGTATCGTGAAGGTATGCAACCTGAAGGTGTGCAAATGACACGTTATCATCTTGATACTTTAAATACGACGCGCCCTATTTTGCTCTTTTCTAGCGATTGTCATAGTGTTCTTGCTAATTCTCGCGCTTTAGCGCTGTTAAATATCACCGCTGAAACGCCTGATCCACCTGATGGAAATATTGAACGTGATAGTGATAGAACCCCTATTGGTATTCTTGAAGATGCGCCAGCAATGCAAGCCATTGACAGCTTGCCTCCACTGACTGAAGCTCAAAATTTACAAATAGCTCGCCATGTTCAAAAATTATTAAATGAACAAGGCGTAACCACTATTATGGATGCTCGTGTGGGAGAGCCTCAATTACGCGCCTTCAACACGTTAAGACAAGCGGGTGAATTAACCCTGCGCATAGAGAATGCCGTTGAAATCACGCCAGATGATGTACCTTGTATTGAAGATATTCCAAACGCGGTACGCCATGCTGCCACTCGCTTTTCACAATGGCATCAAATTAGCGAAGATGCTCAACCCAGTGTTGCTATCCGCCATATCAAACTTTTTCTTGATGGTGTATTACAAGCGCCAATTATGACAGCGCGCTTACACTCGCCTTATCGTATTAATGTTGGCACAGATGATACGCCACACTGGCAAGACTCTGAACATATTGGCGATCTCTATTTCTCACCTGAAATTTTAACGCCGTTAGTCACAGAAATTGCCCGTGCGGGTTATCACCCTCATATTCATACTGTTGCTGAAGGTGCAATTAGTACTGCACTTGATGCGATTAGTGCAATGCGTAACGCCTTACCTGAAAAAGACATAAGACCGGGGCTTGCACATAATGAATTGATGTGTGAAAAAGATTATGCCCGTTTCGCACAACTCAAAACCTACCCGTTCCTCTCCTTCCAATGGGCAGCCGTAGAACAGAGTAATATCGAAAAAGATATTGAAATGCTGGGGAAATCTCGCTGTGGCTATTTAGAGACGGCTGGCAAGTTTATTGATACTGGCGTTACTGTTGCTTTTGGTAGTGATTGGCCAATTGATCCACTTAATGAATGGTACGATTTTAAAGTCGCGATGACTCGCCAAAAAGATGCAGCAAGCCCACGCCTTGATAATGATCGTAACCTTACGTTAATTGAAGTCTTGCGTGCGGCTACCATTAATGCCGCTCAAGCATTAGATATGGATAGACAAATTGGATCATTAGAAGTCGGAAAATTTGCCGATTTAATCGTATTAGATAGAAACCTGTTTGAAATATCGGCAGAAGATGTTGAAAATGTCAGGGTATTGTGTACGATCATTGCGGGGAAACCCACAATTTAGCTGAATAATATAATTAATAAACCCGCCTTTAAGCGGGTTTATTTTTATCTATGCACTTAATCCTATGAGAATTAACGTAAATTTTTCCTGCTATAAAGCAATTCCCATTACTGTGCTCACTTCTTTTAATCCTTCACGCTCGTAAAAACGTTTAGCCGCACCATTTTCAGCTAATACAGATAACTCAAGATGCGTCATTTTTTCTGATTTAGCCCACTCTTTCATTGCCGTTAATAATAAACTACCTGTACCTTGGCTACGAATAGAAAGGTCAACAGCAATATCATAAATATAAGCGTATTTACGCTGAACCAAGCAGTTAAACATCGGTGTTTCTTGAATTTGCGCTATGCTAAATCCAACCACTTTGCCATCTAAATCTGCAACCAAAAGATGAAACTTATTATTTTTTATTCCATTAATAATAAATGCTTCATCTTGCTTACCTGGCTTTAATCTATCGGGTTGTAAATTCGCCATTTCATTAAATAAACAAGTGTAAAGCGTATTAATTTCTTCTACATCAGACAAAATTGCTTTTCTTATTATTATCATTTTTTACCTTTATTTATTGTAGGTTTTTACAGGCGATGCGGTATACGTTTCAAATTTATCTAATAATTGAATAGAACATTGTTCCACAATCGCCATATGGCGATATTTTTCATGTAGAAACTGCTCATCTGCCATTTTATCAATCATCATCAAAAGTGGATCGTAAAATTGATTAATATTAAGTATGCCCAATGGTTTTTGGTGCAAACCAATTTGGCTCCATGTAAAGACTTCACTAAACTCCTCTAATGTACCGAAACCACCAGGTAAAGCGACAAAACCACCAGCCAGTTCTATCATTTTGCTTTTACGCTGATGCATGGTTTCAACAACATGCAGTTCAGTCAGATTTTTATGCGATATTTCACGCCCTTCTAATAGCGTAGGAATAACACCAATCACCTTTCCGCCTTCGGCTAATACAGTATCAGCGAGAATACCCATGATGCCGACACTAGCACCACCATAAATTAAGGTAATATTACGTTTAACTAGCTCTTTGGCAAAAATAATGGCTTGTTCTTTATAAATATCTGAAGCACCTAAACTAGAACCACAATACACTGCGATAGATTTTATTTTACTCATTTTTTATTCTCTTTTAGCTAGTTAAATCGAGCTTGGAATTATACTGAAGGTGTTTTTAATAAAAAAGGTTAAAAAAAGTGTTTTTACGCTTTTTATTTCATATATATATTTAATCATCATTAATACTTATATTTATGAGAAATTATTTTTTATTTTATTAAAAATAAATTAAGTTATATTTTAGCTAATCTCATTCAACTAAATTAAAACAAAAAATATTTATTAATGAATAGCTATATTAAAGCAGGTGATTTTATTTTATATTATGCGATCCTTTGTTATCTGCCAACAGAGAACACATAACGATTAATTATTGATGAGGTTTTATAGGATGTTGTCAGCCAGACACTCAGCTAAATTACAGGTGTTTTACCCTGTGCTTCTTTTGCTTCTCTCCATGCTTTCAATTCAAAGCGGCGCATCCCTTGCTAAAAGCCTATTTCCTGTTATTGGCGCCCCAGCAGTAACAGCGTTACGTCTATTATTGGGTACTTTGATCCTATTTTTTATCTTTAAGCCATGGCGACTCAAATTTAACCGCGAGTCAATTATGCCACTATTTCTATATGGTTTATCTTTAGGGGCAATGAATTACCTTTTCTACCTTGCTCTTGAAACCATTCCTTTAGGGATTGCAGTTGCCCTTGAATTTACAGGTCCTTTAGCTGTTGCTATGTTTTCATCGCGCAGAGCCATCGACTTTTTATGGATAATTTTAGTCATTGCAGGCTTAGGATTATTGCTACCTATTGGCGATAATATTCACGGGTTAGATCCTCTAGGTATTCTTTATGCGCTGGGTGCGGGTGTCGGTTGGGCGTTATATATTGTATTCGGACAACGTGCAGGTAAAGGCTACGGTGCGGCAACGGTTTCAATTGGCTCTCTAGTTGCTGCCTTTATTTTCGTTCCTATTGGTATGTTACAAAGTAGCCCTGACATTATGTTTAGTTGGTCAATTTTGCCGATTGCATTAGCCATTGCAATTTTATCGACCGCATTTCCTTACACCTTAGAAATGATTGCTCTAACACGTTTACCCGCCAAAACATTTGGTACTTTAATGAGCTTAGAGCCTTGTATGGGTGCCTTTATTGGTATTATTTTCTTACACGAACATTTGACGTTAATACAATGGGTTGCCTTAGCCTTTATTGTATTAGCCTCTATTGGTTCAACAGCGACAATGAAAAGCAAAACCAAAATTGAAGAAGTAAAATAGATATTTAACTCATTTTACTCAGTAAAAAATCAATATTAATGTAAAAGGATCTTATGATCCTTTTTACTTATTAAATAATAACTTTACTGACCTATCATTGCTATTTTTCGCTCATTGTCTTACTCTAAATAGACTATTTCGATAGATTAGATTTTTTTAATAGATGACCTATCAATTTAATAGTATCAATCGATAAGACTAACCATTAATAATTTACTATCATCATTAACAGAAATTAAGATATTGAGTTATTAATTATTTAGGGAGAACGATTATGAGTACTGCTAAATTAGTCAAATCCACACCTTCAACTCTGCTTTATACCCGTAATAACCTTGATGACAGTGTAAAACTGCACGCTATTGAATTATTGCAACAGATGGTGACGCAGTTTATCGACCTATCTCTCATCACAAAACAAGCGCACTGGAATATGCGTGGCAGAAACTTTATTTCTGTTCATGAGATGGTTGATGGCTTCCGCGATACCATTAATCAGCACACAGATGAGTTCGCAGAGCGTGTTGTTCAATTAGGTGGCACAGTATTAGGCACCGCGCAAGTTGTCGGTAAAAAAACACCACTGAAAGCTTATCCACTGGATATTCATGATGTGCAAGATCATCTAAAAGCACTGGCTGATCGTTATGCAGTTGTTGCTAATGATATTCGTAAAGCTATTGACGAAGTTGAAGACGAAGATACTGCCGATATGTTTACTGCTGCATCGCGTGATCTTGATAAGTTCTTATGGTTTATTGAAGCCAATATTGAGAACTAATTCTTAATAAAAAATCACTATTATGACGTTAAAAGGCTGCCTATTTTTTAGGTAGCCTTTTTTATTTGTCTTTCTCTTTAGGCATATCCGGTTGATAAATTGGAAAAACCGGCAGTGCCGTTAATAAGCGTGAACCGTAGTTTTTAGTTAACAGACGTCGGTCATAAATAACAATTTCGCCGTGGCAATGATGACTACGAATAAGGCGTCCAACTTGCTGAATTAAATTAAACGATGCACTGGGTAAGCTTTGCACTTCAAAAGGATAGCGTTTGAGTGATTTTAACCATTCTCCTTCAGTTACAATCACCGGATCAGTCACTGGAGGAAAAGCAATTTTATGGATATGTACCTGCGTTAGATAATCGCCTTTTAAATCTAACCCTTCAGCAAAAGATTGTAAGCCAATTAAGACACTATTATCACCCGCATCAATGCGCTTGCAATGTGTTTCAACTAATCGATAGCGTGGCTGATCACCTTGCACTAATAAGCATAAACGCAAATCTTTCACTTCTTCTAAAAAGCCTTCCATTGCACGTTGGCTGCTAAATAAAACCAATTGCCCTCGGTGATTATTCTCTTGCATTTCTTGGCGAAAATAACGAGCCATCTCTTTTAAATGATTACGTTCATGGAGCATAGTTGGCTCATAGTGCATTTTGGGGATCACGAGTTTGCCTTGCTTTTGATGCTCAAAAGGTGAAGACAACGTAATAAAGCGATCATCAAATTGCTCGCTTAACCCCGTCAATTCTTGGATACGAGAATAGCTATTTAATGAACGTAATGTTGCAGACGTAATCACCACATGAGGAATATTTTTCCATAATAATTGCGTCAATTGTTCACTAACCCGAATACCTGCACAATGAAAATAGAGATGAGACTGTTTTTTATCGTAACGGCGAGTTAACCATTTGGATACTGGTGCTTTTGAGGTTTGCTCTAATGTGGCTAAGCGCCAAAGTTTCGCCATATTTTCTAAATAACCCACCATCCTACTGGTAGTTAAAATGGCACGATGTAAACGCACAACATCTTCTTTTGCTGTCCGTTCTGTTAAATCGTTTAAAATCGCTTCGCCCAGCATTTTTAAACCATCCGTTAGTTTAAATAATGTCTGGCAACTTAACAGAAGTTGTTCAGGTAATTCCCCCAATGGAAAGAGATATTCATCTTGTTCACTGCGCTCAGGTAATAGCGCTCGCGTGAATGTATCAACCTCTTGATAGGCTTCACGTAACTTAGCAATATGCGCATCAAAACGAATAGGATCAGCCAATTTAGGCGGTTTTACAGGAATAAATTGCGCTAAATATTGGCTAACATGTCGAGTGATATTATCAAGCTGATTATTAAGGGAAACTAAGGTTATTTCTCCTTCGACTTCAAGGGCATCTCGCGCAACATCAGGAATATGATGCCCTTCATCAAGTACTAAAAGCAGATTTTTAGCATCAGGCAACACGGATTCACTTTCCATTGCCGCCATCACTAAAGCATGATTGGTAATAACCACATCGACTTCGTCAATTTCACGACGTGCAATAAAGAAAGGACAACGATGATAGTATTGGCAATTACGCCCTAAGCAATTCATTTTATCAGTACTGATTTTACGCCATAAACTGTCTGTTAGCGCTCGTTTATGATGATCACGTAAACCATCCCAACCGAAACTGGTAAAATCATTTTTGAGTTCTTGGCAAATATCCCTTTCTGCGCTGGTCGCCACATCCACTTTATCTTCAAGCAAAAACATTAAGTCAATTTGCTCGCCTTCCGTTGCACAAATTGCATCTAAATTACGAGGGCATAAGTAACGCCCACGACCAAAAGCGCCAGTAAACGTAAGATCAGGAATGATTTTTTTAAGTAATGGCAGATCTTTACTATAAATTTGATCTTGCAGTGCCACATTTGCCGTACTGATTATCAGTGGTTTTTTCTCATCACGGCTAATTGCAATACCCGGAATAAGATAAGAGAGTGTTTTACCCACGCCAGTTGGGGCTTCAATAACAAGATGGCGTCCCATTTCATCAGAAAAAGTCTTGGCTACCTCAGCAATCATTTCACGCTGTGGCGCTCGAGGAATAAACCCTTCAATATGTTCTGGTAAGGCTTTATACCACTGACTTATTTGATTTTTAACGGATTGCGAAAGGGACATAACCACTCTGTAACTGATTTCAAGAAAGGCGCTATTGTCTCATAACACTGTATAAAAATCAGTAGTTACCTTCATTTACTCTCCTTTTTCATCAAAGAATGGATAACTTCTCGAAATTATTGCTCTTTGTTATGGATTATTCATTCAACTCTTCATAGTATGAGTATTGATTACGTAACATCCAAAATAGTCTTATAAAAATATTTTTCTTTTGTTCTATTAAGCACAACAACACCAGTTAAGAGATATCTATAATGACTTCCGCAAAGCGCCCTATTTTTAACTTAGAACTTGATTTACTCCGAACCTTTGTTGCTGTTGTCGATGGAAATACCTTTGCAGCAGCAGCAGAATCTGTTTGTCGTACACAATCTGCTGTAAGCCAGCAAATGCAACGGCTTGAATCACTGATAGGCAAAGAGCTGTTTGCTCGCCAAGGTCGAAATAAAACACTGACAGAAGCCGGTACACAACTGCTTAATTACGCTCGCCGTATTTTACGTTTGAATGATGAAGCGTGTCTTTCATTGATGCATGAAGAGATTGATGGGATCTTAAAAATTGGCTCTCCCGATGACACCGCCAACACGATTTTACCGGATCTCCTCGCACGTTTTTCTGGTGCCTATCCTCGTTTGATTATGGAAATTATTGTTAAACGTAGCCCGTTTTTAATGTCTATGTTAGAAAATAACGAGCTTGATTTAGCTATTTCTACCGAAGAACATGTGGGTTATCCAAAAATTGTATTACGCGTTTCCCCCTCCTTATGGTATTGCGGAAAACACTTCAGGTTTGATCTTGATGAACCTCTACCATTAGTTGTATTAGATGAACCTAGCACTTACCGCGATATGATGATAAATCACCTTGATCAACAAGGTATTCGTTGGCGGATCGCTTATGTTGCGACAACGCTTTCAGGAGCCAGAGCCGCAGTACGTGCCGGTTTAGGCATTATGGCGCGTTCCATAGAGCTTTCAGGTGATGATTTACGTATATTAGGCGAAAAAGAAGGTTTACCAGCTTTACCCGCGATCCGTTATAACCTTTATTTTAATTCTAATAGCCCAGGGAAAGCGGCACAAATTCTGTTTGACTCATTAAAAAACGAACAAAATGAAGTGATTAATCATGCAGATATCACGCTGCAACAAGAATAACCAAAATAGATAAAATCATTGCAATAACATATTAAAATAGGACACCGATTATGACCCATTTTCATGGTATTTTTCCTTATCTTGTTTCCCCTATTGATCAAACAAAAGGCACTGTTCTTGAATCCTCATTGCGTCGATTGATCGATCATTTGATCGCGTGTGGCGTTCATGGTTTAAGCCCCTTAGGTAGCACAGGGGAATACGCTTATCTCTCTCAAGCGCAACGAAATGAAATTGTGCGTATTACTGTTGATCAAACAGCAGGTCGTGTTCCTGTTATTGCGGGTGTTGCGGGCTTTTCAACCGCAGATGCTTGTCATCAAGCTGAACAATATGCCCAATTAGGCGTTGATGGCATGGTATTGATTTCACAAAAAATGTACCCATTAAGCGAAACTGCACAAGCGGGTTATTTCCAAACTATCGCCGAAGCGTTTCCTGAAAAATCCATGACCATTTATACCAATCCGGGGCTTTTGGGTGATGTCCTTCCTATTTCTTTATTCAATGAACTTAGCTATATCCCGAATATTGAATATATTAAAGATGCATCAAGCAATACAGGTCGCTTACTCACCATGATCAATACTTTTGGCGAGCGCGTTAAAATATTTAGTGCTTCAGCTCATATTCCGTTGTTAGTGTTAAAACTTGGCGGTGTAGGTTGGATGGCAGGACCAGCTTGTGTATTACCAAAGCAATGTGTTGAGCTGTATGAACTCGCAACAAAAGGCGATTTTGATACAGCATTAGCAAAACAAAAAGAGATGTGGCAAATCAATGAAGCGTTTACAAAATACTCGCTCGCATCATGTATTAAAGCATCCCTAAATATTCAAGGTTTTGAAGTTGGCTCCCCTATTTTGCCGCAAGAGCCACTAAATGAAGCAGCAATGAACGATTTACGCCAAATTATTGCTCGCCTTGATTAATAAGCTATTCTTATTTAGAAATAACAAAGGCTGGATTTTTCTTATTCTGGTCTTTGTTATCTACTTAACCAGAATTTCTTATCTAAAACATAGCTCAATACTGTACCATATTGAATAAGAATGGAATAATAGCCACCTTTATTGTAAAAACGATTTGTTCTATCATCATAACGAGGAGAAAATGTATGCCCATTTCCGTCAGTGAAATAATGGAAATATTGCCTCATCGTTATCCATTCTTATTAATTGATCGCGTTATTTCCACACCCGCTGAACTTGCCAGTGGCAAATTAACCGCCATTAAAAATATCACAACCAATGACACCGTTGTTTTTGGCGAGTTTTACCCACCTTTATTACTCCTTGAAAGCATGGCTCAAGCTTCGGGCATTCTTGCACATTACTATCTTTCACCCATGGGTGAAGATCAGCGATGCTACTTTGCCAGCATAAAAAATGCTCGGTTTTATGATGTGGTAAAAGCAGGCGATCAGCTACTTATTGAGATCCAATTTCGCCGGCAACGACGCACTATTGTGAGCTTTTCAGGTACGGTGAAAATTGGGGAAAAGATAGTTTGTACATCCGAATTTATGTGTGCAAGGCAATAGATAAAGGATTGGTAGATAAAACCAATCCTTCATACAACCATCTTATTTGTATTATTCCGGCTTAACCTTCTATTCTTTAACACGTAATAATTGTGTTATTTCTGAAATGGTTACATTGTCGAAATGTAGTATTTTTTCAACTAATTGTGCCGATTGTTCAGCGTCTATCACCAAAGATGCATTATCGTAAAATTTACTGATCACATCTTTATCTACCATTGGATTTTTCGGATTACCATACTGAATATCTAATCTCTCCGTGAGCTTCTCGCCATTTTTTAATGTTACGAAAATTAATCCGGGGAAATAGGTAGGAAATGGAATTTCTCCTTTTTCGGGATAACGATAACTTACCCGCTTCGCTAACGATTGAATATCTTCCCGTTGGAGGTTTTCAGGTAATAATGAAGATAGCGTTAAAGCATTATCTAAAAAGCCCGCAGCAAATAACCACGGCAAACTAAATTTAGCGCCATAAGCTGTTTGAGGCGCCCATTTTGTTTCAGGTGGCTCGCAAATCAAGGCAGCCGCTACCGGATCGACAACACACTCGACACTCTCGATATCATCAGCGGTGATCCCTTTTTTCAGCAAATTACGCCCGCAATCAACCGTTGCATGAGCAAAATGGCACACCGGGTAAGGTTTAATAGAGACATTTAAAAATTCCCATACCTGACCTAATCCCAATGCGACTTGCTCTGGTTGCGCTTGCTCTCGGATACCATGTGTTTGATAAAGGCTATAACGACCTTCAAATATTGTTTCAGGGCCTGTCATTCCACCTTTTGCTAATGATGCTGCGATAATACCTGATTGCGCAGCCCATCCCGCATGAAAGCATTTAGAAGATGAACTATTAGTAAGATATTCAGCCACTCCTCCGGCTTGGCTTCCTGTTAACCCTAATGCATTCACAGTTTGTTCAGGCGTTAATTTTAATAGTGAAGCGGCACAAGCCGTTGCACCAAAAATACCGGCAATTGCGGTGGCATGAAAACCACGCTGATGAAATCCGCTATGACTTGCTAAGCCTACTCTGGCAGCAACTTCCCAGCCAATCACCCATGCCGTTAAAATATCTTGTGATGATGCACCGATAGCTTCACCCAATGCAAAAGCAATCGGCGTTAATACTGCACTACCATGTGTAATGGAATCGGTATGTGTATCATCAAAATCTAAAGCATGAGCTGCAATACCATTGGCAAGGGCTGCTACGATTGTACTTGCCGTTTGTGAACTTCCCCAAATCGGGATATCACCTTGACTATCAGGTAAAAAAGCAACACCTTGTCGCCCTTGAATTGCACTTTGTTGCACACTGCCAGCCAAAGCAACGCCTAATGTATCTAATAGATGAATTTTGGCTCGGCTCACCACTTGTGCGGGTAAATCAGAAAATGTGGTTGTAGTAATAAATTGCGCTAACTGCTGACTTAATGTCATAAACACCTCGAAATAGATAAGAAAAAGCCAGCAATATCACCGGCTTTTAGATAATAAGAAGGTTGGATGTAATTAAGTCACTTAGTCATTTAACCAGCCAGAGGCTTTGGTTTGTGCGACAACGCGATCAACCTGAGCTGGCGCATTCCCCACATAAGTCGTTGGATCTAACAAGGCATCAAGTTCTTCTTGCGTAATATGATCACGAATACGGGTATCACGATTAATCGCTTCTACAAAAGTAATACCCTCTTCTTGCCCTGACATTGATGCTTCATACACAATTTCATGTGCCGTTTGTTTACCTGCTTTATCAGATAATGCAAACATCACTCGTTCAGCCAGCATAAAGCCGCCCAAAATATCCATATTTTTGCGCATTTTTTCAACATGAACATTTAACCCGCCTAATACTGTTTTCATATTATCAAAAATAACAGACAGCATTAGGCACAGTTCTGGCATGATTTTCCATTCCATTTTCCAGATTGCGCCATCACGTTCGTGTTGATGTTTCATCATATCGGTTAAAACAGAAAGGTTTGCTTTTAAGGTGTTGCTGACACAAGCGGCATTTTCAACAATAGCCGGATTGCGCTTATGAGGCATCGTCGAAGAGCCAACTTGCCCTTTACTGAAAGGCTCTGATAATTCATCAATTTCGTTATGTGCTAATATCAAAATTTCATTAGCAATTTTACCTAATGTACCGCTAATTAAGCCAATCAACATGCCATATTCGCTGAATCTATCACGCGCAGGTTGCCATGAAATTTCAGGTACATCTAAGCCTAAGCGTTTTAACACACGCGCTTCTAATTCATCGGCTTTATCACTTAAAGAGGCTTTTGTGCCCACAGCACCCACGACACTACCAACAAATAAACGCGGTTCAATTTCTTTAAGACGTTGATAATGACGCGCTAATTCTGTTAACCAAATCGCAGTTTTATGGCCAAAAGTAATTGGCAATGCTTGTAGTGCTAATGTGCGTCCTACCATAGGTGTATTTCGGTGTTTTTCACTTAATGATAATAATGAACGACCTAATATTTTGATATCACGAAGGAAAGTTTGATGAGCATCTTTAAGTTGCAGTACAAGACCTGTATCAATCACATCTTGTGTGGTGGGACCAAAGTGAACATATTCACCGTAATGTTCAGGGCAAGCATGTTCTAAACCGCGAATAGTTGGCACTAATGGATGGCGCGTCAAACGCACTTGTTCTAAGATATAATCCATATCAAGCTTTTCAAGCTTTGCGGTATCTGCAATCACTTTTGCAGCATCTTTTGGGATCAAACCTAATTCAGCTTGCTCAATCGCTAATGCGGCTTCGTAATCAAGCCAATTTTGCATTCTGGTTTTATCAGAAAAAATAGTTCTCATTTCTTCTGTTGACCATAAATTCTTTAATAAAACCGAATCGAAAACACTGGTTCCCATAATTATTTCCCCTGTTAAAAGAATAATAAAAAAATCGTTTTTTTAATCAAACGACTTGTTAGATTGTTATTTTATTTATGCAATATAATCTCAATAAAAACACTTTGATAATTTTAATCTAATTTAAAATATTTCTAATCAATTAAAAAATAACATCAATTCAATACGTTATAAATAATTCTTTATTTATTACTTATAACTTTTGAATCTTAAATGTTATTTAAGATTTAATTAGAATAATTAATGCTAAAAAGTTAGAGGAAGATCATCATTTTTAAAAAATAGCTATTTTAAAAATAAATAAGTTTGTTATAAATAATAGAAACAGAATAAGCGCAGAGCAAAAAGTAATTAAAGGTTTTATTTAATTACCGGGGAACTCTATTTCTATATTTGGAGATATTAATAATGAAACAAAATAAACAAACAAAACTAATACACAGTGGACGCCAAGAAATTAAAACCTCAGGTCCAGTTAATCCACCCGTTATGAGAGCCAGTACTATTGTTTTTGATTCTATTAAAAGCTGGCGTGATGTCCGTGATCGTCGTGCGACAGAACGCGTATTGAGTTACGGCGCGCGTGGTACTGAAACCGCTTTTGCACTGGAAGCGTTAGTGACTGAGCTAGAAGGTGGTCATCGCGCTCAATTGTTCCCTACCGGATTGGCTGCTATCGCAGTAACCATTATGGGATATGCGCGTAGTGGTGGTCATGTTTTATTTGCAGACTCTGTTTATGAACCTGTGCGTAAAATTGCCTCCGCTTTTCTTGAACCCAATAATATTGCTTATAGCTTCTTTAAAACAGACGGTTCAGATTTTGAGCAAAAAATTCAAGACAATACACAGCTTATTTTTGTCGAATCACCAGGTTCATTACTTTATGAAATGCTTGATTTACCTGAAATCTGCCGTATTGCGCATGAAAGAAATATTCCTGTTGGTGTTGATAATACATGGGGTTCCGCATGGCTTTATAACCCATTGGAATTAGGTGCCGACGTCTCAGTTATTGCAGCGACTAAATATTTATGCGGCCACTCTGATGTGATGATGGGCATTATGGTTGCAAATGAAAAAGCATGGGAAAAAATTGGTGCATTGCCTGAAGCATTAGGCCAAGCCAGTAGCCCTGATGATGCAGCATTAGTGCTTCGTGGTATGAGAACACTGGGGCAACGTATTGCCGCTCATGGAAAATCGGCTCTTGCTATTGCGCAATGGCTAGAAACACGCCCTGAAGTTGAAAAAGTGTGGTTCCCTGAATTACCTAATCACCCTCGTCATGATTTATGGAAACGTGATTGTAAAGGTAGCAATGGTTTATTAACCATTGAATTTAAACAAGGTTATACCGCTAAACAATCAGAACAATTTATTGATGCTCTTGAGCTTTTTGGTATTGGGGCATCTTGGGGCGGATTTGAAAGCCTTGCTTTACCTGCCAATGTTGTTGGGGCAAGAAGTGCCTCTGATTGGCGCGAAGGGCATGGTCCTTTTGTGCGTTTACATATTGGTCTGGAGGCAACAGAAGATCTCATTGCAGATATTACACAAGCTTTTTCAGCATTAAACAAATAACAAAAATATTGCACCATTACCGGGGAATTCACTATGACAGGTTTAATCATTGCCGCGCTGGTAACAGCGTTGGTGGTTTATTTACTGGCTAGAGGTTATAAGCCTCAGCCAGTATTATTACTCGGGGGCTTGTTGCTATTGCTCCTGACGGCTTCTCTCGACCTTAATCCGTTATTACCAGAAAATAAATCAACGCAATTTAAGTATTTTGATATTTTCCAAATCTTTACGGATATTATGAGTTCTCGCTTAGCGGGGCTAGGTTTAACATTAATGGCTATTGCGGGTTTCTCTCGTTATATGGAACACGTTGGCGCAAGCCGTGCTTTATTCGCTATTTTTGAAAAACCTTTAAAAGCAATTAAATCGCCTTATTTACTTTTGGTTATTTCATTTTTAGTTACCCAAATCTTGGTTATTTTTATTCCAAGTCATGCTGGTTTGGGAATGCTATTAATGGTCACCATGTATCCGATTTTAATTCGTTCTGGTATTAGCCCTCTTTCTGCTTTAGCGGTTATTGGATGTTGCCAATTTATCGACCATGGTCCCGGCTCTGGTAACGTCATTATGGCGGCAAAAACAGCGGATATTGAACCTGCCGTTTATTTTGTTCAGCACCAGTTACCTATTACTATTCCTATTATTATTGCTGTTGCGATCACCCATTTCTTTATTCAACGCTGGTGGGATAAACGTGAAGGATTTGTTTTTGACCCAACAACAATTGATGCCGTAAAAGAAGAAGGAAACAAAATTCCACTGTCTTATGCCTTATTACCTGTGATCCCTTTAATTCTAATTATCGGCTTCAGCCCTTTGCTGCACCCTTATATTAAATTAGAAGTCACCACGGCAATGATCATTAGTACAGTAATTGCACTTCTTTTTGAATATGTTCGCTTACGTGATGCAAAAGCGGTGATGAACAGCTTTATGTTGTTCTTCGAAGGTATGGGTAAGCAATTTGTCTTAGTGGTATCACTTATTGTATCTGGTGAATTCTTTGCGAACGGATTACTAAAAAGTGGTGCTGTCGATACACTCATTAGCTCTGCTCAAGATGCGGGTTTTGGTATTGCCGCGATGATTATTGTGATGAGTGCGATCCTTGCATTAGCCGCATTCTTAATGGGTTCTGGTAATGCTGCTTTCTTCTCATTTGCAGCCTTAACACCAAAAATTGCAGCCTTCTTAAAAGTGGATGTCATTACCTTAATTTTACCAATGCAAATCATGACAAGCTTTGGTCGTACGGTTTCACCGATTACCGCAGCCATTGTTGCCATTGCAGGTATTGCGAATGTTTCACCATTCCAAATCGTTAAGCGAACCGCTATTCCTATGGCTGTGGCTGCCATTGTGAACTTAGCAATGACATTCTGGTTCCTCTACTCGTAAAAATTGCGTTGTATTTTAAATGAAGTCTTAAGTTGCGTTACCCCTTTCCCTTAAATTCATTTACTCCTGAATTTAAGGGATTTTTTCTTATCATTGACTGTAACCTTTGATTGAAACCAATAACACAACTTGTACTGCAATTAAGGCTATTTATGTAGGTAAATAGCCTTTTTTACATCTTTATTCATCCTATTTAACGCGATAGAACGTCTCTTTTTTATTCTGTATTTTTCCTCAATTTGGAGACTTAGCGCTTGTTTCAACCTCATATCTCGATATACTTTTGCGCAACATTCATCTGCAAATGAACATTATGAAAAAAATAATTATCGTTATTATCGCACTACTTGCTTTTGGCTCTATCGGTGGCGTTTTCCTTGCGGGATTAAATATTTATACCCGTTCAACTACACCAATAGAAGACAAACAAGCGCTACCTGAAACATCGCCAGCACAACAATTTCCAGCAATACCCGACAGTTCACCGTCCACAAAATAAATGAGGTTGCACTATGGAATATGATTACTTTGTCACGCCCCAGTGGCTATTTGAACATCAAAATGATAGCGACCTTGTGATCCTTGATGTTAGCGCACCAATGCCAACACAAGATATTGATTATCAAAAATATTATCTTGAGCGTCATATTCCTCATGCTCATTTTTTTAACTTAGATGAGATTGCCGATAAAACAACAACATTGCCACATATGTTGCCATCCGATGCGTTATTTTCAGAAACCTTGACGCAACTAGGTATTTCTAATACCACAACAGTCATTATTTATGATCAAGGCAATTTATTTTCAGCGCCACGAGGTTGGTGGACACTGACAACATTAGGTTGTCGTAATGTGCGTATTCTTGCTGGCGGTCTACAAGCATGGATTGATGCTGGATTTGAAACCCAACAAGGTGAAGCTATTGCTACGCCAGCAACTTCACCTTTTGTGGTTGAACGTCACGCCCAACGTTATGCCAATAAACAGCAACTTCTTGATAATCTCGCGACCAAGCAAAAACAGATGGTTGATGCACGTTCTGCTGATCGTTTTTATGGCAGAGCGCCGGAGCCTCGCCCGGGGTTACGCAGTGGGCATATTCCTGGCAGTAAAAACGTTCCGTGGAATGAGCTTGTTGTTAATGGGCAATTGAAAAGCAACGCAGAGCTAAAACAAATTTTTGAACTCGCAGGTGTGAATTTATCACAACCGATTATTGTCACTTGTGGCTCTGGTATGACAGCAGCAATTTTATTTTTAGCGTTAACGGTATTAGGTTGCCAATCTATTGCGCTTTATGACGGTTCTTGGGCGCAATGGGGTGCTGAAAGCGCCCTGCCTTGTGAATGCTAATTTAATTGGTTTTTGCCTTAGAAAAAGTAAACCCGCATTATGCGGGTTTATTATCAATAACTATTTGATGCGAAAACATTAGCTTGCAAATACTTTTGCAAGATAGAGCACGACAATGGCACCAATGACAGCGACAACAAAACTACCAAAGTTAAAACCATCCACTTTGCCTTTGCCAAAGAAGCTACTAATTGCGCCACCAACAACCGCACCGACAATACCCAGAATACAGGTCCATATCAGACCAATATCATAAGAGCCAGGCATTAAGAATTTCGCTAAAATACCTGCAATCAGACCAAAGATAACCCAAGCAATAATTCCCATATTTCCCCCTAAAAATAGTTATGATATAAACAACATACCTAAAATTGTCACTTATTGAGTGTAAGTCGAAATAGTTATTTTTTCCAATTATTGGAGATAAGTAACATTATATTTAAGATAAATAGAGAGATTATGGCTTATCAGACAAAAAAATAGTGCTAATTGATTAGCACTATTTTTTATCGAATGAGCGAATTTTTAAACTACAACGCTTCTATTGCAACCGCAATTTCTGGTGAGGTTTTTAGTGTTCGAATTTGCCTAAATAACTCATCTGCCTCTGGATACTCTTTGCGTAAATAGCTAAACCACTGCTTAATACGTGATGCATGATAAATCGTCGTATCGCCGCGCTTTTCTAAACGAACATAGCGCTTTAATAATTCAATAACCTCTTGCCAAGGCATTCTAGCTTCTATGCCCTTGACAACACGGCTTAAGTTAGGGGTATTCATGGCACCACGACCAATCATTATCGCATCACAACCTGTTGTGGCTAAACAGGCTAATGCATCTTCACGGTTCCAAATTTCACCATTAGCAATCACAGGGATTGAAAGCCTTTGACGAATATCTCCAATGGCTTGCCAATTAATTTTTTCCGCATTATAGCCATCTTCTTTTGTTCTGCCATGTATAGTGATTTCCGTAGCTCCACCTTGTACCACAGCATCGGCAATTTCATGACTATGCGCTGAAGAATCCCAGCCTAGTCTCACTTTAACAGATACAGGTAACTCTAAAGGCACTGCGTCACGCATTGCTTTTGTTGCTTGATAAATCGTTTCTGGCTGTTTTAGAAGTGAAGCGCCACCGCCACTACCATTGACTGTTTTTGAAGGGCAACCGCAATTTAAATCAACGCCCCAAGAGCCTAAAGAAACCGCTCTAAAGGCATTTTCAGCCAACCATTGTGGATGTTGTCCTAATAATTGCACTCGCACCAATGTTCCACTTTTAGTGCGGCTTTCTGTTTGCAATTCAGGGCATAAGCGATAAAACGCTTTCGTTGGCAGTAATGAGTCTACAACTCGTACAAACTCTGTAATACAGAGATCGTAATCGTTAATCGAAGTGAGTAATTCTCTCACTAGGGGGTCTAAAACCCCCTCCATTGGCGCTAATAGAACTCGCACTTTTTAACCTCAAAACTCTTTTCTAGCTTTTGACCAAGGGCTTTGATTATCACTACCTTCATCACTTTTACGTGAACGACGAGGCCCTAATTTTCCGGTACGAGAGCCATCTTTGTTACGGTAGTTTTCTTTATTTTTATTACGTCCAGACTCTTTACCTTCGCTATCACCGTCTCTACGACTATTATTGCGATTGTCTTTACCACGAATATCTGCACGACCATGATTACCACCACTTCTACGCGGGGCATTATTCTTTGGTTTTTTATGTAAAGGTGCTGCTTTAATTGAAGGATCAGGATCGTAACCTTCTAATGCTAAACGTGGAATTTCGCGTTTTAATAAACGTTCAATATCCGCTAATAAACCATGTTCATCAACACAAACAAGCGAAATAGCCTTACCCGTTGCAGCTGCACGACCGGTTCTACCAATACGGTGAACATAATCTTCTGCCACTTGCGGTAATTCAAAATTGACCACATAAGGCAGTTGGTCGATATCAAGACCACGAGCCGCAATATCTGTTGCGACTAACGCTTTTAATTTGCCATCTTTAAAGTCAGCTAAAGCGCGCGTTCTTGCACCTTGGCTTTTATTACCGTGAATAGCAGCCGATTTAATTCCATCTGCATTTAAATGTTCAGCAAGCTTATTCGCGCCGTGTTTAGTACGCGTAAAAATAAGCACTTGTGGCCAATTTTCTAAACCAATTAAGTGTGATAACAACTCTGTTTTACGTTTTTTATCCACTAAATGAACATATTGATCAACAGATTCAGCAGCCGAGTTTTTTGGTGCAACCGAAATGCTCACTGGGTTATTTAAGAGTGAATTGGCAAGCCCTGTGATCTCTTTAGAAAACGTCGCTGAAAACAGTAAGTTTTGACGTTTTTTCGGTAATTTGCTAATCACTCGGCGAATATCGTGGATAAAGCCCATATCTAACATACGATCAGCTTCATCAAGCACTAAAACTTCAACGCGAGAAAGATCAACTGCATTTTGATGTTCAAGATCGAGTAAACGTCCCGGTGTTGCAATCAGTACATCAACACCGCCACGTAACTTCATCATTTGTGGGTTAATGCTCACACCACCAAACACGACTAACGAACGAATAGGAATATAACGGCTATACGCTTTTACGTTTTCAGCAATTTGAGCCGCAAGCTCGCGCGTTGGTGTCAAAATCAGCGCTTTAACAGGTTGGCGACCTTTTGTTTTTACTGCTGATTGAGATAACTTTTCCAATATTGGTAATGTAAAAGCTGCTGTTTTACCTGTGCCTGTTTGCGCACTTGCTAATACGTCTTTACCCGCCAAAATCGGCTCAATCGCCTGCTGTTGAATAGGGGTTGGGGTTTTATACCCTTGTTCATCAATAGCGCGGAGAAGCGCCTCACTTAAACCAAGCGATGTAAAATCGGTCAAAACAGTAGTCTCCTACAACCAGAACGTATAACACGGTGATTGAAATTAAAAATGACGGGCTTTCATACTGTCAATCTATAGGTACTATTACTCTATAGGTACTATCATTTCTAGGTATAGACAGTGATGAAAGAGAATGAACCTTGTTAGGTTAACCTAATAACCCCTATTCTAACAGTTTTTGCTATATTCAGAATACAAAAATAATTTTCAATAATAGATTACACTTTTTTTATTACACATCAGCTTTATTTGATTATTTATCACAAATTTTCCCTATTGTTCAATATCATCTAATATAATACGCCTTGTTATCGCTGTTTTTAATATCATTGGTTTTGTTACATTTTACTTAAGTAAGGTATCTTCTATTATGTCAGACACCCAACAGAAGACGACGCGTGGTGAACTAGCAAAACGACAATTATTGGAAGCTGCATGTGAGATCTTTGGTAAAAATGGGCCAGATGCCGCCACAACACGCCAAATTGCACAAGCTGCTCAACAAAATATTGCCGCTATCGCTTATTATTTTGGGTCTAAAGAAGGGCTATATCTCGCCGTTGCACAACATATTGCTGATCTTATTCGCCTTGATTTTGAACCGACAGTGGTCATTCTTGACGAATTTCTTGAACGACCTAACCCAGCAGAACATCTCCCTTTACTGCAAACGCTTATTACAGATAGCTTTTTGCAATATGCCCGCCTTGTGCTTGATAAAGAAAATATTCATCTTAGTCGCATTATGGCAAGGGAACAGCTTGTTCCAACCGAAGCATATTCCTTGATCCACCAGCAAGCGTTATCGCCTCTTTTAACGCGTGTAAACAAGCTATTAGCTATTTATATTGGTTTAGATGCTGCACTACCTGCAACGATGTTACATACTCACGCTATATTGGGAGAAGTGCTATCATTTCGTTTAGTCAGGGAAACTATCCTAAGACAAACAGGATGGGATAGAATTGGTAAAAATGAGTATCAGATTATCTCCAATACGTTAAAAACTCATATTACTTTATTACTCAATGGATTAAGAGAGATTTACACTAACAACCATCACGCATAAATAGAGTTATTATGAAAACTAAAAAAGTCAGTTTGTTTATTATCTTAATGATTATTATCGGTATTGTTGCAGGTATCTATTATTACGAAGAAAACAAAGAGTCTGAATTAGTACTCTATGGCAATGTCGATATACGTACAGTCAACCTTAGTTTTCGTGTGGCTGGAAGATTAGACACATTACAAGTTGATGAAGGCGCTCCTGTTCAAAAAGGGCAATTATTAGGTAAGCTTGATGATGCGCCCTATCGCAATGCACTAAATAAAGCTTATGGTGAGCGTGATAGTGCAATTGCGTCGCTAGCTTTAATGGAAGCGGGATATCGCACTGAAGAAATTGCCCAAGCTCAATCTGATGTGTCATTAAAGCAAGCCGCTTGGCAATATGCAGAAAATTTTTATAAACGCCAGCAAGATCTTGCTAACCGAAAAGTAATTTCAGCCAATGATTTAGATAGTGCGAGAAATAATCGCAATCAAGCGGCAGCCGCCTTAAAAGCAGCGCAAGATAAGCTTAATCAGTATCAAAATGGTTATCGAAAAGAAGACATTGATGCGGCGAAAGGACAAGTTATACAAGCTAAAGCCGCCGTTGCTCAAGCTGAATTAAACCTCCAAGACACGCAATTAATTTCTCCATCACAAGGTACTGTGCTAACTCGTGCTGTGGAACCCGGTACTATGTTATCGGCTGGAAGCCCAGTATTTACGGTATCATTAACTAACCCTGTTTGGGTCAGAGCTTATATCAGTGAAACTCACTTAAGCGAAGCTGTTCCTAATCGAGAAGTTTATCTCTATACCGATGGACGTAAAGATAAGCCTTATCACGGTACGATTGGTTTTGTTTCACCAACAGCCGAATTTACTCCAAAAAGCGTTGAAACACCGGAGTTAAGAACCGATTTAGTGTATCGCCTCAGAGTGGTGGTAACGGATGCTGATGACGCATTGCGCCAAGGTATGCCTGTCACCTTAAAATTTGCTTCCTCTCATTAAGTGCGGGGAAAAAATGGAACACACTGATTACACTATCGAACTTCACGGTGTTGAAAAGCGCTTTTCAGGGCTGGAAAACCCCGCTGTTTCGTCATTAACCGCCACCATCACTGGTGGCTCTGTGACGGGTTTAGTTGGCCCTGATGGCGCAGGCAAAACAACCTTAATTCGTATGCTTGCAGGATTATTAAAGCCTGATGCGGGTGATATTCGTATTTTAGGAATGGACCCACAAAAACAGAGTATCGATGTCAGAGCTATCCTTGGTTATATGCCACAAAAATTTGGTCTGTATGAAGATTTAACGGTATTAGAAAATCTCAATCTTTATGCTGATTTAAAAAATGTTGTGGGCGAGGAGCGTAAAAAAGTTTATCACCAACTGCTCACCTTTACCGATCTCACTCGCTTTACATCTCGCCTTGCAGGCAATCTCTCAGGAGGGATGAAGCAAAAACTTGGACTAGCTTGCACTTTATTAGGTAGCCCTAAAGTTCTGCTTCTTGACGAGCCGGGCGTGGGAGTCGATCCCATTGCACGTCGCGAACTTTGGCAAATGGTGCATGCTTTAGCCAGCGATGGCATGTTGATCTTATGGAGCACCTCTTATCTTGATGAAGCAGAGCAATGTAAAAACATTCTCTTACTTAACAAAGGAGAGCTACTTTATAGTGGTATTCCTCAAGATTTAACAGCAAAAATGACAGGGCGCTCTTTTCTACTTAATGTTGAAGGTCATCAGCGTAGAAAAGTATTGCAACAGGCAATTATTCAACCTCAGGTAACGGATGGCGTTATTCAAGGGCAATCCGTTCGTTTGATCCTGAAAAAACAGAGTAATCAAACTGAATTACTCAGCGCTTTGGGTAAACCTGATGCGAAGCTTATTCCTGCTACACCTCGCTTTGAAGATGCTTTTATAGATTTATTAGGAGGCGGTCCTTCTCATAAGTCTGAATTAGCTGAAATTATGCCTCAGATCCCTCCCGCACCTAATGAAACTGTAATTGAAGCGCAACAGTTAACCAAAATGTTTGGTCAATTTGCAGCGACCGATCATGTCAATTTCCAAGTGAAACGTGGTGAAATTTTCGGTTTATTAGGACCTAACGGAGCAGGTAAATCGACAACCTTTAAAATGATGTGTGGTTTATTAGTTCCCACCAGCGGTAAAGCCCTTGTGCTAGGTATGGACCTGAAGGAAAGCTCTGGTAAAGCACGTCAGCATTTAGGTTATATGGCACAAAAATTCTCACTTTATGGCAACCTTAAAGTGGGACAAAACTTGAAATTCTTCTCAGGTGTTTATGGCTTACATGGCAAACAACAGCGCGATAAAATCAACGATATGATAACTGCCTTTGGTTTACAGCTGATGGTCAATCAAATCACAGAAACCTTGCCTTTAGGTTATAAACAACGCCTTGCCCTTGCGTGCTCATTAATGCACGAGCCTGATATTCTCTTTTTAGATGAGCCTACATCAGGCGTTGACCCATTAACGCGAAGAGAATTTTGGCTGCATATTAATGGTATGGTTGATAAAGGAGTGACCGTCATGGTTACCACTCACTTTATGGATGAAGCAGAGTATTGTGATCGCATTGGTTTGGTTTATAGAGGAAAAATCATTGCAGCAGGAGAGCCTGATTCTCTGAAAAAAATGGTTGCAAGCAAAGATAATCCAACGCCTTCAATGGAAGATGCCTTTATTGGTCTAGTGCTGGATTACGATAAAAAACTTGAAAGTGAAAATGATAAAGGGAGCGAAAAACATGCATAATTCAGCTCAATCATCTCATGCTCGCTTTTCTTGGCGACGTTTATATGCACTGTGTTTAAAAGAAACAAAGCAAATTACTCGTGATCCCAGTAGCGCCCTTATTGCTATTGTTATCCCACTTACTTTGCTGTTTATTTTTGGATATGGCATTAATTTAGACTCCAGCAAATTAAATATTGGCATTTTAACTAATCAACAAAGCCAGCCAGCACAAGAGCTTGTTTACACCTTCACGAATTCACCGTATATCAATGCAACTATTAGCGATAATCGACAATTATTAATCGATAAAATGCAGGCGGGACAAATCCGTGGCATTGTGGTCATTCCGGTTAATTTTGCTGAATTACTGGCTCGCCAAGATACCCAAGCACCGATCCAAGTGATCACCGACGGCAGTGAGCCTAATACGGCAAACTTTGTGCAAGCGTATACCAAAGGGGTTTGGCAAGTATGGTTACAACAACAGGCTATCAGTAAAGGTATTGATACAACCCCATTAATTGAAGTAGAACCTCGTTATTGGTTTAACCCTGCGGCAATGAGTCAGCACTATATTATTCCGGGTGCGGTGACGATTATTATTACGGTCGTAGGGGCTATTCTTACTTCATTAGTGATTGCCCGCGAATGGGAAAGAGGCACTATGGAAGCCCTACTTTCCACTCAAATTACACGCACAGAACTCTTACTTTCAAAGCTTATTCCTTACCAAGTGTTAGGGAGTTTTGTCATGGTGTTATGTATGGTCGTCACAGTGTTTGTGCTTGGTGTGCCTTATCGAGGATCGTTGTGGATTTTAGGCGGGATCACCTCGCTCTTTTTAGCTACGGCTTTAGGAATGGGATTACTTATTTCCACACTAACGCGTAATCAATTTAATGCCGCAATGATTTCGTTAAATGCTGCATTTTTGCCCGCAGTTATGTTATCAGGCTTTGTTTTTGAAATTGATAGCATGCCCATTTTTATTCAAGTGGTGACCTATTTTATTCCTGCACGTTATTTTGTGAGTAGCTTACAAACACTATTTTTAGCTGGCGATATTCCATTGATATTAATGTTAGATATGTGGTTGTTGATCGTTTCTGCCATATTCTTTATTGGCTTAACCGCGTTAGCAACACGACGTCGATTAGATTAAAGGGAGAGTGTTTATGTTTTATCGTCTTCTCACCCTGATAATGAAAGAGTTACAGTCATTATTACAAGAGCCTCAAACGCGTATTATTTTAATAATGCCCGTTATCTTTCAGATGATCTTATTCCCATTTGCCGCAACATTAGATGTTACCAATGCCTCTATTGCTATTTTTGATGAAGATAATGGTAAACAATCTATTGAGTTAACCCAACGTATCGCCAAAGCAAGTGCATTCTCTCAAACTCTTTTGCTTAAAAATGAACATGAAATAAAAGAGGCTATTGATAATCGTAAAGCGCTTTTATTAGTTCGTTTTCCACAGAATTTTAGTGCTGATTTAGAAAGCAGCGTCCCGGTTAAATTGCAAATAATCCTAGATGGTAGAAATTCTAATAGTGCGCAAATTGCTGCTAATTATGTACAGCAAATCGTACAAAACTATCAAACTGAATTAACAGGCAATACACCTTCTTTGCTAAATAAAACAGAGCTTGTTGTTCGTAATTGGTATAACCCTAATTTAAATTATAAATGGTTTATTGTGCCCTCTTTAGTTGCATTAATTATTACCATTGGCGTTATGATTGTGACTTCACTTTCTGTTGCTCGGGAGCGTGAACAAGGTACGTTAGATCAATTGCTAGTTTCTCCTCTATCAACATGGCAAATCTTTGTCGGTAAAGCCGTTCCCGCAATGGTTGTTGCTGCTACTCAAGGCACTATTGTGTTAATTATTGGTATATTTGGTTATCAAATTCCCTTTTCTGGCTCCTTATTGCTGTTTTACTTTACTATGTTGATTTATGGCTTATCGTTGGTAGGATTTGGTTTATTAATATCGGCATTAAGTTCAACACAACAGCAGGCTTTTATTGGTGTCTTTGTGTTTATGATGCCCGCGATTTTATTATCCGGCTATATTTCCCCCGTAGAAAATATGCCTGTTTGGCTGCAACATGCCACATGGATAAACCCAATTCGTCATTTCACTGATATCACAAAACAGATCTACCTTAAAAATGCCGACATCACTGTTATATGGCACAGTTTATGGCCTTTATTGGTGATTGCAGTAGGAACGGGTAGCATTGCCTATTATCTTTTCCAAAGGAAGATAGCTTAAAATCTGTACTTTGATAACTAACTCTAATAGACTGATACCAAAGAAAAAATCAATAGGCGTGCAATATGCAAATCAGCAAACTACGACTTGAAAATTATGGTGTTTTTACTGATGCCGACATCACGTTAGCCACAAAAGATGGCAACAAGAATGGCTCAAATATTACTGTGTTTATTGGTAATAATGGTTCGGGTAAAACCAGCATTTTAGATGCTATTGCAACAGGTTTAAGTTGGTTTGTAGCGAAGCTTGAAGATAAAGATGCTCAGGGCAAATTTGCAAATAAATCCAAAATTAATGTGTCGTCTGATTATTGCCTAATTTCCTTTATCAAAAGAAATATAAAACAAGAAACCAAGCTTCCATTTTATAAATATCATGATGATCTCTCACTAGAATTAATTACAGTACCAGAAAACTCAAAAAAATATGCTTTAGGCTCATCTGTAGTAGATTTTGATCTAGCTCAGTACGTATATAACTCTTATATAATTTCCTCAAGACAAAAAAAGCATTATAGAAATTATCCTGTTGTTGCCTACTACAGCGCAACTCGCCATACTTATGACACAACAATCAACAACGCAATTCAGCCCAATAATAACCGTCAATTTGATATTTTATCCGCGTATAAAGATGCTCTAGAAGCTAAAACAGATTATGCCGATTTCTTTGCTTGGTTTCGTTACCGTGAAGATATCGAAAATGAAACGGCTCCTCATACAAGCATTATGAAATTGTTAGAAAAACATACTGATGTAAACAGTGAGATTTACCAAAGTATGTTAGCCGAGCAAAAAAAATTGCAAGATAAAGCACTCACTGCGGTACGCGAAGCCATTAAAATTTTCTTATCTGATGGTAGTTCAACAATTGAAAATATCTATATTGAGCGTACACCCGATCTTTCAATGAAAGTAGTTAAAGACGGTACTCACTTTTCAATTGAACAGCTCTCTTATGGTGAAAAATCACTACTTGCCATGATTGGTGATATTGCACGCCGTTTAACGCTTTTAAATATAACTTTGGATAATCCTTTAGAAGGCAAAGGCATTATTTTAATTGATGAGCCTGACGTCCACTTGCACCCTCAATGGCAACGACGATTAATAGCTTTATTGGATAAAACCTTTCCTAACTGCCAATTTGTATTAACAACGCACTCTCCGTTATTAATCAGTGATCACAAAGATATTCTTGTTTATAGCATTGAAAAAGGTCAGGTTGAAAAAGTCTCTTCGCCTTATGGGCAAGATATCAATAGCGTACTGTCAGAAATTATGGATACTGACTTTATCAATCAAAAAGTACAAAGCCAAATTGGCGATGTTCTTGATGCTATTCAAAATGCCGATATTGCAACAGCAAAAGATTTACTAACTGAGTTAGAAAAAGAGATTTCTACCAATAACATCGAAGTCGTAAAAGCACGGTTATTGCTAAAGAAAAAGGAAGTTCAACTTGAGAAAAATCAGCAAAAGAAATAATTATGAACCCACAAGTTTAACTCAATGGAAAAGGCAAAATAAACATAAAAAATACGCTGATTTAACCTCAGAAATTCGAACAGAAATAAGAGAAGTATTGCTAGAAGAGCAGTTCTATTTATGTGGTCATTGTTGTCAGCAAATAAAATCAATTCATGACTGCCACAATGAACATATCGAACCTCAACAATTAGCACAAAATAAAACGCTTGAGTTCTCTAATCTTATCGCCAGTTGCAATGCTAAGAAACAATGCGGCAATTCTCATCAACATCACGCACTTCCCCTCACTCCACTTATGGATGAGTGTGAGACTGAATTACAGTTTTCAATTAGTGGTAGAGTTAATGGTGTAACTTCCCGTGCTGAAAAGGCAATTGAAATACTAAATTTAGGCTCTAGCACTCTTCCCAATAACTTATTAATCAGTAAAAGAAAAAACGCTATTGAACAAATTCTATTTATTAATGGAATTGATCCTAGTCAAGGACTAGAAGATGATGATTTACTTAATGATTTAATCATAGAACTAGCAAAACCTAATGATGATGGGAAACTAGAAAGCTTTTCACCTATTATTATTAATATATTGAAACAGTGGTTAACTTAACAGTAAGAGTAATAATGACTTCTTTTATTTTTGGTGTTCACGTTCTCTTTGTTGTCGGTTATTAAGCCCTGAAGGGGCTTTAGTGAGGTTAACTATTACGTCTTGGTTACGAGATAATTAAACTTCATTCTATTTCAATTGGGTAACGACAGAAAAAGCCCCTTAATAAAAGCACAAAAAAATCCCACAACTTATTAAAGCTATGGGATTTATTTTTATGCTGTTTTTAAACTAGGTTTACCCGTAGATACCGTTAAAATTAACGACGGTCGCCTAAAATACGCAGTAACATTAAGAACAGGTTGATGAAATCTAAATAAAGCGTTAATGCCCCCATAATTGAGTAACGGCGCATATTTTCTTTATCTTCTTGGTTAATTTCATTACCCATATCTTTTAATTTTTGTGTGTCATACGCGGTTAAACCAGCAAAAATTAACACACCTGCGTAAGAGATAACCATGCTCATCATGGAGCTTTGCATAAAGATATTCACGATAGAAGCAATAATGATACCGATAAGCCCCATAAACAGGAAGCTACCCATACCCGTTAAACTACGCTTAGTGGTGTAACCGTAAATACTTAATGCGCCAAACATTGCCGCACAAATAAAGAAGGTGCTCGCAATTGAAGATGCAGTATAAACCAGTAATACGCTTGAGATAGTCACACCCGTTAACACGGAATAGAGCATAAATAATGAGGTTGCCATTACACCACTCATTTTATGAACCATACCGGATAACACGAAAACTAACCCTAATTGAGCAATGATCAGACCAAAAAAGACGATCTTGCTTGAGAAAATCATTGATAATAATGTTTCGCTTGATGCAACGTAGAATGCAACAAACGCAGTTAATAACAGACCTACAGTCATCCAACCATAAACCTGAGCCATAAAGGTTTGTAGGCCAGAACCTGTGCGCTGTACTATTGAATCATTTGAACGTGAAAATCGATCCATGATGATTACCCTTTAATCATAGTGATAACGTTAGGTTTAACAATAACGTTTATTTCAGTAAAAAGCCCATTATGGACTCATTAGAATTTAATTTTATCACACTGATTTTACATTTCCATGAAATAAACTGTATGAAATGTCATCACAAAATAAATTTAGGTAAAGTAATGTAGCGTTTAATTGAACGTAATAATTTATTCCCAACGCTCGGCTGAATCATAATCACTTTGACGTGCATCCACCCATCTATCGTTATTTTCAGAAAGCCCTTCTTTTTTCCAAAACGGTGCGCGTGTTTTTAAAAAATCCATAATAAATTCAGCGGATTCAAACGCACTATTGCGATGAGAACTGGTGACACCAACAAACACTATCTCTTCACCAATTTGCAAAGTTCCAACGCGGTGAATAACACTTACACGTTGCAAAGGCCAGCGAGAGCGAGCTTCATTCACAATATCTGTCAGTGCTTTTTCAGTCATTCCCGGATAATGCTCAAGGGTGAGTGTATTCACTTCATCACCTAAATTATGATTGCGAACTTTACCCGTAAATGTCACAACAGCGCCATCGCTGTCACACTCTGAAAGCCATTGGTATTCATCACCAACACTAAAATTTTCGGTTTGTACTGAAATGCGAGTTGATGCGCTCATCTTATCCTCCTGTAACAGGTGGGAAAAAGGCGATTTCATCACCATCATTAATAACGTGAGAGCCTTGAACAAAGGATTGGTTTACCGCAGAAAGTAATTTGCCATCTTCTAATGCGAGTGACCAACGATCACCTTTAGTAATTAAGGCTTTACGTAAATCATCTACTGTGTGGTACTTACAATCTAATTCGAGAGAATCAACCCCCACTAATTCACGGACTTGAGCAAAGAAAAGAACCTTAATCATGCTTCCACCTTAAAGTGACCTGATTTACCACCTGTTTTTTCTAATAAACGTACAGGTCCTATCACCATATCTTTTTGAACGGCTTTGCACATATCATAAATCGTCAATGCCGCTACCGATGCCGCAGTTAATGCTTCCATCTCAACCCCTGTTTTACCCGTTAAACGGCAAACAGATTCAATGCGTACGCGGTTGGATCCAGTGAGTGCTTCTAAACGCACTTCGACTTTAGTTAATAACAGCGGATGACATAACGGGATTAACTCCCATGTTCTTTTTGCTGCTTGAATACCTGCAATTCTTGCAGTCGCAAATACATCACCTTTATGATG
The DNA here is from genome assembly GCF_008808075.1 of Proteus sp. CD3. NCBI lineage: Bacteria > Pseudomonadati > Pseudomonadota > Gammaproteobacteria > Enterobacterales > Morganellaceae > Proteus > Proteus sp. CD3. The sequence continues at coordinate 953,004 of NZ_CP019686.1, read as the reverse complement.
TTTACCTTCGGTGATCATGCTTAATGTTTCTGCCGACATTTCAACAAAGGCTTCAGCACGCGCTTCTCGCACTGTTTCAGCTTTAGCGCTAACATCCACCATGTGAGCTTCACCGGCAGCATTAATATGAGTTAGTTGAGACATGCACAACTCCTGAAATTAACGAAATAACAGAGCGAAAAACTACCCACCAATCACAGATAAGTTCGGTGTAATACCGCTATCGCCTTGATGAAGAAAATGAGTTTCTCGTTTATGAAGAAGACCACCTTGAATACGCTGTTGTAATGCTTCTTGCTGACTATCATCAGCAAGCAGATCACGTAAAGGAATACCATTCTCACCAAATAGGCAAAGATGGAGATTACCAATAGCTGAAACACGTAAACGGTTACAAGTTAAACAGAAGTCTTTTTCATAAGGCATGATAAGACCTATTTCACCTTGATAATCAGGATGGGTAAATACTTGAGCAGGCCCGTCACTGCGAGCGCGAGGAATTTGTAACCAACCTTCATTGAGTAAGCGCTGACGAATCACTTCACCAGACAAATGAAAGCGGTTAAATATATCACTACCATCACCGGTTTCCATTAACTCGATAAAACGCAGTTGGATAGGTCGGTCCTTGATCCAACGAAGAAAATCAGGGAGATTTTTATCATTCACATTGCGCATTAGCACAACGTTAACTTTTACTTTTTCGAAACCCGCGGTAAATGCAGCATCAATACCTTCCATTACTTGGCTAAATTTATCTTGTCCTGTAATAGCATGGAATTGACGAGGATCGAGGCTATCAACACTCACATTAATTGCACTTAAACCAGCAGCACGCCATTGTGCAACATCTCTGGCTAAGCGATAGCCATTGGTTGTTACTGCAATTTTTTTAATTGCCGGATTGTCTTTAATGGTTGCGATAATATCAGTAAAATCACGACGCATTGTAGGCTCCCCACCTGTTAGGCGGATCTTTTCTGTCCCTAACGCGGCAAAAGATTGTGTCAGTCTGCTGATTTCATCTAACGAAAGAAATGATTTATGACCGTTAGGCTTATAACCATTAGGTAGGCAATAAGTACAACGAAAATTACACACGTCTGTAATTGAAAGACGTAAATAGAAAAATTTGCGGGAAAACGCATCAACGAGTTGTTGCATAGTAACACCTTTCCAAATCGGGAGATGCTGGCATTTCTACCTTGCACCCTGGTGACTGGTTTCGTCACGGCCAGAACATCATATCTTGTAAATACATGACTTAGACATTAAGGCTAGGAGTTAATCTTTACCTGTTGTTCACAGGTTTCTAATACCTATATATTTATTGTGGATTCTACCTTCTAATTTTTCAAAAAGCGAATAATGTTTTCGCTATATAATTTATAATACAACGACTTACGACACTTTAGTCACTCTAATAACATAAGTAAAAACGCTTTCATTGATTAAATATTAGGCTATCAAAAGTGAAATTAAACTAGGAATGTGATGAAATCACGTCGTGATCATAGGCTTAAAATTTAATTGTGATAAATTAGCGGCAAATTTTTAAAGATGAGTAGAACAAATATGCGAAATCGCACGCTAAGTGATTTAGATCGTGTTGTTGCCCTTGGTGGTGGTCATGGGCTTGGACGTGTGCTTTCAGCACTCTCCTACTTAGGCTCTCGTCTTACTGGTATTGTTACAACAACTGACAATGGCGGTTCTACTGGCCGTATTCGCCAAGAAGAAGGTGGCATTGCGTGGGGAGATATGCGCAATTGTATTAATCAGCTAATTACTGAGCCTTCCGTTGCTTCTGCAATGTTTGAATACCGCTTTTCTGGTACAGGCGAGCTGGCAGGTCATAATTTAGGTAATCTAATGCTTAAGGCTCTTGATAACTTAAGTGTTCGACCTTTAGAAGCCATTAATCTTATCCGCGGATTATTAAGAGTGAATGCTCACCTTATTCCTATGTCTGAACAAGCCGTTGACCTTATGGCGATAGACGACCAAGGAAATGAGATTTATGGTGAGGTCAATGTTGATATTTTACCTAAGATCCCCCAAAAGCTTGATCTCTACCCTAAAGTGCCTACTACACGAGAAGCCATTGAAGCGATTGAACAAGCCGATTTGATCTTAATTGGTCCCGGTAGCTTTTTTACCAGTTTAATGCCTTTGTTATTACTGCCAGAGCTTGCACAAGCATTGCGCCGTAGCAGTGCAACAACGATTTATATTGGTAATCTAGGCAAAGAGCTAAGCCCTGCGGCGGCCAGTATGACGATGTCTGATAAAATCGCCATGATGGAGAATTATATTGGTTTACAAACAATAGATGCCGTGATCATTAGCCCTGAAACACAATATGAATCGATGAAAGGTCGATTAATTGTACAAGCTCAATTGGAAGCCAAAGATATTCCTTATCGTCACGACCGCCATCTATTAGGTAAAGCTATTGAGTTAACGTTGCAACAATTAGGGCAACGTAATGCATCACCTCAAACCGTTAAATAGTATTTAATGACTTGCGTTCATAAAAAAACCGCATCTGCAATAAACAGCAAGTGCGGTTTTTTTGTCGATAAAAACACAATATCACTATTGGTTTTCAACGTGTTATTAGCTATGCGTTAGTTATTAGCTATGCATTATTAGCTATTAAGCTGCTTTAATGTAATACGCTGGCTAATCGCTTCTTCAATTTCGTCAAGCGTCATTGGTACATCATTTTTCATCAAACCAAGACCCGCTACGGTGCGAGAAAACGACATTAAATCTAATGGAGGTAGCTCCATGATCCAGTTCTCTTCTGTTGCCAACGTGTCAGCAGCATTCAGAATATTTTGTATAACATCCGTAAAAGCTTGATGAGAAGATACCCAATCTTGATCGCCACTGGCCCAAAACCAGCGAGCTGCAATAAAATTTCTCCACATATCTTCCCATCCATCATAGATCCGACGCAGCATAGATGCGCTCATTAATGACCATGTTTGAGCTTCTTGTTGAGTAATATATCCTTGTTGGCAACCTTCTAAGCAGAGCTTGTTAAAACGGCAGAGATCCCAAATAAGGTATTTCACATTTTGGATATTCATGCGATTTGTGCTCATCATATCGATTTGCCATAAACGCTCATTTTTATCGTGTTCAGTTAGCTCAGAAAGTAAAATATCATTTTTTAATGACTGAACATCGTCTTCTTTACCATCCAAAATTTGGTCGCGTAGCTGATAAAAATCATTAGTATGACCTTGAGTGAGCAACCAAAATAGTTGATAGACTAAATCCCAACGGTCGTTAATTCCCCAACCTGCTGATAATCCACCATCATCTTTACCTTGGTCATATTCGTTATATGCCCACTCATTCATTGCAGCATAAGGTGCAGCAACATATAAACCCCATTCGTTGGGTAACAACTGATCTGACGTATTTTCTGCTTCAGATAAAACAGGCTCTTTCCCTACTGTTGGTGATTTTGAAAACTCACTGTCTTGTATAGCAACTTTACGTAACCACTTAAAAAGTAACACAACAAAAATAATCCCAATAATGATACCTAGTGACTTTGGAAACACTGAAAAAATATCAATAGCCATTACACTCATCCACTGTCCTTAATGTCTTTTTTATCTTTGTAAATATATTGACGCTTTGTTTGTGGTGATATTTAAACAGTTGAACGCCATTAAGGGAATATCAAACTAGGCAAAAAATGGAAGATAGAAAGTAAAAAGGGATAATTTCATGCAAAAACACAAATATCCCTTTATTGTATTGCTAGCTGACGTTATCTAATTAAGAGTTAGCAATAAACTGAGCGCGTAATGCTTGCAACTTATCACGCGTACTCGCTGCTTTTTCAAATTCAAGATCTTTTGCGTGTTGATACATTTCGGCTTCTAAACGTTGGATCTCTTTTTCCAATTCAGCCGTAGACAACAACGGATAATTATCATGAATCTCTGTTGCTTTGTGCCCTTTCTTATTACGTCCCTGAGAAGGCTGACCAATTTTAAGAATATCACCAACTTTCTTATTTAATCCTTTAGGCACAATGCCATGTTCAAGGTTAAACTGTTGCTGTTTCTCACGACGGCGTTCAGTTTCGCTTATTGCTCTCGCCATGGAATCGGTAATTTTATCACCATATAAAATCGCTTTACCTTCAAGGTTACGAGCCGCACGACCAATTGTCTGGATCAATGAACGCTCTGAACGTAAGAAGCCCTCTTTATCAGCATCTAAAATCGCCACCAAAGAGACCTCTGGCATATCCAAACCTTCTCGCAGTAAGTTAATACCCACTAATACATCAAACTCACCTAGGCGCAAATCACGAATAATTTCAACACGTTCAACAGTATCAATATCAGAGTGTAAATAGCGAACTCGTTCACCATGCTCTTCAAGATATTCTGTTAAGTCTTCTGCCATTCGTTTTGTCAGTGTGGTAACCAGCACACGTTCATTTTTTGCTGCACGAATACGTATTTCAGAGAGTAAATCATCAACTTGTGTTGCCACAGGTCGCACTTCAACAATGGGATCAAGTAAACCTGTTGGTCTTACAACTTGCTCAACAATTTCATCACCCGATTTTTCAAGTTCATATTTACCCGGTGTTGCTGAAACATAAATCGTTTGTGGTGCTAATGCCTCAAACTCTTCAAAACGTAATGGACGGTTATCAAGCGCAGAAGGTAAACGAAAGCCATATTCAACTAAGGTTTCTTTACGCGAGCGGTCACCTTTATACATTCCACCAATTTGAGGAATAGTAACGTGTGATTCATCAATCACTAATAAACCATTAGCGGGAAGGTAATCAAACAAAGTTGGTGGTGGCTCACCAGGGCCTCTACCTGATAAATAGCGTGAATAGTTTTCGATACCGGAGCAATAGCCCAATTCATTCATCATTTCGAGATCAAATTGAGTACGCTGTGTCACGCGTTGCTCTTCAACGAGTTTATCGTTAGCTAAAAGTACTTTGCGTCTCTCTGCGAGTTCTTTTTTGATTTCTTCCATCGCTTCAAGAATACGCTCACGAGGTGTGACATAGTGCGTTTTAGGATAAACAGTAAAACGAGGCACATTGTAATGAATTTGCCCCGTTAAAGGGTCAAACAGTGAGAGGCGCTCGACTTCTTCATCAAATAGTTCAACACGTAATGCATAATCATCAGATTCAGCAGGAAAGATATCAATCACTTCACCACGGACACGAAATGTCCCCCGCTGAAAGGCTTGATCATTGCGAGTATATTGTAGATCAGCAAGGCGACGTAAAATGGCACGCTGGTCGATTATCATGCCGTTAGTCAGATGAAGCATCATTTTTAAATAGCTATCAGGATCACCTAAACCGTAGATAGCAGAAACTGATGACACAACAATAACGTCTTTACGTTCTAGCAAGGCTTTAGTCGCAGATAGACGCATTTGCTCAATATGTTCGTTAACAGAAGCATCTTTTTCAATAAAAGTATCAGAGCTTGGAACATACGCTTCAGGCTGATAATAATCATAATAAGAAACAAAGTATTCCACTGCATTTTCAGGGAAGAATTCTTTCATCTCACTATAAAGCTGTGCTGCCAGTGTTTTATTTGGCGCCAACACCATAGTCGGACGATTTAGATTGGCAATCACATTGGCAATTGTAAAGGTTTTACCTGAACCTGTTACCCCTAAAAGAGTTTGATGAGCAAGACCATCATCTAATCCTTCACAGAGTGAGGCAATAGCGGTAGGTTGATCACCACCCGGTTTAAATTCAGAATGCAGTTTAAAATCTTTGCTCATATTTTCTTCTCCTCGCGAACCCTCCCTATAATACTGGATAAAAATCCAGCTTCAATCTCTATCTGATAAAATTTATCTGAATAATTAGCATAAGTTATCCCCAGTTTTGAAACTGGGATTTTTTCAAAAAGCAACCCCCTCTTTTATTAATTATTCAAAGAGACACGTAGACTTTCCTTGCGCTATTGATTTTATTTAATTAATTGATATATAAAGATTAAAAATAAAAGTTGAGAATAACGCCAATCTTTAGCAATGCCTTGTGTTCTCTCTATTCAGAGTATTTTTATAATGGTAATACACAAGGTTATCCACAGGAATAGTGGATAACTGCACAAAGTTGTTATCTCTCGGTAGGTTACGTCTTTTTTTCCACCTTAAAATATCCCTAAAAATTGACGAAATTTATTTTTTTTATTTTTTTATTGGTATAAAAAATAGACTTTTATAATTTACTTAATAACGGTCTATCAACTTAGTTTTAAACAGGAAAGATCAAGGTAAGAAGTAAAATTATGCTCTTTTACGTCATTTAAATAGGGTATTTTGCCTAAGAATGGTGCTTTAATGTGCTGTTTTAATGTTGCCAAATATTCTTTTTGATATCGCCCCGCAGGTTCAACTTCATTTGCAACCCAACCCGCCAATGTTAAACCAGACTGAATAATTGCTTGTTGCGTTAATAACGCATGATTAATACAACCCAATTTAATACCTACAGTCAAAATAACAGGTAACTTTTCATTGATAGCCCAATCAGAGAAAAATTGATTTTCTGACAGTGGAGTAAACCAACCACCAGCACCTTCGACTAAAACCCAATCAGCTTGCTGCTTTAAGTAAGACAAACCCTCTGACATCACATCAAAATCAATAGGCTGATTCATTTCTTGGCTAACAATATGCGGCGATGTCGGTGTTTCAAAACAGTAAGGGTTAACGCGGTGATACTCTAACTTTACCGTACTGGATTTTTGTAGTGTAAGTGCATCTGAATTACGTAAACCTTCATTTAGCCACTCACTTCCTGATGCAACAGGTTTATAGCCCGCGGTTTTATATCCTTGATGTGCCGCACATTGTAATAATGCGCTACTCACAACCGTTTTACCCACTTCGGTATCTGTACCTGTTAAAAACCATATTTTAGCCATGAGATATTTTTCCTATAACAATTTGATAAGTGAGTAAATATTTTCCTGAGTCTGTTTTCCATACATTTTCTAGCGCGCAAAATTTCCGCCGTGTCATTAACCCTTTTTGGCGATCACCTTGCACAAAATTGGCACCCACTCCCTTCAAAGAGGCAAAGAGTGCATGTAATGAATCATATTGCTCCGTGACGGTTTCAGTAGAAAATTGGCAATCAAAGCCAGCACAGGCTTTTTCAATATCGTGAAGGGATAAAAAAGGGTTAACATGTTCATGCTTATCAAGCGATTGCCAAGCATCTCTGACTTCTTGCAATGTCAACGTAGCAAGAGTTGAAAAATAAAGTGCGCCTTTTGCATTAACTGTGTTCATTAATGTTTTAATCGCGCCAGATAAATCATCACACCATTGCATAGCTAAATTACTAAAGACAATGTCCACGCTTTGTGGCGCAATTGCACAGTGCTCGATATCACTTTGTAGATAACTATTGGCCCGCTGTTGCTGTTTTGCCACTTGCAACATTGAATGTGACAAATCAAGGGCAATAACAAACTTACCTTGTTGCTTCCATTTTTGACTGAAATATCCGGTTCCACATCCTGCATCTAACACAATATAGCCATTATCATGACGTGCTAAATCCATTAATTTATTGCCGCTATAGCGCTGAATATTGGCGTGATTATCATAATGAGTCGCCGCTTTACCAAATGTTTGAGCTATACGTTGTTTATCTGTTTTGACTGAAGAAAGCATGAAGCGTCTCGATTAACAGCTTAATATCTGAAAGGTGATGGCGAGTCGTTAACGTTATTCGTAAACGCGCACTTTGAGGTGGTACTGTCGGTGGGAAGATAGCTTTTACCCAAAGCCCTTTAGATTGCAGATAATCTGAAAGTGTTTGGCACAATTGTTCATCACCAATAATAACAGGTTGAATAGCAGTTTGCGAAGGCAATAATTTAATAGGGAGCGAAGCAACACCTTGGTGAAAAGTATCAATTAATTGTTGAAGATATTCCCGCTCATTATCTGCTTGCTTAATAACATTTAGAGCAGAGTTTAAAGCGATAGCTTGTGCCGGTGGCATTGAAGTACTGTAAATAAGATGGCGAGCATATTGTTCAAAAAACTCTGCGGTTGGCTTGTCACAAAGCACTGCCGCCCCACTGACACCAAAGGCTTTACCAAAAGTTACGACCAATATTTCAGGTTTAATACCCGCTTCATCACAACTGCCCCGGCCTTCTTTACCTAAAACACCAATACCATGCGCATCATCGACCATTAACCATGCATGGTGCTTTTGGCTTATTGTTGCTATTTCTCTTAATGGTGCTTTATCCCCATCCATGCTAAATACCCCTTCTGTTACCACAAGGGTTTTATTAGCAGATGTTTTATTAAGTCGTTGAGATAAAGAGTCCGGAGAATTATGTAAAAATCGCCACAATGTAGCAGGTGACAATACTGCCGCTTCCATTAATGAAGCATGACTGAGTTTATCAGCAATAACAGCATCTTCTTTTTCCATTAATGCCGAAATAACCCCCTGATTGGCACTATAACCTGATGAAAATAACAGCGCATTATCGTAACCCAACCAATCTGCAAGATGCTGTTCTAATTGCATATGAGCTTGTGTAAACCCTGTGATATGCCCTGAACCGCCACTCCCCACACCATATTCATTCGCACCTTGTTGCCATGCGCTAATCACATCGGCATGTTGGCTAATACCTAAATAATCATTACCTGAAAAATTAAGATATTTTTCGCCTGATATTGTGGTTAAAAAACGCCCATTAGAATGATTTATCACTTGGCGTGTTCGCCATAATGGCGTATTTCTACGCACATTAAGTTTTTTATCTAAATAGTTTTGCCAGCTCATTACAGTGCCGCATTATAAAATTGTTCAGTGTCTTTATTGATAACAGCGTGCATTAGCGCTTCTTCTTGCTGATTATCGCCCATTGATACCGCTAACCGCTCTGGATTTAAGCCTAACTTACGGAATAATTGGTGATCTTTATCTTCAGTTGGATTGGTTGTTGTTAATAATTTGCAACCGTAGAAAATCGAGTTAGCGCCAGCCATAAAGCAAAATGCTTGTGTCTGTTCACTCATTTGCTCTCGCCCAGCAGAAAGACGGACATAAGAGCGCGGCATCATGATACGAGCGACGGCGATAGTGCGGATGAAATCAAATGGATCGACATCCTCATTATCAGCCAATGGCGTACCTTTGATTTTGGCAAGCATATTAATAGGTACACTTTCAGGAGGTTGTGGCAAATTCGCTAATTGCACTAACATTGCAGCGCGATCTTTAACCTCCTCGCCTAACCCTAAAATTCCGCCAGAACACACTTTAATGCCCGCATTGCGCACTTTATCAAGCGTATCTAAGCGATCTTGATAGGTACGTGTTGTCACGATACTACCGTAAAATTCAGGTGAGGTATCAAGGTTGTGGTTATAAAAATCCAGCCCTGCATCGGCTAATCGGTTAGCTTGTGAATCATCTAATTTGCCGAGTGTCATGCAAGTTTCCATACCCAGCGCTTTCACTTCTTTTACCATTTGCTCAAGGTAAGGCATATCGCGCTCATGCGGATTTTTCCATGCCGCCCCCATACAAAAACGCGTTGAACCTGCTGCTTTTGCTTTTTTCGCAGATTCAATCACTTGCTGCACTTCCATTAAGCGCTCTTTTTCTAATCCTGTTTTATATCGCGCGCTTTGGGCGCAATATTTACAATCTTCAGGACAAGCCCCTGTTTTAATAGAAAGCAAAGTACTCACTTGAATTTGCGAAGGGTCAAAATGTTGACGATGAACTTGCTGTGCCTGAAAAACTAAATCTAAAAATGGCATATCAAACAGTGCTCTGGCTTCTTTTAGTGTCCAACGTTTTAGTACGCTCACAATACAATCTCCTGTTTAAAAGTGATTGCCAGTTTAAATAATAGGGTTATCATGTCAACTAAAATTGATCACAATTGGTTTACATGATTAAGTGAAAAATAGAATGACACCTGAAGATATCGCTTTCGATTTACGCCATATTTGGCATCCATACACTTCGATGAGTAATCCGCTACCTGCTTACCCTATCGTCAGTGCAAAAGGCGTTGAACTAGTCTTGGCTGATGGTAGAAAACTGATTGATGGAATGTCTTCATGGTGGGCTGCCATTCATGGATATAATCACCCAGAACTCAATAATGCCGTTACAACACAGCTAAGCAATATGTCTCATGTGATGTTTGGTGGCATTACTCATCCACCAGCAGTATCACTTTGTCGAAAATTATTAGCGATAACTCCAGCGCCTCTTGAATGCATATTTCTAGCCGATTCTGGTTCAGTTGCTGTTGAAGTTGCACTGAAAATGGCGTTGCAATATTGGCAGGCTAAAGGTGAAAAACGCCAACGTATTGTGGCGTTAAAGCAGGGTTATCATGGCGATACCTTTGGTGCCATGTCGGTGTGTGATCCGGATAACTCCATGCACAGTCTTTACAAAGGTTATCTGCCTAATCATCTTTTTGTGGATGCACCAAAAACGGGTTTTTATGAAGAGTGGAACCCTGCTGATATCCACTCATTACGCTCAACACTAGAGCAACATCATCAAGAAATTGCTGCCGTTATGCTTGAACCCATTGTTCAAGGTGCTGGTGGAATGCGAATTTATCATCCTGAATACTTAAAGCATGCAAGAGCACTGTGTGACGAGTTTGATGTACTACTCATTGCAGATGAGATAGCCACTGGTTTTGGTCGAACAGGTAAGCTGTTTGCCTGTGAACATGCTGAAATATCGCCAGATATAATGTGTGTAGGTAAATCATTAACGGGTGGTTATATGACCTTATCAGCAACCTTAACTACGCGTCATATTGCCGAAACCATCAGTCAAGGTGATGCGGGATGCTTTATGCACGGTCCTACTTATATGGGAAATCCTCTGGCTTGTGCTGTTGCAGATGCCAGTTTATCTCTATTAGCAAAAGGTGATTGGGTAAACCAAGTTGCAGAAATTGAAAAACAATTAAAATGCGAGCTATTACCGTTAAAACAGGCTAAAAGTGTTAAAGATGTACGCGTATTAGGTGCTATTGGTGTGGTTGAAATGAACGAGCCTGTCAATATGGCAAAACTGCAAAAAATCTTTGTGGATGAAGGCGTTTGGATAAGACCTTTTGGTAAGCTAATTTATATTATGCCACCGTTTATTATGCCACCAGCAAACCTGACTAAACTTACCCAAGCTATTGAGAAAGTCGTTAATCTCTCATAAATTTTTTATAAAAAAATAAACCTCTAGCAAGGTAATATTTTGCTAGAGGTTTGCAGTAACTTTTATACTATGATAGTTACTTAGTCACAACCGTCACCCACATAGCGCCTTTGCCTACTGGGTAACACGCTAACTCAGTTAATGCCCCAGTGTGTTTATCAATACGAGAAACCGACGCAAAATCTGATTTTTGACCACAAGAAATCAGATAATTTCCGGTATTATCAAGATTAAAGCCACGAGGCTGTGTTTGTGTAGGGTAATAACCCACAGGTTGCAAATAGTCGCCCGCTTCTGAAATTGTCATCGCACAAATAAAGCTTTCAGAACGTTCGCTTGCATAAAGAAAACGGCCATCAGGTGTAATATGAATATCTGACGCCCAACGAGTACTGTTGAAAGTTTCAGGGACGATATCCACCGTTTGCATTAAACGATATAAATCCCCCATACGACGATATACATTGATTGTCGCATCTAATTCATTAAGGCAGTAAAACACATCACCATTAGGATGGAATGCCATATGACGAGGACCTGCATTTTGTGCTGTTGTTAGCTCTTCAGTACCCGCTTCTGTTAAACGACCGTCTTCTGATAAATCAAATAAACGAATATGATCTTCACCTAAGCAAGGCACAATCAGTTGTTTATTATTCCAATCAATATTAGATGAATGAGGCTTATTTAAGCCTTCAATAATTTGAATAGGTGATTGAGGTATCCCCTGCGCATTAATAGGCAAAACAGCTAAATTACCTTGATGATAAGAAGGAACAAACAAAAAGCGCCCCGTTTTATCTAAGCATAAATGAACAGGTGTACTTGGAATGGAAGTGATAGCCTTTTGCTCTAACTGACCATCGACAGCAATCGCAAATGTCACCACACTAAAATGAGGACGAATACCCACATAAAGGTATTTTCCATCAGCACTTGCAATCATGGGTTGCACTTGCCCTGCAACCTCAACAACCTGCAATAAATCCATTTCACCTTCGGTGTTTAACGCATAAACATGAATTTGCTGACTCTCTGGACTTGCTACGTAGACTACCTGTTTCATTCCTTCTCCTTAAAATCCATTACCCATTGATTTATAAAGAATAATAGAAAAACCAACGTTTGATTGTAACGATTAAGCTAGTTTATCTTTTATTGGTTAACGTGTAACATCAACACCATTGCATCTTAATACTATCAAGGGGCTTATTTATGTCATATCGCGTTATTGCTTTGGATCTTGATGGCACACTGCTTGATGACCAAAAACGTATCCTGCCAGAATCTTTAGAAGCACTCAATCTTGCAAGAAAGGCAGGTGTTAAAGTTTTAATTGTAACAGGTCGTCATCATGTTGCTATTCATCCATTCTATCAAGCACTCGATCTTGATACCCCTGCAATTTGCTGTAATGGAACTTACCTTTATGATTATATTGGTAAAAAGGTATTGGAATCCGACCCATTAACCACGCAAGAAACTAGCGCAGTATTAGATCTCATTAAACAAACAGATGTACATCACTTAGTTTATGCTGATGATGCAATGATGTATGACCAACTCACCGCGGCAGTACAACGCACACTTAATTGGGCAGATACTCTCCCTATCACACAGCGCCCTAATCTTATTAAAGTCGATGATTTTTATAAAGCGATGCATGATGTTAATGCCATTTGGAAAATTGCCACTACAACGCCTGATCACGATGAATTACATGCTTTAGTTGAGAAAATTGAGCAACAAGTTGGCTTAGAGTGTGAATGGTCTTGGGTTGATCAAGTTGATATCGCTAAAAAAGGCAACAGTAAAGGGCGTCGTTTACAACGTTGGGTGGAAGCGAATGGTATGAAGATGAGTGATGTTATTGCTTTTGGTGATAATTTTAATGATCTTAGCATGTTAGAACATGTAGGCTTAGGTGTTGCAATGGGTAATGCCTCAGATGAAGTAAAAGCACGTGCCAAAATGGTCACAAAAGTAAACTCACAACCAGGTATTGCAGAGACTATCCATAAATATATTCTGTCTTAGCCCTATTTTTACATCACCCAAAAGATAAAAACCTCATCAAAGATGAGGTTTTTTTATCGACAAATACAACTAAAAAATCAAAGATGGCGACTTAACGAAATACTTTTTATTTGCGCATAAAGCCATTGCCCTTCTTGGATATTCAATTCATCTTTTGCCCAAGGCGTGATCCTTGCCCATAAATAGTTACCATCATTGACCAGTTTCACATCAACTTGGCCATCATTTTTAATGGTTTCAACTACTTTCATATGTAAGATGTTACGGATACTGCTATTTGAAGGACGAGTCGTTGTTAATGACACATCAGAAGCATCAATACGCACACGCACATCACGACCGATTTTCGCTTCTATTTGAGGCAACCACAGCACTTGATTACCAAAAGCCGTTGCTGTCATATCGTAATGACTATGGTGCTCTACTACCATTACATTAGCGATGCTGCTTAATGTCTCTTTTTGTAACCAAGGACGTAACGCACTACTTGCCCATACATCTTCAAGTTTACCTGTCGCCTTAATTTTTCCTGCATCCATTACAATGACGTTATCAGCAAGTCGAATAATTTCATCAAGACTATGGCTCACATACAAAATAGGAATTTGTACATCTTGTGAGAGTTTTTCTAAATACGGCAATAACTCACGTTTACGCGGTAAATCAAGCGATGCTAAAGGCTCATCCATTAACATAATATCGGGCGCAGTTAACAACGCTCGCCCTATGGCAACACGCTGTTTTTCACCACCAGATAAGGTAATAGGAAAACGTGAGAGTAAATGTTCGATACCTAATAAGTAAATAATACGATCAAACTGCACTTTCATTGTTGGTGACATACCGTAAAGCAGATTTCCTCTTACTGTGTAATGAGGAAACAGTCTGGCATCTTGGAATACATAGCCCACTTTACGTTTTTCAGGCGGCAGATAAATTTTCTTTTCAGTATCAACCAATGTGTGATTATTTAATACAATTCGCCCTGAATCAGGTTTGGTTAAACCACCAATCACATTAATTAGTGAAGTTTTACCCGCACCAGATAAACCAAAGACCGCAGTAATACTCTCTGTTGGCAGCTCAGTATTGACTTCCAGACGCAGTGATCCTAGCGTCTGTTTAAAATTCATCTCTAGCATACGCCCCCCAATCTTTTACGACCCCAACGAGTTAGCCACTCTGAAGCCATTAAAGAGACGAGCGCCAAAATAATTGCAATTACACATAAACGGGCGGCATCCATTTCCGCCCCCGGTGTTTCAATCAAGGTATACATTGCCAGAGGAATAGTTCTTGTTTCCCCCGGAATATTGGAGACGAAAGTGATTGTTGCGCCAAATTCTCCCAATGAGCGCGCAAATGCCAGCACAATCCCTGCGATGATCCCTGGCATAGACAAAGGTAACGTTATGGTAAAAAAGACGCGTATCGGTGATGCCCCTAAGGTTCTCGCCGCTTGTTCCATACGTTGATCGACAGCTTCTAATGCTAATCTGATAGCCCTTACCATCAGTGGAAATGCAACTACTGCAGAAGCAAGCGCTGCGCCTCGCCAACTAAAGGTAAAGCTAAAACCAAACCAGTTATACAACCATTCACCAATAAATCCGCGTCTCCCCATACTGATCAGTAAAAGATAACCGACCACAACAGGTGGCAGAACTAAAGGTAAATGGATAATGCTATCAAGCAATGATTTACCGGGAAAACGTACCCTAACTAAAAGCCAAGCCATAAAAATGCCAAAAGGTAGACTGATAATAACTGCGACAGTCGATACCTTAAGGCTTAGTATGATAGCTTGCCATTCGTATTCACTTAACATCTCCAAAAGTATAATTCCTACAGTGGGCTAAAGCCGTATTTCTTAAAGATTTCTGCGGCTTGAGGTGTTTTCAGATAGTCATAAAAATCACGAACTGCTTTATTGTCCTGACCTTTTACAACTGCCATTGGATACTCAACAGGTTTGTGGCTATCAGCTGGGAATACGCCGACCACTTTCACTTTATCACTCGCAACCGCATCAGAACCGTATACGATACCTAATGGTGCTTCATCACGTTCAACTAGTGCCATACCGCTACGTACGTTATTAGTACGAGCCATATCTGGGCTTACTGTATCCCATGCACCTAAATATTCTAATGATTCTTTTGCATAGATACCAACAGGCACATGATCCGGATCGCCAACAGCTAATTTTCCGCCATTAAGTAAGGATTTCCATTTGGTTTCCTTATTAATAACAACGTCATTTAATTTACTATCTTTAGGGGCAATGAGTACTAAATCATTACCTAATAGTGTATGACGTGAATCTGCAACCATTAAGTTTTTATCGATTGCGTAGTCCATCCACTGCTGATCTGCTGAAATAAACAGATTTGCAGGTGCGCCTTGTTCAATTTGGCGAGCCAGCGTTGAAGATGATGCATAAGATGCAACAACTTCAGTTTGCTTTTCTTGCTTATATTGTGCCGAAATTTCATTAAGAGCATTGGTAAGAGAAGCGGCCGCAAATACCGTTACTTTTTCCGATGCAAAACTTTGACTGACTAAAGCAAAAGAGATAACCGCACCAGCAAGTAACTTACCTGATAATTTTTTCATGTTCTAATTCCACTTAAATTAAAGGATGACCACGCTGTATATACCAAGATACAGCGTAAAATGAAAGGATTAGATGTGAGAAACAGGTTATATATCAATAAATATAACCATAAAAATAGCGGGTAAAAAACAAATAGAAAAAAGGCTATATACTCTAAATAATTCAAGTCACAACGCTACGGCTTGAAGTATGACGAGTATAGTGAGTAAAAAAATAGCCCTTCAATATAAAGGGCTATTCTAAATCAGGGAGGGAGATTTTATGATTTTTTGTCTGCTTTTGGTTGACTTGGTGAAATCAGGTTAAACACTTCACCTAAACCATAAATAATACCCATAATGAGTACCATTACAACAGGTACCATCAAGAGAGCGAACCCTAAACTTTTCAATAATTCAAGCATGATAACCTCTTTATCATGGTATATTCGGAAAGCCAGAGTTGGCATTTCTTCACGAATAACGAATAATAACGCTATAGTTGTATATATTCTAGAGAATTATCGCTTTGTGTCGGCACAAAAAATGCGATAAACACACAAAAAAGAAGAAGCCTATCATTATGCAAGCAGAAATATTATTAACCCTTAAACTTCAAGATAAGCTCTTTGCCGATCCTCGTCGCGTTGCATTGTTAAAACAGATCAAAGCGACAGGTTCAATTAGCCAAGGGGCAAAAATGGCGGGCATTAGTTATAAAAGTGCTTGGGATGCCATTAATGAAATGAATCAACTCGCAGACGAACTTCTTGTTGATAGAGCAACGGGCGGCAAAGGCGGTGGTGGTGCAACCCTTACTCATTATTGTGAACGCTTACTTCAACTTTACGATCTGCTAGGACAAATTCAGCAGAAAGCCTTTGATGTATTAAAAGACGATTCACTCCCTCTTGATAGCCTTTTAGCAGCGATTTCTCGTTTTTCATTACAAACCAGCGCTAGAAACCAGTTTTTTGGTACGATTATTGAGCGTGATAACTTGCAAGTTCAGCAACATGTTAGTGTGCAACTTGCAGATAGAAAAACGACTATTCGTGCGGCTTTAACAGAAAAAAGTGCAGACCGCTTAGGTCTGAAAAAAGGCAAAGAAGTACTGATCTTAATTAAAGCGCCATGGGTCAATATTGAAAAAGGCTCCTCTTTAACACAACAATATGATAATGCCCTTTCAGGCACTTTAACCCAAATAGAGACGGGCAGTGAAAACAGCGAATTAGTGGTGACATTAGAAGGCGGACAAGAAGTGTGTGCCACCTGTTCTAATCAGCATGTTAAAGAGCAAAAACTACATATTAATGACAGCGTAACGGCTTTATTTAATGCCGATCAAGTGATTGTCGCCACGCTGTGTTAATTATTAGTATGGTTGCTTTTCAATAAAAAAATAAAACCATTACTTAGTTATTATTTTAGAAATAATATTAAGTGATGGTTTTATCTATATTTTTAAATAGAATGTGGAATAAATTCAGGTATTAATTAAATCTAATTTGGCACTATTCAAAATGGTCATAAAATTATCTAAATTAAATTTATGCTTCACATCTTTACTGAAACACCGGCTATCATTAAAAAATTCAATTTCTATTTTATCGGCTCCACTATCTTTATTTAATTGACAAAGCATTTGTTTTTTATATGAAATTTCAACAGTAATATTCTCATATTTATTGTCACTTACAAAATCGATTTCAAAGTTAGAATCTATCATGAGTTATTACCTCTTTTAGGATCAAGAAAACCGGAAAAAGAATCATCTGCATTATATCGAACACCTTGCCCATTAGGTAATCTATATTCAATTCCACCTCTAGATAATTCGGTTTTAATTGTGGATGGGTTTTTCAATAATTTTTCTATAAAAATATTTATTACATCCCATTATTCTTTGGTTGTTCTTGCAGGCACACCTAATTATAGAGTTTTTGATTTAACATCACTTGGTAAAATCTCAGCGCTTTCCTTTCTCCAGAATATTTATCCATTTAAGTATTTTTAAATAAAAACCACCACCTAATTATTATTTTTAAAATAATATTAAGTAATGGTTTTCGATTGATTAATGTTTCTATTAAAAATTAGTAGCTAATTTATTTATTTTGAATAAATGCGAGTAAAATAATCGCTAATTTTATTGTTATCGAGCAATCTATCTTTGGTAAAATCAACACTATCAGAGACTACAATATATTTTCTTAACTCTTCTAGAATATCTTCTATCGTTGCATAAATAGTTGGAACAATAAAACGAAAATAGTCACCCATTTTTGTTTCACCCTCATAGCCAATGGGATAATCTTCTCCTATAGATTGCCCCTCTAATGCTTCAAAATAAAACATTCCCATTTTAGCCCCTATTCCCGCATCAGAATGATTCCCATCCCATTTTTCAATTCAAAATCAAATTTTTTTATTATTTTTGATTTACTATATTTTCTATAAGTATAACTTGAATATAAATCAACAATATAGTTAGCATTCTTATTTATTGTTATATTTTTCTGATTCACCATCAATATATTCAGATAAGTCATCCAAATATAATTTAATATCAGGTATCGATAATAGTGCTTTAGCTAACCACCCACTATTGTTATTATACATTTTTGCTAAATACCCTTGATTATCCATGGCAACCCACGCATATGTGTAAGATGAACCTGGTACCCATTCTGAAATTAGAGATAAAGCCATATATCCTTATTTTAATTAATAGGTCCATCCCATCGTAATTGATGACGTAATTCATTAGGAACCAAGTTAAATAACATTTTAATATACTTGATATTACCATCATATAATATACTTATTTTTGAATTGCATTTTTCAGTATATGTTTTAGCTTGAAAATTTAAAAATGAAATATCACTTTCATCAAAATTTTGATTAAGTATTTTTTTGGGTAAATTATGAATTAACTGTAATTCGTAATAACAAGATTTATCCTTTGCTTTTGCTATCATTCCTCTGGACTGAATATTTCTTAATTGAGGCAAAATCCAATACATCATATCTATGTATATTTCATTTTTAGTCATTATTTTTATTTCTTAAAAAAACATTATTAATAAAATATTAGCTAATTAAACTTCACAACTAATACAACGCGTAAAAGCTTCTTTTATTGAGGCACCTAAAACCTCATCACTACAATTAGTTTTTAATGTAATAATTGCACTATCGGGTATTCCCTCACCTACCCAATGATCCATACGTAAATGGTTTAGAGGACTAATAGTAATTTCATCATCTGTAAGATCTAAGCTACATCGATTCATATTATTAAAAAGTGCTGTTTTATTTTTATAATCATACTGTTTGATTATTTTTTTTATCCAGTCTTGATAAGATTTTTTATCATTATACATTTGATGAAACTGATCTGAATTTCCTTTAATTTGCTCACTTTTAATCAGAGCGAGTTTTGCATAATAACCTAATTCTTCATCAAGAATATCATTAGGTAAAACTTTATAGCCTTTTTTTAGATCCATTATATATAGAAAGTGGCCAGAAAAAGTTAATAAAATATAATAAGCATCATTATAATAAACACTTGCTCTTAATTTATTATTTTTTAATTTAAACATATACTATTCCTCAATAATCGTAATATTAACTTTTATATTTTTTGACGATGCATTTTTAATAGAATCATTAATAGCATCCCATTGTTCTTTGGTTGTTCTTGCAGGAACACCTAGTTATAGAGTTTTTGATTTAACATAACTTGGTAAAATCTCAGCGCTTTCCTTTCTCCAGAATATTTATCCATTTAAGTATTTTTAAATAAAAACCACCACCTAATTATTATTTTTAAAATAATATTAAGTAATGGTTTTGGATTGATTAATATTTCTATTAAAAAATTAGTAGCTAATTTATTTATTCTGAATACATGCGAGTAAAATAATCGCTAATTTTATTGTTATCGAGCAATCTATCTTTGGTAAAATCAATACTATCAGAAACTACAATATATTTTCTTAACTCTTCAGGAATATCTTTTATCGTTGCATAAATAGTTGGAACAATAAAACGAAAACAGTTACCTATTTTGGTAAATTTACCGCAACAAGTAGTTTTAACCTTAATTTTTTATCCTTTATTTTTTTTGAATATAAATCTAATGATGATATATTGATATCTTTAAATTCACCATTAAATCTAGATAATTCAAACTCAACAATAGAATCTTTATTAACTAATAATGTATACAGATCATAATCTTCTTCTAAAACATGCTCCAAACAATATACACTTATTATATTAGAGAATCTATTTTTTAAAAGACAATTAATTTTTTCATTTTTTAGAATAGAACCTTCATTTTTAATTAACCTATCCTTAATAATCATTTCTTTTCTAGAACCAATTAATTTCATTTTAGTCTTCCTGGCGTTACCGTTACTAAATTACCCAAATTATCCGTTAAAATTGTTATGATATTCGTTGAGTTTTTAGTAAATTTATCAATACCAATATATTTATCTAATATAATAACTCTTTCATACAATTTTTCATCTTTACTATTGATGATTCTACTAATTTTTATTTTTGAAATATCATTACTTTGAAGTATTAGCTTTAAATCTACTTGACTTATAGTGAATTGGCTAGCATTTTTATCTGAAAAATGCCGATGAATCACATGTACCCAACCACGCTTTAAGTTACCATTATCAATATTAATCCTAGATTGAACAATAGGATATTCTAATTCATTTTTAGAAACTACTGTTTTGGCTCCATTAGATACTTTATATCCATTCGTAGTTACTCCTGAATATGCTATAAGTTCCCCGTTGTTGATTATTTCAATAACTTTTTTATTTGCTGCTATTAATAATTTTTCTTGTTCTACTATCGGTTTTATAGCAGTAATATTTAATTTACCTGACGTTATTAAAGACTTTGAGCTATTAGTTAACATGCTAGAAAAAGCTTTAGCACTTTCTTCTGAACTTGCTAACACCTTATAACCGCTGCCAAAAGTGACGCCTGCTATTGCTGCTTCTGGAGCCGATATCCCTGCAATATTAATACCTAGCTGATTAGTACAATAAACCCAGTTAGCTTTACAGGTATTAAATGCAACTTGAGCAATAGTGATAAGTTCAGGTGTTGCTGCAATAACAATATGACCAGCAATAAAACTTACACTTCCTCCTAAGCCAAAAGCGATTGCAACCATTCCTGCATTTTGTCGATTGACAACTCTTTCTGCTGCTGCAACATCTCCCTTCGAAGCAGCGATCATATCTTTATTATTTTCTAAGGCTAAATTAGAAAACATATGCTCACTGTAATTATGCCGATAAACCAACTCAGCAGAATTAGCCGCAGAAAATACGCCCTCAGGCTTACGAGTCACAATAGCGCCTGTCAGTGCACCAATTAATTTAGTGAGCTGTGTTTTTCCTTCATTGCCCTGTAGTGCCTCTTGAATTAATGCAACTTGTCTGTCAGTTTCATTTAAATAACTAGGCTCAAATAATTTACTTTGTAGTGATATCGCCGCTATTTCTGCCGCTAAGGCACCCGCGACAGCTCCTGTAACACTGCCTCCTGCAATTTCTGCACTAATACCCGCCACGACGGAATGACTTAAAACCTTTCCTGCATGCCCTAATACCGCACCGTTATCACCAATTAGGTTGGCACCTTCTGCATGGAATTGACTGCCAATATTGCTTAATAGCGCGGTTTTAAAATTATCAATAAAACTGCCGCCTTGAATGGCAGTACCGAGGGTTGAGCTAACAACTGAATGTGAGGCGACACGCTGTGCAACTTGATTCCATGTTGCGTTATCAGTAAGCAATAACTTGCCTGTTGAAGGTAATGTTCCTCCTTGGATTGCCTGATCCCAACCCATAAATTGGTCAAGACCTTGCAATGCCCCTGCAACCACCATGCTTGTAACAACAGACTTGACAGTGTCACTACGGCCGAGTGATTCAATGGTTTTATAAATACTGCCTTTGTTCTCAGCTAAAGAGACTGCAGCTTGCGATACTAAAGAGGCAAAACCCGCTTGTGCCGCAACCGATGCCGTTGAAGCCACACTTGCTGAAGCACCTGCCGCAATGGTGGCTTCACTTGCCATTCCACCAATGGTTGCCGCCGTTGCAGTACCGTAAGTTGCAACCCCTACCGCGATAGCAATGACCGCACCGACAACAGGATTTAATTGCTGAGTTTTATCATTCCAACTGGAATAAGTGTCTTTAACTAAATTCCAATTAATATTTTCTTGACGTTGGAGAGAGTTAAGCCAAGCATATTCTGGTGTATTACTTAAAACGGTTAATGCTTGTTCTAATGATTGCTCTTTTTGGGCTTTAATATCTGCAGTTATGCCTTTTGGGGCATCAATTGTGAGCATTCCACCAATATAAAGTTCAGGTAATACCCATATTCCTTTGGTATATCCCTGATCACGCTGAGTAATATAAATATCTTTTGAATTGGTAATAACTTGTTTAAAGGCAGTGTTTTTTACTGCTTTAAAATTAACTTTTCCTGTTTTACTGGTTAACTTGGCATTTTTTGCTGTATCAATTTTAGTAGCTTCTAAAGTGATATCATCTTTAGCAAATAAATTAATATTGCCATTTGCAATAAACTCGGTGACTTTATTATTTGTATTATAAGAGGTTTGAGTAACTGTTTTTTTGAATGTGCAGAAAGTCCATTTTCTACATTTTTTCTTTTTCTCTTCGTAATAACTGTTTTCTTCCATCGCTTGCGCGTAAAGAAATCCGCCTTTAGCGGCAATATCCATCTCTTTATTTGCAGTTAATTTTGACGCCTGAAATAAAATACTACCTTCAGATAATAGTGTTAGATTATTGCCACTATTAATTTCAGTACTAATTTGTTTGCGAAGATCTTCTAATTTAGATCCTACTTTTTTACGAAAATGTGTTTGCACTGATCCCAATTGAATATTGCCACCGCTTGAAATGGTGACGTCACCCTCTGATTTAAATACACTTCCTTCTGTGATTAATGTGCCTGATGACGCAATAGAAATACCTTTATTTCCCGTAATGGCCGTTGTGGCATACTGAATATCTTGAGCATCTTCATGGGGATCTTTAATAGCAGAATAAGCATTTGCACCCAGCTTTATACTCCTGCCTGCTAATACAATGACTTTATCCTTTGAATTTAATACTGTTGAACTTAAATCAATATCACGAGCAGCATTTAAAATAAGGTTATTGTCTGAAAATAACTTAGATTGTAATTGAGGATAATGAATATCACTAAAGAAGGGATCGGCTTCTTTTATTGATTTGGATGAGAGAAAAATATCCTGACCTGCATTGAAAGTTATGGCTTTATCACTGTTATATTTTATTCCTTGACTAATAATATCTTTACCGGAAGTAAAAACGATATTGTGATTACTATCCCAAACCCCCATATTAATTAAAAAGTCTGGAATATATCCACTATCTCTGATAAAAGGCACTAAATTAAAAAGAAAAGATTCATCACGATTTATTTTAATATTTTCTAACGCAAATAAATTTATTTCATTAGATTTATTAATTATTACATTTGAAATGTCAATATTTTTTCCAGAGTGAAAATCTATTTTTTCAGAAATATCAATATATGGCGATTTAACACCTTTTAGAGTATAAAAGGTTGTGGGATTAAATAAATGACTAATATCTCCCTTTTTAGTTGTAGTAGAAAAATATTTTGCTGATACATCTATATTCTCAAAATTTATAGTATCAGTCGCTGTCAAATTTATATTTCCATCAGCTAATAACTCTGA
Source organism: Proteus sp. CD3 (assembly GCF_008808075.1). Classification (NCBI taxonomy): domain Bacteria; kingdom Pseudomonadati; phylum Pseudomonadota; class Gammaproteobacteria; order Enterobacterales; family Morganellaceae; genus Proteus; species Proteus sp. CD3. The sequence continues at coordinate 929,278 of NZ_CP019686.1, read as the reverse complement.
ATTATTTATATTTATATTTTTATCAGCAATAATAGATAAGGAATCCTTCGCTGTTAAATTTAAAGAAATATTCATATTATTAGCGTTTAACAATATATTCTTAGCTAATATAGCGTTTTCAAAATCTGATAATCCTCGGAATTTTTTTATTTCTTTTCCTGTAGATGGTAGCTTGCGCTCTAAATCTATACTATTTTTAAAATCTAATACTAAGTTATTACCTGCTTTTATTATATAATCAGAAACGTCATTTACAGAAAATTCATAATGACTCCCCGTTTTCACAAAAGGTACGAAATGACTTATCTTATTGAACTTAGCTTCATCAAGTTTATATTTAACTATATCATCACGATAATAAAACTGAGCATTATCATGAGAATACACATCCCATTTATTAAGATATCCAGAACGATAGTAATATAATTTTGCATTACTGCCTGTTGCAATTAAATTATTATTTGCAATAATTCTAGATTGATTATTAATAAACTCATTAGATTGTATATATAAGTTATTCCCTGAAGAAATAACACTTGGAACATATTGTTCACTTTTTTCAAAATATAAACGTTCTACATTAACTCCTCCATTATTTTTTAAATCTAAGATATCAAACCATTTTTTATCAGAAAAATCTTTTAATTCAGGGAATAAAATAACTAAAAGAAAATCATCCGTAGGACTTCTGGAAGGAGAGAGGAGGTGATTACCGATATTTATAGAAAGTTTAGAATCAGGCTCTTGTTTTATTTCTTTAAATAAAGGTGTAATAGATTCATTAACCAACTTCTTTGTCCGAATAATCAAATCACCCTTTTCTGTTTTTATCGTGGCGGATTGATTTTCAATTAAACTACTGGGATCACCCTGTGCATTTTTTTGTACCCATAAGTTATCTTTTGCTTGAACAAGTGCCTTTTCGCCTTTATTAGTGAGTTTGTCTGCAAATAAACGCATATCTTTTTCTGAGATAATTTCACTATGATTAGTTAGCGCATGAGTTGCTAACGTAATATCCCTTTTCGCTTTTAACTTTGTATCACGATTAATTTGTAGTTCTTTACTGCTAACATTAATATCTTTTTCAGATTGAATATTGCCATTAAAGGTAATTTTTCCATCAACAGTTAAATTCATACTGTTTTGAGTTGTCTGAATATCACTTAAATTAACACCAACTCCCTTTTCTGTGCTGACTAGGCGTATTTGATTAGCATACATTCCCCCCAGTGCTTTTGTATCAATAGATATTGTCGGTTTTATACCTTCTCCATTAAGGTTATTTACCATTCCTTTTTCAAAATCAATCCGGTTATTTCCTTGCATTAAAGAAAGATTTTTAGCATTTATTTTTCCATTTAATTCAATACTACGACTAATAATGTCAGCATAATTTTGCAGTACAGTATTCATACCCTGCTTGCCAACAACAACACTGCCTTTTTTCACTTCTATTGCCGAATAAGCACCTTGAGGATTAAATTGAGGTTTTCCTGTTGTGAGTGTAATTGCTGGGGTATTAATAAACGAACAACCATCACACGTAATACCATTCGGATTTGCAATTAAAACGTCTGCTTGTTGTCCTGCAACTTCTAATTTACCTAATAACTGTGAATGTCCATTTCCCACTACCTCATTAATAATTAAATGCGCTGCATTACCTTTTAAATTAGTATTAGCATTCACTTTTTTAGCTAATTGAGTATTAATAGGTATTGTTGCATTATTAAGTACAACACCTTGTTTACCGACGTTAAAAGAGTGAAATTGATTATGAGAAACACCAGTATCATTAGGTGTTGCAATATTAATAATAGGAACGGTATTTTGCTGACTTATTTTTATTGTTTTATCGGATGGAGTAATTACAGAACTCCAAGCGGGATGTAATGGGTAAATAGCAGTTAAATAAATAATGCTATAACTAATTAAACGCTGTTTTCGAGAAATATCCTTTTCGTCCATAAAAACTCCAAATTTTAAATAGCCAAAGAAATAGACCAAAATAAAGACCAATGATCTGGTTTTAGTGATTTTGGGTAAATTAACGGTTTACTAATTAATATCTGAGAAAAGAAAATGGAATGATAAAGAGAAGCACCTATTGCACTTCCAATTACTTTATTCTTATTTGTTTCATATTTATCTGAATAAGCAACACCATAATCAAGCGCGAAAATAAAATTAACATCACCTAAAAAGTAACTTATTTTTGGTGTATTTATTTCATTACGCCAATAAAAACCACTATTTGCATTCAAGTTTGTTTCTTTATATCCACGGACTGCTTTTATTCCATCAATCGCTACTTTCTCTACACTATAAAGATTATCTGGCGTAAATTGCCCATAAAATGATGTAATGTAGGAAAATTTATTAATAAATAAATGTTGATAGCTTAAATTTATGCTTAATTTTCGGTAATGACTACGAGGCGAGTTTTCAGCAATATAATCAGATGATGCACCAAAAAAAGAAAGCCCCATTTCTACCATTGAACTAATCGTTAAATATCCTCGTTTGAGTGTTAAATTATATTGAGGGCTAAATGATAAAGAGGTTAATGTGGGGCTATTTATTCGTATTTCTTGTTGTGCTAATTGTGTCCTTGCTTTTTTATGTTTCAAAAAACTCTTTAATATTATTCGTTGCTTATTATTACGATAAACTAAACGGCTAATATCAAATTGCTGATCGCTATTTTTGTTTTTATAAGCGTATTGAATATCATGACTGAAGAAAGGATAAGAGGATTGACTATGAGATAATTGATACTGATAAAACCAGTATCCATAAGGAATATTTACACTTGCCGAATAAGAACGAGAATAGTGCGAACGAGATAAATCTATATTTGAACTTAGTGAAAAAGCCCATTGTTCGCCTAATCCAAATAACGAATCTATTGTTGTGATATTGGCTAGTAGAGTTTTACCTGTTATTTTATTACCTGAATTATCAACGGTTAATTGATTTTTAAAAGGATATTTCTTATTATTTGTAACAATAAAAATAGATGAATATCCCACACTATCGCTAGGTTTAATATCCAATGTATATTGTGCCGTTGTTAATCGATTAAGTTGTTCAAGCCCATGCTCTAAATCACGTAAATTAAGTCTTTTTTCTTTGTACGATGGAAAGATAATATTGACTAATCGAGAAGAAATATTATCAATGAAAATATCTTTTATTTTTCCCTCTATGACTTTAATTGTAAGTTTATTATTAGAGAGATCTTGATGAGAAATAAACGCCTGTGAAGTGATATAACCTTTCACAATATATTCATTTGTTATAATATTAACGATACTCTGTATGTCATTTGCTGTTAAACATTGGTGTAAATATTTTGATATTAATTTATTCTGTTTTTTATCACTTAATATATCAGCATTTTCTATTTTAACTTCATTAATTAAAGAACAATTATTTTCATTAACACCGTGATTATTAATATCGGAAAAACTCATTTCACTTACTAACATTAGTAATAAAAATAATAAAAATTTAATCCTTTTATTTTTAAATTTATGCATATAGAAATCATCCTTGAGTAATTTTTTATATAATTACATAAACTTTATGACTAAATAGTTATCATTTTTTAAAAGGCACTTAAGCTTTTTTCACCTAAGAATAATTCAACAAATATTGACAATTTTTAGTTAACCCGATATTGGTAAGTACTCTACTTGCTCTAAAAGCTACGGATAATAATAATGAAATACTTGCAACTCAAAAAAACACAATTTCGATTAAACAATACCCTCTGTTTACAAATTAATGATTTAACGATTAATGAAGGTGACAGTTGGGCATTTGTAGGCAGTAATGGAAGTGGAAAAACCGCATTAGCAAACGCATTATGTCAAGAAGGTGTATTGCTATCAGGGGAGTTCATTAATACCTTTACTCGGCCAATTAGCCTCTCTTTTGAAAAACTACAAAAAATGATTGAAGAAGAGTGGCGTCGTAATAACACCGATTTACTCAGTGAAGGTGAAGAAGATACAGGTTTAACGGTTGCTCAAGTTATCCAAATGCAGGTAAAAGATAATGATAAGTGTCTTTTATTAGCAAAACAGTTTGGTGTTGAATACTTATTATCAAGACGTTTTAAATACCTTTCTACTGGTGAATCTCGTAAAATACTGCTTATTCAACTATTAATGAATGAACCTGATCTATTAATTTTAGATGAGCCTTTTGATGGATTAGATGTTGATTCTCGTCGAGCACTAAATGAATTACTTACACTATTACATCAACAAAATCTGACGATTGTACTCATTTTAAATCGTTTTAATGATATTCCTGATTTTATTCAACATGCAGGTTTACTTATTCATTGCGAATTAATCGCTAAAGGCGAAAAGGAATATATTTTATCTGATTCTGTGATCGCACAATTATCTCACAGTGAAACACTTAAAAGCTTCACATTACCTGAACAAGACTCGTCAGATGCGATCCCACAATTATCTCCAACACTTTCTCCAATCATTTTAAAAAATGGTGTAGTGAGTTATAACGATAAACCCGTACTTTATCATTTAACATGGGAAGTCAAACCTCACCAACATTGGCAAATCTTAGGTCCTAATGGCGCAGGAAAATCGACATTATTAAGCTTAATTACTGGCGATCACCCTCAAGGCTATAGTAATGACTTAACATTATTTGGCCGTAAAAGAGGAAGTGGCGAAACGATATGGGAAATTAAACGCCATATTGGTTATGTCAGTAATGCCTTACACCAGAGCTATCGTGTCTCTTCAAGTGTAAAAAATGTCATTATTTCAGGATTTCACGACTCAATTGGTATTTATCAGGCTATTACAGATAAACAGCTTAAACTCGCTGATGAATGGTTAGCATTGATTGGTTTAACAGCCCATGCCAATAATCCATTTCATGCCTTATCATGGGGACAACAACGTTTAGTGTTAATTGTTAGAGCGTTAGTTAAGCACCCTACTTTGCTTATTCTAGATGAGCCACTGCAAGGATTAGACACAACAAATCGACTCTTAGTGCAGCGTTTTATTGACATCATGATAAGCCATAGTAATACACAGCTTTTATTTGTGAGTCACCATCAAGAAGACGCACCATTATGTATTACTCATCGATTGACTTTTATTAAAGACGGTGAAATTTATCGCTATCAGCAAGAAATTTGTTAAAGATGGATTTTTACTGTCATAATCAGGGCAATGATTTTAGAAATTAACGCTAAAATTAGGTCTGAATTTTTTATTTAAAATCGACATTTTTTTGCTTGTTCTTTAAACAATAACAAATAAAAAGTGTGTCGTTTTTATGGACGCTAGTTTCGTCTATTTTTTATACAAAACGGATATTTTGTTTTTTTACGCCGATCCCGCTAGATTAATAGCTTGAACGATTAAGCAAAAGGTGTGACAACTGTGCAATAATTCATCGAACAAACGACATTTTTGACATAATCCCCCTTGTTTTGTCACTTATGTTTGGCGTTCTTGTCGATGATCCATATAATGATTGAAGTGCTAATTTTAAACTTATATTAAGAAAGTAATTATAGGAGTCTAAACTATGGCAGTAACTAAGCTTGTGCTAGTTCGACACGGTGAAAGTGTATGGAACAAAGAAAACCGTTTTACAGGCTGGACTGACGTTGAGCTGTCCGAAAAAGGCCGTAATGAAGCGCAAGAAGCAGGTAAACTGCTGAAAGCTGAAGGTTTTGCTTTTGACTATGCATATACTTCTGTTCTGAAACGCGCAATTCACACCCTGTGGAACATTCTTGATCAAGTTGATCAACAATGGCTGCCAGTTGAAAAAAGCTGGAAATTAAACGAACGTCATTACGGCGCTCTGCAAGGCTTAAACAAAGCTGAAACCGCTGAAAAATACGGTGACGAGCAAGTTAAACAATGGCGTCGTGGTTTTGCAATCACTCCACCAGAATTAACTAAAGATGATGAACGTTTCCCAGGTAAAGATCCACGTTATGCATCTTTAACTGCAGCAGAACTGCCATTAACCGAAAGCCTAGCGCTGACTATCGATCGTGTAACCCCATACTGGGAAGAAGTGATTAAACCGCGTGTTGCTTCTGGTGAGAAAGTTATCATCGCTGCGCACGGTAACTCACTGCGCGCTCTGGTTAAATACCTAGACAACATGAGCGAAGATGAAATTCTTGAGCTGAATATCCCAACAGCTGTACCTTTAGTTTACGAATTTGATGAAAACATGAAACCAATCAAACGTTACTACTTAGGTAATGCTGACGAAATCGCAGCAAAAGCAGCCGCTGTTGCTAACCAAGGTAAAGCAAAATAATTTTACTTTTATTTTGAATTACACAAAAAAATGCCACTTCATTTCATAATGAGTGGCATTTTTTATGCTTTAAATTTAATTATTACGCTTTATTACGACGGGTCACTACCGCATCTGCTAATTGGCGTAATAGCGTTTCGGTATCATCCCAACCAATACATGCATCAGTGATGCTTTTGCCATAAACTAAAGGCTCACCGCTTTCTAATGATTGACTACCTTCTACTAAATGGCTTTCAATCATCACGCCGATTAATGCTTTTTCACCTGCGCTAATTTGTTGGCAAATATCAGCACCAACTTCCATTTGTTTCTCAAATTTTTTGCAACTATTGGCGTGACTGAAATCTACCATGACGTTTTGTGGTAAACCGGCTTTTTTAAGCCCTTCTTTTACCTTGGCAACATGTTCAGCGCTGTAATTTGGCTCTTTACCACCACGTAAAATAATATGGCAATCACCATTACCTGCCGTGCGTACAATTGCAGAATGCCCCCATTTAGTCACTGAAAGAAAACAGTGTGGCGATCCTGCAGCATTAATCGCATCTATCGCCACTTTAATGGTGCCATCTGTACCATTTTTAAAACCAACAGGGCAAGATAGACCAGATGAAAGCTCACGGTGAACTTGTGATTCTGTCGTACGAGCGCCAATTGCACCCCAACTCATTAAATCAGCAACGTATTGAGGCGTTATCATATCTAAGAACTCGCCAGCCGTTGGCAAGCCACTATCATTAATCGTTAATAAAAGATTACGAGCAATACGTAAACCTTCATTAATATCAAAAGTATGATCCATATGAGGATCGTTAATTAAGCCTTTCCAACCTACAGTCGTGCGCGGTTTTTCAAAATAAACACGCATTACAATTTCAAGTTTGTCTTTCAACTCTTCTCTAATAAGACTTAAACGTTGTGCATACTCCAGCGCAGCTTTCGGATCATGAATAGAACAAGGTCCAATTACCACTAATAGACGATCATCTTTTCCTGCTAGGATTTGATGAATAGCTTCACGGGCATGACGAACTGTAAAAGCCGCATTATCAGTCGCTGGAAACTTTTCCAATAAAGCCACTGGCGGTAAAAGTTCATTAATTTGTGTTATTTTAAGGTCATCATTTTGATAATTCATTCCCGTGTATCCACTCTATGTTATCTAGTCAATGTTATTATTGCTTTTCCAATCTAACCATTCGTTTTCTATCTGTAAACACCCTTTCAACCTAAAGCACCTATAGTCACCTTTCTAAAAATTTCAATATAAAGGGAAATAGCGCATTTAAGCAAAATAATGATTTGAAATTGCGTTAAGAATAAGAATAAAAACAATGGATATTAAGGCTGGAGAGAAAGATAACTCTGCCAGCCTTTTTTATTAGGAGAGATAATTATTTCTGCTAGAGCGTTTTGCTGTTTTGATCCACAAACGAGAACCATTAATCGCGATAGCCAGTAAGATGATATATTCAACAGACATTGCATAAACACCTTGTTTGTAGAATATAACAATACTAATCACGTTAATAACGGACCAAACTAGCCAATTTTCAACTAATTTCCGTGTCATTAAGATCATCGCGACAATAGAAAGAACCGTCATGGCAGAGTCCCAGAATGGGTAAGCATCTGGTTCAAGAACGGGTGTAGCTAAATTTGCACCAAAGACATTTAATATATCAACAGCAACAACAGCTAAATAGCCAAATACAGTATCAATATTGAAAGTAAGAGCGGCAATGGCGGCTATCGAAACAACGATTAAAAAGAGACGATGACTTGATTTTAACCAACGTATTTTCAACTCGGCCTGCTCAAAGTCATTCACTTTGCTCCATGCATACCAGCCATAAATATTGGCAGCGAAGAAGAAAATTTGAAGTAATAAGCTTGCATATAGTTGAATTTGGAAAAATATAATGGCAAATAAGGTGACATTAATCAGTCCAAATAAATAGTTAATAATTTTTTCCTGACTGGCAAGCCAAATACACAATAGTCCAGCAATAGTACCGACAGCTTCAATCCATGAAAGCGGATATCCCCCCTCTCCTAACGGAATATTGACTAAAATATTATTGATACTAAACCAACTCATGACATCCATTTTACAACCCCGCCTTAATCATAGAAAAAAACAAAGAAAATATGGGTTATTGCGACATCTTTGCAAAGTAGTAAAGATATATTATAAATTCATATTTATAATAGTACTGTGTTTTTGATACTGAACATTATGTTGCTAGTTAATAAAAATAACAAATAAATGTTTTATATACTAAACAAATTATTCTAATTCACTTTTTAAACAATAAAAACGACAAATAACTTTATACATTTTACTTACTAGAGAGAAATATGGAGCCAACAACACGTTTAATCGATCGCATGCTATCTTTTGCCCTCCTTGATCCTAGAATCGAAGCTGTAGTGCTAACTGGATCATTAGGACGTAATAAAAAGATAGACAGTTATTCTGATATTGATATAGAGCTTATCGGTTATGGTGCGACTGAACTCGCAAAAAACCAACACTGGTTATCACAATTTGGTGATAGCTTAGTTAACTTACAATTAGAGTGCGAAGATCCTAAAGGTAAACTTTGGCCTATTTATTTACATGTTTTAGCTCAAGGCCGCAAAATGGATATTATGATGGCAGAGCCTGAGCGTATTTTTAACATGAAAAGTGAAGGGCTTAGTCCAGTTTACCAGCGTGGATATCAAATCCTACTTGATAAAACAGGTTTATGTGACGGGCTTCCTGAAATTAGCGTTATAACACCTCCTGTGCTTTCAAAAGAGCAAGCTTACAGTGATGCTCAAGAATTCTGGTTTGAAGCCACACAAGCCGCTGTAGCGATTCTGCGCCATGAGTTTTGGTTTGCTAATTATCGCATGAATGATATGCGTGAATGGTTGATAGCCTTACTTGAACAAGTTGCATTACAAACATCAACACAAGATGTGTGGTATCAAGGGAAAAACTTAAAAGAGTGGCTACCTAAGTTTTATTCATTACGTTCATTAGAAAGCACACTTGCAATGAGTACGCCTTATGAAGCTGCCGCCTCCCTTTCTATAATGATGGCATTTTTTCTTGATGCGTCAAAACAGCTCAATCACCCTATTGATACTGCGATAAAAACGCAAGCGCTTATCTGTAATTGGCTAATCGATAATGAATTTTTGACTGAAAATGAATACACTCAGATTACGTCATCGATTGTTTGTCATTACTGATTTCAATGTGATTGTTAATTAAAGCGAGGTAGTTTTTTCAATTTTGAGAAAACTATCTTCATTGTGTAATCAAACAATGAATTTCATTATCAAAAAATAGCTAAGAGCTTGTTTACTGTTCTGTTTAGGGAATGATAGATATACGAGAAGGGTTGAAATGGTGGGTCGTGGGCGATTCGAACGCCCGACCAATTGATTAAAAGTCAACTGCTCTACCGACTGAGCTAACGACCCATTTCAATAAAACGGATTGGTGTTCGAAAATGGTGGGTCGTGGGCGATTCGAACGCCCGACCAATTGATTAAAAGTCAACTGCTCTACCGACTGAGCTAACGACCCTTTTTCGAACTCGCCACATTCTCTGTGGCAACGGCGGGTAATAATACTGATTTAATGTTTTTGTGCAACGTTTTTTTTCAAAAAAACATTCAACCGTTGAAAAAACAATCATTTAACCCCGAAAATGCAACATTTTACATTACGGGGCCAATAATTAGAGTGTTCCTAGCTGCTTTTGCGCTAATTTAGCGCCAGCGCTATTTGGATATTGCTTAATCACTTGTTGGTAAACAGCTTTAGCATTATCCTTTTGCCCTTTCTCTTGCATGATCAAGCCAATTTTATAAAAGGCTTCACTTGCTTTTTGAGATTTTGGATAGTTTTTAACAACAATAGCAAATGTACTTGCCGCCTGATCCTTATTACCTTTTAGATAATACATCTGACCCAACCAAAATTGTGCATTTGATTGATAGCTAGATTTCGGATAGTTATTGATAAAGTTGTTTAATTCAACAATTGCCTTATCGTAATCTTTAGAATTCAATACGATATCAATTGCTGCATTATAATCGGCCTTCTCATCACCTTGTCCTGAACTAGTTGCCGCAGGAGGTGTTGAAGAAGCAGTATTATCAGGTTGAGTGGCTTCTGTTGATGTTGAAGCTCCGCCACCAAGGCTATCTAATTGTTGATAGATATTGCGTTGGCGTTCAACAACTTGATTTAACTGGTACTGATTTTCCTGAATTTGACCACGTAACATATCAATATCACGCTGAGAATCAGCGAGTTGTTGCTGTAATTGGGTCAAAAGCTGGCTGTGAGCATTTGAAAAACGCTCAAGTTGGGCGAGTCGTTCATCGGTCGAACCTGAACCGATATTACTGATTGGCGCTTGGGCAATAGCGGCTACAGGAGCCGCTACGCCAACCAGTAACAACAGACTCATCAAGAAAGGTCTGAAGTTACTGTTGTTCATGCCGTTCTCTTAGTAATCCAGTACTGCACGACGGTTTTTCGCATAAGCGGCTTCGTCATGACCCAGTACAGCTGGTTTTTCTTTACCGTAAGAAACGATTGACAGTTGATCAGCAGATACGCCTTTACCTTGCAGGTACATTTTCACAGCGTTTGCACGACGTTCGCCCAGAGCGATGTTGTATTCTGGAGTACCGCGTTCGTCAGCATGACCTTCTACAGTGATACGTACTGATGGATTTGAACGCAGGAATGCTGCGTGTGCATCTAACAGGTTAGCGTAGTCTGAGCTAATGTCATATTTGTCAAAACCGAAGTAAACGATGTTTTGTTGTTTCAGTTGTTCTAATTGCTGACGTGCTAATTCTTCAGCAGTAGGACCTTGTTCAACAACTGGTACATTGTTTGTATCAGTTTGATCGTCGTTTTTGTTTGAGCTACATGCTGCAACAGCAACGAGTGGTAATGCTAACATCAACCCTTTAAACACTTTGTTTAATTGCATCTCTATTTGTTCCTTTATTTGTTTGCCATACATAATTTTTATGCATCACATAAACGGTGACCAGGCAGGTGATTTAACCTGACCGTCAGTCGCCGGAAGACGCGCTTTGAAACGTCCATCAGTCGATACTAGCTGCAAAATGGTGCCTAAGCCTTGTGTCGAGCTATAAATAACCATTGTGCCATTAGGAGCGATGCTTGGCGTTTCATCCAGAAACGTATCTGTTAGATATTGTACGGAATTCGTTTCCAGATCCTGCTTAGCGATATGTTGCCTACCGCTTTCAGAACTCACCATAACTAAGAAACTGCCATCTGGGCTTACTGCTGGGTTTTGGTTTTGTTTACCTTCCCAAGTAATACGCTCTGGCGTTCCACCGTTAATATTAACCTTGTAAATTTGTGGACGTCCACCTTGATCTGAAGTATAGACTAAGGTTTGTCCATCTGGCATCCAATTTGGCTCGGTATTATTACTTCTGCCATTGGTTACCTGTGTCATATTCCCACTAGCTAAATCCATAACATACAGATTTAAGCTACCGCTCTTAGAAAGAGCAAATGCAAGTTTAGAGCCATCAGGTGAAAACGAAGGTGCGCCATTATGTCTTGGGAATGATGCAATTTGGCGAATTTCACCTGTTGCTAATGTTTGTACCACTAAAGCAGATTGACCACTTTCAAAGGTTACATATGCAAGTTTAGCACCATCTGGCGACCATGCTGGTGACATTAATGGCTGTGATGAACGATAAACACGATCTTGGTTAAATCCATCATAATCTGAAACGCGCAATTCATAAGGATATGCGCCACCATTTGTCACAACAACATAAGCAATACGTGTACGGAATGCACCACGAATACCCGTCAGTTTTTCAAAAACTTCATCACTCGCGGTATGTGCAGAGTAACGTAACCATTTAGATGGAACTTTAAACTCACTTTGAGATAAAACCGCACCTGGAGAACCAGCGACATCAACTAGCTGATAACTCACTAAATATTGACCATCCGCTGATGGTTGCACACGTCCTACGACAACAGAGTCAATGCCCAATGCAGTCCAAAGTGCAGGTTGGACTTCAGAGGCAGTAACTGGTTGTTGAGGTATACGAGATACATCAATTGGATTGAATTTTCCGCTATTACGTAAATCAGCCGCAATGATACCAGCAACATCTTCTGGCATTTGACCTGTGCCTTCCCATTTAAAAGGAACAACACCGATAGGGCGTGCAGTATTCACCCCTTGTGTAATTTCAATTCGAACTTCAGCGTTAGCCAGAGTGGCTACGCATAAAATTAAAAGCCCGAAAATAACATTTAATGCCTGCTTCATCATGTCTCCCTTTTATTATTGCGGTTATTACGCAATAACGCACAGAATAGTAACAAACGCTTTTCAACAACACCATACAACACATCAATAACATTCTAAAATAGCTATAAATTAGTGTATGTTTTCCTACTATCAGACAGTTTTATGGCTTAAACTCAATTGTTGGTGATTTTACTTTCTCGTAAATATCCTTTGGTGGCTTAGGTAATGTCGCCATTTTCGCCGCTTGTAATGCGACTTGGCATAAAGCCGGATCTCCACCTACCGCTTTCGCACTTATCAACATTCCGTCTGGTGCAATACTTATTTTAAGGTCACACTTACGACCTTTATACAAATCAGAATCAAAAAACTTCTGTTGGATAGCAACTTTCACTTGCCCTGTATAGCGATCAATACCCGCATCATTCGCACCAGTACGATTTCCACCACCTTGACCTGCTGCAGAAGCACCACTTTGTTTACTACCGTCAGCCACTAAACCATCAAGTAAACTATCTACTGCTTTACTTTGCTGTTGAGCAGCCGCTTTTGCCTTAGCTTCTGCTGCTGCTTTAGCTTTCGCTTCTGCGGCAGCCTTTGCTTTAGCATCGGCTTCAGCTTTAGCTTTTGCATCCGCTTCTGCTTTGGCTTTTGCATCGGCTTCAGCTTTGGCCTTCGCTTCTTCTTCCGCTTTTTGTTTCGCGGCTAATTCTGCTTGTTTCTTCGCTTCTGCTTCCGCTTGTTTTTTAGCGTCTGCTTGTTCTTTTAAGATGCGATCACGCTCTGCTTTCGCTTGTGCAGCCGCTTCTTCTGCAACTTTTTGTTCTTCTTTTGCTTTAGCGGCGGCTAATGCAGATTCACGTTTTTGAGCTTCTGCCGCCTCTTTCGCTTGTAAACGTTCAACTTCTAACGTTTTCAAACGTTCTTGTTCTTTCACTTGCTGCTGACGCAACTCTTCTTCTTGTTGCTCTGCACGCTCTTTTCGCTCTTGCTCGGCTTTTTGGACGTTAGCTTGTTGCGCTTTTTGCTGGTTATACTGTTGTACCACCGCATTAGGATCAACCATAATAGCATCAATAACTTGTCCATCAGATCCACCGCCACCACCTAAATCCCATTTCTGAGTTAATGACCCCCAGATAAGCAATGCGATAACAAGTAAATGCAAGGCGGTAGACAAGATAACTGAACCGCTCAATTTACTTCGGGTTGGTTTCGTCTTCTTTCCCACGCTATCATCCAAACTTATTTCAACCTAATTACATAGGCTGAGTCATTAAACCTACAGATTTAACACCTGCTTGACGTAACATGTTGAGCGCTTTAATTATCTCATCATAAGGAACATCTTTAGCACCGCCAATAAGAAAGACAACTTTCGGATTTTTTTCCAGTTGTCGTTTAGCTTCAGCCATAATCTGTTCTTGTGGTAATAATTCTAATACTTCCTGATCAACACGAATGTTATATTGCCCAACACCTGCAACTTCAACAATCACAGGAGGATTATCGCTACTTGAAACAGTTTGTGTCTCTGTTGCTTCAGGAAGATCAACCTCAACACTTTGCGAGATAATCGGTGCCGTAGCCATAAAAATAAGTAACAGCACTAATAATACGTCGAGCAAAGGAACAATGTTAATCTCTGATTTTACGCCTCGGCGGCTACTGCGACCCCGTGCCATCAGCTCTCTCCTTCTGCGTTAACTATTTCTTTTCTGCGGAGGCAAAAGCTTGGCGATGTAAAATCGTCAGGAACTCTTCCATAAAGTTATCGTAACTTTGTTCCAGTTTATTTACACGCTGCGTAAACCGGTTATAAGCCATAACTGCGGGGATTGCCGCAAATAAACCGATAGCTGTTGCAATCAGCGCTTCAGCAATGCCGGGTGCGACCATTTGTAATGTCGCTTGTTTAACACTACCTAATGCAATAAATGCGTGCATAATCCCCCAAACTGTACCAAACAGACCAATATATGGGCTGATAGAGCCAACAGTACCAAGGAAAGGAATATGATTTTCTAAAGATTCTAATTCACGATTGAAAGAGACACGCATAGCCCTTGATGCACCATTAACAACCGCATCAGGAGCATGAACGCTTGCTTGATGCAAACGGGCAAATTCTTTAAAGCCAGAATGAAAAATTTGCTCTGAACCAGATAATTCATCACGACGTGCTTGGCTATCTTTATATAAACGAGCCAAATCAGTACCTGACCAGAATTTATCTTCAAAATCTGCAGCTTCACGATCGGCGGCATTCAGAACTTTAGTTCGCTGAATAATAATCGCCCAAGATGCAATAGAAAATCCGATTAAAAGCAACATGATCAACTTGACTAAAAGCCCTGCTTTTAGGAAGAGATCGATAACATTCATGTCAGCCACTACTTAAACTCCGCGATAATGGACTTAGGAAGCGCTACTGGCTTCATTTTTGATGAATCTACGCAGACAATGAGCACTTCTGCGCTACACAATACACAACCATCTTCATTAATAATTTTTTGAGAAAATGTCATCGAAACACCACGCAATGCGGTAATTTCACTTTCTACTTGCAAAAGATTATCAAGTCGAGCTGGCGCAATATATTCTATTGATAATTTACGTACAACAAATGCAACATGATTATACTCCCGTAAATCATGCTGATGAAAACCTTTTTCTCTGAGTAGTTCAGTTCTAGCGCGTTCAAAATATTTCAGATAACTGGCGTGATAAACAACACCACCGGCATCAGTATCTTCATAATAAACACGAACAGGCCAAAGAAACTGCATATTACCTTCCTTACATTTCCCGAGTTAAGTCCATAAATAATGTAGCTATAGGTTACCTAACTATACTTAAGAGGTCGCTCTAAGGGAATCGTAGTAACGTAAAGAATAGAAAACGCAGTTTTCAGCCGCCAATCATAAACTCTTCTTTGCAACACGCAATATGCTTTGTGCTCTGAATAGAAAAAATATTTTTATTAAGACAGCATAAAAATGCTTGCTAATTAGAAATTTATAGATTGTCTAATTTAGTAGTATTATTTTTAATGATAAAAAAAACCAGTTAAAAAACTGGTTTTTCATATAAATCAATCAATTATTTGAGATTGGGGTTTCATGAAGGTAGTACCATTGCCAACTCTCATCATGAGAATTGCGTCTCAATAACACCACAGACTCACGTCTAAGAATTTTCTTATTTTCACTATGTGTTTCTTGATATCGGACAAGCGCCAAACAATCTGACTGGTGAATTATTTTATAATCATCCGTTTTTATTTTCAGACCACTTCTTTTTCCTGCATTTTGTTTGAACATCGCGATAACTTCATCATAACTCACCGCTTTTCCGCTGATCCCAACCATTGAAAATTCTGGAGATAAGAGATTTTCTATTTTTGTAATGGCAGTAATTGATAGTGGATATTGTGTAAAAACCGTTTCAATTTCATCATGCAAAGATTTAATGCTTTCTATAATTAAATCATTATTAAAATTCATCTTGTATTTCCTGTGTAATAACTTTTTTCTTTAATGTAAATAATAAAGTAAGAGGTAATATACCTATCAATGCACATATTAAAAAAGTCATGCTATAAGCAGTTTGTGGTAAACAAAAAAGAGAAAGAATATTAAATAACATAGCAACCATAGTTGCCCCGAGACTAAAAACAACTTGCCTGTTAATATTCCAAATAATACTTGCTTGAACTAACTTCTGCGCACTAAAGTCATACAATGCCGTGGTTTGAGCGGTGTTAGCACCCACTCCCCCACCCACTCCGATAATTAGATATGCAATAATAAGTAATGGAATATCTGTATTACTATTTACAATACTTAATAAAGCGATACCAATACTATGTAATAGCAACGCAATAATAAATAAGCGTTTCATACCTAATTTATTATAAAGCGAACCACTTATTGTCATCGAAATAAAGGCACCCAGTGCATACAACAACATAAAAACACCTGTACCTTGACCTGTAAATTTTAAATATTGTTGTAAATAAAAAATAGCGAGAATATTTACGCCAGTAAAAACACCCGGAATACAGTAATAAATAAAAATAGAGAGTGATAGATTTCTATTTTTTAATAATGTTAAATTAATAACCGGTGATGAATGGTGCCGATAATGATAATAATAAAGTACAGCAAAAATGATTGAAAGTACGGCAATCAATAAAGCAAGTAATGTTGAGTGATATTCACCATAAGCAGATAACGCGAACAATCCAGATACAATGATCAAACTAATAAGAATGATACCTTTAATATCAGGCATAGCGTTTTCTTTCGGTAAAGGCTCTTTTACCCAGATAAAGGCTAGAAACGCGGTTATCAATGAGAATGGAATATTGCTATAAAAAACCCAACGCCACGAAACAACATCAACAATAAATCCACCTAATGTTGGCGATATCGCAGGTGCAATCAAGGCTATTGCCATAATAAGTGTTGATATTTTACTTCTCTCATTCCCTTGAAAATATTGAAAAGTTAATGCTTGCCCTATTGGGATTAACAGCCCACCACTCACACCTTGAATAAAGCGCCAAAAAATAAGTTCGATAAAAGAGTGAGAATATCCCACTAATGCAACTGATAAACTAAACATCAACATTGACGTTACCATCAATGCTTTAATTCCAAAACGTTGAGATAACCAATGACTCAAGGGAATAATTAATGTTAATCCTAAAATATAACTATTTGAAACCCATGTAACAGAAACGATAGAGATCTGCATATCATCGGCAATTGCAGGTAATGCAATAGCTGACATAAAAATGTTAATACAATCGATAAAGAAGCCCAGCAAAAATATAGATGCAATTCGATAACGGTAAGTCATAAAAATCCTCCGGGCATAGAGTACGGAAGATTGACGAATTTCGTCTATCTGACAAAATAGAACTTATTGTTTAATCAGAGTAAACAATCATGCAAAATCAAATTGATCGAATTCGCTCGTTTATTGCTGTTGTCGATACGGGATCATTTACTCAAGCAGCAAAATATTTGCGCCTCAGTAAATCGATGGTAAGTATTCATATCAAGGCGTTAGAAACAGAATTAGATGTATCATTACTTAATCGTAATACTCGTCGATTCTCACTGACAGAAACAGGAGAAATGCTTTATCAGGATTTTCGCCAAGTGTTAATTCAATTAGAACAAACATTGGATAAAGCGCGATTAGGTCAACAAGAATTACAGGGATCGTTGCGGTTAAGTTCAACGGCTGAATTTGGTGAACACTACATTTTGCCATTACTTAATCAATTTATGCAGTTGCATCCGAAGCTAAAAGTACAGTATGCGTTTAATTCTTCTATTGAGGATTTAATAAACCATAAACTTGATCTTGCTATTCGTCTTGGCACATTAAAAGACAGTAATTATCGGTCTACAAAACTGGCTGATTATGAGATAAGTTTGGTTATCTCACCTCATTTGTTGCAAAAATTCTCAATAAAAACCATTAATGACTTGAGCGCTATTCCTTATTTAGCAAATAGTAATTTGCGCCAAAGTAAGCTTTCAGCCTCTTCAGAATTCAATACCCTACTTTCTCAATTAGCTCAAGATGCCTATTTCGAAACGAATACTATTGCTGCATTAAAGAAAATGGTACTTTCGCATGCTGGAATGACTATTTTGCCACATTGGTATATTCATCAAGAATTATTAGAAGAAAAATTAGTGGTGCTGTTTCCTGAACTATCGCTATTAACACAATCCGTTAATATTATTTTTCCTTATAGCGAGCATATCCCAAGAAAAACACGTTTATTTATTGATTATTTGAAAGAAAATATTCAATTATAGAAACACGAGGACAAAAGAATTTAGTGCAGATGTATGAATGTATAGAAAATAAAATACCTTATTTCTTTTTCATATTACGAGCAGAAATAAGGTATTTTTTTAGAAGAAAAAGTAACTTAATCCAACAACTAAAATAATAATTGCTGGGATTGGATGTAATAAACATTTTGCGACAATATGTTTAGGACGAAATGCTAGACCAAAAGTTGCACCAGCACATACAGACCAAATAAGAAGAATACCTTGCCAAATTGCCAATGAACTTGTGTTCGCTGCAAATCGGCTAGGGTCCCACATGACACAAAATGCCATAGCCAACGCCATGATTAAAACAAGAGCCCTAATAGGGCCCTTGTCTAGTAGTTGGTAGCTTTTATCCAACATTATTCTTCACTTTCTGAAGTTTTTTTGGCTTCAGCGTGTTCGAAAGCCAGTCCTGCGATCACCGCAATACTACAAGCGAAGAGTGTGCCGAGGATCCATGCAAAATACCACATTCTCTATGCTCCTTAGTAAAGAGTATGATTATTGCCTTCGATAAATTTCTTATCAAGGCGACCATGCATTTTCCAGTAACACCAGATGGTGTAAAGGAGAACGATAGGTACAAAGATAATCGCAACAACTGTCATGACTTGCAGAGTAAACAAGCTAGAAGTTGCATCCCACATTGTTAAGCTCACATCTGGGAATGTGCTCGAAGGCATCACAAATGGGAACATAGTCACACCACAAGTCAGGATAACACAAGCAATAGTCAGTGAAGTGAACAGGAATGCCCAACCACCTTTGTTTGCTTTAGTTGCAACAATCGCCAGTAATGGAGATAACAGACCTAAGGCCGGCAGTGCCCATAATACTGGATAGTTGTTGTAGTTAGTCATCCAAGCACCCGCTTCATGAGAAACGGTTTTCAGCAGTGGAGATGATGGTCCTGCTGTATCAATAGCGCTTGTAATAATAAAGCCATCGATACCATAGATTAACCATACACCTGCTGATGCGAATGCGATAAACGTAATTAGTGAGGTAATGTACGTTGTTTTACGAGTACGCTCGTGTAACTCACCAGTAGTACGCATTTGAAGATAACTTGCACCGTGTGCAACAATCATCATTAAGCTAACCACACCCGCTAATAAACCGTATGGGTTTAACAGGCTTAACAGGTTAATCAGAGCGTTAGTCGTACCGTTATAAGATACACGTTGCATACTATCGACTTCTAATGGAACACCTTGTAACAGGTTACCAAAAGCAACACCGATAACTAATGGTGGAACGAAGCTACCAATAAAGATACCCCAATCCCACATGCCACGCCATTTTGGAGATTCCAGTTTAGAACGGTAATCAAAACCAACTGGGCGGAAGAATAATGCCGCCAGTACGAAGATCATACCGAAATAGAAACCAGAGAATGCCGCAGCATAAACCATTGGCCATGCAGCGAACAATGCACCACCCGCTGTGATTAACCATACTTGGTTACCATCCCAGTGAGGTGCAACAGAGTTAATCAAAATACGGCGTTCAGTGTCATCTTTAGCGATAACGCGTAGTAACACACCAACACCCATATCAAAACCATCAGTGACTGCAAAGCCAATCAGTAAGATACCAATCAGTAGCCACCAAACAAATCGCAATACTTCATAATCAAACATAGTGGACTCCTGTGTTACTTACTTTGTGCAGAAGATGCGTTCTTCTGTTCAAAGTGATAGCGACCCGTCTTCAGGCTACTCGGCCCAAGGCGACCAAATTTGAACATCAGGAACATTTCAGCAACTAGGAATAATGTATATAGACCACAGATAAGACCCATAGATACAAGGAGATCAGCCTGTGTCAGTGAAGAAGTTGCTACAGCCGTAGGCAGGATTTCACCAATCGCCCATGGTTGACGTCCATATTCTGCAACAAACCAACCTGCTTCAACTGCAATCCATGGTAATGGAATACTAAACAGAGCAGCACGCAGTAACCATTTATAGTTACCAATACGGTTAGACAGAACTGTCCAGAAGGAAATCGCAACAACCAGTAACATCAGGAAGCCTGCGGCAACCATGATACGGAATGACCAGAACAGTGGTGCGACTTTAGGAATAGAGTCTTTTACAGCAGATTTAATTTGCGCTTCCGTTGCATCGGAGACATTATTTGTATAACGCTTAAGCAATAAGCCATAGCCTAAATCTTTTTTAGCGTCATTAAATGCAGCGCGTACCGTTGGATCGGTATTACCTGAACGTAGTTCGTTTAATAATTCGTAAGCTTTCATACCATTACGAATACGAACTTCGTGTTGACTCATCAAGTCATGCAGACCTAATACTGGTGTATCGAAAGAACGCGTTGCAATAATACCCATGACATAAGGAATTTGTAATGCAAACGAGTTTTCCATTTTTTCTTGATTAGGGAATGCAATCAGATTAAATGCAGCTGGAGCTGCTTCTGTATGCCATTCACCTTCAATTGCAGCCAGTTTAGTTTTCTGTACATCACCCATTTCGTAACCAGATTCATCACCCAGTACGATAACAGATAATACAGCTGCAATACCAAAAGTAGCAGCAACTGCGAAAGAACGTTTTGCAAAACCGATATCACGGCCTTTGAGCAGGTAGTAAGAGCTGATACCCAGAACAAAGAATGCACCAGTACAGTAACCAGCAGCAACGGTGTGAACAAATTTAACTTGAGCGACAGGGTTTAAAACCAGATCGGCAAAACTCAACATTTCCATTCGCATGGTTTCAAAGTTGAAGTCTGCAGCGACAGGGTTTTGCATCCAACCATTCGCAACAAGGATCCACAGTGCAGAGAAGTTAGAACCGAAAGCAACTAACCAAGTTACCATCAAGTGCTGCTTCTTACCTAAACGATCCCAGCCAAAGAAGAACAATCCGACGAAAGTTGATTCTAAGAAGAACGCCATTAAACCTTCGATTGCTAAAGGCGCACCGAAGATATCACCGACGTAATGAGAGAAATATGACCAGTTAGTACCAAATTGGAACTCCATGGTCAACCCAGTTGCGACACCCAGAGCAAAGTTAATACCAAATAACTTACCCCAGAACTTTGTCATATCTTTGTAAACTTGTTTACCCGACAGAACATATATCGTTTCCATGATTGCCAGCATAAACGCCATACCCAGCGTTAATGGGACAAACAGGAAGTGATACATTGCTGTTAAGGCAAACTGTAACCGTGACAGTTCGACAATATCAAACATCTTGACTCCTTGCTCCTAGCAGGAAGACACCGACTTGCGGCAACCCGACTTTATTAAATTATAAAGCCTCATAACTACCAGCAATAAATGCCTCTAAAAACAACAACGAATATTAAAGACCAAAAACACAATACCTTACAAATAGTACGCTTATATTTACATATAATAAATATATTTTGCGTGACCCAGATTTGAATTCTGAGCTTAGGTCAACAATACGACTTTTAGGTTTGTAACAGCATATTTGATCGTGTGCCAATTTAAGCATATTCAGAAATTTTTGCCACAATTAATAACTTGACCCACATCAAAAAAACACTTTAATGTTAACTAGTTGCGAATAAATTACCCAATAGTTACTATTGTGTTAATGCAATGTTGTTTTTATTTTTAAGTGTAATTTACCTCCTTATATTTTCCATAAAAAAATTAACTTTTTATTTTCATAAAAGACTTAAAAATAAACACTTTTAATTGTGTTTTATTAATTTTAATATCAATTTCATTTTTTTGCAGGTAAATAATAAATATTTTAAAAAAATAATCTATTAATTAATAAGTTGAAATTTACAAAAATGTAAATATAAAAAAATACTCTTAATTATTTTATCTAATAAAGATATATAAAAAATCTGATCTTGATTATCCATTCCTAATGTTATTTCTTTTTTAGTTTCTTTGTTATTCTAGATAAACGAAGTACAATAAATGTGTATTTAATTGATAAAGCGCAAAGTCGTTATTAATGGAAAAAATAAATACCAATAAAAATCAAACAGATAAATAATCACAATAAGTTATTTGTTGAATGGTATGAGAAAAAATACAAAAAAATTTTTATTATATTTTCTTATTTAAACAGAGCGTTTTTCAAGATCTTCACCAACTGCTGATTATCAATTCCTATAATGATAAGAAGGTCATAATTCACCTTTAACCGTCATTTGATGTTTTATTATAATAAAAAGATATTTTTTCTATCAAAGAACTAGCCTGTGCCCTCTTCCTCATGTATTCATTAACATGTTTAAAGGTCTATTTTCTTAGCAAAAATCAGCCTTACAGCGTGATCTTTGTATAAAATTAAAGCTAATTATTACGATACTTATAGAAGCATCTATATTGAAAACAACATAAAACAAGTGTTCATTGTTTCTAGCTAACACCCTTTTTCACTCAAAACACGTATTTAAAATATTATTTTTAACAATTCAGGAAGCTTATTCATGGTTTATATCATTATTTTTAGACTCTACAAGAAAATAAATAAATAGAGAAATGATATTTCCCATACAGATCAATTTAAAGAAAAAACCATATAAAACAATTTATTAGTGTAAATTCAGGTAGGATATTGAGGTGTTAATTACAATATTAACTCTTGATGCGACTATTAAATGAAACTAGAAATAAAAAATGCCAGCTTCTTTTTTCGAAACTGGCATTAAGATAGTATCAATCTGAAATTATTAACAGAATTGTTACTTACTTGATCAGTGATTTAATTGCTTCGCCGATATCCGCTAAACTACGGACTGTTTTAACACCCGCAGCTTCTAGGGCAGCAAATTTCTCGTCTGCGGTGCCTTTACCACCAGCAATAATTGCACCCGCATGTCCCATACGTTTGCCTTTAGGCGCTGTTACACCCGCAATGTAGCCAACAACAGGCTTAGTGACGTGATCTTTGATATAAGCAGCCGCTTCTTCTTCTGCCGTGCCTCCAATTTCACCAATCATCACAATCGCTTCTGTTTGTGGATCTTCTTGGAATAGCTTCAGAATATCAATAAAGTTAGAACCCGGAATTGGGTCGCCACCAATACCAACACAGGTTGATTGGCCTAAGCCGACGTCTGTTGTTTGCTTAACAGCTTCATAAGTTAATGTACCTGAACGAGATACAATACCTACTTTGCCTGGTAAGTGAATGTGACCAGGCATAATGCCAATCTTACATTCACCTGGAGTGATAACACCTGGGCAGTTAGGGCCAATCATGCGCACGCCAGCTTCATCTAATTTAACTTTAACCGTCAGCATATCCAGCGTAGGAATACCTTCAGTAATAGTAATAATTAGTTTGATGCCTGCATCTATTGCTTCTAAGATTGAGTCTTTACAAAATGGAGCGGGTACATAGATAACTGTCGCAGTTGCACCCGTTGCTTCAACGGCTTCACGTACTGTATTGAATACAGGTAAACCTAAGTGAGTAGTACCGCCTTTACCCGGTGTAACACCACCGACCATTTGCGTACCATAAGCAATAGCTTGCTCAGAGTGGAATGTTCCTTGGCTACCCGTAAAGCCTTGGCAAATTACTTTGGTATTCTTATCGATTAAAATAGACATTATTTTGCCTCCGCTGCTGCAACAACTTGTTTCGCGGCATCTGTTAAGCTCTTAGCAGCGATAATATTTAATCCACTATCAGCTAATTTCTTGGTGCCTAACTCTGCATTGTTTCCTTCAAGACGAACAACCACAGGAACATTAACGCCAACTTCTTCAACTGCGCCAATAATACCGTCTGCGATTAAGTCACAACGAACAATACCGCCGAAAATGTTGACTAATACAGCACTGACATTTTCATCTGACAAAATAATCTTAAATGCTTCAGTTACGCGCTCTTTTGTTGCACCTCCACCGACATCGAGGAAGTTTGCTGGCTCGCCACCGTGAAGTTTAACGATATCCATTGTCCCCATCGCTAAACCTGCACCATTAACCATACAGCCAATGTTGCCATCTAATGCAACGTAGTTCAGTTCCCATTGTGCAGCTTGTGCTTCACGAGGATCTTCTTGTGATGGATCGTGCATTTCACGCATTTCTGGTTGACGATATAACGCGTTGCTATCTACGCCTAATTTACCATCAAGACAAATCAGATCGTCTTCTTTAGTAATAACCAGTGGGTTAATTTCGATTAAAGCAAGATCACGCTCTAAGAAAATAGTGGCTAATCCCATAAAGATTTTAGCAAATTGGCTAACTTGCTTGCCTTTTAAACCCAGTTTAAATGCTAATTCTCTTCCCTGATAAGGCATAGGACCTGTCAGTGGATCAATAATTGCGCGATGAATAAGTTCTGGCGTTTCTTCTGCCACTTTCTCAATTTCAACGCCGCCTTCTGTGGAGGCCATAAAGACAACGCGACGGGTACCACGGTCAACAACCGCACCAAGATAAAGCTCTTTAGCGATATCAGTTGCAGCTTCAACTAAAATCTGTGTAACAGGTTGACCATTAGCGTCTGTCTGATAAGTAACTAAACGTTTGCCTAACCATTGTTCAGCAAATGCGCGGATCTCTTCTTTCGATTTAACGACTTTTACGCCGCCAGCTTTACCACGTCCACCCGCGTGAACCTGACATTTCACAACCCAAGGGCCATGACCGATTTTTGATGCAGCTTCTTCTGCCTCGCGCGGTGTGGTGCAGGCGAAACCAGCAGGTGCTGGTAATCCATACCGTGTGAAAAGCTGTTTTGCCTGATACTCGTGTAAATTCATGATGTTCTATCCATAATCTTGTTGAAAGTCGGGCTTTCTTATTTTTTTGACTATAAGCCAGAGAAATCTGACTTCACGAACACACTGTACTTCTTTGATGCTAGTATTTGTTGCTAAGTAGGCAGGAGGAGCATCCCCTGCCTAAAAGCGATATTTATTACCTAAACATCCAGTAATAAACGAGCTGGATCTTCTAGCATCTCTTTAACGGTTACTAAGAAACCGACAGACTCACGACCATCAATTAAACGGTGGTCATAAGACAGAGCCAGATACATCATTGGTAAAATAACAACCTGACCATCTACTGCCATTGGGCGATCTTTAATTGCATGCATCCCTAAAATGGCACTTTGTGGTGGGTTGATAATCGGAGTTGACATTAATGAACCGAAAACACCGCCATTTGTGATAGTGAAGTTACCACCTGTTAAGTCTTCAACAGTTAACTTACCGTCACGACCTTTTACCGCTAACGCTTTGATGTTTTTCTCAATATCCGCCATGCTCATTGCATCCGCATCACGTAATACTGGTGTTACCAGACCACGCGGTGTTGATACTGCAATACTGATATCGAAGTAGTTGTGATAAACCACATCAGTACCATCGATAGAAGCATTAACTTCTGGATAGCGTTTCAGTGCTTCAACAACCGCTTTAATATAGAAAGACATAAAGCCTAAACGTACACCGTGGCGTTTTTCGAATGCTTCACCATATTGAGCACGTAGATCTTTGATTGGTTGCATGTTGATTTCGTTAAACGTTGTCAACATTGCAGTGGTGTTTTTCGCTTCTAATAAGCGCTCTGCTACACGTTTACGTAAACGCGTCATTGGTACACGTTTTTCGCTACGGTGAGATAACAGTGTTTGAGGAGCTTCTGCTACTGGTTGTGAAGTTGATTTATTCGCAACATGACCTTCGATATCTTGGCGAGTTAAACGTCCACCTACACCACTACCTTTCACATCAGCAGGGTTAATATCGTGCTCAGCCACTAAGCGACGCGCTGTTGGACTTAAAGCATCATTATTGCCTTTTTCAGCAATATCAGCACTTTGACGCTGTGCTGGCGTGCTATCTTGAGCAGGTTTCACATCAGCAGGAATGCCAGTGCTATCACCTAAACGAATACGACCTAGTAATTGGCGTGAGCCAACGGTAGCGCCTTCTTCTTCAAGAATGCTTTCTAAAACACCTGCTTCACTTGCAGGTACTTCTAAAACAACTTTATCTGTTTCGATTTCAACCAGCACTTCATCGCGTTGAATGCTATCACCAGGTTTTTTATGCCAAGTTGCGACCGATGCGTCAGCAACTGATTCAGGGAGATCCGGTACTAGAATATCTACACTACTCATTTTCTATCCTTATTTATTCAACTTTCAGTGCATCTTCAACCAGAGCTTTTTGTTGCTCCTGATGAACAGAGGTATAACCAACTGCTGGAGAGGCTGATGCAGGACGTCCTGCATAACGTAATGTTGCGCCTGTAGGAATAGCATCACGGAAGTTATGCTGACTACAGTACCAAGCACCTTGATTCAGAGGCTCTTCTTGACACCAAATAAACTCTTTTACATGAGCATAAGGTGCGAGAATTTGCGCAATATCTTCGTGTGGGAATGGATACAGTTGTTCAATACGAATAATGGCAACGTTGTTTTGCTCATTAGCACGACGTTGTTCTAATAAATCGTAGTAAACCTTACCGGAACACATCACAACACGTTTCACATCAGCAGGTTTTAAATAATCCATTTCACCAATGACAGGTAAGAATTTACCATTTGCTAATTCATCCAACGCAGAAACCGCTAGTGGATGACGTAACAGTGATTTTGGTGACATTACGATAAGTGGGCGACGCATACCACGTAACGCTTGGCGACGTAGCATATGATAAACCTGAGCCGGAGTTGATGGCACACAAACCTGCATATTTTGTTCTGCACACAGTTGCAGATAACGTTCTAAACGTGCAGAGGAGTGCTCTGGGCCTTGGCCTTCATAACCGTGTGGTAACAACATGACTAAACCACACATACGACCCCATTTTTGCTCACCAGAGCTAATAAATTGGTCGATAACCACTTGAGCAACGTTTGCGAAGTCACCAAATTGTGCTTCCCAAATCGTTAATCCACGAGGTTCTGTTGTGGCATAACCATATTCAAATGCAAGTACTGCTTCTTCTGTTAATACAGAGTCCCAGACATTAAATTGTCCTTGAGCATTATGAACATTGGCTAATGGCACATAAACAGAGCCATTTGTTTGGTTATGAATAACGGCATGACGATGGAAGAATGTACCACGTCCCGCATCTTCACCAGAAAGACGAATGGTGATACCTTGGTCAACTAAAGTCGCATACGCTAATGTTTCTGCGGCACCCCAGTCGAGTAGTTTCTCACCTTCAGCCATAACGGCACGGTCAGCATAAATTTTCTCAACACGAGATTGCATCACGATTTCTGAAGGAACGGTACTCACACGACGCGCTAAATCTTGTAAACGTGTTTTCTCTACTTTATGTGGATACTCTTCATTCCATTCGTGATTTAAATACGGTTCCCATGTGTAAGAATGCAGACCCATTGGGCGGTATTCTTCGACAACACAATCACCACGATCTAGCGCATCACGATAGAGATTCACTAGTTCAGTCACATCATTGGCATCAAGCAGTGATTGGGCAACCAGTTTATCCGCATAAATTTTACGTGGAGTTGGATGTTTTTTGATTTTTTGATACATCAGAGGCTGAGTCGCATTTGGCTCATCCGCTTCGTTGTGACCATGACGACGGTAACAAACGAGATCAATCATCACATCGCGTTTAAAGGTATTGCGGAAATCCAATGCCAAGCGAGTTACAAAAGCGACCGCTTCAGGATCATCTGCATTAACGTGGAAAATTGGTGCCTGAACCATTTTCACAACATCAGTACAGTATTGCGTTGAACGGGCATCTTTTGGATTTGAAGTCGTAAAACCAACTTGGTTATTGATAACAATACGAACTGTACCGCCAACTTCATAGCCACGCGCTTGAGACATGTTCAGCGTTTCTTGCACAACACCTTGACCAGTCACAGCCGCATCACCATGAATAGTGATAGGAAGCACCATATTGCTACGCGCTTCATCTAAACGATCACGACGAGCGCGAACAGAACCGATAACAACTGGGCTAACAATCTCTAAGTGAGACGGGTTAAAGGCTAATGCAAGGTGAACTTGAGCGCCTTCAGTTGCAAAATCAGATGAGAAACCTTGGTGATATTTAACGTCACCCGTTCCCAAATGCTCTTTATGAATACCCGCAAATTCATCAAATAAATCAGCCGGCTTTTTACCTAGGATATTAACCAGAACGTTTAAACGTCCGCGGTGCGCCATACCAAGAACCACTTCACGAGTGTCTTGTTTACCTGCATGGCGAATTAAATCTTTTAACATCGGAACTAATGCATCACCACCTTCTAAAGAGAAGCGTTTTGCACCTGGGAATTTTGCACCTAAATAGCGCTCTAAACCTTCGGCTGCCGTTAGCTCTGTCAGGAAGCGTAACTTTTCTTCTTTAGTAAATTGGTCTGCAACATTCACTGATTCTAGACGTTGTTGGATCCAGCGTTTTTCTTCAGTGTTAGTGATGTGCATATATTCAGCACCGATTGAACCACAGTAAATGCGTTTCAGTGCTTCATATAAATCACCTAGTTTCATCGTTTCTTTGCCGATAGCAAAAGAACCGACGTTAAAGGTTTCTTCAAAGTCTTCTTTAGTTAGATTATGGAAAGCAGGATCTAAATCTGGAACAGATTCTTGTTTCCATAAACCAAGTGGGTCGAGATTAGCATTTTGGTGACCACGAAAACGGAAGGCATTAATGAGCTGCAAAACTTTAACTTGTTTTGAGTCCATTGCCGGATCGCTTACCGAGGTATGATATCGAGTGGATTCTTTTGCGAGGCGTCTGAAGTAGTCGCGGGTTTGAGAATGCGACTGTTCTATGCCTTGACTTGCGGGCAGTTGTTGAAAAATCTCTCTCCAACTTTCGTCAACAGAGTTTGGGTCAGTTAGGTAATCTTCATAGATATCTTCTATGTAAGACTGATTCTCTCCTGCTAGAAAAGTTGATTCTAGCCAGTCCTTCATTGCGCCGTTCTGCATTATGATCCCTTAAGCTATACAGCTTTAGTTCGCCGTGGATAACTAATACCGTGATTAAACGGTGTCGATTGCAAGGTTCTCTTATGACCCGCTATCTCGCAGGTTCTTTAAATATGGAGCTTTAGCTCTCAAGGAACCTTTAAGCACTGTCTACAGTGTTTAAAGGCGCCTTACTATTTTTACCGCAAACGTCTAACTTAGTTTTTCCATTAACCGCCCTAACTATTTTAGGGCGGTTATTATTTTATGCACTACGTTTTAACAACATTGACTTAATATGACCAATCGCTTTTGTCGGATTAAGCCCTTTAGGACATACGCTGACACAGTTCATAATGCCATGACAGCGGAATACACTGAATGCATCGTTAAGATCATCAAGACGAGATTCAGTTTCTGTATCACGACTATCAATCAAGAAACGATAAGCCGCTAACAATCCAGCAGGCCCGATAAACTTATCTGGATTCCACCAGAATGACGGGCAAGAGGTTGAACAACAAGCACAAAGGATACAATCATAAAGTCCATCAAGCTTTTCACGTTGTTCTGGTGACTGTAAGTTCTCACGAGCAGGAGGATTTTTGCCATTATTAATTAAATACGGACGAATTTTCTCATACTGTGTATAGAACTGAGTCATATCCACTATTAAATCACGAATTACTGGTAAACCGGGTAACGGTCTGATCACAATTTTCTTACTTCCTTTCTGTAAAGATGAAATAGGTGTGATACAAGCCAAACCATTTTTACCATTCATGTTCACGCCATCAGAGCCGCAAACACCTTCACGACAAGAACGACGGAACGATAAGGTAGGATCTTTTTCCTTTAATTGAATTAATGCATCCAACAGCATCATGTCACGCCCTTCAGGAACTTCGAGGGTGTAATCTTGCATATGCGGCGCATTATCAACGTCGGGATTATAACGATAAATCGAAAATTCAAGTTTCATATTTAAGTCTCCGCAACTTCAATAACACCGCTAATTAATATGTACGCACTTTTGGTGGGAAAGCTTCACGCAGTTTTGGCTGCATATTGACTTCACGTCGTGTCATTGTTTCGGTTTGCGGTTGATATAATGTATGGCATAACCAGTTCGCATCATCACGTTCTGGGAAATCGAAACGGCTATGAGCGCCACGGCTTTCTGTACGGAAGTTTGCAGATACCGCAGTGGCATAAGCAGTTTCCATCAGGTTATCTAATTCTAAGCATTCAATACGCTGTGTATTAAACTCGCTTGAATTATCATCCAGTCGTGCATTTTGTAAGCGCTCACGAATCACTTTCAGTTCTTCTAAGCCTTTTGCCATAGCATCACCTTCACGGAATACCGAGAAGTTATGTTGCATACAAGATTGCAGTGCTTTACGGATTTCAACAGGATCTTCACCAGAACGGTTGTTTTCCCAGCGATTTAAGCGAGTTAATGCGGCTTCAACATCAGAATCGCTCGCATCACGCATTGTACCTTGTTCCATCAGTGACTCTTTTAAGTGAACCCCTGCTGAACGACCAAATACAACGAGGTCTAATAGTGAGTTACCACCTAAGCGGTTTGCACCATGAACAGATACACAAGCGATTTCACCTACTGCGAACAGCCCAGGAATAACGACATCTTCGCCCTTCTCGTTCACACGAATAGCTTGACCCGTTACTTTTGTTGGAATACCACCCATCATATAGTGACAAGTAGGAATAACAGGAATAGGTTCTTTAACTGGGTCAACGTGGGCGAAAGTACGAGAAAGATCAAGAATACCCGGCAAACGAGACTCAAGAACTTCTTTACCCAGATGATCGAGTTTTAATTTCGCATGAGGACCCCAAGGACCATCACAACCACGACCTTCACGGATTTCGATCATAATAGAACGCGCAACCACATCGCGACCAGCAAGGTCTTTGGCGTTTGGCGCGTAACGTTCCATAAAGCGTTCACCGTCTTTATTTAACAGGTATCCGCCTTCACCACGGCAACCTTCGGTCACTAATACGCCCGCACCCGCAATACCCGTTGGATGGAATTGCCACATTTCCATATCTTGCAGTGGAACACCTGCGCGAACCGCCATACCCACACCATCACCTGTGTTGATATGTGCATTTGTGGTTGATTGGTAAATACGACCTGCACCGCCAGTTGCTAAAATCGTGGCGTTTGCTTTGAAATAAACGACTTCACCCGTTTCGATGCAAATTGCAGTACAACCAACGATATCGCCATCTTGGTTTTTCACTAAGTCCAGTGAATACCACTCTGAAAAGATAGTTGTATGGTTTTTTAAATTTTGCTGATAAAGGGTATGCAATAATGCGTGCCCAGTACGGTCAGCGGCAGCAGCTGTACGTGCAGCTTGTTCGCCACCAAAGTTTTTTGACTGACCACCAAATGGACGCTGATAAATACGACCATCATCTAGGCGAGAAAATGGGAGTCCCATATGTTCCAGCTCTAAAATTGCTTCAGGGCCGGTTTTACACATATATTCGATAGCGTCTTGGTCACCAATATAGTCGGAACCTTTTACGGTATCGTACATGTGCCATTCCCAGTTATCCTCATGGGTATTACCCAGTGCAACAGTAATACCACCTTGAGCGGAAACAGTATGAGAACGAGTAGGAAAAACTTTAGAAATCAGCGCACAAGACAGACCCATTTGAGAAATCTGTAAAGCGGCGCGCATGCCAGCACCACCTGCACCAATAACAACAGCATCAAACTCTCTTACTGGCAGATTCATTACACACCCCACACCACAATTGTTCCATAAATAAGATAAACCAACAGCGCAACAACGATTATCAGTTGTAAAGTCAGGCGTAATGCCAGCGGTTTAATATAATCCGTTAACACTTGCCACATTCCGATCCACGCGTGAATAAGAATAGAAAGCAAGGTCAAGATGGTGAACACTTTGGTCAAGGATGAGCTAAAGAACCCACGCCATACCTCATAGGTTATTTCTGTTGTAGCAATAAATCCCACAAGATAAAGAACATATAGAACGATAATAATGGCTGAGGCACGAAGGAATAACCAATCCTGTATGCCAGTACGGCCTAAAGTAGAAGAATTACTTACCATACTAATACCCCCGCCAATATTGATAAAATAACGGTAATAACCATTGATGCAGCCGCGGAGTTGCGACCCACAATCAAGGTTTCATCAATAAAGCCGAAGTCCATTAACATATGACGAATACCACCACAAATGTGATACGCCAATGCGGTTAGGATGCCCCACAAAATAAATTTCGCGAAGAAGCCAGTCATAATTTCAGCGGCTTGCTGAAAACCTTCAGGAGAGGAGAGAGAGGTGCCAAGTAACCACAGTAAGATGCCAACTGCGACTAACATGATAACCCCAGAGACACGATGCAAGATCGATGCGATAGCAGGGAGTGGAAACTGTATCGTCTGTAAATCCAGATTGACAGGTCTTTGTTTTTTCACAATTTATGCCCACACAGCTTTTATAATTTTTCCTTCCTCCGGACTTGGATGGAAATCAAACAGCGAATGGGGTACAAAGGCACATTTTAAGTAAAATGTTAAATCCGTCTATTTTACAAAAAGTGTGGATTCGTTACGCTGGTTCTCCATACAACAACGGTTCCGGAGACCTGCGCGCAGTATAAGTGCTTCACAAACTTATTACAATTACCACACAACTTGTGTGCCCGACATTTGCCTCGAACAGTGAGAAGGATCACTATTTAATACATCCGATGCAAAAATGATTATCATTTTTGACACATGTACAACATTTTTATTACATTTACTGCATTATTTTAATGTTTATGTTTTTTTTGTGCGCAAACACGCTTCCAGAAACCTCAAACTTATGTAAAAGTGATAGCAGTACTAATTCTAAGTGCATTGCATAAAAAAGCACCTAAAAAAACATAACATCAAAAGCTCCTTAACATAAGTGACACACTATAGACCTAGACATTACGGGCATTAAATAAAACTCGGCTGGGTACCTTACATCAACTATAGTTTCACTATCGAAGTGCATCTTTATGAAGATACCTCGATATTGTTAGGAGACATATAAGCGCTAAGGAGATTATAAATGGCTGATAACAAAGCTAAGCTAACGATTGCTGAAACATCTGTAGACTTGGACGTTCTATCCCCTACACTCGGTTCCAAAGTTATTGATATTCGTACTCTCGGCTCCAAAGGTTATTACACCTATGATCCCGGCTTTACCTCAACCGCCTCTTGTGAATCAAAAATTACTTTTATTGATGGTGATAACGGTATCTTACTTCACCGTGGTTTCCCTATCGGGCAATTAGCGACTGAATCAACATACTTGGAAGTCTGTTATATCCTGCTGTACGGTGAAGCACCAACACAGGAGCAATACGATAAATTTAAAACCACAGTAACTCGTCACACCATGATCCATGAACAAATCACCCGACTGTTCAATGGGTTCCGTCGTGATTCACACCCAATGGCAGTATTATGTGGTGTCACAGGTGCTTTAGCTGCGTTCTATCACGATGCATTGGATGTCAGTAATCCAGTTCACCGTGATATCACGGCTTATCGCCTGCTATCAAAAATGCCAACAGTGGCAGCGATGTGTTACAAATACTCGATTGGCCAACCTTTCGTTTATCCAAAAAATGACCTCTCCTATGCAGGTAACTTCTTGCATATGATGTTTGCAACACCTTGTGAAGAGTATGTTGTTAATCCAGTACTTGAACGTGCAATGGATAGAATTTTCATCCTTCACGCAGATCACGAGCAAAATGCATCAACCTCAACTGTACGTACTGCGGGTTCTTCTGGTGCAAACCCATTTGCATGTATCGCAGCAGGTATCGCGTCACTTTGGGGACCGGCTCACGGTGGTGCTAACGAAGCTTGTCTGCGTATGTTGGAAGAGATCAAAACGGTTGAACACATTCCTGAATTTATTAAACGTGCAAAAGATAAAAACGACTCCTTCCGTTTAATGGGCTTTGGTCATCGTGTTTACAAAAACTACGATCCTCGTGCAACAGTAATGCGTGAAACCTGTCATGAAGTGTTAAAAGAATTAAACCTCAATGACAGCTTACTTGAAGTGGCAATGGAATTAGAACGTATTGCCCTAAACGACCCGTATTTTATTGAGAAAAAACTGTATCCTAACGTTGACTTCTACTCTGGTATTATCCTTAAAGCGTTAGGTATTCCATCCAATATGTTTACGGTTATTTTTGCTATTGCACGTACAATTGGTTGGATTGCTCACTGGAATGAAATGCACGAAGATGGTCTGAAAATTGCACGTCCTCGTCAACTTTATACTGGTTATGATGAGCGTAATTTCAAAAGTGAAATTAAAAAGAAATAATTGATTTTTATTAATTAGTTATCTTGCTAAGCCCCATTTTAAATCGGGGCTTTATATTTTAAAAATACCAATAAAATCTCATCAGTTTTTCAAATATTCTTGCGGTGTTTGCCCTGTCATTTTTTTAAAAAAGGTAATAAAAGCACTGTCACTGGCAAACCCTAATATCTGGCTAATATCAATATAGCGATGCTGGGTAGCTAATAATTCAATCGCTTTCATTAACCGCCATTGTTGACGCCATTGTTGATAGCTTAATCCCGTTTCTTTGTAAAATAAGCGTGTGATCGTTTTTTCACTCGCCCCCACATATTTTGCCATTTCTTGTAATGCAGGCGGTAAATCATCAAAGGATAAACGACTTAGCCGTCTATCTTTAGGCATAAATAAATGATTGGGTTGCCGCGGTGCCTGAGCAATTTCATCAAAGAAAACAGCTAATAAATTGGCGTAGCGCCCTTCTTCCCACTGAGTATCAAAATCAGCAATAGAAATTCGTTCTAATATTTCGCGTAAAAGAGGTGAAATCGTCAAGATCTCGCTTTCACTTGGAAAATTATCATGAAATTTTTCACTAATATAAACTGAACGATATCCAACAGAGGCATACATTTCGACTCGATGCTCAAGTCTTGGAGGGATCCACGCAATCCTCATAGGAGGTAATACAGAAACGCGGGAAGCCAAAGTAATTCGCATACACCCTGACTGCGTAAATAATAACTGCCCTCTATCATGAGAATGAAATCCTGAGTCGTGCTTTCCCATTTCTGCCGCAATACCAACGACTGATGCAAGATGCTCTTCTGGCACAAAGTGGTCGTATTGATTAAGCCAAGCCATCACTTGTCCTATTTGAAAAATAATATGTCTTTATGTTTATAACAAGACATTCATTATCTCTGTATTCTGCTCATCAAGTTTTAAGGATGTAGGATAAAAAGATGAACAAAAAACTCTCTTTATGGTTAGCAATTGCGTTAATGATGTTTCCACAAATTGCAGAAACCATTTATAGCCCAGCACTTACCGATATCGCGAACGGCTTTCATGTCGGTGCAAACGAGGCTGGACAAACACTTTCGCTCTATTTCTTTGCGTTTGCATTGGGCGTCATTATATGGGGTCGATTATGTGATGTCATTGGTCGTCGTCCGACAATGTTAGCTGGATTGTTTATTTACGCTCTTGCTTGCCTTGGCGTTTTTATGACCAACGACTTTTCTGTATTACTTGGGCTACGCATGCTTTCTGCTTTTGGTGCTGCGGTAGGGTCGGTCGGCACACAAACCATTATGCGTGATGTGTACAGTGGTGATGAACTGGCTAAAGTTTTCTCTGTTATGGGGGCAGCGATCGCCCTAAGCCCCGCAATTGGGATGCTAAGTGGTTCATTACTAGTGAGTTATGCTGGTTACCAAGGTGTGTTTAGTGGGCTTGCCCTTCTTGCTATGATTTTACTGTTATGGAGTACTTTTGCTTTACCTGAAAGTCGCCCTGAAACAGTAAAAACAACACCGTTAGGAGAAACTGCAATAAAAATGCTTAAGGATAAGCAAATTGCTAAAACAGTATTATTAATTGCCTTTTTTAATATCAGTCTCTTTGCTTATTATCAGTTAGCTCCTTTTATGTTTGATAAACAAGGTTATAGCGCAAGCACCTTTGGTTATAGTGGTATTGTATTAGCAATAGGTGTTGGTATTGGCTCTTATATTAATAAAGCACTATTAAACCACCATTGGCAATGTGAAAAGTTAGTTTTACTCGCGAGTTTTATTGCATTAATCAGTGCCGTGGGTGTTTATTTATTACGTAACCATATTAGCTTTGTTATTCCAATGATGACGAGTGTTGTTGCTTATGGTATTGCTATTCCAAATATTTTAGCCACGGCTTTAGCACAATATAAAGACAGATTAGGTACTGCAGGGGCATTATTAGGCTTATTCTATTATTTATTAATTGGTGGCGGGCTTGCACTGGCAGGATGGGGACAAAGTTTAGCAATCACTTTATTGATTTGTAGTCTAGGATCATTGCTACTCTCTTTTTCTCGTCAAACGACAAAATAATAAATTTATCCCGTACAAAATGAAAAGTACGGGATTTTTTCTAGCAATATTAAGTTTCATTTTTACTGTTAATTTTTAATCAATTTAGCTAAGGGTTAACGCTTATATTGCTAGGCAGACAATTCTTAATCTTTTTAAATCCAACAAAAAACACCTTTATTCTCATTTCTTCATTTTCAGCACTTTTTCCTGATATACCTATTTATATAAAGCCAAATTGAATATTAATAAAGTTCAGTTAAATTTTTTAGCGTTTACCTCTATTAATTTAACCAATAACACCTCTTATCTTTATTTATGATAGTGATAATCAAATTGTTCACATTGCTATTTCATGGTAAAAAAAACTGTTTATCCATACATAGCTTAAGGAACTGGCGTGATAAAAAAAATCTTAGACATTTTCCCAATTTTTGGGAAAAAAGACGTCGCAATTACTGAAAAGCACCTCCAAGAATCCCTCGTATTACTTGCTGTATTCGATGAAGGATTACCTAAACGTGCATTAAATTATGTCCTTACAGGTGAAAACCCTGAAGTGCTTTTTGAATTAAACAAGCTGGATGCTTCAAAAGCGGCCGTTTATTTTGATAAACCTGGTACGTTAGAGTGGTGGTATGCACATAACGTAAATACAGGGAAATACAGTAAAATTATCACGCAAGGGCTAAATGCACGACACAAACTCTATTCCAAAGTTGGTGATGGTTTTTCAGCAGAACAAGTGGCTCGTTACGGAAAAGTGCTGGCAGCTGCTTGCCAAGATATCAATATCAAAATAACAACAAAAGAAGTGCCATCTTGGGTGCTTTATCTGCTGATTGACGTATTTTATAACACCTATGAAAATGCGCGTAATCTAAACTTAGAACACCGTAAACATTGGAATATGGCATTTATTGCCGATATGGTGGAACAAGAAGCGAATATTGCCGGTGAAAATGCCTTATTTGCTGTGTTTGATAGAAAAGATATTTCTGAATACTATGCAACTAATCTGAAGCGTATTTATGAATTAAATGATTTAAAAGACTACCTACTTTCACATCAAGAGTTTGTTAGAACAGAATTAATTGAAAAAATGTCAGCAAATGGTTTAGTTGAGTTAATTAATTACCTCAATAAAAACAACGTATTACGTGACACTTTTGCAGACATTATTGTGTTACTTGCCACCAGCAGCTTAAAAACCGTTAAAAAAACCGCAGAGCCAATTTTAGTCACTTTACCGCCTGAAATTGTTAAAGAAAATCTTACCCATGTTTTAATGAATGGTACGCCAAAACAGCGTACTCAAGCAGCTGATTTATTTGCACGCCAAGGTGAAAACCGCGATGTACTTGAAGAAGCGTTAAAACATGAAACCTCAAAAGCGGTAATGAAAAGTATTGAAAGCGCCCTACTACGCTTTAATGTTGCAGAAGATGCCAATACCGTAGAAGCAATTGAGACTCCTGATTTTACTCCATTAGAAGATACACCATTACCTGATAGCGTTCGCGATATGATGGTCAATAACTTCAATGAGATCTTGGTTAAAGCCAAAGAAAATGCTGAACGTGAAATTGAAGAAAATAAAACGGCTAAACACACTTATAATTGGGCGCAGCGCCATTTAAAAGATTT
Source organism: Proteus sp. CD3 (assembly GCF_008808075.1). Lineage (NCBI taxonomy): Bacteria > Pseudomonadati > Pseudomonadota > Gammaproteobacteria > Enterobacterales > Morganellaceae > Proteus > Proteus sp. CD3. Next base: position 890,715 of record NZ_CP019686.1, on the reverse strand, counting down.
AAATAAAATTGATGAAAAACAGTGCCGTGCAATAGTAGATAAACTGAATAGCGGGCAAGGCTCTATTCAGTCAAATGAAATTCAAATCATTAAACATAAAAACCGTGTTTTGAATTTGCCTGAATATACGCTGTTCCATGCTGTGCGTGTCATAGTTAATAATCGCCAACATGCCGATCACTTCTCTTCTCACTATTTTAATGGCGAAATTCCTGAGCGCTTATTTAGTGATATTGAATTGCGTCATCTTGAAGATGTGCTGCAACGTTGTAACTTTAAAAATGCCACCCGCCTAACGGCTGCACTATGTTTAGAATCTTATGAAGATGGTTTAAAACGATTCCGTAGACCAGAGCAAGTTTGGCCTTTCTTCTCTCAGCATCCAGATTATATTGCTGAAGCGCTGAATTTAATGCCAAGTCAAAGCGAGCGTCGCTATCGCCAATTTGAAATTTCACAAGGCATTAAAGTGTTAGGTCGTTTCCCTACCATTCCAGCACAATTCGTGCCTCGAATTATGGAACTGGCATTGGGTGAAAATAAAATGCACCGCGTTTCAGCGCAGAATTTACTTGAGACACTGCCAAATATTCATACAAGCGCTCAAGAAGGTTTATCTTCTGCGAAACAAGAAATTCGCGTGACCGCGATTGAGTGGTTGGCTCGGTTAAAAAATCCAGACTCATTACCTGCATTGAATGCCTTATTGAAAAAAGAGAAACGCGAAGTCGTTCGAGCCTCTTTATTAACAGCGTTAGAGCAACTTGGTGAAGATATTTCAAGTTATTTATCACCAAAAACCCTATTAGCTGAAGCTGAAAAAGGTCTTAAAGCCAAAGCACCAGCAAGCCTTGCTTGGTTTAACTTTGATGCTATTCCTGCATTAACGTGGGAAAACAAAAAAGCGGTTGATCCTGCAATTATTCGTTGGTGGGTTATTCTGGCAGTCAAACTAAAAATGCCAGGAGGAAACGCATTATTACAACGTTATATCGGGCTACTTTCTACCGATAGCCAACATAAACTTTCCAGCTTTATTCTGCATACCTTTGTGGCTCAGGATATTAAAGGGCCGACGCTTGAAGAAGCTATGCTAGAAGCACAACAAAATGCGCCTACTCGCTTAACACAATATAAAGATTGGGCTAAACGTTATCCTGAATATTACGCTAAATATGAAACCTATACTTTAGAGCAAGTAATTGAAGAGATTAAAAACGAGGTGCTACGTCGTTATTTAGGCTCTGCCATTAGTGATAAAGGTATGCTTGCCCTGATTTGCGGTATTGAAGGTCATGTTGCGGTATCTGTATTACGTAACTATATGCGTGATCACTATCAGCGCCGTGCGCAAATTGAAGCCATGATTGATGCTGTAGCGTCAAGCAATGATCCAATTATCATTCAGCTTCTTCTTTCATTATCACGCCGTTATCGCACCGCATCGGTTCAAGAAAAAGCGCGTAATTTAGTCACGCAAATTGCTGAACGCAATGGTTGGAGTTCTGATGAATTAGCGGATAGAACGATCCCAACGGCTGGCTTTGATGATACGGGTACATTAGTACTAGAGTATGGCGAGCGTATCTTTACCGCGAAGATGGATGCAAAACAAAAACTGGTCTTGTTTAATCCTGAAGGTAAAGAAGTTAAAGCCTTACCTGCTGCGCGTAAAAATGACGATGCAGAGCTTATCAAAGAAGCGAAAAAACTCTTCACTTCAAGTAAAAAAGAACTTAAACAAGTTATTGAGCTACAAAGTGTGCGCTTATATGAAGCCATGTGCGCTCAACGTCAGTGGTTAAGTGCGGATTGGCAAGAATATATTTTAGCTCACCCAATCATGCATAAACTGATTGAACAACTGGTTTGGCAAGAAGTAAAAGATGGCAAAGTTATCAATACATTCCGCCCTTCTGATGACGGTGCATTGCTTGATCTAGAAGATGATGAAGTGACTTTACAAAACGACTCGTTGATCCAGCTTGCTCATGCTGCATTGGTTAATGAAGATGAGCGTAAAGCATGGATAGCTCATTTCAAAGATTACAAAGTGAAATTCTTGTTCTCGCAAATGGAACATAAAATCCCTGAGTTAGATCTAAAGCTGACTGAGATTGAAGATAGAAAAGGTTGGATCACAGATACCTTCACACTACGTGGCATTTTAACCAAAATGGGCTATCAACGTGGACCAGCTGAAGATGGTGGCTCGTTCTCTCACTATTACAAATTCTTCTCGAGTTTAAACTATTACGTCAATATCGGTTTCAGTGGTAGTTATGTACCAGAAGAAAACATTCCAGCGGTCTTATTTGATTTAAGTTTCGAAAAAAATCAGCAAGATTATTGGGATCGCAATAATGTTGAACTAAAAGATGTACCTCCTATTCTATTAGCAGAAAGCTATGCCGATTATCTAAAAGTCGCTGAAGCTTGTGCAGGATTTGATCCTGAATGGGAAAAGAAAACACCTTGGTAAAAAATAGGGATAATTAGGAAAGAATATGGCTAAAAAAGCACCCGCAGATCAACAAGCAATTAGGGAAAGCGCTGAGGTTCGATTTGCCCAAGAGTTAGAGCGTTTAACAAAAGCTGATGCTAATAATCCTAAACCACAAGGATGGCTTCGCTCTCCTCGTGCTGTACGTCAATTTATTTTAGGTGATGATGCATTAGGCATCACACCTAAGTTTTTTGGCGATGATGCATTGGTTGATCGTGCAATTGTCACATTATTGGGTAAACAAGGTTTAATGCTAGTTGGTGAACCGGGTACAGCAAAATCAATGCTCTCAGAGCTTTTTGCTGCCGCCATCAGTGGTGATTCAGGATTAACTATCCAAGGTACTGCCGGCACAACAGAAGATCATATTAAGTATTCTTGGAACTATGCATTGCTATTAGCAGAAGGTCCAACAGAACGCGCGTTAGTGGGATCACCGCTTTATCAAGGTATGTTGCAAGGTAAAATTGTTCGCTTTGAAGAGATAACCCGCTGTCCTCCTGAAATTCAGGATGTGCTGGTTTCCTTGATGTCAGAGAAACAATTGATGATCCCTGAAATGGGTGATGGTGCACGTATTAGTGCAAAACCGGGATTTAACCTTATTGGTACAGCAAACTTACGTGATCGCGGTGTTCATGAAATGTCAGCCGCATTAAAGCGCCGTTTTAACTTTGAAACGGTGAAACCTATTCGTGATCCTGCCTTTGAAATTAGTTTGATCCAATCACAGCTTGAGAATGAATTAGGCGCTTTAGCAAATGAAATCACTGCACCCGCGGAAGTTGTGGAGTTACTGGTCACAACATTCCAAGAGTTACGTTCAGGTAATACGAAAGATGGCGGCAATATCAAAACCCCTGATGCAGTTATGTCAACCGCAGAAGCCGTGAACATTGCTTATGCTTGTGCCTTAGAAGCGCATTATTTAGGTGATGGTGTGATGAATGCAGGTGCTATTGCCCGTCAATTAATCGGTGTTGTATTAAAAGACAATGCCGATGATATTAAGCGTATTCGTTATTACATGGACAACGTAGCCAGAGAGAGAGCAAGAAATAGTAAAGAGTGGAAAGCTTTCTTTGATGCATCAAAAGAGTTTTGGCAATAAAACGCTAAGACTCGTGGCTACACATTAAAATACGTTATTTACCTATTAAAGGCAGAGTTAACTCACTCTGCCTTTTCACCCAGAAAAGGGATCGACACGGTGACGCTACCTTCAATACCTTTGCCAGAAAGAATTGACCAAGCACGACTGAAATGGACGTCGTTACAGCAACAACATCTCTATTTTGCCCCTATACGCCACCATAGTCCTGCTTGTGCTTATGCGGTTTTATCATTAATTGATTCTGTAAAACCTGATTATATTTTAATTGAAGGTCCAGATACCTTTAATTCGCTTATTCCTAGCCTAACAGATAAAGATACTCTGCCTCCCGTTGCGATTATGGGACAAGCAGAGTATTTGCATAATGATGGAAACCAAGAAGAGCGAGAAAAATCACTGCACTCTGCCTATTTTCCATTTTGTGAATATTCACCTGAATGGCAAGCTTTGCGAGGTGGTTTGCGCATCAATGCCAAAACACGTTTTATCGATTTACCTTGGGCAGCACAAATTAATAACGAAGAGTATAGCGACTCACAAAGTCGTAGCTTACAAAAAGAACGTTATTTAGCACATAGCCAGTTTATCGCGCAATTAGCCAAAAAATGCCACTGTCGTGATCATGATGATGTTTGGGAGCATCTTTTTGAATTACGCAGTATCGAAGCCTTAGCAGATTGGCAAACACTGTTTAATGACACCTTTATTTGGTGCGCACTCGCACGCCTTGATTATGAACCTGAAGTGCTTGAATCTGAGGGATCTTCACAACGTGAAGCGCATATGCTCACTCATATTCAGGCAATCAAAAACCAAGAGCCGAATGCAAAGATTTTAATCGTCACGGGCGGATTTCATACCCTTGCGTTAATTGAAGGTCTAGCGCATCTACAACCTCACTCTTTCGCCATTTCTAGCACAGAACAAAAGCAATTCACTAAAATGCAAAAAATGGGTGAAAAAGAACAAGCTTGGCTTATTCGCTATAGTTTTGACAGATTAGATGCACTTAATGGCTATGCTTCAGGCATGCCATCGCCCGCCTTTTATCAACAAGCTTGGCAAAGTTTGATGCAACAACATCATGATAAATTAGAGCATAATGATGCGGCAAAACAGCCAACCCAAGTTTATCGCAATAAAATGGGGATCGCTTTTCTAAGCTCGGTAGCTCAGGCTATCAGAGAAAAACAATTTGATAATCCCCCTAGCTATTTAGCTGTAAAACTCGCGGCTGAACAGAGTTTACGACTCGCATTACTAAGAGATCACGCAGGTACAGGTCGCTATGACTTGCTTGATGGTTTACAAAGTGCCTTTATTAAGGGCAGTTTAGATGATAGCCAAAGCGAATTATGGGCTGAAATTAAAACCTGCTTTTCAGGCTATCTCTTAGGTAAAATTCCATTAGGTACGGCAACCCCGCCTTTAGTCAATGAAACTTATGAGCGCGCAAGAGCATTTCGCTTCAAGCTAGATGATACATTAGCAAAAACCACTAAATGTGATGTTTACCGTAATCCGCAACACCGATTAAGAAGCCGCTTTTTACACTTATTAGCCTTCTTAGAGATCCATTTTGCACACCGTGTTAATGGCCCTGATTTTCTTTCTGGTCATCAATTAGATCTGCTATTTGAAGAGTGGCAATACGCTTGGACACCCAATGTGGAAGGCGAGCTAATTTCATTATCAGAGAAAGGCTCTCAACTTGAAGCCATCGCCCTAAATAAGCTGTTATCAATGGAAAAACAGCTCGAAGAACAAGGGCAAAGCCGTTCAAGCCAGAGTGCGGTCACGTTATTAATCCAAGCGGCATTAATAGGGCTTCACCAGCGCATACCATCACTTTTTAAACTATTAGATAGCTATATTCAGCAAGATTTTCGTCTTGAGTCACTCACTCAATGTGGACATAAACTGATCCATTTATGGCGGGGTCGCCAATATCTTGACATTACTGATGAACTTTCACTTGAAAATCGCCTACATCAAGTTATTCCACAAGCATTCTTTTGTTTAGAACAACTGGCTCAAGGTGATGAGCAACAGCAAGAAAGCCATTTACAAGCTCTGCTCTCTTTGCGTGAATTGATTGAATTTATGCCATCACTCAATAATCAGCATGATTATAAAAGTGATTTCTATCAGCAACTCAATCGCCTTGATGGTCAATTAGATGCTGTGCCTTTATTAAAAGGTGCGGTAGATGCATTACGTTATTTAGGTTCATATATTGACGAAAATACGTTGGTCACCGCGCTAAATACAACCTTTAGTACAGGCAGTTCTCCCGAGCATGCCATTGGTTATTTCGTCGGTATGATGCGAACTGCACCAGAGCTGGTGATCCGCCTACCGTTATTAGTCGATCACTTAAACACCTTGTTGCAACAATGGGATGAAGAACGATTTATTCAGATCTTACCTGATCTGCGTTTTGCCTTTAGCCAACTTAATCCCAAACAAAATGCAGAGCTTGCACAATATATTGCCAATGATATTGGTTTAGATACGCAAGCGTTATCTTTGTGGCAGTCAGAATTTAGTGCTAAACAGATGCTTGAAGCCACTAAGCTCAATCAAAAGTTACAGCAGCGAATAATGGAACAAGGCATGATTTCTTGGTTTGATGCTAAGAAAATAGAGAAAGGAGATACGACTCATGAGTCAGCATAATGACGATATGCCTGAAGATAAAATAAAACAAGCAAAACGCTGGCGTCTGATTTTAGGTCAATATGCTGATGATGCTCTTGGACAAGCGACTTTTACTGCTGATGATTTAAAAGTGGAGCGCACGCTCGACTTTCTCTATCGCCGAGAATATCAACGCAGAGGTCTTCGCCAAGAACGAGGACGTCATGGATCACTCGATGCATCGCAACTTACTGCGGTAAACTGGCTAAATCAAGCTCGTAAGCTATTTCCTAATAGCACATTTGAACGAATGCAATCACAAGCTATTGAGCGTTATCAAATCAGTAGTTTTCTTAAAGATCCCAATACATTAAAAGCGATGGAGCCAACAAAAGCGTTAGCTAAAACATTATTAAGCTTACGTGGGCGAATGAGTGAAGAAACGCGAGATGCGGTTAAAACCATTATTCGTCAAGTGGTTGATGATATTTTGCGCCAAATTCGCAATAACTTTCGCCAATCATTAACGGGACGTCGTAATCGCTTTAGACGCTCTTTGGTACCTAACAGTCGCAACTTTGATTGGCGCGCAACCATCGCTGCAAACTTAAAACATTACGATACCCAAAATCGTCGCTTAGTGATTGAAACACCTTATTTTAACTCACGGATGCAACAGCATTTTCCGTGGGATGTCATTCTTTGTGTTGACCAAAGTGCGTCAATGTCTAGCTCAATTATGTATGCCGCTGTTTGCGCCAGTATTTTAGCTTCTTTACCGGCGGTTAATGTCTCTTTAGTGGTTTTTGATACCCAAGTTGTCGATTTATCGCACTTAGCAGACGATCCCGTTGAAGTTTTAATGACAGTACAATTAGGGGGCGGTACGGATATTGCAGGTGCAATGCAATATTGCGAAAGCTTAGTTAAAAATCCTAAACGCACGGTTATTTCACTTATTAGTGACTTTGAAGAAGGTGGCTCCTTAAATCGCTTATTAGATTGCACACAGCGCCTTAATAGCCAACAAGTTAAATTATTAGGGCTTGCGGCTCTTGATGATGAGGCTCAACCTGTTTATGACTCTGCAATTGCACAAAAACTTGCAGACAGAGGCATGCAAGTTGCAGCGTTAACACCTGAACATTTCGCACAATGGTTGGCAGAGGTAATGCAATGAGTTGGCAAACTGTTTACTTTCATTACGATGAAGATGCGCTCACTGTATTTGCTAATGCAGGATTATTAAGACGCGCAAAAAAAGATGTTGATAACGAAAAAGTTTCGCTCACTGATGCTGACACAGGGCAGTTCAGTAGTGATGGGAAAAATGTTGTTTTACACGAAGCAGGTATTCAACAAGCCAGTTGTGATTGTTCTGCATCAGGGTGTTGTAAACACATTTTAGCGGCCGTTTTATGGCTACAAGCCAATAATAGTGCTGATAATTCAAATGACGATAAAAGTGGTGAAACATCTTCAGAAGCCATTATTGAACCTATTGAAATCGCCCCTCTGTTACCCACGCTATTGGCGCTTGATCCGGAAGCATTAATCAAAAAAGCAGGAAAACCCGCCTGTCGTGTGGCGATTAAATTAGTTGAGCAATGGGAAACGACAACATTAAATTTAGAAGACACAGGAACACAGTTAAAAATTCAACTCCCTGATGTTGAAGAGCCGGTTATTTTCTTACAAGGTAGTGGTTACGATGGCATGTTATCGCCTTTTTCTGACTCACAGAAAAAAGCATTCCATCTCGCTATTGTGGCTAAAATATTTGAACAACATGCTCAACCATGGGGTTGGCCTGAAGATTTAATCACGGTGCAATCTTCAAAGCGCCCTCTCAATGAAGAAGAGTCCGCGTTAATTACGACGGTTGAACAATTTATTTATGATTTGTTGCGCCAAGGGCTATCACATATCAGCTTAAGCACTGCCACACAGTTGCACTTATTAAATATGTCGGCTCGAGCAGAAGGTTTACCTCGTTTAGCCTCTTATTTGCGAACATTAAGCACCCAAGTAAAACTATTGGCAGAAAGACATTTCACGATGGATGAAAGCAATGTCTTGCGCTTGTTAGCTCATATTTCAGCTTATCTATTCCAATTAACCAATGCGACACCTGAACAGTTAAAAATGTTACGAGGACAACTTCGTCGTCAATATGACGATAAGAAAACGAGTCTCTCGCTTATTCCTGTTGGTGCAAACTGGTGGACGGCACAAAGTGGTGCATTAGGCGCAACTTTTACCTTCTGGGATAAAGAAGAGAAACAGCTCTTACAAGCGACACAAGCACGCCCTAATCAACTTGATACTCTGTTTAACCGTTATAGTGTTTGGAATAGTTTATCGTTATGGAAACAAACATCCGATAAATTAATGCGTCGCCCTTTTTTATTACAAGAACCTCGTATTTCTGATGAAGGAAAACTGGCGACTATTGGCGAAAGCTTTGCACAAAACCAAACTGATTTTCTTGATATTACGGATTATCGCACTCTACAAACTGAATTAGGGATCAACAATTGGCAAGAGTTGCCAGACTATTTTGCTAATCAACCTGAAGGATTTCTTTCTCCTCTCGTCTTACATATCAAAAGCTATAAGCCATTAATTTGGTATGAAATAGAGCAATGTGTTATTTGGGATGTTTCAGATAATCATGACAATTCAGCCTTCTTACGTCTTTACTGGGAAGGAACAATGCAAAATAATCTGGAAGAATTACGTTATCTCACTAAGCGAGAATTAGAGATGGTCGCAGTCACTGTGCAACCTGTTCGACGTGATTTAAATATAGATTTATTGCCAACGACCATTTGGCTTAAAACGACAAAAGGCATTGAACTATTTTATCTTGATTTTGACCAATTTCCGCGCAAGAAAAAACAATCAGAGTTTATTAGCCGTATTCAAGAATATATGGCTAAACGTAAGCAACAAACAGCAATGCATCACAGTGAACCGACATTAGCACAAAAATTTTGCCGTCCTATTTTGTCCGTATTAGAAGCCCAAGCATGTACTGGGAGAGAATTACTTTCTGAAATGCAAAAAGATCAGTTAGAAATAAGCAAACATACTGCTGACGATTTAGGAATGACATTAATTGCCGACCAATTAGCTCGTTATCTGAGATTAACAACACGAGATCCTCAGGCTTTATTACAGTTAATTTGGCTATGCGATAATCTGCAACAATTACAAAGCCCATTACCCATTCAGCTTAATGAGTAATAAGTAGTAAGAAGTATTAAGAAGTAAAAGCTATCTCTCTTTAATTAGAGAGATAGCTTATAAGATAAAAATAAATAGGCTTATGCTGGATTATCAATATCAACAAATGTCACATCAAAGTGATGTGTTTGAGCAAGCCATTCACCTAATGCTTTAATACCATAACGCTCTGTCGCATGGTGTCCCGCTGCGAAAAAATGAACGCCCATTTCTCTTGCAATATGAATAGTCTGTTCTGAAACTTCACCTGTCACAAAAGCATCCATCCCCTGCTCTGCAGCATCTTGAATAAAGCCTTGTCCGCCGCCTGTACACCAAGCAATATTACGAATAGTTTCCGGTGCATTATCACCACAATGTAATACATTGCGTTGCAACGCTTTTTCTAAACGAGCTTTTAATTCAAGAGGGGTTAAAGGTAAATCGAACACACCTTTAGGCACTAATGGTAATATTTCACCTTCAACTTTAACGCCCATTTTTAACGCTAATTGAGCATTGTTACCTAAGATTGGGTGAGCATCTAACGGCAAGTGATAACCAAAAAGATTAATGTCATTGCAAAGTAATGTTTTTAAGCGGTTGCGCTTCATTGAACGAATAACCACAGGCTCATTTTTCCAAAAGTAACCATGGTGTACTAAAATTGCATCAGCGTTTAATCGTACAGCTTCATCAAGTAATGCTTGGCTTGCCGTTACACCCGTTACTATTTTTTGAATATGAGGGCGTCCTTCGACTTGAAGTCCATTAGGTGCATAATCTTGAAAATTTTCGATGCTTAATTTTTCATTAATCACTAATTCCAGATCAGTATTCTTCATTTCATTTATTTCCCTGTTATCACGAATGCCACTATTTATATAACAATAGGATAAATAGCAATAGATTAATGGCCGTCGTTTAAATGACTCATTACTGTTTATTGTAACGTAAAAACGGAAGATTATTTGCAGATAAGGAAAAACAAGAAGGTAGCACCGGCAACGTACTTAAAGAGTGATAAAAATAACGCCTACTTTTGCAGGCGTTATCTTAATATTCTGTTATTTGTGACTATTTAGTGCCACTTCTGATTTTGCCAACCAAACGGGTTTATCACTTGTTTTAGACCATACACGGTGTATATAGCTATAAAATTGTGCGCGTTTAGGGTGAAAAATCATAACAGGAAATGCCACAACACCTAGCGCAACAGCACCAGTACGACGGGCTAAAACATGTTTTTTTGTATATTCGTTATAAGCTGGCATAGTGCTCTCCTGTATAGAGATTAATTTGATGACTGAAATTTTACCTCATTTGATGAAATTTTACTACTGATCAGACCACTTAATTCGTGCGAAAAATCACCTTTATTTTGCTTGATATGTAATTAAATTTCAGAATGGAAACGAAAATGAAACATGAATGACATAATTGTTAACAAAGTGAGATCGATATTTTTACTTAATTAAGTTAGCAATAAATAATTTCTGTCATATATTATCAAAAAGGGAAAAAATCAAATCAGTGAGGAGAAGTTGAATATTACAGAATTGGGTTTACTGCTAAACGCGATAAGTTTAACAGTAAACGGAAACGTTAGAGGGATTAGATTGTGCAAATTCACTTTGTGAAACGTTAAGTTGCTCTCTAATCACTTTTACATCAGCAACTTCAAAACGAGTCACTTTTGATGCCTTTTTATCGCCATTTTTAATTTCTACGGCTTCTTCTAAAGAGACTTTTAACTCATTAAAGAAATTCATATTACTACATCCTTATCAATATGTATTAGTAAATTAATATTTATTCTATTAACTTAAAAAAACACATTATTAAGATACTAATTTTATTTTTATATATTTAAAAAAAATACAAATGTGATTTAAGTTAAAATAAAAATGAGCACCATTAAATTTAACAATAATAAATACTGAATGACAACACAGAAAAAATATTTAATAAACAATATCCTTCATAGTTTATGCATAATAAATGAAAATTTAATTTCATCGAAGGAATAGTATGTGAAGGTAAAAGAAAAAATTACCGTTAGAGAAGCAAGAGAAAAAGCGATTAGCGATACAAACTATTATTTTAGTAAAACAAATACACCAATCATTATAAATAAAATGAATAAATATGATTTAAAATCATGTTGTTTTCGCTCTATGATTAGCCAGCATTGCTTAGCGTGGAATGATTATGAACACTACTTAAATGATGAACATTGTTATAATTTTTGCTTTAAAATTATATCATTAGATATAGATAAAAGTATTACAAATAGACCAGAGGCAGCATGTATATGTACTTATAATATATTTGATAAATGTATTTCCATTGAAATAATACAAAATTTCTCTAAAGAGAATAAAATAATAAATGGTAGTATGATGAAATATTCTCTACTTACAATTTTTTTATTTTTAACAAAAATAGAAGGCAATGGGATCTATTTAATTAATCCTATTAATAATGAAATCAAGAATTATTATGTCAATGTTTTTGGATTTAATGATATAAATAAAGATGGGAAAACGCTTTTCCTTTCTTTTGAAAATTTAGTAAATTGGTATTTAACGTTAATATAAACAGTAAAATAAATATTATTTATTATAAAAATTAAATATTAGATATTGATTAGATCTGATGCTACCATGAAAAACATTATCAATATGGAGATAAAAATGATAACCAAAATACCTGAAAATCTAAATAAGATACTTGATAAAAATGATACCTATAAAAATCAAGCTGATAATAAATTTAGACTCACATCAGAGCAAGCATTAGCAATATTAATAGCCGCAGCTCCTCAGCTTAATAACTTACCTAAAGCCCCTTATCATGAAGCAGCAGGTAAAAAGTTTCGCTAATTAGAAAGCCTCCGAATAAAAATAGGAGGCTTCCCTTTCATATCTAAACTTTATTTCTTAACTGTTTTACCTTTACCACGTAGGGTTTCGGTTAAGCCTTTAAGGAAATATCTCACAAGTTGATCGCCACAGTTACGATAGTTTTTATGTCCAGGCTTGCGGAATACTGCACTAAGTTCTGGCTTAGAAACACGGAAGTCTGCAAGTTCATAAATCTTCAGAATATCAACATCTTTTAGCTCAAAAGCGACACGCAGTTTTTTTAAGATAATATTATTAGTTATACGCTTTTCAACTTCAGGTGCAGGAAAATTCTCATCTTTGCCACGACGATAAAAAATCAGACCATTTAAAAAATGTCCCATCGCATTATCGTCACACTCGACAAACTCAGGCTCCTCGTCTTTTTTCAGCCAACTATTTACTAACTCTTTTGTGACTGTGAAATCAGCCAGTTTCATAATTTCAACAACATGTGCATCACTTAGATCCAGCATGTAACGTACACTTCGTAAAACATAATTATTTTGCATTGTATTGATTATCCACTTTATTTTTAATTCTAAATCAACCTCAATGATGGATATCAATGCTGTGATCTAAAAATATTCAATAATTAAAAAAATACACTCTACTTTTAAGTAGAGTGTATTCTATATAAATAGTTTATTGCACTAACTTATTTGTTAGCAAAAACATTATTTACTATTTCAATGGCTTCTTTTTCAATTAATTCACGATGCTCAGGGCCACGGAAGCTTTCACAGTAAATCTTATAGGCTTCTTCAGTACCAGAAGGACGAGCCGCAAACCAACCGTAATCGGTCATCACTTTTAAGCCACCAATAGATGCGCCATTACCTGATGCATGCGTTAAACGTGCAGTTATTGGATCACCTGCTAATGTGCTTGCAGTCACCATTTCAGGTGATAAACGTGATAACAGTGCTTTTTGTTCATGGGTTGCTGATGCTTGAATACGGTTATAGCTTGGTGAACCAAAACGTTGTGCTAATTCGTTGTAATGCTCTTGTGGATCTTTACCTGTTACTGCTTTCATTTCAGCAGCCAACAGACATAAAATGATGCCATCTTTATCGGTTGACCATGGTTTACCATTAAAGCGTAAGAAAGATGCACCCGCACTCTCTTCACCACCAAAGCCAAACTCACCACTGAATAAACCTTGAACAAACCATTTAAAGCCAACAGGTACTTCAACTAGCTCACGACCTAAATCGGCAACAACACGGTCAATCATGGCGCTTGAAACCAGTGTTTTACCCACTTTTACATCTTTAGCCCATTGCGGACGATGACGGAAAAGATAGTTAATCGCAGCCGCTAAATAGTGGTTAGGATTCATTAAACCAGAAGGTGTCACAATACCATGGCGATCGTAATCAGGATCGTTAGCAAAGGCTAAATCAAATTTATCACGTAGTTGTAATAAGCCTTCCATTGCCCATGGTGATGAACAGTCCATACGAATAACACCATCGTGATCAAGCGTCATAAAACGGAATGTCTGATCAACTTGATCGTTAACTAATTCAAGATCAAGACCATAATACTCACCAATACGTTTCCAGTACTCAATACCAGAACCACCTAGTGGATCAACACCCAATTTTAAGCCCGCTTTCTTAATTGCTTGCATATCAACAACGTCACCTAACGCTTTGACATAAGGCATAATTAAGTCTTGAGCCTGAATATAACCACTGGCTAATGCTTCATCATAAGAAAGACGTTTGATCCCTGCTAAATTGTTTTCAAGCAGTTCGTTGGCACGTTTTTCAATAACTGAAGTTAAATCTGTATCAGCAGGTCCACCATTTGATGGATTGTATTTAATACCGCCATCTTCAGGTGGATTATGAGATGGAGTGATAACGATACCATCAGCAATATCTTGATGTGCTTCGTTGTATGTCAAAATAGAAAAAGAGACTGCCGGTGTTGGTGTATAGCCATTATTTTCTTGAATAATCACTTTAACTTTATTGGCAGCAAGTACTTCTAAAACAGAAATAAATGCAGGCTCTGACAGTCCATGGGTATCTTTACCCACGTAACATGGTCCTGTTACTCCATTCTTAGCGCGTACTTCAGCAATGGCCTGTGCAATTGCCAAAATATGTGCTTCATTAAAGCTATGGCGATTTGCACTTCCACGATGACCAGATGTACCAAATTTCACACGATGAGCGTTATTGCTAGCTTGTGGTTTAAGTGAATAATATTGAGACGTTAATTGCGCCACATTAATCAGATCACTTTGACGGGTATGCTGCCCTGCTCTTGGATGAATTGCCACAAATCTTCTCCTATTTGACATCACAATCACGCTTTAAACAAAAGCCTTTGCAATGCATCAATTAACAATAGTGGTTAGATAGTTCCACACACCTTATCAATCTCATTTGCAGGGAATTGCATATCCTGCATGATGCTTTGTACCATCGTTCTCTTGCGCTCTGTGTTTGAGTTAGTGATAACCCAAAACGGCGTGCCTGAAATATGGCGCGGTTTTGTATGACGTCCACTATCGAGTAATGTTTGTTCATCACCAGCAAAATAGATGCGTGTTCGTCCATGTACTGTTTCAGCAGATTGAGTAAAAGTAGCACTATCTAGGCTATATAACGTAGAAAGGATCTGTAAAAAGCGATCAACTGATTTTGTTTTTTCTGCGTAACTGTCAGATAACAGCAGTTCTCGCATTTCACGGATCGGATTTTTTGCTGGTGTAATAGCTGGTGTTATAGGTGTAGCTTCAGCTTCCTGTTGAATAACAGGTGCTTGTACTGACTCAGTGACAACGACTGGTTGTACGGGCTGTTTGGCATCGAGCTTCAGTAGACGCCTTAAAATATCTGAAGCGCTTTCACCGATATGTCTAGTTTCGCTAGCAATATAGCGGTAAAGTTCGTCATCAATTTCTATCTTTTTCATTGCTACCCAGTACTGTTTTCAAAAAAAAGTAATTAGGATTATAAGATATAATCTTTAAAAACAAAATAGGCAAAATTTCAATAACTTAAAGAGGATCTATTCAAGATCCTGCCGTTTTAAAGGCTAAGCTCGGTATTTATCCTATTGTTTATCTTGGTATCATCTTCTATTCTTTGAACTTATTCGCACAAAGTCAGTTTTAAATGCCGCTATATCACACCACCCCAGCCCCCAAATAATATAAAATTCTAATTATTTATTTTTGAGCAATGTCAAGATTTCAACTTTTTAAATAAGTTTGGAATATATATCTATATAATATCGTTTTTATAGTTTTTTATAAATTTCCCTTATCAATTATTTCTCAACTTCATTACTCTTTCATATTATTGCGATAAGTTGGCTTAGCATCTTGTGCATGTCATCATAGAAGAAAATCGCAATCATCTTGGTCATTCATATGAAACTCAATACATTATTAAATTATCAATTACACCAACCTGAAACGACACCTGCATCTAATTTACCTATCGTCTTGATCCATGGGCTATTTGGTGATCTCAATAATTTAGGTGTTTTAGGTCGCGCACTTCGTCAAGATAATACCGTGATACAAATTGACGTGCGTAACCATGGGCACTCTCCTCATAGCGAAAGTATGAATTATCAAGATATGGCGCAAGATGTGCTCGCATTGCTGGATAGTTTAACTATCTCAAAAGCCATTATTATTGGGCATTCAATGGGAGGTAAAATTGCGATGGCGATGACAGCATTAGCTCCCGAACGTATTGCAAATATTGTTGTGATTGATATGTCACCCGTTGCTTATAACGTTCGCCGCCATGACAAAATTTTTGCTGCGCTTGAAGCCGTAACGGAAGCTCAAGTCACACGCCGTCAAGATGCGGTGGAAATCATGCGTCCTTTTATTAAAGAGGAAGGTGTGATCCAATTTTTACTCAAATCATTCAAAAATGGTGAGTGGCTATTTAATTTACCTGCAATAAAAAATGCCTATTCAGACATTATTGGCTGGGTAGAGGTGCCTGCTTGGCATCATCCTGTATTATTTATTCGTGGCGGTTTATCACCTTATATTTTAGATGAGTATCGTGAAAACATCGCTCGTCAATTCCCTCTCGCAACCGCTTTTGTTGTCGCAAATACAGGGCATTGGGTTCATTCAGAAAAACCAGATACCGTTATTAAGGCCATTCGTCGTTTTTTAGAGAAAGCTTAATTAATAAACTTAACTGCTTAAAATAACGCCACTGAAAAATAATAACTTAATAAAATGTATAATTATTGTGCTTAAAAATAGCGTCTGTTGATAAAAAGACCAAATCACAATAAGTTAAACTCAGGAAGCAGTGGCGAGACATCACTATGTGGGGTATTATTGGGCGTTTCGCAATTTAGTCATTGGTATACGCCCTTTCACAGCAAAATTTATGGCAAAAGAACAAACTGATCGCACCACACTGGATTTGTTCGCAGATGAACGCAGACCTGGGCGACCTAAAACAAACCCGCTTTCTCGGGATGAACAGCTTAGAATTAATAAACGCAATCAATTAAGACGTGACAGAGTTAATGGCTTACGTCGAGTTGAGTTAAAATTAAATGAAGATGCTGTGAATGCTCTCAATGAGTTGGCGACAGAAAGAAACGTCAGTCGTAGTGAACTTATTGAAGAAATATTACTAGAGCAATTGGCGCAAAATCACGCCTTAAAAATGCATCAAAACAAGAATAGCTAGCGGATAAACCACACAAATTCGACAGAATTAGCCTGCTATTTTCGTCAAAATACGTTTTTAGTTTTCTATTATGAAAACACAATGCTTATCTTTCACTAGTAATTGTTAAAACACAGACAAATATACTCTAAATATTTTGAAGTGTAGCTAGGTGACAAGTGAATGAGTCACTAGAAACAGACACAAAATATGTGTCTCTGGTGAAAATATACGTAGTCAATAACGCTACAAGTTGAAATATAACGAATTTAGAATAAAAGAGGTTATCTCACTTTATGGCAATCATAGGAATATTCTTCGGCAGTGATACTGGCAACACTGAAAATATTGCCAAAATGCTTCAAGAAAGACTGGGCGCTGATAATGCCGAAGTTCATGATATTGCAAAATCCAGTCAAGAAGACATCGAAGCGTTCGATATTCTGTTACTAGGTATTCCTACTTGGTATTATGGTGAAGCACAATGTGATTGGGATGACTTTTTCCCAACACTAGAAGATATTGATTTCAATGGTAAGCTTGTTGCACTATTTGGTTGTGGTGACCAAGAGGACTATGCAGAATATTTCTGTGATGCAATGGGTACTATCCGCGATATTATTGAGCCTCGTGGTGCAGTTATCGTAGGGCATTGGCCAACCGAAGGTTATCATTTCGAAGCCTCTAAAGGGCTTGCAGATGATAATCATTTTATCGGTCTTGCAATTGATGAAGATCGTCAACCAGAATTAACCGAAGAGCGTGTTGACGCTTGGGTTGCTCAAATCAAAGAAGAAATGAGCTTAGACGAAATTCTGGGATAATATAAATACTCAATATTGAGAATGATAATTATTCAATGGTGTGCTAAGATAGTGTGATAGGTGGGGTGTTTATTTTTAAATATCATGCCTATAATCAATAAGGTTATTTATTCACCCAAGTATTAATGAATAAAACCTCTTTGTGAGCACAAAAATTAAATTCACCATTAGCAACAGGATTAAATCCGCATGACCGACAATAATAAAGCGTTAAAAAATGCTGGGTTAAAAGTTACACTTCCTCGCTTAAAGATCTTGGAAGTGCTCCAGGATCCTGAGTGCCATCATGTCAGTGCTGAAGATCTCTACAAGAAACTCATCGATATCGGTGAAGAGATTGGTCTGGCAACAGTGTATCGCGTCTTAAATCAATTTGATGATGCTGGTATTGTTACCCGACATAATTTTGAAGGTGGTAAATCAGTATTTGAATTAACTCAACAACACCATCATGACCATCTAATTTGTCTTGATTGTGGCAAAGTTATTGAGTTTACAGACGATGCAATTGAATTGCGCCAAAGAAATATCGCTGAACGTCATGGTATCAAGCTTTCCAATCATAGCCTTTATTTATATGGCCACTGCGCTGAAGGTAATTGTAAAGAAGATAGCCACGCACATGATGAGAAATAATTCATTCTGGATAATCTCTCAGTAAAAAAAAGGAACTGTTCACAGTTCCTTTTTTATTGGCTCCCACTATGAACCTCAATATTATCGTGTAACTAGTTCCCGCTCTAATAACTGGACAATGAACTGATTTTTTGAGATTGCATGTGCTGCAGCGGTTGCATTCAATCGAGTTTCTAACCAAGCCGGATAACGTAGTGTAAATGCTTTAAGCTTATCTTCCTCTTTAAAAGGCGCAATTTCTTCCTCAATACAAGTTTCAACAAACTCCGTTAAGGAAATAGCCCCTTCTTTTTGTAATCCATCAATACTATCAGCTACAAAATCACAGTAGCCATTTACATCTAAAAATTGTCCTCTGAAGGCTTTAATTTCAGACTCATAAACAACTGATGCAGGGTGCCCACTTATTACCATGATATTCGTACTCTTAATCATGCTTTACTCCTATCACATTCTCAAACCATTCACGTAGACCATTTACAGAGCCTTTCTCCATAACATTCTCTGGATGAGGTTGATGTGTTTGATAAACAGATCCCATTAAAATAAATTTTCGTCTAGAACCATTACCATTTTTAACTTTTCCACCAAGATTATTTATTAGGCTCTTCACGTCATCTCACTTAATTCCTGACTTTGGAGGCACTGTTAGTATATCAGCGAGTGTCTTATAGTGTTTGGAACTCAGCTCGTTGGTCTTTATCATCATTCATTCCATTGACGTCACATGATGATATCACTTTAGCACAACGAAAGGTGACGTCAATCAATGACGTCTCCTTAAAGATAACATAAGCTATATCAATTCACTTCGCCACACTAATACTGTGTTTGATATGTTTTAAATGCACCACAATAGTAAAAGTAACAATAACTAACAGTGACCAAGAACCCCATTTTCCTGCATGCACTGCAGACCAAGCACCAATTTGGTTTGGATATTGCCAAACACCAAAAAATGTACCGAAATTCTCAGCAAGCCAAATAAAGAAACCTATCAGAACAAAAGCAAGTAATAAGGGCATTTTTCGCTCTGTATCATAAGGCGTAAAATAAACCACACTACGAGCATAAAGACCTAAAATAAAAGCAGTTAAATACCATCGATAATCACCAATAAAGTGATGAGAGAAGAAATTAATATAAATAGCAAGAGCAACTAATGTTGCCAACCAATAAGGCGGATAATGTTCAATTCGTACTTTTAAAAAACGCCATGCTTGAATTAAATAACTCCCTACCGCTGAATACATAAATCCTGTAAACAAAGGGACTTCCCACAATTTCGTGTAAGCAAAATCAGGGTATTTCCATGAACCAATTGCCGCTGATGTTTTAAATAACTCCATCACAAAACCAACAATGTGGAAAAAACAAATCGCTTTTAATTCATCCCATGTTTCTAGCTTTCCCCACACCATCCATAATTGAAAAGCGATAGCGAGAATAAGCAGTACATCATAACGAGGTATACCAAAGACACCTTTACTTGGTGTCGCAAATAAAATAAAAAAGAAAAATCCCGCAAATAAACAAGAACGCGCCTCTTTTACACCAAAAAAAAGAAATTCAACAATAAATCGTTTTATACCTTTAAAGGGCTTCAATGGTGGTTCTAATAAAAAATCATCCAATCGCTTTAACATGCTTCTTCCTGAAAACTCGCATTATCGAACAGCCTTCAATGCGGAATAATACATAAGGTGAGATAAAATGAATGGTAAGAAATCTGCCATAGAATAAAAAAACGTACAAGGATGAAAAGGACGAAAAAAAAGAAAGGAATGAAAAAATAAAGGTATTTACCCCCCACTACGATACCCACTCTGACTGCCTTTACTTAGGGTAAATACCTTACGCAAATTCTGCGAAATAACTGAAGCACAAGAGATAAACATAACCCACTCACATTTATCTCAGACGACATGACATGACGACTTTACTTCATTACTTTTACTACATACTGCGATGTTAAAACGACTGTTTTACTTCTACTTACTACTTCTTTCTACTGCGACAACTTCACTTTATTAATGAGGCTTATTTGTAAGGTTCTTCTTAATTAACGTATCCCTATCTTTCTACTAGTTATTTTTACTTTCGTAATCGTATTTAGCTTTTTTAGTTTTATTCAGGATAAAGTGCAATGAATACACTTTATCCTTATGCTGATATTAGAAAATAGTGAATGGCATTATCACGTTAAATTTAACGTCTTTTTCATCTTGGAAAATATTTCCAAAACCACCTTCATAACTTGGAATATCAGAGTGGTTATCATAACGAGTATAGTGAAGCTTAAAGAGGGTGCCTTTAGCGCGACCTTCTTGAACCGTATACATAATATCCGCATTCCATGCACTTTCTCTGATACGCTGACCTTGGTCATAAATGGCTTTACCACTTGGCTTAGCATCCCATGCATAAACATAAGAAGTACCTACCGCCCAACCTGACAGATCCCAGTTTTTCAGATCATACATAACGCCAGCATACAGTGCCTTTTCGCCATTGGCGTTAAAGTCAGAACGACCATCCCACCAGACATCAAGACGACCATTAGAGGTTGCCCAGCCCGGAGTCATACGTTGTAAGAAATAACCTTGATTACCTTCAGCTTTAACCCACGTTCCTTCTACTTTGAAGTCAAACACATTGTAGGTATAACCAAAAGTCAGTGCTTGTAACCATGCCAGCCCATCATAAACGTCATTAACACCACCGCCAGTAACTTTATCTTTAGCACCGTAGAATTGGTAAGACGTTCTTAATGCATTGTCAGCAATTGGGAAATCATAAGAAACTTTACCAAAATACTGATCGATATAACCATCGGCCTGACCAAATGCAGCTTCTAATACTAGGCTGTTTTTAAAATCATATTTGGCGCCAAAAGAATGAAGATAGCTGATATTCGTTTCTAGATCAGCTTTACGGAAGTTGTACATATTCCGATACCATGGTGCTTTATATTCATCTGTCCACATATAAGAGAAAGACAATTCACCATTTTTATCGAAGTCAAAAACAGCACCCGCTTCAGCACCGCGGTAAGTACCTGGTAAGAAGCTCCAGTGTGGACGCAATAAACTTTGGCCTTTAGGTTGAATATATCCACCTTGCGCCCAGAAATTGCCTAATTTGAATTTCGCAGCCGCTTTATAAACGCTCATGCCACTGCGATCGCCAGTCCATTTTTCATCCCAGCGACTTTTTGCATCACTAAAACCGATTTCATTAGGTGCTGCAGGGCCACTGTTATTCAATTCAGCCGCACCAAAAGCAGCTAAATCAATACCAATAAAATCACCAAGGTAACCTGATGAGAAATCTAGATTAGCGTTGAAAGTAGAATGGTGTAAGTTAGCTTTGTATTTGCCGTAATCAGGGCTATTTGGTGTTAACTCTTTTCTATCACGGTCACGTTGCCAATAAAAAAGACCGCCTGTTAAGGTTGAGTCATCAATAAACCCTTCAGCATGAGACATTTTTGCAGGTAGTGCAGTTACAAGCAATGCGCCCATAACGGCAAGTGCCACCCTGCCTGGTTTAGCATGTTGCATAACCATAGCATTGTTTCCTCTTTGACTTTGACTAAAAAAGAAATAAGCACAATGCCTATTTCCAAATATAAAACCCCAAGTGGGGAAAAAACCTAAATTAGGTTAGAAACAGCATATTTTTCGCGACGCGAATTATCAACCTAAAAAAAAGAATTTTTATCAAAATATGACCAAGGGCACATAACCAAATGATCGTTTCATTTTCTTGCTTTTATAAGCATTGAACAAAAACAATCATAACCAATTGATTTAAATAAATTTTACAAAGCAATCTTTAAATGATATGAAGTTTCGTTTTTATAAAAAAGAATAATAAGTAATATTTATCAATAATCTTTTTTAACGATGTAAAATATGTGGCGTGAATCACACTTTTTCTATTACAGTTTTATTTAGCGTGATGGTATGAAAAAACAAAAGAATAAAGTGATAGTGAATAAACTATTTCAAATGAAATAAATGAAAAGTTATCACCTAAAAAAGAAAAAACGAGAGACTAATCAAATTAAGAATAATAAATATTTGATATCAATAGATTAAAAATCACCCAAACCAAGACGTAGAACAGATAAAAAAATGCTCAGTAAATAATTACCGAGCATTTATTCATTAAAGCACTAATGTGGCTTAAAACAGGTCAGATTAACCTTGCTGAGAAATCTTCGCCCAAGTGTCACGTAAGCCCACTGTACGGTTAAACACAAGTTTATCCGCTGTTGAAAGCTTATCAGCACAGAAGTAGCCTTCACGCTCAAATTGATACGCTTTTTCGATAGCAGCATCTTTTAAGCTACGTTCAACAAAACCTTCACGAATAACTAATGATTCAGGGTTAATTGTTGATAAGAAATCATCTTCAGCAGCTGGATTTGGTACGCTAAATAAACGGTCATAAAGACGGATTTCAGCAGGAATAGCATGTGGAATGCTTACCCAGTGAATAACACCTTTTACTTTACGTCCATCAGCAGGATCTTTATTTAAAGTTTCTGCATCATAGGTACAGTAAATGGTCGTAATTTCGCCTTGTTCGTCTTTTTCGACACGTTCTGCTTTAATAACATAAGCATTACGTAAACGTACTTCTTTACCTAGCACCAGACGTTTATATTGACGATTTGCTTCTTCTTTGAAGTCTGCACGATCAATATAGATCTCACGGCTAAATGGCACTTCACGCGTACCCATTTCTGGCTTGTTTGGGTGATTTGGTGCAACAAGAATTTCTTCGCCTTCTGGCATATTTTCAATCACTAAACGAACAGGATCGATAACAGCCATTGCGCGTGGTGCATTTTCGTTTAAGTCATCACGAATACAAGATTCCAAAGCAGCCATTTCGACGTTGTTTTCTTGTTTCGTCAC
Organism: Proteus sp. CD3; assembly: GCF_008808075.1. Lineage (NCBI taxonomy): Bacteria > Pseudomonadati > Pseudomonadota > Gammaproteobacteria > Enterobacterales > Morganellaceae > Proteus > Proteus sp. CD3. Next base: position 867,254 of record NZ_CP019686.1, on the reverse strand, counting down.
ACCAATACGTAGGCAGAATTCACGAATAGATTCTGCGGTATAACCACGACGACGTAAGCCTGAAATCGTTGGCATACGAGGATCATCCCAACCATTTACAATGTTTTCTGTCACAAGCTGATTAAGCTTACGTTTTGACATCACTGTATATTCAAGGTTAAGGCGTGAGAATTCATATTGGCGAGGATGACAAGGGATAGTGATATTATCCAGCACCCAATCATATAAACGGCGGTTATCTTGGAATTCTAAAGTACATAAAGAATGTGTGATATTTTCCAGTGCATCAGAAATACAGTGGGTAAAATCATACATTGGGTAAATGCACCATTTATTTCCAGTTTGGTGGTGTTCCGCGAATTTAATACGATAAAGAACAGGATCACGCATAACAATAAAAGGTGATGCCATATCAATTTTCGCACGTAAACACGCTTTACCTTCTTCAAAGCCACCAGCACGCATTTTTTCAAACAGCGCTAAGTTTTCTTCTACGCTACGTGAACGATAAGGGCTATTTTTACCCGGCTCTTTTAATGTACCGCGGTATCCACGAATTTCTTCAGCACTTAACTCATCAACATAAGCTAAGCCTTTATTAATCAGCTCAATCGCATATTGATAAAGTTGATCAAAATAATCTGAGGAGTAATGAATGCTCCCTTCCCATTGGAAACCTAACCACTGAACATCTTTTTGAATTGAGTTGATGTACTCAATATCTTCTTTTACTGGATTGGTATCATCAAAACGTAGATTACATTTTCCCTGATAATCTTTAGCAATACCAAAATTCAGACAAATTGATTTCGCATGGCCGATATGAAGATAGCCATTAGGTTCAGGTGGGAAACGCGTTTGAACGCTATCATGTTTCCCGGTAGCCAGATCTTCGTCAATAATTTGACGAATAAAGTTCGTTGGGCGGGCATCTGCCTCATTCATGGTCATTTTTTCCTCAAAGCAAAACGCATAATTAACCCACTATAATCCAATAAGCAGGTTTCATAAATACCTTAGCTAAATACACCCCTGAGATATTTATCAAAATAGAGATAAAAAAACGGGAAGTTCGAAAGACTCCCCGTTTTATCGTCTTATTTAACCATCTCTTTATAGAGGATTAAATATCTATATAGAATTTATTTTAGCACGTTGTAGATAACGGTTTTATTTCCGACTACAACACCGGCAACTTGTTCAGCAATCTTATCAAAATCATCGATATTGCTAACAATCACAGGGCTTATCATCGATTTGGCATTCGCGTTTAGATATTCAAGATCTAATTCTAAGATAGGTTGACCAACTTTAACATCAGCGCCTTCTTCAACTAAACGCTTGAAGCCTTTGCCACCTAACGCGACAGTATCAATCCCCATATGCACGATGATTTCCACACCGTTGTCAGTCTCAATACAAAATGCATGGTTTGTATCAAAAATCTTAACAACAGTACCAGTCGCAGGTGCCATCACGATATTAGAGGTTGGTTTGATTGCTACACCATCACCAACAACACCACTAGAGAATGCTTCATCAGGCACATCTTTTAATGCCACCACTTCACCATCAAAAGGTGCAATCATTTCAAGTAACACTTTTGCATTGGCGTTAGCTTGTTTTACAGGTGTTTTTTCAGTAGAAACGGTTGAAGCAGAAGCTCCTTCATAAGCCGGCACAGGACCTTGAGTCAATACATCACGCATTGCGTTAGCGACAAGCTCTGCACGAGTACCTACAATCACTTGAACACTTTGTTTATTTAAACGAATAACACCTGATGCACCTAAACGTTTTGCGTATGCATCATTAACAACGCCAGAGTCTTTTACATTAAGACGTAAACGAGTGATACACGCATCAATACCGGTTAAATTATCAGAGCCACCGATAGCGGCGATATATTGACGTGCTTCTTGTTGAATACCTTCTTTACTATTTGTTGGCTCTGTTTTGATATCTTCATCATAACCGTCTGCGGTTTCATCACCAGACACTTCATCTTCACGACCCGGTGTTTTCAGGTTGAATTTAGTGATAGTGAAACGGAAAATACCGTAGTAAATGAAGAAGAACACAATACCTTGAACAATCAGCATATACCAGTGAACAGCCAGTGGGTTACGTGAGGATAAGAACATATCCACTAAGCCCGCACTAAAGCCGAACCCTGAAATCCACTCCATGCTTGCAGCAATATACACAGAGATTGCCATTAAGAATGCGTGAATAACGTAAAGTACAGGTGCAACAAACATAAAGGAGAATTCAAGCGGTTCCGTGATACCTGTGAAGAATGCTGCAAAAGCACCCGCCATCATAATACCCGCAACTTTGGCTTTATTTTCTTTACGCGCACAGTGATAAATCGCCAGCGCAGCACCTGGTAAACCGAACATCATAACAGGGAAGAAACCTGCTTGGTAACGACCAGTTATACCCACTGTCGCTAAACCAGCATCGATAGATTTCTGACCAGCAAGGAAATTAGGAATATCATTAATACCTGCAACGTCAAACCAGAATACAGAGTTCAACGCATGATGTAGACCAACAGGAATTAATAAGCGGTTAAAGAATGCATAAATACCTGCACCTAGCGCCCCCATATCTTTAATGCTTTCACCGAAACTGACTAATCCGCCATAAATAACAGGCCAGATATACATCAAGATAAAGGCAACGATAATCATGAGGAATGACGCTAAAATAGGAACTAAACGTCGGCCACTAAAGAAAGAGAGTGCGAGAGGCAGTTCTACTTGGCTAAAGCGGTTATAAAGTTCAGCTGAAAGCACACCAACTAAGATCCCCACAAACTGGTTTTCTATTTTACCAAATGCGACAGGCACCTCTGCTAACGGGATACCTTTAATCATTGAAACCGCAGCCGGTGAACACAGTGTTGTAACAACTAAAAAGCTCACAAACCCGGTTAAAGCAGCAGCGCCGTCTTTGTCTTTCGACATACCATAAGCAACACCAATGGCAAACAAGACTGACATATTGTCGATGATAGCAGCACCAGATTTGATAAGTAAGGCAGCAAGCGCGTTATCGCCACCCCAGCCTACTGGGTCAATCCAGTAGCCAATCCCCATCAGAATTGCTGCTGCAGGTAATGTAGCAACAGGCACCATCAGCGCCCGCCCTATCTTCTGCAGATAACTTAAAATATTCACAAACTCCCCCTTGGATAGCCCCTATATTGGGATCTTATTCATACTCATTCATATTTTATAAGAAAATTGATGAGCTAATTATTTAATTCCATTTTTAGTCTAAAAAATTTATTTCGTATCGCAAATTAATTAGTCATAATTTGTGAGATAAGTCACCAATATAGTATATTTTTTAGCTGAAATGCTGGCTAAGTCAGAAAGCTTATTTTATGATTAAAAATATCTTTTGGCAGGACATTTCGATCACCAGCTAAAAATGAAAAGAAATTCGTGTTATACACTCTAAATCATTCGAGTTGCAGGTAGGCGGCAAATAAAGATATCCCGATGAGTATACTCATGTATGTGATTCAGGTAGCTGAGCGTAGCCAACCCCCCTGCAACTTGAGGTATGACGAGTATAGATGAGCTACTGATAATCACACGATAAAATAACACATTGCTGAGTTATCAGATTTTGTCTTTTTTCTATGAGGTTACTATGAGGTTAATCCCCCTATCCACGGCAAAACAAGTTGGTAAGTGGTCTGCAAATTACATCGTTGAGAAGATCAACGCATTTAATCCAACTGCAGAGCGCCCTTTCGTACTTGGTTTACCGACTGGTGGCACGCCATTGGCGACATATAAAGAATTAATTGAATTACATCGTGCAGGAAAAGTTAGCTTCCAACATGTTGTAACGTTCAATATGGATGAATATGTTGGCATTCCATCAGATCATTCACAAAGTTATCGTACTTTTATGTATGAAAACTTCTTTAATCATATTGATATTAAAGATGAAAATATCAATTTATTAAACGGCAATGCAGAAGATCCACAAGCAGAATGCGAACGTTATGAGGCTAAAATTAAGTCTTATGGCAAAATCAATTTGTTTATGGGCGGTGTAGGTAACGACGGTCACATTGCATTTAATGAACCTGCGTCATCACTCTCTTCACGCACTCGTATGAAAACGCTAACTGAAGATACACGCTTAGCAAATTCACGTTTCTTCGACAATAATGTTAATCATGTTCCTAAATATGCACTAACAGTGGGTGTAGGCACATTATTAGATGCTGAAGAATTAATGATTTTGGCAACTGGTTTTAATAAAGCGCAAGCAGTACATGCGGCAACAGAAGGCGCTGTTAACCATTTATGGACAATTTCCTGTGTTCAGCTTCACCCTAAAGCAATTTTAGTGTGTGATGATCCTGCAACAATGGAATTACGAGTAAAAACATTGCGTTATTTCCAACAGATTGAAGCGCAAGAGTGTCAGAAATACCAAGACTAAGTTTAGTAAAATAAGTACCTACTGATTAAGTAGTGGAAAAGGCTAAGCTCTCTTATTTATCAGCCAGAATTTGCTGGCTGATATCGGATTTTTAGATTGACTTCCCTTATCAGGAGACAAAGGTATGTTTGCCTTAACAAATGCTGTTATTTATACAGGTTACGACCGTTTAGAAAACCACGCCATTATTATTAACGGCTCCCGTATTGAGCAGGTTTGCCCACAGGATCAACTGCCGAAAGATATCACAACTCGTGATATGAAAGGTGCAATTGTCTCTCCCGGTTTTATCGATTTACAGGTTAATGGCTGTGGTGGTGTGCAATTTAATGATACGCCAGAAAATGTCACCGTTGAAACGTTAGAAATAATGCAAAAAGCGAATGAACGTTTAGGTTGCACCAGTTATTTACCAACATTAATTACCTGTTCTGATGAATTGATGAAAATAGGCATTGAAGCAACTCGTGCTTATATGCAGAAACATGAAAATAAAGTGTTGGGATTACATTTAGAAGGTCCTTATATCAATGTGATTAAAAAAGGGACTCATGATCCACAATTCATTCGTCAACCAAGTGCTCAGATGATTAGCTATTTGTGCGATAATGCTGATGTCATCGCCAAAATCACCCTTGCGCCAGAAATGGTTGATGAAAAGTATGTTCGTCAATTAATCAAAGCAGGTATCATTGTTTCTGCGGGTCATTCCAATTCGACTTATGAAGAAGCGCGTAAAGGGTTCCGTAATGGTATCTCATTATCGACTCACCTTTACAACGCAATGCCTTATATTACAGGCAGAGGTCCGGGGCTTGTCGGTGCCATTTATGATACACCTGAGGTTTATGCTGGTATCATTGCTGATGGTTTACATGTTTCATGGGCAAATATTCGTAACAGCAAGCGTCTGAAAGGTGAAAAACTACTTTTAGTCACAGACGCAACTGCGCCAGCGGGGCTTGATCCTAGTAAAAATGAGATGGATAGCTTCGTTTTTGCAGGTAAAACCATATATTATCGTAATGGCCTTTGTGTCGATGCCGATGGCACATTAAGTGGATCATCACTAACCATGATTGGTGCAATTAAAAATAGCGTGATCCATGTAGGTATTCCATTAGATGAAACATTGCGGATGGCAACACTTTATCCTGCTCGCGCAATTGGAATGGAAAAAGAATTGGGAACAATTGAAGCTGGAAAAATTGCTAACCTCGCTTCTTTTGACAAGGACTTCAACCTTTGCACAACGTTTGTCAATGGTATCGAAATAACTGAATAACTAATGGATGTATATGCTGATGAGTCATAACAACACTGAAACGCAAATTGGCAATATCGATCTTGTTAAACAACTTAACAGTGCGATTGTGTATCGACTGATTGATCAACACGGGCCAATTTCCCGTATCCAAATAGCCGAACAAAGCCAACTAGCACCAGCCAGTGTGACTAAAATTACTCGTCAGTTGCTTGAACGAGGCTTAATCAAAGAGGTTGATCAACAGGCATCAACAGGTGGTCGTCGCGCAATTTCTATTATTGTTGAACACCGCAATTTTAATACAGTCAGTGTGCGATTAGGGCGTAATGATGCCACTGTTGCTCTTTACGATCTGAGCGGTAAAGTCATCATTGAGCAACACTACCCTTTAGAGCAGAGCACTCAAAATGAAGTTGAAGCTCTGCTTATCAATGCAATTGATGATTTTATTAAACAAAATCAACGTCGCATTCGTGAGCTTATTTCAATTTCCGTGATCTTACCCGGTCTTGTTGATCCAAATAAAGGCATTGTTCGTTATATGCCTCATATGAAAGTAGATAATTGGGCTTTGGTAAATAGCTTAGAAAAACGCTTTAGTCTGCCTTGTTATGCTGGGCATGATATCCGGAGCCTTGCACTCGCTGAAAACTATTTTGGTGCCACTCGAGATTGTGAAGACTCATTACTCGTTCGGATACATCGTGGTGCAGGTGCTGGTGTTATTATTAATAATAAAATTCTGCTCAACCAGCGCGGTAACCTAGGGGAGATTGGTCATATTCAAATCGATCCTCTAGGTGAACGTTGCCATTGTGGCAATTTTGGTTGTTTAGAAACGATTGCATCCAATACAGCTATTGAAGCCAAAGTGCGCTATCAATTAGAGCAAGGCTACCCAAGCCAGTATTTATCGCCAACACAGTGCCAAATCCAAGATATTTGTCGAGCAGCAGTTAAAAATGACCCGCTAGCAGTCGAAACCATTAAACAAGTAGGTTTACACTTAGGTAAAGCTATTGCAATCGCTATTAACCTGTTTAACCCACAAAAAGTGGTTTTAGCGGGTGAATTGACTGAAGCGGCTGAAGTTTTACTCCCCTCAATTCAAAGTTGTATTAATACGCAAGTATTAAAAGAATTCAGAGAAGAGCTTCCGGTTGTCACATCAGAGCTTGATCATCGTTCTGCCATAGGGGCTTTTGCCTTAACTAAACGTGCAATGCTTAATGGAGAATTGCTTCAACAGCTATTAGAAAAGTAATTTACTGTCGATAAATTATACTTTCTGGTTTAAATGTATACTTTTCTAACTTTTATGATGAAATAAGTCTAAAATTCAATCAGTAACATCTAAAGAAAAAGAAATGTAGTGTGATTTTTTCACCGCATTTCTTTTTTTATGCTCATTGTTCTTCATCTTTTCCTTCTTTCACTTAATCTCATTTCTGTTACTGCTTTGTTTTTTCTTTTTATTCACACACTATTGCGTCTTATTTTTTGAGATATTTTTCATCAATAAGGTTGTTTTTTGGATCTTTTTTCGACAAAATGATTAACCATCGAGCAAACGGACACGTTTCTCGAAAATTAATGCAAAAAGCAGTTGACGGATTTGTCTGTAATACGCATAATGCGCCCCGCAACGCCGACGAAGGTTATGCAAAAAAAGATGGCTATGTAGCTCAGCTGGTTAGAGCACAACACTCATAATGTTGGGGTCACAGGTTCGAATCCCGTCATAGCCACCATATTTTTTGCGGGAGTGGCGAAATTGGTAGACGCACCAGATTTAGGTTCTGGCGCCGCAAGGTGTGCGAGTTCAAGTCTCGCCTCCCGCACCATTTTAACCTCGTCAAGAATTTATCAGTTGGGATATCGCCAAGCGGTAAGGCACCAGGTTTTGATCCTGGCATTCCCAGGTTCGAATCCTGGTATCCCAGCCATTTTTCTGATAAATAAGTGTGTTGACAATTGAATTAGCGGATGGGATATCGCCAAGCGGTAAGGCACCAGGTTTTGATCCTGGCATTCCCAGGTTCGAATCCTGGTATCCCAGCCATCTTTCAAAAGAAAGATAACTAGATTCAATATGGCTATGTAGCTCAGCTGGTTAGAGCACAACACTCATAATGTTGGGGTCACAGGTTCGAATCCCGTCATAGCCACCATTTTTTGGGATATCGCCAAGCGGTAAGGCACCAGGTTTTGATCCTGGCATTCCCAGGTTCGAATCCTGGTATCCCAGCCATATTTTGAAAGAGAGACTCGCAGAGCGAGTCTTTTTTTCTCCAAGTTGTTGCGGGAGTGGCGAAATTGGTAGACGCACCAGATTTAGGTTCTGGCGCCGCAAGGTGTGCGAGTTCAAGTCTCGCCTCCCGCACCATTGATTACTAACGTGTTTATCACGAAATCAACAGATAAGACTCGCAATAGCGGGTCTTTTTTGTTTTTGTCTCTTCACTTTTTCCTATCTATTTTCTAAACGTCATTCTCCTCCCTCTTCTTTTCTTATTTTTCTGCCCTCAAAAATCAATGTTCTCCACATCATCATTTTTTATTTATTCTCATCACGCCACATTTTATTGATCTCGCTGTACATATATCCCTCTAAATACTATACTCCCCTATAGTATATTTAAGGATTATATATGCCACACTCACCAGCAGAAAAAAAAGCCGCGTTAACTCGCGTGAGAAAAATTAAAGGGCAGCTTCTCGCATTAGAAACTGCACTTGAAAATGAAAATGAATGCGGTCAGGTATTACAACAAATTGCCGCCATCAGAGGTGCTATCAATGGCCTGATGGCTGGAGTACTCGAAAGTCATTTACGTGAAGGTCTTATGGATGCCGTCGCTTCTCCTGAAGATCAAAAAAACTCCGTTGATGATGCCATTTCACTTATCCGCACTTACCTGCGTTAATAACAAAAAGGATACACCATGAAATCTCGTGCTGCGGTCGCATTTGGGCCAGGAGAACCTTTAAAAATCGTTGAAGTTGATGTAATGCCACCTCAAGCGGGTGAAGTGCTCATTAAAATTAGTCACACCGGTGTTTGCCATACAGACGCATTTACACTTTCTGGTGATGATCCTGAAGGTGTCTTCCCTGCTATTCTTGGTCATGAAGGTGCTGGTGTAGTTGTAGAGGTCGGTGAAGGTGTCACCAGTGTTAAACCGGGCGATCACGTTATTCCTCTGTACACGGCTGAATGTGGCGAATGTCTATTCTGTAAATCAGGCAAAACAAACTTATGTGTTGCAGTCAGAGCAACGCAAGGTAAAGGTTTAATGCCAGATGGAACAACACGTTTTTCTTATAACGGACAGCCTATTTATCATTATATGGGATGTTCTACTTTTAGCGAATACACTGTGGTAGCTGAAGTTTCTCTGGCGAAAATCAATCCAGAAGCCAATCACGAAGAAGTTTGCTTATTAGGTTGTGGCGTAACAACCGGTATTGGTGCGGTTCACAATACAGCAAAAGTGCAAGAAGGCGACTCTGTTGCTGTATTTGGTTTAGGAGGCATTGGTCTTGCCGTTCTTCAAGGCGCAAGACAAGCCAAAGCAGGACGTATTTTTGCTATCGATACAAACCCTGAAAAATTTGCATTAGCACGCCAATTTGGTGCAACAGATTGCTTAAATCCTAATGACTACGACAAACCCATCCAGCAAGTCCTTGTCGAAATGACACAATGGGGTGTTGACCATACTTTTGAATGCATTGGTAACACGAATGTCATGAGAGCAGCATTAGAAAGTGCGCATCGTGGCTGGGGTCAATCCATTATTATTGGTGTCGCAGGTGCTGGGCAAGAGATCTCCACCCGTCCATTCCAACTAGTAACAGGTCGTTCGTGGAGAGGCACAGCTTTTGGTGGTGTTAAAGGTCGTAGCCAATTACCCGGTATGGTTGAGGATGCAATGAAAGGCGATATCGAACTTAAGCCTTTTGTTACCCATAAACTACCGTTAGAAAAAATTAATGAAGCTTTTGATTTAATGCACGAAGGTAAATCAATCCGTACAGTTATTCATTTCGATTAATCATCCTCAAACCTATGTCTCATAGGTTTGTCTTTGTTTTTAAAGGAGTCAAAATGGAAAGGATTGAACGTCATGCCTGCTTTGGTGGTTGGCAAGAAGTCTATCAACATACATCAAAGACGTTAAATTGTGAGATGAAATTTGCCATCTATCTTCCTCCTATGGAAGAAGAGCAAAAATACCCTGTTTTATATTGGTTATCAGGCTTAACCTGCAACGAACAAAATTTTATTACTAAATCAGGCGCTCAACAATTTGCGGCACAACATGGCATTATTTTAGTCGTACCTGATACCAGTCCTCGTGGTGAAAATGTCGCTGATGATAGTGCTTACGATTTAGGGCAAGGCGCAGGTTTTTATCTTAATGCGACACAATCGCCGTGGAATACTCATTACAATATGTATGACTACATTGTTGATGAACTTCCTACACTGATAGAAACGCATTTTCCTGTGACTCATCAACGTGCCATTAGTGGGCATTCGATGGGAGGGCATGGCGCATTAACGATTGCACTGCGAAATTCGGCACGCTACCGCAGTGTGTCAGCATTTTCTCCGATTGTGGCACCATCAGTTGTTCCTTGGGGTAAAAAAGCGTTTAGCGCCTATTTAGGCGATGATACGGCACAATGGCAACAATATGATGCAGTGGCTTTGATTAACCAAGCAGAAAACGTGTTACCTATGCGTGTTGATGTCGGGCTAGATGATCCTTTCTATCAAGAACAACTGAAGCCTGAATTATTTTCACAAGCTTGCGATACAAAACAATTCGCTTATCAGTTGAATTTACATCAAGGGTACGATCACAGTTACTATTTTGTGGCGAGTTTCATTGGTGAGCATATTGCTTTTCATGCCAAGCATTTAAAAGCGTAACAACAATGCGATGATCTTATTGCTGATATCCAACTCAGATCATCGCATTTCTCATTACTTAATACCTAACGCATAACGTAATGCCGCTTCTTTGGCTTTTCCTGCATGTTGAGCAGCTAAAAGGCCGAGATTCCTCACCACTTTTAAACCCGGTAATTGGTGGCTAAAGGCATGATAAAATACGTCCATGCCCGCTTGCATAACTAAATTATCAGGCATACGACGACGCTGATATTTTTTCAATAACGCCATTGAATCCCAAGGCTCAAAATGTTTTTTGGCATCAGCCACTAAGTCTAAAAAACAATCCACATCGCGGTAGCCTAAATTAACGCCCTGCCCCGCTAACGGATTGATGGTGTGAGCCGCATCTCCCAACAAAATAATACCTTTATCAACATAACGACTTGCGTGCTGACGCGTTAATGGGAATGAGCCTGCTGCAATAGGTGTCGCTTTACTTAATCGCTCAGGAAAAGCATGTTGAATTTCTTTTTCTAACTGCGTCATTGACATATTTTGCAGTTTTCTAATTCTGTCAGGCGAGTCATACCAAACCAAACACGCCCAATTATCAAAAAGCGGCAAATAAGCGCGAGGCCCTGAAGGGTAAAAACGTTGCCATGTCCCCTTTTCAGGAGGTAACTCTGTTTTCACCGTGATCAGCATACAAGATTGACGATATTGCCAGCCATTGCTACCAATACCCGCAAATTGGCGCACTTGAGAGTTTGCACCATCCGCACCTACCACTAAATTTGTACTCACCTCACTGCCATCAGAAAGTGTTACTTTCCATTTATCATCTAAATACGTCATTTTGCTTAGACTATTTGGACATAATAAAGTGATATTGCTATAACGTTCAGCCTCTTGCCAAAGAGCTAATTGCAAAATTCGGTTTTCAACCATATAGCCTAATTCAGGTAAACCTAAGCTTTTAGCATCAAAAACCACATGGGCATTTTCTTCTTCCCATGTTTCTAAGGTAAGATAAGGCGCAGAACGCATCGCTAAAACATGTTGCCATGCACCTAATTGTTTTAATAGACTAACGGACGCGCAACTAATCGCAGAAATACGGATATCAGGATGAGATGACGCATCAAAAGGTGCTGGAGACTGTCGTTCAATCATTGCAACACGCAATCCTTCTTGCGCCAGCCCAATTGCAACAGCAGCGCCAATCATCCCGCCACCAGCGATGATTGCATCAAAATCGTTTTTTACATTACTCATCATTGTTATGCCATAACTCATTACTTTAAATAATAGGTAAGCGCTGTTTCAGTTTATTTCTATTAAACTAAACGCCATAGAGAATTAGCGCCGACTTGCTCTAGTCACTGACCACACAAATGACTACAATAACCACCTTATTGGCTTATTACACGCAACGTTTTCCAATGATTAGCTATTGTCTCACTGAAAATACCGGATTTACACAATGTCGACGATAAAAAAACTGTACATTAAAACTTGGGGCTGTCAGATGAATGAGTACGATTCATCCAAAATGGCAGACCTACTCGAAAGCACCCACGGTTATCAGTTAACCGATGTCGCCGAAGATGCGGACATTCTACTGCTAAATACCTGTTCTATCCGTGAGAAAGCACAAGAAAAAGTCTTTCATCAGTTAGGACGTTGGAAATATTTTAAAGATAATAAACCCGATATTATCATTGGCGTTGGCGGTTGTGTTGCTTCTCAAGAAGGTGAATACATCCGTCAACGTGCGCAGTGTGTCGATATTATCTTCGGACCACAAACTTTACACCGTTTACCTGAAATGATTAATCAGGTTAAAGGGACTAAAAGCCCAGTTGTCGATATCAGCTTCCCTGAAATCGAAAAATTTGACCGTTTACCAGAGCCTCGTGCTGAAGGTCCTTCTGCTTTTGTCTCCATCATGGAAGGCTGTAACAAATACTGTTCTTTCTGCGTAGTTCCTTACACACGCGGTGAAGAAGTTAGCCGCCCTTGTGATGATGTGCTATTTGAAATTGCTCAATTAGCGGCACAAGGCGTGCGCGAAGTAAACTTGTTAGGTCAAAACGTTAACGCCTACCGAGGCGCCACTTTTGATGGTCAAATCTGTAGCTTTGCTGAATTAATTCGCTTAGTCGCCGCAATTGACGGCATTGACCGTATTCGCTTTACTACCAGCCACCCTATCGAATTTACTGACGATATTGTTGCGGTTTATGAAGATACTCCAGAATTAGTCAGCTATTTACACTTGCCAGTGCAAAGTGGTTCTGACCGCATTCTAACATTAATGAAGCGTAACCATACTGCACTTGAATATAAGAGCATCATTCGCAAACTACGCAAAGCACGTCCTGGTATTCTGATAAGTTCAGACTTTATCATTGGTTTCCCGGGTGAAACCCAAGACGACTTTGAAAAAACCATGCAATTAATTGCGGATGTTAATTTCGATATGAGCTTTAGTTTCATCTATTCAGCACGTCCGGGCACTCCAGCGGCTGATTTACCTGATGATGTCAGTGAAGATGAGAAGAAACAACGTTTATATCTGCTACAACAGCGCATCAATCAACAAGCAATGAACTTTAGCCGTGCAATGTTAAACACAGTACAGCGTATTCTAGTTGAAGGGCCTTCGCGTAAAAATGTGATGGAGCTTTCTGGTCGTACTGAAAATAACCGTGTGGTTAACTTTGAAGGTACGCCAGAGATGATTGGTAAGTTCGTTGATGTTGAAATTGTTGACGTTTATGCCAACTCACTCCGCGGTAAAGTCATTAGAACGGAAGACCAAATGGATTTACGTATTCACGAATCTCCAGAATCCGTCATTGCACGTACACGTAAAGAAGATGAATTAGGGGTAGGTGTTTACCAACCTTAATTGATCAGATTGAACAAAAGGATAATCAGTGACAGTAATAGCACATGCACAGGTAGCGACCCAAGAAATCTTCTTAGAGCCAGCTGACAATGCCCGTTTAATGAGCCTATGTGGTCCATTTGACGATAATATTAAGCAACTTGAGCGCCGTTTAGGTATCGAGATTAATCATCGTGATAACCGTTTTAAACTCACGGGAAAATCATTGTGTGTCAATGCAGCCGCAGGAATTTTACGTCGCCTGTATGTGGAAACCTCGCCAATTAAAGGCGTGATCCCCGATATCGACCCTGAACAAATTCACCTTGCAATCAAAGAAAGCCGAGTGCTTGAGCAAAGTGATGAGCATGTTCCTGAATTTGGGAAATCAACCAATATTCGAACTAAGCGAGGCGTGATAAAACCTCGTACACCGAATCAGGCACAATATATTGCCAATATCCAAACCCATGATATTACTTTTGGTATTGGACCTGCTGGTACAGGGAAAACTTATCTGGCTGTTGCTGCTGCTGTTGATGCTCTTGAGCGTCAAGAAGTACGTCGTATTTTATTAACTCGCCCGGCGGTTGAAGCCGGTGAAAAACTGGGCTTTTTACCGGGCGATTTAAGTCAAAAAGTCGATCCCTATTTACGACCACTTTATGATGCGTTATTTGAGATGTTAGGTTTTGAAAAAGTTGAGAAACTAATAGAGCGCAATGTCATTGAAGTCGCGCCTCTCGCCTATATGCGTGGACGCACATTAAATGACGCCTTTATTATTCTTGATGAAAGCCAAAATACCACCATCGAACAGATGAAAATGTTCTTAACACGTATTGGCTTTAACTCTAAAGCAGTTGTCACTGGGGATATTACTCAAATTGACCTGCCAAGAGGCAATAAATCAGGCTTACGTCATGCCATTGAAGTTTTATCTGATGTTAATGACTTAAGTTTTAACTTTTTCCACAGTGAAGACGTTGTTCGTCATCCCGTGGTTGCCAAAATTGTTATTGCCTATGAAGCTTGGGAAACGGAAGATCAAAAACGCCGTCAAGCTATCAAAGCAGAAAAAGAGAAGCTTCAGAGAGAAAATCATGAGTGAAGTTATCCTTGATTTACAAGTAGCAAGTGAAAATGCGCAAGGGCTTCCTACTGAAGCCCAATTTATGACATGGTTAGAAGCGGTATTACCGCAATTTCAACCTGTAAGTGAAGTGACTATTCGTATTGTTGATGAAGCAGAAAGTCACGAATTGAATCTCACTTATCGTGGAAAAGACAAACCGACTAACGTGCTTTCTTTTCCCTTTGAGGCACCGCCTGAAATTGAATTACCGTTATTAGGTGATTTGATTATTTGCCGCCAAGTGGTAGAAAAAGAGGCGGTTGAGCAGAGTAAGACTGTTGAAGAACATTGGGCGCACATGGTTATTCATGGATGTCTGCATCTTTTAGGCTATGATCATATTGAAGATGATGAAGCCGAAGAAATGGAAGGTTTAGAGACAGAAATCTTACAA
The DNA here is from genome assembly GCF_008808075.1 of Proteus sp. CD3. Classification (NCBI taxonomy): domain Bacteria; kingdom Pseudomonadati; phylum Pseudomonadota; class Gammaproteobacteria; order Enterobacterales; family Morganellaceae; genus Proteus; species Proteus sp. CD3. The sequence goes on along the minus strand of NZ_CP019686.1, from coordinate 852,186 downwards.
AATTTAGGTTATGCAGATCCCTATTTAATTGAAAAAGAGTAACAGTTCTCTTATTTTTATGATAAATACTATATCTAATTAACCATTCAATGAGGAAAAATAGTTAAAACGCCATGAGCGACGACCAATCTTCGAGTAACGATAACCCTGGTCCTAAGAAAGGGTTTCTCACACTGCTTAATCAGTGGTTCCACGGTGAACCTAAAAACCGTGATGATCTGATGGAGCTTATCCGCGATTCTGAACAGAAAGAATTAATTGATCCTGACACCCGCGACATGCTTGAAGGGGTAATGGATATTGCTGAACAACGTGTTCGGGACATAATGATCCCTCGCTCACAAATTGTCACACTAAAACGCAATCAAACCCTTGATGAGTGTTTAGATGTGATTATTGATTCAGCACATTCTCGTTTCCCAGTCATTAGCGAAGACAAAGATCATATTGAAGGCTTATTGATGGCAAAAGATCTACTGCCATTTATGCGTACTGACGCAGAGCCATTTAGTATGGATAAAGTCTTACGCTCTGCTGTTGTTGTACCTGAAAGCAAACGGGTTGATCGCCTATTAAAAGAGTTCCGCTCTCAACGCTATCATATGGCGATTGTGATCGATGAATTCGGAGGTGTATCTGGACTCGTCACAATTGAGGATATTCTTGAACTTATCGTAGGCGAAATTGAAGATGAGTATGATGATGAGGATGATATTGATATTCGTCCGCTAAGTCGTCACGCTTACTCAGTTCGAGCTTTAACCCAGATAGAAGATTTCAATGAAGCGTTCGGTACGCATTTCAGCGATGAAGAAGTTGATACGATTGGCGGTTTAGTCATGCAAGCCTTTGGTCACCTTCCTACTCGTGGTGAAACTATTACTATTGATAATTACCAATTTAAAGTTGTTATGGCTGATAGCCGTAAGATCATTCAGGTTTATGTGCATATCCCAGATGATGCGCCAGTTCCTGAACTAGGTAATGATGCATAGGATATCAATGAATAAGATCTCTTTCTTAAACCGCCAGTGGGTTCGCGCCCTTCTGGCGGTTTTTTTCGGTGCCATAGGCACATTGGCATTTTCGCCATTTGATTTTTGGCCAGCAGCGTTAATTTCACTACTTGGCTTATTACTGATAATCACTAACCGTACAACCCGTCAAGGCGCATTCCTTGGTTTTGCTTGGGGATTTGGGTTATTTGGTAGTGGTGTAAATTGGGTTTATGTCAGTATTGCTGATTTTGGTGGTATGCCATTTGCGATAAATATCTTTTTAGTAATTTTATTAGCACTCTATTTATCACTCTACACGCTGTTATTTGCAGGATCACTGAATAAGTTTTTTCCAAAACCAACACTCTGGCGATTTGTATTTGCAGCCCCTGCACTATGGCAAATCACTGAATTTTTAAGGGGATGGGTATTATCAGGCTTTCCGTGGTTACAGTTTGGTTATAGCCAGATTGATGGTCCATTAAAAGGTATTGCACCTGTTTTTGGTGTCACTATGATAACGCTGCTCTTAACCGTTATTAGTGGATTAATTGCATTTACAATCTATCGTAAATCAATTTATAGCCTTGTGGTTGCACTGCTTTTATTAGTATTGCCTATCAGCTTTAAGTCCTATCAGTGGTATCAACCTTTACCTGATGAAACGCAAGAAATTGCATTAATCCAAGGTAATATTGCGCAATCATTAAAATGGGAACCCGGTACATTAGAGAGCACGCTAAAAACCTATCTCACTTTAAGCCGCCCTTTTATTGGTAATGCAAATCTTATTATTTGGCCTGAATCAGCGATCCCTGATGTTGAAATTCAACAACAAGGCTTTTTAGCTGAGCTTGATAAGCAACTGAGAGAGCAAGATACACATTTAATGACGGGAATTATTGATGCCCGACCAACATTAGAAGGTTATCGTTTCTACAATAGTGTCATCACATTAGGTGAACACTATGCTTATCAATACCCAGCGACAGATCGCTATAACAAACATCACCTTGTTCCTTTTGGTGAATATGTACCATTAGCATCGCTATTACGCCCACTTGCGCCTTTCTTTAATTTACCGATGTCATCATTAAGCCAAGGTGAATATGTACAGCCTCAGCTCACTGTCAATGATGCCAAAATAACCGCAGCGATTTGCTACGAAATTATTTTAGGTGAACAAGTCCGCGCTAATTTTAAACCCGATACACGGTTCTTATTAACGATTTCTAATGATGCGTGGTTTGGTAATTCAATTGGTCCTTGGCAACACTTCCAAATGGCGAGAATGCGTTCTCTTGAGTTAGGAAGACCATTATTACGCTCAACAAATAACGGTATTACCGCATTTATTGCAGCCAATGGTGATGTTATTTCTCAACTTCCTCAGTTTGAAGAAGGTGCTTTAGCAGAAAAAATCACACCAACAACTGGGTTAACCCCTTATTACAAATGGGGTAATACACCATTGTGGATAATGGTTGGATTATTTTTTATCATCGCCTTTATTAAACGGCGAGTTGAGTAAAGCAAAATAAAATAACGGAATTCAATATAATAATGAATTCCGTTATTTTTAATCGATTAACGCTTAAAATGATTGCTTGTATACCGTTCAAAGACCAGCCCACCATAAACGTAGTTTTAATCCCCACGAAGATGACCAACCGCTCGTAAAGCCTACCATTTCTCCTTTATAAACAATAACAAATGAAGGTGTTGCGCTAATTTCCCACTGCTGAGAAATATCCCCTCGACTATCATTTATTACAGGAAAGAGCAGCCCTTTAGACTGAATACCGCGCTCTAACTTTGCGTTATCACCAGAGCGGATCGCAACAGATGTCACGTTATAACCATCTTGCGCTAACGAATTTACTGCGGGTGTTGTTAGTTTACAAACCCCACACCAAGTTGCCCAAAAATAGATTAATAAAGGCTTTTCAGCACTTAATTCAGTTAAAGAAACAACTTTATTATCGACAGTATATAGCTCAGGTAAATTTGTCAAAGATGGTGGCGTAGGTTGTCGCCACCAATCCATCGCAAAAGAAGCTACAACGAAAATGACAAGCAGAACAATCAGTTCTTTACTCCACTTTCGTAAGCGACTACGCATTATTTTTTCACTTTAGCCAATTGCTCTTTCACAATCACTTCTAGCTGAGCGTAATCAACGGCGCCAGGAATAACCATATCGCCAACAACAGTTGCAGGTGTACCTTGGATACCTAACTTACGAGAAAGATCTAAGTTATTTTGTAACACTTTTAAGCTTTCATCCGTTAATTTAACTTTGCTTGTATTGGTTGTTTTCATTGCATCATCAATACTTGCATTATCTAGCATTGTTTTCTTCTGCATTAAGCGTTGGTGCAATGCTAAGAACGCCTTTGGATCTTCTTTCCAAACTGAAAGCACGGCTTGAGAGGCTTTGGCAGAACTTTCACCTTTAAATGGCAGTGGTTTAATAACCACGGCAACTTCAGGATAATCTTTTGTGATTTGTTCTAATAATGGGTCGAAGCGTTTGCAATAAGGACAGTTATAATCAGTAAAAGAAACCAACACTAACTTAGCGTCTTTTGCACCAATACGAGGGCTTGCTGCATCGTTATATAATGCGTCATGCTCTGCCTTTAACGCAGTACGAAATTGAGCTTGTTGCTCATCGGCTTTTTGCGCTTGTAATGCCGTAATAGCTTCTTCCAAAATTTCTGGATTCTTGATTAACGTATCACGAACCAGTGCGCGAACTTCTTTTTCCTGATCAGCACTTAACGCCGCAGCTTGCACATTTGCACCAAAAAGTAACGAAGAGATAACCAGTGCAGAAAGTGTTTTTTTCATTAATTGGCTCCTTTAGCCTCAGAAAGAACGGTCAATGTTGAATCTTTATTTAAAATAGGGGGTAAAACCACGCCATCTTTATGGCAAGGCCCATAAATTTGGTTAAAAGGTACTGCAACTTGACCACGTTGTTTTAAAAACTGAGTGATCTTATCAGAAGGTTTAGTCCAATCCCCTCTTAATGCGACAACATCTGGCGCTGAAAGTGCGGCTTGGATCTCTTCTCGCAATAATACATTGTATTTGTTTGCTTTGCAGGTTACACACCAATCTGCTGTTACATCAACAAATACCCGTTTATTGTCTGCTAATGCTTGGTGTATTGCTTCTTCTGATAACGGCTGCCAATTTATCGTATCTTGACCTGCGAGTGTTTGGCTTGCTGGTTGCTCCACAAATAGATAAGTGCTTCCTCCTAAAAGGAAAGCGACCACTGTAGAAATCAATAATACTTTTTTGCCATAATGCTTTGCGATAGCAAACAATAACAACAGCCCAATAATAACAAAAATACCAGCAACTATTGGCATTCCCAAGTGAGGGATCAAGAGCGTTATTAGCCAAATACTGGACAACAACATCATAAAGCCTAAAACTACTCTTAGGCGATTCATCCATTTACCTGGTTTTGGTAGCGCTTTGGCGATAGATGGAAATATTGCCACTAAGATCCAAGGCAAACTCATTCCAATCCCTAAAGCAGTAAAAATAAGCCATAGTTCATTTAAAGGCGCTATAAGTGCATAAGCGACTGCGGTTCCTAAAAATGGTGCAGAACAAGGTGTCGCGAGTAAAGTTGCAAATGCACCTTCCCAAAAGTGTCGGCTATATCCTTGTCCACCCGCTGTTGCCATTTTGGTATTCATATTGCTACTTAAACGCAGTTCAAATAATCCAAATAGATTTGCCGTAAAAATAGCGGTAACTAATACCATAAAGCCAATAAACCAAGGGCTTTGGAATTGAATTCCCCAACCTAAGGCTTCTTGGCTATAACGTAAGCCTGTCATAAACAGCGCTAACGCCCAAAATGAGACTAAAATACCTAAAACAGAAACAGAGAATTGCTTGCGAATAACACCTTTATCTCGATTTTCGAGATGTAAAATTGATCCCATTTTCATCGCAAGCACAGGTAATACACAGGGCATTAAATTCAGAATTAAGCCACCCAATAGTGCAAAAGCAAGAATCCCCCAAAGCCCCATACCTGAATTAGAAGGTGGAGTAGTATTCTCTGTTCCATGCCCTATTGTGCCATTAACTTGACGAGAAAAACCTTGGTCAGTAATGACAAAAGAAAGCACTTTACCTGAGATATCACCGGCAGCATCCCCCCAATCATCTGTCACATCAACCGTGACAAATAGGTTTTTATCTTGATGATTTAATTTTGGAATACCGTAGAGCATACCTTCAGGAGGATCGAGATAAATATTAGGTTTAACCCAAGCACCTTGCTCTTTTTGTAAAGAGATAGTGAGTTGGCTATTGTTATAACCAGAAGAAACTGATGATATTAATCCTGTTCCAACAGGGATCTTGCCCATAGCCTGATTATATTGCCATTCAAAATCAGCAGGTACAGGTTCGGTAAGATCTAAATCTAAAGTGTAGTCAGTCAGAATACAGACATTACTGCATGTTGATAACGTTAAAACGCCTGTTAAACGATCAGCGTGAACAGGGGATAACTCAATGGGAAAAATAACTTGTTTATCATAACCTTGGGTATGAATACCTGCTACATCAAAAGCTGAAGGCGAAGGCCAATGCCAAACCATTGCACTTACATCTTGTGACCAATTAATTTCAGGGGCAACACCGCCTTCTCCCGGAGAACGCCAATACGTTTTCCAACCAGACTCAAGCTGTACTTCAAGTAAAACTTTCACGTCACCCGCTGGAGACTTTTGTGCCGTCGCCCTAACTTGTGCATGAGAATTATCAGGCGTGGTTAACCAGCCTGTATCTGCGGCTTGAGAAGTAGATAAAGTAAATAGCGTTAATATCAACGCCATAATAAAAGAACGAAACATAACAACTCCCTAAAAATTCCTACAACGCTACACATAGAGCCTCGCCTAAAATAGACGCGCAATCTTTTAGCTAAAAGGAAATTTCTAATCCCTCAAAATACAATAATGAAGGTGAAGTCTGATTGGAGGAGGTGGATGATGATGTTTTTTCTGATTACGCTGGCGCGACACATAGATGGCAGCCATACTTAACAATAGTAATACCGCCCATGAATGGAAAAATGGCTCTATTGTTAATGGAGGAACAGATAATAATGATTTGGCGCTTAATTCACAGGTAGACAGTGAATAAGTGCGCTCTGTTGCACTATTTTCATCAGCAATGGGTGTTGATAATGGGTATTGTGTTTGAGCAACAGCCGTTGCTAAGCGCTCACTAATGATGTGGGCACCTAATGAACGCTGAACAATGCAACACAAGATCAGCAAAACTGTTATCACCACTAGCCAGCGACCTGACCGCCAATTACTCATAGATGTTCCTCATCAATATGACTCGCTATCTTAACGGTAATCCACAGACAAACAACTCCTTAAGACAAACTTTACAAATCCCTGTTTAGTTTATTTTTCGCATTATCTCAAACTTTCATTTTTAACCTTTATTTCTATAGGGTTTCTACTACAATAATTTTAAATATTGAAAACAACTTCCAAAAAAATAATCAACTATATTTGATTTCATTCTTTTATTGGGAGATACCTCTCGTATTTCACAAATTACACTTCACAACAGTATGTTATTTGTTCTATCTATTAACATTACCAAAACAAATTAAAACAAAAAAGTAACACAAAGCAAAACACCAATATCAATTATCACCACGACAGGAGTTATTATGCGCATGCGTAAACTAGCATTATCATTAATGATCTTAGGGGCTGCAGCAGCGGTGCAGGCAGAAGAACTCACTGGAACCTTAAAGAAAATCAATGATAACGATATTATTATTGTTGGACACAGAGAGTCCTCTGTTCCTTTCTCTTACTATGATAATCAACAAAAAGTGGTTGGCTATTCTCAAGACTATTCCAACCTAATTGTGCAGGCAGTAAAAGACAAAATAGGCAAACCAAACTTACAAGTTCGCCTCATTCCTATTACTTCTCAGAATCGCATTCCATTATTACAAAATGGCACATTTGATTTTGAGTGTGGTTCAACAACCAACAATGAAGCTCGTCAGCAACAAGCTAGCTTCTCTAATACGATTTTCATCGTAGGTACACGTTTACTGACGAAAAAAGACAGTGGAATTAAAGATTCTGCTGATTTGTCAGGTAAAAACGTTGTCGTAACATCAGGAACAACGTCTGAAATGTTACTCAACAAACTCAATGATGAGAAAAAGATGAATATGCGCATTATCAGCGCAAAAGATCATGGAGACTCATTCCGTACACTTGAATCAGGCCGTGCTGTTGCCTTTATGATGGATGACGCATTACTGGCTGGTGAGCGAGCTAAAGCGAAAAAACCGGGTGAGTGGGAAATTGTAGGAACCCCACAATCTGAAGAAGCTTATGGCTGTATGTTGCGTAAAGATGACGCTCAATTCAAAGCGTTAATTGATGAAACCATCGCTAAAGCGCAAAAATCAGGTGAAGCAGAAAAATCGTTTAATCGCTGGTTTAATGCACCAATCCCACCTAAAAATCTTAACTTAGAATTCACTATCTCTGATGAAATGAAAGCATTATTTGCATCACCAAATGATAAAGCTTTGAATTAAAAACACATAAGCAGTTGATGCAAAATACATAATTATAAAGTATCTGTTGGACAGACAGATCAGTGAAGTTTGGGGCAGCCGTTCCCTGCCCCTCTTTTTTCACCGGAGGTGAAATCATGTCGATTGATTGGGATTGGGGGATATTCTTCCAAGAAGCCCCTTTCGGAAACACCACATACTTAGGATGGCTGATTTCTGGCTTTCAAGTCACCATTGCCTTATCTTTATGCGCTTGGGTTATTGCCTTTCTTGTCGGTTCTTTATTCGGAATTTTACGTACAGTACCTAATCGCTGGCTTTCAAGCTTAGGCACTGTTTATGTTGAGTTATTTCGTAACGTACCACTTATTGTTCAATTCTTTACGTGGTATCTCGTCATTCCTGAACTATTACCTCAATCTATTGGCGATTGGTTTAAAATGGACTTAGCGCCAAATGTGCAATTTTTTGTCTCATCAGCACTCTGCTTAGGTTTATTTACCGCAGCGCGTATGTGTGAACAAGTTAGAGCCGCAATAAATTCATTACCCCGTGGTCAAAAAGCGGCAGGCTTAGCACTGGGTTTAACTTTACCCCAAACTTATCGTTATGTTTTATTACCCAATGCATACCGAGTCATTATTCCACCAATGACATCCGAAATGCTCAATCTCGTGAAAAACTCTGCGATTGCCTCTACTATCGGTCTTATTGATATGGCAGCACAAGCGAATAAACTCCTCGATTATTCAGCAAAAGCGTATGAGTCATTCACTGCAATCACACTGGCCTATGTATTTATCAATGTCATTATTATGCTAATAATGCATTGGCTTGAAAAACGCGTCCGCTTACCCGGCACAACAGGAGGTCAATAATGTACGAATTTGACTGGAGTTCTGTTGTTCCAAGCCTACCATTTTTAGTTGATGGTATGGCTATCACACTAAAAATTACTATCACTGCTATTGTGGTTGGTATTTTATGGGGAACGGTGCTTGCTGTTATGCGCCTATCTACCTTTAAGCCTATTAGCTGGTTTGCAGCCGCTTACGTTAATACTTTCCGCTCTATTCCATTAGTCATGGTATTGCTGTGGTTTTATTTAATTGTGCCTAACATATTACAAAATGTTCTAGGGCTTTCACCGAAAAGTGATATCCGTTTAATTTCAGCAATGATAGCGTTCTCTTTATTTGAAGCAGCTTATTACTCTGAAATTATAAGAGCAGGTATTCAAAGTGTTAGCAAAGGACAATTTTCAGCCTCACTCGCGTTAGGTATGACTAAATCACAAACCATGCGTTTAGTGATCCTACCTCAAGCCTTTCGAGCCATGATCCCGCTTTTACTGACTCAAGGAATTGTATTGTTCCAAGATACATCCTTAGTTTACGTTTTAAGTCTTACTGACTTTTTCAGAACAGCGGCAAATATTGGAGAACGAGATGGAACACAAGTTGAAATGATCCTCTTTGCTGGTTTTGTTTATTTTGTTATTAGCTTCGCTGCTTCGATGTTAGTAAATTTTCTTAAAAAAAGGACTACCTAGATGATTTCCCTAAAAGACGTATCCAAATGGTATGGTCAGTTTCAAGTACTGACTGAATGTTCCACTGAAGTTAAAAAGGGGGAAGTTGTTGTTGTCTGTGGACCTTCTGGATCAGGTAAATCAACACTGATCAAAACAGTAAATGGCTTAGAGCCTATACAACAAGGCGAGATCCTTGTTAATGAAATCAAAGTCAATGACAAGCATACTGATCTTGCCAAATTACGAGCAAAAGTGGGTATGGTATTCCAACATTTTGAACTCTTCCCTCACCTCTCTATTATTGAAAATCTTACACTGGCACAAGTTAAAGTGCTTAATAGAGAGAAAGGAGCCGCAAAAGAGAAAGGGTTAAAGCTATTAGAGCGAGTTGGATTAGCAAGCCATGCTAACAAATATCCAGCACAGCTTTCAGGTGGTCAACAACAACGTGTTGCCATCGCCCGCGCATTATGTATGGATCCGATTGCAATGTTATTTGATGAACCGACATCAGCGCTTGATCCTGAAATGATTAATGAAGTACTTGATGTAATGGTAGAGCTTGCAAATGAAGGTATGACGATGATGGTAGTAACCCATGAGATGGGGTTTGCTAAAAAAGTTGCTGACCGTATTATTTTTATGGACGAAGGTCGAATTGTGGAAGATAGACCTAAAAATGACTTTTTTGATAATCCAAAATCAGCACGAGCAAAAGATTTCCTCGCTAAAATTCTACACTAATTCCCACATCCCCTCTGCTGACGTGCTTTTTTAGCACGTCAGCTCAAAATAATAATTTCGATTAACCTCGCAATTAAATATCAAATAATCTTCTTTTTTCGCAATATCACTATTATTTTCTCAGGAAATACGCATTTATTATCTTTTTGCCTTAGCTCTTTCCAAGATATCTCGCAATTGTGTTGAAAAAGTTATGCAAACAGTGGCTTTCATTGAGATCAATAGTTGTGGCTATTAGACAAAATCAGCTATGCTATGCAAGTCTTAATTTCATAATAGCGGTTACCCTCCGGTAGCCATTAATTCACCATAGGATTATCGGTGCCATGCAAGAACAATATCGTCCCGAAGATATAGAGCAAACTATCCAGGAACACTGGGAAAAGAACAATACATTTAAAGTGACAGAAGATAATAACAAAGAAAAATATTACTGCCTGTCAATGCTACCTTATCCTTCTGGCCGACTACACATGGGACACGTCCGTAACTACACCATTGGTGACGTGATTTCCCGTTATCAACGTATGCTAGGTAAAAACGTCTTACAACCTATTGGTTGGGATGCGTTTGGTTTACCCGCAGAAGGTGCCGCAGTAAAAAATAAAACAGCCCCTGCACCATGGACTTACGAAAACATCAATTACATGAAAAACCAGTTAAAAAAACTAGGTTTTGGTTACGATTGGGATCGTGAAGTCACTACCTGCACACCAGAATATTATCGCTGGGAACAATGGTTCTTTACTAAGTTATATGAAAAAGGCTTAGTTTATAAAAAAACCTCTGCGGTTAACTGGTGTCCACACGACTTAACAGTTTTAGCCAACGAACAAGTTATCGATGGCTGCTGCTGGCGTTGTGATACCCCTGTTGAGCGTAAAGAAATTCCACAGTGGTTTATCAAAATTACCGAATATGCAGAAGAGCTGTTAAACGATTTAGATACGTTAGATGAATGGCCTGAACAAGTTAAGACCATGCAACGTAACTGGATTGGTCGTTCTGAAGGCGTCGAAATTAAATTTGATGTTGCTGACAGCAACGACACAATGACCGTTTATACAACGCGTCCTGATACATTTATGGGTGTCACTTATGTTGCCGTTGCAGCAGGTCACCCATTAGCACAAAAAGCTGCTCAAAATAATCCTGAAGTTCAACACTTCATTGATGAATGCCGTAACATGAAAATGGCAGAAGCCGATATGGCAACAATGGAGAAAAAAGGGATTGCAACAGGTCTTTATGCTATTCATCCATTGACTAAAGAGAAAGTCGCTATTTGGGTTGCTAACTTTGTATTAATGGAATACGGCACAGGTGCTGTAATGGCGGTTCCAGGTCATGATGAACGTGACTGGGAATTTGCAACTAAATACAATTTACCTATTAAAGCTGTTATTGCGGATGCCGAAGGTAATCAACCTGACTTATCTGAAGGTGCATTAACCGAAAAAAATAGCCTGATTAACTCTGGTGAATTCTCTGGATTAGACAACCAAGCTGGCTTTAATGCAATTGCAGATAAACTGGCACAAATGGGTGTTGGTGAGCGCAAAGTTAACTACCGTTTACGTGACTGGGGGGTTTCTCGTCAACGTTACTGGGGTGCGCCAATTCCAATGGCGACTTTAGAAGATGGTACTGTTGTTCCTGTTCCTGAAGATCAACTCCCTGTTATCCTGCCAGAAGATGTAAAAATGGACGGGATCACCAGCCCAATCAAAGCAGATCCTGAGTGGGCAAAAACCACAATCAATGGTCAGCCAGCGCTGCGTGAAACAGATACTTTTGACACCTTTATGGAATCTTCTTGGTATTACGCTCGTTATACCTGCCCTGATTATGATAAAGGCATGTTAGATCCGAAAGCCGCTAACTATTGGTTACCAGTTGACTGGTATATCGGTGGTATTGAACACGCAATCATGCACTTAATGTATTTCCGCTTCTTCCATAAGCTGATGCGTGATGCTGGTTTAGTAAACTCTGATGAACCTGCAAAACGCTTACTTTGTCAAGGCATGGTATTAGCGGATGCGTTCTATCACACGGGTGAAGATGGCGCTCGCCATTGGGTATCTCCTGCTGAAGCTATTGTTGAACGTGATGAGAAAAATCGCATCATTAAAGCGACTGACAGCGAAGGTCATGAATTGACTTATGCTGGCATGAGCAAAATGTCTAAATCTAAAAATAACGGTATCGACCCACAAACGATGGTTGAACGTTATGGTGCAGATACCGTTCGTTTATTTATGATGTTTGCTGCTCCACCAGAATTAACACTGGAATGGCAGGAATCTAGCGTTGAAGGTGCAAACCGTTTCTTACGTCGTTTATGGCGTTTAGTTCACGAACACTCTCAAAAAGGAGCGACACAGCCTCTTGATCTTTCTGCACTGACAGAAGAACAAAAAGATTTACGTCGTGACTTACATAAAACAATTGCGAAAGTATCTGATGACGTAGGTCGTCGTTTAGCCTTTAACACCGCGATTGCCGCCATTATGGAGTTAATGAATAAATTAACTCGTGCAACACAAGAAACAGAGCAAGATCGTGCTTTAATGCAAGAAGCATTAGAAGCTATTGTTCGTATGCTTTCTCCAATCATCCCTCATGCATGTTTCGTTATGTGGCAAGCATTAGGTGGAAAAGAGGACGTTGATGTTGCACCATGGCCGGTTGCTGATGAAGAAGCAATGGTCGATGACACCAAACTGATCATCGTTCAAGTGAATGGTAAAGTGCGTGGTCGAGTCACTGTTCCGGCTAATTCAGAAAAAGAATATGTTCAGGAAATGGCGACAAAAGAGTACAGTGTTGCTAAATACTTGGAAGATGTGACTATTCGTAAAGTCATCTATGTTCCAGGAAAATTACTGAACATGGTTGTTGGCTGATAAGGAGGCCTAGTGCGATATCTACTTTCGCTATTTTTCGGTTTAGCGGTGTTAATCACCGCTGGCTGTGGTTTTCACCTTCAAGGTAAAACTCAGGTTCCAGCAGAATTAAAAACGCTTTATCTTAGCTCTGGTGACCCTTATGGCCCATTATCTCGTATAATGCGTCAACAACTTAGACTTAGTGGTGTTCAGCTTGTTGAAAATCCAACAGCCAATATCCCTATTCTTAAAATTATTGGTTCATCAGAAAGTAAAGAGACCGTCTCTGTGTATCAAGACGGTAAATCAGCAGAACGTCAGTTAACATTTGTGCTTGATGCACAAGTGATTATGCCTGATGGTACGATTTACCCAATTTCATCACAGGTTTCACGCCCATTCTTCGATAACCCATTAGAAGCATTAGCGAAAGATGCTGAAAATGACATTATCAAGCAAGAGATGCGTGAACAAGCGACAGCAATATTAGTGCGTAAATTATTGGTTGTTCATAACGCTGAACGCCAAAAAGCCGCACAAGCTGAGCAGGCAAAACAGATAATCTCACCAGCCAAATGATCCGCTTATATCCAGAACAACTGAATGCGCAGCTCCAAGAGGGGCTGCGCCAAAGTTACCTACTCTGGGGTAATGAACCGCTGTTACTCCAAGAGTCTCAAGATGCTATTCAATCCGTAGCTAAATCCCAAGGATTTATCGAGCATTATCAATTTACCCTTGATAATAATACGGACTGGAATGAAATTTACTCGCTTTGTCAATCGCTAAGCCTTTTTTCTCAAAGACAATCTCTTTTACTGCATTTACCTGAAAATGGCCCCAATGCAGTGATGTCAGAGAAACTCACTCGCCTATCTCAAGAATTGCATCAAGATTTATTGTTGATTTTACGTGGCAATAAACTCACCAAAGCGCAAGAAAACAGTGAATGGTTTAAAACATTAAGCCAACATGGAACCTATGTTTCTTGCCTGACACCGGAGCTTGATAAATTGCCTAATTGGGTTGCGCGTCGAGCAAAACAAAAAGGGTTAGCGCTGGATGAACAAGGTAATCAATTACTTTGCTACTGTTATGAAGGGAATTTACTCGCACTAGCACAAGCCATCGAGCGCCTTTCTCTATTGTACCCTGACGGAAAGCTAACACTCCCAAGAGTCGAAGCAGCGGTCAATGACGCGTCACATTTTACCCCTTATCACTGGGTTGATGCATTACTTGCAGGGAAAACGCAACGTGCATGGCATATCTTGCAACAACTCAAAAGAGAAGACTCTGAACCTGTTATTTTACTCAGAACTTTACAACGTGAATTAATGCAGTTGATTACGCTACATCGTGAATCTAAAACAGCTTCGTTAAAAACGATTTTTGATAAACATCGAATTTGGCAAAATCGACGCCCAATATTCACAGCAGCACTACAGCGCTTATCTGAACATCAATTGCTGACAGCAATACGATTACTTGCAACAATTGAAATTACAATTAAGCAAGATTACGGACAGGCAGTTTGGCCCTCGCTTAGCGCTCTGGGCTTATTACTTTGTGGAAAAGCATTACCAGAAGGATTTGTCAGTCATGCCTAAAACCAATCACTCAACACCTTTAATTAACCAAGCCATCGCTTTATATGGTGGTACATTTGATCCTATTCATTATGGGCATTTGCGTCCGGTTGAAGCACTTTCAGGATTAATTGGTTTAAAAGAAGTGATTTGGTTACCTAACAATATTCCACCTCATCGCCCTCAACCAGAGGCATCTTCTCAACAACGTCTTGAAATGGTACGCCTCGCACTCGAACCATATTCTTCTTTTAAAGTGGATACCCGCGAGCTTGAAAAACCAACGCCCTCTTATAGCATAGAGACATTAAGAGACTTCAGACAAGAAATTGGCGATAAACAACCTTTAGCCTTTATTATTGGTCAAGATTCATTGCTTTCAATAAATACATGGCACAAATGGGAAAGTTTATTAGACGTGTGCCATTTATTAGTTTGCGCTCGTCCTGGCTATCAAACGCATTTTGGATCAGCGCAAATGCAAGCATGGTTAGAAAAGCACCAAACCAAACAGCAAGAAGATATTCATTGCTTACCCGCAGGTAAAATATTCCTTGCTGACACACCACTTTATAATATTTCAGCGACAGACATTCGTGCGCGCCACAAAGCAGGTTTAGATTGCCGCGATTTACTCCCCAGCTCCGTTGAAAACTATATTCGCCAACAACAACTTTATAAATAACCTATGCTTTTTAAAGTTGTTCTCTTAAATAATTAAAAGCAGATGGATAAGGCGAAAAATAGCGTTGATTAATCAAATAGTCATCAGGATAAATGGTTAACCAATATTGGAGTAAATCATAAGGTTTAGAGAAAGGCACTACACCTTGACGATATAGCAAAATTGTCTGTGACATTTCTTGTTTCTGTTGCGAACTCAGATCTCGCTTAAAATACCCCGCCATATGCATTAATGCATTAGTTTGCCCTTCTCGATTTGGAGCAACGCTTAATGCCCTCATTAGCTTTTGTTGATATGTCGATGCAATTTCGTCAAGGGAAGTTTTGTCAGAGAGATTAGCGAGATAACGCCCTAATTCACGATAAGCCACTTGTGAATAAGCCATAACTAAATATTTATATCGACTATGGAATTTAATCAAAGCCCCTTTACTTAGTGATTGATTAACCTGTTGTTGATAATCGCATAGTGTAAAGAATTGAGTAAGAAAGTGATCGAGAAAAATAGGCTGTAAAAGCTGCTCAAGACTTAATTGAGGTAAGATAAAATTTGATGGAGAAACAAGTCGGTCCCCTTCTTTTCCGATATAACCATAAATCGGCAACGGATGATCTCTGTTTTGGAGATCTATCTGCATAATGCCTATTTTTTCATCTTTAACGGCATGACAAAGTAATGCTAACTTTTCTTGTAATTGGCAATCGTTGTTACTCACAATTTCTGAAGATAGCCCGAGATAATTTTCTTTTCTTTCCATTCTTTTTCTCTCTAACTAAAAAGTATGAGTATTAGTCTGTATAATCTCAACGTAACAAAGTCAAAACACGCTAATTAGGTATTTAATCAGCATTGACAGACGAGGTTTAGCTGTTATTCTCACCCTCTGTTCCCTTAAGGGAACTGTAAGGTAAAACTGTCGTCTAAACGGAAAAGTTCTTATCTGCCTTCTTTTTGTTATTTATTATGACGCAGTTAATGGGCATATATGAATTTTTCTAAATCAAACGTCGAAAAACAAGAAAATGAAGTTTATGTTCTTGTTATTGCTAACTGGAATTAATCATCCAGTAAAATAGATTTATTGGTATAAATTCCTTTAAAATAGCATTCATATTCTAAATAATTTGAGGCGCAGTTAGACAACAAATAGAGTAAGTCGCTAGGAGCATATCAAAGTATATAACTAGTGCGAATAAATGTAGTCAACAACGCTGCAACTTGAAGTATCACGAGTATGTTATTTTTCGATTGAATTAACTCATTAGATTAAAGGTGATCCTTTTGCAAGGTTCTGAATTACAGCAATTTATTATTGATAAACTTGAAGATTCTAAAGCTCAAGACATTATTGCATTAGATGTCCGCGGAAAATCAAGTGTAACTGATTACATGATTATTTGTACGGGCACATCAAGCAGACACCTCATGTCTGTTGCAGATAATCTCGTTGATGATTGCCGCGAAGCGGGATTACAACCTTTAGGTGTTGAAGGACAAGGCGTTTCTGACTGGATTGTCGTTGATCTTGGTGAAGCCATGGTACACGTCATGCAAGAAGATAGTCGCCGTATGTACGAACTTGAAAAACTCTGGAGCTGAGTTTGAAATTACAGCTCATTGCCGTTGGTACAAAAATGCCGGACTGGATACAGACCGGCTTTATGGATTATCTTAATCGATTCCCAAAAGACATGCCTTTAGAACTTATCGAGATCCCCGCTGGCAAGCGTGGGAAGAATGCGGATATTAAACGTATTCTCGAAAAAGAAGGTGAACAAATGTTAGCAGCAGTAGGAAAAGGAAATCGAATCGTTACTCTCGATATTCCTGGCGCTCGCTGGGATACGCCAAAACTTGCAGAACAACTTGATCGATGGAAGCTTGATGGAAGAAATGTCAGCTTACTCATTGGTGGTCCCGAAGGATTAGCACCAGCATGTAAAGCGGCAGCAGAACAAAGCTGGTCTTTATCGCCATTAACCATGCCACATCCTCTAGTTCGCGTTGTCGTAGCGGAAAGCCTTTACCGTGCGTGGAGTATTACCACAAACCATCCTTATCATCGGGAATAATAAATTTTGGCGGGTAAGTAAGTGAAGTCAACTAATGGGATGAAGAAAAGAAAACGTACCCCATTTCGAGATTATACAGCGGAATCCAAACTTTTCATCCGCCGTGTTATTGTCGCGTTTTCTGTAATTATAGTGCTAAGTGGTATTTTAGTGTTTAACTTACACCACTTACAAATTGCTCGCCATGATGATTACCAAACTCGGTCTAATGGTAACCGTATTAAGCTAGTCCCTATTCCACCTAGTCGCGGTATTATCTATGATCGCAAAGGCGTTCCTCTTGCGCTAAATAGTACTATTTATCAGCTCGAAATAATGCCTGAGAAAGTCGCCAATCTACAAGAAACGTTAGATAGTTTAAGAGAGGTTGTCGATTTAAGTGATGAAGACATTGCTAATTTTGAAAAAGAGCGTAAAAGAGCACGCCGCTTCACCCAAATTGTATTAAAAACAGCACTGAACCAAGTGCAAGTCGCTCGTTTTGCTATTAATCAATATCGCTATCCTGGTTTAGAAATAAAAGGTATTCAACGCCGTTATTATCCTTATGGCTCTGCATTAACGCATGTTATTGGCTATGTTGCTAAAATTAATGATAAGGATGTTGAACGCCTTGAAAAAGAAGGCTTATATGCCAATTACGCTTCAACACATGATATTGGTAAATTAGGGATTGAGCGTTATTACGAATCGGTTTTACATGGTAAAACTGGCTATGAAGAAGTGGAAGTCAATAGCCGTGGTCGTGTTATTCGTCAATTACATGAGCAACCGCCACAAGCGGGCAAAGATATTTATTTAACTATCGACCTTGAGTTACAGACTTATATTGAAACATTACTTACCACCAGCCGTGCTGCGGTTGTGGTTACTGATCCACGTAATGGTGAAATTTTAGCCTTGGTTTCCAACCCAAGTTACGACCCTAATTTATTTGTTGGGGGGATCTCTAATACCGATTATCAAGGATTACTCAATAATCCCGATCGACCTTTAATTAACCGTACTACGCAAGGGCTTTACCCACCAGCTTCAACGGTAAAACCTTTTATGTCAGTTGCTGCATTAAGCGAAGGCGTGATCACCCCCAATACAACCATTCATGATCCTGGCTGGTGGCAACTTCCCGGCTCTGAAAAACGTTACCGAGACTGGAAACGTTGGGGACATGGAAAACTTAATGTTACAAAATCTATCGTAGAATCTGCGGATACCTTCTTCTACCAAGTTGCTTATGATATGGGAATTGATCGTATATCAACTTGGATGACTCGCTTTGGCTATGGTGAATATACTGGCATTGATCTGTCAGAAGAACGTAATGGCATCATGCCAACCCGTGAGTGGAAACAGCAACGTTATAAAAAGCCTTGGTATCAAGGTGACACGATCCCCGTAGGGATTGGACAAGGTTATTGGACAGCAACGCCAATTCAAATGGCGAAGGCGTTAATGACGCTAATTAATGATGGTCAAGTAAAAACCCCTCACCTACTTTACGGTACAAAACTTGGCAATGAAATGTTGCCTTATGTTGATACTGAAACACGCCAAATTGGTGATATCAACTCAGGTTATTGGGAATTAGCAAAACACGGTATGTATGGTGTGGCTAACTTCCCTAATGGCACAGGCCGTAGAAGTTTTGCTAATGCACCTTATAAAGTCGCAGCAAAATCGGGAACAGCACAGGTATTTAGTTACGAAACCTACAATGCGAGCCAATTGGCTGAACATCTTCGTGACCACAAATTGATGATTGCCTTTGCGCCTTATGATAACCCAACCGTAGCCGTCTCTATTATTCTAGAAAATGGTGGCGCAGGTCCTTCTGTTGGCGATCTTACCAGACAAATTCTTGACCACATTCTCCTTGGTGATAACAACACGGTATTGCCAGCTTCTCCACCAGCACCGCGTGGTTCAGAGGAATAATACTCATGACTGAAAATAACAAGAAAAAATCCTTCTGGACACGGATCCATATCGACCCCCTATTCTTGCTTTGTATTATTGCTTTATTAGGATACAGCGCATTTATTATGTGGAGTGCCAGTGGGCAAGATCCAGACATGATGCAACGTAAGTTAGGACAGATTGCAATGGGGTTTATGATCATGATCATCATGGCACAAATTCCTCCCCGAGTTTATGAAAGTTGGGCGCCTCATCTCTTTTTCTTTTGCGTCATCTTATTGGTCCTTGTCGATGTTTTCGGGCAAATCAGCAAGGGAGCGCAACGCTGGCTAGATTTAGGTATTGTACGTTTTCAGCCCTCAGAAATTGCAAAAATTGCCGTTCCTTTGATGGTGGCACGATTTATGAATCGAGATGTGTGCCCACCGACGTTGCGTAATACCGCCATTGCTCTGGTCATTATTTTTGTTCCAACATTATTAGTTGCAGCACAGCCCGATTTGGGGACATCCATTCTTGTTGCTGCTTCAGGGCTATTTGTTCTTTTCCTTGCTGGAATGAGTTGGCGACTTATTATTATCGCAATTTTACTTGTTGCCGCCTTTATCCCCATACTTTGGTTTTTCCTCATGCATGATTACCAGCAAGCACGGGTAATGATGCTTCTTGACCCCGAATCAGACCCTCTTGGCGCAGGATATCATATCATCCAATCTAAAATTGCCATTGGTTCTGGTGGATTACATGGAAAAGGATGGTTACAAGGCACTCAATCTCAATTAGAATTCCTACCAGAGCGCCATACAGACTTTATTTTTGCTGTATTGGCTGAAGAACTCGGATTAATTGGTGTTTTGATACTACTGACGCTTTATATACTCTTAATCGCGCGCGGTCTTTATCTTGCAACGAAAGCACAAAATACATTTGGTAGAGTAATGATTGGCGGGCTAATGCTAATTTTCTTTGTCTATGTTTTTGTCAACATAGGAATGGTGAGTGGTATTCTTCCTGTTGTAGGTGTTCCGTTACCGCTGATGAGTTATGGAGGCTCGGCCCTTATTGTATTAATGGCAGGGTTTGGTATCGTGATGTCGATTCATACACACCGAAAACTACTATCTAAAAGTTTATAATGAGGTTTTTATGCGTCTGCAATGGGTTTTGATTGGTATCAGTGCATTGCTACTGTCAGGGTGTGTTATTGATAAGCCGAATACCAATAAACAGCCAGCACCATTACCCAATGTGCCAGCTCAACGTGTTCTCGGTGCAGAGCCACGTTACGAGCCTTACCACCCTACGGCAAATCAAGATTACCGAAAAAATGGCGTGGTTTACCGTATTGTGACTGATCCTGCAAACTTCAGTGAGCGAGGAGAGGCGGTTGTTTATGATAGTTTAGCGATGAGTCGTTTAACAACCATTGGTGAGCGCGTTAATCCCTATGAGTTTGCCGTCGCACATCCTACATTACCGATCCCAAGCTATGCGAAAATCACAAACTTGCTCAATGGACGCACAATGGTTGTACGTATTAACGACCGTGGTCCTTACGTCAATGGAAAACAAATCCAAGTCACGCCAGCGGTTTCTGATAGTTTACGTTTAATGCCAACAACCCCATTGCTTATTGAAGGAATTGTTGTTGACCAAACTGGTCATATGAGTGGTATTGGTACACATGGTGCGCAAATAGAGAAAAAAACAACGGCATTACCTGAGCGCCCTAATTTTAATGCTCAGCCAGCAGCACAAGCGCCATTAACGACATCAACGCCTACCAACAACAATATGCCCGTAGAGCCACCTGCTCCAACTCCTGTTCCAGTCAAAACGCCAACTCCGGCGCCAGCTCCAATGCCAACTCCTGTGGAGACAGAAACAAAAGCACCAAAACCTGTATTATCCTCAAACGCTATAGCACAAGGCTTTTATGTCCAAGTCGGCGCTCTCAGTAACGAAAATAATGCGCAGTTTTGGCTCAATGATTTATCGTCATTATTTAGCACTCAAGGTGTAATCAATAAAGCAGATGGATTGTATAAAGTGCAACTCGGCCCTTATTCATCTAAAGATCAAGCCGAAACGATAAAGAACAAGCTAAAACAAGTTAAAGATATCACGGGATTTATTATTACCCAATAAAGGATAATTTTACGTAAAATCCTTTTTATATCAGCAAATTCAAGCGTAGAATCGTCTGGATTTGCTGATATTTTATTTATCAGTCCCTATTTTTCCCTGAATTTTCGGATTAAACAAACAGAATGAAACAGATACTCCCAGCAAAATTACTAAGAACAAGCCTATTAAGTGCCACTTTTGCTTTACTCACAGTAAGTCATCAAAGTATTGCGGAAGATTCCCTAAAAACAATGATACCCGCTGTTCCTAGTATCGAAGCCGAATCTTATATTCTTATTGATTATAATTCTGGGAAAGTACTGGCTGAAATGAATGCCGATGTTCGCCGTGATCCTGCCAGTTTAACCAAGATGATGACCAGCTATGTTATCGGTCAATCAATTCGTGCTGGTAAAATTTCAAATAGCGATATCGTACCCATTGGTGAAGAAGCATGGGCAACGGGTAATCCTGTTTTCCGTGGCTCTTCTTTAATGTTCTTAAAACCGGGTGACCAAGTTACAGTTGCGCAGTTAACTCGTGGTATTAACTTACAATCAGGTAATGATGCTTGTGTTGCGATGGCCTCTTATATCGCCGGCAGCCAAGATACGTTTGTGACCATGATGAACGACTACGTTAAACGTCTAGGTTTACAAAATACACAATTCCAAACCGTTCATGGTCTTGATGCTCCAGGGCAATACAGCTCGGCTCGCGATATGGCGCTAATTGGTGCTGCATTAATTCGCGATGTACCGGATGAATATGCCATCTATAAAGAAAAAGAGTACACCTACAACAATATTCGCCAAACCAACCGAAATGGTTTGTTGTGGGATACCAGTTTAAACGTTGATGGCATTAAAACTGGGCATACTGCATCTGCTGGCTATAACCTTGTCGCTTCTGCAACTGAAGGCGATATGCGTTTAATTTCTGCAGTTATGGGCGGTCACTCATCTAAAGGTCGAGATGCAGAAAGTAAAAAATTACTTACTTGGGGTTTTCGTTTTTTTGAAACCGTAAAACCATTGCAAGTGGGTAAAGAGTTCGCCGCGGAGCCAATCTGGTATGGTGAAACAGATAAAGTACAATTAGGGGTAGATAAAGATGTTTATTTAACTATTCCTCGTGGTCGTTTAAAAGATTTAAAAGCAAGCTATGTTCTTGATAATGTAGAATTACATGCACCAGTGGCGAAAAACCAAGTTGTGGGAACAATTAATTTCCAACTTGATGGTCAAGTGATTGAACAACGCCCGCTTGTTGTGATGAATGAAGTAAAAGAAGGTGGTTTCTTTAGCCGTATTATCGACTATATTAAATTATTATTCTCACACTGGTTTGGCTAAGGCTTGAAAAAGGTAAATGCGCCCACATATAACTTTTATACAGATATTGGCAGAAATACATTTACCATTCCCATATTTACCCTAATTACCAGTATTGCATTCCTTATTATATAAGGAATGCGCTTTTTATTTGCTAAGATTAGGTGTAGAAATAAATTATTAAAACAACAGCACCCGTTGTCTTAAGGAATTACATTATGATGAAAACAAAATTAAACGAACTGTTAGAGTTCCCATGTTCTTTCACTTATAAAGTGATGGGTCATGCAAAACCAGAATTAGTGGATCAAGTCGTTGAAGTCATTCAGCGCCATGCGCCTGGTGATTACACGCCTTCAGTGAAACCAAGTAGCAAAGGTAATTACCACTCTGTTTCTATTACTATCAATGCAACTCATATCGATCAAGTAGAAACGTTATATAAAGAATTAGGTGAACTTGAACTGGTACGTATGGTTCTATAATCTCTTCTTTGAATAGATGACTTTCTAAAAGCGCCTTTCATTAAGGCGCTTTTTTATTTCTGCCTTTCCTCATTTTTCACTCTACCTCGGAAAAAAAACATCTCAATCTGGTAGTTCATTTACTGGAGCGTTATACTGCTCTTCACAATTACGCTACAAATGAAGATTTTCACGGTGCAAGACAAGACAATCATTATTCGCCAATTAGGTGTGGAACCCTATTTACCGGTTTCTGATTCTATGCATCAGTTTACGGAAAAACGGGAAAGTCACACACCTGATGAAATATGGCTCGTTCAACATGAACAGGTTTTTACCCAAGGGCAAGCAGGTAAAGCTGAACACTTATTAAATACGGGAACTATCCCAGTTATTCAATCTGATCGTGGTGGTCAAGTGACTTATCATGGCCCAGGTCAACAAGTGATGTATGTTTTAATTGATTTAAAACGCAATCATGTAGGTGTTCGTCAATTAGTCACCGCTCTTGAAAATACCGTTATTGATACGCTGGCAGAGTTTAATGTAGAAGCTTATGCTCGCGCTGATGCACCCGGCGTTTATGTAAAGGGCGATAAAATTTGCTCTTTAGGATTACGCATTCGTAAAGGTTGCTCCTTTCATGGGCTTGCGCTCAATATCGATATGGATTTATCGCCTTTTACACGAATAAATCCTTGTGGTTATTCTGATCTAAAAATGACGCAGTTAATTGATTTTGCACCGAACACGACAACGTCACAGGTAGCACCGTTATTAGTTAAGCATTTTTGTACACAACTAGGATTTCAACCACAGCAATAAAAATGCTATAATTTTTTTAACATTTGTCATATTTTTTTAAAACCCTGATTACCTCAGTCACATCGTGTTAATCACTCTAGATAACTGGAACTGGCACAATTATGAGTAAACCTATTCAGATGGAACGCGGAGTTAAATATCGCGACGCCGATAAAATGGCACTTATTCCTGTTAAAACAGTCGCTACAGAACGAGAACAACTGCTACGCAAACCTGATTGGATGAAAATAAAGCTACCCGCTGACTCAAGTAAAATTCAGGGTATCAAAGCAGCAATGCGTAAAAATGGTCTTCATTCTGTCTGTGAAGAAGCCTCTTGCCCTAATCTTGCAGAGTGCTTTAACCACGGAACAGCAACCTTTATGATCTTGGGTGCAATCTGTACACGCCGTTGCCCATTCTGCGATGTGGCTCATGGCCGCCCAAATGCTCCCGATCCACAAGAGCCAGAAAAACTCGCTCAAACGATCAAAGATATGGGGTTACGTTACGTCGTAATTACTTCTGTAGACCGCGATGATTTACGGGATGGCGGCGCTCAACATTTTGCTGATTGTATTGCTGCAATTCGTGCAAAAAATCCAACGATCCGCATTGAAACATTAGTCCCTGACTTCCGTGGTCGTATGGATAAAGCACTTGAGATCCTCACAGATACACCACCAGATGTCTTCAACCATAACTTAGAGAACGTTCCTCGCGTTTATCGTCAAGTACGTCCAGGCGCTAACTATCAATGGTCATTGACATTATTAGAACGTTTTAAGCAAGCTCACCCAAATATTCCCACTAAGTCGGGTTTAATGGTCGGTCTTGGGGAAACTAACGAAGAAATTATTGACGTTATGCGTGATCTGCGTAAACATGGGGTAACGATGCTGACATTAGGGCAATATTTACAGCCAAGTCGTCACCATCTTCCTGTTCAACGCTACGTCAGTCCTGACGAGTTTGAGTATATGAAAGAGCAAGCACTTGCTATGGGCTTTACCCATGCAGCTTGTGGGCCGTTTGTTCGCTCGTCTTATCATGCTGACCTTCAAGCTCAAGGGATTGAGGTTAAATAATAATTAATCTCTCATGTTTAACATTGCAATTGCTGTATTTATAGGTGGTGGTTTAGGTAGCGTATTGCGCTGGCTGATTAGCTACCGCCTAAATTCTATTTTTCCTCATTTTGCCACAGGCACCTTAATTGCTAACTGTATTGGTGCTTTTATTATTGCCTTTGGTATCGCTTGGTTTAGCAAAGCGCCACATATTGATCCTATTTGGAAAATTATGCTAACGACGGGCTTCTGTGGCGGTCTTACGACGTTCTCAACCTTTTCTGTCGAAGTTGTCGCACTCTTTACTGAGGGAAAGATAGGATGGGCATTAGGTACTATGGGCGCTAACTTGGCAGGTTCATTTTTAATGACCGCCTTTGCGTTTTGGTTACTACGAGAAATGTAATGCTCGGACGGGCTTTGCTCTAGATACATAAAAACCCGTTAAAAAACGGGTTTTTACTGTCTCAAAGAAGTCGTTAATTAGATAGCGACAACGTTTGCAGCAGATGGCCCTTTCGCGCCGTCAGTAACTTCAAACTCTACTTTTTGACCTTCAGCAAGGGTTTTAAAGCCTTCTGATGTAATAGCGGAAAAGTGTACAAATACATCTTTGCTGCCATCTTCTGGAGTGATAAAACCAAAACCTTTAGTTTCGTTAAACCACTTAACGTTACCTTTTAATTTAGACATCAAGTTTACCTTTAAAATAGAAAATAAACGCAAGCGTTTTGCGTTGGCTATAGTAAAACAAAAATGATGATTCCCTGTCCACAGCCTAGATCACGAAACTCACATTTTTTTTCTGCCAAATGATTAATATTCAGACAAATCCCATGCCTTAACGCATAGTTCACTTAAGAAACAATACTTAATACTTACAATCTAAACTATTCATCAATTTCTACTTTTTCATAGTGAAGTAGCCAACGCTTAATATCTAATCCACCAGTATAGCCGACCAACTTACCGTTATGACCAATAACTCGGTGGCAAGGAATAATTAAAGAAATTGGATTGCGTGAGTTGGCCATTCCTACCGCTCTGCAATAATTGATCGAACCTAATGTAAGCGCCAATTTTTTATAGCTCCAAATTTCACCATAAGGAATTGTCTGCAATGTCTTCCAAACACGGCTTTGAAACTCAGTTCCTTCCGGTGCTAATGGCACTGAAAACGTCGTGCGTTTACCCGCAAAATACTCTTTTAATTGTTGCATACATTGGTTAATCACGGGGCTTGTGTTTACAGCAACCTCTTTGTCATTCACAAAA
Source organism: Proteus sp. CD3 (assembly GCF_008808075.1). NCBI lineage: Bacteria > Pseudomonadati > Pseudomonadota > Gammaproteobacteria > Enterobacterales > Morganellaceae > Proteus > Proteus sp. CD3. The sequence goes on along the minus strand of NZ_CP019686.1, from coordinate 826,078 downwards.
TAGAGACTCGTGATCCCTTTTTCATTTGCAGTGATTGAGATATAAGGTTTTGGAAAGCCTTTAGGTGCATTGAGATAGTCTTGGTACATAATGTTTTCTCTGCTGATTTGTCTTTAGCAATAAGATTAAATCATGCTTGATTGATAAAGCAATCATCTAATTACTCGTATATCTAATAAAAATTGATCAATCGAGCGATCTAAAAATAAAATTAATTCACTAACTATTTAATTTTAATGATAATCATTATCAAAAATTAAAATCACCATATATTGTGTGGTTGAAAATAAATAAATCTATATATAGTATTTAAGTACTTCTCATTATGGATGTGAAAACAGACGCATCCATATTTTTATAAGGGTTATTTTTATGTCTGTTATCCTCTATACCAAACCGAATTGCGTTCAATGCAGCGCTACAGAACGCGCCTTAAAACAGAAAAATATTCCGTTTGTTGCAGTTGATCTCACCAAAGATACACAAGCCCTCGCTCACATTGTTTCTATGGGATATCGCCAAGTACCTGTTGTCGTTCACGGTGAACAACATTGGTCGGGTTTCTGCCCTGATAAAATCAGACAGATCACGCTCTAAAGGAGCATCTCATGCAAACTGCACCTTTGATCTACTTTTCAAGTCGTTCTGAAAACTGTCATCGCTTTGTACAAAAGCTCCATTTAAAAGCGACCAGAATTATTGAAGATGAAACCTTGCTTGCAACGCAACCTTTTGTGTTGCTTTGCCCGACTTATGGCGGCGGCGGTACTAAAGGTGCAGTGCCTAAAGCGGTTATTCAGTTTTTAAATATTCCTGAAAACCGCCAATTAATACGTGGAGTCATTGCTTCTGGAAATACTAACTTTGGTGCAGCTTACGGATTAGCAGGCGATATTATTGCACAAAAATGCCAAATCCCTTTTTTGTATCGATTTGAATTATTAGGTACACCAGAAGATGTAAACCGCGTAAAAACAGGTTTAAGTACGTTTTGGTCAAGCCTTACTGACCAATGCGCCACGAGATAATTAACATGACACAATCAACAGAACAACTGGATTACCATGCATTGAATGCCATGCTAAATCTCTATGATGAGCAAGGTAATATTCAGTTTGATAAAGACAAATTAGCGACACACCATTTTTTTCGCCAGCATGTAAATCAAAATACGGTATTTTTTCATGATCTAAGAGAAAAATTAGAATTCTTAGTCCAACAACACTATTACGAAGCTCTAGTGTTAGAACAGTATGAATTTGCCTTTATAAAACAGCTATTCAAACATGCTTATAGCAAAAAGTTTCGCTTTCAATCTTTCCTTGGTGCTTTTAAGTATTACACCAGTTACACCTTAAAAACGTTTGATGGAGAGCGCTATCTTGAGCGCTATGAAGATCGCGTTTGTATGGTGGCGCTCACGCTTGCACAAGGAGATACTGATCTTGCTATTCATCTTGTTGATGAAATCATTAGTGGTCGTTTCCAACCCGCAACACCGACTTTTTTAAATTGTGGGAAGCAACAGCGTGGTGAATTGGTTTCCTGCTTTCTGCTGCGCATAGAAGATAATATGGAGTCTATCGGTCGATCGGTCAATTCCGCATTACAGCTTTCTAAACGTGGCGGTGGCGTTGCATTTTTGCTCACTAATTTACGTGAAGCTGGTGCCCCCATTAAACGTATAGAGAATCAATCTTCTGGCGTTGTTCCTGTTATGAAGATGCTCGAAGATGCTTTTTCCTATGCCAATCAGTTAGGCGCACGACAAGGCGCTGGAGCTGTTTATCTTCATGCCCATCATCCAGATATTTACCATTTTCTTGATACAAAAAGAGAAAATGCGGACGAAAAAGTGAGAATTAAAACGCTCTCTTTAGGCGTTGTTATCCCTGATATCACTTTTGAATTAGCGAAACGTAATGAAGATATGTATCTCTTCTCACCTTATGATATAGAGCGTGTTTATGGCGTACCTATGTCAGAGATCAGTATTAGTGAAAAATACAGTGAAATGGTGAATAACGCGCAAATTCGTAAGAAAAAAATTAAAGCGAGAGAGTTTTTCCAAACACTTGCCGAAATTCAATTTGAATCTGGCTACCCTTATATCATGTTTGAAGATGCTGTAAATCGCGCCAATCCTATCGCCGGTAGAATTAATATGAGCAATCTTTGCTCTGAAATTTTACAAGTCAACAGTGCAAGTGAGTATCACCCTGATTTAAGTTATCGCCATATCGGTCACGATATTAGTTGTAACTTAGGCTCTATGAATATTGCTATGGCAATGGACTCACCTAACTTTGCTCATACTGTCAGCACAGCAATTAGAGCATTAAGTAATGTCTCTGAAATGACGAAAATTGAGTCCGTCCCTTCGATTGAAAAAGGTAATCTCGCTTCTCATGCCATTGGTTTGGGACAAATGAATTTACATGGCTACTTAGCGCGTGAAGGGATTTATTACGGCTCAGAAGAAGCATTAGATTTTACTAATATCTATTTTTATACCGTCACTTACTATGCATTATTAGCGTCAAATCAATTAGCTATTGAGAAAAAACAGCACTTTAAAGGCTTTGAAAATTCAAAATACGCAACGGGTGAATACTTCAATAAATATCTATCACAGCAGTGGTTGCCCAAAACTCAAAAAGTTAACCAGCTATTTAGTCAATCTAATGTTCATATTCCAACACAGGAAGATTGGCAAGCTCTCAAGCAATCTATTATGACGCATGGGATCTATAACCAAAATTTACAAGCAATACCACCAACAGGATCGATTTCCTATATCAACCACTCTACATCGAGTATTCATCCTATTGCCGCGCCAATAGAAATTAGAAAAGAAGGTAAGATTGGACGAGTTTATTACCCTGCTCCCTTTATGACCAATGAAAATCGTCAATATTATCAAGATGCATATGAAATTGGGGCTGAAAAAATTATCGATACCTATGCTGAAGCTTCTCAACATATCGACCAAGGATTATCACTGACCTTGTTCTTTTCTGATGAAGCCACAACAAGAGATATTAACAAAGCGCAAATTTATGCATGGCGTAAAGGTATTAAAACCTTGTATTACATTCGTATCCGACAATCTGCATTAGCCGGTACAGAAATCAAAGGCTGTGTTTCGTGCGCACTTTAATAATAACAATAAGGAGAACATAGCATGTCATCACCTTTATTAAGCCATGTTAATGCGATTAACTGGAATCGCATTGAAGATGAAAAAGATTTAGAAGTTTGGAACCGTTTAACCATGAATTTTTGGTTACCTGAAAAAATTCCACTCTCTAATGATATTCCTTCATGGAACACGCTGACTCAAGCTGAAAAGCAACTGACGATCCGTGTTTTCACTGGGTTAACTTTGCTTGATACTATCCAAAACACTGTAGGTGCACCGACTTTAATGCCTGATGCACTCACGCCTCATGAAGAAGCCGTATTATCTAATATCTGTTTTATGGAAGCGGTTCATGCTCGCTCTTACAGTTCGATATTTTCTACACTCTGCTTAACAACCGATGTCGATGAAGCATATCGTTGGAGTGAGGAAAATCCTTACTTACAAAAGAAAGCAGAAATTATTTTGCGTTATTATCAAGATGAAGATCCTTTAAAGAAAAAAATCGCCAGTGTCTTTTTAGAATCCTTTTTATTTTATTCAGGATTCTATTTACCAATGTATTGGTCAAGCCGAGGAAAATTAACCAATACAGCCGATTTAATTCGTCTTATTATTAGGGATGAAGCCGTTCATGGTTATTACATTGGCTACAAATTTCAAAATCAGTTATTAAATAAATCAGAATTAGAAAAACAAGATATTAAAGATTTTGCTTTCTCATTATTATTAGATTTATATGACAATGAAGTGAAATATACCGAAGATCTTTACGACACGGTAGGTTGGACAGAAGATGTCAAAAAATTTCTTCATTATAATGCCAATAAAGCGTTAATGAATTTAGGGTATGAAGCTTTATTCCCTGATGAAATAACCGATGTAAGCCCTGCTATTCTTTCTTCATTATCACCAGATGCAAATGAAAATCACGATTTCTTCTCTGGTTCAGGTTCATCCTATGTTATTGGAAAAACCATTAACACTGAAGACGATGATTGGGATTTTTAAGCTTTATTAGCCTAGTTGAAGTTAAGAGAAACAGCGGGATACATTCAATTTAATTATGTATCACAGATAAAACATAATACACTGAAAAATATAGACTATTTTTTGGTGTATTTTTATTTGTTCACTAAACAAGCAAATTGATTGATTTTTGCCGTTCAATATTGTCAAAAAATCAATTTTTTTCGAATGATTTTAGCTGATATTGAGTAGATAGCGCTTATTACGGGATAATAAATATTAATTTAACTAATGTATGATGATTTTTTTTCATTTAATTTTCATCTCTTTTTCCCTTCTATTCCGATATTGAGTCTTCATTTTTATTGAGATCCTAATCAAAATAACAATATCTCTAAAAATAAAGTTATTTCAGTTAGTTAGAGAAAAATATATCTTTTAATAAATTTTATTTATTTCACTTTATTTAATTATTAATCATATTAAAAATAAAGAAAATACAGGCAATTTATTTAATTAATTATAATTAACATAGGGTTGTCAGACTCAATCATTGTGGTAGGGTATTTCCCTTACTAAAAATCTTATTTAGGAAAATAACAACACTTATTTATTAATATTTAATTTATTCCTTTCAATATTTAAATAGGAAACTATATATTGCATGGCAATTAAACTCGAAGTAAAAAATCTCTACAAGGTATTTGGCGAGCACCCTAAACGCGCTTTCGAATTATTAGAATCGGGTATGAATAAAGATCAGATTTTTGATAAAACAGGGCTTACTGTGGGCGTTCAAAATGCAAATCTGGCAATTGAAGAAGGCGAAATATTTGTCATCATGGGGTTATCTGGTTCAGGTAAATCCACTCTAGTCCGCCTTCTCAATCGTCTGATCTCTCCAACCAAGGGAGAGGTGCTTATTGATGGTGAAAATATTGCCACCATGTCAGATAAAGAATTACGACAAGTTCGTCGTAAAAAAATCAGTATGGTGTTTCAGTCATTTGCCTTGATGCCCCATATGAACGTGCTTGATAACACTGCATTTGGAATGGATCTCGCTGGATTAAGCAAAGACGAGCGTTATAAAAAAGCGATGGATGCCTTAGAGCAAGTCAACTTGGGTAGTTACGCAAATTCTTGGCCTGATGAGCTTTCTGGTGGGATGCGTCAACGTATCGGTCTTGCGCGCGCGCTAGCGAATGATCCTGATATTTTGTTAATGGATGAAGCCTTTTCCGCACTTGATCCATTAATTCGTACTGAAATGCAAGATGAGTTATTGAGCTTACAAGGTGATAAACAGCGAACCATTGTATTTATCTCTCATGATTTGGACGAAGCGATGCGTATTGGTGATCGAATTGCCATTATGCAAGGTGGTGTTGTTGTTCAAACGGGAACACCCGATGAAATACTCAACAATCCAGCAAATGATTATGTGCGTACGTTTTTCCGTGGTGTTGATATTAGCCACGTATTTAGTGCAAAAGATATAGCCAAACGTCGCCCAGAAACCTTACTGCATGTTGCACCTGGTTTTGGTCCTCGCTCTGCATTAAAAGTACTCGAAGATGAAGATAGAAACTTTGGCTATCTCATTGAACGAGGAAGAAAATTTGTTGGTATTGTTTCCGTTATGTCTCTTGAAGAGGCGCTCAAGAATAAACAACCTATTGAGTCAGCTATTTTACCAGAGCCTTGTGCCATTAATGGTGATACACCGTTAAACGAGCTGATTTCAACTGTTGCACAATCTCCCTGTGCCATTCCTGTTATTGATGAAAAAAACCGCTATATCGGCTTAATTTCTAAAGGAATGTTACTACAAGCACTGGATAAGGAGACGCCAAATGAGTAATACAGCAGATCAAAACACAGCGTTGGATACAAAGATCCAAGAGACTGCGACAAACGAGACGGCACAAGAGACAACTCATGTAAATGATGATCCTTGGGCAACAACAGATACTAGCGCAACAGAAAGCGATCCTTGGAGCAGTGCTGACAGTACATCAACAGATGCCGATCCATGGGGTGCTGGCAGTGGTACTGATAATATTGACACCTCATCCGCTGGCAGTGATTGGCTAGATGCCGCACCGACGGATGTTGCACCCGATTCTTTCAATATCATGGACCCATTTCACAATACGCTGATCCCATTAGATTCATGGGTTACCGAAGCGATTGACTGGATTGTGTTGCACTTTCGCCCTGTTTTCCAAGGTATTCGTGTACCGGTTGATTTGGTATTAAGTGGTTTTGAAAATTTCTTAACCTCAATGCCAGCACCTATCGCCATTATTCTGTTTTCTCTGATTGCATGGCAACTTTCAGGCAAAGTCATGGGTGCGGCTTCTTTTATCTCATTAATATTAATTGGTGCGATTGGTGCTTGGTCTGAAGCGATGGTTACCCTTGCATTGGTACTCACTTCATTGCTGTTTTGTCTTATTATCGGGCTTCCATTAGGAATATGGTTAGCTAACAGTGATAGAGCATCCAAAATTGTTCGGCCTTTACTGGATGCAATGCAGACAACGCCTGCATTTGTCTATTTAGTACCTATCGTCATGTTATTTGGTATTGGTAACGTACCTGGTGTTGTGGTCACCATTATTTTTGCCTTACCTCCTATTGTGAGATTGACCATTTTAGGGATCAAACAAGTCCCTGAAGATTTAATTGAAGCCGCACAATCATTTGGTGCAAATCCTCGCCAAATGCTGTTTAAAGTGCAATTACCGCTCGCTATGCCAACGATTATGGCAGGTGTAAACCAAACACTGATGTTAGCGCTTTCAATGGTTGTTATTGCCTCAATGATAGCCGTCGGTGGATTAGGTCAAATGGTATTGCGCGGTATAGGTCGCCTTGATATGGGACTTGCTGCCGTAGGGGGGGCTGGTATTGTTATCCTCGCCATTATTCTTGACCGATTAACACAATCTTTAGGTCAAAACAGTCGTCATAAAGGCAATCGATGCTGGTATATGACAGGACCTATTGGTTTAATTTGCCGACTCTTTGGCAAAAAAGCATCGTAATAAATATTTTCACTATTTATTAAAAAACAGTATTAAAAATAAGTACTAAAAATCAATAAGAACATCACGTTCAATCAATATAAGAAATAAAAGCGACAGTTCGCTGTCGCTATTTATCTCTTACCATCACAACAGAAGGAAAAACTATGCGTAATCCAGTTATCTGGGCAACCGTATTGTCCGCCACACTGATAAGCACCCAGTTATCCGCTGCTGATTTACCTGGAAAAGGAATTTCGGTTCAACCTGTGCAAAGTACGATTTCTGAAGAAACCTTTCAAACTTTAATCGTAAACAAAGCACTAGAACAATTAGGTTACACTGTTCAGCCAATTAAAGAAGTTGACTATAACGTTGCTTATTCCTCTATCGCCAATGGTGATGCTACCTTTATGGCAGTCAGTTGGGTTCCTCTTCATAATTCACAATATGCGGCAGCGGGTGGTGATAATACCTTTTATCGTAAAGGGGATTATGTCGTTAATGCTGCTCAAGGCTACTTGATTGATAAAAAAACGGCAGAGAAATATAACATTACGAATATTGAGCAATTAAAAGATCCGAACATTGCTAAATTATTTGATGCCAATGGTGATGGCAAAGCCGATTTAACGGGTTGTAATCCGGGATGGGGTTGTGAAGAAGCTATCAACAATCACTTAAAAGCCTATGGATTAGAAAAATCTGTCACACATAACCAAGGCAATTACGCGGCAATGATGGCAGATACCATTACCCGTTATAAAGAAGGCAAACCTATTTTTTATTACACATGGACGCCTTACTGGATAAGTGATGTATTAAAACCGGGTAAAGATGTTGTCTGGTTACAAGTGCCCTTCTCTTCGTTACCAGGTGATGATAAAACCGATACTACATTAGCAAATGGTAAAAACTATGGTTTCCCACCAAGTACCATGCATATTGCAGCAAATAAAAAGTGGGCAGAAGAAAACCCCGCTGCGGCAAAACTCTTTGAAGTGATGAAAGTATCTGTTGCCGATATTAATGCGCAAAATTTACGTATGCATAATGGTCAAAAATCACAAGCAGATATTGAACGTCATGCTAATGCATGGATCAAAGCCCATCAAAAAACGTTTGATGGTTGGATTGAACAAGCTCAAGCAGCTGCAAAATAATCAATAAATAACCTTAAATTAAGATTATCACAAAACAGGTCACACTCTTGTGTGCCTGTTTTTATTTATAAAAAACTAAATTTATATGTAATTAGGCAAAATAAGTTTATATAAAAATTAAGAGATCCTAATACAACTTTATTATTAAGATTATTCTTTTTATTAATGGTCGCGATATCCCTGTCTTTCATTCTCTCATTTGTTCAATTATGATTATTCCTTTCTCCAGTTGCCATTTTGGCATTCTCATTTTTATATTTATTATTTTTAAATAAGGAATAAACTGTGTCTTACACTAACAAACCAGTACCTGAGGAAATTAAACGTTGGAACTGGGGTGCTTTCATGTTTAATATTATTTGGGGTTTTGGTAATAAATCCTATCTTCCATTATTAGTACTTGTTCCTTTACTTAATCTGATTTGGCTCTTTGTCTGTGGTATTAAAGGAAATGAATGGGCTTGGAAAAATGGTGATTACGATTCTGTTGAAACCTTTATGAAAGTGCAAGAAACATGGAATAGAGCGGGCTTTATTTACTTTATTATTAGTATCATTATGGCGGTTCTTTTCTTTATTTTCTTCTTCACCACCATGATGGCAATGATTGCAACGTCTGCATCATACGGTTATTAATTCAATATATTGAGTATTGAACTCTTAATGACAATAAACCCCATAATAGCTATGGGGTTTATCTGTTTAAGCGATCAAAAGCTGCGTTTTTTATTTTCAGTAATATTAGAAACGTTTTACCACAGTAAATCGATAATCACGCCCTACACCTGAAACTGACTCCCCTAAATAAGGGTAATAATCACGGTTAAATAAATTCGCGACTGTAAAACGAACCTCAGTATTATCTATAAAAGAAGGTTCCCAATTCGCAAATAAACCGTGTATTGCATAACCTTTACTTTTTGGTAATGACCAATAACCCGCATCAGGATCAGCATCCATTGGTGAGCGACGTTGAGCGCCAATAAAATCGCCCGTCCATCCCATATTGACATTAATACTTGGTACTTTTACGCCAAGGGTGGCATGTAAAGCATCAGGCTGGATCTCCGCAATCCATGTTTTTTGACCAAACCACGGATCACGCGGTGATTGGTCACGTTTTCCTTTCATTGTCGAATACGCTAAACGACCGAATACATTAGGGCTGTTATAAAAGGCTTCAATTTCTAATCCTTGAATATGGTAACCCGGTAAATTACGGTAATTACCTATTGAAGGCGGACAATTTCCATTATGCCCATCCACCTTTTGACTTTCACAATAAACACCACGGCGGCGGAAGATTTCATCTTTACCACGAGTATCAAACAGTGTTGTTCTTAATTGCAGTTGGTCTTCTTGCTGAATAACACTTTCAAAGTCTGCAATGGCACCAATTCGTGCCGCTCTTACTGTTTCTTTATCTAGGTGACGGCTTGTACCCGTTAAACTTGAAACACTTCCTTGAACTTCATACTGCTCATCAATTAATGGAGCACGCCATGTGTAGGTGAGATCACCAAAGAATCTGAAATTCTGGTTCATTTTCCATAATAAACCTAAATGAGGTGTTGCCCCGCTATAAGTCACATCAGAATAATCATGACCATAATAAGGATCAGGATCTTGATAAGTAATAGCTCGGCTTCCCTTGCCTTGATTTTTAACGATATCGTAGCGAACGCCCGGTGTTATCGTTATATTTCTATAACTCATCGAATCTTGAAGATAGAAACTGGTTGTTGTTTGCGTACCTTCTGGCATATAAGGAGGCGCATAATATCCATAGTTATAATTTGGATTTTTAGCTTTATCGCGAGTAAACATTAAGACATCACGATCATTACGATGCCAACGTGTTCCCACTAATACTTTATGCTCTAAAGCACCCTGCATAATAGTGCTTTCATTTTTAATTTCGATTTGATGATTTCGATAATCTACCCAACTTTGATTTCCCATACTGCCACTAAAATAGGAGCTTGCTGTCTCTGGGCGACTATCGTTTTGCTTAGTTTTTGAATAACCGTAGGTAAGCGTTAAATTAATTAAATCTGAATCAACTGGCTGAATATTCCATTTCACACTGAAGGTGTCATCTTTTTGATCACGATAAACTAATTTACGTTTCATCGCAGCATCAAAACCGTATTTATCCACTTCAGCTTGGCTAGGTTTAGCTAATTCATCACGCTTGGCTGCCCAAGGTGTCCAACCATCACTTTCTGATCGTGATGCTGATAACATTAATGTTTGTGCTTCAGTTAAATAGATATTAGTTTTAATTAAAAAAGAATCTTGATCTGACTGTGAATAGCCAAATTTAGTCCCATCAGGACGTCGCAGATCATCACTTTCACGACGGTTAAAATAGAATAATCCGTCAGCTTGTCCATCAAGTAATTTGCCATATACCGCACCACTATAACGATTTTGTCTATCGTTAGTATGATGCCCGTATTTTAAAAACATCCCAATATGCTGATCGGGTAATAATAAGTCATCGGGATCTTTGGTTTCAATTCTCACTGAACCACCAAACCCGCCATTCCCTTGAGTAATATTATGGGGACCTTTATCAACATCGAGACGGCGTATTAATTCAGGATCAATAAAAATTGAACCTTGGCGATATTTCTCAAAGGTTTTAGGTGTACCATCAAGAGTGATTTTAATATCTTCAGGATTACCCATCCCCCAGATATTTAATGTTTGACCACCTGGTCTTGGAGAGCCAGATGATGAAATTCCGGGTAATTTATCCACCAGCTCTGCAATATTATTAGGCTGAATTCTGTCGATATCTTTTAATGTCAGAACAGTACTTCCTGCATCAACACTCGAATTAAGCTCCCCTAATACATAAATAGGTTCAAGAATAATCTTTTCACGCGATTTTGGTTGTGCAGGACTCTCCGACTTTGTGGGTATCGTTATTTCTGGTTTTACACTTTCAGTTGCATAGCTATTTAACGAAGTGAGTGAAGTCAATAATAATGCAATCGCTGATGACGAAAATGAAAATATCCCAATTCCCTGACGATAAGCATCATTTTTTGCTAAGAAATGGATCATAATAGTAGTATCTTTTTGTATGGTTATTAGTTTGATAAATGATTAGAGCTGTAACTAACAGCGCCGATTATGATAATGATAATAATTATCATTATCTAGTTTTTTTGCACTTATCACTCAATACAGATAACTACTCTATTGATACACTCTTGTTAGATTTAAATTTTATATAAAATGATATTTTTAATAAATTAAACTAATTCCATTAGTTACTATAAGGTATTTCTTATTTCATTCCTCTTATTTAATTTTCTAATTATAATTACGTACATATTACTAAAGAAAATTTAATCATTCTTAAAATGAAAAGAATAAAACAAACACGGAACAGTCTGATAATTACAATTATGTATATCTTATTCTCCCTTTTTTTAAGCGCTAAATAATTATTAACTCAAGTAAATTTCAGATATACGTTTTATGTTTAAATCTTAAATAAATTAAACCATTAAAATAAAGATATTCAATAGGATAAAAATCAGCTAATAATAAAATAATAATTTTGAAGTAATATACGCACTTTTGAACACAAGGATGCGTCATGACAATTTATGACCTAAAGCCCAAATTTCAATCTCTATTGCGCCCTTATGTAGAACAGTTATTCACAAAAGGGATCACCGCAAATCAAGTCACGCTTTCTGCCTTACTGTTATCCATTGTCATTGGTGGGTTGCTTTTACTTTATCCTTCCCCTCGCTTATTTTTATTACTCCCTTTTGTTCTCTTTTTCCGTATGGCGCTTAATGCCATAGATGGCATGCTTGCACGAGAACATAATCAAAAGAGTGCTTTTGGGGCGATATTAAACGAAGCCAGCGATGTTATTTCAGATATTGCACTCTATCTACCTTTTGCTTTTATTTTTCCACAGTCCTATTGGTGGATCATGCTGGCACTTTTTTTAATGATAATGACTGAGTTCTTAGGCATTCTTGCCCAAACTATTCATGCATCTCGTCGTTATGATGGTCCGATGGGAAAAAGTGATAGAGCCTTTATTTTCGGTGCTATTGCGTTTTTTATCGGATTATTCCCCTCACTGACATTATCAGAAAACACGCATTATCTTTTTATTATTATTAATTTATTACTTTTGTTGACTTGTTATCACCGAATTCATCGCGCACTAAAAGAAGCAACGATGACAGATAAAGATAAGGATACATCGTTATGAATCAACAGCCGCAATATCAAACTCAAAGGAATATGATTGAGTCTGAATTTACCACCAGCGATAAGACACAGCTGTATTATCGCCATTGGCCTGCTCAAATTACCACGGAGCCAAAAGCAGTTATTTTATTTCACCGAGGACATGAACACTCAGGTCGTGTTGCTCATCTAGTTGATGAGTTAGATCTTCCTGATTTCTCCATGTTTGCTTGGGATGCTCGTGGGCATGGTAAAAATGAAGGCGCTCGCGGTTATAGCCCATCAATGGGAACATCAATAAAAGATATAGACGAATTCGTTCATTACGTTTCTTCTAACTATAATATTCCAATGGAGAATATTCTGGTTGTTGGCCAAAGTGTAGGTGCCGTTTTAGTTACTGGTTGGGTACACGATTACGCGCCAAAAATTCGCGGTATGGTGCTAGCTTCTCCTGCATTTAAAGTGAAATTATATGTTCCTTTTGCACGTACAGGTCTTGCCTTAATGCAAAAAATTCGTGGGCTTTTTTATGTTAATTCGTATGTGAAAGCGAAATATCTAACCCATGATCAAAGCCGTATCGACTCTTTTAATCAAGACCCACTGATCACTCGCCCTATTGCTGTCAATATTTTATTAGAGCTTTATAAAACGGCAGCTCGTGTTGTTGAAGATGCGAGTGCGATAACTTTACCAACACAGTTATTTATTTCAGGTAATGATCATGTGGTTCACGCCAAGCCTCAACATCTTTTCTATGAACGTTTAAATACCTCTATCAAAGAAAAGCATGTCTTACCGGGCTTTTACCACGATACCTTAGGTGAGAAAGAGAGAATTATCCCTATCAATAAAATGCGCAGTTTTATTGAAAAATTATTTGCACAACCACTTTATCAACATGATTACCAACATGAAGATACTTGGAGCCATAGTGCAGATGTTTATCGCGCATTACAGACCCCTCTTCCTAAATATTGTCCCAAAAGACTTTATTATAAATTACTTAGCCGTTCGATGAGCACTTTAGGTAAAGCGTCTGAAGGTGTTGCTCTAGGTTACGATAAAGGTTTTGATTCCGGATCAACGCTAGATTATGTCTACCGCAATCAACCCCAAGGCAAAGGATTATTTGGTCGTGTTGTTGATAGGCAGTATTTAAATAGCATTGGCTGGCAAGGTATTCGCCAACGTAAAATCAATATTGAAAATACGATCCGCTACGCAATTCGCCAATTAATACAAAATAATATGCCGGTGCATATTATGGATATCGCAGCGGGACAAGGACGCTATCTTTTTGATGCTGTTAATGATTATGGTAAGGTCGATTCTATTTTAATGCGCGATTATAGCGCCATTAACGTTGAACAAGGCAGAATGGCGATTAAAGAACGTCACTTAGAAGACAAAGTGCGTTTTGAAGAAGGTAACGCTTTTGATGCAGAAAGCTTGAGTGCTGTTTCGCCTTCTCCCACGTTAAGTATTGTCAGTGGGCTATATGAATTATTCCCTGAAAACCATCTACTAAAAGAGTCTTTAAAAGGGCTATCGCAAGCCATACCAAGTGGCGGTTTATTAATTTATACCTGCCAACCTTGGCACCCTCAACTTGAAATGATTGCGCGTGTATTACCAAGTCACCAAAATGGACAACCTTGGATCATGCGTTGCCGTAGTCAAGGTGAAATGGATGCTTTAGTTAATGAAGCTGGTTTTGAGAAGTTAGATCAACAAATTGATCATTGGGGTATTTTCAGTGTATCAATAGCAAAACGTCGCTAACGGAATGCACCCTCAATAACCGAGCTATCGCTATATGGCAACATATAGCGATAGTTTTAAGTGGTTGTAAAAATAGAAGCATAACCAAAGAAAGGAATTTTAGTATGGGTGGCGACCAACACACTCAAATAACATCATCGAGAAAAAGTATCTGGCTTGCTGGTATTGTATGGCTGTTATTTCTTGCCCCATTTTTCTATTTAACTTATATGCAAGTTAACACTTACACTGCCACTTTATCTGATGTTCCTTCTTTTGTTTATTCTTGGGAAAAAGCGATCCCCTTTTTACCTTGGACAATCATTCCTTATTGGAGTGTGAATATTGCCTATGGTATTTCACTGATTATTTGTACAACATTGAGAGAGCAATTTGTACATGGACTACGTTTAATTGTCGCCTCTCTTATTGCTTGCGCTGGTTTTTTATTATTTCCTTTAAAATTTAGTTTTATTCGCCCAACAACAGAAGGATTTTCTGGTTGGTTATTTACCCAATTAGAAGGTTTCGATTTACCTTATAACCAAGCGCCTTCTTTGCACATTATCTTATTGTGGATACTTTGGTTACGTTTTCGCGCACATACGCCTAAATCATGGCAATGGTTTTTAAATTTATGGTCATTGCTTATTGCTGTTTCTGTACTGACAACGTGGCAACACCACTTTATTGATATTATTACGGGCTTTGGTGTTGGCGTATTTATTTGTTATTTATTACCAATAAACTCTCGTTGGAAATGGCATTTTACTGGCAGCAAACGCAGTTTACGTATTGGTAAAAACTATGCATTATCAGCAATGGTGTTCTACCTGTTATCTTTTGGTTTACAAGGTTTCTTTTGGATTTTTCTCTGGCCTGCAATCACATTAACTTTTGTGACTTTAGGTTATTTAGGCGCTGGCGCTTCTATTTTTCAAAAAAATGCTCAGGGTGAAATCCCCCTTTCTGCACAGATAATCCTATTACCTTATCGCTTTTTTGCTTGGTGTACTTATCGCTATTATTTAACTCGTTGCCAAACACCCAGTTTAATTGCTGAAGGTATTTTATTAGGTGGACGCCCACTTTATAAATTAAAAGCAAATGCCGTTTTTGATTTAACCTGTGAATGGCCAAGAAATAAATTTAGCCAAAATCAGCTTTATTTAGCCCAACCTCAAATCGATTTACTACCATTATCTCCTGATGATATCAGCAAAGCCATGTTGTCTATGGAACGACTTAGCCAAGTTGGTACTGTTTATATTCATTGCAAATTAGGCTATTCACGCAGTGCAACCATTGCGGTTGCATGGCTAGTTTACAATGGCACAGTAGATACTTTGGAAGATGCAATAAAACAAGTGTATCAAACACGCCCTCAAGTCATTTTAAATTCAGAAACACAAGAGGCACTACAAACTTGGTATTCACGTTTCCAACAAAATAGATAACGAGGTAACTATGCTGACAACAAAAACGAGCGGTAAAGTCATTGTGTCTTTAACTCAAAGTTGGCGCTATTTGCTGCTATTATCACTGTTACCTTATATAAGCACATGGCCTGTGTTTAGCCTTCATTTTCACAATAAATTGGCTTTCTTTGTTGCTTCTGTTTTATTTTTATTTACGCAATATCACCTTTTTCGTTTATGGCTTGATAGCCATTTTTTTCAAGCTCTTTATCGTTATCAAGACGATGTAAGCTTTGATAAAAGTCTCTCTACATTATTTCCTAAACGTCCCCAAAAACAGACTATGGAAGCCCGCTGGTTAGGGACTAAACGTCTATTTTCTTTTGCCGTGATTGGCGTTTCAATTCAATGGATATGGTGTTTGGCTATGCTTTTTTTTTACGCTTTTTAGTTATTAACTAGCAAAAGCTGCTGTTTATTAATCATATAAAACAATATGTTATAAGAATAAAATCTAAGGGTTTATATCAAATTAATTGAACATCTCTATCACCGTAATGCTTTCCTTAAAAAAATGACTCATGTTACTATCATTTACCTTACAAATGATTTGTTATGAGTATTATGGAACACACCGCACCACAAACATCGCTAAGCAAAGGTCTTATTTTACTTATGGCGGTTGCCACAGGTATGGTTGTTGCCAGTAACTACTACGCACAACCTCTACTTGATTCAATCGCAAACTATTTCCACATATCGGCTACTTTGGCGGGATTTATTGTCACCACCGCGCAATTAAGTTATGCCGTAGGGCTAATGTTGTTAGTGCCTCTTGGCGATATTTTTGAACGTCGCTCACTCATTATTACCATGACATTAATTTCAGCGAGTGGTCTATTAATTACCGCTATGGCGCCTAATATTTGGGTGATGTTAATCGGAACTGCGCTCTCAGGTATGTTCGCCGTTGTGGCTCAAATCCTTATTCCTTTTGCTGCAACACTTGCCGCACCACACCAAAGAGGAAAGGCCGTCGGAACTATTATGAGTGGTCTGTTACTCGGGATCTTACTGGCAAGAACCGCATCTGGATTAATGGCATCATTTACCAATTGGCAGGGTATTTTCTGGGTAGCGAGTATTTTTCTGGCGATTTTGGCTATCACTTTATGGCGCTGTTTGCCCACTTATAAAAGTAAAACCGACTTAAATTATTTCCAATTACTCGGTTCTATTTTCAAATTATTTGCAACAACACCCGTATTAAGAACTCGTTCATTAGTTGGTGCGCTTATTTTTGCTCACTTTGGTTTATTGTGGACCTCAATGGCCTTTTTATTGGCTTCTGATCCTTTTAATTACTCGGATGCTGTGATTGGTTTATTTGGACTTGTAGGTGCTGCTGGTGCATTAATGGCGGGTAAAGCGGGTGTATTAGTTGATAAAGGAAAAGGCAAGAAAACCACCACGGTGGGATTAATTCTTCTCTTTCTTTCTTGGGGCTTTATCATTATTGCACCTTATTATCACTGGGTTGGGCTAATCAGCTTTATCATTGGCGTTGTCCTACTAGACTTAGCTGTTCAGGGGGTTCATGTCACCAATCAGAGCACCATATATCGCATTTTACCTGATGCTAGAAACCGCCTGACTGCCGCCTATATGACAAGCTATTTTATTGGTGGTGCATTAGGATCTTTACTATCAGGCTATGCTTATCATCAATATGGATGGACCGGTGTTTCTATCGCAGGATTAGTCATTGGTGTTATCGGTCTTATTGTTTGGTTTTTAGGTTATAAAAATGATCCAATAATTCATGCCGAGTAATTTTTAGACCCAAGGATGGGTTATATTATTTCTTCCACTCCACGCTAATCAGAATAAAATGTGAATGTTTTAACAGCGTGATTACTATTAATGTATATCATCATCCCATTCTTTATTAAGAAAATTATATCAATCTCCCCAATAAAGCACCGCATGAATAGTTTCATTTCGATACTATCTACATAACAACTATTGGTAGTGATAATAAATTTATTACGTGTTTTATCGTAAAAAATGATCCCTTTTTTCGCAAATAGACTACTATTCATTGTCAGATAAGTGATAAATTGATTTTATTAACTTATTGCAAAGAGATAAGTACCTATCTTTTTTTTGTGTTATCATTCAGAAAATTTATGAATCAGGTAACATAATCAAAAAAACATAGTGACTATAAATAATAAAAATTGCTAAATTGTGTGTTTAATATACCATTTAACATGTTGATAACAGAATTATCCTAATTTTCGAAACTAACAAGGTGTCTAAAAATGGAAAGCTCATTTACGCCAACAGAAGAATTACTAAACACTCGCGCTACACAACAGAAATCGCTTAACAAAGATATTCCTTATCAAGAAATATTGTTAACCCGCCTTTCTATGCATGTTCAAAGCAAACTTCTTGAAAGTCGTAATAATATGTTGAAGTCTCAGGGTATTAACGAGACATTATTTATGGCACTAATGATTTTAGATACGACAGAAAATCGTAGTATTCAACCATCAGAATTAAGTGCAGCTTTAGGCTCTTCAAGAACCAATGCAACGCGTATTGCTGATGAACTTGAAAAGCAAGGTTGGATTGAACGTCGTGAAAGTCATAATGACCGCCGTTGTTTACATCTCCATTTAACTGATGCCGGTGAAGAGTTTTTAAATAGCTTATTACCACCGCAACATCAGTGTTTAAAACAAATCTGGTCTGTATTAGATCAATCTGAACAAAGACAGCTTGAAACACTAATGCGTAAGTTATTATTACAATTAGATACTTTGGCTGAAAACGGTTGTGAGAAGAAGTAACATAATAAATAGTTTTATTGATCTAATCCTATTTACGCCATAAATCGGCAAACATACTTGCCCATTAGCATTTATAATTTACCTTCACACTAATAATTATTCTAAGATTGACTTTATAATTATGTTTCCAGTTTTAATACTGGAAACATAGCTAATGATGTTTTTCTGGTTTTATGGAGATCTTCTAAATGAGTGTTAATGAGGAAAATACCCCCCCTCAGGCTCCCATTCGCAATAAAAAACGAACTCGCCGAAATGTTCTACTGTTACTAACTACTCTATTTATTGTTGCTGGCGTAGCTTATACAGCTTATTGGTTTATGGTGTTAAGACATCATGAAACCACGGATAATGCGTATGTCACTGGCAATCAAATCATGGTGATGCCACAGATTTCTGGTTCTGTTACCACCGTTTATGTGGATAATACCGATTTTGTAAAAGCGGGTGAACCCTTAGTTTTATTAGATTCAAGTGATGAAAAACTGGCATTAGAAAAAGCAAAAACAGCATTAGCTAATAGTGTTCGCCAAATGCATCAGCAAATCATCAATGGCCGCCAATTAAAAGCAAACATCGTTTTACGCGAAACAGAGCTGACTAAATTACAAAATGACCTTCGTCGCCGTGAAGTTTTAGGCGAGCGCAATGTTATTGGTAAAGAAGAACTTCAACACGCCAGAGAAGCGGTTTCTACTGCAAGAGCGGCTTTAGAAGTTGCAAGAGAGCAATATAATGCTAATCAGGCAATTATCTTAAACACACCAATTGCAAAACAACCCTCTGTTTTACAAGCATCGACTGATGTTCGTAATGCATGGCTTGCCTTAGAACGGACTAAAATTCTAAGCCCTACAGATGGCTATGTTTCGCGTCGTAGCGTCCAAGTTGGCGCACAAGTCTCGCCGGGTAAACCGTTAATGGCCGTTGTTCCTGTAACGGGTATGTGGATTGATGCCAATTTTAAAGAAACCCAGCTCGCCAATATGCGTATTGGTCAACCGGCAAAGATCACAACTGACTTTTACGGCAAAAAAGTCATTTATCACGGCACTGTATTAGGTTTAGATATGGGAACAGGCAGTGCTTTCTCATTATTACCTGCGCAAAATGCCAGTGGTAACTGGATAAAAGTTGTTCAACGCTTACCGGTTCGTATTTCATTAGATGAAAAGGAATTAGCGGAAAAACCACTGCGTATTGGTCTTTCTTCTGAAGTGACTGTCGATACGATTAACCTTGATGGAAAAGTGTTATCACACAGCGAACGCCAAGCACCTGCTTACCATACTGATGCTTTAACAATTGATATGTCAGAGATTAATAAACTGATCAATGAAATCATTGAACAAAATGCAGGACAATAAAGGCGAGGTGTAAAGGTGATAAAAGAGCCATTACAAGGAGGAAGACTTGCCTTAATGACCATCGCCCTTGCGTTGGCAACCTTTATGCAAGTTCTCGATTCTACAATCGCTAACGTAGCCATTCCAACTATTGCAGGAAACTTAGGTGCCTCTAACTCACAGGGGACCTGGGTTATTACCTCTTTTGGTGTGGCGAATGCTATTTCTATCCCAATTACAGGTTGGTTAGCAAAACGTATTGGTGAAGTTCGACTCTTTATGTGGTCAACAGCACTTTTTGCGTTAACTTCTTGGCTTTGTGGTATTTCGCAAAGTCTTGAAATGCTTATTTTCTTTCGTGTGCTTCAAGGTTTAGTCGCAGGGCCGCTTATTCCTTTATCTCAAAGTTTGTTATTGAATAACTATCCACCAGCAAAACGAAACATGGCACTTGCACTATGGTCAGTGACTATTGTTGTTGCTCCGATTTTAGGGCCTATCTTAGGTGGCTACATCAGCGATAACTATCATTGGGGATGGATATTCTTTATCAACGTTCCATTTGGTGTATTGATTATTATGTGTATATCAAACACCTTAGCTGGACGCGAAACAAAAACTGAAATTAAGCCAATAGATACCATTGGCCTTGTTTTACTCGTCGTGGGTATAGGTGCTTTGCAAATCATGCTCGATCAGGGTAAAGAGCTAGATTGGTTTAATTCGACAGAAATCATAGTCCTCACCATTGTGGCAGTGGTTGCACTGAGCTTCTTAATTGTTTGGGAGTTAACAGACGATCATCCAGTGATAGACCTTTCACTCTTTAAGAGTCGAAACTTTACCATTGGTTGCGTCACGCTCAGCCTCGCCTATATGATCTATTTTGGTACTATTGTTTTACTGCCACTGCTTTTACAAGAAGTCTTTGGCTATACAGCAACATGGGCTGGATTAGCATCAGCATCAGTCGGTTTATTGCCGTTAATTATCACACCGATTATAGGTAAGTTTGGTGGTAAAGTGGATTTACGCTATATCATTAGCTTTAGCTTTATTATGTTTTCTGTGTGTTTTTATTGGCGAGCTTATACCTTTGAACCGGGAATGGACTTTGCCACTGTGGCATGGCCTCAATTTTGGCAAGGTTTAGCCGTTGCATGTTTCTTTATGCCATTAACGACAATGACATTATCTGGGTTACCACCAGAAAAAATGGCATCGGCGTCAAGTCTTTCGAACTTCCTAAGAACATTGGCAGGGGCAATTGGCGCATCGTTAACCACAACAATTTGGACACAAAGAGAATCACTTCACCATGAAACCTTTGTAGAAAAAATTAATCCACTTGATCCTGATTCGCAAATGGCGTACCAACAAATGAATGATCTCGGTCTTTCAAATGAACAAGCGTCAGCGTATTTAGCTAAGACTATTACAGAACAGGGATTAATTATTTCAGCCAATGAGATTTTTTGGTTAGCGGCAGGTATTTTCCTTATCATGATGATCGTGGTTTGGTTTGCTAAACCGCCATTCTCACCAGGAAAATAATGCTATTAGTATAGATCTTATAAATAAAAACCCCGCTTAAAAATGATAATGATTTAAGCGGGGTTTTTTATACTATTCTTTAAAGCAATTAGCCTTGGTGCTGACGCCACCATTCTGCTAATAACACACCAGAAGCCACTGAGACGTTTAAGCTTTCAACGTGTCCAGTACCGCCGATGTAAATGCTCATATCACCTTGATTTAATGTGCTTTCACTTAAGCCATCTTTCTCTTGACCTAAGATAAGTACCATTTTCGCTGGTAATTGTGCTTTTGATAAAGGCACACTGCCTTTATGGCTTGATGTTGCCACCAGCGTATAACCCGCTTTTTTAAATTTATCTAAAGTTTGAGCAAAGTTATCAGCATCAATACCTTGGATATATTCAGCACCACCTTCTGCGGTACGAACAGCAGCACCAGATTCTAATACAGCAGAATCAGGAGAGATAACCCCTTTCACACCAAAGTGCGCACAGCTACGCATAATTGCACCGACGTTATGTGGATTTCCCACATCTTCAAGTGCTAAAACGCAATCATGTTCAGGCGCATTTTTTAAATAGGTTTCTGCATCATGACCAACACGTTTTTTAATTAAGAAGCATACGCCACCATGGTGATCGGTACGAGCGGCTTTAACCATCTCTTCTTCTTCAACAACGTGATAGGCTTTACGATTTGCAGCCATCCATTTTAGTGCATCACGAAAACGTGGCGTCACATCTTGTAAAAACCAAGCGCGAACAATGGCATCAGGACGGTTTTTAAACATAGCCTGACATGCATTTTCACCATAAATGCGCGTTTCTTCTAAACGTTGACGACGCAACTGTTCAGGATCGATTTGGCTCTTACCAGTAATGCCATCGTGCTCTTTAATTGCCTCTTCGCCAACAGGGCGAGAAACTGTTTTCCATGGAGAAAAACTTCCGCCTTCGCTATCGCGAGAAGGTTTTGATTCATTACGTGATGCGCCACGCCCTGAAGGCTTACCTGCACCGCGGTCATCACGACGAGAAAATTTGTTATCACCACGTCTGTTATCGCGATTTTTATCGTCGCGGTTATCACCACGTCTATTATCACGATTTTTGTCGTCACGGTTATCACCGCGTTTGTTATCACGGTTATCACCACGACCATTTTCAGGACGGCGGGATGGTTTTTTAGGTTTATTATCGGCATTGTCCTCACTACGGACATACATCACTTTTACTTTGCCGTTTTTACCTTCATAAGAATCGTTCATTTGTCTCTCCAACTGCAATAGGGGCGCAGATTACATGATAGTTTAGCAACTGTCACCGAGAGAATCACGCACAGGAATCGATAAACTAATCAGGATCAATTGATAATTAACTTCATCTCATACTTAATCAATATATCAGTATGATTTTTATGATAAAAACACACAGAATAGTTTGTTTGTTTTGAACATGATAATATTCGATTCTTTTTTATAAGTATTGGTCAATCTGTTATGCATGACAATGCAGTCTCTCGACTTCGTCAATATCGACTTTCGATTTCAACTCGCCCGTTTAAAGCGCGAGGTTTTCGTACAAAACGTTGCACTTTTTGCTTATTACCTGAAAAACAATGTCTTTGTGACACGATTGTCAATCAACCAGCCAAAAGCCAATTTTGTTTATTGATGTATGATACTGAAGTGATGAAACCAAGTAATACGGGGAAATTAATTGCCGATGTATTACCAGACACGCAGGCCTTTTTATGGTCTCGAACCACTCCAGAACAGGCTTTACTTGATTTAATCAATACACCAGATAGACAAGCTTATGTTGTATTCCCTGAAAGCTATGCATCAAGTGAGCGTGTTGTATACAACCAACTCCCTGTAAATAGCAAACCACCTTTGTTTATCCTCCTTGATGGCACTTGGAGCGAAGCACGCAAAATGTTTCGCAAAAGCCCTTATCTCAATGCATTGCCCCTATTTTCTTTAAATGAGGCAAGTAAATGTGAGTACATACTTCGCCAAGCAGCAAGAGAAGACCAACATTGTACAGCAGAAGTTGCGGCTTCTATTTTAGAGAATGTTGGTGATATTCAAGCCTCACAACAACTTTTTTCTCATTTTAGTTACTTTCGTCAACAATATTTACTTGGAAAACCAGACCGGAGTCAGGCAAAAGAAGAGCAAATCAGCTACATTGAATAGCAGTTGATAATGAAACTCTGGAGTGGATATGAGCCAACGAGGTCTTGAAGCACTATTACGCCCTAAATCGATTGCTGTGATCGGTGCCTCTGAAAAATTAGGTCGAGCAGGAACCACCATGATGAAAAATTTGCTCAGTGGTGGATTTAATGGCCCAGTGTTTCCGATTAATCCCTCTCGTGGCTCTGTCTCTGGTGTTTTCACTTATCCTTCTATTGATAAATTACCTCAAGTTCCTGATCTCGCAATTATTTGTACACATCATCGCCGCAACCTTGAGCTACTAAAACAATTAGGTGGATCAGGTTGCAAAGCCGTGATTGTACTTTCTGCACAACCGGAACAATTCCAGCCAATAAAATTACTTTGTCAGCAATATCATATCCGTTTACTTGGCCCCAATAGTTTAGGGCTTTTAGCACCGTGGCAAGGATTAAATGCTAGCTTTTCCCCTCTTCCAGTTAAAAAAGGAAAATTAGCTTTTATTTCGCAATCAGCAGCTGTCGCCAACACAATTTTAGATTGGGCTTATTATCGTAATATCGGTTTTTCCTACTTTATTGCGTTAGGTGATAATCAAGATATCCAAGTCGATGATTTATTGGATTTTTTAGCAAGAGACAGCAAAACTAGTGCTATTTTATTGCATCTTGAACATATAAAAGACGCACGACGTTTTATGTCAGCATCTCGTAGTGCTTCGCGCAACAAACCGATTCTGGTGATAAAAAGTGGTCGTACTCAAAAAGCTCAACTGTTATTGGGCGATACACCGAGTTATGACGTGGCTTATGATGCCGCTTTTCAACGTGCGGGTTTATTGCGAGTACAAGATACTCATGAAATGTTTTCTGCGGTTGAAACACTTAGCTATATGACGCCTTTAAAAGGTGAAAGATTAATGATTATGAGCAATGGCTCTGCACCTGCTGCGATGGCAGTTGATGAGCTATTTTTGCATTCAGGCAAGCTCGCACAACTTACAGATGAAACAAAACAAAAGCTACAAAGTGTTATTCAAGAAGAAAATGCCATTCGTAATCCGCTAAATTTAGGTGATGATACAACGGTTGATCGTTATATTTTGGCATTAAATTGTTTGTTAGATAGCCATGATCACGATGCTTTACTCCTTATTCACACACCGAGTGCTATTGCTCCTAGCATTGAAACTGCACAACGAGTCATAGAAGCCATCAATAAACACCCTCGACGTAAATGGCTTACCGTATTTACTAACTGGGGCGGAGAGTATTCTTCTCAGCAATCACGCAAATTATTTAGCGAAGCCGGAATTCCAACCTATCGAACACCTGAAGGTGCTGTTACCGCATTTATGCATATGGTGGAATATCGTCGAAATCAGAAACAATTAAAAGAAACGCCAGCATTGCCTTTAGATATCAAAATGAATACGCAACAAGCACATCATTGTATTGAAGAGGCATTAAAAAATAAGCAATATCGATTAGACACACACCAAGTTCAACCAATTATGGAAGCATATGGCTTTAATACTCTTCCTACTTGGATTGCCCATAATGCTCAAGAAGCTGTCAATATTGCTGAAAAGATTGGTTATCCTGTTGCACTAAAATTGCGTTCTCCTGATATTCCTCATAAGTCCGAAGTACAAGGCGTTATGCTTTATCTGCGAGACAGCACAGAAGTATCATCAGCGGCCCATGCGATTATAGAGCGCGTTACAAAACTCTACCCTCAAGCACAAATTCAGGGTTTATTAGTGCAAAGTATGGCAAATAGAGCTGGCTCTCAAGAGCTACGCGTCGCAATAGAGCAAGATCCTATTTTTGGCCCATTAATTGTATTAGGTGAAGGAGGAGTTGAGTGGCAAATAGAAACTAAAGCGGCAGTTGCTTTACCACCTCTTAACATGGCGCTTGCCCGTTATCTAGTTATTAATGCCATAAAAAGCGGGAAGATACAGCCTAGAAGCGCTTTGCAGCCTCTAAATATATTAAGTCTAAGCCATTTTTTAGTGCAGGTTTCTCACTTACTTTTAGATTGCCCACAAATCGTCAGATTAGATATTCACCCTCTATTAGTTTCTGGTAACGATTTTACATTACTTGATGTCGCAATGGAGTTAGCGCCACTACAAGGTGATCCTCATCAGAGACTCTCTATTCGTCCTTATCCCAATGAGCTAGAAGAAACCTTCTTTCTAAGAGATAACAATCCTTGCTTTATCCGGCCGATATTGCCGGAAGATGAGCCACTACTGAAAACGTTTATAAACCAAGTCACAAAAGAAGATCTTTATTATCGCTATTTTAGTGAGATCAGTGAGTTTACGCATGACGATCTCGCTAATATGACACAAATTGACTACGATCGAGAAATGGCTTTTGTTGCCATCCGTGATCCCGAAGAACGACCTGAAATCATTGGTGTTGCCCGTGCAATGGCAGATCCTGATAATCAGCATGCAGAATTTGCTATTCTTGTGCGCTCTGATTTAAAAGGAAATACTTTAGGTCATCAACTTATGACTAAACTTATCAACTATACTAGAGAGCATGGCATCAAACGTTTAACCGCGATAACAATGCCTGAAAATCGCAACATGATAAGTTTAGCGAAAAAACTGGGATTTTCTGTTGAAGTGCAATTTGATGAAGGAATAGTCAATCTTGATTTACAGCTTGGATCATCAAAAGATAGCCCAATGCTATAATCATAAGAGAAAGTTTCTTTATGTGATTGTTCACGCATCCTTTGATAAATTAGCTATATATGATGATTTTATGCGTACATCCCATATAACTAATGTTATGATCAGAAGATCGGTTAAAGAAAATCTACATGGACGATGGCTCCATCTGCCATCATAAACAAGAGAATTAAGCACTGTGATGTTGTCTAAACTAAAACTTGCTAAGCATCAACAACACCTTGCACAACTGCCTAAATTAGCTCAGTCAGTTGCTGATGTTGAAACGCTTTATCAGACGTCCGCGTTTCGCAGCACCTTATTGAAATACATTGCTCAAGCCAAAAAAGAGATCTTTATTACAGCTCTTTACCTAGAGCACGATGAGGCTGGTGAAGAGATCCTTGATGCGCTTTACAGCGCAAAACAACAACGTCCTGAATTATCCATTACCGTTATTGTTGACTGGCACCGTGCTCAACGTGGGCGTATTGGTGTCTCTACTGATGCAACGAATGCAGATTGGTACTACCATGTTGCACAACAACACCCTGATATCGAGATCCCTATTTACGGCATTCCCGTAAACACTCGTGAAGCATTAGGTGTATTACACCTTAAAGGCTTTATCTTTGATGATACGGTTATCTATAGTGGCGCAAGTATTAATAATGTTTACTTGCACAAGCTGGATAAATATCGTTATGACAGATATCACATTATCCAAAATAGCGAATTAGCCTCCACAATGAAGCAATTTATTGTGACTGATCTTTTACAATCAGAAGCAATTCAACGATTGGATATCAAAGATAGAGTTCGTTGTGCCGAAATTAAAAACTGTATTCGTCAATTTCGTTTCAATTTACGCACTCGTGATGGCTATGATATTAAAGCCAATGCTTCTAACAACGAGCTGGCAGTAACACCTTTAATGGGTTTAGGTAAGAAAAATCTTTTAAATAAGACAATTTCTCACCTTATGGCTTCTACTGAAGAAAAGCTTGTTATTTGTACACCTTATTTTAATTTACCAGCGATCCTTGTTCGTCAAATCAGTCATTTATTAAGAAATGGCAAACAAGTCGAAATTATTATTGGTGATAAAACAGCAAATGACTTTTATATTCCACCGGAAGAGCCATTTAAAATAATTGGTGCGTTACCTTATCTTTATGAAATAAATTTGCGTAAATTTACCCAACGTTTTCAACGCTTTATTGATAATGAGCAATTAACAATAAGACTTTGGAAAGACAGTGATAATACCTATCACCTAAAAGGCATTTGGGTTGATGATAGCTGGCAATTAATTACTGGTAATAATCTTAATCCGCGTGCATGGGGATTAGATTTAGAAAATGCCATATTAATTCATGATCCTAAACATGAATTACATGAGCAACGACACAATGAGTTAGCGTATATTCGCCAACATACTATTGTCGTAAAACATTACCAAGATCTAGAAAGTATTAAGCTTTATCCTCTGAAAGTGAAAAAATTGATCAAACGATTACGACGTATTCGTGTTGATAGATTAATTAGTCGTATACTTTAAACGCTAGCGCTTTCCGTATTAAAGCCTTACTTAATATCAGTAAGGCTTTTTTGTATCAACAATCCTCTTCTATACTCTATATATCTTATTTAAGAATATTAACTTTCAGTGAGAAGGCTTTTATTTTTATGAAACTCAAGCTTATAGGTGGCTTTCCAATTATTGTATTCTCAATAATGACTTTAACAGGGTGCCAATCTTTTCATTTTGCTAATGATAATTGGCAAGGCAAAGATAAAGCTCAACACTTTTTATTTTCTATGGCAGCATCTGCGGGGGCAAACGCTTATGCAGATCATCAAAATTATGGTCATAGAGAAGGTTTGTTAATTGGGCTATCATTTTCGATTAGTTTAGGTGCAGCAAAAGAGCTTTACGATAGTAGACCCGAAGGAACAGGTTGGAGTTGGCATGATTTTGCTTACGATGTTGCAGGGGCGGCAGCGGGTTCGTTGCTTTATCAGCAATTAAAATAATGTTTTATTCCTCAAAAATAAAATAGAAACATAAAACCCCAAACGCAAAAAAGCCAACCCATTGGGTTGGCTTTCTCGTCTTATTTAATGCCTGGCAGTTCCCTACTCTCACATGGGGAGACCCCACACTACCATCGGCGCTACAACGTTTCACTTCTGAGTTCGGCATGGATTCAGGTGGGTCCGCTGCGCTATGGCCGCCAAGCAAATTCGGTTTTATTACCCGTTACTTCCTTTCAGTCGTAACCAGCAATTTCAATCTTAAACAAGCCTACTTCATCTACTCTTCGTCTCTCAGACAAAACACCTTCGGTGTTGTCAGGTTAAGCCTCACGGTTCATTAGTACTGGTTAGCTCAACGTATCGCTACGCTTACACACCCAGCCTATCAACGTCTTAGTCTTAAACGTTCCTTTAGGTCACTCTAGGTGACAGGGAAGACTCATCTCGAGGCAAGTTTCCCGCTTAGATGCTTTCAGCGGTTATCTCTTCCGCACTTAGCTACCGGGCAATGCCATTGGCATGACAACCCGAACACCAGTGGTGCGTTCACTCCGGTCCTCTCGTACTAGGAGCAACCCCTCTCAATCTTCCAACGCCCACGGCAGATAGGGACCGAACTGTCTCACGACGTTCTAAACCCAGCTCGCGTACCACTTTAAATGGCGAACAGCCATACCCTTGGGACCTACTTCAGCCCCAGGATGTGATGAGCCGACATCGAGGTGCCAAACACCGCCGTCGATATGAACTCTTGGGCGGTATCAGCCTGTTATCCCCGGAGTACCTTTTATCCGTTGAGCGATGGCCCTTCCATTCAGAACCACCGGATCACTAAGACCTACTTTCGTACCTGCTCGAGCCGTCACTCTCACAGTCAAGCTGGCTTATGCCTTTGCACTAACCGCATGATGTCCGACCATGCTTAGCCAACCTTCGTGCTCCTCCGTTACTCTTTAGGAGGAGACCGCCCCAGTCAAACTACCCACCAGACACGGTCCCCGATCCAGATTATGGACCTAGGTTAGAACATCAAACGTTAAAGGGTGGTATTTCAAGGTTGACTCCATGCAGACTGGCGTCCACACTTCAAAGTCTCCCACCTATCCTACACATCAAGGCTCAATGTTCAGTGTCAAGCTATAGTAAAGGTTCACGGGGTCTTTCCGTCTTGCCGCGGGTACACTGCATCTTCACAGCGAGTTCAATTTCACTGAGTCTCGGGTGGAGACAGCCTGGCCATCATTACGCCATTCGTGCAGGTCGGAACTTACCCGACAAGGAATTTCGCTACCTTAGGACCGTTATAGTTACGGCCGCCGTTTACTGGGGCTTCGATCAAGAGCTTCTCCCTAAGGATAACCCCATCAATTAACCTTCCAGCACCGGGCAGGCGTCACACCGTATACGTCCACTTTCGTGTTTGCACAGTGCTGTGTTTTTAATAAACAGTTGCAGCCAGCTGGTATCTTCGACTGGCTTCGGCTCTGTCCGCGAGGGACTTCACTTACCGCCAGCGTGCCTTCTCCCGAAGTTACGGCACCATTTTGCCTAGTTCCTTCACCCGAGTTCTCTCAAGCGCCTGAGTATTCTCTACCTGACCACCTGTGTCGGTTTGGGGTACGATTGTTGGTAACCTGAAGCTTAGAGGCTTTTCCTGGAAGCAGGGCATCAATTGCTTCACCACCTTAGTGGCTCGTCATCACACCTCAGCATTAAGTGACCGGATTTGCCTAATCACTCTGCCTACATGCTTGAACCGGGACGACCGTCGCCCGGACAACCTAGCCTTCTCCGTTCCCCCATCGCAGTTACCACCAGTACGGGAATATTAACCCGTTTCCCATCGACTACGCTTTTCAGCCTCGCCTTAGGGGTCGACTCACCCTGCCCCGATTAACGTTGGACAGGAACCCTTGGTCTTCCGGCGTGCGGGTTTTTCACCCGCATTATCGTTACTTATGTCAGCATTCGCACTTCTGATACCTCCAGCATACCTCACAGTACACCTTCGCAGGCTTACAGAACGCTCCCCTACCCAACAACACATAGTGTCGCTGCCGCAGCTTCGGTGCATGGTTTAGCCCCGTTACATCTTCCGCGCGGGCCGACTCGACCAGTGAGCTATTACGCTTTCTTTAAATGATGGCTGCTTCTAAGCCAACATCCTGGCTGTCTGAGCCTTCCCACTTCGTTTCCCACTTAACCATGACTTTGGGACCTTAGCTGGCGGTCTGGGTTGTTTCCCTCTTCACGACGGACGTTAGCACCCGCCGTGTGTCTCCCGTGATAACATTCTTCGGTATTCGCAGTTTGCATCGAGTTGGTAAGTCGGGATGACCCCCTAGTCGAAACAGTGCTCTACCCCCGAAGATGAGTTCACGAGGCGCTACCTAAATAGCTTTCGGGGAGAACCAGCTATCTCCCGGTTTGATTGGCCTTTCACCCCCATCCACAAGTCATCCGCTAATTTTTCAACATTAGTCGGTTCGGTCCTCCAGTTAGTGTTACCCAACCTTCAACCTGCCCATGGATAGATCACCGGGTTTCGGGTCTATACCCTGCAACTCATTCGCCCAGTTAAGACTCGGTTTCCCTACGGCTCCCCTATACGGTTAACCTTGCTACAGAATATAAGTCGCTGACCCATTATACAAAAGGTACGCAGTCACCTCACGAAGAGGCTCCTACTGCTTGTACGTACACGGTTTCAGGTTCTTTTTCACTCCCCTCGCCGGGGTTCTTTTCGCCTTTCCCTCACGGTACTGGTTCACTATCGGTCAATCAGGAGTATTTAGCCTTGGAGGATGGTCCCCCCATATTCAGACAGGATAACACGTGTCCCGCCCTACTCGTCGAGTTCACAATAACAGCATCTTCAGATACGGGGCTATCACCCTTTACTGCCGGACTTTCCAGACCGTTCTCCTGATGCTGCTGTTGATTAAGACTCTGGGCTGTTCCCCGTTCGCTCGCCGCTACTAGGGGAATCTCGGTTGATTTCTTTTCCTCGGGGTACTGAGATGTTTCAGTTCTCCCGGTTCGCTTCATTAACCTATGTATTCAGTTAATGATAATATCCATTGGATATTGGGTTTCCCCATTCGGAAATCGTCGGGTATAACGGTTCATATCACCTTACCGACGCTTATCGCAGATTAGCACGTCCTTCATCGCCTCTGATTGCCTAGGCATCCACCGTGTACGCTTATTCGCTTAACCTCACAACCCGAAAGTGTCTTCTAAAACGGATTGCTACGCTTCATGATTTCTGTGTTGGGCAGTGCTCGCAATGCTCACATACTAATGTATGCTGCGCTTGCTGTGCGCTGTCCGCCTTGAAATCATTTGGCTCGCATATCCTTCTTCTGAAGATTACATTCAGATTTGAGATTTTGAGAGACTCATCAATATACCTCGGTGATATATTGATTTGTTTTCAATTTTTCAGCTTGTTCCAGATTGTTAAAGAGCAAAATAATTCGCAGTATACTATTGCTAATATACTCTGAATTATTATTTTTTATTCAAGAGATTATGGTGGAGCTAAGCGGGATCGAACCGCTGACCTCCTGCGTGCAAGGCAGGCGCTCTCCCAGCTGAGCTATAGCCCCATAATGCATTCTTAATACCGTTTTTTGTTACTCAGCATTCTCTCTTATCGGAAAATTTCCTTTAATTAAGAAGGGAGCTAATCGTAGTGAGACAAGGCGTGGAGTAACGAAGTTTACTTTAAGTAAACGAGTTGCTTCATAACGCAGTATTAATACGATTTGGTAGGCCTGAGTGGACTTGAACCACCGACCTCACCCTTATCAGGGGTGCGCTCTAACCACCTGAGCTACAAGCCTATACCGGTATTTCTGCTCGTTCTTCATCAGACAATCTGTGTGAGCACTTCACATAACACGTATCTCTTAGGTAAGGAGGTGATCCAACCGCAGGTTCCCCTACGGTTACCTTGTTACGACTTCACCCCAGTCATGAATCACAAAGTGGTAAGCGCCCTCCCGAAGGTTAAGCTACCTACTTCTTTTGCAACCCACTCCCATGGTGTGACGGGCGGTGTGTACAAGGCCCGGGAACGTATTCACCGTAGCATTCTGATCTACGATTACTAGCGATTCCGACTTCATGGAGTCGAGTTGCAGACTCCAATCCGGACTACGACAGACTTTATGAGTTCCGCTTGCTCTCGCGAGGTCGCTTCTCTTTGTATCTGCCATTGTAGCACGTGTGTAGCCCTACTCGTAAGGGCCATGATGACTTGACGTCATCCCCACCTTCCTCCGGTTTATCACCGGCAGTCTCCTTTGAGTTCCCGCCATCACGCGCTGGCAACAAAGGATAAGGGTTGCGCTCGTTGCGGGACTTAACCCAACATTTCACAACACGAGCTGACGACAGCCATGCAGCACCTGTCTCAGAGTTCCCGAAGGCACTCCTCTATCTCTAAAGGATTCTCTGGATGTCAAGAGTAGGTAAGGTTCTTCGCGTTGCATCGAATTAAACCACATGCTCCACCGCTTGTGCGGGCCCCCGTCAATTCATTTGAGTTTTAACCTTGCGGCCGTACTCCCCAGGCGGTCGATTTAACGCGTTAGCTCCAGAAGCCACGGTTCAAGACCACAACCTCTAAATCGACATCGTTTACAGCGTGGACTACCAGGGTATCTAATCCTGTTTGCTCCCCACGCTTTCGCACCTGAGCGTCAGTCTTTGTCCAGGGGGCCGCCTTCGCCACCGGTATTCCTCCACATCTCTACGCATTTCACCGCTACACGTGGAATTCTACCCCCCTCTACAAGACTCTAGCCAACCAGTTTCAGATGCAATTCCCAAGTTAAGCTCGGGGCTTTCACATCTGACTTAATTGACCGCCTGCGTGCGCTTTACGCCCAGTAATTCCGATTAACGCTTGCACCCTCCGTATTACCGCGGCTGCTGGCACGGAGTTAGCCGGTGCTTCTTCTGCGGGTAACGTCAATTGATAAAGGTATTAACTTTATCACCTTCCTCCCCGCTGAAAGTACTTTACAACCCTAAGGCCTTCTTCATACACGCGGCATGGCTGCATCAGGCTTGCGCCCATTGTGCAATATTCCCCACTGCTGCCTCCCGTAGGAGTCTGGGCCGTGTCTCAGTCCCAGTGTGGCTGATCATCCTCTCAGACCAGCTAGAGATCGTCGCCTAGGTGAGCCATTACCTCACCTACTAGCTAATCCCATATGGGTTCATCCGATAGCGCAAGGTCCGAAGAGCCCCTGCTTTGGTCCGTAGACGTCATGCGGTATTAGCTACCGTTTCCAGTAGTTATCCCCCTCTATCGGGCAGATCCCCATACATTACTCACCCGTCCGCCGCTCGTCAGCAAGAAAGCAAGCTTTCTCCTGTTACCGCTCGACTTGCATGTGTTAGGCCTGCCGCCAGCGTTCAATCTGAGCCATGATCAAACTCTTCAATTAAAAGTGTTTGATGCTCAAAGAAATCGAAAACTTAGCTATTCATAAATGAATTTACTTTTGTTGTTCACTCTTCAAGACTTGATACATCTAATATTTTAGAAGATATCGTCTCTGCGAGTGCCCACACAGATTGTCTGATAATTTGTTAAAGAGCAGTGCAACTTTCGCTGCCGTTTCCGGTCTTCTGCGTTGTTGCGAGGAGGCGTATATTACGTTATTCCTCTGAAGAGTCAAGAGTTTTTTCAAACTTTTTTTCTTTTCTCTTCGTTCTCTCGGCTAACTCACTTAGCGTGGTTTGCCGTGACAACGAGGGCGCATTATAGGGAGTTTTCTGAATGTGACAAGTATTATTTTAAAAAAAACTTCCAACAGCGCATTTAATAATCAAACTAGCTTTTTCGGTGTAAATAATAGACCATTTCTGTATAAAAAAGTTTCAAATATAAAAAACGTTATTTGTTGTTCCTCTTAATTCAGCCCAACTAAAACACAAACCATAAAAAAAGAGGCTTATATAAGCCTCTTTTTCAGTTTCACAACATCTCTTCTTTATTATAATAAATAGAGACGATGCTCTATTACTGTTTTGCAATTATCTTATTGTCATCTAAATCTAAGATAATCTCTTTGCCCGGTAATAATTTGCCAGACAAGATGTCTTGAGCTAATGGATTTTCAACCTCTTGCTGAATAGCCCGTTTTAATGGACGAGCGCCATAAACTGGGTCGAATCCGTCTTCACTCAATTTCTCTAATGCAGCTCCAGTGATAGTAACGTGATAACCACGCTCTTCTAAACGCTGGTATAAACGACGCAATTGAATTTGTGCAATCGCTGCAATGTTTTCTTTACCTAATGGGTGGAATACCACAACTTCATCAATACGGTTGATAAACTCTGGTCTGAAATGATGGCCAACAACATCCATCACAATATTTTTCATTTCAGGATAATCAATTGTCCCGAAACGTTCTTGAATTAAATCAGACCCTAAGTTCGACGTCATAATCACAACAGTATTACGAAAATCGACAGTTCTACCTTGCCCATCCGTTAAACGACCATCATCCAATACTTGTAATAAGATATTGAATACGTCTGGGTGCGCTTTTTCAACTTCATCTAA
This sequence comes from Proteus sp. CD3, assembly GCF_008808075.1. Classification (NCBI taxonomy): domain Bacteria; kingdom Pseudomonadati; phylum Pseudomonadota; class Gammaproteobacteria; order Enterobacterales; family Morganellaceae; genus Proteus; species Proteus sp. CD3. The sequence continues at coordinate 791,111 of NZ_CP019686.1, read as the reverse complement.
TAAAATGACTGAATAAGGACGACGGCGAACTGCTTCTGTTAAATATCCACCTTCTTCGTAACCAACATATCCTGGAGGTGCACCCACTAAACGAGAAACGGAGTGTTTTTCCATAAACTCGGACATATCGATACGAACCATTGCATCATCACTATCAAACAAGAAGTTTGCTAATGCTTTACACAACTCAGTCTTACCCACCCCTGTAGGTCCTAAGAATAAGAACGAACCAATTGGGCGATTAGGATCAGATAATCCAGCACGGCTACGACGGATAGCATTAGATACTGCACTCACAGCCTCAGCCTGACCAATAACACGTCTATGTAGCTCTTGTTCCATTCTTAGCAGTTTTTCACGTTCCCCTTCTAGCATTCTAGATACAGGAATACCTGTCCAACGCGCTAAGATTTCAGCAATTTCAGCATCAGTGACTTTATTACGTAACAGCTTCATATGCTTATCTTCAGCTTTATTAGCTTCAGCAAGCTGTTTTTCTAACGTCGGTATTTGTCCATATTGGATCTCTGACATTTTCGCCAAATCACCACTACGGCGAGCTTGCTCTAATGCGATACGAGCCTGCTCTAATTCAGATTTAATATGTTGAGTGCCAGTAAGCTCTGCTTTTTCTGCTTTCCACTCTTCTTCTAAAGCAGAATACTCTTTTTCTTTTTCAGCAAGTTCTTCATTTAGCATCTCTAAACGTTTTTTACTTGCATCATCAGACTCTTTTTGCAGTGCTTGTTGTTCAAGTTTAAGCTGAATAATACGTCTATCAAGTCTATCTAATGCTTCAGGTTTTGAATCCATCTGCATACGTAGGCTTGCACCCGCTTCATCAATTAAATCAATCGCTTTATCTGGCAACATACGGTCAGAAATATAGCGATGAGATAAAGTTGCTGCGGCAACAATCGCTGGATCTGTAATTTGAACATGATGATGAAGCTCATAACGTTCTTTCAGACCACGTAAAATAGCGATAGTGTCTTCAACCGTTGGCTCCGCTACATACACTTTTTGGAAACGACGCTCTAATGCCGCATCTTTTTCAATATATTGACGATATTCGTCAAGTGTTGTTGCACCTACACAATGTAATTCACCACGAGCTAATGCAGGCTTTAACATATTTCCCGCATCCATAGCACCGTCAGCTTTACCTGCGCCAACCATCGTATGTAATTCATCAATAAACAGAATGACACTACCTTCCTGCTTAGATAAATCATTTAAAACAGCTTTTAAACGTTCTTCAAATTCACCACGATATTTAGCACCAGCTAATAACGAGCCCATATCTAAAGAAAGCACACGCTTATTCTTTAAACCTTCAGGGACTTCACCATTAACAATACGTTGAGCCAAACCTTCAACAATAGCCGTTTTACCTACACCCGGCTCACCAATCAGCACCGGGTTATTTTTAGTACGACGTTGTAGAACTTGAATGGTTCTTCTTATTTCTTCATCACGACCAATAACAGGATCGAGTTTGCCTTGTTCTGCTCTTTCCGTTAAATCCACAGTATATTTTTTCAATGCCTGACGTTGGTCTTCTGCATTTTGATCGTTCACTGTTTCTCCACCACGTATTTTTTCAATCGCTATCTCAAGACTTGCTTTATTCGCTCCGGCTGCTTTTAGCATGTCAGCAACCTGACCACCTGTTTCCATAGCAGCTAAAAGAAATAGCTCTGACGAAATAAATTCGTCACCTTTTTTCTGTGCTAATTTATCGCACAAATTAAGGTGCTTAATTAAATCATTTGAGGGATGAACCTCTCCACCAGCACCTTCGACTTTAGGTAATCGAGACAAAGCATCGCTAATTCGCTCATTAAATTGGGATGCATTAACACCTACAGATGTTAATAAAGGGCGAATTGAGCCACCTTGTTGATTAAATAACGCACTCAGCAAATGTATGGGTTCTATAAATTGATTATCGTTCCCAAGTGCCAATGACTGGGCGTCTGCGAGAGCTTGCTGGAATTTGTTGGTTAATTTATCCAGACGCATAACACCTCCAAGTAAAATTTAAAGCAAAATTCGTAACTGGAGAATAGATGAGGTCATTTTGACAATATTCAAGCTCAAAATAAAAAATTTTGAGCAAAAATATTCATCAATATTTGAGATAAGCGAGAAAAACGTTGAGAGGAAGTTTATTTAATCCAGATTAATGATGCCATTCGCCCAGTTACACACTCTCGTCTATAAGAAAAGAAGCGCGATGGATCAGTTACAGTACAAAAATCACCACCATAAATCTGAGTTATTCCACTTTCCTGTAAGATTATTCTCGCTAACATATAAATATTAGCTAAATATTTACCATTATGGGGAATAAATGCAGATTCAAAGGCAATATTTTTTTCTATAAACGCCAAACGGACTTCTGCACCCACCTCAAAAGCGGTTGGACCAATTGCAGGCCCTAACCATGCCATAATTTGATCTTTAGGTGCTTTAAACTGTGCAAGTGTATTTTGTAATACACCATGGCAAAGCCCTCGCCATCCACCATGCGCTGCGCCAACTTCTGTTCCATCAACAGTTGTAAAAAGGACAGGCAAGCAATCTGCCGTCATAATTGCGCAAACTTTTTTCACGGTAGAGGTGTAAAGGGCATCACCTTGTATTTCATTATTTTTCTCAGTATTTAGCGTAACAACATGAGTGCCATGAACTTGTTCAAGCCATAGTGGCATTTCGGGCAGTAGAGCTTGCTGACAAAGTCTGCGTCTATTTTCTTCGACATCAGATAATTTATCACCAACATGAGTACCTAAATTGAAGCTGTCATAAGGCGGTAGACTAATTCCCCCTTCTCTCAAGGTACTGCAAGACCCAATATTTTCAGGTTGTGGCCAATCTGGAAAAATCAATGAAGTCATTTACCAATCCATTTCATCTTTAAACTGTTCAACGTCAGCTTTTAGCACATCGATAAGCTTAACCATATCATCAGGTAATGGTGCATGCCATTCCATTTCAATGCCTGTTATTGGATGATAAAGACGTAGCATCGTTGCGTGTAGCGCTTGTCTATCAAATAAACGTAACGTTTCACGTAATTCATCTGAAGCCCCTTTTAAAGGTCGAGGTCTTCCTGCATAAAGCTGATCGCCAATTAAAGCATGGTGAATATGAGCCATATGAACACGAATTTGGTGAGTACGACCAGTTTCTAAACGTAAACGCAAACGTGTATGAGCACGAAAATGCTCCATAACACGATAATGTGTTACTGCTGGTTTACCCATTGGATGCACAGCCATATGTGTACGTTTAGTTGGATGTCGAGAAATAGGTTCATTCACTAATCCTCCCGCAGTCATTCTGCCTGTGGCAACCGCTTCATACTCGCGCGTGATTTCACGACGTTGTAAAGCTTCGACTAAATGCGTTTGAGCAGGAACTGTTTTTGCAACAACCATTAAACCTGTTGTATCTTTATCCAATCGATGGACAATACCTGCACGAGGTACATTAGCAATTTCTGGATAGCGATAAAGTAATGCGTTTAATACGGTGCCATCAGGATTACCCGCACCAGGATGTACAACAAGATCTCTTGGCTTATTGATAACTAAAATATCATCATCTTCATAGACGATATTTAACGGAATATTCTGAGGCTCCCAGCGCACATCTTCTTCAATTAAGGCATCGACTTCAATTTTTTCACCGCCAAGCATTTTTTCTTTTGGCTTATTGATGATTTTATCGTTAACCTGCACTCTATTGTCTAAGATCCACTCTTTTATACGAGATCTTGAATAATCAGGGAACATTTCGGCCAAAGCCTGATCTAAGCGTTGACCCAGCTGTGAATCTGCGACTGTAGCATTAAGTCGTATTTGTTGAGACATAAATAATTTTCTATTAATTAAGTTAGTGTTTTGACGGCACAGCCGTTTCATTTAAAATGAGTTATAGTGTAACCGATTTCAGGGGAGCTTCACGGAGAGACTCCCCAAACCTATTCAGAGGATAATCAATACGTGATGAGACGCATTAAATACCTGGTGGCAGCGGCCACTGTAAGCCTGTTACTTGCTGGCTGTTCGAGTTCAGACAAAGACGCTACTGCCGATATGTCGCCTTCTGAGCTTTACTCAACCAGTCAGGAAAAATTGCTAGATGGCAATTATGGAGCGGCTATCAAACAATTAGAGTCTCTCGATAATCGCTATCCTTTTGGCCCTTACTCGCAACAAGTTCAACTCGATCTGATTTATGCTTATTATAAATCAGCGGAACTACCAATGGCGATTTCTGCAATCGACCGTTTTATGCGATTAAACCCAACCCATCCTAATATCGACTATGTTCTTTATATGCGTGGCTTAACAGCTCAAGCATTAGATGATAGTGCATTACAAGGATTCTTTGGTATTGATCGTTCAGACCGTGATCCTCAACATGCAATCGTGGCATTTAAAGATTTTAGTCAATTAGTTCGTTACTATCCAGACAGCCTTTATGTCGCTGATGCAACCAAACGCCTAGTCTTTCTTAAAAACCGTTTAGCGAAGTATGAGCTTTCTGTTGCGAAATTCTATACTAAACGAGGGGCTTATGTCGCGGTTATTAATAGAGTAGAGCAAATGATGCGCGATTATCCTGACACACAAGCTACTCGTGACGCGCTTGTTTATATGGAAAACGCTTATAAAGAATTAGGTCTGACACAAGAAGCAGAAAAAGTAGCTTCTCTGATTGCAGCTAATCCAGCCTAACGAAAACATCACCATCAAAAACAGCAGCTTATCGCTGCTGTTTTTTTATTCTTTTCTAGCTAAATTGTCTTTACTTTTCATCAGCCCAACCTTCCTAATATGACTGAATAAATGCAACTTAACAAGCGGTCTTTTTCAGCTATTTATCATTTGTCACGTTTCTATTACTAGTTACACATACATCTAACAAAAAGTGATTTTGATCATGTTTTAAATTGTGTATCAAGATATTCTGAAGTTATCGAAGACGGAGTAATAAAGAGGTAACTATATGATTATAAATATTACTAGCAAACAAATGGAAATTACCCCAGCACTACGTGAACACATTGAAAGCCGTCTAACTAAACTCAATAAATGGCAGGTGAATTTAATCAATCCTCATATTATTCTTACGAAAGATCCGAAAGGCTTTAGTGTTGATGCCAGCATTCATACGCCAAATGGGCAATTGGTCGCTAATGCGCAACATACCGATATGTATGTAGCAATTAATGACCTACTCGCAAAACTTGAACGCCAATTAAACAAAGTTCAGCATAAAAACGAATCTCGTCGGGCTGATAACAGCCTGAAAGAAGAGAATTTACTTGTCGATGAAATGTAAATAGTAAAGCAAGATTAAAAATTAGAATAAATCACTGACTCAAAACGCCTCTGCGCATCCTCGTGATGCGCTTTTTATTGTATTTTTCTTGACTCCATTCACATCATCATGTTTGATAGCAATACATCAAATAATTTACCAATCAATATAATGAAAAAACATTCACATTTGCCTTTCTTCTTTTTCTTTTTACTCTTTCATTAAGAGGCTTTGTCATTTTAGAAAGAAAAGTAAGAACGACAATAGCCTCCAAAATTGGAGGCTTTTTTATTTATGATGGCATGACATAACGGTATAGGGCTTAAACATGGAAAAACTCGATTTATCAGCAATCAGAGATAAGATCACAATGTTAGATTCAGAATTACTAACATTGTTAGCAAACAGACGCCAATTATCTGCTGATGTTGCTCAATTTAAATTGAATACACATCGCCCTATTAGAGATAAAAATCGTGAGCGTGAATTACTTGATTTATTAATTGAGAAAGGAAAAAACGTTGGACTAGATGGTTTTTATATTAGCCGTATTTTTCAAATGATCATCGAAGACTCTGTCTTAACGCAACAAGCCATTCTACAACAACATCTTAATGCAACGCCTAATGAATCAGCCAGAATTGCTTATTTAGGACCTAAAGGCTCTTATTCACATATTGCTGCTCGTCAATATGCTGCCCGCCATTTTGATAGCTTCGTTGATTGCACTTGCCAGAAATTTGACGACATTTTTACACTTGTTGATACTGGTCAAGCTGATTACGGTTTGCTACCAATTGAAAATACCAGTTCAGGGGCAATTAATGATGTTTACGATTTACTGCAAACAACATCAATCTCTATTGTTGGAGAAATTCGCATCCCTATTAATCATGCGCTTTTAACAAGTGTTGATAGCAGCCCAGAAGAGTTACAAACTATTTATAGTCATCCTCAACCCTTCCAACAATGCAGCCATTATTTAAATCAGTATCCAAACTGGAAAATTGAATATTGTGAAAGTACAGCGGCTGCAATGGAAAAAGTGGCTCTTGCACAATCACCATTTGTTGCGGCAATTGGTAGTGAAGCCGGTGGCTCTCTTTATGGTTTAAAACCTCTAGCTAATAATTTAGCAAACCAACAAATAAACGTAACACGCTTTATTGTTATTGCACGAAAAGCTATTGATGTTTCAGAGCAAGTGCCCGCTAAAACAACTTTCTTAATGGCAACGGGGCAACAAGCGGGTGCATTAGTCGATGCATTAATGATTTTAAAAAAATACGACATTATTATGACGAAACTCGAATCTCGTCCTATTAATGGTACACCTTGGGAAGAGATGTTTTATATTGATGTTCAAGCCAATTTACGTGATATCAATATGCAAAAAGCCTTACACGATTTATCACAAACAACACGTTCATTAAAAATACTAGGCTGTTACCCTTCAGAAAATGTTGTTCCTGTTGAAGTGAAATAACCTAGCTCCCAAAAAAGCCAAATAGCATATAGCTATCTGGCTTTTCTTTTTGGTTCTTATTTTAAGATTAATTATAAGAAACCATACATCGCAGCGAATACCCAACCAAAGATACAGGAAACAGTTACACCAATTAATCCCGGTAGAATAAAGCTGTGATTTATAACAAAACGCCCAATTCGAGTTGTGCCAGAACGGTCAAATTGAATTGCCGCTAAGTCACTAGGATAAGTTGGCAGAATATAATAACCATAACAAGCAGGTGCCGATGCAATAATATAAGCAGGATCAACACCAATACCCAATGCTAAAGGAACAATTGCGGCTAAAGCGGCTGCTTGAGAGTTAACAAACTTAGATACCAATAATAAGACAACGGCATAAGCCCAAGGGTATTCTCGTACTAATTGCCCCAGTGCTGCTTCTATTTCTTTCATATGTGCAGAGAACATTGTCTCTGCCATCCAAGCAATACCATATACGGCAACAATTGCTATCATCCCTGAACGAAATACTTCATTTTTAGAAATAAGAGAAGGGTTGGTTTTACAGATAATAATAATTGATGCGCCAGCTAATAACATAAACATCTGAATAACGAGCACCATAGATAATGGTTTACCATTAAATACAGGGCGTATTTCAGAGAAAGCACCTAATATTGCCACAACAGCAATTGCACCTAAGAAAATCCACATTGCTACCCAATTTTTCATAGGGAGCTTTTTATCTAGAAGTGTTGCTGTATCACCATAAACATAATCATGGTTTTCAGGAACTGAAACAAATTCTTGGAAACGTTGGTCTTTATCTAAATCTTTTCCTCTAAACCAGCTAAAAATACCAATAGCTAAAATACCGATAAAAGTAGACGGAATAGTAATTGCTAATAAATCTAAAAACTCTAGATGTTTGCCATTAAAAGTCACATCACCGAGCATTGCGACTAATGTAACAACGGCAACGGATACAGGACTGGCAATAATCCCCATTTGGGAGCCAATTGTACTTGCTGCCATTGGTCTTTCTGGGCGAATATTATTTTTAATCGACACATCATAGATAATTGGCAATATGGTATAAACGACGTGTCCAGTACCACATAATATTGTAAGAGTACAAGTTACAAGTGGTGCAACAATAGAAATATATTTTGGATTTTTACGTAATAATTTTTCTGCTATTTGCAACATAACATCTAATCCACCAGATGCTTGTAATGTTGCTGATGCAGAAACAACGGCAATAATAACTAACATAACATCAACAGGTGGTTTTCCCGGAGGGAGATTAAAAATAAAAACTAAAATAACCAGACCTACACCACCTAATAGACCTAATGCAATTCCTCCCTTCCTAGCCCCATAAAATAGACACACTAATATAATGGCGAGTTGTATTAAAAAATCCATAAATTACCCCTTGAAAAACACGTCGGAATATAAATAATACAATTTAATTTTTAGCATTTATTGCAAAAAAAGAGTTTATAAAATATAATTTACGATAATTGTTATAGGCATTTTTTTGATCATTGTTATAATTTTAATAATAACTTTTAATTTCATTCAGTTTTAAGATCTCATCAACAAATAAGTTTTAATAAAGAGACAATATTGAACATTAATTATTATTAAATTAAACTCAGCGATAACAATTAAATAACAACAAATACAAGATATATTACTCTATTAATAAAAACAGATATTTATCTCCTTGTTTTTAAATGTATATTTATATTTATCTACTTTTATTTTCTGAATAAAAACAGGTAATTCTTATCTATTATTAAATTTTCAAATGGCGGGGAAAGAATATGAATACTTTTATCATATTGATTTTAAGTCTATTTTTTACCAATAACGTAGATGAAATTAAATTAAAAGAGGGTTATCACACTTACTCACTAACGTCTCAAACGGATTTGAAACGTTGCACAGTAAGTCCATGTCCAGATCCTAAAGACTATTAACTTTTAAGCATTTTGTTTTAAAAGGAGTGATTATGAATAAATCATATATTTTAATATGCTTATTTTTATTCGCTAGTTATACAAGTGCTTATTTTGATGATAAAGCAGAAAAAAATATAACATCGAAAATTGAATATTCTCAAAATAATAGCAATATCTCTGCTTTTCGTCGTTGTGTTTGGCCACCTTGTGATGATGACTGGTGATAAGCTAAACATGAAATAATTAATAAAATAAAAAGGCCGAACAATTTATTTTATTGCTCGACCTTTTATATAACAAATAATTTAACTAGATTCGGCTATCGTTAGCCTTTTGTAATAATACACCACTCTCTTTCATAAATTGAGTAGCATAATCGCCAAACCAATCACTCACGTTATTAAATGAACGAACAAACTCACTCTTTGCATTTATATCTAATAAATCGATAGCTTGTCCCAGAGAATGATGATATCTACGAATGAGTTCAATATTCTCTTGTGATGATAAAATAATGTCAGCATAGAGTTGAGGATCTTGAGCAAACAGTCGTCCTATCATTGCCAATTCTAAGCGATAAATAGGAGATGACAGTCGCAGTAAACTGGCTAAGTCCACTTTTTCTTTTGCTAAATGCTGACCGTAAGCGAAGGTAGTAAAATGTCGAAGTGCTTGAATAAAACTCATGTTTTTATCATGCTCTTCTGGCGTAATCGCCTCAATTCTAGCGCCCCATACCATTAATTGCTCTAGCAACCATTCAAATTCTTGATGGTTTCGTCCTTCACAATAAGCCACAACCTGTTTTGCCAAACTAGGCACATCAGGGCCAAACATTGGATGAAGACCTAAAACAGGTCCACTATGTGCCTTTAACATCGCCTCTAAAGGGGCCTTTTTGATAGAGGCTAAATCGACTAATAAGCAATCTTTAGGCAATGGTGGTAATTGTTCAATAACCTCAACGGTTAAATGGATAGGCACACTAATTATGACCATTCCTGAATTATCAAAAATAGCAGGTGATTTAGTTTGCCATTCATCAGCTTCTAAGCTTTCAACTTGATAGCCAGAGAGTGTAAACAAACGAGAAAATAGTTTACCCATTTTCCCATTTCCTCCCACAATAACGATTTTACCAAGTTGAGGATTAAGCGTTTTAAATCCCTTGTCATTCTCTTTAGTATAGGATTCTCGCATTACTCGGCGTAACACATCTTCAATCAAATCTGGGGAAATCCCCATCATTTGTGCATCATTACGACGAGAAGCAAGCATGGAGGCTTCTCTATCAGGTGCATAAATCGGTAAGCCATGACGGTTTTTAACTTCTCCCACTTCAGCTACCAGCTGCATTCTTTTTGCGAGTAAAGAAAGCAGTGATTTATCTACCTGATCAATTTGCTCACGCAAACCTTGTAATTCTTCAGCCATCTATGCTTGCCTCTTTTTTCTTTATGATTAACTAACTTTTTTTAACTGAGCTTCACGCTGAACTAAAATCGGGGAAAGTTGAGCATGTAAATTTCTTAACACTGACTCTGTTGTTTCCCAACTAATACACGCATCTGTTACCGAGACACCGTATTTCATTTCACTACGAGATTGCTCTGACGATTGATTGCCTTCATTAATATGACTTTCTAACATAATGCCAGTGATAGATTCATTACCTTTAGTGATTTGCTCAATCACAGAATCCACCACTTGCGTTTGACGTCGGAAATCTTTATTAGAATTACCATGGCTGCAATCAATCATTAATGATGGTTTTAATCCTGCTTTTACCATTTGAGCTTCACATTGAGCAACATCTTCTTCATGGTAGTTTGGTGTTTTACCACCACGTAAAATAACATGACCATCAGGATTACCTTGTGTTTGCAATAAACAAACCTGCCCTGATTGGTTAATTCCCATAAACCTATGTGGCATAGAAGCCGCTTTCATCGCGTTAATCGCAGTATCTAAATTACCATCTGTTCCGTTTTTAAATCCAACTGGCATTGAAAGCCCTGATGCCATTTCACGGTGAGTTTGAGATTCGGTTGTTCTAGCTCCAATTGCAGACCAACTGAATAAATCACCTAAGTATTGTGGATTGTTAGGATCTAACGCTTCCGTTGCCAGAGGCAAACCTAATTGCACAAGTTCAGTCAATAGCTTACGGGCAATATGTAATCCTTTTTCCATCTCAAAGCTACCATCCATAAATGGATCGCTAATTAAACCTTTCCAACCAACAGTAGTACGAGGTTTTTCAAAGTAGACACGCATCACAATATACAGACTATCACTTAATTCAGACGCTAAGACTTTCAGGCGTTTTGCGTAATCTAACGCAACATCGACATCATGAATGGAACAAGGTCCACATACCACGAGTAAGCGAGGATCACGACGTTGGACAATTTCAGAAATTGTTTGACGTGATTGAGCAATGGCATGCAGATCATTGCGACTCAATGGGTATTTTTGTTTTAACTCTTCTGGAGTAATTAAAACCAGCTCTTCGCTGATATTCACATTATTGAGTGCGTCTTTTTGCATGATCATAATCTTTACCTTTTTATATCTGTCATTGTGATTTTTGTGTGTCTGAAAGATAAGATAACATGCAATGTAAAGAAATCAATCCATATTTTTAATATTTTTGACATATATGTAATCATAACTTTACAGTTAATGATTTTATTATAGATAAACAATAAATAACAACTAGTTACAAAAAATAAAGGAAGCAGAAATAATGTGATGGAGATTGAATTAAAACATTAATTCGTAAAAATATATTTACAGTTTATCTTTTAATGAATCTCGACATATGAAGAATAGATAAGATAGGAATATAGAAGTAAAAGAGATAAAAAACGAATAAACAATATTTTCAACAAGGGAGATATAAAAAAAGGTCAGCAAATGCTGACCTTTTAACAATAACTTTCGGATGTGCGAAAGCGTATTATTTAGCGTTAAGACGCTCTTTGATACGAGCAGCCTTACCTGAACGCTCACGCAGGTAGTACAGTTTAGCTTGACGAACCGCACCACGACGTTTCACAGTGATGCTATCTACGACTGGAGAGTGAGTTTGGAATACACGCTCAACACCTTCGCCATTAGAAATTTTACGAACAGTGAATGCAGAGTGCAGACCGCGGTTACGAATAGCGATAACCACGCCCTCGAATGCCTGCAGACGTTTTTTAGAACCTTCAACAACCCATACTTTAACTTCTAAAGTGTCACCAGGACGGAATGAAGGAACATCTTGCTTCATCTGTTCTTGTTCGATTTGTTTAATAATATTGCTCATAATAACTCTCTTACCCTAGGTAAACTGATATTAATGACATCTTGTGTCAGACTTACTCTGCTGTTCCTGACAGATGTTCCCGTTGGAACTCTGTTAACAGCACTCTTTGCTCGTCAGTCAGAGCTAGGCTTTCCAGAAGCTCAGGTCTTCTTAGCCAGGTTCGACCCAGTGATTGTTTCATGCGCCAGCGATTAATATGAGCATGATTGCCTGACAGTAAAACTGCCGGAACTTCCATGCCATCTAAAACCTCTGGGCGAGTATAGTGAGGATGATCCAGTAAACCTTCAGCAAAAGAATCTTCTTTCGCAGAGGCTGCGTGTCCGAGAACACCCGGTACAAAGCGCGCTACTGCATCTATCATTATCATGGCAGGTAATTCCCCACCACTTAATACGTAATCACCCACAGACCACTCTTCATCGATTTCAGTCTGAATGACACGCTCGTCTATACCTTCATACCGACCACAAACCAGAATTAACTTCTCATTTGTTGCCAGTTCACAAACTCCTTGTTGATCGAGTTTGCGTCCCTGAGGTGATAAGTAAATCACCTTTGCTCCATCACCTGCCGCAGCTTTTGCTTGATGAATGGCTTCCCTTAAAGGTTGAACCATCATCAACATACCGGGACCACCGCCATAAGGACGATCATCAACGGTATTGTGTCTGTCGTATGTAAAATCTCGGGGATTCCAACATTCTACATTGAGCAGACCATGCTTCACTGCCCGACCAGTCACCCCGTACTCGGTTATAGAGCGGAACATTTCTGGAAATAGGCTAATTACCCCAATCCACATTTTTGTGTCCCACTATTGAGAACCGTTAACCGGATAATCTAAAAACCAGGATCCCAATCAACGATAATTTTTTTCGCTGAGAGATCGACTTTCTTGATAACCTGCCCATCAAGAAACGGAACTAACCGTTCCCCGATACCGAACGCATCTTTCAGATTCGCTTTAATCACCATGACATCATTTGAGCCAGTTTCCATCATGTCTGTAACGACACCCAGATCGTAGCCTTTATCCGTTTCTACGTGGCAACCCATCAGATCTTTCCAGTAATATTCACCTTCAAGTTCTGGAAGTTGCGAAGCATTCACGACAATTTCAAAATTAGTCAGGAAATTGGCCGCATCTCTGTCATCAATACCTTTTAGCTTGACGATAATATCTTGGTTGTGATGTTTCCAACTTTCAATTTCAATGGTTTCCCACTGTCCATGACGCTGAATAAACCACGGTTGATATTCAAAAATGTTTTCGGCGTGTTCGGTGGAGGAAAAAACTCTGAGCCAACCACGGATCCCGTAAGGTGAGCCCAACTTACCCATAACAATAGGTTCTACAGGCTCTTTTAAGGTTTTTTGTTCGCTCATTGTTACCACCGCGACAGATTAAGCGCTTTTCTTCGCTGATTTGATCAGGCCAGCAACACGTTCTGAAACTGTTGCGCCTTGAGCAACCCAGTGTTCAACACGGTCTACGTCTAAACGTAATTCTTCTGCATTACCGGTTGCCAGTGGGTTATAAAAACCTACACGTTCAATGAAACGACCATCACGCGCATTGCGGCTATCGGTTACTACTACTTGGTAAAACGGACGCTTTTTTGCGCCGCCACGAGCTAAACGAATTGTTACCATAACATCCTCATTAGTTAATAAAACAACCAGACGCCATCGAGGAACGGAGTCCGGTTGTCATATAAAAAGCCCGAAAAGTTTACTCACTTTGGCGAAAAAAGCAATCCAAAGCACGTTTTTTTTCAGGCTTTTTGATTTTATCGGCCTGGAAATCCAGGTGGCATCATACCTTTCATGCTACGCATCATCTTAGCCATGCCACCTTTTTTCATCTTTTTCATCATACGTTGCATATCATCAAACTGTTTTAATAAACGGTTGACGTCTTGCACTTGTGTTCCTGAACCCGCTGCAATACGGCGTTTTCTAGAACCTTTGATGATTTCTGGTTTTTGACGTTCTTTTTTAGTCATGGAATTAATAATCGCTTCCATTTTCACTAAAATTGAATCATCCATTTGTGATTTTACTGCATCTGGCACCTGAGACATACCCGGCATTTTGCTTAACATATTCGCCATGCCGCCCATGTTCTTCATCTGCTTTAATTGATCTAAGAAATCATTTAGATCAAAGCCATCACCTTTTTTAAGTTTTGTTGCCAGCTTTTCAGCTTGCGCTCTATCAACTTTACTTTCAATGTCTTCAATTAAAGACAGAACATCACCCATGCCTAAAATACGAGAGGCAATACGATCTGGGTGGAAAGGTTCTAAGGCTTCTGTTTTTTCCCCAACACCGAGGAATTTAATTGGCTTACCGGTGATATGGCGAATGGATAATGCCGCACCACCACGCGCATCACCATCAACTTTGGTTAATACAACCCCCGTTAATGGCAATGCTTCATTAAATGCTTTTGCTGTATTTGCCGCATCTTGACCCGTCATGGCGTCAACAACAAACAGGGTTTCAACGGGATTAATGGCTTTATGGAGAAGTTGGATCTCTTCCATCATCCCTTCATCTACGTGTAAACGACCTGCTGTATCCACCAGCAATACATCATAGAATTGAAGTTGCGCATGTTTTAATGCATTACTTGCAATGGTGACTGGATTTTCTTGAACTGTCGAAGGGAAGAAATCAATGCCAACCGTTTCGGCTAACGTTTCAAGCTGTTTAATCGCTGCTGGGCGATAAACGTCAGCAGAAACAACAAGAACTTTTTTCTTCTTTTTCTCTTTTAAGAATTTACCTAATTTTGCGACACTGGTTGTTTTACCGGCACCTTGTAAACCTGCCATTAACACAACAGCTGGCGGTTGTGCTGATAGATCAAGGTCGGTATTCACTTCCCCCATCGCATTGACGAGTTCATTTTGAACAATCTTCACAAACTCCTGACCCGGAGTCAGGCTTTTGTTAACTTCATGCCCTACTGCGCTCTCTTTGACGCGCGCAATAAAATCACGAACCACAGGTAAAGCAACGTCAGCTTCTAATAAAGCCATACGCACTTCACGCAGTGTCTCTTTAATGTTTTCTTCGGTCAGTCTTCCTCGACCGCTTATATTGCGCAATGTGCGCGATAGTCTGTCACTTAAATTCTCAAACATTATCTTAGCTCAGTGTTAAAGTTGGGCTTATCGGTCATGTATGCCACCGATTATATCACGATGACTCGCGGATCTCTGCATAGAGATTTAAGCTTAATGACTTCAATAGTTGGAGCCGTATGCTCCTAGCGCTATACTAGGAAGTTATTCAAACAATATATGTAAGCGAAACTATGCCCGTTATATCAATCTCTATCGTCGCTGTCTGCGCTTATTTACTCAGTCTGGTGCTGTTTTTGCCCGGTCTGTTACGAAAAGAGCAGAATGGATACCGCGGATTAGCTCTACTATTTGCGGTAATTGCACTTATTGCACATGCCATTTCATTAAAATTTTTAATTTTCCGCCCCCACAGCGGACAGAATCTTTCACTCACCAATCTAGGTGCGATTGTGAGCCTGATGGTCTGCGTTATCATGACGATTGTGGCTTCTCGTGGCCGTGCATGGTTCTTACTGCCTATCGTTTATTGTTTCGCAATAGTCAATCTTATTATTGCCGCGCTGATGCCGGGTGAATTTGTTACACATCTTGAAAGCAGCACATCGCTCTTTATTCATATTGGGCTGGCTTTATTAAGCTATGCCACACTGTTAATAGCCGCTTTATATGCATTACAAGTTAGTTGGCTCGACTATCAACTAAAAAATAAGAAGCTAAAATTCTCACCACAAATGCCACCATTAATGTCAATTGAGCGTAAAATGTTTCATATCACACAAGTGGGTGTGGTATTGCTGACACTGACCTTATGTACAGGGTTGGTTTATATGGATAATATTTTTGGTAAAGAAAATATTCACAAATCTATTTTCTCTATCATAGCTTGGTTTGTTTACGTCATTTTATTATGGGGACATTACCGAGAAGGATGGAGAGGAAAGAAAGTCATTCTCTTTAATTTAATTGGCGCTATTATTTTAACATTAGCTTTTTTTGGTAATCGTTTATTACAAGAGTTAGTGCTTAATTAATTTTCTATTTTAGGGTAGCAAAAGGATCTCAATTTTGGAGCATGTGTCAACATCTACGCTCATTATCATACTTATATGTATGATTATTGCCTCGGCTTATTTCTCAGGTACTGAAACGAGTATGATGACGATTAATCGTTATCGTCTTCGCCACGCATCGAAGCAAGGAAATAAAGCGGCAAAACGTGTAGAAAAATTACTGCAACGTCCTGATAGGCTTATCAGTTTAGTATTAATTGGTAATAATTTAATTAATATTGTGGCATCTGCCTTAGCAACCATCGTCGGTATGCGTTTGTATGGTAACGCGGGTGTCGCTATTGCGACAGGTGTATTGACCTTTATTATTCTAATTTTTGCTGAAGTACTCCCAAAATCTATTGCTGCACTTTATCCTGAGCGTATTGCTTACCCAAGTAGCATTCTTTTACTACCTTTGCAAATACTGATGCTCCCTGTTGTCTGGTTTTTTAATAAAATAACCCTCATATTGATGCGTGTTTTTGGTATAAAATCGCCGGTAATACAAGGGAATGCGGTCTCAAAAGAAGAATTAAGAACTATCGTTAATGAATCTAAATCAAAGCTTTCGCAAAGAAATCAGAATATGTTGCTGTCGATTTTAGATTTAGAAAAAGTGACAATTGGCGATATTATGGTGCCAAGAAATGAGATTTTTGGTATCGATGTCAATGATGAATGGAAATCTATCGTAAGACAATTAACGCATTCTCCACACGGTCGCATAGTGCTTTATCGTGATACTCTCGACGATGCAATTGGTATGTTGCGAGTACGAGAAGCTTACCGCTTAATGACAGAGAAAAAAGAATTCACCAAGCAAATTCTGATGAAAGCTGCTGATAAAATCTACTTTATTCCAGAAAGCACCCCATTAAACCTACAACTCGTCAACTTCCAACGGAATAATGAAAAAGCGGGTGTTGTAGTTGATGAATATGGTGAAATTCAAGGTTTAGTGACCGTTGAAGATATTCTTGAAGAGATTGTTGGTGACTTTACTACCTCGATGTCCCCATCTTTAGCTGAAGAAGTTATTCCTCAAAAAGACGGTTCATTATTAGTCGATGGCACAACAAATATTCGAGATATCAATAAAGCTTTTGGTTGGCATTTACCTGAAGATGAAGCTCGAACAATCAACGGTGTCATTATTGAAGAGTTGGGAGACTTACCTGTTGTAGGTCATAAAATAAAAGTGAGTGACTACGAATTTGAAATACTTGAAGTTCAGGATAATGTCATTAAAAAGGCGTTAATTCGCCACCTTTCAATCCCACATCATTAGTGAATATAAAATAAGCGCCTTCTAAGGCGCTTATTTTTTGCTGTTTATCCTAGTTCAAATCGTAATTTGCTATTACGAAAATCAAACTCTCTGGCGGGCTTCATATAGAAAGGTTCTATCGCTTGCTCTTGTATTAATTTTTCGGGCTTTAATTGTTGATAATCAGAATAAAAACCATGATTTTTAACCCACATAACTAAGTTTAATGCAGGCTGATAAGAATAATCAGCACCATATTCTTCACGCCGACAAATAAAACACGCAGTTTCTCCTTTATTTAAAGTAAGAGAAAGTGACTTGCGTGGAAAATTAGTAATAAGCGCCTCCTCACCGTTTATGGCTTCAATATTAAAATGGTGAGGCGCTAAGCTACGAATATTTTCATATTTTAACTGTGAATTATCGCCGCTATAACTGTTTGTTTTAATTTCATCTTGTCGAAAATACCAACGATATTGCTCTTCTTCTTTTTCTTTATAAAGATAATCACCACTTATTTTCATTATGGTGTTGGTTTGTAGCTTGGTGATTTTGGCAAATAATTCAGTATTGAGTTCAGACGATAGCAATAATAAATCAGGCTTGATAATAAGCTCTGGTTCGCACTGAGTGCGTTTAACATACTTTTTGTGGACTCGTTCCAAGTAACGATGTTCAAGTGCTTTAGAACGTCCTTGATAGAAAAAGGCATCTTTAGGAAATTGGGTACGTAATGTGCCTTTACCTACAAAATAAAATTCTCGAACAAAAAACTCTAACACTAATTTAGGTGATGAGAATTTGCGATTTTCCATAACAGAAGTGTACTCCGTGTATTAAGCATAAATTTAATCCATTACTGTGCTAACAATATAAGAAGATAAGAAAATAAAACAATGGAGTAGAGAAAAGAAAAATAATAAAGGAGATAAGAATAAAAAAGAGACAATAAATCAGGATGCGAATTTCCTGATCTATTATCCCCTAATGTTACAAATTAGCTGTAGTCTAAATATAGCTTAGATATGCAGCTCTTTTAAAGTCTCTTCAGGCAGGGCTAATTCATCGTTATGATTAATGCCAATGCTATGAGATAAAATATCTCGTGCGATATCTTGTGCTTCTGTCAGTGAATGCATTTCATAAGTACCACATTGGTACACATTCAGCTCAGGGATATGGTTTTGATCTTTTACTTTCAAAACATCTTCCATTGCTGCTTTCCATGCATTAGCAACACGTTGCTCTTCAGGTTGCCCAATTAAGCTCATGTAGAAGCCTGTACGGCATCCCATTGGGGAAATATCAATTATCTCAACACCATGACCATTAAGATGGTTACGCATAAATCCAGCGAACAGATGCTCTAGAGTATGGATCCCTTTCTCAGGCATGGCTTTTTTATTTGGCACAGTAAAACGTAAATCAAATACCGTGATGGTATCACCTGATGGCGTTTTCATTGTTTTAGCAACGCGTACAGCAGGTGCTGACATACGTGTATGGTCAACAGTAAAGCTATCCAATAAAGGCATAAAAAACCTCCTAAGAAAAATTTAAATATTTTTAAGAAAAAATGAAACTTTCTGCAAGTAGCTCGGTCTTAGTAATGAATACGCGCAAATTGTTATCATCCCTATTTCTCTATAGAATTTTTTAGCCACACAAATCTTAGTGTGGCTTTTTTCTATCTAAGTTTAGGAAGCCACGTTATCGGTGTTTGTCCCCGCATGGATCTTCAAATACTCATCAAAAGAAATGGTATCACTCTTTTCTAACTCTTCTTGACGTTTTATGGATGAAATTCTCTCATGTTCAAAAGCTTCATCGGTTAACGTTTCATAAGGTGTTTTAATTAATTCTTGGTAATATTCTTCCGCTAAAGACAAGCCGAAACCACCAATACCTTGCGTTTTAATTTTGTCTAATAGTCTGCCAGAGAAGGTTAATTCTGGATTATCGAACATTTCCTCTAACTTAACGCAAACTTCCATATATTTAGTGCCTGAACAGCAATCAAGAACATTAGCAACACGTTCTAAATCAGCAAATAAGGCTTTACCAACTTGCGCTAGTGGCTCTTTTCTTTCGCCACAACCCATTCCAATAACTTGACCTGGCTTACGCCCTTCTAGAATAACGTTATTCCAATTTGAACGACAGCACGCTAATTCAGAGGCACTCATTTCTGGAGCATCCGCTAATACACACCAGATCAGGAATAAATCAAGGAAGCGAATTTGAGTTTCGTCAACACCAATTGGCGTAAATGGATTGATATCAAGTGAACGAACTTCAATATATTCAATACCACCACGTAATAACGCATCAGAAGGTGATTCATCCCCTTTAACCACACGTTTAGGACGAATAGGTGCATAAAGTTCATTTTCAATCTGCAACACATTGGTGTTTAACTGAATATATTTACCATCTTTCTTAACGCCTAATTTAGCAAACTCTTCAGAAGGCTTATGAATCGCTTTTTTCAGCCCTTTGACATAAGTTTCAAGATGATTAAAAGTGATATCTAAATCGCTTTGAGATTTATTGGTATACCCTAAATCACTTAAACGCAATGAAGTTGCATAAGGTAAATATTTCGCCCCTTTAGCTGTGCTTTCAAAGGGGAGATTTGTTTCTCTTCCTTTTAAGAAAGATCCACAAATTGCCGGTGATGCACCAAAGAAGAATGGAATGATCCAGCCAAAGCGATAATAGTTACGAATAAGACGTAAGTAACCGTCAGAAATCGCCTCTTTCCCACTCTCTTCATCTTTTACATTTGCCCATGCTTGCCAAAATTCGATAGGCAACGAAAAGTTGTAATGCACACCTGAAATGGTTTGCATTAACGCACCATAACGATTTTTAAGCCCTTCACGATAGAGTGTTTTAAAACGCCCAACATTAGATGTGCCAAATTGAGCCAGCGTAATCTTATCTTCCGCTTCAATAAAGCAAGGCATACTCATAGGCCACATACGTTCATTATCTAAGTGACGTGCTGTATAGCGATGTAAATCACCTAAAAAATGCAAGGTATGTGCAATGTTGTCATCAACAGGTGTAATAAACTCTAATAGAGACTCAGCAAAGTCCGTTGTGATCCATTTATGAGTTAATGATTTACCTAATGAGATAGGATGCTCTGTTGATGCTAAATTGCCTTCTGGCGTAACTCTTAAAGTTTCACGCTCTATACCACGGTGGATGCCACATAAAACTTTAGGGTGTGCTTCCAACCAAGAAAGCGCTTTTGATACGTCCGGGATCAAAGGTGACCTCCCGCGTTGATTGATGTTAGTAAATAGATAGGAGTTACTTTATCGCAAAGTCACTAAATTGTCGCTGATTAGATGATGTTAGCATTGTTAGTTGGTGCTAAAAAAAGACGTTATATGATGAAAAATAATAGAATGGTAGAAAGCAAAAAGCCCCGCAATAAGCGAGGCTTTTAAGATGGTGCATCCTGGAGGATTCGAACCTCCGACCGCTCGGTTCGTAGCCGAGTACTCTATCCAGCTGAGCTAAGGATGCATCGTAGTTACTTTTTCTAGCTGCTCATATTGCAATTGGCAATCTGAGTAATGAGATGGTGCATCCTGGAGGATTCGAACCTCCGACCGCTCGGTTCGTAGCCGAGTACTCTATCCAGCTGAGCTAAGGATGCATCGTAGTTACTTTTTCTAGCTGCTCATATTGCAATTGGCAATCTGAGTAATGAGATGGTGCATCCTGGAGGATTCGAACCTCCGACCGCTCGGTTCGTAGCCGAGTACTCTATCCAGCTGAGCTAAGGATGCGCCGTTTTAATACTTTACGCTTTTAATGCAAATTATTCACCATTTGCACCAAAATAAAAACCCCATACATTAATCATGGGGTTGGAATATGGTGCATCCTGGAGGATTCGAACCTCCGACCGCTCGGTTCGTAGCCGAGTACTCTATCCAGCTGAGCTAAGGATGCAAATCTAAATGGCGGTGAGAGAGGGATTCGAACCCTCGATGCAGCTTTTGACCGCATACTCCCTTAGCAGGGGAGCGCCTTCAGCCTCTCGGCCATCTCACCATATTTAGAACCACTCGAAGAAGTTCTTACTGAACATCTCGTCTCTGTGTGGCGCACATATTACTTTCTCAGCCTAAGAAGTCAAACAATTTTTCTCAACTTTTTACGAATATACGTTTGTTTGAACACTTCACAAACAAACTGGTGCGTTTATCATCAAGATTGGCTAAAAAAGTTCTAAACACAATGATATCGCTGATGAAAAATCATTCAAGTATTTTATTCTTTTAGCAAATAAATTCATTCACTCATCAAATAATTGTGAAGCGAATGATTAGAGGTAAAAAGACTTTCAATTCTGTCAATCAGAATAAACGGATAGTGCAATAATAAATACAGTTCAAGGAGAACGAAGATAGGAACAAAGAAGGGAGTCAAAAGTCTTATAAAGAGAAAAGCGCCCAAACCCGGCAAAAGTGTGGACGCTTACGAATGAATTGTGACTGACTAAAAAATGGGAATTGATTTAGTAGTTATCAGTAGGCTGAGTTTTCTCGGCCTGAATTCGTTGATAGATCTCTTCACGATGGACTGATACTTCTTTGGGTGCGTTTACGCCAATCCGTACCTGATTACCTTTAACCCCTAAAACGGTTACGGTCACATCATCGCCTATCATAAGCGTTTCACCAACTCGACGAGTTAGAATAAGCATTCTTTGCTCCTTGAAAATTTACAAGAGTCGGGTCTCTAGAATTTCCCGGCCATTATCCATCATACATTGTCAATTCGTATAATCATTATTTATCACAAGTGACTCATACTTCATAACAAAATATAAATTTAGTGATTGATTATTTAACGGATTATCAATATCTCTATAAGGCGTTATCCCTATACAACAGGGATAGCGCCTTTTTTCAGGTTGCTATCGCTTACAGATGCGATTCAACCCACTCGTCAACACTTGCCAAAGCTGCAGGTAAGGCTTCAACGTCAGTACCACCAGCTTGAGCCATATCAGGGCGACCGCCACCTTTACCGCCAATTTGCTGTGCTACAAAACTAATTAGCTCCCCTGCTTTAACTTTAGCAGTTAAATCTTTAGTGACCCCAACAATTAAGCTCACTTTACCATCAGAAATAGTAGAAAGCACAATAATTGCAGAACCTAATTGATTTTTTAAATCATCAACCATTGTTCTTAACATTTTTGGCTCCACACCATTAAGCTCACGAACTAAAAGTTTGATACCTTTCACGTTTTTAGCTTGGCTACCTAAAGAAGAACTCTCTTGGGCAGCTTGCTGATCTTTTAGTTGTTGAAGTTCTTTTTCTAATAAACGATGTTTTTCTTGGACGGTTTTGATTCTTTCGACCAAGTTTGTACCATCACTTTTTAGAATTTGTGCAACAAGAGAGATAAGATCTGATTGTTCATGAATACTCTCAATTGCTGCAATACCCGTAATCGCCTCAATACGACGAATACCAGCTGCAGTACCTGACTCACTGACAATGCGGAATAAACCAATATCACCCGTTCTAGAAGCGTGAGTACCACCGCAAAGCTCAGTAGAGAAGTCACCCATTGTTAAAACACGAACTCGTTCATCGTATTTTTCACCAAAGAGTGCCATCGCACCTTTTTCTTTCGCATCTTCAAGATCCATTAACTCAGTAACAACAGGTGAGTTAAGACGGATTTGCGCATTTACAATATCTTCAATTTCTCGTAATTGTTCTGGTTTAACAGCTTCAAAATGAGAAAAGTCAAAACGCAGATATTTATCGTTAACTAAAGAACCTTTTTGCGTGACATGCGTGCCCAGAACTTGGCGCAATGCAGCGTGCAATAAGTGCGTCGCAGAGTGATTTAAACGAATAGCGTCACGACGAGCAGTATCGATAGCGGCATTGATTTTATGGTTAACAATAAATGACCCTACGTTAACTTTACCAATATGACCAATCGCTTTACCGTATTTTTGCGTATCTGTGACTTCAAACAGGCTATTTTTACCTGTTAGCACACCTTTATCACCAACTTGGCCACCAGATTCTGCATAAAATGCGGTTTTATTTAAGAAGATAATACCTTCTTCACCCGCTTTTAATTCAGTGACCGATTGTCCGTTATGGAAAATAGCGGTAATTGTGCCTTGCTGTTCATCTTGTTCATAACCAGAGAATTCACTGCGGCTATCTACTTTGATTAGACTATTATAGTCAGTACCGAAGCCGCTGGATTCACGAGCGCGTTTACGTTGCTCTTCCATCGCGACTTCAAAACCTTTTTCATCAACTTTGATATTTCTTTCACGACAAACATCGGCAGTTAAATCAAGAGGGAAACCATAAGTATCATAAAGACGGAAAGCGGTTTCACCCGGAAGAACGTCATCTGTTAATTGAGCAAGCTCTTCATCTAATAATTGCAGACCACGTTCTAACGTGCGAGCAAACTGCTCTTCTTCTGTTTTTAATACGTTTTCAACCATAGTCTGTTGACGTTTTAACTCGTCACCAGCTTCTGCCATTACTTCAATTAATGGTGCAACCAATTTATAGAAGAAGGTATTTTTTGCGCCAAGCATATAACCATGACGTACTGCACGACGAATAATACGACGCAGAACATAGCCACGTCCTTCATTAGAAGGAATAACGCCATCGCAAATAAGGAATGAACAAGAACGAATATGGTCGGCAATAACGCGTAATGATTTATTACTTAAATCAGATGCATTGGTGACTTTCGCAACTGATTCAATTAATGAACGGAATAAATCGATATCGTAGTTAGAGTTTACATGTTGTAAAACAGCGGTAATACGCTCTAATCCCATTCCGGTATCAACCGATGGTTTTGGCAATGGGTCCATTGTGCCATCTGATTGACGGTTAAATTGCATGAAAACGATGTTCCAGATCTCAATATAGCGATCACCGTCTTCTTCTGGTGAGCCTGGAGGTCCGCCCCAAATATGGTCACCGTGATCATAAAATATTTCAGTACAAGGTCCACAAGGACCTGTATCACCCATTTGCCAGAAGTTATCTGATGCAAATGGTGCGCCTTTGTTATCACCAATGCGGATTATTCTTTCTGCTGGAATACCAATTTCTTTATTCCAAATATCATAAGCTTCATCATCTGTGGCATATACCGTTACCCAAAGTCTTTCTTTAGGTAAGTTGAACCACTCTTTGCCTGTTAATAATTCCCAAGCAAAATTGATTGCATCATGTTTGAAATAGTCACCAAAACTGAAATTACCTAGCATTTCAAAAAAGGTATGGTGACGAGCGGTATAACCCACATTTTCTAAATCGTTATGTTTACCACCAGCACGCACACAGCGTTGCGCGGTTGTCGCTCGGGAATAAGGTCTATTATCCAATCCAAGAAATACATCTTTGAATTGGTTCATCCCTGCGTTTGTAAACAGCAATGTTGGATCGTTATTTGGAACCAAAGAACTGCTAGGTACTATTTGATGTCCTTTAGTATGAAAAAAGTCGAGAAACGCCTGACGGATCTCAGCGGTGCTTTTGCTCATAATTATCCCGAAATCAAGCTGGAAAAACAGAAATTAGAAATCTAGTTAGAGGAGGTTTATTGTTACCTCTACTTAGCCAACGAATACATAAGTAGGGATAAGATAGAATTTCTTCTGTCAGAAGTAAAACCCCCGATAAACTTATTCGTGTTGACATTGTAAATCGTCTAGTTTTTTTCTGAAAGTGGGATTGTTATCTGAGAATGGGACTTTTCTCTCTTTAAGAGCAATTATCTTGGGAAATGTTAGCAACTTAAAGTATTTTCATTTTGTAATTATTAAAAAGTATTTGCTATTACTGTTTTTTTGTGGAGTTACTCTTTATACGTTTATTTTCTCTGGATAATCTCTTTTTCTTATTGCAATTAGTAATAAACACATAGATGTTATTACTTAAATAAAATATTAATAGCGCGATAACTTACTAAAATAAAAGCATTTATCCGTATAAAATTCATCTTGTATCTCAACAAACCTTTAAATGCAATTTAAATTAGATCCAAATATATTGAAGATATTTATCTTTATATGTCAATTATTTATTATCTGGTGCAACCAGATTATCGTAATGATTCTTATTTAGATTATTTATTAACAAGGATATATCACCAAAATTTCACTATATAAAACTTCATACAACTATAGAAAATAGGTTAGTAAAAAATATCGTTATATTAAGTAAAGTAGTGTTAAAGGCTATTTTTTAGAAAAAGAAAACAAAATAAGACTAATTTTAGCTCTCTTTTGAATAAAAAATACGACATATAGCAAAAAGGAAGCCATTTTATAGCTTCCTTTTCTAAGTGAGTTAAATCACATTAATTGACTAGTGATTTACAACTACGATAAACGTAATATGTTTTAATACACATTCAATTTAGTCATTTAGACATTGGCAGAAAAATTATTCTTCTGTCTCTTCAATGTCTGCAGCATTATCACTATCGTTAGTAAAATCGGCTGCACTAGTAAATTCGCCCGCATGATTTAATAACATTTCACGTAGTTTAGTGTTTAGTTCATCATACATTTCAGGGTGTTCTTTCAGGTAAGTTGTTGCATTGGCTTTACCTTGACCAATTTTCTCACCATTGTAGCTGTACCATGCGCCAGCTTTCTCTACCAATTTATGTTTAACACCTAAATCAATTAGTTCACCAAAGGTATTAATACCTTCGCCATACATAATTTGGAATTCAGCTTGTTTAAATGGTGCTGCAATCTTGTTTTTCACCACTTTAACGCGAGTTTCACTACCAACAACTTCATCACCGTTTTTAACAGAACCGATACGACGAATATCTAAACGAACAGATGCGTAGAATTTAAGTGCATTACCACCTGTTGTTGTTTCTGGGTTACCAAACATAACACCGATTTTCATACGAATTTGGTTGATGAAAATAAGCAATGTGTTGGAGTTTTTCAGGTTACCCGCTAATTTACGCATAGCTTGGCTCATCATACGAGCGGCTAAGCCAACGTGTGAATCACCAATTTCACCTTCAATTTCTGCTTTTGGTGTTAAGGCAGCAACGGAGTCAACAACGATAACATCAACAGCACCAGAACGAGATAATGCATCACAAATCTCTAAGGCTTGTTCACCTGTATCAGGCTGAGAACACAGCAGATTATCAATATCTACGCCTAGTTTTTTAGCGTAGATAGGATCTAAAGCGTGCTCAGCATCGATAAATGCACAAATTTTGCCTTCACGTTGAGCCGCTGCGATAACTTGTAGTGTTAACGTTGTTTTACCTGAAGATTCTGGGCCATAGATTTCAACAATACGACCGCGTGGTAAACCACCAGCACCTAAAGCAACGTCTAATGATAAAGAACCTGTAGAGATGGTTTCAACGTTCATGGAACGATCTTCGCCCAGACGCATGATAGACCCTTTACCAAATTGCTTTTCAATTTGACCAAGTGCTGCGGCCAATGCTTTTTGTTTGTTTTCATCAATAGCCATGTTATCTCCCTCTGGGCAGTGAAGCATAAAGATGGGTCACTACCATTAAAACGTATATGATTTTGCTTGTTGAAACTCATTATACTGTATAATCATACAGTATCAAGTTAATTATTAATAATTTCTTTAAGAATTGATTTTAAAGAAAAAATAACAGATTCAGCTCTTACTTGCTCTCGTGAACCACTGAATATACAGTGTTTTGCCATCGTTTGAATACCTGTGGGTTTTCTCATTGCAAAGCCAAACCAAACTAAACCAACAGGTTTTTCTTCGCTACCACCACCAGGACCAGCAATACCGCTAACAGACACTGCAAAATCTGCATTGGCGGCTATCAGTGCGCCTTTAGCCATTTGAAGAACAACTTCCTCACTCACCGCGCCGTATTTAAGCAAAGTTTGTTCATCAACACCTATCATTTCATGCTTTGCTTCATTGCTATATGTTACAAAGCCACGGTGATAATATTCAGAACTTCCGGCAATATCAGTAATAACTTTCGCAATCCATCCACCAGTGCAAGATTCAGCGGTTGTTATCGTGCTCTTCTTTTCAAGTAACGCTTTACCCACCTCAATACTTAGGTGGGTCATTTCATCGTAATTTATCATTAAGGTTCATCTAACCTCTATTCTAAATCTCACTGTTTAAGATTTCTTTCTAGTGCAATCCCATAACCATAGGCCACCAATTGCGAGGGCAAAAATAGCACCAAACCCAATTCCGATAGCAACGACAGAGACACCAATGCTTGTCACCAGTGAGAACAATCCAAGCATTAATAGCATTGCCGTATTTTCACCTAAGTTTTGTACAGCAATAGCATTACCGGCACCAACACTGTGCTTTCCTTTGTCTTGTAATAGCGCATTCAATGGCACGACAAAGAAACCGCCAAAAATACCGATAATGATAAGAATTAGATAAGATGGAATAATTGAGGTTTGCAATGAGAAGTAAATAACACCAAGACCAATTAAAATACCGGCAGGCATACAGCGGCGTACTGTTTTCAGTGTTACAAATTTAGCAGCAAGCCCCGCACCGACCACAATACCAATGGCAACCATCGCATTTAATATAGTCGGTGTCGTATTATCAGTCATACCTAAAGCAATAGGTACCCACTGAACAAGTAAAAAACGCAATGTAACCCCTGCGCCCCAAAACATGCTGGTTCCCACTAAAGAAAAGCGGCTTTCTTTATCAGCCCATAAGGTACGCGTTGCCTCAAGAAACTGTGTGAACATTTTTTTAATGTTCCAACCTCGCCCGATTTGAGCCGCTGATAATTTGGGTATACTAAAGTTAACAAATACCGCTAAAGCATACATTGCAGCGCAAACACCTAATGCAAGCACAATGCTCCAATCTGAGAGCAAACCACCAATCACTGAACCTAATAAAATAGCAGCAATCGTTGATGCTTCCATTAAACCATTAGCTTTTACTAAGCGTTCGCCATCGGTGAGTTCGCCTAAAATGCCATATTTAGCAGGAGAATAAACAGCAGCAC
The DNA here is from genome assembly GCF_008808075.1 of Proteus sp. CD3. Classification (NCBI taxonomy): domain Bacteria; kingdom Pseudomonadati; phylum Pseudomonadota; class Gammaproteobacteria; order Enterobacterales; family Morganellaceae; genus Proteus; species Proteus sp. CD3. Next base: position 762,530 of record NZ_CP019686.1, on the reverse strand, counting down.
CAATTCCCACTAAGGCATAACCAAGGAAAGGATCAGAGCCGACACAGATAAGAAATGCGCCTACAAATTTTAAAAGGTTACCACTGAGCATAACCCTACCCTTAGGGTTACGATCAGCAAACTGCCCGACAAAAGGCGCTAAAAGAATAAAAGCCAGCACAAAGACCATTTGTAAAACAGGTTGGCTCCACTCTGGATAAAGTGCCGATTTAAACTGAGCAAGGATCGCAAACAATAATGCATTGTCAGCAAAAGCAGAAAGAAATTGCGATATCAATACCGCTTTCATTCCTCTACTCATTAAAGGAGGCTGGCTAATATTCTCTGACATTAGTTATTTTCCTGTTCAGCAAGTTTTTTTAATGAGACAAAATCCGTTTTCCCACTTCCTAAAACAGGAATTTCTTTGATAAAACGAATATCCTTTGGTACAGCAATTTCAGCAACACCTTCCGATTTTGCTAATGCTGACAGCGTGCTACGATCTAATTGCTTATCGGTTGTGAACAGAACTAATGATTCGCCTCTACGTTTATCACTTATTGTCACAACTGCGTGCTCACCTTTAGATGCTTTACGTGCAAGTTGCTCAACACCTTCAAGAGAAACCATTTCACCCGCAATTTTTGCAAAACGTTTTACGCGCCCTTTAATAGTACAAAAACCTTCGCTATCAATAGCAACAATATCACCAGTGTCGTACCAACCTTCTTCGTCAATACCTTCAGCATTGGTTGCAACAGGAATTTCCAGTTTTTCAGGTGATTCTACTCGTAAGTATCCCATCATTACGTTAGGACCACGAAGTTGTAGTCTACCGCCTTCGGTAATACCCTTCATTGGAATTAAACGCCCTTCCATACCGGGTAATAAACGCCCTACTGTATGCGTTTTGGCACTCATAGGCACATTGATTGACACAACAGGTGCGCATTCTGTTACGCCATAACCTTCTAAAATACGAATACCGAATTTCTCTTGCCATAAAACACGAGTTGATTCAGAGAGCTTTTCAGCCCCAGCAACCACATATCTCACTCTGGCAAAATCATAAGGATGGGCAAATTTTCCGTAGTTTCCTAAAAAGGTTGATGTACCAAATAACACTGTACAGTTTTGGTCATAGACTAATTCAGGTACGACTCGATAGTGTAATGGGCTTGGATAAAGAAAAACGCGCGCCCCCAAACAAATTGGCGTTAGCAAGCAAGCTGTTAAACCAAAGGCATGGAATAATGGCAATGCTGACATAAATTTGTCTTTCGGTGAAAAATCAGCAATAGCGCGAATTTGCTCAACGTTAGCCAATAAACTTGAATGGCTGTGAACAACACCTTTAGGCGTTCCTTCAGAGCCTGATGTAAATAGAATAACGGCTGCATCATGTGCATCTTGCGGTAACATCGCTTTTTTAGGCGTAATAAGATGCTTGAAGATCCAGCGTTTATCTTCACTGGTGACAGTATCTTTTAGATCCTCAAGATAAATCCAATTAGCTTCTGGGGTTTGCTCAGGAATATGTAATAAATTCCCTTTTTCTAAAAACTGGCGTGATGTAAAGATAGTTTTGATTGATGCGGCTTTCATCGCATTTTGTACACCTAAACTCCCTGCCGTGTAGTTAAGCATTGCCACAACACGTTGACGCATCGTTGCACCTAATAGTGCAGCCGCAGTTACTGTTGTATTTGGAAGCAGTAAACCTATACGCTCTTTCGGTTCAGTGTAGCGCTCAATCAATCGACTGATCCCTAACGTTTTTTTCAGTAAACCTTGATAGGAATCTTCTTTTAGGTTGATATCAGAAATTAGCGGACTAAATCGACCATATTGAGACATTGCCTGTAAAAATGCTTCATACAGCGTGATATTAAGACGTGTTTGCATGATGGCTTCCATCATGATGTCACGCATGGCTTCACCTGCTAATCGGCGACGCTCAGAAGATTTTTCAGCTTTTGGCATCGGTAAATCAACAGCAGGAAGCACTTTGATAGTGATTTTAGGAAAGAATTGAGACTTTACGCGTAAGCTTTTACGTACTCGCGAAAAATAGCTGAATTCAGCGCCTTCAATTCTAACAGGAACAACTTTAGCACCTGATTTTGCGGCAATAAAAGCAGCACCCTCATAAATTTTCATCAAACCATTTGTTACTGTGATCCTTCCTTCTGGGAAAATCACAACCGGACGCCCCTTATCCACTTCTTTAACTAACTGGCGCACTGCCATTGGGTTAGCGGGATCTAAAGGTACGATATCGGCATAACGACCTAACCATTTTGTCGTTTTTGCAGAAGCAACAGAGGTATAAACAGCAAATACAGGATTAATAGGTAGGAATAAACGTAATAATATACCGTCAATAAAAGAAGTGTGATTTGGCGTAATTATACATTTTTCATATTGTGAAAACTGATTAACAAGTCCTTCAATTCTTATTCTAAATAAGAATTTAAATAGTGTTTTAAAAAACGCTATCAACATCATATCCATATCTCATTTTGCTATAATTAGCCTTACTATAAATAGGATGTGACGAAAATAAAATAGATGTTCCCTGTTTTATCCTTTATATCAGACGATTGCTTAATTATTTCGTGAGTTTTGCGAGGATTGCCTCAGTAATTTCATTTATCGGTAATCCCGCATCAACAATGATATCAGCACATTGCAAATATAAAGGTTCACGTTTAGTCAAAACGTCATTCATTTCTGAAACTAACGTTTTACCTGTCAAACTCGGTCTTTGTGCGTCATTTGGATCTTGGGATAAACGCTCAACTAAAGTTTCAAGAGATGCCTGTAAATAAATAATAACACCTGAAGATTTCATATAAGCACGATTTTGATCTGCTAAAATCATCCCACCACCTGTTGAGATAACTTGGTTAGGCTGGCTAACTTGGACTAATGCGTCTGATTCAGTTTGACGAAAAAAATCCCAACCTTTCTCTTGAACCATCGAAGATATAGTTTGTTGATATTTTTGGGTTATCCAATCATCCGTATCAATAAATCTATAATTTAAAGTGAGGGAAAGTGCTTTACCTACTGTTGTTTTTCCTGCACCTCTAGGTCCGATAAGGTAAATTGTACTATCCATAAAATGCACTATCTCCATAGTGTGTTCCCTTTTAGGGGTGTAATTAAAAATTTACATACTGTAAAGTATGAAATATCATACCTGATGTAACAAAAAAATAAAGCCACACTTTAGAAAAGTATGGCTTATTTAATTATCTTAACACTTAGCTACGAATTGTATTATCACCGTAACCAATCCATTTATAGGTCGTTAGGGCATCTAATCCCATTGGCCCTCTGGCATGTAATTTCTGTGTACTAACAGCAACCTCGGCACCTAAACCGAATTGTCCACCATCAGTAAAACGTGTACTTGCATTAACATACACAGCAGCAGAATCAACTTGGCGAACAAAGCGATCAGCATTAGCGATAGATTGCGTTAAAATAGCATCAGAGTGCGCAGTACCATAACGGCGAATATGGCTAATAGCCTCAGTTAACCCACTCACTACTTCTACGTTTAAATCAAGTGATAACCATTCATCGCAATAATCTGCATCTTTCACATCAACAACAATCGCTCCGCCTTTTTTCAGCCCTGCCAATGCCTTCTCACTTGAATGCAAAGTCACCTTTTGAGCCGCCATAGCATCACTTAGCTGTGGTAAAAATAGATCTGCAATATTTTCGTGCACTAAGAGCGTTTCTAAAGAGTTACACGCGCTTGGACGTTGTACTTTCGCATTTACGATAACCGTTAATGCTTTTTCTAAATCCGCACTTTCATCCACAAAAGTATGACAAACACCGATGCCACCAGTAATAACGGGAATAGTTGATTGTTCACGGCAAAGTTTATGTAATCCTGCGCCACCTCGTGGAATAAGCATATCAATATACTCATCCATTTTTAGCATTTTAGCGACTAATTCACGATCAGGCTTATCAATCGCCTGAATAGCGCCAGCAGGAATACCACATTTTTCTAATGCTTGTTGAATAACAGCAACAACCGCTTGGTTAGTATGATGGGTCTCTTTTCCACCACGAAGAATAGCAGCATTACCCGTTTTCAAACATAAAGAAGCGACATCAATTGTGACATTAGGACGAGCTTCATAAATAACACCCACAACACCCAACGGCACACGACGACGCTCTAAACGTAAACCACTATCTAGCATACGCCCATCAATAACTTGACCCACAGGATCTTCTAAACGGCACACTTGTCGTACATCATCTGCAATTGCTTTTAAACGTGCAGAATTAAGTAATAAACGATCAAGCATAGCGGCATTGATGTTAGCTTCGCGAGCGGCTTGCATATCTTTTTCATTTGCTGCAAGAATTGACGCTTCTTGTTGTTCTAATAAATCAGCCATCACTAATAATGCCTGATTTTTTTGCTCTGTTGATAGTTGAGCTAAATGCCAAGATGCCTCTCTTGCCGATTTACCCATTTGTTCTAACATCAGAAGGCTCCTTAGCTAACAATCATATCATCACGATGCACAGCAACACTGCCATACTCGTAACCTAAAATTTGACTAATTTCTTGTGAATGGTGTCCTGCGATTAGACGCAGTGCATCACTGTTATAGTGTGCAACACCATGAGCAAGATCTTTACCTTGTAAACTTTGAATACGGATAACACATCCACGCGAGAAATCGCCTTTAATTTCTTTGATACCTTTTGGTAAAAGGGAGCTACCTTTTTCTTTAATTGCGTTTTCAGCCCCTTCATCAACCACAATCACACCAGCGATTGGCGCACCAAAGATCCACCGCTTACGCGCTTCTAATGGGCTTTGTAAGCCATGGAATAACGTTCCAACAGGTTCATTATTGATAACTTTTGCGATAACTTCAGGTTGTACGCCTGCGGCGATAACAACATCAATACCCGCACGACCTGCAACGGTTGCTGCTTGCAGTTTTGTTGCCATACCACCCGTACCTAAACCTGATACGCTATCACCTGCCATTTGGCGTAACTCATCATTGATATCAAAAACTTCTGGGATCAATTTAGCATCTGGGTTACTGCGAGGATCAGCCGTATAAAGCCCTTCAATATCCGTCAGTAATAACAGTTTATCTGCACCGCCTAAAATAGCCGCTAATGCTGATAAATTATCGTTATCACCCACTTTAATTTCCGCGGTAGCAACAGCATCATTTTCATTGATAACGGGGATAATATGGTTATCTAACAGTGCATGTAATGTATCACGCGCATTTAGGAAACGTTCTCTATCTTCAATATCGGCACGCGTTAATAGCATTTGACCAATATGAATACCATAAATGGCAAATAACTGTTTCCATACTTGAATTAAAGCGCTTTGCCCCACAGCAGCAAGCAACTGTTTAGAAGCAATAGTTGCGGGCAAATCAGGATAATTCAAATATTCACGCCCTGCGGCAATTGCACCTGAAGTGACAATGATAATCCGATGCCCTTTTTCATGTTGTTTGGCACATTGGCGAACCAGCTCCACAATATGAGACTGATCCAGACGTCGTGAACCACCAGTAAGTACACTTGTCCCTAATTTAACAACCAGCGTTTGGCTGCTACTCATAACATTTACCATTCTTGTTGATTATTTAAAAAGATGATACACAGTTTTATCAGGAGAGAAGCGTTATGCCAACTGGCATAACGCAAAATCTATGAAAAGTTGCCCTAACACAAAATTAGGGCTGAATGGGAAGAGGAAATTTGTTCATTTTTTCATCTGGAATGAGTTTCATATCTAATTCACTCACTGCAAGTTGAAGAAATTCATGAAAACGAATAAGTGTTTCATTGATTGACTCAACAACATCATTCTTACTTATGTTCTGATGAAGCCAATCACCATTTTTATCGAATAGCCCAATTTGATAATGATAAATGAGCTGCTCATTATTGCGTTCTAATTCCATCCACCAGCCCCAAAACTCTCGTTTTTCCGGCGCGACTTTTTTATTTACACAAACTGCTAAGCAGTCAAAAAAGAACTGGCTCTCTTGGCATTGTTGCTCTCGGATATATGGACCGATTTGAGCAAAACGCTTTAATAACTTACCTCGGGTAGGGTTCAAAGATGAAGTCATAAATTCAGTCTCCTTAGAAACCCTACTGTTATATAATCTAATATAATTAGCAAGTTATTGTTCAAAATTAATTATATTAATTTATCATAGATCCAATCTGCACTTTTTTGTAACGCTAGCTCTAAACCTTCGTAAAGCGGCTTGTCATTAATAGCAAGAATGTCACCATCCATGGAGGAGCGTGCAATTAATTGCGAGTCCTCTTTAGGGCTTATTTCATCACCTTTCCAATAAACCCCCATCATAGGAACAGGCATACGTCGCCCAATCAAGCCTTGGTTTTTCAGGGAATAACTGCTCAATAATAATCGAAGGTTATTCTCATCAATATTCCATAATCCTAAGCGACTTGCTAACACATCAAGATACATCACCGGAATTTTTTTCTGCAATTCAGCTTGGGTAAAGAAAGTGTGGATCAACGGACCTAAGGCAACAACGCCTTTAATCAATTTTGGGTAGATATAAGCTAAACGTACGGCAATATTACCGCCAAAGCGAAAACCCATTACACCAATACGAGTATGGTCAATCCAAGGTACTTCAGAAAGTTGTTTTAGAACTTCACCTTGTAATTGGCATGTATCTTCCGTTAGTTTTTGTTTTACTGAATAACCAATTGCGGGCATATCCAGTGTTAGCATTGCAATACCTTTAGGGGAAAGATAGTTACGAAAGAAACTGACATAATCGCTTTGTAAGCCATCTAATCCGCCACAAAATAACACGGTAGGATAAGGACCTCTGCAATCTTTGGGTAAATGTAGAAACCCTGTTGTCGTCCCTTTTCCCTCTAATTTAAATGTCAGTTTTTTAACTTCAAAAGAAGAGAATTTCGTCGCATTCTCAAAAGCTTTCATCGACAAAATAACGGCTTGATCCGCTAAAAAATCACCATTAATAAAAGGATATGCAGCAATACTATAAAGATGTGCGGCTTGTAACCAACAATCAGCGGCGGCATCACCAGACTCTTCACGTAATGCTTTTTGTTGCCAGATCATAGCTTGATGTGACCACTCAAATGACCAACCTCCTTTACGATACCCTACAACGGTATCAATAAATTTATCGTCACTACGAGGAGCATCCTGCACAGCAATTCGACTTAACACCTCTTCTATTTCAATAGGAGAAATTCCACGCCAAATCCAAAGTAAACGTTGAATAGTCCGATACCAATTTTGCTGGCTGGTACCATTAAGCACGGTATAGGTATTAATATTTGATTTTGGATGGGTGTACTGAATTAGCGTTGAGGTTTCAGCGTGTTTTGCTCGTGGCTTAAATAAAGCTTCAGAAAGATTCGTATTGTTTGCCATATCACTCTTCAAATCAGTGGATATCGTATAAAGGGGCTAAAAAGTCTGGCTTTATCATAGCATGAAATCGACTGGAACAATGTGTATCACGACAAGCAATCGCACGAAGACATCATAAAGAAGAAGAGAAAAAAGCTTAAAAACAAAAATCCCCGCCTAAGCGAGGATCTCAATTAAAACAGCAAAGTGAATGCTATCAACTTATTTTTGATCGCAAACTGGTGGAATAAAGGCAACACCCATATCCCAAGGCTGTTCAATCCATGTATTTTGCGGAATATCAACCACAAAATCATCCACTAAAGGACGCCCTTCTGGTTTTGCAAAAATAGTAACAAAATGCGCTTTTGGATACATCTCACGGATAACTTTAGCAGTACCACCAGTATCGACTAAATCATCAACAACGATAAAGCCTTCACCATCACCTTCTGCTTTTTTTAAGATTTTGAGGTCACGCTGATGATCGTGGTCATAGCTAGAAATACAGACTGTATCCACATGACGGATACCTAATTCACGAGCAAGTAATGCAGCAGGGACTAATCCCCCACGGCTGACAGCAATAATGCCTGTCCACTGTTCGACTGGTAATAAACGTTGCGCCAATTGACGGGCATGTATTTGCAACATATCCCACGTTACAACATATTTTTCGCTCATAATATTGTGATCCTAGCTACTTAAATTTCGAGAGAAGCTTTTTTGCGGAAAAAAAGGTTGCGCGAGATTATAGTGATTTGAGCGCCTAAAAACCAGAGAAAACGTGAAAACAGATGAGATTAGCCTTATTTTTTTCTGTAATACCTATTTATGATTAAAAAATGAACCATATAAAAAATGAATACAAAATGGAGATCTAATTTCTTAGATAGAGATGTGAATAGAATGACGCATTCATCAGAAGAAAGTGATATTCTCAACTATATTGGCGTATAACGCTCAGAATAATAAAGCTAACCCTTAAAAAAGCGGTAGGCTATCAATAACACAGATGCTGTTAGAGGAGATCCATCGTGTCTGAACTATCTACTCTATCCCCACAACCACTATGGGATATTTTTGCAAAAATTTGTTCGATTCCACATCCATCACATCATGAAGAAGCCTTAGCTACCCACATTCTTTCTTGGGCAAGTGAAAAAGGACTTTTTGCAGAGCGCGATGCCGTTGGCAATATTTTAATTCGTAAACCAGCAACCAAAGGCATGGAAGATCGTAAAACGGTTGTTTTACAAGCACACTTAGATATGGTGCCACAAAAAAACAACGATACCGTTCACGACTTCACTAAAGATCCAATTCAACCTTACATTGATGGCGAATGGATCAAAGCGAAAGGCACCACATTAGGTGCAGATAATGGTGTTGGTATGGCATCTGCGTTGGCTGTTTTAGCTGACGATACTGTTAAACACGGACCATTAGAAGTGCTGTTAACCATGACTGAAGAAACAGGTATGGACGGTGCTTTTGGTTTACAACCGGGTTGGTTACAAGCTGATATTCTGATCAACACAGATTCAGAAGAAGAAGGTGAAATCTACATGGGCTGTGCGGGTGGTATTGATGTTAAAACCACAGTAAGCCTTTCTTACGATGCAATCCCAGCAGGGCACGTTGTTAAACAACTGGTTCTAAAAGGATTAAATGGAGGTCACTCTGGTGGTGATATCCATTTAGGTTTAGGTAACGCAAATAAATTATTAGCGCGTTTCTTAGCAGATCATGCCGAAGAATTATCACTGAAATTAATTGATTTCCACGGTGGTACACTGCGTAATGCGATCCCTCGTGAAGCAAACATTGTTTTTGCAATTCCAGCGGATAAAGCAAACCAACTAGATACTGTAAAAGCGAAATTTGAAGCTCTGTTAAAAACTGAATTAGCTATTGCTGAAAAAAATCTGAAAGTTGAATTAACTGATACAACAACAGATAAAAAAGTTTTCACAACAGATTGCCAAGAACGCTTAATCAACCTACTCAATGCAATGCCAAATGGTGTTATTCGTATGAGTGATGACGTTGAAGGTGTTGTTGAAACTTCATTAAACGTCGGTGTTGTTAGCATTGTTGACGATAAAGTAGAGATCCTGTGCTTAATTCGTTCTCTGATTGATAGTGGTAAAACCTATGTTGTTAGCATGCTAACAGCATTAGCAAAACTCGCTAAAGCAGATATCGAAACCAAAGGCGGTTATCCTGGTTGGAAACCAGATGCAGACTCTCCTGTTATGCATTTAGTTCGTGACACTTACCAACAACTGTTTGATAAAGTGCCAAACATCATGGTTATCCACGCAGGTCTTGAGTGTGGTCTGTTCAAAAAACCTTACCCAGATATGGATATGGTTTCTATTGGACCAACAATCCGTGGCGCTCACTCACCAGACGAACGCGTTCACATTAAGAGCGTCGGTCAATACTGGCAATTATTAACTGCGATTTTAAAAGCAATCCCTGCTAAATAATCTCGCTTTAGCGTTAATAATGAAACCCGCTTAATTGGCGGGTTTTTTGTTTCTAAACCATCACAAAAAATAATTTATCCCACCCAATCACACCTTATTTACCTTAAAGATCATAATTTATTCCTTATATAGCCAATTTCATAATTACTTATTTCATTACGGAATAAGAAAACAAATCTTAATAAATTAAATATATAGAATGCTAATCATTATCATTAGCATTAATGTTTTCGGAGTGATATTTTCATGGCTTCCGCATTTAAAGTTAAATAATAAAAAACTAAAGGGTTCTACTGTGTCTAATAAAAACTGCGTTGCTAGTGTCTTTCTCGCTTTACCGTTAAGTTTACTCTCTGTTCAAATTCACGCGGCAGTCAATAAAAATGTACCTGAAAAGATAATTGTTACCGCATCTCCATCACAAGATCCTCAAGCACCGATTTCCGGTTTTGTCGCAACAAAAACATTATCAACAAATAAAACACCGACTGAAATTGAAAAAACACCGCAATCCATTAGTGTGATCACCCGTGATCAAATGGATGTTCAAGATGTCAGTTCAGTTTCTCAGGCGTTACGTTATACACCCGGCGTTTTCACAGAATATCGTGGAAGTTCTAATCGTAATGATGAAGTTTTTATTCGTGGTTACAGCTATGCACCACGTTTTCTTGACGGCCTAAGCTACGGAATGGGAGCATCATCATCAACGGGTGCAATTGATCCATGGCTATTAGAACGCGTTGAAGTTGTTAGAGGACCTGCATCTGTTCTTTATGGTCAAGTAAACCCAGGTGGCATTGTCGCAATGACAAGTAAAAGACCCACTGCATCCCCTATTCGTCATATTCAAGTACGTGCAGGCAACGATAAATTAGCAGAAACCGCTTTTGATTTTTCAGGGGCATTAAGTGATGATAATCGTGTACTTTATCGTCTAAACGGTATTGCAAAAACCCAACACACACAAATAAAAAACTATAAAGAAGAGCGTTTTGCACTTGCTCCTGCGATTACGTTCTTACCTAATGAACAAACTCGCTTAACGCTATTAAGCTTTATTCAGCAAGAGCCTGAAGCGGGATATCGTAATTTTTTACCTGCCTATGGTACGGTTAAAAGCACTCCCGCTGGTACAATTCCCTTTGATTTTGATGTCAATAATCCCGATTACCATAAATCATGGCGTCAACAATATGGTATAGGTTATGAATTCGAACACGAGTTTAATGACTCACTAAAAATTGTACAAAATGCTCGATATAGCCATATTAATCAAAAATATAAATACCTTGTATTTGGATCTTTAAGAAAAGATAACCCTTATGTTCTTGAACGCAGAGCGCAACAAGAGCAACGAGAAACAGATACTTTAGGAATAGACACTCGTTTACAAGCCGACTTTACTACTGCAAAACTGAATCATACTGTGATTGCTGGTATTGATTATCAGTGGAGTAAAGATCAAGATAACTTACTCCGTGCAATGGGTCCTGAGTACGATCTTGATTGGCGTGATCCTAATTATCACTACCCAATTGATATGAGCTTACAAAAACCCGCAACCGATCAGTTACAAAAACGTGATCAAGTCGGGTTGTATCTACAAGATCAGATCCAATGGAAAAATTGGATCTTACTTGCAGGCTTACGCCAAGATTGGGCTCAAGTTCGGACTCATGATTTCTTAGCTAAAAGCTATGATCAACAAGATGATCATAAGTTAACGGGTCGCGCAGGGCTTCTATATGCTTTTGATAATGGTATTTCACCTTATATTAGCTATAGCACCTCTTTTGAGCCTAATTTACAAACTCGTCGCGCACCAGGCACAGCACCATTTGATCCGAGTGAAGGTCGTCAATTAGAAGCGGGGATCAAATACCTCACACCAAATGAACAAACATTGGCAACACTCTCTGTTTATCAATTACAACAACGCAATGTAACCAACTACAATGCTGAAAAAGCATATTTCGAACCTGTGGGTGAAATTAGAAGTCGTGGTGTTGAAGCGCAAATTAATAGCCAATTAACTGAAAATATTTCATTTATCAGCAGTTATGCTTATACCGATACTGAAGTAAGAAAAACCATTATTGAGGGAACACAAGGAAAAGAGCTTCCTCGCGTTCCTAAGCATATGGCATCACTTTGGGGTCAATATGATGAAACATCTGGGTTATTTAATGGGGCTAAAGCTGGCGTTGGTGTGAGATATGTGGGTGTATCTCAAGGTGATACTAAAAATACAATTAGTGTACCGGCTGTGACTCTTTACGATGCGATGATTGGTTATTCATTAGGTGAACTATCACCTTCTTTAAAAGGTGCTGAAATTCAACTTAATATGAATAATATTGCAAATAAACACTATGTTGCATCTTGTGCTGGTGATAGTGCATGCTTTTATGGGATTGGCAGAACAATGACAGCAACAATGAATTATCGCTGGTAATACCATATAAATTAACCGTATAGATTATCTGCATAAATTAACTGCGTTAACCATAGCCTGTCTGTTGATCGGCTATGGTTTTTTAATTCTTACAGTGCTAAAAGAAGTTGTCGCTCTATTTGTGGATCTTGTAAGGTGACATGAAATCCAATTAGTCGTACACCTCGACCATTTCTGCGTTCATGCCATGCTTGGTAGGCAATATTTATTAAATCGGCTTTTTCTAAAATAGGATGAGTATGCTCTTGTGTCGTTAATTGAAAATCATCAAATTTTAGTTTAACGCCTTGCCTTGCTATCCTTAAATCAGGCTTCACTTTTGTCAGTCGCCTTTCTAATTCGCTATATAACCCGTCAAGTAATGACAAGCAATCATCCCAAGAATTAATATCTGAGGCAAAAGTACGCTCAACTCCGACTGATTTTCTAAGTCTGTCAGGATTAATGTCACGCTCATCAATGCCATGACTGCGTTCCCATAAATTTTGACCAAATTTCCCAAGCACTTTTACTAAAGAAATAACATCAGTACGGCGAATATCTGCACATGTTTCTAAACCCATTTCTTGTAAGCGAGCAAATGTCACCTTACCTACCCCTGGTATTTTATTAAGCGGTAATTTTAAAATAAAATCATCGACTTGCTCAGGTGTAATAACAAATTGCCCATTTGGTTTGTTGATATCAGAAGCAATTTTTGCAAGAAATTTAATCGGTGCAATCCCTGCGGATGCCGTGAGATTTAATTCATCAAAAATTTGTTGGCGAATTTCTTGAGCGATTAAGGTTGCTGAGCCATGACAATGCTGACTATCAGATACATCAAGATAAGCTTCATCGAGTGAAAGAGGCTCAATAAGGTGAGTATAGCGAGAAAAAATTTGGCGGATCTTTGCTGATGTCTCTTTATAGAGGGACATTCTGCCGGGTAAAACTTTTAAGTGAGGGCATAACTTCAACGCCGTTGCCGTTGACATAGCACTACGGACACCAAAACGACGGGCAGGATAATTCGCGGTGCAGATAACACCTCGGCTAGAAGCATTGCCTCCTACCGCAATTGGGATCTCTTTTAGTGCTGGATTATCTCGCATTTCAATCGCAGCATAAAAACAATCCATATCAACATGAATAATTTTACGCATACAATCACCTCACCTTATTTACTGTTTAAATATACAGTAAATAAGTATTAACTACAATTTTTATTCCTTCTCATCTCCCTCTATTGAGGTGTATTTCTCATAAAAATCTGAATTAGTCTGTTTATTTATAGAATTGTCACAAAGTGGTGATAGATTGTTTTTGCTCTCTGATTAATTACATTAATTTTAAATATTGTTTTGTAACTACATATAAAACAAGGAAATGTTTTTCATGATCAAATTATTCATCGCTATTTCTCTCTTTTTTTATTCTGTAATTCTTATGGCATCTCCTAAAATTATCGCACATCGAGGTGGCACCGCTGATGCCCCTGAAAATACTGAAATTGCTATAAAAACAGCCCTTGCTAATCAAGCTGATGCAATTTGGATCACTATTCAATTATCGAAAGATAATATTCCTGTCCTTTATCGCCCTAGCGATTTAAAAAGCTTAACGAATGGGCAAGGTAGTGTATCTGACTTTACTGCACAGCAGCTTAAACAATGGGATGCGGGCTATAAATTTGGTGAAGCACAACAATTTCCTTATCGAAATAAAGGTGTCACCATTCCAACATTGGATGAAATCTTAACTCAATTCCCCACAACACAGTTTTATCTTGATTTAAAATCACCTGATGCTGATCCAGCAATCCAAGGTGAAGCATTAACTACCGTACTTCGTAATCATAATGCACTGGATAGAACCCGCGTTTATTCTACAAATACCGCATTTCTTGACGCCTTACCAACTGATGTACAACGTTTTGAAAGTCGTGATATTACTCGTGATATTTTAGCCAACATCACAATGAGCCATGTTTGCCTACTACCTGAAAATTTAGATATTACTCGTTGGTATGGGCTGGAGCTTCACCGTAAAGTAGAAGTTGTTGAGAAATACACATTAGGTGAAGCACGCTCAGCATCGGTTCTGAGTTGGGATAAAGATGCCATGTCTTGTTTTCGTGCTGGTGGCAATGCTCATATTGTTCTTTTTGGGATCAATACAGAGAAAGATTATATTCAAGCCACAGAATTAGGTGCTGATGCAGTTATGGTCGATTCACCCGCAAAGATGAAAACATTTAGAAAAGAGTAAGCGCCTTCGCTTTTAGCTTCGTTTTTTTAGAAACAAATAAAAAAGAGTGATGTAAACAGATACACCACTCTTTTTTTACTTTTATCTCTTACTTAAAGAATTCTATTTTTATTAAGTAATTCTTCTCTTGCGACATCTTTTGCCATACGTTTTTTACGTGCATCACAAGGTTCAGGGCAATCACACTCTTTTTCTATGCCCATAGCGCCTAAACCGCCGCAGCTACCTTGAAGGCTTTTACGTTTTACAATATAGCCTAACGCCATACCAAAAAAGGCAATCAAGAATAAGATGAAGGCAAATAGAAATATTTTTAACATAACCTTCTCTCCTTAAATTCTACTTTTTCAAGAATGGGACGAATGCTTTACTATAACGCTCTTCAAACCCATTTTCAGTTTTCACTATCATAAAGACAGGAATATTTAGCTCGTTTGCTACTGCTAACCCTTTTTCAGGTCCTAAAACGTTCAATCCTGTCGAAAGACCATCTGCACTCATGCAAGTTGGCACAATCACAGTAATAGAAACAAGGTTATGTTTAATAGGATGACCTGTGGTTGGATCAATAGTATGAGAAAAACGAACCCCATTTTCTTCAAAATAGTTACGATAATCACCAGAAGTGGCTATTGAGTTATCACCCGGTTCAATAATTAGCTGAACACTCTGTTTTGTGCCATCACTCGCCGGTTTTTCAATCGCTATACGCCAAAGCTTGTCATTACCATTCATGCCTTGGGTTCTCACTTCACCACCAATATCAACCATATAGTTAGTAATATTCTGTGAAATTAAATATTCAGCCACAGCATCAACACCATAGCCTTTAGCTATTGAAGAGAGATCGACATAAAGTTCAGGGATCTTCTTAATTAATGAATTACCTTCAACAGCAAGGTAATCAATTCCAATCCATTGTTTACGTTTTTCTAATTCATCTTCAGAAGGCTGATGCGTAAATCGACCTTCTGGGCCAAATCCCCATAAATTAACTAACGGTCCAACAGTCACATCTAAAGCACCATCAGTTATTTTATTAATACGGATAGCTTCACTGACTACTTTAGCTGTCGCGGGTGAAACAGGGAATGGAGTATTAATTTCACGGCTTTGATTGAAACGGCTAAGTTCAGAATGAGGACGATATGTTGACATTTGATCGTTAACTTCTTCAAGAATACGATCAATCTCTGTTTGTAAGACGTTTTGTGGAGGTGAATTACTGTCAGGAACATATTTAATCGAGTAATAAGTTCCCATGGTTTCACCTTCTAATACCTGTTGCTTTTCACCACATGCAGATAATAGAACTAATGCAGACAGCATCACTACCCAATTGATCATCTTTCTTTTTAACATAACTCTCTCTTCTGATCATGAGCGCCCACATAAGTGGGCGCTTGTCATTTCATTCATTTATGCTTTATTGGAAGTTAGGATTTAGGATCAACCCCCAAAGTCATCCAGCATAATGTTTTCATCTTCAACGCCTAAATCTTTGAGCATTTTAATCACTGCTGCGTTCATCACTGGCGGTCCACACATATAGAATTCACAATCTTCTGGTGCTGGGTGATTTTTGAGGTAATTCTCAAACAACACATTGTGAATAAATCCAGTATAGCCAGTCCAATTATCTTCAGGCAGTGCATCTGAAAGCGCAACATTCCATGTGAAGTTTTCGTTTTCTTTTGCAAGCATATCGAAATCTTCTGTGTAGAACATTTCACGAACAGAACGCGCACCATACCAGAAGCTGATTTTACGTTTAGAATGTAAGCGCTTTAATTGGTCGAAGATATGTGAACGCATTGGCGCCATACCCGCACCACCACCAATAAAGATCATCTCAGCATCGGTTTTCTTAGCAAAGAATTCACCAAATGGCCCTGAAATTGTCACCTTATCACCCGGTTTTAATGACCAAATATACGATGACATAATTCCTGGTGGCACATCAGGATTACGTGGCGGAGGTGTTGCAATACGCACGTTTAACATGATGATGCCATGCTCTTCAGGGTAGTTCGCCATTGAATAAGCACGTACAGTAGTTTCTTTAACCTCAGAAACATAACGGAACAAATTAAATTTATCCCAATCTTCACGATACTCTTCTGGTACATCAAAATCTTCATAACGTACCGTATGAGGAGGACATTCAATTTGAATAAACCCACCAGCACGGAAAGGTACAACCTCACCTTCAGGAATTTTTAACACTAATTCTTTAATAAAAGTGGCTTTATTATCATTTGAGATAACTTCACATTCCCACTTTTTAACACCAAAGATTTCTTCTGGTAATTCTAATTTCAGGTTGTTTTTTACGTTTACCTGACACGCTAAACGACAACCTTCTTTAGCTTCACGTTTGTTAATATGTGAAAGTTCTGTCGGTAAAATATCACCGCCACCTTCCAGCACTTTAACGCGGCACTGACCACAAGAGCCACCGCCACCACAAGCTGAAGAAATAAAAATACCTTCGTTTGATAATACGTTAAGTAATTTATCACCTGCTGGTGCATCAAAACTTTTTTCTGGGTCTCCATTGACCTCAACTGAAATATCCCCTGTATTGACCAGTTTTGATTTTGCAAACAAAATCAACGCTGTTAATACCAATACAATCAGGGTAAACATCACGACACCTAGAATAATTATATCCATGAGTTCTTCTCACCCTTTATAGCTGAACACCAGAGAAGGACATGAAACCTAATGCCATCAACCCTGTGGTGACAAAAGTAACGCCTAACCCTTTCATACCTGCCGGTACATCCGCGTACTTCATTTTCTCACGGATAGAAGCCAGTAATACGATGGCTAACATCCAACCAATCCCAGAGCCGAAACCATAAACAATCGATTCACTAAAGTTATAGTCACGTTGTGCCATAAATGACACACCACCGAAAATGGCGCAGTTAACGGTAATAAGTGGCAAGAAGATCCCTAGTGCGTTATACAGCGAAGGGAAATAGCGGTCTAAAATCATTTCTAGGATTTGTACCAGTGCCGCAATCACACCAATGAAAGTGATAAAGTTTAAGAAACTTAAATCAACACCTTCCATTAATGCATTATCACGTAACACATAGTTGTAAACCAAGTTATTCAACGGTACAGAAAGACCTAGAACAACGGTAACAGCGATACCTAATCCAAACGCTGTTTTTACGTTTTTAGAAACGGCGAGGAATGTACACATCCCTAAGAAGAATGCGAGCGCCATATTCTCAATAAAAACAGCACGAACAAACAGGCTTATATAATGTTCCATGGCGATTAGTCCTCTTCAACCTGTGCAGGTTTTAATGTACGTAATCCCCAAATTAGCAAACCAATAATAAAGAACGCACTTGGTGCTAACAGGAATAAACCGTTTGGCTGATACCAACCACCATTTTGGATAGACTCCATCACTGTAATGCCGAATAATTTACCAGAACCAAAAAGTTCACGTAAAAAACCAACAAGGATCAAGATAACGCCATATCCTAAGCCGTTACCAATACCATCCATAAAGCTTTCAATAGGAGGTGCTTTCATCGCATAAGCTTCAGCACGCCCCATTACAATACAGTTAGTAATAATAAGACCAACGAAAACAGAAAGTTGCTTAGAAATTTCATACGCATAAGCTTGCAGTATTTGGTCAACAACGATAACTAATGAAGCAATAATCGCCATTTGAACAATAATACGAACGCTACTTGGTATGTAATTACGAATGAGTGAAATAAAGAAGCTTGAGAATGCAGTAACCAGAGTTACCGCAATTGTCATCACCAATGCGGTTTCAAGTTTTGTTGTTACCGCCAATGCAGAACACACACCTAATACCTGTAAGGCAATCGGGTTGTTATCTAACAATGGCCCAAGTAAAACTCGTTTAATTTCTTTTGTATCAGCCATTGATCTCTCCTTCACGCACTTTTTTCAGGAATGGGCCGAAACCTTTTTCGCCTAACCAGAAGTCGAACATATGCTGGATACCATTTGAGGTCAGCGTCGCACCAGAAAGCCCATCAATACCATAAGGGTTGCCAGCTGCTGCGCCACTACGCACAATCTTAATAGCAGGTACGCCTTCTTCATTAATTAAGCGCTTACCTTTCCATTGTGCTTTCCATTGTGGGTTATCAACTTCACCACCTAAGCCCGGTGTTTCACCATGAGCATAATAGGTAATACCTTTAGAAGTCACACCATCAATATCAACCGCAATAAATGCATACATCACAGACCATAAGCCAGAACCATAAACAGGTAGAACGACTTCAGTCGTTTTGCCTTGTTCATCAAGAACAAAATATACTTCTGCGGTATTTGAACGTCGGCGAATTTTTGCAAGATCTTCTTCTGGGGATAATGCAATGGAAGTATCATCACTACGTAATGTAGCGTTTAAATCAAAATTGCCTTTACTATCAGTCAGTTCACCTGTCTGGAAATTAACAATTTTGGCTTTAATGCGAGTGTCATACACTTTCAGTACATCTGCCGCACTCATTTTAGGTACGAGCAGACCCGCAACATCAAGAATATTACGTTGTTTATCAAGAAGTTTTTGCTCTTCTTGTTTAGACTTCAGTCCAACGGCTGCTCCTGCTACTACCACGGAACACACAAGACATAGAATAAATACAACGAGGAACGTTCTTGCGACGCTATCTTTGTTTTTCTCTTTAGCCACGAGCTTGTCTCCGCTTAATATTCGCCTGAACAACCACGTAATCAAACAGTGGTGCAAATAAGTTTGCGAATAAGATTGCCAGCATCATACCTTCTGGGTAAGCCGGATTGACGACACGAATAAGCACAGCCATTACGCCAATCAAAATACCGTAAGCCCATTTACCTTTATCGGTAAACGATGCGGATACTGGATCTGTTGCCATAAACATCATACCGAAAGCAAAACCACCTAATACTAAGTGCCAGTGCCAAGGCATTGAGAAGAGAGGATTAGTATCTGAACCAATAAAATTAAACAGGTATGACATTGCAATCATGCCCACCATTACCCCAGCAACAATACGCCATGAAGCAATGCGAGCAAAAAGAATGACAGCCCCACCGATTAAAATCATCAGTGTTGAAACTTCACCTATCGATCCTGGGATATATCCAAGGAAAGCATCCATCCAAGAGATAGGTTGTTGAGTGACGGTATTTAATAGCGCACTTTGACCCGATACAGACCATTGTGATAATGGTGTCGCACCAGAGAAGCCATCAGCCGCAGTCCAAACCAGATCACCTGAAATTTGAGCTGGATAAGCAAAGAACAGGAATGCACGACCTGCTAATGCCGGGTTTAAGAAGTTACGCCCTGTACCACCAAAGATTTCTTTCGCGATAACAACACCAAACGTAATACCTAATGCAGCCTGCCAAAGTGGTAATGTTGGCGGTACGATCAAGGCAAATAAGATTGATGTAACAAAGAAACCTTCGTTAATTTCATGGCCACGAATAAAGGCAAAAAGAACTTCCCAAAATCCACCCACCGCAAAAACAACAAGATAAATAGGTAAAAAGTAAGTTGCACCAAGTAGCATCTTACTTGCCCATCCAGCATCTGTTGTTAATGATGCGCCAAGGAATTCAGCAAGGCGATAGTGCCAATCTGAAGCAATGATTTGCTGTAATTCTGCTCCGCTATATAACTGATTCAGCGCAGGGATTGCTTGATGACCGACATTATACATTCCCCAAAACATTGCTGGGAAAACAGCCAACCAAACTAAGATCATCATGCGTTTTAGGTCAATAGTGTCACGAACATGCCCACCATTACGCGTGACAGTACCTGGCGTATAAAATACCGTGGTCACTGCTTCATAAAGTACGTACCATTTTGCTAATTTGCCTCCAGGCTCAAAATGGTGCTCTACTTTTTCAAACAAATTTTTCAAACCCATGAGTTACCCTTCCTGCTCAATTTTGGTCAAGACTTGGCGCAGTGCTGGGCCATACTCATATTTGCTTGGGCAAACATAAGTACATAATCCCAAATCTTCTTCATCCAATTCCAAACAACCTAATGCTTGAGAACTGTCAGTATCACCTACAACTAAATCACGTAATAAATGCGTTGCCATAATGTCTAACGGCATTACACGCTCATAGTTACCAATTGGTACCATTGAACGTTCGCCACCATTCATTGTGGTTGTAAATGCAAAGCGTTTATTTTTTAAGAAGTGACCGATAGTTGTACGAGTGATAGAAAATTTATCGCTACCCGGCATACCCCAACCAAATAACTCTTTATCACGACCTTCTCGTAATACAGAAACTTGGTTATGGAAACGACCTAAATAGTGATGAGCCTCATCAGATTTCCATCCCCATAATACAGAGCCAGAAATAATGCGGTTTTCACCATCAACTAATTGATCTTTAGTTAACTCATAGAGATCAGCCCCTAAACGAGTACGCACTAAACGCGGTACTTTTACTTGAGGGCCAGCTAATGCAACAACACGTTCTGTATATAAAGAACCTGTTGTAAACAAATAACCAATCGCAATGACATCTTGGTAATTTAAATGCCAAACCATTTTCTTAGCACTCACCGGCTCTAAGAAATGGATATGTGTACCGACTAATCCTGCTGGATGTGGTCCTGCAAATTGGTTATAGCTAATTTGTCCATCATTTAATTTTGTAGGTGATTTTTCACCATGACAAACATAGACTTTGCCTTCGGTTAAACGAGTTAAAACAACAAGACCATCATTAAATGCCTTCTCATTTTGCTCAATAATAACCATAGGATCTGCTGCAAGCGGATTTGTATCCATTGCAGAGACAAAAATGGCGACAGGTGTTGTACCTAAATGCGGAGTCCGGCTATAAGGGCGAGTCCTTAATGTAGTCCACATTCCCGAATTAACGAGGTTAGTTTCAACTTGTTCACGGGTCAGATCTGAGAGCGTTGAGCTATCATAACGGTTAAAGGTGATTTCTTCGTCGCCATCAATTTCGATAACGATAGATTGGAACACACGACGTTCGCCGCGGTTAATTGCAACGACTTTACCACAAGCTGGGCTGGTGAAAACAACACCGGCATTCTTTTTATCTTCAAAAAGAATTTGCCCTTTTTTTACATGCTCACCTTCCGAAACCATCATAGAAGGACGCATACCGACATATTCTTCACCTAGCAATGCTACGTGTCGAATCGCGGGGCCGTCTTCTATCACTTGGGCAGGCGCTCCTGCAATTGGGAGGTCGAGTCCTTTTTTAATTTTAATCATAAGATTTGCACAAGTTTATCAGTTAAACCCTAAGCTACAAATTCACCCCGAAAATGTAGCGACTCTGTAATAAAAACATCTTAAGGCATTTTTAAACCCTAAGTTATTTATCTCCGATAATTGTTACTATTTTCTCTTATTCTGCCGAACTGAATTTTATCATCTCAGCCTAAACCTGTCTGACTATTCGAGTGATTTAGCTCAAGCAAATGGGAATATTATTTTGACTGAAACGTTAACAACTCGTATAAACCGAATTAAAATATCATCTTTTTCGACGAGCGCTTAAATTTCATACGGAATATTTTGTAAAAGAAAAGAAACCATATCAGATTTTAATTTACAAATTTATTGCTTCATAGCAATCTAAGATCTACTTTATCAACAAATTTTAAGCTATTTTTCTGATAAAACCATGACCAGTCACGCAAAACAACTAATCAGTTTTTTAACATTAATGTTAATTTCCTTATTAGTTAACGCTGAAAACAATTCAAGTTTTCTAATGAAACCTGTTAAAAAAAGTACAGGGCAGCCTATCTATATTCAGATTTTCAAAGAAGAAAGCTTACTTGAACTTTATACAGAAAAATTAGATGGGCAATTAGAAAAAGTACGTACTTACCCTATTTGTAGCTATTCCGGAGGTCTTGGCCCTAAAAAATTTCAAGGGGATTTAAAAAGCCCTGAGGGTTTTTATCAGGTTAATTTCTCACAATTAAATCCGAATAGTCGATTTTACCGAGCAATCAACCTGGGATTTCCTAATCAATATGACAAATCAAAAGGATATACAGGCGATTTTTTAATGATCCACGGGGCATGTAAATCGGTTGGTTGCTATGCAATGACTGATCCAGTGATGGATGAAATTTATCAGTATGCTGAATTGGCGCTACTAGGGGGGCAATCTACGATTAATATTCATATTTTTCCATTTAGAATGACCGCTGAAAATATGAAAAAACATCAGTATTCAAAAGATATGGATTTCTGGCAACAACTTATGCCAGCCTACCAATATGTTGAAGAACGCAAACAAATCCCATCTGTTACCGTTCAAGATGGGCGTTATTTCGTTAATAGCACGTTGACTTCACCTAATAGTGTCAATCCTATCCTTAACTTATCGCAAAATAGTGAAAGCAAATGGTTACAGAATACGCACACCACGATCAAATAAGACAAACTCGCCAGCGGGAATACGCTGCCAAGATTCATTTCCAGTCAATGGTAATGTTGAAATAACAGAAACCACATCATCTGATTGTGTGTGTTGCTGGAAATCGATTTCTACATCTTGATCAAGTAATTTCGCTTTGCCGAAAGGCGCTTTACGTGTGATCCAATGTAAATTAGTTGAACAATATGCCATTACAAACCGACCATCTGACAACAGCATATTAAAAACCCCTTTTTGCTTTAATTGAGAGGCTAAAACAGCGATAAAACGAAATACAGCAGACCAATTCGCAGGGGTTCTTTTATAGCGATTATCGAGCTGATTTAAGATCCAGCAAAATGCTTTTTCACTATCCGTCTGCCCAATGGCTCTAAAACGCCCAGTATCAAGAGATTGATAACCTTTTAGTTGACCATTATGTGCATAAGTCCAGTTTTTTCCCCATAATTCACGGGTAAAAGGATGGGTATTTTCTAAAGAGACATTACCTCGATTCGCTTGGCGAATATGAGCAATCACAGCCTCTGATTTAATAGGGTATTCTTGCACAAAGCGAGCGACTGGTGAAATTGCGCTAGCTTGAGGATCTTTAAATGTACGACATCCCAATCCTTCATAGAAAGTAATTCCCCAACCATCTTTATGAGGTCCTGTCTTACCACCTCTTGGAATTAATCCACTTAGACTGAAATTAATATCTGTCGGTACATTTGCACTCATGCCTAACAACTCACACATCGCTCACTCCTTCTTGTTGATATTTCTTGCTAATTTATAGCAATATCAACAAATTATTTTTCCATTTCTTTTTCAATTAATTGGATCAGAATATGGATAACTTTAATATGAATTTCTTGAATACGATCAGCGTAACCGAAATGAGGTACACGAATTTCAATATCGGCTGTACCGTCCATTTTTCCGCCATCTTTACCTGTTAGCGTAATGACTTTCATGCCTTTTTCACGCGCAGCACTAATTGCTTTGATGATATTGCCTGAATTGCCTGAGGTTGAAATACCCAGCAGAACATCACCTTCTTTACCCACAGCTTCAACATAGCGGGAGAAGATATATTCATAGCCAAAATCATTACTTACACATGAGATATGGCTTACATCTGAAATAGCAATGGCAGGATAACCGGGGCGATTTTCGCGATAACGTCCAGTTAATTCTTCTGCAAAATGCATTGCATCACAATGAGAGCCACCATTACCGCAAGATAATACTTTACCGCCTGCTTTAAAAGAATCTGCTAATAATACTGCCGCTTTTTGAATAGCTTCAATATTTGCATCATCTTGAAGAAAACGAGAAAGTGTATCTGCTGCTTCTGTTAATTCACCACGGATAAGATCTTGGTACATAGGATTTTTACTCCAGAAAGGGTAATCGAAATTTTCTGTTTCTCAGTGTAACGGATTAAATGTCATGAAAGAAGATACTGATTATCGACAAATGCTAACTTCTCTCATTTACGAATAATTTGTGAGCTATATTGTAATTAGAATGTAAATATATTGATAAAAGTTAGTGACTAGATTAGATCTAAATAACAAACAACAGGTCTGACCTCTGATCTCTTGCTAAATACAGGAGTTTATTATGACACTACTCAGTATCGTACTTTTTATTGTTCTTATTGGTGTACTTAGTTATCGCAAATACGGTATCGCAGTAAGTAGCTTCGCACTTATTGCTTATACATTAGTTATGGGTGTCGCCAATATTTGGAGTTACTGGTTACTCCTTCCCGTTGCATTGGTTTTATTACCCTTTGCTATCCCTTCTATTCGTAAAGCCTATATCTCAGTACCTGCACTTAAAGCATTTCAAAAAGTCATGCCTTCTATGTCTAAAACTGAACAAGAAGCTATTGATGCGGGTACAACATGGTGGGAAGGCGAGCTTTTCCGAGGCGCTCCCGATTGGAAACAACTTCATAATTACCCTAAACCACAGCTAACTGCTGAAGAGCAAGCTTTCCTTGATGGACCTGTCGAAGAAGTTTGTCGCATGACAAATGACTTTGAAATTACTCATGAACTAGCTGACTTACCTCCCGAAATTTGGCAATACCTTAAAGATAATCGCTTCTTTGCGATGATCATTAAAAAAGAGTACGGCGGGTTAGAATTTTCAGCCTACGCTCAATCACGCGTATTGCAAAAACTATCAGGGGTATCTGGTATTTTAGCCATCACGGTTGGTGTACCTAACTCTTTAGGTCCCGGTGAGCTATTGCAACACTACGGTACTGATGAACAGAAAAAACGTTATTTACCAGGTTTAGCTAAAGGTGATGAAATTCCTTGTTTCGCCTTAACAAGCCCTGAAGCTGGCTCTGATGCTGGCTCTATTCCTGATAGTGGTGTTGTCTGTATGGGTGAATGGCAAGGCGAGCAAGTACTTGGTCTTCGTTTAACATGGAATAAACGCTATATCACGCTTGCCCCTATCGCGACCGTATTAGGATTAGCATTTAAATTACGCGATCCTGACCATCTATTAAGTAATGATGAAAACCCAGGCATTACCTGCGCGTTAATTCCAACTGATGTCAAAGGCGTTGAAATCGGTCATCGTCATTTCCCATTGAACGTACCCTTTATGAATGGGCCGACGCGTGGTAAAGATGTTTTTGTTCCTATCGATTACATCATTGGTGGACCAAAAATGGCAGGTCAAGGTTGGAGAATGCTGGTGGAATGTCTCTCTGTTGGTCGAGGCATTACTCTACCTTCAAACTCTACCGGTGGGTTAAAGAGTGTGGCAATGGCAACAGGCGCTTATTCTCGCATCCGTCGTCAGTTCAAAATTCCAATTGGCAAAATGGAAGGTATTGAAGAGCCATTAGCACGCCTAGCTGGTAACGCCTATCTTTTAGATTCTGCAGCGACCTTAATTACTACGGGTATTATGCTGGGAGAAAAACCCGCCGTATTATCAGCTATCGTGAAATATCACTGTACTCACCGAGCGCAACGTGGCGTTATTGATGCAATGGATATCGTTGGTGGTAAAGGGATCTGCCTTGGGCCATCAAACTTTGTCGCACGTTCTTATCAAGGCTCTCCAATTGCCATCACAGTTGAAGGTGCCAATATTTTAACTCGTAGCATGATCATTTATGGTCAAGGTGCTATTCGTTGCCATCCTTATGTATTAGATGAAATTGCAGCGGCACGAGATAATAACCTACATGATTTCGACCGCGCTTTATTTGGTCATATTGGTCATGTGGCAAGTAATACCTTACGTAGTTTATGGTTAGGTATCACTAATGGTCGATTAAGTCATTCTCCAACTAATGATGAAACCCGCCGTTATTATCAACAAATTAACCGCCTAAGTGCCAATATGGCGCTATTGTCTGATGTTTCAATGGGCGTTTTAGGTGGAAGCTTAAAACGTCGTGAACGTATTTCAGCACGTTTAGGTGACATATTAAGTCATATCTTCCTCGCTTCTGCCGCTCTTAAGCGTTATGAAGATGAAGGACGCCATACTGCGGATTTACCTCTGGTACATTGGAGCGTAAAAGAGTGTTTATACCAAGCTGAAAATGCAATTGATGAACTGCTACGCAATTTTCCAAGCCGTGTTATTGCAGGAACGATGCGTGCAATTATTTTCCCACTGGGTAAAGCTCAAAAATTACCATCAGATAAATTAGATAGCAAAGTCGCGCAACTTATCCAACAACCTTCTGAAACTCGTGATCGCATTGGTAGAGGTCAGTACTTAACACCGAGCGAGCATAATCCACATGGTTTAATGGAAGAAGCACTACTGGATATCTTAGCTGCTGAGCCTATTTTTGACCGTATTTGTCGCCTTTATGAGAAGAAGTTTAGCTTTACTCAATTAGATAAATTAGCGGACAAAGCACTGGCTGATAAACGCGTAACTCAAGAAGAAGCCAATATCTTACGTAAAGCAGAACAGAGCCGCTTACGGAGTATTAATGTTGATGAGCTTGACTTTGATGCATTGGCGGTACCTGCAAAAAAGCCGAAAGCTGACAAAGTCAAAACAGACAAAGCAGCTTAACAACAGATATAAAGGGAAATACTCCCCCTGATAAAACACAAACACCTCATTACGTTAAGTCATGAGGTGTTTTTTTATTTTTCAATAAAGCATGTTTAATAAAAAGAATAAATTAGAGATCTAACTCCAACGCTAATAACTCTTCTATTGTTTGGCGGCGACGAATTAATTGAGGAACACCCTTTGTTATCAGCACTTCAGGAATAAGTGGTCGGCTATTATAATTAGATGACATTGAAGCACCGTAAGCCCCAGTATCATGAATAACTAAATAATCACCGACCTGTGCTTGAGGCAATAAACGAGGTGTGACCATTCCTCCCTCTTCTTGAGTGAAAACATCTCCAGATTCACACAAAGGACCTGCCACAATCGTCTCTTGTAATTCTGACATTGGTTTTATTTGACCATGACTATCTAAAACTGAAATGTGATGATAACTGCCATACATTGCAGGACGCATTAAATCACTAAATCCAGCATCCACCAGCACATAATGACGGCTTCCCATTGATTTAACGGCTCTTATTTGTGAAATCAATACACCTGATTCCGCCACTAAGAAACGTCCCGGCTCGATTTCTAACTCAACAGAGTGCCCTAAGTGTTGTGCAATACGATGACGTGCCTTATCCCATAAAGAAAAATAGTGATCTAAATCGACTGTTGCATCACCCTCTTGATAAGGCGTTGATAATCCGCCTCCTGCCGAAATAGCCTGAATATCAACTTGAGAGGTAAGCACTTGCTCTACCATCGCATCACAAACACTAGAAAGATGTTGATAATCAACACCAGAGCCAATATGCATATGAAAACCGACTAAAGTTAGATTGTATTGTTGGATCACCGCTAACGCTTCAGGCACATCTTCATACCAAATACCATGCTTACTGTTTTCTCCACCCGTATTGGTTTTTTGGCTATGCCCATGACCAAATCCGGGGTTAATTCTAATCCACACCGCATGCCCTTGATTGTGTTCACCTAATTGACGAAGCATATCAATAGAGCCAGCATTAACAGGAATATCTAACTCCACAACACGTTCAAGGGTTCTTTCATCCAGTAAGTCAGCCGTAAAGACAATCTCACTTTTTTCTCTGCCACATTGATAACCCGCAACTAAAGCACGTTCAATCTCTCCTAATGACACAGAGTCCACTTTCACACCCTGTGCTTTCATTAAACGTAAGATATGAATATTGGAGCATGCTTTTTGAGCAAACCGAACCACATCAAAAGATTTAAGCTGAGCAATACGCTGAGAAATTGTATCGCCTTGATAAATCCATAATGGCGTTCCATAAGTTTGTGCTAATTGGTATTGAGCCATAGTTATTGATGTTGTCATGTTATCTACTCATAAAAGTCGCGGGTGAATAAATTCATTATTTATTAACTTAAAAGGGAATAAAAATATCAAATAAGCTACACTCTATTCATCTGTGATATAGGAATGGACAATGAAAGCTCCTTTTAATTGGCGGCATATTGAAATTTTTCATGCAGTGATGACCACTCAGAATCTGACTGAAGCCGCAGAGTTACTGAAAACATCACAACCCACTGTCAGTAGAGAGTTATCTCGTCTTGAGCATCTATTAGCATTTAAATTATTTGATAGAATAAAGGGGCGTTTACAACCCACAACTGAAGGGTTGCGCTTTTTTGAGGAAGTACAGCGTTCTTATTATGGCTTAGATAGAATAATTAACGCTGCTGAAAACATTCGCCATTTTAACCAAGCAGAATTGAATATCACCTGTTTGCCCGCATTTGCTCAATCATTATTACCTTCAATTTGCCGACAATTTCTAGATACATATCCTGATGTTAACTTAACCATTGTTCCTCAAGAATCCCCGTTATTAGAAGAGTGGCTATCGGCTCAACATTATGATTTAGGATTGACTGAACACACACAAACACCTGCGGGCACCCAACAAGAAACTGTGCTTACACTCAATGAAGTCGCTGTTTTACCCAAGTCTCACCCATTGTGTAACAAGCCATTGTTAAATCCTGCTGATTTTCAAAGTCAGCGTTTTATTAGCTTGTCGGCCAATGATAGCTACCGACAATTGATTGATAGCGTTTTTATTAAAGATGGAATTACACGACAGCTAGTGATGGAAACACAAAGTGCTGCCTCTATTTGTGCCATGGTGAGTGAAAATATCGGCATTTCAATTGTTAACCCGATTACCGCACTTGATTACTTAGATAAGCCTATTTGTCTTCGTCCTTTAAGCTTTTCAATCCCCTTTACCATCAGCTTAATTACCCCATCACATCGCCCTTCATCACAACTTGTTGCCTATTTTATTGATGTGATGAAAAAGACATTATCAGACTACCCTAAGCGACTAACCCAAGCTTTTACCCGATAAAGCGAGCCAATAAGGTGATGATGAAAACCACTCTACTAAGAAATCCAACAATACTCTGACAGCCGCAGGCATATTTTGTCGGCTCGCTAAAACTGCATAAATTCCCATCGGCAGCGCTTGATAGTCAGACAAAACTTGTTCTAATTCACCGCTTTCAAGATAAGGTTTGGCTGAATAATAAGGTTGTAGCGATATACCTACTCCTTTTAACGTAGCTTGCAATAAAACAACCGATTCATTTGCACTTAAATTACCGCCAACAGGCACTGAATAACGTTCATCACCTAAATTAAATTCCCACAAACTGCGCCCAAAAAATCGATAAGTTAAACATTGATGCTGAGCAAGTTCATCTGGCGTTTGAGGTATGCCTTTTTTTGCTAAGTAATCTTTATGCGCACACACCACCGAAAGGCATGTTGCTAGCGAGCGTGCGATTAAATTAGGTTCAAGGTGATTCGTAATACGCAATGCAATATCAATACGTTCTTCCACCAAATTCACGGTTTGATTGGTAATTTGTAAATCAACCGCAATTAAAGGATAACGTTGCATAAACTCGCATATCGCTACTGACAAAATACTATTTGCTAATGATTGTGAACTGGTAATACGAACAAGCCCACTGATTTGATGACGTTCTTTCGGAATATTGGCAGGAATACGTTCAGCCATTTCTAATAGCTGTAAACTCTGTTCATATACCATTTCACCTACTGATGTTAGGCTTTGTTTGCGTGTCGTTCTGTGCAATAAACGCACCCCTGCCCACTCTTCCATTTCATTTAAATATCGCGTCACCATCGCTCTAGACATACCTAGATAATCAGCAGCTTTTATCATGCTTCCCTGCTTCACAATGGTGACAAACACTTCTGATGCTTTTATTTTATCCATTTCATTTACTCGATTTACGCAACAATCAATTGCCTAAAATAGGGTTTTTCTCTTGTTTTATGCAACATATTATAGTCAGCAACAACATTATGGAGAAAACAAAAGATGAAAAAATTACTTCCTTTAACACTTGCAACTACCGCCTTCTTCGCAACATCAGCGCTAGCAACTGATTTAACATTAGATATTTATAACCCAGGAGAAGCGAGTGTTTTCCCAGTTTCTTCTGAAATTATTTATGGCGATAAAGATGCTGTATTAATTGATGCACAATTTCAAAAAAATGATGCACAAGCGTTGGTTGACAAAATAAAAGCCTCTGGAAAAAATCTGACTTATATCTATATCAGCCATTCTGATCCTGATTTTTATTTTGGGTTAGATGTCATTACTAAGGCATTTCCAAATGCCAAAGTAATTGCTACAGCACCCACCATTAAAGCCATTAACGAAACCCAAGCAGGAAAACTTGCCTACTGGGGGCCTGTACTTAAAGAAAATGCCCCTCAGAAAATTATCATTCCTGAAGTACTAAAAGGTGATAGTTTTTCTCTTGAAGGTGAAACTATTTCAGTCAAAGGCTTAGACGGACTATCTCCAGATAGAACATACCTGTATGTTCCAAAACTTAATGCAGTGATGGGTGGTGTTTTAGTTTCTGAAAATATTCATGTTTGGTTAGCAGATACACAAACCGTGGCAGAACGCCAACATTGGGTTAGCGCGTTACAGCAAATAAAATCACTATCTCCAAAAACTGTTATTCCTGGTCACTATTTACCAAAAGCAACATATGATCTACAAGCAGTTGACTTCACAATGAATTACCTGATTGAAGCTGAGAAAAATCTTGAAAAGACGAAAAATTCAGATGAATTTATTGCAGCGATGGAAAAAAATCATCAGAATTTAGCAGATAAATCAAGTTTAGAGCTTAGTGCAAAAGTACTAAAAGGAGAGATGCAGTGGCCTCAGTAACAAGCAATACAGGTAATACCCAAGGTACTAAAATATTGCACTATGTTTATGATCCTCTTTGTGGTTGGTGCTACGGTATTGCGCCCCTGATTGAAGCAGTAAGCAATGCATTTCCAAATTCCATTAAGTTACATGGTGGTGGATTGTTTACACCCGCAAGAGCAGTAACGGGTGGTCAATCATGGAAAGAGCATGTTACGCCAATTGATGAGCGTATTAGCCAATTATCAGGCCAAGTTTTTAGTCGCGCATACCATGACGCTCTTGGTAACACTGAAATGGTATTAAATTCACTGTTACCTATTTCAGCGATCCTTGTTGCTGAAAAAATGGGAAACCGTGGTGTTTATTTACTAAAAGCACTGCAAGAGGCCTATTACCTTGATGGCTTAAATATCAGTGACAAAGATACACTGCTATTTATTGTGAAAAAACTTGGCTTTGATGTTGAACAATTTGCGTCCTTACTGTCCGAAATTGACGAAACTCAAATTCAACAGCACTTAAGCCAAACACAACAATTAATGAACCAAGTAAATGGTCGAGGTTTTCCGACTTTATTTATTGAAGATAACCAAGGTTATCGCCTGATATCGGTTGAAAAATATTTAGGTGATACAAAACGTTGGCAGCAATTTATAAAAGAAAACCTATAATCTTCTTTTCAGTGTGCTGATTAATTTCCGCACACTGCCTTTTTTATTTCCATTCTTATTATTCTTACTATTTTGTGTTTTTGCTATAACTCATAAAAAAACATTGAAATCAATTAATTAAAGGGACTGTAAGACGAAAAATAGCAACTTAATACCATTAATGTAGAAAATGAAAGACAAGAGCCAAATGCCACTTTTTTTATGTGATCTTTTATTGTGATTAATACTGCAAAATACACACTTAATCCTAAAAAAGAGCCAAGCAAAAGAATATAGGGTAATTTTTCAAACCCACACCATGCACCAATAGCACCAAATAATTTCACATCGCCAAAACCTAAAATGCATTTTTGGCAGATAAAATATCCCCATAAATAGATGCTATAAAAAAGCCCCGTACCACCTAGAAAACCATAAAAAGCATATTCAAAAGACACTAATCCATATGCAGTGTAATTACACAACAACCCTAAAAATATTAGCCAATAAGTTAACGTATTAGGCAAAAGAAAATAGTCAGCATCAAAGAAAGAGAGCATTAACAAATAAAAGCTTAATACAGAAAGTATTATCAATAAAGAAAACGAATAAATTGAAAAAGACCAATATAAACAAATAATAAGGTAGCTTATGACAAATTGTTTACGACGGGTTTTAGGTAACAAAAATAAGAGAGAAAAAGGCAGACAAAACTTAATAAAAATAAGAAAGTCATTCAAAAAAGAGAGCAAAGGTGTTTTTATAAAACAACAACGGCTTAATGGCATAAATATCTACTCCTTAGATACCTCGTTATCCTTGTTAAACGACTGTATAAGAGTATCCATTTAATACCGAGAATTTTCTTTCTAATTACAATGAAAACATGAAATTTTGCGACAAAACACGCAATAAGATCCACGCTATAATAACGACAAAAGCAAAGTGATAACTTGCATGCCATAATGTCATGCGTATGATGCATATCACATATTTTATTTATCACGGTTAACCATCTTTTACGTAAGGGTTTCACGTTATGCGTATTCCTCGCATTTATCATCCAGAACCACTCACAGCAGGTACTCAAACAGCATTAGATGAAGAAGCATCTAATCATGTTGGGCGTGTATTAAGAATGTCTACTGGGCAAAAACTGGCACTGTTTGATGGTTCAAATCAGGTATTTGATGCTGAAATCATAGAAAGCACAAAAAAGTCAGTCACTGTGCAAATTAATGAAGGCATTGTTGATGATAAAGAATCCCCTCTCGACCTCCATTTAGGGCAAGTGCTTTCACGAGGCGAGAAAATGGAATTTACGATCCAAAAATCAGTTGAGTTAGGTGTTAATACGATCACTCCACTGATCTCAGAACGCTGTGGTGTTAAACTTGACCCTAGTCGTTTAGAGAAAAAACATCAGCAATGGCAAAAAATTATTATCTCAGCATGTGAGCAATGTGGTAGAAATAGCATCCCACAATTAATGCCGGTGATGTCATTAGAAGAATGGTGCGCTCAAAATGATGATAGTTTAAAACTCAATCTACATCCTAGGGCTAACCAAAGTATTAATACCTTACCCTTACCTGTTAAAAAAGTGCGTTTATTGATTGGTCCTGAAGGTGGGCTTTCCCCTGAAGAAATCGCCATGACAGCAGAACACCATTTTACTGATATTTTATTAGGTCCTCGTGTATTAAGAACTGAAACAACAGCACTCACCGCAATCACCGCTTTGCAGGTTCGGTTCGGCGATCTGGGATAAAGGAGAAGTAATGATTAAATTAGGTATTGTGATGGACCCTATTTCATCCATCAAAATCAAAAAAGACACCAGCTTTGCGATGCTATTAGAAGCACAACGCCGTGGCTGGGAAATTCATTATATGGAGATGAACGATCTTTACCTACACCAAGGTGAAGCACGCGCTCACACTCGTTTACTCAGCGTAGAAGAAAACCCAGAAAAATGGTTTGAATTTGGCCAAGAGCAGGATATTGCTTTAGGTGAACTAGATACCATTTTAATGCGTAAAGATCCGCCTTTTGATACCGAATTTATCTACGCAACCTATATTTTAGAACGCGCTGAAGATATGGGAACACTCATCGTTAATAAACCACAAAGCTTACGTGACTGTAATGAAAAGCTCTTTACTGCATGGTTCCCAACATTAACACCAGACACATTAGTCACTCGTGAAGCTAAGCATTTACGTGCTTTCCATGAAAAACACGGTGATGTTATTTTCAAGCCACTCGATGGTATGGGGGGAGCATCAATCTTCCGCTTGAAAAAAGATGATCCAAACGTAGGTGTTATTATTGAAACATTGACAGAACATGGTCATCGTTTCTGTATGGCACAAAATTTCTTACCTGAAATTGTTAACGGCGACAAACGTATTCTTGTTGTTGATGGCGAACCAGTGCCTTATTGCTTAGCTCGAATTCCTGCAAAAGGTGAAACGCGAGGTAACTTAGCAGCTGGTGGCCGTGGAGAAGCACGCCCATTAACAGAAAGTGATTGGGCAATTGCGCGCCAAGTCGCACCTATTCTTAAACAAAAAGGGCTTATTTTTGTTGGATTAGATGTTATTGGCGATCGTTTAACTGAGATTAACGTGACAAGCCCTACCTGCGCCCGTGAAATTGAAGCTGCTTATCCTGATGTTTCTATTACAGGCATGTTAATGGATGCCATTGAAGTACGCTTAAACAAGAAAAACTAACTTTTAAACACAAAGATTAACGGGTTTAAAAGCATGAACCTAGCCCCCATATATGAATCAATAAATGGTATACATTAAGAAAAACAATGTATAAAGGGCTAGGTTTTTTAATAAAAATGATCAGGGAACAGTACGACTATTATGAATTTACTTAACCATTTTCTTATTGCTATGCCTTCATTAAGCGATCCGTTATTTGAACGCTCGGTCGTCTATGTTTGCGAACATAATGAAAACGGTGCGATGGGCTTAATTATTAATAAACCTATCGAAGACATCTCTGTGGAAGGTGTATTAGATCAACTGGAAATTTTTTCGACTGATAGAGACGAAGCGATTAGCTTACAAAAACCTGTGATGTCAGGAGGCCCAGTTGCAGAAGAACATGGTTTTATCTTGCATACTCCAGTTTCAGGTTTTAGCTCTAGCATTAAAATTAGTGACAGCACAATGATCACAACGTCCAAAGATGTATTAGAAACCTTAGGCACAGCAAGACAACCAGAAAAAACATTAGTCTCTCTAGGTTATTCCAGTTGGGAACAAGGCCAATTAGAGAAAGAAATCTTAGAAAATAGCTGGCTAACAGTTGAAGCCTCGCCTCAAATTATTTTCGATACCCCTATTGCTGAGCGTTGGCATAAAGCCGCTGAATTAATTGGGATTAATATCCACACCATTTCACCAATAGCGGGTCATGCATAATGTCAAACAGAACGGTAATGGGCTTTGATTTCGGTACTAAAAGCATTGGTGCCGCTATCGGTCAAGAAGTTACAGGAACCGCAAGACCATTAGCCTCATTTAAAGCAAAAGATGGCATTCCTGATTGGACTCTAATCGAAAAAATCATAAAAGAGTGGCAACCTGATTTAGTGGTTGTCGGCTTACCTCTTAATATGGATGGCACCGAACAGTTAGTCACAACTCAAGCTAAAAAGTTTGCTAATCGCCTTCATGGTCGATTTGGTGTACAAATTGCATTGCATGATGAACGCCTTAGCACCGTAGAAGCTCGCGCTCATCTTTTTGAACGTGGTGGTTACCGTTCCTTAGATAAAGGCAGTGTAGATGCAGCATCTGCCGTTATTATTCTTGAAAGCTGGTTTGAACAGCAGTTTTAAAACATAAGTTCCACCTTGTGACACCACTTATTTTTACTTATAAGTTATCACTCCGCTTGAATTAAACCTTCATGTTGGCGTTGCTGCCGACTTAACATGAAGGTTTGCATTCCGTATTCGCTACCTGTTTGCATTAATGTTGTCACTTGGTGGTATTTGCCTTCTCTTATAAGATGCGAAATACCCTGCGTAACCTGCATTATTTCAAATAATGCCACACGCCCACCTTCAGTTGAAGGCACTAACTCTTGTGAAATTATCGCCTTTAAACTGCACGCTAATTGTGATGAAACCCATTGACGTTCATTACCTGTAAAGACATTAGTTACGCGCTCAAGCGTTTGTACTGCTCCTTGAGTATGCAATGTTGCCAGCACTAAATGCCCTGTTTCTGCCGCCGTTAATGCCAACTGAATACTTTGTGCATCTCTTAATTCACCCAACATAATGACATCCGGATCTTGGCGTAGAGCGCTCTTTATTGCATTTGCTGTATGTTGAACATCTCGCCCTATTTCCCTTTGCTGTACAATGCTTTGCTTATTACTATGCATAAATTCAATAGGATCTTCTAATGTCAAAATATGCTGACGTTGATATTGATTTAAATGATTGATCATTGCAGCTAATGTCGATGATTTCCCACTTCCGGTTGCGCCAGTCACTAAAATAAGCCCATGAGAATAATTATCTAATAATGTTGAAACCGACTTGGGTACTCGAAGTTTATCTAAAGAAGGAATTTGTGTTTCAATGATCCTTAATACGGCGGAAACACCTTTTTGTTGACGAAATAAATTAACACGAAGTCGTTGCCCACAAGACAGCGTAAGTGCCATATCAACCTGCCCTTCATGCTCAAAAATTTGCTTTTGAGCATCACTCAAAAAAGGCAGGAGCCACGTGAGTAGACTATCAGAAGTGATAGGTTTACATTGATTTTGTTGATAAAGTATCCCATTGATCCGCAATCGAGGTACATCACCACAACAAAGGTGCAGATCCGAAGCGTTATGCTTTACACTATATGCAATTAAATTTTCCATTTTCATCTTATTATCTCCTGAGTTGCCATGAATACTATTAAACAGAATCTCGTCAATGTCAGGTCTCACATTGACACAGCAGCGCAGAAATGCGGCCGTTCTTCAGAAGAAATAACACTACTTGCAGTGAGTAAAACAAAACCTGCGAGTGACATCGAAAAAGCAATAGCATGTGGACAAACTGAATTTGGTGAAAACTATGTCCAAGAAGGTGTTGATAAAATCCATTATTTTGCTAATAACAACAGCTTAGTTTGGCACTTTATCGGTCCTTTACAGTCAAATAAAACACGCCTTGTTGCTGAGAATTTCGATTGGTGCCATACCATTGATAGATTAAAAATTGCGCAAAGATTAAGTGACCAACGTCCTGACACATTGCCACCATTAAATGTGCTTATTCAAATCAATATCAGTGATGAAAATAGTAAATCAGGTATTAATCTGACAGAGCTTGATGGGTTAGCAGCGCAAATTTCTATTCTTTCAGGTATTAAATTACGTGGATTAATGGCGATCCCAGCACCTGAAAGTGAGTATGACAAACAAGTTGAAGTGTTAAAAAAAATGCATCTCGCATTTAAGCAATTACAATCTCAATATCCCAATATAGATACGTTATCTATGGGAATGACGAGTGATATGGAAGCGGCGATTGCTTGTGGTTCAACGCTCGTTCGTATTGGTACAGCAATTTTTGGCGCAAGAGATTACGCGACTAAGTAGAAATAGAGGTTTATATGGAACATCGTAACATCGCTTTTATTGGCGCTGGAAATATGGCTCATGCCATTATTGCAGGGTTGATTCAAGGCGGATATCCAGCACATAAGATAACCGTTAGCTCACCTTCTGCCGTTCGCCGTGAACCTTTAGAAAAAGAGTTCGGCATTCATAGTACTAATGACAATATTGATGCCGTTCAAAAAGCGGATGTCATTGTGCTGGCAGTCAAACCACAAATGATGGAAGAAGTTTGTAAGCCCTTACAAAATATCGCAATGAGTAAAAAGTTGGTCCTTACTATCGCTGCTGGCATTCCTGCTACACGTTATAACGACTATTTTGCGACTCAATTACAGCTTGTTCGCATTATGCCAAATACTCCGGCATTAGTAGGTAAAGGCTTAAGTGGTATGTTTGCACACAATTCACTTTCATCTCAAGATAAACAGTTTGCTGACGAATTAATGAAAAGTGTCGGAACAACTGTTTGGGTAGAGCAAGAATCTGCCATCAATGATATTATCGCCGTTGCTGGTAGTGCACCCGCTTATTTCTTCTTGTTTATGGAATCCATGCAACAAGAAGCTGAACGTTTAGGTTTTTCACCTGAAGTAGCAAGAGCTATTGTGCAACAAGCCGCAAGTGGTTCTACCGCTTTAGCTGAGAAACAACATATGTTGCCTTTCTCAACTTTACGTGAGCAAGTAACATCAAAAGGTGGAACGACAGCGGCTGCACTTATGCAGTTTTATGAAGGAAAATTACCTGAAAACGTCGCTTCTGCCATGCAAGCTGCAATTAAACGTGCGCAAGAAATGGAAAAACAATTTTAATTTCATCAGGGCCAACTAATGAATTTTTTAAATTTCGTCATTCTGACTCTTCTTCAACTCTACACATCCGTACTTCTATTACGTGTTTGGATGCAATGTGTCAGAGCTGATTTTTATAATCCTTTTTCACAATTTATCGTCAAAATCACACAGCCAATTGTTCGTCCATTAAGAAGTGTTATTCCTTCTATTGGTCCTATTGATACCGCTTCAGTCTTATTAGCCTATATCCTCATTCTGCTTGGTATTATTATTCCATCTTACTTATCAGGGACATCTATTCCTTTCTCTTTAATGTTCCCATTTGCCTTTATTGAACTGCTCACAGCAGCCGGTAAGATGATTTTCTGGTTGATCATTATCCGCGCAATTCTTAGCTGGGTAAGCCAAGGTCGTAACCCAATTGATCATCTTTTATATCAATTAACAGAACCTTTAATGGCGCCAATTCGTCGTGTAATTCCGGCAATGGGCGGTTTAGATTTCTCTGCAATGATTGTTATTCTTGTACTTTACGCTCTGAATTATCTACGAGTAGACGTTTTACAATGGCTACTTAGCGTAACCCTTTACTAAGAGGATAACACTCATGCAAAAAGTCGTTCTCGCAACAGGAAATCCGGGGAAGGTCAAAGAGCTAGCCTCTTTGCTTTCTGATTTTGGTTTAGATATTGTTGCTCAAACAGAGCTTGGTGTTGATTCTGTTGAAGAAACAGGCTTAACCTTTGTTGAAAATGCGCTAATTAAAGCGCGTCATGCCGCAAAAGTGACAGGTTTACCTGCCATTGCCGATGACTCAGGTATTTCAGTTGATGCATTAGGTGGCGCGCCAGGGATTTACTCAGCACGCTATGCGGGTGTTGATGCAAGCGATCAGCAAAATCTGGATAAATTGCTTGATGCAATGAAAGATGTACCTGCTGAAAAACGCCAAGCTCAATTTAACTGTGTATTGGTTTATATGCGCCATGAAAACGATCCAACTCCACTGATTTTCCACGGTATTTGGCACGGTATATTAAGCACAGAAATGCACGGTGAAGGTGGATTTGGCTACGATCCTATTTTCTTTGTTCCTGAATTAAATTGTACTGCTGCACAATTAACTAAAGAGCAAAAGAATCAGCATTCACACCGCGGTAAAGCACTTAAATTAATGTTGGATGCCCTTAAGAATGCTTAAGTTGCCCCCATTAAGTTTGTATATTCATATTCCTTGGTGTGTACAAAAATGTCCTTATTGTGATTTCAACTCACACACCTTAAAAGGAGAAGTACCACATCAGGAATATGTGCAACATTTACTCAATGATTTAGATGCCGATCTTATTCACGTTGGCTCCCGTGAAGTACAAACAATATTTATTGGTGGCGGTACACCTAGTTTATTAAGCGCTGAGTCAATGGCTGATTTACTCTATGGTGTGAAAGAGCGTATTGCTGTTAGCCCTAACGCAGAAATTACTATGGAAGCAAATCCAGGAACCGTAGAAGCTGAACGTTTTTCTGGATTCCAGCGTGCGGGTGTCAATCGTATTTCTATTGGTGTGCAAAGTTTTGGTAACGATAAGCTTATTCGCCTAGGGCGTATTCATGATGCTGATGAAGCTAAAAATGCGGCTCGTTTAGCCAAAGAATTAGGCTTACGTAGCTTTAATTTAGATTTAATGCATGGGTTGCCAGACCAATCATTATCTCAAGCGCTTTCGGATTTACAGCAAGCAATAGAGTTATCTCCACCGCATTTATCTTGGTATCAATTAACCATTGAACCCAATACACAATTTGGCTCTCGTCCACCTAAATTACCTGATGACGATATGCTGTGGGATATTTTCTCACAAGGCGATAAATTACTGACAGCCGCAGGTTATCAACAATATGAAACATCGGCATATTGTAAACCGGGCTTTCAGTGTGAGCACAACTTAAACTATTGGCGTTTTGGTGATTATTTAGGTATCGGTTGTGGCGCTCATGGAAAAATAAGCTTTGAAGATGGTCGCATAATGCGAACAGTCAAAACCAAGCACCCTAAAGGTTTTATGGCGGGGCGTTATCTCCACCAGCAAAATTTTGTTGATAATGATGACCGTCCATTTGAATTTTTTATGAACCGTTTTCGTCTATTAGAAGCATTTCCAAGACAAGATTTCAGTGATTACACGGGGCTTTCTGAAGAAGTGATTCGCCATCAAATAGATGAAGCATTGTCATTAGGTTATATCAGTGAAACTGACTCTCACTGGCAAATAACCCCTCACGGCAAGCTATTTTTAAATTCATTACTTGAGCTATTTCTTTAATATTGCTGATTTCAAATAGCTAATTTAAAAACGCCCATACTGTTATTGAACTGAGATCAGTTCATTCATAATATGGGCATTTTTTTATTTATGATAAAGCGACTTAAACGATTATAGAAATCTTAAAGTGCGCTTTCTACCGCTTCAATCTGCTTAGTTAAGCTATCTAATCCCCCTCCAGAGAGATACCAAAGATCTGCTTGCAGATAAACAATATCGCCATTTTTATAAGCCGATGTTGTTTTCACTTCATTATTTTCAAAGGTGGCTTTCTCTAATTTACCTGCGCCAATTGCTTCGCTACGATCAACAATTAAAATAACATCAGGATTCGCTTTTGCGATCATTTCAGGGGTAACGACACGACGTTTACCTTTATCTTCTTCAGCAACCGGTGGTAATTCAGCACGTTTAGCTTTAACGACATCATAAACAACGCTTTGATTATTAGGCATTAAATTGCCATCATTATGCATTAGAACTAATACTTTTTTATCAGATCCAGCCGCTTTTTTCTGAGCTTGCTCAATAACTGTATTTAACTTAGTAAGTTGCTCTTGAGTCGCTTGCTGTTTATCAAATAATTCACCTAATAATTTGATGTTTGACTCAACAGAATTGAGATAATTAGCACTATTAGTCCCTAAATTAACAGTAGGTGCAATTTTCGCTAAAGCCTCATAAGACGCACCTTGACGACCTGTAATAATAATTAAGTCAGGTTTAATCTCTGCTAATTTTTCTAAGTCAGGCGACTTCATACCTCCGACATTAGCAACGTTACTTGCAATACTTCCTTTAATATAAGCAGGCGCATTACCTAACGGCAACCCTACCACTTTATCGGCTAAACCTAACTGAACTAAAGAATCATATAAACCAAAATCAAATAGAACAACTTTTGAAGGGTTCTTAGTGACCGACGTTTCACCTAACAAATGCTTAATCACCATTTTGTCATTCTGTTGACTAATAATTTGGTTAGGTTGATATTCAATTGGCGTTTTACTTAACGCTGAGAAACTCGTTACAGAAAGGATAGATGCGATAACTAAAGGAAGGATCTTCTTCATTAATTTTGCCCTGTTTAAGTGGAATACTCAAACAGGGCATTCTAAACAGCTCTCCCCACAAGTCAATTGAACAAGAATGATTTTCATTATTATTTTCAATTATTGTGAGTTTGCTATTTGTAAAGCTCATTAATTATCTGGTTAATAACCTAATCATTAGAGAGACAGAGCAGCTACTTCTTTAATGCATTAATTAATTCAACACGTTGATTTTCCATCTGTGTGATTTTGCTACAAGCTTGCTGACCAAATTGAGTAAACGCGGCTTCTTGCTGCTTCCACTCCTGATCTATAATCTTTTGGAAACCATCTAAGCTTCCTAATAATCCGCCTAAGGCTTTTTTACTGTCGCCACCAGCAGCGGCTAATAACTGTTTTTTCCCCAATTCATTAATACTGTCTTGCAACATACCACCTAGGCTGCTTTCTACGATTTCACGGCCTTTGGTTTCAACTTCTTTAATGGCTTGAGAATGGAACGTAATGTTATTCGGCTCTATGCTGACCACTCTATCCATTTGCTGATTAAGATCTTTCTCTAATCGACTTAATCTATTGAGGATATTACTTTCTTTACCAAAAGCTTCAATCACGACTTTATCAAGCACTTTGCGAGAATCTTGCAGTTTTACCCCTGTTTCAGTTCTTAACCAAGGTACGTCTCGTCTTACTGTTGCTTGATATTTTTTGGCTAATTCTTGTTGTTGAGGTGTCAGTGTGGCACTTTTTTCATTTTGAAATAATGTGCCATCAGGATAAATAACCATTAAACCATGTGAACCAGCAACTTCAACAAATTCAGAGGTGATGCGTAAATCATCTTTTGGCATTACAGCGCAATCAAAACTGGGTGATGCATTTGCTGTACCTGCAACAAAAAACAGTGTGACAGCAATATTTCTTAAATTCATAACAGCTCTCCTGAAAACACACCTAAAAAATGGAACGCCCTACTTTGTTTGCTAATAATTCAAGTGCTGCACAACCTGCTAATGAGTTACCTGATTTATCCAGCTCTGGTGACCAAACAGCAACCGTAAAAGCATCAGGAACAACGGCAATAATGCCACCACCCACGCCAGATTTTCCGGGAATACCAATACGAAATGCAAATTCACCTGCACCATCATACATGCCACAAGTTAACATTAACGCATTTATTTGTCGGGTTTGTCTTGGCGTAATAATCTGATTTTTATTACCCACACACGTACCTTGATTAGCTAAATAGCTAAAACATCGTGCTAATTCGGTGCAACTCATTTCTATTGAGCAATAGTGAAAATAAGTTTCAAGCACCGTAATAACATCATTCTCAAAATTACCAAAAGACTTCATCAAATAAGCGATTGATGCATTACGACTAAGATGCTCCATCTCTGATTTTGCAACCACGGAGTTATAACCAATGTCAGGAGTATCAGTAAGAAAACGGATCACTTCTAACATTCTTTGCTTAGGCGCACTCAGTCGAGATTGCAACATGTCAGTGATAACAATGGCACCCGCATTAATAAAAGGATTTCGTGGTATTCCTTTTTCCATTTCTAGCTGTATCAAGGAATTAAAAGGCAGCCCTGATGGCTCTTTTCCTACACGTTGCCAAATTTCATTTTCTTCATAACGTGTTAAAGCAAGCGTTAAGCTAAGTACTTTAGAAATAGATTGAATCGAAAAACGCTTATCTGCCATACCTGATTGATAAAGTTCACCATCAACCGTATAAACAGCCATAGCAAGCTGTTCTGGAGGTATTTGAGCCAATGCGGGAATATAATCCGCGACTTTTCCTTGCCCAATTAATGGGTGAATTTGTTGCAAAATATCTGACAGTAATGCGTTAGATAACGTTGTAGTC
Source organism: Proteus sp. CD3 (assembly GCF_008808075.1). Lineage (NCBI taxonomy): Bacteria > Pseudomonadati > Pseudomonadota > Gammaproteobacteria > Enterobacterales > Morganellaceae > Proteus > Proteus sp. CD3. Next base: position 718,763 of record NZ_CP019686.1, on the reverse strand, counting down.
ACAGTCCCTTCCCCAGACAGACAAGGGCATCCTTTTGGATGCCCTTGTAATCATTTGCTAAATGTATAACTTTCTATCAATCCCACCAAACATCAAATAGTTCAGAGGTCTGTACATCTTGCATTTTGCTTTCTTTGAGGAAGTTTTCGACTAATTGGCGATGTTCTTCTGTACATTTACCAATTTGTTGTAAGCAGATTAAGCCTTCCCAGCTCAGGTAACCACTTGCATCAAATGCCAGCCCGTTTGGCTCAATAACTTTGAGGATCAGTTCATCAACAAAGCGATCTACTTCCTCAATTGGGGTATTTTCTGGGAAAGTCCATTTAACTGAAAAACCTAATTCCTGAAATTCATCGATACGCATTTTTTTGCGTAAGCGGCGACTACGTTGTTTAGCCATTATTTTACCCTCTTAAACATAAGATCCCAGACTCCATGCCCTAAACGATGACCGCGTTTTTCAAACTTAGTCACAGGTCGTGTTTCTGGTCGTGGTACATAATCCTGAGTTTCTGACAAATTCTGATAACCTTCAACACTTGTCATCACTTCAAGCATATGTTCTGCATATGGTTCCCAATCTGTCGCCATATGAAAAACACCGTCTAACGTTAATTTTTTTAAAATTAATTCTGCAAAAGGCACTTGAACAATACGGCGTTTATTATGACGCGCTTTGTGCCATGGATCAGGAAAGAATAGCTGAACCATTTTTAAACTATTATCTGGGATCATATGATTGAGCACTTCAATCGCATCATGACACATGACTCTCAGATTACTTAATTGTTCTTCTTCCGCATTTGCAAGACAAGCACCAACACCCGGTGCATGTACTTCAATACCGAAATAATTATTTTCTGGTGTATTTTTTGCCATAGTCACGAGCGATGCGCCCATGCCGAAGCCAATTTCTAAAATTACAGGCGCTTCGCGTCCAAAAACCTGACTGAAGTCGATGGGTTCCGGCTGATACTCAATACCAAAGACAGGCCACTGTGTTTCTAATGCTTGCTCTTGACGAGGTGTTAAACGACCTTGTCTACGAACAAAACTACGAACGCGTCGTAAAGCACGCCCTTCTTCATTGAATTCCGGAGAAATTACATTCTTGATCATGTCTAATACTGTCAGTCGTTAGGCCAATTATTTACTTAAGATCGTTATAATGTCGCTATAGTGCAACTTAACCGACATTATCCAAAGATCACTAAGTTTAGCAAGAGTCACTCACAGAAGCATCACTCTATAAGATAAATATTAAGAGTGTTTACAGTTTATTCTCTCTGTGGTGCAATCTTACCTTAATCAGAACATGAGTTAATAAAATAAAACATGATGGAAGCTCCGCAATTTTCGCAAGTCGTGCTCAGTTGGTATCACAAGTATGGGCGTAAAACGCTCCCTTGGCAGCAAGAAAAAACGCCTTATCACGTATGGTTATCTGAGGTAATGTTGCAACAAACCCAAGTTGCCACTGTTATTCCTTATTTTGAGCGTTTTATTACACGTTTTCCTGATGTCAGCGCATTAGCTAAAGCGCCACTTGATGAAGTGCTTCATTTATGGACAGGGCTTGGTTATTACGCAAGAGCCAGAAACCTACATAAAGCCGCACAACACATTGTAGATAAACATCAAGGGCAATTTCCTGATACCTTTGAGGACGTTTGTGCCTTGCCTGGTGTTGGACGTTCAACCGCTGGTGCTATTTTATCGTTATCACTGAAAAAACCTTACCCGATTCTTGATGGTAATGTGAAACGTGTTTTAGCACGCTGCTATGCTGTCGAAGGCTGGCCGGGTAAAAAAGAGGTTGAAAATAAATTGTGGGAGATCAGCGAAAACGTCACCCCAACTGAAGGTGTAGAGTATTTTAATCAGGCAATGATGGATTTAGGTGCAATGGTTTGCACAAGAAGTAAGCCTAAATGTGAATTATGCCCATTAAATACTGGCTGTATCGCTTATGCTCAAAACAATTGGTCTGATTATCCTGGGAAAAAACCGAAAAAAGTTATTCCAGAAAAAACAACTTATTTTCTTATTTTACAATATGATAATCTTGTTTGGTTAGATAAAAGACCACCAGCAGGAATATGGGGTGGGTTATTTGCCTTTCCTCAATTTGAAACAAAAGCATTTTTAGAACAGTGGTTAAATGAGCATGGACTCGATAATAATGAATCAGAACAACTGATTTCATTTAGACATACTTTTAGCCACTTTCATTTAGATATTGTGCCAATTTGCGTAAAACTCTCAGCGTTTACCTCTATGATGGAGGAGCAAAAAGGACTTTGGTATAACTTACAGACTCCTGCAACCGTAGGGTTAGCAGCACCTGTAGAGAATTTACTTAGACAATTAGCCTAAGCTAATACCTGCGATATTGAGGATTTATTATGAGCAGAACTATTTTTTGTACTTTCCTTAACAAAGAAGCTGATGGACTTGATTTTCAGTTGTACCCAGGAGAAATTGGAAAGCGCATTTTCAATGAGATCTCAAAAGAAGCATGGGCACAATGGATGACCAAACAAACCATGCTTATCAATGAGAAAAAACTTAACACCATGAATCCTGATGATCGCAAACTATTAGAACAAGAAATGGTGCGTTTTTTATTCGAAGGTCATGATGTTCATATTGACGGCTACACACCACCTGAAAAATAATATTCACTTTTCCAGAGCCTTTAAGGCTCTGGTATTTTATTCACCATAGCGATGCAATTGACCATGAAAAAAATCCTTCTCTTGCTAATTATCGCCCCTCTACTCATTTCATGTAGTAGCCAAGCACCAAAAACATTTGAACCCGATTACGCAAAGGACACCAATGCGTTCGATATTCTTATGGGGCAATTTGCCAATAATATCGAAATGATTTGGGGTATGAAGGAAGTATTAATCGCAGGTCCTAAAGATTACGTAAAATATACCAATGCTTATAAAACACGTAGCCATATTAATTTTGAAGCAGGTACCATTACGATAGAAACTTTAGGTGATGATGCACCTCAATTCCAATTGCATAAGGCGATAGTCACAACGTTATTAATGGGGGAAGATCCGGGTTCTATTGACCTCTACTCTGACGTTAATAATATTCCTCACAGCTCTGAACCGTTTTTATCTGGGCAGGTTCTTGATAATACGGGACAACCTATACGCTGGGAATGGCGAGCCAATAAGTTTGCAGATTATCTGATTGCCAATAAATTACAAAAACGTCAATCTGGTATAAATACAATTTGGTATGTCACCATTAACCTTGTTCCTAATCACCTTGATAAGCGTGCTCACAAATATTTACCGTTAGTTCAACAAGCAGCGGCTAAATATGGGGTTGAACCATCACTGATCTTGGCAATTATGCAAATTGAATCCAGTTTTAACCCATATGCCGTGAGTAGTTCTGATGCTCTAGGTTTAATGCAGATCATGCCAGCAACCGCAGGGCGAGATGTATTCAGGATGCAAGGGAAATCAGGGCAACCAAGTCGTAGCTACTTATTTGATCCTGCTAATAATATCGATGCAGGTGCAGCTTATATCTCAATACTGCAAAATAGTTATCTTGGAGATATCAAAGATCCTGTTTCGCGCCGTTATGCTGTTATACAGGCTTACAACGGTGGTGCCGGTAGTGTGTTACGGATATTCCATAACGATAAGAAACAAGCGGCAGCCCTGATTAACAACTTAGAACCAACACAGGTGTATTCCACATTACGTAATAAGCACCCTGCCGACCAATCTCGTCGTTATCTTGAGAAAGTCAGCACAGCTCAACGCAACTATCGTTAGTTGTTACTTAATCTAAAAAAACAAAGCTTCCTCAATGAATTTGGGGAAGCTTTTTTGTTATTGAGACTTAATAAACCGTTTTATCGTCATGTATTTTTTGAATATTGCAAAAGCCTTTAGCTTGATTTTTACGCTTCCTTCGCGATAAATAGCGTTTTATTAACCAATGAGTTTAAAAAAACAGCAATCGAGCAGTTTTGTGATAAATAACGTTGACGAGCAAAGCGATATCGGGTTTAATACGCCCCGTTGCCCGAATAGCTCAGTCGGTAGAGCAGGGGATTGAAAATCCCCGTGTCCTTGGTTCGATTCCGAGTTCGGGCACCATCTTTCATTTGTTCGTCAGTGAGTTAAATCACTGAGAGGGCAAAAAAGCTAAGATAAGACACAAATTTAACGTAAGTTATCTGTTGTTAAAATTTATTAAAAGCTTTGAATAAACAGTCTTGCTCAATCAAGGCTGTTTTTTTTATTTGTCACTTTTACTTTCTTTCCTAATCACTGTCAAATCTTGATACTCCTCCTGTTATTTTCATCACATCAATTCTGCTTCTAATATATCTCGCAAGTTATCAACACTTTAATCAATGTATTTAAAGATTACATTCTAGTGATTGCACCATATAAATTGCCACAATACATAGATAGTAATTTATCTATTTTTAAATATAATAAATACATAAATTAATCTAATAAGATTAACTTTAAAGTAAATTTAGCTTTAGATAAACATGAAGTTTAATTATATAAAAAGGAAAATAATTAATGTCTAATAATATTTATTTAAGAATAAATGGAAATGTTCAGGGTAATATTTCAGCAGGATGCTCTTCATACGATTCACTTGGCAATAAATATCAGAGTTCTCACTTAAATGAAATATTAGTTATAGCGTCCACATTTGATATATCAAGAAGACAAAATTTAAGTCATGCCCCTCTTTCTATAACCAAACATGTTGATAAATCGACACCATTACTAATTACGGCAATTACAAATAACGAAATTTTAAAATGTGAAATTGATTACTACAGAACTTCTCATACCGGCGCCCAAGAGAAATATATGACGGTTGTTTTAACCAATGCTTCTATTGTCAATTACTCACAAATACATGCAAGTACCTTAACTCAAAGTAATTCATTACCTAGCGAAATTATCACCATACAATATGAAAGTATCACCTGTAACCATATAATGGCAGGAACGTCTGGGTATAGTATTTCTGAACTAAGTTAATTAGTGAAAATTTAATGGTGAATTTAATATCTTGATTCACCATTAATTAAATCTATATTTCATAAAATATCAATATGATAAATTACTTTTTTTTACCAAATGTCAGTGATATACAAAGGTAAAGTGCAAAAAAGAGACAGCTATAGCGAATAATATCTTTATTACCAGATCTTATAAATAATTCACCAATAAAAAATTTATCACCAAATTTAAATATAATAAGACAACTACTACCAACAATATAAATAAATATAAGATACATTAAATTTAAAAATCTACTCTCTTTATTAAGAAGATAAATCTGCAATTTATATAGAATATAAAATAATAGAAATGAAGATAGATAGAATAGAAAAAGTTCCAACCAGCCAAATGGAAAAGGTGATAACACATCAAAATCATTCACTTTTATTTTTTTCCTTATATAAATCGTATGTAGAATAGAAGGTCACACCATCAAAGAAAAACTCAGAAGTAAGTGATAATCGCCCCATTGATTGCCATGATGTTATAAAATCACTCTTAATATAATGAAATAACTTCCATGAATCTTCTTTAAGAACCGGTTTTAGTAGTGATGCACCAGATAAACTTAAATCAACCACATTATAAAATATATCCGCTTCATTATCACCATAACCTAAAGCTTTAGATGTTGCTCTATATCCGTTTCTTACAGGTCCGCTATATTCCTCTCTAAATAATAAATAATATCCATTTTCAATCATACTATTTACACCTTGAGATACCATTCCAACCCCTAAACTACTGCATAATGTTCCGACAGATCCCACACAAGAAGCTCCCCCTCCATATATTTGCATTGCTCCGCTGACAAAACCTACTTGTTTGAGTGTTAATTTATTATTTTCCTCACTTTCTTCTTGTTTACGTATTATTTCAAAAAGTGCATATTGCATTACGCTTCGATTTCTTAGTAAATTATCCTGTAACTCTAACCTTTCAATTTCATCTGAGATATTATCTAACCCTGCTGATAAACTTAAGCAATAACTGCTTACCTCTAACTCTGTTCTAGCAATCAGTTGTTCTATATCATTTAAGAACATCATTCTTGCAAAAGAATCACCAATATATTGATAGGCAAATTTCATTGCTATTTTTCTTAAATAACTGGATTCTCTTCTTAATGTATCTCTATATACATCGCTATAACTATAGTCTAGTTCATACTCAGTCATTTCTTTCACATCCTTATTTAAAATAAAAACTTAAGTAATATCTCATCCAAATTATCGGCTATTATAGTGTAATATTTAATAATTCTTATCAATAGTGAATATTTAGTTTTCTACTTAGCAGAGAGATAAAAGTCCATTTAACTAAAGCAATAAGATAAATAGACTATAAATCTAAATATATAAGATAGGTCATTATTTATTTTAATAATTAGAAAAATAATTTTATATAAAGACCTCCCTATATTTACATATTATTTATGATATTTAACGGAAAACCCAACACCCCCCTAATAATGTTATAAATGTTATTTAATATAAGAACTAATATATTATTAATACAAAAAACTCAGGGGTATTTTTAATTATCTTTTATTATTAGTATATAAATCACAATTTAAATAACTCTTAAAATAATAAATTCACTACCAATAATAATTCTTATTTTCATTTTGAAATTTAAAATATAATTTTAAATATACTTAACATAAAAAAGCGATCGCTTTTATAACATTTATAATACAATTTAAATTCATTTGAGAAATACTCCTGCTATATATCTCTTTTTAATTAATACCTACCTCACAGAATATGAAATTCACCTTAATTGTCATTGACGAAATATAGCTTCAGCAGTAAATATAATAAGCAATGATTATAAAAACAGTGACCATCTTTGAAGATGGCTTTTTTAATCCTTAAATCGTCTCATTTTTTAGACAAAGGGATATTACAGAAACCACGGGAGAATTCTCTTATGACTCAACAAGATGCAGCGACTCATTACTCAATTAATGATATGAAAGCATTAATTGAAACAATGCAAATTTATAAAAAAGATAACAGTGGCAAAGGGATCACTCGTATTGCTTATGGCGAAGAAGATGAAGCAGCACATCTGTACCTTGCTGGTTTAATGAAAGAAGCGGGTCTTGAAGTTTATCGTGATGGTATTGGTACACTTTACGCACGTTTACCAGGTAAAGATCGTTCACTACCTGCAGTAGGTACTGGATCTCATCTTGATACAGTTCCTCAAGGCGGTGCTTATGATGGCGCTTTGGGTGTTATTGCAGGGTTTTATGCCTTAATGCAATACAAGCCACAACAACTTAAACGTGACTTGGAGCTTGTTGTTTTCCGCGCAGAAGAATCTAGCCGTTTTGGCTTTTCATGTATTGGCAGTAAAGTATTAACAGGAAAAATAGATAAAGCTCGTTGGGAACAAAATAGAGGTGATGACGGCAATAACTTCTTTGAAGTTTTAAAATCTTTAGGCTATCAGCATGATAATTTTGATAATTGCGTAATCAAAAAAGATCGTTTTAGTGCCTTTGTAGAGCTTCATATCGAGCAAGGCAAACGCCTAGAGAATGACAAAAAAACTATTGGTATTGTTAATGGTATTGCAGCACCAACCCGTTTTTCAGTGACTGTTAATGGTCATGCGGATCACTCTGGTGCAACACCTATGTATCAACGTCAAGATGCGTTAGTGGCAAGTGCTGGGATTATTACCGATATCAACCGTGCTGCATGTACTGAAGCCGTTTATGGCACGGTAGGTACAGTGGGTAAACTTAATGTTATTCCGAACTCCATGAACGTCATTCCAGGACAAGTAAAATTCTCTGTTGATATTCGTGGTATTGATACTGATAGTATTCAACGTGTCGTACAACGTTTGAATAACAGTGTTGAAAAAGCAGAAAAAGATTTTGGCGTTACTATTGATGTTCAACCAATTTCTGCTGAATCGCCAGTCAAATTAGATGATTCAATTTGCCAAGTCATTGAAAGTTTATGCCAAAAACACAATATAGACTACATGACTATGTTAAGTGGTGCAGGTCATGACTCAATGAATATGGCGTCACTTTATCCAACGGCGATGATCTTTACACCGTCAGTTGCCGGTATTAGCCATCATCCTGATGAATTTACCGAATTTAGTGATATAGCTGTCGCTGCAGATTTATTAGCAGAAACATTAGGCACATTAGCAAATCAATAATTACTCACTATTTGTTTTAAAAGGTTAATTGCATCATTCCCCTTGGTTGCTTTTAACCACAATTTATCAAAGAGTGATTGATATTGAAATATTGCCTCAGTTGAAGAGGTGACAGTGGCAATGCCCGTACTGACATTAGGGAATTCACCTAAACGGAACGGGCTAACGGCCAAAGAAAGAGGCACTTTCTCTTGATAGAATAATTGGAAAGTTAAAGACGGCATAGTATCTGAAATGATTGCAATATTAAGATAACTATTTTTTTGTTCTAATTTTTCAATTAGATGAAGAATTTCATTTTTTGCTCGTTCTTTTCTTTCTTGTTGCAGTGTTTTAGTTAAATTAACCGAACCTAGCATGCCAACATAAAGAAATTTTTCAATTTGTTGCTGGCTAATAAGGTTATAAATATGCGGTGAATGTAAGGACTGATGTTTTTTACGCTCTTTTAAAATAGACAAAACTTCTTGTTGTTTTTCAGACAAAAGATTTAAAGGTGATGCCTCTGTTAGCATTTCAACTAATGTTTTGTCATAACAATCTGAAGTTAATAAGTAAGAGAAAGGTTCAAAGTGGGTGTAAATATGTGAAGACTGAGTTTCAAGTTGGCGCATTCGTTCAAAAAAGCCATTTGCACTTGAATAATATTCAGTATTGATGCCCAACAAACTGGTTAGCGAGGTATTTAATAATCTAGCAAGATTATCAAGTGTCTCAATTTTAACAATTTCGCCTTTTTCTAACCGATATACAGCAGCACGAGAAATACCTAAGCTTTCTGCTACATCTTCAGCTTTTAATGAAGAGGCTATGCGGTAAGCGCGCAAGCGATAGCCAATGGATTGGTAATCTATTTTTTCTCTAGGTATGTAAGGCATATTTATAATTGGCTCCAAAATGCACAAAGTACCAGGGTAAAGTAACGGCACAACGATAAGATATTAGTTCAGATAGTTTAAATTAAACCCAAAATAAAAAGAATCACCTTCCTCACAATGAGGTAAATAAAAGAAGTTTGCAGTAAAAAGTTAGTCTATATCAATAAACCTGTCTCCTAGCAGGTAACCTCACCAGGGTTAAAGCAGTAACAAACAACAATAAAAAAACAAAAGGCGTTGTAATTGATATTACAGCGCCTTTTCATTATTTAATTAACTAAATGCTCTAATACCATTGCACCCGCGCCTTGAGAAACTATTTCATAAGCATGACTTGCTGGATAAACTTCTGTTTTTATATTTGGGAAAAGTGCGAGTTTAGTTTCAATCGTTTTTTTAACGGTAGCAAAAAACGTATATTTAGGTATTAATGTTCCACCACAAACAACAATATCAGGTTGAAGCATTAAAATCGTATTTGCGATAGCAAGCCCATAGTAATAAGCTGCTTCTTCTAATGCATCAATACACAAAGGATCTCGCATTTCTATCGCTTGAAAAATAGTATGGTAATTAATTTCATCATCAGTACTGACCAGAGAGGTTAATAAAGAGTGCTTCCCTCGCCTTATCTGATGAATAATATTATTTTTTATAGCATCTAAAGAGCACAATGTATTTAAGCAACCATAAGAGCCACATTCACACAATGGTCCTTTTACATCAATCGTCATATGGCCAAAACAATTCATAGTCGCTGAGATATCAGTTAAAAACTGATTGCTGATAATGGCACATCCTCTTACTTCGGTATCACAAGAAGTAAATAAAAATCGTTGTGTTTTTTGGCGGTAATACAAACGAAATTCAGCTAAAGCGGCAAAATGTACTCCACTACCCACGGTAACGTAAGTAGGAATTTTTTTACGTAATAGTGTCTCTAGCTCGCAGAATTCTTTATCAAGGGATTTGGAAGCCAATTGATGTTCGACAACATGCTCAATAGAAATTCCTAATCCTAAAACTTTCTCATAGCTGATGTTATTTTTTAATAACAAGGCATCAACTTTAGGTAATAGCTTCTCTGTCATCTGATATGCAGATAAATAAGGCTCTGGCGATATTTTGATTTTATCCAGCATATTAAGTTTTAAGTCCATTAACACAATAGTTGAATAGACTTTGCTTAATTCAATACCAATTAAAAACACCCCTTCTGTATTAATATTATACAAAATAGGTTTCCGCCCTCCCGTTGATTCCCCTAATTCTGCAGTAGTAATTAATTGAAGAGCATTTAGCTCGTCCAATAATCGGGCGCAAGTCGCGGGCTTCATTTGTGCTAATTCGGTCAGTGTCTCTGTTTTTATTGGTCCATTTTCTGCTACTAATTTGTAAAGGCTTTTAAGTTTCAATGCTTTTGAAGTCTTAGAAGACTGAAGTTCTTTTAAATTTTTCAATAGCATAGCGACATCCTTTATTAAATTATTGATTAGCAAAAGAGGGATATCGCTATCTTACTGTAAAAAAAGCAATAGTTCCTTAATCAAAACAAACAACATGATCTTAATCTCAAAATGAGAAAAAGTGAGTTGTTCATTTCTGTTTATCAGGCAAAGTACTCTCAACCACTATTTAAAACGTAATGACGATTTACACAGGAGAGAGTCATGCATCAAGTTTCTGAAATTAATAAAGCAAAAGAATTTGTTCAATCTAAAACCACAGAAAAACCAACCATTGGGATCATTTTAGGATCAGGTTTAGGTCCTTTTGCCGATACATTAGAAGATGCCGTACATATTCCTTATCACACCATTCCACACTTTGCAGCGTCAGGGGCTGTGGGGCATGCTAATGAATTAGTGATTGGTAAAATTGCAGGAAAAACGGTTGTTGCCATGAAAGGTCGTTTTCATTACTACGAAGGTGTATCACTTGATGAAGTCACCTTTCCTGTTCGTGTAATGAAAGCTCTGGGTGTGGAAAAACTGATTATCACTAACGCATGTGGCGCTGTAAATACAGATTTTAACCCCGGTGATCTGATGTTAATTACGGATCATATTAATCTAACTGCAAATAACCCACTGATTGGACCAAACAACCCTGAATTAGGTGTTCGTTTTCTTGATGTGAGTGAAGTTTATAACAAAGCCATGCGCCAAATTGTTATTGATATTGCCAAAGAGCAAGACATTACCTTACGCCAAGGTGTTTATGCATGGTGGACAGGGCCAACTTATGAAACGCCAGCAGAAATTCGCATGATAAGAACATTAGGTGCAGATGCCGTAGGCATGTCAACCGTTCCAGAAGCACTCATTGCTCGCCATTCAGGTATTGATACCATTGGTATTTCATGCTTAACCAATATGGCTTGTGGGATTTTAGAACAGCCTCTTAGCCATGATGAAGTCATTGAAACAGCAGAACGCGTAAAATCCACCTTCTTAAAACTTATCAGTGAAGTGATCGCTCGTTTATAACTTTCTATCAATAAAAGAAAAAGTGGATCATAGATAGCTGCCTATGCTCCACTGAAATCAATATTCCCAACAGTGGAGATTGTTATGGGTATAAAAATACAGCTCAAAGGCATGATGTTTATGCAATATTTTATCTGGGGGAGTTGGTTAATTACCCTAGGTGCATACATGATGCAAACATTAAACTTCACTGGAATTGAAGTTGGACTGGTTTACGGATCTAAAGGCATTGCGGCTCTGATTATGCCCGGTTTACTAGGCATCATTGCTGATAAATTTATTCCTGCGAATCGCTTATATATTATTTGTCATCTTATTTGTGCAGTTGCTTTATTTTTTGCCGCGTCCGTCACTGATCCAACTATCATGTTTTGGGTTATGTTTATTAATGCATTAGCATTTATGCCAACCATTGCACTTTCAAATTCAATTGGTTATTTCTGTTTAAATAAACATAAATTAGATTCTGTAGCTCATTTTCCACCTATTCGTGTTTTCGGTACGATAGGTTTTATTATCGCCATGTGGTGTGTGAGTTTATTTAAATTAGAACTCAGCAACACTCAATTATATATTGCATCTGTTGCATCGCTTTGTTTAGCGCTCTATTCATTCTGCTTACCTAAAATTCCAACAGCCCAGCATAAACAATCAACCTCTTGGGCATCTCGCTTAGGATTAGATGCTTTTGTTTTATTTAAAAAACCAGTCATGGCAATATTCTTTTTATTTGCCATGTTATTAGGTGCGGTACTTCAAATTACAAATACCTTCGGCAGCCCATTTATTCATGATTTCGCTAAAAATCCTCAATTTGCTGATAGTTTAATTGTTCAATATCCATCAATTTTATTATCTGTATCACAAATGGCTGAAGTTGCCTTTATTTTAGCAATACCTTTTTTCTTAAAACGCTTTGGTATTAAAAAAGTCATGCTAATTAGTATGATTGCATGGACTTTGCGCTTTGGATTATTTGCCTATGGCGATCCCTCACCTTGGGGTTTTGTATTGCTGATGCTTTCAATGATTGTTTATGGTTGTGCATTTGATTTCTTTAATATTTCAGGATCTATCTATATCGAAAATGAAGTTAAACCTGAAATAAGAGCCAGCGCTCAAGGGCTATTTATGACTATGGTAAATGGCGTTGGTGCATATGCGGGATCTATTTTAAGCGGTATGGTGGTTGATCATTTTACAATCAATGGAATAAAAGACTGGCAATCCATTTGGTTAATATTTGCATCATATACATTAATATTAGCAATTATCTTTGTGTTTGCTTTTAAGGAAAATAAAAAGATAGCTCAATAATAGTCTTCAAAAATAACTTTTCCTTTTATATTAATGATAATAAATCGATAAAAAGATTTATTATCATTTTTATTTTTAATTAAATTTAAAATTTAATCCATATCAAAAAATTCTTTTTTTAAAGTAAAAAAACAATTAACACATAGCATATTAAAAAAGGAAATGGATCTTTTAAAAGGAAATAAAATGTCCCATCAAGAATATTCACATGGAATAAGCGTTATTATTGGTATAATAAAGAGTTACTCGCCTTTAAAACGATGGAATAAAAAAAATAAAGATGATGTATTTACAGAAATAACATATAGCTTTCCTGACTGGAGCAATTTAAGGGGTGAAGAATATAAAACAATTACGACATTAAATAAACATCAACAAGATATTGCCGAAAAAACATTACAACTATGGGCTGACATTGCCAATATAACATTCATTAAGAAAGACAATAAATATGATACTAATATTAAATTTGGTGTTTATAATAATATAAATGAACTAACAAAAGACGGCTCTCATTTAGTCCTTGGCGTTGGAACCCCTCCAATAAACAACACAGAACCGAATAAAAAAATAGAAAAAGTCACTGATTACAGTGTGGGAGGTCATGTTTGGATTAATATATCTTCAACTAAACATATAAAAACATTAAATAAGAATGAAATGACATCAGAGCAAAAAAATAAAGTAGATTCATTTAAAGAGAAATCAGATAATATAAAATATTATTATATAGAAACAGATACTCATATTACTTTATATAAAAATAATAATGAAAGTGGTCATATAGATAATCAACCTATAATATTACAAAAAGGAAATAGAGAAACTCAAACTTATATACATGAAACAGGGCATGCTCTTGGTTTACCTCATACCTTCATTGGAGAAGATGACCATAATAATCCTGATATTGAAGAAAATAGTTTCAAATATTCAGTAATGTCATATCGCTATCCCAAAACAGAAGAGGCTGATTTTGATGGGCTTTTTCCTATGTCTCCACTATTAATCGATATATATGTTATTCAAAAGTTCTATGGCGTAAATGTAACGACGCGAACTGATGATACTATTTATGGTTTTAATTCTAATACGCAAAGAGACTGTTACAGTTTAACTTCATTAGATGATGTCATTATTAGCTGTATTTGGGATGCCGGTGGCTGTGATACTCTTGATTTTTCAAAATATAATGTAAATCAAAAAATAGATCTTAATCAAGGTGCCTTTTCTGATATTGGTGGGCTAAAAAGTAATATTTCTATTGCCTATGGAACAATAATCGAAAACGCAAAAGGCGGTGAGAATGATGATCATATCATTGGTAATAACATAAATAATGACCTATTTGGTCATGGAGGTAATGATATGATTTATGGATATGATGGAGATGACAACATTTATGGAGGTAAAGGTAGTGACATGCTTTATGGTCAAGAAGGTAATGATTTTATTTATGGGGGGGATGGTTACGATATAATTTCCGGAGGAAATGGACATAATACACTGTTTGGAGGAAAGAATGCTGATATGTTTTTTTTCGAAATTAGCGATAAGGCAAATAGTCATAATAAAATTATGGATTATAATATCAATGAAGATTTTCTTATTTTCCTAGATGAAAATAGAATAAGCCTAAATATCGAAAAACTTATATCTCAAAATTCAATTTCTTTTAAGATAAGTTTTAAAGAAGAAGATAATTTAACAAGTTTAGTAATAAAAACAAAAGAACAACTAGAAGTTCCAAATTTAACAATAGATATTGTTGGAAATTTTAGTTATGAAGATCTATTTTATTAACATCACTAATTACGGTAAACAATAAACGGACAAATTATAAGGTTTAAATTTACTTAAACCTTATAATAACAAAGTAATATATATAATATTATAAAATCATGACCGTATTATATAATAACGTTTAAAAACATCCCTATTGATAAGGTAACCTAAGTTCTATTTACTTAATTAAATTATTCTGACTTAAAACACACCTTACTTCACAATTATTTAAAAACTTATTTTTCCCCTCTAGATTAATGTTAATAAATGTCTATCTTTATTATCTCTAGCATTCGCTAGATAATTAAACTATTTTCAATATGAAAATAAACTTAACCTAAACTTGATATCCGGAGGATATTATGGGTTCTTCTTTATTAAAAAAAGCAGTAGGATTATCTAATGTTTCTGACTTATTAGATAAAAGTGGAATTTTTTATAATTTCTCAGCTAAAACTCTACCTTCTTTTGATTATGATACTGCTGGAAAACATATTGCACGAGAAAATTCCACATGGAATGGAAAGTATGTTATTGGACAAGCGGCAGAAGTGACATATTCATTCCCAACTTGGGCTGGTAAAAAGTTTAATGATTTTGGTGATAAAAATCCCTATGGATTTAATTCAGCACAAAAAGATCATGCAAGACAATCTTTAGATGCATGGTCTGATATTGCAAATATCAAATTTACCGAAGTAGCGCCAGGTGTAAAATCAGATATTACTTTTGGTAATATTACTGATCCATACGGCAAATTCCAAGCTTATGCAACTTTGCCAAATACCTATAGTTATGGTCGTGATCTTTCGGGGCAAGCTTGGTTTAGTGACTATTATGATGCAAAAAATACAACGCCTGAATTAGGTAATTATGGTCGTTTAACTATAATCCATGAAATTGGTCATGCACTTGGTCTAATGCATCCTGGCGATTATAACGCAGGGCAAAACGTACCTGGATATTTAAAGTCTGACTATGCTGAAGATAGTCGCCAATATACTGTTATGAGTTATTGGGAAGAATATGAAACAGGTGCGCACTTCCAAGGTGCTTATGCAGGCGCTCCTTTACTTCATGATATTTCAGCAATGCAATATCTTTATGGCGCAAATACCACAACCAGAACAGGTGATGATGTTTATGGTTTTAACTCAAACACAGGTCTTAATTATTACACTGCAACAAGTAGCAGTGATAAATTAATCTTCTCAGTTTGGGACAGTGAGGGTAACGATACTTTTGACTTCTCAGGATATTATCAAGATCAAGTTATTGACTTACGTGAGGGTCATTTCTCTGATGTTGGCGGACTACAGAAAAACGTTTCTATTGCACAAGGCGTTACAATAGAAAATGCAATCGGTGGCTCTGGTGATGATACTATCTATGGAAATGATGCTGATAATATTCTCATCGGTGGTGGCGGTAACGACATACTATATGGTGGCGGTGGTCAAGATATATTATGGGGTGGTACAGGTAGCAATACCTTTGTTTATAAAAAGATCACCGACTCTTTAACCTCTGCTGCTGACAAGATAATGGACTTCAAATCAGGTATTGATAAGATTAATTTATCAGAATTAATCGACGATACCTTTGGCCATAAATTCCTTAACTTTGTTGATAATTTTACAGGTCGCTCGGGTGAAGCAACCATTAAATATGATCAATCAACAAACTCAAGTGAACTTGCTATTAATGCTTATGGATATGGATATAGCCCTGATTTCAAAATTGACATTGTAGGATTTGTTAATTACGAAACTGACATTATTGTTTAATTTATCATTAGGTAGGAGAGAGATATTTCTCCTACCTTTCTTTTACCTATAAGGAGTTATTTTTATATTATCTTATTAAAGAAAAGATAGAGTTATCACTCCATATAGATAGAAGAAATGCAGTAAATAGCAATAAAACAGATAGGAATAAAATCAGGAATAACACTATGTCAGTAAACAAAAACAATAATGAAATAACAAATATTATAAAAGAAAGAAAGAAAGTCTTTCTTTCCATTGGAATATTTACAGCCTTAATAAATATTTTAATGTTAGTTCCTTCCATTTATATGTTACAAGTTTATGATCGCGTCTTGCCTTCAGGCAATGAAATGACTTTATTAATGCTAACGCTCATCATGTTAGCATTATTTATTTTTATGGGAGGATTAGAATACTTAAGAAGCATTATTGTCATTAGAATGAGTAACAAACTTGATTTATCCTTAAACTCAAGAATTTATACCGCTGCATATCAAGCAAAATTAAACAAAATGCCCGGTATTAATTCCTCTTTAGCATTTAATGACTTAGTGACTATTAGGCAATTTATTACAAGCCACGCTATTTTTGCATTTTTTGATTTACCTTGGTTCCCTATTTATCTTCTTGTTATCGCATTATTTAATCCATGGTTAGGATTATTTGCATTATGTGGTGCGATCGTTTTATTTTCTTTAGCAATTCTTAATGAATACTTGTCTCGATCATCATTAAAAAAGGCCAATGAGTTTGCTAATCAAGCTCAGGTAATACAAGGTCATCATTTTGAACATCCACAGCCTATTGAAGCAATGGGAATGCTAAGTTATTTACGTAACCAATGGCAAGTCGCTCACTTTAAATACCTACAAGCGCAAACTCATGCAAGTGATAATGCCGCAGGTATCAATGCAATAACAAAAGTCACCCGAATGGCACTGCAATCTTTAATGCTAGGATTAGGCGGATGGCTAGCAATAGATAATACAATTAGCCCAGGAATGATGATCGCAGGTTCAATACTATTAGGTCGTGCTTTAGCGCCGATTGAACAAGTTATTGGCGTATGGAAAAACTGGGATAGTAGTAAAGAAGCTTATAAAAGATTAACCACGCTATTAAAAACGTACCCTGAAGAAAATAAAAAAATGGCGCTACCTGCTCCTAAAGGTGAATTAACGGTAAATATTAATCAAGCTCAATACCCTCAAACGGAACGCACCCTATTAAATAATATTCATTTTTCACTCAGCCCCAGCGATGTACTTGGTATTATTGGTCCGAGTGCTTCAGGAAAATCCTCTTTAGCTAAATTTATTGTTGGCATATGGGAAGTTAAAACAGGTGCCATACGTCTTGATAATGCAGATATATATCAATGGAATAAAAGTGAAGTTGGCCAATATATTGGATACCTTCCTCAAGAAATCGCCCTTTTCCCTGGCACGATTGCCGAAAATATTGCTCGCTTTTCTGAAGTAGATCCTCAAAAAGTCACTCAAGCTGCAATGATGGCAAATGTTCATGAAATGATTTTACGTTTTCCTAATGGTTATGAAACTGTTATTGGCGCTCATGGTGAAGGATTATCAGGAGGGCAACGACAACGTATTGCGTTAGCTCGTGCATTATATGGTGATCCTGCACTAGTCGTTTTAGATGAACCCAATTCTAATTTGGATGATTTGGGTATTAAAGCTTTAATGCAGGCAATTCATATACTTAAGCAGAATAAAAAAACCGTAATATTAATTACACACCAAAAACAGTTACTTTCAGTGACCAATAAACTCTTAGTTCTTTTCGATGGTCACACCAAATTATTTGGCTCTACAACAGCCGTTATTGCTGAGTTAAATAACTCATCAGTAATAAAGAGTACGCCAACACCAACAACTATACCTATAACTCAAAGCAATATTTAATATTGAGAAAACTATTATGATCACAAAAAAAAATGAAATCGATATTGTTCATGGTATTTCAGATGATCCTAGAAAATTCTTAATAATAGGATGGTCAGTTATTCTTTTAGGTCTTGCTATTTTTATTTTTTGGGCCGCTTTTGCGCCTTTAGATAAAGGCGTGTCTGCGAAAGGAAATGTTTCAATTTCAGGTAATAAAAAGAGTGTTCAAGCTTCAGTAGAAGGTATTATTACTGATATTTTAGTGAAAAATGGTGATAGCGTAATAGAAGGTCAAACTCTTATTCAATTAAGCCCTATTCAATCGAAAGCTTTAGTCAAATCTTTATCCGAACAATATGATAATTTATTGATTACTCAACAACGTTTATATGCTCAATTAAATGAAAAAACAGAGTTTATCTTAGATCCCAGTGAGAAATACTATTCTCCTTCTGAGAATTTAAATAAATTATCTCTATTGCAAAATAAATTACTTAATGAAAAGTATATTGAGTTGCATAGTGAAATAAATGGCTACAACGCTATTATTGATGGTATTTCTAATCGTTTAGTCCATTTAAAAAGATCTACGCTAAACAAACAACATCAAATTGATAGCTTAAAAACTCAAATCAAAGATTTATACACCCTTGCTAATGAAGGTTATATTCCCCGTCATCGTTATCAAGAAATTGAGCGTGAACTTGCTGAAAATAACAATCATCTTAATGATACCTATGGGCAAATAAGTACGCTAGAAAAACAAAAGTTAGAATATCAACAAAAAATATTGCAACGTAATGCTAATTTTTACCAATCGGCACGTACTGATCTTAACCAAGTTCAGTTACAAATAAGTGAAACAGAAAAACAACTTATCATTGAAATAGATAAACTGAAAAAGATGCAAATTACGGCGCCTATTTCAGGAATAGTGATGGATTTATCTGTTTTTACCCAAGGTGGTGTTGTAAGAACAGGTCAAACACTCATGGAAGTTGTTCCTCAAGATCATCAATTAATTATTGAGGCACGTTTAGCACCTCACCTTATTGATAAAGTTACCCTTGGTCTTCCTGTTGATTTAATGTTTAGTGCATTCAATCAAAATACAACACCTAAAATTCCCGGTGAAGTCACATTAATTTCCGCTGATAGACTTATTGATGAAAGAACAACAGAGCCTTACTACCAAGTATTTATTAATGTTAAAGATAATACTCTTCTTGCAGATAATAAAAATAAATTAAAGGCTGGAATGCCAGTTGATGTATTTATTAACACAGGCGATCGCTCATTACTAAATTATCTCTTCAAACCTGTTTTAGATAGGATCCATACTTCATTAACGGAAGAATAATGATGCAAATAAAAAAACTCTCTGCCATTTTATTTATATGGATGCTAAGTTTTCACGCTTTAGCGATCAGCTTGTCTGATCTTTATTTCTTAGCCGTAAAAAATGATCCGACGTTTAATGCTGCAATTAAAGAACAGGTTGCGGGTAAAGAGTATGAAAACATTGGATTATCTCAATTACTCCCAAGTGTACATGTCAACTATCAAAACAACCCACGAAATTGGCAACGGAAAGTTTATCCTATTAATACGAATCGAGGAGAAATAGAAAAAACAGAATATCAAAATTACCAAAGCCATTCTGTCAGTGCCATTATTAGCCAACCACTTTTTGATTACACGGCATTTAGTGATTACAAATCATCAGTAATCAAAACATTATTATCAGACAGCCGCTATCAAGTGAAATTTTCCGAGCTAGTGATCAGATTAGTGGATAATTACATAGAATTGGCTTATGCGCAGGATAAATTATTATTAAATCTTTCACAGCAAAAGATTTATAAACAACAGCTAATATCAAGTCAACGTTTATTCGAATTAGGGGAAGGAACAAAAACAGATATTTCAGAGATCCAAACACGATTATATTTAACTCAATCTCAATATACGGATATTCAGCTTGAGTTAGATAATGCTAAAAATAAACTAAGTTCAATGATTGGTACACCACTACCTTATGCAGAACATATAGCAAAATTAAGCAATAATAGCTTTATATTACAACCTATCACTCCCAATAATTACGAGTCATGGGAAAATGAGGCTATGCAAAACAACCTTAATATTCAAACCGCTCGTTATGAAATGGCAATAGCAAAACAAGAAGTAGAAAAAAATAGAGGTGAATTTTTCCCAACAGTGCAGCTCTATGCGTCTTATTCTAATAGTGATTCCGATAGCAATAATACCGTAAATCAAAAATATCAATCCGCGAATGTTGGCTTTTATGTCAGCCTGCCTTTATTTAATGGTGGAAAAACAACAGCTTCAATGCGTCAATCTACTGCATTGTATCAAATGAGTGCTTTTGAAAGAGATGCAATTATCCAGCAAATCACGCAAGAACTACGTCATCAATATCAAATATGTACAACGAGTGATATTAAATTGAATGCCTATGAGCAATCCGTTTCCTCTGCTAAATTGCAATTAGATGCGACTCAAAAAAGTTACATTGGTGGGCAGAGAACAATGGTCGATGTTCTTAATTCTGAAGAATTATTATATCGCGCTCAACAAGATTTAATTAAAGCTAAATATGATTATATTCAAGCTTGGACATTATTACATCAATATACTAATACATTAGATATTGAAAAAATAAAATTAATTGAAGGTTATTTTCAATAGAATTACTACATTTTTTAATAAGAGATATACACATAATTATAAAAGTCCTAAATCATGAAATAGATATAGGACTTTTAGTTATAAGTAATAATTAATCACTTATTTTAGCTAGCGGGTATCATCACTTCTTTTTATTACCGTACAACGTTAATACACGGTGAGTAAGAGCAATTGATGCTAGACCGATAAAACATTCAGCTAGGAAAATCAGCATAAATTACCCCCATTCATAAGTACATTTTGTTTGGGCGGGGGTTCTGATAAAGTAAAGTGACTTGTCATATAGTGCTTAGCTAACTCCGATTTAATGGACACATTTTAAACCTACCATTAAAACTAAAAAGAGCAAAATATATTTATCAACAAAATCCATTTTTGGGCATTGATCACATAAAAATAACACAAAAAATCAAATCCATGTCATGTTAAAAACCGACGTTAAATTTATTTGCTCTTTTATAAATGTCTTTTTAAAAATAGAAATAGAGCTTAAAATCAATCAATTATCAATCAATTAAAGAAAACAAATGTTAAATCACCCTGTTTTTCTACAATAGGTTTTACCTTTAACTGACTTATCACAGATAATATTTCTTTTCGCTCTGGTCGGACTAAAACAATCGCAAGCCCTTGATAGTTATTCTCTTCAATTAAGTTAACTAACTGCTTAAGATCATAATATTTATTTTGCACATCAGGATATGCCAGACCATAAGCAAGCTCCCCTTTCGTCTCTGTTAAACGAATATCAGTGCGTTTTAAACCCCATGCTAAAGACGTTCCGATCCCAACTTCATCTGTTAAAATATAGGGCTTATCTGCTAGCTCACTATAATAATGATTAATTGCCTTTTCAGGGGTGCTTTTGCTTTCTACTTTATGAGGAATAGCATACCCAATTGCTAGACTTAATCCTATCGAGCAAAATAAAGTTAGTAAGCGTGTGGGTTTAAAGAGCGAAGCCATTCCCATCACACTCCAAAATAAAAAGCCTCCAATACCGAGCAACGCTTTATATTGCTCATTTGTTTCATATAACGTAAATCGTGTAGAGAAAAGCGAATAAGCAATAATAGAGACGCCTACAAGCCCCAAAACAATATTTATGCTCGCATTAATGTTATGGATTTTTTCATTTTGTTTATTTTTTAGCTCTTCCATATAATGTGCAATCAAGATAGAAAGTGGCGCAAAACAAGGTAGCATATAGGTTAATAACTTACCGCTGGAAGCAGAAAAGAAAACAAAAAATAGAAATAACCAAAACGAAAAATAAAGAGTTCCCTTCTTCAAGAAAATAGCTGATTTAATAGCCCCAAATAAGAACCCTAACCAAGGTAAAATACCCAAAATCACAATGGGTAAATAAAACCACATAGGTTGTGATCTTGCTGATCCCTTCTCAACAAAACGTTGAACATGCTCAATCCAAAAGAAGTAATGCCAATAATCGGGTGCCTGAAGTGCAACTGAAATCACCCAGGGACCAGCAATAATAAGCATAGCGATAAGTGCTATTGGTGTATAACAAAGGACTTCTTTAAAACGAGATAAGCTAATTGCGGTTACAAAAAAAACTAATGCGGGTAATACGACAGCAATAAAACCTTTGGTTAGAAAACCTAACCCACAAAAAATACCAACGAGAATATAAGCTTTAACTTTCGCCTTTCTATTAGTTGCATGTAATCCAGATAAAAAATAATACATGGCTGCCGTGACAAACATTGTCACGATTGGATCAAGAATATTGTAGGTACCAATAGCTAACACAAGAAACGAGGATAAAAAAACCACCAGTGCATTAAACGCCAAAGTACGGTTATGCCAAACTAACATAGCAGCACGATAAACAAATAAGCCGGTTAATAAGGTCGAAGTTACAACGACAACACGAACAGAAAAATTACCGCCACCAAATAGCCATTGTGCAATACTGTTTAACCAATACCCTAATACTGGCTTTTCAAAATAACGAATATCCAGCATGTAAGGTACAGACCAATTACCTGATACGAGCATTTCTCGACTAATTTCAGCATAACGGATCTCATCTGGTTGCCAGAGTAGCCGCGTTTCGAGAGGAATTAAATAAGTTAAAAATATAAAAATCAATAGTAGAAACCATTTATATTTTTCTACAAAATCAACACGCATATATTCCTCATTAAAATAAAAAAATATGACTTTACACCAACTACCCACTTAGAATAGCTATCCTATAAAAGATTCAATTATTATTTATTAATTTATAATTAATTAGTAAGTTGCTTTATTTTTAACCAATAACAAAGACACCAAAAAACGTCATTATCAAGAATAATCAATAAGATATAATAACTTTTAGTTAGCGATTAAAATAATGATACATTAATATTTTATTAATCTTTTTTTAATAGCAGCGAGTTTTTATCAAAAATTTATCTAAATAGTATCAAAGCAGAAAATGGAAGGTAAAAAATTAAGCATAAACAAAAAATAAACAAAGGATATAAATAAAAAAACCAGAAGGAATTTATTCTGGTTTTTGATTACTTTGTTTAATTATATGATGATAAAAATCTTATTTACTAAACTCTTTAAAAGCGCCCATGGTGTTGGATGCATACATAACAGAAGGACCTCCCCCCATATAAATAGCAACGCCTAATGCCTCAGCGAGTTCTTGTTCTGTTGTGCCAAGCTCTACAAGTGTTTTTGTATGAAATCCAATACAACCATCACAACGATTTGCGACAGCAATTGCAATGGCGATCAGTTCTTTTGTTTTTGCATCTAAAGCACCTTCTTTACCACCCGCTTTTGTTGTACTCATAAAAGCTTTCATGACTTCTGGAATATTTTGAGACAATGCCCCCATGTTACCTGCAATGTCTGTTACTATTTCTTTGTACTTGCTCATTTTTGATCCCCTTACAATATATTTATTTATATAATATAAAAATATATTATCAAATCATATAATATAAGCAAGCAAATTTAATTTGAGGTGATCTTTTCTATTATGATAGTTACCGAAAAAGAGGTTTAAAATGTCTATTTTAGATGAGTGGGCTGAACGCCATATCGAAAAAGCATTACAAAAAGGGGAACTTTCATCACTTAAAGGTGAAGGAAAACCACTGATCCTTGATGATAATAGCCATGTTCCAGAATCACTTAGAGCAAGCTATCACTTATTAAAGAATGCAGGTTTTTTACCACCTGAAATGCAAGATAGAAAAGAAGCCTTATCTCTAGCTGAAATCTTAAGCACATTAAATGAAACCAGTGTAGAGAATGAGTCACTGCAAAAGCGTTTAGCATTACTTGAGTTGAAATTGCAGCAGGCTGGTTTAGATACTCAATTTTTACATGCAGACTATGCCACACAACTGACAGAAAAATTGGCAAATAATAAAAAAGAAATGAATCAAAAATAATGAAATATCAAAATAGAAAAAGCCCATACATCCCTGTATAAGCTTCTTTCATTCATTGCAGAGAATTAACCTGCTGTTGGAGAATAATACGTTGGTGAGCCTGGTCCTACTGGTAAGTTAAATACAAATACCCACAAATAGAATAATAATGACCAACCAATTAAGAAAATAACGGAATATGGCAACATCATAGAAATCATAGTACCAATACCAGTGTCTTTCTTATATTTTGTTGCGACTGCTAATATCAAACCAAAATAACTCATCATTGGTGTAATGATATTAGTCACAGAATCTCCTATTCGATAGGCTGCTTGGATTGTCTCTGGCGCATAACCTGCAAGCATTAACATGGGGACAAAGATAGGTGCTGTAACCGCCCATTGTGCTGATGCGGAACCAATCATTAAGTTAATAAAAGCACAGATTAAAATAAAGCCTAAGAACAGTAATCCACTTGGCATATCAATGCTATTAAGCAGTGCGGCACCCTTGACGGCAATAACCTGACCGATGTTTGTCCAACCAAAAAACGCAACAAACTGAGCCGCAAAGAAAATAATCACTAAATAAAGCCCTAGCGTACTCATCGAATTTGCCATGGCATCGACGATGTCTTTATCTGTACGCATTGTCTTAGCAATCCATCCGTAAACAATCCCCGGAATTGCAAAGAATAAGAAAATAAAGACAACGATAGATTTTAAGAAAGGAGAATTACCAATTAGCCCTGTTTCTTGGTTTCTCAATATGCCATTTTCAGGAATAACCGTTAGCGCCAAAATCACGCCCATAACAATAAAGGTTCCTGTTGCAGCCCATAATGCTTTCTTCTCTAGCGGTGTAACTTCAGCCGCATTCTTTAAATCATTTTCTTCATCATCAAGTTCGTTACCGTTATAAGGTCCTAGTTG
Organism: Proteus sp. CD3; assembly: GCF_008808075.1. Taxonomy (NCBI): domain Bacteria; kingdom Pseudomonadati; phylum Pseudomonadota; class Gammaproteobacteria; order Enterobacterales; family Morganellaceae; genus Proteus; species Proteus sp. CD3. The sequence goes on along the minus strand of NZ_CP019686.1, from coordinate 693,303 downwards.
AGGCTCCACGATTTTTTCTGTAATGAAGTAACCTAAGAAAGTAATAAGAAATGTACTGACAAACATAAAGTACCAGTTTGCTTCAGCACCGACGATATAAGTTGGATCTATAATGCGCGCGGCTTGCTGTGTAATACCCGATAGTAACGGATCTATCGTCCCTAAGAGTAAGTTAGCAGAATAACCGCCGGAAACCCCTGCAAATGCAGCGGCTAAACCCGCAAGAGGATGCCGTCCTAACGAATGAAAGATAATCGCTGATAACGGTATCAACACCACATAACCCAGTTCAGCAGCAGTATTTGACATAATACCAGCGAAAACAATCGCCAATGTGGTCATTTTGCGAGGTGCTTTCATTACCACTAAACGCATAACCGCAGACAATAAACCTGCACGTTCAGCAATACCGACACCTAATAACGCCACCAGCACCGTACCTAAAGGCGCAAACCCAGTAAAGTTTGTGACGATATTTGCCAAGATACGACGAATACCCTCTGCATCTAACAAACTAATAATGTGGATATAGCCATCTTCTGCGCGCCCTTTGGCGCCTTCTGGTCGGGGATCTTGTACCGTAACACCGAAGTATTCACCAACTGCCGAAGAGACAAGTAAAATAGCAATTAAAATAATAAATAAAATAACGGGATGGGGTAGCGCATTTCCTAGCCATTCCACTGTGCGTAGAAAGCGACTGCCTCCCTGTTTTTTTGTTTGCATCATTTATCCTTTTTATAAAAAAACAGAAAATGCACAGTACACAACCCTTTTTACTATGACTATCTGTTAATCCTATTTATAGATGCTTTATTTAAGATAAACATCAGGATAAAATTATCGAATAAAATATTTTTTATCTTAATAAACAATAAAATAAAAACAAATTATATAATTACAAATCACTTACATTAAAATTAATGTATAATATCTAAAATTAAAAAATGTGCATAAGGTAACATTTTTTAACATTATCGTGATTATTTATTAACCTTTTCCACCTAAAAACACCTTTGATTGATAGTCAGAAACGATTAAACACTCAGATAAACCTGATAGTAACGGTTGTAATTACTATAAAAGGGAAAATAATGACGAATAAACAATCAGAATAGGTTAAAAGTTTAGATTATTTGTAACATGAACAGGTAGTTTTGCAGTAGATTTTAAACGTATTGCTATACATAGAATAAAAAAAGAGGGTAAAAATAATTTACCCTCTTTATCTACCTCTACCACTCAATGAGAAAATATTTGCTGATTAAAAGATAATATCTGGCGTAGATTCCGCTATGAAATGTATGCACTTATTTTCGTGTTTATCTTCAGCCTCTTCTTCAACGTGAAAACAATCTTCAAAAAACCAGTAAATAGGGGTTTTTAAATAAATCGCCAATGTCACAAGGTAACTCAAGTCTATTTTATTTAACCCGCGTTCATAACGTGAGAACTGTTGTTGGCTAATTCCCAATTTATCAGCAATGTGACCGCCTGTATAACCAAGCTCTTTGCGTTTTATCTGTATTCTTTTACCGACCAGTTCATTCACATTGATGTTTATAAAATCATAATCCATCATCGCGTTTTCCAACTTCGTTTATATTAAGGCATTGCCAAAATTAATGTGCCCACCCCAGAAAATGAACCCGGAGCAACTCGACCATAAGGACGTAATACCGAGCTAACCACTACGGGTGTCGCTCTCCCTGCAGGTACGAAAACTTTCTCGCCCGTTTCACCGGGATTATTATTAAGATATAAATCCGCGTATAGGCTACCGTCTGGGCGTAATCTGACATTTGGGCCATCGAGAGATGAGGCATACATAACAACGTATAAATCTTTATTACATGTCACTCGAACGGTTTGTGATCGTTTATTCTGTGTTGAGTCACCTAGTCTGTCTTCATCAATATCGCCATAGCTAAGGTTGACAGAGCCATCAATTATCTCGCAAGCCCCAGCAGGAGGTGGTGCAATACCACACATAGATCCCGGAAGTAATAACTTTGTTGATCCAGTTTCATAGAATAAACCAACACACTCTTGAATTTCACTGTTGGGCACCCCTGAGTGATGAGCTACCGCAGGCGATGTAGGAAAAGTTTGTACTCGCATAACCGCTTCACGCAATTCTGCCATAGTGCGATACTTTTGCGCTCCGGTTAAAATTGTTCTTGTCGCTGCCCCACCTTGTCCTGATGCATTATGCCTATGATTAATCGTAATTTTACAAGATGCGCCACCATAACAAGGGTTCAACGTCATCGTTGTTTCAGGGTCCCAACGTTGAATAATAAAAGTATAATTTGCAGAAGAAGAAGAAAGAACTTTAGATTCCGTAATATAAGAAAAAATAGAAGCCATTGATGATGCAGAAAAGAGCATCATCACACTAAATAAACATAATGCTGATAATCGTTTTGGGGTAAACATATTAACCTCAATCTTAATAATTAATCATAATTCAGGTGGAATGTAGCTATGGCACTAAAACGACCTCGTTTTATTGATTCATTCGCAATAGCATTAGGCTCGGCTTGTATAAATGCGCGGAACCTTAAAATAGAATCCCCTGAATTTAAGGCAATATTGCTTGTTTCCTGATTAATCCGCAGTGGACTACCATCAGAGTTTTCTAATCCAATGGCAATACCTTCAGCTTGACTTCCTGTACTTAATGCAAGAAAACCTTGCCCAACCATTGCCTGATTTTCAGCACCACTAAATGTCACTCTTACCTTTTTATTAATAGAAAGGTCACATTCTGATAAATGAATTTGAAAATTTTGGCTATTTGTTCTACCCGCGCCAATATAAAACGTTTTATCTGGCACATTACCAAATTCTAGAGAGATGGTTTCATCGCCAGGTCTTATCACACAAGGTTCATCAACTAATGTGCCATAAAGTCGCATATTATTCTGTGCTGCATTAGCTGTTGTAAATATTCCTATTAGAAGCGAAAGCCCGCAAATAGCAGGAAGCGGTAATGTTTTAAGCTTCATTTTCACACTCCTATTGATATTCTGCGAGCAACGTTGCTGTTACTTCAAATGGACCTTCTACTAATGTGCTTCCTGGTTTTTTCACTGGAACGGCTTGAATAATAGGTGGCTTATCCGGCGATATAGTAAAGCGCTCATTTAAAATAAAAGGCTCACCATTTCGAGTCATATGAATCGCTAAGTCTGTAATATTGGTTTGTAATCCAGCATCATCAAACTGACTTTTAGGGCCAATAATTGAAAGCCCCAGATCCCAGCCTTTTATATTTGGATCGCACTTTAATCTGTAATTCACGGGTTGGGTGTAATTAATTCCATCAACTCTATGAATACCAACATTATGGCCAAAATAAACTTCAATTAAGTTGTTATTTTCAATCACACAAGGAGGCGGAATTAATAATGTTCCAAATAATTTCATATTCGGTTCATCCGCACTGACAAATAAAGGCGACATTATAAGTAATGTTGTCAGACAAACCTTTTTTAAATTAATAAGCATGTACTGACTCCTTACTGATATTCGACCCGAAGTGTTGCAGTAGCGTAAAAATCACCACCTGTTAATGATGCAGAGTAATCACGCACAGGAATTGCCTCAAATTGAGGAAAGTTAGGGTAAGTAAAATTCACTTCTTGCCCCAATCTCAATAATTTATTCTGATAAAGAAGACGTACCCCTAACCCTGTAATGTTTGTACTCAAGGCATTTGAATCAAACCCTGTACCACTTCCAGAAATAGAGACTTTCATTGTATTTGTTGGCATTTTTCTACATTCAGCACTATAGGTAATAGGCTTTTTGTAATTAACGCCATCAATACGTGTACTCATGACTTCACCAAAATCAACCTCAATCGTCTTACCCCCATTGATAACACAAGGTGGTGGAGCGATAACATTACCGGTGATATAGACATATACAATCCCAGGTATAGTGCTACCCGCTCTCGCTGTAGGTGGTGTATTTGCAACAGCAGCTGAACTCAGGACACCAGTAAATGTTGTCATTAATAAAATCAACACTGCTTTGCTTGTGTTAAACCGCTGTTCCATATCCATAAATAAACCTATTAATTTCCGATTGCTGTTTCTACAACCTTGCATTCATTACCGCTACAGCTAAATTTCAAACGAGGACGTCCACCATAATCGTTGATATAACTTAATACGGGTGATGCGCCAAGTGTGGAGGCTTTCAAATTAAGATCCGCACTACCTTTTGGATCAACCATGACAGGCATAAATCCAGAGATACTTTCACCTTTTAATCCAGTTAACCCATCGACAATTGTCACGAAGTAAGGCGTTGGATTATTAACCTGATAGATATCCCCTTTTTTCGTTAGGGTGATCTTTTCCTGCCACGGGTTTGTTAAATCCGTTTGTGTTGCATAAATCGCAGTAGGGCGATAAAACAATTTGATCCGTGTTTGTAATGCAATTTGCAGTACATTGGGTTTATCACTACGTGGTGGAATTTCACGTAGGTTAAAATAGAACACGCTTTCCCTATCTTGAGGTAATTTAGCGACATCAGGTAATCCTTGTATTTTTATCTGGCTTTTATCACCTGGTTCAATACGCTGAATAGGCGGCAGAACGATTAATGGGCTTTCCACTTTTTGCCCATTGACATCTTCCATCCAACCTTGTGCTAAATAAGGCAGATCTTTATTTTGATTACTGACATTAAGGCTAATTGATTTATCTGCTCCATTAAAAATGACACGAGTTCTATCCAATGCAATCGCAGCAATAGCTTGTTGAGTAAATACCATACCCGTCAATAATGTGGTTGCTACAATGAATGAGCGCTTTAATAACATCATCTTTAATTACTCTTTTGTTTATAAAATCGTTTAATTTTTCCCTTCTCAACCTTCAGTTTTGACTAATTGTGGCTGAGATGGTGATTCGGTTCTCTCTTGTGCTGAATAAGAGATTGATGGAGTGTTTCCACATGTTAATAATAGTGAAGAAATAAAGATGCCTTCATCTAATTGAGGTACTTGTACTTCGCACTGTTTTTTACCACTCCAACGTACATCTAAAACATCACCGGAGTTTATTCCGCTTAGATAAACATTACCGCTATCATTCACGATGCCCAGTTCTCGTCCTTTTTCTGTAGTAATGCTAGCGCCAAATGGTGGATAACTACCGTCTTTCAAGCGGACAATCGCCATCGCTTTTTGCCCTGAAATAACGTCAAACTCACGGTAACCTATTGCCCCTTCAGTCAGGGTTAATTGTTGAATTGAACGCACGGCATCAACATCATCAGGTAATTTATCTAAATCAATTGTTGCACTACTCCGATAGTAATTATTGATATCTGGAAGTACCGCTTTACCAAAATAGTTAGTATGGCTTACCGCCCCTAAACTTCTAATTGGTACTCCAGAGACCCCATTAGTATCAACTAATAAACGCGCAGCGCCTGGCATTGCAGTACGATGGAATGCACCGCCTTTTGCTGTTAACGTCGCGCCACCTTGTAGAGAAAGTGATGCTGAAGTATTTTCACCTTGAATATGGCTCGCACTTGCTGTTACCAGTGCTGTATCACCATAACGCGTATAATAAGCATCAGCAGAAGGACGACCACGGCTACTTAAACCTGCACCTAAGCGATAGTTATTATTGTCATCGAGGCGATCAAAATAGCTCACATTATGTGAATTACCATTCTTATTAATTACAGTGTTATAGCTAATTGTCGCTTTATCACTCCAAGGCATACTGACATTAAAATAAACACCATCATCATTGGTGCCATTAAATTTATTGCGGTAAGCAGATAAATTTAAATTAATATTTTTAAAACTACCGATATCCATAAATTTAGATAAAGATAAGTTGTAATAATCGTTATTAGGCTTATTCCAATAAGTTTGGTGGTTATAGTTAAGATAAGCACTTAAGCCTAAATCAGGGAATTGCTTACTTAATGTTATCGTATAAAGCTCTTTATTATTATCGCGGTTGTTATCACGATAACGACGATCTAAATATTGCTCCATACTCATAAAGTCACGTTCTGAGAAACGATAGCCGGCGAAAGTCACCTGACCATTAATAGCTTCAAAACGTTTAGAGTAACTGACTCGATAAGAGCCTCCATGATAGCGTTTATCATCATTTGGGATTTTTGCCCAAGAGTGTGTCGCATCAAATGAAATAGCCCCTAATACCATCAAGTCACGACCAATACCTAAAGAAACAGAATTGTAATCGCCAGCAACTAATGAACCGCCATAGAGTGACCAACCATTTGATACCCCCCATGAAAACTCACCCATTGCAAAACTGGGTCCTTCTGTCTTGTGGTCTATATTAGAAGGTTTACCTGCTGATAATTTATATTGCACTCGACCCGGACGTGTTAAATAAGGGATACTTGCCGTATCCATTTGGTATTCTTGTACCGAACCATCTTGCTCTTCAACACGAACATCTAGCTTACCGCTGACGGCATCATTAAGATTTTGAATACGGAATGGACCCGGTGCGACCTGTGTTTCATAGATCACACGGCCTTGCTGGCTGATCGTCACCTTAGCGTTCGACTTTGCAACACCAGTGACTTCAGGTGCATAACCTCTTAAATTAGGAGGCAACATCTGGTCATCTGTTAATAAACTAATACCCGTAAAACGGAAGTTATCAAAAATGTCAGAGCGTGAATAAGTCTCACCCATAACAAGGCGAGCGCCCCACTGGGTTATTGCTCTATAAAGATAATATTGACTCCAATCCCAATCATTTTCAGTACTACCATTCACGCCTGTTGTGTGTTGATAGCTTGCTTGCCAATCAGCACGAAAACGCCATACACCTAAGTTAGCACCCGCAGTACCACTTCCCGTAACTTGTTGTCTTTGCTTACCATTAGCAGGATCGGTCACATTAGCATTCAGGTTATAGTCAAAAAGAAGCCCTGAAATACCTTCATCCCAACGAGATGGTGGGTCCCAATCTTCGGTTGCATACTCAACATAGGCTTGAGGAATAGTCACAATAAAACTACCCGCACCTAAGTTAGTACTTGTTGTCATACCGGGTATTGATGACTCATCAAGACAGGCACCGCCATCTTTCCAAGTTACCGCTTTAAGCCATTCAGGTTTTAACGTAAATTGATTGACTAATTCACGAGGAATACAAGGAATACTCGCTTTAGGATCATTGTCGGGAACAATATAATTAATCGTATAGAGATCGGGTAATTCATTATTGTTAACTTTAACAATAAATTCATACTTGCCAGGCATAATATAGCCGGCACGAGAAAAGTCTGATAAATCAATATTTTGTTTATCTTTTAGATCAAGAATATCAGAGTTAAACTCGATATCGCCAGCTGCAAATGCCATATTAGAGGCACTCGCCATACCAGCAATAATTAAATAGATCAGTGCCGCTACAGGTCGAATTGTATGCTGATTACTCTTTTTTTCTGCTTTTCTTGAAGCAGTTTTGAATGATTTAGCCATAAATAATCCAACCAATCCATTTAATAATATTCGAGTTTAAAACGCAGGGTTGCTTGATAATTACCTGCTCGTGGAATGTCGTTATTTTTAACAAGCCTTGCTTGATACAACAAAGACAACGATTTGGTATCAATATCCACAGGAGGTAAAGGCTTCCCCGGTGTTGCCAATCTTCCGTAACGGTCAGCAATAGCTAACGAAGCACCTTTAGCATCGCCGAAAAGTTGGAATAATCCGTTCTGTGCGGGGCCTTCAAAAGTAGCAATAAAACGAGGACGTTCAGCTTGTGTACCTTTTTGATCAACAAGAGAACATTCTGTTAATCGAATAGAGAAATATTCAATAGGTCCTTGGCCTTCAACAGCTAAGGTCGGAATAGATACAGTACTCAAAGAGATAACTTGCTCTCGACTTCCTGCCGAGATAGTGCATGTTGGCTCTAATATAGAACCTTGTAGACTAACCACGCCGAATCGCTGATGTGATTTCACATCTTGTTTTATATCGGTCACTGCCATTACAGGCTTAACAAATAGCCCTGTTGTAACAAGTAATAATAGTGGCACTATCTTGCGATTCATTGTTTTCTACTCCATAAGATAAACCATTAAAAATACAGCTAAAGATAAAACTAAAGATAAAGCCCCATACGTCCTTATACAGGGCCTAAAAGAACATCTATTATTGGTAAGTTAATGCGAAAGTAGCGATTGCAGTAAAGTCACCAGGTACAGCTGCTTCTGTTGAAGAACCTTGTAAGTAAGCTGCAAAGTTCAGTTCATTTGAACCATCACGAAGAGTTTGAGCTTTTGTTGGTTCACCTAATTTAATTTGTGTATTACCAGCATCAGTAATAACAACTGCTGCATTTTTCGCTAAACCTTCGATACCTAAAGAGCCTGGCAGAATAGCCGCTGCTTCAGCACCAGTGAAGGTAGTTTGAACTGTTTTATAAGTTTCAGTAGAGCATTGCAGTAATTTAATTTTGAAAGTATTAGAAACACTACGGCCACCATCTTTCAGTGCAGTTGCTGAAACTTGTCCTAGTGGAACACGTTGGTCGCCTGAGTTAGGATCAATTGAACATGGAGCATCGATGATTGAACCCCAAAATTCTACGGTACCATGACCTTGATCCGCAGCGAATGCAGAACCAGCAGCAACAGTTAAGCCTAAACCTAAAACTAAACCTAATTTATTTAATTTCATCTTTATGTTTCCTGAAAATATAAGAACGAAGATATTTAAAATAATAAAATTCAATATAAGCAATATAAGAAGATTGCTTAAATGAATGACTCACTAAATAAAGTTTCTATATTTTGATAAAGTTCATCCAGCCAATTTCATATTTAATTTTGAAATTAGATAAAGGAAGCGTATCAAGTTGGACATATTATTCTCGCAGGTTTTATTTAAGTCAAACTACCCCTATTTCATTAAGTCTATTTTTATTAATTTACTGATATTAGGTGTATTTTTTACATTTTCATACAAAACATTACTTCTTGAAAATGACTGAAATGGATTTTAAAACTAAATCGGCACTCTTAAAAAGAGATATTTAAGATTTAAATTCTGCCATTTCGAAATTTAAAGTAAAAAGATCTGACTGTCTTTTTACGAATAGGAGTAATAGTCAATTAAACAATATTTTCTTATTTATTTATTTTAACTCAAAATAACAGAAGTTTTACATTATGAAACAAATCAGACTTAATATATTGATTTATAACCAGATCAAAATAGCGAATTTGTTAATTAATTTATCATCATTATTTACTCTCATATAGAAACCGCATTAAATAACGCCTTTTGATGATAATCTTAAATAGAAGTAAATATTAAAAACAAAACATCAAATAAATATAACTAATTGTATTTAATGAAAAATTTAATGGTTACAAATTTTATAGTTACGTACTTTTACAATAAACGATATAAAAAAAGTAAAAAAAACATAACCAATTGATTTGTAACTAGTTATACAGATAGGCTAATCAAGAATAGAGTATTTCGATAAAAATTTAACACACTGACATAGGTATTTATACCTAAGAAATTGAAGTCATAAAACGAATTTTTCGTATAATTTACATTTTTTGATTAAGAACACTCTTACATGTTAACTGACTGATAATTCAAAAAAGAAATTCGTGTAACGCTCATGTTTTTCTCAAAAAAACCCAAAAACCTAATCATTTGATTGAAAATAATTACACTTTTTTTGGGTAAAATTTTTAATGTATTTATTAAGAGCCACTTCAAAAATTGAAATTAATTATTTATTGGATTATTGACTATTTTACGTATTGTTACTAATTTCATTGTTAGCTTATTCATATTATTAAATTCCCATAGGAACTACATTTTTTTATCCAAACAGAAACACAATAAAATACACATTGTTTACATTACGAATGCATCAATTTAACATTACTCAGATAATGCGTATGGATATTAATCACTATTACTTGTTTTTTAATTATCAATTTTTTTTCAATAAGAATATTGGTGTTTTTTTAATCCTACGATAAATTAGGAATAATTTTATTTTATCTGAATAGATTTAACCCATTTTCGAATAGTTAATTCATTTAAAGAAGTAAGTTTTAAGGTATATGTTAGAAACAATCCTTTATCGGATGAATAATGATAAGTTAATAATTTAAATAAAAACGGGTATTACATTAGTAGTATTTAATTATTCGGCTAAATACGTCTTAATAAGAAGATCATTATTGGAGCATCTTTATTTAATAAATTAATTTAGCTTTATTTATATTTTTCACGATGAAATAAAAAAAAGGCATTTTCAACCTAATAGAAATCAATATTCTCCAAATACTCGCTTTAAGAGTATTCTTATCCTACATTTCAAGAAAAATACCTGTGTTAGATAATTATCATCATCATAAAATGACAATTTTATATTTATGCCCCATTTTCTTCTCTATATAAAAGAGTAAAAAATTGATTATCCATACCTTCCTTTTTGCCATTCACTCTGTCAATAACTTGAGTTTGACTAACAGAACTTAGTTTTTTTAGCATAAAAAAATGGCAGGGTTTCCCCTGCCTTACCAATTTGGTAATCAATCAAAGAAAAAGCATACGCTCTAAAACACCAAGTTTGAGTATCCTTTAGCGATATGCATTAGTATAAAAAAACATCAGGCATCGTTTCAGCAATGATGCTACTTCGTTTATCGGTACATTGATTTTCTGATGACAATTTTGATATAAAACAGTCTTCAAAAAACCAATAAATAGGTGTATTTAGATAGTTGGCTAATAGAACAAGGTAACTTAAATCTATCTTGTTCATCCCGCGCTCATATCGAGAAAATTGCTGTTGGCTTACACCAATTTTTTCAGCGATTTGCATACCGGTATAACCTAATTCTTTACGCTTTTTCTGAATTCGTTTTCCAACCAACGCATTAACATCAATATCTGTAAAATCGTAATTCATCATAATATTCACCCATTATCATGATTAAGGCATCGTTAAAATAATTGATCCTGAACCAGAGAAATAGCCCGGTGCAACGCGACCATTTGTATGTAAAGTAGAACTTACTTTTACAGGCATTGAGCCGCCAGCAGGAACATTAATTATGCTGCCGGTCTCACCTGGATTATCATCAAGAAATAAATCAGCATATAAGCTGTTGTCTGAACGTAAAGGCACTCTTCCGCTATCTGAACCTGATGCAATAACCATGACTTTCATCGCTAAATTACAAGTAACATTGATATTCTGATAACGCTGAGCACCTTCTAAGCTATATTCATCAATATCACCATAATTAAGGTTTACTGCGCCTTCCGTTATTTTGCAGGCTCCAACAGGGGGTGGCGCTATACCACATAATGAACCTGGTAATAAACGTCCACTTGGCGATATTCCACTTGAATTTGGTTGATAAAATAATCCCACACATTCCTGATTAGAATTTAAAGCAGGTCCTACGTGATTTGTTTTTCCTTCAAGTGGAAAGGATATATTTCTTAAAACTTCCTCTCGAACTTCAGCCAAAGTACGCAACTTCTCAATTCTTGTAATAATTTGCTTCGCTGATCCACCAGACCCATCAAGATCATGTTTATGGTTAATCGTTGCATAGCAAGTAGACCATCCATAACAAGGGTTTAATGTTCCTGTTGTTTCAGGGTCCCAACGCTGAATAACATAGGTATAGGTCGCATTTGAGGGTGTTCCTGTCGATTCAGTAATATAAGAAAAGATAGATGCCATTGCGGGTGCTGAAAACAACAAACCTATTGCAATACATAAAGCCGGAAGTCGCTTTAATATGGACATATAAAACCTCAACCCTAATAATTAGTCATAATTCAAATGGAATGTGGCGATTGCACTAAATGGACCGCGTTTAATGGATTGGTTCGCAATCGCATCCGGCTCCCCTTGAATAAAGGCATAAAAATTTAAAATCGTGTCATCCGCATTTAATGACATTTTGTCTGTTTCTTTATTAACAGGTAGTGCATTTCCATTTTCAGATTCCAGTCCAACAGCAATACCCGCCGCTTGACTGCTTGGGCTAATCGCTAAAAAACCTTGTCCTGCCATGGCTTGATTTTCATCCCCTTTAAAGGTGATCTTGACGCTTTTACCAATCGTTAAATCACATTCGGACAAGCGTATTTGAAACAACTTGCTTGGTGTTCTTTGATACGCATAAAGGTTTTTGTCCGGTATATTGCCAAAATCTAACTCAACGGTTTCGTCACCGGGCTTTATGGTGCAAGGCTCGTCAACTAATATGCCGTGAAAACGCATATTGTCTGGTGCTGATAAAGCGACTGGTGTGGCTCCCGTAAATATGGCAAGACCCAATACGAACGGGATCGATAATCTTTTTATATTCATCAATACGCTCCTATTGGTATTCGGCAAGCAGTGTTGCCGACACTTCAAATGCACCTTCAGGCAAAGTGCTACCAGGTCTTTTAACGGGCACCGCTTGGATCACGGGAGGGCTATCGGGTGATATCGCAATACGCTCGTTTAATTTAAAAGGCTTACCATCTTGCGTAAGATGAATGCCTAAATCTGGAATATTGGTTTGTAGCGCAGCTTCATCAAACTGTGTTTTAGGACCAATAATAGAAAGCCCTAAATCCCAACCTTTTAAATTTGGATCACAGACCAATCGATAATTCACCGATTCGGTATAGTTAATGCCATCTACTTTATGAATACCTACGTTGTGCCCAAAATAGACATCAATGAGTTCGTTGTTACTAATAACACAAGGGGGTGGCACTAATAAGGTGCCATATAATTTCATATTAGGTGCGTCTGCACTCATGACAGAATAAGAATTCAGTAATGCGATCAGACATAGGTACTTTAATTTATTCATCTTCTGACCTCTTACTGATAATCCACATGCAGTGTGCCACTTGCGACAAAATCACCACCCACTAAGCTTTCATTCTGATCACGAACAGGAATAGCTTCTAATTCAGGTAAGTTGGGATAGGTAAAATTTACCGCTTTACCTAAATCTAATAAGTTTCCCTGATACAGAATACGCACCCCTAATCCCGTAATATTGGTTTGTAGCGCATTTGAATCGAACCCCGTTGCGCTCCCCGTAACATAAACTTTCATGGCATTAGTTGGCATTTTTTGGCAAGTCGCGGTGTAGTGAACAGGCTCTTTATAACGAACCCCATCAATACGAGTACTCATTACCTCACCAAAATTAACTTCGATCATTTTGCCGTCATTAATTAAGCAAGGCGGTGGTGCAATGACATTCCCTGAAATATTGATATAAACAATTCCCGGAATAACATCTTTCACCGCTCTAGCGGGTAAATTCGCAACAGCAGTAAAACTTAGGCCTCCAGTAAACGTTGCCAAAATAAGAATCAACACTGCTTTGCTTGGGCTAAACCGCTGTTCCATTTTCATAAAATAGACCTATTTAGTTTCCTGCTGATGTTTCTGTAACTTTGCATTCATTGCCAGTACAGGTGAATTTCATTTGTGGTCGTCCACCGTAATCATTGATGTAACTGAGTACAGGCGATGCGCCAAACGCAGAAGTATGCAGATTTATCGTTCCTGTGCTTTTAGGGGCAATCATGATTGGTTCAAAACCATCAAGGCTTTTTCCTTGTAATCCTGTTAACCCATCCACTAATGTCACGTAATAAGGTGTTGGGTTATTCACTTCATAGCGATCACCTTTCTTTATTAAGATGATTTTTTCCTGCCAAGGATGGGTGAGATCCGTTTGTGTGGCATAAATCGATGCTGGGCGATAAAACAACTTAATTCGTGTTTGCAATGCAATTTGCAACACGTTGGGTTTATCACTACGAGGTGGAATTTCGCGCAAGTTAAAATAGAAAACGCTTTCTCTATCTTGAGGTAATTTGGCAATGTCAGGTAATGACTGCACTTTTACTTGGCTTTTATCGCCCGGCTCAATACGCTGAATAGGCGGTAAAACTAATAATGGGCTGTCAATACGTTCTCCATTTTCATTTTCCATCCAGCCCTGAGCCAAGTAAGGCAGTTCTTTATTTTGATTACTGACATTTAAGCTAATAGATTTATCTGCACCATTAAAAATGACACGCGTTCTATCTAAAGCAATCGCAGCAAGAGCTTGACTAGTAAAGACCATTCCAGTCAATAAAGTGGTTGTTACAATGAATAAGCGCTTTGATAACATCATTTTAAATTACTCTTTTTGTCTGAAATTATTTTTATCTTTCCCTTCTTTCCTAACCTTATTGCGTGATCAATTGAGGTTTAGGTAAGGGTTCTGTTCTTTGATTGATTGTTGAAGGTGTTGCTGTACCATCACCACAAGTCAGTAGTAATGAAGACATAAATAATCCTTCAACTAATGTTGGAATACGGACTTTGCACTGCTCTTGACCATTCCAACGAACACTCAATACATCATCACTGTTAATCCCCGTCAGATAGACATTCCCACCATCATTGACAATCCCTAGCTCACGCCCTTTCTCGGTAGTGACACTGGCACCAAACGGTGGATAAGTTCCATCTTGTAAGCGAATGACAGCCATGGCTTTTTGTCCCGATACCACATCAAAGTGACGGTAGCCTATTGCGCCTTCTGTTAGGGTTAGCTGTTGAATTGAGCGTAATGCTTCAGCGTTATCTGGCATCTGATCAAGGTCGATGCTGGCACTACTGCGGTAATAATCATTGATATCAGGCAGCACGGCTTTACCAAAAGCATTAGTACGCGTAATAGCGCCGATACTTTTCACTGGCACATCTGAAATGCCATCGGTATCAACAAGTAAGCGAGTACTCCCCGTACGGCTTGTACGGTGTAATGCACCACCTTTTGGTGTTAATGTTGCCCCACCTTGTAGTGATAATGTGGCTGATGTGTATTCACCATTAATATGGCTTGCACTAGCCGTGACCAATGCAGCATCAGCGTAATGCATGAGATAGGCATCGGCGGATGGTTTACCGTTACTGCTTAAACCCGCACCAACACGATAGCTACTATTGTCATCAATACGATCGTAATAACTGACATTATGTGAATTACCGTGTTTATTAATCACCGTGTTATAACTGATAGTTGCGCGATCGCTCCAAGGCATACTGACATTCATATAAACGCCATTATCATTGGTGCCATTGAATTTATTGCGAAACGCCGACAGACTGAGATTGATATTTTTAAAGCTACCAATATCCATCGTTTTGGCTAATGACAAGTTATAGTTATCATTATTAGGCTTATTCCAATAAGTCTGATGACTATAGTTTAAGTAAGCACTCAATCCCCATTCAGGGAACTGCTTACTAAACATAATGGTATAAAGCTCTTTATTGTTATCTTCTTCACCACCACGATAACGGCGATCTAAGTATTGGTTCATACTCATAAAGTCACGTTCAGAGAATCGATAGCCTGCAAATGTTACTTGGCTATTTATTTGTTCAAAACGTTTTGAGTAACTGACTCGATAGGAGCCACCGTGATAACGCTTGTCATCACTTGGAATTTTTGCCCAAGAATGTGTCGCATCAAAAGAGATAGCCCCCAGTGCCATTAGGTCACGACCAATACCCGCAGAAACTGAGTTATAATCGCCCGATACTAATGAACCACCATAAAGTGACCAACCGTTACTGATCCCCCATGAGAATTCACCCATACCAAAAATAGGACCTTCTGTATTACGGTTCATATCCGACGGCTTACCCGCAGATAATTTATATTGCACTCGGCCAGGGCGTGTTAAATAAGGAATACTTGCCGTATCCATTTGAAATTCTTGAACAGATCCATCTTGCTCTTCAACACGTACATCTAATTTGCCACTCACTGCATCATTGATGTCTTGAATACGAAACGGCCCCGGAGCAACCTGAGTTTCATAGATCACACGACCTTGCTGGCTAATCGTCACTTTGGCATTCGTTTTTGCTACACCCGTTACTTCAGGAGCATATCCCCTTAAGTTAGGTGGCAGCATATTGTCATCCGTAGACAAGTTAATCCCAGTAAAACGGAAGTTATCGAAAATGTCAGAACGCGAATAAGTCTCCCCCATCACAAGGCGAGCGCCTAACTGCGTGATAGCTCTATAAAGATAAAGCTGGTTCCATTTCCAACTATTTTCAGTACTATCAGGAAGACCGGTTGTATGCTGATAACTTGCTTGCCAATCGGCACGGAAACGCCAAACACCAAGGTTTGCACCCACGGTTCCTAAGCCTGTCACTTGTTGGCGCTGTTTTCCTTTCGCGGGATCAGTCACGTTAGCATTGACGTTATAGTCAAAAAGCACACCTGAAATACCGTGATCCCAACGAGAAGGTGGATCCCAGTTTGGTGCTGAATATTCAAGATATGCTTGAGGAATAGTAAGAATAAGATTGCCGTTTCCCAGACTTGCATTTACCGTCATGCCGGGAATAGAAGAGATATCAAGACAACTTCCGTTATCTTGATATTTCACTTTTTCAGCCCATTCAGGTTTTAACCCTATTTGATGGATCAACTCTGGCTGTAAGCAAGCTTCGCTACCTTTAGGATCATTGGCTGGTACAACATAGCTAATGTTGTAGAGTTCAGGGAGTTCATTATTATTTACGCGAACAACAAACTCATATCGGCCGGGCATAATATACCCAGCGCGAGAGAAATCTGATAAGTCGATATTTTGCTTATCTTTTAGATCTAAGATATCGGCATTAAATTCAATATCACTATTTGCTAAAGCTGAACTTGAAATACTGGAAGCGCCAGTAAGAATTAAATAGATCAGTACAGCAACAGGCCGAATAGTATGTTGTTTTTTCTTTTTTTCCGTCCCTAAACCAACAGTTTTGAATGTTCTAACCATAAGTTATCCAACCCGATCCATTTAATAGTATTCCAGCTTAAATCGCAGCGTTGTTCGGTAATTTCCAGCTTTTGGTATTTCGTTATTTTTGACTAATCGCGCTTGATAAAGTAACGCCATTGATTTGGAGTCAATACTAACTGGGGGTAATGGCTTACCCGGAATAGCTCGCCTTCCATAACGATCCGCTATTGCTAATGACGCACCTCTCGCTTCACCAGAAAGTGCAAAATTGCCATTATCGTTAGAGGGACCTTCAAACGTTGCAATAAAACGAGGGTTGTCCGCTTCCTGACCTTTTTGTTCAATTAGCGTACATTCCGTTAATCTGATAGAAAAATACTCAATAGGTCCTTGCCCTTCAGTCACCAACATTGGAATCGAAACCGTTGTTAGTGGAATAACTTGTTCACCACTTCCTGCTGCAATCGTGCAAGAGGGTTCTAAAATAGAGCCTGAAAGATTAAGTACCCCAAATCGCTGATGCATGTTTTTATCTTGTTTTACATCACTCGCTTCTGCTGTTGTTATCAGTAAGCTGGCAATAAGGCATAGCCATAGTGGTGTCATCTTGCGATTCATATTTTTCTCCGTAAGAAAAAAATCGTTAAAAATAGACACAGGAAATAAAGCGCTGTACATCCTTGTACAGTGCTTATTTTTTCTTACTGATAAGTCAGCGCGAAAGTTGCGATTGCAGTGAAGTCACCTGGAACGGCAGCTTCTGCAGAAGAACCTTGTAAATAAGCAGCAAAGTTCAGATCGTTATTACCATCACGTAATGTTTGAGCAGCACTTGGTGTGCCTAATTTGATTTGTTTGCCACCCGCATCGGTGATAACAACAGCGGCATTTTTAGCGATACCTTCAATACCTAAAGAACCGGCTAAGATGTCTGCATCTTCTGAACCAGTGAAGGTTGTTTGAACAGTTTTATAAGTTTCTGTTGTGCAATTCTCTAAAGTAATTTTAAAATCACGAGAATTACTACGGCCACCATCTTTTAATGAAGCAGTCGAAATTTGACCTAATGGAACAGTTTGATTTTCTGAATCAGGATGAATAGAACAAGGTGCATCAATAATTGAA
Organism: Proteus sp. CD3; assembly: GCF_008808075.1. Classification (NCBI taxonomy): domain Bacteria; kingdom Pseudomonadati; phylum Pseudomonadota; class Gammaproteobacteria; order Enterobacterales; family Morganellaceae; genus Proteus; species Proteus sp. CD3. Next base: position 675,311 of record NZ_CP019686.1, on the reverse strand, counting down.
CCAACAAATTTAACTGTACCGTGACCTTGATCAGCAGCAAATGCAGAACCCGCAGCAACAGATAAACCTAAGCCAAGAACTAACGCTAATTTATTTAATTTCATCTTTTTGTTTCCTAAAATATAAAGGACGAAGACATTAAAAATAATAAATTCATTAGGATTGGATTATTCCTAATTGAATGACTCATTTATTGAGTTTTTGAATTTTGGTATACCTGTGCCCGTCCAAAACGAAATTAAATATCGTTAAAAACAAAACAAAATACACCAAATTGTTTTGTTAAAAATTTTCATCTCGAAATTAAACACATTTAGATAATCAAACTTTAAATATCGGAAAAAGAGTTTATAATTCTAAGTGCAATTACTATAATTTGTGAAAAAAGTAAAAAAATTTATTTCTGGATTTTAAACAAAGTAACCAATCGTGTTCGCTTTTTAAAATAATGATAAATATCAATATGTTAAATAAATGAAAATAAGTGATAGACATTAAATTTGACTTAAGTGAAAAGCCAGAGAATAATAGTAAACAATTTGGTGTATTCTGTTTATTTCTCTAAAGATAACCAAATTCCTGTCCATGCTCATTTTTCGCTTTTCCAATCAATCACTTTCATTTTCTGAAAATAAATAAACTTTCAATAAACTTGTTTAAAATGAACAAGTAAAAGTACAAGCATAAAAAAAATACAACTCTTTATTGATGTATATTACTTGTTATAGTGATGCATCAATTGACTTTTGTTCTTTGTTATCTCATTGAAAAGGTTATGAAAATGAAGCAGCGCAAGTTTCTTACACGTTTTGAGATTAATTCTATTTTGAAGCAAGCAAAGGAAGGACGATATCCAGAAAGAGATTACTGTATGTTTTTAATGTGTTTTTTACATGGATTTCGCGTAAGTGAGCTATGTAATTTAACCTTAAGCGATATTGATTTAGAAAGTCGGATACTCTATGTCAGGCGCTTAAAAGGCGGTTTATCAACCACACAGCCGATTATAGAAGAGGAATATGAAGCGTTAGTTAACTGGTTGAAAAAAAGGGAAACATGGAGAGAAGCGGATTCTGAATGGGTGTTTTTATCGCAAAAAACCGGCGCTATTTCGCGTCAGCAAGTATATGGATTACTTCGCCGTTTAGGTAAAAAAGCTAATGTGTCCATTACTCCTCATCCTCATATGTTACGCCATGCCTGTGGCTATGCACTTGCTGATTTAGGTAGAGATACTCGTTTAATTCAAGATTATTTAGGGCATCGTAATATTTCACATACCGTTATCTACACCGCAAGCAATTCAAAACGTTTTGTTCACATTTGGGATACAATAAATTAATATTTATTTTTTAATAAAAATAGTTTTCGAGAATTATTGCATTAATTATAATAGGCTATATTTTTTCAATGAGAATAAAGATATTTTTTGTATTTTTTATTAAAAAAAGATTAACACAATTTAATATCAAATATAAAAATAACATTTTTATGCTTAATTAAAGATATTCTTTATGGAAAAGTAATCCTATTTTATGCATAATCTTTTATCATTCTAAATTTAATGATGTCTATTATCGCCATTTCAAACAGGTATAAAAAACCACCAGATACATTAGAATAATTTATAACAAACTAAGAGTCATATTAGATAAAGTTTATTCAAAATATTATTAGCTGTTATTTGTCGTATTTTCCTACATATTATACATATTAGGTAATCACTATCCCTAGAAATAGAAAGAGGGATAGTGATTACCTGTTGCATATAAAAAAAGACCTCATATCAAGCGTATAAAATAGACTTATCGACGGAAACAGCGAAAAATCCCCCTCTTAGCCTTATCTAAATAGGCGTTACTATTAAAAATACACGCTCTGTTTTGTCTTTAATAAAGGCTAATACAAGAATGCTTCTAACGCTTTCCTCGCCGAGTTATTACTGTGTTTATCAAAAAGTTTGCTTTTTTTTGATGAAGTAGAAGAGAAACAATCCTCAAAAAACCAATGAATAGGGGTATTTAAGTAGTTCGCTAATAACACAAGATAACTTAAATCTATTTTATTCATTCCTCTTTCATAACGGGAGAATTGTTGTTGGCTAACACCTAATTTAGCCGCTAATTGGCTTCCCGTGTAACCTAACTCTTTACGTTTTATCTGTATCCGTTTACCTACGAGTACATTTACATCAATATTTGCGCGACGATATCTCACCATGATATTTCAACCTTTTATTATGGTAACGTTAAGATCAACGCCCCAGAACCAGAAAAGTAACCAGGAGCAACATGTCCATTGGTTATCAATTTAGAACTTACTTGTATAGAGGTCATTTGGCCTTTGCCAACAAAAATGACATCCCCCTCTTCACCAGGCCTGTCATTAATAAATAAATTAGCGTACAAACTATCATCACTGCGTAGTGATACTCCCCTGCTCATCATTCCTGTTGCAATAACATTTAAAGTAACATCTTGATTACACGTTATATTTACTGTTTTTGAACGCACTGCACCATCCAATTCATTTTCACTAAGATTGCCGTAATTTAAATCGACAGAATCGGCTAAAATGTCACAGTGCCCAATAGGAGGAGGCGCAATAGCACAGATAGATCCTGGCAATAAATAGCCATTGTCAGCAAAACCATAAGCATTAGGCTGATAAAAAATCCCCACACATTCTTGAAGAGAGTTCGTATCAACGTATCGATGTATTGCTACATCGGGACCATAAGGAAATCCCCCTAATTCTTTCGTAACCGCAATGCGTAAATCTTCCATAGTGCGGTATTTATGCCCATCACTTAGAATGGTTCTCGTTGCAGAACCACCGGATTGATTAGGTTGATGGCGATGATTAATCGTTATATAACAAGGTTTTTTCTTATAACAAGGATTCATTGCTGTAGGCGGTTCAGGGTCCCAACGCTGGATGATAAAAGTGTAATCAGCACCTTTTCCATCAGTACCAACCGGCTTCGATTCTGTAATATAAGAAAAAATCGCCGCAAGTGAGGATGTTGAAAAAAATAACGTGGTAGTGAATAAAGAAAAAAGTAGTCTTCGTTTAAATATCAGCATATAAACCCCAAGTTGACACTAGTCATAATTCAGATGGAATGTAGCAATAGCGCTAAAACGACCCCGTCTTATTGACTGGTTAGTGATAGCTGCTGGCTCGGCTTGAATAAAAGCACTAAATTTTAAAACGGAGCTTCCTGAATCTAGGGCTATACTGCTAGATTGCTGATTTATCCGTAACGGGCTTCCATTGGCGTCCTCTAACCCAATGGCAATTCCAGAAGCTCTACTACCTGGGCTTAATGCAAGAAAACCTTTCCCTGCCATTGCTTGATTTTCATCTCCTTTAAAAGTGACTCGGACTTTTTTATTAATCGAAAGATCACATTCTGATAAATGGATCTCAAATCCTTGGCTATCTGTTCTGCCGATCCCCGTATAAAAAAAGTTCTCTGGCACATTGCCGAATGTGAGTATTACCGTTTCATCCCCTGGATTAATGACGCAGGGATCATCCACTAATTCGCCATAAAAACGCATATTAGGATTTGCATTAACCATTGAAATATTCCCTATTAATAAAAGGGTACTCAGTGATAATATTTTTAATGCCATCCTCATACTCCTATTGATATTCAGCAAGTAAGGTTGCCGTTGTTTCAAAAGCCCCTTTTTGTAAAGTACTTCCGGGTCTTTTTACGGGAACAGCTTGAATTATGGGAGGTTTATTGGGCGTAATAACAAAGCGTTCATTTAAAATAAAAGGCTCGCCATCTCTTGTAATATGTATAGCTAAATCCGTGATATTGGTTTGTAATGCCGCATCATCGAATTGACTTTTGATCCCTATAATTGAAAGCCCTAATGCCCACTGCGTTGAGTTACCTTCACATTTCAAGGTGTAATTCACAGGTTGCGTATAATTAATACCGTCAATTCGATTAGCACCAACATTGTTGCCAAAATAGACGCTAATCATTCCGTTGTCCTGAATCACACAAGGTGGTGGAATTAATAACGTGCCAAATAGCCTCAAATTAGGTTCAACAGCGTCACTCCATAATGGAAAAACAGTAAATAAAGTAATAAGCAAAGCCTGTTTTGATTTAGAAAACATCAAATATCCTCCTACTGATATTCCATACGTAATGTTGCGGTAGCAGAAAAATCCCCTCCGGTTAACGAAGTAGAAAGATCACGCACAGGCACAGCTTCAAGTACAGGTAAATCAGGGTAGGTAAAATTAATTTTTTGACCTAACTTAAGTTCTTTGTTCTGATACAAAACACGCACACCTAAACCCGGTATATTTGTCGTTAAAGCATTTGCATCAAAAAAAGTTCCATTGCCATCGACTGAGAGATTCAGTGTATTGATAGGCATATGCTCACATGAAGCATTGTAATTAATAGGTCGCTTATAATTAGAACCATCAACCTGAGTACTCAGTATTTCACCAAAATTAACTTCTACTGTTTTGCCATCATTTATCATGCAAGGTGGGAATGCGATAACATAACCAGTGATATTAATTCGAATAGGATAAATAGGCTCCACGGGATCATCGCGTGACACCATTGCTCTAGGAAATACGTTTGCAACAGCAGTTGAACTTACTCCTCCCATAGAAATAAGTAGAATAAAAATAAAGATTGCCAAAATCCCATTAAACTGCTGTTTTATAAACATATTTCACCCTATTAATATCCAGAGTCGGTTTCTACAACTTTGCATTCAGAGCCATTGCAGTTAAATTTCAATCTCGGACGTCCACCATAATCATTGATATAACTTAATACGGGGAACACACCAAATTCAGAAGCTTTTAAGTTCAGTTTTCCCTGCCCTTTAGGATCAACCATTAAAGGCACAAACCCCTCTAAACTCTCACCTTTAAGTTCTGTTAATCCGTCAACAATAGTGACGTAATAAGGCGTTGGGTTATGCACAATGTAACTATCGCCTTGCTTAGTTAAGGTAATTTTTTCCTGCCAAGGATTACTTAAATCGGTTTGTGTGGCATAAATTGCTTTTGGTCGATAAAACAATTTAATTCTCGTTTGTAATGCTATTTGTAATACATTAGGTTTATCGCTGCGTGGCGGAATTTCGCGTAAGTTAAAATAAAAAACACTCTCTCTATCATTGGGTAATTTAGAAATATCTGGCAGTGCTTGTATTTTTATTTGGCTTTTATCACTTGGTTCAATTCGTTGGATAGGTGGCAATACAATAAGGGGGCTTTCTATTTTTTCCCCGTTCTCGTTTTCCATCCATCCTTGAGCTAAATAAGGCAATTCTTTATTTTGATTACTAATATTAAGACTTACTGATTTTTCGCCACCATTAAAAATAACGCGAGTACGATCTAATGCGATCGCGGCTATCGCTTGTTGAGTAAAAATCATTCCCGTCAATAAAGTGGTTGCTACAATGTATGAACGTTTCAAAGCCATCATCTTTAATTACTCTTTTTTCTGTAAATTATTTAATTGCTAGATTGAAAGAATTTTTTCGGTTTATGTTCTTCCACCAGCGGTGTTGTAATCGCAGGTGATCCTCCTTCACACGTTAATGCTAAAGAAGTGATCAGTTGAGCATCCGCTAATTGAGGTATAATTAGCTGGCATTGATTGCGGCCGTTCCAACGTACATTTAGCGTATCGCCAGAATTAATACCGCTTAAATACACATTACCGTTATCATTAATGATGCCTAATTCACGACTATTTAATGTCATAACGCTTGCGCCAAAAGGTGGATAAGTTCCATTTTGTAGACGCACAATTGCCATCGCTTTTTGTCCTGAAATCACATCAAATTGGCGATAACCAATAGCCCCTTCTGTCAACGTTAATTGTTGAATTGAGCGTAATGCTTCAACATTATCTGGCAATTTTTCCAAATCGACAGAAGCACTTCCCAGATAGTAATTATTAATATCGGGAATGACTGCTTTACCAAAATAATTAGAATGAGAAACGGCATTCAAACTTTTCACCGGTACGTTAGCGACGCCTTTTGTGTCAATTAATAGTCGAGCAGCACCTGGAATACTATTTCGATGAAAATCACCGCCTTTACTTGTTAATGTTGCCCCACCTTGAAAAGATAAAGAGGCAGAGGTGTAGTCACCATTAATATGACTTGCTGAAGCCGTTACCAATGCGGCATCACCATAATGAGTATAGTAAGCATCCGCAGATGGTTTACCGCGACTACTGACTCCCGCACCTAAGCGATAGTTATTGTTATCATCAATACGATCAAAATAGCTGAGGTTATGTGAGTTACCGCCACGATTAATAACTGTGTTATAGCTAATAGTGGCTTTATCGTTCCACGGCATACTGACATTTAAATAAACACCGTTATCATTATTCCCATTAAATCTATTTCGATAAGCCGATAAACTCAGATTAATATTTTTAAATTTTCCAATATCCATATATTTTGATAAGGAGAAATTGTAATAATCGTTATTAGGTTTATCCCAGTATGTTTGATGGTTATAGCTAATGTAGGCACTTAATCCCCATTGCTGAAATTGCTTACTTAATGTAACGGTATAAAACTCTTTATTATTGTCTTGAGAGCCATTGCGATAACGACGATCTAAATACTGATCCATACTCATAAAGTTGTGATCAGAGAACCGATAACCTGCAAATGTCAGTTGCCCATCAATTGATTCAAAACGTTTTGAGTAACTAACACGATAGGAGCCACCGTGATAATGCTTATCTTCATTGGGAACTTTGGCCCATGAATGAGTAGCATCAAAAGAAATCGCACCTAACATCATTAAATCGCGACCAAAACCAATCGATGTTGAGTTATAGTCACCTGAAACTAACGCTGCACCATATAAAGACCAGCCATTATTGATACCCCAAGAAAACTCTCCCATACCAAAAATAGGACCTTCTGTTTTATGATCAATCTTAGAAGGCTTACCTGCTGATAATTTATATTGAACACGACCTGGGCGTGTTAAATAAGGAATATTTGCTGTATCCATTTGATATTCTTGTATGGAGCCATCTTGCTCTTCAACACGAATATCTAAACGCCCACTCACTGCATCATTCATATCTTGAATATGGAATGGCCCTGGTGCGACTTGTGTTTCATAAATAACGCGGCCTTGCTGACTAACAGTCACTTTGGCATTCGTTTTTGCTATCCCTGTTATCTCAGGTGCATACCCTCGTAAATTAGGCGGTAACATCTGATCATCAGAATTAAGGCTAATTCCTGTAAAACGGAAATTATCTAAAATCTCAGAACGTAAATAAGATTCGCCCATAATAAGGCGACTTCCCCACTTAGAGATCGCACGATAGAGATAATATTGGTTCCATTTCCAACTGTTTCTTGTGCTATCAAAAACCCCAGTGGTATGTTCGTAACTTGCTTGCCAATCAGCTCTAAAACGCCAAACACCTAAATTGGCTCCCGTTGTCCCATTTCCTGTGACTTGCTGTTTTTGTTTTCCATCTGTGGGATTTCTGACATTGGCATTAACGTTATAGTCAAATAGCACGCCTGCAATTCCCTCATCCCAACGAGAAGGTGGCTCCCAGTTAGGTGATGAATATTCCACATAAGCTTGAGGAATGGTTATTGCAAAAACACCACTCCCTAAGTTTGTTTTTATCGTCATCCCTGGTAATGATGCCTCATTAAGACAAGCGCCATCATCTTTCCATGTGATTTTTGTAAGCCACTCGGGTCTCAATGCAAATTGCTCAACTAATGGCGGCGGAATACAAGGCTCACTCCCTTTTGGATCATCTTTAGGCACAAGATAATCAATGCTATATGAATTACTTAGCTCGTGATTATTAATATTAATAATAAAATCGTATCGACCAGGAGTGATATACCCCTCTTGAGAAAATCCTGATAAATCAATATTTTCTCTATCTCTTAAATCAAGAATATCTGAGTTAAACTCAACGTTATTTGTTGTAGCAAATGCCAAATGAGGAACACCTGACATGCCCCAAATAACGCAATAGATCAGTGTGGCAATAGGGAGAATTCTGTACTGCTTATTCTTATCTTCAACTTTTGTGTCAGTAGTCTTGAATAATTTAGCCATAAATAAACCTAACCAATCCATTTAATGATATCTAAATTGGGGATTTAGTGTTGCGAGATACTAAATACCCGTTTATGGAAAATCATCGCTTTTGACTATCCGTGCCAATAATGAAAAAACATGAAATAAGAGTAGAAGTTACACTAAATAAAGTTGCCCAATAACAACGCTTAGTCAAAATAATACAGGTCAGTTTTAACGCCCTATTTTCAACACTTATTGAACCCAATCGCGGACAAATACTTAAATTTTACTTATATTTAAGCCATGCTTATATTAGTAATATCAATCATGTCAATGTGTCGCGATTTTTTCTCTACTCCAAAATTTAAAATAGCTCCTAAGAAAATAAACTCTGTATATCCTTATACAGAGTTTGCTTTTGCTATTATTGGTAAGATAATGCGAAGGTTGCGATAGCAGTAAAATCACCAGGTACTGCGGCAGCTTTTGTTGAACCTTGTAAATAAGCGGCAAAATTTAAATCATTATTGCCATCATTTAGCATTTGAGCTGCACTTGCTTGACCTAATTTAATTTGCTCACCACCCGCATTGGTAATGACAACAGCCGCATTTTTAGCGATGCCCTCAATACCTAAAGAGCCTTCTAAAACATCAGCTGCTTCTGCACCGGTAAAAGTGGTTTTTACTGACTTATAAGTTTCAGTAGAGCACTGTAACAGCTTGATTTTGAATGATTGAGAATGGCTACGGCCACCATCTTTCAGCGCACTTGTTGAAACTTGACCTAAAGGAATGCGTTGAGCGCCAGATTCAGGATCAATAGAGCATGGAGCATCGATGATTGAACCGTAGAACTCGACAGTACCATGACCCTGATCACCAGCTGCAAACGCAGAACTAGCCATTACAGATAAACCTAATACCAAACCTAGTTGTTTTAATTTCATTTTATGTTTCCTAAAATAAAGTAATTAATGAAAATATAATAATTAACAACAATTAATTAATCAGGTAAATTAGCCCATAAAATACGGCTAAATAACCATGCTTAATAAAATTACAGGATTCTATTTATTTACCAAACCCAATCACCTTGATTATTAATTGGCTAATTAAATTAATTGAATAATAATTAATTTATGCAATTAGATAACAGGTCATATCAAGTTAGGCTTATTATTCTCTGCGTTTTTATTTAAGTCAAACCGCATAATTTTAATTAAATATAAATTTATTAATTCACTGATATTAATTGTATTTTTTATTGGAATACTCAGAATATAATTACACTCATAAAGAGTGATCGAAACAATCATCTAAAAATAAGTTCAATATGGGAAATGATTAGGGTTTAAATTCTGATTTGAATGAATTTAAAGATTAAAATGTTATTTATACTTTTTTTAAATAGATATGGGATAAAAATAATACTACTTATATTCTTACTGCATTACCCATTTAACTTATTTTTTACAATTTTTTAATGAATATAGATAACCAATTGATTTAAATAATTATTAATATATGGTGATGTTAATTATTTTTATATTAAATTATTCAATTTCAATACAACTAAGTTACAAAAAATAATCCCAAATAGACTCCTTATTTAAGGATTGCTTGTAACATATTGAATACAAACAAGATTAAATAATTAATTTGCTGTATTTATTAATAAATTACTCATACATTCTTCCATCCCTACTTAATATATAAGTAAATATACTCCAAATGTATTATTTTTATCCATGCAAAAAACCACATTTATATCAGATATATTTGCATATTTTAAAGTATAAAATAAAAGCAATTTTGTTTCATAATGTAAAAAAGATTAATTTTATATTTATACAAAAAACAACAATAACGATAGAAAAAAGATCTTAAATCTAATTAATATTAATTTTTACAATAAGAATAAAAGATATTTTTGAAAAATAAAGCAACATTTAGGATAACCCTTAATCATTTTCTTTGTATATAGGCGATATTTTACACGCTGAATAAAGAATAGTGTTAATGCCTAAATAATATACATTGTTTTCATTTACATTAATGTATATCTAAATCTCAACATGATTATCTAAATAAGATACTCATATTAAGTTGACTATAAGGGTTGTTTTTTTCAATCTTAACTCGCTAAATAGCAAAATTAAGCACTATCAATTAACGTGATTACGCTCTGCGTCAAAAAACAAATTGTTACAGTTTGTTAACTCACGAAAAGAAAATTGTAACAGCGGTAATACATGGCACAATAGCTTAAAGTTCCTACGTTAAGTTAGGGGTGAATTCAACATGGAGAAAATATTTCATTATGGAGCTGACTTTTTTAGGCACAAATGCTGGCGTTCCTTCTAAAGATCGCAATGTCACAAGTATGGTGCTCGATTTACAAAATAAACAAAAAAGTATGTGGATGTTTGATTGTGGCGAAGCGACACAACATCAAATATTGCATACCCGCGTGAAACTGCCGCGTTTAAATAAAATTTTTATTACCCACTTACATGGTGATCATATTTTTGGTTTACCGGGATTACTTTGTAGCCGCTCAATGGGTGGAACGGAAACACTTTTAACGGTATATGGCCCTACAGGTATAAAAGCCTTTATAGAAACGGCACTAACATTAAGCCAATCTTATTTAACTTATCCTATTAATATTGTTGAAATTGACAAAGCCGGCTTTCTGTTTGAAGAAGAAGGTATAAAAGTCAGTTGTGAGGCATTGTCTCATCCCGTGCCTTGTTTTGGTTACCGCTTAGAAGAAGAAAACAAACTGGGTAAATTAGATGCAGAAAAACTGAAAGCGGAAAATATTCCTGCTGGTCCTTGGTTACAAGAGTTAAAGCAAGGCAAAACCATAACATTACCAGATGGGCGAACTGTTAATGGTAAAGACTATATTGGTGAAGAAATAAAAGGTCGTTGTATTGCGATTTTTGGGGATACTCAACCTACGCCTAATGCATTAAAGCTGGCTAATAACGCAGATGTTATTGTTCATGAAGCGACGTTTAAACATGAAATGGCAGAGCAAGCAAACAGCCGAGGGCATTCAACAACAGTACAAGCGGCACAGTTAGCCAAAGATGCGAATATCAAAAGACTGATTATCACGCATATTAGTAGTCGTTATTCACCGCAAGAGTGTGCTGAATTACTCAATGAAAGCCAACAAATCTTTAGCCATACTGAAATGGCCTCTGATTTTGAGGTATTTAAGTTGTAATTGTGCTTTTGCCATATCACAGTGGCGATATATGTCGCCACTGTAATAAATCAGACGCCACTCATCGACGTATATTTTAGCGATTTATCTATAACGTAGTTCGTTTTATCTTTCCATCTTGCAAAATAAAATTGACTTTTCCATCCCAAAATTCAGCCAAGAAAATATCTTCTGGTTTATCAATATGCTGATTTTTCATCTCATCTTGTAGCCACGTTTCATCTTTTTCTATTTGTGCTAATTCTGATGTTCGAATAACACCGTCTTTCATAACAATAATCGAAGGCATTTTTGCGCCATCACATACCACAGTGATTTGTCCATCCGGTTCAATTTGTGCGTAATTGACCTCTTGAAACGAATGAATACCCTGAGCATGAAGACGAGACGTGATGTTTAAAATGTCTATTTTGTTCTTTTTCTCCATGATGTTTTCCATTATAAACTCGCCCTTCTTTATAATAGGAATAGGATTACCAATGGTCACTGCACGGAAGAAGTTGAAGCGCTTACTGATATAATTAAGCAAAGAGATAAAACAGACACCAATTAAAAAGACAATAATATACTGATAAAGAGGGATCGCATCGGTATAAATCACCCCACCCATAATGCCACCGAGTACAAAATTTCCAATAAAATCAATAGGTGTTAATTGAGAGAGTTGTGTTTTACCCGATAAATTCATATGCGCTAATATGATAGTAAAACCAATAATAAATTTGATAACAACCAGAAAGTAATATTCCATTTGCCCCTCACATTTCCAATAATTTCTGCACTTATTATAAAGCAGAAAATCTCATCCAGATAAAAATCCACGTTGTTTTTGCTTTATTTTTCATCGAATTTGACTAAGAAAAAACTCTTAATATACTTAGGTTTGTTGATTTTAGGACTCGAACTATACTTATTCAGATAGTTTTGTCGTAATCTTTTCAATCAACACAATAGCTTCTCGCCTTTTCTAGTTCTTACGCGGGATATCACTGAATTGTTTTTGAACACACATTTTGGAGAAAAAAATGAATAAAAAACTACTTACTTCATTGGTTCTAGCGGGTCTTGTTACCATTACAGCAGGTTGTGATGATTCATCTAAAAAAGTCGATGAGGGCATTGATAAGGCAAAGGAAACCGCAACTCAAGTTACTGAAACAGCGCAAGATAAAGCTAATGAGTTAACTGAACAAGCCAAAGATAAAGCCGCAGACTTGAAAGAAAATGCATCAGCAAAAGCAGATGAATTAACACAACAAGCTCAAGAGCTAAAAGATAAAGCGGAACAAAAAACGGCTGAGCTAAAAGCGCAAGCTGATGAAAAAACAGATGAGTTAAAACAAGCTGCATCCGCTAAGGCTGATGAAATCAAACAAAGCTTAGATGCCGAAAGTGATAAATTAGCTGAGAAAGCGGCTGAATTAAAACAAGATGCAAATAAAACCATTGATAACTTAAAGCAAGAGACAGATAAGAAAGTTGATCAATTAAAAGGTGATGCTGCAAAAACAAGTGATGATGTAAAACAGCAAGCCCAAGAAACTGAAAACAAAGCGCTTGATAAAGCTGACCAATTAACTGATCAAGCCAAACAAAAAATTGATGATTTAAAAGCTGAAAACAAATAATCCGATTTCAGTTTTTTTGATGAATTGAGAGCCAGTAAATCTTTACTGGCTTTTTTTTGCACTAAAAAAGACAAGGGTTGATCGATTAAGCAAAAAATGTAACCATGTTCTCCTTTTTTCAACAGGAGAAACCTATTAAAGAGCGAAAGCATCCAAGATATAAGTTTATTAATAAATTGATTTAATTGCAGTTTTCTTCATCTTGCGGAAAAAATAATTTACTTCCGTGCTTTTATAAAACACCTTGCCAATTTGGTGCTTTATTCAAATTTTCTTATGAACTTTTCTTTTCTGATGACATAAGCAATCAGACAATGGGTAGCGAAAAGTTTCTTTCTAGGAAAATAACAATAATAGGTTAACTATGAGTCAACAAAACGATATAACCCCTCAAAAAGTTAGGGTGAAAATTCATCCTCCTGTTTTTTATACATCAGCATTGTTAATTTTACTGGTCGTTGGTTTCTCTGCGTTATTTCCAGAGTTGGCTAATGATAAACTGGGTCATCTTCAGGAAAACCTCTTCACAAATGCGAGCTGGTTCTACATTCTAGCCGTTGCATTGGTTTTGCTGAGTGTGACTTACTTGGGGCTTTCCCGCTTTGGTCAAATCAAGTTAGGGCCTGATCATGCTCGCCCTCACTTTAGTTATTTTGCTTGGTTTGCCATGCTCTTTTCAGCAGGAATGGGGATTGGCTTAATGTTCTTTGGTGTTGCTGAACCTGTTATGCATTATCTGATGCCTCCAACAGGTGAAGCTCAAACCATAGAAGCCGCAAAAGAAGCCATGCGCTTAACCTTTTTCCACTGGGGATTACATGCATGGGCAATTTACGCTATTGTCGCGTTGATCTTAGCTTTCTTCTCTTATCGCCATGGTTTACCGTTAACACTGCGTTCTGCACTTTATCCAATTATTGGTGATCGCATACATGGCCCAATTGGTCATGCTGTTGATATTTTCGCTGTTATGGGAACCGTATTTGGTGTCGCAACCTCCCTCGGATTTGGTGTTCTGCAAGTTAATGCGGGTTTAAATCACCTCTTTAATGTACCTATTGACCCTTCTGTTCAAGTCATATTGATTGTTGTGATCACCGCACTTGCAACCATTTCTGTTGTTTCTGGTTTAGAAAAAGGCATTCGTTTTTTATCTGAACTTAACTTAGGATTGGCGGTTATTCTTCTTTTATTAGTCATTATTCTCGGTCCAACTGTATTGATATTAAAATCATTTGTTGAAAATACAGGGGGATATCTATCCGAAATTGTCAGTAAAACCTTTAATCTTTACGCATACGAGCCAAAATCGAGTGATTGGTTAGGGGGATGGACACTGCTTTATTGGGGATGGTGGCTTTCATGGTCTCCATTTGTAGGGATGTTTATCGCCCGTATTTCACGAGGCCGTACTATTCGTGAATTTGTTATTGGTGTTCTATTTGTTCCTGCTGGTTTTACCTTACTTTGGATGACTGTTTTTGGTAATACCGCTATTCATTTAATCAAAGATAAAGGTGCCGAAACTCTCGCCAATATCGTGCAGCAAGATGTGTCATTGGCTCTATTTGAGTTCTTAAATTATTTCCCATTCTCATCCGTTTTATCTTTCTTTGCGATGTTGATGGTGGTTGTCTTTTTTGTGACTTCGGCAGACTCTGGTGCTATGGTTGTTGATACTTTAGCTTCTGGCGGTGATAGTGAAACACCAGTATGGCAACGTATTTTCTGGGCGAGTTTAATGGGCATTTCTGCAATTACTTTATTGTTAGCCGGTGGTTTAACCGCGCTACAAACAGTAACCATTGCAAGCGCTCTTCCCTTCTCAATGGTATTGCTTGCTTCTATTTATGGGCTAATAAAAGCATTGCGAGTGGATGTATATAAACGTGATAGCCAACAGCTAACGACAATTGCACCACCAGCAAGCCGCAATCCGATCCCTTGGCAACGTCGTTTAAGAAATATTGCCTATTTTCCTAAACGCTCTCATGTAAAACGTTTTATGGATGAAGTGATCCAACCCTCAATGGAAATGGTGTCTGCCGAATTAAGTAAGCAAGCGACACAATGTTTTATCCATAATGAAGAAGATGATCGAATTGGTTTTGAAGTCGATTTAGGCGATGACATGAATTTCTTCTATGAAGTTCGCCTGCGTTTTTATACTCAACCCGCCTTTGCTTTAGCTGGACTAAGTGATGAAGAAAGAGATGAAGAGCATAAATATTATCGTGCTGAAATTCATTTAAAAGAAGGTGGACAAGATTACGATGTAATGGGTTGGACGAAAGAACAAATCATTCACGATATCCTTGATCAGTACGAAAAACACATTCACTTCTTACATGTATTAGGTAAGCAATAATTTTATCTGCATAATGGCAACAAAAAGGAGATGCCATGGCATCTCCTTTTTTCTTATCACATAGCTTATTTCTCTGATTGTTCTACATCATCTACGTTAAGCGCAATCAGTTCTTTTAATAATCCAGATAACTTTTGTAGTTTTTCAGTCGAAAACTTTTGCTCAAGTAATTGATAGCCTTCTTCAATTTTGGGCTGGATCTTATCGTATAAACTTTGCCCATTAGCAGAAAGCGAAACAAAAAGTTTACGTTGGTCACTTACTGGTTTTAAACGACAAATTAGCTCGTCTCTTTCCATTCTAATCAAAATCCCCGTTAGACTTGGTCGAAGAATACACGATTTTTGCGCTAACTCATGGAAATCAATAGAACGCTTATCCGCAAGTACACGAATGATCCGCCATTGCTGTTCTGTCAGATTATGCTCTTTGAGAACAGGTCGAAAAAAACCCATCGCAGATTCCCGTGCTTGTAGCAGCGCGATAGTTAATGATTCATGCATAATCAAGAAGCTCTTTATATGGTGTTATAGGTGAAATGACAAAATATCACGCAATATAGACAGTGAAAAAATACCGCTACTTATGGTTGATAGAATAACTATATTTTAAGAATAGACTAATTGTTACAATTATTCATATTAACAAATAAATAAAGTTGACTCAATTTTTGCAATTTCCTTCCCTTTGGGCAATTTATTACTCATGTTCCTTTTTTAAGATTAATGTCATCTTTCACAATATCTTGAGCTATACGCATTTTTTATGAGTTGGCAATTTGTGTTATCTCTTTACCAATCAAAAAAAGTAGCCTAATTTGCCTATTATCCCATCTCTAAATTAGGAATAATGGCGCTTAGCGATAAGGTTGTCTCACTGTTTTTTGAGATAAAGTTAACAAGTTGTAACAAAGAAAGATTGCTATCTTTGTTCATGCGCGGTAGCGTTACGGCTTTAAAACAACGCAACAAAGAAACCGGCAATAGCATTACAACTTTGTTAGCGGAGTAGTTAGGTGATTTTTTAGTTATCTAACTAATAATTATTTTAAGTGAAGACGCCCACAGATGAGAAGTCTGGCAGTAGGAGTAAATAATGTCTGAGGAAAAACAGGCTAACCCACTTTTTCGGGATGCGATGGCAAGCTTAGGTGCTGCGGTCAATATCGTGGCAACAAATGGTGATGCGGGATGTTGTGGCTTAACAGCAACAGCAGTATGTTCTGTTACTGATAATCCGCCTACCGTGATGGTCTGCATCAACAGTAAAAGTCAAATGAACGCTATTTTTCAAGAAAATGGAAAATTAAGCATCAATATATTGAATCATGAGCAAGAAGAAATGGCATGTCATTTCGCCGGAATGACAGGGCTTGCGATGGCAGAGCGTTTTACCCAACCAGGATGGCAACACGGGCAATTACAACAACCCGTATTAGCAAATGCGCTCGCCTGCTTAGAAGGTGATATTTATGATGTACGCCAAGTGGGTACACATTTTGTTTATATGACCGAAATTAAGAATATTTCGGTACGTGAAGATGGTGATGGGCTTATTTATTTCAAACGTCGTTTCCATTCTGTTAAAAATGAACAAGTACTAATCTCCGTTTAAAGTTCACCTATTTTACCTCAAGATAAAAACGCACTTTTAATAAGGGCGTTTTTTTATTGATTATAATCACATCATAAAATTAAATATTTATCTATATTAAATGAATATTTATTCAACTAGATAACATTCACTAGCGTTTAGATATTTATTAAATATTTATTAACATCTGTTTGTTATAAAAGATTAATTTTTAATTATAATGAAAAATTTCTTTCTAGAATCAATCAGTCACATAATCAAAAATATTTTCGCTCTACTTTTTCTCTTTATCTTTATTTAATTTATTAAGATTAAAATATAAACAAATAATAATCTCCTTGGTTATATTTTATACCAAAGATCAATTAAATGACTTTATTTGAAAATAAACTAATGAATATTTTTTTCAATCTGGTATTAATCTTACCTACAGTGTGATCAACCTTTGAGAAGTCATTCCATCAATATATTAGTCTACTCGACTTGCTGATTACCTTCTTAAATTTGCAAACATCACTCTAAATGCGACAGATAATGTTACCGTCGTGTAACATTCCTCGTGAATGTGAGTAAATAACATCGTTGTTGAAAATAAATAATAATTAGGGGCATTACAGATATGGATAAACCCGCTCAAGTCGGTTTATTACAACAGCCTAAACCATTCTTTATGATTTTCTTTGTAGAATTATGGGAACGTTTTGGTTACTACGGCGTACAAGGTATTCTTGCCGTTTATTTTGTTAGTAAACTCGGTTTCTCTCAAGAACAGGCTTTTATTACTTTTGGTGCATTCTCTGCACTGGTTTATGGGCTTATTTCTATTGGTGGTTATGTTGGTGACCACTTATTAGGAACAAAACGAACTATTGTTTTAGGTGCTATCGTCTTGGCTATCGGTTATTTCATGACTGGTATGTCAATTATGTACCCTAATTTAATTTTCTACGCATTAGGAACTATCGCAGTCGGTAATGGTTTATTTAAAGCCAACCCTGCCAGCTTATTAGCAAAATGTTACCCACCTAAAGATCCACGTCTTGATGGTGCATTTACGCTATTTTATATGTCGATCAATATCGGCTCCTTAATTTCTTTATCTATCGCCCCTGTATTGGCTGAACGTTACGGATATGCATTGACTTATAATATCTGTGGTATTGGCTTACTCATGGCGTTATTAGTTTATTTCTTCTGTCGTAAAATGGTTGCCAATATTGGTTCTGAACCAGACCATTTACCGATGAGCTTTAGCAAACTGTTATTAGTAATTGCTGGCTCTGTTGCAATGGTATTTGTTTGTGCATGGTTACTGCACAACGTAATGATTGCAAATATCGTTTTAGTCAGCCTGTCTATTATTGTTGTCTTCATTTATTTCCGTGAAGCGTTTAAACAAAAAGACAGAGTCGCTCGTAATAAAATGTATGTTGCATTTGTTCTGATGTTAGAAGCTGTTGTTTTCTATATTCTGTATGCTCAGATGCCAACCTCACTGAACTTCTTTGCTATTCATAACGTTCATCACACGCTTTTAGGCTTTGATATTAACCCTGTAAGCTTCCAAGCACTAAACCCATTCTGGATCATTGTTGCTAGCCCAATCCTTGCTATCGCTTACAGCCATTTTGGCGCGAAAGGTAAAGACTTCTCAATGCCTGCGAAGTTTACTGCTGGTATGCTTCTGTGCTCATTAGGATTCCTTACAGCGGCAGCATCAGGTATGTGGTTTGCCGATGCTCAAGGCTTAACATCTCCTTGGTTTATCGTTCTGGTTTACTTATTCCAGAGCTTAGGTGAACTGATGATCAGTGCGTTAGGTTTAGCAATGGTTGCAGCATTCGTACCGCAATACATGATGGGCTTTATTTTAGGTATGTGGTTCTTAACACAAGCCACCGCTTATCTGTTAGGGGGTTATGTAGCGACTTTCACCGCAGCACCAGAAGGCATTACTGATCCACTACAAACATTACCTATTTATACTGATGTATTTGGTAAAATTGGTATTGTGACCTTAATTGTCGGTATCGTTATGTGGGCAACCGTACCTTTATTAAATCGCATGATGAAAGAAGAAAGCAGAGACGGTAAAGTCACAGGCTAATCTTTCAATCAATATATTGCTTGATATAAGCGCCTATTTATTAATAGGCGCTTTTTTTATACCTATGCATTTCATCGTTAATATTTAAAGAGAAATATCATCATAGACAAACTGCCTGATAGCTTTTTGCCCGGCATAAAAAAACCCGCCAAATAAGCGGGTTTAGTTTAATCATTAAGAATGATCCAATTACAGAACATCAACTGAATTCAATTCTTTAAATGCTTGCTCTAAACGAACAACCATTGATGATTGTGCATGACGTAACCAGTTACGTGGGTCGTAGTATTTCTTGTTAGGTTTATCAGCACCTTCTGGATTACCTAACTGAGCTTGTAAATAGCCTTCGTTCTTTTTGTAGAACTGTAAGATACCATCCCAAGTTGCCCACTGAGTATCTGTATCGATATTCATTTTGATAACACCATAGCCAACAGCTTCTTTGATTTCTTCTGCTGAAGAACCGGAGCCGCCGTGGAAAACGAAGTCTAAGCTATTGTGTGGCAGGTTGAATTTCTCAGATACGTAGTCTTGTGAGTTACGTAGAATTTTTGGCGTTAACTGAACGTTACCTGGTTTATAAACACCGTGAACGTTACCAAAAGATGCCGCGATAGTGAAACGAGGGCTTACCGCACTCAGTTTTTCGTATGCGTAAGCAACATCTTCTGGTTGAGTATAAAGCGCAGAGCTGTCCATACCTGTGTTATCAACACCGTCTTCTTCACCACCTGTACAGCCTAATTCGATTTCTAAAGTCATATCGATTTTAGCCATACGCGCTAAATATTTAGCACAGATTTCGATGTTTTCTTCTAATGATTCTTCAGATAAGTCAATCATGTGAGAAGAGAACAGTGGTTTACCTGTTTTAGCGTAGTGTTTTTCACCAGCATCTAACAGACCATCAATCCATGGTAATAATTTTTTCGCACAGTGGTCAGTATGCAGAATAACAGGAACACCGTAGTATTCAGCCATTTGGTGTACATGATGAGCGCCAGAAATTGCGCCTAAAATAGCAGCTTGCTGTGGTACATCAGATTTAAGACCTTTACCTGCGATAAATGCAGCACCACCGTTAGAGAACTGTACAATAACAGGAGAACGAACTTTCGCAGCAGCTTCTAACACAGCATTGATTGAGTCAGTACCTACACAGTTAACCGCAGGCAGAGCAAATTTGTTTTCTTTTGCTACTGCAAATACTTTTTGTACATCATCACCAGTGATGACACCCGGTTTCACGAAATCAAAAACTTTAGACATGTAATAAGATCCTATATTTGGAACAGGTAGAAAATAGCTTTCTACCTGTATGAGCTGACTTAATTACTGTTTAGCGCGTTCTTCTAACATTGCAACAGCAGGAAGTTTTTTGCCTTCAACGAATTCTAAGAAAGCACCACCACCGGTTGAAATGTAAGAGATTTTGTCTGCGATATCAAATAAATCAATAGCAGCCAGCGTATCACCACCACCAGCGATAGAGAATGCTTCACTATCTGCAATAGCATTAGCGATGATTTCTGTACCTTTGCGGAAGTTAGGGAATTCAAACACACCTACTGGGCCATTCCACAGGATAGTTTTCGCGTTTTTCAGGATCTCTGCTAAACGTTCTGCTGTAACATCACCGATATCCAGTACTTGTTCATCATCTTTGATATCACTTGCTGATTTTAAAACAGCCTCTGCAGTTTCAGAGAATTCAGTTGCAACACGAACATCACTTGGCACTGGAATATCACATTTTTCCATCAGTTTTTTAGCATCATCAACTAGGTCTGCTTCATATAAAGAGCGACCAACTGGATGACCTTCTGCTGCGATAAAGGTATTTGCGATACCACCACCAACGATTAATTGGTCAGCAATTTTTGATAAAGAATCTAATACAGTCAGTTTAGTTGATACTTTAGAACCACCAACAATCGCAACCATTGGGCGAGCAGGTTTATCTAATGCTTTACCTAATGCTTCAAGCTCTGCTGATAACAGAGGACCCGCGCAAGCAACTTGTGCAAATTTAGCAACACCATGAGTTGATGCTTGAGCACGGTGAGCAGTACCGAATGCATCCATGACGAAAACATCACATAATGCAGCGTATTGTTTAGACAGCGTTTCGTCGTCTTTCTTTTCGCCTTTGTTAAAACGAACGTTTTCAAGAACAACTAATTCACCGGCATTGACTTCAACACCATTTAAATAGTCTTTAGCAAGGCTAACTGGTGCAGTTAATTTATCTTTCAGATAGTCAACAACTGGTTTTAAAGAGAACTCTTCGTTGTACTCACCTTCAGTAGGACGACCTAAGTGAGAAGTTACCATCACTTTAGCGCCTTGTTTTAACGCGGCTTCAATTGTTGGTAAAGAAGCACGGATACGTGCATCTGAAGTTACTTTACCATCTTTAACTGGAACGTTCAGGTCAGCACGGATAAGAACTCGTTTACCCGCTAGGTCTAAATCGGTCATCTTAATTACAGACATGATGAATCCTCTCATTGATTCTCTAAAATTTAGTAATCTTCTGTTCAGTGCCTTGTATTATTACGCGACACCGTCATTAAAACATGATTATTTAAAACCAGTTGCAGCCATTGCTAACGTTGTATCAAGCATTCGGTTAGCAAAGCCCCATTCATTATCACACCAGACTAAAGTCTTGATCAGGTGTTGCCCACTGACTCTTGTTTGTGTGCCATCTACGATTGCACTATGAGGATCGTGGTTAAAATCAGTTGAGACTAATGGCAATTCTGTGTAATCCACTATACCACGAAATGCACCAGTTGCTGATTTTTGAATTAACCGATTGACATCTAACACATTTACAGCAGTTTTTACAGTGACACTTAAATCAATTGCCGTCACATTAATTGTAGGAACTCGTACAGAAATTGCCTCAAAATGATCCCTAAATTTCGGGAAGATCCGCGTAATTCCTGCCGCCAGTTTTGTATCAACAGGAATAATAGATTGTCCTGCTGCACGAGTACGACGTAAATCCTTATGGTATGCATCAATCACAGGTTGATCGTTCATGGCTGCATGGATTGTTGTTACTGTTCCTGACTCTATATTAAACGCGTCATCCATCATTTTAATGATCGGAATAATGCAATTTGTTGTACAAGATGCGTTTGAAACAATTCGGTGCTCTTTTTTAAGTTCGTGTTGATTCACACCAAAAACGACTGTTGCATCTAAATCTGTTGTACCGGGATGAGAAAAAAGCACTTTCTTTGCGCCTTGTGCAATATGCGCTTCGCCATCAGCTCGTGAGCCATATGCACCACTACAATCAAGTACGACATCAATACCAAGTTCACCCCAAGGTAAATCCGTAATATCAGCGTGATGAAATAAGCGAATAGTATCATCACCCACTTGCAATAAATCGTTATTAATTCGTACATCCCAAGCAAAACGTCCATGGCTGGAGTCATACTTGAGAAGATGCCCAATACCTTGTGCATCAGCCAATTCATTTACTGCAACAACCGTTATTTCAGCTCGTTTACCTGATTCATAAAGCGCTCTTAACACATTACGCCCTATACGACCAAAACCGTTAATAGCGACTCTGATTGTCATGTGACTTCCTTGATAACTCGTGATTTGCAACCGCTTAGAATAATAGAGCAACATACTAATCAACAACGATAAATCAAGTAAATCTAGAAATTGTGCAGTCACCGACATTTTAGGATTAACTGAAACGGTTCAGCTTACTGATAATCAGATTACGAGAAATGAGAGAAGATCGCAATAGTAAACAAAGATGGAAGGATAAAAAAAGAGCACATCTGAGAAATTCTTCCCAAAAATGTGCTCTTGTTAACATTTATTGATTATTTAAGTAAAGATTTTGCCTGTGTAACCACATTTTCGACAGTAAAACCAAACTCTTCAAATAACTCGTTTGCAGGCGCAGATTCACCGAAGCTACGCATACCTACAATCGCACCATCTAAACCAACATACTTGAACCAGTAGTCAGCAATACCAGCTTCGATAGCAACACGCGCTTTCACTGATGTTGGTAATACTGCTTCACGGTAATCTGCATCTTGTTTATCAAATGCATCTGTTGCTGGCATAGAAACAACACGTACTTTACGACCTTCAGCTGTCAGTTGTTCATAAGCGCTAACCGCTAATTCAACTTCAGAACCTGTCGCAATAAAGATTAATTCTGGAGTACCCGCGCAATCTTTCAGGATGTAACCACCCTTCTCGATATTTGCCAGTTGCTCTGGAGTACGTGGTTGTTGTGCAAGATTTTGACGAGAGAAGATCAGCGCTGTTGGACCATCTTTACGATCAATTGCATATTTCCATGCAACAGCGGATTCAACTTGGTCACATGGACGCCATGTGCTCACGTTTGGAGTTACACGCAGGCTTGCCATTTGCTCAACAGGTTGGTGAGTTGGGCCATCTTCACCCAGACCGATAGAGTCATGAGTATAAACAAAGATACTGCGGATCTTCATCAGTGCAGCCATACGTACAGCATTACGTGCATATTCCATAAACATCAGGAAGGTAGCGCCGTAAGGAACAAAACCGCCATGTAATGCAATACCATTCATGATTGCAGACATACCGAATTCACGCACACCATAATGGATGTAGTTACCTGCTTCGTCTTCATTCAGCGCTTTAGAACCAGACCACATAGTCAAGTTACTTGGTGCTAAGTCCGCAGAACCGCCCATGAATTCTGGTAATACTTTACCGAATGCTTCTAATGCATTTTGAGACGCTTTACGGCTTGCAATGCTTGAAGGGTTTTGTTGCAGATTTTCAATAAATGCTTTGGAATCTTTTTCCCAGTTTGCTGGTAATTCACCAGAAACACGGCGTTTAAATTCAGCCGCTAATTCAGGGAATTGTGCTGCGTATGCAGCAAATTTAGCATCCCATGACGCTTCTTTTGCTTTACCCGCTTCTTTCGCATCCCACTCTTTATAAATTTCTTGTGGAATTTCGAATGGGCCGTATTCCCAGCCTAACGCTTTACGTGTTTCAGCGATTTCTGCATCACCTAATGGGGAACCGTGAGAATCCGCAGTACCTGCTTTATGAGGAGAGCCAAAACCGATAGTGGTTTTACAAATCAGCAGTGAAGGTTTGTCAGTGATCTGTTTTGCTGCTTCAATTGCGGCTTTAATGCTTGCTGCATCGTGACCATCAATGCCACTAATTACATGCCAGCCATAAGCGTCGAAACGTTCTGCGGTATTATCAGTAAACCAACCATGCACTTTACCATCAATAGAGATGCCATTGTCATCGTAGAATGCAATCAGTTTACCTAACTGTAATGTTCCCGCTAAAGAACACGCTTCGTGAGAGATACCTTCCATCATACAACCATCACCCATAAAGGCGTAGGTGTAGTGATCAACAATGTCATGACCAGGACGGTTAAATTGAGCGGCTAATGTGCGTTCTGCAATAGCAAAACCCACTGCGTTTGCAATACCTTGACCTAAAGGACCCGTTGTTGTTTCAACACCTGGGGTGTAACCATATTCTGGGTGACCCGGTGTTTTAGAATGCAATTGACGGAAGTTTTTCAGATCATCTAAAGAAACTTCATAACCAGACAGGTGCAGTAAGCTGTAAATCAGCATCGAAGCATGACCATTAGATAAAACGAAACGGTCACGATCAGCCCAGTTAGGGTTAGTTGGGTTATGATTTAAAAAATCACGCCATAATACTTCTGCAATATCAGCCATACCCATAGGGGCGCCGGGGTGTCCTGATTTCGCTTTTTGCACAGCATCCATACTTAAAAAACGGATCGCATTAGCAAGGGTTTTACGAGTGGTCATTTTCTACTCCAAGTCGGATAAAAAGCATCTAGATAGCTGATTCTCTCAATGCGGGCAAAAAACCGCAATATAAAAAATCCACAAAGGTGGCTATCGTAATTAGCATAAAGCAATAATTCTTTGATTTGCACGGCATTTTTTACGATCAAAGCGGAAAATAACATTACACCACCGCATTGTTGCGCAACAAAAAGCAAAAAAGGCAATGACTTGCGCAATTGAGAAGCGTGCTATTAAACCTTAGCTTGATATGACTAATCAAGATAAAATTTCATTGCTGAATTATCCATCAAATCAAATAAATACCGTATTTGTTTTAATTATAACCTAATAACTAACTGAACTTGTTACAAAGACGTAGAATTATAAGAGCTTAAAAAAGATAAAAAGCAGATAATTCACTGATTCAGTAATAAAAATCTTATTTACATCATATATAGCTAAAAGGAAAAATCAGGGTAACGTAAATGTTACTTATTACCTTAGCAAAACGAGTGAGAAAATAAATAATTAGGTTATTCCAAGAATGGTTTTTATAAATTTTATTACAATAAAGAATATATTTTTCGTATTTTGACTTTCAATAAGCCTAAAGTTTCTTTTTTCTGTGTTAATTGAATATTTTTTTCTATTATTATTTTTGCAGAAAAATAGTTTCAAAAAACAGCTTACTTAATAATACGCGAAAGTCTGCAAAGCAAAAAAACCCAGCATAAATGCTGGGGTTTAGCAATGGAAGGCATCCCTCCGAATTGGATTATCATTTAATGTGGTTATAACTAACCTTGTTCAGATATTTTTAAAGACCGGTATTTTTCTTACTTCTTTAAGGTAGGCAGTACCTTCAGTATTGCCAGTACCTGGCGAGGCGCCCAGCATTTTTACAGCAATACCGTAATGCGACTGCCGCCATATTTTCATGCCTAATCCAAACGACTCCATCGCTTGATGAAAATCGTCTTTATACAAATTATTCTGAGGAATAAGATTAAAAACATCATCAATCGTCTCGGGGTTAGATAAAATCGCCTCGCTTACCTCCGGTACCGCTTGATAGGCTATTGAATTGAATCTTTCGGCATCAGGTCTACTACACAATGATTCAACTTTCTTATAACTGCGTGACTGGATTGCACTAGAACCTTCGGTATAATCTCTGAACCTATGAAAGGCATCAACCCGTAACGTCGATAACAATGGAAAAAGTGCTGCCATTTCATTCAATCGATTAGCGCTGAGAAACAAGAGTTCAGTTGCTTGTTTCAGATCCGATTTAGCAAAGGCAATAACTTCCGTTAAACAAGAGGCCAGCCAATCAAACAATGTTTCAAAGGCCTGTAATATACGTAGAAAAATGTACTCATCATGATTAATATAAACGGGTATCATTGAGTATTCTAAGCGTAATTTTTCATTATCAGATAAGCGTAAAAACACAGCAGAACAAATTGTGTCGCAGATCGTTATCATATCCCGCTCATTATTTTCCCACTGTATATTCATTCGTTGATATACTTTTCCCATACACTTTATCAGTCGTCGGCAACGCGTATTAACAAGTCGCTGATCTGGTGCCATTTCATAGAGCCAACTGCCATTATTACGCAATGCATCTAGCTCAAAACGGATTAAATCCATAGTAATAATAGTCAATTGCCAATCGATATAATCAGCACTATTTTCTGTGTAATTCTGCCAATGTAATAAATCCAGTGCTAGATAAGATCGGTAACTATAAGTGTCATCAAATTTATCCAAGACGACGTTAAGAAAACTTAGCATCCAATCACCAGCGGAACTGCGGGCTAATTCATCTCGATATACTGCCAGTTGTTGTAATTTTTGCTGGGTAACAAAATGTTTTCCAACCTTATGAAAT
The DNA here is from genome assembly GCF_008808075.1 of Proteus sp. CD3. Lineage (NCBI taxonomy): Bacteria > Pseudomonadati > Pseudomonadota > Gammaproteobacteria > Enterobacterales > Morganellaceae > Proteus > Proteus sp. CD3. Next base: position 648,544 of record NZ_CP019686.1, on the reverse strand, counting down.
TCAGAAAGGATCTCTCTAGCATCACACCGATGACTATTATTCAATAGACTGTCTTCGGTGGTCACTCTATAACTCTTTTCACGTTTTGAATCAGCCCCATCAAGATGCTCTTGCTCTGATATTCTATCAACCATAGTTAGCTCCCGGCTCTTTGTTGCATAAATGTCAGGATTTCAAGTTGCTGGGCGAGTAGTTTTATATATTCCATCCCGCGCTTCACTAATACTGTTGCCTTCGCTACATGCCCAGCACGCAATTCACTCGCTGCTTCAGCTAACTCTTCATTTTGAAGCTTCAACCATCGCTCTGTGGATTAATGTATAACTTGAAAGCACAATTCATTAGTAATATGAATATATTTATACAATATAACAGTCATTAAAACCAACAATAATTTAACGTCAAGCCAACCCCCCTAACTGTAAAAAGACATATTTATCGGAATAACATAAATAAAATCAATCAAGTTAAAATAAAAATAATTTTATTATATAGGTTGAAAATTCTTTAAATTAATCCACTAAAGAGTAATTAAAGCTAATTAAAAGTGATAATTTGCATTATTGTAGTTTTTTAGTTCACTTAGTTATTATGATTTATTTTATTATTCTAATTGCTTTAATTATTTTAACGGTAATTTTTCGAAGGGTAACAATTAAAGATATCCCGTCATTAATCACAAGTCTGATAAGTAAATACATAAAATATATTTATATTTTTTATTCAAGCAATGTTAAAATCTGTTTTCTTGGTTTCCAGTAATTATTTATATATTCAATCAAACGACTATGCGGGTCTAATAAACAGGGTGTTACTGGATAACTGGGCTAGTTTGGATATCAACGGGGATAAGTACTGGTGTTACCCGCTTAGTTGCTCGCTTAATGGTAGGAGAAAGCCTTGTGTTCTTATGTTTAGCTCAAAAAGTTCAATGTATCTGAACGCACGTTACAGCGTGATTTACGTGAGCGCTTGGCTTAATTGCGGGTAGAAGGTCGGAAAAGTGGCATACTGCTGGCTGGTATGATGATAAAATCCCAATAGCAAAAACGCCATGCTAATAAATAGCATGGCGTCATAATTTGGCGGAACGGACGGGACTCGAACCCGCGACCCCCTGCGTGACAGGCAGGTATTCTAACCAACTGAACTACCGCTCCGGGTATCCTTTCGGACGAGGTGAATATTACGAATCTCTTGCCTTGTCGTCAACTGTTTTTCTAACAAAAAGATGCATTTGGATAGTTTTTAATCTCAACTAAGCCTTTATGCTTTTTTTATATTCAAACTGACTCATCATTTGATGCTGGACGCCACAAACAATGCCCGCCTTTTTTCTCAACTAAATCTAATCGAGATTCGTGTTCAGCAAGTTCTTCTGCGGTGGCTCTTATGACTCTTAATCCTGAAACTGGGCGTTCGATACGCTGAATATCATTTTGCTCTTGCTCGTTACTTGATTCGCCTTCCATTGAAAATGCTAATGCTGTTTGTCCACCGGTCATTGCCAAGTAAACGTCAGAAAGTATTTCAGCATCCAATAACGCGCCGTGAAGAGTACGTTTAGAGTTATCTATTAAGTATCTATCACATAAGGCATCAAGATTATTTCGTTTACCGGGAAATAATGCCCTTGCCATTGCAAGGCTATCGGTAATTTGGCAGAACGTTTCGGTAGGCGGAATATCACGATTAAGCTTTCTAAACTCATAATCCATAAAGCCAATATCGAACGATGCGTTATGAATGATCAGCTCTGCGCCACGAATATATTCTAAAAATTCATCAGCAATATCAGCAAAAGAAGGACAATCCTCTAAAAACTCATCACTAATACCGTGAACTTCAAACGCTTCGGGATCAACTAATCTTTCGGGCTTAATATAAACATGGAAATTTCGCCCTGTTAATCGACGATTGATAACCTCCACGGCACCAATTTCAATGATATTATGACCTTCATAATGAACGCCCAGCTTATTCATACCGGTGGTTTCGGTATCAAGTACAATTTGTCGTGTGATTGGAGTGCTCATAATCCGTTTTTATGTCAGACTTAGGGTTAGTTTTTCGTATTAATCAAAAAGGATAAGTCGCCTTTATGCACAAGCAGGTAGAAATATTCACCGATGGTTCATGCTTAGGCAACCCAGGCCCTGGTGGTTATGGCGCTATTTTACGCTATCAACAACATGAAAAAACCCTAAGTGAAGGTTTTTTTATGACCACCAATAACCGAATGGAACTTCTTGCCGCTATCGTAGCATTAGAAACATTAAAATTCCCTTGTAAAATTACACTGACAACAGATAGCCAATATGTCAGACAAGGTATCACACAGTGGATCCATAGCTGGAAAAAGCGCCAATGGCGTAAAGCTGATAAAAGCCCTGTGCTTAATGTCGATTTATGGAAACGCTTAGATAGTGCTATTACTCGTCATGAAATCGAATGGCATTGGGTAAAAGGTCATGCTGGTCATGATGAAAATGAACGTTGTGATGAATTAGCAAAAACGGCGGCTCAATCACCTACACAAGAAGACACTGGTTATATTGAAAGCCAGAAAGATAAAACACAATGAATCATATTTTATGGCTCTGAGCGATTGCGTGTAGCGCCTAAAACTCGACCTTTTACACTCAGGCGTGGCAATGCAAATTTCAATGCCGTGGGTGTTAAAGGAAGCGTTCTTTTACGAGCAATAATTAAATTTAAACAGCCACCGATGTGATAGCGGCTACCATCACGTTTTATTGGTCTTGAAAATGGCATAATTTGGAAGTTCTGTTGTGTCATGACTTCGTAATTTAACACACTAAGCCAATCAATTTGGCGTCGAAGTGAAAACATACGACTTGAATAAGGCTGCTTTTGTCGTAAAAGAGGCGTACATTTACCTAGCCCTAATAAACTAATAGGGTTAAAGCTCGTTAATACTATCCAGCCATCATCAATTAAAACACGGTCAGCTTCTCTTAATAGCCAATGAGGATCTGCGCTATAATCAAGTACATGAGCCATAAGGCAAACATCTATCGATTTATTTTCAAAGGGTAGATAATCTAAGGACGCGATAACATCCGCATTTATTGCATTCGATGTCACATTGACTTGATGTGAAACGATACTTAATTTGGTATCAAGTTCGGCACTGAGTTGACCGAGTTTTAGCAAATGAAAGCCATACATTTTCGGCCACCAGTTTTGTAAACGCAATTCAATCGCCATGCGATAATATTCCCCCCAAGGAATATCACGCCAAGAGTCTGGCATTGTAATTGGTTTTACTGAACGCGCTGCTTTCATCGTTTAACCCTTTATATTTTATAAGTAAGGTAACTTATATGGAGCTTATCAGAATTCCTGCTTTATCCGATAACTACATTTGGCTATTAAGTAATGAAAATAGTGAATGTGTGATTGTAGACCCGTCACAAGCCAAACCTGTTATTGAAATGCTCTCACAACGTTCACTAACGCCTATCGCGATTTTATTAACCCACCATCATGAGGATCATGTTGGTGGCGTTGCCGAGCTTGTAAAAAAATATCCTAACATTGACGTTTTTGGCCCACAAGAAACACAAAGTAAAGGGGCTGAAAATATTATTCATAATCAAGAACGCATCATTGTTGGCACCTTCACTTTTAATGTGATTGGCACACCGGGCCATACATTAGGTCATGTTGCTTATTACTGTGAACCATATTTATTTTGTGGCGATACACTTTTTTCTGGTGGTTGTGGTCGTTTATTCGAAGGCACCGCACAACAAATGTTTAGTTCATTACAAAGATTGAGTGCTTTACCTGATAACACATTAATTTGTTGCGCTCATGAATACACCCTATCAAATATGACCTTTGCGCATCATATCATGCCAGAAAATGCACTTATTACCGATTATTTAGCCCAAGTTAGTGAAATGCGTAAAAATTCACAACCAACTGTGCCAATAACACTGAAAAACGAAAAGAATATTAATCTTTTTTTGAAATCTGACGATATTGATTTGCAAAGGATTTTAGATATAACCACTAATACTTATGCTCCAATTAAGACATTTACAAAATTAAGAGAATTAAAAGACAACTTTTAATCTCTATTGATTGTTTTATTTTGGCACACTAAGTATCATTTGGTTTAAAAAACACACAGGATGAATTTTTCTATTATGAAGACAAAAGCGATTTTGTTCTCCATATTGCTATTGGCGGGCTGTCAGCAATCTGAGAACATTAAACCTAATTTGTCTGCGATCACACCAACATCAACGAAAGGGACTTCAACTTCTCACCAACCTCAATATGATGTAAAAACCAATTTATGGGGTTATGTGGTAAGTGAATTGAAAATGGACCTCCCTGAAAATGAAAGGATCTCGCAGCAAGAATTATATTTTTTAAATAATCCCAAACATATACAGAGTGTTGCTTCTCGTGCTGAACCTTATATGTATTCGATTATTGATGAAATAGAAAAACGTGAATTACCGATGGAACTTGCACTTGTTCCTGTCGTTGAAAGTGCGTTTAATCCCCATGTTACCTCTTCTGCAAATGCCGCTGGTTTATGGCAATTTGTACCGATAACCGGTAATTACTATGGTTTGGCACAAAACCAATGGTATGACGGTCGTCGTGATGTTATGGCATCAACTAAAGCAGCCCTTGATTTACTAGAGCGCTTGTATGTGATGTTCGATAGTGATTGGGCACTTGCCCTTGCTGCTTATAACGCAGGCGAAGGTCGTGTTATGCAAGCAATAAAGGCAAATGAGAGTCAAAACTTACCAACAGACTATTGGTCGCTTTCTTTACCTAAAGAAACGATGAATTATGTGCCGAAAATTCTCGCGTTGAGCAAAGTTATTCGTGAAAACGAACAGACCATTACTTTTCCAAAAAGTAACTATCGAGATAAAGCATTAGCCTCATTTGATGTCGGCGAGCAAATCACGTTAAATAAAGTTGCTGAATTAAGTCAGTTACCTATTAATACCGTGAAAGATTATAACCCCGGTTATAAGCGTGGAATAACCGCACCGAATGGTCCTCATGTCATTATGTTGCCTCGCAATAAACTTGACCAATTCCGTAACGCTTTTGAGGATGAAGCGGTATTAGAAACAATTCGCTTGGCTGTTGCCAAAACGAATCAATCTATTAAGCAAGAAGGTGTTTATAAGGTTCGTTCAGGGGATTCGTTTTACGCTATTGCTCGTCGCTACAATATGAGTGTCAAAGACTTACAGCGTATTAATGGCTTAAATGCCAAGAGCACATTACTGGTTGGTCAAACATTAAAAATTCATAATGCTGGTAGTGTCAGTAATACCACGATAACGAAACCAGCAAAACCTTCACCCAGCTACTATAAAGTACGCCAAGGTGACTCTTATTACAGTATTGCCCGTCGCCACGGCATTAACCTAAAACAGTTAATGAGCTGGAACGCTGACATTAAAATGTTAAAACCGGGTACTCAATTAACACTGTATATAAAATAGTTTTTGTACTTAAACGTCTTGAAAGCCATCAATATATTTAATACCTTAGCGGTGATAAATAGAGATGGCTTTTTCTTTATTATCAATGAGTCACTCTTTTTATCCCTTTCATCCCTTTCATCCCTTTTATCCTTTTCGTCTATTCCTTCTATTTTATTCTGCTTGAATATGGCTCCCCCTTTACCATTGCAAATATTAGGTAATAAAAAAAGCGCCTGATATTTAACTATCACGCGCTTCATTTTTATCTCTATTTGATTAATTTAGCGTACTTAATTTAGCACACTAACTTATAGCCAGAAGAACCAAGCAAACAGAGCGATAACTAAGATACATACTAAGTTCAGCACACCACCGACACGTACCATTTCACTTTGTTTAATGTAACCTGAACCAAAAACAATCGCATTTGGTGGAGTTGCAACAGGCAACATAAACGCACAAGATGCACCAATACCGATAATCATCGTTAACGCCATTACTGGCATACCTAATGCTTGTGCTACTGTTGCAAAGATAGGTACTAATAACGCGGCACTCGCAGTATTACTGGTAAATTCAGTTAATACGATGATAAAGGTTGTTACCGCAAGGATAATCACGAACCAGTGGCTTGCACCAAAGGTTTCCTTCATGAAATCTGCCATCACAAGGCTTGCACCAGAAGACTGTAAAATAGCGCTCAGTGTTAAACCACCACCGAACAGCATTAACACACCCCACTCTGTATTCTCTTGGATTTGGCTCCAGCTTGCTACACCTGTTACACCGATAACAATTGCCGCACTAACCGCAATAACTGTATCTAAATCTTTTACACCACCAAGAGCACTGCTGATGAAAGAGCTGAAGATCCAGCAAAATACGGTAACTAAGAAGATAGTCATGGCGATAACACGTTTGTTATTCCACTCTAACACTTCTAATTTGAGGTCAAATTTATGTTTTAAATTAGGACGTAGCATCAGGTACATCACAATAAACATGATAGGCAGTAACACTAACATGATTGGAATACCGTATTTCATCCACGTAATAAAATCTAAGTTCAATTGAGCCGCAGCAATCGCATTTGGTGGGCTACCAACCAACGTACCTAAGCCACCGATACTTGCACTATAAGCAACACCTAATAATACGAATACGAAAGTATTACGCTCTGAACGAATATCTAAGTTGGATAAAATACCTAATACTAAAGGTAGCATCATCGCAGCCGTTGCTGTGTTACTGATCCACATTGAAAGTAATGCAGTTACACCAAATAACAACAATACCGCGATTGAAAGTTTACCTTTTGCAATCATCAGCAAGCGGTTAGCAATTAAGCGATCTAGCCCTTGAATATGAAGCGCTGTCGCTAATGCAAAGCCACCGAAGAATAAGAAAATAATGGGATTTGCAAATGATTTTAATGACTCATTGGTATTCATTAGCCCGAGTACAACGGCTAATATAGGAATAAATAATGCTGTTATCGTAACGTGAATAGCTTCTGTCAGCCATAACACCCCAACAAACACCATTAATGCTAAACCTGCATTGGCCTTTGGATCATAAGGTAAAAATTCTAGCAAAAGCAGTAATAATACCACATCGATAGCCAGAATAATTAACCCTCGTTTGTTTATCGGGCTAGACTTCGCCGATGGGGCTAAATTGGATGCGTCCATGATAATACTCCACATTAGCTGATATGAACATTGGATTCACTAAGCTTAAATTGTTAACGAAATAGGTTATATGTGAAATATAAAAACATTTCTCGCCATTGAAAACGCACAAAAGCCATATTTGGGATCTCATCCACGAGAATTAACCAATTTATTAATAAAAGAGTAATAATTGAACACTATTTTCTCTTACGCATCACACTTTTTAAAAGGCGTTAAGAATAAATATTCTGTTTTTTCTGTAAAAAAACCAAAAAAAAGAGGAGAACACAAGGTTCTCCTCTTTCAGATTAATAAGATTTTTTAATCAAAGGTGCAAGAATTATGCTTGACCTTTAACTTCTTTCAGACCGTTGAAAGGCGCTTTGTTACCTAATGCTTCTTCGATACGGATCAGTTGGTTATATTTAGCAACACGGTCAGAACGGCTCATAGAACCTGTTTTGATTTGGCCTGCTGCTGTACCCACTGCTAAGTCAGCGATAGTTGCATCTTCAGTTTCACCAGAACGGTGAGAGATAACTGCTGTGTAGCCTGCATCTTTCGCCATTTTGATTGCTGCTAAAGTTTCTGTCAGTGAACCGATTTGGTTGAATTTGATCAGAATTGAGTTAGCGATACCTTTATCGATACCTTCTTTCAGGATCTTAGTGTTAGTTACAAACAGGTCGTCACCAACCAGTTGGATTTTGTCACCAAGAACTTTAGTTTGGTATGCGAAACCATCCCAGTCAGATTCGTTTAAACCATCTTCGATAGAAACGATTGGGTATTGTTTAGTCAGTTCTTCTAAGTAATGAGTGAACTCTTGTGAAGTGAAGGTTTTGCCTTCGCCTTTCAGTTCGTAGTTACCTGTTTCATTGTTGTAGAACTCAGAAGCTGCACAGTCCATAGCCAGAGTAACGTCTTTACCTAAAACGTAACCCGCTTTCTCAACTGCTTCTTTGATAGCAGCTAATGCAGCAGCGTTAGATTCTAAGTTTGGTGCATAACCACCTTCGTCACCAACTGCAGTGTTCATACCTTTTGCTTTCAGCACTTTTGCTAAGTGATGGAAGATTTCTGAACCCATACGCACTGCTTCTTTCAGAGAAGGCGCGCCAACTGGTTGGATCATGAATTCTTGGATATCAACGTTGTTATCTGCGTGCTCACCACCGTTGATGATGTTCATCATTGGCAGAGGCATAGAATATTGACCGTGAGTACCGTTCAGATCAGAAATGTGCTCGTACAAAGGCATACCTTTCGCAGCAGCAGCTGCTTTTGCGTTTGCTAAAGAAACCGCTAGGATTGCGTTTGCACCAAAGTTTGATTTGTTTTCAGTACCATCTAAATCGATCATGATTTTATCGATGCTAGCTTGGTCTTTTGCATCTTGGCCAAGGATCGCTTTAGCGATTGGACCATTAACAGCAGCAACCGCTTTCAGAACACCTTTACCTAAGAAACGTGATTTATCACCATCACGTAATTCTAAAGCTTCGCGAGAACCTGTTGATGCGCCTGATGGAGCAGCCGCCATACCAACAAAACCACCTTCTAAGTGAACTTCTGCTTCAACTGTTGGGTTGCCACGAGAATCAATAATTTCACGACCAAGTACTTTAACGATTTTGGACATTCGGTTTTCCTCTGTACAAGTTAAATTTCCGAGAAGAGATACCCTATCTCTTCTCATATATCCTATTTCAGCAGACCTTTTTGGTTATCAAAGGCTGCTTTCACAAAGCCTGCAAATAACGGATGGCCGTCACGCGGCGTTGAGGTAAACTCTGGGTGGAACTGACAAGCAACAAACCAAGGATGGTTTGGATTTTCAATAATTTCCACCAGCTTGTTATCTACTGAACGACCTGCGATACGTAAACCCGCATCTTCGATACGTTTTAATAGCAAATTATTTACTTCATAACGGTGACGATGGCGCTCTGTAATGGTGTTTTTGCCATACAGAGTACGTACTAAGCTATCACCACTTAAATGGCAAGGCTGAGCACCAAGGCGCATCGTGCCACCTAAATCACTGTCTTCTGAACGCATTTCGACATTACCGTCTTCATCACGCCATTCGGTGATTAATGCAATAACAGGATATTTACAATCTGGTGCAAATTCAGTGGAGTTTGCGCCTTCCATACCAACGACATTACGTGCAAACTCAATCATAGCAACCTGCATACCTAAGCAAATGCCCAAGTAAGGGATTTTATTTTCGCGTGCATATTGAGCAGCCATAATTTTGCCCTCAACACCACGTTCACCAAAACCACCCGGTACTAAGATTGCATCTAACCCTTTAAGCATTTCTACGCCACGGGTTTCAACGTCTTGTGAATCAATTAGTTTGATATTTACAGTAACACGGCTTTTGAAACCACCATGTTTTAATGCTTCAATCACTGATTTATAGGCATCTGGTAATTCAACATATTTACCCACCATACCAATGGTCACTTCGCCTTCAGGATTTGCTTCTTCGTAAATAACTTGTTCCCACTCTGCAAGATTTGCAACTGGGCAATCTAAGCTGAATCGTTTACAGATATAATCATCTAATCCCTGTGATTTCAATAGTGCAGGGATTTTATAAATGGAATCGACGTCTTTTAATGAAATAACCGCTTTCTCTGGTACATTACAGAACAGTGCAATTTTGGCACGTTCGTTTGCAGGAATAACGCGGTCTGAACGGCAAATCAACGCATCAGGTTGGATACCGATCGACAGTAATTCTTTTACTGAATGCTGAGTTGGTTTGGTTTTCACTTCACCAGAAGCGGCTAAATAAGGCACCAAAGTTAAATGCAGGTAGAATGTATGCTCGCGGCCTACTTCTGCTGCCATTTGGCGAATCGCTTCTAAGAATGGTAAAGATTCGATATCACCAACTGTCCCGCCGACTTCAACTAAAACGACATCATGGCCTTCACCGCCACGGATAATACGTTCTTTGATTTCATTAGTGATATGAGGAATAACTTGAATTGTAGCCCCAAGATAGTCACCACGGCGCTCTTTACGTAATACTTCAGAGTATACGCGACCTGTCGTGAAGTTATTACGACGAGTCATTTTCGTGCGAATAAAGCGCTCATAGTGCCCTAAGTCGAGATCAGTTTCAGCACCATCGTCAGTGACGAAGACTTCCCCGTGCTGAATTGGGCTCATAGTACCTGGATCGACGTTGATATACGGATCCAACTTCATCATGGTGACATTGAGTCCACGGGCTTCGAGTATAGCCGCCAGAGAGGCTGCGGCAATGCCTTTACCCAGAGAGGATACGACCCCGCCGGTCACAAAAATATAATTCGTTTTCATGCTGAACCTGAAAGTTTAGGTGTATTAGGATGATGGATATAACTGGACGGGAACACAGTATACCCGAACCTTATTTTCGCTACAAACATTCTTAGTAGTATAAAGTTCTTTTTCATCACGCCACTTATCCGTTTAAACACGAAAAAACAGTAAAAATTCAATTAACTAAACCCGTGAAAATATTTCTCAAGCATTTTAGCTTAATCCTTTCAGCTAAGATATCACTTTTAAAGAAGAGATGCTTTATTTTTTTCACGGTATTAAGTGTAGCAGGTTTATAGCGAGATCTTTTGCTTATGATCATGCTTTTAATTTTTTTGAGGTTAATCACATTTTTAATGCAATAAAATGTAACTACAAGATTTTAAATCACCCAAAAACAAAAAAACGAAATTACCTTTTATAATTTCGCTTTTTAAAATCTTTTATAAAAATCGCTGAAAAAACGAGATGTTATAGACTATTTTTATCGCACTTTATGTCACGCTGGCGTTAATTTGCGTGTCACAATTCACTCAATCTGTTGTCCTTTTGCTTTCTGCCAACAGATCTCCATCTCTTCCAATGAGGCATTTTCTATGCCTATACCTTCTTCTGAGAGCGTTTTTTCAACAAAACGAAAGCGTTGTTCAAATTTTCTGCATGCTCGATTGAGTGCTTGTTCAGGTTTTTGTTTTAAATGGCGTGATAAATTCACCACAGAAAACAGTAAATCACCTAACTCATCTTCAATTCGAGAGGCATCTTGAGGCTCTTTTTTCACTTCAGCCATCACTTCATCAATTTCTTCATAAACTTTACCTAAAACAGGCTCTAGTTCATCCCAATCGAATCCCACAGAAGCACACCGTTTTTGGATTTTTTCGGCTTTCATTAAAGCGGGCAATGACACAGGGATATCATCTAACAATGAAAATAGAGCTTTGGCTTCACGCTCTTGAGCTTTGAGCTTTTCCCAACGGTGCTTTTCGGTGGCGAAATTATTGTCACTTTCAGATACAAAAATATGAGGATGGCGACGTTCTAATTTATTGCTAATGGCTTCGCAGACATCATTAAAATCAAATAGATTTTGCTCTTGTGCCATTCGTGAATAAAAAACGACTTGATAAAGCAAATCGCCTAATTCCTCTTTTAAATCAGCAAAATCTTTGCGCGTAATGGCATCTAATACTTCATAGGTTTCTTCTAATGTATAAGGTGCAATGGTATCAAAAGTCTGCACTTTATCCCATTCACATCCAGTATTAGGATCGCGTAGCTGTGCCATAATTTCTAATAAACGAAAGATTTCACGATTTTCTGACATCACATTGCCTTTTAAATAAGAGTTAGCTTTATCCTGTTTAACATATTTTTAGATAAAAAAATGCCGAGAACAGTTGTCTCGGCATCTTATCATTTCAAGCTCAAGATCTTAAAAAGAACTTTTTTGAAAGAATAATGACATTTTAAATTGAACTATAAATTTGTTATTTACAAATATACTCCTCACTATAAATCCACGTTTCAACACCATATAAATACGTCATTTTTGTTAAAGGATTAATAAAATGAGTGAAAATATAATTCAATTTAGTTCATTAACTGTAACGCCACATAGTGCTTATATTCCTGAGTATGCTTTTAATAATGGTTTTTCTTTTAATCAAGCTACAAATATTATTTGTAATAATTTTATACAGGATAAAAAACAAGAATGCCCTGTTTGCGGAAAGAAAAATTGCCCTGAGTTTAAAAATGAATGTAAATCTTACTTAAAACAGAAAACTGAATTAGCATTAAAAAAAGCATTAAGAATGCGACCCTATGGCCGTGCTTTAATGCATAGATCAAACGAGTTTAATGAAAGTTCTCCATTGCTATTATTAAATATGGAAGAAAATAACATTCCATTAAATAATGAAAATATAGGTCGTATATTTGAAGCAGACCTGAATCTAAGTAGAATGTTTTACCAAAAAATGAACTATATAAATGGTTTTCTTTTTGATATTCATTTTAGTCCTCATCCAGACCCTATGTTACAAAATATAGGTGAAAAATTTGGGGAATATTCCCGCTGGTTACCCTCAGTTAGATTAGCTTTACATGCCTTATATGCAGATAAAGGTGCAGACAATATAAATAATTTCCCTGAGATGCAAAAATATATCAGAGAACAAGATTTTAAATCTGCATGCCAAAATTTCCACAAGAATATGACGTTTACACGTCGTAATTTCCAAATTGCTGATATTTTAGCTCAACAAGCAAATAAAAAAGAACAAACAAACGATGATTTTAAGCAGTTGCATGATTCAATAAAGTTTACTGCTGATTTTTATAAAGAAGTGTTTAATGCTTATGGTGATAAAGCAAGAAAATTAGCGGAGTCTTTAGCACAACAAGCCAGAGGAAAAACCATCCGTAACGTTGATGATGCGCTAAAAGCTTACGAAAAATACAAAGCGGATATCAATAGAAGAATTAATGCCAAAGATCGTAAAGCTATTGCAACTGCATTGGAATCGATCAAAATCGATGATATTGCCAAAAACCTTAAACATTTTAGTAAAGGTATGGCCTACACTACTTACGCCATTAACTTTGCAGATTGGGTTACTGAATTATATAAAGCAATCCAAACCGATAATTGGCGTCCTTTTTTTGTCAAAACAGAAACAATTATGGTAGGAATGGCGGCTACATCTGTAGCTGGATTTACTTTTAGTGTACTTCTAGGTGGCCCCATAGGGATATTAGGCTATGGATTAATCATGGCTGGTGTTAGTGCATTAATAAATGATGATTTAGTAGAAAGCGCCAATAAATTAATTGGAATTTGATTCTATTAAATAAGTGGTTACTTATTTAATAAGTGGCCCCTTATTAACACAACTATAATATAAATAATTGTAATTGGGATCGTAAATAAAAAAATGACACCATGATATATCGCTAACCCTCCCATTTTTCCTGGTGTATCCATAAACAATCCCCGATTCCAAAATTCTCTTGTCGTAAATTTAAGAAAGAAACTCTCAACGGCCCATTTAGATACAGGGAAAAATATAGTTCCATAAACATTAATAATTAAATAAATAGTTTTATATCTAAACTCATCATTCCAACAAAGATATAAAAAACACAAGCCAATAAACCATCCCCAACACATATTATTAATATAGTATTTTTTAGTTATCTTCATCGTTATCCGTTAGATCCCTTTTATTTAAAACCATATTTATTTTAAATAAACCCTAGCAATTAAATTACTAACTAAATATACAGATTTTCTGATTTTTAGATAAAAAAATGCCGAGAATAGTTGTCTCGGCATCTTATCATTTTAATAATTTAGTGAGAAAAGCGTTTCGCCTCTATCACATCTGGCAACTGATTAAGTTTTGCCAAAATACGACCTAATACTTGGAGATTATAAATCTCAATATTCATATCGATTGTCGCAATTTGTTGCTTCACATCGCTACGGCTACTCACACCAAGTACGTTTACTTTTTCATTGGCTAAAATTGTCGTGATATCGCGTAATAACCCACTACGATCATTCGCTACAACACGTACTACCAATGAATAACCGCTGGAGTAATTTTCTCCCCATACCGCGTCAACAATACGCTCTGGTGCATGAGAAAGTAATTCAGCCAGTTGCTCACAGTCAGCACGGTGAATCGAAATACCACGACCTTTAGTAATAAAGCCGACAATATTGTCACCCGGAATAGGCTGGCAACAACGCGCAATATGGTGCATTAAGTTACCCACACCTTCGACAACAATGCTTCCGCCTGACCCAGTGGTTCTTGGTGCTGGCGTTTTGTTTTCGAGCGTGCGCAGTGCCTCTTTATCTTCATCTTCTGCAGTGGCTTTATTCAATTTGCTTTGAATAAAGTTTACTAATTGGTTGATTCGAATATCACCGACACCAATACCAGCTAATACTTCATCAACACTATGAACGTTATAACGTGCGATCAGCAGTTTTTCTGCTTCTTTCATGTTGATATCCATATGCGCCAATTCGTTATCTAAGATCTGACGCCCCGCAAGAATATTTTTATCGCGATCTTGCTTACGGAACCAATTATGAATTTTCGCACGTCCACGGCTTGTCGTGACATAACCTAAGTTAGGATTTAACCAATCGCGACTTGGATTTGGATGTTTTTGTGTAATAACTTCAATTTGGTCGCCCATCTGTAATTGATAGCTAAATGGCACAATACGCCCACCAATTTTTGCCCCAATACAACGGTGCCCCACATCACTATGGATATGATAAGCAAAATCAAGCGGTGTTGAACCTGCCGGTAAATCAACAACATCACCTTTTGGCGTAAAGACGTAAACCCTATCATCAAAGACTTGGCTACGAACTTCATCCAGCATTTCGCCAGAATCCGCCATCTCTTCTTGCCATGCAATCAGTTTACGTAACCATGCAATACGGTTTTCATAACTGCCTGTACCGCCTTTCGTCGCAGCGCCTGTTGCACCTTCTTTATATTTCCAGTGCGCAGCCACACCCAATTCTGCATCTTCATGCATTTGGCGAGTACGTATTTGAATTTCAACCGTTTTACCTTCAGGTCCTAACACAACGGTATGAATAGATTGATAACCATTGGGTTTTGGGTTTGCGACGTAATCATCGAATTCATCAGGTAAATGACGGAAATGAGTATGCACAATCCCTAATGCGGCATAACAGTCTTGAAGACGCTCAACAACAATACGTACCGCTCTCACATCAAATAACTCATCAAATGCGAGATTTTTTTTCTTCATTTTGCGCCAGATACTATAGATATGTTTGGGACGCCCATAGATATCTACATTAACATTCTCTTCTTTCATATAACTGCGCACTGTACTGACAAAATTATCAATATACTGTTCACGGTCGATACGACGCTCATGAAGTAAGCTGGCTATTTTTTTGTATTCATCAGGATGAAGATAACGGAAGCAGAAATCTTCTAATTCCCATTTTAATTGACCAATACCCAATCGGTTGGCTAATGGTGCATAAATATTAAAACACTCTTTTGCAGCCAGTACGCGCTCATCTTCTGTGGCATCTTTCACTTCGCGTAAATGGGCAATACGCTCTGAAAGTTTGATGACCACACAACGGAAATCTTCCACCATAGATAACAACATTCGGCGAACATTATCCACCTGAACAGAGCTTGTTTCATTGGTATGTGTTGCTTTTAACTGGCGTATGGCATCCATTTCCATTACACCACGTACTAAGCTCCAAATCGCATCACCAAAATGTTCAGTGACGATTTCCTGATCAATAAGATTTTCTTCAGCAAGTGGGAAAAGAAGCGCTGCCCTCATGCTGTCTTTGTCCATGCTTAATGTCGAAAGAAGCTCCACCATTTCAACACCACGCCACAATAGCAGTTCGGCATCTTCACGCCCTTGAACAGTACGATGGCAGTATTCCCAGGTTTGCATGATTTCACTACCCGCATTGACATGGGTTAAGTTCAAGCTGTTGACCCATTTATCAACAGCAAACTCTCCTGCAGGTGTTAAGTGAGCACTTCTTACTGCAACCATATTCTCTCCCTACACGGTATAAATCTTATTTGCGACTTATTACTGGCTAACTGTTTATTTTCGACCAAATTTATTTTCGACTAAACTTATTTTCGACTAAACAGTGCCATTGATTCCAGATGACCCGTTTGTGGAAACATATCCAACATTTTTAAACTGGTTAGCTGATATCCAGAATCTAATAATATCTTACTATCTCTGGCTAACGTGGTCGGATTACAGGAGACATACACGATTTTTTCTGCGGATAACTTCACAATATGTGACATTACCTCCAAAGCTCCTGCCCTTGCAGGATCTAACAACACTTTGTTAAACCCTTCTTTCGCCCACGACATCGCAGAAAAATCAGCCGATAAATCTGCATGCCAAAAATGCGCATTACCTAATTGGTTCAGTTCTGCATTCTGTTTCGCCATTTCAACCAGTGCGGGTACACCTTCTATACCCACCACTTCACTCACGCGTTTTGCGATAGGTAAGGTAAAATTTCCCATACCGCAAAACAGATCTAATACGCGATCTTCTGGCGATAAATCAAGCCACTTAATGGCTTGAGCAACCATCTTAGGATTTATTTCATCATTCACTTGAATAAAATCAGTGGGTGCAAAACGTAAATTAAGACCTTCTATTTGATAGAAGGGTTCCTTCTCAATTGAAGTTAATCGTGCTATCTCGCTATTATCACCTGCAAGATACATCGTAACTTGATGAATTTGAGAGAAATCACGCAAACTCTGTTTATCACTCTCAGGCAATGGCGATAAATGGCGTAAAATAACCAGTGGTCCATTATCAGCGAGCACCATTTCAACATGCCCTAAATCACGTACTGATATTAAATTTTTAAGGCATGTCCAAAGCGGAGACAATAAATCATTGAGCTGTGGCTTTAATACTGGACATTTTTTTATCATGACCAAATCATTAGAGCGCTCTTGACGAAACCCCATCAACAACCCTTTTTCAGGTTGATAACGTAATCCCAATCTTGCTCTACGACGATAACCATATTCAGCCCCCGCAATCACAGGCTCGGCTGAAATAATCACCCCCGTTTCACGCTTAATAAGGTGCGATAGCACACCAGCTTTGGTTGTGCGCTGTAGCGCAATGGGCACATGCTGCTGCTGACACCCACCACAACGCTCATAATATTCACAATGAGGCGCTATACGCTGTTCACTGGTAGTCAAACGCTTAATAACTTCGCCTTTAGCAAACTGGCGCTTTTCTTCTGTTAAACGAATACGAGCAGTTTCTTGTGGGAGTAGTCCTTTTACAAAAATCGTTTTGCCCTCAGCGTGAGCAATACCTTGACCATTTGCATCCAATGCACTGGCGGTCACTTCCAGAGTTGTTACCTGTTTTTTCACAGGACGTTTTTTAGGGGAATAAAACTGCACCATAGTATTAAATTAAGTATCAATGACGGATTAACAGTGAAATGACATCGCTTTAGGATACGCTGTATGTTTTTCAGCGTTACATGAATGACTATGCATTTCAGAAGAAAACATGGAGAGAGTATAACATCGAACAAGTTATTTACTTAACTGATATAAGCAATATTTTTGTTAAATTGAGAAAACTTTTAATGATAACAACCTAAGACTCTCACTTTATGGATTTTATATTGTTCTATAACTAACAAATATTATATATAACTTTTATATTGAATATATTTACAATTAATAACATCTATTTTCTGTTATTTTAATAAATCTTTATTATCACTAAGAAAAGTCTAAATTTTATCACCAATCAATTAGATAGCGCTTTTCTTAATGATTACAAATTAATCACAAACCATTAATTTTCTATATTCTTCATAAGCATAATGATCAGTCATTCCACTGATATAATCTTGAATTAATCTTGTTCGATAATAAAACTCTAAAATTTTTCCTCTTTCAGTATTTATATCATCTAGCTTTTCTAACATCTCGTTATAAGCCAGTTTATGTTTAACAGAAAGCTTATGATATAAACGCGTCTCAATAACATATTTAGGATGTTCGTTATATTTATGCAATCTTAAAAAATCTTCAGTTGATAATAAAAGCAAGGGCTTATAGATATCAAGTAATCCACTGATCACGCGATATCCTTTCATTTCAAGCTCTTCAACTTCAGGATGGCTAAATACCCATTTTTTAGCGACACTTTTTAATGTCGTTAATAAACGATGTTCCGCACTGTTTCCTTCAAGCAAGGCATGATTAAAGCTACCTTCATACACTTGTGGTAAATTTTTTATAAAACGGTACGCCGTATAAGGAACTAATTTTCCTGTAATATAAACTCGTAAATACATAAAAAACTGATCTTGCATACTGCGTTTAGCTTCATTTTGATCGACTTTTTTATAAGCACGACCCACAGTAATATCGAATAAATCACCTTCGGCTACATCACCATTTTCACGCCATGCATCACGTAAAAGCTGAACAAGACGGTTGATATCAAAAATTCCCTTTTCTACCGCATCATCTAAATCCGCAATACAATATGAGATGTCGTCGGCAGCTTCCATAATATAAGTAAGAGGAAAGCGACAAAATTCGCCCATATCTAATTTTTCTTGTACTTCTTTTACAAATGCTAATTCAGACCAGTAATACCCTGGTTTTTTCATTAAATAGCTATATTCTTTGGGGACTTCACCTTGCCAATAAGCAGGTCGGGTATATTTTAATACACAGCCAATTTGCGCATAGGTTAAATTCAATTTAAGAAGATGGTGCGCCATTCGAATAGCTTGAGCATTTCCTTCAAACTGGCATAAATCTTGGCGTAAAGTTTGTCGCAATTCATTTAATTGCACTTTAGCTGAATACTGCATAGGAATAAAAGGACAACTGTCAAATTCGGCTGTCGCCTCTGGTGATAATACTTTTTCAAACCAATGCTTAATCGCGGCTTCACCAAAATGACCAAACGGTGGATTACCAATATCGTGCATTAAACACGCCATCTCAATTAAGCTTTCTAAACTATCAATACGATCACTTAAACCATATTCTTCAAGCTTATTTTGTTTTTTTAATTCACCAATAATTTGCTTAGCGATATAACGCCCAATTTGTTGAACTTCAAGAGAATGAGTAAGACGGCTACGTACAGCAGAATTTTGCTCTAGGGGAAAGACTTGTGTTTTTTGTTGTAAACGACGAATGGCGGCTGAGTTAATAATACGCCCACGATCACTTTCAAACTGACGAGAAACCTGTACTTCATCGTTAATATCGATATCACTGCTGTTATATTTGCGTTGATAATTTAACTTCAGCTTAAAATCGATCATTTCTGTCCTCTTTCTGGTTTCGATGAAACGAATTCTCTATTCTTTGTGTTATATCGTGTTTTTCCGATAGATGTTAAACTCTATTTAAATTTCCATTTATTATTAACCTACAAGTGAGTATGACACAATGAGAGTTGGCGTAATAGGTGCAATGGAGCAAGAAGTCACACTTCTGCGTGAGAAAATTGAAGATTGCCAAATCTTATCTCGTGGCGGTTGTGAAATCTATAC
The DNA here is from genome assembly GCF_008808075.1 of Proteus sp. CD3. Classification (NCBI taxonomy): domain Bacteria; kingdom Pseudomonadati; phylum Pseudomonadota; class Gammaproteobacteria; order Enterobacterales; family Morganellaceae; genus Proteus; species Proteus sp. CD3. The sequence continues at coordinate 628,916 of NZ_CP019686.1, read as the reverse complement.
AGGCACAATCAACGGTGTTGATGTTGCATTATTAAAATCAGGTATTGGTAAAGTTGCGGCTGCAATTGGCACAACATTATTACTTGAGCATTTTCGCCCTGATGTTGTTATCAATACTGGTTCAGCAGGTGGTTTAGACTCAAGATTAAATGTTGGTGATATCGTTGTTTCAACGGAAGTTCGCTATCACGATGCTGATGTTACTGCGTTTGGTTATGAACCGGGTCAAATGGCACAATGCCCTCCTGCTTTTATTGCTGAGCCTAAACTTGTTCAAATAGCAGAAGAATGTATTGAATCACTAAAATTAAATGCTGTTCGCGGTTTAATTTGCAGTGGTGATGCCTTTATTAATGGTGCGGAACCTTTAGCCCGTATCCGTCGCACATTCCCAGAGGTTGCAGCCGTAGAAATGGAATCAACCGCAATTGGTCATGTTTGCCATCAGTTCAGCACACCATTTGTTGTGGTTCGTGCTATTTCTGATGTAGCCGATAAAGAATCACACTTAAGTTTTGATGAGTTTTTATCTGTTGCCGCAGAGCAATCAAGCTTAATGGTGACAGCGATGTTGGATAAATTAAAAGACTAATTAAGTCGAGATAATCCTAATATCGCTTTATCAATACCCCGCCTTTATTTTTTACTTATTCTAAGATAAAAAATAGGTGGGTATTTTTTGCTATTGGAAAAGTAATGCGTTTATTTATCAATCTTGGGTTATTACTCTGTTCATTATTTTGCTTCAATTTTGCCATTGCTATCACGCCTGCTGATCGTGTTATTACACTATCGCCATCAGCCACTGAAATGGCTTATGCTGCGGGCATGGGTGATAATATTGTCGGAGTTAGTGCTTACTCTGATTATCCAGAGGATGCCAAAAATATTGAACAGGTTGCCAATTGGCAGGGGATTAATATTGAGCGCATTCTATTATTAAAGCCTGATTTAGTCATTGCATGGCAAGGCGGTAATCCACAACGGTCGTTAGATCAGTTAAAAGCTTTGGGTATTTCTATCATTTATTCTGATCCACAAAGTATTGAAGAAATCGCAGACGATCTTATTACGCTTTCCAATTATAGCCATCATCCTGATATAGCATTAAAAAGCGCCCAACAATTGCGCCAGCAATATCAAGCGTTACAGCAAAAATATGTATCAAATATATCGAATCAACCCAAGAAAAAAGTCTTTATCCAATTTGGGATGCAACCATTATTTACCACATCTAATAGCACATTACAGAGCCATATTACCGCGCTTTGCGGTGGAGAAAATATCTTTGCTAACAGCCCAGTAGCATGGCCTCAAGTAAGTCGTGAGCAAGTACTTACAAAGCAACCTGATTTGATTATATTCAGTGGTAAAGCTGATCAAATACCTACTGTACAAGCGTTTTGGCAACCCCATCTTACTGTTCCAGTTATTGCTATTGATGAAGACAGTTTTAGTCGCCCTGCACCACGTATTATTAATGCAGCACAGCAAATTTGTGAGGCGATAGCAACAAACAATTAGCCAATTTATTAATTACCACTAATCCCCCTTTCCCATTGTAACGCGACAGGAATATTGTTTAACCGATGTACCTCATATTCCCTGTCTAATAACAGAGTTTGGCGATACATCGGATAATAAAATTATTATTTTTGAATTTTCATTATTTAAAAATAGAAAAAATACTTTCTTTATTATTTAAATTTAAATTCAAATAATACTTATCAGTATTACAATCATCTCCTAATGGAGACCCAAAAATACAGATATTTATAGGCTCCTACAGAGCCTATAAATAAAGCGTAAAAGATTAACCTTCGAGTGGCGCACGCCAGTCGTCAGAGCCTGAAGTCCCTGCAACTGTATGTTCCCAATTAATTTTGCGATAAGAAATAGACACTTCGATCAGTTGAGTAAAATCAGATTTAGTCGGATCTTGGCAGTGAGGCATTTGGCAATCGATATTCACGATGGTCGCATCAGTTAACATGGTGGTGAAGAAATGTTCTTGCTTTCCTTCAACCGAAGTACGAAACCATTTTAAGGTGATTTTTGGCAGCATTTCGCCAGAAGCTAAGGCGTTATACAGCAGAGGAACTGCTTTGTTTAACGCCACAGTAAAACAGAAAGGTTTATGAGCGCGTTGACCAGAAGGCTGACCCGATTGTGGATCAGTCGGTACTGTCACAACATGAGAAAATGCTTGCACCAGCATTTCATTTTCATGACCTTGAACATAAATATTTCCTACTGATTTAGCAGTAAATGCCCCCGCAGTAATGTTGCCTTGGGTTATTCCTTCAATAGAGAGATAGCATGGAGTTGGCATGACAAGTCCTTAATTAATCGTCAGTAATTGTTTCTCAACAAAACTATTATTGTTGATGTCCTTTTCAAAAATCAGCCAGTGCGCACTGCGATCCGATTAGAATAGCTTAAGTAGTTTTAATAAGAAGTAAAGGAAGGGATAGAGAAAACAAGTATTTTATCCTCGTAGGATAAGTGACTTAGCGTAAAATAATTGTCATTGCGATATTTACTGCTTTCGCTTCTTAAAACAAGTGTATTTATTTATATTATTCACTTTCGAAAATGTCTGAAATCTCGCTAAAGACTGTCAGTTCTAATGTACATGGATTTTTAATATGTAACAAAATATGTATTTTATTTCAAATTGTAACAACACTGATTTATAAGGAAAAAATAGCTTATTTTTCAAAATAATAAGCAAGCTACGATTTTCACCCACAACGATTAAAAAATCCGCACCTAAAATTTCGCACATCACAGAAGATTCATTTAAATAAAAACAAAAATATCACTCACAAAATGATTTTATAAAATAAGCTCAGAAAGAAGAGAAGAGAAAAGAAAAGAAAAGAAAAAGATGTTAACCAATAACCTCTCACAGAAAAAAGTCGTGAGCGAGCAAATAGTGCAACAAGGCAGACAGCGCGCAGTAAGCGGAGCATACATTAGTATGTGAGCATTACGAGCACTGCTCTAACGCCGTGGCACTACTGCACAGCCACGACGCCAAAGAATGATCAGATACTGAAAGAAGAGCCGCAACCACAGGTACTCTTAGCATTAGGATTAGTCACGATAAAACGCGAACCCTCTAACCCTTCAGTATAATCCACACAGCCACCTACTAAATACTGCAAGCTCATAGGATCAACCACTAAAGCAACACCTTGTTTTTCTATGGTCATATCACCTTCATTCATTGCATCATCAAAGGTAAAACCATACTGGAATCCGCTACAACCGCCACCCGTGATATAAACACGTAAACGCAGATTTGGATTTTCTTCATCTGCAATCAGATCTTTTACTTTATTTGCAGCCGCGTCAGTAAATTGTAACGGCAGAGCCATATCATCACTCATTGTTCACTCCAGACTGGGTATTCCAGCAAAAAAACAGCCAGCAAAAATTTATCTTATTTGCTGATATAATGTGATGATTATCTAATACCTGCTCATAACCTTCAAGTTTGTTGTGGACAAAATACACTTTTTGCTACCTATCACTTTTTACGATAAACCACGACCTCACAATAACAGTGAGAAATCAAAATCTTGTTGCCGTGTATTTGGCTTCATCTGCGCGGTGCTTTAGAATACGCCTTAATCTTACGCTCACCCATCATTAGGAGTCTGACATGAGCAAGTCTGAAACGCTTTATAATCTCGCACAACAAGTGATCCCCGGCGGCGTCAACTCACCTGTTAGAGCATTTAACGGTGTAGGTGGAACCCCTCTTTTTATTGAACGTGCTAATGGTGCGTATATTTATGATGTTGATGGACGAGCTTACCTTGACTATGTCGGCTCCTGGGGACCGATGGTTTTAGGTCACAATCACCCTTCCATTCGTCATGCAGTCACTGATGCTGTACAAAAAGGTCTAAGTTTTGGCGCACCAACAGCCGCTGAAGTTGAAATGGCAAACCTAGTGACAGAATTAGTGCCATCAATGGATATGGTTCGTATGGTGAACTCAGGCACAGAAGCCACAATGAGTGCAATCCGCCTTGCTCGTGGTTATACGGGTCGTGACAAAATTATTAAATTTGAAGGGTGTTATCACGGTCATGCGGACTGCCTATTAGTAAAAGCAGGCTCTGGTGCATTAACTATGGGACAACCAAATTCACCGGGCGTACCGGCTGATTTTGTCAAACACACCTTAACTTGTACTTACAACGATTTAAACTCTGTACGCCAAGCATTTGAAAACTATCCAGATGAAGTTGCTTGTATCATTGTTGAACCTGTTGCAGGCAATATGAACTGCGTTCCACCAAAAGCGGATTTCTTACCGGGCTTACGTGCCTTATGTGATGAATTTGGTGCTTTACTCATTATTGATGAAGTGATGACCGGCTTTCGCGTGGCACTAGGCGGCGCACAAGCTTATTACGATGTTGATCCTGACTTAACGTGTTTAGGTAAAATCATCGGGGGCGGTATGCCTGTAGGTGCATTTGGTGGACATATGGAAGTGATGTCTAAACTCGCGCCAATTGGCCCAGTTTATCAAGCTGGTACTTTATCGGGTAACCCTATTGCAATGGCTGCAGGTCTAGCCTGCTTACACGAAGTCTCACAACCAGGTGTTCATCAAACATTAGATGAACTAACCACAATGCTAGCTGATGGTTTACTTGAAAAAGCACAACAAGCTGGTATTCCAATGGTTATCAACCATGTTGGTGGTATGTTTGGTCTGTTCTTTACAGATGCAAAAGAAGTGACTTGCTATCAAGATGTGATGAATTGTGATGTTGAGCGATTTAAGCAATTCTTCCACTTAATGTTAGAAAAACGCGTCTACCTTGCACCTTCTGCATTTGAAGCCGGCTTTATGTCTATCGCTCATACCAAAGAAGATATTCAACGCACTATTGATGCAGCAGAATATGCATTTGGAAAAATGAAAGGCTAGTTTAAATATCCCTTTATAAAAGCCAGTCAGTTCACAATTGTGAACTGACTGGCTTTTTATTTCTTTTTTCTATCCAATATCAATAGAAATATCATTTTTGATATCTTTGAATTAAATTCAACCCATTGTTGCCATAATGACTTTAAAGTACAAAACAAAGTATCATATTTGATACTATTGTGTTAAATTTAATCATCTGTTGTCATAGTGACTTTAAAATACGGCTTAAAGTATCATATTTGATACTTTATTTGTTTTTTAGAGAAAACATATGCTCTCGTCACAATAAAAACAGGAAAAAGTATCAAAAATGAGCCTTAATAAAATTTTGAAGACAATCGATGATTTATCGGCTGAAGAAAAAACAAGGCTATTCTTAGAATTAAATTCTAAGCAAAAATTAAATAACTATCCTTATTTCAATGAGATATGTAACCCTGAAAAATCACTTAATATATTTGCACTAGAAGAGTATGAACTTAAAAGAATCATCAAATTAGAGCTAAAAAAACAGGATATTGCCTATGAAGAAATGGCTATGCAAATTGATGTATCTATAGCCACTTTTAAACGAATAGTTGCCAAGCCGTTAATGGCAAAAACGATCAATCTTCATTCTTTATTGAAAGAACTTGGATTTAAATTATGCCTCGAAAAATAGAAGTTTGGCTTTATGACCAACCTGCTGGTGTTTTAAGTGAAGAAGAAAATGGGTTTATTTTTCACTATTATGATAACTACAAGGGCAGAGCAATATCTTTAAGTATGCCGGTTAGAAAAGAGCATTATTGGTGTGAAGAATTACATCCTTTTTTCAAAGGATTAGCACCAGAAGGATGGTTACGTAAACGTTACTCTGAAATTCAGAAAATTGATGATAAAGATTTGTTTGGTCTATTGATGAACAATGGTAATGACTTACTAGGGGCAGTTGTCCTTAGAGAGATAACCCTATGAATGTAAACAATTGTTTAATAAATCTAAAAGAACTAAAAAGATCAGAATTAGATTCAGGCTATTCTCTACTCGGGATAAAATCTCTTTTTAACAATATAGACATAATCCTGAATTTACCCTTTACACGTAGTCAATTCATTCAAGAATTACCTGAACAACAAAAAGGGATGAGTATTTCAGGTTATCAGCCAAAACTCTCACTATGTGTAAAAGATAACATTCTAAAAGTCGTTAATAATAACGGTACTTATATCCTCAAACCTTCACCTGAAGAATATCCTTATCTCGCTGAAAATGAACATGCGACCATGATGGTAATGCAACGGCTAAAATTTGATATTCCACCATTTGGTCTTTTTCGTTTTAAACAAGAAGATGGAAAGCCAGAAGAATTTGCTTTTGTTATTAAGCGATATGATCGTATTGGTTCTGATGCAGTTCGGTTACATCAAGAACAATTAGATGGTGCGATGGGGATAAATGATAAATATGGGCTTTCTAAGGGGAAAAAGACTGTTAGCTATGAATCTGCTGCAAAATATTTAATTACTAATATAGATAATAGTCTTAAAAATAAACGAGATATTTTTCTGCGTATCGTTTATGCCTATGTTTTAGGAAACAATGATTATCACTTAAGAAATATGGGTATCATTTTACCTGATAACGCGTCTCCATCACTAGCGCCAGTTTATGATTTTGTCAGTGTAGTCCCTTATCCATCGGCATTTACAGAATATCTTGCACTCCCATTACTTGCATTAGAAGAAAACGATACAGACACAGCCCCAGGATTAAATTCAAAATATGGTGAGTATATTGGGTTTGATTTCATTCTACTGGCGGAAAATATTGATATTAACCTTAAGCTTGCTCAAAAATGGCTAGGCGATATTATAAATAGTCACCAACTCATTATTGATACATATAATGAAAGTCATATGCCCAAAGAACAAAGAGAATTAGTCTTAGCTTATGTAGCAAGAAGAATAAACTTACTCAAAATAACTACGCTATAAAAACAAAAAAATAAACGGCACTTACGTGCCGTTTTTATTTTATCTAACTGACGTGATCACTTACTCAGAAAACAGATCTTGTAACCACTTTGGTGCGCCACTTTCATCAGTATCTTGCTGAATTGGTGTACACAATCCATCTGGATTTGATGTCCATACAGGTAGAGTACGAACACCACCGCCATAACAAGCAAAGTTACCTTGTGCATCTACTGACATTTCAGCGATATCGTCTGGTGCTGGCGGGTTTAATTTCAGCGGTGCCTGATTCTCTAAATAGTTACGATACAGCAACAATGCCCCTGTTGAACCGGTTAAGTTCGTTGGACCATTATTATCGCGTCCCATCCATGAAATCGTCACTTCCTTGCCATCAATCCCCGCAAACCAACTATCGCGGAGATCGTTTGTAGTACCCGTTTTACCTGCAAGGTTGTAATTACCAAATTTCGGTTTTAATACACGCCATGCTGTTCCTGAATTCACCACTTGTTGCATACCAAATAGCGTCATATAAGCCGCTTGAGGTGAAACTGTGGTCTCCGCTTGAGGATAGCTTTGATAAAGCACCGTACCATCTTGGGCAATAACAGAACGCAATGATGATAGTTTTGCACGATTACCTAAGCTACCAATTGTTTGGAAGGTTTGAGCCACTTCCATTGGCGTTAAGTTTAATGCGCCTAATAGCATCGCTGGTACTTTTTCTAAATTTTCCGCTGGTGCGCCTAAGTTAATCCAAGTTTGGATGACTCGATCTAACCCGACTTCTAAACCAAGATTAACGGTAGGAACATTACGTGATGTTGCTAATGCATCCACCAGCATTAATTTACCTTTATAACCGCGATCGTAGTTACGTGGTTGCCAAGGTTTGCCTCCCGGAATAGGCACTGAAATAGGTTCGTCCGCAAGCCAAGTATTTAAACGAAAACGATCAGGCTCACTTAATGCCGTTAAATATGTGGCTGGTTTTGCCAAAGAGCCGATAGAACGACGAGCCGATAATGCACGGTTAAAGCCCGCATATTGTGGCTGAGAACCACCGACTAATGCTCTCACTTCACCACTTAAGCGATCTACAACAACCATCGCCCCTTCAAGATCGTCAATTTTGCGAACTTTACGTATATCCGCAACACCCACTTCAACAGCTTTTTCAGCCGCATCTTGCGAAACCGGATCTAATGTGGTGAAAATTTTCGTACCCGATAAATCTTTCACTTTATCGCCTAGGGTTGTTTGTAACTCTTGGCGAACCAATTGCATAAACGCAGGTTGAGGCGTTAACGCTTCACTGCGGGGCTTCACACCTAAAGGACGCGCACTAAGCACATTGTAAAGCTCTTGGTCGATTATCTCTTGGGTTTGCAGCAGTTTTAATACGACATTACGACGCTCTAACGCAGCTTTAGGGTTACGCCATGGGTTATAAGCTGATGCACCTTTAACCATACCTACTAAAAGCGCTTGCTGATCAAGGCTTAATTCATCAACGGGACGACCAAAATAATAGAGGCTAGCTAAAGGGAAGCCCCGAATTTGTTCATCACCACTTTGCCCTAAAAAAACCTCATTAAGATACAGTTCCAAAATACGATCTTTGCTATAACTCGCATCCATAATGATTGCCATATAGGCTTCATTAAGCTTTCTTTTTAACGTTCTTTCGTTAGTCAAAAATAGGTTTTTCACTAACTGTTGCGTTAAGGTACTCCCGCCTTGAACTGCTTTACCCGCAGTAAAGTTTGCTAATACCGCCCGCCCAATTGAATAAAAGCTAATACCGTCGTGCTCATAGAAACGGCGATCTTCTGTAGCAATTAATGTATCCACTAATAATTGAGGGAATTTATCTCTTGCTAAAAATAAACGTTGCTCACCATTTGCGGATTGCATCATGGTAATTAACTTAGGATCAAGACGGAAAAAACCAAACTGCCGCTGATTATCCATGTTAGTAATACTAACCAGTGAATTCTGCTCAAAGGACAATTTAGCTAAAATTTGTTCTTCACGACCATCAGGGAAATCGAAAGGTCTGCGCAACATTTCAATTGCGTTGCCTCTTACCACAAATTCGCCAGGACGAGTGATTTTGTTAACATTGCGGTATTGCATACCCTCAAGTAAGCTCACCATCTCTTTTTGGCTATAATTCATACCCGGTTCTAAGTTAACGGTACGTCCGTAAACCGCAGCAGGCAATTCCCAAACATTGCCATCAAGGCGCTCTTTGATTTGAGAATGTAAATAAACACCATAAATACCCATTAAAACCGCAACTACAATGGCGATTTTGACAAATAACCAAAACCAAGAACGACCTCTTTTGGTTTGTTTTGCTGGTCTTTTCTTTCTACTCATGAACTGTATCTCTCATTAAAACCCCTTTATCACGGGATAAAGAAGCCTAACATTGTCGCTATTTTTCTGTGTTATCCCACAAGAAAGCTCTCAAATATGAATAAAACTAGAGCATATCAATCTGGGGTAAAACGAATATTTATTGGCTATATTTTTTCACTCGCCGAGTCGGTGCCGTATTTGCTGGATCATCAGGCCATAAATGCTTGGGATAGCGCCCTTTCATCTCTTTTTGTACCTCTTTATAGCTTCCTGCCCAAAATGTCGCCAAATCTTGCGTTTTTTGGATAGGACGATGGGCTGGTGACAATAATTCCATGATCACAGGCAATTGACCATTCGCAATAATAGGGCTTTGTTGTTCGCCATAAACTTCTTGAATACGAATAGCAATCACAGGTGGCAATGCCAAATCATAATTGATAATCACTTTTGTACCTGTCGGCGCCAAATAATGCGTCGGAAATAAGCTTTGAAGCAACTGATTTTCATGCCATGTTAATTGATTTTTAATAATCGTATTAATATCAATTTGTTGTAATGCTTTTAATGTCTGGACTTCTCCAAGTTCAGGCAAAAGCCATGTTTCTAACGTTTCAAGTAACACAGCTTCGGCTAAATCAGGTAATAAGACCTCAGGACACCATTTTTTCGCTAAAGCCAAACGAATAAAAAGCTGTTGAGTCTCTTCACTCAGAGCTAAAGCATTTAAACCGTTATCTCTCAGCCAATTTAATAATGCTTGTTGCATTTGCTGTTTATTGGGTTTGTCTAATTGGCGCTGGCTTATGGTTAATCGCCCTAATTGGCGTTGTTGCCATGCAACCAATGTACCCCGTTTTTCATCCCATTCAACCGTGGTATTATTTTCAATTAGCTCAGGAAAAGTAGCTGATATCTCATCAATATCAATAGGTAGAGCCAATAAAATACGCACATCAGCATAATGTGCATTTTGTAGTAATAATGGCGCTAAGATCCACGGTGTATCACTTATTGAGTGCCTGTCATCCATCATTGCACCTTGCCCATTTGCTAAACGAAAACGCCCTTGATTATCACGATTTTTAGCAATCCTATCAGGAAATCCAACGGCTAATAATAAACCTAGCAATTCAGGGCAGAACATCCCTTTACCATGTTGAGAAAGCGGTTTTTCACGTCGCGACCAAAAGGTGTTTTTTTGTTGAGCAATCCACTCTAGATTAATTTCTTGTCCTCGCGGTGGCTCTTCTAAAATTGCACATAAACGTGCAGCCGTCGCAAGATGATCCTCACTTTGCTCACTTGCATAATCCAAAATTGCCGCTAATCGAGGCTCTATACCCCATTGCGCCATGCGTGAACCTCGTGGTGTTAATCCACCTTGTTTATCTATCGCACCTAAACGATGCAATAAATCTTTAGCGGCATGTAATGCTTGTGGTGTTGGTGTATCTAACCAACTCAATTGATTAATGTCACGACATCCCCACTGCAAAACAGAAAGCCACAACGACGATAAATCACTAGCTAAAATTTCGGGTATTTGGTGAGAAGCAACGCGCTCTGCCTGTTCTTGGCTTATTAAATGCCAGCAAATGCCTGCCTCAAGACGCCCTGCTCGCCCTGCTCTTTGTGTTTGTGATGATTGGCTAATTCTTTGACGCAATAAACTAGTGACACCACTTTTCAAATCAAATTGAGCGCGTTTTTCAATAGCACTATCAAGGACTAAACGAATTCCTTCAATGGTAAGACTCGTTTCTGCGATATTGGTCGCAAGAACGACTTTCCGATAACCTTTTTCTGTCGGTTCAATCGCTTTTTGTTGCTCAGCCAATGAAAGCGCACCATAAAGAGGAAATAACAAAACATTGTCATCCACTTTATCTTTTAGAATATCGGCAACACGCACGATTTCGGCACTACCCGGCAAGAATATCAGCATAGAGCCAGCTTCTTGCGCCAATAATCGCAATGCCATAGTGGCAATCTCTTGTTCAAAGGGTTGATGCGTATTAATAGGAAAATAAGCTCTTTCGACGGGATAACTACGACCTTCGGCGCTGATCATAGGTGCATCCGGCAATAATGCCGTGAGCTTTTGATTATCCAATGTTGCGGACATAATCAAAACACGCAAATCATCACGTAATCCCATCTGTACATCGAGCAATAGCGCCAGCGCTAAGTCCGCTTGTAAACTGCGTTCATGAAATTCATCTAAAATCACAAGGCTTACGCCAGCCAACTCAGGATCTTGCTGTAACATCCGGTTTAATACCCCTTCTGTTACCACTTCAAGTCGAGTTTTTGAGCTAACTTTGCTTTCCGCTTTCATTCGATAACCCACCGTATTACCAACTTCTTCATTTAGTTGATTGGCTAAACGATAAGCAATACTTTTGGCAGCAATTCGTCTTGGCTCTAATAAAATAATTTTGCCATCAAAAAGGTTCTGCTGAAGTAAATAGAGGGGAAGCGCCGTTGATTTACCTGCACCTGTGGGTGCATGAAGCAAAACTTGTGGGAATTGTTTTAACGCAGTAACGATATTTTCTGTTACATCAAAGATTGGCAATAAATGCACACAGGCTCCATGGCTCATTAACTTTTTTGGCTAGGCATTGTAGCATTAGCGCTTTATTAAAGGTCGTATTTTCATCGGAGTCATTATGAAATTTGAGCAACCGCTACAATCCGCCACTTTACTAAAACGATATAAGCGTTTTTTAGCAGACGTTGTCACCCCAAATGGGGAAGAATTCACGCTCCATTGCGCCAACACAGGAGCAATGACGGGATGTGCGACGCCCGGTGATACAGTTTGGTACTCCACCTCTTCAAACGCAAAAAGAAAATACCCGCACAGTTGGGAACTGACTCAAACTCAAACCGGTGATTGGATTTGTGTAAATACCTTAAGAGCGAATGGGATTATAGCTGATGCTATTGAGGCGGGTGATATTCCAGAATTATCTGAGTATGACGAGATAAAACGAGAAGTGAAATACGGTAGTGAGAACAGTCGTATTGACATTTTAATTAAATCAAATCATAAAGTTGACTGTTATATTGAAGTGAAGTCAGTCACCTTACTCGACAACGGTATGGGCTATTTCCCTGATGCAAAGACAGAACGAGGTCAGAAACATCTTCGAGAGTTGACCGCTATCGCAAAATTGGGTTTAAGGGCTGTCTTATTCTACGCAGTTCCCCATACTGGGATTACGGAAGTGACTGTTGCTAAAGAGATTGACCCTAACTATGCTTCACTGCTAAAAGATGCAAGTGATGCAGGGGTTGAAATCTTGTGTTATCGCATCAATATTAGTGAATACAATTTAACAATTGGACAGCAATTACCTTTTATTTCAAATGGTTAATTGATTTTCATGGCTTTAGTTAAGTATTAGTTAAGTATTTTTTAACTAAAAAGGGACATTTACTTGCGTGCCTTCACACCATGAGAAAACTTATTAAAGGAATAATTGCTATCCTCGCGGGCATCTGCTATTTATAGCGCCCTATTTTTTCCCCTTCCTGTTTTGAAGGTGGGGATTATTCAGAAATGCGTATGTAGGAGAAGCATTATGCAAGAAGGGCAAAAGCGTAAAACATCGTCCATGAGCATTCTCGCTATTGCTGGCGTTGAGCCATATCAGGAAAAAGCGGGCGAAGAGTACATGAACGAAGCCCAATTAGCGCATTTTAAGCTAATACTTGAATCTTGGCGCAATCAGCTCAGGGATGAAGTCAACCGCACCGTTACTCATATGCAAGATGAGGCGGCAAACTTCCCAGATCCCGTTGACCGTGCTGCACAAGAAGAAGAATTCAGTCTTGAGCTGCGTAACCGTGATCGTGAACGTAAACTCATTAAGAAAATCGAGAAAACACTGAAAAAAGTCGAAGATGATGACTTTGGTTTCTGTGAATCTTGTGGAGTGGAAATCGGCATTCGCCGTTTAGAAGCTCGTCCTACAGCCGATTTATGTATCGACTGTAAGACATTAGCTGAAATCCGTGAAAAACAGATGGCTGGCTAATAATGAGCAAACGCCTCAGCCTAATACGTTGAGGCGTTAATCTGAATCTTTCGATGCACGAGATTACAGACTATATTGGGCGCTTTGCGCCATCGCCAACGGGTCAACTTCATTTTGGCTCCTTGGTTACTGCACTCGGCAGTTATCTTCAAGCTCGCGCATACCATGGGCGTTGGCTTCTGCGCATCGATGATATCGACCCTCTTAGAGAACCTCCTGGCACGGCATTCCAAATTATTCGCACATTAGAACATTATGGTTTGTTCTGGGATGAAGAGATCCTCTATCAATCGCAACGCCATGATGCTTATCGTGAAGTTTTACACACTCTTTGGAAAGAAGGTGTTTGCTATCACTGTCATTGTAGCCGTCATCGTTTACATGATTTAGGGGGCGTGTATGATAACCACTGTCGTCATCGCGAGCCGCTCACAAATAATGTTACGCCTTTTGATAAAGAAAGTGCATGGAGGCTGATCCAACAGCATCCCGTTTATCATTTTGAAGATGTCATTCAAGGTACATATTATTCAAAGAGTACGTCTATCGTGTTAGAAGATATGATTATTCACAGAAAAAATAACTTATTTGCGTATAATCTAGTGACAGTGATTGATGATAGTTATCAGGGTGTAACTGAAGTTGTTAGAGGTGCCGATCTACTTGATCCCACGTTGCGGCAGATCAGTTTACATAAACAACTGAATTTACCTATTCCGCGTTATGCTCATTTACCCTTAGCAATAAATCATGACGGTAATAAATTATCAAAACAAAATCACGCAAATGCGTTGCCAGATACTGATCCAAGACCCGTCATTATCGATGCTTTACGCTTTCTTAATCAGCCTATTATTGCGGGTTGGCAAGATTATTCGTTAGCATCATTGTTGGAGATTGCGATAGCGCAGTGGTCACCTTCTGAGATTTTAAAACAAAATCATCAGCAACAAGGGTATGAATAAACCACACAAAGCATTCTCAAAAAATGTTCAGTAGGCTATGATTAGCCGCTTAATTTTTTAATTATTAGAATTTATTATTCGAGGTGTCATATTTTTAATCGAGTAGCACATTTCTGCCGTAATCTGCTAGGGCGACAAACAACGTCATCAGACACACAACCGGTAGCGAGTGAAAGGCCAGTCACTGCTTCTGACCGACCAATACAAGAAACACAGAAACCTGTGCGTCGGCGTCCTGCTATATCCGCAGACCGCCCCCGTAAAAAAAAGAGTAATAAAGAAAAGGCGAACGGGAGTGATTTGCCAATGACTGTGATCCCAAGAGATCAACACCCAATTTCACGTAAAGACATCAGTGATAATGCATTAAAAGTGCTTTATCGCCTAAATAACTCTGGCTTTCAGGCTTATTTAGTTGGTGGCGGTGTCCGTGACTTATTACTGGGAAAAAAACCAAAAGATTTTGATATTGCCACTAATGCAACACCTGAAGATGTACGTCGATTATTCCGTAACAGCCGTTTAGTCGGTCGTCGTTTCCGTCTTGCTCATATTATGTTTGGCCCTGAAGTGATTGAAGTTGCGACTTTCCGTGGCTCTCATGAAGATCATGAAGTTTCAGACAACAACCAATCCCAGCAAGCACAAAGCGGCATGTTACTGCGCGACAATATTTTTGGCTCTATTGAAGAAGATGCCATCCGTCGCGACTTTACATTAAACAGCCTCTATTACGGTGTTGATGATTTTGCTGTACGTGATTACGTTGGCGGTTTAGCGGATCTGAAAGCGGGTATTATTCGCTTAATTGGCGATCCTGAAACGCGCTATCGCGAAGATCCCGTCAGAATGCTCAGAGCGATTCGCTTTGCAAGTAAATTGGATATGCAAATAGCGCCAGAAACCGCAGAGCCAATTGCCAGACTTGCTCCTTTGTTACGTAATATTCCATCGGCTCGTCTTTTTGAAGAATCGCTGAAATTATTACAAACAGGGCAAGGATACAACACTTACAAGTTAATGTGCCGTCATCAATTACTGGAGCCGCTGTTTCCGCTAATTGCATCTAAAATGACAGAGCAACATGATACGCCAATGGAGAGAATGTTAAATCAAGTTCTCAAAAATACGGACTACCGTATCAATAAAGAGATGCGAGTCAATCCAGCGTTCTTATTTGCGGCGATGTTGTGGTATCCATTAATTGAACATGCTGAAAAATTAGTTCAAGAAAGTGGTCTTTCTTACTATGACTCTTTCTCTATGGCGATGAACGATATTTTAGATGAACAATGCCGTACTATTGCGATACCAAAACGCATTACCACAACAATGCGTGATATCTGGCAATTACAGCAACGTTTACCTAAACGCCAAGGTCGTCGTGCGAATAAATTACTTGAGCACCCTAAATTCCGTGCTGCATTCGATTTACTGGAATTACGTGCCAATGTACAACGCAATCCAGAGCTTCAAGCGTTAGCAAGCTGGTGGGCTGATTTCCAAGCCTCTAACAACACGCAACAACGCTCAATGGTCTCTGAATTAGGGCAAGCACCGGTTCGCAGACGTCCACGTCCACGTAAACGCCCTCGTCATCCAAGTGCAAAACCAGCATCTAGACAAGAGAGCACCAATGAATAAACAGAAAAAACGTGTTTATATCATTTTGGGAAGTAATTTAGATTCACCTGAAAATCAGGTGAATTCAGCGATTAAGGCAATCAGTGAGATCCCACAAACAACATTGATTGCACAATCATCTTGGTATCGTACTCGCCCAATGGGACCACAAGATCAGCCTGATTACCTCAATGTTGCTGTTGCGGTTGATACAACCTTAGCACCAGAAGAGTTGCTAAATAACACACAAGCGATTGAATTAGCGCAAGGTCGTGTTAGGAAAGAAGGCAACCGTTGGGGTCCAAGAACGCTTGATCTTGATATTATGTTATTTGGTGATGACGTGATCCAAACCGAGCGATTAACCGTACCTCATTACGGGCTTAAAGTACGTGAATTTATGCTTTATCCATTAGCTGAATTAGCCCCCGATCTTCGCTTTCCTGATGGCGAGTTATTAGCAGATAGATTGGCGTTAGTGCCTGAAAATGGCATGGAAAAGTGGTAATTTCACACTAATACGCCCTTAATGCTAAAGGTTGATACTGTAAAAAACATAAACAGTATCAGCCTGTCTCTTCACTGTTACTTTCTTTCGAGTTTTCAAACCCACCTCTGCGCCTCAATTTTCAAACTTTTTTATATTTATTTTTCATATGTAATCAATTGATAAATATAAATAAAAATTATCATTTGTTATTTTTCATTACTCATTTAATTACTTTTTCTTCGTTTTTAGTCCTTAAATGCTACAATCGAAAGTGGCTTTATTTTGATAATCGACTATTTCCTTTAATAAACAAATAATTATGTGAAGTAATTAATTTTATCTACACACAAAAACGACAATGATGGAGCTTGTTGCAATGAAACCCACTACGCTTTCAACGCTGAACAGCTATAAGCAAGAAAAGAAAAAATTCGCCACAATCACCGCTTATGATGCAAGTTTTGCTCGCCTTTTTGCACAAGAAGGTATTCAAGTCATGTTGATTGGTGATTCATTAGGAATGACACTACAAGGTCATAACAGCACGTTACCCGTGACTGTTGAGCAAATTGCCTATCACACTCGTTGTGTAAGAGCTGGCGCACCTAATGCCTTCTTAATTGCTGATATGCCCTTTATGTCTTATTCAACACCTGAGCAAGCTTGCCTTAATGCCAGTATTCTGATGCAAGCTGGGGCTAACATGGTGAAAATTGAAGGTGGTAGCTGGTTAATTCCAACAGTAAAAATGCTCACTGAACGAGCTGTTCCGGTCTGTATTCATTTAGGATTAACACCACAATCCGTTAATGTTTTTGGTGGTTATAAAGTTCAAGGTAGAGACTTTGCAGCGGCAGAACAATTAAAACAAGATGCGATATCACTTGAAAATGCAGGCGCTCAACTGGCGGTATTAGAATGTGTTCCTATAACTCTGGCTAAGGCGATTACAGACGTATTAACGATGCCTGTTATTGGTATTGGGGCAGGTAATGTCACAGATGGACAAATTCTTGTGATGCATGACTTATTAGGCTTAACCCCTCAAGCCCCTAAGTTCTCAAAAGATTTTTTACAAGAAGCAGGTTCATTAAAAGGGGCTGTTAGCCTTTATGTTCAACAAGTTGAACAAGGTCTGTTTCCCGAAGAAAAACATTCATTTAACTAATTTATTATCCTAATTATCAATATTTTTTAAAGGAGTCACGCTGTGCTAATTATTGAAACTACGCTTATCTTACGCAGAGAAATCAAGCGATTAAAGCAAGAAGGTAAACGCATTGCATTGGTTCCAACAATGGGTAATCTGCATGAAGGTCACCTAAAATTATTTGAAGAAGCCCGTATTCATGCAGATGTTGTGATAGCTTCTATTTTTGTTAACCCGCTTCAATTTGATAGAGAAGCAGATTTAGCAAACTACCCTCGCACTTTACAAGAAGATTGCGAATTATTGCGTGATAAACATGTCGATATTATCTTTGCACCTTCAGCGAAAGAGATGTACCCACATGGTATGGAAAATCAAACAACGGTTGATGTACCTGTATTATCTACCGTATTAGAAGGTGCAAGCCGTCCAGGTCATTTCCGTGGTGTCACGACAGTGGTCAGTAAGCTTTTTAACCTTGTGCAACCTGATATTGCGATGTTTGGTGAAAAAGACTTCCAACAACTGCAAATTATCAAAAAGATGGTAAGCGATTTATGTATGGATATTAGCATCGTTCCTGTTGCTATCGTACGTGACAACAATGGTTTAGCGCTCAGTTCGCGCAATCGCCTATTATCCGACAACGAAAAACAACAAGCCCCTGCGCTTTATCAAACGATGCAAGAAATCGCAGAGCAATTAAAGTCAGGTAATCATGATGTTAATCAGCTACTGCAAAATGCAAAAAGCACCTTAGAGCAGCAAGGTTTTCGTGCAGATGAATGCTTTATTTGTGACGCGGATACTCTAAGCCCTCTAAATGAAGATAGCCGACGTGCTGTCATTCTAATGGCGGCATGGCTGGGTAATACACGCTTAATTGATAACCAACAAGTTGACCTGGTTTAATCTTCATTATTAAAACAATAGGAAATACAACAATGCTACGCACAATGTTACAAGGCAAACTCCATCGCGTAAAAGTGACACAAGCCGATCTTCATTATGAAGGCTCTTGCGCGATTGATCAGGATTTTATGGATGCCGCAGGCATTCTTGAAAATGAAGCGATTGATATTTATAACGTTGATAATGGTGAACGTTTTTCAACCTATGCCATTTGTGCAGAAAGAGGTTCACGAATTATTTCTGTTAATGGTGCTGCCGCTCGTCGTGCTGCCGTTGGCGATCGCTTAATTATTTGCTCTTATGTACAAATTCCTGATAGTGATGCGCGTAGCCATAAACCTAATATTGCTTATTTTGAAGATAACAATGAAATGAAGCGCATTGCTAAAGCGGTGCCCGTGCAAGTTGCGTAATCAATAAAATATTGCCCACTTCCCATAAGCAGAGGTTCCCTGCTTATGGGAAATAATTAACAAGAACAATAAATAACCCATTGTTATTATTTGCTTGTCACGATTCACCTTGATAAAAACGAGATATCAGATTCAAAACTGAGTTTCTTCTCCATTTTTCCTCGCTTATCTTTCTGTAGCTTGTTATAAATCATATAAGTATTGTCTGACTACTCTCTGACTAATAAAAAATTATGATAAAAGTTGCTTTAGTAGATGATCACATTGTTGTGCGTTCTGGATTTGCACAGCTTTTAATGCTAGAACCCGATATTCATATTGTTGGTGAATATTCTAATGGGCAAGAAGCATGGCCTTATTTAGTCCGTGATGATATTGATATTGCCGTCATGGATCTCTCTATGCCCGGCGAAAGTGGTCTACAACTGCAAAGTCGTTTAAAACAAAAACGTCCTGATTTTCGCACCATTATTTTAAGTATTTACGATACGCCCGCTTTTGTTCAAAGCGCGCTAGACTCTGGCGCTCGCGGCTATTTAACCAAACGTTGTGGCCCTGAAGAATTAGTACAAGCTGTACGTGCTGTACATCAAGGTGGCTGTTATCTCTGCTCTGATGCCATGAAAGCGTTACGACAAACACCTGAAAAAGAAGATGCGCTATATACGTTAACACCACGCGAAAGAGAGATTTTCAATCTTTTAGTTCAAGGCGTTAACGTCAAAACGATTGCGGTACAACTTAACCTTAGCCACAAAACCGTTCACGTTCATCGTGCCAATGTGCTTGGCAAATTAAGCTGTGAAACCACTATCGATTTAGTCCATTTCGCCTTAAAAAATCAGTTGATCACAGGCTCGTTGTAAAATGAAAAGAGGGCTGCGTTTTCTCCTTCAATCCCTCTTTTTATTACTCACCTACTCTTTACTTTGGCTATCACTTTGGGTGATTGGTTTCTATTTAAGTCAAAACGGGCAACAAGCAGCTCTTTTCTTACCTCAAGGTCTGCGATTAGCCCTAATAATTTTACTCTGGCGTCGCTTTTGGCTACCGATGCTATTTGCAGAATGGGGGCTTTATTACTGGTTAGCGCAAGAGCAATTAATTACCCACTTCATTATTTATCTCTCACCAATACTAAGCCTTGTTGTCGCGCTAGAAGTTCAGCGTATTTGGTGGCGATATCCTCTTTATTGGCAACGCTTAACCCTATTAATTGGTGCTGTTGGCTTTAATAGCCTGCTACAAGCCTTTATTCTTGGTTTTGTGATTAATACCACCAGCGGTATTTTCCTGACATCCGTTACTGGTGGCATATTACTCGCCCCTTTTGTTTTTTTACTTTATGAATATCTACGCGAATTACAAAGTCGCGCTTTAGTCTCTGACGGTACACTCGAACCACCATTAAGAACATCATTATTAATGTGGGGATTTCTATTTTGCCTTATCGGGCTAAGCGCACAGTTTTTCTTAACCCCCGAAATAGAACGCTTATTAGTTATTCTTGTTTTTATCCCTAATGTATTTATGGCGTATCGTTATGGCTGGCAAGGCGGTGTATTATCCGCAATTTTAGGCAGTTTGATCATTACGTTTGCTCGCCAAGTTAATGGCGCGTTTAATGACTTACGTGAATTAGAAATGTTCTTAACCACACAAGCTATTATTGGTATTGGCTTAGGAATAGCGATAAGTCGCCAACAACAATTAGCACATAATTTACGTCATTATCGGCTACGCTTAGAGCAAGAACTTCAAGCCAGACGCGAACTCATGGAGCAACTTGTTCATACAGAAGAGGATGTAAAAAAAGCCATTGCCCGTGAATTACATGATGAAATTGGACAAAATATTACCGCTATCCAAATTCAATCCATGTTAGTGAAAAAGATGGCTGATAATGATAAGACTCGTCAAACAGGGGAACAAATTGAACGGCTCGCGCTGCAAATCCATCAATCTACACGTCAACTACTCCGACAATTACGTCCTCCTGTTTTAGAGGAAATGTCGCTTGAAAAAGCCCTTCATCATTTAATCAATGAATTTGCTTTTGATGACAACGGCATTACCTGTCATTTTAATTACTCGTTAGATAAAGAGCCTGAAAACGAAACCATTATTTTTACCCTCTACCGTTTAGTTCAAGAGCTGTTAAACAACATTAGTAAACATGCTAATGCAACCTATATCCAAATCTCACTGACTCAAAACCAAAACCGATTACGGCTGATGATTAGCGATAATGGCATTGGTATGTTACCCACATCATTATCAACACAACAAAGTAGTGGCTTTGGATTGCGCGGCATAGAAGAACGCATTCGCGCTTTAGGTGGAGAATGGGAAGTGGTAAACCATCACGGCACGAAAATAATTGTTAACTTACCCACAAATTCAAAAGAAAACAGTGAAAACTAAGAATAAGTCTTAGTCATCTACAACCTTATCTCATTCTTTTTCGCGACATTTTTTTTACATTTGCAACATCAAAGAGGATGTTATGTCAGGTAAAAATTCGGCATCAATTAATAAGACCTATAACTTTTGGCGCAAAAATTTAATGCTGTCGATGATTATTGGTTATGCCACTTTCTATCTCACACGTAAAAGCGTCAACTTTGTGATGCCCGTTATGCAAGTGGAATTAAATTT
Source organism: Proteus sp. CD3 (assembly GCF_008808075.1). Classification (NCBI taxonomy): domain Bacteria; kingdom Pseudomonadati; phylum Pseudomonadota; class Gammaproteobacteria; order Enterobacterales; family Morganellaceae; genus Proteus; species Proteus sp. CD3. Next base: position 607,374 of record NZ_CP019686.1, on the reverse strand, counting down.
AGATAAAGGGGATATCGGTTGGATTGCCAGCTTGTTTTATCTCACTTACGGTTTATCTAAATTTGTTTCTGGTGTTTTCCATGATAAATGGGGATACCGCTGGTTTATGGGTGTGGGATTAGTGATGACAGGCATTATGAATATTATCTTTGCCTATTGTCTTTCATTTCCTGCACTGCTTTTGGTTTGGGCGCTAAATGGTTTCTTTCAAGGCTTTGGCTGGCCGCCTTGTGCAAGGTTGTTAACACACTGGTATTCACGCAATGAGCGCGGCTTCTGGTGGGGATTATGGAATATCTCAATCAACCTTGGCGGGATGAGTCTTCCCATTTTAACTGCGTGGCTAGCGACGCATTATAGTTGGCAAGTCGCACTGCTTGTTCCCGGTACTATCGGCATCATCGTCGGGCTATGGTTGTGTGTACGATTAAAAGGAACACCCGCAGAGGAAGGGCTTCCTACTGTGGGTGTGTGGCGGCGCGATGTTTTTGAATTACGTCAAGAACAAGCATCTCCCCCTAAACCTATGCTAACTATTTTGAAAGAGAGCATTTTATTTAACCGAATGATTTGGTTGCTGGGTTTTTCCTATATTTTGGTTTATCTCATACGTATGGCGATTAACGATTGGGGAAATATCTGGTTATCAGAAACACATGGTGCCAACTTATTGAGTGCTAATGCCATTCTCTCTTTGTTTGAAGCCGGTGGCTTACTCGGGGCTTTGTGTTCAGGCTGGGGTTCGGATTTATTATTCCGTGGTCAACGAGCGCCAATGATATTGCTGTTTTCACTCGGGCTTTTTACCGCAGTAACAGCACTTTGGTTAATTCCAATTCATCATTATGCTTTGCTCGCAGCCTGTTTTTTTAGTATCGGTTTTTTTGTGTTCGGACCACAGATGTTAATCGGGCTTGCTGCAACAGAATATTGCCATAAAAACGCAGCAGGCACGGTAACTGGCTACTTGGGATTGTTTGCCTATTTAGGGGCGGCAATGGCAGGTTGGCCATTAAGTCAGGTCATGGCGCATTATGGTTGGACTGGGATGTTTGCATTATTAACCAGTGCTGCGGCCTTAATGGGACTCTTACTGATGCCGTTGTTAATTGCTGATGTTAGCAAACAAGAGCATTTAGTTGGCCCACTTTCATTTTCCGATGACGACACATTTAAAAGGTTCTGAACATGAAATTGAAAACCCTCTCTACACTCGTTGCTGCTGGTCTGGCTCTGTCTGCGGTTAGCTTATCAACAAATGCGGCTGGTCGCTTAGTGGTTTACTGTAGTGCGACAAATGCAATGTGTGAAGCTGAAACAAAAGCCTTTGCCGAAAAGTATGATGTTAAAACAACCTTCGTTCGTAATGGTTCAGGAAGTACTTTAGCTAAAATCGAAGCTGAAAAACGTAATCCACAAGCTGACGTTTGGTATGGCGGTACAATGGATCCTCACTCACAAGCGGGTGAAATGGATCTGCTAGAGCCTTACGTTTCGCCTAATCTTGATCAGATCATGCCACAATTTCGTGATCCGGCTAAACGCAAAGGTAACTACTCTTCTGCAGTTTATGTCGGTATTTTAGGTTTTGGCGTCAATAAAGATCGCTTAAAAGAAAAAGGCATCGCCATTCCAACGTGCTGGAAAGATTTAATTAAACCTGAATATAAAGGTGAAATTCAAATTGCCGATCCACAAAGTTCGGGAACCGCTTACACGGCACTGGCAACCTTTGACCAATTATGGGGCACTGAACAAGCCTTTGATTATCTAAAGAAAATCAATACAAATATCTCTCAATACACCAAATCAGGTATTGCTCCCGCACGAAATGCAGCCCGTGGTGAAGCAGCCATTGGTATTGGCTTCCTACATGATTACTCATTAGAAGTTGAAAATGGCGCTCCACTTGAATTGATTTCACCTTGTGAAGGTACAGGCTATGAAATCGGTGGTGTCAGTATCATTAAAAATGCCCGCAATATGGATAACGCAAAATTATTCGTAGATTGGACACTCTCAAAAGAAGCTCAGGAAATTAGCTGGAAAGAAGGTAAATCTTACCAAATTCTAACCAATACCTCGGCTGAATCTTCACCAATGGCACTGAAATTATCAGACTTAAAACTCATTAACTACGACATGGATAAATATGGCGATAGTGAAGTACGTAAGGAACTGATTAATAAGTGGGTTACCGAAGTAAAAATGGGTAAATAGCCCATTAACAGAGCGAGATAACCTCTCGCTCTCTTTTTCTCATAATAATAAATACAGTTACTCTCGGGGGATTTATGTCTCACACACTCGCTTTACCTGAAAAAAAGAGGCGGGATCCCATATTTTTATGGATCCTAATTGCATGGATGGCATTTGCTTTACTGCCATCATGGAGCCTTGATTACGGTCTTTTAGATTCTACAGCAGATGAATTGCTCACCTCTTACGGCTGGAGTAGCGTTAATATTAGTTGGCTCTGGTTTTTATTACCAAGCTTGCTGATCTTTCGTCCATTAACTGCACCTAAGCGTGAAAATCGCACTCGCCACTATTTTGACGCGGGTTTTGCCCTATTTTGTGCATTTATTACGATAGTCAGCGCCACACTTGAAGGACGTGGATTAGGTTATTCGGCGATCATCCTCTTTATTTCTCTGGGAATGATCATGAAAACCGCCTTAACACGCCTTGAATGGCTAGGTGGTGATAGCTTTGTTATTGGCTCTTTGATAGCCGTTGTTGCTCTCATCGGTGCTTTTATTATCTTCCCTAGTATCGCTATTTTTATTCCAATGTTTAAAGATAGCGCAGGCAATTTTGCACCTTTTGAGTTTATCGCGATTTTAAGCCAAGCTCATATTGTGCAAGTGATGCTCAACTCTATTGTGCTTTCTATTGCCGTAGGGATAGGCTGTACTTTCTTTGGCTTAATTCTGGCAATTTATACGTCTCGTATAGCGGTACGCTCTGCCATTATTGGTCGTGTATTTTCTATATTACCTATCGTTACTCCCCCTTTTGTTGTCGGTTTAGGGGTGACGTTAATGATGGGACGCTCTGGTTATGTAACAGAGTTTCTCGCCACTTACGCAGGGCTTGAAAATACCAACTGGTTATATGGTTTTACGGGGATTTGGTTGGCGCAAGTGCTCGCGTTTACGCCTATGTCTTTTATGATTTTAGATGGTGCGATTAAAACCATTCACCCTTCATTAGAAGAAGCCTCTTACACCTTAAGAGCCAACCGTTACCAAACGTTCTTTAACGTCTTTATGCCGTTACTTAAGCCGGCTTTAGCCAATGCGTTTTTAATCGTGATTGTGCAATCTCTTGCTGACTTTAGTAACCCACTCGTTTTAGGCGGTAACTTTGACGTTATTGCGACACAAATTTATTTCTATATCACCGGCTCTCAGCTTGATTATCAATCAGCCAGTACATTAGGTGCATCACTGTTAGTTTTCTCACTATTGGTGTTCTGTGTGCAATATATGTGGATTGGTAAACGTTCTTACGTCACGGTATCAGGTAAATCTTATCGTGGTGATGTTCAGCCTCTACCATCGTCACTGATTGCGTTTGTCACAACCGTTCTCGGTATTTGGGTTGTCTTTAATATTCTGCTCTATGGCAGTATTTTCTACGGCAGTTTCACCGTTAACTGGGGCGTTGATTACACCTTAACACTTGATAATTTTATCAAACTATTTGGTCAAGGAATGAGCGACGGTGCATGGCCTTCGTTGTTAGATACCTTGTTATATGCAGGTATTGCAGCGCCAATTACCGCTATTCTTGGACTATTAATTGCCTATATCGTGGTGCGCCAAGACTTTAAAGGTAAAAAAAGTATCGAGTTCACAACCATGCTTTGTTTTGCCGTACCAGGAACCGTCGCCGGTGTCTCTTATATTCTTGCGTTTAATGATTCGCCTTTCTATTTAACGGGAACGGCGGCAATTGTCATTATTTCGATGACAATGCGTAACGTGCCTGTAGGAATACGTGCGGGTATTGCGGGGCTAGGGCAAATTGATAAATCGCTTGATGAAGCTTCTTTAAGTTTAAGAGCGAATTCCATGAGAACCATTTTCTATGTGTTATTACCGCTATTGCGCCCTGCTATTTTGTCTGCGCTGATTTATAGCTTTGTGCGTGCAATCACTACAGTTAGTGCCATTGTCTTCCTTGTTACACCAGATACACGCGTGGCAACTGCTTATATTTTAAACCGCGTTGAAGATGGTGAATACGGTGTCGCAATTGCCTACGGCTCGATTTTAATCGTCGTTATGTTGGCAATTATTTTCTTATTTGATTATTTGATTGGCGAAGCCCGTGTTTCACGCTCTAAAGCCAAAAATGCACAGTAATACGGAGTATAAATCATGACACAACAACATTTCGTTGAACTGAAAAATGTAATTAAGCGTTTTGGCACTAACACGGTGATTGAAGATCTCAGTTTGTCTATTCCACAAGGCAAAATGGTTTCATTATTAGGGCCTTCAGGTTGCGGTAAAACCACGGTATTACGTTTAGTCGCGGGATTAGAAAAACCGACAGAAGGGAAAATTTTCATTGATGGTGAAGATGTTACCGATCGCTCAATTCAGCAACGCGATATCTGTATGGTGTTTCAGTCTTATGCCCTTTTCCCTCATATGTCATTAGGAGAAAACATTGGCTATGGTTTAAAAATGCTAGGACGTCCGAAGGCTGAAATTAAACAACGTGTTTCCGAAGCCTTAGAGCTGGTGGATTTAGCGGGCTTTGAAGACCGTTTTGTTGACCAAATTTCAGGAGGACAGCAACAACGTGTCGCTTTAGCTCGCGCCTTAATTTTAAAACCTAAAGTGCTGCTTTTTGATGAACCATTAAGTAACCTTGATGCCAATTTACGTCGTAGTATGAGAGAGAAAATTCGTGAGTTACAACAACAGTTTAATATCACCTCTCTTTACGTAACCCATGATCAAAGTGAAGCATTTGCGGTTTCTGATATGGTTTTAGTAATGAATAAAGGGAAGATAATGCAATTAGGTTCACCGCAAAATCTTTATCGTCAACCCGCGTCTGAATTTATGGCAAGTTTTATGGGAGATGCAAACTTATTCCCTGCCACATTAGGCGCTGATTATGTTGAGATCTTCCACTATCGCCTACCAAAACCAGACACGTTTAACACCACGAAAACCGAAGTTAGAGTGGGAGTTAGACCAGAAGCGATCACCTTATCTCAACAAGGCGATGCTTGTCAGCAATGCAAAATCGTCCATGTCGCTTATATGGGACCTCAATATGAAGTGACCGTAGAATGGCAAAATCAAACTTTGCTCTTACAAGTCAATGCGACTCAGCTTCAGCCTAGTGTAGGCGACAGTTACTATCTGCAAATCCATCCTTATGGCATGTTTATTCTAGAATAAGCATATTTATCTTAAAGGCACCTTTCAGGTGCCTTTTTCATTTCTGCTTCACCCTCCCATAAAAAATATTTTTATTTAAAAATTACAATAAGTTATAAAAATTTTGTCTTTTTGAAAAAATCATCACTTGCTAATGATAATTATATTTACTTACAATATTTACAAAATGTTATGTTATAACATTTTAAAATAAAGGAGGTTATCAAAATGAAAAAATCGGTTTTAAGTTATACAATACTTTTTATTTCAATAAGTTATTCTTTATTTGCGAATGCAAACACCGCAATAAAAACAGAGGAAAAACCACAAAGTGAGATATTAAAGGTTTATTCAACGCCTTTACAAACATCAGCAGAAAAAATGGCAACACCTGTTGCGGTTTTTACACAAGAAGATCTACGAGCTAATCGTAGTGCATCTATTGCAGAAACATTGACATCTCTACCTGGTTTTCATGCCAGCTTTTTTGGTGGAGGTTCAGTACATCCGGTTATTCGGGGAATGTCAGGAAATCGAGTCAAAGTATTACACAGTGGTAGTGATCTTATGGATGTTTCATCTATTGGTGCAGATCACGCGATCACCAGTGAACCTTTTTTAAGCCAACGTATTGAAGTATTAAAAGGATCTGCAACATTACTTTATGGCGGAGGTACGATAGGTGGCGCCATTAATGTTATTGATAGCAAAATTCCTATGTCAGTGCCTGAAAAAGGCTACGACGGCGAATTACAGTATCAATACGATTCCGTTTCTAAGGGAAATATAGGGGCAGCCGGATTAACATTAGGACAAGATAATTTAGCTCTGCGTATTGAAGGCACTAAACGTTATCAAAGTAATTACAACCAACCAGCACCTTTGCATCAAGGAGAGTCTCGCCGTTTAGCTGGCTCTTATCAAGATAACCAATCTGCAAATATCGGTGCATCGTGGATCTTTGATGATGGTTATATTGGGATTGGTTATGGTGAACAACATCGCCGATATGGATTACCTGGCCATACTCATTTTCATGATCATGAGGAGGAGCATCATCACGTTTCTACTCGCCCTCCTGTAACCGGTCATCATCATGATCACAATCATGAATACCCTGATGAACAACATGAACATGGCATTCCCTATATTATTATGGAGAGTAAACGATGGGATCTACGTGGTGAAAAAAGTAATCCATTTGCCGGTGTTGAATCGGTACGTTTCAGTGCGGCCAGAACCCATTATCATCATGATGAAAAAGAAGGTCATGAAGTTAGTACCCAATTTAAAAACAAAGGAGATGAATTAAGATTTTCTTTCACACATCAACCTATTTTAGGCTGGCGTGGTGTTATTGGTGGGCAATTTAATCAACGTGATTTTAGTGCTTATGGAGAAGAAGCTTATGTACCATCAACAAAAACCAAAAATCACGCCCTCTTTTTATTAGAAGAATACCAATTAGGTGATTTTCGCTATGAATTAGGCTTTCGCCAAGAGTGGCAATCACTGTTAAATAGAGAAACGCAAAAAAACAATAAGCAGAATGCATCTTCTATTTCTGCTGGATTAGCGTGGAATTTTACACAAGACTATTTTTTAAATTTATCACTATCACACACGAAAAGATTACCGGTAGCAGAAGAGCTTTACGCGAATGGTGTTCATGCTGCAAGTCGAACTATTGAAAAAGGCGATCCTAATTTAACCGCAGAGGCAGCAAATAATATTGATATTGGAATAACTAAAGTTACAGGTGATATTCAATTCAATATTAGCTCCTATTATAACCGTATTAATAATTATATTTACGGTCAGTTTACTGGCACTGAATTAAATAATGGCTATCGTTCATTACAATATGTTCAAAATGATGCACAATTTAAAGGTATAGAAGGCAATATTGATTATTACTATAACCAAGATAGCTTAATTGGAATTTCTGGTGATTATGTTAGAGCAAATTTACTGCATAATAAGGGAAATATACCAAGAATACCGGCTTATCGTTTAAGTACTTATATTAAACATAGTATTACAGATAATTTAACTGGACAAATCCGTGTTGACCATTTTGGAAAACAAAATAAAACGGCAGACTATGAAACACCAACAGATGCTTATAATACGGTTAGTTTAGGTAGTGAATACATTGGTTATTTAGATCAAACCCATTATACCTTATATGCCAAAATTAATAATATCTTTGATGCAAAAGGAAAAGACAGTACTTCTTATATTAAAGATGAAATGTATTTACCGGGTCGTAATATTATCTTAGGCGCAACTCTTACATTCTAAGTATAAAACAATAATTATGAAAAAAAGTAAATTCTCTATTATTTTACTTATGCTTTTGTCGTCTCCTTTATATGGAAAAGAGAATAATAAAGATAAAAGCAAAGAAAAAGAACTACCAAACGATGTTATTACTGTTAAAGCAGCATCAATAAAAAACAAAGAGACATTCTCTTCATTGTTACTGAATAATCGGGAAGAGATAAAAGGAAAACAACTTGAACAAATAAAGTCCAATACAATTGGCAATACCGTTTCAAAAGTCGCAGGAGTACAAGCAGAAGGTTTTGGCCCTAATGCCGCAAGACCTGTTATTCGTAGCATGTCTGGAAATAGAGTGGGTATTTTAGTCAATAACCTTCCTATTAATGATATTTCATTTATTAGCGGGAATATGCCTATTCCCATTGATATGAATAGAATTAATGAAATATCGATCAGTAAAAACTCTGAAGCACTGCTTTATGGCGGTAGTAGCAGTGGTGGTGCAATTCATTTGTGGGATGATAGGATAATGACACAGTTGCCTGAAAAAGCGATTTCAGGTTCCGTGACATTTAATGGAAGTACCAATAACGGTAATGGTGGATCAGCAAATATTAAATTCAGTAATGAAGAAAACTGGGTGTTTAATATTTCGGGGGCCACTAAACGTGTTACTAGATATAAAATTCCAACACATTCTAAAGCAGCACCTTGTTATAGCTATCAGCAACTAAAAAGTCACTTTGCGTTACGTGATCAATGCCAAGTTGATATGAAAGTATTTACCAGCCGCAATCCTGAAGCTTACCCTTACATTAGTGAGTTTTGGAAAAAATACAAAGTTGAATATGAATTAAGCGAAGATGATAAATATACTTTTAAAGATAAAGATTATTTTTCAGGTATTGGCTATGTTGATAATGAAGCTAACTCACAATATAAACCCGGTAGCCCCACATCCATTGAACATGTGACACCACCCAAACATTATGTTGATAATGATAATAAAGAAATTCCTAATAGCTTTTTAAAAAGTCAAAGTGGTAATGCATCACTCTCTTATATTGGAGATGATAGTTATTTAGGTCTATCTGTTACTGATTTTCAAACATCTTATGGTGTACCGGGATATGCCTATCTCACGTCGAAAACGACACGAGAAATGTACAAACCTATTTCGGTTTCAAACCATAATCGACGAATAGATATACAAGGAAAACATTATCACTTAACGCCTTTTTTAAGGGACAGTGCTTTTTATTACTCTTATTCTGAATCGAAAGATGAAGAATTGGTGGGGCAAATTGCATCATCGATATTTGAGACAAAAAGCCACCAATTAGCCTTGGAAACTGCACACACCCCGCTCTTTAATCGAGTAAATGGTGCTGTTGGAATTAACGGTAATTATCGTGATCTGAAAACGTCTGGCTATGATGCTTATTTACCCAGTGTATTAACCAAAGAATACGGGATCTATTGGGTTGAGTCGCTAAATTTATCTCCTTTTGAAATTACTGCGGGATACCGTAAAGGCTATACCCATCATCATTTAAATATTTCCGATAATTATAATAGCGGTCGAGGACAAGGCTCCAATCTGCAAAATCGTCATTTTGATACAAGTGCAAATACACTAGCCTTATCTTTTACCCCAGTTGATGAATGGACATTAAAACTACAACAAAATATTGCTTATCGAGCGCCAGAAATTAATGAGCTTTATACACATGGTCCGCATTATGCTTATTTAATTGAAGAACAGGGAAAGAGTGAATTTAATACCGAAAAAAGTAAAAGTATTGAATTATCATCTGTTATTGAGATAGGTAATTTCTCTAATAAGATTAATTTGTATAAAACAGACTACAGTGATTTTAAATTTAGACGATTAACAGGAGTTAGCCGTGGTGGGGTTACCGTTATGGAATGGGATGAAACGGATCTCGAAACAAAAGGATTAGAATACGAATTTAAGTATTTATATGAAATGCCTCACGAGCATAATCTTACATTTACACTATTTGGTGATTTTGTTGAAAACAAAAGTAAAAGAAAGCTCTTTATTGCAGGTAATTATTTGCCTAATCTTCCCAATGAAAAACATGGTATTAGCCTTAATTACCAGCATGGTGAATTAACTGCATTTAGCACTGCGACTTACTATAAAAAACAAAAAGAAAGTGGTGGATTAATGTATGGCGGGGATATTACCTTCCCTTCTTACACATTAGTTGATGCCGGTATTGGTAAAAAATATCATCTTGATAAATTAGATGTTTCTGTTGATTTTATTATTAATAATCTCACCAATACAGAAGCAAGACCGGCATCTTCTCAATTAAAATATTTAGCCCCATTACCGGGTCGAAACTATGGGGTAAATGTCAAAATTGATTTTTAATACCTTCTAATTTAGCAAGATATAAAGTAAGCGAGGCACCCAATGGGTGCCTCTTTTTTTATGATTATAATACTACGACATTTTCCCCTGGTGTGACATCCTGGTGTGAACGTTTGATGTAACACTTGGTTTAATCCATTGTTACTATATTATTGTTTTATATAATAATTACTGGATACTCGTACTGCTCCCTTTTATTTTATAGGGAACGATAAAGATAAACCTTATCGCCCCTGCTCTACGCTCTATTTTCCTTGAGCGAGATATTTTTGCATTTCATCTGCTGGAACCATACCGCCACCCGTCGCCCATACTAAATGCGTTGCATTTTGCATTTTTTGACTGTCTAGTGATAAACCTTGCAGATAATCTTTAGCTTGAGCGACATGTACCGCCCCCTTCATTCCAGCTAAAGCCGAAGGTTCTAATTTAATTCCTTCTTCTTTATTTAATAAACTGAGTAAGTCATAAAGCTCTTGGTCATCAATAGTGTAATAACCATCAATTAAGCGCTCCATTGCTCGCCCAACAAAGCCTGATGCACGACCAACAGCAAGACCATCAGCAGCCGTTATGTTATCAATACCAATCTCTTGTACAGAGATGCCTTCGTGTAATTGGGTATAAACACCCAATAACATACAAGGTGAGTGTGTTGGCTCTGCAAATAAGCAGTGTACTGCATCTCCAAATGCCAGTTTTAGCCCAAAAGCAACACCACCAGGACCACCACCAACACCACAAGGCAGATAAACAAACAGAGGATGTTCACTATCAACACGAACACCTTGTTCTTCAAATTGGCGTTTTAAACGTAATCCAGCTACCGCATAACCCAAGAATAATGTTTTTGAGTTTTCATCATCGATAAAGAAACAGTTAGGATCTTTCTCTGCTTCTTTACGACCTTCTTCTACCGCAATGCTGTAATCTTGTTCATATTCAACAACATTAACGCCATGAGAACGTAATTTATCTTTCTTCCACTGACGTGCATCAGCAGACATATGAACACTCACGCTAAAGCCTAATTTCGCACTCATGATCCCAATAGACATACCTAAGTTGCCTGTGGAGCCTACAGCGATACTATATTGGCTAAAGAATTCACGGAATTTGTCAGAAAATAATTTTTCATAATTATCCTCTGTACTTAATAATCCCGCGTTGATCGCCAATTTTTCAGCATGAGTCAGTACTTCATAAATCCCACCACGCGCTTTAATTGAACCTGAAATAGGAAGATGACTATCCTTTTTCAAGCGCAATTGACCGCTAATAGGTGTGTTATAACGCTTTTCAAGAGCAACTTTCATCTTAGGAATATCAACGACTTCTGATTCGATAATTCCTTGAGTAACCGCTGTTTCTGGAAATGCTTTCGCTAAATAAGGCGCAAAACGTTGTAGTCGTGCTTGTGCGTCAATTACGTCATCTTGCGTTAAACCAACATATGGAAGTCCCTGGTCAGTGGTGGTCACTTTTGGGTTAAACCAAACCACTTCTTTTAAGTCCACTAAGTCACGAACTAGTGGAAAATTACTTATTAATTTATTTATATCTATATGGTTCATAGTCGTTCTCTTTTATATGACAAAAGAAAGCATAAATGTACCGCCTAATGCGACAAAGGAGGCAATAAAGGTCGCGACACTGTAAAAACGAAAAGTTTCACTTAAAGTTGCATTACAATACTGTTTCACTAACCAAAACAGTGAGTCTGTGACGATGGTACAACCAATAGCACCTGAACCAATTGCTAATGTAATAATTTCAGGGCTAATGTCTGGGTATAAAGGCATTAATGGTGCAACAATTGCAGTAGCCCCCATCATTGCAACAGTTGCAGAGCCAACAGCAGCATGAAGGATAATGGCAACTAACCAAGCCAATAAAATAGGATGCATATCTAAGTTAGAAAGAATTAACGCTAAAGATTCACTTAAACCACTGCCTTTTAAAATGCCGTTAAAAGCACCACCCGCACCAATAATTAATAAGATGTTGGCAATAGAGCTAAAGCTATCTTCTGTTTTCTTCAATAACGTATTCATGCCCATATTACGGCGAATACCTAATATATAATAAGCAACAAAGGCAGCAATGAACATCGCAGTAATTGGATTACCAATAAACTGTAATGCAGTATAAATCGATGTGCCTTTAGTCATATTTAATTCTGCGGCTGTTTTTATCAGCATCAGAACAATAGGTAATAAGACAGTAAATAGTGTGGCACCTAATGAAGGCAAATCTTTTTCTTCACGAATTTCCATATCAGAAAATTCTTCAGGCACTGTTTTAAATGGTAAGCGTTCGCCTAACATTTTTAAGAATAAAGGGCCACCAACTAAAGATGCAACTAAACCAACGGCAAGACCCGCAACAATAACGGTTCCCATATCTGCCCCTAATTCATTAGTCACGAATAGAGCCGCAGGATGAGGAGGAACAATACAGTGAACAGCCATTAATGCTGTACATAATGGAATAGCTAATTTTAATAATGAAGTATTTGTTTTTTTCGCAATAGAGAAAGCAAGGGGAATAAGTAATACCACACCCACTTCAACAAAGAGTGTAATACCACAAATAAGACCAACCAATACCATAATAACGTCTGGAGATAACCAACGGCATTTTTGTAATGTAATACCGATGCGTTCTGCGGCACCTGATATTTCCATCATCTTACCAAGGATCGTTCCTAAACCGATAATTGCTGCTAAAAATCCTAATGTACCACCAATACCGTTTTCAATCGCATTTACCATTTCTAAAGGATTCATCTTCATTGCAGTACCCACAAAGAAGCTTGCCAATAGTAAGGCTAAAAACGGATGAAACTTAAGTTTTATTATAGTAAAAACAATGAGCAAGATACTAATTATAAGAGTACCTAGCACCCATAATGTTGAATCCATATATCCATCCCAAATATTTTATTTATTGTTATTCATATTGAATATTAATCATTCCTGACTTACAAATGATGAAAATTTACACTAAGATGAAACCAGTTAATTCAAATAAGTGATCAACAACACAAATAATCACATTATGATGAATAGCAGCATGGTATTTCATCTTAACATTACCTTGATTGTTAACTCACGTTACTATTAATAACAAAACGAGAATAAAAGAATGTTTGAATCTTCTAGCGTGATTTTAAGAAATAAACGATTATCCAGTTATCAATTAGCAAGACTTCACACTTTTGAAGCAACAGGTCGCCATCTTTCATTCGCTTTAGCGGCAGAGGAACTGTCATTAACACCCAGCGCCATTAGCCACCGTATTAATACATTAGAAGAAGAGTTGAGTATTAAGCTATTTAACCGCTTTCATCGCCGAATAGAACTAACAGAAGAAGGTGAACGAATTTATTGGGCGCTTAAAAAAACGCTAGAAGATATTAACCAAGAAATTTTAGATATTCATAACCAAGAAGTCTCAGGCATTCTCACCGTTTATTCACGACCTTCTATCGCCCAATGTTGGTTAGTTCCTCGTATTTCAGATTTTACTGACCGTTACCCATCGATTGAATTAAATTTACTCACAGGAAATGATGATATTAACTTTCGAGGTTATGGTATTGATCTCGCAATCTATTTTGATGATAAGCAACTGCAAAACCTTTATTGCGAAGATTTAATTTCAGAATCTATTATTCCTGTATGTAGCCCAGAATACGCAAAAAAGCATGAGCTTATTGGCAATATTCACCATCTTTCTAATTGTACTTTGCTACATGATAGGCAAGCTTGGAGTAATAACTCTGATTTCGACGAGTGGCGAGCTTGGAACGAATATATGGGGCTTTCTCTTTTTCCTAATCGTAGTAATATCTGTTTTGATCGCTCTGATCTTGCCGTTATTGCTGCGGCTAACCACTCAGGCGTGGCTATGGGAAGAAAACGTTTAGTGCAAAAACAACTGGCTAGTAAAGAATTGATTATTCCTTTTGATAATAGCGAGCTGTTTTGTGCTCAGCGTTATTATCTTGTCACTCGAAATGAAAAGAATAATGCAAAAGTACAGCTTTTCATTCAGTGGCTGAAAAAACAAATCAAGGAAAGTATGTGATTTTTTTAAGGAAAATCTGATGAAAGAGATGACTTAGCAACTATAATTATATTTTGATATATTAATAAATTGAGATAATAATATAAATTGAATAATTTTACTTTAGCAGAAATAAATTATAAAAATTATATTTAATTAACTGTATGAGTATTGATTTTTAAAATCAGAAAAACATAATACCTTCTAACGTTGAGGAGGTTTTCTTATGTCTATTGCAAAAAAAGTAAGAATAAAAATAAGTCGAATGACACCAGGAACTGTATTCTTAGTAAACGAATTTTATTTTTATAAAAAAGCTAAAAATGCCACATTAAAAGCTATTGCAAATTATATCAAAAACGACGAGCTAAAAAGGCAGTTTGGGTATTTATATCGATTAGCTAAAGGTTTATATTATAAAGAAGAAAAAGGTATATTAGGAAAATTACCACCTTCATATCACGCTGTTTTATCTGCACTTCTTATTTCAAAAAAACAGCAAGTCGGGTTTATTGCAGGGCATGCCCTTTTTAATCAAAAAGGTTTATCAACACAAATACCTACAGTCACTACAATAATTACATCTAAAAAAACACCTTCTTTTATTAATCTCCGAGGAATTAAAATAGAGATAATAAAACAAAAAGAGATCAAAAATGAAAATATAAAGATAAATGAATTCGCATACATATTAAATAATATAGAAAAAATTCAAGATATAGAGAGTGAAATTATTATACATTCGATTAAAGAATATATTCATCTAATTTCATCTGATTATAAAAAATTTGATCTACTTTATAAAAAATTGAATTATAAAAAAACAAAAGCATTATTGGGCGCACTAATGGAAGAATATCTAAAAACTTATGATGTAGACATAGAAAATTTAATTTGGAAAGTAAAAAATGACTTAAACCAAAAGAGTAAATATCACTTTAATAATATTTCTAATTATATCACCTATAGAAAAAACTGGAATATTGTATTTTGATACTACATAAAAATGAACACCGTTCTCTATTTATTGAAACAATAAAAAAGACATCCGAAGAATTCAACATTCCATCATCTTATGTAGAAAAAGACTATTACTTAACAAATGCGTTATTGAGAATATCAAAATCTATTTATTGTAATAATGTTATTTTTAAAGGTGGAACATCTCTATCAAAAATCTATAAAGCAATTGATAGATTTTCAGAAGATATTGATCTTGCCATCTTACCTAATACAAATTGGAAAGATGCAAAGATAAAAAAAATCATCAAAGAAATTATTCATCTTGCAACAATAGACTTAGAAGATTCTGGAGAAAAATTTAATAATGGCTCAAGGTTTAGAAAAAAACGCTACAAATACCCCAGAATTGATAGTTCTGAATTATTAGGCGAGGTTAAAGATACATTACTCTTTGAATGTAATGCTTACACAACACCTTCCCCAATAATAAAAAGAAATATTCGTTCATTAATAGCTGAATGGGCAATAGCATCTGAGCAAAATCACTTAATTAATACCTATCAGTTAAATGATTTTCCATTCTTAGTACTTTGTTGGAAAAGAACATTTTGTGAGAAAATTCTAGGATTACTTACAGCATCTTCAAAAGGTTTACTTAAAGATAAAGTAAGACATTTTTATGATTTAACACAGCTAAACAGAGTCCAAGAAATAAAACGTTTTATCAATTGTGACAATACATTCTTTGATTTGCTCTCAATTTCAATTGAAAATGATATGACTCATTTTGAAAAAGAAAAACTATCGTGGATCACAGAAGATCTCAGTAAGAATGAACTCTTTTTAAATTTTAGTCAGATTTGGGATGCAATAAAATCCTCTTACTATGGAGATTTTCAAAAAATGATCATTTATAAAGAAAATATGCCAACTAAAAATGAAATAGAAGATACCTTTATGTTAATAAAATCAAGGCTCTACTCTTATTCTCAATCATCTTCTTATCTCAACTTAATAGCAAAATCCTAACTCAAACATCGATAAGCATCATATTCTCGGTAATAGTTAATTTCTTCAATAACCCACTGCAACGTTTTTTGTTGTGCTTGTTGTGTTTGATAAAATAATGCTAAATCACAAACCACCATCCAGCCGTGTAAATTTTTATCTTCAACTGCCTTTGGCATTTCCATATCATCGTCATCAAGGTAAATCTCATCATCAGGTAATTCTTGGATGTAATCCCAAGGAATATAATAAAAAATGGTCTGCTTAGGATGACTATTCCAAGTTGCAATCTCAGTATAAATCCATTCATTTGATTCAAGCATTGAAAGTGATGCAAGCAATTCACTCAGGGTTTGAAATTTTTTTATCATTTACTTTTCCCCTCAAATGCTACTTTTATTTAAAATAAACCCGCAATTAGCGGGTTTATTAATTATTAATTATTAATTCTAAACGTCTATGATCTTATTTAGCCAAAAAGTGTTTATCTTCAATCACAATTAAAGGTTCAATATCACTCTCTTTTTTAATAACTAGAGTAGGGTCTGAACGTAAACAACAACCGCCATAATGCCCACCCACTGTAAAGGTGCAAACTTGGATATAACGATTTGCTACTTTTGGTAAACACCATAATTCTTGATAAATATTTTCTTGATGATCAAATTGACCACTGGTTTCATCTAACACGTTATCTTTATGATCGACTAAACCAATGTTATTACCACAACGCCCCGCTATCGGTTTAACCGCATAACCACTTTGTGTAAGACGAGGTGTCACTGTGAAATCCGTATCTAACAAATAAGGGTTATCAGGGAACAATTGCCATAAAATAGGTAGAATCGCTTTATTACTAGGAATAAGAGTCCAAAGAGGCTCAAAAACGGTAATTTCAGGACGTAAAAGCACATCGACCAAACGGACTTCGCCTTCAGGATGCCCCGTACGAATAGGGATCAGTGCTTGTTGCTCACTCTCTTCTCTTAGTTGGTCTAACGCCGTTTCCCAAGCCCATGTTTTCCAAACACATTCAACAACACGCTTGTCTGCATCAATCAATTGCCCACGACTATTCCAATGAAGTTCATTTAACCCACGCAGAATTTTACTGTTATAACCTGCTTGGGTCAGTGACTGTTGCATAAAGAGAGCGTGATAATCTTCTTCACTATCATCATCTTGAAGAATATGCACAAAAGGTTTTGCGTCACAGTGCTTCCAAGCATCCGCTAATGCATCAAGTAAGCGTTCGCCGGGGTTAAAGCCCTCTTTAATTCCACCTTTTTGCGCCCATTTTTCGATAATTAAACCAGCTTCTGTATGGCAAGAGGCTGAGTCAGCATTATATTCATAAACTTTGACACCTCTTTCATCCATACAAAAATCTAATCGTCCCGTGATCATTTGATGGCGTCTGTTTTGCCATGACAAACGAATACGAGGCCACAACACTTCAGGGATATCGAATAAACGCAGTAGCTTATCGTCTTTCAAGACTTTTTCAGTTGCATGCAAATACATCAAATGCATTTCATTACTTGCGCGAATAAGTTCCTGTTCTGCACTTTCTGAAATGGTGAAATATTCATAGCTATCTTGATTGATAATATGACCATGTTGCGCAAGGACATAAGCTTTTTCTAGTGGCGAGCTTTCATCTAACCATTTGCCATCTAATTGACCTTTATTATCAAGCTGTTCGGCATGAATATTTAATAGTTCTGGTGTAATTTTAGGTTGAGGAAGGCTATAAGCATTAGGCTCTGTTTGGATCATCCAACCTAATAGCGTTGTATTATCAAAAGTATCTTGAATAAAGTAACCGTTATCCGTCACTTTAAGCGGTAATTCTCGAGTCCATTGTTGCCCTGCGGGTAATCGAGTATGGATAACATTTTGCTCTGCAATACGAATTTTATCTTCAAGCACTTCAGTAATAACAGCAACATGCCCTGTTACTTTAAATTCGCCACCTTCTTGCCAAATCAATAAAGCACCCACTGCTGGTGGTTGTTTACTACCATTTGCAAAGGCTTGTAATGGCAATATATCGTCATCGATGGTTTTACGTAAAAAACGCAGTGAGAAGATCTCATAAGCCATTCCCACATCAGTAAATACAGCGCCATAATGCAAATAGAGAAAACGGCGAGCAAACTCAACACACTGCCACTTGTGCCCCATATATTCATTACCAATATAACTACGGAATGAATCATTAGCGGCATAGTCTTCTTTATCAATACTGCTGTAATCTGAAGAGTAAATCGCGACACCACCAGGCGCATAGCCTAGCAATGTTCCAAATGGTTCATGACGAATGATATCTTTTACATTCATAATCTCGACCTTGACGATAAATAGATAACTACCCTGCAATACTTATAATCTGTATAAGTATTATAGATAACAATCTTAACGCTGTAGACCATCAGAAGTGAATGTAATTTTATAAATGACAACAAAATGAAAATTGTTGTTTGAGTTTGATACTCGTTTAAGAAGGGAAATCGCGATGAGATAAAAAAAAACTCAAAAATAACCCATTATAAAAAGCCTATAAAAGGTATTTTCGAGCATAAACACAGTCAAAGAGGGTTTTATCTTTTTTGTTGTAACTGCATTATTTACTCTTTATTAATCATAAATGCGAGCGCAAATAACAGATAAAATGGTGTTTAGGCAATATATAGCACTGTTTATCAAAAAAATCTCGACTATCCTGCTAGGAAAAAGCAGGATATCAAAATAGTTTAATGAAAATTAATATCATCTTATAACGTGATGGGTATAAATAATTCATCCAATTAACCGATAACACAGTAGTATGGATTTTACTCATTCAAGCCGGAGCGCTTGTTTATTTTGAAGATCCACACGGAAACTTGATATTCAATTTATTGAGTATTATTGGTGGTTGATAGGAAGAATGAGGTCACTAATGTCAAAAATTTATCCCATTTCTCAAATTATTGGGCATAAAATTCGTAAACAACGCCAGCAACTTCGCTTGTCAGCAAAGGTTGTCGCTGAACGAGTCGGTATTAGCCAGCAACAATTTTCACGTTATGAGAATGGGCTATGTAAGATTGATGTTGATATGCTCTTTCATATTGCACAAGAGCTAAAAGTCACCCCTGCATTTTTCCTACCGCAAAATGAAGAGCAAGTTTCTGCCGTGGCACTGACACAATCCAAACAGTTTTGGAGCGCTCAAAGTCAGATTTAATCTTCTTAGTATGGAAATCTTCTCTTTTATCTTCTTATTATGATAAATAAGATTTCCATATATCATTCTTAATTAGATAATCTCACTGGGTGTTATTACCTATAATTATCAATTCCATTCATATATTTATTTCAGAACAACAAATTTTTTTCTTTTATAAAAGAAAATGTTATCACTATTTTTACTGATTTTCCGGCCAGCTTAAGCGATATTTTTCGTATAGATTATCTCCTATTTCTAATACAAATTATGTTAACCTTATTAAGAATAATAACAATTATCATTCAATAATAGGGGTTAAACATGAAATATCGCTATGCGCTCTCTCTCACTGCTCTCTCATTTTTTTCTGCGTCCGCTCTTGCTGTTGAGTATCCCGTTGGTCATCCTATTCTTAAAAATGGTATGGAAATTCAAGGGGTTTATCTGCAACCTATCACCATGGATATCGAAGAAAGTCATCATGCGATGAATCACTTGGCTGCTGATAAAGCAGATATCCATTTAGAAGCAGATATTCATGCCACAGAAGATAATCCAAATGGATTTGCTGAAGGTGATTGGATCCCTTACCTCACCATTGAATACACCGTAACAAAATCCGATGCTCCTGCAAAAAAACAGCAAGGTACATTTATGGCGATGGTTGCCAATGATGGCCCTCACTATGGTGAAAACCTTAAACTGGACGGAAATGGTCAATATAACGTGACCTATAAGATTTACCCGCCTTCATACAACAAAGATATCGCTTTTGGTCGTCATATCGATAAAGAAACGGGTGTATCACCTTGGTTTGAACCGTTTGAAGTATCTTGGGATTTCACCTATAGCGGTACAGGTCGTAAAGGTAGTTACTAATTAGCTTCATAACGGATAAATCCAACCATTTGGATTTATCCTTTTTCTCTTTTTTAAGTGAAACGCTGATGATCAAAACTCTCTCTAAATATACATTATTACTACTCTTAATGGTGACATCCTCTGTTTTTGCAGCAGAGAAATACACCGTTGAATTAGAAATGAAAGATGGCGAGCTTATTCCCCAAGTACTTGAAGTCCCTGCTAAAACACCCATACGAATAAAAATTCGTAATACAGGCACTAGCCCTGTTGAATTTGAAAGTACACAACTACGTAAAGAAAAAGTATTAGCACCGGGCGCCAATTCTGTCGTTGTAATCGCACCACTAAAACCAGGCCGTTACACCTTCTTTGATGATTTTCACCTTTCTCATCCTCAAGGTGAAATTGTTGCAACTGAAAAGGCAGAGTAATTATGGGACAAGTTCTGTTTGTTGTTTGGCGAGAAAGTTTTGAAGCGCTATTAGTGGTAGGCATTATTTATGCGTGGATAAAACGCTCACCAACACCACAACAAGGTATGAAATATTTATGGGGTGGTGTGGCATTTGGGTTATTTCTTGCCATTATTCTAGCGCTAAGTATTTATGGCGTATTTAGCTCACTCGAAGATATGTGGCAATCTCTATTTATGATCGCAATGGAGATCCTCGCTTGCGTACTTATTGTACAGATGGTTTATTGGATGAATGGGCAAGGAAAATCATTAAAAGCAAATATAGAAAATGAACTCACCCAAAAAACACAGCAACAAAGTGCATGGGGTATTTTATTAATTATTGCCATTGCGATTGCCAGAGAAGGCAGCGAAGTAGTGGTCTTCCTCTCTAGCCATATTATGGCCCTCAATGCACAAACAGCACTGCCTTTCTTTATTGAGGTCTTTATTGGCTTACTTGTCGCTGCGTTCACACTGTGGCTATTTTTGCTGACTTCAAAAGTTATTTCATGGCGCTATTTCTTTACCGTAACAGGATTTTTATTACTATTCCTTGCCGTTTCTCTGTTATTAAAAGCCGTAGAAGAAATTGCCAATCTATTGATTGAAATGGATTTTGAATTACCTGATTTCTTTATTTATCCACTTTGGGATATTAGCCATATTCTTGATGATTCCAGTGTCTTTGGTAACTTTTTAGTCTCGTTTTTTGCTTATCGCTCTCAACCCATTGGTTTAAGCGTGGTGACATTTATTGTGTATTGGGTGGTTGTAGCACTGTTATTTAAGCGAGGCGCTCGCCATGCTAAATAATGTAAAGTTGCTAAGTAAAAAGATCACCGTTTTTCTATTTATCTTGTTGTTTTCTTTTCCTATTTATGCGGAAAAAATTATTCAGGGTATTATTCAAGATAGCGACAATATCGTTATTGCCAAAGGGGATATCCCCACTCCTAAAAAGTTTGAAAGCGATATTTTAAATTACCGAGAAAAGGCGGTTGAACAATTAACGCTAGTTGAAAAATCGCTCGATAAATTAATCGAAAGCAGCGAAAAAAATCAGCTTATTAATGCACAAAATGCTTATCAACAAGCGCATTATCATTATGAAGTGATCCGCCCTATTATTGCCCTTTTTGGTACAAGCGAACGTTTATTGAATAATCGAGCCGATTTCTTTCTTGAAAGAGAAAATTCACCTCGTTTTTCAGGATTTCATTTAGTTGAATATCAACTGTTTAAATTAAAAGATCTTCAAAAAGCCACCGAATCGGCAAAAGCCCTTTTAAGAGGCATTAGTGACTTAAAAAAACGTGTCGCGATTGAAGATATTCCTATCCCTAAATTGGTTCAGTCTGCGGGTGATAGCTTAGAGTTTATTTTAACTGACAAACTCGCTGGTATTGAAAATCAATATTCAAACAGCGATCTGGGTGATAGTTATGCCAATTTATCTGGATCGCGCTTAATCGTAGAGATCTTATCTAATCATATTCCAACAACAGAATATCAACAGCTTATCAAACAATATGACGATATAGGGGCTTTGCTTTTAAAATATCAGCGCGATGAAGGTCTATTCCAGCCTTTAACAGCGCTTCCTGAAACAGAAAAAAGTTGGCTTTTTTCTCAAGTAACACAATTGGCAGAGCAAGTGGCAAACTTACGTAGCACGCTCAATATTGATGTTTACTATCACTATAAAGAAACAAGTGATGAAAAATAAAACGCTCTTTAAATCGCTATCAAAAAACCCTGTTAATCTCAATAAACGTACAACGTTAAAGTGGTTAGGAGGGAGTCTATTACTCGCCAGTATGGGAGCGAAAGCAGTAGAAAAACAAGAGTCTTTATCTACTCCTCGCTATCAACGGGCTATTGCCTATTTAGGTCAACATCAAGCGGGTGTTATTACACCAGAACAAAAGCATGCTTCATTGATTGCACTTAATCTGACAGTAACAAACGCTGATGATGTAAAAAGAATATTCACAACACTGACACAACGAATTGCATTTTTAACTCAACCCAGAGAACTTCAACAACGGGCTAATCCACATCTTCCTCCTGCTGAATCCGGCATTTTAGGAACACAATTACACCCCGATGAATTAACCGTCACAGTCGCTTTAGGTGATAGTTTTTTTGATAGTCGTTTTGGTTTTCAAGCTAAAAAACCTAAGCGCTTAGAACCAATGAAACCCTTTCCTAATGACCGGCTCGATCCTAAATGGTGTGGGGGTGATGTATTACTGCAACTTTGTGCAAATAGCCCAGAAAGCGTGATTTATGCGCTAAGGGATATTTTAAAACACCTGTCAGGAAAGGTTTATGCTGTATGGAAAATCGATGGTTTTCTTCCTGCCCGTGATATCGATAATCGACAAACACCGATTAATCTTTTTGGTTTTAAAGATGGCTCTGGCAACGCGCCCTCTTCAGACAATAGCTTGATGGACTCTCTTGTTTGGATCACCGAGAAACAAAAAGAGCCACAATGGTGTTTAGGCGGGAGTTATCAAGCTGTTCGCCTTATTCGTTTTGCTTTGGAGTTTTGGGATAGAACACCGCTTGAAGATCAAGAAAATAACTTTGGTCGCCATCGCTCAACTGGAGCACCAATAGGCATGAAGCAAGAGATGGACGATCCGCAATTTGAAAAAGATCCACACGGTGACAGAGTGCTATTTGATTCTCATATGCGACGGGCTGAACCCAGAAACCCAGAGCGTTATAGTGCCAAATTACGCCGACGCAGTTATAGCTACTCATTAGGATTAACGCCTTCGGGGCAGCTCGATATGGGGCTGATCTTTATCTCGTTTCAAAATAACCTTAAAAAAGGTTTTATTGATACCCAAAAACGTTTAGACGGTGAACCCTTAGAGCGTTATATCAAACCTTTTGGTGGCGGATATTACTTTGTGTTACCCGGTATATCTCAAGAAGGTGACATTCTGGCGAAAGGGCTATTCGATTAATCAACACATAATTTTAGGCACTTTGCTTTTAATGCAAAAGTGCCTAAATACGTTCTTTAGCAAATTAGCGGGAGAAATGCGCCATTTTTGCTTTTAATGCATTGCCTAGCTCCACTTGCCTTTCAGGTTCAATAAATCCCATCGTCAATACTGCCGCTACCATTTCCCCTTTTTTATTAAACACAGGGCATGAAATAGATTGCGCGCCTGGAATACCATCAGCAGGCTCCTGACGAATAGCAAAACCTTGTTGGCGAATAGTATTTTGCTGATTTTGTGATAAATCTGCTTCAATCCTCAAATCACTAAAGGTAGCAAAAACAGCACCTGCGGCACTAATTTTATGAGGAACAGGAGTATCAGGCAAAAAATCGATATCAACATGTTTAAAACTACGGTTGTAACGTGTTAAAAACAATTGATTACCTTGAGGTATCACCAATCCCGTAGACATATTATGTTCATCTCTAAACTCACATAATAGCTGATTAATCTCATCCACAAAGGATTGTGGTTTTGGCGTTGCCTGTGCTAAAAAAAGAATTTTACTCCCCAAACAATACTGGCTTCCTTCACTCTCTTGATACAGCATTTCTGAGCGACAAAGTGAAACTAAATACTTATGTAAGCGACTTTTTGAAAGCGAACAGGCTTTTGCAATATCTGACGATCGGGCAATACCTCCATTCGACGCAATAAATTCGAGAATGGTAATAGCGATATCAACCGAGTTAACTCCTTGAGAATTCTGCATTTATTTTCTTTACACCTATTCGTTATTTACTTTGTTTTATGACGATATCCCATTATTCTTTTTTTGTCATTTTTACTAGTTTATTTCACTAAAACCTTATTTTAAATAGGGCTTTTTAATCATTTTCTATCGATTATTTTCTTTGTCTATTTTTAGATGATCTAACTCAAGGTTAACCATATATGAATTGAGTTTATATATAGTTAACTTTTCTTGTGCGTGAGAATGTCTATGTCTAAAAATCAAACATGGGAATTAAATAGAAGAATGTTGTTAAAAGGAATGGGCGCCATTGGCGTGGCAGCTCTTTCTCCTAACGCGTTCAGTCTAGTTAATGAAAATAAACCCATATATAACCAAAAAATTCGGATCAAATTATCAGAATATAAAACCTTTCGTTCAACCTGTGCGATGGAATGTTTGCACTGTAACCTAACAGCTTTTACGCATAATGGGCAACTTATCAAAGTTGAAGCCACTGAAGGCTTTAATGTGAAATGTTGTTTGCGTGGTATGAGCCGAACTAAGTGGGTATACCATAAAGATCGTTTAACCACACCTTTATTACGCGTTGGTGAAAAAGGGAAAGCGGAGTTTAAGCCAATCAGTTGGAATGAAGCGCTTGATCTTATTGAAAAGAATATCAGAGAAACCATTGATAAGTTTGGTAATGAGGGGCTATTTATCTCCACTCATGCGGGCAATATGGACTCGATTAAAAATGATATGGGTAAGGCGTTTTTCGATTATTTAGGAGGCTCCACAAAGCAAGCTGGCTCGCTATGCTGTTCCGCGGTAACAGCAGCGATGATCCCAATGGTCGGTCTACGCTATGCAGATACTCGAGATACGGTAAAAGATAGTCGCTATATTCTTTGTTGGGGTAATAACCCAGCCGTCACTATGCAAGCCTATTTTAAAAATTACAACCAAGCTCGCCGCAATGGCGCCAGAATGGTAGTTATTGATCCTCGCTTTAATGAAACTGCCGCTAAAGCCGATGAATGGATCCCAATTGTACCCGGTACAGATACCGCGCTCGCATTAGGGATGATCAAAATTATCATTGAAGAAAATCTCACTGATAAGCCTTTTTTACGGGCGCATACAGGTGCTGTTTATCTTGTTAACTCACAGCAAAAGCTATTACGCCAATCTGATGATGATCAAGATAGTTATCTGGTTTTTGATACCTTAAGTCAGCAACTTGTTCACCATGAAACACCAAATATTGTTCCTGCGTTAACTCATGATGAACTGCCCGCTAATGCTGAGTATATGACTGTCTTTGAGCAAATTTATCAACAGGCACAACCTTGGACTGTTGATAAAACCAGCCAAGAAACGGATATTCCAAAAGAAACGATCATTCGTTTAGCTCGCGATTATGCCACCACTAAACCAGCAATGATTGTACAAAATATGTCAGGCGCTCAACGAACAGAGTTCGGTGCTTATGTCGCAGCCAGCCAGTTTTATCTTGCGTTATTAACAGGCAACATCGGTAAAAAAGGTGCCGGAATTTGTGATGCGGGCGGCGCTCGTCAAATGGCGAAATTTAGCCCGATTATTCCACCAGCACCGAATGCCAAACCCATTAAACCAATCCCAGTTGCCAAAGTCGGTGATTGGATTGTCAATGAAAGACCACACCCTATTAATTTTTGGTGGATCATGACAATGGGGGTGATGACGCAGCTTCCTAACACCAATATGGTGCGTAATGCACTGAAAAAAGTTCCTTTTGTTGTTGTCGCAGATAACTTGATGTCATCCACGGCACTTTATGCCGATCTTGTACTTCCTGTTACCACGATTTTTGAAGATACCAGTTTAATGGCGGGTGTTCGTAGTCAATATGTACAATTAATGGAAAAAGCGGTGGAGCCACCTGGAGAAGCAAAACCTGATTATTGGATCTTTGCTCGTCTTGCTGAGCGCTTTGGCTTTGGTGAAGTCTTTAATCAGCCCATCGAACATTACATTGATGCTTGTCTTAAAGGTTCTGGCATTACTCGTGAAATGCTTGAAAAAGGACCAGTACGCCCAGTTGAAGGTGATTGGGTTCCCTTTAAAGATGGCATTTTCCGTACTTCAACGAAAAAAGCGCACTTCTTTATTGAAGAGTGGCAGAGCAAAAATTTCTCCCCTATTGTCACCTATTACCCAGTAAAAGAATCGACAAAAGGTTCCCCTGAACTTGCCAAAAAATATCCACTTATGGCGGTACAACGCAAACTTGCCCGTAGTGTTCACTCCAGTCATGGTATGAATGAATGGATCTTAGAAGTACAGCGCAATCAGCCTAATATTCTTATCCATCCTAATGATGCCTTAGCTCGTGGCATTAAAGATGGTGAATGGGCTATCGCGTTTAATGATCGAGGCGAACACCGCGCGATTGCCGTTGTGACCACTCATATTAAGCAAGGTGTTATCTCATTAGACAATGGATGGTGGGAGCAACAAGGCGGAAGTAGTAGCCATGTTACCAACGATCACGTAGAGCCTTTAGGTAATGGTCATTGCTGTAATAGCACCTTAGTTAACGTAAGACGGGAGGCATGATCATGGCGAAGAAACAGTATGGTTTTCTGATAAACACCAAAGATTGCTACGGTTGTCGCACCTGCTCTATGGCATGTAAATCTGAAAACGCCACACCACCCGGAGTACTATGGCGTCGTGTTCGTGAATTCAACGAAGACCAACCTAATGCCCAAGCTTTCATTACTATGTCTTGTAACCATTGTGATGATCCACAATGCCTGAAAGTCTGTCCTGCTGACACTTATACCAAACGTGAAGATGGTATTGTTGTGCAAGATCATGACAAATGTATTGGTTGCCAAATGTGTATTATGGCCTGTCCCTATAATGCACCGGTTTATGATCCCGTTGAAGGTAAAACCAGTAAATGCAATATGTGTGCAGATAGACTGGATGAAGGCTTGAAACCGCGTTGTGTTGAATCTTGCCCTACTAGCGCCATTGAGTTTGGTGAAATTGAAGATCTACGTAAAAAACATACAACAAATTGGGCTTTATTGGAAAAACGCTATGGCGTTCCTGATCACACCATCAGTCATCCTAATATTGTCATTATTGGTATGGAGGATTAATTATGCATGATTATCAACTGCCGTTAGTCCTGTTTACGGTGATGAGCCAATGGGGTATTGGCGCGGTATTAGCGCTTTCACTGTATCTATGGCAAAACCAGACTCAAAACGTTGCAATGCTAAGTACTAAAGCATTACGAACAACCGTTGCGTTAATTTGGTTAATTGAAGTTGTTGGCTCCTCAATGTCGATGGGGCACTTAGGTGATCCGCTGGGTGCTTATCGTTCTGTTTTAGGTATTGCCCATTCTTGGTTAAGTCGCGAAGCCATTGCCTTTGTGATGCTAAATGGATTGATTTCATTATGGGCATTAGCGAGTTGGGTACAGCCCCATGCTATTCACCGTAATAGTTTGATTGGATTATTTTGTGGTGTGATTGGTTTGCCTGTGATTTTGGTTACGGCACAAATCTATTACCAAATGCAGGCACACCCGTTATGGCATACGCCAGCAACACAAATTAGCTTTATTGGTACAGCGTTGTTACTGGGTTTTGGATCGATGATCCCTTGGTTACGTTTACAAGGTAAAACCATTAGCAATGCATTAAAAATAGGAACATTAATCGGCGCATTATTAGTACTTGTGGGAGTCGTTATAAGAGCGCAAGTAGCCGGTGCAGATGTAGCAAGCCTATTATTATGGTGGCAAGTCATTGCTAGTCTGATGATGGGTATTTGTATTATTACGTTGTCTCACAGTGCGTTATTTAGCAAAACATCACTCTCTATTATCGCTATTTTGATGCTTTTTAGTGGCGAAATTGCAGGCAGGATGTTGTTCTATGGCAATGTAATGGCGCAAGCTCCTTGGTTCTAAGTGTGTTATCTCTCTAAGTTAAATTGCATGGTTAAATGACAGGGTTTAAATCACTGAAGTAAATCAATTAGTTAGCTTGCTTATTTAACCTTGTTTTCATCCCCGATGTTTCACTTGATATTTTTATTTACCTTAACATTACCTTTAATTTGCCCCGAATTTATTTGGGGTATTTTTTTATCTTTGATGAAATAATCATCTAGCTATCTTTATCAATAATAGGCAAAATTAACATTAATCATTTAGCACAATTCCCTGTTTACTATTAAAAAAGAGAGCGCTTCGCATGACTGGATTAATTATTACCATCGCGTTACTGGGTCTTATTTTTTATTATTACAACCGTATTATCTCTATGCGTGAAGCGGTTATCTCCAGTGAAACTGAAATTTCAGTACAATTAGATCGTCGTGGCAAAGTGTTCGATAGTTTATTAGCCACTGTTAAAAAATACCTTAGCCATGAGTCTGAAGTATTTACTAAAATCACTGAATTAAGAACACAAGCTCAAAGCACAAATACTAAAGAAGCCAAAGCGGCTGAAGATGAATTATCAAAAATTGTCTCAAGTGGTGCCATTAATGTGGCGGTTGAAAATTACCCTGAATTAAAATCCGACACTATCATGGCAAATTTACAAGAAGAGATTGTTTCAACAGAAAATAAACTCTCTTTTGCAAAGCGTGGTTACAACCGTACTTTAGAGCAATACCGTGCTTTCATCGCTTCTATTCCTGCGGTATTTATCGTCAAAATTTTCCCAAGCCTTGTTATTGATAAAGAGTACTGGCGTCTTGATGAAGGAACCATTAAAGCGGAAGAAGCGCGCCGCATTAATTTCGATTAATTTGCTGGTGGTAAGAGAGATTTATTACTACTAGATTGATAAAAACAGCACTTAGCGGTGCTGTTTGGAGTCACTAATGGATTTCAGAAATGTTCTACGAAAAAATGCTATTCGAACTCGTTTTGTTATAGCAACATATTTACTGTTAATGCTTATGATCGGTTTACTGGTGGATACGGCTATTGGTGCCAATCCTTATTTAGATCTTACCGATAATATGTTGGCATTTCTGACGTTTCAATCTCTTCCCATTGCTTCATTAATTATTCTCGCTATCTCGATTTTATTGCTTATCTTTATTCATTTTAAAGGGCATAAAATTATGCTCACGGGAATGAATGCGCGATTAATTAGCCCTGATGACACTTTAAATGCACAAGAGCGCCAGCTCCTTAATATTGTTGAAGAGCTTAGTTTAAGTGCAACTCTTGGCTACATTCCTAAACTCTATCTTCTTGATACACCAGAAGCGAATGCCTTTGCAGCTGGCTGGTCTGAGAAAAATGCCTTTATTGGTGTAACAACAGGCTTATTAAATCGTCTTAATCGCCAAGAAGTACAAGCAGTATTAGCGCATGAAACCGGGCATATTATTCATGGTGATTCACGACTGACGTTATATGTTGGCATATTAGCTAACGTTATTCTGACAGTAACTAATATCTTTGGTAGTCGCTTATATATTGCCTCTGGTAACCGCGGTGGTAAAAGTAATGATGCAGCAAGCAAAGCGCGACTCATTTTAATTATTCTCAACTTGGTTTTACCGATCATTACACAGGTGCTCTATTTCTATTTATCTCGCACCCGTGAATATATGGCAGATGCTGCTGCGGTTGATTTAACCCAAGATAATCAAGCGATGATTAATGCATTAAAGAAAATTTCAGCACAACATGACACTGAAAATTTTGAAGATGGTTCGACGGGACGTGCTTATCGTAAAGCGGCCTTTATTTTTAATAAAGGAGATTCGTTTTTCTCAACGCATCCCTCTATTGAAAATAGGATCGCAGTGTTAGAAGGTCGAAAAACGTTTTAATTCATATTGATACAATGCTGTAAAAAGAAAAAAGCGTTTGCACCCTATTAATAAACAGGTGAAAACGCTTTTTCTTATTTCTTAGCTTTCTTAGCAATTTTCTTAGCGACAATCCAATTAACGTTGTTTTTCACCGTGATGGAAAATAGCCGTACGCAAACGCTCTTGTTGCTCATAACGCAGTGGAAATTCAATTGTTTTATCTTTACCTAATTCCACTAAAAGTTCGTTCATGGTTTGAATACTGGTTGTCGCAATAGCATCATCAACCTGTTTAACCACTTCATCATAATGAGACATCGTTATCTCCTTTTTCTCATAAAAATCTTAACTGCTATCATATTACAAGAAGGAGAAATTCTATATTTTTAGTCGCACAAAGCATGACTAAATTGAGTTAAGTGGTTTATTTTTTGTCTCTTGACCCAATAACATCACCGCTAATATTCCAATCACTATCGAAAAACTGAAAATCAGAAATATAGAGCTTATTTCAAATTGATATTGAACCAAATATCCCACCATTAAAGGTCCTAATATTCCACCAATACGCCCTATTGCGGTTGCTGTTCCGGCACCAGTTGTCCGAATTCCATCGGGGTATTGTTCTGGTGTATAAGCATATAAAGCCCCCCACGCGCCCAAATTAAAGAACGATAACAACATACCGAAAATAAGCAATGTTGCAGTAGAGTCAGCCACACTGAAATAATAAGCACTAATGGCGGTTCCAGCTAAATAAGTCACTAAAACAAACTTTCGCCCATAGCGCTCAATTAACCAAGCTGCCGTAAAATAACCAGGCAACTGCGCTAATGTCATAATAAGCACGTATTGGAAGCTCTTAATTAAACTAAAACCTTTTAACATCGCAACACTAGGCAACCACAAGAAAATACCGTAATAAGAGAAAACCACACAAAACCATAAGATCCACAACATTAACGTTGAGCGTCGATATTGTGGTGACCAAATTAATGCCATTGATTGGCGAATGGATAAACGTGTTTTTTTCTGTGAAATAGACGATGAGGTAGGTTCGGGTAATTTTGAGCGTAAATAGAGGGCATATACCGCAGGTAATGCGCTTAATAGCATAGCCATACGCCAGCCATAATCAGGAATAATAAAATAAGCAATCAACGCAGCAATTAGCCAACCGACCGCCCAAAAACTCTCTAATAAAACAACAATACGACCTCGTTCATGGGTTTCAACGCTTTCACTAACAAGTGTGGAAGCAACAGGTAATTCTCCACCTAATCCCATTCCGATAAAAAAGCGTAAAACAAGTATCACCATCAAAGAGCTTGCTAATGCTGTTAATCCACAACCTAAGCTAAACAGCAATAAAGTAAAGATAAAAACAGGTTTGCGCCCTTTTCTATCTGCCATAATGCCAAACACAAATGCACCAACAGCCATTCCAATTGAGTTTACACTACCAATCCAACCCAATTGTGATGCCGTTAATCCCCAATCTTCTTTTAATGCTGTGAGTAAAAAAGCCAATAATCCCACATCCATGGCATCAAAAGTCCATCCCATACCTGCGATACATAAAAGCTTATTACGAGAGATTGCCTCAGGCGCTTTGCCTGTTTGGCTTGCCGTTGTCATTACATTTCCTTTCCATCCCGATTAAAGTGTTTAGTATACTAAACAAGAAAAATCATTTTGTTAATAGAGAAGTCATTTTTTAAATAAAAATTAACATTTATGCTGAAAAAATAGCTAAAAAAAATCGGTACCTCTAGTTAAGGTACCGATTTCAACTTTTATCACTTTTTCTTTTGTTTTTTTGATTAGCTTCTTAAACCGCGACCTTTTTCAATTAAATACCATGCAATCACATAAAACGCAGCAATAAAAAGACACAGTACGCTAATCGTCACTGTTAAAGAGACATCGGTAATTCCCAGAAAACCATAACGGAAACCGCTTATCATATAAACAATCGGGTTTAATTTAGATACCCCTTGCCAGAATTCAGGTAAGAGTGACAGTGAGTAGAACACGCCACCTAAATAGGTTAATGGTGTTAAAACAAACGTTGGAATAATACTAATATCATCAAAGGTTTTCGCAAAAATCGCATTTAATAATCCTGCGAGAGAAAACACAATGGAGGTCATCAGTAATGTCACAACGACCATTGTCCAAGAATGTATTTCCAATGGCACAAAAAACAGTGAAATTACCGTCACTAATACTCCGACACAAATACCACGAGCAACACCCCCACCAACAAAACCCGCAATAACAACATGCGTTGGAACAGGTGAAACTAATAATTCTTCAATGCTACGTTGGAATTTAGCACCAAAAAAGGAAGAGGAAACATTGGCATAAGAGTTTGTTATTACTGCCATCATAATCAGGCCAGGAACAATAAACTGCATATAATCTACGCCCCCCATATCGCCAATTCGTTTACCAATGAGGTTCCCGAAAATAACGAAATAGAGAGACATTGTTATCACTGGTGGAATTAATGTTTGCACCCAAATACGCCCAAAACGGGTGACTTCTTTAATCCAAATTGTTTTGAGGGCTACCCAATACAGCTGAATCATTCCCTCTCTCCTTCTACGGTATGATCTTCATTCACTAAATGAACAAATAATTCTTCAAGACGATTGGCTTTATTTCTCATACTTAATACTTGAATACCTTGTGCATTAAGTTGAGCAAAAACACTGTTTAATCCTTGTTCTCTTTTAACATCGACTTCTAAAGTCGATGTATCAACCAAGCGATATTGATAATTTTGTAATTCAGGCAATGGGCTTTTAGGTGCTAAGTCTAAAATAAATGTTTCAGACTCTAATTTACTTAATAAACCTTTCATACTGGTATTTTCAACCAGCTCGCCACGTTGAATAATACCAATATTCCGACACAGCATTTCTGCTTCTTCTAAATAGTGAGTCGTTAAAATAATGGTGGTACCTTCAGCATTTAATTGTTTTAAAAACGTCCACATTGAGCGACGTAATTCAATATCAACACCTGCTGTTGGTTCATCAAGAATAAGCAATTTAGGTTGGTGCATTAACGCACGCGCAATCATTAAACGGCGCTTCATTCCTCCAGATAAAAAACGCGCTCTATCAT
The DNA here is from genome assembly GCF_008808075.1 of Proteus sp. CD3. Lineage (NCBI taxonomy): Bacteria > Pseudomonadati > Pseudomonadota > Gammaproteobacteria > Enterobacterales > Morganellaceae > Proteus > Proteus sp. CD3. The sequence goes on along the minus strand of NZ_CP019686.1, from coordinate 574,015 downwards.
CACGTTTTTCCCACAAATCTAACTGAGTTAAGTAAATTTCGGCACGTTCTAGCGCTAATTTACGAGGTACACCATAATAACCCGCTTGGTTGAGAACAATTTGTAATACGGTTTCAAAAGGGTTGAAATTGAACTCTTGTGGCACTAATCCTAACTGGCGTTTTGCATTGACCATATCGGTATCGGTGTCATAACCAAACACTTTTACTTTGCCGCTACTCTTATTGACTAACGAGCTAATAATACCAATCGTGGTCGATTTACCCGCACCATTAGGACCTAATAAAGCATAGAAATCGCCAGCCTCAACGGTGAGGTTAATACCTTTTAGCGCTTTTACGCCATTGTGATAAGTTTTCGTTAACTCCGTTAACTCCAATGCATACGTCATAAGTGGGAATTACCTTTTATCAACTGCATTATTCAGCATTGACTGAGCTGAAATCAGAAAATAGCTATTCAACTAAACCTTGCTAATGCTACGTATTGCTCACACGCTTTGAATTAGAAAATAAGCTTAGTTCAATAGGATCAAAATGGAATAAGGATATTCTAGAGAAAATAAAGTCGTAAATAAACCGTTTTAGGGTTTATGACACAAACGAATAAATAAATTTTTCTTAACTATTGTAATAATAAAGAATAAGAGCTGCAGAGAAAATAAATTAGCCATCAAGGCTCTAGGTTGTTTTATTTCTTACTGATATTCTGATGTTTTTATAAATTTATCCCTCAGTGCAATCATGTAGCCTAATTGATACCAATAAAATTATTGCCCTTGTTTCTCAATCTTACTGATAGATATTACCTTGCCATTTATCGCCCCAATCAATAATGCTGATTATTTTTTATCATTTTGGCTTTCAGTGTAAAAATAAAACCAATAATCATGAACATTAGATTTATTTATATAATATTTATAAGTGTCTATTTTTGAATAATACAACAGCAGGTTTAACAACCAGTTATCTTTTTATACATTTGATTTACATCAAGGAATGTATTGATAAATTCATTAAACAAATGCTATAAAAAGATCTATCTTATTTGAAAGCGAAAAATTACAAGTAATTATCTGTCATTTGGCCTTAAAAAGCCCTCTGATTAATTCAAAAGTAATGGTATAAAAATACCCTTTCTTAATGGATCTCTCGCATCCAACAATAACACAAGAGCTATTTCGTGTTGGCGTACTGTCAGCGCAAATGGTGGGAAACCGAATTTACAGGCAGTCACGTCATGATGAGAAAAATTGAAGAGCTGTTAGCCAATAACAAGCAATGGTCAGAATCTGTTACTGAAGAAAATCCTCAGTTTTTTAAAGATCTCTGTAAAGGTCAAAAACCTCACTTTTTATGGATTGGTTGCTCTGACAGCCGCGTTCCAGCAGAAAAACTAATCAACGCAGCACCGGGTGACTTATTTGTTCACCGTAATGTGGCAAACTTAGTCATTCACACTGACTTAAACTGCCTTTCTGTGATCCAGTATGCGGTTGATGTATTACAAGTTGAGCATATTATTGTATGTGGTCACTACGGTTGTGGTGGTATTGAAGCCGCAATTGAAGGCACTGAGTTAGGGCTTATCAATAACTGGTTACTGCATATCCGTGATATCTGGTACAAACACAGTTCAATGCTAGGTGAACTTGCACCACAAGATAGATTAAACCTACTTTGTGAGCTAAACGTTATCGAGCAAGTATACAACTTGGGGCACTCAACGATTATGCAAGCCGCGTGGAAACGTGGACAAAAAGTGATGATCCACGGTTGGGTTTACGGTTTAAATAACGGTGAGCTACACGACCTTGATGTCACTTCGGATAGTCGTGAAAAACTTGAACTTTCTTATCGTCAAGCGATGGCAAAATTAAGCCATCCACGTTAATACACTCCGCACACCAACAAAAAACCCGCTTTTCAGCGGGTTTTTTCACTTCTATTTGAAGTCAATTGATTACTCATCTAATAACGTTACATGCCCAATATAAGGCAGATGGCGATAACGCTGTGCATAATCGATGCCGTAACCGATAACAAATTTATCTTCAATGGAGTAACCAATCCACTCAACTGGCACATCAACTTCACGACGAGAGGGTTTATCCAATAAAGTACAGATAGAAATAGAAGCTGGCTCCCGTAAACTTAAAATCTCTTTAACACGATTTAAAGTATTACCTGAGTCAATAATATCTTCAACAATCAGCACATCTTTACCACGAATATCTTCATCGAGATCTTTAATGATTTTAACGTCACGCGTTGACGTCATACCATTACCGTAACTTGATACAGTCATAAAATCGACTTCATGGTTTACATTAATTTCACGACATAAATCTGCCATAAAAATAAAAGAACCTTTTAACAAGCCGATTAAAACAAGATCGTGTTGTTCTTGACGTGGGCGGTAATGTTCTGTGATTTCACGACCTAGCTCAGCAATACGCTGTTTGATCTCTTCTTCAGAGATCATGACATCAACAATATGTTTCATGATTTATTTCGATTGGGTTAACGGGGAAAGCAAACGATTGTACCAGAACTTCCTTCATCATGCGATGATCTGATTTAATGAAAATAAAGGCACAAAATATCAATTTCATGCCATTTATTAATTTATCTTACTGATATTAATGATTTTTACAGTGTTTGATTATTTGCTAACGGTAAAACCCGCCATCATTCCGGTATCTTCATGTTCTAATAAATGACAGTGCGCCATAAACGGATGTGCTTTTGTGGCTAAATGATCGAATTTCAGCAAAATTTCGCTAAATTGACCTTCAACTTTCACGATATCTTTCCAACCTTGGCGATGTTTTTCTGGCTCGCGACCATTTTCAGATAAAATACGAAATTGCGTACCATGCACATGGAATGGATGCAACATCATGTCACCACGACCAGAAACAACCCAACGCTCATAAATGCCCTGCTTCACATCAAATGCGGGTTCAGTCATTGAGAATGGTATTCCATTGATATTATTGGCATTATAAATATCTAAATCACCATTACCATGCCCACAATTCATTCCCCCTCCCATCATGCCACTGCCGTTACCTTGGCGCATATGGCTCATTCCATGATGAATACCCGCTAAAGCTTTATCACCATAACGCTCTGTTAATAGCATCATGCCTTGCATATCTAAACGCATATCCATACGCAAATGTAATGTACGAGTCGCAATGTTACTGAGTGTTGGTAATGCCGGAATTAATGCTAATTGATCAGGTAAAGTACCTTGTGCTTTTTCTGCTGATGGCAATAAACGTAACACAGGTAATACATTATCAAACGGTGCTAACACCATACCCATTTGGCGTACAGGTAAAGTGACAATATCAAAATCTCGACCATCCGAGGTATCCACTAAAACCTCAAAACGCTCTCCCATTAAAATAGGAAGCTCTGTTACTTTTACGGGTTCCGCTAATAATCCACCATCACTGGCAATCACATACATCGGTCTGCCATCACTAGTGGCAAGATTTAAGCTGCGTGCATTACACCCATTTAAGAAACGTAATCTTACCCAGCCTTTGGGCACAATATGTTGTGGTTGGATCGCACCATTGGTTAACATCATATCGCCAAACCAACCAATTGCCGCACTCATTACATCGAGTTGATAATCGATTTGTCCATCACTGTCTAAACGTTTATCTTGCAAAATAATCGGTAAATCATCAACGCCCCAGCGATTAGGTAATTTACGGCTTGCGGTTTCATCATCTTCAATAATCACTAATCCGCCTAGCCCCATAGCCACTTGCTGACCTGTTACACCATGCGTATGAGGGTGAAACCAACACGTTGATTCAACTTGGTTTGGTGTAAAAGTCACCGTGCGAGATTTGCCTGGTGCAATCGTTGCTTGAGGGCCGCCATCTTCTTCGCCACTAATTTCAAGCCCATGCCAGTGAACAGTTGTCGTTTCGGGGAGTTGGTTATTGATATTGATAGTAACAGATTGACCACGTTTCAATTTTAATGCGGGTCCTAATAAACTGCCGTTATAACCCCAAGTTGTTGTGCTTGCCGTCGGAATAAATTGAGAAACACCTTGTTGAATATTAAGAACAATCTTTTGTTGGGCATCTGGGGTAATTTGAGGTGGAATAGCCAATGAAGGCGTGTTACTTTGGGCAAACGCAAAACGACTCCAGCTCGGTAATAATGTGACAGCACTTAGTGTTGCGCCTAATTTTAAAAATTCGCGACGTTGCATAATGTATCCTTTGAATAAAAACAAGTTATTATGTATTTATCGAAATAAGATGAATAAAGAAGTTTTGTTAACTATTACCGATGCTAAAGTTTCCCCTTACTGGAAGGTCAATTTAAACCCCAACAAAACAACGGGTCTTTGCAAAACTTTTAACTTTATTAAGCCAAATAACAAAACTTGCTAAATCATCACACTGAGGAACATCACAACCAATGAACAAAATGTTCGCCTTGTTTTTCTCGCTAACGCTTTCTTTTTCTATGTTCTTTTCTTCGGGTGCAAAAGCGTTAACCTACACGCAAGCAGAAGACTTGGCCGATTTAACTGCTATCTACCTTTTCCTAAATAAAGATTGTGGTTATGAGCAAATATCAAAATCTAAAATTGAAAGAGCACTAATGGTATTTTCTCGCTCACAACAATGGGATGTCAGTAATTACTCAACGTTGCCGATGAGCCAATTAAATGAAGATAGTTACAACGATTTAAAAGGTATTGAAGTGACGCACAGTAAGAAATGTCAACTATTAGCGAACAAATCACTAAGTTTGTTAAATTATTAAAACTTGTGTTCATTCACTATTCAAGAAATAAAGCAAGATAACCTCTTTAAATACAGTCGCCATATAAAGTGACTTATAGAGGTTATCAACAGATTTTTTTACCTTTCTTTAATGCTAATTATTTTTCTTCTGCCTATATTCATTCCAATATAAAGCAACAGATGGAATACTTTGAATAATCAGCATCCTAAAAATATGATTCGACATCACAAAGGCGGCATCGACATTCATGGTTATCGCAGCAAATGTCATGGCTTCCATACTTCCAGGCGCCCAAGCTAATACTAACGTTGCCCACGGTACACCCGTTAGATAAGCTGCGCCATACGCCACAATCACGGTTAAAATCACATTAATGATCACCACTTGCACAGAAGAAAAAGCATTTTTAATCAGTGATGAAAGTGGGAAAACAACAAAGTGCGCTCCGATATTCATACCAATTAAAACCATGCTCAATTCATTTAGTAGCATTGGAAAAGCAATAGGTTCACTGACAAAAGATTGAACCAGTATTGCACTGCCTAATGACGTCAGCATAAAAGGCGCTGGAAATCGGATTTTCTGCAATAAAAGCCCTGAACCCAACCCTAAAGCAACAATTAATAATAACCACAACAATGAGATAAGGGTCATTTGAGGTATAGAAAATTCAGGCATATTCGCTTTATCAGCACCAACGATAAAGCCCGCCATAATAATCAACACCATTAAACGAATAGTATGAGAAATAACAATTTTTTGTGGTGGTGTTTTAGTGTGATCAGTGAGCGCCAAAATAGCTGCCATCGCACCGGGTACAGCACCTAACATTGATTCTTCTTTCGTCCAACCAATATGGCGATGGAACCAAAAATAGCTTACAAAAAATTGAATGGCTAAACAAACGACCAACGTCAGTAATAAAATGATTAAATTATCAGCATTGCCTAAATGAACTTGGTTAAACATTAAGCCAACCGATGTACCTAACGTGAGCTGAATAAACGTTAATGTATGTTTAGGAACCGCAAGCTCCCATTTAAAACGATAAGCAATAATGACAACGAGAATTGGTCCAAACATCAGAGCCATAGGCAAACCTGAAAGGGTAAGAACACCACCGATTAATGCACAAAATAGAATACCTGGCAGAGTTTTTAAAAACGACATGTTGTGTTATCCAGCTTTTTTAATTATTGTTTCCATCCTAGCATTTGTATAAATATTTAATAACCAAATAGTGATAATATAATTATTATTTTTCTTAATATTAAGAGCCAATTATGTCGTTAAAAATCACCACAAACCCAACGTCGAATGAGATCAATGAAATTTATGAAGGGCTGTTAACACATAACCTCAACTATATTCAGATGGAACAATACACACCACTTGCTGTTTTTAAGGAGGTGAATGGTAAAAAAATAGGTGGGATCACAGGGGATATTTTAGGAAATTGGCTACGCATTCGTTATTTGTGGGTAGATAAAGCCTATCGTGGACAAAACATAGGTACAGAATTGTTGCAAACGATGGGAAACACAGCAAAAGAAAAAGGAGCCAAATATGCTGAAGTGGATACTTTTAGCTTTCAAGCCCTGCCTTTTTATCAAAAGCAGGGATTTGAGATATTTGGCATATTAGAAAACTATCCAATTAGTGATAAAAAATATTACTTAAGAAAAGATTTATAATTATTTTTTATTTTTTTCCTTACTCTTATTTTTTAGATCTCTATTAATCGCAATTACTATGCTATTTATTGCCATCTTAAAGTTATCGGATTTTTTTTCATCTACTAGTGTTTCACTTCCCGTTATTTTAGCATTAATAAACATATTTATATTTTCCCTAACCTCGCTATTTATATAATTTTCAATTAAAAAATTATTACTTTTTATTTCTTTACTTTTTAAATTTAACCCAGAATAGAAAATCTTACTATTAGAATAGTTAAATTTAATTTTTGCATTATTATTTTTACTTTTATTAAACTCAAAAATTATAAAGGGGCTTTCTATTTTAAAATGTTTCATCTCTTTATAATCATCAAAGTAGATGTCATCTAGATTACTTTCAAAAATAATATTAGATTGAAAACCCCCTCCATTATCGATATTAGTTTCATTTGAGTTTTCATCTATATTTAAATTTATTGCTGGTCCACCACTTGAAGATATTTTAGCTTTTGATTTATTTTCATTGAATTTTAAATCCTGAGCGTTCTCTATTTTACTTTCTATTATCGGTATTTTTATTTCATTGTCTAATAACTCTTTTTTTTCTTTATTTTCTTTATTTTCTTTATTTTCTTTACTTATTTTATTAACCCTTTCAATTTCACTTTTCAAAAAGTGAAATTCATCCTCTTTGCCACTGCTTTTTTCAAGAAAATTATTTATAATTTTACCTAATAATTTATTTTTTATAGGATTATTTCTCGTACTTCTTGATTTTCTATTTTCCTCCATTTTCTCTCTTACTTTGGTTACAAATTTAGAGCCTGAACTAACACTATAACTATAGGTGTCTTTTTTATCTAACACTTTTCTATTAATTTCTTTATTTATATTTTTCATCAATGATGAAACTGAATCATCTATTTTAGAATAACTTTCGTCAAAAATTATTGACATTGATTCTTCTGGAACAGATTCATTAATCTTTTCTTTCATCGGTTCTAATTTATTTAACTCAGAGATATTATTTTTTAACACATTCTCACTTTTCGATGTATTATCTAATTTAATTAGATCATCATCTAAAAGCAACTCCTCCATCTTTGAAATGGAAGTTTCAAATTCATTCATTAGCTCTTTTATATTATTTTTTATTGGCAATTTATAGTTTTCATCAATTTCATTTTTTATATTTATATTTTCTTTTAATTTAATTAAAAGATCTTTTATTTCATGATAAGAATCACTTTCATCAGCTTCTGCATTACCTCTCTCTTTTAACTGGTTTATAGAAGCTAAAATATCATGAATAGAGGTCATTATTTTTTGTTCTTCATTTACATGAATATTAAAATCCGTGTTTACTTTCTTATCATCACCAGATAAAATCTCCTTAATGCCCTCATCTATCAAATTAATTTCATTGTTTTTTTTCATTATTTCATCCATAGATGAAATAATATTTGAAAGTTTATTTGCCGAATCATTGTAATATTCACTTAATAAATTAATAATATTTTCTTTATTAGATTCACCTTCTAAATCATTAATTATTAACTTTGATTCCTTTTCTGCATTTACTTTTATTTCTCTAATTATTTCATCTACTTCTTCCTCTGCCTTTTTTCTGTTTCTATTTTTTATTTCTTTTTCTACTTCTTCGTCTATTTCTTCTTCTACTTCCTCTTTTACTTCCTCTTTTATTTCCTCTTCTTCGTCCATTTTAAAAATGGACTCATAATTCAATAATGCATTCAAATCTTCATTTTCACTTTCCCTAGTTATTTCATTAACTATTTCCATTTCCTCTTCTTTAGATTCATATTTGGATAAATTTGTTATTGTTTCTTTCTCTACATCATTAATTATATCTGTATCTACTTGTGTACCTGTATCTACTATCGTATTTCTTTTTATCGCATTATGGTTATCACTAATATATTTCCCTATCCATTCTTGCATTAAGTCATTAAAGGAATATTCACTGCTCGTATTTTTATTAAGTGCTATCATCATAATAGTAGATAATTTATTTTCTATTTTATTTTTTATAGTATCATCAAACTTATTAAGCACTTGGGCTTCTTCAATACCAATAAGTAAAATGTTCATTGATTTTATAAAATTATCTCTTTCTTTACCTGTTGAAAAATTACTCATAAAATCATATTTTTTATTTAAGTGAATATTTTCAAAATTAAACTTTGAATTTATTAACTTGAAAATATTTTTAATACTTTTATCATCTATGGAGCTTATTCTAAGTTTAACAATTTCATTTAAACACTCTACAATTAAATTACTGTTAGAGCCTTCATTCTCTATATCATCTAGTCCTGAGAAAAAATCTTTAGCTCTTTTCACTTCAGTTAAATAATCACAGAAACTGTAAAAATCAAACTTATCATTTGCATGAGAAATTATGTTATTTATAGCATTTAAATTTTTATTTTTTACTTCAACATTTACTTCATCTATTTTATTAAAAATATTACTATGTTTTTTTGTATCAATAATATCAAACAATTTATTATTTTTTATATCTTTTATAAGAAAACCAATCTCTAGTTTATGAAATAAAGAAGTCAATACATGAATAATTCTCTTACCAAAAGAAGGTGAAACTGGTGTGTTTCTTATTTCAGTTATTTTTTTTGTAAAAATATAATCTTCATTTTTGGGAAGATAATGTTTTTTATGTACAAATAACACGCTGGGGTTAAATAGATTTGTTTTGCCAATCATAAATCATCCACCTATATATCAATAAATATAATTAAATCATTAAACATATAAATAACTTGATAAAATTATTAGATATGCTCAAAATAATTAGCAAAATACTTTCTTAGTACTTCATCTTTAGATTTATCTAAATTATCAATACTTAACCCTAGCCGGCTAAAAATACCTTTTAAGTTATTTTCCACTGCTGTTTTTTGTGTACTACTAGTACCATTACCGCCATCTGTCACTTTACCATCACTAAAGTATTCAGTTGTTTCATTATTTTTACTTTCAAAATAACTATAGTTAATTAATAAAACAACAGCATCTTGCGCCCATTTATAATTAATATTATTACTTGAATTTTTAAATAACCGAGTAAGAAAATTATATCCATTATCATCTTTCTTTATATTTTCATAAAAACTATTATTAAGTAAAGTTACTTCTTTATCCGTTGGTTCTCCCATATTCTTATAAATATCTTTTCTCACCATCCTTATTAAGTTGTCTACTTTAGCAATAGAGTCTTTCTCGCCAATAAAATTTTCATCTTTTGATAACTGGTTAAATAATTCTTTTGTTAAACGTAAAGATGTTTCTTGTTTTATTTCTTCGAAATTACCATTAAAATCTTTTTCAATTTCTAATATATTCTCTTTATTAAAAATAGAACCAATAGTTTTATCAATAAAATTCTCAATATTTACATCCTTATCCTGACTATTGATTTTTTCTTTTATTAAATTTTTTAACTTATCGGTTATCTTAGAAGAGGATAATTTATCTATATTTTCATTTAAAATAACGTTTAATTCATTCATTATTTTACTGGGCAAATCAGAATAATTATTCTGGAATTTATTTTTAGCTAAATCAGTTTTAAATTCATCATTTATCAGTTTAATATCATTAACAAGCTTACACTCCAAAGCTTTTTCTAATGTATGATATTTGATCATAATATCTATTTTGTTATTACTATTTACTTTTTTAGATATTACCTTATTAACATTATCAGTAAATGTTTTATTAAGTTGATTTAACTTATTTGAGAAATTATTAAACGCATCATTATCAATTGATATATTATCAAACTTAAATGTATTTAACGATTTATTTATATTTTTATTCTCAAAGTTTATTTTTATAGGTAATAATGTTCTATTTATAAATTTAAATGGTGAAATTAAATTTATAATTAGATTTTTAAAGCTCCTTTTTTTCTCGCTTCTAAAATAAAGTTTCTGTTCTGTATTTAATTCCTTCTTTCCTGAATTAGTAATCGAATCTGGAAGTTTATCTATCGTTTCTTTTTTTTCAACATCTTCTTTTATGTTAATATCTTCTCTTATATTAACATCTTCTTTTTTCAAATTACTCCCAGAATCTATGGTATCCTCAGCATCATTACCTAAGTCAATAATTGAATTCGCATTTCCCATTACTTGATTAAAAAATTTCTCTATTTCAAGTTCACCCGCATTTTCAGAACTGACAGGATGACTATTATATTTTGTTTTATTTAATATATTCTGACATTCTTTAATATATTCTGTAGGTGTTTTTCCAGATACTTTTTCTCTTTTTCCTTTATCAAAAGAAACATTAGAATTACCGATAGAACTTATATTTTTTATAAAATAAAATCCTTTACTTGTTTTATTTTTAACCTTATCTACATATGAAAATAAAGTTGTTTGCATTCCTGAAACTTTCATTTTAACACCTATCAATTAAAAATTATTATAGACAGTCTATTCCTTTTATTTTTTTATGTTTATAAAAATCAAACACAAGTAATTAGTTAATCAATTTCAATAAAAAAACGATATTTTATTAAAACAAATAATAGAAATAAAAAAAGATATCAATAATTGATATCTTTTTTTAGTTTTAAATAATATTCCGCTGGAGTTTAAAATATAATGTATATCTTAATCATTCTTTTAAATCGTTATATACCGTTGCTCTTGAAACACCAAGGTATTGGGCAGTAATTTCCATCGCCTTACGTAAGGAAAGATAACCTTCATCTTGTAAACAGAGTAACAACTCGCGCCGTTGATGCGGTTTTAATGCTCTTGGTGTGACTGAATAAGTCGCAGAAAACTCATCAATACGTTTTTTCAGCGAATCTTCCGTCACTGAACTAAAGGTTTCAATAATGTCATTACCTTCTTCAAGAGTCGCAAATTGGTTAAGTACCATTTGCAATCCTTTGATCATTGAAATATCAATATTCAAACATAACGCAGCAACATAATTGCCTTGTTTGTCTTTAATACCGATAGACGTACTTTTTGCCGTTCTTCCATCCGGAAATTGATTGGGGTAATTCGCCACAATCTGAGGGAAATCTGACGATTCAATACGTGCCATTCCTAGCTCAGTTGCTCTATCCCCTACTTTTCTACCTGATAGATTATTTTCAATGACCATAATGGTATTTTCACTATCGGTTAGATCATGAAGTACAACTTCACAAAAAGGCGATAATGTTTTACCAATGCCTTGTGCAATAAATTGTAGTTGTTCTACCAGCCACTCTTGGTCTTCTGTTTTGTGTGACATAACGATCCCTGCAATAGCTAAAACGTAAATGATTTATACAATTTTAACTGATTTATTCAAATAATTAATCGTTATCTGCAGGATAATCAGATTTTGCCTGATTTAGAATAGCTTTTGCCATCCATTGAGTCATATCAATGACCTGTTGATCATCCATTTTCCAGATATCTTTCATTACCAAAAAGACTTCAGACCCGTAAATTAAAGAGAACGATTTAATCACCTTATCCCACATTTCTTCAGGATAGTGTGCTTTTAATGGCTCAATAACTTTGAGTAGAATCTCTTTACGGTGACCACGAATAAATCGTTTTTCTGCATATTCACTTGATTGTCTCTCTTTCGCCCACTGCTGTAATGAAACTTGTAATGCGCCACGCAGTGCGCCTTCATGTTTAAACATTTGAGGATAGGCAAGATTGAGCAACTCAGTAATGCGTTGTTGTGTATTATCTTCAGGAGTGGGGTTCCATGCAATGATCGGTGCTAAACTTGCGTCAACTGTGGCACTAATTAAATCACTTTGTGTGGGAAAATAACGATATGCAGTTGCTCTCGAAACACCTGCATGTGCTGCTAATTCCGACACTGTTGGTAACATTCCTTGCTCAAAAAGCCCCAACGCTGTTGACACCAATAGTTGATGGGTTCTTTTTCGTGTACCGGACATCGCATCCGTTTCGTCACTGTAACTCATAGAAAATCCTTCGTTATTTCTACACTTTATGTGTCTAATTTATTTTAAGCCAAATACTCACAATGATTAATGTTTACTTTAGGTGATTAATTTCACCTTATCGACCTTTAGAGTATAAAAATAAAAATAATGAGACAAGCGTCTCAAAACGATGCTATGATAAATGAAACTCAAGTCTCATTATGGTTATAATCTATTCGTCAATAATCATAAAAGGTAAGGGAAGGCTTATGAAACAGTATTCTGGTTCAATATATGTTGCCACAACGCTTGATACTAAAAGTGCTGAGATTTTTTATGTCAGTGATTTAATTAAAAAAGCAGGCCTTCCTGTTAAAACCGTCGATTTGACAACCAAACCCACGGCACTCGAAAGAGACGCTGATGTCAGTGCAACAGAAGTTGCACGTTTTCACCCAAATGGCCAAGAAGCAGTGTTTTGTGGCGATAGAGGGAAAGCAATAGAAGCGATGTCAATCGCATTTGAACACTATTTAACTCACCAAGATGATGTCTTAGCCATTCTTGGGCTAGGCGGATCAGGGGGAACGGCACTGATTACACCAGCAATGCAATCTCTGCCAATTGGTGTACCTAAATTGATGGTATCAACGATGGCGTCTGGCGATATTTCAGGCTATATCGGTGCAAGTGATATTTCAATGATGTACTCCGTCACAGATGTATCCGGCTTAAATCGCATTTCTCGTAAAGTGTTAAGAAATGCAGCAAACCAAATAGCCGGCGCTGTTTATTTTTACCAAGAAGAACACGTTGTTGATAAACCGGCTGTCGCATTAACGATGTTTGGCGTCACGACGCCGTGTGTACAACAACTAACACAAAAACTTGAAAATAATTATGACTGCCTTGTTTTTCATGCAACAGGAAGTGGCGGTAAAGCCATGGAAAAACTGGTAGACAGTCACTTACTTCATAGCGTGCTCGATCTTACAACAACAGAAGTCTGTGATTACTTGTTTGACGGTGTACTTGCTTGTGATGAAGACCGTTTTGGTGCAATCGCCCGTACCAAAACCCCTTATATAGGCTCTTGTGGCGCATTAGATATGGTGAACTTTGGTCGTCCATCGAGTGTTCCTGAGAAATATCAAGGGCGTCAATTTTATCATCACAATGCGCAAGTCACCTTAATGCGTACAACACCAGAGGAAAACCGTCAATTAGGTATCTGGATCGCTGAGAAACTCAATCAGTGTGAAGGTCCATTGCGGTTTGTATTACCACAGGGCGGTTTTTCAGCTCTGGATATTGAGGGAGCCGCTTTCTGGGACCCTCAAGCAAACCAAGCTTTTTTTGATGCATTTATTACAACATTTAAAGAGACCGAGACGCGTAAGTTAGTCATCAGTCCTTATCACATAAACTCTGCCGAGTTTACTCAGCAAATTTATGATTTACACCAGGAACTTATTTGTTAACCACGGAGAAGAAGAATGACTCATTCACGTGAAACGTTACTAAAAAAATTCAATGAAATGATCGCTCGCCATGAACCCATTATTGGCGGTGGTGCAGGTACAGGGCTTTCAGCTAAGTGTGAAGAAGCAGGTGGTATTGACCTTATCGTTATTTATAACTCAGGTCGTTATCGTATGGCTGGCCGTGGCTCTTTAGCGGGTTTATTAGCTTATGGTAATGCTAATGAAATCGTGATGGATATGGCAAAAGAAGTATTACCTGTTGTTAAACATACACCGGTGCTTGCTGGCGTTAATGGTACAGACCCTTTCTGTAACTTTGATAAATTCTTAGATGAAGTTAAAGCAACAGGCTTTGCTGGCGTACAGAATTTTCCAACAGTAGGTCTGATTGATGGTAATTTTCGCGCTAATTTAGAAGAAACAGGCATGGGTTATGGTCTTGAAGTGGATATGATCCGCAAGGCTCATGAGAAAGGTTTATTAACCACGCCTTATGTCTTTAGCCGTGAAGATGCGATTGCAATGGCGGAGGCTGGCGCAGATATTATCGTACCTCATATGGGATTAACAACTGGCGGCAATATTGGCGCTGAAACCGCATTAACATTAGCGGACTGTGTGCCTTTAATTAATGATTGGGCAAAAGCAGCAAAAGCAGTGCGTTCTGATGTTATTGTGCTTTGTCATGGTGGCCCAATTGCAACGCCAGAAGATGCACAATATATCCTTGATAATTGCCCAGATTGTCACGGCTTCTATGGTGCAAGTTCAATGGAACGCTTACCAACAGAAGTGGCATTAACCGCAACGACTAAAGAATTTAAAAGTATTAAACGCTAATTCAAAATCATCAAGTTTGCCTAAGCGTTAATCCATATTGCCCACTTTATGTGGGCAATATTTTATGCAGATACTCTTAATCGAATTAGACAAGTTTTGCGATTAATGTATTTAAATCACCCGCTAAGAAATCAACCGGTGGAATTTCAATTACCGTATAAGCACCTGCACGTTGTTTCATACTTGCTCTTGCGGCAGAAACCATAAATTGAGAGGTTAATGCAGGATTATTTATACGCATCGAATATTCAAATAATTGATTATGTGTTTTACCCGAAACCCCTTTATGAGTCATTTTTACTCCATGTCCCACATCTTTTAAGCTATCAACACTATCAACTTGCTTAATATGAGTTTCATCAGAAGAGAAATAGCTATCTGCTTTAATCGCTTGCTCTACTTGATTAAAATTGGCTCCTGCTTCTAATTCCACATAAACCATACGACGATGGACACCCGTCCCTAATGGAATAGTCATTGAAAGCGCATCTTTTACACCTTCAATTGCTTTAGCCGCTACACTATGCCCCATGCTCATACCGGGACCAAAGTTAGTATAAGTGATCCCTTTTGGCGACATGGCTAACATTAGCGTACGAATAATAGAGTCTGAACCTGGGTCCCAACCCGCAGAAATAACCGCTACACGGTCATGTTTTTTGGCAACTTCGTCTAATTCTGTTTTTAATGACACAATTTCACTGTGAACATCAAAACTATCTACTGTATTAATACCTAAGCTTAAAATAGATTTAGCTAATTCTTTAATTGCGCGAGTCGGTGAACATAAGAGAGCAACATCAACATTACCTAATGTTTTAATATCGTTAGTCACGGTAATATTTTGCAGTTCTTCTGGAACATTATTGATATCACGACGAACAACACCCATTAATTCAAAATCTTGAGCAGCTTGAACTGCTTCTAATGCAAATCGACCAATATTGCCATAACCGACAATAGCCACTTTTATTTTAGTATTCATTCATTCCCCTGACTTTAACGTTAATCATCTCTTAATGATAATAGTGATTAGTTATCAATGAATAAACCATATAAACATCTTTTTTGCCAGATAAACATTATTTGCGCTATTACCTTATAAATAAACCTTGTAGAATCCATTATCTTCCTACGCGTTATATTAATAATATCGATTTCACTCTGTTTTTAAGAAGGTTTTCAATGCATCAGTCTGATGTAGCGGATCGCTCGCTTTTTTCCCTTAGTTGGCCAATATTTATAGATATTTTCCTACATCTAGCCACACTGTTAATTAATACTTACATGGTAAGCCACGTTTCTACGGCTTACTTAGCCGCTATGGGCGTCGGTAACCAAGTCTTTGATCTTTTTATCACTATTTTTAGCTTTATTAGTGTGGGATGTAGCGTTGTTATTGCCCAATACTTAGGCGCGGGTAAAAAAGAAAAAGCCAGCCAAGCCATTCATATTTCTATCGCTTTTAACTCTTTGTTAGGTATTAGTAGTGCCTTGATCATTCTTTTCTTTGGCTACAATATTCTTAACATAATGAATACGCCTGAACACTTGGTGCAAGATGGCTATAACTACCTGCATATTATTGGTATTTGCCTTATTCCTGAGGCAATTTCGATTATTCTTGCAGCTTGTCTGAGAGTTTATGGTAAATCTAAAGCAGCGATGTATGTCACACTGATCGCCAATATTGTTACTGTTATTGGTAATATGATTGTGCTTTATGGCTTTTTTGGTTTACCACAATACGGATTAGTGGGTGTTGCGTGGTCAACGGTTGTTGGTCGTATTATTGCAGTTATTTTATTATGTGGATTACTGTTCTACGGTTTGCGTATTAAATTCGAAGCCAAGCAACTCGTCGTATGGTCTAAAAATATGTTAGGGAAAATCCTACATATCGGTTTACCTGCTGCAGGTGAGAACTTGGTTTGGATTTTACATTATATGACTGCATCAGCCTTTATTGGCTTAATGGGCGAAGTCCCTCTTGCTGCGCAGACCCTTTATTTCCAACTATCATTATTTTTAATGCTTTTTGGTATTGCGATTAGTATTGGTAATGAAATACTAGTGGGTCACTTAGTTGGCGCTAAACGCTTTGATGATGCTTTTGCTAGAGGCTGGAAAAGCTTAAAAACGGGAGTAATATTTACCATTGGGGTTGTGATTATTTATTGGTTTATGCGTGATCCTATTTTGTATTCAATCACTGAAGACAAACGCATCATTAACCAATTGATCCCTCTATTTATTTTATCCGTCTTTTTAGAACCCGGCCGTACTTTTAATATCGTGATGGTGAATGCTTTGCGTGCAGCCGGCGATGCTAAATTTCCGCTGATGACAGCAATTTGCTTTATGTGGGGTATTGCTATTCCGGTGGGCTATTTCCTTGGTATAAAAATGGAAATGGGCTTGATTGGTATCTGGATTGGCTTCCTTTGTGATGAATGGCTGCGTGGCTTAACTAACGCATGGCGTTGGCGCTCTCGTAAATGGCAAACTAAGCGCTTGGATATTTAGTACTAATACACTACTTTTTTCCCCGATATTTTATCGGGGAAACTCTATTAAATAATGTTATTATTTTTCAACCTTAAACTCTCAAGAAGAACAAAAGCATTCAAACATCTTTTTAAATCTTCATTTACTTCAATTTTATGATTATTTGATTTATTAAAACTGTCTATAAATCGATAAATAAATCTATTAATTGAAAAATCATCTTGTATCTCATACAATTCGTTATATTTTTCACATAAAGAAAACAATGCCTTTAGTGAAACTTCATTCATGGATTTAATTAATTCATCTTTAAATTTACCGTTCATATTATTATTCTTACAAATAATTTTAGATAAACCATCGATAAAATCCAGCTTTTCTTCTAACTCTAACTTTTCTTTTAAAGGACAATGTTGATGCATTTCTTCATAAATATTTTCTTCAACTAATCCATTAATGGACTTATTGATAGGACTTTCTAATAATTCTTTATTTAGCAATCTATTAGTATCAAATCCTTTATTTTTTAAATCATTAAATATTGATTCTTGTTCTTTTTTATCTAAATCAAAAAATGGTTTTATTTTTTCATTCTTAATAAATAAACTTTTATTAGAAAAATAGCCATCAGCGATTTTATCATAAAAAATTTCGTAAGAATTAGAAACACAAGAGATATCTTTACTCATGTCCATATAAATTGGTTCGTCTAGCACCTCCATTGTTTTACTTTCTAAACACTTAATACCAATAAATTCATGCGATGAATTTTTCATTGATAACACTGAGTCTCTATTAATAGAGAGATCAGTATCTGATATCTGATTTGCTAAAGTTGAATACATTCCTTGTGGCATTATGTTTATCTTTTCAAGATACATCATTATCATCCTATTAGTTCAATATAGATGATATTATATATTTTGATTTTTCTCCATCTACCATTTATCCACCATCTATATAAATAATTTTTACAAAAAATATATAAAACTAATTTTTATAAAGAATAATATCGACAGTATTATTAATACTATCTTGTAAAAAATATTTATAACCATCAATGTTTCCAATATTATACTTTATCTTATCATCTGAATTTAATAGAGTATCAACTATTGAACCCATAAAATCTTCTTTAATTTTCGTTAAAGACGTTGTATCACCAGAAAACAAAATCCATTTAGAATTAAAATATAACTCATTCTTAAACTCTGTAATTTTTTCTTTCTCTAATGTAGGTATTTCCTCCAAAGAAGAGATAATATCATTAATTACTATTTCTTTTATTTCATCACTTTTTACTTTTCTTTTTGCTCTAGATAAATCCCTATCAAAAACTTCATCAATATCTTTTTTATTTTTCATTTCTTTATTATCTAATTTTATATTATCATTCTCACTCTGATTATTTTTAATATTAGAGATGCTGTTTTTTAGTCCTAAAAAATTACTTTTTATATTAGAATTGGGTTTTATAAAACTAACAATTGTATTATAACAACTTAATATTATCCCATTTATAATTCTTTTAGTTTTATCTTCTTTTTTTTCAATGTTTCTTATCGCTAAAAATGTGTCTCTAATTATATTATTTATATACATATACCCCCCTAATCGTGTTAAGCGAATTAAACTGTATCTCATTATCACTTTCTATCAATAAGTTGTGTTTTTTTAATCATTATTAGCGAAAAATCTTCATAAAAAAGTTAATTAAATATAATTGTTAAATAAAACAATACATTAAAATAAATAATGATTAATTTTATATTTTTAACATATTTAAGACTGAGTCTATTTTTTTATGATTAAGATCACAGAAAAACAGCCCATAAGTTAAATTAAATAACCTCACCTATACAAAACACGATTTTTTTTAATAAAGAAAAAACCAAAAATTAAATATTAATTAACATTAAAAAATTACTGTAAAAAAAATTATTTTCCTCTAATTCCCTGCTGGTTTTTTTATGATACAACAAGTAGGTGTTGCCCTTTCCAATAAATGAGACAACTAAGCTTTAATAGAGAGAATACAAAAAATCAAACACAATGGAGTCTTGTCATGAATCTCGTTGAACGTTTTATTTCTTATACAAAAGTTAACACCACAACTAACAGGGAAAATGGCGCTGCTGGTATCATGCCTTCATCGGAAGGTCAGCGAGTGCTTGCACTGCAATTAGTCGAAGAATTAAAAGCGTTAGGTGTTGAAGATATTAAAATTCGCGATACCGCGATTGTCACAGCGACACTTCCTTCAAACCTTGATTATGATGTTCCTACGGTTGCCTTTTTTGGTCATCTAGATACCAGCGCTGAACAAACAAACGATACCAAAGCGCAAATCCTACCTTATAAAGGCGGTGACCTTTGCTTAAACAAAGAACTTGATATTTATCTGCGCCAAAGCGAGTTTCCTGAATTAGAAAATTATATTGATGACGATATTATCGTGACCGATGGCACAAGCCTATTAGGTGCTGACGACAAAGCCGCTATCGCCTCTATTATGGATATGCTGCAGTACTTTAAACAACATCCTGAAGTTAAACACGGTACAGTTAAAATTGGTTTTGTACCAGATGAAGAACAAGGTTTACGTGGTGCAAAAGCCTTTGATACTAAAGAATTTGGTGCTGATTTTGCCTATACCTTAGATTGCTGTGGTATTGGTGAATTAGTATATGAAAACTGGAATGCGGGTGATGTTGAAATCACCTTTACAGGCGCATCAGCGCATCCAATGTCAGCCAAAGGGAAATTAAAAAACTCACTGTTAATGGCACATAAATTTGTTGCTATGTTACCGGGCGGTGAAGCACCTGAATATACCGAAGGCCGTGAAGGTTATTATTGGGTAAAACAATTAGCAGGTAATAGCGCTCGTACTGTATTAAAAATGGATGTGCGTGATTTCACCGAAAAAGGTTATGCGCACCGCATGGCATTTTTAAAACAACTCTCAGATTATTGTGAAAGTTTATGGGGTGAAGGCTCTGTCACTTGTAAACTAGCAGATCGTTATGCCAACGTGTTTAATAGCCTGCAAGGTGATAACCGCTATCCTATCGATATTGCAGTGGCTGCTTATGAAGCGAATGGTATTACACCTCGCCCAATCCCAATGCGCGGTGGTTATGATGGCGCTGCACTCTCTCAAAATGGTCTGCCTTGTCCTAATATTTTTACTGGCGCTCATAACTTCCACTCTATTTATGAATATCTGCCAGTTAAGTCGCTTTATGCGGCGAGTGATGTCTTAAAATCTGTCGTTAAGATCACCGCTGAACGCTTTGCACCTGGAGCTAAAGCATGATCCAAATTCTTGCGGTCTTAATTGTCGTTGTTATTGTCGCTAGAATGATCTTGAAAGGATATAAAGCCGAACCTGTTTTGTTAGTGGCTGGTTTAGCCTTAATGGCGCTAACAATGATATTTGGTTGGGGAGACATTCTTCCTAAAAATGTCAAAACAACAGGTATTGGCTGGTTAGATCCTTTTGAAGTAATGCGTGATCTCTTTAGTAGCCGTGCAGCTGATCTTGGTTTAATGATCATGGCGCTGATGGGATTTGCACATTATATGGATCATATTGGTGCCAATGAGGCCGTTGTCCGTGTTGCAACTCGCCCATTGAAAAATATGCGCTCACCTTATGTGTTGCTATTTTTCTCATTTTTACTCGCGAGTATTTTGCAACTTGCTATTCCTTCAGCAACAGGATTGGCCGTTCTATTAATGGGTACGATGTTCCCGATTATGATAGGGCTTGGCTTATCTCCTGCTTCCGCGGCAGGCGTGATTGCAACCTCATTGGGTGTTGCTTATACCCCAACAGCAATTGATGCCATTCGTGGTGCAAAAGCGGTTGATTTAGGGGTTGTTGAATATGTGCTTTATTACCAAGGACCTGCGGCAATTGCTACCGTATTAGCCGTCGGTATTACACATATCTTCTGGCAACGCCATTGTGATCGCAAAGCCGGGTTTGTGCCTCAATTAGGCAAAATGTCTGAAGAAGCAAAAAGTGATAAAAATGTCCCCGGCTTTTATGCCTTACTGCCAATGTTACCTATCATTATGGCAGTGAGTTCATCAAGCCTATTTGTTGAAGGCATTCACCTTGATGTCGTCACAATTGTATTGATTTCAATGGCGATTTGTATGCTGATTGAAACATTACGCTTACGTGATTTTAAATCCGTGTGTGCGGGCTTTCAGCATTTCTTAAAGGGGATGGGATCTGCATTTAGTAATGTTGTGGGATTATTAGTCGCAGCGGGTGTTTTTGCTCATGGTATTAAAGTCAGTGGCGCAATAGACAGCCTGATCGTTATGGCAGAATCTGTTGGCTTACCGCCATTTGCAATGGCATTGGTCTTCGCTATCGTGACATTAGCTGCCGCGATTATTATGGGTTCAGGTAATGCTCCTTTCCTTGCCTTCGTTGAACTTATTCCACAAATTGCCCATAGCATGGGTGTAAACCCAATCGCGATGATTTTACCAATGCAACAAGCGTCACATATGGGACGAGGTATGTCTCCAGTGGCCGGTGTTATCATTGCGGTATCGAGTGGTGCAAAATTACAGCCGTTTGATGTTGTAAAGAGAACAGCAATACCGCTGATGGTAGGTTTTGTATTCCATAGTGCTATTATTGCTATCTTCTATTATTAATAAATATACCTGAAGCAATAACTGTTGCTTCAGGCTATTTTCAAATAATAAACATATTAAAAATAAATGCAGATAATTTATTGTTATTTTCATAAATAAAAAATTAGTTATATTTTATTAAAAATATATTTACCCACTCATTTAAAAACAAAAATAAAATCATTAAACTTATGAAAATATTAACAAAATAACAAGATATTATTCTTATACATCAGAGAATAAAACGCCTATTATTTGTTTTGTTAAAATGATGACATGATATTAAATGCACTCACTCATTGCCATTTATTTTAACTATTCTGAGTTAGCCCACATTAAGTATAATAATTGTACTAGCAATAGAACTGTGTATTCGTTCTATTGCATTTTTATTTAATCTTATTATTAGATATTAAAACCATCTCATTCTTTTTTATTTCTCACCACTTCTTTTTGAGAAAAAAACACAAAACTCCCCTCTTTTTATCAATAAATACTGCAAGAGAGCCAAAACGGTTGCTTTATCTTTGATATAGAAAAAATTACCAATCTTAAAGTTAAGAAAGGTAATATTTTCTCAAATTTTATACAATCTTAGTAAATTCAGAAAAAACTTTCTCCCATAAATTCAGTATGATGTTTGTATTAAAAATAGAATAACCCATTGAATTCTCATACTGTTTATTGGATGCATGCAATGAAAGAACAATTATCTTCTCGTTGGAAAATATTGATAGCGGCAGTTAAGCAACAAGTAAAACCCGCTTTAGGTTGTACAGAACCTATTTCGCTTGCATTAGCGGCTGCAACAGCAGCAAGTTACTTACAACACGCGATTACCCGCATTAGTGCTGAAGTCTCTCCTAATTTAATGAAAAACGGTATGGGCGTAACCGTACCAGGTACAGGCATGGTGGGATTATCCATTGCCGCAAGCTTAGGTGCCGTTGGTGGTGATTGTAAAGCAGGTCTTGAAGTATTAAAGAATGCAACACCAGAGCATGTTGAGCAAAGTAAGGCACTATTAGCCGCGGGCATTGTAAATGTTTCGATTAAAAAAGCATGCCAAGAAGTTCTATATAGCGAAGTGACTGTTGAAGATGGTGAAAACAGCGCAACAGTCATTATTGCGGGTAACCATACTAATATTGTTAAAATTATTCATAACGGTCATGTTGTTCTTGATAACACTTGTGCTGGCGCAGAACAATCTGCATCACCTTGCGAAATAAAAGAAACATTAACCCAAACCAATACTCAAGAAATTTACCAGTTTGTTACCCAAATTCCCGTAGAAGAAATTTCTTTTATCCTTGAGTCAGCACATTTAAATGATGCGCTATCAAAAGAAGGTTTGAACAATACTTATGGTTTACATATTGGGCAAACTTTACAACGCCAACAACAGCGTGGTTTATTAGCAAAAGATTTATTATCAGAGATTATGATCCGTACTTCTGCTGCCTCTGATGCGCGTATGGGTGGAGCTGTTTTACCCGCCATGAGTAACTCAGGCTCTGGTAACCAAGGTATTGCCGCAACGATGCCTGTTGTCGTGGTTGCTGAATATTTACAAGTTGGCGAAGAGAAAATGGCAAGAGCATTAATGCTTTCCCATTTGCTGGCTATTTATATTCACCATAAATTCCCTGCTTTATCCGCGTTATGTGCAGCAACAACCGCATCAATGGGTGCAGCTGGTGCAATTGCATGGCTAATGGATGAACGTTACGAATCTATGGCAATGGCAATTAGTAGCATGATTGGTGATATCAGCGGCGTGATTTGTGATGGCGCTTCAAATAGCTGTGCGATGAAAGTCTCAACAGGAGCGAGTGCAGCTTATAAAGCTGTGTTAATGGCTCTAGACAACACTTATGTGACAGGTAATGACGGTATTGTCGCTCATGATGTTGATTCTACAATTGAAAATCTATGTGCGCTCGCAAGCCGTGCAATGCAACATACCGATGTTCAAATTATTGAGATCATGGAATATAAAGCCGTTGCTAATGGCTAATTTAAACATTTAAAAAAAAGCACCCCATAATGTTGGTTATTATGGGGTGAAACATAAGATCCTAGGAACAGGACCCTCCTCAAGTCAGGAGCTTATCAATATTCGTTACTGCTATTTACGGCTACTACATTTCAACTACTAAGTTGTTTCAACTATTGTGTTTCAACTACTACGGTTACTTAACTACTTTACTTCTTACTGCTTTGCTTCTTACTGCTTTCTAACACTCACTACAGGGTATTAGGTTAAGGAGCCTTCTCTTCTGTACTAGGCATCAATGCATCAAAATTGGCTCTTATCTCTTCTTCTGGTAATTGAATACCAATAAAGACTAATGTGCTTTGGCGAGTCTCATCTTCATTCCATGGTCTATCCCAATCAGCACTATAAAGACGTTGTACACCTTGAAATAACAAGCGATTAGGTTGATCTTTAATATTTAAGATCCCTTTATAACGCAATAGATTATCAGCAAAGCTTAATAATAATTTTTCCATTACGTCTGAAACTTCTTGTAGCTCAACGGGATAATCAAATTTGAGTACAATCGAATTGATGTCATCTTGCTTATCAGCCTGATAACGAAACAGAGGCTGTTTTACATCGAGATTATCGTTCAACATAAAACCTTTTACGTTAAACAGTAATCCTAAATCAATTTGTCCATGTATCACGGTATGCACAGGCGCTCTGGCATTAATGCGTCTTAATCGTGCCATTAATTCTGGAGAGGCTGGTGTGATATCTGTTTTTGTTAACAGAATGCGGTCAGCATAACCAATTTGTGATTGTGCAATCGTAAATTGATCCAGTTGTTGCTGAGCATGGACATTATCAACAAGCGTGATAATGCCATCTAATAAGTAGCGCTGGCAGATGATCTCATGAGAAAAGAATGTTTGGCTAATAGGACCCGGATCAGCCATGCCTGTGCATTCAATAACTAATCTATCAAATTCGATTTCACCGCGATCTAGACTGTCACATAAGTCTAATAGCGTATCTTCTAATTCATTCGATTTACTGCAACAAATACAACCATTGGTCAGTGTTTTAATTTGAGTCGCCCTATCACCAATGATTTCGTCATCAATAGGTACTTCACCAAATTCATTTTCAATAACGGCAATTTTATAGCCATGCTCTTCATTAAGCATATGACGTAAAAGTGTTGTTTTTCCTGATCCTAAAAAACCAGTCAGTATTGTCACTGCAATAGGTTTCATCATTTATCTCCTTTTCGGATCATTAGCAACAGCGAAAACCGCCTTTACCATCACCACCACCATAACGGGCTTCCTGACGTTCACGGAAAAACTCGTTATAGGTCATAACAGGCTTATCTGGATGGTTATCTTTCATGTGTTGCACATAATTATCGTAATCAGGAATACCTATTAGCATACGTGCTGCTTGTCCTAGATATTTTCCAGCTTGTCCTAAATTACCAAACATAAGTTTCTCCTAAGCCCCGTACTGGCAAGCCAGCACGGGGGTTTAACCTATCTACCTAAATTAGTGACCTGAGGACACTTTTACATCTTTTGGCATAGGAACATACGGTGTTTCTTGTGATGTATCTTCTGGGTTTTTACGCGCTTTCATTGCGGTACGGAAACCGTAGAAAATGATGCTGTAAACAACCACTAAGAACAGAATACTTAAGCCAGCATTGGTGTAGTTGTTAATTACAATATGATTCATATTGGTAATTTCAGCCGCAGTTAAGTCAGCACCACCAGCTAAGATCTTCGCTTTGTATTCATTTGCTAAGTAGAAGAAACCTTCCATTTGTGGATCATCACTGAGAAGTTTCAGACCTAATGCCCATGTTGTACAAATTAATAACCATACTGCAGGGATCACTGTCACCCAGATATATTTAGTACGTTTCATCTTAATTAAGATAACAGTACCTAATACCAGAGCAACTGCTGCTAACATTTGGTTTGAAATACCAAACAGTGGCCATAAGCTCTTAACACCGCCTAATGGGTCAACAACACCTTGGTATAACAGATATCCCCATAATCCTACGCAACCCGCAGTACCAATCACACCCGGAATGAACGAGTTTGTTTTCTTCAGGTAAGGGATAAAGTTACCTAACAAGTCTTGGAACATAAAGCGACCAGAACGTGTACCCGCATCTAACGCCGTTAAAATAAAGAGCGCTTCGAACAAGATCCCAAAGTGATACCAGAAGCCCATATCCGCAGCAGGAATGATTTTATGGAATACCATCGCGATACCAACAGCTAAGGTAGGCGCACCACCAGCACGGTTTAATACAGAAGGCTCCCCAATATCTTTCGCTGTTTGTAGAATTTCTTCTGGCGAAATAACAAAGCCCCATGAACTCACCGTTGCAGCAGTATGCACAGTAACTTCTCTTAACTGCTCCATAATAACTGCTGTATTTTCACCACCTAATTCATGAAGGTTCGGCATAGTAATACCTAAACCTGCTGGTGGTGTATTCATTGCAAAATACAGGCCGGGTTCAATGATAGATGCAGCAACTAATGCCATGATCGCAACGAATGATTCCATTAACATTGCACCATAACCGATAAAACGCGCATCCATTTCATTAGCGATAAGCTTAGGTGTTGTACCTGAAGCAATCAGTGCGTGGAAACCAGAAACGGCACCACAAGCGATAGTGATAAATAAGAATGGGAATAAAGCCCCTTTCCATAATGGTCCTGTACCATCGACATATTGAGTAACCGCTGGCATTTTCAGTTCAGGGTTTAGGATAACAATACCAACCGCTAACCCAACGATAACCCCAATTTTCAGGAACGTCGCTAAGTAATCACGAGGAGCAAGGATCAACCAAACTGGCAGTAATGCAGAAACAAAAGCATAACCAATAAGACCAAAGGTGATGGTTGTATCTTTAAAGGTTAGTGCAGGTCCCCAGTATGGATCGTGAGCAATAACGCCACCAAACCAAATCGCAGCAATCAGTAATACAATACCGATAACAGAGACTTCACCGACACGGCCCGGACGGATATAGCGCATGTAGATACCCATAAACAGGGCAATGGGTACTGTTGAACAAACAGTGAACACTCCCCATGGGCTTTCTGCTAATGCTTTAACAACGATAAGCGCAAGCACTGCAAGAATGATGATCATGATAAGGAAACAGCCGAATAAAGCGATAGTACCCGGAATAGGACCCATCTCTTTCTTTATCATCTCACCAAGTGAGTTACCATTACGGCGTGTTGAAATAAACAACACCATAAAGTCTTGTACTGCACCAGCAAGCACAACCCCGGCTAATAACCAAAGCGTCCCCGGTAAATACCCCATTTGCGCAGCAAGAACAGGTCCGACTAAAGGACCGGCACCCGCGATAGCCGCAAAGTGGTGACCAAATAAAACATAACGGTTAGTCGGAACGTAGTTCAAACCGTCATTATTGACAACAGAAGGTGTTGCTCGAGTTGGATCAAGCTTCATCACTTTTTGAGCGATGTAAAGACTGTAATAACGATAAGCAACTAAATAAACGGCAACAGAAGCAACAACTATCCATAGCGCACTGACGTGTTCACCACGGCGAAGTGCAACCACTGAAAGACAAAAAGCACCGATAATCCCGAGGATCACCCAAGGTACGTGCTTTAAAAATGCATTTTTGTTCATGAGACACCTTTTTTTCAGGCAAGACCGAACAGCCAAAGAGTAATGCGGGACAGCTGAGAATGATTTGAGCGAATATGAGAGACAACTGCCCGCTACTACATAATAAGAAGAATGAGATATGAACAGTGTGACAAAATCGCTTAGCGGTTGTATAACGAATTAAGCGGTCTGTTTTCTGAGTTGAGTGGTTCTGTCTTTTTGAAAAGGCTATTTTTTTGTGATCTAGGTAACAATTTTATTTCTTTCAATAAGTTAGAAACTCACAAAATAGAAGAAAACCTCCTTTTCACTAACAAAAAAGGAGGGTTTTTATAACATTATTTAATTGAATGGTAATTATTGGCTAAATTGAACTGATATTAAAAGCACATTACCTTTTCGGGTAGGTGAACCATTAAAACGCCATTGGTATGCAGCATCAATAACGGCATTATCTATGCTCATGTCACCACTGCCAGATTTCAATAACACCACAGTAGGAACGCCTTGAGGGTCCACATCAAGTTGTAAGATCATCTCCCCTGTTTTAGCTGCTGTATCAGGGGCATTCACTTTCGGTAATGCCTGATCACTGACGTTAATATTCGCCGATGAAAAATCAATACTAAATGCTCGGTTTGATTGCTCAACAACTTTGTTGTTTAACGGCTTACGTATCACTTTACTATTCGGATCTGACGCGGGTATTACACGCTGAGCCAATTGAATTTGAGTTAAATCATCACTGAGATAATCATCTGAAGGCTTAACTTCAATACCTTCAGGTAAATAACGCATATCCATTCTTGCACGTAAGGTTTGATAGCGTTCTAAGCGAGCGCCCTCAAGTGTATTCATTACCATACGCATTTCTAACATTTGCATCAGCACACCAACACTTTCTTTTGATTTTTGCTGTGATGCTTTAGCAAATGCACCAGCTGCAATTTCGGGATCTTCATCAAGCCATGTAATGCCCCAGCCTAACCAGACATCTTCACGATCAGGCTCTAATGCAATAGCCTGTTCAAAATGAGTACGCGCCTTCAATAATAAGGTTTGCCAATACTCTTTATCTTGCGGATAAATTTTAGGAGAACTGGCTAAGTTGTTGGTTCCTACGTTGTAATATTGCAATTCAAAACGTGCCACTGTTCTCACGATATCAACATTATCTTGATGAAGAGCGAGTTTTTCATTTAAAAAGCGAATACTGTTATCCCAGCTTTCATGGTTATTTTTACCATTAGGCAATGCCTGTAACTCTTTTAAGATGGCTTGTAACGCAGCACGCTTTTCTTGCTGTCGTTGAGATAATCTAGGGTAATAAGAAGCATAAGGATCATAGCTAGAACGAGTTGCTTCTCTTTCATTTTCTAATTCTGGCGCTTGTTTTTTCAATTCTGAATAAACATTTTCGGTAAGTGTTATCTCTTTAGCATCTTGTCTTGCGTAAGCTTTAACCAATTTTATTAATGTTGATTGTTGCTTAACGGCATACTCTTTCCAACCAAGACGGGTACTTTCAAAACGAACGGTTACACGTTGACGATATCCGTCTTTATTTGGCATAAAACGCCAATGGCGAGCGGCGCTCACTGCTTTATTATCGAACGCATCAACACCACTACTGTTTTGTACCCAAAGCCCTGAAATGCGCCCTTGAGGATCAACATCAACGGATAAAATAACATCTGCATGAGGAATATATTTTCTGATTGTTGGATAACGGATCTCAGTTAAGTTTTTCACTTCATTAGGTGATTCAACGAAAACTTCTCCGGGATACTCTTTTCCCATCATTGATTGCATTTCAATATAAGTGGTTGAATCATTATAAATTGCGTTACTCACTGGTAATCGTTGATTTGCCAACGTTGTAACATCGTCTGGCGGAAGGCTATTTTGTCGATAAAAACGATCTTCAATAACACGCGCTTGTAATATCTGATAAATCTGACGCTGATTTTCAGTAAGCTCTGAAATTGCTTTTTTCAATAATTGTTGCGCTGAAATATCATCATGAGCTTGCTTAGCCAGTTTGAGCGTATCTGCCACCATTAACGCTAACATCGCTTTTTCAATTTGTGCATCCACAGAACGATGAGCAATATAAGTCAGTGCTAAAACTTGCCATGCCTCAGGCGATAACGGCGCAACAGCAATAACATTAATACCTGATTGCGTTAATTGAGCATCATTACTAGTTGAAAGGGAAGCTAATGCCTGAGCAACCATAATATCAGGTTGATTTAATAGCCAGCCACCATAAAAATTAAGTGTTTTTACAGCTTCCGCACGTTCTGACGTTCCTTTGGTATGAGCTAAATAAGCCTCTTTCGCTTTTATCGCTTCAGTCACATCATCGCTAAAATAATCCAATCCTGGTAAAGTAATTCGCGCTTTCTCAATAGCGCTAATCGATGCCAGCGCTTTCGGTTGATTAGACCGAATAACGTTACGGATCTCATTTTCGCTATTAACAACAAGATAATGATAATTTTGCCATTCTGATTGTTCGATATTTTGTAAAACAAAACGACGGCGATCTTCTAATTCATTTGTTGGGATCACCGATAATGACACACCCAGTGCCATTAAAAGCACGAGTCCACCACCACATAAATAGTAAATATTTTTAGCTCGCCACGATTGCAATAACATAACAATCGTCATAATAAGAGAGCCTAGCCATACTCCCAGCAAGAAATTACGCTCATCAAAGCGCACAGATGAGGGGAGAATTTTGCTATTAAAACTATCAATCAAACTAAAGGTTGAAACTAAAAAAGCTGGCAACCAAAAAGGAAACAGTAATGTTATAACGCCAATAATAATCAGGATCAGCTTTATTCTTTTTTTCATGTTATTTCCCTAACCTATGGCTTTCTTTTCAAAATATGCATGGAAGGAAAAACAAAAATAACTAACAAAATAATGGCTGAAATCATTAAAAACATCACACTCAGCATCGTTATTAATATTTGTTCAATATAATCAGCTTTAATTAAATCAGTAACCCAGCTAGAGCCTAAACTACCGCTGGCGCCTTGTGGAATAAAATTCATCAGCAATAATCCCAACAACACAGGGACTATCATGGCAATAGCGGTATGTAATACGACTTTGGGTACTTTATTTATTGCATTTTTAACTGCAATAAATATCGCTGGAGGCTGAATAGGTTTCGCTGGCGTAGCTTGTGCTGGCGCTTGTCGAATATTCGCATTTTGTACTCGTTTTTGACGAATTTGCTCGCGTTGCGTTTGGTTTTGTTTTTGAGTAATTGCAACTTGCTGTAACTTCGCCCCTCTTGCACAAGCTGCGCAAGCTTTACCTGCAAAATGCTGGTGGTTTTTATCTTTTTGACAAATAACTAATTGTTGCTTTTCAGGCTGTGCATATTCATAAAGTGCTGTCGTCCATGTTTTTGCACTTGGTCTTTGCGAAGGTGTGCCTGAAAAGGCTTTATCAAAGAGTGTTCTGAGTTTATCGGGTAATTGTTTATGTCCACTGGCGACATTAGGGGTGATCAAATTATGCGCTTTTACGCCATAACCATAAAAACGCCCTGCTATACGCCTTGGAATATCTGTAGGTACAGTGTCATTTTTAGGACGACCACTAAAAGGATGAATACCAAAATTAAGCAACTGGAAAATAATAACGGCTAAGGCAAATCGGTCTTGCCACTCTTCTTGAGATTCTGGAACCGTTTGTTTTGCTTGAAACTCAGGGGCAAGATATTCAACGGTAAATTGCCCAGCAGGAAAGCGTGCATTCTCACCTTGGATACTAAATCCATCACAATCGAGAAGAGACATATACAGACTTGATTTATAAAACCGCAAATTCAGCGGTTTCATATCAATAATACGGTGCCCTTGCTGATGCAAAGCATCAATCAACGAGCAAAGGTTATATGCAAGACTCACTTTCGCACCCATTCCCGTGGGTAAACCATGAGCTTTGGCTTGGCGCTCTTGAAGAATATACTCCAACTCAATCGTATTTTTGACATCAAGTTCAGGCATCACAAAGCCAACAAATTGTTTTTGGCTATTGTATAAACGAGCTTGAGGCCATGCGAGTTGGATAATAGGCGTATCGTTAACAGAAACGGGCTTTAATGCAGGTTCTAACTTCTGCATTGCCGTGATCTTTTTCAGATAATAAGCTTTATCAATTTTATCATGGTAAACTTTTGAGACTTGGAAAGGTGCATTATTAATATGGCTAACGCTGCCCGCACCACCGCTTTTTATCAAAGTACCTATTTGATAAATCTTACCATTTTCATCTTGTAGCTGTGTCGATAGTAGTTGTGTCGATATAGGTTTGCTTGGTTTCTGTTTCTTTGCCTTTACCACAACTCTTCATCCCTGATACAAATAACTAAGGTTTTATCATCGCCGGTGATTGAATGTGTTCGAGGATCAGCTAAAGTCCCTGCTAATGCCTCACTTCCGCTATCTTCTGATACTGTTTTTAAATAACGGATCACAGGAGTAATAAACGGTTCATAAAGGGCATCACACGCTTTATTCATCGCAAAAGGCTGTACACCATCAGACATCAAAATAACCTGTTTTACCGGTTTATTTAGGGGAATAACGCGTAAGTGCGCTTCCCAATTTTCTGACGTCACAAACCAAGTTTGATTCGCATATTCTCCATTTTCAGGCTGTGATACATAACTTGTACCATCGCAATACTCCACCACGGCAATACCATCGCCTAAATGGAATAAATAGCCACTATCATCACCAACCCAACATGCAACCAGTGTTGATGCATATTCATTAAGCGCACACTGCTTTATTTCTGCATATTCAGCCAGTTGGAGGCGAATATCTTCAATAAGTTGTTTAGCCCCTTGGGTTATCTGTTTTTCGGTTAACAAATCAATGTTTGGCCACTCTGTAATACGTAGCGTAAATAACCGGGCAACGAGCTGAGCGCCTTGTTCACTATAACGAGAAGAGCCAGCGCCATCACAAACAGCAGCGATAAGATATTCACCTTTACGACGAATAAAATAAGCATCCTGACAGGGAATTTTACGTTCTTGATGGGCAATACCTGTCACAGATGCCCCATAAGCTAACCAATCATTCATCAAACAGGTACACTCGCCCAAGAATCAGTTGAAGGTAATTGTGCTGTGCCACCCGGTGTTGATTGAGAAACCACCTGCATACTGGCGCTTAGCCACAAGAACAGTTCTTTAAATTGCAGCCCTTTAAGCATTTTCACACCATTAACACCATTACGGCTAAAGCTTCCCATGACTTCTGCTGATGCACCATCAACCATAATAGGAAATACCGCTGTTTTTTGGTTTTCTTCTGCTTGACGACAAAGCTGTGCAGCCTGTTCCCATTGGTCTGTCGGAACACCATCAGACATTAAAAATAGCCAAGGACGAGTATAAGCAACACCCGCCTGTTTAAACCGCTGTTTTTCAGCTTCTATTTCTTCAAGTGCGAGCGTAATGGCTTGCCCCATCGGCGTTGTGCCATTAGCTTCTAAAACAGGCGCTGTAAAGTCCATCGCATCTTTCCAATCACCATGAACCGTACATTGGTCATATCCGCCATATTCAATAACCAGAATACGTACACGTTTAGCCGCAATTACATCGTTTTTAAGCTCTTGTTCGAGTAATTTAAGCCCTTCATTTAGTTGTTGAATAGGTTGACCATACATACTGCCAGAGCTATCTAGTACTAAGATCAGAGGGGTTCTTTGTTCACTATTATCAACCAAGGCTACGTCTGGGATCATAAGATGCTCCATCATTCAGTTATTATTTTTCATGATAGTAATTAATGTAACATAAAGACGCAAAATTCATCAGAAAGAAAAAAGCAATAAAGTGAAGATAAAGATATTTCTGATAAAAAATAAGCTTTAAGGTTTAAAACTCGATGTTTTAAATTAAATTTGAGAGTGTTTTCATGATTTCAGATGAAAAAAAAACACCTTATTACATCTTGTAAAAGGTGCTTTTTAATAAACTATTTATGATGTTAATAGTGGATTTTTTGGCGTCCAGCAATAGAGTGCGAAAGCGTTGTACCATCGACCATTTCAAGTTCACCTCCCACAGGAACCCCATGGGCAATTCGGCTAGCCGAAATATCATACTGAGCACAAATTTCAGCAATATAATTGGCTGTTGCCTCACCTTCAACGGTCGGGTTTGTCGCCAAGATCACTTCTGAAATAGTCTCTTGGCTTAAGCGCTCTTCAAGTCTATCTAAACCAATATCCATAGGTCCAATACCATCTAAAGGGGATAAATGCCCCATTAAAACAAAGTATCGACCCGCAAACTGCCCTGTCTGCTCGATAGCATGAATATCCGCAGGACTTTCAACAACACAAATTTGCCCATTTTGCTGACGGCGAACATTCGCACAGATGGTGCAACGCTCTTCTTCAGTAAAAGTTCGGCAATCACAGCAATGACCAATTTCAGACATTGCACGCGTGAGTGCTTGTGCAAGTCGCATACCACCGCTTCTATCGCGTTGAAGTAGTTGGAAAGCCATTCGTTGCGCTGACTTAGGCCCGACACCGGGTAAACAACGCAACGCTTCCATTAATGATTCAAGAAGTGGGCTGGTTTGCATTAGAATGGCATCTTAAAGCCTGGTGGCAATTGCATACCGTTAGAAACAGAGGCCATTCTTTCTTTTTGTGTTTCATCAATACGACGCGCAGCATCATTAAAGGCAGCAGCAATCAGATCTTCCAGCATCTCTTTGTCATCTTCTAGCAGGCTAGGATCGATTTCAACACGACGGCAATTATGAGCACCATTGATAGTGATCTTAACTAAGCCAGCGCCAGATTCACCTGTCACTTCTAAGTTAGCGATCTCTTCTTGCATTTGTTGCATTTTTTCTTGCATTTGTTGGGCTTGCTTCATCAGATTACCCAAACCACCTTTTCCGAACATAATTGTCTCTCTTTGTAAAAGCCACACAGTATGAAGTCATACAACATGTTGCGATTAAACAGGTCGGATACTCTCTTCATCCAATTCAGCATCAAAATATTGCTGTAATGTTTGAATCGTTTTATCCGTAATAATCGATTGACGCGATAACGCCAATTTTTCATCATAAATGGCTTGTCGCCACTCCAACGGTGTTTTTACCGCTGGATCATCATCTTCTATAATTGTGAGTGAAATTGCTTTTCCATGCAATTCACTTAACGCATTAGTAAGCGTGCGTAACGTATTTGCTGAATTTAAATGTTTCTGTTTAGTTCGTAAATGCAAAATAACGTTTTCTTCGCTTACCGTCTCTTTATACGCATTTAATGCCAGTTGTTGTACCAATTTAGGGAGCGGCATTTTGTCAATTTCAGCAGCCCACGCATCTCTTTCTTGTGACTCTTTCGCAATTTTTGCTGCTAATTCAGGCGTTTTTTCATATTCGAGAACTTCTTTGATCTCTTTTGGTGAAGAAACAACCTCTTGCGTTGACATTAGCTCTGGGTTTTGCGGACGCCACTGATACTCTTCTTTTTTCTTTTTTTCAGGCGCATTAGTCTGACGCTTCGCTGCTTGCTGGCGTTTTTCACTCACGGCTGCTAGCCGCTCTAATGCACTAGCAGCCGGCTTAGCCCGATTAGGCGTCGCCGGTTCAGACTTTTTTGGCGGGGTTAGTTGTTCCGTCCCCTTTATTGCCTGCCTTGCCCTTAGAAGTTGTGCTGCGGGGCTATTGCTGAGCGAAGCACTATTTTCTATTGGTGAAGAAGATGAATGAGCCATTTGAGGCGAATGAGTCTGCGCCGTTTGTGGAGCATAATGTTCAGACTTTCTATTTGTAGGCAATGATGCTGAAGGTAACGTCTGTGCTAATGGCGCAGAAGGTATTTCATCAATCACTGTTTTAGGATGAAAAGCCAGCGCACGTAACAGCGTCATTTCAACGCCCATGCGTCTGTCTGGCGCATAAGCCAGTTCTTTTCGTCCTACTAATAAGGTTTGATAATAGAGCTGTAAATCTTGTGGAGAAACAGATTTAGCCAATAAGCGTAGGCGTTCTTGAGTAAATTGCTCTTGAGGATTTTCTTCACTAGGCAATAACTGCAACATCGCAATTTGATGCAGTAATGAGAGTGTTTCCACCAAGAAATTTTCCCAGTCAGTACCTCTTGAAGCGACTTCATTAACAAGCGACATGACCTGTTGGCCATCCGCTTTTACTAGCGCTTCAATCAATGCTAAAGGCTGAGCGTCATCAATCGTGCCAAGCATTTGGCTAACCACTTCCGCACTGACAACACCTTCGCCACTTGCGATAGCTTGGTCTGTTAAGCTTAATGCATCTCGCATACTGCCATCGGCAGCGCGTGCAATAAGTTGACGCGCTCTTACATCATTTTCAATATGCTCTGCTGATAGCACTTTTTCGAGCTGTGTCGCAATTTGGTCAATATCTAATGCTCGCAGATGAAATTGCAAACAACGCGATAAAATCGTCACCGGTAGTTTTTGTGGATCAGTCGTCGCTAATAAGAATTTAACGTGCTCTGGTGGTTCTTCTAATGTTTTTAGTAGCGCATTAAAACTGTGACGAGAAAGCATGTGAACTTCATCAATCAAGTAGACCTTAAAGCGTCCTCTTGCTGGCGCGTACTGCACATTATCCAGCAGTTCACGAGTATCTTCTACCTTAGTACGAGATGCCGCATCGATTTCAATTAAATCGACAAAACGCCCTTGTTCTATTTCAAGGCAATTTGCACATTGGCCACAAGGTTTACTCGTAATACCTGTTTCACAATTCAACCCTTTGGCAAATAATCGGGCAATAGTGGTTTTTCCGACACCTCTTGTGCCAGAAAAAAGATAGGCGTGATGAAGTCGCTGATGATCTAGACCATTAGCTAAAGCAGTCAACACATGACGTTGACCAACAACATCGTTAAAAGTTTGTGGGCGCCACTTACGGGCAAGTACCTGATAGCTCATTGATTCCGCTAAATTTGAACGAGATTTATCTCTATGCTAACACAGGGGCGACCTATTGAGCGAGATCTGTAAGAAACAAATGAGATATTGATGAAAGAACCAGCAGAAATTTAAGATAAAGTAAGAGGTAACAATTGTGCGGGCAACAATATATATTTATAAAAATAGAAATATTTATAAATGAGATATAAACACCCGCACTCTTACTTGTGTTTACGATAAGAACTTAATGCGTTCTTCTCTAAACAGTGAAGATATTAATGTCCTGGGAAATCAACCAGTGTAAAGCTGTGAACACCTTGTTTTTCTAAGCGTTCGATACCGCCTAAATCAGGTAAGCAGATAATAAATGCAGCTTCTGTCACAGTACCACCTAAACGGCGGATCAGACGAGCAGTTGCTTCAATGGTGCCACCTGTTGCCAGTAAGTCATCAACCATTAATACTTTATCTTTATCCGTAATGCTATCTTTGTGGATCTCTAAAGTATCTGTGCCGTATTCCAGATCATAAGTTTCACTGAGCGTTTCGCGAGGCAATTTACCTTTTTTACGAACAGGAACAAAACCAACACCTAGGCGTAAAGCGACAGGAGCACCAAATAGGAAGCCACGCGCTTCGGTACCCACGACTTTAGTGATACCCTGACCTTGATAGTGTTCTACCAATAAATCAATGGTTGCCTGATATGCAGCAGGATTATCTAATAATGTAGTGATATCACGGAATAATATCCCTTCTTTTGGATAATCAGGAATGGTTTCAATACTGTCTTTAATAAATTGCAGTTGTTGCGCGTTAGCAGTCATAATCAGTGCCATAATAAAAAACGAAACGATAGAATCTATGCAATATGCCGTTAAAATGCAACAGAAAGCCAATTAACAACTCTTTTTTGTTGCTTTAAGTCAATTCATGTTTTTATCAAAACAGGGACAAGAACCAGATGAATAAACCCGATCCTTTAAGCTTGTTTAAAAAACAGATAGACAATCTAGCCGAAACAGTGGCGCCTATTGCAAACAAAAAAATTGCAGCACCTTGCTTCGACACAGCACTATTCCACCGCCGAAGTGATTCCCTTGGTGGCTATATGCAACAGATCCGCGATAATTTTATCCAGTTAATCGCTTGTGTTGAGGCACAACGAAGCCAGCAGGTTAAATTTCTGGCCACACAAATCCTACAACAAATTGAAGCATTAACTCGTGAATTATCGACACAAACACTAAGAAAGCAAGAGAACCAGCTTACTCAACGAAAAAAAAGTGTCGATTTATACCAAAAGCTTGCCCAACATCAGGATTATGAGCGTCGATTACAAGCCATGATCCAAGATAGAGAACTTTCATTAACGCAAGCACAAAGCTTTATGAAGCAACAAGAGTTGCAAAAAGAGATTGCCGCTCTTGAAAATCGCCTTGCTCGCTGCAAAAACGCCCTGTTCTCTATCGAAAAGAGCATTGAGAAACAAGAAGATAAATTTTAAAGGAGGTGATAATGAGTTTAAAAGAAGCACCAGAGTCTGTTCAATTGGCAGTCGATCTTATCTATTTACTTGAAAGCCACCATATTGATCCTAAAACTGCACTAGAAGCCCTTGAGATTGTGCGCCAAGATTATGAAAAAAAATTAGCAGCACAATCTACTCATTCATCCCTTTAATTAAGCAAAAGGTGTATTGGCTTCAGGTGTTGAACCATCAAGAGGACGTTTTATCTCTTGTACTTCATCACCTTGTTTATTATGTAAATAGACATCAAGTTGGTTAAACGCAATATTGATATTATTTTCATTACATAACTTATCAATAGCACGGTTAACTTCATCTATTGCAATACTTCTATCACCTAATGTTCTGACATAAAAACGCAAGTCATGATTCAGCGTACTTGCCCCAAACTCAGTAAATAATACCACCGGTTCTGGCTCCGTCATCACTCTGACATTATCTTTAGCCGCCTTCATTAAAATCTCTTTGACCTTATCGAGATCAGAGCCATAAGCGACACCAACTTGAATAATAATACGTGTCACCGTATCAGATAATGTCCAGTTAATAAGTCGTTCGGTCACAAACGCTTTATTTGGAATAATCACTTCTTTACGATCAAAATCAGTCACTGTCGTCGCCCGAATACGAATTCGGCTAACCGTACCGGAATAAGTACCAATAGTAACCGTATCGCCAATTCTGACGGGTCTTTCGAACAAAATAATTAGACCAGACACAAAGTTTGCGAATATTTCTTGTAAACCAAACCCTAAACCAACCGTTAAAGCGGCCGCTAACCATTGCAGTTTTTCCCAGGCGACACCTAATATTCCCAGTGATACGATGGTTCCGATAGCAATAATAATGTAGGTTAAAATGGTTGTGATCGCGTAAGAAGCCCCTTGTTGCAGTTTTATACGAGATAAAATTAATACCTCTAATAAACCCGGTAAATTTCGGGTCATAAACCAAGAAATTGCCATAATAGAAACAGACAATAATAGGTCGGCAACAGTAACCGCTTTAACGACATTACCAAGCTCTGTCGGCAAAGTGTAACTCCAGAGCGTTATTCCATCTAAATAGGTAAAGACCGTAATAAAATCAGACCAAATACCATAGAAACTAGACGCAAAGATGATAAATAAAATCATCGTTGTCAGTCTTAATGATTGCTGATTGATTTGATCCATATCCATTGGTGGTTCTTGAATAGGCTCTAGGCTGTTATCTTCGCCCTCTTTTTTCTCTTTTAACATAGCTTGTCTACGTTCAAGAGCGCGACGATAGGCGAGACGTCGAGCCGCAACAGTTAAGCCACGTAAGCTTGCATGATAAGCAATAAACCACAGCATGAGCAGATATAAGCTGTCAATCCAGCGATTTGCTAAACGCAATGCTGTGTAGTAATAACCAAAAATAACTAATCCCATTAAAATAAGCGGCGAAAACGTTAATAAGGTAATGACGACCGTTCTAACAACATGATTACCCTTTTCTTGCCATATTTCACGGCAAAATGGCAGCGCACACAGGCTAATACCAAATAATGAAATAATCGCAACTAATTGCCCAATAACATCCCCCACTAACAGCAATGGATTATTAATGCCATAAGCTGAAAGCAGAATAATTGGCAACATTGGCAGTGATAAGCGTAATAAACGTTTACGATTTTGCTGAACACGTTCGAGAGGAATTTTAAAATGTTTTACGGCAACACCATTGTCAGACATTAAGCGATAAGACCATTCAAACATCAGCCAAAATACCGCAAATTGCCATGCAAAAGACCAAATAAATTCTTGCTGCACATTAAAGCTATTAATTAGCCAATACCCTATTGCTAATACAATACAAGAAAGGGGTAATGTTTTTATAAATACAATCCCTAATGCTAATGGTGTATGCAGCTGTGAATCTTTATTAAGCTTATTAATATCCGCATTCAGTTTTTCAAATTGCATATCTAGCTTTTTACGTTGCCAAATAATCAACAAACTGAACGAAATAAGTGCAATAAGTACAGGAAGTGATTTCTTAGCCCCGATCAACAGATTTTCATTTGACCAGTTAAGTTTAAAACCTTGAAATT
Organism: Proteus sp. CD3; assembly: GCF_008808075.1. NCBI lineage: Bacteria > Pseudomonadati > Pseudomonadota > Gammaproteobacteria > Enterobacterales > Morganellaceae > Proteus > Proteus sp. CD3. The sequence goes on along the minus strand of NZ_CP019686.1, from coordinate 533,843 downwards.
CGGCAACCGCTTGAGTCGGAAATACTGCAAACCAATTAAGATTAATCGGCTTATTACTGCTTACCCAGAAAATTTGCTGAGCCAATGTGTTTTCCAGTGAACTGACCACACTGCGTAATTGTTGCTGATCCATTTGGAGATTAATCGAACCCGATATTTGATTACCTAATTGGTTATTCAGTTTATCGAGCAATTCTCTACGGGCATCAATTAAGAGTTCTAAAGCATTGCGTAACTCTTTTTGCGCATTGGCATCTGTAGTTTCAGGATGTGTTGATTGATACTCTTTCATCAACTGATCAATATAAACATTAGGTTGAATGATTTGATCACGTTGCTTGTTTATTTCAAATTGTTCTAATCGTAAATCAGCAATTTTATCCGGCAAGTTATTAATAAATATACCATCGGGTAAATCAACTTGTTCTTCAAACAGAATACGTGACAGTAATAAACTGCCTTTAAGCACATCAATTTGTTCTTTTAAATTGCGTTCAGATTGAATGGCTCTATCTAAACGATTCTTTACGAGTAAGCTATGGCGATTTAAATCGTTGTTGTTTTGTGTGGTAACAATCAACTTATCACTAAGCTGTTTATTGATTTCTGTTTGTACCAAATAAAATGGATCGTTATTAATGATCTGATTCTCAAGCCCTGTACTTTGGGCTTCTTTGGCAGTTTCTTCCGAGCTATCTAAGCGTTTATCATTGATAGCATCTTGAAGTAGTTGAGCATGCTCTTGTGAAAGGTCGATATAAGCAGAACTATAATCTCGCTGTAGTTGCAATAAGCTTTGCAGTTGTACATTTGATTGGAGAGTTCGCTTTTGAAAATTATTTTGTTGTTGAAGATAATATTGTTCTAATTGCAACAATTGCACTGCTGAAGTGCGCATTTGTGCTTTATCAGCACTGCTTTTATTCAACAAGGTTCTTATTTGTTGCAGTCTTTCTGAATTGCCGAATAAAACAGATTGCGCCCTTTCAGGTTGTGTTTGTAATACAATAAGCTCATTACTGTAGTTAGCTAAATCATCTTGAGACTTTTGTAATGACTGTAAAACCGTTTCAAGTTGAGATTCTAATGTTGTAAGCGGTAAAGCCTCTAATGATTTTTTATAATCGTCGGCTTCTTTATTAGCGATTTTTTGTTTTAATTGTTCAAGTTGATATTGTGTACTACGTAATTTTTCCGGTAATTGATCGACTGTTTTATTGTAGCTTGTCGATTTTTTCTCTAATTGTTGAATATCATCAAGCAATAAAAGCGATTGTTCGAGATCTGTGATAGTTAATTTATCTTCTGCACTTAATTCACTGCGCTTATTTAATAAATTAAGCTGGTTTTGAATGCTTTCTTGAGTCGGTAAATTACTCGGTACCGCGGCTAAAACGGCGGTAATGGAGATACCCCAAAGAATAAAGACAATAATCGTGGCTGTAATAACCGTCTTTATTTGACTATTAAATTGAGAAAAAAGAGTTTGTGTACACATGGTTAAGCAACTTGTTCAATTAATATTGAAAAACTGTTTATTAGTATAATCCAATTGCTTTAAATTGGCAGTGTAAACAGAGCAAGTTGCTTGGTTTGTTTCTCGCCTGAGAAAACGAAATAGTGATCAGAAAGTCAGGATTTTATCCGCATCGAGCGTCCACTGCGCTAAATCGACTAATGTACCTAATTCTGCACCATCAACAAGTGGTAAATCACTGATACCACGCGTATCTGTACATGTTTTACAGAGTTTAACAGGCACATTTTGCGCCGTGAGAATTTCCAGCATTTGCTGTAAGTTATAACCTTCTTTAGGTTGTTGACGAGCTAAAGCCCCAGTTACAGCATCAGACATTAAAAAAATATTTAATTCGGTTTCTGGATGCTGTTCTTTTAATGTAATCGATAAACGCAGTGCGTTAAATAATGATTCATTGCCATAAGCTGCACCATTAGCAATAACTAATACCTTACTCATAAACATCTTCCTCAAGTTTAATAATAAATTAAGATGGCGCTGATATTCTCATATTTGCGCTATGCTTTATCATATCAATAAAGCTATCAACCAAATATTGACTTTCATCTTTGATAGAAAAACTTTCTGGTGAAAATAACCAATTCTCGGCAAGACCCGTCATCATGGCTCTTAACATAATAGCGGCCCTTCTTAAATTAAGATCGGCAGGAAGCTGTTTTTTTTCAATACAACGAGATAAAGACTGTTCTATTCTAGAGTGATCCGCTGCACACAATTCTCTGCGAATTTCAACAATTGGTGTCATTTCACCGACAAATTCGCATTTATGGAAATATATTTCTAAAAGTGCATTATGTTTGGGATCTTCGACAATTGATGTCAATATGTAAATAAGTAATTCTCTTAATACAAATAGTGGATCATCTGGGTATTTTGATTGATACTCTATTTCTAAAGATTCTATTTTTAAGTCGGTGAGTTCGCACGCTTCAGTAAATAAATCCACTTTATTTTTAAAGTGCCAATATATTGCGCCACGGGTCACGCCTGCCGCTGTTGCAATATCTGAAAGTGATGTGGCAGAAACGCCTTGCACAGTAAACAGCCTAAGTGCAGCATCAATAATCTGCTGTTTTGTTTCTTGTGCCTGTCGTTTAGTTTTTCGTGCCATTAATCCTCGATTTTGACTGAAGTTAATTTACATACATTCATGTATGTTTGTACTATACATCGCAATCAATCATCAACTTAATTATTTTTATCCCGGGAAACAACGTTTGAATAGAGGTTTTCTTATGCGAAAAAACAGAGGGGTTTTGCCTCTGGCTCTGTTAGTGCTATCAGGCAGCTTGGTTCTTGCTGGATGTGACGACAAAGCTAAACAGTCTGCTGGAGGTCCACCTCCTGCACCAGCTGTCGGTGTTGTGACTTTAGGAGCTGAAGCTCTGACAATCACCACTGATTTACCAGGTCGTACATCAGCCTTCCGTATTGCTGAAGTTCGCCCTCAAGTTGGCGGCATTATTTTAAAACGTAATTATACAGAAGGTAGCTATGTAGAAGCGGGTACATCTTTGTACCAAATCGACCCAGCTATTTTTGAAGCAACTTTAAATAGTGCGCAAGCTGAATTAGCGAAAGCTAAAGCGAATGCTGAAATAGCTCGTCTCACCGTGGAGCGTTATAAACCTCTACTTGGTACAAACTATGTCAGTAAGCAAGATTTTGATACTGCAACGTCTCAGTACGCACAAGCGGTTGCCGCTGTTAAAGCAGGTGAAGCTGCTGTAACGACTGCAAAAATTAATCTTGAATATACAAAAGTAACAGCACCTATTTCAGGTCGTTCAGGTAAATCTACTGTGACTGAAGGCGCGCTAGTTGCTCCAGGTCAGCAAGTGGCACTTACCACTGTTCAGCAAATTGATCCGATTTACGTCAACGTGACGCAATCGAGTGAAGACTACCTGAAACTTAAAAATGAAATTGAAAGTGGCGTTATTCGTCAAGAGCAAGGTAAACCTGTTGTTCATTTAACATTGACTAATGGGCAAGCTTACGCGCAGAAAGGTCATTTAGAGTTTTCTGATGTGACTGTTGATGAAACAACAGGCTCTATTACGATGCGTGCAATCGTACCTAACCCAAATGGGGAATTATTACCCGGTATGTTTGTTCGCACCAAGTTAGAAAATGGTATTCGTCAAAATGCAGTTTTGATCCCACAACAAGCCGTTATTCGTACAGCTCGTGGTGATGCAACAACAATGGTTGTTAATAAAGATAATGTTGTTGAAGTTCGTACCATTGAAGTGTCACAAGCTGTTGGTAATAAATGGCTCGTTAATAGTGGTGTTCAGGCTGGTGAGCGCGTTATCGTTTCTGGATTGCAAAAAGCAAAACCAAAAATGACAGTAACAGCTCAAGAAGAGAATTTAGATGCGAAGCCATCACCTGAACAAACTGAGCCAGCTAAGAATCCTCAATAAGGAGTCGGTGATCCATGCCTAAGTTTTTTATAGATAGACCGATATTTGCGTGGGTAATTGCGATAATTACCATGCTCGCAGGTCTTCTGGCACTCATCAAACTGCCTGTCGCCCAGTATCCAACGATTGCACCGCCAGCGATTTCTATCTCTGCGGTTTATCCTGGTGCTGACGCCACCACTGTGCAGAACACCGTTACCCAAGTTATCGAACAGAATATGAATGGTATCGATAACATGGTGTATATGTCTGCGACCAGTGACTCAGCGGGTATGATGAATATCACTCTGACCTTTGAAGCAGGTACTGACCCTGATATCGCGCAAGTACAGGTGCAGAACAAACTGCAACTTGCCATGCCGTTATTACCTCAGGAAGTGCAACAACAAGGGATTAGTGTTGATAAATCCTCAAGTTCATTCTTGATGGTTGCAGGTTTCATCTCAAATGACGGTTCAATGTCGCAAGATGATATCGCAGACTATGTAGGTGCAACGATTAAAGACCCATTAAGCCGTGTTACCGGTGTGGGTGAAACCCAGTTATTTGGTACTCAATATGCGATGCGTATTTGGTTAGATCCCGATAAACTGGTGAAATACAACATGACAACACTTGATGTTATTGGTGCGATTAAAGCACAAAATAACCAAGTGGCAGCAGGTCAATTAGGGGGAACACCGCCTATTCCTGGTCAGCGTTTAAACGTATCAATCATTGCTCAAACTCGACTCAATACCGCAGAACAATTTGGCGATATTCTGATGAAGGTCAATACTGACGGTTCACAGGTTAAGTTAAAAGATCTCGGTGTAGTTGAAATGGGGGCTGAAAGCTACAGTACTATTGCTCGCTTTAATGGCTTACCCGCTTCTGGTATCGGTATTAAATTAGCAACAGGTGCTAACGCATTAGATACAGCAACCGCTGTACGTGCTGCATTGGCTGAAATGGAGCCGTTCTTCCCTGCGGGATTAGAGGTTGTTTATCCTTACGATACAACGCCATTCGTTAAGATCTCTATTTTCGAAGTGGTAAAAACGCTGGTTGAAGCAATCATGCTGGTATTCGTAGTTATGTATCTGTTCTTACAGAACTTCCGTGCTACGTTAATTCCAACAATTGCAGTGCCTGTTGTATTGTTAGGAACCTTCGCCATACTCTCGGCGTTTGGTTATTCGATAAATACCTTGACGATGTTCGCGATGGTACTTGCTATCGGGCTTCTGGTGGATGATGCCATCGTTGTGGTAGAAAACGTCGAACGTGTAATGCAAGAAGAAGGTTTATCGCCTAAAGAAGCAACACGTAAATCCATGGGACAAATCCAAAGTGCGCTGGTCGGTATCGCCTTAGTGCTTTCTGCGGTATTTATTCCAATGGCATTCTTTGGTGGTTCAACAGGTGCAATTTATCGCCAGTTCTCTATCACCATCGTATCAGCAATGGTTCTGTCTGTTTTCGTTGCATTGATTTTAACACCCGCACTTTGTGCAACGATGTTAAAACCTATACCGAAAGGCAGCCATGGTGTGCAAACAGGTTTCTTTGGTTGGTTTAACCGTACCTTTGAAAAAAGCAGCCACCACTATACTGACAGCGTATCCCGTACTCTTCGTGGTACTGGTCGTTACTTACTGATTTACGTTTTATTAGTCGCAGGTATGGCGTTAATGTTTATTCGCTTACCCGCATCGTTCTTACCTGAAGAAGACCAAGGGGTATTACTGACAATGGTTCAGTTGCCTGCTGGCTCTACACAAGAACAAACACAAGACGTATTAGAAAGAGTAAACGACTACTTCAATACCGATGAGAAAGAACTCGTTAAATCTGTCTTTACCGTAAGTGGCTTCGGCTTCGGTGGTCAAGGACAAAATATGGGTCTGGTTTTCGTTGTATTGAATGATTGGGATGAACGTAAAGCAGAAGAAGACAAAGTGCCTGCTATTGTAGGACGTGCCAACGTGGCATTATCCCAAATTAAGGAAGCCTTTGTTTACTCATTTAACATTCCAGCAATTGTTGAGTTAGGCTCTGCGGGTGGTTTCGAATTCGAGTTAGTGGATAAAGCTAACCTCGGTCACGATAAACTCATGGAAGCTCGAAATCAATTACTCGGAATGGCAGCGCAACAACCTCAAATGTTAATGGGTGTGCGTCCTAATGGTCAGGAAGATACGTCACAGTATCGTCTGTTTATCGACCTAGAAAAAGCACAAGCTCAAGGTGTTGCAATTAGTGATATCTATTCAACATTGGGTACGATGTTTGGTGGTAGCTATGTAAACGACTTTATCGACCGTGGTCGTGTTAAGAAAGTTTACGTTCAAGCTGAATCACAATTCCGTATGTTGCCACAAGATATTGGTAATCTTTATGTTCGTAACAATGTCGGTCAGATGGTTCCATTCTCATCGTTCATTGATACAAGTAAAGATCCTTGGTTATACGGCTCTCCTCGTTTAGAACGCTATAACGGTTTACCAGCAGTTCAAATTCAAGGTAGTGCAACACCGGGTCAAAGTAGTGGTGATGCAATGCTTATGATGGAAGATCTCGCGAGTAAACTACCAAGCGGTATCGGTTATGAATGGACAGGAATGTCATATCAAGAACGTTTATCGGGTAACCAAGCGCCTGCGCTGTATACCATTTCCTTGATAGTGGTATTCCTTTGTCTTGCTGCTCTTTATGAAAGCTGGTCAGTACCATTCTCCGTTATGTTAGTCGTTCCACTGGGTGTTATTGGTGCGCTTGCATTAACATCAATAAGAGGGCTTGAAAACGACGTTTACTTTAAGGTTGGGCTACTAACAACCATTGGGTTATCGGCGAAAAACGCAATCTTGATTGTTGAATTCGCCAAAGACTTGATGGAGAAAGAAGGTAAAGGACTCATAGAAGCAACGTTAGACTCTGTTAGAATGCGTCTACGTCCAATTCTAATGACTTCACTAGCCTTTATGTTAGGGGTTATTCCTCTAGTATTAAGTAATGGTGCGGGTTCTGGCGCTCAGAACTCAGTAGGTACAGGTGTATTCGGTGGTATGATTGCCGCAACCTCCCTTGCTATCTACTTTGTTCCTATTTTCTTCGTTGTGATCCGTAGACGATTTGCGAAGAAAAATGAAGATTTAGAGCATCCAAATCATTCTCACTAGTTTGAATGAATTTGAGTGATAATGCCAAAAAGGTCGCGAAAGCGACCTTTTTCTTTATCTATTGATGCACTGTTTTAAATGAAAACTTATCTCATTATATTATTTTTAGGAAATATCTCTTTAATCAATAAATTCATTTTATTTTTTTTCTTATATGTGACTTTTTGTCAAAATTAAGCTGTTCTGTTATTTATAAATAACAACGATAATTATGCCTCATTTACACGCTTAAACATTTGAAATATAATAAAAACAAATAAAATCATTATGTTAAGATAAAATCACTTTAATCGGGATTTATTAATTTTTACGAAAATAGACAAAATTCTGTTGTTCAGATAGTGACTTATGCAATAATAGTGCTATATTAAGCAAAGAAATACTTAATGTATAAATTTTAAACTCATTCATGTGCAATTGAATGTTTAGTATTGTCTTTCGATATGCTATTACTTTGTTAGAAATAATAAATATAATTATTAAACTCTTTTAGCATGCGAGTAAATATAAACGCTCATTTTCCAGTTTATGTTTTTTATTAATCCATTAATGAATTATGTGATGTATCTCGTTAATAAGCTCAACTTTAAGTATTTATCATTATTAATGAATATTTTCTATTAATTCAATTACGATATGTTATGGACGAATATTCACCAGAAAAAGTAGATTTAGCCGAATTGTCGTTTTTGTGCGAAGAGCTATTACAGCAAGCTTTAGGCTCCTTAGATAAAGGAAGCACAGTTTGGCACAACGATCTGAGTAGCACAAAAAGCGTTGACCTTAATGTTCTAATTGAACACATTATGGACTTTAGTTGGAAATTTAAGATTAAGCACCCAGATAAACATGTAATTAATACGCTTATAGAAGAGTACCTTGAAGAGACTTATCGTTTATTTGGTAATACATCAATTTCTTACTCAGATATCAATAATTGGAAAGAGTTAAACCAGTCACTTTTAACTCTCATTGCCAAAAACCCAACAAATTATATTAAATAATTTTAATTATCTTTAGTTTTATTTTAATAATAGAGAAAAGACAACATGACTAAGACAGACTATCTAATGCGTTTAAGAAAATGTACTTCAATCGAAACATTAGAACGTGTGATTGAAAAAAACAAATATGAGCTTTCTGATGATGAACTGGAGCTGTTTTATTCAGCAGCCGACCACCGTTTAGCAGAACTCACAATGAATAAGCTATATGATAAAATTCCAGCGTCTGTTTGGAAATTTGTAAGATAATCTAGTTCTATTTAATTACCTTAGTTTTATTTTTGCTATTTTTATTTTTTATAGTATTAGGGTTATTAGTTCTTAATTTAGATATCGTTTTATTCGCGTTTTCTTATCAGTAGAATGATTACACACCATCATGCCGTTGACTTATTACGGCATGACTGCACTGCTTTGCTCAAATATTCTTTCATTTATAAATATGACCGTAAATGTTCCAATAATAAATTGATACATTAAGCATACTATTTTTTATTCAATACGATTTTCTATTCGATACGATTGATTCTTAAACTCAAAGAAAACAGCGCTCAAAAAAACACGCGTGTAGAGTAAAACATAAGGGGAAACAAAAATCCTAGAAGATAATCATTATGAGAGATTAGATATTACGAAAGGCTAAAAATTGGGTGGGGCCTTGCCAGCGACATCCCGGCACACGCGACACCTGTCATGGCTGCTTCCTTCCGGACCTGACCGAGTTAACAAGTTAGCGTTGCGGGAGAACCAACAAGACCCCATAGATTGTCTTATTGCTAAGACGTCACGCATTATGTTTTAAACTGACCCAAATAGCAAGGAAAGCGAGCCTAAGTGATGATTAATTACCCAATTTTTCTCTCGCTGATTATTCAATTGCCTTTAACGCTCTTTTTGTCCCTCATAAATTCACCAGAAAGTATTCAATAAGTGGATAAATCATAATCTCATCAACGCTGTTTATTTATCATTAGATTGCTATCTAAGATAAAAAGGGAGATTATTTTTTTATCTTCTGAGGATTGTATATAATCAGCGTTATAAAAAATAACCAGATCTAATGATACAGGTACACTATGAGTCAAGCATTGAAAGATCTCATCAATTTGATGGCACTTGAAAAAATAGAAGAAGGTCTATTTAGAGGTCAAAGCGAAGATATAGGATTACCTCAAGTTTTTGGTGGGCAAGTTGTCGGACAAGCACTATACGCTGCAAAACAGACAATTGCTGATAACCGCTACATCAACTCATTTCATAGCTACTTTTTACGTCCTGGCGATAGCCGCAAGCCTATCGTTTATGATGTGGAATTTATCCGTGATGGCGGTTCATTTAGTACTCGTAGAGTCAGTGCTATTCAGCATGGTAAACCTATTTTTTATATGACCGTTTCTTTTCAAGAATTTGAAGAGGGCTTTGAACATCAAGATATAATGCCTGATGTTCCTTTTCCAAATGAACTTATCCCACAGCATGAAATTTTAAAGAAATTAGCACCTAAATTACCCGAACCGATTAGATCTTTAGCACTACGAGAAACACCTTTTGAAGCACGTCCAGTGCAATATTTTAGCCCTTTTGGCTACTCTAAAGCGCCCGCTGAACGCTATGTTTGGTATCGTAGTCGTGGTGAAATGCCATCAGATCCTTTCTTGCATCAATACTTGCTTGGTTATGTTTCTGATTTTGATTTTTTACCAACCGCTCTCCAACCTTATGGCTTAGGCTTTATGGATACAAGTTTGCAGGTCGCTACGATTGACCATTCTATGTGGTTTCATCGTCCATTCCGTGTGGATGATTGGTTACTTTATGTGATTGAAAGCCCTTCAGCGTCAGGCGGTAGAGGATTTGTTAGAGGTAAATTCTTTAATACAAATGGCCAACTAGTCGCATCTTCTGTTCAAGAAGGGGTTATTCGCCAAAAACGGACTAAACATTCAAAATAATATTTTGGCATATTCCCCCCTCAAACGAGGGGGAATAGACAATTATTGTTGATAAGCTCTTTCACCATGCGTGGTTAAATCTAATCCATCATGCTCTTCCTCTTCTGAAACACGTAAACCAACCAGTTTATCTGCGATTTTAAAGCTTATATAAGCGACAACACCAGACCAAATCACTGTGATCACAACACTTATTAATTGAATTAAAACTTGTTTACTAAGTGTCATACCATCGCTGTATCCCACGCCTCCTAAAAATGAAGCCGTAAATACCCCTGTTAATAAGCAACCTGCGATACCACAAGTACCGTGAATGCCGAAAACATCACAAACATCATCCGCTTTTAACCAACGTTTTAAAACAACAACGCCCCAAAGCCCGATGATCCCTCCTACTACACCGATAAATAAAGCACCCATCACTCCGACTGTGCCAGCAGCAGGTGTAATTGCCACTAATCCTGCAATACAACCTGAACAACTGCCTAGCATGGAAGGTTTTCCTCTGGTGAGCCATTCTGATGCAGTCCAAGAAAGCACCGCTCCTGCAGTTGCAATTACTGTATTTAGAAATGCTAAAGCTGCGATCGCATTTGCACTGCCAGCAGAGCCTGCATTAAAGCCAAACCAACCAATATAGAGCACTGCTGTACCTGTAAAGACCATCGGCAAATTATGAGGTTTAAGCGCGGTATGTTGACTATCACGTCGCTTACCAAGTAAGTAAGCACCAACAAGAGCTGCAATAGCTGCATTAATATGTACGACGGTTCCCCCAGCAAAATCTAATGCACCATCATCGATTAACCAACCACCTTCTCCCCATACCATATGCGCAATCGGGATATAAGAAAATGTGAACCAAATAACGGTGAAAATAAGCAATGCAGAAAAACGAACTCGCTCACCTAATGCACCAACAATTAATGCAACGGTTATCACTGCAAAAGAGCCTTGAAAAGCAATATGTATATATTGATTAATTGAACCAGAGAGTGAATCTAGTGATACGTTATTCAAAAAAGTAAGTGACCACCCACCCCACATTTTATTACCCGCGGTAAATGCCAAACTATAGCCAAATGTAACCCAAAGAATAACAACCACACTGAAAATCATCATCACTTGCGTGATCAAAGAAAGTACGTTTTTTCCTCTCAATAACCCGCCATAAAACAGGGCGATACCGGGTATCGTCATAAAAAAGACCAAAGCAGTACATATCAACATAAAACCGTTGTCAGCTTTATCAACCGTCACTGTTTCAGTCGCAAATACGGATGAAGAAAAGTGTGTAAGCACTAACATTAATAGCAAAGAAAGTAAGCGTTTCATCGAATATCTCCTTTAAAGTGCTTCATCACCAGACTCACCGGTACGAATACGGACAGCCTGCAATAATTCAAAAACAAAAATTTTTCCATCTCCTACCTTCCCTGTATCAGTCGCTTGCATAATCACTTGCATAACTGGCTCCAGTTGATCATCGCAAATAGCTAGCTCTATTTTTACTTTGGGGAGAAAATTAACCTCGTATTCTGCGCCTCTATACAACTCCGCATGACCTTTTTGTCGCCCATATCCCTTTACTTCACTGATTGTCATTCCCTTTATACCTAACTCAGAAAGCGACTCTCGTACTTCTTCTAATTTAAATGGCTTAATAATGGCGATGATATATTTCATATAAACCTCGTCGATATTTAAAAGAACCAAGCCCATATAGAAAAGCAAAAGGCATGCCATTATTTAATGCATTGATATTTAAATAAAAATAAAATTATTGAAATAGTAAAAATGAAAAGGCTCACCGAGTTGGTGCAAAAATACGATGGCTATTTTGATAAAAGCGAGATAATAGGGAAGTAAAAAAGGCGCATACATAAAGATGATGCGCCCTCTAGAATTATATTTTTTTATTTAAGGTGATTATTCTACTTCAACAGGGACTTGTTCTTGTAAAGATTCTCTGACTTGCTGTAATTGATACATATTATAATATCGACCTTTTTGTGAAAGTAACTTAGCATGATCACCCTGTTCGACAATTGCACCACGATGAAGCACCACAATTTCATTGGCCTCAATAATAGTAGAAAGTCGATGAGCAATAACAATCAGTGTTGTTTTTTCCCTAACTACTTTTAGCGCCTTCTGTATGGCTTGTTCTGTTCCTGAGTCAATATTTGCTGTTGCCTCGTCCAAAATAAGAATACGAGGAGGTATTAATAATACACGCGCCAATGCAAGTAGCTGTTTTTGCCCTGCGGATAAGCGACTACCTTGCTCACCGAGTTCTGTTTGTAGCCCTTCAGGTAAGGCTTTAACCCATTGATCAAGTTGCACCGTTTCTAATACCTGCCATAAATGTGATTCATCACATTTACGCCCTAACGTAATATTGTCATACAGTGAACCCGATAATAAAACGGGATCTTGCTGCACCATCGCAATACCACTGCGTAGTGCTGTATGAGAATACGATCCTAATGGTTGCTTATCTAAAGAGATACTTCCTTTTTGCCAAGGATAATTCCCCATTAATAAGCTGGCTAAAGTACTCTTGCCACTTCCTGTGTGCCCAACAAATGCGATAAAATGACGAGCAGGAATAGTTAAATTGATATCTTTTAATACCCATTGCTCATCGCGATACGCAAACCAAAGAGAGTTAACATCGATATTACCTTGAGTGATGGAATGTGATGATGAACCGTAGTGTTGTAAAGGTGCATCCATCAGTTCAAAAACACGCTCACCAGAGACAACCGCCTGTTGCAAAATTGATTGCTGTGATGTCAATGTGATCAAGGGTTCATTTAATCGACCTAGATAACTAATAAACGCATAAATAACCCCAACACCAATAACTGCACTGCCTTGATACCCAAATAGCATTAATAAGCCACACAGAACCAACGCAGAGAGCATACTTAATAAAGGACGTAATAATAGACCATCCAGTTTTAACGCTTTCATACGTGCTTGGTAATGTTGCCAACTGTCATCTGATATTCTTTCACCAAATCGAGCTTGTTGCCTAAATTGCTGAATAACTGACATGCCATTGATAACTTCGTGGAAACCATCATTAATATTGGCAAGAAAATGACGTACATTACGTACAATCGGTGTGCTCAATCGCTGATAAAGCATCATCACACCTATCACCGCAGGAAATATCATCATTGCAACAAGCGCCATTTGCCATTCCAATAAGAACATCGCTATCAGCATAACAACCACTAAAGCAATTGCTCGAAATAGTGTCGGTAACACGTTCACGAACAAATCTTTAATCGTCTCGGTATCATTTGTTACACGAGAAATTAACTGTCCCACGGGCTGATTATCAAAAGCACTTAATGGCTGTTTTAGAGCCGCACTCATTACATCAGTACGTAATTGTTGTACAACCCCAACAGCAGCATGATTAAACACAATTGCCTGATAATAGTGAAGTGTCGCGGCAATCACCTGCAAAAGAATAAAAGCCAACGCGAGACCTAAGGATGACATTAATTCCACATTATTCGTGGCAACTTTTGCATCAATAAAATAGCCAACAATTAATGGTCCCCCCACTTCTGCAACGGCAGCAACCCACAACATAATGACACCCCATGTCATGGGTTTGCGATAGGTTTTACCATAAGTCAAAAGGCGCTTTAATGCAGGTAATAGCGCTTTAACGGATTTATTTTTATTCATCGTCATCCAGCGCGGCCTCTAATTGCTGATAATGGTACATATCTTGATACCAACCTGGTATTGAAATTAACTGCTGATGTGTACCTTGCTCTATAATCTCACCTTGTTTCAAAACTAAGATATTCGTAGCACCAACCAATGCAGATAAGCGATGAGCGCTGATAATTAAGGTTCTATCTTTTCGCCATTGTGACAAGTTTTGCAGGATTTGATATTCTGTTTGTCCATCAACTGCAGATAATGCGTCATCTAATAATAGAATTTCGGCATCCAGTAATAGCGCTCGGGCAATAGAAATACGCTGTTTTTGTCCACCAGATAACATCACACCTTTTTCACCTACCTGTGTTTGATACCCTTGCGGTAAGCGCAAAATATCCTCGTGAATATTTGCCAGTTTCGCAACAGACTCTATTTCTTCTTTTGTCGCATCAGGACGACCTAAAGCAATATTTCCCGCGATGGTATCGGAAAATAGGAAGGGAGTTTGGTTAACAACAGCCAATCGCGCTCGCCATTCATCAAGTTTCAATTGATAAATAGGAACTGATTGAAAACAAATTTCACCTTCGGTGATATCGTAAAGTCGTTGAATAGCACTAAGTAATGTACTTTTACCACTGCCAGTCACACCACAAATACCTAGCATTTCACCGGGTGATAATGTGAAATGAACGTTTTTCAGTGTTTGTGTCGTTTGTTCGGGATATTGGAAATGTTTGATATCAACGGATAATACTCCTCGACCTGGCTTTGGTGATAACTCACCATCAACCATATCGAGTTTTTCATCCAATAAACTATTAATGCGACTATAAGCAGCACTGCCACGCTCAACAATATTAAACATCCATGCTAAAGCCAGCATTGGCCAGATCATTTGCCCCAAATACATCACAAAACTGGTTAATTCACCCAATGTCATTCTGCCATTAATTACAAAATAGCTGCCACCAGCAACAGCGAGTAAATTAGCAAAACCAATAGCCATAAAAATAGTAGGATCAAATAGCGCATCAATTCTTGCAACACGCATATTTTGTCGTCCAGTTTCTTTTGCCACATCATCAAAACGGGAGGCATGTTGTTGCTCTAGCCCGAATGATTTGATCATACGAATACTACTCAAGCTTTCTTGTGCTTGATTATTAAGTGAAGAGAAAAGTGCCTGTGCCGTTTTAAAGCGACTATGTAATTTATCACCATATCGCTTAATCAAAATTGCCATGATTGGCATAGGTAGTAATGAAATCAGTGTCAGTTCCCAACTTAACTGAATGCTCATCATGACAAGTACAGCAAGCCCCATAACCATAGAATCCACTAAGGTAAGTACACCTTCGCCTGCGGCAAAAACCACTTTATCAACATCGTTGGTGGTACGTGCAATTAAATCGCCTGTGCGATAACGATGATAAAAAGAGGAAGATTGTTGATTAAGTTGTTGGTAAATTTGCATCCGCAGTTTTACTGCTAATTGATAAGATGCGCCAAATAACCAAAGACGCCAAAAATAACGCAAAAGATAAACCGCGAGGGCTATTAATACCATCACGCCAATCCAATTCATCACTTGGCTAAACGTCAGACTATGGTTATCGACACCATCCACAATGATCCCAACAATCTTTGGAGGGATCACCTGTAATACTGCGATAACCATCAATAAGAAAATGGCACCTACATAACGACGCCATTCATTGAGAAAATACCAACTGAGCTGTGAAAATAGAGCCACGCCTTAAATCCTAAGGTTATACAAAAATAAAAGTGCCAGTTGGTAAAGATGAACCTTATTCAGGTATCGGCATTGCCGTTGTGTATTTAATTTTTTCCATTGCGAAGTTAGAAGTCACATCAATAAGACCCGGTACGCCATTAACCATACGCTTATAAAATAGGTCGTAACTTTTCATGTCTACTACTTCAACATGCATTAGATAATCACACTCACCCGCCATTCGATAGAATGTCAGTACTTCTGGCATTTGCTTAACAAATGAAACAAACTGTTCGTACCATTCGCTATTATGCTGCTGTGTTCTAATCATAACAATAACTGTTAGACCTAGCCCGATTTTTTCACTATCAAGCAACGCAACGCGTTTACGAATATACCCTTCATCCTCTAATCTTTTCAATCGTTTCCAGCAAGGTGTTGAGGTTAGGTTAACAGCCTCAGCCAAAGTATTCAGTGAGAGGCTTGAATCTTCCTGTAACAGCGCTAATAGTTTACGGTCAATCTTATCTAACATAGATACTCCTTCAAAATATGCCCCTACAAAAAATAATGATAACCTGCCCCTTACTATAAGAGTAATCATCTAATGATAAATCGGTAATAAATTGCCATAATATATGTACTTTTATGCGTACTAATCCCTATAGAAATTCAATATTCAGGAGTATTCTGATGAAAAAAACGGTCGTTGTCTTTAGTGGTGGACAAGATTCGACAACCTGCCTTATTCAAGCGTTGGAAAAGTACGATGAAGTACATTGCATTACATTTAATTATGGGCAACGCCATAAAGAAGAAATTGAGGTAGCACAAAAAGTTAGTCAATTACTGGGCGCAACAGCGCATAAAGTTTTAGATGTAAGTTTACTCAACGAACTCGCCATCAGTAGCTTAACTCGCGACAATATTCCTGTTCCTGATTTCAAAGAAAGTGAAGAAAGTGATATTCCTAGTACCTTCGTACCAGGTAGAAATATCCTTTTCCTCACTTTGGCTGCAATTTACGCTTATCAAATTGGCGCTGAGAGTGTCATCACGGGTGTTTGTGAGACAGATTTTTCTGGTTACCCAGATTGTCGAGATGAATTTGTAAAAGCACTCAATCATGCTGTCAGCCTAGGTATTGCTCGTGATATCAAATTTATCACGCCATTAATGTGGCTAGATAAAGCCGAAACGTGGGCTTTAGCTGATTACTATAAAAAGTTAGATTTCGTTCGTCATGAAACTTTAACTTGCTATAACGGTATTCAGGGGGATGGCTGTGGTGAATGCGCGGCTTGTCATTTAAGACAACGAGGATTAAACACCTACTTAGCCGATAAAACACCTATTATGCAGACCATGAAACAGAAAGTGGGTCTTAAATAATCATCAGAATTACCTGATTAATTATCACTGCTACCTGCCATTCTATTCGTTTATGTTTTCATTTATGCATTCACTTATGCAGTGATAATTTATTAAACATTATCACTGCATTAAATCATCTTAGATTAGCCTGAAGTGTTTAATAAGAGATCTCTAATACTCTCTTTGTGTATTAGGATGATTGGCGTACATATTCAAGCTTCTCTCTTAACTGCTCTGTTAATGTCAGTGCTTTTTTGGTATTGATATCAACAAGAACAAAAGTAATTAATGCATCAGAGATAAGTGCGCCATCTTTTTTTCTCACAATCTTTTGAGAAAGCACGCCACTTTTAATTCCCACTTCAGCAACATCACAATCAATTAGTAGCTCATCACCTAAACTTGCAGGTAAGCGATAATTAATATTGATATTAGCAACCACTAATGCCAAACCATTGCGCTTAAACCAATCAAAATCTAAATGTTGCTCAATCCAGTCCCATCGAGCTTGCTCTAAAAACTCAAGGTAACGTGCATTATTCACATGTTCAAAAACATCTAAATGAAAACCATAAACTTTAATTAATGTACTCATATCAATTTATTACCTCTTGATTATTCTAATAAACTTTTTATAAATTTTTTATGCGATACCATAAATATAGCCAAGAAAATAAATTTAGTAATTTTTGATATAGTTTTATCTCGTTTTCTTTTAACAAAGCAAACGCTAAGAAAACGTGTTTCTCTTATCAAAATACAAACCAAGAGAAACACGGAGATTTTCAATCAATATTCACGTTTCTGCTATCACTTATACTCAATATCGTATAAGAATGAACACCTTAATTAATAACAATAAAATCACGATTTTGATCAACTAACTTCATACCAATTCCAAAAACTTTTTCAAGTTCATCGATAGAGGTAAAACGCCCTAACTGCTCGCGATAATCAATAATGGCTTGTGCTTTCGCTTTTCCGATCCCTTTTAATCCCATTAATTCATCTACTGTTGCCGTATTTAAATTAACTTTACCTTCTGTACTGGCTTTATTTTCTTTAGCATCACGAACAACAGATGAGTGAGTTTCAATAGAAACCGTTGGGGTTGAAGCGGGTGTTTCTTCTGCATAAGAGAAAGGAGAAAGCCCTAATCCCAAGGCAAGACAGATAGAAGCCATAAAACCTGACAACATTTTTTTATCCATTTTCATAATCATCATTTCCTTTTATTCAATAATTTTAAATTCAATAACAAACAGAGATTTCTGAATGCAGAAAAAGAGTGCCAATATACTGATAAATCGGCAATTGTATAAAAAGAAAACTACGAGAAACTAGGAAAAATAAAAATGAACAAAAGAAGCATTACAAAAAATTATCGTGCTGGCTCTCAAATATGAATTTTTTTAAGCGGTAACCTTATTTGTTTAAATAACCAAGAATAGTAGTCATAAAAAACCCAGCTTGATGCTGGGTTTTCAATTTAATAACTCAAATTCGATTATTGATAGTCTTTATCAAAAATTTCAATTTTAGCGTTATCTTTTAGGTCGCGTAACATGAGTTGTAACGCTTCTTCGCCCATCTGAGCGCGATAGAGATTAGTCATAAACTCTAGTTGTTCAGATGTTGGCTTACCATCTGTTACGCTATCCAATTGAATAAGAACGACTTTAGTGCCTGGCACATTAGTCATACCATACTCTTTTTTGCCTTCAGCGGGTTTTGGCATAGAGAAAATCGCGGTTTGTACTACATCTGTTGCGGATGAGTGAACAATGCTTTCTTCACTACCAAACGAAATATTAGCGGCTTTCAGTGCGTCTTCGCCTTTGCCTTCTTTCAAGGCGGCTAAAAGTTTTTGGGCTTCTGCATTCATTGCTTGTGATGCTTTTTGCTGTTTAACCAGCATAACAACTTGATCACGTACTTTGTCTAATGGTTGGGTTGCTGAAGGCTTATAACCTTCTACACGCACGATAAATGCACTGTCATTACCTAACGTCACCATGTCTGAATTCATGCCTGTTGGGCCATTTTCATCCACTAATGAACCACCAAAAATTAACTGGGTGAGTTTTTCATTATTTAATGGTGCAGGAACCGTATTTTCATCAAACCAATCAGTATTAACCACAGTCACGTTACCTGCTTTTGCAGCAGGCACGAGTGTGTCGTTGTCATTAGATGCAGCTTGGCTCACTTTTTGTTGTAATGCGAAGAAATCATCAATCGCTTTATTTTCACGCATTTTTGCCAGTAAATCTGTTTTCACTTCATCAAATGGTTTTACAACAGATTGTTTGACATCATCAAGGCGGAAAATTGCGTAGCCATTGCTGATTTTAACAGGCTCAGAGATTTGACCTTTTTCTGTCAAACTTGCATTAGCCAGCTCTGGTAACTCTTGTCCGATAGTTATCCAACCTAAAGAACCATTTTGTTTTTTAGAGAAGCTATCAATAGATTTTTCTTTCACTAACGAAACAAAATCAGCGCCTTTTTTCAGCTCATCTTCTGCCGCTTTAGCCGCTGCTTCATCAGCTAATACTAAGATGCTGTACTGTTTCTGTCCTGCTGCCGTGAATTCATCAATATTACTATCGTAGTAAGCCTTCGCTTCTTCATCAGTAATGTTGATATTATTAAAATCTTTTTGAGCATTTAATTGGATGTAGCTAATTTTAAATTGCTCTGGCGCGATGAACATTTGGTTATTTTGCTCATAGAACGCTTTCACTTCTTCATCAGATGCCGTTTCTTTTTCAAGGAATGGCTGAATGTCTAATGATGCTAAACGTACATTACGGCTTTGTAGCATTAATCCCGCAAATTCTTTAACTTCGCTATCTAAGGCAAAATCTGTACCTTGGATAGAAAATTTTAATTGCTGATTAATAAGGTTTTGACGAATACCTTCTGCAAAAGCATCTGCATCAATATTATTGCCTTTCAATAAATCGACATATTTTTTATTGTCAAATTTGCCGTCAGTTTGAAAGTAAGGAAGTGCAAAAATAGCATCTCTGATTTGCTGATCACCGGCTGAAATACCCAGATTTTGTGCAAATTGATCAAGTAAGGCTTGGTTGATCAGTAAATCAAGCGCTTGTTGGCGAATAAGTTTCTGACCTTCTTCTGATGAAGCAAGAGCAGCAAAATTTTCACCCATATCTTGTTGTAATTGAGCGCGACGTTGCTGATAAGTTTGCTCTAATTGAGAACGGCTAATTTTATATCCGTTAACTTCAGCAGCATCATTAACGCCTGAACTAAAGAGGTATCCGCCCACACCGGTTAGGACGAAGGAGAGGATGATCACAGCTAATAATATCTTTATAAATGGATTATTAGCAGTGGAACGAATGTTGTCCATCATAACGAGACGAGGCTCCGTTTGGTGAAATAAAAATTATTTTTATGGGTGTTACACGACTATTTTGAGCACAGCGAAAAGATAATATGCCCATGCTGGCTTAATATCAAAATGTCGCGACACGCGACAATCATTAAAAACAGCCAGTCCCGTATTAATGCGCAGTCTTAACACGCACTTTCTATAACTAAGAAAAAACTAAACAGCATTATTTGATTCATTGATTACGATAACCATTTAACTCACCACTGAATCATTCATTGTTGTCTATTTCAGTTATAGAACAACGCGTCATTCTATCAAATGACTACTTCAGTTTCACGTCTTATCGCCAGAGAATACAAGGTTTAATCGTGATTTATAACCTAAAAAAGAAAAGCGCATCTCAAAAAGATGCGCTTCATTTTTTTAATTGAGTCGTTTTCTGTTTACCCATAACGTTAAGCTAATAACAAATTGGCAGAAAATAAGTTCAACTATTATTGATTAACTGCGTCTTTTAAGCCTTTACCAGCACGGAATGCAGGAACTTTTGCAGCTTCAATTTGAATTTCTTTACCTGTTTGTGGGTTACGACCTGTACGAGCTGCACGATCACGTACAGTGAAAGTACCGAAACCTACTAATGCTACATCATCACCTTTTTGTAAAGATTCAGTGATAGAAGCAACCAGAGCATCTACAACACGACCTGCTGCCGCTTTTGAGATATCTGCATTTGCAGCAATTTTATCGACCAGTTGAGTTTTATTCACGCTTTCATCCCCATAATTTTATGCGTTATTTTTCACCATTAATGGCAAATTTTGCAAACGTCGTTATATCAAGCCTTTTTAGATATAGCAAGACCGATAAAACAGCATTTTTAATTAAAATCGCCATTAAATTAGCGACACAAAAAAAGGCTGGCAAGCTTTTATTACTTATCCAGCCTTTTTTTTAGCTATTATTTATGACTAATATCACTCTTTAGTGTGATTTATCAGTCACAACTTCCATGCCAAACGGTGAGTTTTGCAGGGCTAACGATAAAACTTCCTCAATTGTTTTCACCGGGTGAATATCCAGATCAGCAACAATATTTTCAGGAATTTCTTCTAAATCACGTTTATTTTCATCTGGGATAAGAACTGTCTTAATTCCACCACGATGTGCAGCAAGTAACTTTTCTTTCAGTCCGCCAATTGGCAATACTTGTCCGCGTAACGTAATTTCGCCCGTCATTGCAACATCAGAACGCACAGGATTACCTGTTAGGCTTGATACCAATGCAGTACACATTGCGATACCTGCACTTGGACCATCTTTTGGTGTTGCGCCTTCAGGAACGTGTACGTGCATATCACGTTTCTCATAGAAATCGCCATTAATACCAAGTTTATCAGCACGAGCACGAACGACAGTCATTGCCGCTTGAATAGACTCTTGCATCACTTCACCTAAAGAGCCAGTGAATGTTAGCTTGCCTTTACCCGGTACACTAGCTGTTTCAATAGTCAGTAGATCACCACCGACTTCTGTCCATGCAAGCCCTGTTACCATTCCTACTCGGTTTTCTGTATCAGCACGACCGTAGTCAACTTTACGAACACCTAAGTAGTCTTTGAGATTATCTTCGTTAATCTCAATATGTTTGATTGTGCTATCCATTAGCAGTTGTTTTACTGCTTTACGGCATAATTTAGAAATTTCACGTTCTAAACTACGTACACCCGCTTCACGCGTGTAATAACGAATAATGCCCATAATTGCGCTGTCATGAATTGTCAGCTCACTTGGTTTTAACGCATTACGTTCAATCTGTTTTGGTAACAAATGTTGCTTAGCAATATTCAGTTTTTCGTCTTCGGTATAACCTGATAAACGAATCACTTCCATACGATCTAACAACGGTGCCGGTATATTCATGGAGTTAGATGTCGCCACAAACATAACATCAGACAGATCGTAATCGACTTCCAGATAATGGTCGTTAAATGCGATATTTTGTTCTGGATCTAACACCTCTAACAGTGCAGAAGCCGGATCGCCTCGCATGTCTGATGACATTTTATCAATTTCATCTAACAGGAAAAGTGGGTTTTTAACGCCAACTTTTGCCATTTTCTGAATTAATTTACCTGGCATAGAACCGATGTAAGTACGACGGTGACCGCGAATTTCAGCTTCATCACGTACACCACCTAACGCCATACGAACATATTTACGGCCTGTTGCTTTAGCAATAGATTGACCCAGTGAGGTTTTACCGACACCTGGAGGTCCTACCAAGCACAGGATTGGCCCTTTAATTTTGCTAACTCGAGACTGTACCGCGAGATATTCAAGGATACGCTCTTTAACACGCTCTAAACCGTAATGGTCAGTATCAAGGACTTCTTGTGCTTTCACTAAGTCTTTTTTAACTTTGCTACGGCTATTCCAAGGAACTTGAACCATCCAATCAATATAGCTACGTACAACCGTGGCTTCTGCAGACATTGGCGACATCATTTTTAATTTCTGAAGTTCCGCTTCTGTCTTTTCTTTTGCCTCTTTTGGCATTTTAGCAGCGTCGATTTTACGTTTCAGCGATTCCATTTCATCAGGTGCATCATCCATCTCACCTAATTCTTTTTGAATAGCTTTCATTTGCTCATTGAGATAATACTCACGCTGACTCTTTTCCATCTGCTTTTTAACGCGGTTACGAATACGTTTTTCAACTTGTAGCAGATCGATTTCTGATTCCATCATCGCCATTAAATATTCAAGGCGTTCTGTGACATCAGACATTTCAAGTACAGCTTGCTTATCTTTTAATTTCAGCGGCATATGAGAAGCAATGGTATCTGCTAATTTCGCTGATTCTTCGATAGCATGTAATGAGGTTAATACCTCTGGCGGAATTTTTTTATTCAGTTTGATATAACCTTCAAACTGATTAATCGTTGTACGATTTAAGACTTCCTGTTCGCGCTCATCAACAGCAGGCGTTTCAAGGTATTCTGCTTTCGCCTGAAAGTATTCACCATTGTCAGATAACGTCGTAATTTTGGCACGACGAATACCTTCAACAAGGACTTTCACTGTTCCATCAGGCAGTTTTAGCATCTGTAAAACAGACGCAACTGTACCAACAGAAAAAAGATCATTAACACCTGGTTCGTCAGTAGATGCATCTTTCTGCGCAACCAGCATAATTTGTTTGTTGTCGTTCATCGCAGCTTCTAAGCAATGAATAGATTTTTCACGACCAACGAACAACGGGATCACCATATGCGGATATACAACGACATCACGTAATGGCAATACAGGTATTTCAATACGTTCTGGACGCTCAGGATTCATAGAGCTCTCTCTTCGTTTTTAGCTTAACGCTTTTACAGGTAATTTTATTCGCATGTCACCAAATAAAATTAATTCCACGGATTGTCAAAATATATAAGGGCACTTTTCTGACATTCAATAGCCTTACCCATTAAAAAAACAAAATGAGGGAAAATTCCCTCATTTTTATTGCGTTGGCGCGCCTTATCTTAAATTTTCCTCTTATTTTGAGAGAAAACCAGATAATGTCAGACAAGAGACATTGCCAAATTACGATGCATTATTCACCAGACGCTTGGTTTTCTAGCTGACTATAAATAATCAGTGGCTCAGATTTTCCATTAATAACGCCTTCATCAATGACCACTTTTTCTGCATTTTCAAATGAAGGAAGGTCATACATCGTATCAAGTAATGCGGCTTCAACAATCGAACGTAAACCACGCGCACCCGTTTTACGTACCATGGCTTTTTTCGCAATCGCAGTCAGCGCTTCCTTACGGAATTCTAAATCCACACCTTCTAATTTAAATAATGCCTGATATTGCTTAGTCAGTGCATTCTTAGGTTCTTGTAAGATTTGGATTAACGCTTCTTCGTTTAATTCGCCGAGTGTTGCAACAACAGGTAAACGACCAATAAATTCAGGGATAAGACCAAATTTAATCAGATCCTCTGGCTCTACTTGAGCTAATAATTCACCTTCGCTAGCTTTCTCTTTTTGGCTTTTAACTTCTGCACCAAAACCGATACCTGAATGCGTATTTAAACGTTGTGCAACAACTTTATCTAGCCCTGCAAATGCACCACCACAAATAAAGAGAATTTTAGAAGTATCAACTTGTAAAAACTCTTGTTGTGGGTGCTTACGTCCGCCTTGTGGTGGAACAGAAGCCACTGTGCCTTCAACTAATTTCAATAATGCTTGCTGTACACCTTCACCAGACACATCACGAGTGATTGATGGGTTTTCAGATTTACGGGTGATCTTGTCAATTTCATCAATATAAACAATACCACGTTGTGCCTTTTGCACATCGTAATCGCATTTTTGTAGCAGTTTTTGAATGATGTTTTCAACATCTTCACCCACATAACCCGCTTCTGTCAGCGTTGTGGCATCTGCCATAGTAAAAGGAACATCAAGGTAGCGTGCTAATGTTTCTGCTAATAACGTTTTACCGCTACCAGTAGGACCAATCAGCAAAATATTACTTTTCCCTAGCTCTACACCATTGGCTTTATCGCCATTACGCAGACGTTTATAGTGGTTATAAACGGCAACAGCCAAAACTTTTTTAGCCAATTCCTGACCGATAACATAGTCATCAAGGTGCTTACGGATTTCATGTGGCGTTGGCAATTCACTGCGTTCATGATGAGGTGCCAGTTCTTTTATTTCTTCACGAATGATATCAACACAAAGATCGACACATTCATCACAGATATAAACCGACGGACCAGCGATCAATTTTTTTACTTCATGCTGGCTTTTACCGCAGAAAGAGCAATACAGA
The DNA here is from genome assembly GCF_008808075.1 of Proteus sp. CD3. Taxonomy (NCBI): domain Bacteria; kingdom Pseudomonadati; phylum Pseudomonadota; class Gammaproteobacteria; order Enterobacterales; family Morganellaceae; genus Proteus; species Proteus sp. CD3. The sequence goes on along the minus strand of NZ_CP019686.1, from coordinate 508,741 downwards.
AGCTTCCCTGAGCTATCTTTGCGCTTATCTGTCATCAGTCAACCTCACTTAGTTATTCTTCTTATTCAATTAATAAGAAGAAGAAAGACTTTTTACATAGAGATATTAATAGCCGTTTCCTTTGCGCGATTCTATAACAAAGGAAACGTGTTAATTCAATTGCTATTACAACGAGTAATAATTAGCTACGTTGAGTATAGACTTTATCCACTAATCCGTATTCTAACGCTTCGTTAGCGGATAAGAAACGATCACGCTCAGTGTCTCTTTCTATTTCTTCAATAGATTTACCTGTATGTTGAGCCATTAGCTCATTCATACGAGATTTTACTTTCAAAATTTCTTGAGCATGAATTTGAATATCTGTTGCTTGACCTTGGAAACCACCTAATGGTTGGTGGATCATCACACGAGAGTTAGGTAAGCAAATACGTTTACCTTTCGCACCAGCAGATAATAAGAAAGCACCCATTGAGCACGCTTGCCCCATACAAATGGTACTTACATCTGCTTTGATATATTGCATGGTGTCATAAATAGACATACCTGCAGTAATGACACCACCTGGTGAATTGATATAAAGGTTGATGTCTTTCTCTGGATTTTCTGCTTCTAAAAATAGCATTTGAGCAACGATAAGATTAGCCATGTGATCTTCAACTTGGCCAGTCAGGAAAATAATACGTTCTTTTAATAAACGTGAGTAAATGTCGTAAGAACGCTCTCCACGCGAAGTTTGCTCTATAACCATCGGCACCAGAGCCATATTAGGTGCGAATTGTTCCTGTGTGTCGTTAAATGACATGTCTGTCTCCTATTGCATTCTTATTGGTGCCAATGACAACAATTTTACTTGAGATAATTGATCATGACCATTTCTAATGATCTAATCTCTCACAAGACATTCAAGGCGCCTCGCGAGGAGTGATAAAGAGAATATAGAATTATCTGGAGATAATCGCTCAAATTTCAAGGCAAAATTTGATAAATATACACAAACTGAAAAAAACCCGTGGTAAAAACCACGGGTTTTTGCTTAAAACCGATATCGCGGTTAAGAATTAACCCATTTGAACTTCGTTCATCAGTTCAGTGAAGTTAGTTTCTTTTTCAGTTACTTTAGCATTTGCTAAGATTTTTTCTACCGCTTGCTCTTCTAACGCAAGATTACGGATGTTATTCATCAGTTGTTCGTTCTTGTTGTAGAACTCAACAACTTCTGATGGATCTTCGTAAGCTGAAGCCATTTCGTCGATCAGTGCATTCACACGGTCGTCTTCTGCTTTCAGTTCATTACTATTGATCACTTCACCTAACAGTAATCCAACGATTACACGACGTTTAGCTTGTTCTTCGAACAGTTCGCGTGGTAATTGTAGAGCTTGTTTCTCGTCGCCACCAAAACGTTGAGCTGCTTGACGTTGCAGAACTTCGATTTCGCTGTCAACAGCAGCTGCAGGTACGTCAACTTCGTTTGCTTTAACTAAGCCATCAATAACTTGTGATTTAACACGAGTACGTATTGCATTTTTCAGTTCACGTTCCATGTTTTTACGTACTTCTGCACGTAAACCATCAACAGAACCATCAGCAATACCAAAACGCTTGATGAACTCTTCAGTTAATTCTGGCAGTTCACGCTCTTCAACTTTTTTCAGGTTGATAGCGAATTGTGCTTTTTTACCTTTCAGGTTTTCAGCGTGGTAATCTTCTGGGAAAGTCACATCAATTGTGAATTCTTCGCCAGCTTTATGACCGATAACGCCTTCTTCGAAACCTGGGATCATACGACCTTGACCCATTGCCAGTACGAAATCTTCAGCTTTTCCGCCTTCGAATTCTTCACCGTCAATAGAACCGTTGAAATCAACAGTTACGCGATCTTCTGCTGCAACTTCACCGTCTTTGTCTTTCCACTCTGCTTGTTGCTTACGCAGTGTTTCTAACATGTTATCAACGTCTTCGTCTTTAACAGTAACAACAGGTTTTACAACTTCAATGCTTTCCAGATCTTTCAGTTCGATTTCTGGGAAAACTTCGAATTCTACAGAGTAAACAAAGTCTTCACCTTCTTTGTATTGCTCTGGTTTGTAGTCAGGCGCGCCAACTGGGTTTACTTTGTTTTCGATGATAGCGTTAATGAAATTACGCTGCATCAGGTCACCCAGAACATCATTCAATACTGACATACCATAACGCTGTTTAACCATTGACATTGGAACGTGACCTTTACGGAAACCATCAATGCGAACAGTTTTAGCAGCTTTTTTCAGTTCACTGTCTACAGCAGTTTGGATATCAGCGGCTGGTACGGTGATTGTGACACGACGCCCTAGGCCTTGAGTCGTTTCAACAGAAACTTGCATCTTGTTACCTCAAAATAAGTTTTAGTGCTCGGTCTACTTTAAAGGAAACTAACATGATATTGACATGTTTAGATTTATTTTCCTTTCAGAACCGGGGCCGCCACATTTAAAAAAACGAGGATCCCTGATATCAGAAGCATCCCGAAACCTTACTGAAAATTAGACGCGACATTATAACGATCTAGAGGGGTTGAGTCGAGAAAGAGCCGTTTTATTCCTCAATTTTTTCATAAAATCGAGCAACTCGCCCCTTTTTCCCTCTATAAAGAACAAAAAATACGCATCTTAGGATCTATTTACTCACGATTAACGATAAGGTTGTTAATCTTCTTGGCTTCCGCCACGACACCCAGGAGAGCGCAATGCTTTATCCTGCTGTTCATTCCATTCGCTCAAAGTAAAAGTGTGTAATGCTAATGCATGAACACCACTTTCCATTTCATGAGCTAATGTTTGGTACACATCACGATGGCGCGAAACACTACGTTTCTCATTAAAATCATCACTCACGATAATGACTTTAAAGTGGCTTTCAGAGCCTTCGGGCACATTATGGCGATGGCTTTCGTTTATTACTTGTAAAAAATGCGGTGAAAAGCGTGAAATCAGCTTATTCTCAATATCATCACGGATCATCTCTGCCCCTAATACTCTAGCCTTTATACCATGGTGAACAAAAAACAAGTCAACCAGACTATATTGATTTAGTCTTTATCAATACACAATGATGGGCTTATTCTTTTTAATTTTGCTGATGATAATCGCTTATTTTTCATCTTGAGTAAAACCATTGACCAAATATTGTCAAATGCATGAGCAAAAATGAGAGTAATTTGAAATAAAATCAATTGATAAAATCAGATAATTTCGTTCGTTAAGGGGATATTAGCAACCTATCAGCAGTGGTATGATAGGCTAAAGTTTGAAGCCTATTCTACTTGTTAACATAACAGACATATTTAACCGAGATTACCTCATGATTAAAAATTTACTCTGTGCTGTTTTTGCATTAACACTGCTTTCAGGTTGTGCAACTCCTAGTAACAAATTATCTATTGAACCTGTAATGTCAGTTCCTGCGGCCGACCCAACAATGCGCCCTATTTCACTGAATATTTCAAGCCAAGACAAACGTGCATCAAAAAACCTAGCGGAAATCAACCGCAACGGTAAATTAGAAGTTCTAGTTCCAACTCGTGACATTGCATTTTTAATGCAAGAAGTTCTACAAAAACAAATGGCAGCCCGTGGTTTTATGATGGGCTCTCCTGCTGCTGCTGATGTGATTATTGTTATCAATAAACTCAATGCAGATGTGGGAGAAGGAAGTGTTCGTCATAATATCAGTGCAAAAGCGGATATTTCAGTTATCGTCACCTTACCGAATGGCAGTTCTAATACCAAAACATTCCGTACTAGCTACAATGTTCAAGGTCCATTTGGTGCAACTAATGAGAAAATTGCCGCCGCGATTAACAATGTCTTAAGTGAACTCGTTAGCGATATGGCAAAAGACGCTTCAGTCAGTCAATTTATCAAATCTAACGCTCGTTAATTTTATTAGAACAAACGACCTGTTATCTCAAACGGGTCGTTGAAAGGAATTTTTGCATGGTTCAGCCCGCCTTCAAACAAACCACTTGGTATAAATCATTTATTCTTCTATTACTTGGCTTTACTTCTGGATTACCTCTGGCGTTAACAGCAGGTACATTACAAGCTTGGATGACAGTAGAAGATATCGATTTAAAAACCATTGGTTTTTTCTCATTGGTGGGACAAGCCTATGTGTTTAAATTCCTTTGGTCGCCCTTTATGGATCGCTATACCCCCTCTTTTCTTGGTCGCCGCCGAGGATGGATGTTACTGACTCAAATAGGGTTAGTGCTTGGTATTGCAGGAATGGGATTTTTAAATCCGAATGATCATTTATGGTGGCTTGCCTCTTTAGCTGTCATTGTTGCCTTTTGTTCCGCTTCACAAGACATTGTTTTTGACGCCTATAAAACAGATATATTAAAAGCAGATGAGCGTGGTACAGGTGCTGCAGTTTCTGTATTAGGCTATCGCATAGCAATGCTTGTTTCTGGGGGCATGGCGCTTTGGTTAGCTGATAAATATATTGGCTGGCAAAACATGTACTGGTTAATGGCTGCTTTAATGGGTATTGGTATTATTGCCACATTACTTGCCCAAGAGCCAGAAACCGCAGTAAAGCCTCCACGTACACTCTATGAAGCTGTTATTGAACCTTTATATGAGTTCTTCTCTCGTAATAATGCTTGGCTAATTTTACTGCTTATTGTGCTGTATAAAATGGGAGATGCTTTTGCCCTAAGTTTAAGTACCACTTTTCTTATTCGCGGTGCTGGATTTGATGCGGGTGAAGTAGGATTAGTGAATAAAACACTTGGACTTGCCGCCACTATTATTGGGGCATTACTAGGTGGTTTATTAATGCGCCGTTGGAGTTTATTTAAAGCACTGATGATTTTTGGTATTTTGCAAGGCGGTTCAAATATCGGTTATTGGTATTTAGCTATTTCTGAGCAAAGTATTTACAGCATGGGTGCCGTAGTTGCATTTGAAAATATCTGTGGCGGTATGGGAACAGCAGCATTTGTTGCCCTCTTAATGACGCTTTGCCATCTCTCTTTTTCAGCAACACAATTTGCGTTGCTCTCGGCTCTCTCTGCCATTGGTCGTGTTTATGTTGGTCCAGTTGCAGGCTGGTATGTTGAAAGCCATGGTTGGGAAGCATTTTACCTTTTTTCTATTGTTGCTTCTGTACCCGGTCTTATCTTGCTGTTGATTTCGAAAAACACGCTTATTTACACGCAAAAAACAGGTGAATTTCTTAGAAGAACCTTGTTTATTAAACAATACCGTTTTGCTATTTATGGTTTGATGCTGACTGTTCTTTTCTTTCTTTGTAGCTTAATTTTTGTAATTACAAATTCACTACCAACTTTAGAAATGTTCCAGTCTGTCGATTTTATTCAATCAATAGATACTGATAGATTAAGCGCTTGGGCTTCAACACTCTTTTTATATGGTGTGATTGTTGGTGCGGTAAGCCTTGTCTTTGGCACAATCTTAGATTATTTAGCCCTTAAAAAAACAACATATTAGTTTTATTGTCTTTTCAAGATATGCACCATAAAAAAGGACAGCTTAGGCTGTCCTTTTTGTATTCTTAGTTTTGTATTCTTAGTAAAGATAATTTATCTAAATAATCTTACTTTTACGGCTTTACCTTTGATTTTACCTTGTTGCAGCTGTTTCCAGACTTGTTTTGCAATAGATTGTTTTACAGCAACATAAGCATGAGTTGGGTTGATCATAATTTTACCAATATCGGCACCATTGAAACCCATATCACCCGTTAGTGCGCCTAAAATATCACCTGGGCGCATTTTGGCTTTTTTACCACCATCAATACATAATGTTGCCATTGTTGCTTCAAGAGGCGTAATTTGTAGCCCAGTAGGCACTGGTAACCAATTTATCTTCATATGAAGCATCTCTTCTAAAGCGTTAGCACGCTGAATTTCTTCTGGTGCGCAAAAGCTAATCGCTAATCCACTTTCACCCGCTCTGGCTGTACGACCAATTCGGTGAACATGTACTTCAGGATCCCACGACAATTCGTAGTTAATCACCATTTCTAATGCTTTAATATCAAGTCCACGAGCCGCAACATCTGTTGCTACTAATACACGACAACTTCCATTAGCAAAGCGAATAAGCGTTTGGTCACGCTCTCTTTGTTCCATATCACCATGTAAAGCAAGCACACTTTGGTTGCTTTCTGTCAGTGTTTCATACACATCTTGGCAATCTCGCTTTGTGTTGCAAAACACAACACAAGAGGCAGGCTGCTCACGACTTAAAAGCTTTTGCAGTAATCCTATTTTTCCATGACGAGATATTTCATAAAACTGCTGTTCAACAGCCGGAAGTTCATCAACAGAATTTATCTCAATAGTGACTGGGTTTTGCTGGATCTTACGGCTAATTGTTGCGATTTCATTTGGCCAAGTTGCAGAAAAGAGCAACGTTTGGCGTGCTGTTGGCATACGAGAAATAATATCGTTGATATCATCAAAAAATCCCATATCCAACATTCTGTCTGCTTCATCCAATACCAATGTTTTCACATCATCTAACGTAACAGTCTCTTTTTTTAGGTGATCAAGCAATCTGCCCGGTGTTGCAACAATAATATGCGCAGCATGTATTAATGAATCGCGCTGGATACTAAATGGAACGCCACCACACAGCGTTAATACTTTGATATTTGGAAGGTAACGAGCAAGACGGCGTAATTCATTTGCAACTTGATCAGCAAGTTCTCGCGTTGGGCATAAAATAAGTGATTGAGTATTAAACTGTTTTGCATCAATGTGTTGCAAAAGCCCCAAACCAAAAGCAGCTGTTTTACCGCTGCCTGTTTTTGCCTGAGCGCGAACGTCTTTTCCTTCAAGAATGGCAGGTAAAGCGGCCTCTTGAACTGGAGTCATAGTGAGATAACCCAATTCATTAAGGTTAGCGAGTTGTTCAGCAGGAAGTGCGTTAAGTTCAGCAAATGAGGTCACAATGAAAATTCCAAGTAAGATAAAAACGAATATTGCTTAATGATACTATCCCTTTATTCCTGTGTCGTGAGGTATTTTTACGCAACTTTTACTGCATATTTTTCTTTCTTCTTTTACTTCCTTTTTTACTTCCTGTTCTACTTCCTGTTTTACTTGCCAAAAAACCATTATTAAGCGCTTAATTCATTCAAAATAGATAAAATTATAAAAATAAACTAAACAATACTAAAAATCCCACTTTTTATTATCAATTTAATATTCTAGAAATAGATCCTAATTTCAACATTATGATCTATAAATGTGAATTCTTTGGGTTATAATTTCAAAATAAATTAAAAAACAAATTCACCGCAAAATTATTTCATTAAATTTAATTGAGATTATTCATGATAAAAAAAACATTTTTATTAACCATCGCAAGTACACTTTCTTTATCGGCTCAAGCTAGCTATTTAGGTGGCTTCGCTAATACCAGCATCAATTATCTTGATTGGACTTCTCATACAACACACAAAACAGGGCAATCTTCTCATAAAGATGATTTTGCCTATTTAGAACTTGAAGGCGGTGCCAATTTTTCATGGGGCGAGTTTTATGGCTTCTTTGATCTAGAAAACCTATTTAACCCTCGAAAAACACAACCGGGTGATAACCAACGCTATACCGTAAAAACAACAAGCCGTATTTATTTAGGTGAAAGTCATTTTAATTTATATGGGCATGTTTACGGCACATGGTCACTTCCGGGTAAAGAAAATAATGGTAATTTCCATGAAGTTAATACGCTCTACGGTTTAGGCTATAACACACAAATTGATAATTTATGGTTTAAACCATTCGTTGCGCTTCATTATGTCGATCAAACTTATTATTCAGGAAATAATGGCTACGTCGTTGGCTGGGTTGCTGGATATGATTTTTCTATTAGAGATCAAAAATTTAGCATTAGCAATTGGCATGAAATGGAATTTAGCCGTCATAAGCGTTATGGCAATGGCGGGCAAAATGGGTTTAATGGCGCTTTAGCTTTTTGGTGGCATCCAACGACCTCTATTACCACAGGTATTCAATATCGTTATGCTTATAAAAAGTTAGGCGAAGATTTCCTGCAAGACGGCATTGTATATAGCTTGAAATATAACTTTTAATCACTAATTGTTAATTTTTATTACAGCGAAAGCATTTTTATTCGCTGTAACCTCTTTTTATCACTTAATGAAAAACTTTCTCATTGGATACAAACATTCATTAAATCACTAATTGCCCATATTAAAAATCACACAAGCATCAAATATAGATATTAAACATCAAGATAAAAAGGATTTTACCTATCAACTCTCCTCCGACCTCTAATTTGTTACTTTTTTAATCAAAATACGTTTTCTTACACTTTTTACTGCATTTTTATTTGTAAAAATATGTATTTATTTTAAAAACATGGTACTTTATGAAATTATAGTTAATACGCAATAATTAAATTAACATTTATTTAATAGTTTGATTACTTGTGATCACATTAACACAAAAGACTAACCAACCTCTTACTTACCATTACAATTGTTTACACTGTCGCAACCTTACCGTAAAATGTCCTTACTGATACTGATGAAACAACAATAGAACCTTTGTCATTTGGGTCGTTGGATGAGACTTATGAAATACATAAAAAGTATTGGGACACTTTCGCTATTAGCAGCAGCTCTTCTATTAAGTGGCTGTGATATGGCGTTAATGAATCCCAAAGGCGCTATCGGCGCTGAGCAAAAAACATTAATCCTCATTGCGCTTGGTTTAATGTTAATTGTTGTGATACCGGTAATACTGATGGTGATTGTTTTCGCTTTTCGCTACCGTGAATCCAATACTAAAGCCACCTATCGCCCAAACTGGGCTCACTCAAATAAAATTGAACTCGTCGTTTGGACGGTGCCAATTATCATTATTGTGATTTTGGCGAGTATTACATGGAAAACAACCCATGAACTTGATCCTTACAAACCATTAGAGTCCACAGAAAAACCTGTCACCATTGAAGTTGTTTCAATGGATTGGAAATGGTTATTTATCTATCCAGAACAAGGTATTGCAACAGTTAATGAACTGGCTTTCCCTACTAATGTTCCTGTTAATTTCAAAATCACTTCTGACTCTGTCATGAACTCATTCTTTATCCCTCGCTTAGGTGGACAAATCTATGCGATGGCAGGAATGCAAACTAAGCTGCACTTAATTGCTAATGAACCAGGTGAATATCAAGGTATGTCAGCAAGTTATAGTGGACACGGCTTCTCTGATATGAAATTTACAGCGATTGCGACACCTGATCGTGCCGGTTTCGATGCGTGGGTTGAAAAAGTCAAACAATCGTCAGATACGTTAAATACGACCGCTGCATTTAATGAACTTGCTAAACCAAGCCAGAAAAATCCAGTGACCTACTATTCAAGCGTGAAGCCAATGTTATTCCAAGAGACCATTTCTAAATTTGGTCATACAGGTCATGGCGCTCACACCAGTGGCAATCAGACAGCACATGCTGATGCAACAATGAATATGAACATGAGCCATGCGGCGCATGCAGGAGCAGAGGAATAAAGGCATGTTCGGAAAATTAACTCTTGATGCAATCCCGCTACACGAGCCAATTATCGTAGTTACTTTACTCGGTATTGTACTTGGTGGGCTTGCTGTTGTTGGTGCGCTAACTTATTTTCGTAAATGGAAATGGTTGTGGACTGAATGGTTAACCAGCGTTGACCATAAAAAAATTGGTATTATGTATATCCTCGTTGCAATGGTCATGATGTTCCGTGGCTTTGCCGATGCGATTATGATGAGAAGCCAACAAGCGCTCGCCTCTGCCGGCGAAGCAGGTTTCTTACCACCTCATCACTATGATCAGATTTTTACCGCACACGGCGTTATCATGATTTTCTTCATGGCAACACCTTTCGTTGTGGGTCTGATGAACCTTGTTGTGCCTTTACAAATCGGCGCTCGTGATGTTGCCTTCCCGTTCCTTAACTCACTGAGCTTCTGGTTCTTTGTTGTTGGTGTGGTACTCATTAACCTTTCTTTAGGTGTTGGTGAATTCGCACAAACAGGTTGGTTAGCTTATCCACCACTTTCTGGCTTGGAATATAACCCGGGAGTCGGGGTCGATTATTGGATATGGAGTTTACAAATATCCGGTATTGGTACGCTTCTAACAGGGGTTAACTTCTTCGCAACTATCCTGCGTATGCGTGCGCCGGGTATGAGCATGATGAAAATGCCAGTATTCTCTTGGGCGGCTTTATGTACTAACGTCCTGATTATTGCTGCATTCCCAATTTTAACAGTCACTATCACGCTGTTAACTTTAGACCGCTATCTTGGTACGCATTTCTTTACCAATGATATGGGCGGTAATATGATGATGTACATCAACCTTGTATGGGCTTGGGGTCATCCAGAAGTTTATATCCTTGTTCTGCCAGTATTTGGTGTGTTCTCTGAAGTTACAGCAACATTCTCTAAAAAACGGTTATTCGGTTATACCTCATTAGTCGGTGCAACTGTCGTTATTACCGTGTTGTCATTTATCGTTTGGTTACACCACTTCTTTACCATGGGCTCTGGCGCAAACGTCAATGCCTTCTTCGGTATCGCCACAATGATCATCGCTATACCAACAGGGGTTAAAATCTTTAACTGGCTGTTTACGATGTATCAAGGTCGTATCGAATATAAAAGCCCAATGCTGTGGACTATCGGTTTCCTTATCACCTTCTCTGTTGGTGGTATGACAGGGGTTCTGTTAGCCGTTCCGGGTGCAAACTTTGTTTTACATAACAGCTTATTCTTAATTGCTCACTTCCATAACGTTATTATCGGTGGTGTGGTATTTGGCTGTTTCGCAGGTATGACTTATTGGTTCCCTAAAGCATTCGGTTTCACACTGAATGAAAAATGGGGTATCCGTGCATTCTGGTTCTGGTTTATCGGCTTCTTTATGGCCTTTATGCCACTGTACATTCTTGGCTTTATGGGTATGACTCGTCGTATCAGCCAAAACATCAACCCAGAATTCCATCCAATGCTGATGGTTGCTGCGGGTGGTGCTGCGTTGATTGCTATCGGTATCGCTTGTCAAGTTATCCAGATCTACGTAAGTATCCGTGACCGTGATCAAAACCGTGACTTAACGGGAGATCCATGGGGCGGTCGTACTCTGGAATGGTCGATTTCTTCACCTGCTCCTTTCTATAACTTTGCCGTTGAACCTAATGTTCAAACTCGTGATGAGTGGTGGGATCAGAAAGAAAAAGGCACAGCTTATCAGCGTCCAACTAAATACGAACCAATCCATATGCCTAAAAATACAGGCGCTGGTGTGATTATTTCAGCATTCAGTCTAGTACTTGGTTTTGCCATGATCTGGCATATCTGGTGGTTAGCTATCGTTGGTTTCGCTGGCATGATTGTCACTTGGATCGTGAAAAGCTTTGATACAGATGTGGATTACTATGTCCAAGTACCTGAAATTGAAGCTCTCGAGAATAAGCATTATGAAGAACTGAAAAAAGCAGGTGTGAAATAATGTCTACTCAAACTGTAAATAACACAAACGCCCATGAGCATCATGGGCACCACGATGCAGGAGCAACGAAAGTTTTCGGCTTCTGGATCTACCTAATGAGCGACCTTATCCTGTTTGCCAGCTTATTCGCCACTTATGCGGTGCTTGTTAACGGGATTGCGGATGGTCCTTCAGGTAAAGAGATTTTTAGCTTACCGTTTGTTTTAGTTGAAACCTTCTTACTGCTATTTAGTAGTATCACTTTTGGTTTCGCTATGCTGAGCATGAATAAAGGTAGCGTTAGCCAAGTTAATCTGTGGTTATTTGTTACTTTCTTATTCGGCTTAGGTTTCGTCATCATGGAAGTTTACGAATTCCATGAGCTAATCGCAGAAGGTTATGGCCCAGATCGCAGTGCATTCTTATCTGCATTCTTTGCATTAGTTTCAACGCACGGTCTTCACGTAACTGCGGGTTTAATTTGGATTGTTATTATGATGATCCAAGTATCACGCCGTGGTTTAACTGAAGTTAACCGCACTCGTTTAAGTTGTTTAAGTCTGTTCTGGCACTTCCTTGACGTTGTCTGGATCTGTGTGTTCACCGTAGTTTATCTGATGGGAGCGATGTAATGAGTCATCCAAATACTTCTCCTTCAGGCGCAAGCCACGGCAGCATGAAGTCTTATCTGATCGGCTTTATTCTGTCTGTTATCCTCACCGTTATTCCATTTTGGATGGTGATGGAAGGAACCGCGACACCAGCAACAATTCTATGGACTGTTGTCGGTATGGCAGTTGTGCAGATTGTGGTTCACTTAGTCTGCTTCTTGCATATGAATACGTCATCAGAAGAGCGCTGGAACGTCGTCGCATTCCTGTTCACACTGCTTATTATCGGCATTGTTGTCGTAGGCTCGTTGTGGATTATGTACAACCTGAACATCAATATGATGATGGATTAAGAGTTGTCGCTATGATTAAGCAATACCTACAAGTCACCAAACCAGGAATTATTTTCGGAAATTTAATTTCTGTAATAGGTGGTTTTCTACTCGCTTCTAAAGGTGAGATTGATTACTCCCTATTTTTCGCGACTCTACTTGGGGTGTCTCTGGTCGTTGCTTCTGGTTGTGTTTTTAACAACTATATTGACCGTGATATTGACCGTATCATGGAAAGAACGAAGAATCGTCCATTAGTTAAAGGATTAATTGACCCTCAAATTAGCCTGATTTATGCCTCAGTATTAGGTATTGCAGGTGTTGTGCTGCTCTATGTAGCAGCCAACCCACTTGCAATGTTTATCGCTGTATTCGGTTTTATTATTTATGTTGGGGTTTATAGCCTCTATATGAAGCGTAAATCTGTGTATGGCACACTGATTGGAAGTTTATCTGGCTCTGCACCGCCTGTTATCGGTTATTGTGCCGTTAGCGGTGAATTTGATGCAGGCGCGGCAATCCTATTACTTATCTTTAGTTTGTGGCAAATGCCCCACTCTTATGCCATTGCTATTTTCCGTTTTAAAGACTACCAAGCTGCAAATATCCCTGTATTACCTGTGATTAAAGGGATCTCAGTCGCTAAACGTCATATTATTCTCTATATTCTGGCGTTTATGATTGCAACCTTAATGCTGACATTAGTTGGTTACGCAGGCTATAAATACCTGATTGTGGCTTCAGCCGTCAGTATTTGGTGGTTAGGCATGGCATTATCTGGTTACAAAGCAACCAATGATATTGTGTGGGCGCGAAAATTATTTATTTTCTCTATTGTCGCAATAACTTCATTAAGCGTAATGATGTCTGTTGATCCAACAAGCTCCACAGAAGCAGTTCTTGCGTATCTAAGATAATGTATTTATTAAAGTAACCTAAATACCAGTCAGCTTTCTGACTGGTATTTTTTTATCTTTTTTATGACTTCGCATGATATCAGTACAGTTTTGTCTTTTTTGTATCCCATTTATTGATTAACCTCGCCAAGATTTGCCATTACAATGAGGAGGATCAGTAATTCGAGGTAATCCATGAATGATAATAAAATGACTCCATTAGAGCGCAAAGCAACATGGGGATTAGGCACTGTTTTTTCTCTTCGCATGCTTGGCATGTTTATGGTACTCCCAGTTTTAACCACCTATGGGCTTCAACTACAACACGCAACAGAATCTCTCATTGGATTAGCCATCGGTATTTATGGATTAACACAAGCTATATTCCAAATTCCTTTTGGTATTTTCTCTGATAAATTTGGTCGAAAACCTATGATTGTTTTTGGCTTAATTATTTTTATTATTGGTAGTTTGATTGCAGCTCTCAGTGACAATATCTACGGCATTATTATTGGTAGAGCATTACAAGGAGCGGGAGCTATATCAGCCGCGGTAATGGCTTTATTGTCAGATTTAACACGAGAACAAAATAGAACAAAAGCAATGGCCTTTATTGGTATTAGCTTTGGAATAACGTTCGCTTTAGCCTTAGTTCTAGGACCTATTTTAACGCATATCTTTGGCTTACATGGGCTATTTTGGGGAATTGCCCTACTCGCCTTTGGTGGCATTATTATTACACTTTTTACTGTACCGAATAGCGAACACCATATTCTTAATCGAGAATCAGGTTTTGTTCGTGGCAGTGTAAAAAAGGTTTTATTTGATGCACAGCTTCTTAAACTTAATACAGGTATTTTTTCACTACATACCTTATTAATGGCTGCATTTGTTGCACTTCCTCTGGTTATGAGTAATGCCGGTTTAGCAAAAGAGAAGCATTGGATTGTTTATCTAGTCACTATGCTTATTGCCTTTATTACTGTACTTCCTTTTATTATCTATGCAGAAAAGAAACGAAAGATGAAACAAGTTTTCTTATTCTGTATTTTATTACTTATTATTGCTCAAGCCATTCTTATTATTTCAGGCTCTAGCTTATGGTTAATTATTGCGGGTATTCAAATTTTCTTTATTGGTTTTAATATTATGGAAGCTCTTCTTCCTTCATTAATCAGTAAAGAAGCACCAGCAGGTTATAAAGGTACAGCGATGGGAATTTATTCCACCAGCCAATTTTTAGGTGTGGCATTGGGCGGAATATTAGGCGGATGGCTTTACCAGCATTATAATGCACAAACTGTATTTTTAGGCTGTTTAGTGATTGGGCTTATTTGGTTTTTCATTAGCCTAACATTACGCCAACCCTCTTATGTTAGTAGCTTACGCATTGAATTACCTGAGAATTTATCTTCAAGCCAACAGCAGCAACTACAACAATTATTTAAGCAACAAGCGGGCGTTAATGAAGTGGTGATTATGGCAGATGAACAGAGTGCTTATATCAAGGTTGATACTAAACAGACGCCAAGAACAACATTAGAGTCTCTGATCCCTTTAGTTTAAGGATCAATAAATTTACTGGATAAAATAAAAATGCGCTGTTAAACCAGCGCATTTTTTATGACTAAATAGATAAAAAATTAGTCACGGAAATTGTTAAATTGGAATGGCTGTCCTAGCTCACCTTCTCTTACTAATTTCATCACAGCTTGTAAGTCATCACGCGATTTACCTGTAACACGCACTTGCTCACCTTGAATTTGAGCCTGAACTTTCAATTTACTGTCTTTAATCAGCTTAACAATTTTCTTAGCTAATGCTGAATCAATACCTTGTTTTAAGGTAGCTTCTACGCTGTACATTTTTCCGCTGTGAGTCATCTCTTCAGGGATATTTAATACCGCACCATCAATCCCTCTTTTTGCCATTTTCTCACGCAGAATATCTAATAATTGTTGAACCTGAAATTCAGATACACTGGTCGTTTTCACTGACTCTGCTTTTTCGTTTAATTCAAAACTTGCTTCAACGTTACGAAAATCCCAGCGAGTAGTCAGTTCACGTTGCGCGTTTTCCACCGCATTACGCACTTCATGTAAGTCAACTTCAGATACGATATCAAAAGATGGCATTCTTTCTTCCTCAATAAATAAATACAACCCAAATAATAGCTTCTTTTAGGGTTGCAAAAAAGCATTGCACATTCAATAACAAATTTATCCCCCCTGTTTTACCTTTATGGTAAAGCGCAAACATACTTTAAACAGAGAAGTGCAATCAATGTTATAATTTTAGCTAAATAGTCTAATGACCGTCAGTAGCCACCTTACGCTATTACGATTTGTAAAAAGAGGCACAATGAAAATTACCGTTTTAGGGTGTGGTTCGATTGGTAAACTTTGGGTTGCAGCTTTAACACGTCAATCTCATGAAGTACAAGGTTGGCTAAGAGTACCTCAGCCTTTTTTAGATGTAAGTGTTGATAACATTAATGGCGAGCCTTTTTATCAACGTATTACTGCAAATCAACTTGAATGGTTAAAACAAAGCGAATTACTTATTGTTTGCTTAAAATCTTGGCAAGTCTCAGATGCGGTTAATGCTCTTCTACCTTTTTTATCTGCACAATGTCCTATCTTATTAATTCATAATGGCATGGGAACAGCAGATGAATTAACAGCAACACAGCACTCTATATCCAGACCAATCTTACAAGGCATCATTACTCATGGTGCTTATCAACAAGGACAAGATGTTATTCATACCGCAACAGGAATAACACATATAGGTCCATTAAATCATGCAGCTCAACAATATAGCTATTTAGCAGAAACCTTGCATCATGCTTTACCCGATGTCGCTTGGCACAATGATATTCATACAATTAGTTGGCTAAAACTTGCTGTTAATTGTGTTATCAACCCTCTTACCGTTTATTATCAATGCCGTAATGGGGATTTATTGCGTTATCCTGAACATATTCAAAAAATATGCGATGAAGTTTACCTAGTGATGGAACGTGAAGGTGTTGTACCAACATCTCAAACCCATCTTCATGGCTATATTATTGATACGATAGAACAAACAGCAAATAATTATTCTTCTATGTATCAAGATGTGAAATATCAACGCCATACAGAGATTGACTATATTACGGGTTATTTATTACGTCGAGCTTCAGAACAAGGGCTTGTATTGCCAGAAAATAACCATCTTTTCCAATTTATTAAACAACAGGAAGGCAATTATGACCATATCAGCGCTCATCTGCCTAGCTAATGGAAGTGAAGAAACCGAAGTCGTAACTACCGCAGATTTGCTGGTAAGGGCAGGTATTAATGTCGTGCTTGCAAGTGCAGAAGATGATGTTGATGAACTTATAATTACAGGTTCCCGAGGCATAAAACTTGTCGCAGATGCTCCTTTAGTTCGTATTGCCGATCACCACTATGACGTTATTATTCTACCCGGTGGATTACAAGGTACTGAAACATTAAGAGACAGCCCTTTAGTCGTTGAGAAAGTACGTCGCATGCACAGCGAAAATAAGCTTGTTGCCGCGATTTGTGCAGCACCCGCAATGATCCTTGAATCCCATAATATTTTTCCCATCGGCAATATGACGGGTTTTCCTGCATTAAAAGATAAAATCTCATCGAAAAAATGGGTTGATTATCGCGTCTATTATGATGAAAGAGTTAACTTAATTACTAGCCAAGCTCCAGCAACATCTATCGATTTTGCACTAAAAATTATCGAACGCTTAAAAGGCAAAGAAGCTGCAGCAGATGTTGCCAAACAGCTTGTATTACCACCCGGTATTTATAATTATCAAGATGAATTTACAGGGTTTGGGGATAAATAGATAAACTGTACACTCATAACAAAATATCCCCACCTAATTCATTTATCTTATTAATAGGTATATTATTTATTAGTTGGGGATTAATTTTTAAGACCTATTTCAGTCGTTATTTCTTCATATCAGATTTTAAAATAAGTGTTGAGAGGTTAAAATAGAACCAACTTCTAAAGGATGTGGCAAAATGAAAACTCTTCAATACCGCAAGAACTTACCTAAACTTGTTACTTTAATTTCTATGGGATTAGCCACTGTTCCTGCTGAAAGTTTTAGACATAAACAATCATCGTTGATCCCCAATATTCAATACTCTTTTGCATCTCCTGTATCTAATCAACTTGTTGCTATTCCGATTGATGATGCTACTGAAAAAATGAGCACTTTAGCTGAGTTACTCAATAGTGACTTAATTAGATTAAAAAAAGAATGGGAAAACCATGAAAATTTATTTATTAGCCAACACATTTATGAACAAATAAATAAAAATATAAAAGATATAGATACCTCTTTAGTTGATATAAAAAATGTCCTTGCATCGTGTTTAAATAACGATATCTTAAAAAAAGAAAGTATTCTTTTATTTGGTCGCTCTTTAGCAATGTATAGAAGTGTATTAACTGAGATTGTTTCATTTATAGAACAAACTCATCAGCCATTAAAAACAACAAATAAAAAACCCAATGTAACTAATGCTGAGATGCAGAGATTAATACAATCTGAGCATATAAAATTAGGGCTTGATATACCTAAGTTTAATAGTAATTGATACTTTATGACTCAAATATCAATACATCCTGATATTGAACATAAAACTATCGCCAATGAATATGCTCATTTATTAAAACTTTGGAAAGAAGACAATATATTATCTAATTATTTAGGTGCCAATGGTCGCTGGGAAAATAATGCCAAGTTATGTCAATCTCTTATTTCTAAAATACATATTAGAATACCACTTGAACCAGGATGGAATAAAAAGACACCTCAAATACAAAGAAAATCAAATCATTACTTAGTTTACTGTCAACATTGGCTTTACCCAAACAGATATCAAATTATTGCTATTATGTCGCCCAATGCTCATGAGATAGCAAAAACATCATTTCTGGCTGTATTAGAGAAAAGAGCAGAAGAATTTCAAAATAATTTCTAATAAGCTATATCAGTAACTAAAAAAGCCACTTTCAGTGGCTTTTTTATTCGCAAGATCAAATCGCTAGCGTATTATTTTTTACGATAGACTTTAACGTTTTCAAAACCTTGTTCACGCAAATAAAGCGCTTGTAAGCGGCTCATCATTCCGCGATCACAATAGAGCAAATAAGTTTTGGCTTTATCTAAATCACCAAACTGAGTGCTTAATTTATAGAAAGGTAACTCTTTAACATCAACACCGTCTATCTTTAATGGAGCAGTTTCTTGCTCTTCAGGTGAGCGGATATCCAAAATAACATCGTTAGCGCCAAATTCAGATACCATCTCAACTTCAGTAACCTGCTGTACAGTTTCTTCTGCAATACGACGAATATCCATATTCTTGGCGTTTTCAACAACACTATCAAGAATAGAAAAATCAAACTTCTCTTCTTCTGCTTCGATCTTCGCTTTGACCGCCTTCACTGTGGGGCTTTTTGAAATCACACCACAGAATTCCGGCATTGTACGAGCAAAATCTTCTGTGCCTATTTGGCGAGCAATATTGATAATGTTTTCTTTATCGTGTGTGATAAGAGGACGTAAAATTAGTGTATCTGTCGCATTATCAATTAAACGTAAGTTCGTTAAGGTTTGACTTGAAACTTGACCTAATGCTTCACCCGTTACAATCGCTTGAACACCATAGCGTTCTGCAACACGGGATGCTGCACGTACCATCATACGTTTTAATACAACACCCATTTGACCATCATCGACTTTTTCTAAGATTTCTGCGACAACAGGTTCAAAATCAACCGCAACGAAATGCACTTTATGAGAACGACCAAAGCGATTCCATAAATAATGAGCAACTTGTTTAACGCCAATTTCGTGTGCAGAGCCACCTAAGTTAAAGAAACAATAGTGAACACGGCTACCACGACGCATCAGCATATAACTTGATACGCCAGAGTCATAGCCACCAGAAATCAACGACAATACATCTTCTTGCGTACCAATAGGGAAGCCACCAATACCTTCATAGCGCGCATTTACTAAAATAAGTTTGTCATCTTCAATTTCTAAATTAATGGTGACATCTGGACGCGTTAATTTCACTTTTGCGCTTTCGACGTGTTGGTTAAAGCCACCACCGACATAACGCTCAACTTCATTTGAAGTAAAACTGTGCTTACCACGACGTTTGGCACGAACACAAAATGTTTTGTTTTCAACTAAATGCTTAAACGCTGCAAAAGTTTGCTCAAAAATATTATGTAGATCAGTATATGGATGCTCTTCTACTTGTAAGAAGTGATGAATACCAGGAATACGTGTGAGTGCATCACATACCGCTTCACTTTTGCTTTCATCTTTACTAACAACAACAATGTTATCCCAATTGCGGACAACTGTGATTTCATCACCTAATGTATTGAGTACATTACGAATATTGCTAGTAAGAATTTTGATAAAACGGATACGAACTGATTGGCTTTTGATCGTAATTTCGGGGAATAATTTAATAATAAACTTCATAGTCAATGGTCATAGGTTATTAAGTAGAAACATAAACTACAGTGATGTTAATTGACTGGAGTTTATAAAAGTCACAAAGTATATCACCAATATTTAGGGCTCACCCGCAAAAATCATCGACTGAATAAGAAATTTTCTTCTTACTTGTAGTAAGATGATCGCTATTATTCAGCGCTAACATGCTTTATTATCAAAAATATTATGGCTAAGAAAACGACACCAATTAACGAAGACATCGCACAAGCACCAAGTTTTGAAGCATCTATGCAAGAACTTGAGCAAATCGTAAACCGTTTAGAATCCGGCGAACTCCCTTTAGAAGAAGCGCTTAATGAATTTGAACATGGCGTTCGTCTAGCCCGTGTTGGACAAAAAACATTACAAGACGCTGAACAGCGTGTTCGTATTCTTCTAAAAGAAGACGATAACGCAACTCCTGATGATTTTATCCAAGAGGCAGAATAATTGAGTAACGCAACTTCAAGTACGGATGCGTTCCGTCATAAATTAGATTCCGCCCACCAGCGTGTTGATGATGCATTAAACCAAGCGCTATCAGCTTTACCATTCACTGACATGCCTCTAGGTAAAGCCATGCATTATGGTGCGCTTTTAGGTGGAAAGCGCTTACGTCCTTTCCTTGTTTATGTAGTGGGTGAAATGTTTAAAGTCCCCGCACTTAACCTTGATGCACCCGCCGCTGCAGTAGAATGTATTCACGCTTATTCTCTCATTCATGATGATTTACCTGCGATGGATAACGATGATTTACGTCGTGGTAAACCGACTTGTCATATTGAGTTTGGTGAAGCCAACGCCATTTTAGCGGGTGATGCATTACAAACTCTATCCTTTGAAATCTTAGCAAAAAATCCGATGCCTGATGTTGCAATGGCCGATCGTGTTGCAATGATTTCAGAATTAGCAACAGCCAGCGGGCTTGCTGGTATGTGTGGCGGTCAGGCTCTTGATCTTGAAGCCGAAGATAAATCGATTGATCTAGCATCTCTTGAAAAAATCCATTTACACAAAACAGGTGCATTAATTCGTGCAGCTGTTCGCTTAGGTGCATTTAGTGCTGGCTCCAAAGGTCATGAAGTATTACCCGCGCTAGATAAATATGCCCACTCTATTGGTCTTGCATTTCAAGTACAAGATGACATTTTAGATGTCATTGGCAGTACGGAAGAAACAGGGAAACGCCAAGGTAGCGACCAAGAGTCAGGGAAAAGCACATATCCAGCACTCCTTGGATTAGAGCAAGCTCAAAAGAAAGCACAGGAATTGTATAACGAAGCACTGGATGCCTTAGCGTTTCTTGAGCAATACGAGTACGATACGACCACGCTTAAACAATTAGCGAGTTTTATCGTCGAACGGAAAAACTAATAAAAAATAAAGAGAGCAGCTTACCTGTTCTTTCCCTATTACAAGTGATTAATTAATAGGCATCACATGAGCATTGATATCGAAAAATATCCCACATTGGCGTTGGTTGAAACACCAGAAGATTTGCGCCTATTACCAAAAGAGAGTTTACCTAAACTCTGTGATGAGCTAAGGCTATTTCTTCTTAACAGTGTCAGCCGCTCAAGTGGTCACTTCGCCTCAGGTTTAGGTGCTATTGAGTTAACGGTTGCTCTTCATTACGTCTACAAAACCCCTTTTGATAACCTGATTTGGGATGTGGGTCATCAGGCCTATCCTCATAAGATCTTAACAGGTCGCCGTGACCGCATTGATACTATCCGTCAAAAGAATGGGTTACACCCCTTTCCTTGGCGTGAAGAGAGCGAATACGACAAACTTTGTGTCGGTCACTCTTCAACCTCTATCAGTGCTGGTTTAGGTATGGCTGTCGCCGCCGAACAAGAAAAGCTGAACAGAAAAACAGTTTGTGTGATTGGTGATGGTGCAATTACTGCGGGTATGGCTTTTGAAGCAATGAATCACGCAGGGGATATTGAACCAGATATGCTCGTTGTACTTAATGACAATGAGATGTCAATTTCAGAAAACGTTGGTGCATTGAATAATCACCTTGCACAATTGTTGTCTGGCAAACTGTATACCACCTTGCGTGAAGGTGGAAAAAAAGTCTTTTCTGGTATTCCACCCATTAAGGAATTACTGAAAAAGACCGAAGAACATATTAAAGGTATGGTTGTTCCAGGCACTATGTTCGAAGAGTTGGGCTTCAACTATATCGGCCCTGTTGATGGTCATGATGTTATTGCGTTAGTACAAACACTCGCCAATATGCGTGATCTAAAAGGTCCTCAGCTTCTGCATATTATGACTAAAAAAGGTCGTGGCTATGCCCCTGCAGAGCGTGATCCTATTAGTTGGCACGCTGTACCTAAGTTTGATCCACAAGCTGGTACATTACCTAAAAGCCCGAATGCACGACCTACATTTTCCAAAATTTTTGGTGACTGGCTATGTGAAGAAGCCTTAACCGATCCAAAACTCATGGCGATTACCCCGGCTATGCGTGAAGGCTCTGGTATGGTGCGTTTTTCAAAAGAATACCCATCACAATACTTTGATGTTGCGATCGCAGAACAACATGCCGTTACCTTTGCAGCAGGTTTAGCTATTGGTGGTTATAAGCCGATTGTTGCGATCTACTCAACATTCTTACAACGCGCCTACGACCAAGTGATCCACGACATTGCCATTCAAAAACTCCCTGTTTTATTTGCTATCGATCGTGGTGGTATTGTGGGCGCAGATGGGCAAACTCACCAAGGTGCTTTTGACCTCTCATTCTTACGCTGCATTCCTAATATGGTCATTATGGCACCAAGTGATGAAAATGAGTGTCGCCAAATGCTTCATACCGGTTATCACTATCAAGATGGCCCTGTTGCCGTACGCTATCCAAGAGGCTCTAGTGTTGGGGCGCAATTGCAACCACTGAATCCACTGCCTATGGGTAAAGGCATTATTCGTCGCCAAGGCAAAGGCATCGCAATTTTGAACTTTGGTACATTACTACCAGAAGCGTTAGAAGTGGCTGAAAAACTTGATGCAACTGTGGCTGATATGCGTTTTATTAAGCCTCTTGATAAATCACTTATCCTTTCTCTGGCTGAACAGCATGATATGTTGGTAACACTGGAAGAGAATGCCATTATGGGTGGTGCTGGCAGTGGTGTTAATGAGTTACTCATGCAAGAGCGTTGCTTAGTACCTGTCTTAAACTTAGGTATACCTGATCTGTTTGTACCACAAGGTGGACAAGAAGAGATCAGATCTGACTTAGGATTAGATGCAGCAGGTATTGAGAAATCGATTAAAGCTTATCAAGATAACTGATTGAATTAAAATGATTAAAAAACCTCTCCTAATTAAATACAGGAGAGGTTAATATATTTTCTAAGCTGTCTTTTATATACTGGTTTACGTCTTCATACCCCATATTGCCGCCCCATTACAATCTTGTTAGCCATCACATTTTTATGTAATTCACTGAAAATAACCACTTCCCTTCTTGAATCCATTCAGCGTTAATTTATTCAATCAGTTAGATTTTTCTTTCTTTTTGCCTGCCAACGAAACGTTTCGATCACGCTCACAATCTGAATAAATCAGACTTGTTTTCCCACCTTTCTTTTCTACTATGTAGACAGCGAAACGTTTCGCTGAGGAGGAAACATGAAAAAAGGTGTATTACTTAATAGTCCTATTTCGAGTGTCATTTCACGTTTAGGGCACACTGACAAAATCACTATTGCAGATGCCGGATTGCCTATTCCCTCCTCTGTTGAACGTATTGATCTTGCTCTTACTCAGGGTATTCCTGACTTTATGTCAGTCTTGCAAACCGTTACTCATGAAATGCAAATCGAAGCGGTGATGCTGGCGGAAGAAATTAAAACCATCAATCCTTCTCTGTTTAATGAAATCATCTCTTACCTTCATTTATTAGAACAAGAGCAGAAGAAACCTATTCAAATCATATATGTTTCACATGAAGCATTTAAAAAGCAACTCACTGAAAATAGAGCTGTTATCAGAACCGGTGAATGTACGCCTTATGCCAATATTGTGTTGTTTTCTGGTGTGACTTTTTGAGGGCAATATGAAACCTTTACTTGAACTTAAAGATATTGATAAGTCATTCCCCGGTGTAAAAGCACTATCAGGTGCAACTTTGCGAATTTACCCTGGCCGAGTAATGGCTTTAGTCGGTGAAAACGGGGCAGGCAAATCAACACTGATGAAAGTACTCACTGGGATCTATAAAAAAGATGCTGGCGAAGTGATTTATCAAGGTGAAAGTTGTGCTTTCAATGGTCCCAAATCTTCCCAAGAAGCAGGAATAGGTATTATTCATCAAGAGCTTAACCTTATTCCAGAATTAACCATCGCAGAAAATATCTTCTTAGGTCGTGAGTTTACACGCGCTTTTGGCGCTATAGATTGGAAGAAAATGTATGCAGAGGCTGATAAGTTATTAGCCCGATTAAACCTTGCTTACAGTAGTCATCGTTTAGTGTCTGAATTATCGATTGGTGATCAGCAAATGGTTGAAATCGCCAAAGTGCTTAGCTTTGGTTCCAAAGTGATTATTATGGATGAACCCACGGATGCCTTAACGGATACTGAAACAGAATCGCTGTTTAGTGTTATTCGTGAGCTAAGAGATCAAGGCTGTGGCATTGTTTATATCTCACACCGCTTAAAAGAGATCTTTGAGATTTGTGATGATGTGACAGTGTTGCGAGATGGTCAGTTTATTGGTGAAAAACCTGTTGCCTCATTAAAAGAAGACACTCTGATTGAAATGATGGTGGGCCGTAAGTTAGAAGACCAATACCCCCGTATTAATATCCCTCAAGGAAAAACCAAACTTAACGTCATTAACCTCAGTGGTGAAGATGTTCACGATGTTAGTTTCTCATTACATGAAAGCGAAATTCTGGGTATCTCAGGATTAATGGGCGCTGGTCGTACTGAGTTAATGAAAATTATCTACGGTGCATTACCCAAAACCAATGGCACTGTTGAATTAGATGGTAAACCCTGCCAAATCAAAAAGCCGGTTGAAGGATTAGAACAAGGTATTGTTTACATCTCTGAAGATAGAAAGCGTGATGGTTTAGTGCTTGGCATGTCAGTAAAAGAAAATATGTCTTTGACTGCACTGCGCTATTTTAGCCGCGGTATGGGGGTTCTTAATCATAAAGAAGAGCAACTCACTGTCGGTGATTTTATTAAATTATTCAATATAAAAACCCCTTCAATGGATCAAACTATTGGCTTTTTATCTGGGGGAAATCAACAAAAAGTGGCTATCGCAAGAGGCCTAATGACTCGCCCTAAAGTGCTTATTCTTGATGAACCCACTCGTGGCGTTGATGTAGGCGCTAAAAAAGAAATTTATCAGCTAATTAATAAATTTAAACAAGAAGGATTAAGCATCATTTTAATTTCTTCTGAAATGCCTGAGGTAATGGGAATGAGTGACCGTATTTTGGTTATGCATGAAGGTCGTATTAGTGGTGAGTTTTCCGCTCACAATGTCACACAAGAAATGCTAATGGCAGCGGCTGTTGGTAAACAATATGACGCTAAAGTAGGAGTTTGATATGAGCACGAATTCAATTCCAGCGTCAAAACGTTGGTTCTCAAAAGCTTGGCTATTAGAGCAAAAATCGCTAATTGCATTGCTACTGCTGATTGTTGTGGTTTCTACCCTCAGCCCTAATTTTTTTACCTTAAATAATATTTTCAATATTCTCCAACAAACCTCGGTTAACGCCATTATGGCGGTTGGAATGACGCTAGTTATTTTAACATCAGGCATTGACCTTTCTGTTGGGTCATTGCTTGCATTAACAGGTGCCGTTGCCGCTTCTATGGTGGGGGCAGATGTTAATGCGCTTGTTGCTGTTGTTGGGGCATTAGCGTTAGGTGCCGCGATTGGTGGTGTAACAGGAATTATCGTTGCTAAAGGTAAAGTTCAAGCCTTTATTGCAACTTTAGTCATGATGTTATTACTACGCGGTGTGACTCGCGTCTATACCGATGGTAGCCCAATAAATACTGGATTTAGCGATAATGCTGATCTGTTTAGTTGGTTTGGTATTGGTCGCCCGTTTGGTATTCCAACCCCAATTTGGCTCATGATGATTGTCTTTTTGAGCGCATGGTATTTACTACATCACACCCGTTTAGGTCGCTATATCTATGCACTAGGGGGTAATGAATCTGCCACTCGCTTATCAGGCATTAGCGTCGATAAAATCAAAATCATCGTTTATTCATTATGTGGTTTATTAGCCGCCCTTGCGAGTGTCATTGAAGTTGCTCGACTTTCATCAGCACAACCAATGGCAGGTAATGGTTATGAGCTAGATGCAATTGCTGCCGTTGTTCTGGGTGGCACCAGTCTTGCGGGCGGTAAAGGTCGTATTATCGGTACATTAATTGGTGCGCTTATTCTAGGCTTCTTAAATAATGCACTGAATTTATTAGGAATATCATCAAACTATCAAATGATAGTAAAAGCGGTGGTCATCTTACTTGCTGTTTTGGTAGATAACAAAAAATAACTCTCTATTCTCTTAATCCGAACCCCGACAGGAACTTATATTATGAAACTCAAAAAAATGGCGACACTTCTTTCTGTTGTTGCATTAAGCGCCACAATCAGCGCCAATGCATTAGCAAAAGAATCGATCGCGCTTGTTATCTCAACACTGAACAACCCTTTCTTTGTCACCATGAAAGACAGTGCGCAGAAAGAGGCAAATAGATTAGGTTACGACCTTGTTGTTCTAGACTCTATGGATAACCCGGCTAAAGAGCTTGCTAACGTGCAAGATCTCACAGTGAAAGGCACACGCTTAATGCTTATTAACCCAACAGATTCAGATGCTGTGGGGAATGCCGTTATTTTAGCCAATAAAGCCAAAATCCCAGTTATCACCTTAGACCGTGTTGCAAACAAAGGTGAAGTCGTCAGCCACGTCGCTTCAGATAACCGCCTTGGCGGTAAAATGGCGGGCGATTATATTGCTGAAAAAGTTGCTAATGACGCCAAAGTCATTCAATTAGAAGGGATCACTGGAACATCGGCATCTCGTGAGCGTGGTGAAGGTTTTAAACAAGCCGTTGATGCTCATAAACTGAATATACTTGCAAGCCAACCCGCTGATTTTGATCGCACAAAAGGTCTTAACGTGATGCAAAATCTGTTAACTGCATATCCTGCGGTTCAAGCTGTTTTTGCGCAAAATGATGAAATGGCATTAGGTGCATTACGTGCATTGCAAACTGCCGGTCGTACTGATGTATTAGTCATTGGTTTCGATGGTACCGATGATGGGATCAAAGCAGTAAACCGTGGCATGTTAGGTGCAACCATTGCTCAACGCCCAGATCAAATTGGTATTATCGGCATTCAAACTGCAGATAAAATTCTCAAAGGCGAGAAAGTGGATGCAACAATCCCTGTCGAGCTTGAGTTAGTTATTAAAAAATAACAACAATAAATACCACGGAGTGATATTGCTCCGTGGTAGTTTTAATCATTAAAACACGTTTTCACAAGGATAAAGGCTATGACAACACCTCGCCTTGCTGTTCTAGGTAGCATCAATGTTGACCACATTATGAATATTTCACAATTTCCAAAACCCGGTGAAACCATTATTGGTCATCAATACAAAATAGCCTTTGGTGGTAAAGGTGCAAATCAAGCTGTGGCTTGTGGTCGAAGTGGCGCTGATATTACCTTTATTGCTTGTGTCGGTGATGATGCAATTGGTAGTGAAATAATCTCTCAGCTTAAAACAGATAATATTCATATTGATGCAATTAGTATTATTCCGCAGACACCAACGGGTGTTGCGATGATCCTTGTTAATGAGCAAGGTGAAAACGTAATTAGTATTGTTGCAGGTGCGAATGGCGCATTAACGCCTACACATTTTCAGCAGTATCATCATGTTGTAGAGCATGCTGATGCCTTACTGATGCAATTAGAATCACCGTTAGAGACTGTTTTTGAAGCCGCAAAACTGGCAAAATCACATCAAACTAAAGTCATTTTAAATCCCGCACCAGCACAACCTTTATCTGATGAATTTCTGAGTTTTATTGATGTTATCACTCCAAATGAGACGGAAGCCGAAATATTAACAGGCGTTTCTGTGCATGATGAAGCGGGTGCAGCAAAAGCGGCCGAAATTTTACATCGTAAAGGTATCAAACAAGTACTTATCACTTTGGGTAGCCGTGGCGTATGGTTTAGTGAACATGGGCAAGGCATGATAATTCCTGGATTTCGTGTCGATGCTGTTGATACCATTGCCGCAGGTGATACATTTAACGGTGCATTTGTCACTGCAATATTAGAAGGGCAACCTTCCGTTGAGGCTATCCGTTTTGCTCACGCAGCAGCAGCAATTGCAGTTACACGTCATGGTGCGCAATCTTCTGTTCCTTGGCGTCATGAAATCGGATCATTTTTAGCAGAGCGAGCATAGTACTTTGGCAACAATGAAAGATGTCGCCCGTTTGGCGGGCGTTTCGACATCAACTGTTTCTCACGTTATCAATAACAATCGTTATGTTAGCGAAGGTATTCGTAAAAAGGTTAACGACGCTATCGAAACCTTAAATTACGCGCCTTCTGCTTTAGCACGCAGTTTAAAAATGAACTGTACTCACACTATTGGAATGTTAGTAACAGCCAGTAGTAACCCGTTCTATGCAGAAGTTGTTCGCGGTGTTGAACGCAGTTGTTACGAAAAAGGTTATAGCCTTATTTTATGTAACACCGAAGGTGATTACGAGCGCATGGATAGTAGCCTTGAAACCTTGCTACAAAAACGTGTTGATGGCTTATTATTGATGTCAACAGAAGCCAGAGCGCCTTCTCATGAAGTTCTAAATCGTTATCCTCGTTTACCTATGGTTATGATGGATTGGTCCCCGTTTGAATACGGGGGAGATATTATTCAAGATAACTCTTTGCTCGGAGGAGAAATCGCAACCCATTATCTGATTGAAAAAGGCTTTACTGAAATTGCCTGTATTGCAGGTCCGCAAGATAAACTCCCGGCAAAACATCGTTTGCAAGGTTATTACAATGCGATGCAAAAAGCGGGATTAGCTATTCGAGAAGAGTTTGTGTTGACCAGTGATTTTGAATTTGCAGGTGGATTTAACGCAATGCAAAAATTACTCTCACTTTCTGTCTTACCGCAAGCTGTTTTTACCTGTAATGACGCGATGGCAGTTGGTGCTTATCAAGCCATTTATCAAAAGGGGTTGCGTGTCCCAGATGATATTTCCGTCATGGGTTATGACGATATCGACCTAGCCTCTTATATGATCCCACCGCTTTCGACTATTCACCAACCTAAAGATGAATTGGGAAAACTCGCTGTCAGCCAATTATTACATCGCATGGAAAATATCGATGCTGATGATAATGTTCTGGTGCTTACACCCAAACTTATAGAGCGTGGCTCGGTGATAAATAATAGAAAATAACCTATTATATTAATAAGTTACTAGGATGTGTATATATTAAATACAACATGTTTGGTATCCTATTAAAACTGCTATATACTTATGCTATATACTTATGCTATATAGCAGTAATTGATAGGAGCTATTACTATGATCCAGCATGGCAAAGTATTTATGAGCAATAGAACACAAAATGTTCGTTTACCCGCTGAGACTCGATTTCCTGATGATGTAAAAGAAGTTTTTGTTCGCGTCAAAGGAAAAGAAAGAATAATCACACCTATACAAAATGCATGGGATAGCTTTTTCTTATCAGATCAGTCTGTAACAGATGATTTTTTATCTGAAAGACCTGATCAAGTCACAAGTGAAAGAGAATCCTTTGATGATTAAATACCTGTTAGATACAAACATCGTTATATTTACCATTAAACGCAGACCTGAGTTTTTGCTACCGAAATTTAATCAACATGCAGAACAATTAGCTATTTCTACAATCACACTCGCTGAGCTAGTTTTTGGTGCTGAAAAAAGTTTAAATTCAACTAAAAACTTAGCTACAGTTAACGACTTTGTTTCTCGACTCACTGTTTTATCTTACGATGAGCTAGCCGCTTTTCATTACGGAGATATAAGAGCAACACTTGAGAAACAAGGAAAACGCATTGGTGATAATGAGTTACACATAGCAGCACATGCTAGAAGTAAAGGGCTAATCGTAGTGACAAATAATACTCGAGAATTTGAAAGAGTTGATGGATTAAGGATTGAGGATTGGACTCATCATTAATTCAGATATCCAAACTTATAGAGCGTGACTCGGTGATAGATTTCATAAAATAATAACAAGAAGATTAACACTATTATTAATGATGCTCTCATTTAAGATGAGGGCATTTATTTTTAGTGATATTTATAAAATTATTAATTTAATATCAATAAGTTAATTAAAAACTAAAATCACCTCTATTTGTCTTTATTTTCAACTTAGCTCTCTATATCTAATCTACTTTTCCTCATTCGTTATGTCATAACCCGTGAAAGATGCAAATTTCCATCAAATCTATTATACTATCGCCCTTTCACATTATCAGAAGCAGTACCATTTAGGGGATTGCTTAGAACTTTCACTCTTAAACGATAATGTGTCCTTTAATTTATGGGGCAAGTGTTATCCTCATTGTGACGATTAATCGCTTCCCATTTTGATAAAATTTGAGAGTATTATTATGTCATTACCTTCTTGTCCTAAGTGCAATTCAGAATACACCTATGAAGATGGTGCAATGTATATGTGTCCTGAATGTGCCCATGAATGGAACGATGCTGAACCTGTTGCTGAAAGCGATGAATTGATTGTTAAAGATGCTAACGGTAACTTATTAGCCGATGGCGATTCAGTGACTGTGATTAAAGATCTCAAAGTCAAAGGTAGCTCAACCATGCTAAAAATTGGTACTAAAGTAAAAGGTATCCGTTTAGTGGAAGGCGACCATAACATTGATTGTAAAATTGATGGTTTTGGACCAATGAAATTAAAATCTGAATTTGTGAAGAAAAACTAAGATAAATTAATAATACTTTTATTAATTCATTCAGATATTATCAGCATTCTCAAAGGCGCTTATTAAGCGCCTTTTTATATAAAATTATAAATAAGTATTTAAGTATTTAAGTATTTAAGTATTTAAGTATTTAAGTATTTAAGTATTTAAGTATTTAAGTATTTAAGTATTTAAGTATTTAAGTATTTAAGTATTTAAGTATTTAAGTATTTAAGTATTTAAGTATTTAAGTATTTAAGTATTTAAGTATTTAAGTATTTAAGTATTTAAGTATTTAAGTATTTAAGTATTTAAGTATTTAAGTATTTAAGTATTTAAGTATTTAAGTATTTAAGTATTTAAGTATTTAAGTATTTAAGTATTTAAGTATTTAAACATCATAATTATTTTCACTTTTTACCCTCAACACTATAGAATAATTAAATTCTCTTTTTTTAATAAGATCATACCATTACAACTAATGACAACGATTATCTCTCAGAATTTAACATTTGTAGCTGCCGATAGATTATGGACTGATTGTAATGATAATCCTGCTCCACCTCCTTTTAAAAAGTTTTATATTCTTGACGATAGTATTATATTCTATTCAGGTTATATCAATGCAATATTAGCGATATTAGCATTTTATATTGGAGATAATATAGGTATAGATGAAGAATACGCTACATTAATAGGCATTCTTTCAAATATGGATGAAGATATCTGTGAATTTATTGAAGTAGATAGAACTAATGGGGAAGTTGTCTATTTTCAAGGTGCAATTACACAAGAAAACGGTAATTATATTTTTTATGGTGCTGGCTCCGGCTCTGAATATGCGATTGAATGTTATATTAATAGTATCCAAGTTATCACTATAAATGGTCATTATTATGATTTTATCAAATATGGCGATCATTTTATTAAAATAAGTATGGATTCAGCGTCTACAAGAGATCGATGTTCAGGTGGTGGATTTGATTATATTAAGTGGTTAGAAGAAGATCTCATTATTGATAAACTCAATTGGTTGGATACAGAAACAATAGAGCAATATAATCAAAAAATTCTCGATTTAATTAGAGAAAATTGTGGTAATAAAAAAGAATTGAGTGAACTAATATCAATGATGGATGATGAACGAGAAAGAGATCAAGAGGAATTAGAACGAGAAATCAAATCTATTGACAGCTTATTTTCTCATGAGCATAATCCAATCAAGGATCCGCAACTAAAAGGAGACTCTCGCATGAATGATTCGACTAAGCCCCCAACAAGAGTTGCAGTAAAAACATCAGGCGCAAACAGAGGTGTTATACTCGATATAGCTTCAATAAAAAATCGTATAGCTAAACGTAAAGCTACGAGAAGCTAATTAGCGGTTTCTTCAAAAGATCTTCAAAGGCGCTTATTAAGCGCCTTTTGTGTAGATAAACTTTACTCGTTACTCTCACTAAAGTGATCAAAACCTTTAAGATTAGGGTAAACATCTTTGCCATTTCGTAAATAACGAATACCTTCAGCAATCGGCATTATTTGCCCTATACAATGAAAATCTGCACCTGTATGCGCTAATGCAATCTCTAAAGCGCCACGGTTGATTTCAGGTACGGTAAAGCAAAGCTCGTAATCTTCACCGCCACTTAATGCCCAAACCTCTGCTTGTTCTTCGCTCACTTCCGCTTTCATCGCTGGTGAGTAAGGTAATGCATCTAAATTTAAACGCGCACCACAACCACTTGCTGTGAGAATATGATCCAAATCTGAAATCAGCCCATCAGAAATATCAATCGCAGATGTCGCTAAATGGCGTAATGCTTGACCTTGCAATAAACGAGGTTGAGGACGTAAATGCCTTGCAACAAAATAATCACTATGCTCTTTTTCTGTCGGCTGTAATCGATTTTGTAATACAGCAAGCCCTGCCGCGCTATCACCTAAAAAACCCGTAACATAGATCCAATCGCCAATTTTAGCACCGGAACGAAGTAATGCAGTTCCTTGTGGGACAAGCCCTTGTATTGTAATTGTTAAGCTCAGAGGGCCACGAGTGGTATCACCACCGATTAGCTGGATTGCATAATACTCAGCTAACGCAAAGAAGGAGCGACTAAATGCCTCAAGCCATTCACTGTTTGTATCAGGAAGCGTTAAAGCCAATGAAGCCCAAGAAGGATCTGCACCAACGGCAGCTAAATCACTAATATTTACAGCAAGTGCTTTATAGGCTAAATCTTCAGGTGAGATAGATGGAAGAAAGTGAATGCCACTCACTAAAGTATCGGTACTAATCGCGACTTGCTGCTTTTCAGGTACCGTCAAGATTGCGCAGTCATCTCCAATTCCTGTACTCACATCTTTTCGTTTTACAGGCTGTGAAGTGAAATATTGCTTAATAAGGGAGAATTCACCACAAGGCATTATCTATTTCCTATTTAGCTGTGCATACTAAACGAGTTTTATTAAACAAAAGGCCGGAAATACCGGCCTTGAATTATTTACCATAGAGGAAACGTGAAAAACGTTATTTTTTACGTACAGTTGGTGCAGCTTTATCAAGCACGCCATTAACAAATTTATGGCTATCGTCAGCACCAAATACCTTAGCCAGTTCAATCGCTTCGTTAATCGCAACTTTGTAAGGAACATCTTCACGGAAGCTAAGTTCAAACATTGCTAAACGTAAAATTGCTTTTTCAACTTGACCTAACTCTTCAAGTTGGCGGGATAAATAAGGTTCCATCGCCTTATCTAAACGTGTTGCATTAATGGCAACACCCACTAAAAGCTCACGAAAATAAGCAATATCTACACCTTGGGTATCCTGCTCGGATAAAAACTCCAATTCCACATCCGCGATGTCATTTCCGGATAATTGCCATGAGTAGATAGCCTGAACAGCACACTCACGAGCACGACGACGAGCAGCAGGTTTCACAAAATTCCCCTTAAGTTAAAACAGATGATTAGCCTTTTATGGCTTTAAGTACATTGATCATTTCAAGTGCTGTCATTGCCGCTTCAGCACCTTTGTTGCCCGCTTTCGTTCCAGCGCGTTCAATAGCCTGTTCAATATTTTCAGTGGTTAAAACACCAAAAGTCACAGGGATCTCACTTTGCATCGCAACTTGAGATAAACCAGAACTACATTCGCCAGCAACGTATTCAAAATGTGCGGTTCCACCACGGATAACAGTACCTAACGCGATAACTGCATCGTATTTGTCGCTTTCGGCTAATGCTTTAACCGTTAAGGGCAACTCATAAGCGCCTGGAACCCAAACGACGGTAATATTTTCAGAGGAAACTTGTCCAATGCGTTCTAATGCATCAACCGCACCTTCTAATAGGCTGTCGTTGATGAAGTTATTAAAACGGGCAATTGCAATTGCTACGCGTGCGTTTGGCGCCGCGACAACACCTTTGATTACGTTCATAGGTTACCTTTTTCTCCTATCCGCGGGGGCGCGGATTTTATCATATTCTTTCCCTTACTGCGCTCTGTTTTATTATTACACAGCAAAGGAGCCAAAAACCCTTGATAAATCAAGGCATTTAGTTGGCTGATAACGATGTCGTAACGACAGGAAATAACACACACGGCGCCATTTTACTACAAATAGCGCCGTAGACACACTTATTTACGTCTATTAATAACGAGGTTTTAAACAAACTCTGATATCAGAGCCAATTTGTTGAAGAGAATCTACTGTAAATTCAGGTGCTTCTGATAATGATGAAAGTGGAGAAAGTGCAAATAATCCACGCGCATCATCGCCTAAAATTTTAGGTGCAATATAAATAATAAGCTCATCAACAAGCCCAGCCTCTAATAATGCACCAGCAAAATGAGCGCCACTTTCAACCCATACGGTATTGATATTGCGTTTACCCAATTGCATCATTAATAAAACTAAATCCACGCCACTGTTTTTGCCATTCGTTGGCAATAGGATTTCAGATACATTGCCTTGCCAGTCACTTGGCTGTGATTTTGTACGCGCCAACCAGCATTCGCCTTCAATTTGAGTGATTTTATGATCTTCAGTCACTCTATTTTGGCTATCAGCAACAATACGAATAGGTTGACGTAATGTTTCTTCTGGATAAATGGCTTTTATCTCATCTGAAAGCTCTTCCCAACGTACATTCATAGAAGGGTTGTCAGCAAGCACTGTCGCACTTGTGGTTAAAATAGCGCTAGCTTTTGCTCGGAAATTTTGTACATCCCGACGAGATGCTTTAGAGGTTATCCATTGGCTTTCACCTGACGCTAATGCCGTTTTACCATCTAAAGATGCACCTAATTTTAGCTGGATATAAGGGAAACTGGTTCTCATGCGTTTAAAAAAGCCAACATTCAATTTCTCAGCTTCTTGCATTAAAACACCGTGTGAAACATCAATTCCGGCTGATAATAATTTGTGTAATCCTCGTCCTGCAACCAGAGGATTGGGATCTTGCATCGCAGCAACAACGCGTTTTATGCCTGCATTAATCAAAGCATCAGAACAAGGTGGTGTTTTACCAAAGTGGCTACAAGGCTCTAGTGTGACATAAGCTGTCGCCCCTTTTGCTTTATCTCCAGCCATTCTTAAGGCATTGACTTCAGCATGAGGACCACCTGCGTGATGGTGATAACCTTCACCAATAATCTCACCTTCTTTTACAATCACACACCCCACATTAGGATTAGGCGATGTTGTAAAACGACCTAATGCTGCAAGCTCTATGGCTCGACGCATATAGTGTTCATCTTGCAGACTTTCATTTTCACTTGGATTGTTGCTGTTGTTATTTATCATAATAATTACATGTAATTTTATTATTTATCGTTATTTTTCAAATCATTAAATAAAGCACAATATTAATGTATTAATCCTGTAATTTTGCAATTTCTTCACCAAAATCACGGATGTCTTCAAAACTACGATAAACAGAAGCAAAGCGAATATAAGCCACTTTATCGAGTTTCTTTAGTTGTTCCATAACAAAATTGCCAATTTCTTTTGAAGGGATTTCTCTTTCACCCGTGGCTCTTAATTGTGATTTAATATGGCTTATTGCAGCTTCAACATCGTCTGAACTCACTGGACGCTTTTCTAATGCTTTAAGCATGCCTCGACGAAGTTTCTCTTCATCAAAAGGCTCACGTATTTCATCACTTTTCACAACACGAGGCATCACTAACTCTGCTACTTCAAAGGTAGTAAAACGTTCATGGCAAACAAGACATTGGCGACGACGGCGCACTTGTGAACCATCACCAACAAGTCTGGAATCAATTACCTTGGTATCTACGGCTCCACAAAATGGGCAATGCATAGTTATTCCTACTTTTGACAACACTCATAAACAGTGTACCTGTTCAGTGAACAAAAAACACCCTGTCAGTATATACTGGCAGGGTGTTTGCGATGTTTTATCAGAAAAACGCTCTATTATGGTAAGAGTGTTGTCTGATCGGCACCCTCTTTTTCCACTTTTTGCACAATCAAGTGTTCACGTTTCATTCCCATTTTCAGTGCTAATGCAGAAGCCACATAAATAGAAGAAATAGTACCGATTGAAACACCGATTAACATAACTAAAGAGAAGCCTTGAAGCATTGAACCACCAAAGATATACAGCATTAATACAACTAATAATGTTGTTGCTGATGTCATGATGGTACGGCTTAACGTCTGCGTAAGAGAAACGTTCATAATTTCATATGATGTTCCTCGACGAATTTTACGGAAGTTCTCACGAATACGGTCTGATACAACGATACTATCGTTCAGTGAGTAACCGATAACAGACATCAATGACGCCACAATGGTTAAGTCAACTTCTATGTGGAACAGTGAAAGAACACCCAGTGTTATCACCACGTCATGCGCAAGTGCAATAACCGCACCTAACGCCAAACGCCATTCAAAACGGAATCCAACATAGATAAGAATACAGATAAGTGCGGATAATAACGCCATTGCACCTGTTTGAGCCAATTCACTACCAACACTAGGCCCCACAAATTCAATACGTTTTACCACTGCATCGTTATCAACTTCAGCATTGATAACATCGATGACTTTCTTACCTAATTCTTGACCTGCCTGTCCTTCAACAGGAGGCATACGCACCATAATATCGCGACTGCTACCAAAGTTTTGTAACAGAGGATCTTTAAAACCCGCTGCATCTAGGCTATCACGCATTTTATCAAGGTCGGCTGGTTGACTGAGATTGATCTCAATTACTGTACCACCTGTAAAATCCAGTCCCCAGTTAAATCCTTTCACGGAAATGATAGCAATTGACGCTATCAAAAGCAGAAACGAAATAGTAAAGGCGACGTTGTCCCAACGCATAAAGTCAATGACTCTACGACCATGGTTTAATTGTTCAACAGTATAATCCTGTGCCACAACGTGCTCCTTAAATAGACAGTTTCTTAACGCGTTTACCACCATACAACAGGTTTACAATCGCACGAGTACCGACGATAGCGGTAAACATGGATGTTGCAACCCCGATTGCAGTTGTGATAGCAAAGCCTTTAATTGAGCCGGTACCGACTGCATAAAGGATCACAGCTGTAATTAATGTGGTTAAGTTCGCATCAATAATACTGGAGAAGGCACCTTTATAACCTTCATGGATTGCTTGTTGTACTGAACGTCCATTACGTAACTCTTCTTTGATACGTTCGTTTATCAGTACGTTGGCATCGACGGCGACGGCAAGTGTTAATACGATACCTGCAATACCCGGCATAGTCAGTGTTGCGCCCGGTAATAGTGACATTACCCCAACGATTAACACTAAGTTTGCCATTAATGCAGTACTCGCAATCACACCAAATTTACGATAATAAATTATCATAAAGGCAACAGACGCAATCAGACCCCATAAACACGCTTCTAAACCTTGGGTAATATTTTGCAGACCCAAAGTTGGACCAATCGTTCTTTCTTCAACGATTTGAATAGGTGCAATCAACGCACCAGCACGTAATAACAGAGACAATTGGCGTGCTTCATTGGCATTTGAAATACCCGTAATACGGAAGCTATTTCCTAAACGACTCTGAATATTCGCAACGTTGATAACTTCTTCGCTTTTAACTAATACCGCACGGTCATTCTCATCGCGCTTACCGCTGTCTTTATACTCTACGAACAGTGTCGCCATCGGTTTACCGACGTTGTCTTTCGTAAAGTTAGACATGATAGAACCACCCGCGCTATCAAGTGAAATATTCACTTGAGGTTGACCATATTCATCAGCTTGAGAAGTTGAATCAGTAATGTGGTCACCCGTTAAAATAACGCGTTTATAAAGAATAGTTGGTCTACCTTCACGGGTATATTTCACTTCTGAATCACCCGGAATACGACCTGTTTCTAAAGCAGAAGGATCAACAGTGGTATTGACTAAACGGAATTCTAATGTTGCTGTCGCACCTAAGATTTCTTTAGCACGCGCGGTATCTTGGATACCTGGTAATTCAACAACAATTCGGTCAGCACCTTGACGTTGGACTAATGGCTCTGCAACACCTAGCTGGTTAACACGATTACGTAAGATTGTGATATTTTGCTGTACTGCATAAGTACGCGCATCACGTAAACGTTCGTCAGTAAAAATAGCTCTTAATGAGTTATTTGCGCCATCTCTAAAAATGAGATCTTGATTACGACGAGTTAGGTAATCTGAAGCTTTAGAGCGATCATCCGAATTACGGAAACGGATTTCAACGCCATAGTTATCCGTTTTACGGATAGATGAATATGGAATGCCTTCGTCACGTAATAATGTACGTAGACTTTCAACATTTTGTTCCTGAAGTTTACCTAACGCGGTTTCCATATCAACTTCCATCAAGAAGTGAACACCACCACGTAAGTCTAATCCCAGTTTCATCGGCTCCCCACCAATGGCTTC
The DNA here is from genome assembly GCF_008808075.1 of Proteus sp. CD3. Taxonomy (NCBI): domain Bacteria; kingdom Pseudomonadati; phylum Pseudomonadota; class Gammaproteobacteria; order Enterobacterales; family Morganellaceae; genus Proteus; species Proteus sp. CD3. The sequence continues at coordinate 469,868 of NZ_CP019686.1, read as the reverse complement.
TAACCATTTTGGTGTTGCCGGAGCAAGGTTAAGTGCAACAATGAACTGGTCGCCTAATGCAGGCAACAACACTTCGCGAGCACGTAACTGAATATCAGGGTTACCGAAACGAGCCAAAATCGCACCATTTTCAAGTGCAATAGATTTCGCTTCAATTTTTTCTTTATCTAATAAAGATCGAACTTGATCCAGTGTTTGCTCATTGGCGGCGGTTCCCCGCGCGCCAGTGATTTGAACAGCCGGATCCTCTCCATATAGGTTAGGAAGTGCGTAAAGCAGACCGATGAGGATAGCGAATATCAACATCAGGTACTTCCACAAAGGATAACGGTTTAGCACGGCAGTTCCCTTTTCCCTTTGGGGAAATGTTATTAAATAGCTTTCATTGTGCCTTTAGGTAATACAGCGGCAACAAAGTCACGTTTGATAGTTACTTCAGTTGTTTCATTCAGAGCAACAACGATATAGCCGTTATCTGAAACCTTAACAACACGACCAATTAAACCACCCGTCGTTAAAACTTCATCACCTTTACCAATAGAATCCATCAGTTTACGATGTTCTTTAGTACGTTTTTGCTGTGGACGTAGGATCATAAAATAGAAAATCAGAATAAAGATCACTAACATCGGTAAAATAGACATAAAGCTAGCTTCAGGTGCTGCTTGTCCAGCAGAAGCAACAGCATCAGAAATGAAAAAACTCATTCACTTTTCCTCATTGTTGTCGATATCGACGATATTCAAGTTATAAGCCCAATATCATACACAGTATTGGGCTTTCTCGTATACATTATTCACACTTAGTCGCACTGCCATTTAGCGGTGGGACAGGTTTTCCAATACGTTCGTAGAATTCGTGTACAAACTCTTCAAAACGCGAGTCTTCAATAGACTGACGAATTTCAGCCATCAAACGCTGATAATAACGTAAGTTGTGGATAGTGTTCAGCCTTGCACCTAAAATTTCGTTACAACGATCAAGATGATGTAAATAAGCACGGCTATAATTTTTACAGGTATAGCAGTCACAATGTTCATCAAGCGTTGATGTATCAGAGCGATGTTTCGCATTACGAATTTTAATAACACCATCGGTTACGAACAGATGGCCATTTCGTGCATTTCGTGTTGGCATAACACAGTCAAACATATCAATACCACGACGAACACCTTCAACTAAATCTTCTGGTTTACCAACACCCATTAAATAACGCGGTTTATTCGCAGGAATTTGAGGGCAGACATGCTCTAAAATACGATGCATATCTTCTTTAGGCTCCCCGACTGCAAGGCCGCCAACAGCGTAACCGTCAAAACCAATTTCGACTAGCCCTTTTACTGAGATATCACGTAAATCTTCGTAAACACCGCCTTGAATAATACCGAATAATGAATTTTTGTTATTGAGTTCATCAAAGCGCGCACGACTACGTTTAGCCCAACGTAATGACATCTCCATTGAGTTTTTCGCATAATCCCAATCTGAAGGATATGGCGTACACTCATCAAAAATCATCACAATGTCAGAACCCAAATCGTATTGGATTTCCATTGATTTTTCTGGGCTTAAGAAAATCTTTTCGCCATTAATAGGGTTACGGAAATGAACGCCCTCTTCTTTAATTTTACGCATTGCGCCTAAACTAAAGACTTGGAAACCGCCTGAATCCGTTAAAATAGGACCTTGCCATTGCATAAAATCATGTAAATCACCATGTAATTTCATGATTTCTTGACCCGGGCGTAACCATAAGTGGAAGGTGTTACCTAAAAGAATTTGTGCACCTGTCGCTTTCACTTCTTCAGGTGTCATTCCTTTTACTGTGCCATAAGTACCCACAGGCATAAATGCAGGTGTTTCAACAACACCACGTTCAAAAATAAGGCGACCGCGACGAGCATTACCGTCGGTTTTGTCTAATTCGTATTTCACTCATCCTCCAAGCATCAGAAAAACAGTCCAATGCGCATTAAAAAACAGCATATTCTAATCATTTGTTAGACGGCTGTATATGTTACTTCAACAAAAACCCGTGCTTAGTCAAAGGGATTAAGCAATAAAATTGAAATAACAATTCATAAAAAGAAGAAAAACACTAAAAAAATAATAAATCTTTATTCTTGTCCTACTTTTTCATTGATAGCTAAAGGATTACCCGTAATAAACATCGCATCACCATAACTGAAAAAACGATACTCTTGCTTAACCGCTTCTTTATAAGCATTCATGGTATTTTTATACCCAGCAAAAGCAGAAACCAGCATGATTAAAGTAGATTCAGGTAAGTGGAAATTGGTAATCAATGCATCAATAACTTGATATTGATAACCCGGATAAATAAAGATTTGGGTATCATCGAAGAAAGGTGCTATTAACGCATCTTTTGTTGCCTTAGCGGCACTTTCTAATGAGCGAACAGATGTTGTCCCCACCGCAATCACTCGATTACCACGCGCTTTACACGCTAATACAGCATCAACCACTTCTTGTGGTACTTCTGCGTATTCAGAATGCATTGTGTGTTCTTCGATATTATCAACACGCACTGGTTGGAAAGTTCCCGCTCCAACATGCAGTGTGACAAATGCCATCTCAACACCTTTTTCTTTTAAGGCTTGAAGTAATGGTTCATCAAAGTGTAATCCCGCAGTAGGTGCGGCAACAGCGCCTGGACGCTCATTATAAACCGTTTGATAAAGCTCTTTATCAGATTCTTCATCAGGACGATCAATATAAGGAGGTAAAGGCATATGCCCAATACTATTCAGGATAGTAAGAACATCTCTTTCATCATCAAAGCGAATTTCAAAAAGTGTATCATGACGCGCAACCATAGTTGCTTGTACACTTTCATCTTCACCTAACACAAGCGCAGCGCCTTCTTTCGGTGATTTAGAGGCTCGAACATGTGCAAGAACGCGATGTTCATCAAGCATACGCTCAACTAACACTTCGATTTTACCACCTGACGCTTTACGCCCATAAATACGCGCAGGGATCACGCGCGTATTATTAAAAACCAGCAGATCACCGGCATTTATTTTATCTAATACATCGGTAAAAATACCGTGTGATAAAGCACCAGTCTCACCTTCTAAAGAGAGCAAACGACAACCACTGCGTTGAGGTTGTGGATAGTGAGCAATCAAGGCTTCTGGCAATTCAAATGTAAAGTCTGATACACGCATAATTAAACGACTACTTTCATAAAAAACAGGCGGACTAGTCTAGTGCTGCCAGCTTATCAGTGCAAGAAAGAAGCCCTTTTTTATTCAAAAAGCGCTATGATGCTGTGATGAATTATCTTGCTCACTTACATCTGGCCTTTAGAGCAAAAAGCTCTCTATTAGGCAATATGATGGCAGATTACGTTAAAGGCGCACCTAGCTCTGATTACAGCCAAGCTGTTATTGAGGGCATTCGTATGCATAGACGTATTGATGTGCTTACTGACACTCATCCATTAGTCAAACAAGCTCGCCTTTTATTTCCTGATGAATATCGCCGAGTTTCGCCAATTACCTTAGATGTTTTTTGGGATCATTTTCTTTCTTTAAATTGGTTGAAATTTGAACCAAATATGCCGTTGGCAGAATTTGTCACCAAGACCCGAAATATTATTGAACCTGATTTATGGCAAACACCTGAAAAATTCCAAGAGCTTAATGAGTATCTATGGTCACAATCTTGGTTAATTCGTTATGCTGATAAGGCATATATTGCTCAAACATTGAAAGGCATGGCGAGAAGAAGACCACGATTAAGCGCACTCGCAGGCTCTTATATCGTACTCGAAACTCATTACGATGAATTAAGTGAGATTTTTTGGCAGTTTTATCCACAATTGCTAGAAAGAGCACAGCATCACCAACTTGATGACTGATACATTTAACTACCATTTTGGATTTCATCTTTTTGTCATCTCGTAGGATTACATTTGATATATCAAAAAGATACTCAGTCAATTTATCATATTATTCGTAACGATTTGTTAACAAGCATAGTATTCATTTTCAAAGTTGATTAGAATGAATCGCTATACAAGGAGTCATAAATAATCCTACTTTATTGTATTAAGTTGATAGCTACAATCTATCAAATAGATTGTTCTGTTTAACTTTATCAATAGCGATTGATTATTTATGCTGTATGCATCATTTAAAAGCAGGATACACACCCTGAATTTACTCTAAATAGTTCAAGATAACGCTACAACTTGAAATATGACGAATAAAAACAGGGTACACATCCTGAATTTACTCTAAATAGTTCGAGGTGTAGCTAGGCGACAAGTGAATGAGTCGCTAGGAGCATACAAGAAGTATGTGACTAGTGCGAATGAACGCAGTCAACAACGCGACAACTTGAAATATGACGAGTACAAACTCTTTCAATTTACAGGAGTACATTATGGTTCTGGTTACTCGCAAAGCCCCTGATTTCACAGCTGCTGCCGTTTTAGGTAATGGTGAGATTGTTAACGATTTCAACCTGCATTCATTTATCAAAGGCAAACCTGCCGTTATTTTCTTCTGGCCAATGGATTTCACTTTCGTTTGCCCTTCAGAGCTGATTGCATTTGATCACCGTTTTGACGAATTCAAAAAACGTGGCGTAGAAATCATCGGTGTTTCTATGGACTCAGAATTCGTTCATAACGCATGGCGTAAAACACCAATTGATGATGGCGGTATTGGTGAAGTTAAATACCCAATGGTTGCTGATATCAAACATGACATTATCAAAGCTTATGGTATCGAACACCCAGAAGCTGGCGTTGCTCTGCGTGGTTCATTCCTGATTGACAAAGAAGGCGTTGTTCGTCACCAAGTCGTTAACGATCTGCCATTAGGTCGTAATATCGACGAAATGATCCGTATGGTTGATGCACTGCAATTCCACGAAGAACACGGTGAAGTTTGCCCCGCACAGTGGGAAAAAGGTCAAGAAGGTATGGGCGCATCTCCAGATGGCGTTGCTAAATACCTGAAAGCAAACTCTGGCAAACTGTAATATTTCAGTAAGCTACAATTTTTCTAAAAGCCTGTGCAAAACAGGCTTTTTTTATTTATTCAGCACTTATCTATTTATCTCTTATCAATTCTATTTATTATTACAATTTGTTATACGCAAGATTATTGTTTGTCTGCTTAAAGATGATTTTGTGATCATCACATCAAAAAAAATTCTCCTCACCAATAACCTCTCTCTATACTTATTGTTACGCAATTGTTAATTAATATTAATAACAGCGTATACACATCTATTTTTATTTGTCGTTATTCAATATAACTCACTGTTATTAATGGGGATAATAATGATTAGTATAAAAAAAACTCATCTACTGTTGCTCACTGCCCTTTTTTCACATTCACTTTATGCTGCCTATGAACCCGCAGTTGAAGCACAGCATGGTATGGTTGTCTCTTCTCAACATTTAGCTTCACAAGTTGGAAGTGATATTTTACAAAAAGGGGGAAATGCGATTGATGCCGCTGTTGCAGTTGGTTATGCACAAGCTGTCGTTAATGCCTGCTGCGGTAATATTGGTGGCGGTGGTTTTATGACAATACACCTTGCTGATGGCACAAATACCTTTATTAATTTCAGAGAAACTGCACCCGCTTCTGCGTCTAAAAATATGTATTTAGATAAAGACGGAAATTTAGTGAAAGATGCCAGTCTTTATGGCTATCTCGCCTCAGGAGTACCCGGTACAGTAAAAGGATTAAATTCCGCATTAGAGAAATACGGCACCCTTTCACGCCAAGAAGTGATGGCACCTGCGATTAAACTTGCAAGAGAAGGCTATATTTTAACGCGTGCCGATACTGATGTATTAGAAACAACAACAGAGCGCTTTAAACAAGATCCTGAGTCGGCAAAAATTTTCTTGAAACCAGATGGAACACCGTGGCAACCCGGTGATCGCCTAATTCAAACTGACTTAGCCAATACATTGGAACTCATCGCAAACCAAGGCTCTGACGCATTTTACCAAGGCGAGATCCCTAAAAAAGTTGAAGAAGCGTCGAAACAACATAATGCACTGTTAACTCAAGAAGATTTTGCTAATTTTACTATTACAGAAACCAAACCTATCACCTGTACTTACCGAGGTTATGAGTTTATTTCTGCCCCACCTCCAAGTTCAGGCGGAGTCACTATCTGCCAAACACTGAATATTTTGGAAGGTTATGATCTTAAATCGATGGGTTTTAATTCAGCGGAATATGTTCATACTCTAACGGAAGCAATGCGTCATGCTTATATGGACAGAAACACTTTTCTTGGTGATCCTCAATTTATTAACAATCCAACAGAAAAGTTACTTAGCAAAGCTTATGCCACAGAAATTCGCCAACAAATAAAACCCAACAAAGCCACACCATCAGAAAATGTACAACCTGGTATCGCGCCTCATGAAAGCCCTGAAACAACACACTACTCAGTTATAGATAAAGATGGTAACGCAGTGTCAACCACTTACACTATAAATGGTCGTTTTGGTGCTGTTGTCATCGCACCGGGAACCGGATTTTTCCTCAATAATGAGATGGATGATTTTACAACCAAAGTCGGCGAAAAAAATCTCTATGGTTTAGTACAAGGTGAGCGCAATAGCATTGCACCATTAAAACGCCCATTGTCGTCAATGAGCCCAACGATTGTGACTAAAGAAGGCAAACCTTTCCTTATTTTAGGATCACCGGGAGGTTCTCGTATTATCTCAATCACCTTACAAACCGCACTGAATATTATTGAATTTGGTATGCCACCACAAGAAGCCGTTAATAGCCCTCGTATTCACCACCAATGGTTACCAGATGAGGTTTATTATGAACAACGAGGATTATCAAAAGACACGTTAGAAAAACTCTCTGCTATGGGATATAAAATGGTAGAACAAACACCATGGGGAGCCGCTGAACTGATTATGGTTGGGCTTCCTGGAGAAGAAGGTGTGATCCCAGCTTCATCAGGTAATGATTCTGCTGTTTCTGGTGCTGTACGTGAAGGTTATCTTTATGGATCAAATGATGTGCGTCGCCCTGCGGGTAAAGCAGTGGGTTACTAACCATAAAACCAAATGATAAAACAAATAAAAGAAACCTTCTCTTAATTAGATAAGGTTTCTTTTTTTATAAAAATGATCTAGTCATGGTTTTACAATTTATTCATATTTAGAGCTATTAATAATAATCAAAACTCACATTTCATTTAATCGATAATTAATATCGAATATCAATTTATTATTAAAATAATAATATCAAATAAAATACAAGAACAAATCACCTTTAATTTAATTTCAATAATAGAATATATATAAATGGTATTTATTCTCTTTCTTAATTACAGATAAAAATAATAATCATTTAATTAAATAAAATTAATAACACTCGATGTTTTTATTTCTATGATAACAGTCACAGTATTAATTTATTAATACCCACACTATCAAAGAGGATAATAAAAATACGTAAAAAATGGAGATAACACATTGTAAACACAAATATTTAACATTTTCTTACAACGTGTCTTTTAATCATAAAAAGAGTTGAAATCTATAATCTATCTGCTAACGATACCGTTATTATATTTTTTATATAACGATAAAGCAAGCGGGTAAATAAAGAATTTATCATCACAACTTATTTCTTAATAAAATTAGTTAAGCGGAGATAAATATTAATGTCTGATACACATCATCGTCCAATATTAGATATTGGACTATCAAGACTAGAGTTTCTGCGAATATCCGGTAAAGGGCTTGCAGGGATCACAATAGCACCCGCATTGCTTTCTCTTTTAGGTTGTAAGCAAGAAGAAATAGACAGCGGAATAATTCAATTAACCACAACACCTAAAGGCGTTTTAGTCACAAATAGAGCGCGTTGCACAGGATGCCACCGCTGCGAAACAGCATGTACAACATGGAATGATGGAAGCGTTGGATCATTCTTCTCACGCACCAAAATCCATCGTCATTTTTATTTTGGTGATAAAGGTATTGGCTCCGGTGGGGGGCTTTATGGCGATTTAAACTTTACAACGGATACATGTCGCCAATGTAAAGATCCTGAATGTATGAAGGTCTGCCCAGTCAAAGCTATCCGTTATCAAGAAGAGTTCGGCTGTATTGTCGTTGATACTCGTCGTTGTATTGGTTGTGCCGCCTGTACAACAGCTTGCCCGTGGATGATGGCTACCGTCAATCCACAAACTAAAAAATCCGGAAAATGCAATTTATGTGGTGAGTGTGCATCCGCGTGTCCAACAGGCGCTCTGCAAATCATTGAATGGAAAGAAATTACTATTTAATAAATCCAGACAATCACATCACTGACCCACATTTAGATTAGGAAGCAATATTATGACTAACGGCTGGACTGGAAATATTCTAAGGATCAATTTAACTACCGGTGCCATCACTCGTGCAAGCTCAAGCCAATATAAATCCTTAATTGGTGGTATGGGCTTTGGCTACAAAATCATGTACGAAGAAGTTGCCCCTGGCGTTAAACCTTTTGATGAAGAAAACAAAGTTGTCTTTGCGGTAGGTCCTTTAACTGGATCTGGCGCACCTTGTAGCTCTCGCGTCAATATCACCTCTCTTTCCACATTCACTCGTGGCAATCTCGTTGTTGATGCTCATATGGGTGGATTTTTCGCAGCATGGATGAAGTTTGCAGGCTATGACGCTCTGATTATTGAAGGTAAATCAGATAAACCTGTTTGGGTTCATATTGATGATGACCAAGTTTCTATTGAAGATGCCTCTTTCTTATGGGGTAAAGGTGTGCGTCAAACCACAGAAGAACTGTGTGCGCAAACTAGCCCTGAAGCTTGTGTCGCTACCATTGGTCCTGCGGGTGAAAACCTCGTACCTTTATCTGGCATTATTAATAGCCGCAATCACAGTGGTGGCGCAGGTGTTGGTGCCGTCTTAGGTGCTAAAAAATTAAAAGCGATTGTTGTCGAAGGTAGCCATGGCGTTAATGTTGCTGATCGTAAAGCGTTAAAAGAGCTTAACGACTACATGATGACGCAACTCATTGGCTCTAATAACAACCACGTTGTACCAAGTACACCACAATCTTGGGCTGAATATTCAGATCCAGGTTCTCGTTGGACTGCACGTAAAGGGCTGTATTGGGGAGCGGCTGAGGGTGGACCAATTGAAACAGGTGAAATTCCTCCTGGTGATATCAATACTGTCGGCTTCAGAACCATGAAATCCACCTTTGACTTAGGTCCAGCAGCAGAAGAATACACCGTGAAAATGGGGGGATGCCACTCTTGCCCTATCCGTTGTATGTCTCAACTCAATGTTCCACAAGCGAAAAAATTTGGTGTACCACAAACAGGTGGTAACACTTGTGTCGCTAACTTCGTTCACACAACTATTTTCCCTAATGGCCCTAAAGATATTGAGAAAAAAGGAGATGGTAACGTTGTTGGTAACCTTGTTGGTCTAAATATTTTTGATGATATGGGATTATGGTGTAACTACGGTCAACTTCATCGTGACTTCACTTATTGCTACACCCACGGCGTCTTTAAACGTGTGCTTTCAGAAGAAGAATATAACGATATTCCTTGGGATAAGCTTGAAGAAGGTAACCCAGAATTTATCAAAGACTTCTATTACCGTTTAGCGCATCGTAAAGGTGAGTTTAGCCACCTTGCTGATGGCTCTTATCTCATTGCACAGCGCTGGAATTTAGGTGAAGAGTATTGGGGTAACAAAAAAAATAAACTTTGGTCACCAATGGGCTTCCCAATTCACCACGCAAATGAAGCATCGGCTCAAGTTGGTTCCATCGTTAACTGTATGTTTAACCGCGATGCGATGACACATACCCATATCAACTATATCGGCAGTGGTTTACCACTGAAACTGCAAAAAGAGATTGCCGGTGAACTGTTTGGCTCTGGTGATGCGTTTGATGAAACCAAAAACTATACACCAATCAATAAAGCCAAAATTGCTTATACCAAGTGGACAATTTTACGTAGTTGCTTACACGATGCCGTCACCTTGTGTAACTGGGTATGGCCAATGACGGTTTCTCCTCATAAGAGCCGTAATTATCGTGGTGACTTAGAAATGGAAGCCAAATTCTTTACGGCTATTACCGGCGAACCAACCACATCTAAAGATTTAGATTTAGCCTCAGAGCGTATTTTCACCTTACACCGCGCTTATACCGTTAAATTAATGAACACCATGGATATGCGCAATGAGCATGACCAAATCTGTTCATGGGTATTTGATAAAGATCCTGATATTCCAGTCTTTACTGAAGGTACAGACAAAATGGACAGAGAAGATATGCAACTTTCTCTCACTCTGTTTTATGAAGAAATGGGCTGGGACCCACAATTAGGTTGCCCAACAAAAGAAACTTTGGTTCGCCTTGGATTACAAGATGTTGCGGACGATTTAGCGTCTCGTGGTTTATTACCAAGTTAATGGGTAAAAGAAGGAGATCATGATGATAGAACAAAGTGCATCGGCTTCTATACCACAAGATATCGCTGATGATGCAGATATTGCTTTAGAGCAACCTGATATTTCTCGTCGCCGTTGGTTATTGCCACTATCAGAAAAAGGTGTTGGACACGCTTCTAACACCTCAACGGATATTGCAGAAGAACCTGTTGCAGAGATAGCCGAATTATCTGCCGAACAACATCTCGCGAATGCGATACGTCAATGCTCAAAAGAAGGTGAACTATTAGCAATTTCAACGCTGTATGATGCGCCCTATTCACTGACTGAAGAGGATATAGTGCAGTTAGAAACTGCGTTAAAGAGCGACGAGTTTATTGATATTGCACATTTAAGTCTCAATGGTGAGGATTATTTCTACTCTGATGAATTTATGTCAGATAACTTCGCACAACTGCAATTATTAAACCGCCACGCGGATATTTGTACAGCAATTGCAGGTGTAGTTCGTTTTGAATGTGAAACCTATCCTCGACCATTGAAACAAAGCATGTTGATGTCTGAACCTTTTAATTACACGGCTTCAGAGATTGAAGATGCACTGACACTGATGAAAACCCACCCTAATTTTCAGGATATTCAGCAAATTTTAGCATCCAACGATGCCCCTTATCTCTTTAGTAATACGTTAATGAGTTACGGCAAAGCACGAGGCTTAACTGAATGGATTGAGGTAGAACAACATGAAAATCCTTAACGTTCTGTCTTATCAACAAAATTCGATGTGGGTATTACAACATCATCAGACTGAGGAGCAAAAATAATGCGTGTTTCTCGCCGTAAATTTGTAGCTGGTATGGGATCGGTCATTTTTTTCAGTGCGCCACTAGGAAGTGCGCTTGCAGCAACTGCAGAAAAAAAACCTATCCGCTATGCCATGATCCACGATGAGACGCTTTGTAATGGCTGTAATATCTGTGCCACTGCATGTCGTCGATTAAATAAAGTACCCAATGGAATGGCTCGAATGGATATTGCTCATATTCCATTAAGCCTCAAAGAAGATAACGATAAATACCATTTCTTTAGACACTCTTGCCAACAATGTGAAGATGCCCCTTGTATCTCGGTTTGTCCTACAGGTGCTTCTTGGCGTGATGAAACCAATGGCATTGTTCGTGTTAATAAAGAGAAATGCATTGGTTGTAGCTATTGTATATCGGCATGCCCATACCAAGTTCGTTATCTTAACCCTGTGACACATGTCGCTGATAAATGTGATTTTTGTCTTGAGTCTCGATTACAAAAAGGTTTCCCACCAATTTGTGTGAGCGCTTGTCCACAAAATGCCTTGTTATTTGGCCGAGAAGACAGCCCTCAAATTCAAGAATGGCTCAAAACACACGATTACTATATTTATCAACTTGACGGTGTAGGAAAACCACATCTCTATCGCCGTGTAGGGCCTCATGTTCAAGAGGAGGGTAAAGTATGAGTATCGTCAATACAATGCCAGACAGTGCTCAATTCCAAGCCGCACTAAAAGAGTATGTTTTAATCTATACGCCTGACTATTTGCCCCTCTGGCTAATTGTCGCAGGTGTATTATTTATTGGCATGCTACTGGTGCTCGCACTTCATGGTTTTTTACGTTATCGCTTTGCCACACCACACGGTGAGTCGCATAAAGAAGAGAAGCTCTATCTTTACTCTAAAGCCGTGCGTTTGTGGCACTGGAGTAATGCCTCTTTATTTATTCTGTTGCTGCTTAGTGGTGGCATTAACCATTTCGCCCTACTTTCTGCTCACGATACTGCGTTATTAGTTAACGTGCATGAAATCTGTGGTTATCTGCTCTTAGTGTGCTGGTTGTCCTTTGTCCTTATTAATCTCGTTGGTGGCAATGGTAAGTTTTACCGTATTGATGGCAAAAACTGGTTTCACCGCGCCTTTATGCAAACGCGTTTTTATCTCTACGGTATTATCAAAGGAGAAGATCACCCCTTCCCAGCAACACCCAATGTTAAGTTTAATCCACTGCAACAAATGGCTTATTTAGGGGTGATGTATGCATTAGTTCCATTACTTTTAATAACAGGTGTTTTACTACAAAACCCAGCATTTATTCCTACTGATGCCGTGATGTTTAAAGCATGGTTATTAATCGCACACCAAATATTAGCTATATGTAGTGTCTTTTTTATCATTGGTCACCTTTATCTGTGTACAACAGGAAAAACACCATTCCAAACTTTTCGCAGTATGGTTGACGGTTACCATAGACACTAATTAATACATGGATTAAGGAGCTTATATGTCAGTCCCTTCAAAGGAAAATATTAGATTAACAAAAGAAGACTTACGGCAACTGCATGTCTCAACTTCGCTTTATCGTTGGTTTTTGCGTTATTTTCCTGATGGAGGTACTTACAGTGCTATCCATAGTGAGTTAATAAAACAGCACCGTACACAGTGGATAGAAAGCTTTATTCAATATATTTATTTACGTCATTTTAGTGAAGCATCCTTTGCCAAACAGGAACAAGAAGTCATGGAAAACATCTTGTTCCTGCTCGGCAATGAACAACAACAAGGTGTGACATTACAACGCCAGCCATATCACAACACGTTGCCAACATCTGAAAACATTCAATTTGCGACCGAATGGCACCAATTAGTCTTAAAAAGTCAGCAATTAAGCACTGATCTGGCTTTATGTGGAAGTAATAATATGGTGGCTTTTTCTGGCGATGAAAACAGCATTGCCAACACAGGTTATAGCAATCAATTGATAAATACTGGTTTTGCAGGAAAGGTATGTAATACGGGTAATCAATGCCGTATTGGCAGCTTAGGAGGACGATCCCGCATTTGTAATAGTGGCAATGATGTCAAAATTTATGCCTCAGGCAATGGCGTTCATATCGCAAACAGTGGTATGCGTAATTTCATTACTGCCTCTCAAGATCGAGCAAAAATCACCAACACTGGTGATTTAGCACAAATCAATGTTACTGGAAAAAATGCTGTAGCAATCAACACAGGCGATAACTGTAAAGTCACAGTATCTGGCGATAACAGTATTTGTATATCAACAGGTAGCCTCCATCAGTTCTGCCTAGGAAAAGGCGGCAGTGCAGTAATTGCTTATCATGACGGCAATCGTACTCGCTTTAAAATCTTCTATGAAGGTGAAGATGATATTGTTGCAGGAGTTCATTATTACTTAGATGAAAACCAACAGCCCGTGGCAGAAAAACAGTATTCTACAGATCAAAATTAATGACAATCTAAGCTAAACTGCTTACTCACCTCTTAAATAAAATAGACACTATAATGTCCAAAACAGCTATTTTTTGCTATAATTGGACATTATAGTGTCTATTTTAGGCTAATAAATGAAACTCTCATTACTTACTGATCTCGATGTTAGTCGAGCCTTTGCCTCTCATTTACGAAAGTTGCGTGAAAAAGAAAAATGGTCACGCGAGCAACTTGCCGAGCGTAGTACAGTTCCTGCTTCAACTATCAAAAAGTTTGAGTTACAAGGTAAAATTTCACTACGCCAGTTACTGTTACTTTGGCAATGCCTTGATGATTTAAATAATCTTTATGCGGTTGTTGATCCTAAGAAAGTGAATAAGCCACGTATGCCAAGGACTATTGAAGAGGTGTTACAAGATGAGTTTTAAACCAATACAAAAGCTAAATGTAACACGGACGTTATCTACAGGTGATTCCGTTTTAATGGGAACATTGGTACAAAACCATAGTGGTGTATTTTTTCAATATGATGCGCATTACTTAACACAATTTGGTAATAGTTCACCTTTTAATCTACAGAATAATACGGATTTACAAATAGCCCCTAAAAAACCTCATGGTAATTTGCAAGGGCTTTTCTCGGATAGTTTGCCTGATGGATGGGGGCGCTTATTGCAAGATAGAATATTCCGCCAACATGGTATACAACCGCATGAAATTACGACGATGGACAGGTTAGCATTTGTTGGTAATAAAGGTATGGGAGGATTATCTTATTTACCAGCCTCTGACTATCAAATAGATGAACAGTTTGAAGTTGATTTGATTAATTTAGGTTTAGAAGCACAAGCTGTATTTGATGGTCAAACGGAAATTGTTTTATCTGAACTTGCTATTGTTGGTAGTTCTGGTGGCGCTAGACCTAAAGCGTTGCTTTATTTTAAACAAGGAAATTTTAATCAATGTAAAACGTATGAAGAAGAAGGTGATGAATCATGGCTGATCAAATTTACGTCTAAAAACTTACCTCTTGGCCATGATGAAGGGCTATGTGAAGCGATCTATCTCATTCTAGCAAAAGAGTTAGAGCTAAATCCTCCACAATGGCAACTTATTAATGTTCCTAAAAACAATGACGGAAAATCTTGGTTAGCGCTAAAATGTTTTGATCGTGTCACAAATAGTTCTGGTAAATCAGGGCGTTTAATCATGCACAGTGCATGCGGATTATTAGATGCTGATTTTAGGCTACCTTCTTTGGATTACGAAGATTTAATTAAAGTAAACCGCGTACTATGCAAATCAGTTTCAGCCGGACAACTCCAGTTTAGACGAGCTATTTTTAATCTATTCGTCTCTAATCAAGATGATCACAGTAAAAACTGGTCATTTTTACAATATGATGATGGGCACTGGGAGCCGGCACCTTTTTATGATGTGACCTATAATCCCAATCCAAGAAATGAGCATATCACTTCATTTGGCGGGTATGGTAAAAAACCACCATTAAAGACAATAAAGCAGCTTGCTGAAATAGCAGGTTTTGAAAATTGGCAACAAGCACAAGCGTATATTCATCATACAGTTGATGTTATTGCTCGATTCTCATCACTTGCCAAAGAATATGATGTATCAAAATTAGTACAAACAGATATAGAAAAAACACTGGCTGACCGTTTAAAAGAGAACCAGCACTTACTTTAATTCCAACAAAAAGGGAAACTTTCGTTTCCCTTTTCACGTTTAAATCAATGTGCTTTATCGCTTATTTAGTCACTTTCGTCTGGAGTGCTTTTTTACTCTGAGAGCCTGCAACTTTATCGTAAATACCGCACACAACAATCGTCACCAATACGGGAATAAGCCATGCTAATCCCTGCTCACTTAATGGCAATTTAGTTGCCCACTCTGGTAATAAATGTTTCAGATAGTCAGAGGCTTTTATTGCATCAAAAATACCGAAAAATAAGCTAACCGCCATTGCCGGTGCGATAATACGACTTGGATTATTCCACAAACGTAATGTGAAACTCATTAAAATAATCACAATGCAAGGCGGATAAATCATAATCAATACAGGAATAGAAAACTCAATAAGTTTGCTTAATCCTAAGTTTGATACAACGGCTGAGAATACCGCCAAGATCAACACTAATACACGATAAGAGATAGGCAAATAACGGCTAAAAAACTCTGCACATGCACACGTTAAGCCAACAGCAGTCACCATACAGGCTAAGAAAATCAGTACGGCTAAGAAGAAGCTACCAAAATTGCCGAAAGTGTACTGAACATAAGCATGTAAAATATCAGCGCCATCTTGAGCACCCGGAATAATACTGCCACTGCTAGAGCCTAATTTAAATAAACTCAAATAGATCAGAGTTAATAATACGCCAGCAATAATTCCCGCCCACATAGTATAACGTGTTAACAGTGAGGAATTATCAATACCTCGAGAGCGAGCCGCATTAACAATAACAATACCAAAAACCATAGCGCCCAATGTATCCATGGTGAGGTAACCGTTAATAAAGCCCTGAGTCAATGCCATATCACGATAAGCATCAGTAGCCGGAATAGCACCACCAGCAGGCCAAAATATTGCAGCAATACCTAATATTGCTAATGCCAGAATTTTAATCGGTGCGAGAATATGACCAACACTGTCTAGCAATTTTCCCGGATAAAGTGAAATACCAATCACAATTAAGAAATAGACAATGCTATAAATCAGTAATGACATTTCTGTATCACCCACTAAAGGAGCAATACCTACTTTAAAAGAAACCGTTGCAGTACGAGGCGTGGCGAAAAGAGGTCCCACAGCAAGATAGGCAACAATAGCTAATAATAATCCCATTGATTTACCAATAGGGGTGCTTAATGCCTCAATACCCCCACCGACTTTTGCCAATGCGACAACCGTTAAAACAGGTAAACCAACCCCGGTGATCAAAAAGCCAATTGCAGCAGTCCAAACAAATTCGCCTGATTGTAAACCCACCATTGGAGGAAAAATAATATTGCCAGCGCCAACAAATAGGGCGAATGTCATAAACCCTAATGCCAGAATATCTCTGGAAGTTAATCTATGTGCCATAAGTTTTGTTAATATATAGTTACAATAATGGTGAAATTGCGCCAATATAGCGCAACATAAAATCAACAATATCTATTTAGACTCATGTCATCATTATTTAGGATAATATCCATATATAATCATTTCATATAGAGCAATTAAGTGCTAAATAGAAAAAATCGCCGATAACTGGTCACAAGTAAAACTTTTATAATGAAAAAAGGCAATAGCTAATCCAAAAACCAGAATAATCATCTAAACTATTTTTCAGCACTAGTTATAACTGTCATATATCATCGAATATACATGATATGATTTGTGCATTTTTCCACCAATAATATTGAATATCGGTATCATTTAAAGTTAGCATTAATTAATAATATTAAAATTTAACGCTACGATATTAGTTTTCATTGATATTAAAAAGATTAAGAAAGGGATAAAAAAGCCTCTATCACCAATTAAATACAAGTGATAAAGGCTTTAAAAAAGACATACTGTTAGTGTGTTTTTTTAGCAGTAAGCAATGTTTGAGGAAGGATAAAAGAGAACGTGCTCCCAACACCGACTTTACTTTCAATATTCAATTGAGAGTGATGATGGAGCAACGATTTTTTCACAATCGCCAAACCTAACCCAGTACCACCAGAATGACGAGAGCGAGCTTTATCAACGCGATAAAAACGCTCTGTTAGACGAGTTAAATGTTCAGCGCTGATCCCCGCCCCATTATCTGAAACACTAAATAACATGCCTTGGGGGATTTTCTTCCAACTCACGTTGATTGTTGTGCCTTCTTCAGTGTGATTAATGGCGTTATACACTAAATTAGAAACTGCACTACGCAATTGCTCTTCATTACCACGAACTGCCCACTGTTCATCAATATCAAAAACAATCTGATGTTGACCTTGGCTAAGTGAGTTCGCTTCTTGTTGTAATAAAGCCAAAATAGCAGGAATATCAACAATCTTGTTTAAATCAATATGGGGAGCAGATTCAATACGAGAAAGTTGTAAGAGTTGCTGAACAAGCGTATCCATTCGTTTAGCTTGCTCTTGCATTGTGACTATCGCCTTATGCTCTGCGGGTTTTGTTACGCTATTTTCTTCCATCATTTCAAGATAACCTTGAATAACGGTTAACGGTGTTCTTAACTCGTGACTGACATTAGCAAAAAAGTCACGTCGTGAGTTTTCTAGTTTATTTTTTTCTGTCACGTCACGCGCCACCATCAAGCGCTGATCTTCGCTATATGGCATTACACGGAATTCAACAATAGAGCCATTATTTAGTGAAATGGTTAAAGGGCGACTAAAATCGCCTGCGGTAAAATAGTGCAAAAAATCAGGATAACGTAATAAGTTAAAAATATTTTGCCCGTTATCTTCAGGCCAGCGAAAGCCTAATAAATGTTGAGCTAGGCTATTACACCAAAAAATATTCCCTTCATTTGTCATCATCACAACAGCATCGGGTAAGCTTTCGGCGCCACTTCTAAAACGTTTAATTAAATCGCCTAATTCTCTGCGTCGTTTACGATTACGTTGTTGGGTCTGTCGAATACCATAAAAAATAGGCTCCCATCCCCCTCTTCCTTCTGGAGGCAATACAGAGCGATCTAACCATAACCATTTAGATAATTTCAGCAAATTATAGGCATGCCACACAAGAGCACTGAGAAGCGATACCACCAGCAGCCAAGGAAGATGCCCAATAAAAAGCGATAATATAAAGGCAGGTAAGCAAAATAGACATAGCCCCCAAACGAGGGCTTTCCACGATAGTCGTTCTAACACCTGACGATTACTCCCATATTGACTTAGAAACGGGCAGAGAAACGATATCCCGTTCCACGTACAGTCTGTATCATTCTGTCATGGCCATCTTCTTCAATAGCCTTACGTAAACGACGAATATGCACATCAACAGTACGGTCTTCGACATAAACATTGGTTCCCCAAACGTAGTTTAGCAGTTGTTCTCTGCTGTATACGCGTTCAGGATGAGTCATAAAAAAGTGCAGGAGTTTAAATTCGGTGGGTCCCATATCAATCGGCTTATCTTGACTTGTGACACGGTGAGAAACAGGATCAAGACCGAGTCCATTGAATTCAATAATATCTTCCGCTGACATCGGTGATAAACGCCGTAAAATCGCTTTCACTCGGGCAACAAGCTCTTTAGGTGAAAACGGTTTGATAACATAATCATCAGCACCCGTTTCTAACCCTTGGACTTTATCTTCCTCTTCCCCTTTTGCCGTTAGCATAATAATGGGAATATCACGGGTATTACTTTCCCGCTTCATCTGTTTTATTACTTGCAAGCCTGATCCTCCGGGGATCATCCAATCTAATAAAACTAAATCAGGGTAAGGATCAATAAGAAAGCTCAATGCAGAATCATAGTCTTCTGCTTCAATGGGTTGAAAACCATTTTGTTCTAAAACAAAACAGATCATCTCTCGAATTGCGGTTTCATCTTCAACAACAAGAATACGCCTTGCCATACTCTATCCTGTGTAATGTATATAGAGGGTCAAAATGATTATGATGCAGTTTTATGACAGATTTATGACTAACCTTAACATTACTGAAATAGATCCCCGTTGTTAAGGTAAATAAATCACTTTTTGGTGAAGTATCACTCAAAAAAAAGGCTTATTGTTGAGTTTTCACTAAAAAAGTAAGGTGCGCTATACTCTTCATCAGATAAAAAAGAGGGATAGCAATGCGGATTATTCACACATCAGACTGGCATTTAGGGCAATATTTTTTTACTAAGACTCGAGCTAAAGAACATCAACAGTTTCTTGATTGGTTATTAGCACAAATAAAACATTACCAAGTCGATGCACTGATTGTTGCAGGTGATATTTTTGATACTGGCTCCCCTCCAAGCTATGCCCGAGAGCTTTATAACCGTTTTATCGTCGCTATTCGAGATACACAATGTCAGCTTGTTATTCTAGGTGGTAATCACGACTCTGTGGCGACACTAAATGAATCAAAATCACTCTTGGCGTGTTTAAATACGACGGTTATTGCCAATGTTCATACTGAAACACCACAAGCACCGCTAATTCTTCCTCAAAAAGATAGCACTCCGGGAGCATTGCTGTGTGCAATCCCTTATCTACGTCCTAGAGATATGATCAGCAGTAAAAGTGGGCAATCAGGTGCTGAAAAACAAACCGCCTTAAAAGAAGCGATTGCTGAATATTATCAAGCTCAATATCAAACAGCTCTCGAATTACGTCAGCAATTAAATGTCGATATTCCTATTATTGCAACAGGTCACCTCACCACAATTGGCGCGAGTGTGACAGATTCTGTCCGTGAAATTTATATCGGCACCTTAGAAGCCTTTTCAGCAACCCTATTTCCTGAATTTGACTATATTGCCCTTGGTCATATTCATCGTCCTCAAGTGGTGAATAAGTCCGGTCATATTCGTTATAGTGGCTCTCCTATTCCTTTAAGTTTTGATGAGAGTGGGCAACAGAAAAGTGTCTGCCTTATCGATTTTGAGCAAGACAAATTAACTAACCTCACATTATTACCTA
This sequence comes from Proteus sp. CD3, assembly GCF_008808075.1. Lineage (NCBI taxonomy): Bacteria > Pseudomonadati > Pseudomonadota > Gammaproteobacteria > Enterobacterales > Morganellaceae > Proteus > Proteus sp. CD3. Next base: position 449,495 of record NZ_CP019686.1, on the reverse strand, counting down.
TCCCTGAGTTTCAATTACTACGCACGATTAGTGGTTCATTAAAAGAGATAGCTATACAACTTGAGGATTTAAAAAAACAATACGGCGAAATAGATACCACTATTTGGTTGGATATCGAAGTTTCAACACAAGATTATCTCAGTGATATACAAACCCGTATTCAAGAGCTAACTAACGATCCGCTTTTTGATGTGATCTTATTAAGAAGAGCGAGAAAACAGCGCCAAGCATTCACTCAAAATGAGAACGAAACACTGGCCGAATTAACCGTTTATGATGTTTTTGAAAGACGCTTAGAACAACATGAGTTTGATTCAGAAGAAACTAAAACTCGTTTAACAACATTATTTAAACAAGCAGTTGAAATGGCAGAAAAAGAGGATAACGAAGCATAATGAAAATCTTAAGTCTGCGATTTAAAAATATTAACTCCTTAAAAGGCGAGTGGAAGATTAACTTTAACCAAGAGCCTTTTATCAGCAATGGATTATTTGCGATTACAGGTCCTACGGGCGCGGGAAAAACCACGCTGTTAGATGCGATTAGTTTAGCGCTTTATCACCGAACTCCACGATTAGATAAAGTCACACAATCACAAAATGAGTTAATGACACGCCACACCGCGGAGTGTTTGGCTGAAGTTGAATTTGAAGTTAAAGGTGTGGCTTATCGAGCATTTTGGGAACAACGTCGAGCTAATTATAAAGAAGATGGCAACCTTCAAGCACCGCAGGCAGAACTGGTTAAAATCAATACCACAGGAGGCGAAGACAAAATATTAGCAAGCAAGATAAGCCAAGTGAAAGAGATGATCATTAATATCACTGGTCTTGATTTTGATCGTTTCACTAAATCTATGTTGCTTTCCCAAGGGCAATTTGCGGCTTTTTTAAATGCAGATGATAAATCTCGCGCTGAATTACTCGAAGAACTCACTGGCACAGATATTTATCGTCATATTTCTCAGTCTATCTTTAAACATTGGCGAGAAGAAGAACAAGCATTAAAAACACTAAAACAGCAAGCCGAAACGATGGCGTTATTAGATGAAAATGCTCGCCAAGCTCTATTAACTGAACAAACGGATCTTTTTGCCAAAGAGAGTTTATTACAAAAAGAACAACAGGAATATCAAGCAGCAAAACAGTGGCAAGAAAAAGAAATAGAACTCAATAAAAATAAAGCATTAGCACAAAATGAGGTTAATTTAGCACAGGAAGCATTAGTTTCTGCTAAACCTGATATTCAACGTCTTGAAAATAGTGAACCAGCAGAAAAAATTCGCCCAATTTACGATGAAAAAAATCGTCTATTAAAAGAACAAACCTATATTGAGTCACAACTCTCAACACTAACAGCGGAAAAACAGCTTATTGAACAACAGAGCCAACCTATTAATCAGCATTTAGTCGAGGCTCGAAATACATTTAAACAACACGATGAGAAAAAACAGCAAACCTTGCAGCTTATACGTGAAAAAGTCGCGCCATTGGATAATCAGTTAATCTTGCTACAACAAGATATTTCAGTAAAAACACAGCAAAAAAATACGCTAGAAAAAACGCAATCAGAATATCTGGAAAAAATACAGTTAACAGAAGCCAAATTAGCGGGATCACAAAAGCAATTTAATGAATTAAATGAATATTTAAATCAGCATACTGCTCATGCTCAACTTGCTGAAAATTTACCATTATGGCAGCGTTATTTTGAGCAATATGATGAAATTACAGAGAAATATCGAATTAGTCAGAAAAGTGAAAAAGCAGAACAAGAAAAAGAATGCTTACTTAAACTCGAATTAGAAAAAGCAACGAAAACGCTAGAAGCTCAACAGCACACGCTTAATTTACAGCAACAACAATTAAGCGAATTACAAACGCAACTTGAGCAGCAAAATAAAGCGGATGCTATTGCAGATATTCCTCATCGTTCACAACAAATTTCACAACAAAGAAATGCTCTCACAAAACTAATGGGAGTACAGGCTCAATTACAGCGCGCTATAAAAACTGAACATCAGTACCAACAAACGCAGTCAGATAATCAGCAAAAAATAGCCATGCTGACTGAAAATATTCACAAAAATGACACCGTTTTAAAAGAGAAAGAACAACACCTTAAAGACTTAAACGATAATTATCTGCTAATAAGAAAGTTAGCGGAATATGAAGAAGAGAGACAACGTTTAGTTAAAGACAACCCATGTCCTGTTTGTGGTTCAACTGAGCATCCTTATGTTGAAAAATATAAAGAAATTCAAACTGATGAAACAAAATCACGTTTAGATAACTTAACACAGCAAGTGCATGCATTAACAATAACGTTAGTGGAACAAAAAACACAGTGTGCTAGTTTTCAAGTTCAAAACGAAAAATTAAGTCGCGATCTTGAGCAGTTAACACAAGATATTGCGTCATTAAAACAGCAATGGCAGATTTTAGCTCAAACTTACGCATTACCAGATGTTGACTGTGAAGAAACGGCTTTAACTCAATTAGATTCAACCCTTGAGAAAGAAGATAATTTACTGACACAAAAACGAATTAGTTATCAACAATTAGAAGTCAAAATTCAGCAAGAATACAAGTTGCTATCTGATGCCAAAGAGCAATTTAATCAACAACAGCAAGCGATCCTTCATCAACAAAATGAATTTGCGCAACAACAGAAAGAAGTTTCCAATAAACAACAACAAACAGCGCAATATCTTCAACAACAAGCCCTATTAACGCAGGATCTGCAATCTCTTGTTAAACAACAAGGTTATGAATTACAAGAATTTGAAGACAAAATTCAATGGCTTACTGCACGTAAAAAAGAGAGCCAACAATATCAATCAACCTTAAAAACACATCACGAATTACAACAAACAATCCGCGAATTGTTATTAACGCAAGAAGAGAGAAAACGCTATTTATCTGAAACTCAAAAAGAACTTGATACTGTTTTGATCCAGTTACAACAACTGTATCAGCAACAAGAACAACTAAAAGCACAGCGCCAAGCTTTATTCGGGATACAAACCACCGAAGATGCACGTAATGAGTTAGATAAACAGAGCCAGTTGTTACAAAAACAAATTGAGCAATATAGCGAAGAGAAAAACCGACTCGAAGTCCGTTTAAATCAGCTTATTGGTCAATATCAGGAAAATGAAAAATCGCGACAACGGTTGCAAACACGCTCACAAGACATTATTGAACAATATCAATATGCGTTAAAAAATAGCCCGTTTACTGACGAAAATGCATTTTTAGCCTCTCTGTTATCCGTCGAGGAAAGAAATCGCTTACAAGAGCAACAAAAACAACGGCTTGATAAGTTGTTGCAAGAGAAAACGCGTCTAGATACACAAGAAAAGGCATATCAACAACACTTGCTACAACAACCTTTGTTATCAACGAAGCAAAATATTGAACAAATCACGGCACATTTATTGGCACTAGAAACACAGCTAGTGCATACACAAGAAACCAAGTTTCGTCTTCAAGAGCAACTGCGTACAGATGAAGAAAAACGTAAAGAACAACAAACCTTGCTCGACAAAATAACGAAACAGCAATCTCAGTTTGATGATTGGAGCTATTTAAATGAATTGGTGGGATCTGCATCAGGAGATAAATTCAGCCGTTTTGCCCAAGGTTTAACGCTTGATCATCTAATTTATTTAGCCAACCGTCGTTTAGAAAAGCTTCATGGACGTTATTTCTTGCAACGCAAAACACCAGCAAGCCTTGAACTACAAATTGCCGACACATGGCAAGCTGATGCTTTGCGGGATACTCGCACGCTCTCTGGTGGTGAAAGTTTCTTAGTCAGTTTATCGCTCGCTTTAGCGCTGTCGGATTTGGTCAGTAACAAAACACAAATCGAATCACTCTTTCTAGATGAAGGCTTTGGCACATTAGATCCTGATACCTTAGATATTGCATTAGATGCTCTCGATAGCCTTAATGCATCTGGAAAAATTATTGGTGTAATTAGTCACGTAGAAGCCATGAAAGAGCGCATTCCAGTGCAAATTAAAGTGAAGAAAGCCGGAGGCGTTGGCATTAGCCAGCTTGCTCCTGAGTTTAGATATGTAGATAAACAGAATTTAAATCAAGTAGTTAAAAACTAGGTCGAATATTTTGACGTAGCTGATTAAATTTTTTATATATCAATAAATCACGACTAAGCCCTATAGTATATCCATAGATTAGCCCAAGCTAAGACACGCTTTAAGCGCTTAAATTTATCAAGGAGACAATCATGTCTAACGCATTTACTGATTTAATGAAAAAACGTAGAACAATTTATCATTTAGGTAATCAACTTCCAATTAGCGAAGACAGAGTCACTGCAGTTATCAAAGAAGCGGTTAAAGAAAGCCCTACAGCATTTAACTCACAAACATCTCGCGTTGTGGTTCTGTTTGGTGAACAACACCAAAAACTATGGGGTATCGTGAAAAATACCCTGAAAAAATTAGTCCCCGCAGAAGCGTTTAGTGCAACTGAAGCTAAAATTGATAGCTTTGCAGCAGGCGCAGGTTCAATTCTGTATTTTGAAGACACCGATATCGTAAAAGGTCTTCAAGAGCAATTCCCACTGTATGCGGATAACTTCCCTGTATGGTCAGAGCAAGCAAGTGGTATGGCACAACTTTCTGTTTGGACTGCATTAGCAGCAGAGAACGTAGGTGCTTCATTACAACACTACAACCCAATTATTGATGACGAAGTTCATGCAACTTGGGATCTGCCAAAAACATGGAAATTAAGAGCGCAAATGGTCTTTGGTTCAATTGAACAAGAGGCTGGCGAAAAGAATTATATGGAAGATGATGCACGCTTTAAAATCTTCAAATAAGAGTTAGAACAGACATCTGACAAAAGACCCTAGCAATAAGTAATACCCTCTTTCTTTACTTTCATTCCTTGCCCACAGCCACTGTGGGCTTTTTTTTATTACATATCCATAAAAAAGAGTGGTGACCTTATGCCACCACTCTTTTATTACTTAATCAGTTTCAGATCAGCCTTTCGCTGTTTTTTCTGAGCATCATAGAAATTTTCATGGGAACTGATATGCAGTAAATACAGTTCAACTTTGTTGGCGACCCATGAATAGCCGAGTAGTACAGTCAGCTCATTAAGCCTAAATTTGTGTACTCTGAGATAAGCAAGATCGCCTTTTTTCTGTTCACCAATCAATGGATTATCAATTATTTGATCAATTTCATCTTCAATAATTTTCACATCTGATTCAGGCAACTTTTTCATTGCCTTTTCAAATCGAGCTGACTGATAAACATCAATCTCTTTTTGTGGTTCGGACATATCGAGAAACCTTTTTGTTTTCGACTTCCGCCTGTGCCAGTAACAATTCTTCGATAAAGCTATATGGCAGATCAGGGTTATCTTCAGCTATACGCCCTATTTTAGCCCAGTGTTCAATTTGTTTAGGAACACTTCTGCTTTTCGCTTCCGCATGAATTTTAGCATCAGACACAAAGTCTTCATCTAATCTTACGGAAATAGCCATTACTTACACTCCAAGCCTCACGGCAGTTATAACTTTAGAACTTGATAACATTAAAATGTTATAAGTTTAGATCTTTATAATGACGACAAAATGCAATCTTTTGTCGCAAAAATACACAATACACCACAAATTACTCCTTGTAAAGGCGTTGACTCTTATGTTTATTCCCGCACATTGGCGAATAAAAAATATAAAAAAAGAGCAAAGTGCGTAATGAATACAAAGGTAGGGATGGACCCTTTGTGTTCAACACTTTGCTCTCTTTATTTATTTACGCACCTCCCGTAAGAGGTGCGATTTTCACAAGGCGTATGAAAATACGTTATTTACGTGTGATGTTATTCGCTTTTGGTTGAGCAACAGGAGATTGCTCAGCAAAGTATTTCACGACTGCATCAACATCTGGCACGCTGTAAACTGGATCTTTACCTTCTTTCAGTACAGAGAAGTTACTACCACCCGTTGCTAAGTATTCGTTAGCCACAACACGGTAATTCGCTTTCATATCTACTGGTTTGCCATCAATTTTCATTGATTCAACGATAACACGGTTACCATTAGATGCTTTGCTATCCCATGTGTACTGGAAGTTACCTGAAATCGCTAACACTTGTGGACGTGAACGATCCCATTGTTGCTCTAACAGGCGTTTGATTTGCTCACCGGTTAATGTTTGAGTTAACAGTACGTTAGAGAATGGCTGTACAGTGTAGATTGCGTTATAAGAAACGTCGCCACCTGTCATATCAGCACGAATACCACCGCTGTTCATAAATGCGATTTGTGCGCCACCCATATCTTTTGGTTTTGCAGTGTATAAATGCGCATCAGCAATCACTTGACCCAGTGCAGACTCACCCGCGTCGTTAGTTTGCTTAGTTAAATTACCTTCTAACTTACCGATAATGCGGTTAGCTAATGGAGTTGCGATTTTTTCGTAAGCTTCTAACAGTTTGGTAACGGCTGGATCTTTTTCATATTTGCGGTTATCAACCCAAATATTACGTGCTTCAACATCAACAACATCTTTTGTTGTTTTGTCTAATTTCAGGTCGATACGCGTTAACATTGCACCATTTGATTGTGCTGATGTCACTGAACGTCCGTTAATTGTACAGTTGTAAGCTTGGTGAGTGTGACCTGTTACAACGAAATCAATCGCTGGATCTAATTGCTCAACAACACCCAGAACTTTACCCGTAATACCATTACATGCGTTGATATTCACAGGACCACCGTCACGACGTTGTGCAGCACCTTCGTGAATTAATACACCAATCGCTTGAACACCTTGTGCTTTTAACTGAGGCACTAATGCATTGATGGTTTTTGCTTCGTTATGGAAGCTTAAACCTTCAGTACCTTTAGGCGTTACGATTGCAGCAGTACCTTCTAAAGTGACACCAATAAAGGCAACAGGGATACCGTTAAATTCTTTGATAACATATTCAGGGAATAACGTTTTGCCTGTTTCATTAACAGTTACGTTTGCTGATAAGTATTGGAAATCAGCCCCTTTAAATTCAGTTGGACCTTGGCAACCTGTCACTGGGTGGCAGCCACCGTTTTGCTTACGCAGTAACTCGCCCATGCCTTTATCAAATTCGTGGTTACCCACAGAAGTTGCTTCTAAGCCTGCTAATGATAATGCTTCGATAGAAGGCTCATCATGGAACATTGAAGATAACAGAGGGCTTGCACCGACCATGTCACCCGCGGCAACAACGATGTTGTTCGGGTTATCTTTCTTCATTTCTTTGATTAATGTTGCCATATGCTCGATGCCACCAGGTTTGTTTGGACCTGGCGCTTTTAGCGCACCGTGGAAGTCGTTCATTGCGATAACACGCACATCAACAACATTAGCTTCGTCGTAGTTCTTTGCACAACCCGCTAATAAGACAGAGCTTACCGCTAGTGCAACGAGTTTATATTTATGGTTCATTTAAAATTTATCCCTAAGATCAAAATTCACGTTTCGGACAATCAATTACTTCGAAATCTTTGCTATAACAGATATAGAATTCATCTCGATTAATTTGAATTTCTTTATCCTTCAGTGATGGATTGTGTTCTTTTAAGAACTTAATCAATGCACTGTTTGAAGGACGGCCTTCTGGTAATACTAACGCTTCATACAACTCTTTTTGTTTACCAAAGAATGCATCTGGTGTATCAAAAGCACACACACCATGTTTTTCCCACTCACCTTGCAGTAAGTCGATACCCGGAGAATCACACAGATAAGGTTTGATAGCAGAGTATTCTAAAGGTGGTAAATCGCCTTTACATAGACGAGGATGCTTGCGTATGTCTTTCCAATCACGGCACTCTTCCCATGATTTACCATCACAGGTTTCAGCCCACAGCCCATGAACTATCCAGCCAAATTTGTTATCAGAGAAACACTGGATTTCAAATTTATCGTACTCACGTTTTGCACGATCTTTTTCATTATCGTTATTTAAACGTTTAATGTTATTACTTTTATAATCACAAAAAGCCGGTGAGTAGTTAATCGCTAACTTAAAGTAATCTGTCGATGCTGTGCTATTTTGACCATAGCGATCATTAGAAGCAATGTAGTCGTAAGGTGCTGTTGGCGCATCAGGCAAAATACAAGATACGCCTTCAACTAATTTAGCTTGAGGTTTTAATGGTTCTGTAATTTCAGGTGCTTGCGTTGCACATCCTGCTAGCACTAAAGCAAAAGCTGCAGGTAATAGCTTCATAAAGCGCATAAAATCCCCTTAAAGAGCAATAAGTTTTACTCTCTTGGTTCAAAAAGGTAAGAAAAACCTGCCCTGAATGGGCAGGCTTAATAGCTTATTTCTTCTCAGTTAAATCAATTTTGTAAATTGCAAAACCGATTTCATCATTTTCCACAAAGGTCATTGGATATTGAGAGAAATCTTTAATAAATGCAGCCGCTTTTTCACTTGGAGAAGTTTCAAAACGTACATCTAATGCTTTGTCAGTCTTAATAGGTAAGAATGACCAGTTGTTAGCAGCTTTAGTTGCAACTTCGCCTTTTTCTTTCGTTTGTTTAGCAATGTAAGAAGCTAAGATTGCACGGTTTTCATCTGGAGATGCAAACGCAATATTGGCTTCACCAGTACCTGCAAACTTACCGCCGTATCCACGATAGTTATTGGTTGCGATCAGGAATGTTGCTTTAGGATCGATTGGTTTGCCTTCATAAGTCACTTCTTTGATACGGTTCGCATCTTTATTAACGACTTGGCAATCAACGTCATATTTAGCTGGTTGAGTTAAGTCAACTTTATAGTTCACACCACTAATAGTGTCGAAGTTATAAGTACGGAAACCATCCCAGTTGATCAGTTCTTGTGGTTTAGTTGAGTTAGGATCAACTTGGTTCCACATACCTGCTGAACATTCTAACCACTCAACAACATCAGCACCGGTCGCTTTAACAACCACTAATGTGTTTGGATACAGATATAAGTCTGCCGCGTTACGGAATGTTAAGTCACCTTTTTCAACTTCGACGAAGTCTGCTGGTGCATTTTTACGACCACCCGCTTTAAATGGCGCAGCTGCACCTAATACTGGCAAACCGTCTAAGTTCGGATCACCTTGAATAAAGTGTTTGGTGTAATCAACTTGTGCATCATTCACGATTTGTACAGTTGGATCGCTTTGTACTAATGCTAAGAAGCTGTACATGTTGGCAGAAGCTTTACCAATGTGTTTACCCACGAAATCACGAGTACCTTGGTGTGCTTTTTCGATGATTTGCGCTAACTCAGCATCACGTTCAACTAATGCTTTTTTGTTTGCTTTATCAAAGATAGGACGCGCTTCACCTGTTGCTTGTGTCATCACCCATTTACCGCTGTCGTTGTTGATAACCATATCAACGACACCTAAGTGATCACCCCATTGGCCAGGCATAACAGCAGGAACGCCATTTACAGTACCTTTAGCAACATCAACACCTTTAATGCCTTCAAATTCTTTGCTTGGGAATACGCCATGAGCGTGACCAAACATAATTGCATTGATGCCTTCAACTTCACTTAAATAATAAACAGAGTTTTCAGCCATTGCTTTGTACGGCTCTGACGCAAAACCAGAGTGAGGAATAGCCACAATTAGGTCAGCACCCTCTTTTTTCATTTGAGGGACGAATTTTTTCGCTGTTTCTGTAATATCGTTTACAACGACCTTACCATCCAGATTGGCTTTATCCCAGATTAAGATCTGTGGTGGAACGAAGCCGATATAACCAATCTTGATAGTGTGTTCTTTACCATCACGATCTTTTACTGGTGTATCAACAATGATATAAGGTGTGAAATAGTTTTTGCCTGTTTTCGCATCCATCACGTTGGCGTTGATGTAAGGGAATTTAGCACCGGCAATGGCTTTTTTCAGGTAATCTAAACCATAGTTAAATTCATGGTTACCAAAGTTACCTACTGTGTAGCCCATGGTGTTCATCAGCTGGTGAGCTGGATGAGATTCGCCTTTTTCTAAGCCTTTAGCTGCTTGATAGTCAGCCAGCGGGCTACCTTGGATCAAGTCGCCGTTATCAACTAAAATCGCATTGGTTGCTTCAGCTTTTGCTGCTTTAATTAAATTAGCAGTACGGACATAACCAAACTGTTCTGTTGGTTTGTCTTTGAAGTAGTCAAAGTCGATTAAGTTACTGTGAACATCAGACGTCTCCATAATACGAAGATCGACTGTCGCAGCATTCACGTTGAATGCGACAAACATTGCTAATGTTGAAATTTTCAACACATTCTTAACCATTACACACCCCTTATATATTGGTTAACAGGAGAGCGAAATCGCTCTCCTTTGGTTACTTCTATCAAACGGTAATGCTTTTGTCAGGACTAGAAGTACAGACGCATACCAGTTTCGAAGATATATTGTTTTTTATCTTCATATTTCGGGTTTTCGCTACGTGCATCATCATATGCAACTTCAGCGAATAAACGTAAGTTGTTGTATTTAGATACAGCAAAACGTTTATCTACACCCATAGTATAGGTTTCTTTTTTGTAGTTGAATGTATTGGCATCGCCATCACGCAGGTAGTAACCCGCATACATACCACTTTCGATACGATCCCAGTGCCATTTCACACCAACACCATATAAATCTGCTTTCCAGTCGCCTTTAACAGAGTTCCAGCCACGAGGAGCTTGGTCTGAATACAGCGCTAAACCTGGGTTTTTACCACGAGATTGACCATAGTCTAAACCGATAGAGAATTCACGACCTGGGAAGAAGTATTCAGCACCAAAAGCTAAAATACTGTTTTCAGGTGTTTTATCTTTATTTGGTCCAGTATTGTTTGCTTCACCTTTAGCTGCTGAATAACCCGCATCAAACTCTAAGCCGAAAGTTGATTTATAGAAACCAACTAATGAGTAAGCACGAGTGATATCACCAGCAACACGACGACCATCATCACCTGTTTTACCGGTTACAGTACCAGCTAATTTAAAGCCTTCGTAACGGTTAGTTTCTAAGAAAATAGTTTGTGGTAAACGGGTCATAAAGTTATTTTTACCGACACCGTTGGTATTTACATATTTACCATTAACACTAGTTTCACCACCAGAATAACCTACTGAGCGACCTAATACATCGCTAAAGTAGAACACACCAGTGTTACCATAGCCGTAGCTTGATTTTTTCACCCAGTCGATTGGAATATAAGTACGACCAAACTGGATTTGACCATAATCACGGTGAGAGAAACCGACATAACCCACACGGTTGTACATTTCAAAGTTTGATTTAGGGTTGTCACTGTTTGTTTTTTGAGTGTCTGAACCCCACTCTAATTTACCAAATACTTTGATATCGTTAGTCAGTTCATGCGAGCCAAAGAAACCGATACGGCTACCATCATCCGTCATTTTCATTTCGTGATTTTGGCTAGTCACTTGTGTTTTTAAACGGAACTGACCATTTACATCAAAACGTGTACCTTTATCGTTATACACGTTTACCGCGTTTGCCGATCCAGAAAGAACCAACAAACCAACCAGTGCTGCTAGAGGCTTCAAGCTTTTCATGATTAAAATACCCATCTATTTTCTATAGTTTTATGACTTTCTTTAAGGTCAAAAATAATACCGCCGTATATAGTTGACCTGAGATTCAGACAAAAGATCTCTGCCACGAATTTCGAAAAAGAAAATCGCTCTCACAATTGATAATTTTTATAGCTACTAATTATGACTCTACAAAATCTTCTTAAAGGTTTTAATTTCCTTGACACAGACGTAATCACCAATAAGACACAAAAATAATATCCTCATTATATTTAAATAAGGGCATTGCTTTTATTTCTGTTAGGAAAAGAAATAGGTTGTTGAGTTTTCGAAGGCATGTTACTCAAAAAAAAGCCCTGCTTTCGTGATGTAGCCCACAATTACACCAATGTGCATTTTCATGGTTACATGCCCAAGTGATAGGTATCACAATTAAAGGTAAAGATACGTGTTTTTTGAACTTAATCAACTTTTAAAAAATAGCATTTTTAGATTTTTCTTTTATATTTCATTTCTTTATAAGACTCTTTTTTTTGCTAATAAAAAATTTATCCCCCTATTTAATATATTTAAAAGGAAGTATTAATTTTAACCACTAAATAAATAACACTAAAGATTTAAATATTGTTATTCCTAATTAATAATTTTTTATCTTTATATTTATTTCTTATTTAAATAAAGGCAAAGTCGAATTTAAATACAATTTAACTAGTGGTAACGAGTAACACGCCATCATAAAAAGAATAATTATCTGTAAATATTAAAAAGAGGAGCACAAGAATGCTATTCAATCACAATATCTAATCAATACGTACAAGTAACAACAAAACCCAATGAAACATTATAAAATCTAAACTATTACAATGGTTAATATAAAAAGCCCAATTGTGCTCTTTTAACAATATTTGAAAAAAAAAGATCAATATTTGTGATCTTAATCACTTCGTTAAGTGTGAAAAACCCACCCCTACATTTTCCTTATTTTGTGATAATAATCACAATAGAGCGTCAAGAATATTTTTGTTTTGTAAATTAATGCAGGGATAAATCTGAAAGTGATTTCAGTTTGTAAACAAAAAACAGTGTGAAAATAAAATCTTGTGATTATTGTCACATAATGACTTGTGCTAAAAATCATGTTATTTCATTATCAATATTCTTAATCAATTTAATTTAAATAAGAATAACACGCATTATCATAGAGTAGATTTACTAATTATTCGTTTCAGCTTTTTTTATCTTTTTATTCAATAACACCATATAGATTTTCTTTTAAGGGATATTACCTTTTAGATACCCTAAACATTCAGTATCATATTGCGGTAAATAATGATTAAGGGGAATGTCAGATGCTGTGGTTTAAAAATATTTTGGTCTATCGCTTAAATAAAGAGATAGCGCTGTCAATGGATGAGTTAGAACAACAGCTTGCTTCATTGGCATTCACACCTTGTAGCAGCCAAGATATGACCAAAACAGGTTGGGTTTCGCCAATGGGTGATCGCGGTGAAGCGCTTATCCATGTTGCTGGCAAGCAAGTGATGATCTGCGCCCGAAAAGAAGACAAAATCCTACCTGCCACTGTAATTAAAAATGCCTTACAAGATAAAGTTGAAAAGCTTGAAGGTGAACAAGGGCGCAAACTGAAAAAAACAGAGAAAGCGACTCTAAAAGATGAAGTTGTGCATACTTTGCTTCCTCGGGCTTTTAGTAAATTTTCACAAACGTTTATTTGGCTCGATTTAGAAAAACAACTCGTTATTGTTGATTCAGGCAGCGCAAAACGTGCCGAAGACAATCTAGCATTATTACGTAAAACCTTAGGTTCGTTACCGGTTGTTCCTTTGAACTTTAATGAATCCGTTGAATTAAAAATGACGGAGTGGGTACGCTCTGGAGAACTCCCTGCTGGTTTTACCTTGATGGATGAAGCAGAACTAAAAGCGGTACTAGATGAAGGTGGCGTGATTCGTTGTAAGAAACAAGAATTAGTTTCTGATGAAATTGCGACACATATAGAAGCGGGTAAATTTGTTACCAAACTCTCTGTAGATTGGGAAGATCGCCTGCAATTTATGCTTTGTGATGACGGTTCTATCAAACGCATTAAATTTAGTGAAACTTTACGTGAGCAAAATGATGATATCGATAAAGCCGATTTTGCCCAACGTTTTGATGCCGACTTTATTTTAATGACCGGTGAACTCAGCGCTTTAATTGAACGCGTCACCGAAGTCTTAGGTGGCGAAGCAGAGTAATAATGTTATTCAAGAAAACAGCCTATCATTCTCATGTATAGGCTGTTTTTTATTTAATGAAAAATAAAGATTATTTTTGAATTAAATAACGAATAGTCGGACCATCTTGTTGAATATCTAACACGGTATAACCGTAGTTTTTAGCATCAAGTGGAATATTGTTGATTGATTGAGGGCAATCACTGACCACTTCTAAAATCTCGCCTTTTTTCAGTGATGGCATAGCTTCAAGCGTTGCCACCGCAGGGTAAGGACAAGGTTCACCGACCATATCTAGACGATAATCAGGAATAATGGTGTCTTTCTGGCTCATGCGATTTCCTTATTAATCTGGGTTGAAATAGAGTGTGCTTGTTGTGCTTTTTTACGAAAGAAATGTTTCTCCCACCAAAGCAGCAACACAAATGACAGACCCAACATCAGATATGTCACACCTAATCCACCTACTGGTCCAAAAGTATCAAGTAAATTAATTTTGTCATAATCGGTCGCTAAGATGGCTGAAAAATCATCCCAGTAATAAGCGAGTAACGTCGAACCAATGACATTACCTAATCCTACCCACCAAAAATGAATTTGCCCTTCAACAGCGCGATACATCCAGCCGGTTTCACAACCGCCCGCAAGCACAATACCAAAACCAAACAATAAACCACCCACAACCGCATTAGGTCCCGCCCACATAATTTTAGGTGATGCACCTAATTGGACATAGCTAAAGATCCCAATGGCACTCACCGCCATACCGATGATAATCGCTTTTGCCATATGGGTTCTGCCTGTTATCCATAAGTCACGGAAAGCAGAAGTAAAACAGATTTGCGCACGTTCAATTAAAATACCAAAACCAATACCGCCTAGCATGGCGAAGCCCAGTTTTGGTGAATCAAACAGAATAATTAAAGACCACGCAATCATGGCAAAAAAGATAACCATTCCCAATCTAAAGCGACGTTTCGCACGTTGTTTATCTTGAGTAATAGGTGAAGCTTGGCTGACTTTTTGCAGTTTTACTGGAATACGGAACAGAGGCATCAATGATAACTTGGCACCAAAGTAAGAACCGATTGCCGTTGCAACGGCAAAGAACCATGCATGTAAAGAGAACTGAGGAATACCCGTAAAGAAGGCAGCAAGGTTACAACCCATTGCTAGACGAGCACCAAAACCTGCGATGATCCCACCTAGAACAGCTTGAAGAATACGAATTTTATGTTGAGGATGACGAAGTTTGACGTTGTTGGCCCAAAGAGCTGCCATAATACAACCGCCAAACATCCCGATAATCATCACACCATCAATACGCGTTAATGGCGTACCTTCAAGACCGATAATTTTAAAGTAACCCCATTCTTCAGGGTGAGCGCCAAACCATTGCATAACGTGACCACCCCAGCGAGTAAACTCACCAGTGACAGCCCAAAAAGTACCCGTTAAACCAAAATAGTAAGTTGATAAAATACCTGCCGCAATGACTGCTGGAAGAGGCTTCCAAAAACGGATCAGGTATTGAGATTTAAATTCTGACCAAGACATGTTTTTTCCTAGAGCTTACCTCTACGAGAGACACTCTCCACGCAGTAGGATGAGGCGAACATGTTACTCCGATAATTTTTTTATCAAAGAGTCAGTATTCAGATAAATGAGAGAAATTTGCGTTATAACAATTTTTTTGTAACAACTGGGTAACGTCTTCCACTTATCAATCGCTTTATTTTTTGATTAGTAAGTGGAAGATAAAAACTTAGCAGATACGAGGTAATGGCTCGTTATAAGGTAGGTCAAGAATACGGCTAGTACCAAAAATACCCGTTAAACGAATATAGTTATCGGTTGTGACTTCACCAATCGTACAAGCGTCTTTCCCTAAATCATGTTGATGTAGAGCTTCAAGCACTTGGGCTTCTGCTTCTGGTGATACCACTAAAACAATTTTTCCTTCGTTAGCGAAATTCAGCGCTTCAAGCCCTAATAATTCACAAACGCCACGAACAGATTGTTTCATAGGTAATTTACTTTCATGCACATTCATACCGCAACCACTGGCTTGAGCAAATTCATGTAAAATTGCTGTCACTCCGCCTCGTGTTGCATCACGTAATGCTCGAATACCTTTAAGTTGACGTAAAGGCGCAATCATTGGCTCCAGAACAGCACAATCACTTTGCAGATCGGCTTCTAATCCTAAATTTTCACGCAGATTCAGGATTGTTGCACCGTGATCGCCAATCGTGCCGCTCACTAAGATCTTATCGCCAGCTTTGATATTACTTGCCGCCCAATTAATTGTCGTTGGAATAACCCCAATACCCGCAGTATTGATAAAGATCTTATCCGCAGCACCACGAGGAACCACTTTTGTATCCCCCGTAACAATTTGTATTCCTGCTTGTGCTGCTGCTTTCGCCATCGCCATAACAAGGGTTTCGAGGGTTTCAAAGGGAAGCCCTTCTTCAAGAATAAAACCACATGAAAGGTAACGAGGAACCGCACCACCAACAGAAAGATCGTTAGCCGTACCGCAGACCGATAATTTACCAATATTTCCACCAGGAAAGATTATCGGATCGATAACATAGCTATCTGTACTAAATGCAAGACGATCACCAAGCGTGGTTAATTCATTTAACGCGATCCGCGCTTGGTCTTCTTTTTCATTTAATAATGGATTATCGAACGCTTTTAAAAACAGTCCTTCGATAAGTTGTTGCATACCTTGCCCACCATTTCCTTGGGCTAAGGTGATTTCATCAGGTTGTTTCATATATTACCTTCACGGCGATACTGATAATAAGCCGCACATGCACCTTCAGATGATACCATCAAGGCACCCAATGCCGTTTCTGGTGTACAACTTTTACCAAAAAGTGGGCAATCGGAAGGTTTGCATCGTCCTGTTAATACATCGCCACAGCGAGATTGCGGATTATCTGCCACTTTCTGCGGTGCGGGAGTAAAACGTCGTTCAGCATCAAACTCAGAATAAGCAGGTGTTAATTGAATACCTGACATTGGGATTTCACCCAATCCACGCCATTCGCTGGTTTCTTTTAACATAAACACTTCGCTAAGTGCTTTTTGAGCCAACTTATTACCTTCATTCGGTACAATGCGACTATATTGATTTTCAATACTTAAAACATAATCTGCATTTTCTGCTTTTGCTTTAAGTTGTTTAATGACCATCAGTATAGCTTGCAATAAGTCTAATGGTTCAAATCCTGTCACCACAAAAGGCTTTTCAAATTCATCACATAGCGGTTGATATGGCGTACAGCCAATCACCATACTCACATGCCCCGGAGCAATAAAGCCGTCAATGCGAACATCCTCTTGTTCTAGTAAACAACGCAACGTCGGCACGATAGTAATATGCTGACAAAACAGAGAGAAGTTTTTAAGCCCGCGCAATTTCGCTTGTTGTAGCGTCATTGCCGTACTTGGCATCGTTGTTTCAAAACCTAAACCAAAGAAGACAACTTGTTTATCTGGGTTATCTTGGGCAATTTTGAGTGAGTCGAGCGGGGAATAGACAATACGAATATCACTGCCACGACGACGCGCATCAAGCATGGAGCCATTACGACCCGGTACTCGCATTGCATCACCAAAAGTACAGAAAATCACATCTGGACGGGCTGCGATTTCTAAACATGCATCAATTCGCCCCATCGGCAATACACAAACAGGACAACCGGGTCCATGAACAAATTCAATTTCTTCTGGTAGTAAGCGGTCTAGACCAAATTTAAAAATGGCATGTGTATGCCCACCACACACTTCCATAATTTGTAATGGACGTTTAATTGGATGAGGCCATTGTGAAATTGTTTCACGGATTTGAACTAGTAAGGCTTTCGCAAGTTCGGGATCACGAAATTCATCAACGTACTGCATCATCAGCCTCTTCGAGGGTTACACCATACACATGCTGTAATGCATCAAGGGTATCTTGTGCTTCTTGCTCATCAAGAATACTCATGGCAAATCCCACATGAATAAGTACCCATTTGCCTAATAATTCACTAGGTTCGCCTTCACATACCATCGAAATATTAACAGCACGTTTGACGCCACTGACTTCGGCATAAGCGAGTTGGTGGACGTCTTCGCCCACCTCAACAATCTTAGCTGGCACACCTAAGCACATAAACGGCTCTCCAACCAAGCTAACCACTCTTCCATGCCTTCACCCGTTGTTGCTGATAACGCAATGATTTCGATATTTGGGTTAACACGGCGAGCCGATTCAATACAGGCTTGAACGTCAATATTCAGATGTGGCACTAAATCAATTTTGTTGATAATCATTAAATCAGCCGCAGCAAACATATGCGGATATTTCAGCGGTTTATCTTCACCTTCAGTGACAGAAAGAATAGCAACTTTATGTTTCTCACCCAGATCAAAACTGGCAGGGCAAACTAAGTTACCCACGTTTTCAATAAAGAGAATGCTGTTATCTTGTAAGCCTAATTGATGTGTCGCATCATGCACCATTTGTGCATCAAGGTGACAACCTTTACCTGTATTCACTTGGATAGCTGGCACGCCTGTTTCACGGATACGATCCGCGTCATTAGTGGTTTGCTGATCGCCTTCGATCACAGCGCAAGACACACGTTGTGCTAACTGTTTTAATGTTTGAGTTAATAGTGTCGTTTTACCAGAGCCGGGGCTTGAAACTAAATTCAATGCCAACACATTTTGTTGTTCAAAATGTTCACGGTTATGAACAGCAATACGGTTATTTTTATCCAACACATCCATTTCAATTTTCAGCATACGCTTTTGGCTAATACCGGGAGCATGTGTACCTGCTTCACCTTGACCATAATGCATATTCTGATTTTCAATTACAGGGCTAAATTGCTCTTCGTGATCATGTTCATGATCATGTGCGTGATCATGATCGTGGCTGTGAGAATGATGATGTGAATGTTCATGGCTATGATCATCAGCATGATCGTGACTGTGAGCATGGTCATGATTGTGTGAATGTTCATGATGATCGTCATGCCCATGATGGTGTTCATGGAAAACAGGTGTTTCGTTTAGCTGTGCATCGTTATGAAAATGGAGATGAACATCGCCACTGTTATGGTAATAGTGATGATGAACGATGATAGGCTGACCATGTGTTTCGTAGTTATGCTTATGCTTTTGCTCAGACTTATCAATATATTTATGAACAGTATTCGCTGGAGTAGCATTGTGTTCATGATGGTGATCATGCCCATGATGGCCGTGATCATGATGATGACCGTGGTCGTGATGATCATGGTCATGAGAGTGATGATGGTGGTGATCATGTGAATGAGGCTCTACGCCTTCAATTCTGACATTGCCTTCGCCACAACCGCAAGTGCTACACATATTCTGACTCCTGTACTATTCAATAAGAAGAATGTGACTCTGTGTCGCGTAAAATTTCTACACTATGATCTTAACTGACCACGGAAGAGAGAACGACGACTTAAATCAACTTCTGCTACGGATTGTGTCTGAACAGGAAGAGAAAGTGCCATTTTTACACTATTTTCCACCAACTCAACAGCATGTTCCCCTGAAAGGTGTCTATCAAGTGGCGACATTAATGAACACGCGAGATATTGCATATCACCAGCAAGCTCCCCCACAACGAATTTAATCTGACCACAAGGTAATTCTAATCCAATGCGCTCACCGACTTTTCGATGTGGCCATTCTTGTGAAGGTCCCGGAAAAACGACTAGCTCTAGCATCCACGGAGTAAGAACAGCGCCAATCCACTGATTTTCAAATAAGGTAAAGCCCCCTGCTTTTACAGGAATACCTTCTCGATAAAAAGGAAGCCCTTTCATCTCTTTTTCAGCAATTTCACTAAAACGCGCTTCAAGTTGCTCAACAGGCGGTTCATCGTATCCTTCGATATCCCAGCTTATTTCACTCATGCTGTTACCTCTTTGGGTGTGACAGGAATACCATATTCACGCAAAATATTGACGACATGTTCTAACGCAATTTCCATTGATTTTTGACCAATGTCAGACAGTGACATGCTTGGCTCTAATGAAGCAGGTTCAATACCCACTAAAATAAGCTTACGTGGAAATTCATCTGTCATACGCAATGCCATAAGCACATCAGATAAGCCTAATTGATGAGGCGAGATTTTCTGTGTAAAAAGCGCGGGAACATCATCATCATGTAAGACAAAAATACTGCCCGGTTCATGATTACTTCTTACCGCATCGGCAACAATCAGGAGATCTCTGGCGGCGATATCTTGCAAAATTTCCATGCCAGATGTGCCACCATCAATAACATCGACGTTCTCTGGTAAAGAGAAGCGCTCTTCGAGCGCTTCTACTATACGAACACCAATGCCTTCATCGCTTAGTAATAAATTACCAATACCTAAGACGAGAGTTCGCATTATAATACCTTCACCTTACTTAGTTCTTTACCTGTTAAATCAACCATATGCACAGCACACGCCATACATGGGTCAAAGGAGTGGATTGTTCTTACCACTTCTAATGGTTTTTTCGGATCAGCAACAGGTGTACCAACAAGTGATAACTCATAAGGACCCGGTTCATCATTAAAGTTACGAGGACCCGCATTCCATGTTGATGGAACAACCGCTTGATAGTTAGTGATTTTACCGTCTTTAAATACGATCCAGTGAGATAACATACCGCGAGAGGCTTCTTCAAAACCTACACCACGATACTCTTTACCGGGTTCAAACTCTGGTTTAATAAAGGCAGCAGTATCGCCACGACCAATATTATCAACCAATGATTGCCACAAGAAGTTTAGAGAATCTTGTAACACGCACGCATGAACAGTACGTCCAATAATACGTCCCCAAGTTGACTCTAACTGCTCATTAACCAGTGTTTCACCTGTTAATTTAGTATAGATACCATTGATTTCGTTGTAGTGTTTAACAGTCCCTTCATGCTTACCTGCTAAACCGCATACTAACCATGCTAATGTACCCACTTCGACAGGTTTGCCATAGAATGTCGGTGATTTAACCCATGAGTATTTTTCGTTCTCATCCCAACCGGTATATTTAGGACGAGTCAAACCTTCCCACGGTTTTAATGGTTCATCATCTTCATACCAAGCATGCTTACCACTTTCTTCGATACCGTCTTTCAGGTTTTCATCTTTCCAGTCTTTAATTGGACGATACGTTGAGAAATCAACGCCTTCCATATAACCACCAGATAATAAAAACTCAGTGTTATTACCGTTAATAGGTAATTCAGGTACAGATAAATAGTAGTTCGCACCTTTACCAATTTTTAGCCACTCTGGGTAATAAGCAGCAAAAATTGCAGTATCGACTTTATAAACTTGTTCAATAAAATCGCCAAGATTATCGATAAAGTGCTTCACATACATTAGACGTTCTAAGTTAAGAACACTTGGTGCATCAAGGTTAATTGGGTTAGCAACCCCACCCACTGCCAAGTTTTGAATGTGCGGAGTTTTACCACCCAGAACCGCTACGATACGGTTTGCATCACGCTGACATTCAAGTGCTTGCAGATAGTGAGCAACCGCAATCAGGTTAACTTCTGGCGGTAATTTCATTGCTGAGTGACCCCAGTAGCCGTTAGCGAAAATACCTAACTGACCGCTGTCCACTAGACCTTGAATTTTCTTCTGAACTTTTCTGAACTCTTCAGCAGAGTTTAATTGCCACTGAGAAACACCTTTCAGCATTGCTGACGCTTTTTCAGGATCAGCTTGTAATGCTGAAGTAATATCAACCCAGTCCATCGCAGAAAGCTGATAGAAGTGAACGATATGGTCATGAAGAATGTGAGAAGCCAGAATAATGTTACGGATATATTGCGCATTGACAGGAATATCCATCCCTAAGGCATCTTCAACTGCACGTACTGAGGCAATGGCGTGAACTGTCGTACAAACACCACAAATACGTTGTACGATAATCCATGCATCACGAGGATCGCTTCCTTTTAGGATCTCCTCCATTCCGCGCCACATGGTACCGGAAGACCAAGCCTTAACAACTTTTCCGTTATCAATTTCACAATCGACGCGTAAATGCCCTTCAATACGGGTAATAGGATCAATAGTAATGCGTTGGCTCATGATTTAACCTCAGCCTTTTTTAATTGTATATTTGAGTCTGTTTGTGCTGGTAAAACCGGCAGTAAACGGATAATAAGAATGTAAGCTGTTACTTCAAATGCAACGAAACCAACAGAAATCAGCAATTCACTTGCTGTTGGGAAATAGTGGTAACCATTGCCTGGATTGTAAGCAACTAAAGAGTAGTTCATACGCCACATTGCTGCGCCAATTAGGATAAATACAGCACAGACAAACAACATTTTTGGACTACGGCGGTTATTATTTAAATGCATCAAAATAAGAGGAAGTAACAATAATGCACTTTCAGCAATGAATAACCACGAGAACATATCCCCATTTCCGATATAACTCAGTTTACCGTTCCAAATAACTTCGCCCCAGCGACATACCAAGAAAGCAATCAGTAACACTTCAATCACTTTGGTTAATTTGGTAAATAGCGGTGTTTCATCATCGTTCATGGTGCGGCTTGCCTTTAACAGCGAACCTTCAAAAATGACGATAGTGAAACCAAGGAGAAAGGCCGTTAACAGAGAAAACAGCGGTAACATCTCATAAGATTGCCACAGTGGATGTACTTTCCAACCTGCTGAAATCATTAACGATCCCATTGAAGATTGGTGCATGGTTGGCAGTAAAGCCCCAAGACCAATAATAAAGAACATCGCTTTATTAAGACGCTTCAACGACACTTTCCAACCTAAACGTTCTAATAACGCCGGTAAGAATTCTAATGCCATCACCATAATATAGATGGTCATACAGGTCGCTGTTTCAAACAACACTGAGTTAACGTTAAAGTATTGCGGCATAAAGAAGTGAGGCATGTTCCAATAACGACCGATATCAATGGCGATAGATAAACCACCTAATGAATAGCCGAACAAGCTCGCTAACAATGCAGGGCGTACTAACGGGTGAAACTCCCCTTTATTAAAGACATAAACAGCCCATGCAAGCGCCCAACCGCCACATGCAAAGCCTGTTCCTATCAATAAGTCAAAGGCAATCCAAATCCCCCAAGGATATCCCCCATTCAAATCAGAGACATCGCCCAGACCCAATACCAAACGCTTACCAATAAGAATAAAACCGAGCACAGCAAGCGGCAAAAATACTCTTACTGCGAGAGTAAATAACTTACCGCCAAGTGGACGAGGATCATGACTCGACATCGTTATCCTCCTTGTGGTGTTCCTGCTCTTGTTTTTTACTATTACGGTTAACCAAATAGGTGATCCCTGCAAGGGCTGCTATTGGTAATACCATGCCTTTGTACAGCGTATGTTGAATATGTTCAGAGCGTGCGCCCGTTGATAATGGTGCCACTTCTGGCATACCTAAATTGCTGAAAGGAACAGCAGAAAGTACCATGACTTGCGTACCGCCACCTTCAAACTCACCATAGATATGATCTTGATATTCAGGAATTTTATGCAGATAAGTGTCGCCACCACTAATGGTTTGACGTGGGTAATGATATTCTTCACCCGCTTTTTTCGCTAAACGACGTTTTGCTTCTTCCAGCAACTCTTCGCGTGTCCCGAAAATAACCGCACCAGTAGGACAAACTTCAACACAGCCTGGTAATAAGCCTTTATCTAAACGCTCAACCCCTTTTTGGTTACAAAGCTCGCATTTATAGAGCTTACCAAATGGATCATCATAATCGTATTTTGGAATGTTATAAGGGCATCCCACCATACAGTAACGACAACCTGTACAGATATCCGCGTGATAATGGACAATACCGGTTTTTGGATCTTTGGTTAACGCAGAAACAGGACAAACAGAAACGCAGTTTGCATCAACACAATGCATACATTGTTTCTTAATAAAGGCGTAACCGTTTTCCAGTTGGTCTTTATTTTCACCAGTACCATCACGCCAAATTTGAATAATGTTATTTGTGTAAGGACTTAATTTGTCATTGTTTGACCAAGTCGGATCACCATTAGCGTAAGTATCACCACGCTCCATTGGCTCCGGGTGATTAATTTCCTGACATTTTGTGACACATGCTTGACAGCCTACACACAGTGTAGAGTCGTAGAGCATACCGAGAGACCCAGGAATTGGGGGACGGTTCTGCACCGCAGCATGACTCGCAGTGGGTGCCATTCCCGCAAGGAGAACCCCACCTGATGCCAGCTTAAAGAAATGACGCCTATTCACCGTTTATCCTCCTGTGAGGCTCCTGTGGCATTCTTGTCACGGCCTAATTGACGCACAGCCATCACACTGACACCCGCAACTGCACCCACGACAGCACCCAGTAAGCCAGCAGCACCATAAGAGACACCACCACCTTCTTTTGCATTAACATCAGGTACTTGTGCTTTTGGTGTTGGCTGATAAACGTTCGCTAATTGGAAAATACCTTTAGTAAAGCCGATACCTTCTTCGTTACAACCATAGCAAGGGTGACCGATACCGACAGGCCAGATCCCACCACCGACATCACAGAATTCTAATGTAGGGCAGTTACCGTAAGTTTCAGGGCCTTTACAGCCTAAATGGTATAAACACCAGCCTTGACGATGACCTTCATCACCAAATTCTTTAGCAAAACGACCCGCATCAAAATGAGGGCGACGTTCACAGTTTTCGTGAATTAAACGCTCATAAGCAAAAAGCGGTCTGTTTTTGCTATCTAACTTAGGCAATTTATTGAAAGTAATAATATGTGCAACAGTAGCTAAAAAGTTATGTGGGTTTGGTGGACATCCTGGAATATTGATAACGGTTTTACCCGGTAAAATAGCTTCCAGTGATTTAGCGCCTGTTGGGTTGCCCCCAGTAGCAGGTACACCACCCCATGCAGAACATGAACCAATAGCAATAATCGCAGCAGCCCCTTCAGCGGCTTCTTTGATATGCTCAAGAATTGGTTTTCCTGCAACCATACAGTAAACACCACCGTCTTTGTCTGGGATTGAACCGTCAACAACGAGGACGTACTTACCTTTGTATTTCTCCATCGCATTGTGTTTATTTTCTTCAGCTTGATCACCAAAAGCTGCAGAAAGCACTTCGTGATATTCGAGTGCGATAACATCAAGAACGAGGTTTTCTAGAGTCGGGTGAGTTGCTCGTAATAAAGACTCCGTACACCCAGTACATTCCTGAGCGCCAATCCAGATAACAGGTGGGCGTTCAGGTGATGCCATTGCTTCTGACATTTCCGCGGCAGCTTTGCCGCTTAATCCCATGGTAGCTGACAACGCAGCACACAATTTCATAAAATCGCGTCGGTTAATACCATGATGGGAAAAAACATTATTCCCCAAGGCCATATATCTCTCCTGATATGATGATTTTTAATTGGAATAATTTTAAAACACCGCCTTTTTAACACTCCGACACAATAATGACTTGATCATTATCAAGCGATAATTCATTAAAAAATAAATTACTCTTTTATGTGAGTAAAAACGTTTCAGCAATATAAGGTTTAATGTCTATTTTTTATATATTTCGTCATTTTAAATTTATTAAAATTCTATTTAATAATGATAAAGTAAATAGAAACAATTATCATTATCTCAAAAATTCAAGAGAGAGGTAAATTTAAACCCTTATTAATTAACTACTTACAAAAACACAAAAACAACCAAATTATAAGACAATATATTTAAAATAATACAAAATTAATAATTCATTATTTCTATTTTCTAATAAAAATTATTAAAAATAAATTCTAATATATTTTTTAATTATAATAGTGACTCTTTTTTTCATATTATCAACCTTTATATTACATCATGAATAATGTTAAAAATTGCATTTCATAAACAAGAAATGATTACATTAATATATTTAATTTCAGCTTATTTTCATTACCAATTTAGTGACTCTTCTTTTGTTATTCATTTTTTATCACCATGAAGATGTTTATTTTTTAGCCAAATAATAACCTCTTTTTCTTATCATTTTTCATGAAGTTATAACCATATTCGTTTTTGGAATAAGAAGTTCCTTTAGTATAAAATCGTTATAAAATTAAATACATATTGATATAAGACGCCATCAAAAAGATAAGATCATTAATAATTACTAATTAGTAAATGGTTGCAATAATTTCATTAAGTTATTTTATAACATATCGAATTCATAACAAAATTAACGTAAATAAAATTTAATGTTAAATCCATGTTGTTTTTGTGGATAAAAAAAATACAATTTATCGATAAATAATGCCCAAATAGAGCCGATTTCTTTTTTTTGTAAGAATAGATAAAAGAAGTGGTCATAAATCTAAAAAATTGAAAAATACGTTGTTAACTGTTTGTGTTTTTTAATCTGGCAAGGTTTGGTTGATAATGGGAGATAAACTGGGAATAAGCATCAAAAGGGTACACAACAAAACACCCACTCCGACCCTATCGACTTAAAAGAGGCAGTAACGGCAGATATAGCAAGCCAAATAAAAAAGCCATAACACCGAAATGTTATGGCTTCTAAATTTATTAAAATAATAAAATGCTATGTGTAGTTCTCTGCCTTTCACGTTTTATTTTACTCACCGCTTATCAAAGATAAGAAGTGGTTTGAGTAAGTAAATAAAATCTACTTACCCGAAATTGGAATGACTGAAAACAACGGTCTACCTGGTGCAATAAAAAAATAAGTATCCAAATACGGATAACTTAGATAATAAATAAATTAGGCGTTATAACACGTTACAAAATATTTCAATTTGTAACGTGAGTGCATTATATCCAATAAGATTTTTTGCGCAAGTTTTTTTACACTTAAATCAAATTTGCATAAAGACATTATAAATCACAAGGTTATAGAGAAATTTAACTTTAAAAAGCCGTTCTAAACAAATCTAAAAATGAAAAAAAATGAAGAGTTAATGAATATTAATGTTACAGGAGTTCAAGTAATGACATCTACTTAGCATTAATTGATTCAGCCCGTCATTACTCAATAAAATTAATTAATCGTTTATTCATAAACTTAATCTACTTATTATTAATCTTATTTAAGACTAAAGTTAAATTTTATTCTAACTCAATTTTATTAATAATATCGATAACCATTAAAAACGGTAAAAATATAAACTCTATTTCTTCTACACAATAAAAAAGCACTTTATTCATCATTTCACAACGACAAATAAAGTGCTTTTAAAATAGCGTAGTAATACTTAGATAAATAGCGTATTTACTAAATTTTAACCACCCGTAGAGACGGTTTCCATTCCCACCAGCCCCACTTTGAGATAACCCGCTTTTCTTAGCGAATCCATTGCCGACATTAACGTTTCATAATCAACCGTTTTATCAGCTTGGAAAAAGATTGTTGTCTCTTTGTTTGCTTGTGTCATGGTATCTAACACACTCGCCATCGTTTCATGTGTGACCATCTCTTCACCAATGAAAATTTGTTTATCCGACTTAATCGTTAAATAAACAGGCTTTTCAGGGCGAGGCTGTGGTTTAGCACTTGAAGCGGGTAAATTTACTTTTATATCAACAGTAGCTAAAGGTGCCGCCACCATAAAGATAATGAGTAGAACCAACATGACATCAATAAAAGGCGTCACATTGATATCATGCAATTCATTATCATCACCTGAATCATCACCAAGACGCATTGCCATAATTCATTACCTTGCTTTGCTGTTTTCGATATCTAAATCACGGCTGACTAATGTCACCACACCTGTTGCGATATCACCAATTTCACCACGATAACCTGCGATCATACGAGCAAAAATGTTATAGATAATAACCGCTGGAATTGCCGCAATCAGACCAATCGCGGTTGCTAATAACGCTTCTGCAATACCCGGCGCAACAACAGCAAGGTTTGTCGTTTGAGAATGTGCAATACCGATAAAGCTATTCATGATCCCCCAAACCGTACCGAAAAGACCGATAAAAGGAGAAATTGCACCGATTGTGGCTAAATAACCATTACCGCGGCCTAATTCACGAATAATTGCGGCAACGCGACGTTCCATACGCATTTCAACACGCTCTTTAATACCTGATGCGACTTTACTTTCTTGAGAGTAAGTACGCTCTAATTCTGCATCATTAAAGAAATCAGCGGTTGCGCTCTTATTACCAAATTTTTTGCTAATCGCTAACGCATCGTTAAGTGATTTAGCTTCAACTAACTGAGCCGTCTCTTTTCTTAAGCGACGACGCAGTGAAATCAAGTAACTTCCTTTCGCGAAAAATAGCGCCCAAGTAACAATAGAGGCTAACAGTAAGCCAATCATGACACTTTTAACGACTAAGTCCGCATTACGGTACATACCCATTACCGATAAATCTTCAGCGAATCCGCCACCAGCAACCATTTCAGGTTGTACTTCTGAGGCGGTATTTTCTGTCGCTGAAGGTACATTTTCTGAATTCTCAGCCGTTGTTACAGGTGTGTTTTCACCTTCAGGCTTTGTGGTTTCAGTACCCACTGCTTTCACTTCATTACCCGTTGTCGTGGTCGTAGAAGAAGTCGCAGTTGTTGGTGTCGCGGTTGTCGGTGTAGCAGTTCCCGGTGTAGCAGCTGTTGAAGAAACGGCAGCAGTAGTTGGCTGTTCAGTTGGTGTGGCAGGAGTCGTATCCGCAAAAGCAGAGCCTGTCAGACCGATTGCCAATAGAATAGAAGCTGTCAAATTACGCATCAGTTGGCCTATTACTCTCTTTTTTATCTATTTATTTATTCAGTAATGACATCTTTACGTCACTACTTACCCAAAATCGTTCGCTTACAATCATCCTGTTTGCCATCAGGAAAGAGAAAACGCTCAAATGATATCAAACATGAAGCATTTTGATAGTAATTATCATTACTATTTGGCTATTTTTTTTCCATTTGTCGATTTTTAAGACAAATTATCGTCCTTTCACGTAACGTGAAATTTTATCAACTACCCTGCAAGCCTTTTGTACTTATCCAAAAAATGCATTAACTTGAGGTAAACACACCATCAATTAAAAGAAGGTATTAAGGATGACGCTAAAAAAACAAGAAACCTCACTCCTCCTTTCTGGTCGAGCTAAAAAATATTCTCAAGGCGCAGTAAACCCAATTATACAACGAACATCATCCGTTATTTTTGATTCCGTTGCACAAAAGCGTGAAGCAACGAAAAAACGAGCGGAAGGTACGCTCTTTTATGGTCGTCGAGGCACAATCACACATTTTGCTTTACAAGAAGCTTTAACTGAATTAGAGCAAGGCGCAGGCTGCGCACTATTTCCTTCAGGTGCGGCAGCAATTACGCAATCTATACTCGCATTTATTGAGCAAGGTGCGCATATTCTTGTTACAGGCTCTGCTTACGATCCAACCCAAAATTTTTGTGATCAGATCTTACGTAAATTCTCAGTCACAACGACTTATTTTGATCCTTTAATCGGTAAAGAGATCAGCCAATTACTACGTCCTGAAACAAAAATCGTTTTTCTTGAATCTCCGGGTTCAATCACGATGGAAATTCAAGATCTGCAAGGAATAGTCAATTCAGTTCGCCAATATAACCCTGAAATCATTATTATGATTGATAATACTTGGGCGGCAGGATTACTACTAAAACCACTGACATTGGGTGTCGATATTTCAATTCAATCGGCCACAAAATATATTAATGGTCATTCTGATGGCATGTTAGGTTTTGCTGTCGCTAATGAGCGTTGTTGGGTGCAGTTACGAGAAAATGCCTATTTATTAGGTCAATGTGTTGATCCTGATACTGCTTATATGACAGCAAGAGGATTAAGAACATTACCTGTCAGGATGAAACAACACGAACAAAGTGCATTAGAAGTCGCTCGCTGGTTAAAACAACATCCTTTAGTTGATAATGTTTATCACCCTGCCTTAGCCTCTTGCCCAGGACATGAATATTTCCAACGTGATTTCTCTGGTAGCAATGGATTATTCTCTTTTAGTTTAAAGAAAATCCTAACCACTGAAGAGTTTGCTCTTTTCTTAGATAACTTCTCATTATTTAAGATGGCATTTTCATGGGGAGGGTTTGAATCTTTAATTTTGGGGTATCAGCCTAATGATATTAAAGCAATGCGCCAATATGAAACGCAGCCGACATTTACAGGCACTCTATTTCGCATTCATATTGGATTAGAAAATGTAGATGATCTTATTGAAGATCTAGAGCAGGGCTTTTTACGTATTTCTTAATAAAAATAATGAATTTTTTATTAAAAAAATCTATCCCTGTGGTTCCACAGGGATTAAATCAAACTGTTCTCGTTATTTTGCGTTAGAATAGCGAACATAAAGTCTTTTTTTTAATGCGAGTTCGCTAATGGGTACATTAAAAGAGATCATTCACGCGCTAATGCAACACGATTATATGGTGTTAGCTAATCCCAATGTGCTGTGGGTTATCTATATTGTTCTTTTTGTTATTATTATGCTGGAAAACGGGGTATTACCCGCCGCATTTTTACCAGGAGATACACTGCTTATTCTTTGCGGTGCCTTAATTGCAAAAGGTGTTTTACACTTTTTCCCGACTATCATTATATTAGGCGCTGCCGCGAGTATTGGGAGTTGGCTCGGATTTTTACAGGGCCGCTGGCTAAGTGATACAAAAATAGTTAAACGGTGGATGGCTCAATTACCAGAGCAATATCATCATAAGGCAAATGATCTCTTCCATCGCCAAGGCTTATATGCGCTATTACTGGGTCGTTTTATTGGATTCGTGCGTACATTATTACCGACGCTGGCTGGCTTATCAGAATTACAACAACGTCGCTTTCAAATATTTAACTGGTTAAGTGGTTTCTTATGGGTAGGGATTATTGTTTCTTTAGGCTATGTACTAAACCTTATTCCATTTATACAAAAACATGAAACTCTGGTCATGAATATTTTGATGACATTGCCTATATTACTCTTAAGTGCGGGTTTAATTGGTTCGATTGTGATGTATATTCGCCATCGTAAAAATAGCACCAGTAATAAGTAATTAAAAAAACGCCATTATTTTAATCATCATAATGGCGTTTTTTAATCATCTAACACATCAAAAGTTCAGTTGTTCATTTTCTTATCTCCTATCTTATTAATATCTTAGTAAAAATCCGTTGATATTTATCACCGTCATCTTTTTACCTTAATCTATTTGTTGCTAAAGCTTAATGGCTTTTGATGCAAGAAACGTTGGAATGTAACTATCAACTAAGAAACGAGCATGAGGAGCAAAATCCTCAACAAAATCTTGTAATAAGAAACCCGCTTTTAGCTGCCCACCAATAAGGTCAGTTAAAGAATGACCAAATACCAGCCCATCACCTCTGGCGATTTTTTCTTGCAGGATCTCCGAAGGTAGTGAACCTTGATCACTATAAGGTAAACGGTAAGTTGGTCTCATTAATCCCTGTGAGCGCAATTGCGGATCTCTATCATCGACAAAAACAACGGGATTATAAAAGCTCGCCATAAGTACACCGCCTGTTTTCAAAACACGGTAACACTCTTGCCAAACAGAATTCACATCCGGTACATATAAGTTTGAGATAGGATGAAAAATAATATCAAAACTTTCATCAGCAAATGCAGTTAAATCCGCCATATCACCTTGTACTGTAACCAAATCTAACTGATGCTTTTGTGCCAATTGATGGTCTTTGCTTAATTGACCTTCTGATAAATCAAATACCGTCACAATACCACCAGCAGCAGCTAAAATAGGCGCTTGTTGCCCACCGGCAGAAGCTAAACAGAGTATTTTTTTACCTTTAATATCTGCTAACCACTCTTTTTTAACCGGATTAGGTGTTAAATGGACTTTCCAGTTTCCTTGTTTTGCCGCGATAATGTCTTCATCACTTACAGGTTTAGACCACTGATTTTCCATTGCGGCTTGTTTATCCCAATGTTCTTGGTTTAATGTTAAATAATGATTTTCCATATTACTCCTTATAAATTAGCTACAATTTGAATTGCTGTAGTCATTAAGAAAGATAATTCATCTCTTATTTCTACAACCTTACAGTTATAGTTATGTCATGCTATTTCGTCTAGACACAGTGAAAAACTTTTTCCTGATTAATTGTCATATCGCAGAACATCAAATTAAGGTGGATACAAAATGCAAAACTTTACTTATTACTCCCCCACTCGCCTTCATTTTGGTCAAGGGCAAATAGAAAAACTACGTTCTGAAATCGGAAAAAATGAAAGAATTTTGCTGACTTATGGTGGTGGCAGTATTAAACGCAACGGCGTTTTAGATCAAATCTATACGGCACTCCCTGGTTATCAAATTCATGAATTTAGTGGTATTGAACCCAATCCTTCTTATGAAACATTAATGAAAGCCGTTTCTTATGCCAGATATCATGGTATTACGCATTTATTAGCAGTAGGAGGTGGGTCAGTTATTGATGGCACAAAATTTATTGCAGCCGCGATACCTTATAAAGGTGAACCTTGGGAAATCGTTACCAGTCACGGTAAAGTCATCGAAAATGCAATACCTTTAAGCTGTGTATTAACACTTCCAGCAACGGGAACAGAAACCAACAGTTTTTCTGTTATCAGCAGAAAACAGACCATGGATAAACAAAGCTTTGCTAGCCCTCATGTTTACCCTCATTGCGCTATTTTAGATCCAACAACCACTTATTCCCTGCCACCAAGACAAACCGCAAACGGTGTTGTTGACGCTTTTATTCATATATTAGAGCAATATCTCACTTATCCGGTGAATGCTCGTGTACAAGATGAGTATGCAGAAGGTCTTTTACGGATTTTAATTGATCAAGGACCAAAAGCGCTGACATCACCTACAGACTATGATATCCGTGCTAATATAATGTGGACAGCATCACAAGCGCTTAATGGCATCCTTGGTGTTGGTGTTCCTCAAGATTGGGCTACACATGCATTAGGCCACGAACTCACGGCATTACACGGGCTTGATCATGCACAAACTCTCGCTATCGTTTTACCTGCCCTATTAAATGAAAAACGGCAGACTAAATATGAGAAGTTAATCCAATATGCACAAAAAGTTTGGGGTATAAACCAAGGTTCTGACGCTTTTAAAATTGAAACTGCGATTAATGAAACTCGAAAATTCTTTGAATTAATGGGACTTAGAACTCGACTAACTGATTTCAAAATCACTGAAGAAGATATTCCAGCTTTAGTGCGAAAATTGGAAGAGCACGGACAAACCGCACTAGGCGAGCATCAAGATATCACATTAGAAGTCAGTCAACGTATTTATACAGCGGCACTCTAAGTACTTTAATGCGACTTTGGAGACAGAAATGGATAAACCTAAACTGATCAAGCTATCTGATGGAAATACCATTCCACAACTTGGTCTTGGTGTTTGGAAAGCAGATAATCATCAAGTTGTTAACGCTATTCATCACGCACTTGATACAGGCTATCGCCTTTTTGATACGGCAGCGATTTATCATAATGAAGAAGGTGTGGGTAAAGCGTTAAAACAGGTCACTGTTCCTCGTGAGGAGCTTTTTATCACAACAAAATTATGGAACAACGATCAAACGCATGCTCGCGGTGCTGTCTTAGAAAGTCTCCAGCGTTTGCAACTTGATTATATTGATCTCTATTTAATGCATTGGCCTGCTCCCTCACGCGAACTTTATGTTGAAGCGTGGAAACAGATGATTATTTTGCAAAAAGAAGGGTTAGTAAAAAGTATTGGTGTTTGTAATTTTAAAGAAGAACATCTTGAACGTATCATTACTGAAACAGGTGTAGCCCCTGTTATTAATCAGATTGAAATTCACCCTTTAATGCAACAAGCGCCATTAAGAGCATGGAACACAACGCATAATATTGTGACCGAATCTTGGAGCCCTTTAGCACAAGGTGGTGAAGGTGTTTTCAACCAGCCTATTATTCAAAAACTTGCCGAAAAATATCATAAAACCCCAGCACAAATTGTTTTACGCTGGCATCTAGATAGTGGACTTGTGGTGATCCCTAAATCTGTTACGCCTTCTCGTATAGAAGAAAACTTCCATATTTTTGATTTTAAATTGGAGAAAGAGGAAGTTGCGGAAATAACAACACTTGATCAGAAAAAACGTTTAGGCCCTGATCCTGATATTTTTGTTGATATCTAATTTTTGATGTTGAATAAAAAGCCAATAGTATTATTTCTATTGGCTTTTTTATACTTAAATTCCCTTTTCAATTTTTATTTCTAAACTTATTTTATTTTTTTGATCATTTATTTTTATATATTGAATAATTAATTAATTCAAGTTCACTTTCTGATATCAAAAACATCTATAAATACGAGAATCTCATCATTATTTGTTACGGTGAGTTTAAAAATGACAAAATTTAAAAGTGGACTAACGCCTCAACTATCTTCTATTACAAAGAAAGTTGCTTGGTTTAATATTTTTATTCAACTGGCATTTCCTATCTCAGCAACCCTTCCAGCCAATGTGTTTGCTAACGGAAATAACCAAGAAAAACAGGCTATTAATTTATTAAAAAAACAGAAAACGTATCAGGTTAAAGCGGGCGATACACCTGAATCTATCGCTAAGCAATTTAATATAAAATTATTTAAACTTATAGAATCTAACCCTGATTATGTCTCTTTAGTGGGTAAATTAAAAATAAAGGCGGGCATAACACTTAATATCCCCGATGAGCCTTTATTAACAAAAAAATGGCTAAATAATAATAATCAAGATATTCCGATCCCTTCAACTAACGGGCAAGAACTGGCCCAAATTATTGTCGATAATTCATCTTTATTAAATAGAGATACGGACGCGACACAATTCGCAATAAGCCAAATATCAAATAAGGCCAATCAACAAATAGAACAATGGCTTAATCAATTTGGCCATGCTCGTGTATCACTTTCTACTGATAAAAATTTCACATTAGAAAGTAGCTCAGCCGATCTCTTGATCCCATTGTACGATCAAGAAAAAAACCTAGTTTTCTCTCAAACCAGTTATCACCGTAAAGACTCTCGTAGCCAATTAAACCAAGGAATTGGCTACCGGCATTTTACTGATAAATTTATGGTGGGTCTGAATGCTTTTTATGACTACGATTTAAGTCGTTATCACAGCCGCTTTGGTGTGGGTGCTGAAGTATGGCGAGACTATTTTAAATTAAGTGTAAATCACTATCACCGTCTCTCTAACTGGCGTACCTCTGACGACGTTATAGATTATAACGAGCGTCCTGCTAATGGGTGGGATATTCGGACAGAAAGCTACCTACCCGCTTACCCACAATTAGGCGCAAAACTTATTTTTGAACAATATTACGGTAAAGAAGTCGGCTTATTTGGCAAAGATAATCGCCAAGAAAATCCTCACGCTTATACTGCGGGGCTTACTTATACGCCAGTGCCTTTAATTACCTTTGGTGCTGAACGTCGCTTTGGTTTAAATGACAACAGTGATAATAAATTTGATGTGAATATCCAATATCGACTTGGAGAATCACTCTCTTCACAACTTAATCCCGATAATGTGCGAGCAACTCGTTTAATGTCAGGAAATCGCTATGATTTTGTTGATAGAAATAATGACATTGTTTTGGAATATAAAAAGAAAACTTTAGTCTTCCTTTCTATAAATCCAACCCTTAACGGTTATGCGAAAGAAGAAAAAGATTTAGGCGTGCAAGTTCGTTCAAAATATCCTGTTAAACAGATTGAGTGGTCAGCAAGTCGCTTAATCGCTAATGGAGGTAAAATTAATCATAATAATAATCTTAACTATTCGATAATTTTTCCTCGTCATATCTCAGGTTCAACTGAAAAAAACAGCTACACAATAAGTGCTGTTGCTATTGATGATCAAGGTAATCGTTCTGATCCTGTACAAAGTCACATTACAGTTGATCAATCCGCGATTAATACACAAAATAGCCAATTTACACCTAAAGCCACACAACTGCCTGCCGACAGTCATTCTGCACAAAATCTGACTTTATCCATCCTCGATAATGATAAACTTCCCGTTGATATCAATATCAACGAACTCTCACTACAGGTTCAATCTGATAATCCTATCGGTAATAGCAAAGTTTCCAATTTCAGCCGAATAGATGCAGGGAAATATCAAGTCACAATCACCGCAGGGAGTACTCCTGAAATGGTGACATTAATACCCAAATTTAGAGATAACACCTTTAATCAGGCACAAGTGACTTTTGTTGCTGATACACATTCCGCCATTATTGCTAAAGGCGGATTAACCGTAATTAAAAACTATGCACCTGCTGATGGTAAAAGCCAAAATAAAATTCAAGTTATCGTAACTGATATTAATGCCAATAAAATTCCTAACTATCCTGTCTCTTTTACTGCAGATAATGAAGCAACGATTATTGGGCAAGCAAATACAGATGCTGAAGGCAAAATCATTGTTCCCATTACTAATACACATATTGGCAAAAGTATAATTAATGTTAGTGTTAAAAATATTATCTATTCAACTAATGTTGATTTTATTGCCGATAGTAGTTCAGCCAAAATAAATACTTTCACAATTAATCCAAATAGTTCATTTGCTAATGGAAAAGATGAAAAGCATATTGCTTTCAATGTGATTGATAAAAATAATAATCCCGTCCCAAATGTAAAAATACAATTATCTGCTGATAACCAAGCCCTGCTTAAAGAAACTGAATTATTGACTGATAATCAAGGTAATGCATCAACAACGATGACCAGCCAAATATCAGGTACAACCACTGTAAGTGCATTAGTTAATAAAATAGTCACGAAAAAGACAACGCAATTTATTGCCGATCTATCCAACGGTAAAATTATTTCATTAACGCCATCGGCAAAACCTTATATTGCTGATGGTAAAACAGCAGTAACCTTTACCGCGGTCGTTGAAGATAACAATCACAACATCTTGCCAAATGCAAAAGTCATTTGGTCTACTAATCGTGACCAACAGATTGTTTCTATTAATGAAGTTTCAACAACAAATGACCAAGGTATCGCTCAAACGACAGTGACCAGTACTCAAGCCTTTGATGTTATTGTTACTGCTAGCCTCAGTAATGGGTCAATGGATCAATCACCTATTACTTTTATTGCCGATAACAAAAAAGGTTTAATTACCTTAACCAGCAATAAAACTCAAATTATTGCAGATAATAAAGAACAGGCCATATTAAGCGCGGTTGTAAAAGATAAGTTCGGCAATAAATTACCTGATGTTATCGTCAATTGGGATATTAACGGCGGAACAGCAAATCAAAAAGAGACAAAAACCAACCAACAAGGTGAAACGGCTATTTCGATTAATACCGCTCAAGCGGGAACGATTACCGCCATTGCTTCACTCAAAAATGGAAATAAAGCCCAGACGACAATAAAAGCCATTTCTGATCCGAACAGTGCAACAATTTCTTTATCGGCTAATAATAAAACAGAAGCCATTGCTGATGATAATGATACCATCACAGTCACAGCACATGTTGTTGATGCGAATAATAACCCATTGATACAACAATCTGTTTTTTGGAATGCATCACCTAATCATCCTAATAAAGAGATGGTAAAAACAGATATTCATGGTAATGCACAAGTCGAAATAAAAGGAAAAATAGCACAGGCAATAACATTAACTGGCCGTCTAAATAATAATCAAAGTGCATCAATTGATCTTTTATTTAAACCTGGGAAAGTAGATAAAGCCCATAGCCACTTTAAATTAGATCCGCAAACCATCGTGGCTAATGGTAAAAATGTCTCTATTGGTACTATCGAATTAAAAGACCAATTTGATAACCCAGTTCCTAAACAAGAAAAATATATCAGCCTTAGTGGTAATAACCCCACTATTACATTCAGTAATGTTATTGATAAAAACAACGGAATTTATCAGTTTGAAATTAAAGGGAAAAAAGAAGGTATTAGTGAGATAACAGCAAAATATGGCGTAACAAATCCATTTGCCCTAACACAGCCTCTTGGTTTTGTTGCCGACACGCAAAATGCCATGATTCAATCTGTAAACGTCATTGCGCCTTATACTGTCACCGCAAATGGGAAAGATAGTGTCGTTATTAAAGCCCATATTGTAGATAAGCAAGGCAACCCAAGCATGGAAGGCATTACGGTGGGTTGGCAAACCTCATTAGGTCAACTTTCACCATTACCAATTAGTAAAACAGATAAGAATGGGGTTGCAGAGATTGCGCTGATAAGCACACAAGCAGGCACAGCAAAAGTTACTGCAATGCTAGATGCTCAAGAGTTTCTTGAAGCTGATCATGACATTATATTTACAACTGATGTTATCTCAGCAACTCGCTCTACACTTGCTCTTTCACCATCCATCATTACGGCGGGTGATGGAACTCGCTCTTATGATCAATCAAATATTACGGTCATTGTAAAAGATAATCAGGGGAATTTACTCACTGGATTAAAAGACGATATTAAACTTCAATATTCCACTAATCTTAATATTAAAGAGAGTAAATTTACCGAGAGTAGCACGGGTGTTTATAAAGCTACAATCAGCGCCCAAAAAACGGGTACAACAGAAATTCATGCCACGATTAACAGTATCACCTTAACTCAATCAGTTTCACTGACTGTTGTTGCTGATAATATCAGTGCCAAAGTGCGCGATATTATTATCAGTGATATGGCACCTAAAGCCGGAGACACTATCACTTATACTGCTTATTTAATTGATAAATATGATAATCCTGTTAGTAATGATACGCCTGTCACTTGGACATCCGACAATGTCAGTGTTTTAACCTCAGCACTGACGTTTACAGATGATAAAGGCGTGGCGCAAACAAAATTAACGCGTGGCCCTGCGGGGTTAGCAAAAGTTAATGTGAACTTAAAATCAGGGGTTTATCCTGCAAAAGATGTCAATTTTATCGCTGATGATGTTGATGAAAACCGTTCAGAAATCGACTTAATACCAGCAACAATCATCGCCAATGGCACAGATAAAGCCTTACTCTCGTTAACGATTAAAGATAAAGGCGGTAATATTCTGCCAAATCAGCAAGTTGAAGGAATTTCTAATAACCCAACTATTCGGTTTAGCCAAGCCCAACAAGTCTCTCCGGGTCATTATGAAATTGAAGCAACGGGCACGAAATCAGGCATGGCACAATTAAGTGTTAAAGTGAATGGTGTCGATTTCAAAAAACAAAAAACCTTACAACTGCGTGCAGATGCAAAAACCAGGCAAGTAAAATCTGTCGATGTCGATAGAACAAGCATAATCGCCGGAGATAATGGTGTTAATTATCAAGCAACCATTGTGGATGCCAATGACAATATATTGTCTAACGTTATTGTAGTATGGGAGTTACAAGGTGTAGCTGATAAATATAACCATATTACCTATACCGATACCAATGGTATCGCAAGAACAAAAGTCACCAGTACTGTTGCCGGTATATTGAAAATGAACGCTGCTCTTGATTCAAATAATTATAAGCCAATTCAAGATGTAACCGTAAATCCAGCTGATATTGATGCCAATCAATCAACCTTTAGTAGTAACCGTCAATCAATTGGGGGAAATAATAAAGATAGCGCCCTACTCACTGTAAATTTAATGGATAAATACGACAATACCATTGATGGTAAAACTGTTTCGATAAAAACAACCAGTGGTAAACCTAATTTTAGTGATAACCCACTCAATTCATTAGGAAAGGGGAAATATCAAACTCATCTTACTTCAAATGTTAAAACAGATATTATTTTAACGGCTGAAGCGGAAGGATTAGCCATTGCGAAACCATTAACTATTAAAGTCACTATTCCGAAACCTGATATTATTTTTGACAAACAAATCCAACAAGAAACCTACGCTTCAGCACCAATCAGCGCACTAGGTTATACAGGATTACCTAATAATATTAATATGATGTGGTCTAGTTCCGATCCGACTATTGCCTCTATTGATACAACTAGCGGTCGTATTTCGATGAAAAAAGCGGGTACTGCAGTTATCACATTACAAACATCAGGTAATGATCAATATCAACCAGCGCAAAGTAGTTATCCTTTAGTCATTGAAAAAGCGAAACCTATTTTACAATTAGCGTCATCGGGTACGATTAAATCGGTATGGAATGATGGAGTAACGCATAACGTTAACGCCACTTTTGGCAATACAGACGTAAAAAATATTCCTTTGTATTATGTCAGTGATGACCAACGTATAGCCATTATTGATTCACAAGGCGCTATTACAGAAGTAAAACCAGGTAAAACGAAAATACACATCAAAAGTGATGCAACTGATCAATTTCTAGCAGATGCGGTGGTAGTGGATTACGAGCAAGATAAAGGAACACTCCAAATCACTTTTGCAAAAAATGACATTATTTTATCTGAAACAGATACTAATATTGATGTACAACAACCAACAATTCCATTGCCTAAAGAAGCTCTAGGTATCTGGTCAGCAAAAGATCCTAATATTGTGGCAATAAAAGAAAGTGGGGTTATTGTTAAAGTCAATCCAGGTAAAACAAATATCATTTTGACATCAAAAGAAAATGACTACTTTTATCAATCTCAAGGTTCTTATTCTGTCGATGTTAGAAAAGTACCTCATATCACCATTAATTCCGTAACACGAAGGGTTGATAACAATAAAAATGCACAAGTCACACCTCATGCAAATATATCGATAAATTGGACTCCTGTTTATGAAGATGATTCGTTAACTTTTTCTTGGTTACCGCCAGATACAACAGCAAGTGATTATGCAGTTAATCTTGAATTATGGGATGGAAATCAAAAAACCAGTCAAATCCTTGCTTATGACCACAATCAGCTTCTTGGTAGACCAAAAATCACTAGCTCCTTTAAGCTTGATAAAAATTTATTTAAAAGTACTCAACTTAAAATCAAAGTCATTGTGTTTGACATTTACGATCATGATCCAAGTACAAATACAGGTAGACAATATGCAGTTTATTATCCACTAGATGTAAAACCGATTCATCCTATGTATATGGATTTAGAATTAAACGGCTCTATTTCATTTATTACTACTACTAGTGCTAGTGTGCC
The DNA here is from genome assembly GCF_008808075.1 of Proteus sp. CD3. Classification (NCBI taxonomy): domain Bacteria; kingdom Pseudomonadati; phylum Pseudomonadota; class Gammaproteobacteria; order Enterobacterales; family Morganellaceae; genus Proteus; species Proteus sp. CD3. Next base: position 408,501 of record NZ_CP019686.1, on the reverse strand, counting down.
GAGACATTCATGTAGAATGAGTGGCTTGGATAGTATGGTTCATGTTATTGCAAGGCCGATGTTTACATTAGGAAACCACGCAAGTGATTTCTTTGAGCCAGTCACGGTATCTCACAAACTTATTGATATACAAGGCGCTTCTACTCGTGATTCAGTCGATTACAACGATGAAGGTACTTATACCTCTAGAATTGAGAACCAACGTTTCCAACCTAATAGTCATTCGCTGGCAATAAAAGAAGACTGTTGGGGGAGTGGTGCCGGTGCTTCTGCCCATCATGGTAATGCAACGTTAATTACCTCTGTCACTATCGCAGGTGAAACATATGAGTTTAAACAGCATGTTAATTGGGATGGAGATGGTTCTCCATCACAAAATAATATAACGAAAATTAGCCAACTTTAGTTAAAATCATTCGATTAACTATAAAGAGCCTCTCGAGGCTCTTTATTAATTTAAAGCTATTTTTCTAAATCAGTTTATTCCGTTGATTGATATCTCTTTTGATATTTTACGTTTACCAACGTTACCAATAAAGCAAAGAGTGCAATCATTGCAGCCAATCCAAAACCACCACGATATCCAATAATGGCAGTTAAACTCACTAACATCATTGCACACGCCATTTCACCAATATCACGCATACTTTGCACGGCAGTCATATCTGTACCTGCTTGATTATCTGTTGAAGCGAATCGCATACCTGCGGTCATAATAGCCACAGAAGTGATCCCCGAAGATAAAGAGCCTAAAACGATACATACAGCAACCATTGGAAGGCTAACCGTTCCTGTTGATTGTGAAAACCATAATAATGAAGAGCCTAAAGCACACAATAATCCTGCAGAAAAAGCACGCCAAACACCGATTTTATTAATTAACCAAGCCCCTCCACCACAACCAAAGAACAGAGTGACCATTCCCCCCATCATGCCCATTTTTCCAACATCAGCTAAAGACCAGCCATTATCAGTTAAAAATAGTTTAGCCAAACCAAAGCCTGAAACTGCCGTTACTGCTGAGAGTAATGTCAGTGTTAATAGTCTTACTGCACCTTTTCTTCGTACCGTTTTTAATAAACTTGCATTAGGATGATCACTATTTTCTCCTGCTTCATATTGGGCTTTTTGTTGAAATAACGTAATCGATATCAAGCTAATAGCGGGGATCAATGCAAAAAATAACAATGTATTTTGCTGCCCTAATGTCTCGCTTAATATCATCATTCCTGCACCTCCTAAGAAAAATCCCCCCATTACCCCCGCAATTTGGATCGCATTGATTTTAGATAATAGAGTGCCACTTGCATGCTCAGCCGCCATTCCATCTGTCGCGATATCTTGTGTTGCACTGGCTAATGAAGCGATAGCTAATAAAGTGACACCCCATTTTGCCATTTCAACGGAAATCCCTATCAATGCTAAGAGTAATAAGCAAAGCGTCACGATAATCTGCATGGGAATAATCCAACTACGGCGACGACCTAATGATGTAAACCAATAATTATCAACGACTGACGCCCATAAAAATTTTAACACCCACGGCAATCCCACTAATGGAATAAATGCGATGGCACTTAAAGCCGAACCTTCTTGACGTAATAATGTGGGTAAAGCATCCATTGCAATTCCCATCGGAATACCTTGTGCTAGATAAAGTAAACCTAACGTAATGACCAATTGACGAGATTTTAATAATTCTTGCATAACGGACTCCAATTACGCTCTTTTCAGTAGAAAAAGACCTATCAAAAAATAAAAAATGGCACTTATCAGCAAGGCACAACTTATCCACCATAAAGAAGCATGAGTAATAAATAAGTGGCTAAAAACACTTATTAATAAAATCGCACTACTTAGGGTTAAAATAAGGAAAGTAAGTTGGATCACTTGCAAATAAAAAGAATAAAAAAGAAGCGTTATTAACCAGATGCTAAAAAAAGACAGTATCGGTGATAACGCGGAGAAAATAGCGATAGGAATTAAACATGTGCTGGCAAAAATTAAGCCAATACAACTTCCTAACACTAAACGGGAACTGATATTGATGGGCTTTTTTAATAGCCAAATCACTAATCCGCTAAAAGTTAATACACAGGCCATCATTCCCATTAAGCAGTGAAGCGCAGATAAACTAAAGTTAGCAGAGCCTGTCCATAAATATTGCCCATAATGCAGCGGTTGAACCGCAATAAAAGTACGCGTCCAAAATTGCTGAGACACAGAAGTTTTTTCTGTAACCCGATAATTATCTAAACCAGCAAAAGAGAACTGTTCAAAATTCGTAGTACTGGGTAAATATAAATTGCTCCCACTTATTGTTATTTGCTGTTCAGCAGTACTTTTATTTTTCCAATTAATTGTTTCAGGAATAAATTCTGGCTTTTCTTTCGAAAGTTGAATTAACAGTTCATTTGGCGAAGATGCACTCCATTCAAATGAGGTAGGGGTTGATTGCCCCATAAGTTTCATCATCACTTGCGCTGGAGCATTTGGCTCCACATATTTTGCCAGCATTAATGTACCAAATGCACCTAATCCTGATAATGCCCCGGTTAAAGCAAATACAACCAGCCACGGATAGCTCAATAATCCAATGACATTATGCAAATCAAAGAAAAATAACCTACGTCCTTGATTAAAACGGAGCCGAAATAATTGATAGATTTTACGGTGATGAATAACAATGCCTGTTATTAGCAATAGCGCAAAAACAAAACCAAATAAGCTAATAAATAATCGTCCAGAAAAACCCATAAATAGATTTTTATGTAAATTAACCATAGGAGAGATAACCTCTGTTAATCTAATTTCTTCTCCTGTTTGTGCATTTAACTGCAGTGAACAATTTCCCATTCCTTGGCAGAAAGTAATAATAGGATGATCAATAGAAGCTAATTTCACACTATTAAAACCGTTTTCACCTAAGAGGTATTCGCCTTTTATTAATAGCTTATCTAACGGTAATAGTTCTTTATTTAACGGCTTAAATTGAACCCATAGATTTAAATTTTCATGAGCTAATGACCATGTGCCTGTAAATAAAATAATAAATAATAGGATGCCAAATAAAGTGCCTGTTTGGCGATGAAGCTGTGAAAATTGGCGTTTTAATATTGCTTTCATAAAGTAAACTCCAGCAATATTAAAAGTAACGGCCACCAGCTCCATGCTCGCCAAAATACCTGCTTTCCAGTCACTGAAAGCAAACTAAAACAGAGCATGCCACATAAAAATAAAACAGGTAAAAAGACGGCTGCATATAGACGATTAAGCGGATCTACGCTGGGATAAAAAGTTGCTATCAGTAATGACAGCGTAATACTTCCTATTACGCTGCCTAAAATAGCACAACTGATCAGCAATGCTTTTTGCATTAGAAATCAGCCTTTATATTCAACATAACATTACGAGGTTCACCGTAACGATTATTCCATTGAGGGGAGAAAAGACTTGAGTAATAACGTTTATCAAAAACGTTATTAATATTTAATGCTACAGACCAGTTTTCATGAATTTGGTAACCTAAACGCGTATTAAATATCGCATAGCCACCTTGGCGTAACGTAACTTCACCGTTTGTTTTGCTATATTCACTTTGAGCTTGAATACCACCACCCACACTCCACTTACGTGCATCCCAAGGTAACTGATAGTTTGTCCACGCTCTTACCATATGGCGAGGCACCAATGAATTAAAACTATTGCCTTTATTAAGAGTATCTTCTTTATATTCCGTATCAGTGTAGGTGTAGCCAACAGAGAGATCCCAAAATGGTGATAGATATCCTGTCCCTTCAATATCAAACCCTTGGCTAATCACTTTTCCGCCACTAATAAGATAGGTATTAAAACCACCGCCAGGATGTGCCGGATCTTCTTGTGGATTATTTTTCATATCAATACGGAAAATAGCGGCTGAGACGTTAAGCCCACCGTTCATCAACGCGCCTTTGATCCCAGTTTCAACCGTTTGTCCTTCAACGGGCTTCAACATTTCACCACTCCACGTTTTTCCTGTTTGTGGTTGATAAACCGTAGAATAACTGCTGTACCATGACCATTGAGGCGCAAAGTCCCAAATCAAACCACCATAAGGAGTAATTTTGCCATTTTCAGTAAACTTAGCTTGCGGTTTTGTCACTTCCCACCAGCTCGCTCTTGCGCCTGTAACCAGCGTAACAGGCTCTATAAGCTTGATCCGGCTCATTGCATAAACGCCAGTTTGTTCCGTTTTTGTCGCACCTTGAGAGGAATAACCTGTTATTTGTGGTTTTGCTACACTGTGAGGATCCCAGCGATAAATATTGACAGGTACATTGAGAGGCTCTTTAAATTGCCCAGTGTGCTGTTCTTCACTGGCCTTCGAGTAGCTCATTCCCACTATCACGTCATGTTGTAAGCCCCAACCTTTGAGTTTTCCTGTGACGTTGGTATCAAGACTGGTTTGATAGTTATGGAACTTGTATGCTCCTCCCATTAACATGGCACCATCACCGGTTTCAGGATCGATATTTCCCCATGCTCCTGCATACAACAAACGCGCTTTAGCATATTGATAATCACCGTTGATTTTAAACAGCCAATCATCATTAATTTGATGTTCAATTCCGGTAAATAAACGCGTGGTATCCCATTTAAAGCGATCCCAATCAGCATCTAAATAGGTTTTACGAGAAAGATGTAAATCACTCCCCTCTTTCCCCATTGGCACACCCGCCATATTGGTGATGGAGTCTATTGTTTGATATTGAATACCCGTACGTAATAGGGTGTTAGGCGTTAAATCCGCATCGACAGTGGCATAAATCAAGCGAGTCTTTTGATCTGAAATATCGTAGAAGAAATCTTTATCTTCCCATGCCATTACAACACGACCACGAACGCTACCCGCTTGATTTAAACGTCCACCCACATCCACTTCACCGCGATAACGGTTCCAGCTTCCAGCCGTGAATGTTGCTTTTAATTGATCTTCTAAAGGTGCATGTTTACGTACCATATTGACGGTTGCCGCAGGGTTTCCCATTCCATGCATTAATCCGTTAGAGCCTTTTAAGATCTCAACTCGTTCATACACCGCCATATCTTGTGGTGAACTTGCCATATTTCCCATTAATGCAGGAACACCATCCAGCTCAAAAGAGTTAATTTGAAAACCACGAGCGTAATAAGCCGTTGTTAATAATACAAACGGAGCGCTGGTAATACCATTGGCACGAGTCATCACTTCATCAAGAGTGTTTAGGTTTTGATTTTCTATTTGCTCTCTGTCTATCACAGAGATAGTTTGTGGGATCTCTCTGGGCTTTAGTGCCATTTTACTTAATGTACTCACGCCAGGAGCAAGATCATCGCGGTTTTGTGTCGCGCTTTCAGTCACCACCAAAACATCGACCGCTTTATTGTTTTCTGTTGCTGTATTTGCGATGGCAGAAAGTGAAAATAATGCGGTAGAACACAAGATAGCGCATTGTGTTAATGCCAATTTATTTTGTGTACGTTGATTTAATACTGGTGATAATGTCTGTGTTTTATCTAAGTTAGCTAAAGCAGAAATGTAAACCATACCCATCCCAAAATATTCAAATGATAATGGTTATCACTCTATCAATTTTGAGATTAGGGTATTTTAGATTGCCAAATTATCTCTTTCGATTGCCAATCGATATTACGTCACAACGAATGAAGATCGAAAAACTCAATATGATCCACAAAAACGTGAGAACCATGTTGAAGATAATAACAATGCATTAGGCGAACCTTCTGCAATGACTTTTCCATCCTCTAGCACAATGACGTGATCTGCCCGTTTGGCAACATCAGGATCATGTGTGATCACAACTCGTGTGGATGTTAAGTTTTCAAGATAAAGCGCGACTTTTTCACGACTAATTGTATCAAGGCTCGCGGTAGGCTCGTCTAAAAATAGGATTTTAGGATCGGCTAATAATGAACGCGCCAAGCATAGCCTTTGTTTTTGCCCACCAGAATAACGGTCTCCCTGTTCTCCCACATCGTCATCTAAATCCGCTTGGGTCAGCGATAAACCTAATGCATTAAGTAATTGTAAAATATCCTTATCACTGACTGTTGATTGCTCATCTTGCAATAATGACCAGCGTAAAGTGCCTTTAATTAATTGATTATGCTGAAATACGATTTGTCTTGTTTGCGCTAATACACTCTCAGATAAATCATTAACTTTTTTATCACCATAAAGAATTTGCCCTTTATCCGCATCAATAAGACGAGCTAAAATATGGAGTAGTGTTGTTTTACCCGCACCAGAACTCCCCACAACCACAGTCATTTTTTTATCGGGACAACAGACTGAAATATCAGAAAGAATGGCTTTACCTATATGGTTATTAACATGGAGATGTTCACAATGGATCTGATAATTTTTCGGTACATCACTCTCTATTGGGCTATGTAATATTGGTGTATTCAACGCATTCTTAATTAAAGTGAGTGACTGTTTACTTTGTCTTAATGCCTGATCAATATGAGAAAGCTGAAATAACGGCTCAATAAAGCGGGCAATTAATACAACAACGGCTAACCACTGCGCTAAAGTAAGATAATTAGCATCAACATTTATCACCCCAATCACGAGCACAGCGATAAAAATAACCTGAATACAGAGAGAAAAAATTAAATGGTAAGGTAAACTTCGCTGTAATAACTGTACTTGTTGGTGATGTTGCGCTAGTAAATCTTGCTGTAATTGCTGTGAGAACAGTGAATTTCGCCCACTTTTTCGCAGTAATGCCTGATGTTGTGCAAAATTAGCCAATGTTTTAGCCGCAACAGCCTCTGCTGTTTGCAGTGTTACTTCTTGTCTATACAGCCCTTTGGCACTTATTCGCATCACTGCAACAAGTAATAATGTAGCCACTATAAAAATCAACGCAAAAGTGACGTTATAAAATAAAAGCCCCATAATCACTGTTAATGGTGTAACCACAACACTGATAACAGGTGCAAGTAAATGGGCTGGAATACTCATTGCGCTCATCGCTGCACCTGAGCATAACGTTTGTGCTTGAGGCGGTGGCGTTAAACTACGCGGTAAATGACGGATCAAGGCTTGGACTAAGATCTTCATCACCGTCGTACCCGCAAGAAAACCTTTTAATGTCGCAATATACTGAAAAATAAGTGTAATTAATGTTAATCCCGCTAGCATCCATAAATATTGGCTTGGTCCTTGATGCCAATAGATAATAATGGGTAATAATAATAAACCACATAGCCCTTCTAAAATGGCACTCAACACCATAAAACTAAGTGGATATTTTAAAGATAAGAGTAATGAAACAAAGGGATTAGTCTTCATTTTGCTCTCCTTGTTTTTGTACAAAGTCATGATAAGCAGAGCAATTAACTAATAACTCATCATGATGCCCCATTGCGATTAATTTACCTTCAGCCATAAACATCACTCTGTCTGCTTGTTGTGCTAAAACCAGTGAATGTGTGACGACGACTCGTGTCATGGTTTTATTTTTTATCGCCACAAAAATCTTTTGTGCGTTATCAGGATCAAGTGCAGAGGAGGGTTCATCGGCTAACAACAGAGGGTTATTGGCAATAAAAGCGCGAGCAATGGCAAGGCGTAGAGCTTCACCACCAGATAATGCAATTTCATCATTAATAACGGTTGATAAACCTTGCGGTAAATTCGTTATGACTTCAGTTAAATTGGTTTCATTGATGGCTGATTGCAACTGTTGCTCGCTACAATCGGGATCAAACAACAACAAATTATCGCGAATAGAATAAGGCAATGGCACACTATTTTGCATCACCACAGTGGTTATCTGGTTTAGTGCATTACGTGAATATGCCTGTAAATTCTGATCCTCAACAAAAATCTCACCTGATGTTGCATCCATAAATCGAGCAATCAGTTGTAGCAAAGAGCTTTTACCTGCACCAGAAGATCCAACAATGGCAATAAACTCGCCTTTCTTAATTTCAAAATTAATATTATCGAGGATCTTTTTATCCCCATAAGAGAGGCAAACAGAGTGTGCTGTTAACGCGACAGCATGAGATATCGTCTCGGTCGATAAATCACCATATTGCATTTCAGGCTGATTTAATAATTGCTGAATTCGCTGTGCTGATTGTTTTGCAGCACGTAAAGCATCGCCACCATGCCCCATTGCCATAACAGGCTCTGCGATACGTCTTAATAATAAAATAAACAGTAATAAATCGGCTAATGGCAACGCGTGTTCAAAAATAGTTGCACCCAGTAATAGCCATCCCGTTAATAGCGTGGCACTTAATAATAGCTGAGTAAGTGATCCTAATAATCCAACTCGTTTAACCCAATTTTGAAAATGAAAAACAAAATTAAATAAGGCTTTTTCTGTTTTACTGATAATGCCTTTATGCGGGAATTGACGCGCGATAAGTGGGTTTTCGGCAAGAAGTTGATAATCGCCAAAGAGTATTTTCATCGCACTATCACGCTGTTCACAATAGGTTTGATAACGTGATGATTGTGTTTGTTTAAAACAAAAATAAGCAATGATTAAAGGAATAAGAGAGAAAACCAGTAAAAAAGGATTTAATGTTGATAGCACAATAATAGCGATAACAGGAACAACGATTAATTGCACGATATCAGCAGGTGCATGAGCAATTAATTGATGTAATGCTTTAATATCTCGCTGAACATATTGATTAATACCATTTTTCCCTTGGTTAACGAACCAATTCAATGGTAATTTTTGCATTTTTTCTGATAGTGCTAACCGTAAATGATAGGTTAATTTAGCATCCATTAAATGCGTTAAATGAAAGGCAATAGTCTGCGAAATAAGCCATACAATGCCACCAATAACCGCAATGGTTAGCCAGAACGTATTAGTAGAAGGGAAAGAAATAATAAGTTGATAAAGTGCTAACCAAGGTACTAAAGAGCTAAAACCTGCAACAGCTTGTAGTAACAGCGCACCTATTAATAAAGGGCGATAAGGACGCAACAACGCCCATAATTCATTATGCATAATAATCTCCACAACATCTTGTGGCACTATAGCGAAAAGCGTATTTTCCCTCTAGCAACAAGACTTTAGATTGCGTGACTATTACTTTCGATTTAGATGCATTTTGCTTATTTATTAAGCAAGATGGGAACGGGAGAATTAATTAAGCGTTTAATAGATGACAAATCAAGCGATAAAGATAATTAATATACCGATAAACCTAATAAAATCAATTAAGGCGTGAAATGCCCTTTGCGTACATCGCCCGGTAATATACCAAAACGTTTACGAAACGCGACGGAAAAATGAGCGGGTGTATACCCAACATAATAGGCAACACTGGAGATAGATTCCCCTTCATTTAGCAACATATTATATGCGGTTTGTAAACGATATTCTTGTAGCCAACCATAAACAGAATTACCAAATAATTGACGAAAACCTTGAGTCAGTTTTCGAGTATTTAGTCCCACACGAGTTGCTAATATTTCAAGCTTGGGTGGCGTTTCCATTTCAGCAATTAAAATTTCTTTGGCTTGTTTTAAACTGTTTTTTTCACGCTGACTTAATGGCCGATTGGCTGGCTCTTGTTCATGACATAAATATTGCAAACTTAATGAAGCAAATTCGCAGGCTTTACCTGAGTAGTAAAGTGGTTTTAAGGAGTCGTGAACCGGATTTTGGAATAACTGCATGGTTAACGCTAAAAACGTATTATCCAAAGTCAGATGATGCAACATAAGTGATTGGTTTTGTCGCAGTATTGGAGGTAATAAAATATGTTGTTGCTCAAGCCACTGAGATGATAATTGCAATAATGTATATCTTAGCGGATCGCCAGATTTAAATTGATTCAATAAAGAATAACGTTCAACACTATTAGCAATAAAAATACTCGGTGTTGCTATCTCTATTTTCTGTCCATTGACACTTTCACTAATCACACTTCCACTATGAACCGCCACTAAATTAAAGCCGGCTTGATAAGTCTCTTCAATATGCAGATCTTCTGTGGTTTCTAATACCCCTTGTCGTAATAGAATTTGGTCTTGAAAGCGATATTCTTCAACCTGCTGATGCTTAGGTTGATAACCAATATATGAATAGAATGAAGAGTGTTGAGACATAATAGAAAGATATCAGCAGAGTAAATAATCAGCTATATTCTCAAACACGCAACGAAATAGCAATCATTATCATTTATATCCAACTATCACAAAGAATAATTTAAAAGACAGGGTGCTTGTACCAAAACTCTGACAACTTGAAGAAAAATTGGGAGGGAGAAAACCTCCCTCCAACCAAGCTATTTATTACACATCAAAATAGCTTGAACGACTGTGTTTCCATTACTAATGTTAAGTGAACATAATCGTTCGCCTACAATTATTGTAAAACATAGAACAGTCACACAGATAACCGTAATGCCAAATAAGGTTATTTTCGTCAATTTCATTGACTCCTTTCGGAAAAGGAGACAGAATCAAGTTGTTGATGTTTGAGTCTGTCCCCGGATTTTATGAAAATAGAATTCGGGGCTTTTCTCTTTTTGGCTCTTGCAAAATGCTTGAACCAAAATGATCCAAGCACCCGCCAATATAGTAACAGAAATTTCTCTATTCCCTATACCTCATCCGTAGTAAATAACAAATTTAAATCAATTAAAACAACAAGTTACTCAATCTCGTAAAATAATTCCCTCTTGACTCAAGCGACGAAAAAAGACAAAATGAACCCGCTAAAACAAAGAAATTAACTTATTTTATTTTCTTGACTCCTTACTTGAAAAAAAAGATCCGCACCCACCTCTTTGTTTTGCACTAGCCCCAAATAAATTTATTTGGGGCTATCTTTTTTATATCAAATAGAAAAATAAAAAATCCCGAATACAAGTCTCCTCATATTCGGGATCATTATTACAACAACAAAAAAATCTTAAGATTTACTTATCTTTTTATGCATTTCTTGAACTGAGATAACACTTTCCGTAGGGTCCGCTGTTAATGACAGCGTTGTCGCAAACCCGCCATTTAACGTCGTGTCATAATGGACTTTATATCTTAATGCACTACGACGAATAATTTTAGAATCTTCAATGGCTTGACGACCAGAAGTCGTATTAACAATATAGTCATATTCACCATTTTTGATTCTATCTTCAATATGCGGCCGACCTTCATGAACCTTATTAACTAAGCGTGGGTTTATTCCCGCCTCACCTAATACAATGGCTGTACCATGTGTAGCATCTAATTCAAATCCACTTTTTAGTAATTTCGTTGCTAAATCAACAACTCGCTTTTTATCACCAGTACGCACAGAAAGAAGCGCTCTGCCTTTTTTCTTCATGGTAGAACTGCTGCCTAACATCGCTTTAGCAAAGGCTTGAGCAAAGGTTGCACCAACGCCCATCACTTCACCAGTTGAACGCATTTCAGGTCCTAAAATCGGATCAACACCTGCAAACTTATTGAAAGGTAAAACCACCTCTTTTACAGAGTAATAAGGTGGAATAACTTCTTTTGTAACTCCCTGCTCTTCAAGGCTTTGACCAATCATGACACGCGCAGCGACTTTGGCTAATGGCACACCTGTGGCTTTTGACACAAAAGGTACGGTACGAGCAGCACGAGGATTGACTTCGATAAGGTAAACATCGTTACCTTTCACCGCAAATTGTGCATTCATCAACCCTTTTACACCTAATTCAAACGCAAGCTCACGGACTTGCTTACGCATCACATCTTGAATTTCTTGGCTTAGGGTATAAGCAGGCAATGAGCAAGCAGAGTCACCAGAGTGAACACCCGCTTGTTCGATATGCTCCATAATGCCGCCAATCACGACTTGCTTACCGTCACAAATCGCATCAATATCGACTTCAATTGCATCATCAAGAAAACGGTCTAACAACACTGGCGCATCATTTGACACACTCACTGCGGTTTGGAAATAGCGACGTAAATCGACTTCATCGTAAACAATCTCCATTGCGCGTCCACCAAGAACATAAGACGGACGAACCACCAGCGGATAACCAATCAATTGTGCTTTTTCTACAGCCTCTTCTAAAGCGGTTACAGTGGCATTTTCAGGCTGTTTAAGCCCTAATTTATCAACCGCTTTTTGGAAACGTTCACGATCTTCTGCTTTATCAATAGCATCTGGCGTTGTGCCAATAACTGGCACCCCTTCAGCTTCTAGCGCTCTGGCTAGTTTTAATGGTGTTTGTCCACCATATTGCACGATAACCCCTTTCGGCTTTTCAATTCGTACAATTTCAAGTACATCTTCTAATGTGACAGGTTCAAAATAGAGTCTGTCAGAAGTATCGTAATCTGTTGAAACCGTTTCAGGGTTACAGTTCACCATAATGGTTTCGTAACCGTCTTCACGCAACGCAAGCGCGGCATGAACACAGCAATAATCAAATTCTATTCCTTGCCCTATACGGTTTGGTCCACCACCTAAGATCATGACTTTAGGTTTATCTTGATGTGGATTTGCCTCGCACTCTTCTTCATAAGTCGAGTACATATAAGCCGTATCCGTAGCAAATTCTGCTGCACAAGTATCAACACGTTTATAGACCGGATGGAGTTGATATTGCTCCCGTAACTGGCGAATAACAGGCTCTTTTACGTTAAGTATTTTAGCTAAACGTGCATCAGCAAAACCTTTACGTTTTAACTGACGTAAGAAATCAGCATTTAAGCCTTTTATACCGACTTCGCTGACTTTTTCTTCAAGGCGAACGATTTCTTCTATTTGAACTAAGAACCAGCGATCAATATTGGTGAGGTTAAATACACCATCAACGGATAACCCTGCTCGGAAGGCATCTGCGATATACCAAATTCGGTCAGAGCCGGCTTCTTTTAGCTCCCGGCGAATTTTCGTTAATGCTTCTGGGTCGTCTAAATCGACTTTAGGATCAAACCCTGTCGCCCCCACTTCGAGGCCCCGTAATGCTTTTTGCAAAGATTCTTGTTGTGTTCTACCAATTGCCATCACTTCGCCAACAGATTTCATTTGCGTTGTTAATCTGTCATTGGTTCCTGCAAATTTTTCAAAGTTAAAGCGAGGAATTTTTGTCACAACATAATCAATAGAAGGTTCGAAAGAGGCTGGTGTTCGCCCTCCAGTGATATCATTCATCAACTCATCAAGGGTGTAACCTACTGCTAATTTTGCAGCGACTTTCGCAATTGGGAAGCCTGTCGCTTTAGATGCCAGTGCTGATGAACGAGAAACCCTAGGGTTCATTTCGATAACAATCAAGCGCCCTGTTTTAGGATCAACAGCAAACTGAACGTTAGAACCGCCCGTTTCAACACCTATTTCACGTAATACCGCCATCGAGGCATTACGCATAATTTGATATTCTTTGTCAGTAAGTGTTTGTGCTGGCGCAACAGTAATGGAATCGCCTGTATGAATTCCCATTGCATCAAAGTTTTCGATAGAGCAGACGATAATGCAGTTGTCGTTTTTATCACGCACAACTTCCATTTCATACTCTTTCCAACCAATTAGAGATTCATCAATTAACAGTTCATTGGTGGGTGATAAATCTAAGCCTCGCGTACAAATTTCTTCAAATTCTTCACGATTATAGGCGATCCCGCCCCCCGTTCCGCCCATTGTGAATGAAGGGCGAATAATACAAGGAAAACCCACTTGTTCAGCAACAGCAAAGGCTTCATCAAGGTTATGTGCAATACCTGAACGCGCAGTATCTAAACCGATTTTTTTCATCGCTTTATCAAAGCGTTGTCTATCTTCTGCTTTATCAATTGCATCGGCTGTTGCACCAATCATGGTGACGCCAAATTCAGCCAAGACACCTTGGCGCTCTAGCTCTAGCGCACAGTTCAGTGCAGTTTGCCCACCCATTGTTGGCAATACCGCATCAGGGCGCTCTTTTTCAATAATTTTTCTCACAACTTGCCAGTGAATAGGCTCGATGTACGTTGCATCGGCCATTTCAGGATCGGTCATAATGGTTGCAGGATTTGAATTTACCAAAACAACTCGATATCCCTCTTCACGTAGGGCTTTACATGCTTGCGCGCCTGAATAGTCAAATTCACACGCTTGTCCGATAACAATCGGCCCAGCACCTAAAATCAGGATTGTTTTGATATCTGTTCTTTTAGCCATTTTCTTTCGCTCCTGATTTATTTAGTTGTCACTGATTGCAGGTTTTGACGATATTGCGCGATAAGCTCGATAAAGTGATCAAAAAGCGGTGCGGCATCATGTGGCCCTGGGCTAGCTTCTGGGTGACCTTGGAAACTGAATGCAGGTTTATCTGTGCGATGAATACCTTGTAAAGAACCATCAAATAGCGATTTATGTGTCACACGTAAATTGGCAGGAAGAGAGGTTTCATCAACGGCAAATCCATGATTTTGCGCTGTGATCATCACCGTATTTTTATCTAAATCTTTAACAGGATGATTACCACCGTGGTGACCAAATTTCATTTTGATGGTTTTTGCACCGCTAGCTAATGCTAATAGCTGATGCCCTAAACAAATACCAAATACCGGAATATCAGTGGTTAAAAAGGTTTGAATGGCATTAATGGCATAATCACAAGGCTCTGGATCCCCGGGACCATTGGAAAGAAAAATACCATCAGGAGAAAGGGCTAACACATCTTGAGCTGACGTTTGAGCGGGTACCACAGTAACTTGGCATCCTCTATCCACCAGCATACGTAAAATATTACGTTTCACACCGAAATCATACGCCACAATATGCAATGGCAATTCAGTCGCTAATTTAGCTTCTGGTAATTCATTTTCTAGTGTCCAACTTCCTTGAGTCCACGAGTAAGGCTGTTTGACGGTGACTGTTTTGGCTAAATCCATGCCTTTTAAGCCGGGAAAGGCTTTAGCTTTTTCGAGGGCAAGTTTGGTATCGGGATGTTTACCAGCGATAATACAGCCGTTTTGCGCGCCTTTTTCTCTCAACAAACGGGTTAATTTACGTGTATCAATATCCGCTATCGCAACAATGTTATGGCGTTTAAGATAATCAGATAACGTTTCTTCAGCACGATAGTTGCTCATCACTAATGGTAAGTCGCGAATAATTAAACCTTGAGCATGGATTGTTTCTGATTCTTCGTCTGAACGATTAACGCCGGTATTGCCAATGTGGGGATAAGTGAGAGTAACAATTTGTTGGGAGTAAGAAGGGTCGGTTAATATTTCTTGATAACCGGTCATGGAAGTATTAAAAACGACTTCACCGATGGCGGCGCCTTCTGCGCCAATCGACTTGCCGTGGAATTCGGTCCCATCTTCTAGAACCAGTATAGCTTTTCTAATCAAAACGCCCTCCAGAGAATAATAAATCACATTTCATGCATATTAATTCAGATTTAAGACTCTAAATCAATGCCAAAAACATAAAATTGGGCAAATTTTTGGCAAATTGGGCGCATTCTAAAGATCGAACGAGCAGATGTCTAGAAAAAACACCTTTTTAATTTAAAAAATATCAATTATTAGCAAATTAGTCATCTAAGTGACAATTTACATCAGCGATCTTACAAATTTAACCGTTTGCTTACCAAGTTAATTTAAAAATGGCGTTTAAATAGGAAAAATAGAGGATTTTTGACATTAAGAAAGGAAATATAGGCAAGAATACAGAGAAAATAGATATAAAAAACACATATGCAAATAATTACAAACCAAAATCAACAAAAACTCACAATAAAAAAAATAATCGTGAGTTTTCATTATATTATAAATTTAATAAATTATAAATCTTCTAGTGAAAGCACATCTTTCATATTATATAAACCTGATTTTTTAGAGCTTAACCAAATAGCCGCCTTAACCGCGCCATTTGCAAATGTCATTCGACTAGAAGCCTTGTGGCTTATCTCTACACGCTCACCAATATCAGCAAAAATGGCAGTGTGCTCACCCACAATATCACCTGCACGAATAGTAGCAAAACCAATGCTTTGAGGATCACGCTCTCCTGTATGCCCTACTCGTTCATAAACAGCACACTCTTTAAGATCACGACCTAACGCATCTGCAATAGATTCACCCATTGCTAATGCAGTGCCTGATGGTGCATCAACTTTATGACGATGGTGCGCTTCTACAATTTCAATATCACTGTAAGATCCCATCACTTTCGCTGCTTTTTCAAGTAACTTAAGTACTAGATTGACACCAACACTAAAGTTAGCGGCAAACACAATTGGAATAATTTTGGCGGCATTTTCAATGGTTTGTTTACCTTCATCATCAAAGCCTGTCGTACCAATAATCATGCCTTTTTTCTGTTCTACGCAAAATGCAATATGAGAAAGCGTTCCTTCAGGGCGTGTAAAATCAATTAACACATCAAATTCACCCGCTTGAGCCAGCAAGTTATCGGTGATTGTGACACCAATATGTCCGATGCCCGCTAATTCTCCGGCATCAGTGCCAATCAATGAAGAATTAGTACGCTCAAAAGCAGCACCTAAAACGGTTCCTTCTTGTTGAGAAATTGCCTGAATTAATTGGCGTCCCATACGACCACCCGCGCCAACAACGGCAAGACGAAGTTCTTTTGCAGACATAACTAAATTTCTCCTTAACAATACTTATTGTCTCTATTTATTGTTTACAGATTAGCGATGTCATCCACTTGATGCCAGCATTTAACGTTCAAGATAAGAAAAACACACAAAATCGTGGTCATTATCAGTAAAAGAGATGAACAGCATGATTATTCATTTAACTTTACTTTATATATAAAAAAAGCAGAGTTATTCACTCTGCTTTTTAAATTCACTATCACATTTAAGTGAGATTATTCGATAACTTTATAATCTAGGCGAAGCTCTTTAGGTACTTCAAAAACAATATTTTCTTCACGCCCTGATAATTCAATCACCTCATCAGCACCAAAGGTCTTTAAACGTTCTAATACTTGTTGAACCAAAATATCGGGTGCTGAAGCCCCTGCTGTAACGCCAACAATATTTGCATTAGCCACCCATGACTCATCAATATCTTCAAAGCTATCGATCAGATAAGAAGGCTTACCCGCACGCTGTGCAAGCTCCGCTAGACGATTAGAGTTTGATGAGTTTTTAGAGCCAACGACAAATACAACATCCGCTTTTTCAGCAAGCTCTCTCGCAGCTTCTTGGCGATTGGTTGTTGCGTAACAGATATCATCTTTACGAGGCCCAATAATTTTGGGGAAGCGTGCATTTAAAGCATCAATCACTTCAGATGTATCATCAACAGAAAGCGTTGTTTGAGTCATAAAGCAAAGATTATCTTCATCTTTCACTTCTAATTTCCACACATCAGCTGGCGACTCAACTAAATACATTCCCCCTTCAGGGTTATTGTATTGCCCCATTGTGCCTTCAACTTCTGGGTGTCCCGCATGACCGATTAAAATCGCTTCTTTGCCTTTACGGCTCGCTCTTGCCACTTCCATATGAACTTTCGTTACTAACGGACAAGTCGCATCATAAAGCATCGTTAAATTACGTGAGCGAGCTTCTTGACGAATAGCTTGAGAAACACCATGTGCAGAAAAAATTAAAATCGCGTTATCGGGGACTTCTGAAATTTCTTCAATAAAAATAGCGCCACGTTCACGTAAGTCGTTAACGACATAGCGGTTATGAACGACCTCATGACGAACATAAATAGGTGCGCCATAGATTTCCAGAGCGCGGTCAACAATGCTGATAGCTCGGTCAACACCCGCACAAAAGCCTCGTGGGTTAGCCAGCAGTATTTGCATGTGTTGTTTCCTCCTCAGGATTGATGCTGACAACTTCAATATCAAATGTCACTTCTTCTGATGCTAACGGATGATTAAAATCAACGGTTACAGAATCTTCAGTGACATCTCTTACAATGCCCGGCATTTCACTGCCATTCATTGCTGTAAATAGCATGATAGTGCCTGCCTCAGGCACACCAGACTCTGCAAAGTCAGAAGGCATAAAGTATTGGAGCAAGTCGGGATTGTATTTACCAAAAAGATGTTCACCCGCAAGCGTAAAGGTTTTTTTATCTCCCGTTGATAATCCCAATAATTCAGCTTCTAAGGCTGGCGATAAACTTTCATCACCTAAACGAAAAAGGGCGGGTTTACCATGCGCTTGTGTAGATTCAGCAACAGAGCCATCGGCTAACTTTAAAGTGAAATTCAGCAACACAGCGCTGTCGTTGAGTACCTGCATAACCATACTAATACCTTCTATTAAGCGTAACCCCCGCCATAAGGCAGGGGTTATTTTAGTTAACTTCTTGTCTGATTACTTTTGCTTTTTTGTATCTTGAGGGCTGGCATTTTTATCAGGAAAAAAGCTCTCAATAATAATAAGCCCTGCACCAATACAAATGCCCATATCAGCAATATTAAAGGTCGGCCAATGCCAATCTCCGATATAAACATCAAGAAAGTCGATGACAAACCCGTGGATCAGACGATCAGAGAGATTACCCAATGCTCCGCCAATAATGAGCGCATAAGCAATGTTACTTAGTTTGGCACTCGCTTTGTTTTTATACATCATTACCAATAAAGTAATGCAGATTGCCAATGCAATCAGTGCAAAAAACCAACGTTGCCATCCCCCTTTATCTGCTAAAAAGCTAAAGGCTGCACCATAGTTATGGGCGTAAGTGAAGTTGAAAAAAGGCATCACGGCAACAGATTCATACAGACGAAATGTCTGCATGAAATACTGTTTCGTTCCTAAATCCAACACCACTACGGCGACAGCTAGCCATAGCCAGCGTAAACCTGTAGAGCAAAGTGTTTTCTTCATTAATTAAGCAAACTTACGTTCTTCACCGTTACCGGCTACGTTAGTAACACAGCGTCCGCATAATTCAGCGTGTTCCGCTACTTGACCGATATCTGTCGCATAATGCCAACAACGAGGGCATTTTTCGCCATCTGCTTTGTTAAAGGCGATTTTTAAACCCGCCATATCAGAAGCTAATGCTGTTTCTGGTGCTTCATTAATATCTGCCACTTTCGCTTGAGAAGTTAATAAAACAAAACGTAGTTCGTTACCTAACGCATTTAACTTATCTGCTAAAGCTTTATCTGCATACAGCGTTACTGATGCTTCTAAAGAGCCACGCAGTTGTTTATCTGTACGCGCTTGCTCTAATACTTTGTTGACTTCACCACGAACGGCAAGTAATTCAGCCCAGTAGTCATCATTTAAGGTTTCTGACGCATCTAAGCCGAATAAATCGGTATACCATTCTTCCGTTAAGACATATTTTGCACGTTCGCCTGGTAACTCATTCCAGATCTCATCTGCAGTGAATGACATAACTGGCGCCATCCAACGAACTAATGCTTCACAGATATGGAATAACGCTGTTTGGCAACTACGACGAGCAATGCTATCGCTTTTCGCAGTGTACTGTCTGTCTTTGATGATATCTAAGTAGAAAGACCCCATTTCCACTGAACAGAACTGCATCAGGCGCTGAATAACATTATGGAAATCGTAATTTTCATAATGTTTTAGGATATCCGCTTGTGCTGCTTTCGCACGACCTACTGCCCAGCGATCTAACGTGACCATATCTTCTGGCTTAACTTGGTGTTTTGCAGGATCAAATCCATTTAAGTTAGCTAAGAAGAAACGCGCAGTATTACGAATACGGCGATAAGTATCTGCTGAACGTTTTAAGATCTCATCAGATACCGCAATTTCACCTGTGTAATCTGTTGATGCAACCCATAAACGTAGGATATCAGCGCCCAGTTTATCCATTACATCTTGTGGGCTTACTGTGTTACCGATAGATTTAGACATTTTACGGCCTTGTCCATCTACGGTAAAACCATGCGTTAACACTTCACGGTAAGGCGCTTTGCCTTTGATTGCAGTCGAGATCATCAGTGAAGACATAAACCAACCACGATGTTGGTCAGAGCCTTCTAAGTACATATCTGCTGAATTGCCGTGGAATTCAGGACGCGCATCAACAACTGTTGAGTGTGTTGATCCTGAATCGAACCAAACATCCAGTGTATCTGGCGTTTTCATGTAATCGTCAGCTTCATCACCCAGCACTTCACGGATATCTAAATCCCACCATGCTTGAATGCCACTCACTTCAACACGTTTTGCCACTTCTTCCATCAACTCTAAAGTACGTGGATGTGGCTCTTGAGTCTCTTTGTGAACAAACAGAGACATTGGCGTTCCCCAAGTACGCTGACGAGAAATACACCAGTCAGGACGATTTTCAACCATTGATTCAATACGTGCTTGACCCCAATCAGGGATCCATTTAACACCTTTGATCTCTTTTAATGATTGCTGACGTAAACCGTTTTTATCCATGCCAATAAACCATTGTGGTGTAGCACGGAAAATAACCGGAGTTTTATGTCTCCAGCAACATGGATAACTGTGTTGCATGGCTTCGTGATGTAATAGAGCGCCTTTTTCTTTTAACAGCTCTACAATCACATCATTCGCTTTAAAAACAAACACGCCATCTAATGTTGGATAAGTACCAGCCAAGTAACAACCATTTGGACCAACTGGGTTTGCGACTTCTAAACCGTATTTTTGACCAACAACGAAGTCATCAGGGCCGTGGCCTGGTGCAGTATGAACAGCACCTGTACCCGCCTCTAAAGTAACGTGATCACCTAAAATTGCAGGTACATCAAAGCCCATAAATGGATGATTAAAGCGCAGTAGTTCTAAATCAGCACCCTTGCATTCGCCTAAAACAGTCCAGCTTGTTACGCCAATACGCTTCATTACGCCTTCAACAAGATCAGCGGCTAAAATCACGCATTCATCGTTAAAAGAGACTAACGCGTAATTAAATTCAGCATTTAATGCGATAGCGCGGTTAGCAGGTAATGTCCAAGGCGTTGTTGTCCAGATAACCAAAGAAATAGGCTTATCTGTTGTTGCATGGAATTTTGCGGCAACTGCGTTTGGATCAACGGCGGTGAAACGCACATCAATCGAAGGTGAAGTTTTATCGTAATATTCAACTTCAGCTTCTGCCAGCGATGAACCACATGCAGTACACCAGTGAACAGGTTTAGCCCCTTTTAACAGGTGACCATTTGCGATAATGCGCGCTAATGCACGGATAGTATTCGCTTCAGTTTTATAGTCCATTGTAAGATAAGGTTTTTCCCAATCTCCTAGAACACCTAAACGAATAAAATCTTTTTTCTGTGCTTCAATTTGCTCGTAAGCGTATTTACGGCATTCCTCGCGGAATTGCGCTGCAGATATTTTCTCTCCTGGTTTACCTACGATTTGTTCAACTTTTAGTTCGATAGGTAATCCGTGACAATCCCATCCTGGAATGTACGGAGAATCAAAGCCTGACAGCCCTTTGGATTTAATAATAATATCTTTGAGAATTTTGTTTACTGAGTGACCAATATGAATATTGCCGTTGGCGTATGGAGGGCCATCGTGCAAAATAAATGTTTTCTTACCACTTTTAGCCTGACGAATTGCTTGATACAAACCTTCTTTGTACCAACGTGATAACATCTCTGGCTCGCGCTTTGCTAAATCCCCGCGCATAGGGAACCCTGTTTCTGGTAAGTTCAGGGTATTTTTATAGTCACTCATTCGATTCTCAGTTCCAATTTTCCGCTAGTTTATGACTCCGACCGCTGCGATAAAAAATCCCTAGCAGTAGCCACATCATCTGCGATTTGCTGCTTCAATGCATCCAATGATGCAAATCGCTGTTCATTACGTAATTTCTTTCGTAACACAACATCAATACGACGTCCATATAAATCCATATTAACGTCGATTAAATGAACTTCTAATTGTACGCCCTTCCCTTGTACAGTAGGACGACTTCCGATATTTGCCACACCGGGTAAAGGTGATTGATTATCTGATAAATAGACATCAACGGCATAAACGCCTTTAACTGGTGCAACTAAGCGTTTCATAGGAATATTGGCTGTCGGAAAACCAATGGTTCTACCCAATTCATTACCATGAACAACACGCCCACAAACGCTGTAAGGGTGTCCTAGTAGTGATTCAGCAAGAACTAAATCATCATTGAGTAACGCTTCTCGTACCGCAGTGCTACTGATACGCAATCCTTTATCGCAATAACTTTCTGTATTCGCGACTTCAAATCCATATCTAACACCGGCTTGTTGTAAAAAATGGAAATCACCTTCACGGTTTTTGCCAAAGCGAAAATCATCGCCAATAGCAAGAAACTTTACCCCTAACTTATTCACCAAGAGTGATGAAACAAATTCTTCTGGGGTTTGTGCCGCAAATTGTTTATCAAATTTGACACACAAAAGGTAATCAATACCACATTCAGCTAAATACTTAATCTTGTCTCGTAAACGAGTCAGACGCGCTGGTGCCTTTTCTGGTAAAAAGAACTCAAGTGGCTGAGGCTCAAATGTCATCACAACCGTGGGTAATCCTCGCTGTGATGCCTCTTGCTTCAAATGTTTCAATAATGCCTGATGGCCTCTATGGACACCATCAAAATTCCCAATCGTCAGAACGCAACCGTGGTGTAGCGCTCTAATATTTTGTATACCGCGAATTAGCTCCATAACTGGCTCAATACCGTGGAAATTATTGGATTATACCTTGTCAAAGGCTTGAGAGTAACCCAATATATCAATGTTTATTGATGAGTAATATCTCGACAAGTCGATTCACTGTTATTCTTAAATTTGATTGCTCACATCAAACAAAAAATGGACTATCACTCACTTCTTGGTTATAAAATCGCATAAAATCAAGCGTAGATCCTATTAGAATCTATTATTTATTACTCATATACACGATTTTGATGATTTTTTCACTCAAAAGACTGTATTCTACCCGTCTTAACTGATAAAATCTTGCGCCATCACAACGAAACAAGTGTCGCGTACAACGACGCTAATTTTGTATAAATCCATTGACAAACTTAGGTTGAAAAGGCATATTCCTTCACCTTTGTATTTGTCCTCGCTAGAATATATTTGGGAGTTGGAACTTGGCTAATATCAAATCAGCTAAGAAACGTGCGGTTCAGTCTGAAAAGCGTCGTCAGCACAACGCAAGCCGTCGTTCTATGATGCGTACTTACATCAAAAAAGTATACGCAGCAGTTGCTTCAGGTGATAAAGAAGCAGCACAAAAAGCATTTAATGACATGCAACCGATTGTTGACCGTCAGGCAACTAAAGGCTTAATTCACAAGAATAAAGCTGCACGTCATAAAGCTAATCTGCAAGCACAAATCAAAGCAATGTAATATTGCTTTCTTGTGTTATAAAAAACCGGCTTATGCCGGTTTTTTGTTGTCTACGGTTTAATCGCAATCTACTTATGGGTTTGCAACGCTCTTTTTATCCCCATTAAAGAGTTCAGAAAAATCAGTATTACAAACACGTTGAACTGCTGGATGTTGGATCATTCGCTCTGCAAAAATCGCGTAGTACTCTTCTTTTACCGTATCAAGTTTCCCAATCTCTTCGATATTACTCTGAGCAAAAGTTTCATCGGTATACAGTGAAGGCGCTACAAAGATAGCATTATAATTTAAGCCGAATGCTTTCATTAATGCCGCATCATCAAACTCACCCAATATTTCTACTTGCAGGTTTTTATTACGTATCCATGTTAATAAATGGCGACCTAACATATATCGACGCCCCGGAATAAGGAGTTTTCGCTCTTCTAAGCATTCAGGAAACGGTTTTTCAGGAAGAGGGTGACTGCAAAAAAAGCTCATATTACATTCACCAAGTTTTACAGAGAACAAACCTTCTTGTTGTGACGAATCCACTGGGCAATCTGATAGGATCATATCCAGCTTATGCTGACTTAATTGCTCTAGTAATAGTTCATGAGTAGATTCAAAACAACGCAGATGGATTTGCTCATTATCAATAACAGCCGTTTCTAATACGCGACTGACTAATTGTTTTGATAACGCATCCGCAACACCGACATCAAACAGTAAATTCGATTCACGGCTGTAATTAACGATATCCAGCATTTCTTGGCTGAGCATAAACATTTTATCGGCATAACGAAAAATGAGCTGACCCAATTCTGAAGGAACTAATCCCCTTCCTTGGCGTTTAAATAACTTGCCACCCAATCTTTCTTCTAATGCTTTAATTTGCCCTGTAATTGTCTGAGGTGTCAGATACAGCGCTTGCGCTGCACCCACAACAGAGCCTTCTTTGCACACATGCCAAAAATAATAAAGATGGTTAAAATTGAGATGTGACACCCGCATAGCTATCTTCCTTTCAACTTCTGTGCTTCAAACACAGACTATGTAATAACGCATTAGTGTGCGATTGGCTTTCCTTGCATCCAATCCTCATAAAAACACCTACGGCACAATACACTGTATTGCACCGTAGGTTTAAATATATAACTCGGTATTTATTGTGTTGAGAAACTCAAATCCGTAATAAATTTCCCTATATTGACTTCGTTTTTAACTTCGGTAAAACAGAACGAAGTAACAAATATCCCACAACAGCGGCTACTGTTGAACCGACTAAAATACCAAGCTTAGCATAGGTATTATAAGCTTCATCCGCGCCATCAAATGCTAACCCTGCAATAAAGATAGACATAGTAAAACCGATACCACATAGCACAGATACTGCAAATATTTGCTTAAGATTAATCGCATCTGGTAATTTTGCAATGCCTAGTTTTACCGAAATCCAACTAAAGAGGAAAATTCCAATCGGCTTACCTAAAAATAGACCTAACGCGATACCTAACGGTAAAGCAGATAACATGCCATCAAGTGTTACACCATTTAAAGAAACCCCTGCATTACTAAATGCAAACAGCGGCAAAATAAAATAGGCAACCCAAGGATGTAGCACGTGCTCTAATTCTTCAGAAGGAGAATCACCTTCTTTATTTCTCAATGGGATAAGGAATCCAACAATCACACCTGCAATGGTGGCATGAATACCTGATTTTAAAATACACACCCACAAGATGAATCCAAGAATTAAATAAGCAGCCGTATTACCCACTTTGCGCCAGTTCATTATGCCCAAAGCAATCACTATCAACCCCGCCAAAGCAAGAGGTATTAGTGCAATACTCTTTGAATAAAAGAGCGCAATAATGACAATCACACCCAAGTCATCAATGATGGCTAATGCTAATAAGAAGACTTTTAACTCAACTGGAACGCGCTTGCCCAGCAACGCCATAACACCCAGCGCAAAAGCAATGTCTGTTGCAGCTGGAATTGCCCAACCTTGCTGCCCAACGGGGTCCATATGATTAAACATCAAATAAACCAATGCTGGAGCTAACATACCACCTACTGCGGCTATCGCAGGGAAAATAGCTCTATCACGCTGGGCTAAAGAGCCTTCTTTTAATTCACGTTTAACTTCCAATCCGACCACTAAGAAAAAGATCGCCATTAAGGCATCATTAACCCAAAGCATTAATGGCTTATCAAGCTCGAACGCGCCGAATTTGATCATAATTGAAATTGATAAAAACTCATTATACAAAGCACTTAGAGGTGTATTCGCCATGATCAATGCGATAATAGCAGCAATAATCAGAAGAATACCGCCTGATGCCTCTAATCTCAAAAATTGTCTAATAATTGCCGTCATAATATTAACCTCAAAATCACTAATCTTGTTAATAATATGCTAATTATGAATTCGTAAAAAACAGATTATTTATGGATAATAACTCGGGTTATTCGAATTAAAAAAGAAATATTAAGAAAAACAAGATGAATAGTATCAATTCATCAACATAATTTTTCAAAAACAAAAGAACAAAAAAAATTAAGAACAATTAAAAACAATTAAAATAACACATTGAATATAAATATTATTTTCTACAATTAAGTGAAAACAAGCATCTTTTTTGATAAATCATACCAATTGATAAAATAGTTCAAACACATCAATCTTTAATTATCAAAAAAATTATTATTTTTATCTTTTTTATTTACAGCATTCCAAAATTATAAGAGAAAAGAAATTGTCATGCATTTCACTATTTAACCATTATGTTATTGTCTTATAGATAGTGAATACTCTCGTTTTATTAAGGTTTCTATCAATATGTCGATTACTATTTTTATTGCCGTTTTATTTGCTGCTATCTTTCATGCCTGTTGGAATGCATTGGTTAAAGTAGGTAGTGATCGATTTTTAGGGATCTCATTACTGACTTTTTTTTCAGGTGTTGTAACTCTACCCGCCCTATTTTGGGTTGGGCTACCTGATGTCGGTGCATGGAAATGGCTTGCCCTGTCTGTTTTATTTCATATTGGTTACACACTCTCTTTAAGTCGTTGTTATACATTGGCTGATTTTAATCAGGTCTACCCTATCTCTCGTGGTAGTGCGCCATTAATGACTGCTTTTCTTGGTTTTTTTCTCTTTCATGAAACACTACCCGTAACTGGCTTACTCGGTATTTTGTTTATTATTCTGGGTATTATCCTTATCTCACGTAGTAGAAAAATAGCAGAATTTAATTTACATAAAGATGCACTCTTTTTTGCGTTACTTACCGCATTATTTACCGCAAGTTATACCTTATCTGATGGTAATGGCTCTCGTGTAGGTGAAACACCGTTTGCTTATATTTTATGGCTCTTCTTTTTAAATGGCATCGCAATGTATTTACTTGCTTGGCTTCGTTATCGCCAACATTTAAAAACCAAGATAAAGAGTTATTGGAAGCCTGCTTTCTTTGGTGGTGTGATGCAATTGGTAAGCTATGGCATAGTGATATGGGCGATGAGTCATGCCTCTATTGTGCTTGTCGCTGCACTAAGAGAAACCAGCGTATTATTTGCCATGATCTTATCTGTTTATCTGTTAAAAGAGCAATTTAACCGTAAACAGCTATTGGCGTGTTTAGTGATTTTAGCCGGTATTGTTGCTATCAAGATGGGATAATATTAAATATCATTCAAATAAAAAGACCTGATGACAAAATTTATCATCAGGTCTTTTTGAAGGTGATAAGAGAAATTATTTGGTTAAATCATCAAAGAATTTTTTCACACCATCTAAAAAGCTTTTGGAACGAGGGGTATTTTTCTCACCACTCTTGCCACCAAATGATTCACCCAGTTGTTGCATTAACTCTTTTTGTTTTTCATTGAGTTTAACTGGTGTTTCAACCACAACGCGGCACATTAAGTCACCAATACTACTACTGCGTACTGATTTAACGCCTTTGCCTTTCATGCGGAACATTTTGCCAGTTTGTGTTTCTGCTGGAATTTTAAGTTTCACACGACCATCAAGTGTTGGGACTTCAATCTCGCCACCTAACGCAGCAATAGCGAAGTTAATAGGGACTTCACAGTAAAGATTATTGCCATCACGTTCAAAAATATGATGTTGGCGAACATGAACCTGCACGTATAAATCGCCTGCTGGTGCGCCATTTTCACCGGCTTCACCTTCACCACTTAAGCGAATACGGTCGCCCGTATCAACACCGGCTGGAATTTTGACGGACAGCGTTTTCGCGCGTTCAACACGACCATCACCATGACATTTAGAGCAAGGCTCTTTAATCACTTTACCGCGACCATGACAAGTTGGACATGCTTGCTGTACAGTGAAGAAACCTTGACGTAAATGAACCTGACCAGCGCCATGACAAGTCGAACAGGTTTCTGCTGATGTGCCTTCTTTAGCACCGCTACCATGGCATTTGTCACATGTTTCTAATGTAGGTATACGAATTTCTTTAGTAATACCACGAACCGCTTCTTCAAGCGTCAGATCCATGTTGTATTGTAAGTCAGAACCACGCGCTGCGCGTTGTTGACGGCGACCACCACCAAAAATATCACCAAATACATCACCAAAGATATCACCAAAATCAGCACCACCGCCGAAGCCGCCGCCACCTTGACCACCAAATCCACCTTGTTCAAATGCAGCATGACCGTATTGATCATAAGCAGCACGTTTTTGAGCATCACTTAAGATCTCATAGGCTTCTTTAATTTCTTTGAATTTTGATTCTGACTCTTTATCACCTTGATTACGGTCTGGGTGATATTTCATTGCTAAACGCTTATATGCGCGTTTAATTTCTTTTTCGTCGGCACTTTTACTTAAACCGAGTACTTCGTAAAAATCTCTTTTCGCCATTCTGGATTACCCTTGACATAAGCACACGGGCGTTGAGTTTCCTCGACGCCCGTGTTCGGTATCAGTAACTATTCACTGGTAAGTTACCGTGGCCCGTTAAGGGCATTATTTCTTATCTTTGCCGTCAACTTCTTCAAATTCTGCATCGACAACGTCGTCATCTTTCTTCGCACTTGCATCAGCACCCGCAGCATTACCTGCTGCGCCAGCTTGAGCTTGTTGTTGTGCGATTTCTAGCAGTTTTTCAGAAGCTTCAACTAATGCTTTAATTTTTGCTTCAATAGTGTCTTTATCTTCACCTTTAGAAGCAATTTCTAACTCGCTTACCGCTTTTTCGATAGCTTCTTTATCGTTCGCTGGTAATTTATCACCCGCTTCTTCAATTTGTTTACGTGTACCGTGAACTAATTGGTCAGCTTGGTTACGAGTTTGTACTAATTCTTCAAACTTACGGTCAGCTTCTGCGTTTGCTTCTGCATCACGAACCATTTTTTGGATTTCATCTTCATTTAAACCAGAAGACGCTTTGATTGTGATGTTTTGCTCACGACCACTGTTTTTATCTTTCGCTGATACATGCAAGATACCATCAGCATCGATATCAAAAGTAACTTCGATTTGTGGCATACCGCGTGGTGCTGCTTGAATACCATCTAAGTTAAATTGACCCAGTGATTTGTTATCACTTGCACGTTTACGTTCACCTTGTAATACGTGAATAGTTACAGCAGATTGGTTATCTTCTGCGGTAGAGAACACTTGGCTATGTTTAGTTGGGATTGTGGTATTTTTCGCAATCAGGGAAGTCATTACACCACCCATTGTTTCGATACCTAAAGACAGTGGTGTTACGTCAAGTAACAGAACGTCTTTAACATCACCCGCTAACACACCACCTTGAACAGCCGCACCCATTGCAACAGCTTCATCTGGGTTAACGTCTTTACGTGGCTCTTTACCGAAGAAATCAGCAACGGTTTTTTGAACCATTGGCATACGAGTTTGACCACCAACCAGAATAACGTCGTTAACTTCGCTAACTTTCAGACCTGCGTCTTCTAATGCAACACGTACTGGTTCCATTGAACGTTTAACTAAATCTTCAACTAAAGATTCCAGTTTTGCACGAGTTACTTTGATATTTAAGTGTTTAGGGCCAGTCGCATCTGCTGTAACGTATGGCAAGTTAACATCTGTTTGTTGTGCAGAAGATAATTCGATTTTCGCTTTTTCTGCTGCTTCTTTCAGACGTTGCATTGCTAATGGATCGTTACGTAGATCAATGCCTTGTTCTTTCTTAAATTCATCAACTAAATAGTTAATTAAACGGCTATCGAAGTCTTCACCACCTAAGTGAGTATCACCATTGGTTGACAGAACTTCATAGGTTTTTTCGCCATCAACTTCATCGATTTCGATGATAGAGATATCGAATGTACCACCACCTAAGTCGTAAACTGCGATAGTACGGTTGCCCACTTCACGATCTAAGCCGTAAGCCAGAGCAGCCGCTGTTGGTTCGTTAATAATACGTTTAACTTCAAGACCTGCGATACGACCCGCATCTTTAGTTGCTTGACGTTGAGCATCGTTAAAGTAAGCAGGAACAGTAATAACCGCTTCAGTAACTGCTTCACCTAAATAGTCTTCTGCTGTTTTCTTCATTTTTTTCAGGACTTCAGCAGAAACTTGTGGTGGAGCCATTTTTTCGTTACGCGCTTCAATCCAAGCATCACCGTTATCTGCTTTTACAATTTTGTAAGGCATGATAGCAACGTCACGCTGAACTTCGGCATCTTCAAAACGACGACCAATTAAACGTTTGATGGCAAACAAAGTATTTTGTGGGTTAGTCACAGCCTGACGTTTTGCAGGTTGACCAACTAAGATTTCACCATCTTGTGCATAAGCAACGATTGAAGGAGTAGTACGATCGCCTTCTGCGTTTTCAATAACCCGGGCAGTTTTGCCATCCATTACAGCAACACAAGAGTTAGTTGTACCCAGGTCAATACCAATAATTTTACCCATTTAAACGCCTCCAAAGAGAATTCTTTATCAATTCGATTACCAATCTATATGAGGATGAATATTCATTTTTCAAGTCACAAATTAATAGACTAAACAACATCATCTCAAAGCGGATACAAAATCAACGCAACTCAATAGTGGTAATTGCAGTTGAAAAATAAGATGGGGTCATAAATACATTCATCAAGGGGAATAATGAAAAAAAATGCAAAAAATGCGAAAATTTTGTTTTTGAGAATAAGGCGAGAATTAAAACTTGTTATTTTTCATAGGCTTACATCGCTTGCAAATAACATCATAACTTATCTGAAGTGTTTTTTTAAGACCATGCTTAGAATAAGAACATAATTGGTTGAAAAATAATGTTTTTCAACTCTGATAGTAAAAATATCAAATAAATATAAGGCTATTTTTGCATTATCTAAACTTAGTCAAAGCTTTTCCTAGCCAGACATTTAGTGACAAAAATAACCTCTTACATTATTTATGCTGAAGTGGAACGGCGTGCTGATTTAGGTCTAAACGCAGCAACAATCGCTTCATTAGTTTCAACATAAGGACCATCAAGTAGTTGAATGCAGTACGGTACACTCGCGAAAATACCGCTAACAATCACATTACCGTCGTTATCTTTTAATCCTTCCAACGTTTCTGCAATCGCCTTAGGTTGTCCCGGTAAATTTAGAATTAACGCTTGATTACGAATAACACCAACTTGGCGAGATAAAATAGCCGTGGGTACAAACTTCAGACTAATTTGACGCATCTGTTCACCAAAACCCGGCATTTCTCTATCGGCAATAGCCAACGTAGCATCAGGAGTAACATCACGACGCGCAGGACCTGTCCCCCCTGTTGTTAACACTAAATGACAGCCAGCTTCATCAACTAGTTCACACAGTGTTTGCTCAATCATCAGTTGTTCGTCAGGAATTAAACGTGATTCGATATGAAAAGGCGTTGTTAATGCAGCTTTTAGCCAAGCCTCTAAAGCGGGTAAGCCTTTATCTTCATAAACACCACTTGATGCGCGATCAGAAACAGAAACTAACCCTATGCGTAATTCGTTCATATCAAACCTCAATTAATCAATCACCATCTAACTTGCGCGCAGATATTACCATGAGAACACAAGAGAATTAAAAATAATCTCAATATATTACTGATAATCATCATTTGATTATTGAGAATAGATAATAAAAATGATAACAATCTATTTTTATTTGGCTTTAGCCAATAATAAAAAAGGGAGCATACGCTCCCAATCTTTAATCTTGAATAATATTAATTAATATTACTCATCAATATATTTAGTAATATAAGAAGCCGCTAATTTTTTCGCTTCTGTTAATTGTGCTGCATTTAATGCGCGAGCAGTACGTTTTAGCATAGCTTCATCACCATCACCATTTTCAACAGCAACAGAGAACCATGCATAAGCTTCTTTCAGATCACGTTTAACGCCTTTACCGTAATAATAGTTTAAAGCTAAGTTATTTTGAGCCAAACCATTACCTTGCATAGCTGATTTTCTATACCATTCAACCGCTTTACGTGCATCTTTAGCAACGCCGTCGCCTTCATCGTACATTACGCCTAAGTTATTTTGCGCATCACGATTACCTTGGTTTGCTGCTTTGGTATACCAGAAAACCGCTTTAGTGCCGTTACGTTCTACACCTTCACCATCATCGTAAGAAACAGCAAGGTTATATTGCGCATCAGAGTGACCTTGTTCTGCTGCTTTTGTATACCAAACTACCGCTTTTTCATGGTCTTGCGCTACACCGATACCTTCATCATAAGAGATACCAAGGTTGTATTGTGCATCACTATCGCCTTGTTCACCGGCTTTAGTATACCAATACACTGCTTTCTCGTGATCTTGTGCTACGCCATCACCATCATCGTAAGAAACAGCAAGATTGTATTGGGCTAAAGAGACACCTTGAACAGCCGCTTTGTTATACCAATAAACCGCTTTTTCTGCATCACGGTCAATATCATCACTCATATCATACATAAGTGCTAAATTTAGCTGTGCTTCAGCATGACCTTGCTCGGCAGCCTTGGTATACCATTCCAGCGCTTTTTGTCCATCCTGCTCAACACCTTCGCCGTTTTCATATTTTACACCCAATTGATACTGAGATGCTGCGTTTCCACTTTCAGCACTTTTTTCAATTGCAGGTAAAGAGAAAGCGGTTTTACTTTCAGCCATTACAGCGCCACTAAAAAATAACGATGCAAGTACCGTTGCCAAGACAATCTTTTTCATAATTCACCAATAATAAATAGAGTATTTTAATAATATATTTTTATAATTATTACTGGATAAATAATATATTCCAATCAATTTAATCTTAAAATTTACTTAAATGTTATTTTGAGAGGCAAAAAATGAAAATACCCACCTATATAAGATGGGTATTTAAGATTTTTATAAGAATTTAACGACGAATTATAATAAATCCGCAATCATTTTCTCTAATTTTTCCTGATCGACAGCAAATTTACGAATACCGTCAGATAATTTATCTACTGCCATTGGGTCAGCGTTATGATCCCAATAGAATTGAGCTTCAGTGATAGCTTCTGGACGCGCTTTCACTTCACCTTTGTAAGATAATTTATGTTCAACTTCACCTTCAGCTTCTGATAATTCTTTTAACAGTGCTGGAGCAATCGTTAAACGGTCACAACCTGCTAATTCTAAAATCTCACCTATATTACGGAAGCTTGCGCCCATAACAACCGTGTTATAACCGTGTTGTTTGTAATAATTATAGATTTCAGTAACAGAAATCACACCTGGATCTTCAGCTGGAGCAAATTCTTTTTTATCTGTATTGGCTTTATACCAATCCATGATACGACCAACAAATGGAGAAATCAGGTAAACACCGGCTTCAGCACATGCACGCGCTTGAGCGAAAGAGAACAGTAAAGTCAGGTTACAGTTGATACCTTCTTTTTCTAATTGCTCTGCGGCACGGATACCCTGCCAAGTAGAAGCTAATTTAATAAGAATACGGTCGTTACTAATACCTGCGTCATTATAAAGTTTCATTAAATGACGTGCTTTTTCGATACACGCTTGCGTGTCGTAAGAAAGACGTGCATCAACTTCTGTTGAAATACGACCAGGGATCAGTTTTAAAATTTCTAAACCGATATTTACTGCCAGTTTGTCGCAAGCATCAACAATTTGTTGTTCACGAGAATCGCTTTGTGAACGAGCCCATTCAATCGCTTCATCAATTAATTTACGATATTCAGGAATTTGAGCTGCATTTAAAATTAAAGATGGGTTGGTAGTTGCGTCTTGTGGCTGATACAGTTTCATTGCTGCGATGTCACCAGTGTCAGCAACAACAGTTGTCAGCTTACGCAAAGAAGTCAATTTGTTGGTCATTTTGTTTATCTCATCTACTAGGTAAATCTGTTTGCAGTCACCTGCGGATATCTATTGATAATAACATGGACTGCTCACACTACAAGACGCTTAGATTCATACAAAGCAATTATTTGAATGCCAAACGTTTTCGCAAAACAAAAGCGGAAAAAAACAGAAGAAGATCACGGGCTGAATCGTTTAAATTATCGAGTTTTACGACAAATAAGAGAAACCATTGTTTTTTCCTATTACTATAATTTAGTCTTTAATCGCAAGAATTTGCTATATTTAATCAACATTAAAATAACGTATCGAGGGAATTATGCTAATCACCATTTCACCAGCTAAAACACTGGATTTCGAATCGCCTTTAGCAACAACGCACTTCACCCAACCTGAATTGCTAAAATATTCCCAACAACTTATCGAAGAATGTCGAAAATTATCATCGAGTGATATCGCAAGCTTAATGAAAATAAGTGATAAACTCGCAGGATTAAATGCTGCTCGCTTTGGTGAATGGCAACCTAATTTCACACCAGAAAATGCACGCCAAGCTATTTTGGCATTTAAAGGTGATGTTTATACCGGCATGCAAGCAGAACTTTTTTCTGAAGATGATTTTCAATTTGCACAACAACATTTACGTATGCTTTCAGGTTTATATGGCGTACTGCGTCCTCTTGATTTAATGCAACCTTATCGTCTTGAAATGGGAATAAAGCTAAAAAATAAAAAAGGCAGCGATTTATACCAATTTTGGGGAAATATCATTACAGAAACGTTAAACAAAGCACTTGAAGAACAAGGTGATAATATTTTAATTAATTTAGCGTCTGATGAATATTTTAAATCTGTTAACCCCAAAAAACTCAATGCTGATATTATTAAGCCTATTTTCCTTGATGAAAAAAATGGCAAATATAAAGTTATCAGCTTTTACGCTAAAAAAGCCCGTGGATTAATGAGTCGCTTTATTATTCAAGAAAAACTGACCAATAAAGCACAACTGAAAGAGTTTGATCTTGAAGGTTATCAGTTTAACTCAGCAGAATCAGAGGGTAACACTCTCGTATTTAAACGTGCAGAATCACTGGCGAAATAAAATTATTAACTATTAGCTACCAATAAAAACAGCACTAAAATCAGTGCTGTTTTATTATATTGAGCCTTATAAATGTTTTGTCACTAGCGATAATGGTGACCATGTTGGCGATGGGATAAATTCACTACCTTGCATTGTTGTCAATTGTTGCTCATTAAACTGCGCCATTTCTTGAATAATAGAAGCGAGGGACTGCATTGAAAGCGAGCTTTGTTTTTCAATCAAAATAACCGATGAATGATTATTTTCTTTTGTTTTAACGGTTAAGGTAAATTGATTATCTTGGCTTTTATACTGTATATCATCACCGATTTCAGAATAAGTAAAAGTATCTTGCTCGGATAGCCCAGTAATAAAAAGATGACTATTTTCACCTTCATCATATACCGTCACATTACCTTGCCTTTTTTGCACAATATAAACATTACTTCCAATGCCACCATTCAGATAATCATGACCAGATTGTGAAATAAGCAGATCATTTCCGCTTCCTGCATTTAGATTATCATTTCCATCACCCGCAATTAAGATATGATGTCCATGATTAACCACAATATGATCATCACCCTTTCCGCCATCAATCACCGAGCTACATTTATTATGATTAACGACGATATCATCACCTTCCATTAATTCGAGAATAGGCAAGTGGTCAATTGATTGATTATGTGGTTTCTGTTGAGTCATTAAAACAGATCTTAATAAAGAGCGAGGTGAATCAAGTGAATATGTCGATAATGTCTCTTTATCTAAGGTAAGCGATTCAGGGATCATAAGCACATTATCTTCTTGATTTATTATCATATTTAGATCTGAAACTGGCATAAGTAAGCCTTGAGGGCTGTCTTTTGTAGGAAGCGTAAAAACCACATTGTCTTTATCAATAAAACGAATTGTCATATCAGAATTATAAATCGTCTCAAGATGAGATGGTTCGAAAATCAGTTTTATATGAGCATCGGGATGATAACGATGTGATAGAACCCCATGATTAAATACTAAATCAAAACCACTGATATCAGATAGAAAGAAATCACTTATACTGTTTGATTGTATTCCATTAATATTGTTAGAAAGCAAAACCTTAATTTCATCACACTTATTTTTTGCTAAATAAGTTTTAATTTGATAACTATCATAGCCAGAACTTAATTTAATCAATGAATTATGCGTAATACCTAAATAATGATTATTCATTTCATTACCATGGATATCCAATTTTAATTGCTCACCCAAAGAAAAACCACTGTATTGTAACTGAGGTAATAACGTTATTATTTTATTGTCATCAGAATATGAAATATACAAAGAATGGTTATTATCATTGATACAAAGCTTCTGAATAGTTTCTTTATTTTGATTATATTTATCTAAATAACTAAATTTATATAGCACATTATCTTCAGTCGTTTTATTTTCATTTGCGGTTAATAGAAAACCATCTAGCGTGGTTAACGTATATCTATGTGCTAATATATCATTTTCATGATAAACATTTTTTAACGTTATAGAGTGATAAACTAATGCATTATTTTTATTTCCATCATTTACTTTTACATCAAAAATAATATCTTTTCCTCGACGGGAAATAGCGACAATTTCATCAAAATGATAGTTTAATCGCACAATACTAGACTCAACATGACTTACTTCATTAATAATCGTTTCAAATTGAATATTATAATTTTTTTCTAAAGATGATCTTAAAATAACATAGCTATCATTTCCCTCACCACCTTCAGCATAACCTTCTTGTAAAACCAGCGTGTCATTTCCGCCTAATCCATATAATAAATCAGCACCGCCAGCACCATCTAAATAATTATTTTCTTGGTTACCATAAATAATATCATCACCAGTTTCACTTCCTATTACGTTTTCAATACTGTCTAAATAAGCAATTACTTTTTGATCTTGCAAGACAATATTAGGCATAGAATCAACTAATTGCTTTGAATATAAACGTCCATTTTCTTGATAAAGAAACAGTTTTGAATGAAAATTTTGACTGTTTGTTTGTTCTTCTGACTGCCTGAATTTAACATAGTTATCAGATAAATTAACTTCATAACCTGTATATTTGTTTGGTGTTTTTATAATACGAAGTGTGTCATTTCCCTCTCTGCCATAAAAACGACTCGCGTAAAGTGGCGATTCAGAGGAGAATAAATTGAACATATCATTCTTTTTTCCTCCACTTATTCGTTTAGTGCCATTATAGATATCAAAGATATTTTGAGTTATTAAAGGTGCTGCAATAATATCATTACCATGATAGGTATTAAAATAGAGTTTTTCATTCTCATTCCAATCTGATACATAATATTTTTTATACTGATTCGCTTTTATTAAACTCTCCGATAAATTTTCCACACCTAATACATTAATTATATTTTCTCTATTTGTTTTTATATCCCTCAAAAAATCACTATCGACCAGATTATCAAAAACAGGAGAATCATCATCGGAAATAATATCCATTGTATAACGGTTTAACTCATCGACATAAAAATCAATATCAAAAATAAGTGTTTCATTCGTAGCAATGGCTTCTTTAGGAAGATAGTATTTATATTCCGTTTTTTCTGAGCGAAGATGATAAGAAAGTGCTGCTATTTTTTCAGCCATTTCTTGACTGATATTTTGAGATATTCGTTGAGAAACATATTCACCTAATGGAATTAAAATTGAATCTAATGTTTTCCCCATTAAATGGGGTATGACTTTATAATAATAATATTCTTTATAAATCTGTTTTTCATTTGTATAAAAATAACGGCTCTGATGATTTTGTTTTTTTATCTCATCAAGATAATTGACTGCATTTTTATCAATCATATCCTCTAATTGTGTTTCTGTTTCTAAATAAATAATTTCATTTTTTTTATCAGGAATAAGATCACCCATTAAAAATGCATAAAATCCATTATTAAATTCTTCTAGTGGTGTAAAATGGATTTTTGCTTTTGCTTCTTCGATAAGTCTTGCCGCATTATAAATTGAGGTTGCTAAAGTAATAACAGCACCCGCAACAATACCAATAGGACCTGCAATCGTTGAACCAGCAAGCATTGCAATAGAAACCCCTAGCGTAACCAATCCAGATACGACAGCTAAGGAGCCATTAACAATATAATCGATTTGCCTTTTTTCATTATTTTCACTAGAAATTCGACTAAAATTATCATAGGAATTATAAATATCAAATCCAATAGAAAGAACATTAAGCCCAATTCCTACCCTTGTACTTAACTTACTCACATATTCAAGCGGGTTATGGCGATATTTTAGTAATCCTTTAGCTAATGTAATTTCAATCAACTCAGAAAGACCATTATAAGCCATTTCAGACCACATAATAGCTAGGCTATTAATGATCTCTTTTCTCTCTTTAGGCGATAATAGTGGATTATTTAATTGTTCAGCAAGCATAAACGTAGAGTTAATTGACTGCCACATACCATAAGAAATATTAGCGTAACCAATTTTACTAATTATTTTCATATGTCGAGGAAGTGTTAGCGATGCATTTCTTAATAAATCCCAATCTTTATCACTGTAGTCTTTATTCCCTAGCTTGATCATTTTAGTTAACCGTTCAGATGCAGCAAGATAGTCGATTCTATTTACATCGTTAGAAAGGAGATATTTAATTTTCTCTTCTTTATTATTTAATAAATGACGAAACAAAGAGATGACATCTTTATCCTTTTCACTACCGGATATTGATAGAAAATAATCATTAAGGTGATAGGGATCAAAGGTAAGTTTCGATTCCAATTTATTTACTGTATTAAGATCAACAGAATCGATATTTTTTCCATTAATTTTCGCACCCATATTAACTAATAGTTGTTTATCAATAGAAAGATTATTTATTGTTACATTTTCTTTATTAAGTAATCGTTGGTTATTTACTTTTAAAATATCTAATTGATTTAATTCATTTACTTTCTCTAATGCCTTAAAGGGGGATAAGGAGTCAGGTATCTTTTTATGGTGGATCATGGTAATAATATTCTGAAATGAATTTATTATTTTTTTATAGTTTTTAAAAATAGAGATATTGTCTAGCAATACCCGATATAAAATACCTCTTTTATTTTCATCAAAAAATGAAGCAAGCAAATTTTCTGAAAACAGACTTAATTTTTTTATCAATGATGGATTATCATAAACCGCATGAATAACCTCAATGGCTTGATTTGTTCTTTCAGTTAATGTCAGGTTTTCTTCTGATAATGAACTAAATGATAGCCATTTTTGATATGTTATTTCCTCCATTAAATATTGATTGAATTTTTTATTAACTAATGGATCATATATTACTTGTGTTAACTTATTTTCTATATTAATTTTGTCTGAAGTTTTAAAAAAAGAAGATAACTCATATAAATATTTTTCACATACAGTACTTATTGAAATATTATTATTGATAATTTCATTACTGATGTGCTTTAAGTCTTTTCTATGACATTCCTCATTAATAGCATCTACTTTATTAATAATAGAACCAAGTTTAGATATATTAAGATCATAGCGATTTAATTTAATATATTCAAAAATATCAGATAATGTTATTTGTTCTGAGTAATTATGAAAAACCGTCTTAATATCTTGATTATAACCTAATTTAAACTCTTCACTTTCTCGGTAATTAGGATACAGAGATGAAATGAATTGATAGATTTCTTTTACAATTCGATTATTTTCTACAGTTATTTTTTCTTTATTTGAAACAACTAAGACATCATCATAATCGGCTTCAGCCATAATGATATTAGATATCGCCGAGCTTGCAATTAGCGGTTTATCGATATATTGTCGTTCAATGGGTGCTTTAATAAAAACATTGTCTCTTACAAGAGATACTTTGTTATCATTTATCTGATAAATTGGCATATTTAATCGTTGAGCAATTCCCTCAATAAAAAAATCACCTGATTGATAACTCAATAATTTTTCTTTTTTAGCAAAAACTATCGTTTTTTCATTAACAAACTGATTCTCTAAAATAATATTTTGTAATGTTTCGACATCATGTTTTTGTTTAATAAAATCTTGGTAAAATAAAATATCGTCTTCATTTCCAGTTGCAATAACTCTTATCTTATTTTTTAAACAATAATCAAGAAAATGACTTATTTCTTTTTTATCATTTAAGTAATTCTTTAAACCATCACTTTTAACACCATTATAAAAGTAAATAACAATATCATCTTGATAAAATGAATCTATACTATCTATAATAATAGTATCAATATTTCCATTATTAAAAAATTTATTATCAAAAAATAAAAATTTAAAATTTTCTTTATTATCATTAAATAACAAATAACTACAATCCATTTTATTTTTATTTTGATTAAGTGAATATTCAAATATAACATTGGGATTATCATCATTAATATAAAAATTATTTTGATGATAAGCATAATTCACTTCACGATAGTTTTTATTAAAGTAATTTTCCAATTGATTTATTTCACGTACAATCATCCTATTTGAAAATTGATTATTCCTAAAATAATCAAAGTATAAATCATGATAAGAACTTAAATCATCGCCTTTTTTAAAATTAATTTCACTTTCAATTAAATAAATTAATTTATTCACATATTCATTATCTCTATACTTTGAAATATAATTATAACTCTCTTTTAAATGTAGCTTATTATTATCTTCTATCAAAAATAGATTTTTTAACTCTGGAATATTAATACGTTCAATTATTTCAATTAAATATTGGTAGTTATTTTTAAACTCAATAGTATAATCATACCCTTCAACGCCAACATTCCTGTTTTTATCTACTGGTAAATAAGGGCTTGCAATAATTTGATTATAAATAAAATTACTTACACCATGAGCACCATCATTAATTTCACTTACCATTAACTGATAAAGTTTTGCAGCAACCAAACTGTTTTTTTCAGCTAATTGAATTAGTTTTTCCTTTCCATAATTTAATCTATCATAAAATAACTTATCTTCTAACTTAATTTTTACTTTACTTAAAATTTCAACAAGTGATATATTTTTATTGTTTTCATTAAATGATTTTATTTTACTAATGATAGAGAAGCTGGCCGTTAACTTATCAAAATATATATTACACTTTAATACATCTATTAAAGAAACTATTTCCTTTAATTCCTTTGATATACTTCCTTTAACTAAATAACTATTTATTTCAATTAAATCCCTATAATAAATATCCTTAAACTCAATATATCCATTTGCTTTTTTGATTTCTTGGAAGTTATTAAATTCTACTTCTTCAATATCAATACTATTATCATCATTCTTATTTAAAATAATCTTACTTGCCTGATTATTTTCAATAATATCATCAATATAATGTTTAACTAAATAAATCCCTTCATCAACATATGAGTTTTTTACAATAACTTCAATTAGAAAATTATCTTTTTTAAGCTCTAAAATAAGATCTTGCTGTTCACTATAATGAATAACTCGCCCTGTAACATTTTCTTTAAACGACAATGAAAATCCAATTTTTTTTATAGTTTCAGCAATCCCTTTATTTTTATTAATATCACTCTCATCCCACACACTTTTATAATTTATTGAATTGGTTTTTTTATATTCATCAAAAATAATATATTCATTACTATCTATATTATGAGAACCATATAGCTCCATATTATTATTCAGTGCTTTTTTTATAGATGAATGATCAGAGAATTCGAGTAACTCACTATTTGAATCAAATAATGTAAACTTATAATTATTTTCAGAATATTTTTTATATGACAGGGCTATGGCGTGATCTTTAAATACAACAATTGCATAATAATCATCATATCCTTGTACTATGCGATCTATATGAGAGCTAATGGCTTCTTTATTAAAATCAAGATGACTAATATTTGATTCCATCAAACCTTTTTTATTTAATATTTCACTATATTCAGTCGATTTTAATATATCTAAAATAAAATATTTTTTATTTTTACATAACCTTTCCATTTGAAAATTTTGAGCAAAAATAATACTTTTCACCTCTTTAATCAAATTTAATATTTGATATTCCTGTATACTATTAAATAAAACTGAATCCAATTTATTGTCTATGGTTTCCATTTCATCTTGAAAATAAGAAGCACTCTCTTTTAACCAAAGTAAATATTTATTCCCAGCTTCTAAACCACTATTTCTCACTTCTAATAAATAATTTAGGCTCAAGCCATAACATAATCCAGCAAGTGAATGTACATGGCTAAAATAATAATTTGTTTCTGTGGAAGAAATAAGATTAACTCGGCTCATTACTCTTTCTAGTGGCTTTAGTAGTTCTAAATATTGTGAAAAAGTGGTTACTACATTACGTTTCATTTTCGTTCTAAACCAGCCTTCGCCAACTTTATAAAGTAAATGTTCACCACTCTCTGTTATCTGATCATATTTAGATTTTGCAACTGTAAATGCCTCTTCTATATCATCAACATAAATATGCAGTACTTTTTCTGTATTTTCTATTTTATCCCTAATAATAAAAATATTTTTATAGGAATAACTTTCATTTAATTCAATAGAAGTATGTTCATTAATCTTTAGCTGTTTTCTTGCCTTAATATCATTAATTATTTCTCTAAGAATATCTTTATTATTTACCTTCCAATTTTCTGTATTATTAAAGCAGCTAACATATTCTTTTCTATTATAAAAACGATAATATAATAAATTATCATTGCATTTATCACTTATAAAATCATAAATTTTATTTATTAGCTCTTGCTTATTATAAAAAAAACTGGCATACCCATCAAAATTAATAATTTTAAATTTATTATTTTCATTATCTATTTGTATAAAAATCTTATTATCTTCAAATTCTAGATAGTAATCACCAGATAAATTGTTCTGTATTAATAATTTTAATCGTTCTTTTTGTATTTTACTGGGTTCTCTTCCAGCTAATTTAGCGCTATTAAAAAACAAGCCTTCTATACTTGAATTAATTTCTTTTCTAATAAAATCAATACTTTTTGTAAAATCACTCTTATGATAGAGCAAGAAATTATTATCTATTTTTTCTAAGAATTCATTTGCAGCATATTCATTTTTAGAAATAAAAATAGCAATATAATTTTCAGTTAATATTCTTCTTACAGAATTTATCTTAAAAAAAAGTTCTGAATTATTTTCTTTTATATGATTTTCTATTTTCAATACAATACTGTTAATATTATCTTTAAATGTTATTTCTTTGAATCCATTCATTCTTAACGTCCTTAATTATAATTAATTTACTTATTTAAAATAAAATATATAAATTGATTTTTATCTTTTTTAAATACTGATTTTCCTATTTTTAGATAAAAAAATAGCCCAACATTTTGTTGAGCTATTCAATTAAATATCTAATTATTTAAAGTAATTGCTATTTAGGCGCTCTTTCAAGCAAAAATGCACGTAGTTGAGCAAAATCTGCTGGTAAGAAATGTGAAAGTAATTCTTTATCTGCACGCTCTGCGAGTTCTTTCGGTAATGGCAGTTCACCACCTAAAATACGTTCAACACTTTCTTTAAATTTCGCTGGATGAGCTGTCCCTAAGAATAAACCATATTCACCTGTTTGAAGTTCATCGCGCAATAAACGATATGCAATTGCAGCATGAGGCTCTGAAATATAGCCTTTCTTCGCAAGTTCACGCACCGTTTCTTCTGTTGTTTCATCACTAACTGAGCCATGAGAAAGATCAGAAAGATCCCAACCTTTGCGACGATACAGCTCTTCAATACGTGGCCAGTTATTTGGTTGGCTAACATCCATTGCATTAGAAAGTGTTGCAACCGTACGGTGCGGCTCCCATTTACCATTATCTAAATAGCGAGGAACAGTGTCATTTGCATTGGTGGCTGCAATAAAACGCTTAACAGGTAATCCCATGGATTTCGCCAATAAACCCGCGGTTAGATCACCAAAGTTACCACTTGGTACTGAAATCACTAACTGATCATGTTTTTCAGCAGGAATTTGTGCCACCGCTTCAAAATAATAACAAATTTGAGCAAGTAATCGGCTGATATTGATAGAGTTCGCTGAGTTCAAATACATTGTTTTCTTTAAGAACTCATCATCAAAAGCTTGTTTCACTAATGATTGGCAAGCATCAAAATCATCTTTAATGGCAACAGTGTGAATGTTTTCACCTAATGTACAGAACAGTTTTTCCTGTAACGGGCTAATTTTGCCTTCAGGATAAAGAATAACAACTTGTACATTTTCTAATTTGTAGAAGGCATGAGCAACAGCCGCACCAGTATCACCGGATGTTGCTGTTAAAATAGTAACAGGCTGGTTACCAGCAACTTCTGACAACATTTGCGCCATAAAGCGACCACCAAAGTCTTTAAATGCCAGTGTAGGGCCGTGGAAAAGCTCTAAACAACTCACATCGTCTTCAACTTGAGTTACTGGTGCAGGAAATGCAAATGCGGTGCTAATACGTTTTGCTAATACATCAGCAGGAATTTCATCACCAATAAAGGCCGTTAAGATACGGCTACTACGTGTTGCAAAATCAAGTGCTAATAATTCATCAATTTCAGCTTTAGAAAACGAAGGTAAGTCTTGTGGGAAAAATAGCCCTTGTTGTTTACCCAAACCTTGTTTTACTGCTTGAGCAAAACTGACTTGCTCTTGATTATCTTTCAAATTATATAATTTCATGACTTATCCTATCTGTCTTGCGCCACGCGTATCTATACGGCAGATATGTACAAAGCCTTCACTGTTTTGTACGTAGTTTTGTTTCAGCCATTCGGCCATCTCTTGTGCGATTTCTAATGAATCAGTAATCGTAAAAATGGTAGGTCCTGAGCCAGAAATGCCACAAGCTAATGCACCTTTCTTCTGCGAAGCCTCTCTGGCTTTTTCAAATCCCGGAAGAAGTTGGGTGCGATAAGGTTCAGCAATCACATCTTGCATCAAATTAGCGGCTAATCCTGGTTGCTGAGTATGGCAAGCATGAATAAAACCAGATAAATAACGACCGTGGTTAATGATGTCTGCTTTAGAGTATTGTTTTGGTAAAATCGCTCTTGCTTCTGCTGTTGAAACTTTAATGCCTGGATATGCCATAACCCAATACCA
The DNA here is from genome assembly GCF_008808075.1 of Proteus sp. CD3. Lineage (NCBI taxonomy): Bacteria > Pseudomonadati > Pseudomonadota > Gammaproteobacteria > Enterobacterales > Morganellaceae > Proteus > Proteus sp. CD3. Next base: position 363,655 of record NZ_CP019686.1, on the reverse strand, counting down.
ATCATCAAAGGTTGGTACAGACTGGCAAATAATGCCATTTTGTTCCAGAATCAGTTGCAACCCACCTAAGTAGCAAGGTGCAACATTATCATAGTGCACACTACCTGAAATACGTCCTTCAAGCTCTCCCATCATCAGCAGCAATTGTCTTTCACCAAAAGGCTTTTGGGCAAATTCATTAAGCGCAACCAATGCCGCTACAACAGAACAAGCACTTGATCCTAAACCAGAACCAATCGGCATATTTTTCTCAAGTGTCATTGCAACAGGGAGTTCTTTGCCTAACTTTTCACAAAATAGCTGCCAACATTGATACACAATATTTTGCTTAGGATCTGAAGGTAATTTGCTAACAAAGCGCCCTTTACTCTCAAGTGTAAATGCCGAAGCCGCTTCAACGGTGACACAATCACCCAGTAATTGCCCATCAATAGGTGAAACTGCCGCGCCGAGGACATCGAATCCGACACTCACGTTGCCTATTGATGCCGGTGCATAAACTTTAACCACGCTTAAACTCCCAATTTCCATGATAAGGTACGTAATACATCTGCAAACACCCCAGCAGCAGTAACATCATTACCAGCGCCATATCCACGTAATACCAATGGAATAGGTTGATAGTAGCGAGTGTAAAAGGCTAAAGCATTTTCACCATTTTTCACTTTAAACAGAGGATCATTTGCATCAACTGCCATTATCTTAACTTGGCATTTTCCTTCATTGATGATGCCTACATAACGTAATACCTTACCTGCTTTTTGTGCTTCTTCGACTTTAGCATCAAATTCAACATCAACTTGAGGTAAACGGTTTAAGAAGCTTGTTACATCACCTGAGCTATCAAATGAAACAGGCAGTACAGGCTCTACATCGATATCACTGAGTTCTAATTTATAACCCGCTTCACGCGCTAAAATAAGCAGTTTACGCGCAACATCCATCCCAGAAAGATCATCACGAGGATCAGGCTCTGTAAAACCTTTATCTTTTGCTGAAAGAGTCGCTTCAGATAAGCTTTTACCTTCATCTAATTGGCCAAAAATATAAGATAATGACCCAGAAAGAATACCATTAAATTGAACTAACTCATCGCCTGCGTTTAGCAAGTTTTGTAAGTTTTCAATAACCGGTAAACCCGCACCTACGTTAGTGTCATACAAGAACTTACGACGCGATGCTTCCGCTGCTTGTCGAATTTGGTAGTAATAATCCATCGACAGCGTATTCGCTTTTTTGTTTGGTGTAACTACGTTAAAGCCATTTTGTAAGAAATTTGCGTATTGTTGCGCAATTTCTTCGTTTGATGTGCAATCAACGATCACTGGATTTAAGAAGTGGTACTCTTTTTCTAAACGAATAAGCTGGCTGAAGCTAAACGGCTCTTTTGCTTCTTTAAGTTCTTGTTGCCAATTGTCTAAATCAATACCTTGCATATTGGTAAGCATGGCGCGTGAATTTGCAATACCACATACACGCAGATCGATATGCTTATTTTTCAGCCATGCTTGTTGGCGATGGATTTGTTCGATTAATGCGTTGCCAACACCACCAACACCAACAATAAAGACTTCAACAATTTGATTGGTATTGAAAAGCATCTGATGGCATAAACGCACCGCATTGGTTGCTGAATCATTCGCAATAACCGCTGAAATTGAGCGTTCTGAAGAACCTTGAGCAATAGCAACGATATTAATATTGCCACGAGTTAGTGCAGAGAAGAATCGCGCTGAGATCCCTTTTAAAGTACGCATACCATCACCTACAACAGAGATGATAGCAACGTTTTCCATGATATCTAATGGATCAAGTACACCATCTTTTAATTCTAAATAAAATTCATCTGATAAGGCTTTTTGCGCTCTAATAAGTTCTTTTTGTGGTACACAAAAGCTAATGCTGTATTCAGAAGAAGACTGTGTGATCAGAACAACAGAAATACCCGCTCTCGACATAACAGAGAACACACGAGCCGCCATCCCTACCATACCTTTCATACCAGGCCCTGACACATTGATCATCGCCATATTATTAAGGTTGGTGATCCCTTTAACTGGTGTACTATCATCTTTTTGACCATCACCAATTAATGTACCCGGTGCATCTGGGTTGCCTGTGTTTTTTATTAAACAAGGAATTTGGAATTGGGCGATTGGCGCAATAGTGCGAGGATGAAGTACTTTTGCACCAAAGTAAGAGAGTTCCATCGCTTCTTGATAAGACATGCCTTTTAACAGACGTGCATCCGGAACTAAACGAGGATCACAAGTATAAACACCGTCAACATCAGTCCAAATTTCACAACACTCTGCACGTAAGCAAGCGGCCAATACAGCAGCAGAGTAGTCGGAACCATTGCGACCTAATACCACGAGTTCATTTTTTTCATTACCCGCAGTAAAACCAGCCATTAAAATCATATCGTCTTTTGCGATATTGAGTTCTAAGATGCGGCGAGTAGACTCAGGAATATCAACTGTTGATTCTAAATAATGACCTTGTGCGAGTAAGTTTTTGACAGGATCGATCACGGTGACATTATAGCCACGAGCCTGTAAAACAGACTCCATAATGGCAATAGACAGTTTTTCACCACGGCAAATCATCGCTGCATTGATGCTATCAGGGCATTGACCTAATAAAGAGATCCCATGAAGAATATGTTTGATCTCTGCAAATTCACGCTCCACTTTATCTTTTAAGCGCTCATAGTCAAAACCAGGTTGTTTTTCTCTTAAACCTTGTAATAAGTTGGCAAAAATTTGCTCGGCTTCTCGTACTTGAGTGAGAGGATCTTCACCTTCTGCCGTTTTTTCAATCATTGCAACCAAGTAGTTAGTTATCTTGGCTGGTGCTGATAATACAAGAGCGACTTGTCCTTGCTCTCTTTTTTTCTCAGCGATATCAGCAACATTCAGCACACGCTCTGCGTTGGCAACTGAAGTTCCCCCAAATTTTAACACTCGCATACAGCTCTCCTGATTTTTCACCCAAAAAAAAACCCGCATTTCTCAATGCGGGCTTTTTCGATTTTCGTTTTTTATATGCGACAGCCCGCCCCGCAATATAAGATTCCGGTGGTGGTGGTAATAATTGTCATTTTAGCTGGGCTGTAAATACGCATAACTATCCTGTCTGTCTCAAATTTAGTTTGACTATATACTGGTTAAAGCAAAGCGAGAGAGATGTCAAATTTTTTCTTTTTTTTCACCAAAAAACAAACTTAAATTAAGTGAAATTTATTCGCTCATTACCCCTATAGTAGTATAGATATTGCTATCACAAAGGGATAAACAAAGAAAATAAAGCTACCGTTTTAGAGTTATTTGGGGATTTGTACTTTTATAAGGAATAAGGTATTTTATGCTACTTTAAATTGTGTAACAAAACTGGAAAAAAAAATAAACCCCACTATATTTAACATATATTTTTCTTTTACATTACATAAATCAAATTATATAGTTAACTATTGAAATCAAGGTTAAGCTGTTACCTTGATTTTGATATGTGTCAACAAAAGTTAGCTTTTTAGATGGTATTTAATACAACTGGTGTTATATTGCTGTTAATAGACTATGGGCGTTTTGCATTCTGATTTTAGCGTCCATTATCGATTAAAATTGCAAGTTTTGTAATAACGTGATGGTTATTTATCGAATTTCAATCTGGGTCTAGTTTTTACGTGCTAATAACAAAAATGAATAACCACACAAGTGCACACAGAAGTTAAACACAGATTTCCTTTTTCTATTTTGGTAATTTTAGGTAGCAAATATGCAAACCCCGCACATTCTGATTGTTGAAGACGAAGTTGTTACTCGTAATACCCTGAAAAGCATATTCGAAGCTGAAGGGTATATCGTACACGAAGCCACTGATGGCAACGAAATGCACAATGTTCTATCTGATCATGATATTAATCTGGTCATTATGGACATTAACCTTCCTGGTAAAAATGGGCTGTTACTTGCTCGTGAATTACGTGAACAGGTAAGTGTTGCACTAATGTTCCTAACAGGTCGTGATAATGAAGTTGATAAAATCTTAGGCCTAGAAATTGGTGCCGATGATTACATTACTAAACCATTTAACCCTCGTGAATTAACGATTCGTGCACGTAACTTACTGTCACGTACCATGAATTTAGTTAATGGCACAGAAGAACGCCGTTTAGTGGAAAGCTATAAATTCAATGGTTGGGAGCTGGATATTAACAGCCGCTCACTAATCAGCCCTGCTGGTGAACAATATAAATTACCACGCAGTGAATTTCGTGCGATGCTGCATTTCTGCGAGAACCCAGGAAAAATCCAAACTCGTGCAGAATTACTGAAGAAAATGACAGGCCGTGAACTGAAACCTCATGATCGTACTGTTGACGTAACTATCCGTCGTATTCGTAAGCATTTTGAGTCAACACCCGATACACCAGAAATCATTGCAACAATTCATGGTGAAGGTTATCGCTTCTGTGGTGATTTAGACGAGTGATTTGATCTAATCTCAAACACTTTACTAATAAAAAACCCCTGAATGATATTCAGGGGTTTTCTTTATCTAAATCTAGAGAAGGATTAATAAAATCACAAACAGTGAAAATTGATCTCAGCGACTATTTTGAAAAAAAATATAACTTCTTTTTTAAAAAAATTTTAAACCTTATTCGTATTAATTTTATTAACCATTAATTTCTCTAGCAAATGCAAATCACTCTTTCCACGGCATAATAGGTACTGCACTAATCGCATTTTTTGGCGAACCATCAATGACTTTATCAGAGTACGTCAGGTAAACTAAAGCGTGGCGCTGTTTATCGTAAAAACGTACAACTTGAAGCTTTTTAAAGACGAGTGATGTTCTTTTCTGGAAAACAACATCGCCATTATTTTTCCCTTTAATAACCTTTTCACTTAGTTCAATAGGTCCTACTTGCTGGCAAGAAATTGCCGCATCAGCAGTATCTTCAGCAAGACCTAAGCTCCCTGAAATGCCCCCCGTTTTTGCTCGGCTTAAATAACATGTGACATTTTTAACTTCAGGATCATCAAATGCTTCAATCACAATTTTATGGTTAGCGCCAAAAAACTTAAATACCGTATCCACGTAGCCAATTTCTTCTGCTTTTGCCATCAAAGAAAAAGGGAGTAAGATAGAGACAGCTAGCATCTTTTTGAAATTTAACATATTTACCTTGTTCCATTGAAAAGATGAGAAAGTAATTGCGTCTAGAATAAAACAATCTATTACTAACTGATAGAAGAATTTGTGTACATTAGTTGATGAAAAAGACTATATTCTACGATTGTTTAACAATATAACTTGTTATAGATGTTCAGGCTCTTTACCATCTACGGCAATAAACAAACGAATATGATTAAGGGAGATGTATGGATCAAACCAACATCATACGTGATTTGCTCGCTTGGCTTGATAGTAACCTAGACAAGCCATTATCCCTCGATAATGTCGCAACCAAAGCGGGTTACTCCAAGTGGCATCTACAACGCATGTTTAAAGAAGTTACAGGACAAGCGATTGGTTCTTATATTCGTTCAAGGCGTCTATCCCGTGCAGCCGTTGCATTACGTTTAACGAGCCGCCCTATTTTAGACATTGCTTTGCAATATCGTTTTGATTCTCAACAGACTTTTACCCGCGCTTTTAAAAAGCAATTTGATAGAACACCCGCACTTTATCGTCGTACTGATGAATGGTGCGCGGTAGGCATTTGTCCACCAATTACCTTAGATCCTCAAAATTTACCTAAATGGGAATTTGTAACACTATCTGAGAAAAAATTAATTGGTATTGAGCAAACTTGTAGCCACACCCTTGAGCAATGGGCCGAAGCCTGCTCTAACATGCGCCAAACCTTCTGGCGCTACTACATGAGCAAGATAAGCGCTGTCCCTCATCAAGTTTATGGGCTTCACCACGCACAACATAGCGATGAACATGAAGACGAACAACGTGTGCTTTACACCACTGCTGTTGAACCAGATTATGCAACGTTTATCGATGATGATGCAGCAAATGAAGTCTCTCTTGCTGGCGGTGATTACATTCGGTTTGATTTTGAAGGTGAGGCAAAACGCGGTGCAATGCAGGAGTTTTTATTCCTAATTTATGGCGTCTGCTTACCTAATATGGGATTAACGCGCCGTAAAGGCTATGACGTTGAAAAATATTATCTTAAAAATGTGCGTTACAGTAATGAGATGGTAACGGAGCCACAAGATCATATCGAACGTTTTGAATATTACATTCCAATTAAACGCGAACACGAAGGTGTAACTGCATAAGAAAAAGCTCTCTTTGTCGTATGAAAAAGAGAGCTTTTATTTTTTAGCGCTGGACTTCATCTAGTGCAATATCAGTAAGATGACTCACATCACCCGCGGTTTCAATCACCCAGCCATTAGCAAGCCAAGGGCTATTTTGATAATCAACGCGAGAAATAGAGCAATTGCGCAGTCTTAAACGGCGTTCTGCATATGCAGGCAATCCTAATACCGTGCTCAGTAAGCACCCTAAAGCAATACCATGACTGACTAATAGTGGACGGCTATTTTCGGGTAAATCAAGGCATTGATTTAGCGCAGCCTGCATACGACTTGCTAATTCTGCCATTGATTCTCCTTGGGGAATTCGTCCATCAGGTGTACCATCAATCAAACTCTTGCGCCAAGCCTCTTCTTGTGTCTTTAATGTTGCGATCTCTCGCTGTTCAAGAACGCCCATATTAAGTTCACGTAAACGTGGGTCAGTTATCACTTCACAGCCACAAGCTTGTGCAATGATTTCTGCCGTTTGACGAGTACGGCCAAGATCGCTTGAGATAATGTGGGTAATGCCTGCTGATTTTACTTTTTCAGCAACTTGCTGTGCTTGACGCACACCATTCGCTGTTAGTGGGCTATCAGATTGCCCTTGAATACGTCGCGCCACGTTCCATTCAGTTTCACCGTGGCGAACAAGATAGACCTGTAACATACATTTTTTCCGTTATACTGCTCTAATTTTTTCAAAGGATGATTAATTCATTATGTATCATGTCATTGCAGCCACTACGAATCCAGCAAAAATCAACGCGATAAAACTCGCCTTTGAGCAAGTATTCGGTAAAGATACCTTTGATATTGAAGATATTAATGTCGATAGCCGTGTTCCACAGCAACCTATCGGAAATACAGAAACGAGAACTGGCGCACGTCAACGTGTGATGGCAGCTCGCCAAGTTCGCCCTGAAGCTGATTTTTGGGTTGGCGTCGAAGCCGGTATCGAAGATGATATGACCTTTGCTTGGATTGTTGTCGAACATGGTCAAATTCGTGGAGAATCACGCTCAGCAAGCCTTATGCTACCAGAACAGATCTTAAAAGGGATCCGTGAAGGCCGGGAGCTTGGCGATGAAATGGCTTTCTTAACAAAAATTGACAACATCAAACAGCGCGGCGGTGCGATTGGTTATTTTACTGATGGTCTACTCAGTCGTACTTCTGTGTATCAACAAGCATTAGTGCTGGCATTAGTACCTGTCACTCATGATATCTATAAAGAACTCAATCAAAAAGAAGATTAATAATTAATCTGATGCGTTTTTTTAGATAAATCAGCTTCTAGATAAGTCTGCTGTTAGATAAAAAGAAACAAAAAAAGCCATTTAATCAAACAATTAAATGGCTTTTTATTATTCTAGTTTAGTGAGTAACAACGCGACTATTTTTTCGTCATTAGTTCTTTTTCAAGCCATAATTTCACATCATGTGGCGCTGTTTTTAAACTATTAGAGCCTCTAGTGATGGTGGCAATACCAACGCCTAACTCTTCTTTTAACTCACGCTGACTTAAATCCCCTCGCATTAGCTCTTGCACAATGCGAACTCGAGTTGCCAAAGCACTACGTTCATCAGGTGTCATTAAAAGTTGTAAAATAGGAAATTGCACATTTTGCTCAAAAGCATGTTGTAATAACTCAACAAATCTTAGCCAGTGCTCATTCTCTTCAGGTGATAATGCAGGATCTTGCATCGTGGGAACCTCTTTTTGCCACACTCATTAACTAGTACATAATATAACATACTTTACTAATGTACAAAGAGGCTCCAACAATAAATCCGCGTTATTATCTCTTAATACTGACTATTCCACTCATTTTCAGTCAGTACTGGCTGCTGTTCGCCCGCAAAATAGCTATAGAAAACAGCAAAAGAGAGTACATTTTTGACATAACCACGAGTTTCAGCAAAAGGAATACTTTCAACAAACGCAATCGCGTCTAATTGACCATTTGCATCAGATAACCAACGGTCAACACGCGCAGGTCCCGCATTATACGCAGCACTTGCCAAAATACGGTTTTGGTTAAAACGTTGATAGACAGAATCAAGATAAGCGGTACCAATCTCAATATTCTTCACAGGATTTGTCAATTGTGCACTACTTGTATATCCCGTAATACCTGCTTGTTTTACCGTAAACTCTGCTGTTTTTGGCATAACCTGCATTAAACCTGTTGCACCCGCTGAAGAGCGAGCTTGGGGGTTCCACGCACTTTCTTGACGAGCAATCGCCATCGCATAATTGCGGTCTATTGATTTATCTTTCGTATATTGCTCAAACTCATTTTTCCAAGCAAGAGGGAAGCGTTCTTCTAGATGATCCCACATTTTCCCAGTGATCGTGGCTTGTACTGCTAAATCAGCCCATTTTTGCTCGTATGCATAACGCGCTAATTCAGACTGTATTTGCGCTGGCTGTGAAGCGACATAGTTTGCCCACTCTGATCGCGCTAAGTTATCCATCTGCCAATACATTAACTCACGAACACGCTGTATTTCTGGCTGATTAGGGATGTTTGATGAAACACTAGGGGCTTTATCTATCACCATCACATAAGGCTTACCTAATTTGGCAGCCGCAACCATTGGGTAAAAACCACGATTTTGTGTTAGCGCTTCTAAAATAGCTTGTGCTTCACTGTTTTTACCTTGTGATTGCAATACCATTGCTCGCCAATAACGCCACTCTTCCTTATTTTTGCTTTCAGGAGAGAGTCTTTCTAACCACAATGCCAATTCAGCGGGTTGATTTTGGCTTAATGCTAGGCGTACACGACGCTCACGCAATGTATCTGATGCTGTATCTTGAATAACGCTATCACGCCATTTTACCTGCTCAGGTGTGGCATAAGGCATATATTGCCATGCCACTGTATCACGCATTAACTGGCGTTCACTCGCCGTCATTTTTTGCGCATGCGCGATATTATCAATCTGCGCTCTTGCTGCATCAGCGTCTTTTCTTGCCCAACGTGAAAATGCAGATTGTATGATGGCGCGAGTAAAATCTGTTGGTGAAAGCGTAGTTGCATAGCGCCCAACTAAGTTTGGATAGTCTTGTAATTCAACCAAGGCATCACTAATGGTTTGATAATTCTCAGGGAGACGTCGAGCCAAGTAAGCAGCAAGCGCCGTATTACCGTTTTTAATTGCTAAATTAATTCGCTCTAATACTAATTCTGGTGTTAATTGATTCGCTTTTTGCCATTCATCAAAAAGAGGATCGCAACTTGATGGCATCGAAGTGCCATTTAACCATGCTTCTTTAGCCCCTACCCATGCTGTCTGGATATCACCGGTTGCCCATTTTGCATAATAGTAATTACATCTTGCTGCTTTAGGATTCGGTGGATTTGGACTAAAAGTCAGTAAATTTTGCCACTCTTGACGTTTTGCCAATTCATTCACAAACAATGAAGGAAGTGCTTTTGCTGGCGGTAATGTTGGATATTTAGCAACAAACTCAGTGACTACAGCAGGCGCAATGACATCAAGATTGTCCGTAATTTGACGGTATTCCAAATAGGGATAAAGTGGGTAACTTTGCAATGTGGGGAGTAATTTTTCTACTTCATCTGTTTTTTTAAGATCCCACGCTGCTTTAATTTCTTGATAACGACCACGTTGCTCACTGAGTGAGTCTGCTTGTGTCCATGTAGAAAAACACAATGCCCCTATTGCTACGGCTAATGACCATGTTTGCTTCACCACGTTATTTCTCCCACCTCAAATAGAACCACCAAAGAGTGAATACATTAGCTAATATGATAATCATTAACAATGTAAGTTCCCCTCTTTAAGAGAAATTTTCTTTACTTTCAGAGGAAGTACGAAAGGTGGATAAAAACCTCTCTTTTGACTAAGGTTTTCTTTTATAAATCGGGTATACTGGCGACTTTCATCATTTTCGGGTCTTTGGCAAAATACTGGCATTGACTTTGCTATTGTTCATTTTGGTGCCATAAACACGCGGCTTAATCACAAAAAATTTGTTTTTAGCGCAAAAAGTGGCACTTCAGATAAAATCTCTTTTATAATCAAAGGGTAATTATAGTGGCTCAATACGTTTATAGTATGTTGCGTGTCGGGAAAATTGTCCCACCTAAGCGACATATCCTTAAAAACATTTCACTCAGCTTCTTCCCGGGCGCGAAAATTGGTGTGCTTGGTCTTAATGGTGCCGGTAAATCAACATTACTACGCATCATGGCAGGTATTGATACTGATATCGAAGGTGAAGCACGTCCACAACCAGGTATTAAAATTGGTTACTTACCACAAGAACCAAAATTAAACCCAGAACATACAGTACGTGAAGCCGTTGAAGAAGCCGTTAGCGAACTGAAAAACGCATTAAACCGCCTTGATGAAGTTTATGCGGCTTATGCCGATCCTGATGCTGATTTCGATAAATTAGCAAAAGAACAAGGTCAGTTAGAAGCGATTATTCAATCTCATGATGGTCATAACCTTGAAAATCAATTAGAGCGCGCAGCAGAAGCACTGCGTTTACCTGAATGGGACGCTAAAATTGAAAAACTTTCAGGGGGTGAACGCCGCCGTGTTGCTATCTGTCGTCTTCTGTTAGAAAAACCAGATATGCTGTTATTAGATGAACCCACTAACCACTTAGATGCAGAATCTGTGGCTTGGTTAGAGCGCTTCTTACATGATTATGAAGGTACTGTTGTGGCGATCACCCACGACCGTTACTTCCTTGATAACGTTGCGGGTTGGATCTTAGAACTTGACCGTGGTGAAGGTATTCCATGGGAAGGTAACTACTCTTCATGGTTAGAGCAAAAAGATGCACGTCTTGAGCAAGAAGCGGCAACCGAAGCGGCTCGCCATAAATCTATTCAAAAAGAACTTGAGTGGATCCGTCAAAATCCTAAAGGTCGTCAAGCAAAAGGCAAGGCACGTCTTGCTCGTTTTGAAGAGCTTAACAGCGTTGATTATCAAAAGCGTAATGAAACCAGTGAACTCTTTATTCCACCTGGACCACGTTTAGGCGATAAAGTGTTAGAAATTAATAATCTAACAAAATCTTATGGTGATCGCGTTCTGATTGATGATTTAAGCTTCTCTATTCCTAAAGGGGCGATTGTCGGTATTATCGGTCCTAACGGTGCAGGTAAATCAACGCTATTTCGTATGATCTCAGGTCAAGAACAACCCGATTCAGGCACCTTAACACTAGGTGATACTGTTAAACTAGCATCGGTTGATCAGTTCCGAGACAGCATGGACGACAGTAAAACTGTTTGGGAAGAAGTTTCAGGTGGCCAAGACATTATGCGTATTGGTAACTTTGAAATTCCAAGCCGTGCTTATGTTGGTCGCTTTAACTTTAAAGGCGTTGACCAAGGTAAACGTGTTGGCGAACTTTCTGGTGGTGAGCGCGGTCGTTTGCACTTGGCGAAACTGCTACAAGTTGGCGGTAACATGTTATTGCTCGATGAACCAACCAACGACCTCGACGTTGAAACTTTACGTGCGTTAGAAAATGCCCTGTTAGAGTTTCCTGGTTGTGCAATGGTTATCTCGCATGACCGTTGGTTCCTTGACCGTATTGCCACTCATATCATTGATTATCAAGATGAAGGTAAAGTGGAATTCTTCGAAGGTAACTTTACTGAATACGAAGAATACAAAAAACGTACATTAGGCAACGACGCTATTCAGCCTCGTCGTATGAAGTACAAACGTATGGCCAAATAATTAAAATTATTTTTCTTACGACCAAAAATAAAAGCAGAGATTATTCTCTGCTTTTTTATATTTAATTAGCTTGAAATTTAATAAATATATTTAAAGTTTAAAATAGAAAAAATAAAATCTCATTAATCTAAAATAATCCCGAAAACAAAGATATACTTCACCATTACTTAACGGATTATATTATGATAAGAATTAATTATTTTGAATTTTATAATTATCAATCTGAAATATTATTAGGTCATGTTATTCTAAATGGTATAAATGAAATCATCACTCCACTATTTAGAGATAATATTGATAAAGAAAATTTCTATCCTGTTTTTATCACAAAATCATTTATAGGTAGAAAAGAACACCGATGGGAAATAAAAAGTTCAAAAATTCAAACTCTATCTGAGAATAATATTCTTATAAATATTTGGCTATCTCCAAGAAATGTTTCAGATGATATTTACTTATCTCAAACATTAAAAAATAAAAATTATAAAAGTGCTAAATCAATATTATATCTTGGTAAAATTATTATTGTTGAATTTGGGCATATCTTCTCATGTGTTACTTTGGATGCGGGTATAAAAACAAATAAACGCTATCCTGATAATATTCAACAGGGTGAAATGCATAAGAGAAGACCTGCGATTGTAGTAAAAGCTGATGACAGAGGGGTTAAAGTCATTCCACTCACATCAAAAAAGCCTCATGACTTAGCCGTTAATGCCTCTATTTTTAAATTATCAGATGAATCAATAAAAAACATTGGTGATCTTGCTAAAAAAGAAACTTATGCTTTATGTGATATGATCCAAACTGTTTGTGTTACGCGAATACTTCCTCCTTTATTTAAATTAAAAGGATACAATCAATATTATAGAAATGAGGATTATCGAGGTTCACTTTGTCGTGGAGATAAAAAATTATTAGATAAAGGGCTACTATCATCAATATCAAAAAATAAATTATATACAGAAATTGAAGAATTAAGAAAAACAAATAAAAATTTAGAATCAGAGTTATATTCTTTAAAAAATGACTTATTGATATTAAAAGAAATGTATATGTATACTCATGAAAGCAATGCATTATATATTGATGAGGTTGATGATGAGATTTCATCATACAAAAACTCTATTAGATAATTATATTGCTGTCATATTTTCACTATGATACTCTTATTTCGTTGGTGGGGATAAAAGAGGCGGCAATCTTCCCCGCGACGCTGAAAAATTGCGATGCCGACGAACACAAAGATTAAAACTAAAAAACCACCTTACGGTGGTTTTTTAGTTTCTGTTTCTTTAAATTATTTATTTTAATAGTTAGTTTAATATGTAATAAATAATAACTTAACTTTCTTGCCTATAATCAAATGTTAAAGGCGCAGTAAATGAAATACGACCATCAACTAAGCGATAGCTTTCAGGTGCTGGAAATGGCGAAGCACGTTTAACTGTATTTAACGCTTCTCTATCAAGAATGCGATTACCTGATGATGTTTCCACTTTCGCATCTAATAATTCCCCTTTAGCATTTAACACAATAGAAATTTGTGTCACTCCTGTCGCTTTAAAACGTATTGCTGTACGTGGGTAACGTTTATACATTTCAATATGACTATGTACTAAACTTTCCCAGCCCATTTGTCCACTCACCGACGAAGAGGATAAGCTATTAAATTGCGCACTGCTGGCCGTATTAGCACCAGAAACTGGCGCACTTGTCACTTCCGATGGTGCTTCAGAGACAGGAAGATCATCAGGCACTTTTACTGCCACAGGTTTCGGCTTCACTACGGGTTTGACTTTTGGCTTTTCGGGAATACGTTCATAAGTACCGTGTTCAACAACGGGCATTTTAGGTAAATCTAATACTTCTTTGACTGGCTCTGGTTCTGTTTCTGCGGGTTCAGGAACAGACATCACTTTTTCAGGGCCGATAGGAACATCTTTTGTTTCTACCTGAGCCAGTTGATAAATACCAATATCCATTGTCATCGCGGGTGGTAAAACGCCATAGCGCTCATCTTTAGATGTTATCCAACCAATAGCGACAACGACTAATGTTGCATGAAATAAAATACTGGCGGCAAATCCACCAATAGAAAATGACCTACGGCGTGAAAAAGTCGCCGACATACTACTCATAATTCTTGCCTCTGATTTTCTTTCTGATGAATTATAGGCATAATATAAACACAAATGATATTGCTTATTATTAATAATACAATAAAAAATTAGCTTGATAATTATCATAACTTGTTCGCATAAGAAGCAGTAAGAGCTTATTATTTCACTCTTTTTTAGACACCAGAGATTATGGCTAGCGATAAATCATTGGCACAAAAAATTAGTTGTGCCTATCAATCAACCTATGGACAACTTGTGCGTTTTTTCCACAAACGTACGGGTAATTACCATGATGCAGATGATTTGTCTCAAGATGTGTTTACACTATGGCTAAACAGAAAAGAACAAACACCTGTGCAAGAACAGCGTGCTTTTCTGTTTAAAATAGCGAACCACGTTTTGATTGACCATTGGAGAAAAAATCAAAAGCAAAAAGATATCTATCAGGATGATTGTGAATTAGATGACGCTGCTCAAAGTTATACCACGGAGCTTGATCCGGGATATGTTCTTGAGCATCAACAGCGTTTAGATCTACTTAGCGAAGCAATTGAAACATTACCTCCACGCCGTCGAGAAGCATTTATTCTTTATCGTTTTGATGGACTATCACAAAGCGAAATTGCAGAGCAAATGGAAATCTCAATCAGCATGGTGGAAAAGCATATTGCGGCTGCCCTATTACATTGCAAAAGATATGTCGATGCAGGAAAGGAGAAATGCACGAATGATGAGTAAGCCGGAAAAAAATATACCGGAAACGAGACCTCACATAGATGAGGACGCAGACTCCTTTTTTTTGGAGACTGATGATGAATTACTCCATGGTTCGACTGATGAGCAAGCCGCCCTTTGGTTCACCCGGCAACACAGCCAAAGGATGAGTCCTAAACAACGTCAAGCATTTAAAGTATGGATAGAAAATGATGTAAACCGGCAAGCGTATCAAGATATTGCGGGTATCTGGCGTCAATGCGATGCATTACCACGACCAACAATAGCCACAATTGAAAAGAAAAAACGCGCACCTTGGCGACCAGTGCTCCACACCACAGCAACTCTTTGTTTACTCACCGTTTTATATCTTCCTTATAGTCATTTACCTGCATTACTGATGGATAATATGACGCTTGCAACCAGCGACTTACCGAAAGAAATGACCTTAGCTGATGGCTCTAAAGTTTATTTAGACAGAAACACACAGGTAAGAGTGGCTTATGTGCAAGAAGAAAGACGATTATGGCTAGATAAAGGACAAGCTTACTTCAAAGTAAAATCAAATCCGTATCGCCCTTTTTATGTTCATGCTGATAGCCGATTAATTAAAGTGGTTGGTACTGAATTTGAAGTCAGTCGTTATGATAACAATCAAATTAACGTTGCTGTACATCAAGGGATTGTCGAAGTAAAAGCCACACCAAAATCTTCTCCAGCCTATTTGTATGCTGGCTCTCAAGCCACCAGCAAGTTAACCAGTGATAGTTTTGTTATCTCTTCGGTCAATGTTGATTCCGTGGGAAGTTGGCGTTTTGGTCAACTGCATTTCTTTGAGCGCCCATTGAATGAGGTGATAACCAAACTCAAACCTTATCTTGATATCAATATTCAAATTTCCTCTCCTGAAATTGCCAAAATGAAAGTCTCAGGGATCGCGAATATAAACGATGCCAAAGACTTTATTACCGCAATTCCACTTATATTGCCGGTTAATGTTGTTTTTACCGATAAAAATAATGCGTTAATTATCAATAAGTAAAAATAAATATGAAAAATATTCTTTTTTACAGGTGAGGATAATTCTCATTTCACCCTCTTCCCTAGTAACAACAATTATTAAGTTAGTGAATGGGATTGGTGAAATGAAAATGAATAACAAAAAAGAGGCTCTTAAGAGGTCTCTGCTAGCGTTGCTAATAAGTACCACTATTGCCGCACCTTGCGCTTATGCATCTACAGTTTCTGTGGCGTTACCAGAACAGTCTTTAGCTGATTCATTAAGTGCCATTGCAAAACAAGGGCAAGTACAAATTTTATTTGATGCAAATTCGGTTAAAAACCTACGTGCTCCAGCACTTTCAGGTCAATTTGAAACCCAAACCGCATTACAAAAAGTCTTAATTGGCAGTGGATTAGAAATTATTCCACAAGGAAGTGGATTTGTTATTCGACCTCTAGCAACGGCTAACAAGATTGTTATTCCTGAAGTTAGAGTCACAGGTGTCGGTAATGCTTATCATCCAGCTACCGATGTCGTTTCTGCACCGCAATACATCACCGCAGAAGAGATAAAACAGCGTAATACAGGTGATGGAAACGTTACTGACTTACTAAAAAGTAACCCTGCTGTTCAATTTTCCAATAACGACAGCACCTCAATGAATCAGGGTGAAATTAAACCTTCTCGTATTTCTATTCACGGCTCTAGTAGTTATCAAAACTCTTACAAGCTTGATGGTGTAAGTTTTAACAATGACTTTGACCCTGCAAAATCAGATTTAGGTGAAACCAACACACGCATTAGTAGTGACGAACAAGGGATGTACCTTGATAGTCGCCTAATTGATAGCGTAGCCGTTTACGATAACAATATTCCTGTGGAATTTGGCGGATTTACGGGTGGCACCGTTGAAGTACAAAGCCGTCGTTGGTCTGGTGAAACACACGCCAACGCCTATTATCGTACAACTCGTTCAAGCTGGAACAATATTTTCACTGATCCAAAACTAAATTTTGATACTGCAAATAATGATTTCAGTAATCCAGCCCGATTCCAGAAAAAATACGATAAACAAAACTTTGGTGGTTGGTTTGAAACAAGCTTAACAGACAATACTGGGCTTATTTTCTCTGCATCTCGTCGTGAATCAACGATCCCAATGATGATTAGCTCTGAAGGCGGAGTGATCCGTCATCCTGATGGTGAACTGGAACAAGTTGAGCAAACACCTCATTATAAAGATCAAACCCGTACCTCAGATAACTATTTTATTAAATATTCTTGGGATATTTCAGAAAAGCAAACTTTTGATTTATCAAGTAATATTGCCAGATATAAAAGCTATTTATTCTCCGGCTCTGTCTATAACTCAGGTTATGACAACGAACATAATGGTTTAAGTTTTACCGCACTTTATAAACATCAGCTTGATCTTGGTTCATTAGAATTAACGGCAGGTTATCAAAATCTGGAAGATAAACGTTCTAACGATCAAGACGAATTTGTGACCATCAAGGACTACACCGATTGGAAAAATCCACAGCAGATAAGTAGTGGTGGTCAAGGTGATTTGAAGAGCAAACAAGAAACCTATAACGCCAAAAGTATTATGCGATTTAATCCTGTTGAATGGGGTGCTGTAAGCCATCAGCCAACCACAGGATTTGAGATCAGCCGTACTAAAGGCTCTTATATTCGCGATAAAACCTACTACAACTATACCTATACTGGCTCCACTTGGGATGATCAGTGGATGGGTTCATTAGAGCAAACAACACGTTTCCTTGCCGGTACACATGATGCTTCGTATACAAACTATTCGATTTATCTTGATGATAATATCCAATATAAACGTTTAACGTTGCGCCCGGGTATTCGATTAGATCGTGATGATTTTGTTCAAAAGAATAATATCGCTCCTCGTTTAAGCGGAACTTATGATATTTGGGGCACTGGTAATACTTTAATTATTGGTGGTGTAAACCGTTACTACGGTCGTTCCATGCTGACTTATGCGCTTTATGGCGCACAGAATGCGGGCTTACAGCACTGCTATTACTCTTGTGATAACGACAATCCGAATGATTGGGAAAATCGTACTGACTTTGAAGGCGTCGATTCGCTAAAAACACCTTATAACGATGAAATTACTTTAGGTTTACAACAAGAAATCGCATCCACGACATGGCGTTTACAATATGTTCATCGTGAAGGTCGTGACGAAGTGCGTAGTGATACCAAATATCCAAATGACAAAGATAAAATAAGAATTCGTCAATTTAATAACAATGGACGCAGTACTCACGATACCGTAACGCTTTCTGTGAAAAATAGTCAGCCGTGGGAATTAGCGCAAGCTGACCATGTTTTTAATGCTTCTATTAGCTGGCAACAAAGCAAAACGAATACACCTAAAGATTCTGGCTATGCCAACTTCGATCCTAGTGTACAAGGGATGAACTACGACAAAGTGTGGTATGACGGAAAAATCATCAATGCAAAAGACTTACCTTCTGGCAACTTTAACTCGCCATTAAAAGTCACGGCTGAACTCACTAGTGTTTGGGATGATTTAGATCTGACTTGGTATAACCGCCTTCAATGGAATGGCGCTCGTTCACAAGCAGAAAAAGCCAATAATGGTTCCCCAAAACCAAGTGAATATGGTCCATTATTTGAATACAAAAAACGTAATTACAGTAGCCGTTTTACTTGGGATACCAAACTGGGTTGGAAACCTGAATTTGCTTATGGTGTAGGTATTTCTGTTGAAGTAAATAACGTCCTTAACACTAAAAATGTGTCTGACTACTTTACTTACCAAGATAAAGATTACAAATCGTATGAACCAGGTCGTCAGTTCTGGTTACAAGTCAGCTACGACTATTAATAAATTGACGAAGTTAATGTGAGCAACCAAGTCGATACACAATAAAAATATGACCAATAAGCAATGAAAACAATAAAACAATTTTTCTATTTAGTTTCACCTTTTTGGGGGCGGCGTGCCGCCCTTTACTGCTGGTTTCTATTGATTATTTCGTTAACCTTAACCCTGTCATCGGTTTGGTTTAACGTCAAAATGAATGAATGGAATGGCAGTTTCTATAACGCATTACAACAACTTGACGGACAAGCGCTATACAAACTCCTTCAACAATTTGTCATTATTATTGCAGGGTTAATCACTGTCGTGGTCATGGGCGATTTTTTACGCCAAAAAATGGTTATTCGCTGGCGAGAAGGCATGACAGAGCAAGTCCTCGACCGCTGGTTATCGAAAAACAGTAAACACTATATGCTAAGACTGACTTCTCAAGAGCCTGATAACCCGGATCAGCGTATTGCAGAAGATATTCGTTTACTGATCGAATCAACCATGCGTTTAACGGTGACATTTTTACACTCGTTACTCACACTTATCTCTTTTGCCACCATTCTTTGGTCGCTGTCTGGCGCTATCTCTTTCACCTTAGGTGGTAGCGAGTGGACAATTCCCGGCTATATGTTCTGGGCTTGTATTATCTATACCATTATTGGGATCACCATTACGCAGTTTATTGGTTCGCCATTGCGTAAAATTAATATGGATAAACAACGCAAAGAAGCTGATTACCGTACTGCGCTTATCACTCGCAAACAACATGGCGATGCGATTGCAGGTCAACGTGGTGAAATGAGTGATCGTAATGAATTAATGGGGCGCTTTTTAGGGGTTATTCGTAACTGGAATAATCTTATCCGCTACGAAAGAAATTTGGCTTTCTTCACTGTGGGTTATCAACAAGCGACTGCAATGGCACCCATTATTTTTGCCCTACCTAAATTCCTTGCTGGCGAGTTAATGCTAGGGGGATTAATGCAATTAAGACAAGCATTCTCTAGTGTTGCAGGCGCATTAAGCTGGTTTATTTTCTCTTATAAAGAGATTGCCGCATGGCAAGCAACAGTAACCCGTCTCTATAATTTCGTGGTGCTTTTAGAGCATGATCATGAGTCAGAAGTCGCTGATTTAAATGATAAGCAGACTAAATTAAAAGCTAATCTTTCTCTATTTATGCAAGATGATAGCCTGTTAATCCAAGATATTAACTTCTCGGTAAAAGCGGGTGAATTAACCGTTATCGAAGGCTGTTCTGGTTTAGGTAAATCAACATTGCTTAGAGCATTAAGTGGACATTGGCCTTATTTCAAAGGTGAAATTCAACGCTCGCCAAATGTGTGTTGGATCCCACAACGTATGTATCTGCCTTTTGCGCGTTTAGATAGTTTGCTCGCTTATCCTTGTCAGCCTAATCAATTCTCCACTAAAGAGTACGAAGAAGCGCTTCATTTGGTGGGCTTAGACAAAATAAAAAATCAACTTTCACTCGAAACTGATTGGACAACACGCCTATCAGGTGGTGAGCAACAACGTCTTATTTTTGCCCGTTTATTACTCAATAAACCTGAACTTATTTTATTAGATGAAACCACATCAGCCCTTGATGAGCAAAATGCGTTAAACATGTTGACGTTGCTAAAACAACATCTGCCAACCGCGGGGATTGCCTTAGTCAGCCACCAGCGCTTTACACATGTGATTGCAGATAATGTGCTTTCATTAAAAGCCCCTACCGTATCCTCCTCTCAACCTGTTGGAGCTACCGAATATGTATCGTAACTTACTGATTGTTTCAGTCAGCCTTTCACTTTTAGGATGTGCTGCAAGCACCCCTAATCAAAATGACAAAAATACGCTACTACTGCGTCCTGATGTTCGCCATTTTACGCTAGATAATGGGTTAGACGTCTACTTACTGCAACGTCAACAAACCGGCGTTGAAATGCGTCTATTAGTGAAAAGCGGTTCTGTACAAGAAGATGAAAAGCAACTTGGTTTTTCACACTTTACAGAACATATGGCGTTTAAAGGTACAACTCATTTTCCGGGTACAACGGGCTTTAAACAACTTGAAAGCCTAGGTATGAAATTAGGTAGTCACGTAAATGCCGCAACAAGTTTAAATGCGACAACGTATAAACTGTCACTCCCAAATGCAAACCCCATCCAAATTAAAACAGGGCTAAAAATCTTATCAGACTGGGCATTTGAAATGACATTTGACCCTATTGAATTTGATAAAGAGCGCCCGGTTATTGTTGAAGAATGGCGTTTGCGCCAAGGTATTGGTTTTCGTATTAATCGCCAGTTAGAAGAGTTACGTTATTACGGTAGTCGTTACCTTAATCGTGACCCTATTGGCGATCTCGACATCGTTAAACACGGCGATGTGAAAGATGCGAAACGTTATTATGATACTTGGTATCAACCAGAAAG
The DNA here is from genome assembly GCF_008808075.1 of Proteus sp. CD3. Classification (NCBI taxonomy): domain Bacteria; kingdom Pseudomonadati; phylum Pseudomonadota; class Gammaproteobacteria; order Enterobacterales; family Morganellaceae; genus Proteus; species Proteus sp. CD3. The sequence continues at coordinate 342,430 of NZ_CP019686.1, read as the reverse complement.
AATGGCTTTAGTGCTGGTGGGTAACTTTAATCAAGGCGATGCTATCGCGGATATTAAACAACTATTTAACGCTAAAAATAGCGAGAACAAAGGGATTGACGATCCATCTTGGCACAATTTTATCGATCATAAAGATTTACTCGTTAAAACGATTTTCGATAAAGAGCAAGGCTCGCGTATTTTGCAATTTACCTTGCAACGGACTTTGCCTGCCCCTTTAAATAGCCGCCAAGGTCAATATGAAGACCTAATGGATTCATTATGGCTATCGATTTTAAATCAACGCTTCTCAACTATCGTCGATAATGGCTTGATTGCGTCTATTAGCGCTAATGCGCAAGGTGCAATGTTAGACTCTCGTCGCTCACAACAATTGATGATTGCGCACCCTAAAGGGAATGACTACCAAGGCGCATTAGATATCTTATTGACTGAAGTTCAGCGTTTAGCGTCTGTTCCTGTGACTCAAGAAGAGCTAGATAATGCACGTAACGCCTTGTTAAAACGTTTAAGTCAACAAGCTGCGGGCGAAGAACGTTACGAGCACGATTATTTAGCCAACCAAATCACGACAGCCATTGAATTGGATATGCCAATTCAAACAAAAAAACAGGCATTAAATTTAAGCTATCAACTCATCAATAAAGTGACGCCTGAAACGCTTGAACACTATTTTGCGCAATACCTAAAACAAGCATCACCACGCGTTGCTGTGATTGGCCCTGATAATGATGCTAATTTGTTTAATGCCACTAAAGCCACACAACGCTGGCAAGAAATTAGACAATCAAACCCAGGCGCATTTACGTTAAAAACGCAAGCTGTTGTATTAGATGTCAAACCTGAACTCACAGGTTCAGTTGTTTCAACACAATCACTTCCCATTGAAAAAACACAACAGTGGACACTGAGCAATAACGTAAAAGTGATTGTGAAAAATGACAGTTATCTCAAAGATAATATTCAAGTTTCACTGCGTATTCCGGGTGGTTCATCCCTTGAAACCAATCAAAGCTTAGGCATGGTGCAATGGGCATTAAAATTACCTGAAGCCAGTGGATATGGTCATTATAATGCGCGTGAATTGGCGTTATTTACCAAGCAACACCAAATTAATTTACGCCCTTATAGCGAACTGTTATTCCACGGTTTCCGTGGTGAAGCACCGATTGATGAATTGGAAACTTTACTCACGTTAATGCACTTAAAAATCACGTCACCGCAATTTAATGGCGAGAAATTAGAGCAACAAAAACAAGCGATGGCATTAGGGATCTCAAAAACACCGGTTGAACGCACCTTCTTAGATAATATCAATAAAGAAAGCTATCAAAATGGCGATCGTTTAGTGATTTCGCCTCAAGGTGCTTGGAGACAATTTACTGCCCAACAATTACAACAAACCAACCAAATGATCTTAGGGCAACCGGCTGATATGACCTTAGTTATCAGTGGTCCTATCAATCTAAATCAAGTTAAACCTCTTGTTGAACGTTGGATTGCGAGTCTGCCAACGCGTTCAGAGCAACGCTTATTTTGGGCAGATCCCGCTATTAATCCTAAACTTACCTCGTTTAGTAAAACATACCCTATTGCAAGTAGCGATAAGAGCATGATTAGCATTCAATATGCGGCACCGGCTCAATGGTCACAGCAGCAAGTATTAGCGCTGAATTTACTTGATACGGTGATCAGTCAACGCTTAAGGCTCAATCTGCGTGAACGTGCCGGGGGCATTTACTCTCTTGGTTTTTCTGAAATGTTAACGAAAGTCCCGACAAGCTACTATACCGGCCGTTTAAACTTTACGGCATCACCTGAGCGTGCAGACGAATTAATTACTCTTGCTCGTAAAGTCGTGAATGAAGTTAAACAGTCAGGCATTACAGATAAAGAGTTACAAGAGGCTAAAAATATCTGGCTAACTGAAAATTCACAGGTAAATGACAGTGCAAGCTATTGGACGGATGCTCTGGCTCAAGTTGCAACTGATGACCAACAGTACCAGCGTTTACTTACTGATCCTGCCATTATAAAAACATTAAGTGTTAACGATATAAACCAAGTAGCTCGTCAATGGTTAGGTGAGAATGAAAAGGTCTTTAAGTTAACGCCACCGAATCAAAAATAAACATGACTTTATTTTATAAACGATAATTAACTACGTTATCGAAAACAAAACGCCCAGTTTAAGATAAAACTGGGCGTTTATTCATCAATTTTAATCAAGTTATAACATCAACATTCAAATTCATTGATTATTAAATTTATTAATCTTTTTTAACAGCAAAACGACCACTGCCTAAAAACATAACAGCAATCGCGGCAAATAGATAAAAGCCCGCACTTTCTGGCGCCCATCCCCCTGTTTTAGGGTTTAATGCAAATAGATCACCAGAATGAACCATCAATACAGCAACAAACATTGTACCCGCTAAAACAAGTGCTGACGCACGAGTAAATAAACCGATAATCAGTAAAATAGGGGCAACCACTTCCCCAATCACTGTACCGTAGGCAATAAAGGTAGGTAGATTAACATTAGCTAACATCCCCTGAATACCCGCTAATCCGCCCGGTTCCATTTTATGAAGCCCATGTAATAACATTAAAACCCCAAGAGAAACACGTAATACCAATTTACCTAAGTCAGAACAGTCAACAAGTTGATTAAATTTATTAATCATAACGTCTCCAAATTCAAAATAGTGATGTGTGTTTTTAATACGTATTAATAGGTACACTACATTATATGATGAAATATTATGAATGAGTGTGATTTTTATTATCACTATTTGTTCTCATTAACTAATCACTTAGATTATTATTGCTTTATCGCCCTCTACTCACCTTTTCCATGATTAAGATCACAACTTATTAACATAATAAACTCTTAATCACTCACTTCTCGTTATGCTAATAGATATCTCATCTGACCAGTATAAAAAGGGTATCCGATGGCACATTATTCTCATCTATTTTCGCCTCTTGATTTAGGGTTTACCACACTTAAAAACCGTATTCTTATGGGATCGATGCATACTGGGCTTGAAGAAAATCCAAATGACGCCCCAAAACTTGCACAGTTTTATGCCCAAAGAGCCGCGGCAGGTGTTGCATTAATAGTGACTGGCGGGATCTCTCCCAATAAACAAGGAGTGTTATTGCCACATGCCGCAACCTTGATGTCTGAAAGCCAACTAGCCACTCATCAACTTGTTATTGATGCGGTTCATCAGCAAGGAGGTAAAATTGCATTACAGATATTGCATACCGGTCGTTATAGCTACCAACCTAATTTAGTTGCACCTTCAGCCATTCAATCGCCAATCACCCCGTTTATGCCAAAAGCCATGAGCCATGAACAAATCGAACAAACCATCAATGATTACATTCATTGCGCTCAATTGGCACAAAAAGCAGGCTATGATGGTGTAGAAATTATGGGATCTGAAGGCTATTTAATTAATCAGTTTTTAGTCAGCCATACTAATCAACGAGACGATCAATGGGGTGGAAATATTGAAAATCGTTGTCGTTTTGCGTTACGTATTCTTGAAGGCATAAAAAAAGCCGTCGGTGAGCAGTTTATTATTATTTACCGTCTTTCTATGTTGGATTTAATTAAAGATGGCTCAGATGCATCAGAGGTACTTTACCTTGCCAAAGCCGTTGAAAAAGCCGGTGCTACCATGATCAACACGGGGATCGGCTGGCACGAAGCACGAATTCCAACGATAGCCACCATGGTACCAAGAGGTCAATTTTCAAATGTAACACGCGAATTAATGGGAAAAGTGAATATTCCACTGATTACATCCAACCGAATTAACACACCACAAACCGCAGAAGCTATTTTAGCTGAAGGCTGTGCTGATATGGTCTCAATGGCTCGTCCTTTTCTTGCTGATCCTGAGTTTGTACTTAAAGCACAGCAGGGACGTGAAGACGAAATAAATACTTGCATCGCTTGCAATCAGGCATGCCTTGATGAAATATTTTCGGGGCAAACTGCCTCTTGTTTAGTTAATCCTTTTGCTTGTCGAGAAACAGAACTTCTAGTTATTCCCACTCTACAGCCTAAAAAATTAGCGGTTGTCGGAGCGGGTCCTGCGGGTTTGTCTTTTGCTGTTATGGCAGCGAAACGAGGTCATCATGTTACGTTGTTTGAAAAAGAAGATGTTATTGGTGGACAACTGAACATTGCCAGCCAAATTCCGGGGAAAGAAGAATTTCAAGAGACATTACGCTACTTTAAACGACAGCTACAACTCACTGGTGTGATTGTTAAAAATAATACCGAAGCCACCCCTGAACATCTTGAAAACTTTGATGAAGTCATTTTAGCGAGTGGCGTTAAACCTCATATTCCTGAGATTGAAGGGCTTGATGCTCCCATTGTAAAATCTTATCTCGACGTTCTTAAACACCACCAACCCGTAGGTAAAAATGTTGTCATCATGGGGAGTGGCGGAATTGGCTTTGATGCAAGCCTTTATCTTACGCAAAAAGGGCAATGTAGTAGCCTAAGCCCTTGCGCCTTTAATAAAGAATGGGGTATTGATCCCACACTTTCTTATCGTGGTGGCATAAAGCCCGCGAATCACCTTAGAGACGATACTAAACACATTGTTATGACACAGCGTAAAGCTGGGAAAATAGGCTTAAGCCTAGGTAAAACAACGGGTTGGATACATCGTTTAACGCTAGAGAAAAAAGGCGTTAAATTTTTAACCCATTGCAACTACCAAAGGATCACACCTGAAGGTCTCGTTATTGAACAGGATGGGAAACAACAACTTATTCCTGCTGATAATATTATATTGTGTACAGGGCAACGCGCTTATCACCCATTGCTTATGCCTTTAGAAAAAGAAAATAAAACGGTTCATCTTATTGGTGGAGCAAAAGATGCCAGTGCATTAGATGCAAAACGCGCTATTAGGCAAGGCACAGAACTCGCCCTAGAAATTTAATCAATTAAGGTTAGCAAGGCAAAAAGAAACCCCACATAAATGTGGGGTTCTATTTTTTTATTAATTATTATTTTTACAGCTCTTCCTGTTTTACTACTTACCCTTTTTACCCATTATTTTTTTCAGTTAATGGATTATCTGAAATACGATTATCTTCAGCAATACAGACGGTTGCAGTAAAGAGAACATCCGTTGATGAGTTCAGAGCCGTCTCTGCTGAATCTTGTAACACACCAATCATCACGCCCACAGCAACCACTTGCATAGCGATATCATTGTTAATACCAAACATGCTACAAGCCAGCGGAATTAACAATAATGAACCACCCGCAACACCTGATGCACCACACGCACAAATTGCGGCAACAAGGCTTAGCAATAACGCAGTTGGAATATCGACTGGCATACCCAATGTATTTACTGCGGCTAATGTCAAAATAGTGATAGTAATTGCCGCACCACCCATATTGATGGTCGCACCTAATGGAATTGAAACAGAATAAGTATCTTCGTCTAAATTCATACGACGACACATTGCCATATTCACAGGAATATTTGCTGCGGAGCTACGTGTAAAGAAGGCAGTTACACCACTTTCACGCAGACATGCCCATACTAATGGATATGGATTACTGCGAATTTTCCAAAATACAATCAGTGGGTTCACAACTAAAGCAACAAACAACATACAGCCAATCAATACAACAAGAACTTGTAAGTAGCCCGCTAAGACCTCAAAGCCTGTTGTTGCAATAGTTGATGACACTAAACCAAAAATACCGATAGGAGCTAAACGAATAACAACACGTACTAAATTTGTTACTGCGTCAGCTAAATCTTGCGTTAAGGCTTTAGTGGTATCACTTGCATGACGTAATGCTAAGCCAAGCCCGATAGACCACGCTAGAATGCCCATATAGTTACCATTGATAAGCGCATCAACAGGGTTTGCGACCACATTAATTAATACGCCTTTAAGAACTTCAGCAATATTTTCAGGTGGTGACAATTGTGATTCATTAACAACCAGTGTTAAAACTGATGGGAACATAAAGCTGGCAACAACTGCGGTTAATGCAGCAAAGAACGTTGCTAACAGATATAGAATTAATACAGGGCGAATGTTCGATTTTTGCCCTTGACGGTGATTAGCAATCGAAGCCATAACCAGTACCCATACTAAGATAGGTGCTACAGCTTTCAGTGCGCTAATAAACAGGGTGCCTAATAGACTCATCATCTTGGCAGCTTCTGGCGCTAACCAAGCAAGTAAAATCCCTGCAACTAAACCAACGAGTATTTGTTTGACGAGGCTTCCCTTAAAGAACAGGCCGAAGACTCTGGATTGTTGTTTATCCATAGCTATTCCATTACTTAAAATAATATTTAAAAAAGGCATTCTTGAGCGTTTGCAATGCCAGTATAAGGAATTGAATCGCGCTGAAAAGCTGATTATGCAAAATATACAGCATTAACCGTTTTTGTTAACAATAAAATAACACAACTGTGATCATAAGAGGATTTTGTTCTTTTTAATATACCAATATAGAATGAAAGAAATTATTATTATCAGTGAGTTATACTTAACCATCTTACTTATTTTTTATTTTGTTTCTCTTCTTTTGCATTTTATTAATCAACTGACTGTCTTTTTTATTAACATTATCACTAACAATTATCCTTTCTAACCTTCCTTAATTTGGATAAAAAACACACAAAAAAGATGAGCGATATAAACAAGATAACGTTTTATTTTTATCAATTAATATTAAAAATTTATCTTTTATGAATGCTATAAAATAGAGAGCGACTCTCAGTATTATTCATCTTATTAAGTTTTTCTTTTTAAAAAGCACCTATTCTGAACTCAAAAAGAGATTAGATGTCTATTTTTCGAGATCCAATATCCATGTATAAGTAGTGTCGTCATCCAATTAAAAAATTTTCTGTCTAGTTTTTCATGATTTTGTTAGAGTGTTGCTGTTTTAAACAATGAAAAATAGACCCTATGAAGTAGAAAACGGGTAAATAGATTACAACACCTATTGATTTTATATTTACCCCCAAATGACTCAGTTTTAGGAAGCCTTTTATATGGAAATCGTAAGAGAGCTATTCTTGGCGCTATGGCACCAAGATTACGAAACCTTAGCTAATCCTTCATTAATATGGATTATCTACATTTTATTATTCACCATACTATTCCTAGAAAACGGAGTATTGCCCGCAGCTTTCTTACCAGGAGATAGCTTATTAATTTTAGTGGGCGTGTTAATTGCTAAAGATACAATGGATTTTCCATTGACCTTACTTATTTTGACCGCTGGCGCGAGCCTAGGCTGTTGGTTGGGCTATCTCCAAGGGCGATGGCTTGGAAATACGAAATTAGTACGCAGTTGGCTATCGCATCTACCAGAACATTACCACCAACGTGCGCATGGGCTTTTTCATCGTCATGGCTTAGCCGCATTACTTATTGGTCGCTTTTTAGCATTCGTTAGAACATTGTTGCCAACAATTGCTGGTCTTGCTGGATTGAACAATACCCGCTTTCAAATTTTCAACTGGTTAAGTGGACTTTTATGGGTAGGTATACTGACCACGCTGGGTTATTTATTAGGTAATAGCCCCCTATTTCGTCAATACGAACACCATTTAATGAATATTCTTATGCTATTACCTGTTTGCCTATTAGTTATAGGATTAATTGGTAGCATCTGGGTTGTCATTAAAAAGAAAAAGAAAGTGAGCTAACGCTGCATTTTCTAATAACATCAAGATATTCTGAATACAAAATAAAGTCATAAAACACATAATAAAAGCCTGTTTCAGAGAACTGAACAGGCTTTTATTTTATGGATGATCTCTTCTTTTTTCATCGTAAGTAATACAATAAATATTCCCGTCTAATTAAGATTTTTCTCTTTTTTACCTGATTACATCAATATTTAATTTTATTAAGAGACAAAATTGGTCTATGGTTATAAGAATTAACCTGTCATTATTAAAGGAGTTACCTATGTCTCATCAACGTTCCAATGAAGATCTGCGTAGTGAATTGAAATCTCTTGCTGATACTCTAGAAGAAGTACTGAACTCCTCTGCAGATAAATCTAAAGAAGAAATCCAAAGCTTACGCGCAAAAGCAGAATCAGCAATCAAAGGTTCTCGTGCAAAACTCAGTGATGCTGGTCGAGAAATTGTCGATAACACCAAGGAAATCGCTGGAAAAGCAGATAACTATGTTCGTGAAAATCCATGGACAGGTATCGGTATTGGTGCCGCAGTTGGTGTTGTTCTTGGTGTTCTACTAGCTAAACGCTAATCACACCTATGAGTGATACGCAAAGACCACAGGGCCCCGCATCCGGGGTTCTGAATTCTATCAGTAAGATTGGTGCTATTGTCATAGGCATGGTTGAAACACGCCTAAACTTGATTGCCGTTGAACTGGAAGAAGAAAAAACCACGCTTATCCAGCTTATTTTAATGGCGGGTGTTACTTTGTTACTCACCGCTTTTGGCTTAATGAGTTTACTTGTTCTGATTTTTTGGGTTATTCCACCTGAATATCGAGTCTATGCTTTAGCCATCACAACCGCTACTTTACTTTTTTGTGCACTGATTGGTGCCATCATGACATTAAGAAAAGCGCGAAATTCCACCTTATTAGGCGATACTCGCCAGCAATTGGAATTAGATAAACGTCTTTTGGAGCAGTATCATGATGAACAAACAAAATAAGCAGACGATCCTCGCAAGACGTAAAAAGCTGTTGTTGAATAAAATTCAGCAACAGCGTTCTGATTTAGGGCAAAGCACGCAAACTTGGCTTGATGTGACAGAGCCTTATGATAAAGCGTGGCGAATTTTAGTTTCTTTAAAACCCGCATTGTTAGTGGGCGCTAGTTTTATTTCTCTTTATAGCATCAAACACCCTAGAAAAATCATACAATTAGGGCAACGTGCCATCGGTGCAATTGGTTTAATTCGTACAATCCAAAAGTCCTTCAAAAAAACCTCAGATTGAACATCAATTTTTTTGTCTAAGAATGTTAATTCTTCTTAATATCCTCTTTGCTCAATTCACATTATTGTATATCTCACAACGTAGCCGTGGTTATTAAATCTAAAAATAGAAAAATAGCCGACGAAAATACAATACAAATCGATATACATTGCGAATAATAGAGTTGAATTAGGAATAAAGACCATGAAAAAATTTGAAGACATTGCATTATTAATTGCCCGTATTTTAATGCCTATTTTATTTATTAGTGCAGGCTACGGAAAAATTGGTGGCTACGAAGGAACACAGCAATATATGCAAGCAATGGGTGTTCCAGGTTTCTTATTGCCACTGACTATTTTATTAGAATTAGGCGGTGGATTAGCAATCTTATTTGGTTTCTTAACTCGCACAACAGCAATCTTTACTGCGGTATTTACTCTTCTAACCGCACTGCTGTTCCACAGCAATTTTGCTGAAGGCATGAACCAATTAATGTTTATGAAAAATATGACAATCGCTGGTGGATATTTATTACTGGTTATCACTGGTCCAGGTAAATGGAGCTTAGATCGTATTTTCAATAAAAATTGGTAATAACCCCTTTAGAAACAAAAAAGATCCTCTAGGGGATCTTTAAATCGATAAGAATCCCATGTTTTAAACATAGGGTTCTTTTTTTTTAACTGTATTTATATAAATTTTATTAATTTTCTTTCTGTTACCCCCACCCCATCCTCAAATTCACTCTATCAGTGATATTTTTGTCTTTATTTAAATGAATCTTCTGTGATGTGTGAAATTTTAGGTGCGGTTTTTTTCGTCATTGATGATAAAAATCGTAGCTTGCTTATTATTTTAAAAAGTATGTTATTTTTCCCTTACAAATCAAGGCTGTTACAATTTGAAATAAAATACACATTTTGTTACATATTAAAAATTCATGTACATTAGACCTGACTGGCTTTAGCGAGATTTCGGACATTTACGAAAGAGAATAATATAAGTAAATACACTTATTTTAAGAAACGAAAGTAGTAAATACCGTATGAACAATTATTTTACGCTAAGTCACTTATCCTACGAGGATATAATGCTTGTTCGCCCCGCCCCTTCCTTTACTTCTTATTAAAAGTACTTAAGCTACTCTAATCAATTAAAGGCTCTTTTATGGGCCTATTATTCAATAGATACTTTTTTAGGCTTATTTTTTGTCTTTTTTATTGCGTGTTTGTCACAGTTAAATGGGAGCTTTTATGTCAACGAATGACGCTAACAATACCCCTAAACCCCGTTTGGTATTAGATGATCCGACATCATCACCCTCCTTTAAAATGGGGATGACATTCTCAGAACAACAAGCTCGCATTAAAAAATACAGCGAATTACTCGAAACGTTAGGTAAAGGATTACTTCACACGGGGTTAGTGTTTACTTGCCAAATTGGCGGCTTACCCGCAAGCACCTTTCAAGTCACCCAATTCGATTTAAACGAAGGGTTATCAGAACTTTTCACTCTGTCGATACACGCGGTGAGCGAGCAAAACGACATCGATTTTTCCAATCAATTAGGCGTAGCTTCATCGTTAACCGTCAGTCGTGATGGTAAAACACTTCGCACTGTTCAAGGTTTGTTGGCAAGTGCCGAACAAGGCAATACCGATGGCGTTAAAACGTGGTATCAATTTGTTATTCGCCCAGAAATGTGGGTGATGACGTTGAACCAAGATAGCCGTATTTTCCAGAATAAAACGGTGCCACAAATTCTTCAGCAATTGCTGGATGAAGCCCATATCAAATATGACAACCAGTTTTATCAACCTGAACTGCATCAAACCCGTCGCTATATCACTCAAAAGCGCGAGTCTGCTTATGCATTTTGGTGTCGCCTAGCCTTTGAAGAGGGGATCAACTTTTGGTTTGAAGAAGGGCCAAAACTGTTTTATAGCGATAACCATTTAGGGATGACCGCGGGGATCACGCTAACCTATAACCCACAAGCAGAAACCGATATTACCGACACCACAGCCACCACATGGCGCTATACCGAACGTTTATGCAGTGATGTGCGCATCGATAAAGATTATAACCCTATGCGTCCTTCTTACCCGTTATCACAAGAAACAACGGGTGACGTTCATCAACAACATCCTGTTTTTGAGAGCTATGGACGTTTTCAAGAAGATGCCCATGCTCAACCATTGAATCAACTGCGCTATGAACAATCGCAAAACCATCGTCAAACCGGCTCGGCAAGCACCAACTGTTTTGCATTAATGCCGGGCAAAGTGTTTACCTTAACCAATCATCCGAGTGCGAGAATGAATTCGCGTTGGCAAGTGATCAGTGTTTCGCATCACGGTGTACAGCCCTCTGCGGATAACGGGGGCGGTGAAGGTACCCAGTTAAGCAATCACGTGACATTTATTCCTGGCACACAAGAATGGCGTCCACCTTTTCATTATAAACCGCTGGCAGATGGTGACGAGTTAGCGACCGTAGTAGGACCTGAAGGCGAAGAGATTTATACCGATGAACAAGGTGCGGTAAAAGTTTATTTTCACTGGGATAGACGCGGAAAGCCTGATCATAGTGGTTCGTGTTGGTTGCGCGTTGCACAAGGTTGGAATGGCGATGGCTACGGCTTTATGGCGATCCCCCGTATTGGGCAAGAAGTGATTGTTTCTTATTTAAATGGTGATATTGATAGACCGATTATTACGGGCTGTACTTATAACGGTCGCAATGCCCCACCACTAGATTTACCCAAAGATAAAACCCGAACCACTTTTCGTACAAAAACGCATAAAGGCACAGGATTTAATGAACTGCGATTTGAGGATGCCGGCGGACGCGAAGAAGTGTATTTACATGCGCAGCGGAACTTAGCTATCAATGTCCTTAATTCACAGGGAATGCGTATTGATTACGATAGATCAACAAGTATTGGACATAATGATGAGCTAGTTATTGCTAATAATCGTGTTGTTACCGTTGATGGCAATCAATCACAAAAAACAGCAGGAAGTTATAAATCCAAGGTTGATGGTGATAACTATCGCACTATAGGCGGTGACACAGTAGAAAAATTGCAAGGTATTCTTAGTATTGATTCTCAAGGCGACATTATATTGCAAAGCCAAAGTAAAATATCATTTAAAGTAGGTAGTAATTTTATTGTTATTCATAGCGGTGGTGTCGATATAAAAGGCCCTATAATTAATCTAAATTCAGGCGGAAGCCCTGGAGACGTATTAGAGACAATGATCCCTGCAATATTAAAAGCTGCAGCTAGTAGTGGTGCAGCTTTTGTTGCGCATTGTCCACTTAATGAAATTAAGGATAGCGAATAATGGCTAAGCTTGATACTTGCTATGCAATTGTTGATTCTGCATCCGAACCAAAATTATTTTCAATGCTTGAAAAATTTAATCCTCCTTCATGCAATTTATATAGTGAGCCAATCAGTCCAGAAGTTGCTGAATTAGCACCTTATTTAATCGAAGTGACAGATGAAGTACAAAAATGGTTATCTGAGCAAAAGACTCCATGGGGCATATATGTATATACAAAGATAACAATGCGTGAATTAAGACAACATTTACGAAAATATTTGATGGTAATGATCCCTGAACAAGAAAAACCTGTTTTTTGGCGATTTTATGATCCTCGTAATATTTGGTTTGTATTAAATATACTTGATAATTGGAAATTACATGTTTTTTTAGGACCTATTAATAAAATAGGTACTGAACTTCTTGGAAGATATAAAGAATCTGATTTTAAATCTCAACGAAGTTATTACCCTGATAATATAAAAAAGCATGGTAAGCTAATGTCTTTTACAAAAGATGAGTATGAGAAAATAAATTTAAATTTTGAATTCTTATTTATAAAAAAAATGCAGTTTTTATTTTTAAAAATAAGATATTCTCAAGAAAATAGTATTTCTGATTTTGATTTATCAAAATGTATAGTAACAATATTTGAAACACCTATTTTAGATTTTGATAAAATAGAAAATTATTACTCTAAAAAATATATAGATGATGCTTTTTGCTTTTCTGAGGGTTTAGTTCTTTTTTGTAAGAATATAGGTATTAGTGATCAGTACTCATATATGTTATTTTGTTATATTTTAGGTTTTTATCGTATATATGATTTTGAAAATTTACCAATTAATTGGATTGACCAATTGAATCATCCAGAAGGAACCTGTGATTATCGCATTATCAAATTATGTATGAATATACTAGATGAGATGCCTGTATTTTAAAAAGGAGAGTAAAGTGGGCAATAAATTTATATTTCCAATGGTAGGTAATGCGACACAAACTTGCTTTATACCAGAACCTTGTTTTTTAGATTTAACTGTAAAAAACAATAAAAATGGAGATGTTTTTTTAGCGTGGAAAGGTGAATGTTCAACGTTACCTGTTACTATAGTTGATGATGGTGATGATGTATTATTAGATATTATTATAAATGAGAAACATCCACATCCTATTGATACTCATAAAGTTATCATTTCATCTAAAAATTTCGAGCAGGAACTTACAGTAGGAAAAAATAATACTATCAATGTATCCTACAATCCTTATAACGATGTCGAAGAATTTGACGCCGAAAAACTTTTAGATACTTTTATTAATACAATGCTACCTATTGACGCTTTTAAAGAACCGAGAAAGTATATAATAGAAGGGGAAAACTGCTTAAATTCAATAAGAGATTGGAGTTTTAATGTTGTGCCATCTATTAAGTTTGGATTTTCTATTATTTTTAAATATGGATTTAGCAGTAGGACGGAAACAATTAAAGAAAGAAGAGATAAACAGATTAATAGACTTAGAGAGGAAAGATTAAATGGTGGACCAGGAAATCGAACTCTACCAAGAGATCTAAATAGATATCGATCAGGTTGGAATTTAATACCTGCAGCTTTTGTTAGAACCGATACATTTGGGATAGGTGTCGATTTTTTTTATGAACTAGCAGGAAAATCTTATTCATTAAAGCCAATAAGCCACGAAAAAAAAATAAATAGAGTTTTTGATAAATTATCAGGGATCGTGAAAGTTGGTCAAATAATTAATGACATAGAAAATAAATTTTTTTATGGAAAAAGGAATGCGAGAAGTGAGATAAATTCTAATTTTCCTATATTTTCTTTTGATTTTTCAGATGTTGAAATAGGGCTTACTTTTTTTACAGAAAATATGCCTTATAAAGAAGAAAGGAAACTTGTTTGTGCAATAGAAGGTAAACCATTATGGGGTGGTTCATTTAAAATAGATATATTACAAGTGATGGCATTATATTGTGGTAAATTAGGTGATGAATTTGTACGAAAAATCCGCGCTGCATTAAAAGAAAAAAATGAATCTCAAGATAAATTTAGTCTTGGTTTAAATATTGATATTATATTTTTTTTTGAAATTCATTGTTTTGTTGGTATGGCTCAGACTCCTGAAAATATACGTGAATTTGCATTTGATGGTGATAATAAATTTGATATGGGGATTAGAGGTGAAGCTGGAGCTTATATTAAAGCAAATGTATTATTTATGGAGGCATGCTTATCTTTTTATACTCTCTTTGAAACTAAAGGTTCATTTGTATTAGACTCACATGAAAATGGGATTGATTTAGTTTTTTGTCATGATGGAATTATTATTAAATGCCAGTTTAAAGGGGATATATCTATTAATGGTTCCAAAGAGAGCATTTATGATGCAACACCTATTGATAACGAATGGGAAATATATCCAGTTTCAGATCCCTTAATGTTAGAAAACTCTGATATTAGGTTTAACTTAACTGGAGAAAAGCGGCATATGCCGGATAGAATAAAGCCGTTAGAATCGGAAATTTTAGGTAGTAAGAGGATAGAGTAAATATCATGTTTTTTTATAAATTTAAATTAATTTTATTATTTTTATTATTTGGGATAAGCGCAATGGGATACGCATATAATAATGATTTTATCATTCGAACATCTGTAGATATGAAGTATGCATTTTGTGATGTGAAAACGAATGGAGTAAGTGGCGCTAACAATCGTTCTAGTGTATCACGAGGAGGGATCGGATTCGGTAGTACCAGTACAAACTCTATGATCTTAATGGAAAATGGGGAAAATACAATTACGATTGAGCTTGCTTCCCTTAATTGGTTCTCTCAAGATGATATACCACAGAAAGAGCGTAATATTTTTCACCCTAATGCACGTTGTGAAATTGTTGTAAATAAGATGGATGATCAAGGAAATATTATTCCTTTAACTCAATTAATGGTTAAAATTAATAAGGATGGACAACCTGAAGCTTATGAAAATAACAAAATAGATCCTTCAATTGAAAAGAAAATTATCTTAGCCAGTAACACTGAAAAAATAGAATCTGATAAGATCCTTGAACATGTCAATGCAAAAGAATATCCAAAGGATATGACAGTATTTCAATTTAATAAAAAAATAAATATAAGTGATCTGCCTAAATGGTCTTGGATAGAGGCAGATAAATATGAAGATACACCTAAACAGCGGGAATTATTACAAGCTGCATATTTAGAGCTTTGGAGTGCATTTGAGCAACAAGATGTTAGCAAAATAAAACAATTATTAACTCCTTCACTAGAAATCTGGGCTGCTTCAACCGGAGGAAATGTCGATGAGCAATTTACTTCAAGAGAGATTAGTGAAAGTTTTTCTAAACAGAATTTCCAAATGATCCCAATTAATTGGAATAACTTTCAACCATTAATTATGAATAATGGAAAAATGGTTAAACTTGTTTATAAAGAAGATTTTGATTTCTCACCAGTATCTTATCGATTTACAACTGAGAGAGGAACCAGCAGAGTTGCTTATCATTCTCCAATATTTTCTTTTGTAAATGGCAAATTTATTCCTGTTATATAAGGTAATTTATGCCTACAGTTATTCTTGTCGGTGATTTAGGGACTGGTCATGGAAATTATGGCTCGACGAAAGTCTTAACGGGGTCATCAACGGTTTTTGTTGAAGGAAGAGCTATTGCAAGGAAAGGTGATCTTTTAGAACCTCATCATGACCATAGAAGAATTATTACTGGTGGTTCTAATAGTGTCTTTGTTGATGGTAAACCTGCTGCAAGAGTTGGAGATAATATAAATTGCGGAGGTGTTCTTATTGGTACATCATCAGTTAATATTGGTTAATATACATTGTTGATTAAAAAGAGAACTAGATAGTTTTTTATTATCCGATGCATCGTCAAACCCTATTATTAGACAGGGAATATGAGGTGCATTGGATAAACAATATCCCCGTCGCATTAGAAGGACATAAAGTGCAATGCGGTTGTTTAAATGGCTGTGTATTAGTGGCAATAGAATAATGAATAAATACGTTATCGATAAGCTATTTCTTTTATCTATCGCGGCGATGGGTTTACTTTTAACTGGTTGTAATATATTAACGTCCCAAATAGATAGATCATTCTCCCCTCCTGAAAATGGTAGAACAGTAAAAATTACCGTCGATGTACCCGATGTCGCTGAGCTTTCACCAATGAAGGTTATGTATCGTTCAAATCTTTGCCGAAAAACATATAATAATAATGAAGTGCCTAAATATACTGTTTCTGGTTTTAATAGTGAAATGGTTTTGTTAGAAAAAGAAGGTAATAGTTCATTATATAGTGCAGAAATCCCTTATAGAGGAGGTGGGAAATGTGATTGGCAATTAAGTAACATTACTTTAAATCTAAATTTAAAGAATCATGAATATTTTTCAAAAAATATTACTGGTATAGTGGGAGCTGGAGTAATTGTTATATTTGATAATAACCAGCCTCAACAAACTGGCCATAAACCTATTGATAAAAAAGGAGATTTCGATATTGTCAAAAATTATTTTCCTTGGGTAAGTAATTCATTTAAGAATAGTAATAATGTTAACTTATGGTTATATGGCGAAGAGCCTGATCTTTATTATAAATCTCGCAATGCTCAAAAAATCACTTGGAAACCCATCATTCATACCGATATAGTCGTTTACTCGGAGTATCCAGCAGAGCGTAAAACTGAAGGTGTTAGTAAAATATATTATTACCCAGACGGTACAAAAGCATCAAATAGAGATGGAAAGCCAGACTATAAAAAATTACTTTCCTTAATTAAAGAATAATTTTTAAAATTAAAAATAGAAAAAATATGTAGCACAATTCAAGGACGAAGGTTCATCTTAAAAAATGGCACTACCAATACAAAAGGAACCGTATTAAGCGGTTCTTTATTAGCGAAATAACTTTATGGAAACTAATGACAAATTTATTTAGTGGTACAAATAATCCTCATAAAATAAAAATGAATCTCTTTAAAGAAGATCAAGATACTTACAATAAAAATATCAAATTAAAAGATTTTGATTTTTTAAATGAGTTAACTGACGATAAATGTGAAATTGACTCACCTAATCGAAACCTTATTAAAAATATCGCAATTCCTATCTTTATCGTATTATTTTTTAGTTTTTTTTATCTGATTTATAATAAAGCTGAAAGTATTTACTACGGAAGAGAAGATTTTCAACAAATGGTGGTTATTTTTGAAAAGGATTACAAAAAAGAATATTCAAATCTTAGTGAAGGATGGAAAAAAACTTATGATAAAATTTATCCTTATTTTAATCGAGAGGTTACTTATTGGGATTACCTAACAGCGTATTATTCTGGTGAGTTTTATCAAGGAACGAAAAATGCCATCTACCTAGAGGTTGCATTATTTTCTATGCCACTAATTGGAATGATACTTATGGGGCTGATTATTTTTTATATGCCTTGGGTAGTTTTAAAAGTGGATAGAAAACGACAAATTCTTTATGTTTGGAATTCCAGACAGTTATTAGTAACGCGTTATCGTGATGCTGAATTTGGTTATGCGGGCACATTAATGTTCTTAAAACTTTATTGTCTTGATAAAAAAACAGGGAAATTAATAGAAGGCTATTTTAAACCTAATATTTCATACTCAACAGGTCTTTTAGTTAGTAGAACGGCTGAAAATAAGCATTTTGTGACTTTTATTAATACGTTTATGAAAGAAGGTCGAGATGCAATAAGTCAGACTAATTATAGTCGAAGAAAACCGTTATTTTGGTTTAATAAAAACCCACTCCCTACTGATTTTGAGCAACAATTAGAACGTACTTTAGTCGAAATCGATAAAGAAAAAGCTAAAAATATGTAGCACAATTCAAGGACGAAAAATTATCTTAAAAAATTACACCACCAATACAAAAAGAACCGTATTAAGCGGTTCTTTGTTGATGATAAATATAAAGAGATAGCCTAGATGGAACTAAAACACAAACTCAGTGATCATTGTGAATCACTATTACAAACAGAAACATCAAAAATGACTCAATATCAAGCTGGTGCGCTTGATTTTGTGGAAAAAATAGATAATTTACGATTAGTCATACGCCATGCTTTTTCTAATGGCAGGACTATGTTAGCGATCCCTTTTGTTATCGGTTTACTTTGGGCTTTCAGCTATGGCGTTAAAACAATTTATATTGAACCTTGGAAGCAAACTGAAAAAAGATTTCTAAATAGTTTAGAATATAAAAAAAGTTTAATAAGCGAGCAGTTTTTTATTTCAAAAAAAAGAGAAATAAAAGAGTCTTATGAAGATATTTATATAAAAAATGGCCACCTCTCTTTTTTTGATTTTTGGCATTATAATTACTATAACAATGACTTTCTATACAAAAAAAGTATTGCTCTTGAATTATTCTTATCTTTAGCCCCTCTATTATGTTCATTACCAATGATCTATTTTGGATTTATTGCAAGAAATCGACCTTATCTAATATGTGACCGAGAAAAACAATTATTTTATACTTGGGATATGAAAATGAATGTTTATGTTGCTAAATATTCTCAAATCAATTTTTCAGATATTAAACCGACATTAGCACTTATTTTATATCGCGTTGATGAAAATCAAAAATTAATAGAACATAAATATTATCCCAACTTAACGATGTTTAGTTTTTTAGGCGGCGGAAGCAGCAATGATAAAGCATGGGGATTAGGGTATATTACCAAATATTTATTTTATGGATTAGCACCTTTGATTGAAGGTAAGTATACAAGAAAAAAATATTCTATTTTTAGAGAAGCACCTATTCCTAAAGATCTCGATAAACAAATAGAACAACAAGTTCTTCTGGTTGATAACGCATTACCCCCCTGTAAAGAAATCGAAAATAAATTATCGGAAGCAATTAAGCGTTCCATTTAGATTTTTTAATTAAGTTTG
Organism: Proteus sp. CD3; assembly: GCF_008808075.1. Classification (NCBI taxonomy): domain Bacteria; kingdom Pseudomonadati; phylum Pseudomonadota; class Gammaproteobacteria; order Enterobacterales; family Morganellaceae; genus Proteus; species Proteus sp. CD3. The sequence continues at coordinate 323,137 of NZ_CP019686.1, read as the reverse complement.
ATGTTAATAATTTATAAAAGGATATATAAACATGCGTAGCACAATTCAAGGACGAAAAATCATCTTAAAAAATGACACCACCAATACAAAAGGAACCGTATTAAGCGGTTCTTTATTAGCGAAGCAACTTTATGAAATAGCTTGCCTTGGTGATGAAGTCTATTGCCCCGCTTGTCAGCAAAAAGGCAAAATTGTTGAAGGCGATGTCATGATGAAAATAAACAATATCCCCGTCGCATTAGAAGGGCATAAAGTGCAATGCGGTTGTTTGAATGGCTGTGTATTAGTGGCGATGGAGTGATCTGTTTTTAATTAGGCGGAAGCTTCCGCCTAATGTTAGGATCTATATTTTTATCGATATCTAAAATAGAAAAATTATCTACAAAAACTATTTTTTATTGTTCGCAAAAAGTTTAGGTATTTCACGTAAGCACCATGATTTGGCTTCACCCATACTATCTCTTCGCCATGCCATAATAATATTATTTTCATGGTGATATTCAGGGCCAACAACACGTAAACGCCCTTCTTTAATATCATCTTCAATTAAATCAATTGGCATCGTCGCCACACCTAAACCGGCAATTAAAGCACGACGTTTATCTTCAATAGAACTGACCGTTAAACGACGCTGTTTATCTAATAGCAGTACAGTTAAAACTGGGCGTTCTCTTGCGGTATCTGCAATGGCAATACCTCGATATTTTAAGCGAGTTTCTTCTGCTAATGGCTCAGGTTCATTATGGATGGGGTGATCTGGGCTGGCGACATAAACGCTAGTGGTATTGTATAAAGGGCGAAAGTTGATTTCTGATGAAGTGCGAAAATGCATATCAGGTGAAATCACAATATCACACTTACCGCTTTCTAAGCTTTCCCAAGCACCGGCTAAGACTTCTGTCACTAAAGAGAGTTGGGTATTGGATTTTTCAGCTAATTTATCAACCAAAGGAAAGAGTCTAGATGCAGGAGTGAGCGCTTCACAAACAATGGTGATATGAGGCTCCCAGCCTCTTGCTAAGGCTTCTGCATCTGACGTTAATTTGTCAGCAGCCTCAAGTAATATGCGTCCTCTATCAAGCAGCATTCTGCCGACATTGGTAAATTTAGTTCTATGGCCAGAGCGGTCAAAAAGGACAACATCTAAATCTTCTTCTAATTTTTGCATGGTATAACTGAGTGCCGATGGAACTCGATTTAGTTCATCAGCCGCAGCTGCAAAACTCCCTCTACGATCAATGGCATCCATGACTCGTAAAGATTCCAACGTAATTGCTTTGTCTTTACTCATTATACTTATCTCTATCAAATAATTTGATTATAGGCACCAGATTAACTTGCTAACAATAGACAGTCCATACCTCTATGATAAATATATTGATAATCTACTCGAAAAATACCGCTATGATAAAATACAGAACAGCACAACAATGTGGTAAAGCGGATTATGGTTGGCTACAAGCTCGCTACACATTTTCCTTTGGCCACTACTTTGACCCTCATTTTTTAGACTATGGCACGCTAAGAGTTCTCAACCAAGAAGTACTTGCCCCAAATTCTGAATTTAAAGCAAAGACTTATCCTCATGTTGATGTGGTTAACTTGATCCTTCAAGGAGAAGCGACATACCTTGATAATATGGGACGTACAGTGACGGCAAAAGAAAATGAGTGCTTACTTATTTCACCGCATAATACTGATACATATATAGAGAGAAACAGCAGCCCTGATACACCGTTAACCCGTATTCAGTTATGGCTAAATGCGTGTCCACAACAAGAAAGCTTAGCTTCACAAAAATTGGCTTTAGATGAAAACTTAAAATATCAATTGTTAGCTTCACCTACCGGTGATGATGGCTCATTAATGTTAAGGCAAACAATTTGGCTTTATCATATTCATTTGCAAGCAGGCGATGAAATTACACTGCCAATAAAAGGTCAAAAAGGCTTTTTACAATCCATAAAAGGTGGTACCTGTTTGCAAACGTCAACACACGAAAATGGGCAAATTCAGTGTGGTGATGGGGCTTTTATCCAAGATAGCCACAGTATCACGTTAAAAAGCTCGGCTGAGTTTCGTGGCTTGTTTATTGATATTATTTCGTGACAGTTGATTTAGATTGGTTTAAAAACAGAAAACCCTCGAAACACAATGTGAATCGAGGGTTTTTTATGAGGTGAGTTGACCGTTAAGCCGGGTTCTGTCGTGGACAACCATTCATCTAGGCCAGAACTTGCGCGCTGGCTCCAGCAACCTACCCGGGTTCAATGCGGGCCGCACCATAAGAACCCCTATTTGGTCTTGCTCCGGGTGGAGTTTACCATGCCACAAACTGTTACCAGTTGCGCGGTGCGCTCTTACCGCACCCTTTCACCCTTACCTGATCCTGTAAACAGGCCATTGGCGGTTTACTCTCTGCTGCACTTGTCGTAGGCTCGCGCCTCCCAGACGTTATCTGGCACCCTGCCCTGTGGAGCCCGGACTTTCCTCCCCTCTATCCGTCTCCCCCGAAGGGACAACGATAAAGCAGCGGTTGTCTAGTCAACTCAGGGTGCGGATTATAGGGATTTTGGTAGAAAATGTATAGCAAAAGAAGCTAAAAAATCACTTTACTCGCCTGAAGCTTCACCATTTTGCTCAATGACATGTTTATAGAGTGCATTTTTTTTCACGCCATAAATCTCAGCGGTGACTGCAGCCGCTTTTTTTAGCGGTAACTCTTTTTGTAAAATCGCAAGTGTCCGTAATATTTCTGGAGAAAAATCATCATCAACAGGTTTTTCATAACCTTCAACAATTAATACCATTTCACCTTTACGACGGTTTTCATCTTCAAGTACCCATTTAAGTAACTCACCAACAGGCATGCCTTGAATAGTTTCCCACGTTTTTGTTAACTCTCTCGCTAATACTACGTAGCGATCTTCACCCCAAACTGTCACCATATCAGCTAAACTATCTAACAGCCGATGTGTTGATTCATAAAAAATCAATGTACGAGGCTCTTCTGATAATGCGCGTAAACAATCTTGACGACTTTTTGTTTTTGCTGGTAAAAAGCCTTCATAACAAAAACGATCAGAAGGAAGCCCTGCCGCAGAAAGTGCCGTAATAGCAGCACAAGCGCCGGGTAATGGCACAACATTAATGCCATTCTTACGACATTGATTGACTAAATGATAGCCAGGATCGTTAATTAATGGTGTACCTGCATCAGAGACTAATGCGATACTTAGCCCCTGTTGTAATTTGCTGATTAATTGATCCGCTTTTTGCTGTTCATTATGATCATGTAACGCATACAAACGTGCGTTAATAGCAAAGTGCTGTAATAGAAGCCCTGTATGACGGGTATCTTCTGCAGCAATTAAATCGACATGAGACAGCACATCAAGTGCCCGCTGGGTGATATCGCCCAGATTACCAATAGGTGTGGGTACTATGTACAGTGTGGATGTCGTTACCGCTGCTCGATTAGGTTGATTCATTGTTTATTCCGAATGACCGATTTAAAATTGAGCATAATTATAAAACATCACTGGGTACAGTATGCTTTCCTCAATTTTTGTGCGTTTTAAAACAGGTTTATCCTATACTGCGATACTCTCTGCGCTGATTATGTCAGGTTGTACCCTGACGGGGCAACAAGAACAACCTCTCACTCCAGCTGCAAAAGCAGAAATGGAGATGAAACAATTTCAAAAAGTGATTGATGACGCTCAAGGGCTAGCATCTTTAGATGTTATTAGAGCCTATATTGGGTTAGAAACATTAATTACTGATCCTCAGCTACATCAGAAAAATATTGATGATACATGGCTCACGCTAACCAAACTCACACCAGAGCAACGCCGTGGCGTTGTTATCAAAGCAGATGAAAATACCCTGCAAGGTTGGTTAGATTTACTGAATACCTATGAATACAACAAAGATGATGCTGATAAGTTATCAACAGCAGTTAGAGAATGGCAGACTCGCTATCCTCGTAATCCGGCTGCATTAACCCTTCCTGCATCACTATTACGTCTATCACAACCTTCTGTGAGTACAAGTAGCCAAATCGCATTATTATTACCTTTAACAGGGCAAGCGAAAGTCTTTGGTGAAGCTATTCGCCAAGGTTTCCTTGATGCACAAAGTGGCTTACCGCAACCTCAAGCTATGCCTGCACCACAAGCGCCTAAAAATGACGATAGCCTTGCGTCAATTTTAGAAGAATTGGGCATCAATAATACAGAAACACCGGCAACAGATACGGCAAAAGAAACAACCGAAAATACGCAAGCGACTCAAGATCAAGAAAAAGATAGCTCAACATTTTCTGGTGATACGACATTACGCTTAGATCCTGTTGCACAAAACTCTCGCCAAGTGATTGTTTATGATACCAATAGCCAATCTATCGATAGTTTACTGAAAAAAGTACAGCAAGACGGCGCTAACTTAATTGTTGGTCCACTGCTAAAACCTGAAGTCATGAAGACGATAGAGCTTCAAAGTGGTTTGCCTGTATTAGCACTTAATGAGTTAGATAATATCCCTTCTGCAACCACAGTGTGCTTCTTCTCGCTTTCACCAGAAGATGAAACACGTAATGCGGCACAACATTTACGTCAGCAACAAAAATCAAACCCATTAATTATTGTTCCTGATAATAAATTTGGCCAAAGAATGGCTCAAACATTTGCTGATGAATGGCAAAGTACGGGTGGTGGCACCGTTTTACAACAAACGTTTAGTTCTGTTGATAGCTTAAAAGCCTCTATTAACCGTGGTGTGGGTATTCGTATGACAGGTACGCCTGTTTTACCAACAGCTAATGCACCTTTACCATTAGAGACGCAATCTATTCCCTCTGCAGGTGGTGCCATTGATTCAGTTTACATCATTGCAACTAGCGATGAATTAACCTTAATTAAGCCAATGATTGATATGGCAATCAGTACCCAAAAACGTCCACCAATTTATGTTAGTTCTCGTAGTAACCAAGGTGGAACAGGTCCTGATTTCCGTATGGAGATGGAGGGTATTCAATTTAGTGATATTCCATTGATGACTGGCGCTAATTTGCCGTTAATGCAAAAAGCATCAAGCAAATTTGCGAACGATTACTCATTAATGCGTCTTTATGCCATGGGAATTGATGCATGGTCATTAGCAAACAATTACAATGATCTGACAAAAGGCACATTACGTTTTAATGGTATTTCAGGTTCATTGCGCGTTGAAAACAACTGTACTGTTTATAGAGAACTTCCTTGGATGCAGTTTAAACAAGGTAAAATTGAACCTGTTGTACAGTAATATATATATTTAGTTATCATTAAAATAAACCGCCATAAAGGCGGTTTATTTTATGAGTGAGATAAAGAAGGAAATCATGGATGATTTTTTCTAAAAGCCCTTATTTTTTGGGGCTATACTATGAACAAAAAGCGCTAAAATATTTACGCCAACAAGGATTAATATTGATTGAGCGTAATGTCCGATATCCCTGCGGAGAAATTGATCTTATTATGCAGGAAAAGAAGACATGGGTATTTGTTGAGGTTCGTTTTAGACGCAATATCTTATTTGGTGATGCAATAAGCTCTATTACGACCGCAAAACGGCGTCGTTTATGGCGGACAGCAAAATGTTGGTTAGCACAACGCAAAGAAAGTATCGAGACTTCAGACTGTCGTTTCGATATTTGTGCATTTAATCAACGCCAGTTAATATGGTTAAAAAACATTCTCGATTATACGGAATTCATTCGTTAAATTAGATTATATAGGTCTTAACGTGCTTGATAGAATCAAAGTCTGCTTTACAGAGAGTATTCAAACTCAAATTGCAGCAGCAGAAGCATTACCAGATGCCATTTCCAGAGCCGCCATGATGATGGTTCAATCTTTGTTAAACGGCCATAAAATATTAAGCTGTGGAAACGGTAGCTCAGCAGCAACAGCACAGCGATTTGCCGCAAGCATGATCCATCGTTTTGAAACTGAGCGCCCAAGCTTGCCTGCATTATCGTTAAACACAGATAGCGTTGTGATGACTGCAATTATGGGGAATCAGCAGCACGATGAAATCTATGCAAAACAAGTGCGTGCATTAGGCCAAGCTGGAGATGTGCTACTTGCTATCTCAACGCATGGTAACAGCAGAAGTATTATTAAAGCCGTTGAAGCTGCTGTTACACGAGATATGACCATTGTTGCATTAACAGGTTATGATGGCGGAGAGCTTGCCGGATTATTAGGTCCTCAAGATGTTGAAATTCGTATTCCATCTCAACGCACCGTCAGAATACAGGAAGTTCAGATGCTAACAGTCAATTGTCTCTGTGATTTGATTGATAATACATTATTCCCACATCAGGATGACTAAGGAGTTACTATGAAATTGCTTCCTATCACTGCAGTGTTGTGTTCTGCACTTTTACTGCAAGGTTGTATCGGCGCAGCTGTTGTCGGCACGGCCGCAGTTGCGGGTAAAACTGCAACCGATCCTCGCTCATTAGGGCAACAAGTTGACGATGGTACCTTGGAAGCGCGTGTTTCTGGTGCTCTAAACAAAAACGAACAAATCAAGAAAAGCAATTCACGTATTGTCGCTACCGCTTATCAAGGCAATATACTGTTAACGGGTCAAAGCCCTGATATGTCTGTTGCGAATACAGCAAAACAAGTCGCAAGTCAGGTTGAAGGGGTAAATAACGTCTACAACGAAGTGCGCCAAGGCGAGCCTGTGACATTAGGCACAGCATCTTCAGATACATGGCTAACAACCAAAGTTCGCTCTCAAATTTTAGGCAGTGATTCAGTAAAATCCTCATCTGTAAAAGTGATCACTGAAAATGGTGAAGTGTTCTTATTTGGTATTTTAACTCGCCAAGAAGGGGCTGCTGTTGCAAAAATTGCCAGCGAAACCAAAGGGGTAGTAAAAGTAACCACCGCATTTACTTACCTTAACTGATCCCATTGCTAATCTCGTTTTTAGATTATCCTGCCAGTATCGGTCTTTATAATAAAATGACCGATACTGGCAGTTTCTTTCTCGACTAAAACTCGCCTTTACTCAACAAGCCGTTAGCGTCTTAGCATCCCTTTATCAATGATAAAATCGATAATCGTTTCCAAGCCCACTTTTTCTTTTAGATTTGTGAAAACATAAGGCTTCACAGGACGCATTCTTGCGGTGTCTGATTCCATGACTTCTAATGATGCACCAACATAAGGGGCTAAATCGATCTTGTTGATCACGAGCAGATCAGAATGGGTAATACCGGGGCCACCTTTACGTGGAATTTTTTCACCTTCGGCAACATCAATGACGTAAATGGTTAAATCAGCAAGCTCAGGGCTAAATGTCGCACTTAAGTTATCACCACCGCTTTCCACAAAAACGATATCAAGATTTTTGTGGCGCATGGCTAATTCTTCAACCGCTGCCAGATTCATGGATGCATCTTCACGAATCGCAGTATGAGGACAACCTCCCGTTTCGACACCAATAATACGATCCGCATCTAATGCTTCAGCACGCGTTAAGATCTTGGCATCTTCTTGGGTATAAATATCGTTAGTCACAACCGCGATTTCATAAGTGTCGCGCATTGCTTTACAAAGAACTTCTAACAGTGCGGTTTTTCCTGATCCAACAGGGCCACCCACACCAATACGTAGTGGTTGATTATATTCTTGCATATAGATTTCTCATGAACGAAAAAGTCGAGTGTATTGTGTTTCATGGCGACTACTGGCAATAATTTGTGCGGGTGTAAAACTCCCAATATCTTCCGTTGGCCAATGTGCGGATTGCTCAACAATGGCAGGGATTTGCTCTGCTAAGCTAAACAATATTTTCTGCCCCGCACTTTGCCCTAATGGGATCAGCTTTACGCCTGACATCACTGCATTTTCAAGCCAACCCCAAGCATAAGCACAACATAACTTTTCAGAGGAAATATTCCATTTCACCGCAGCTAACGCAAACGCCATAAGTTGTGTCTGTTTTACACATGCTTGTAAAGTGTCATCTAACTCAATATCTAATTGAGGAAGTAAACGAGCAAAAGCGATACCTCGTTGGCGCTCTTCTTGTCTTAACTCTTTCGTTTCACGACTTGCGACAATAAAATCACACCAATATCTCACTTCACTCATTTTGGCTTGTGCCAAATTTTCTTGTAATCGCCGTAAGATAGGAAGCTCTAACATTGCTAACGTGCTGGCCATTTGGGTACTTAGCCAATCCGCTAATGTTTGAGGACAACAAACCCACCCCTTTTCAATCGCCCACTCTAACCCTTGAGAATAAGTAAACGATCCCACGGGTAAAGAAGGACTGACTAATTGATATAAGCGCAGATCTGCAAGCATCAATAAGCTCTCTATTTAAATAATTAGTGATGATGGTGATCGTCATGAGAGTGATGGTGATGATGATGACCACCTGACGATCCGCCATAAGCGCCCGGCTCCGGTTGGTATTTCTCTAAACCCACCACCACATTAGCGCCTAAACCTCTCGCCATATCATCTAAAACATGATCATGAAAATAACGACACCAACCCGCTTCGATTTGTAATGGAACGTGACGATTACCTAAGTGGTAACAAACACGAGCCAATAACAGTGGATCGTCACTATACACGGTTGAAACTTGCTCTTTTGCCGCTTCAATCGTTACCAGCGTATTATCTTCTGATAGTAAGATATCGCCCTCTTTTAGCACCGTACCACGAGGCAAAAATAACCCCGCTTCTTGCCCATCACTTAATGTCACTTTTAAACGGCTTTTGGTTCTTTCATCCATCGTCAAACACAAAGTAAGCGCCTGTTTTTCTGACGTTGCCGTTTCAAGTGCTTTTTGTTTATCAATAAGTTGAGTAAATCTTTTCATTCTCTATATTCTCGGTAACACGCTGATTAAAAGAGGAAATAGCGCTGTGCCATCGGTAATTGTGTTGCAGGCTCACACACTAATGGCACACCATCCGCTTTCACAATATAGGTTTGAGGATCAAGCTCGATATGAGGCACATAACTATTGTGGATCATCGATGCTTTAGTAATATTACGACAACCTTTAACACGCCCAATTAAGCTCTTTAAGCCCAGTTTTTCAGGCACACCTGCGTCAATCCCTGCCTTCGACATAAAGATCATCGACGTTTGATATTTCGCTTTACCTAAACATGCATACATTGGACGATAATGCACAGGTTGAGGTGTTGGAATAGCCGCATTAATATCACCCATAGGTGCATAAGCCACCATGCCACCTTTCATGATCAATGCGGGTTTCACACCAAAGAAAGCCGGCTCCCATAACACCAAATCAGCAAGTTTTCCTTTCTCTATTGATCCCACTTCATGTGCAATGCCATGCGCTAATGCAGGGTTAATCGTGTATTTCGCTACATAACGTTTAATACGATGATTATCGCTTTCAGGAGTGTCACCTTCTAATGTGCCACGTTGCAATTTCATTTTATGCGCACATTGCCAAGTGCGAAGAATAACTTCACCAACACGCCCCATTGCCTGTGAGTCTGACGACATAACAGAAATAGCGCCCATATCATGCAAAATATCTTCCGCAGCGATAGTTTCACGGCGAATACGAGATTCAGCAAAAGCCACATCTTCAGGAATGGACGGATCAAGGTGATGGCAAACCATCAACATATCAAGATGCTCATCTACCGTGTTAATGGTATAAGGCATTGTTGGATTGGTTGAAGCAGGGAGAATATTTGGCTCTCCGACTGATTTAATGACATCGGGTGCGTGCCCACCTCCCGCGCCTTCGGTGTGAAAAACGTGGATCACACGACCCGCAATTGCTTTCACGGTTTCTTCATAAAAACCGCCTTCATTTAAAGTGTCAGAGTGAATAGCAACTTGCACATCCATTTCATCGGCAACATTAAGGCAGTTATGAATTGCCATTGGTGTTGCGCCCCAATCTTCATGAATTTTTAGACCAATAGCCCCCGCTTCAATTTGCTCACGAACGGCTTCAGGTTGACTCACACAGCCTTTACCGAATAAGCCAACGTTAATCGGAAGCTCATCAACCGCTTCTAACATGCGGTGCATGTTCCAAATACCCGGCGTTACTGTCGTTGCATTTGTTCCGGCTACTGGCCCTGTACCACCACCAATAAACGTGGTGACACCAGAAACTAAACCTTCTTGTGCTTGTTGCGGGCAGATAAAGTGAATATGCGTATCAACGCCACCAGCAGTAATAATTTTACCTTCGCCAGCAACCACTTCAGTGGCAGGTCCTACAACAATATCCACGTTAGGCTGTACATCAGGATTACCGGCTTTACCGATACCCACAATGCGACCATCTTTAATACCGATATCCGCTTTTACGATCCCCCAATGATCTAAAATAATGGCGTTTGTAATAAGCACATCGACACATTCAGCATTGATGACTTGGCTCTGCCCCATACCATCACGGATAACTTTACCACCACCAAATTTGACCTCTTCGCCATAAGTGGTGAAATCTTTTTCAATTTCAAGAAAAAGCTCCGTGTCGGCTAATCGCAGACGGTCGCCAGTTGTGGGGCCAAACATATCTGCATAAGCTTGACGTGAGATAGTTTTCATTTTTTCTCACTCTCCAATTTACCCATCACTTTGCCATGAAAACCGTAAATTTCACGTTTTCCTGCGAAAGCCACCAATTCGACTGTACGACTTTGACCGGGTTCAAAGCGAACCGCCATGCCCGCTGGAATATTTAAACGAAAACCCAAAGTGCCTTCTCGTTCAAATTTTAATGCGTCATTCACTTCATAAAAATGATAATGAGAGCCGACTTGCACGGGTCTATCGCCATGATTGGCAACCTGTATTGTTTTTGTTTCTCGACCTGCATTAAGTTCGATATCGCCTAATGCTTGGTTAACTCTAATTTCACCGGGTATCATGTTGTTACCTACACAATAGGATCGTGAATAGAAACAAGCTTTGTGCCATCAGGAAATGTGCATTCGACTTGAATGTCTTTGATCATTTCTGGCACCCCTTCCATGACTTGTTCTGCTGTCAAAACAGTGCGACCTTCGCTCATTAGTTGGGCAACCGTTTTACCCTCTCTCGCCCCTTCCATAATGGCACAACTGATCAGTGCAACCGCTTCAGGATAATTAAGCTTAAGCCCTTTTGCTAAACGTCTTTCAGCAACAAGACCCGCGGTAAAAAGCAGTAATTTATCTTTTTCTCTTGGTGTTAATTCCATTTCTGCTCCTAAAATTAACGATTATGTCGCCCATATACGAGGCGGCTCAGGGCAATACCCTAACCAGTGTTGTCTAACGGTTTGCCAAACTTGAGCAAAACACGCCATCATTGGCTCTGTTTGAGAGCCTAATAACCGTAAAACTAAAATACCGTCTACATCCGTTAAGCCATATTCGATAACATGATCGTAAGCGGCTGAGAAAGCCTCGATACTTTGTTGAATAAGGCTTTTTAATTCGTCTGTTGCGGGATAAATATAAAGTGATCCCAACATCGGAAACTCACGCATGGCAGCCGATCTTTTTTGCAAACCATCGACAAAAAGCGACTCAGTTAATGTTAGCTTTTCATCGATATAGAAATTTAAACGCCCTTTTACATTGCCATTTTCAAACCATTCATTTAAAACGGGGCGACCAAAACATTGGATTTCCCAGCCAATAAATCTGGCTGTAGATGCAATATGAATATGTGTTTCTAGGAGAACTTGCGCTTCAGGAAAAAAGATATTTTCTTGAGGTAACCACTCTAAAAAGCCATTAGCTGCCACTTTTAAGGTTTGAATTTGCCGAGCAACACCGCCTGCACTACGGTAAAACTTAGTGGCTCCGGGTGTTGTGAGCAACGCGTGCGCTTGAGGCTGCACATCAATATTGATCAATAGCTTATCGCCACCAACCACGCCGCCTGGGGGATGAAGCAAATAGGTGTGTGCAATACCTTGCTCAGGATAAAAAGGACGCTGAACCATTAATGGGCCAATATGGCGTTTTTCTGTAAGACGTGTTATTTCGCGTTTTACTTCATAGCGTAAAACGATTTCAGCAAGCCAACCCTTTCCTGAAAAGTCAGACATACTCACTCCTGCCAACTCGGCAAAATTATCAATAAATCAGGAAAATACGTGAATACATACAGCGCTATCCATAAGATGAATCATTCAAAATCAAATAGAAAATAAGCTAATGAATGTTGGATAGGGTGTGGATAAAAGACAAACAGTGATATCCTAAGAACAGGATAATCTCCTTCGTCTGTGACGCGCGATTCTACACCTTATTACGAAAAATGCGTTTTGAATAAATAACAATTTATTTAGAAAAAATAACACTGTTTAAAATAAATATAAAAAATGAGCAAATATCTATATTGTCATGTTTTATCAACAAGATTATATTCTGCTGCATGCTGATTCTGCTTTGCATGACAACACCTGTTTAAATTAGAATAAACTCTCTATTATTATTCTAGACGTGGCTTATTAATTTATACAACAAATGAGCTATTTTGAGTATTGTTCATTTAAGCAAGATTGATGCTTAACTTGCCTACGGTATATCGGAGATCATGGAATACAAACACATCCTGTCCTCTAACCAAATATCTTTAAAAACGTTTTACATCGAAAACCCGATGATAGCGATGGTTAGTGGCGCAAAAGGTACAATTTGCATCAATGGACAAACTATTGATGTATCTAGCCATTTAACGCTGATTATTCCGAAATACAGTCAAGTTTCTTGCGATATTGTCAGCCAATTTACGCATAAATCTATTGAACTACACACGCTTGTGTTATGTGAAACAGAGCTTCAATCTGTTTTCTCTTTATTAAAGCCTTTCATTAAATCTAGCTCACCACTAACAAGCCATCTTCCTTCTTACCATTTATCGACTCCTGAAGTAATAAAAAGTAATTTTGGAATTTTAAAACAGTGTTTACCGCTACCACATGGCTCTCCATCACAAGAAACCATGTTTATGCAGCAGTGTTTGTTCTTTATTTTAATGGCGGTGTATCAGGCGGGTGTAGATATTCTAAATATCTTTCGTTTTAACTATGATGAACCGAAAAATCAGGCGATTACACATCTGATAACACAAGATCCACAGCGAAAATGGCATTTAGACGATGTCGCAAAAACATTGTTTACGACGCCATCGACATTACGTCGGCATTTAAATAAAGAAGGGGTTTCATTCTGCCAATTGCTATTAGATGTCAGAATGGGGATCGCCTTAAACTACCTTACATTCTCTAATTACTCGGTATTTCAAATCAGCCATCGTTGTGGATTTGGCAGTAATGCTTATTTTTGTGATGCCTTTAAACGTAAATACGGCATGACGCCGTCACAGTTTCGTATTCAATCTCGTCAAGCTAATGATCCATCGACAATAAACAAAATTTCAGAAAAAATTGCAGAGCCAGAAAATAAAGTGTTTCCAACCTTATAAAAGTGTTACAAATTATTTTTCTTTAAAAAGGATATTCCACCCATTAACCGCATCTGATTTAAGATCCACTGTTGCCGTTTTAGGGTATAAGCAGAAGGTTTATTTACGTGATAAATATGCGGATTAGGTAATACTGCAGCTAATAATGCAGCTTCATGACTTGTAAGTTGTTTCGCTGGCTTTCTAAAATAGTGTTGAGAAGCCTGCTCTACACCGAAGATCCCATCACCAAATTCAACAATATTCAGATACACCGTTAAAATACGTTTTTTTGACCAAATAAGCTCCACAACGGGCGTCATTCCCGTCTCAAGCCCTTTTCTTATCCAACTACGACCATCCCATAAAAAGAGATTTTTGACCGTTTGCTGAGAAATAGTCGATGCACCACGTAATGTTTTCCCGTTGTTATGATTTTTTTTGAAAACTTTCTCAATAGCATCAAAATCAAAGCCCCAATGTTTGGGGAAATTTTGATCTTCAGAGGCAATAACGGCTAAATACATCACAGAAGCTATCTCTTCTTCACTTACCCAAGTGGAATGTGATACATAAGAGAAATCAAACTCACTCCAAGCAGAAATTTGTCTTTGAACCATCACAGCAGAAAAAGGTACGGGCAAAAAAGAAAACAGCACAACTGTTAACAGCCATAAAGCAATTAAAATAATTAATAGTTTCTTTAACTTTCTCACCAGTACCATCTGCTGTTTTTACCTACTATTTATGCCATCTCAAGGACTTTCTTAACCAGTTTCTCAATACCGACCTGTGCTTGTGCAATAGATTGTGCAAGCATATAAGCAGGGGTTGTGACAACACGGTATTTTTCATCAACAACAATATCATCAACCGGACAATCTATATGCATACCGCCCATTTTTTCAATTGCACGCGCTGTTTCTGCGTCGTTTCCAATTGTTAATTTCACTGGAGCATTTAACATTTTTGGTAACATTACAGGTGCAATACATATTAGCCCTAATGGCTTATTTTGCTGATGCATTGCTTGTACAAATCTTAAGAGATCTTTGTTAATTTCACAGTCACTTCCTTTTGTGGCGAAATTGCATAAATTCTTCGCCGCACCAAAGCCACCAGGAATAATGACAGCATCAAAGTTTTCAGCCTTTGCTTCTGATAAAGGGGAGATTTTTCCACGAGAAATACGAGCAGATTCCTCCATCATATTCCTTTTTTCTGATTTTTCTTCACCTGTAATATGATTAATTACAGTTGGTTGTAAATCATTAGGTGAAAAATAATGAACTTCAGCATTATTTTGGCTTAAAGCAAGCATTGTGAGCACTGATTCATGGATTTCGCTCCCATCAAATACACCACAGCCACTTAAAATTACCGCAATTGATTTCATATCTTTCTCCGTTTGTAGTAGATTACTAGTTACCCATTTATAGGTGTAAACACCAATCGGCATCACATATTTAAATGTTTCTTGTAACAAAAAAACTTATCTTTGCTATTTTGTTGCTTGTATGATGTATGGAATAGTTTCATCCTATTCGCCTATGTAATGAGAATCAAAAAAGCGGATAGAAAAGTTTCCCTGGTGTTGGCGCAGTATTCGCGCACCCCAACCTTCGGTTGGGGTTATTTTTTTCTAGCGTCTGATAACCAGTTTCTTAAACTTTCCACATCCTTTCTCCAATCTCTTTCTAACTCATCTACCCACTCTTGCACATTGTCCCACCAAGCTGGTAATTCCGATGATTGGATTTGTTTAGCGAGTTGCTGTAAATGTTTTAAACCAATAGAACCCGCAGCCCCTTTAATTTTATGTCCTTCCTCTGAAATCCCCTTCTCATCACGAGCTGTTAAGTTAGATTCAAGGACTGACATATAACTAGGCATCATCTTTTCAAAAACATCTAGACCATCAGTGATTAATTGAGGTCCGACAAGTTCGATGTATTGATTCAGCATGTCTATATCTAATAATTCTTCATTTTTATTCAACAATTCCGATGACTCATTACATGGCACAGAAACCGCACCATCACCCCAGAATTTATTGATAATCGCGGTAAGTGCATCCACAGAAAGTGGTTTGCTTAGCACATCATTCATTCCCGCATCTAAATACTCTTTTTTATCTTTCAAAACATTTGCTGTTAAAGCGATAAGAGGGGGAAGTTCATTACTGTCGAATTCTTTGCGTAATTTTCTTGAAATATCGAACCCGGTCATATCCGGTAGTTGAATGTCTAATAGCACTAAATCATATTCATCCGGCTTAAACATCGATAGCGCTTCTTGCCCTGTCATTGCGACATCAACGGTATTACCCAGTTTTTCTAAAACAGAGCAGGCAACAATCACGTTAAGTTCAATATCTTCAACAAGCAGAATATTTAAAGCGGGTAATAATAGTTCATCATCACTTTCGATATCGTGGCGCTCTTCAATCGCAGGAGCGACGATAGAGAGCGTAAAGGTAGAACCCTCACCTAACTCACTCTCAACACGAATATCACCGCCCATATGCTGTGCTAGGCGTTTTGAGACCGCAAGCCCGATACCCGTTCCCGTTGCAGAACGACCACCTTGACTATCATTGACTTGATAGTACATGGCAAAGATCTTCTCAAGCTCACTTTTTGGAATGCCAATTCCGCTATCTTTCACTTCAAAGAACAACTTATCTGGCGCTTCTTGCCAAATACGCACTTTGATTTCACCTTCTTGGGTAAATTTCACCGCATTACCAATGAGGTTCCATAAGATCTGGCGTAATCGAGTTCCATCAGAAGTTATCTTGTGCGGTAGCGTTTCTTCTGCTTCGAGTGTGAATTTCAATCCTTTTGGCTGTACTAACAGTCCAGACAGGTTTTCTAAATCAGAAATAAATTCCGTGAAGTCAATGGGCTGATTATCTAACTGAATTTTTCTACGCTCAATTTTGTCCATCTCAATCACGTCATTGAAAATATTCCCCAACGTAATCGCACTCACATGGATCGTTTTTAAGTAATTGAGTTGTTCTGGTGAAAGTTCGGTATCCAATAAAATACGGCTTAATCCAACAATACCATTTAGCGGTGTACGCAATTCATGGCTGATTGTTGAGATAAAGGTGGTTTTATCACGGCTCGCGTTCTCTAACGCGTCTTGATAGCGCTTACGCTCTGTAATGTCACGTCCAAAGCCCATTAAGCCATGGCGTTTACCAATACGATCATAAAACGGCACTTTGCGTAGTTCAAAACAAGCCTTGCGACCATCAGGATAAACTAACCACTGCTCATAAGTGAGTGACACATTATGACGGAAGACTTTTTCATCCGTTTCCATCACTTTTGCAGCAATATCTTCGTCATACACATCAAGTGGGGTTAAGCCGATAAGTTGCTTCTCACTTTTACCTGTCAGTAATTCCGTCGCGCGGTTACATCCTGAAAATTCATTATCTTCATTGCGGTAATACACTAAGTCAGGAGAGGCATCTAGGAATGAACGTAGAAGTGAGGATTGCTGTTCAAGCTCGATTTGCGTCAATTCACGACGCTTCATTTCACTTTTTAGTTTTTCTAGTAGTTCAAGGTGCGCTTTTTCAACTTTTTCACGCTCTTGAATTTCCAAGTTTAATTGCTCAATATTCTCTTTTAATTGAGAGTTAAGCTCTAAGTCGCGCTGGCGCATTACACCGAGTTTATCCACCATACGAGATAAACGGCGTCGTGACTCTTCAAGTTGTTCAACCACAACAGAGAGAAAATAGACAGCCCAAGGCGTAATAATCAGCCCAAAGAAAATAGAGCGAACAAGGTCAATACTGGTAACATCACCTGCAAGCAAGAATGTCACCGCCATTTGAACAACCATCGCTAAAACAACTAATGCAGAAGCTAACAATAATGAGAAGCGAATTAGCCCCAGCCTCATCATTAAGTCAACGTAGTATTGGGCAAGCCCTTTGAGCAATTTCATTGAAAACTCCAATATATTGAATCTATGGAATGATAACCCAAAAATGAATTGGCGCAGTGGCGAACATTCAGAAATCTTGCTAAGAGTGTTTATTTCTCATTACTTTGTTTGATTTCACCCTCTATTTTCTCTCAACGAATCTATTCACAACACATGCATTCATGAAAATAATACAAAACCAAGCAACATAAACGATAGCAATATCAACAATAAATAGACCTTATTAAAAAAAATTCAATTTGTCTTTTTTTATACAAAATGTATAAAAACAATAAAATTCCAAAATCAATATATTCAGCAGAATAACTCACTAGCTGTTCTTATCATTAAAGGATGAGATAAAGCTAAACCACTCAAATAAAGTGATATAGCTCACATTAAAAAATCACTCCTATACTATTTTAAAATAGAATAATTTAGTTATTAATCAATATATTAAAATAAAAAATTCCTTATCTATTTTATCTCAGTCAAATATCCCTACACATTGACCTGATTTTTATTTATCGATAAGTTGAAAAGGCATTGCATAGCAATATAAAAAACACACCAAGCTAGGCAAACACAACATCACCCGACTGAGCACCCATAAATTTACCTACATACTTAGAGCCAAAACGTTCCTTTTGCGCTCTTTTTTGAGGCGCCCAGTAAACTAAGTAGGAAGCAAAAAAATGCTCTATCAAAAGACACAGGAAAAAGACAATTGTGGGTTTGGGTTGATCGCGCATATTGAAGGGCAAGCCAGCCATAAGATTGTCAGAAATGCCATACATGGTCTTGCCAGAATGCAACATCGTGGTGCGATTCTTTCTGATGGTAAAACCGGCGATGGGTGCGGATTACTCTTACAAAAACCAGAGCGTTTTTTCCAATTAGTTGCACAAGAAAAAGGCTGGCATCTAGCAAAAAATTACGCCGTCGGGATGCTATTTTTAAGCCAAGATCCCAATATCGCCAAACAATGTCGGCTCATTGTCGAAGAAGAACTACAACGTGAAACGCTTTCCATTGTTGGTTGGCGTAAAGTGCCTATTAACACGGATATTTTAGGCAGTATTGCCCTTTCTTCTCTCCCTTTAATCGAACAAGTTTTTGTTAATGCCCCCGCAGGCTGGCGGATAAGTGATATTGAGAGACGACTCTTTGTTGCCCGCAGACGCATTGAAAAGCGCATTACTGACAATGATTTTTATATTTGTAGTCTTTCTAATTTGGTGACGGTTTATAAAGGTCTTTGTATGGCCATCGATCTACCGCGTTTTTTTACCGATCTTGCTGATCTCCGTATGGAATCTTCAATTTGTTTATTCCACCAGCGTTTTTCAACTAACACCACTCCTAGATGGCCACTTGCACAACCTTTTCGTTATTTAGCACATAACGGTGAAATTAATACTATTACAGGTAATCGCCAATGGGCCAAAGCGCGTGCCTATAAATTCCATACTCCACTTATTCCTGATTTACAAAGTGCGGCTCCTTTTGTCAATGAAAGTGGCTCCGATTCAAGTTCACTCGACAATATGCTAGAGCTTTTTCTCAATGGCGGTATGGATATTGTTCGTGCAATGCGATTGTTAGTGCCACCAGCATGGCAAAATAATCCACAAATGGATGAAGATCTTCGTGCCTTTTTTGATTTTAACTCAATGCATATGGAGCCTTGGGATGGACCTGCGGGCATTGTGTTATCAGATGGTCGTTATGCTGCATGTACGCTAGATAGAAATGGTTTGCGCCCTGCTCGCTACGTTATCACCACAGATAACATCATCACTTGTGCTTCTGAAATTGGTATTTGGGATTATCAACCTGATGAAGTGCGAGAAAAAGGACGCGTCGGCCCCGGCGAGTTAATGGTTATCGATACGCATCATGGACGTATTTTGCATTCTGCCGAAACGGATGAAGATTTAAAAAGACGCCATCCTTATAAACTGTGGCTAGAGCGCAATGTTAAACGCTTAACACCGTTTGAAGAGTTACCAGAACAACAAGCCACAGGACAACGCGCCTTTAATGACGCTTTATTAGCCACGTATCAAAAACAATTTGCCTATAGCCAAGAAGAGCTTGAAAGTATTTTGCATGTGCTTGCAGAAAACGGGCAAGAAGCCACAGGTTCAATGGGTGATGACACCCCATTTGCTGTACTTTCTCAACGCCCTCGCCTTATTTATGATTATTTCAGGCAAAAATTTGCGCAAGTAACAAATCCTCCTATAGATCCATTAAGAGAAGCACATGTCATGTCTTTAGCGACTTGCATTGGACGCGAGATGAATGTGTTTTGTGAAGCGGAAGGACAAGCACATCGGCTGAGTTTTAAATCGCCTATTTTGCTTTATAGCGACTTCCAACAGCTTATTAATCAAAAAAATCCTTATTACCAATCTGTTCATCTTGATATCACTTATCAACCAACAGAATGCAATTTAGAAACAGCATTACACCAATTATGCGCAAAAGCACAACAGGAAGTTCACCATGGTGCAGTATTATTGGTATTATCAGATAGAAATATCACTAAAGAGCGATTGCCTATTCCTGCTCCTATGGCAGTTGGCGCCGTACAAAAAGCGTTGGTAGATAATAACTTACGTTGTGATGCCAATATCATTGTCGAAACGGCAAGCGCCCGTGATCCTCACCATTTCGCCGTATTACTCGGATTTGGTGCTACTGCTATTTATCCTTATCTTGCTTATGAATCTTTAGCGCAACGTGTTGATAAAAAAATCCTGCAAGCAAGCTATGCCCAAGTGATGCTCAATTACCGTAACGGCATAAATAAAGGCTTGTATAAGATCATGTCCAAAATGGGCATTTCAACTGTTGCTTCTTACCGTTGCTCTCAACTTTTTGAAGCTGTTGGATTAAATGATAGCGTTGTCGAACTCTGTTTTGCGGGCGTTGATAATCGGATTAATGGTGCCGATTTTAGCGATTTTGAACACGATTTATTTAATTTGTCTAAGCGGGCTTGGTTAACTCGCCATCCTTTAGACGCGGGTGGTTTATTAAAATACGCCCATAAAGGGGAATACCACGCCTATAACCCTGATGTCGTGCAAGCACTACAAAAAGCCGTAAATAGCGGGGAATATGCCGACTATCAGCATTATGCAAACCTTGTACAACAGCGTCCAATTACAACCTTACGCGATATGCTAGTTCTCAATAACAAGACAACGCCTATCTCGATTGAAGAAGTTGAACCTGAAACAGAATTATTTAAACGCTTTGATACTGCCGCAATGTCAATTGGGGCGCTAAGCCGAGAAGCTCATGAAGCGCTTGCGCAAGCGATGAATACATTGGGGGGATTTTCAAATTCAGGCGAAGGTGGCGAAGATCCAGCTCGTTACGGGACTAATAAAGTCTCACGCATTAAACAAATTGCGTCGGGTCGTTTTGGCGTGACACCTTCTTATCTCATGAGTGCCGATGTTTTACAAATCAAAGTCGCACAAGGGGCAAAACCCGGTGAAGGCGGACAACTTCCCGGCGATAAAGTGACGCCTTATATTGCGCAACTGCGTTATGCCGTACCCGGTGTTACCCTAATATCACCGCCACCTCATCACGATATCTACTCTATTGAAGATTTAGCACAGCTTATTTTCGATTTAAAACAGATCAATCCAACGGCACTGATTTCTGTAAAACTCGTGTCAGAGCCAGGTGTGGGCACTATTGCTACTGGTGTTGCCAAAGCTTACGCAGATTTGATAACCATTGCAGGTTATGACGGCGGCACAGGTGCAAGCCCTTTAACTTCTGTAAAATATGCAGGTAGCCCGTGGGAGCTGGGCTTAGTTGAAACTCAACAAGCATTAGTGGCAAATAGTTTACGTCATAAAATTCGTTTGCAAGTCGATGGTGGATTAAAAACCGGTCTAGATATTATTAAAGCAGCAATTTTAGGTGCAGAGAGTTTTGGTTTTGGTACTGGTCCTATGGTGGCATTAGGCTGCAAATATCTACGCATTTGCCATTTAAATAATTGTGCAATGGGTGTTGCAACTCAAGATGAAACGCTTCGTCGTCACCATTATCACGGATTACCAGAACGCGTTATTAACTACTTCCGTTTTATTGCGCAAGAAACTCGTGAGTTAATGGCATTACTTGGCGTAAGAAAAATCACAGATTTAATCGGTCGAACCGATCTGCTTTCATGTCTAGAAGGTGTGAGTAGTAAACAGCAAAAACTCTCTTTGGGTGGATTATTAGAAACCGCGACATCACCATCAGGCAATGTGCTTTATTGTCAGGAAAATAATAATACTTATGATAAAGGCGAATTAAATCAGCATATCGTAGCTCAAACTCGTGATGCTGTTGAACAACAAAAAAGCCAAACATGCTATTTTGATATTCGTAATACAGACCGCTCTGTAGGAGCAACGTTATCTGGCATTATTGCTAAGAAATATGGCGAGAATGGGTTATCTGCAACACCTATAAAACTCAATTTTACGGGAACTGCGGGGCAAAGCTTTGGTGTATGGAATGCACAAGGTGTTGAATTAACCTTAGTGGGTGATGCTAATGATTATGTAGGCAAAGGCATGGCAGGAGGTCGTATTGTAATTTCGCCACCCGTTGGCTCTGCATTTAAAAGTCATCATGCAACCATTATGGGTAATACCTGCCTTTATGGCGCAACAGGCGGAAAACTCTATGCCTCTGGATTGGCTGGCGAACGTTTTGCCGTCAGAAACTCTGGCGCAATTGCTGTCGTTGAAGGCGTTGGTGATAACGGCTGTGAATATATGACGGGCGGTATTGTCTGCGTTCTGGGTAAAACAGGGATTAACTTTGGTGCGGGAATGACGGGGGGATTTGCCTATCTATTAGATGAAGATCTCACGTTATCACAACGGATCAACACGTCATCGATTGAGTTGCTCCCAGTTGCATCCTTTGCCATTCTCGCTGAACATCTACGTGGCATGATTGCAGAACATGTCAGACTCACAGGCTCCCAGCAAGGAGAAAGATTACTTTCACAGTGGGAATATTGGTCACAACACTTCAAGTTAGTTAAGCCAAAATCCAGTGATGTCAATGCGTTGCTTGGTCATCCTCGTCGTTCATCTGCTGAATTACGCGTTCAGGCACAATAGGAGAATATTATGAGTCAGAATGTGTATCAGTTTATCGACTTAAATCGTGTTGAGCCGACTAAAAAACCGTTAGCCATTCGCAAAATTGAGTTTGTTGAAATCTATGAGGCCTTTTCGCCACAGCAAGCCTCTGCACAAGCTGATCGCTGTTTAAGTTGCGGTAATCCTTATTGTGAATGGAAATGCCCTGTCCATAATTACATTCCTAATTGGTTAAAGCTGGCAAACGAAGGGCGTATTATTGAAGCGGCTGAACTTTCTCATCAAACAAACAGTTTGCCTGAAATTTGTGGTCGCGTTTGCCCTCAAGATAGGCTTTGTGAAGGTGCCTGTACGCTTAATGATGATTTTGGTGCCGTTACCATTGGCAATATTGAACGTTACATTAATGACACCGCCTTAGCACAAGGATGGCGTCCCGATCTTTCTCACGTCACAATGACCGATAAAAAGGTCGCAATTATTGGTGCTGGCCCTGCGGGTCTTGCCTGTGCAGATGTTCTTATTCGACAAGGTGTGAAACCGGTTGTTTATGATAAACATCCAGAAATTGGGGGATTACTTACGTTTGGGATACCCTCTTTTAAACTCGAAAAATCACTGATGATCCGACGTCGCGAATTATTTAGTGAAATGGGTATTGAGTTTTGCCTTAATACGGAAATAGGTAAAGATATCGCCCTAAATACGCTAATAGCACAATATGACGCAGTTTTTCTAGGATTGGGCACTTACCACAGTTTAAGCGGTCATTTCCCTAATGAAAATGCTGATGGTGTTTATAGCGCCCTACCTTATTTAATTGGTAATACACGTTATTTAATGAATTATGGGGAAGATCCCCAAACACCTTATATCGACCTGAAAAATAAAAATGTCGTGGTATTAGGAGGTGGCGATACCGCAATGGACTGTGTTCGTACTGCAGTTCGACAAGGTGCAAATAAAGTCACTTGTGTTTATCGCCGTGATGAAAGCAATATGCCGGGTTCAAAACGCGAAGTAAAAAACGCCAAAGAAGAAGGTGGCGAATTTTTATTTAATCTTCAACCTACAGATATAGAAGTTGATAATCAAAATAAAGTGGTTGGTATTCGTGTTATTAAAACTGAAAGTGATAAAACATTAACGCCGATTGAAGGAAGTGAGCATTTGTTATCTGCTGATGCGGTTATTCTGGCATTTGGTTTTAAACCTGCACATTATCCATGGCTAGATGAAAATAATATTGAATATACATCTTCAGGCAGAATTATTATTTCAGATAATCAAGAAATACCAAATCAAACAACAAACCCTAAAGTGTTTGCTGGTGGCGATATTGTACGAGGCTCTGATCTTGTGGTAACAGCAATAGCAGAAGGAAGAGAGGCGGCTGAAGGAATATTACGATATTTATCATGTTAAATATTTTTTATTTTCGTTATTTAAAATAACAATTTCTTTTGTTCATTATCCCACTTAATTTAAGTGGGATAATTTTTTAATATTATCGGTGAAATTAATAAATAGTATTTAAGGATCATCAAGATATTAGACAGAATAATCATTCTCATTACCATTTAATATAGTTTATAGAATAATATTTTGATAAAAAGCGATATTCTTTTTTGTATCAAAATAACACTCTTGATCTATAGTAAATATAATTTATTTTCGTATTTTTTACTTTATCTCTTTTTATTTAACCTTTCCGTCATCTTTTAATGATAATTGTTTTACAGCATTTGTTAATAACATCACAGTCTAAAAAAATAGATTTTATTTCGGCTATTAAATTTGATAACAATCAAATATTGTCAATCAACCAACTTCATAATGGAGTCACCTAATAACTTTACAGAAAAATATAATTTATTGATGTTAGGTTCGTTTTCACAATTAATAGTATTGTCATAATTAACTAGGGGATCACTATGGTGATGCAACTTATAGCCGTAGCCGTTATTATCGTAACGGTCTATTTGCTAATAAAAAAATATGAAACCCGAATGGTGCTAATTGGTGCGGGCTTATTACTCTGTATTTTAAGTCTAAGCCCATTAGATGCGTTTGCCGCATTTAGTGAGCGCATGGTGTCTTCATCATTAATTCAAGCTATCTGTTCGAGTATGGGTTTTGCTTATGTTATGAAATATACCAAATGCGATATGCATCTGGTTCATGTTTTATCAAAAGTAATGACTCGTCTGGGCTTCTTCCTTATTCCAGCCACTGTTGTCGTAACGTATTTTATTAATATCGCAATTCCATCAGCAGCAGGCTGTGCAGCAGCGGTGGGTGCAACACTCATTCCATTATTAATCGCAGCACGTATTCACCCAGCTATCGCTGGCGGTGCAGTATTATGTGGTACTATCGGCTCCATGCTAAGCCCAGGTATGTCGCATAACGCCTTCGTTGCTAACATGGCAAATATGGAAGTGGTTGATTTAATCGCTCGCCATAGCCCATACAGCTTAATGGCTGGTGGTATCGCAGCAGTTTCACTGGCGGTTGTCGCTTTAGTGAAAAAAGAGTTCAAAATGGCTTCTGCTACGGGTGATGCATCATCTTCATCAGCACAAGCAACACCAGAAGCTATTCGTCCTAACTATTTATATGCAACAGCGCCGTTCATTCCGTTAATCCTGTTAATTCTGCCATTCTTCGAGACTTTCAGTACATTTAAACTGTCTGTACCAGCGGCAATGTTAATCGGTTCTATCTATGCTCTGTTCATCACATTAACTAACCCTGCCCAAATTACGAAAGAGTTCTTTAAAGGTATGGGTAATGCTTATGGTGATGTATTAGGTATCATCATTGCAGCAGCAGTATTCGCAGCCGGTCTGAAAGCATCTGGTTTAATCGACGCGTTCATCAACTTCTTAACTCATTCTCCTGAATTTGCTCGCTGGGGTGGTACTTTAGGGCCATTCTTGATGGGTATTATCACAGGTTCTGGTGACGCAGCAGCATTCGCATTCAACGAAACAGTAACACCTCATGCTGCACAATTCGGTTATGAAATCCCTGATATGGGTATGGCAGCGGCATTATCTGGCGCGTTAGGTCGTACTATGTCACCACTGGCAGGTGCAGCGATTGTTTGTGCTGGCCTTGCAAATGTTAACCCTATGGAAATCGCAAAACGTACCGCACCAGGTATGATTATCGGCGTCATCGCTGTTGCGTTATTCATGTTATAAGTGGAGAAATGAATATGTCAGCAATTACACTAGAAAAATTAATTAAATGGCGTCGTGAGTTTCACCAATATCCAGAAATTGGTTGGTCAGAATTTTTAACCACAGCAAAAATCGTCAAAGAACTACGTAGCTTAGGTTTAGAAGTTAAAGTTGGCCCAGACGTTATCAATCAAGAGTTTGCTTTTGGTCGCCGCCGTCAAGTCGTTGAAAAAGGTCTAGCCGTTGCCAGAGAGCATAAAGTTGATGAAGCTCTGCTTGATGAAATGAAAGAGCTAACTGGCTGTGTGGCTATCTTTGATAGTGGTAAAGCTGGTCCAACAGTCGCACTGCGTTTTGATATCGACTGTGTTGGTGTTAACGAAGCAACCGAAACTAAACACCGTCCTCATGCCGAAAACTTTGCTTCTTGTCACCCTGGCGAAATGCACGCTTGTGGTCATGATGGACATATTTCTATCGGTTTAGGTGTTGCTCACTGGTTAGTTGAGAATAAAGATAAAGTCATTGGTAAAGTTAAAATCTTATTCCAACCAGCAGAAGAAGGTGTTCGTGGCGCTCGTGCGATGGCTGAAAGTGGTATCGCGGATGATGCAGATTACTTCTTAGGTGCGCACTTAGGCTTTATCGCAAACAGTGGTGAAATTGTTATTAACCCAACACATTTCTTATGTACCACTAAATATGACTTCCGTTTTAAAGGCGCACCATCTCACGCAGGCGCAGAGCCAGAATTAGGTCGTAATGCGTTAGCTGGCGCTTGCCATGCAGCAACACAAATGCTGGGCATTTCTCGTCATGGTAAAGGGATGTCACGTATCAACATCGGTGTATTAAAAGCGGGTGAAGGTCGTAACGTCACCCCTGCTAATGCTGAAATGCAAATTGAAGTTCGTGGTGAAAACGAAGAGATCAACAGCTTTATGGCTGCAAATGCCGTGCGTATGGCTGAAGGTGCAGCACATAGCTTCCAGTTAGAAATGGAAAGCGAAATCATGGGTGAAGCCGTTGACCTGACTAATGACCAAGAGCTGATTGATGTTATGACCAAAGTTGTTGGTAAACATTCGGAGCTAACTGCGGTTGCAACTCGTCCATTCGGTGGAAGTGAAGATGCAACAGTATTAGCAAAACGAGTACAACGTTGTGGTGGTAAATCACTGTACTTCGTTGTGGGTGCCGATAGAACAGCGGGTCACCACCAAGCAGGTTTTGACTTCGACGAAAAACAATTAATGACTGCAGTTAATCTTTACACAGGTTGTTTAGAAGAACTGTTGAAATAATTTCAACGCAATCAGTAAGCTAAACGCTCTATAGAAATATAGGGCGTTTTTTTATAACTAGATATTTTTAATTACTTCATAAATAACACGTCTACAATTCAGAAAAACCACTTCCAACCTTAATTATTTTCAAAAACATGGATGAACACAGAGATTGAACAATTTCTTAGCTAAGAACAGATAAATAGATAAATTTAATTGGGTAAAATGATAATTTATAAAAAACCGCCAAAACCCAAAAAAAGAAATATATTTATATTTCAAACCAATGAATGACAAATCATTTGAAATGGAAATAGCATTGATTTTTTTTCATTAGAAATCATTAAAAATATTGATGTAACTCTAATTCTTTTAAATTAATAAAATTTATTTTTTGAGAGGAATTTTGACTGTGGTAGCTTTTCTGTATGCCTATATAAAAGGAAAATCTATTTTGTCTCCCAAATTAAACTTAGATGAAACTATTCACTTTTTACAAACGTTTATTAATAAAGCTCAATTAGAATTAAAAGTCAGCGTTCTATCAGAAAGTGATTTTGAATCAATAGTTAAAGATAATCGTTCTGTATTGAATTGGATAGATAAATTTCCACATTACCTTAATGAAAACAGTTTTCATATGGGATTTAGATTATGCACAAATAGAGGCATTGATGGTGCAATGCTCGGCATTTATGCAACTTCAAGCGGAGATTTACATATTTTCCTTATTGAATCATTTATTAGAAATAAGAAAAGCCACCCACTATCTGAACGCTTAACAACGTTAGTTATTATTGCTAGTATATTTTTCTTATCTCAATATACTGATAGTAAAGGTATTTATATTGTAGAGCCTCATAAAGAACTTATTTTCCATTATGAAAAATTCGGATTTCAATTACTTGATGATCATTTAGCCATGTATGCGACATTTGAAACTCTACAAAAAATGCAGTTGTCATTAATGTCAAAGTTACTAAATAACGAATAATATTCAGTCAATAAACTCATTTATCTGACTATTGGAAGTTGTCTCTGTATTGTTTATAATATAACCAAATTGTAAAGGTGAGGGAAATAACAATGAGTAGCAACAATATTAAACGGTTATCACCTCAAGAAATGCGCACACTTTTACTTACTAATGCAAAAGTGTTGATGTCAGAGAGCTTTAAAACGAAGGCTCCTGAAATAACCGGTCAAAGAAAAGTCACTAAGCAATCTAACACCCCAAATTTACTTTAAACTTCAAGTTAAGTATTCATTGTTTTTTACAAAAAACTATCAGTCAATAAAACACAAAAAACCCCAGTTCATTTGAACTGGGGTTTTCATTAATACAAATAAGATAATCTCTTATTTCACTACACGCAATGATGGACGACCCGTAGGGCGAGGTGGCTCTGGATCATCATCTGGTGAAGAGGTATCTGCTTCAACAGCTTCATCAGTGACAAGAGATAAACCTTCGCTAGCCGCAGCGATAGTGTTCTCTTCACTATCATCTTCAGCAAACTGTAACGATGCACCAGATTCATAAGCAGGCTCTGGCTCAAACATCATTCCCGCACCGTTTTCTCTCGCATAAATAGCCATAACAGCAGCCATAGGCACTCGTACTTTACGAGGTATGCCACCAAAGCTTGCACTAAATAAAACCTGATACGGCGTTAACTCTAACTCATCTACTGCACGAGATGAAATATTTAGTACAATTTGACCATCGTGCGCATATTCCATTGGGACTTGAACACCGACAACATTCACATCAACAACTAAGTGTGGTGTTAAATCGTTTTCGATTATCCAGTCATAATGCGCACGTAATAAATGCGGACGACGCGGAGACATATCCATGATCTCCATACTTTATTACCCTCTTGAAGGTAAGCGCATCTCACGCTCTGCTTCGGTTAATGACGCGAGGAAAGAATCACGTTCAAAAACACGCTGCATATAAATTTGTACATCTTTAGCGCCAGCACCACTTAAATCTACACCGAGCACCGGTAAACGCCATAACAGAGGAGCAAGGTAGCAATCTACTAAGCTGAACTCTTCACTCATAAAGTAAGGATATTCTTTAAACACAGGAGATACAGCCAGTAGCTCTTCTGCTAACTGTTTACGAGCAGCATTGGCTTGCTGTTCAGTTCCTTTCTCGATGGTGTTCATTAAAGAATACCAATCATGCTCGATGCGATGCATCATTAAACGGCTGCTACCACGAGCAACAGGATAAACTGGCATTAAAGGAGGATGAGGGAAGCGTTCATCAAGGTATTCCATGATGATGCGTGAATCATACAGAGTCAGCTCACGATCAACCAAAGTCGGTACACTTTGGTAAGGGTTTAGATCGATAAGATCCTGTGGAAGATTACCAGCTTCAACCTGTTCAATTTCAACACTGACACCTTTCTCCGCTAGGACAATTCTGACCTGATGGCTGAAAATATCAGTCGGACCGGAAAACAAAGTCATTACCGAACGTTTGTTGGCAGCGACAGCCATGAAAACCTCCAAGTTAATCAATTAAAGAAATGAATTAGCACAATGCTTTTTCCATTTCCCCATTCCTAAAAGACAAGCACACAAACGCAGTAGACCTAAATAAACATTTAAGTTATTAACTGCATTGGGTAACTACCTGTATAACAGCGTTATCGTGGGATAATCATATTTTACAGGGTTAAAAACTCACCTGTCTTTGCGGCACATATCATTATCAAGTAATACCAAAACAATCATTCAACAATCATTATTGTCATAATAATTTTGGTATGACTTTCAAACTCATCACTGGTATTACGATCGATATACCCATTGGCACATGATGAAATCATAGAAAGAAAGACATCAAAGCTCACTATTCTACCAGAATTCATGTTGCTTAGGGGGGCTAATGCAAATAATTCAACATAATATGCCACACTACTTTAAAAGTAAGATTATAATATCAAAAAATAAAATTATTTAGAGATAAAATCTAAAAAATAGGATTTTTAATACTACCGTTATCTTAAATAAAGCCTGTTTTATGAGTAACAGCATCATGTATTAGCAACATTATGTTTTTATTATTAATAAACACAAATAAATCAAAAATAAAAAACCCGCCTGTGAAGACGGGTTTTCAACATCAAATTGATATCTAAAAGATAACAAATTAACGTTTAGAGAACTGTGGACGACGACGTGCTTTACGCAGACCCACTTTCTTACGTTCAACAGAACGCGCATCACGGGTTACGAAACCAGCTTTACGCAGATCAGAACGTAGAGTCTCATCATATTCCATCAGTGCACGAGTGATACCGTGACGGATCGCGCCAGCTTGACCAGAAATACCACCACCTTTAACAGTGATGTATAAATCTAATTTACCCAGCATATCAACTAATTCCAGCGGTTGACGAACAACCATACGTGCTGTTTCGCGGCCGAAGTAAACTTCTAGGCTACGTTTGTTGATTACGATATTACCGCTACCTGGCTTAATGAAGACACGTGCGGAAGAACTTTTGCGGCGACCTGTGCCGTAGTATTGATTATCAGCCATTGCCTATTATCCCGATTAAATGTCCAGAACTTGCGGTTGTTGTGCCGCGTGGTTGTGCTCAGATCCTGCGTAAACTTTCAGTTTACGGTACATCGCACGACCCAGAGGCCCTTTTGGCAGCATGCCTTTTACCGCGATTTCGATTACACGCTCAGGACTACGGGCGATCATCTCTTCGAAAGTCGCTTGTTTGATACCACCTACGTGACCAGTATGACGGTAGTAAACTTTGTCAGTACGTTTATGACCAGTTACCGCTACTTTCTCAGCGTTTAAAACGATGATGTAATCACCAGTATCAACGTGCGGAGTATATTCCGCTTTGTGCTTACCGCGTAAACGGCTAGCAATTTCAGTTGCTAAACGGCCTAAAGTTTTGCCGTCTGCATCAACAACGTACCAGTCGCGTTTTACGGTTTCTGGTTTAGCTGTAAAAGTTTTCATTATTGAAAATTACCCAATGTTTAGTTACACGTTGGTGAACGCTCGGTTCAAATACTATTGAGGTTCACACGACTCTTGTGTCCAGCAAACCTACCCCTTCGAGTAGCACTGCTGACTCTAAAATGCGAGTTTTTTGGGAAATAAAAAACTTGCTGCAACGTGGGGTCGCAAGATTATAGAGAAGTCAGAAAAAAAAATCGAGTCATAATTGAAAAACAATTGAATTCTTTTTCAATATTTCAGCGAAAAAAACGAATCTGGCACTTTTTTCTGATTTGACTGATAAATTCTTGCTACCTGAAGAGAAGAATTGTTCCTTTCCAGAGCGCTTGTAAGCTGCCTAATGCATTCTATTTTCATAGAAAAAAACATCAAGCAACTTAACCTGCGTCATCCTACCATAATGAAAGATGACTTTCTTCAAGAATTAAAAATTAAGCGAGATGAGGTTGTACTAAATATTCTTCACTTTGCATCTCTTGTAAACGAGATAAGCAGCGTTGATATTCAAAACGTAAAAAATCACCTTGGTAAATTTCGTTCATTTCTACATTGGCATTAATAACAAGTTTCACCTTACGCTCATAAAACTCATCAACAAGTGCGAGAAACCGACGCGCAGCGTCTTCATTTAATGTCCCCATTTGCTCCATGTCATACAACAAAACAGAATGGTAATGTTTAGAAAGCTCAATGTAATCAAGCTGACTACGTGGTTCCATACACAAAGTTGAAAAATTAATAGCCAGCACTCCATTAGATGCCTTTATTACTTTCATCGGACGATGATTGATAGTTAAAATACAATCAACTTGCGGTTCGTTGGTTGCCAAGTGCATGAAAATTCTATCCATCTCCTGACGATTTTTATCGTTCAGTGGAGATAAAAAAAGATGCGCTTGCGTTAATGTTCTAAGACGATAATCAATACCTGCATCGACATTTAAAATGTCACAATGGTGTTTGATCTGTTCTATTGCAGGTAAAAAACGAGAGCGTTGTAATCCGTTACGATAAAGCTCGTCAGGTGGAATATTTGATGTTGCCACCAGCGTGATGCCTCTAGCAAATAACGCCTCAAGCAAGGTACCTAAAATCATTGCATCAGTAATATCAGAAACGAAAAACTCATCAAAACAGAGCACATCCGTTTGCGCTTTAAAGCCATCAGCAATAATTTCTAGCGGGTCCTCATGGCCTTGTAAGTTTTTTAGCTCTTCTTGAACGCGTAACATAAAACGATGGAAGTGTAAGCGAAGCTTTCGTTCTGTCGGCAAGCTTTGATAAAACATATCCATCAACCATGTTTTACCCCGTCCAACACCGCCCCACATATATAAACCACGCTCAGGTGCAACAATCTGTTTTTTTGTGCGAATTCGCCCGAATAATCGTTGAGTGAGCGAATTTTTTTCTGGTGGAGTCTCTTTTAATAATGCATGGTATATCTGTTGAAGATGAAGAACAGTTTTTCGCTGAACATCATCAGGTTGATAATCACCTTGCTTCAATGCGGCTTCATAAAGTGATAACGGCGTACTAACAGTCATGAATGCCCTCTTATTCTTAATTTTCTGACATACTGATTTGTATCTGTCGAATGGCTCTATTATAAGCATTAAGAATTGTTTTAACATCAACGTAACACACGAATTTTATATTAAGCTTAAGGATATTATTCCACCCATGCCTTTTAGCGGTTATGATGTTAGAAGGATCCATCTTCCTCACTATTAGATGAAAAGGAGTTGCCATGGTTTGGGTTTATGCACTGATTGGATTAGTTGTTGGTCTTATTATCGGCGCACTTGCAATGCGTTACGGTAACAGCACCCTTCGCCAACAAGATGCTATCAAAGCAGAGTTAGACACGAAAAAAGAAGAACTGGATACTTATCGCAATGAACTTGTCAGCCACTTTGCTAGAAGTGCTGAACTATTAGATAACATGGCGAGAGATTACCGTCAGCTTTATCAACATATGGCAAAAAGCTCTAATGAGCTTATGCCTGATATGCCTGCTCAAGAAAATCCATTTAATTACCGATTAAGTGAATCAGAAGCAGCGAATGATCAATCGCCAATAAAAATGCCACCTCGTGATTACTCCGAAGGAGCATCTGGATTGTTCAGACCCACAGATAAAAAAGACAGTTAATATTAAAAACGCCACATTTTTTTGTGGCGTTTTTCTTTCTAATAAATATCATAAAATGACAATTATTTGCTATGGTTTTAAAGATAGCTTTTGTCTTGTAAATCCGTGTAAAAGGAAGCGAAGCGCATCATGTCTTAATGAACTTTCCTTTGTCAGTACAGGTCTTAGTGATATCCGCTCATTTTGAGCAATAACTTTTATTTTGATAACTGTATCAAGAGACTCTAATTCATGTTGACTAAAAAAAGAAAATTATTACTTAGTGCATTAGCAATGAGTGTCGGGCTTTCACTCTCAACTATTCCAGCAACCAGTATGGCTGCACTACCTGCAGTTATGCCATCAGGCGAACAGCTACCAAGCCTTGCACCTATGTTAGAAAAAGTGTTACCTGCGGTTGTCAGTGTACACGTTTCAGGAACACGAGTACAAAGCCAGCAAGTACCTGAAGAGTTTAAATTCTTCTTTGGTCCAAACTTCCCATCACAACAACAAAGTATTCGCCCTTTTGAAGGCTTAGGCTCTGGTGTCATCATTGATGCACAAAAAGGCTACGTATTAACAAACAACCACGTTGTTGATGGTGCAGATAAAATTCAACTGCAAATTAATGATGGTCGTGAATTTAGTGCAAAATTAATTGGTAGTGATCCACAAACAGATATCGCATTACTGCAAATCGAAAAACCAACTAATTTAACCGCAATTAAAATGGCAGACTCTGACCAATTACGCGTTGGTGACTTTGCAGTTGCAGTCGGTAACCCGTTCGGTTTAGGTCAAACAGCAACCTCCGGTATTATTTCCGCATTAGGTCGTAGCGGTTTAAATCTTGAAGGTTTAGAGAACTTTATCCAGACAGATGCTTCAATCAACCGCGGTAACTCTGGTGGCGCGCTCGTTAACTTAAATGGTGAGTTAATCGGAATTAACACCGCTATTTTAGCTCCGGGTGGTGGCAACATCGGTATCGGCTTCGCCATTCCAAGTAATATGGCGCGTGATCTTAGCCAACAACTGATTTCTCATGGTGAAGTTAAACGTGGCATCTTAGGTATTCGTGGTACAGAAATGAATTCTGATCTGGCGAAATCCTTTAATATTGATGCACAACGCGGTGCTTTTGTTAGCGAAGTAATGCCAGATTCATCCGCAGCAAAAGCAGGCATTAAACCGGGTGACGTTTTAATTTCAGTTGATGGTAAGCGTATCAATAGTTTTGCTGAATTAAGAGCTAAAGTGGGTACGACACCACCGGGTAAAGAAATTCTGATTGGCTTAATCCGTCAAGGTAAACCAATGGATGTTAAAGTGACATTAGAGAAACAATCAGCAGATGCAACACGCGCAGATAACTTCTCTCCTGCACTACAAGGTGCCACATTAAGTAACTACTTAAACAAACAAGTTAAAGCGGTTGCTGTTGATTCTGTAGAAAAAGATTCTGCAGCAGCGGTATCCGGTTTACAGAAGGGCGACCTTATTATTGGTATTAATAATACACCAATTACATCACTAGGCGATTTACGCAAAGCAATTGATGCTAAACCGCCTGTTCTTGCATTAAATATTCAACGTGGTAATGAAGAAATTTACCTGTTGTTACGTAATACACCGCGCTAAGAAGTAAGCTTTTCACCTATCTAATTTATTGATTTCTTTAGCCCTATAATTTCCATTATAGGGCTTTTTTTATACCTATTTTGGATAAGCATCATTGACTTAAATGGGGATTTTATGCGCTGAGCGATGCTTTCATAAGTTAAACTATGCTATTCTCATCGCTCCTACGCGAATAATTTCACAGTCAGACATAAATACAGGATTTTTATGTTAACTAAGTTACTGCGATCAACTCTAATTGGTCTTCTCACCGCAGCAATTCTTTTGATTGCAGTTCCTTCAATTCGCCCTATTTTTATTGAACGCCTATTGAATGGCGATTTTCTCAATGCACCTTTTAGCTATAACACGGCGGTACGACGAGCAGCCCCTGCCGTTGTTAATGTTTATAGCAGTACAATGGGGAGTTTTTCTCAAGAAGGCCGAGAGCTAACATCTTTAGGTGCAGGTGTTATTATGGATGGTCGTGGTTATATTCTGACAAATCAACATGTTATCAACAATGCTGATCAGATCCTTATCGCTCTCCAAAATGGTGACCTTTATGAAGGTTTGCTTATTGGCTCTGATCCTTTAACCGATCTTGCGGTATTAAAAATTGATGCCGATAAACTCCCAACGATCCCCATTAATAGTAAACGAATTTCTCATGTTGGTGATGTTGTACTGGCTATTGGTAACCCATTTAATATTGGGCAGACTATTACACAAGGGATCATCAGTGCTACGGGTCGAGTTGGATTAAGCCCTACCCGTTACCAAAATTTCCTACAAACAGATGCATCAATTAATGAAGGCAACTCGGGTGGCGCATTAATTAATACTGAAGGTGAACTTGTGGGTATTAATACCATGACGTTTGATTCAGGTACTTATAATGGATATCGCCCTACGGCAGAAGGATTAGGCTTTGCCATTCCGACTGAACTTGCGGTAAAAATTATGAATAAGCTTATTCGTGATGGTCGTGTTATTCGTGGTTTTATTGGTATTACAGCAAAAGAATTACCTAAAATTCGTTCATCAAATACCGATATCAAACAAATTCAAGGGTTGCGGATTTTCCGTATCACACCAAATAGCCCAGCAGATAAAGCAGGAATAAAAACGGGTGATATCATTCTTAGCATTAATCATGCACCCGCGACTTCTGCAATGGAAATGATGGATTATATTGCCGAAACGCGCCCCGGTACGGTATTACCCGTGACATTATTGCGTGATGGCAATGAAATTAATGTCGATGTCACCATTTCGGAATATCAACCAGAATCTTAACATCCTCCTCGCCCGCATTGGGCGAGGGTTTATGGCATTTTTTTACTAATAAATATATTTCACTATTCTTTATACTATTCGCGCTTACTCTCTTTATTGGCGATGGTGTTATTTTCAACAGCATGCCAAATTTTTTCGGCTTTTCGTCCAATTAAAATCAGTGAAATCGCCAAAATAAAGAAGAAAATCGCACTGTGTAAACTATCCCAGAAATATTCAAAGAATCGGGTATAAAGGTTAATGCCAAGGAAGGTCAAACCAAATCCTCTTAACATACCATCATCTGTTTTAAGGCTAATATAAATACAAATAACAGCGACAACACCAAATAATAGCGCCCAAGGTAACAGATTCACACTTGAAGTGCGATACCACGTATCTGGGTCGTAATTACCGAAAATAGACATTATCCATAGCGCAATAAACAGATAAGTCAGCCCCATTATTTTTGTCATGGTAAATAAACGACGACGTGCCAATATATTTTGTAGGAAATAACAGCCTGCTAATAATACAGCGCCAAAGAAGACAAAGCGGATAGGATAGTTCATCCCTAACCAATAAGCGCCCCATCCTGACATATAGCCAGTTTCAGCGCCAAACCAATTTCCTAACATCAATAAGAAGAATAACCACACCAACGAAGAGCGACTGATAAATCCAATTGCACCATAAATAACACAGCCAATTAAAAAGAGAGGAGCAATATGGCCACTTCCTGTATCCAGTAATTCTCCCAGTTGCCAAAGGAAAATAGCCGTAAACATCACACCTAAAAAGAGAATAAACTCCGTACTGTAATGCCACTGTGTTTCTTTTCGCTGGCGTTTAAATCCCCAAAAATAGAGCGCTGAAGCAATAAGTGCAGGAGAGATAACTCGCATAATTTCAGAAACACTAAAAATCTCAATTAAATAATAGACTAATGCACTGTCACTAAAAATACTTCCAGCAGCAATAATCAAACAGACCATCGCTATCCAAAATGCATAGCGACTTAATCTTTTCCAATCAAAAGGAATACGATGTAACGTACTTCCTAATTGTTGATATTCTTGTGTCGAGATTGCGCCAGATTGTTGCCATTCATCCAATGCTTGGCGAACGAGGCGCTCTTGTTTCCTTGTTACCTGCATATCGTCTTTTCCTTTTACAATTATATGCTTATCATCGATATATCTTACATTTTAAACAACAGAAACGCGCAATAATAAAGGCTTTAGTGAATTTATTATAATGCAGAGAATAAAATTTAACCAAATGTACTTCATTACCATAAAAAGCCAGCTTACCGCTGGCTTTTTATTTATTTTTTATTTATTTTTTATTTATCTAAATGGTTGATCTAATGGTACTTCAGGATCAGGTTCATGTGTAATTCGGTTACGTAGATCACGACGAATAATCTCAATAGACCAGAACCAAATTAAATGACCAAATATTTCAGAAACATTTTCATACCAAGGAAGATCGAACAACGGTGGTGTTAATCCCATTAATGGGAATGAAATCATATGTACAAATAATTGCGCTAAGGCTCCCGCCAATAACCCTTGCCATAATTTAATTTTTGGGAAACGTTCAGCAACAATACAATACCCTACGGCGAAAACGATCGAAAATAGAATATGAGTCACGCCTACCCAGTTAAAAACATGACCAGCAAAGCTATAAACAACCGCATTAGGATCAGCAATACCTAGCCAATCACGTAAGAAAATATAAGGAGGATTTAAAAAATTACGCGAACAATCAACCAATTCCGTTGCTCTTAGCATAAATTCAGGGCCACAAGCACCACTAAACATATCCGTTGGGCTTCTTGGAGGTAAAGGAACTTCAGCCCCCCATTTAACAAATGAAGAAACAATACCTGCGATTAAACCAATAAATGCTGCCAGACCATAACGTCTCCGTGACTTAGGAGTTTGCTCGAAGAGGTTCATTTTTGTCCTTGCCTATTTAAAAAGTGTAAATGAGAATCAATAATAAAATAGGTTCTGATGAGATGCACGATTTTCTGATAAGTCGATCACATAAAAAGCAAGTAAATTTGTAAATTTTATTTAGCTATTAGTGATTTATATTATGAAAAAAAACCATAGCACAACAATGCACTATGGTTTTAAATGGCTGAAAATGGTTTTAAATAGCTAAAAAAGGATAACTAAAATAAATTAGTCATTAGAACGCAAACGTTCTATTTTTGCCCCTAATCCTTGTAATTTAGCTTCAATATTTTCATAACCGCGATCGATATGGTAAATACGATCAACAATGGTTGTGCCTTCAGCAATACAGCCTGCAAGTACTAAACTTGCAGAAGCACGTAAATCCGTTGCCATCACTTGTGCGCCTGACAGTTTTTCAACACCGTGGCATAACACAGTATTACTTTCGATTTCAGCGTGAGCGCCCATACGGATTAACTCAGGAATGTGCATAAAACGATTTTCAAAAATCGTTTCTGTGATCATGCCCGCGCCTTCAGCCACTAAGTTTAAAAGGCTAAATTGTGCTTGCATATCGGTTGGAAAACCTGGATGTGGCGCAGTACGCAATGTTACCGCTTTAGGGCGTTTACCATGCATATCAAGGCTTATCCAATCTTCGCCTACTTCAATATCTGCACCAGCTTCACGTAATTTTGCCAACACAGCATCTAATGTATCAGGCTTTGCATTACGGCAAACAACACGACCACGAGAAATTGCAGCAGCAACTAAGAAAGTCCCTGTTTCAATACGATCGGGTAGAATTTGATAAGTACCACCACCAAGGCGCTCTACGCCTTCAATAGTAATGCTATCAGTACCCGCACCGCTGATTTTGGCACCTAATGTATTGAGGAAGTTTGCTGTATCTTCAATTTCAGGCTCTCTTGCCGCATTCTCGATGATGGTTTTGCCTTCAGCTAATACCGCAGCAGTCATAATGGTGATAGTGGCACCCACGCTCACTTTATCCATGACAATATGCGCGCCTTTTAAACGCCCATCAACGCGCGCTTTTACATAGCCTTCATCCAGTGTGATCTCAGCGCCTAATTGCTCTAAACCTGTAATATGAAGATCAACAGGACGAGCGCCAATGGCACAGCCACCCGGTAAAGAAACCTGACCTTGACCAAAACGAGCGACCAGCGGACCCAAAGCCCAAATAGAAGCACGCATGGTTTTTACTAATTCGTAAGGAGCGCAAAATTCATTAATATTACGAGCATCAACGAAAACTGAGCCATTACGTTCAACATTGGTTCCTAAACGATTAAGCAACTTAATCGTTGTATCGATATCTTTTAATTTAGGAACATTTGTTAATTCTACTGGCTCTTCGGCAAGGATCGCAGCGAACAGGATTGGTAGTGCGGCATTTTTTGCGCCTGAAATAGAGACCTCGCCTGATAAACAGGTTGGCCCTTGTACTCTAAATTTATCCATCTGTAGAACTCTCTTTTTATTTTGCTGTACGCTGTATACCTACTGAATCAAAGCCCGTTAAGTTTTCGATCTCTCTTCCACTCTTCAGGTGTGTAGGCTTTAATAGACAAAGCGTGAATACGGTTATCTGCAATATATTCCATCAAAGGGGCATAAATGGTTTGTTGTTGCTTTACTCTGCTCATTCCCTCAAACATTGCGCCAACAACAACAACTTGAAAATGACTACCATCACCATTGACGATGACTTCATCTAAAGACAGGCTGTCCATTAATACTTGTTTGATTTCATTTGTATCCATAATTGCTCAATCTCAACGTTAAAATAATAATCAGTCGTCTATCCTAATGGAATCCGCTCTACTCTTAAACCATCAAAAACCCCCTTAATGATAAAAGTATCATGAAGGGGGCTTTTTCATACCTTTACTCAAAATCTGTATTAGGCAATATTCATAATTTCATCAAGATCATAGAGTGTAATTAAGGTTTGAAAACGCTCACTGACACCTTGAATAATAAATTGACGATTTTGCTCTTCCATTTCTGCTTTTAAGTGAACAAAAAGTGCCAATCCTGTTGAATCGATATGTCCTAAGGCAGAAATATCAATGATATTAATGTCAGCTAATAATGCTTTACGTTGCTGCCAAACAGGCAATAACGTTTCACGATCTAGCGTTCCTTGGAAATAAAGGACACCATCCTTTTTTTCCCAATTTAACGAAACTGACATGTTATTTTTTCTCATCCAGTGTGATTGGTGTTTTTGCACTGATTTCTAACTGTTTTGTTAAACCATCAACACCTTTAGAATTTAAAATATCTGACCACTCATTCTGTTTGGTTGTGATCATGCTGACACCTTCAGCAATCATATCATAAGCTTGCCATTCGCCTGTTTTACTGTTTTTACGCCATTGGAAATCAAGACGAACTGGCGGACGACCATTTGTATCGATAATGGTGACACGAATAGTTAGCGTTGATTTATCTGCGAAAGGTTTTGCAGGCTCTATACGGTACTCTTGGCCTTCATACATTGCTAATGCTTGACCATAAACTTGGGCAAGATATGCTTCAAATGCAGTGAAATAAGCATCACGTTGCGCAGGTGTTGCATTACGATAATGTGGCCCTAACACTAATGCACCTGCATATTTAATATGCACATAAGGCAGTAATTCTTGCTGAACAATTTGACGTAAAAGTTCAGGGTTTTTACGAATTTCAGGCTGTTCATTTTTTAATTTACTAAAGGTCTTTTGCGCCGCATCTTCCATCAATGCGTAAGGATTGGTTTTATCTACTGCCATGGCAAAAGGCGTTATCACTAATAGTGCGACCATCAATAAGCGTTTAAACATATGTTCGCTTCTCCTCAAATAGGGTTTCAATAATACGATGCATTTATTACGCTAAATCTAGCTAAATATATAAGTGCATCGTATAGGAATTAATGATTAAGGTAATGCAGAGTGTTCTTCTGTTGGTTTAGTTTCAGATTTAGCTGAATCATCACCATCACCCGTTTTATAAAGGAATTGACCAATAAGATCTTCTAGCACCATTGCTGAATTGGTATTTGTGATCCGTCCTCCGTCTTTTAACAGAGTAGAATCTAATGATTCATCATAAAAACCTAAATTCAATGCAAGGAACTGCTCACCTAATAAACCAGATGTGCGAATAGACAGTGAGCTACTTTCTGGAATATGGTCATAAATGCTCAGAATATCGAGCGCGACTTCAGGGCGATAGTTCCCTTCATCTTCTTCTTTTAAGGTGATAGAAGAAACACGACCAATCACTACACCACCAATCTTAACTGGAGAGCGCTCTTTTAACCCACCAATATTACCAAAGCTGGCATAAACGCGATAAGTTGGTTGATTACCCATTTCTTTAATATCAGCGACTTTAAGGCATAAGAAAATCACGGCAGCTAACGCAATCAGAACAAATAGACCAACCCAAACTTCAATTTTTTTACTTTGCATGACTTAGTTCCCAAACATCAGTGCTGTTAGCACAAAATCTAAACCCAATACGGCTAACGATGAATGAACAACAGTACGTGTTGTTGCTCTGCTAATCCCTTCTGATGTTGGGATTGCGTCATACCCGTTAAAGAGCGCTATCCAAGTGACGGTAATGGCAAAAACGACACTTTTAATAAAGCAATTCACTAAATCGAGTCGCCATTCAACGGCACCTTGCATAGATGCCCAGAAAAAGCCTTCATCGATCCCTTTCCAATCCACCCCCACAATTGCACCGCCCCAAATACCGATGGCGACAAAAATAAGTGAAAGCAATGGCATACTAATAAGACCAGCCCAAAAGCGGGGTGCAACGACACGTCTTAAAGGATCGACTGCCATCATTTCTAAACTAGAAATTTGTTCTGTGGCTTTCATTAAGCCAATTTCAGCTGTTAAGGCGGAGCCTGCGCGACCGGCAAATAATAATGCTGTAACAACTGGGCCTAATTCTCTCAACAGTGAGAGCGCGACCATCATGCCAAGACTAGCTTCAGCACTAAAGGTGGTTAAAACAAGATAGCCTTGTAATCCCAACACCATGCCAATAAATAGACCAGACACCATGATAATTAATAAGGATTGAACACCCACGTTATACAATTGCTTCAGTAAAAGAGGCCACTGTTTACGAAATTCGGGCTTACCGACTAATGCACGAAAGAGCATAATGCCCGCTCTCCCGAAGGTTGCAAAAATCGCTAATGCTCTAGTGCCAATGCGAGATAATAAATTTACCACGTACTAATTTCCTCGTCCTAATAGGTCGTCCTGATAATCTCCCGCAGGAAAACGGAAAGGTACAGGGCCATCAGCAATACCATCTAAAAACTGTCTTACTTGCCTATCTGGATTATCTTGTAATTCTTGAGCGCTGCCTTGAGCAATCACTTTCTGCTC
Source organism: Proteus sp. CD3 (assembly GCF_008808075.1). Taxonomy (NCBI): domain Bacteria; kingdom Pseudomonadati; phylum Pseudomonadota; class Gammaproteobacteria; order Enterobacterales; family Morganellaceae; genus Proteus; species Proteus sp. CD3. Next base: position 280,648 of record NZ_CP019686.1, on the reverse strand, counting down.
CGCAACAATATAGGCGTAATCTGCGATACTTAACACTTCAGGTACATCATGGGAAACCACAACACAAGTTACACCAAGCGCATGATTTAACTCATCAATTAACTTAACAAGTACACCCATTGTGATAGGATCTTGCCCAACAAAAGGCTCATCAAACATAATCAGCTCAGGATCAAGCGCAATCGCTCTTGCTAATGCCGCCCTTCTCGCCATTCCTCCTGATAATTCAGAAGGCATTAAACTTGCCGCACCACGTAACCCCACGGCTTCAAGTTTCATCATCACCGTTGTACGGATCAATGCTTCAGGTAAATTTGTATGCTCTCTTAGTGGAAATGACACATTTTCAAACACATTCATATCTGTGAATAGTGCGCCAGATTGAAAAAGCATACTCATTTTCTTTCTTGCCTGATACAACGCAGAGCGTGATAGCGCAGGAATATTGTCGCCATCAAACCAAATTTCACCACTATCTGGAAGGATTTGTCCTCCCATTAGGCGTAACAAGGTTGTTTTACCAATCCCTGAAGGGCCCATAATCGCAGTCACTTTTCCTCTTGGCACAACAAGATTGATCTCAGAGAAGATCTTTCTGCTACCGCGAGTGAAGTTCATATTGCGCACTTCAATTAGATTGTCAGATTGTGCGTTCATGAATAAAACATCCTCAAGCCTGTCTGCATAAACGAATTTTTACGCTATTTTGGCAGGTCATTCGCCATGTTACAAAGAAATCACCACTATTTAGCAATTTATTGCACGGTTAATTTTACTTTTCGTGCTTGGCTAGTCAAAATATGGTTAATTAGTAAAACCTTTTGACAATATGTTTTTTATCAGCCCTGTCTTATTGGTTTTTTCTTTATTCGCTATTCGCTCATTGTTGGAAAACTGATGGCATGTTGATTACTTTGTCTCTTTTAATTTTTGGATTGATGTTACTCGTTTATGCATCAGACCGATTAGTTTATGGTGCGAGCGTTTTTGCGCAATCGTTAAAAATCCCACCTGCTGTCATCGGTATCTTAATTGTAGGTACGGGTACATCACTGCCTGAGCTTTTTGTTTCAACTGATGCCGCAGTTCATAATTTGCCTGATATCGCTATCGGGACAGCCATTGGCTCTACACTCACCAACCTTCTCCTTATCGCGGGTATTGGCGCGATGATTTACCCCATGAACATTCAATCCGCAGTGCTAAAAAAAGAGCTTCCCTTGATGATTATAGTCATCATGCTTGTTGGCATTATCGTTTCTAGCGGAAACTTAGGGCTTAGAGAAGGCTCGCTGCTATTTTTTATTGGTTTTGCATCCATATTTCTCATGATAAAAACGATGCATAAAACACTCACACAAGAGCGTCATGTGTTACCTTTAGAAACCTTAACGCGTTTTGAATTACAGACCAATCCTCGTAATTCTGTTGCCCTTTTTTGGGTTGTTGTTGCGTTACTTATTATTCCAGTTGCAACCCAGATGATATTAGATAATGTCTTTATTTTAATGCAACAGTATCATCTTAGTGGATTTTTTGTTGGTTTAACCTTGCTATCTATTGGAACAAGCCTACCGGAGTTAGCAACAACCATTGTGGCAGCACTAAGACGCGAGAATGAATTAGCCTTAGGAAATATTATAGGTGCTAATATTTTCAATCTAACGTTTGTCTTAGGAATGCCAGCATTACTCTCACCAAGCACATTTAATATCAATACATTTTATTTTAGCTTTGCTGTACTTGGTGTCGCCAGTTTACTGTTTTCTCTCTTTTCATTAGGACGTAAGCAACGTCTTAATCGAGGAAAAGGAATATTCTTGTTAGTTTGCTTTATTGTTTATATTACGGTGTTGTGCGTCGCACATTCTCTCTTAACCTAAAATAAATGGTACAAAAAAATGACCGAGTTTGATTTTCAGCAAGCGGGTAAAAAAGTCCTTCATATTGAGCGTGATGGATTAGCTGAACTAGAACAATACATCAATGATGACTTCACGCTTGCCTGTGAAAAAATTTTTCACTGCCAAGGTCGAGTGATTGTGATGGGGATGGGTAAATCTGGCCATATTGGACATAAGATTGCCGCGACATTCGCCAGCACAGGAACGCCTTCTTTCTTTGTTCATCCCGGTGAAGCAAGTCATGGTGACTTAGGTATGGTGACCGAAAAAGATATCGTTCTAGCGATTTCAAACTCAGGTGAAGCGAGTGAGATCCTCGCGCTTATTCCGGTGCTTAAACGTAAACAGATAACGCTGATTTGTATGACACGCACTCCTCAAAGTACAATGGGGAAAGCGTCTGATATTCATCTTTGCATCAAAGTACCTAAAGAAGCCTGTCCTTTAGGGCTTGCCCCAACAACCAGTACAACGGCAACCTTGGTCATGGGGGATGCACTAGCGATCGCACTTTTACGCGCTCGTGGTTTTACCGCTGAAGATTTTGCACTTTCTCATCCTGGTGGTGCATTAGGGCGTAAATTACTCCTTCATGTCAGTGATTTAATGAATAAAGAGGCAGATATTCCGCGTGTCACCCAAGATGCCACTTTACGTGAAGCGCTTGTCGAGATAACCCGTAAAAAATTAGGTATGACCGTCATTTGTGATGATAGTATGCTGATCAACGGTATATTTACTGATGGCGACTTACGCAGAATATTTGATTTAGGGATAGATCTAAACAATGCCAAAATCTCAGATGTCATGACAAGAGGCGGTATTCGTATTCGCCCTGATTGTTTGGCGGTTGAAGCTCTGAATTTAATGCAAGCAAAACATATCACCTCGCTATTAGTGACAGAACAAGATAGTGATATCCTGTTAGGTGTTTTGCATATGCATGATTTATTACAGGCTGGTGTTGTATAAGATAGTCATAACGTTCGAAGGATAAAAATGAATACAATGATAGAAACTTGTTATGGTGCAGTAAGCGAACAAATCATCAAAAAAGCAGAAAAAATCCAATTGCTGATTTGTGATGTTGATGGTGTGATGTCAGATGGACTCATTTACATGGGCAATAATGGCGAAGAATTAAAAGCCTTTAATGTCCGTGATGGATATGGCATCCGTTGTTTGCTTACATCTGGCATTGAGGTTGCTATCATTACAGGTCGTCAGTCTAAACTGTTAGAAGATCGTGCTAAGACTCTTGGCATTACATATCTTTACCAAGGTCAGCATAATAAGCTTTTGGCGTATCAACAACTGTTAGATACACTAAACCTTAAACCTGAACAAACAGCCTATATTGGTGACGACCTGATTGATTTACCTGTAATGGAAAAAGTAGGGCTTTCCGTTGCCGTGGCTGATGCTCATCCATTACTTACACCTCATGCTAATTATGTAACCCGCATTGCGGGAGGGCGTGGTGCAGTACGAGAATTGTGTGATTTAATCCTTTTAGCGCAAGGTCGGCTTGAAGAAGCTAAAGGTCTTTCGATTTAACGTATAACGATACAGAATGAATAAATTAAAATCCTGGTTTACCTTAATTCTTGCCATTATCGCCCTTGCGTTGATTGGCTGGAACTACACTAATAACACTGAATTCGGTGATGGTGAGATTGTTGATGATGGTCAGCCAACTTATCAATCCAAATCATCGATATCTTTTGTTTACGAGCCAACGGGTATACTCGGATATAAACTTGTTGCTGATGATGTCAAAAATTATGCTCAACAGAAGTTTACATGGTTTACTAACCCTGTCTTAACCACCTATTCACCGGCAGGGGATGCAACATGGACAGTACGCGCGAATAAAGCCAAGCTAACAAACAGTAAAATGCTCTATCTTTATGGCGATGTTCAAATTGATAGCCTAACGGATGACTCTCAACTACAGAGAATAAGCACAGACAACGCTATCGCAAATTTGGATACACAGGATGTTTCCTCTGATGATGAAGTGACTATTATCGGCGTCGGACTGAAATCAGTCGGCTTAAAAATGCGAGGCAATCTGCGCGAGAAACGTGCAGAGCTGATTGAAAAGGTAAACACCTATTATGAGATCCCTAATGAATCAAAAAATCCGTAATACACTGATTATCGGTACACTTTTAGCGATAAGTGTACCTGCGATGGCGCTTAAAGATGACACACAACAACCTATCGTTGTGAACTCAGAGAAACAATCGCTTGATCTAGAAAAAAACGTCACAACCTTCACACAAAATGTTGTGATCAAACAAGGATCTATCGATATTCGTGCTGATAAAGTTGTTGTCACACGTCCAGGCGGTGACTCCAAAAAGATCGTAATAGAAGCATTTGGTAATCCAGTAACTTTTTATCAGCTACAAGATGATGGTAAACCTATCAAAGGTCGTGGTGAAAAAATGACCTATGAAATGGATAAAGAGTTAATGACCTTAACGGGTAAAGCCTATCTTGAACAATTAGACAGTAATATCACCGGTGATAAGATCACTTATCTCGTCCCAACTCAGCAAATGGAAGCTTTTAGCGGTAAAGGTAAACAAGTGACTACTGTTTTACTGCCTTCCCAGTTGCAAGAGAAAGGTCCTGGTGTTAACAACAAAGGTAAGTAACACTTTATGGCGCTGTTAAAAGCTGAAAATTTAGCGAAAGCATACAAAGGGCGCACCGTTGTCGGTGATGTCAGCCTGAACGTTAACTCCGGTGAGATTGTCGGCTTACTTGGGCCAAATGGTGCAGGTAAAACAACCACATTCTATATGGTTGTTGGCATTGTCGCTCGTGATGCAGGTAGTATTACAATTGATGATGAAGACATTACGCTGTTACCGTTACATGAACGAGCGCGTAAAGGCATTGGCTATCTTCCTCAAGAGGCGTCTATTTTTAGACGCTTAAGCGTTTATGACAACATTATGGGGATCTTAGAAATCCGCCATGATTTAACGCCTGAAGAACGAAAAGATCGAGCAGAAGAACTGCTAGAAGAGTTTAATGTCAGCCACTTACGTAACAGCTTAGGGCAATCATTATCAGGGGGTGAACGTCGCCGTGTTGAAATCGCGCGGGCATTGGCAGCCAACCCTAAATTCATTTTATTAGATGAACCTTTTGCAGGTGTTGACCCTATTTCGGTATTAGATATTAAAAAAATTATCCAGCATCTACGTGATTATGGATTAGGTGTACTGATTACTGACCATAACGTGCGTGAAACATTAGATGTGTGTGAACGTGCTTATATCGTCAGCCAAGGTCACCTTATCGCTCATGGTTCACCAGAAGAAATTCTTGAAAATGAGCAAGTTAAACGTGTTTACTTAGGTGAAGGCTTCCGCCTGTAATCTTTGATTCACTTTTACTCTGTCAAGGATGACAATAGCAAAGGACTCATCGCATTATTATGAAACAAAGTCTGCAACTTCGTCTTAGTCAGCAACTGGCAATGACGCCACAGCTACAACAGGCTATTCGTTTGTTGCAACTTTCGACGCTTGAATTACAACAGGAAATTCAGCAAGCACTTGAGTCTAATCCACTTCTAGAACAAGACGATGATCCACAAGATCCCGTTTCAGATGATGCGTCTCATACAGAAGATCAGCCAACCTCTACAACAGAAACAACAACTGAAAACGAAGTTGAAGAGTTTGACACGCTGGATGCTTTAGAACAAAAAGAGATGCCTGATGATCTTCCTTTAGATACTCAATGGGAAGAGATCTACACCGCTGGCACTCCTTCTGGCACCAGTAATGACTATACTGATGATGAGCTTCCACTGTATCAAGGTGAAACAACTGCCTCATTGCAAGATTACCTCACATGGCAGGCTGATCTCACCCCATTTTCAGAAACAGACAGAGCAATTGCGATAAGTATTATCGATGCTATTGATGAAACAGGCTATTTAACTGTCACAACAGATGACATCCTTGCTGGAATGGGCGATGATGAATTAGAGCTTGATGAAGTCGAAGCCGTATTAAAACGTATTCAACGCTTTGATCCTATTGGTGTTGCTGCTCGTGATTTAAAAGAGTGTCTTTTGATTCAGCTATCCGCTTTTTCAACAGAAACACCCTATCTTAAAGAAACGCAGTTAGTCATTAGCCAATATTTAGAGTTGCTAGGTAACCGTGATTTTCGTCAATTGATGCGTCAAACGAAATTACGAGAAGAGACACTAAAATCTGTTATTGAGATGATCCAGTCTCTTGATCCTAAGCCCGGATTAAGTATTGATACAGGCGAGTCAGAGTATGTTATTCCAGATATACTGGTAAAAAAATCAGGTGAACACTGGCAAGTTGAGTTAAATACAGATAGCATTCCTCGCCTACGAATAAATGAGACTTATGCAGCATTGGGTCAATCGACTCAAAATGAAAGTGATGGAAAATTTATTCGTGACAATTTACAAGAAGCCAAATGGCTGATAAAAAGTTTAGAAAGCCGTAATGAGACACTATTAAAAGTCGCTCATTGCATTGTTGATACACAGCAGGCATTTTTCGAATTAGGTGAAGAGCACATGAAACCCTTAGTGTTAGCAGATATTGCTGAACAGGTTGAAATGCACGAATCCACCATTTCTCGAGTGACAACGCAAAAATTTTTGCATTGCCCGAGAGGAATTTTCGAATTGAAGTATTTTTTCTCTAGCCATGTGAATACTGATAGCGGGGGCGAAGCCTCTTCAACAGCAATCAGGGCTTTAGTGAAGAAACTAATCGCAGCAGAAAACCCAGCGAAACCACTTAGTGATAGTAAACTGGCTGATATGCTCGCAGAACTTGGAATACAAGTTGCTCGACGCACTGTTGCGAAGTATAGAGAGTCATTATCCATCCCGCCTTCAAATCAACGCAAAGAGTTGGTTTGAGCATAATTGAGAAGGAAGACACTATGGAACTTCAAATCACTGGTCATAATATTGAATTAACCGATGCTCTGCGTGATACCGTCAAAGCAAAAAGCGCGAAATTACCTCAGTTCTTTGACAAAATTAATAACGTTCAGGTTATCCTGAAAGTCGAGAAAGTTAATAAAATCGCGGAAGCGACCATTCAAGTTAATGGCGGTGAATTGCATGCCTCTGCTGAAGCAGAAGATATGTACGCAGCAATTGATGGATTAATGGATAAACTGGCTCGTCAATTAACCAAACACAAAGATAAACTGAGACAACATTAATTCATTTCCCATTGTGAAATGGGGATACAATCGGCGAAGTTACTGCGTTGTTTATGACTTGGTTTAAGCCAACGCCTAATCAATATCAGTAACAAAAAACCAGATGTCACTTTGTGGCATCTGGTTTGCTGGTCTAAGTGAATAAGACAATGAACAACGATACAAAGATGAATATTAGCGACGTACTTTCTCTGGCATGTACGCATAATGATGTACATTGCACGAGTAAAAAGCGCGCGTTAGAAATTATCAGTGAAAATGCAGCAAAAGCACTTAATTTACCCGAAACACTGATATTTGAAGCTTTATTGACGCGTGAAAAAGTCGGTACAACAGGGATTGGGGGTGGTTTAGCTATCCCTCATGGACGTATTGAAAGTGATGAAACAGAAAAAGTAGTTGGTGTGTTTCTTCACCTAAGCGAACCTATTTCCTTCGACGCTATTGATAATCAACCTGTCGATTTGTTGTTCGCATTACTCGTTCCTGCGACACAATGTAAGGAACATTTACACACACTGTCTTTGATTGCAAAACAGTTGGCAGACAAAAATTTATGTCGCCGACTACGCTCCGCACAAAGTGATGAAGAGCTTTATCAGATTATCACAGAATAACCCCTACGGGTTTAGTAGGACGCGAATAGCATACAGTGGAATGATATTCATCACTGGGAAATTATAGGGGAGCTACCTCATGGTGCTGATGATAGTCAGCGGACGCTCTGGTTCAGGTAAGTCAGTCGCTTTGCGTGCGCTTGAAGACATGGGATTTTATTGTGTTGATAATTTACCTGTTGATCTTTTACCTGAGCTAGCAAAAACACTGGCTGAACGTGATGCTTCTGCTGCCGCAGTCAGTATTGATGTCCGAAATATGCCAGAGTCGCCGGAGATCTTCGAAAAAGCGCTGGAAAGTTTACCCGCTGAATATTCTCCACAACTCTTATTTTTAGACGCAGATAGAAATACCTTAATTCGTCGTTATAGTGATACTCGACGTCTCCACCCTCTTTCGACCAAGAATCTTTCGTTAGAAGTGGCCATTGATACCGAAAGTGATCTGCTTGAGCCATTGCGATCACGGGCTGATCTCATTATTGATACCTCTGAGATGTCAGTCCATGAACTCGCAGAAATGTTACGCACTCGCTTATTAGGTAAGCGTGAACGTGAACTGACTATGGTCTTTGAATCTTTTGGCTTTAAGCATGGTATTCCTATTGATGCGGATTATGTTTTTGATGTGCGCTTCTTACCGAATCCACATTGGGATCCTAAACTGCGTCCAATGACAGGTCTTGATCGCCCTGTCGCGGCATTTTTAGATAGACACACCGAAGTTCATAACTTTATTTATCAAACTAGAAGCTATCTCGAACTTTGGTTGCCGATGTTAGAAACCAATAACCGTAGTTATTTAACGGTTGCAATTGGTTGTACGGGGGGGAAACACCGTTCTGTTTATGTTGCTGAGCAACTCGCAGATTATTTCCGCTCTAGAGGGAAAAACGTACAATCACGCCACAGAACACTAGAAAAACGCAAATGACCCAATATCGACAAGTTGCGATTAAAAATCGACTCGGTATGCATGCAAGACCTGCAATGAAGCTGTTTGATTTAGTAAAAACATTTCAATCAACTGTCATTTTACGCAATAACGAAGGGGTTGAAGCACAAGCGGATAGTGTGATTGCTATGCTGATGTTAGATTCAGAGCAAGGCAGTCAAATTGATATAGAAGTCACTGGTAGTGATGAAAATGAAGCTATTGATGCTATTATCGCATTATTTGAATCTGGGTTTGATGAAGAATAATCGTAATAGAAAACAATAGATTAGCATTTCTTAACTAAATAACCCGAAAGAGACTGTGATCACTGTCTCTTTCTTTTTTATACAGAACCGCCTATTATCTCTTATATGAGTTTAACAACACCCCCACCTCATCCGTGGGGGTGTTGTTTTGCATTGGAATAAATTGGAGTGTGGTATGACAAAGCCAACAATTATCATCAACGAACTTGATGCAGAACGTTTAGATTCATTACTTGAACAACCGGCATTTGCAGATAGCCCGATTGCTGAAGCATTGAATGAAGAATTAGATCGTGCTGACATTGTTACACCAGCTGATATCCCTGCTAATATTGTCACAATGAACAGCAAAGTCCGTTTTATGGACTTAAAAAACAATGAAGAGCGTACTCGTACTTTAGTGTATCCCGCTTCATTAAAAGACAGCACCACTGAACTTTCCGTTATGGCACCAATGGGTGCTGCGCTACTGGGTTTAGCGATTGATGATGAGATCAGTTGGAAGTTGCCAAATGGCCTTGAAACCAAGGTTAAAGTATTAGAAATTCTATACCAACCTGAAGCTGCGGGTGAATTACACCGTTAAGCATAGCTGAAGGTTCGCGTCTTACTTTATCTTCTCAAATTGAAAAGCACATTGATAAACGCGATATCTCAGCCCATTGCGGGCTGAGATTAAAGATTGCGATAAGTGTCTAAAATTTACTCACCTGCAATACTCATTTCTGGTAATAACAACGAACCACACTGAACATTACTGCGTGTCTCAATATCATCACCCATAGTGGCAATATTTGCCCACATATCTTTTAAGTTACCTGCAATAGTCACTTCGCTTACAGGATATTGAATTTCACCATTCTCAACCCAAAAACCGCTCGCACCACGAGAGTAATCACCCGTTACTGTACTGACGCCTTGTCCCATTAATTCAGTAACAACAAGACCTGTTCCCATCTCTTTTAACAGAGCATCAAACGATAAGCCTTGCCCTGGGATATACCAGTTATGAATACCACCAGCATGACCGTTGCTTTTTAAACCCAGTTTTCTTGCTGAATATGTGGTTAATAACCACTCTTGTAATACACCATCTTTAATAATTTCAGCATTGGTTGTACGTACACCTTCACTATCAAACGGTGTTGACGCCAAACCTCTCATTAAATGAGGGCGCTCTTGAATGTTTAACCACTGTGGGAAAATTTGCTTACCTAAGCTATCGAGTAAACAAGAAGATTCACGATAAATCATGCTACCACTGATTGCTGCAACCAAATGACCAAAAATACCCGTCGCCACATCTGCTGCAAAAATAACAGGGGCTTTCATGGTGGGTAGTTTACGAGGTGCAAGGCGAGATAACGTGCGACGAGCGCACTCTTGGCCCACCCATTCAGGTGATTCTAGATCATCGAAACGACGACTAATAGTGTAAGCATAGTCGCGCTCCATATCTTCACCATCGCGAGCAATAACACAACTCGACATCGAATAGCGTGAAGATGAATAGCTTTTTAATAAGCCAAGGCTATTACCGAATACACGGGTTCCACTGTGGCTATTAAAACTCCCCCCTTCGGTATTAATAATACGGCTATCGCTATCTAAAGCGGCTTTTTCTGCTCTTGATGCTAATTCAATCGCTTTATCTGCCGTGACTTCGGTAGGATGGTAAAGATCAAGGAAAGGTGCATCAAACGCTAATAGCTCTTTATCGGCAGGTCCTGCATATGGGTCAACTGAAGTGTAGCGTGCAATATCCACAGCAGCTTGTACTGCTCGCTTAATCGCATCAGGGCTTAAATCTGTTGAAGATGCACTACCTTTACGTTGTTGTTGATAAACAGTGATACCTAAAGCACCATCACTGTTAAATTCAACATTTTCAACTTCACCATAACGCGTACTTACACTAATACCCGTCGATTTATTAATAGCGACTTCAGCACCATCACACTGTTTTGCTGCCAGCTCTAATGCGAGTGAGACGGCGTCTTCAAGCTGTTTTACCTGATCTGAATTATTCATTGAGAACCATTTTTCCTAAGGAGAACACCACTTTTTACTTATTTTTAGCAAAGTAAATCAATTGACAGGTGGTCAACAAGCGATTTTCCCAGTTACAATAGAAGATATATGAATGTTATCACCCGTCGGGCTTTTGGTCATTCACCAAATCACACTCCCGGCTAACTCTGCAACAGGAATTTTTATTATGGCAAAGCAGCCTGAAGAGTGGCATTACCTCAATCCTGAATTTGACGATACCTCGTCAGAAGAGGAAGAAGAGGACGAAATTATCTGGGTCAGCAAAAGCGAAATTAAACGTGATGCTGAAGCACTCAAAAAACTGGGTACTGAATTAGTTGAATTAAGTGCACAAGAATTAGAACGTGTACCATTAGATGAGAAATTATTATCCTCTATTCAATTAGCACAGAAAGTACAGCGTGAAGCACGCCGCCGCCAAATTCAATATATTGGGAAACTACTGCGCAATGTGGACGAAGATCCGATCCGCCAAGCGCTTGATAAACTAAAAAACCGCCACAACCAACAGATCTTAGTGTTACATAAACTTGAAGATCTACGGATTCGCCTTGTTGAAGGTGGCAATGAAGTAATTGAAGAAGTCGTTGCGCTTTATCCAATGGCTGATCGCCAACAATTACGCACACTTATCCGTAATACGAAAAAAGAAAAAGAAGCGAATAAACCACCAAAATCATTCCGCTTACTATTTCAATATCTAAAAGATTTATCAGAATCAGCCTAAAACCTGATCATCCTGAAAACGCAGTGTCAATTCAGCCTCACTGCGATTTTCAGGGCGTATTTTCTACTCTAAATTACTTTTGTGTTTTATGCTCACAATGAAAGCTTAAAACGTCTTTACCAAGCTCCCTTTGTGCTTCTTGCATCAATTCCACCAAAGGTTGAAAATCACGGGAATGGTGCGGTAAATGCTTGAAAACAATACTGACCGGCAATTCTATTCCACCCAATAACGCATCCCATAGTGCATCTAGGTTATCGCCAAATTTATCATCTAACTGAAATTGCTGTGCAAATTCGTGATAAAAGGCGTCTCTATCTGCCAGTGTTTTAAAATTGAAGATAACCTGTTTCATTAAGGTGCAACCTTTGTCATTGTACGATAATGATCAGTGGTAACATAAATCAGCCCATCATTCGAATAGAGCAATCTGTCACTGCCACGACGACCACACTGATAATTTACATCCGCTTCATACCACTGACGTCCAGCTTCTTTTGGTAACTGCTTTTCACGATCCATAAAGCGATCGCCACCAATTGCTCTTCCCGGTAAAACTTCACATAAGTTACCTTCTTTCGCATTCCAGCCTTGCTCTCTAGCCTGTTTTTTAGTGAGATAAAAATCTGGCAACTGTTGATAACGTTGCAAATAGCTAGCTACTGCATTGGTTTGCGTTTTCTCATCAATGGATAGTGGAGTTTGTGCGGGTTTATTGGTGTTATTACTTGGTGATGTCGGAATAGGCGCTAAGGATGAAGACGTTGGCGCTTTGGTTTCAGGCAATAAACCTTTATAAAGAACACCAAATAAAACCGCAATAACAATAATAACTGGTAATAAACGTTTACCCATAAATTAGCACCTTTACTGTCGCTGAGATAAAAAACTCCATCAAAAGATGGAGTTCAATAGATACTTACAAATAACGATAGCGATAATTAAGCTGTACCGCCTACGGTGATCTTATCAAGCTTCAACGTTGGTTGACCTACACCAACAGGTAGGCTTTGTCCTTCTTTACCACAAACGCCAACCCCTTTATCTAAAGCGAGATCATTACCTACCATAGAAACCTGTTGCATGGCCTCAATACCTGAACCAATCAGCGTTGCCCCTTTAATTGGTTTAGTTATTTTTCCATTCTCGATTAAATAAGCTTCTGAGGTTGAAAAAACAAATTTACCCGATGTGATATCAACCTGACCACCACCAAAGTTTGGCGCGTAAATACCGCGATCAACACTGGCAATAATCTCTTCTGGTGAAGACTTACCGGCTAACATGTAAGTGTTTGTCATACGAGGCATAGGAAGATGCGCATAAGACTCACGACGACCATTTCCCGTTGGCGCAACCCCCATCAAACGTGCGTTCATCTTATCTTGCATATAGCCTTTTAAGATGCCGTTTTCGATTAAGACATTGTATTGACCTGGGACACCTTCGTCATCAATAGCCACAGAGCCACGGCGACCTTCAATGGTGCCATCATCAACAATCGTACAAAGCTCCGAAGTGACTTTCTCACCAAGACGACCTGAAAATACAGAGGTTTCACGACGGTTAAAATCGCCTTCTAAACCATGACCCACGGCTTCATGCAATAACACTCCCGGCCAGCCTGCACCTAATACCACAGGCATTGTTCCCGCAGGTGCCGCAATTGCAGATAAATTCACCAACGCCATACGCACCGCTTCACGCGCATAAGTGATAGCGTGGCTTTCACCATCGACTTTAATGAGGAAGTAATCATAACCAAAACGACCACCGCCACCACTTGCGCCACGCTCACGTTTGCCATCTTCTTCCACCAGCACACTCACTGAAAGGCGAACTAAAGGGCGCACATCGGCGGCTAACGTGCCATCGGTTGCTGCAACAAGCACATGCTCATAAACACCAGTTAATGACGCATTAACTTGTTTAACGCGTTTATCTTCAGCGCGAGCAGCTTTATCTACCTCATGCAATAGCGCAATTTTCTCTTCACGAGAGAGGCTTTGTAGAGGATCGTTTAAGCTGTATAGCGGAGAATGTTGAATAGCACCTAAAGTATGGATACGACCATTACCTTTAGCCTGAACAATACTTCGTGCAGCATGAGCACTTTGATTAAGTGCATTAAGCGTTAGTTGGTCGGCATAAGCAAAGCCGGTTTTTTCACCGTAAATTGCTCTAACACCAACACCTTGATCAATATTGTAAGAGCCATCTTTAATAATCTGATCGTCGAGAACCCACGCCTCGTGATAACTTGACTGAAAATAAAGATCACCATAATCAATTTGACGCTGTGCAAGCTGCTCTAGTGTTGATGCTAAATCATCTAAACTAAGTTTGTTTGCTTCCAACAGACTTTCGCTGACAACAGCTAAACTCATAATTCTTCTTTATCCTTAACTTTTTTGATTAAGTGGGTCAGTTTCGGGCGAAAGCGGTTATGTTTTACAACCCGTATCTGTTCACGCATACCGTGTAAACTTTCGACGCCAACGTTCAACGTTAGCGCACTAACAGCATCAGGGTTCTTTTTCAAAACTTTCCCCCAGCCATCAATCGCCATGGTATGACCCCAAGTCCGGCGCGTATCATGTGTACCCACTTGTGCTGGCGCTAAGATAATACACTGATTCTCAATGGCACGAGCGCGTAATAAAGGCTCCCAGTGTGCTTTCCCTGTTAAACGGGTAAAAGCCGCTGGTACAGAGATTATCTCTGCTCCTTTTTCTCTTAATGCTTGGAAAATACCTGGGAAGCGTAAATCATAACAGATTGTTAAGCCTAATTTCCCAACTGGAGTATCAACGACTGTTAGGCGCTCACCGCGTTGATAAATAGAAGATTCGTTATATTCGCCTTGCTCATCATCAATACTGACATCAAACATATGGATTTTGTCATAACGAGCACGAATAACACCTTCATCATCAAACACCAAACTACTGCTCGTAATTTGGTCTGGGGAGTCTCGGCTAATCAATGGCATAGAACCGACTAAGATCCATACTTTATAGCGCTGAGCCATTTTAGCGATAGCATTTTGTAAAGGTCCATCACCCTGAACTTCAGCATGTTTATGATAATCTTTAGAGTTCGAAAAAAGTAACGCATTTTCAGGTGTTAATACAAGCTTCACTGAATCGGGTAATTGCTTAATCTGTTGCTCAATTTGCGCCAGATTATTTTTTGTGTTTTTACCGCTACAAAGTTGCAAAAGTGCGACATTAACTTTTTTCATAACGCCTGATTCTCCTTAAGCTGACGCAGTACTTCGTCAATTTTGGGTTGTTCCATAGTTCCGGTCACATGATAACGGATAACTGAAATCTTACTCCAAAGTGGCCCCAGAACCTTTGATGCCGCAAACACTGCGGCGCCTGCAATTGGGTTTATCGCGAATGCAGTAGCAACACCAACAGTGGCTGAAATTTCAGGTGTTACTACAACCTGTAGATCCATTTTACGTTCAACTAAATCCACTTTCCCACTTATCGCAATATCAGCAATAACACCATCAACACGAACACTCTCTGCATTCATAATACCTTGATTAATCGTAATTTCACTTTTAATCGAATCATATTCAAAATGCTCGCTGAAAGTATCCCTAAAATCAAATTGTAATTTACGTAAAAGCGCATCAAAACTCACAAGACGCAGTAATTTACCCGCCTGCCCAACATCCACTTTTTCGATACGCCCTTTGCCTAAAGTAGATTTAATATCACCATTTAAGGTCGCAAGATTAAAATTCCACGGCGTATCACGCCATTGCAATGAGAAATCAGCAGAAAGTGGGGACTGAACAATAGGAATGATATAACCGAAATAAGCGGCCATTTCATCAACTTCTTCGGCTTTTAATTTGCCGATTAACTTTGTCGTATTATTGCCCGCATTATCTTCAGACCACTCACCATTAACAGACAACTTACCACTGCTATTTTCTAACTTACCTTCTGTTAAAAATAGCGCGCCATGCCTTTGCTTTAATGAACCTTGAATTTTGCCAAGTAGTAATCCATTTACCCAACATTCTCGGCATTCAAAATCGATAGAGGGAATATTTTTAACTGAAAACTTCAAGGCATTCGCATCAGAAGTATTTGCCATTTTTAATGGTTTTTCTTCTTGAGATAACGTTGCGCCATTAAAATAGAGATAGTTAATATTGACTTGCCAAGGTGCTGACGTGGTAGGAATAAACACATCCCCTCGTAACTCACTACCTGAAAATGCCAACTTCACACCGTCATTAATACGCATGATTTCAGTTTGCGGATTATTCCAATTTTGCCCTGCGAAATTTAATTCGGGTAAGCTGATATGCACATTATCAGGAAAGCTCACATCATTTCCAGACGGTGTTAAAGACGAAAAAGCCAATAATGTTGGCAACCATTTATCACCTTCTAGCCCTTTAAGAGAAATGGTTAAGCGTTGCTGTGCTGTCAATTCAGGTAATTTCTCGCCAGAGGACACCAAATTACCTTGCAATAAACGCAACTGCTTACCTAATGCCCACTGGCTATTAAATTTCCACTGTTTTTCAGCACTGGCATTCACCGTTAAAGTTTCACTGTTACCCTTTGCAGAAATCACAATAGGCGGTGAGTTTTTTAAATCATCTGTTTCAGGAGCTGTTAATTGACTACTTAATGCATTGATATTTCCGGTTAAATCGACTTGATAATCAACATCCCCTTTTTCGGGGATCTTAACATTAACGTTGCCACTCCAAGGAAATGCGCCGCTAAATTTATGCTGAATATCGCTAGACAAGCCTTGAATTTTTTGAATATCCCATTGACCTTTTAAGCCAACATCGACCTGATAATTATCCGTACTATTATGACTGGTAAATGAGAAAGCGAGAGGCTGCCCAAACCAATTAGCCGTTAATGTATCACTCTCAAGTTTGTCATTGTGATAACGAAATTGCCCGCTAACACCCTTTAAGGTGGTATCCATAAAATTCAATGTGACATCATTGTTTTTTAAATAAATATCCCCCGAAGCAACCACATCTTCACCACCAAAGGGAATATCTAATTTCAATGTACCGTTAATTTTTCCTGCAACATTAAGCTCTTCAAGTGTATGACCAATACTCGCCATTTGAGAGTCTAAGAAATACTCTTTCAGCTCATCGCCTGTGGCTTGAATATCCGCATTAATTAAGATCTTTTCTTGTCGATAGCTCTCAATCACTGCACTTAAATTCGTGGCGGTTGCTTTACCCACTTTCACTTGTGCAGAAGACATCCATAAGCCATCATTTTTAAAATCTAGATTAATATCAAGATCGAATAATGCAGGCCATTCACTATCAAATTTAAAGGTTGCGTGTTTAACAGGGGCATAAACTTGGAACCACCCTTTGTGATTATCAAAAGGAAAATCGGCGGGGTTACCATGGAAAATAAAGGTCCCATTATCGATATTACCGGCAATAATGGCATCTGAGAGATATTGTGTTAGCCCTTTACCAACATACTCCTCAGGCAGGTAACGCCATGCATCTCCTGCATTTGTGACTCTTACGCCTGAGAGTATAGAAAGTTGTTGATCTTCACCTTGTTTCTCATAACGAAAATCACCGGCTACCCATGCTGATGTGGCTTGAATATCTAATCCTTCACTCCAAAGAGATAAGTCATCTCCAGAATGAGTCCAATAAACTGTACCTTTCCCTTTTTCAATATTCAGCGGTGCTTTAAATAATTCGCCCGTGTCTATTTCACTATCGGCTAAAGCAAAGTTAAGTTCACCGCCTTGCATACTTCCTTTTAATTGCCCGCTGAAATGTTGTACCGAGGGGATCTCTTGCCAACGCTTCCAACTCACATTTTTCCAAGAAAGATTAATGGCGCTCTGCTCGAAGTTTTCTGGGGTGAGATCTAATGCAAAATCATTAACCACACCAGAAAATTGACGATACTGCCATTGACGAACAAAATCAGGCGTTAAAAAAGAGAACAACGGCAATATGGCATACAGCCTATCGAGTTCAATATTTTTGGCACGAATACGCCATGCTTCATCATGCTGTTTTTCTTTTGGTTGATAAAGAACGGCTAAATAACCATCAGGCCACTCTTCACCATCCATGGTAATTTTTCGCGTATAAGGAACATCCGCAAGCCAACCATTTTCTTGCCTTCTCATACGTAATATTAAGTCTTCGACATTTAGTACGTGCGAGGTTCCATCACTACTCCAGTCCATTTCACCTTGATGAATTTGTAACTGACTTCCAGTAATACGCCCTTGAGTAATGTCAATCCAGTTAGACAAACTGGCTTTGGCTTCACCTACGCCACTATTATTTTTCACCCACTGACTAAGCCAAGGTGAGATATCAACATCATCTGCAGTAAGAAATACTTTACCGTTATCGATAAGCCCCTTCTCTGTGGTATAGAGATCAAGGCGTACTTTTAATCCCCCATAATGATTAATGGGGGTATCGAGAGTGACTTCACCTTGAGCACGATGACGATTTTTCTGATTTAACCACATCAATTCAGGCACATGTAATGTACTGGTGTCTCCTGAAGGGGTTAAAAAAACAAAACGGCTTTCAATCAGTTTAAAACGGTCAAACTGCTCAAGGAAAATTGAAGAGATATCATCAGGTTCAGTTAACGTTATATCCCCGCTTTGCCCAGTAAAAATAGGGCTATGGTAATTAACATATAACTGTTCAAAGGTCAGTTCACGAAAATGAAGACGGAAAGCGAATAATGAACGCCAAACGTCAAAAGAAAAAGTGACTTTTTCTGCCGTTACGTTCACATCTTTATTGGTAATATTCAGCCCTTCTACTTGAATATCGGGGCCAAAATTTTGCCACTCCCCCATGATCTTTGTCATTGAGACAGGGCTATTGAGTTGCTTCGTTAAATACGATTCTATTTCAGGACGATAACTATCTAAGCGTGGCAGAAAGTAGCGAAATCCGCTTAATACCAAGGCAAAAACGATGAGGCAAAAAACTGTTATCACTAACAGGTATTTAGGCAGCCGCTTCATTTTTGTCTCCTTTCTGCCATCATATTCATTAGGAAGGCGAATCCATTACATCATCACCACGTCAAATTGCTCCTGACTATAGAGTAGCTCAGTTTGCACTTTCACTTGTTTACCGACAAAAATTTCAACCTCTGCTAATGCGTGTGATTCATCGCCTTTTAATGCTTCGGCTACTGCTGAAGAGGCGTAAACTAAGAAGCGATCTGCATCAATCGTTTTATGCACACGCACTATTTCACGTAAAATCTCATAACAAACTGTTTCAACTGATTTTACCGTACCTCGCCCTTGGCAAGTTGGGCAGTCATCACAAAGCACATGTTCAAGGCTTTCTCGCGTTCTTTTACGTGTCATTTCTACTAAGCCAAGCTGAGAGAAGCCATTAATCGTTGTTTTCACTCTATCTTTACTTAGCGCTTGTTCAAGTGATGCTAATACTCTGCGTTTATGTTCATCATTATTCATATCAATAAAGTCAATAATGATGATACCGCCTAAATTACGTAACCGTAATTGACGAGCAATGGCTTGGCTTGCTTCTATATTAGTATTGAAAATCGTTTCTTCTAAATTTCGATGACCAACAAATGCCCCTGTATTGATATCAATAGTGGTCATCGCTTCAGTTTGATCGATAATCAGATAACCGCCTGATTTCAATTCAACTTTACGCTCTAAAGCCCGTTGAATTTCACTTTCTACACCATAGAGATCAAAAATAGGCTGATTCCCTTGATGCAATTCAAGTTTAGCGGTTAATTCAGGAATGTATTCACCAATAAATTCCTGTAGTTGATTGTAAGTTAATTTAGAGTCAACCCGTATGCTATCTAATTCAGAACTTGCAAAATCACGTAAAATACGCTGCGCTAACGCTAATTCACCATAAATTTGAATACGGGTTTTATTTCTTTTTTTACGCTCAATGATTTTATTCCACAGGCGTTTAAGAAAAGCAGCATCTTGCTTAATTTCATGTTCACCAACGCCTTCAGCGGCAGTACGAATAATAAAGCCGCCATTTTCATCGCAATACTCTTCAACGAGTAGTTTTAAACGTTCACGCTCTTCTTCACTGTCAATTCGCTGAGAAACGCCGACATGAGAGGCACCAGGCATAAACACTAAATAGCGAGAAGGTAATGTAATATCGGTGGTAAGGCGAGCGCCTTTTGTTCCTAATGGATCTTTAACCACTTGTACAATTAAGTCTTGTCCTTGATGCACCAGTTGCGCAATATCACGAACATTAAATTTTTTCTGCTCTTCACCTGCAATACATTCAGTGTGAGGCATAATATCAGAAGCATGTAGAAAAGCGGCTTTATCCAGCCCGATGTCAATAAATGCAGCTTGCATCCCGGGTAATACGCGACTTACCCGACCTTTGTAGATGTTTCCGACGATACCTCGTTTTGCTTCTCTTTCGACATGAATTTCTTGAAGTATGCCGCCGCGAATATAGGCGACACGGGTTTCAGAAGGCGTCACATTCACTAATAACTCTGCTGTCATGAAATCTCCTTCTCATTAGCTAGAGACGAAAATTGAGCTATCAATGCTTCGGTTTCAACAAGAGGCAATCCGACAACAGCATGATAACTTCCCTCAATCCGTTGAACGAAACGGCCTCCTTTTCCTTGAATACCGTAAGCGCCAGCTTTATCCATTGGCTCCCCTGACTCAATATACGCGCTAATCTCACTCTCTGTCATCTCTCTAAAAGTGACGTGTGTGACGACTAATTGACTCAATGTATGTGTTCTATTAGAGATAGCAATTGCTGTCATCACTTGATGTGTTGCGCCGGAGAGTGAACGTAGAATTTGCGCAGCATGGGTTTTATCACGAGGTTTTTCAAGAATATGACCATCATAAACCACAATAGTATCAGACCCCAAAACGGGATAATCATGAGGTGCTTGTCTTACACCTTCTTGTGATTTTTCTTTTGCTAAACGAAGAACATACTCTTCTGGCTTTTCACCTTGTTGCCAAATTTCATCAATTGCTGGTGTGATAATACTAAATTCAACATCTAATAACGCGAGAAGTTCACGTCTTCTTGGTGAGCTGGAAGCAAGGTAAAGTGTGGTCACAAATAATGTCCTCATGACGGTAACGCAAAAATGACCGCCATGATCCAATAACTTAGTGAACTAAAAACTGGTGACGGATTTTGCGAAGTAAAAAATAAAGCCATGGCCAAAGAATACCACTGACTGGACTATTCCAGAATACTTGAGGGTGAAAAGTCACAGGTGAAAGTAAAAATTCTGCCCAAAATACAGCAAGATCAACAACCACAACACTTAACATTACCACTAAGGCTTGTTGCCATAACGCTAAATTACAAAAAAGCTGATATTTAAAGGCAATGACATAACTCACTAAAGTATAGGCCAATGCATTGACACCCAAGGTAGTTCCTTGGACTAGGTCCATAATCATACCCAAAACAAATGCGGTTCCTACACTGACTCGATGAGGGATTGCTGTTATCCAATAAATAAGAAATAGCATCGGCCAAATAGGTCGATACACGGCTAACTGTTCTGGCCACGGCATAATTTGTAAAACTAATGCGACAAGAAAAGAGAGCCAAACAACCCAACGCCCACGACTTTGATATGGATTCATCGTGTCTACCTACTTCTATTTGTATTAGCAGGTGTATTTGTTGCAGCAGGAGGAGTTGCTGGTGTCGTTGTTCTGTTAGTTTCTTCAGCCGTACTGTCTAACGGCTCTTGAGACATAGAACGAGGAAGCGGCGGCCCTGCTTGCTCATAATTAGGTAAAACTTGAGGCATCAGTTGCATTAAGCGCTCATTAGCCGCGTGATAAACCTCTGAAGGCAGAGGAGGCTCTCCCATTTTATCTGATGAATTCCATAATAAAAGCAAATAGCGTAAACGTTGTAGCTCTGCTGAAGGTCGAACATTAATCACGGAATAAGCCCGTTGATTATCCACTTTAACTGAAGATACCACACCAACAGGATACCCTTCTGGGAAACGACCGCCCAATCCAGATGTCACTAAAACATCGCCTACACGAATATCAATATTGGCTGGTAATGCTTCTAGCAATAAATCATCCGCACAGCCTGCACCAGAAGCGATAACACGAATATCGTTACGTAAAACTTGTACAGGTAATGCATGAGAAGTGTCACATATTAATAGCACACGACTCGTAAGCTCACTTACGGCAATAACTTGTCCTACAACACCTTTATCACTAATAACAGGTTGCCCTTCATAGACGCCATCATTGGTTCCTTTATCAATCACAACTTGATCTCGATAAGGCGTACTATTACCAGACAGTACTTGCGTTACTGTCATTTGTTCATTTTGGCGCAGTGGTGAACCAAGTAATTCTCGTAAACGGGCATTCTCTTGCTTAAATTGCTCCAGTAATTGGCTTTCTCCGCTACGAACTAACAACTCTTTTCTTAACGCTTGATTCTCAAATTGTAAACGCTCACGCGTGGCAAATGTTTCTGAAATTTGATCAAGGAAACGGCGTGGGCCATTTGCAAGAAAATAGAAGGGACTAACAGCAGTATCAAGATACTGGCGGACTTTAGAAAATGCACCAATACGGTTATCAGCAATCAATAAAGAGATAGCAACAACCACGGCGATTATTAATCTTAGTTGCAGGGAAGGGCCCCGACTAAAAATTGGCTTCATAAACTCTAAGATCACTCACACGGAGAAGTAAAAGAACAGGTGTTAATATTCTAACCAAGGGGGAATCCATTCTCCCTTGTTAGAATTAATCTCAATCTTCGCTAAACAGATCGCCACCGTGCATATCGATCATTTCTAATGCTTTACCACCACCACGAGCAACACACGTCAGTGGATCTTCAGCAACAATCACAGGAATACCTGTCTCTTCCATTAATAAACGGTCTAGGTTACGTAATAATGCACCACCACCGGTTAATACCATGCCGCGCTCTGAAATATCAGAAGCTAATTCTGGCGGGCATTGTTCTAATGCAACCATAACAGCGCTAACGATACCGGTTAATGGCTCCTGTAAGGCTTCAAGAATTTCATTAGAGTTTAAAGTAAAGCTACGAGGTACACCTTCTGCAAGGTTACGACCACGAACTTCAATCTCATTGACTTCATCAGAAGGATAAGCTGAACCGATATCGTGTTTGATACGTTCTGCGGTTGCTTCACCAATCAGTGAACCGTAGTTACGACGCACATAGTTAATGATAGCTTCATCAAAGCGGTCACCGCCGATACGAACAGAAGAAGAATAAACGACACCGTTTAATGAAATCACGGCAACTTCTGTTGTACCACCACCAATATCGACCACCATAGAGCCTGTTGCTTCAGAAACAGGTAAACCAGCACCGATTGCCGCAGACATAGGCTCTTCAATTAAGAACACTTCGCGAGCGCCCGCACTTAATGCGGATTCACGAATAGCTCTGCGTTCTACTTGAGTGGCTCCTACTGGTACACAAACTAATACACGAGGACTTGGACGCATAAAGCTATTGTTATGAACCTGTTTTATGAAGTGCTGAAGCATTTTTTCGGTTACATAAAAATCAGCAATCACACCGTCTTTCATTGGACGGATAGCAGCGATATTCCCAGGTGTACGCCCTAACATCTGTTTGGCTTCATGCCCTACAGCGGCAACACTTTTTGATGTGCCAGCGCGATCTTGACGAATAGCGACGACGGAGGGTTCATCGAGAACAATACCCTGCCCTTTGACATAAATAAGGGTATTGGCGGTACCCAAGTCAATAGACAAATCGTTGGAAAACATGCCACGAAATTTTTTAAACATACGAAAGGATAATCCTGCAAGCCGGGACGGAAAAATCCGTCTACTCTATCAACCACAATAAGCAGCGACAAGGCGCGATTCACTACTTAGATTAAAGTGGACACGTAAATAATCTTAAAGGCACAATATTCTACGTTACTTTTCCCAATTGGAGCAGAAAAAAACTGCATAAAAATGGGCTAATTAGAACGATTAACGCATAATTTCGATCTTACGCTGTTCATATTTGACTTATGTAACAATACAAACAACGCTCATATCAATAAAGAAAAATCTCACTTCGTTGCCAAACTGTGACTCAAAAGTCTCATTGCAAGTTCAAATAAAATTTATTCATTTGAATAAGCACCATGACTCTATTGATATTAAATGGTGTTTCACTGGCAAAGTTTGACTGAGATAACAACCCAAGTACCCACCTCGAATACTTATAAGGCAACACATTATCTTTATTTCAAGCAATAAAGAGAAATGCTAATTTTTATCCAATCGTAAACCATTAACGGTGTTATCTAATTACCAAGAGATAAAACTCAGAATAATCTCTGCACCAATAAACGTAGAACCCCCGTTTATACACTAAAAAAGAATTATTTGTCTCATTATTACAATAGATATTGTGCACAATCACGACGAGATCTAAAAAATCACCTATCATGACACAAATAGAAATCGATGAGGGGTCCAAATGAGAGCATTATTAGTAGAACAAAATGACAATAAACTCAGTGCCAACGTACAAAACATTGATGAAAAAACACTGCCTATTCATGATGTTATTGTCGATATTCATTACTCAACGCTTAACTATAAAGATGGGCTAGCAATCACAGGCAAGGGAAAAATACTGCGCCAATTTCCAATGGTGCCAGGTATCGATTTTTCGGGTGTTGTTCATCACACCGAAGATCCTCGTTTCCACATTGGTCAACATGTCTTATTAACTGGCTGGGGAGTAGGTGAAAATCACTGGGGTGGTCTTGCACAAAAAGCAGGTGTAAAAGGTGATTGGTTAACCGTTGTACCAGAAGGGCTATCTTTAAAAAATGCCATGATAATTGGGACTGCAGGTTTTACTGCCATGTTGTGTGTTATGGCATTAGAACAAGGCGGTATTACACCTGAAAGTGGTGATATTTTAGTCACTGGAGCCAGCGGTGGTGTCGGAAGCACTGCCATTAGTTTACTAACAACATTAGGCTATCAAGTTACCGCATTAAGTGGCAGAGCGAGTAACCATGACTATTTACGCAAACTCGGTGCCAAAAATATTATCACTCGTGAAGAGTTGGAGCCTGTAGGCAGAGCTTTAGATAAACAACGCTGGGCGGGTGCAATTGATACCGTAGGTGGGCAAATCCTTGCCAATATTCTGTCACAGACAAACTATAACGGCACAGTAGCGGCTTGTGGATTAGCGGGTGGTTTCTCTTTGCCAACAACCGTTATGCCTTTTATTTTACGTAATGTTCGCTTACAAGGCGTCGATTCTGTTTATTTCCCCGCAGAAAAACGCGCTCAAGTTTGGCAACGTTTATTAAAATTACTACCAGATACGTTCTATCAGCAAGCGATGACAGAAATTACACTTGATGAAGTCCCTCGTTATGCTCAGATGATTATGGATAACCAAGTGACAGGAAGAACCTTAGTAAAACTCTAATTCGCGGTTTTTATCTGCTTATTTCTGGCATTAATTCACTTTATTTAGTGCCAGAATAAGCTTCTTTGTGTGTGAAATGGACATTTAATTGTGATACAGATCACATTTATGATATATATTGATGATTGATCTCAAAGAAGTTCAGATTTCCAGTGACATCAATAAATAACGTGGTGTTATGATCGTTTTTTAGACACTTGTTTATTTTGCTTTCTCGCGTTTACAATCTTGTAAAATCTTTTCACTTTTCATCAAAATAAACCCTTCATTCCCTGATTAGACCAGTATTTTGCTGTTATCTTCTGTGAAATGTCTATAATGTCGGACTTTGTGATATGTATCGTAGCATTGGATACAATAAAAGATGACAAAACGAAAAGCACAGGTTATTTTGTCATTTCGTTGACGAATTGACGGAGATAGAAGCATAATGTCGGAAAATTTTCATATTTTGCTCCTGAATGGTCCGAATCTAAACCTGCTTGGAACAAGAGAGCCGGAAACCTACGGACACTTAACTCTGGATGATATCGTTCAAAGTTTGTCAGCAGATGCTCAGGCATTAAATGTGAAACTCAGCCATTTTCAGTCTAACGCTGAATTTGAGCTGATAAATAAAATTCATGCGGCTCGGGGTAATGTCGATTATATATTAATCAACCCTGCGGCTTTCACGCATACCAGTGTTGCACTGCGTGATGCATTATTAGGGGTGAATATTCCATTTATTGAAATTCACCTGTCCAATGTCTACAGTCGGGAGCCTTTCCGCCACCATTCATATCTTTCTGATATCGCAACAGGCGTAATCTGTGGATTAGGTGCAGAAGGTTATCGATTTGCTTTACAGGCAGCGGTCAGCCGCTTGTCTTAATAAAAAACATCAAAAAGAGTACGGAATCAACTCATGGATATTCGTAAAATTAAAAAACTGATCGAGCTAGTCGAAGAGTCTGGCATTTCTGAACTGGAAATCTCTGAAGGTGAAGAGTCAGTACGTATTAGTCGTAACTCTGGTCTTCAGGGTCAAATGGCTCCTCAGCAATATTTTGCGGCACCAGTGGCACCTCAACCTGCATTAGCAAATGCAGTTGCGCCTGTAGCGCCAGAAACACCAGCGGCTACACCAACGCAAGAAATTAGCGGTCACGTTGTTCGTTCACCAATGGTCGGAACGTTCTACCGCTCACCAAGCCCTGAAGCTAAGAAATTTGTTGAAGTCGGTCAGCAAGTCAATGTAGGCGATACTCTGTGCATCGTTGAAGCAATGAAAATGATGAACCAGATTGAGTCTGACAAAGCGGGTGTTGTTAAATCTATCCTTTGCCAAGATGGCGACAACGTTGAGTTTGACGCTCCACTCTTTGTTATCGAATAACGAGGCAGGTCCATGCTAGAAAAAATCCTCATTGCCAACCGTGGTGAGATTGCACTGCGTATCCTAAGAGCATGTAAAGAGCTTGGGATCAAAGCAGTTGCTGTTCACTCCACGGCAGACCGTGATTTAAAACACGTTCTGCTGGCAGACGAGACTATCTGTATTGGTCCCGCTGCTTCAGCAAAAAGTTACCTAAATATCCCTGCAATTATTGCAGCGGCTGAGATCAGTGGCGCACAAGCCATTCATCCAGGATACGGTTTCCTGTCTGAAAATGCTGATTTCGCAGAGCAAGTTGAACGCTCTGGCTTTATTTTTATCGGCCCTAAAGCTGAAACCATCCGCCTAATGGGTGATAAAGTTTCTGCTATCGAAGCGATGAAAAAAGCCGGTGTTCCTTGTGTACCAGGATCAGACGGTCCTTTAGGTAACGACACTGCGAAAAATATTGAAATTGCTAAACGTATTGGCTACCCAGTTATCATCAAAGCCTCTGGTGGCGGCGGTGGACGCGGTATGCGTGTTGTTCGTGCTGAAAAAGATCTTGAACAATCCATTACAATGACGCGTGCAGAAGCAAAAGCGGCATTTAGCAACGACATGGTATACATGGAAAAATACCTTGAAAATCCGCGCCATGTGGAAATTCAAGTTATGGCTGATGGTCAAGGTAATGCAATCTATTTGGCTGAACGTGATTGCTCAATGCAACGTCGTCACCAAAAAGTTGTTGAAGAGGCACCAGCACCGGGTATTACCCCAGAGATCCGTAAAAATATCGGCGAACGCTGTGCGAACGCATGTATTGAAATCGGCTATCGTGGTGCAGGTACATTCGAATTCCTGTATGAAAATGGTGAATTCTACTTTATTGAGATGAACACCCGTATTCAGGTTGAACATCCAGTAACAGAAATGATCACTGGCATCGACTTAATCAAAGAACAGTTACGCATTGCATCTGGCTTACCTTTATCAGTAACGCAAGATCAAGTTAACGTTCATGGTCATGCAATTGAATGTCGTATCAACGCAGAAGATCCAAAAACCTTCATGCCAAGCCCGGGTACAATTACTCGCTTCCACTCACCAGGTGGATTTGGTGTACGTTGGGAATCGCATATTTACGCAGGTTATACTGTTCCACCTCACTATGATTCAATGATTGGTAAATTGATCACTTACGGTGAAACACGCGAAATCGCGATCTCTCGTATGAAAAATGCGTTGGCGGAACTTATCATTGATGGTATTAAAACCAATATTGAACTGCACCAGTTCATTATGAATGATGAGAATTTCCAAAAAGGTGGTACAAACATTCACTACCTTGAAAAACGTTTAGGTTTAGCTGAGAAATAATATTTCTCGCTTAACAAGAAAAGGCATAGTTTACGTACTATGCCTTTTTTATTGCTAATAACCCGCCATAAACAGATCCATATAGGACAAATTAAGCGCATTTCTTAATTAAAACCCGTACTGTTTTCTTTCATATTTATATTTAAAAACAATAAGATAATCTATTTTCAATATTCCCTGATGACTTTGTGATTAATTTTCACTGAATCAATACTCACTTTCCCGTACAATCCTCCCATTCATTTTTAACCCTATTAAGATTGGGAGAACAGATGGACAAACGTTTTGTTCAGGCCCACAAAGAAGCCCTTTTGGCCCTAATTTTAACTTTTATGTATTTGTTGGGTTGGTTAATTACCGCCTATTTACCTGATAACACACTAGGCATTACTGGTTTACCTCTTTGGTTTGAGCTTTCATGCTTATTCTTACCTGTTTTGTTTTTTCTGTTGTGCTATCTGATGGTGCGCTACTTTTTCAAAGATCTGCCGTTAGGAGATGAGCATGACGATGCAAACTGAGGTCATAGTGCCACTGATTGGCTACCTTCTACTGGTCTTTCTGCTGTCGGCTTATGCTTATCGTAAGCGTGAAAAAGGCGAATTTCTTAACGAATATTTTCTTGGTAACCGCTCAATGGGTGGCTTCGTACTAGCCATGACTATCACTGCAACTTATGTCAGTGCAAGTTCCTTTATTGGCGGACCGGGGGCTGCCTATAAATACGGTATTGGTTGGGTATTACTTTCGATGATCCAACTCCCCGCTATTTGGCTCTCTTTGGGTGTTTTAGGGAAGAAATTTGCCATTTTAGCGCGTCGTTATAATGCGGTTACCTTAAACGACATGCTGTATGCTCGTTACAAAAGTCGCTTCCTCGTCTGGTTTGCCAGTTTAAGCCTGTTAGTCGCTTTTGTCGGCGCTATGACGGTGCAATTTATTGGTGGAGCGCGCTTATTAGAAACAGCAGCAGGCATTCCTTATGAATTCGGCTTGTTGATCTTTGGGATCTCCATTGCGCTGTATACTGCGATTGGTGGATTTAGAGCCAGCGTATTAAACGATGCCTTACAAGGTCTGGTGATGCTACTTGGTACATTTATTCTCCTGTTTGCCATTATCTATAAAGCAGGCGGATTAGATGTTGCGATACAAAAACTCAATACCATCGATCCTGCATTAACCTCTCCTCAAGGAGCTGATGGGATTTTAAGTGGTCCGTTTATGGCATCATTTTGGGTACTTGTCTGTTTTGGTGTGATTGGTTTGCCACATACTGCGGTGCGTTGCATTTCTTACAAAGATAGCAAAGCCATGCATAAAGGGATCATCATTGGCACAATTGTCATGTCACTATTGATGTTTGGTATGCACTTTGCTGGCGCATTAGGTCGGGCTATCATTCCTGATCTAACGGTTCCTGATCAAGTTATTCCAACATTAATGGTTGAAGTATTACCGCCTATTGCAGCAGGCATTTTCCTTGCAGCACCTATGGCTGCCATTATGTCAACGATAAATGCGCAACTGTTACAATCGTCAGCAACGTTGGTCAAAGATCTCTATCTCAATATCGCGCCGCATGCAATAACTAATGAGAAACGCATCTCTCGTTTATCGAGCCTTTCAACCTTGATTTTAGGTGTATTACTGCTGTTTGCAGCATGGAATCCACCCTCAATGATTATTTGGCTTAACTTACTTGCTTTTGGTGGCCTACAAGCTGTTTTCTTATGGCCTTTAGTACTGGGTCTTTATTGGGAAAAAGCTAACCGTTATGGTGCTATTGCGGGCATGATCATAGGTGCCACGCTCTATGCCACCCTTGCGACATTTAATATCCAGATAGCTGGATTCCACCCCATTGTTCCGTCACTGCTATTGAGCTTAATCGCGTTTCTTGTGGCTAATCGATTTGGAGAGCATACTCTGCCTCAATCAGCATCATTACAGTGAATTCGTTTTTAAAGAGACTAATTATGCCTTGGATACAATTAAGACTTAATGCAACCGCCGCTAATGCAGAAGCCATTGGTGATGAATTGGTTGAAAGCGGTGCCGTTTCAGTGACTTTCCAAGATAGTCACGACACCCCTATTTTTGAACCTTTACCGGGTGAAACTCGTCTTTGGGGTGATACTGATGTTATCGGTTTATATGATGCAGAAACTGACATGAAAATCGTTGTGGCGATGTTAGAAAATACGCCATTACTCGGTCGAGGCTTCCTGCACAAAGTTGAACAACTCGAAGATAAAGATTGGGAACGTGAATGGATGGATAACTTCCACCCAATGCGTTTCGGTGAGCGTTTATGGATTTGCCCAAGCTGGCGTGAAGTGCCCGATCCTAACGCTGTAAACGTCATGCTAGACCCTGGACTTGCATTTGGTACAGGTACCCACCCTACGACTTCATTGTGCCTTCAGTGGCTTGATGGCTTAGATTTAGCGGGTAAAACGGTTATCGACTTCGGTTGTGGTTCTGGCATTCTAGCTATTGCGGCATTAAAACTGGGTGCAGCAAAAGCAATTGGTATTGATATCGATCCTCAAGCCATTCAAGCAAGCCGTGATAATGCGCAGCGTAATGGCGTTTCTGACGCACTCACACTGTATCTGGCAAAAGACCAACCAGATAACCTCAAAGCCGATGTTGTTGTCGCTAATATTTTAGCCGGTCCATTGCGTGAACTTGCACCTGTTATCAGTACACTGCCGCGTCAAGGTGGACACCTAGGTCTTTCTGGTGTGTTAGCGACACAAGCAGAAGGTGTAGCAGCCGCCTATGAAGGACTATTTAACTTAGATCCTGTTGCTGAAAAAGAAGAGTGGTGTCGTATTACCGGCGTGAAAAAATAACACCGAACAAATATTAACCAAAATGAGATAGTCTCATTGAGTTAAAATTTCACTTAATTATTGTTTATCAGGCATTAATCACATTTTTGCCTGATAAACTTTACTTAGTTTCACTTGTTTATCAATTCTCTATCATCAATTTTTAATTTTTTAAAAACACATAACATTATGTTTTTATTGATTAAATAATCAATTTACAAAAAATCAAGTGTAAAAAAGTAACTTTTTTTCGCAATTTGGTTAAACTTTGTCCTTTCATATCTGGCAAAAAATGCGTAATATACGCGCCCTTGCAGTCACAGTTTGGCCCTCTTTTCATCTATGCGAATCGGACAGTATCAGTTAAAAAATTGCCTTATCGCGGCTCCCATGGCTGGCGTTACAGACCGACCTTTTCGGTCGCTTTGCTATGATATGGGTGCGGGTATGACAGTTTCTGAAATGCTTTCTTCCAATCCTCAGGTTTGGCAGACAGACAAGTCTCGATTACGAATGGTACATAGTGATGAATTGGGGATCCGCTCCGTACAAATTGCAGGAAGTGATCCCGTTGATATGGCTGCCGCTGCGAAAATAAACGCAGATAGTGGCGCTCAAATTATCGACATTAACATGGGTTGCCCTGCAAAAAAGGTGAATAAAAAGCTAGCTGGTTCAGCACTACTTCGTCATCCCGACCTTGTCGCAGAGATCCTCTCTGCAGTGGTTAACGCGGTAGATGTTCCTGTTACTCTCAAGATCCGTACTGGCTGGTCACCTGATGAACGTAACTGTGTAGAGATTGCCAAATTGGCTGAACGTTGTGGTATTCAGGCTCTCACTATTCATGGACGCACACGCGAGTGTTTGTTCAAAGGGGAAGCCGAATACGACAGTATTCGGACAGTTAAGCAGAATGTTTCTATTCCCATTATTGCGAATGGAGACATAACAGACCCGCTAAAAGCCAGAGCAGTATTAGACTACACTGGAGCCGATGCTTTGATGATCGGTCGCGCTGCTCAGGGAAGACCCTGGATCTTTCGGGAAATCCAGCACTATCTGGACACAGGTGAACTGTTGCCCCCTCTGCCGATTGCAGAGGTGCAACAAATAATGCAAAAGCATGTGCGTGAGTTGCACGACTTTTACGGTCAAGGCAAAGGAACTCGCATTGCACGCAAGCATGTCTCTTGGTATCTCAAGGAACATGCCCCTGATGACCAGTTTCGGCGCTCCTTCAACGCCATAGAGGATGCCAGCGAACAGCTGGAGGCGTTGGAAGCATATTTCGAAAATTTTTTGCGTAAATAAATAAAAGAGCTGACAGAACTATGTTCGAACAACGCGTAAATTCAGACGTACTAACAGTTGCCACCGTAAATTCACAAGATCAGGTGACCCAAAAACCTTTACGTGACTCAGTTAAACAAGCACTGAAGAACTATTTTGCTCAATTAAATGGTCAAGATGTTAATGACTTATATGAGCTAGTATTGGCTGAAGTTGAACAGCCATTGTTGGACATGGTAATGCAGTACACCCGTGGCAACCAAACGCGTGCAGCACAAATGATGGGCATTAACCGCGGCACACTGCGTAAGAAACTGAAAAAATACGGCATGAACTGATCCTAGTCAGTTAGGTCTATTTTTATAAAAAGCCTTTTCTGGTTTTTCCAGAAAAGGCTTTTTTGTTGCCTATTTTTCACGCTTGCTCTATAACATAAATCATTAAGTTACCAAATATGGTAACATTTTAGTAAGTTACCAAATATGGTAACATTCTCTTTTGTCTTTCAATTAAATAACTGAGTAAAAGATCACTATACTCATTCTATTTCTCTCACAAAATAATAAGAGCAAGCTAATGAATAAAGACATCGTAAGTGTGATTACAGGTGATATCATAGACTCTAGAAACATCACACCCGAAAACTATGATGTTATGCTCTATACCTTGGAGCAGACGGTTCAATTACTCTCAGAACAGTTACCACTTAAATATGACAGATATCGCGGTGACTCCTTCCAACTTGTTTGCTTACACGCTTGTGATGCCATTAAAGTTGCTATCGTTATTCAATTAGCATTGAAAACGTCAGAATTAAACATCAGTGCTCGTCAAAGTATTGGTATCGGCCAAATTAATTCATTGCGTAATGATATTAGAACATCAATGGGTGAAGCCTTTATCTTATCGGGCGAAGGATTAGATAAGATGAAAAGTGAAATATTAACAATATCTACATCAGATAAAGAATTTCAAAAAAACATTACTTTAGTGACTAAATACGTAGATATACAACTTAAAGAAATAACTCGAGCACAAGCGCAAGTTTTACTTAAATATATGGTTAATGAAGATAAATCTCATTATGCTATTGCCAGTGAATTAAAAAAATCGAGAAGTAATATTACTCGATTATTGAACGCTAGCCACTACCAGTTAATAGATGAATATATTCAATACTTTAATTATTTAATTAACAAGGCTTATTGATATGTATAATTTTACGCTTCTTATTTCTCTCTATATTGCTCATATTGCTTTTGATTTTTATTTACAACCTAAAGCATGGATAGAAGCGCGAAATACTCTGCATTACAAATCTAAAGAGCTTTACTTACACTCACTACTGCACGCTGGAATAACCTTTATTATTCTAGTTTTAATGTCTGAGATAAGTTTTAGTCTTATTTTCATTTATAGTGTAATTATATTAATAACACATTATTTTTTTGATCTTGGTAAATCTTATACTGACAACTCTTTAAGATGGCTTATTACTGATCAAGCTCTTCATTTATTCGTGATTACCTTTTTATGGATAATGCTTGTTGATCAAAATACTCAAATATTCCACGATATTAGTTTTAAAAATATTAACTACAAATATCTTATTGTTATTCTTGCCTACATCATTATTTTAAAGCCTATTTCTAGCCTTATTTATATGTTACTAAAGAAATGGACACCTGTTGCAGTAGAAGGCTCTACACTTGTTTCTGCGGGTCAATCGATTGGTTATTTAGAAAGAACACTAATCTTAACTTTTATTCTTTTAAATCAATTTGCAGCAATTGGCTTTTTATTAGCAGCTAAATCAATATTTAGATTTGGTGAATTACAAAATGATCAAGATAAAAAGCTAACAGAATATGTTATGTTAGGCACACTGATTAGCTTTAGCATTTCTATCTTTATTGGACTTGCTACTTCCTATTTTGTGACTCAACTCCCCATAGGAAAATAACTCATCAAACTTCTGGGCTAAATATCATTTTTTCTGATGGAAATTCCTCGGGGAATGATTGGCAACGAATTCGTTTTGATAAAACTCCCTCTAAAAACCCTGTCAGACTCTCTGCAATAAATTCTACCTCTGATCCTCTAGATGGAATAATTGCCATTGTCCAAAGCTCACTATTTTCTGATAAAACAACCCAAAAAAGCGTATCACCATTATCCGTAACACCAATGGGTAAAAGCCCATTACATTTTGGATATAGAACAAAACGATAGTAATTAGGATCATCATTGATTAATGAGCTGAAATCTTCAAGGATCTGCTCTTTTTGCTGGAAAAAATTAAGGTACTCATTTTGGCTAAAGGGGTTAAATAACGTTATAAAATCAGCTACCTGACCTGAACCATATTGTGTGATAAACGCAATATAATCTTTGGGAAAGGCATATTTGTTATCAATTAATGGCCATCTCTCTTCTTTTCCATTTTCATATATTACAGAAGGAATAGGTAGTTGCTGATTTAATGCCGTTAACATCACTATCTCACTTATTTGAGTTCTATTACGCCGTGTAATGTATGGTATTTTAGAGTGAATATCACTTTTATCATAATCATGCAGATAGTTATCACTCTATTACCCTAGTAAATAAACCTATATTTAAAAGAAAACAAACCATGACCACACCCGTACGTACCATTACTTTTATTGATAGCGCCTATCCGAAATCCCATAAAATTACCGAAATTGTCTGGTCAGGTCGATTAGATAAACATGGTCAACTTTGGTTTGATCTTCATCTTAGAAGTGCCGATTACTATTTAAGTGAAGGGGAGGATTATCTGGATGATATCGACGAAGATGAATCAGATGACGAAGAAGAATATACCAGCTTAGCTCACTGGCAAGCTCCCATTGTTTGGGATAATTATCACTGTTGTACACTCTCCTCAACTTATTGGTTTGACGACCAAGGTATTTTGCTCAGCACAGGAAATACTCTGTTCGATTTTGATAACTTTATTACTCATCAATTTAATGTTGATATTGCCCCTCAAATCGATAGTGATACTGATGAATATGAAGAAAAAGCAGAAGTCCCTGCTTTCAGTATTTACTTATTAGGTCATGATGCATGTAAAAATCATCAAATTTACTTCCAACGCCAACAAGATAATACTTATCACATTAATTGGTCTGGAAAAATCGCACTCTTTTATGCAGGGTTTGATGAGTTTATTCATCAATTTAGTGCACAACTTGAAAACATCCCTTTTGATGGTTTTTATTTCCCTAAATCGTGGGATTTAGATAAAGCAGCCCTCGAATTTAAGAAGGTACTTTCTCATTTTGAACATTATGAGTTTGTATTAATTAATCCTAACAGCCAGATTAAACAGTGGAAATTGAAATACATCGCTTAAATGGCATGATGATTAATTAAAATACCTAATGTTATTTATGTTGATATAAAATCCCTCATCTGTTTATATCAACATTGTCCATAAAGCAGGCAATATTTATTGTTTATCAGGGAATTATAATGACTGCCTTACCAAGAAAAAAAACATGGCAGATTGTCCTGACGATTATTTTAGTCGGGATAAATTTACGCCCCTTCTTAACTGGCCCCGGCCCTGTTATTGATAATATTATTGCCTCAACAGGAATGAGCTATAGCCAAGTCTCATTACTCACGCTATTACCCATGCTTTTAATGGGTATAGGCGCACTAATCGTTCCTTTCTTACAGTCTTATATTCAAGTACGTAAAGGGCTTTTAGTCGCAATGTTGATGCTTCTTATAGGCTCCTTTTCTCGAGCTTATGTTTCTGATGGCAATCAGCTATTACTGACCGCCCTCTTTTGCGGTTTGAGCGTTGCCTATATTCAAGCGGTATTTCCTGGCATTATTAAAGGGTGGTTTGGCAATCGA
The DNA here is from genome assembly GCF_008808075.1 of Proteus sp. CD3. Lineage (NCBI taxonomy): Bacteria > Pseudomonadati > Pseudomonadota > Gammaproteobacteria > Enterobacterales > Morganellaceae > Proteus > Proteus sp. CD3. Next base: position 244,591 of record NZ_CP019686.1, on the reverse strand, counting down.
ACACCTATCATGATGGGGTTATATTCCGCAATGCTAATGGGGGGAGGCGCACTCGGAGCGCAATTATCCCCTCTTCTTACTGCCAGTTATGGTCATTGGCAAAGTGCTTTAGCGTGGTTTGCTCTTCCAGCAGGATTGGCATTTGTCGCTATTCTTTTTTCAATTCAAAACAATGCCGCATCTGCCAATAAAATGTCACTAAATACCTTAATTTGGCGCCCCAGAACGGGCTTGCTTATTTTAGGTTTTGGTTGCGTTAATGCAGGTTACGCCTCTGTTGTGACATGGTTGGCACCTTTTTACCAATCGTTAGGAATGCCAAGTGCGCAAAGTGGCTCTCTTGTCGCTATCCTTTCTCTTTTTCAAGCCTCTGCCGCTTTAATTATTCCTTTCTTAGCGGCTAAAAATCACGATAGGCGTTTTTGGCTTACGATAACATTAATCAGCCAATTTATAGGTTTTGGCACAATCATGACTATTCCAATGAGCGCCCCTTATCTTTGGAGTATTTTCTTAGGTTGTGGCTTAGGTGGATGTTTTTCCATGATGATGATTGTCGCGCTCGATCATATTCCTGATCCTGCACAAGCGGGCGCTCTATCAGCCTTAATGCAAGGTGGTGGCTTTATTATTGCTGCGTTTGGACCGTTAGTTGCTGTGCTATTACGTCAACCAGACGGAAGCTTTACTTATGCATGGGCATTTCATGCCGTTTTAGTGATTATCACGATAGGATTATTTGCACGATTAAATCCGCGACATTACGCAAAAGCCTATCCGGCTAATCACACTATTTAATCATCAATATATTAAGAAGCTCTGCATAAAATAAGCGCCTTACTCTTTTATAAATAAGGCGCTTATCAATTAAATAACAGAGTATTTTTGATTGCGAAAATTAAGCAATAATATGCGTTCCTGTTTCGCCTTTTAACGCTGAAGCCAGTTTTTCTGGTGTTGTGATAATCACTCTTTTTCCACCCGCAGCTAAAAATGAGAGGCTGGCTTCAATTTTAGGAAGCATACTGCCCGGTGGAAAATGCCCTTCATGCATATATTGTGTCATTTCTTCAATCGACGTTTCACCCAATGCTTTTTGTTCTGGTTGACCGAAATGAATACAGACTTTTTCAACACCCGTGGTGATGATAAGAATATCGGCATGTAATTCTTTTGCGAGCAATGTTGATGAGAGATCTTTATCAATAACCGCATCAACACTTTGGTAATTACCCTGTTCATTTTTAATAACTGGAATACCACCACCACCTACTGCAATCACGACATAACCACATTCAGATAGTGATTTAATTGCTTTAGATTCAACAACATGTTGAGGAATTGGCGAGGCAACAACACGACGATAACCACGACCAGAATCTTCAACAAAATGCCATTGAGGATTTTCTTGCTTTAATTGCACCATCTCTTGTGCAGAGAAAAATGCACCTATAGGTTTTGTGGGAGAAACAAAATTGGGATCGTTTTTATCGACTTCAACTTGTGTGATAAGGGTAATGGCTTGTTTATGTTGTTGAACACGAAGCTTATTCGTTAATGCTTGTTGTATTAAATAACCAATGCCACCTTGTGTATCTGCCACACAGTTGGCTAAAGGTGTTAACGGCAAACCTTCTTGCACATGCGCCACTTCAGCGCGACGCAAATCAAGCCCTACTTGTGGCCCGTTACCATGAGTTAAAACAATATTATACCCTTCAGCCACCATATCACTAATATGGGCTGCAACCTCTTGTACTGCTTGTTCTTGATGAGCGATAGACTGGCTAGCATTGTCTTTAATAATACTGTTGCCTCCAATGGCAACAACAACGAGTTCTTTCATATTTCACTCTCAATAATATTATTGGCAATTAAAGTAGAAATAATGCACCTCTACTCTTAGAGGTTGGGTTGATAAGGTCGCCATATTCGCTAACCATTTTCCCATTTTTATTTTTAATGAGATGAATATTATCGTGTTGAATAATATCTATTCATTAATTGCGCAGGATAATAGCAGAGAATGTAAAGAAAGCATCTATTACTCAACGTTTCTCTTATTTAATTTCTGCAATTAAGATACGGAAAGAAAAGGATAAAAGGCGTCATCAAACATCTCAATAACGCCTTATTCAATACCAATAAGCAGGATTGTTAGTGCTTTTTCATTTTGCTAGTTGATCAACATTGGGCAGATAAACATCAGGCATATCTGTGATCAGCATATCAACGCCCCATTGCTCAAAATCTTTCACTTCTTCAGGATCATTCGGGGTATAGCAATAAATTTCATAGCCGGCTTGTTTTAACAATTGTGCTTGTTCTTGCGTAAGATATTGGTAATTACAATGCACACTAAAACCATCAATCGCTTTTAGTGTTTCTAACGCATTATCAGGGATCTCATCCCATAATTGCCCTCTGCGAATCAAAGGAAGGTATCGTTTCATAACGATAAGTGCATGCGTATCAAAAGAAGAAAATAGAATTTGCTCATTCGGAATATCTGCACTTTTTATCATGTCAGAAACCGCTAAACATAAACGCTCAACATCATCATCAGGCCATGTCTTCAGTTCAATGTTGAGTTTTGTTCCTGAACGTTTGATGAGCTGCAATCCTTGCCTTAAAGAAGGAATTTTCTCACCTTGATAGAGCGAACTAAACCAACTTCCCGCATCAAGGCGATGTAAATCATCTAAGGTATGAAAACGCACAGCACCTTGCCCATTCGTGCAACGATTAACTGTTTTATCATGAATAAGCACAGGAACATGATCCGCGGTTAATTGCACATCCGTTTCAATCCATTCGCACCCAAAATCAATCGCCATTTTAAACGCAGCCAGTGTATTTTCAGGGGCTTTTCCAGAAAAACCTCGGTGAGCAGCTATCTTCATTTCTCTCTCCTTTTCATTTGTGCCGACATCATGACAACCATTTATGACAGCAATTTGACAGTCATACCATCAATATATCTTCATTTAATTGTCACCCATTTGTCATAAACAACATTTAGGGTAATTCGCAGATTAGATTGCACCTTTAACTTTCGATTAAAAAGGAAATTCTGCATGTCGATAAAATCAATAACAGGTCTTGCTGTTGCTATGGCGTTATTTACCTCTCCTACACACGCAAAAACACAAATTGAATGGTGGCATGCAATGGGAGGTGCGCTCGGTCAGAAAGTAAATCAAATCGCCTCTGATTTTAACGCCAGTCAATCTGAATATGAAATAAAGCCTGTTTATAAAGGCACTTACGCTGAAACAATGACCAGTGCAGTGGCTTCATTTCGCGCTAAAAACCAACCTGCTATTGTGCAAGTCTTTGAAGTGGGTACAGCCAGTATGATGGGCGCTAAAAAAGCCGTTTTTCCGGTTTATCAATTAATGGAAAAAACCCACGAACCTTTTGATCCTAATAGTTATTTATCAACCGTCACGGGCTATTACACCACCAGCGACGGCAAAATGATGTCATTACCATTTAATAGTTCAACACCAGTGCTTTACTACAATAAAACACTATTTAAAAAAGCAGGGATAGACCAACCACCAAAGACATGGAAAGAGATGGAAGTTGTATCTCAAAAACTGCTCAATTCTGGTGTTAAATGTGGGTTTACCACCACATGGCAATCATGGACACAAATCGAAAACTTTGGTGCGCGTAATAATTTGCCTATTGCGACAAAAAATAACGGTTTCGATGGTTTTGATACGACCTTCCTATTTAACAAAGCGCCTTTCGTCGCTCATATCCAACAAATGGCAGATTGGTCGAAATCCGGTATTTTCAAATATGGCGGACGCCAATCTGATGCAATGCCACTGTTTTACACTCAAGAATGCGCCATGGTGATGGAGTCATCTGCGGGTTTTGCCGGCATTAAAGAGAACATGAAAGATCTTGATATTGGTGTTAGCCAATTGCCTTACGACGATACTCTGGTACAAAAACCAGCAAATACCATTATTGGTGGTGCATCGTTATGGGTAATGTCTGGACGTCCTGATGCAGAATATAACGGTGTTGCTAAATTCTTCACCTATCTTTCAAGCCCTGAAGTTCAAGCCGATTGGCACCAAGCAACGGGTTATTTGCCAGTCACTAAAGCGGCTTATGCGTTAACACAGCAGCAAGGCTTTTATCAGCAAAACCCCGGCGCAGATACGGCAATATTGCAAATGACAACCTCTGAACCAACAGCTAATTCAAAAGGATTACGTTTTGGTAATTTCCTGCAAACTCGCGAAATCGTTGATGAAGAGTTAGAAAAAGTGTGGTCAGGAAAACAGAGTGCTCAAGTTGCGTTAGATAATGCGGTTGCGCGTGGAAATGAGCAGTTACGCCGTTTTGAACGTACTCAACAATAGTCACTTAGATTAGGCGAGCAAAGTAGCTCGCCTTCTGTTTTTATCGATTTACTGGATATTGTATGGCTTCTCAATCCATTTATTTTAAACAAAAATGGTTACCTCTCGCGCTAATTTTTCCTCAATTAGCTATCACGATTATCTTTTTCATTTGGCCTGCTGGGCAAGCGTTCTTTCAGTCATTTCAGTTAGAAGATGCATTCGGGCTTAGTCGAGAATTTGTTGGTTTTGAAAATTTTCAGCGCCTTTTTAGCAATAGTTATTACTTTGATAGTTTGATCACAACGCTTATTTTCAGTACCAGTGTCGTATTTTTATCGATGCTCTCAGCACTTATTTTGGCAGGCATTGCCGAGCAAATTTTGCGAGGTAAACTTTTTTATCGCACCATTTTAATTTCACCCTATGCCATTGCACCAGTTATTGCGGGTTTTCTTTGGTTATTTATGCTTGATCCGACGATTGGCGTATTAAGCCAACAATTAAAGAAAATAGGTATTAACTGGGACCCTGTACTTAATACACATCACGCCATGTGGATGGTGGTTTTAACGGCAACATGGAAACAAGTGAGCTATAACTTCTTATTTTTTCTTGCCGCTTTACAATCTGTACCTAAATCCTTGTTAGAGGCAGCGGCCATCGACGGCAGTGGCCCGATTAAACGCTTTATCACCATCAGTTTCCCTTTGATTTCTCCTACCACTTTTTTCTTACTCGTGGTGAATTTTGCTTATGCCTTTTTTGATACATTTGCCATTATCCATGCGATGACACAAGGAGGCCCCGGTAGTAGTACATCCACACTGGTTTATAAGGTCTATAACGATGGTTTTGTGGGATTAGATTTAGGCTCCTCCTCCGCACAATCCGTTATTTTGATGTTTATTGTCGCGATATTAACCATTATTCAATTTCGTTATGTTGAGAAAAAGGTGGCTTACTGATGGTTGAACGTAGACCTTTATTTCATGCTTTCTGCCACTTTATTCTTATTGTCGGCATACTTTCTGTTGCTTTCCCTGTCTGGATTGCACTTGTGGCAACAACACATCAAAACACCGAATTTGCCACCGGCTCTCCTCTTTGGTTTGGTACTGAAGGTATTAATATTTTTAAATCGATATTTTCACAGGCAGGCACCACGCAAAATAGCGCCATCTCTATTAATAGTATGTTATTGAATTCATTGATTATGGCGTTAGTGATCACCCTAGGGAAATTAACAATCTCGATTTTATCAGCCTACGCTGTCGTTTTCTTTCGCTTCCCAGGAAGAATGCTCGCCTTTTGGACTATCTTTTTTACGTTAATGTTACCTGTTGAAGTCCGCATTATGCCTACATTTGAGGTGGTCACTAATCTCAATATGTTGAACTCTTATGCAGGTTTAACCATTCCATTAATTGCCAGCGCCACAGCCACTTTTTTATTTCGCCAATTTTTTCTGACCATCACCCCTGAATTAATTGAAGCCGCTAAAATTGATGGCGCAGGGCCGATTAAGTTTTTTTTCACTATCTTACTTCCTCTTTCTCGCACCAATATCGCCGCCCTATTTGTTATCACCTTTATTTATGGGTGGAATCAATATCTTTGGCCAATGCTTATCACAACAGATACTCACTACTACACCATTGTAATGGGTATTAAACAGATGGTTGCGGTTTCTGATGGTGTCGTTGAATGGAATAAGATCATGGCGACCACGTTAATTGCAATGTTGCCTCCCGTCCTTATTGTCATTTTGATGCAAAGAGCCTTTATTAAAGGCTTTATTGATACGGAGAAATAATATGACAACCGTAACGCTCACTGATTTAGAAAAACGCTATCCTAATGGGCACCAAGCTATTTCGAAATTGAACCTTTCTATTGAGCAAGGTGAAATGGTGGTATTAGTTGGTCCAAGCGGTTGTGGCAAATCAACATTGCTACGAATGATTGCGGGGTTAGAAACAATTACACAAGGTGATTTATTTATTGATAATTTACGAGTTAATGAGCATGAACCTAGTGAACGTGATATTGCCATGGTGTTTCAAAACTATGCCCTTTATCCTCATATGTCCGTTTATAACAATATGGCATACGGCTTACGCAATCGAAAAACCCCCAAAGCCAAGATTGAAGAACTTGTTACAAATGCCGCCCAACTACTTGAAATCAGCCATTTACTGGATAGAAAACCCAAAGAACTTTCAGGTGGACAACGTCAACGTGTCGCAATGGGAAGAGCCATTGTTCGTGATCCTAAAGTCTTTTTATTTGATGAGCCACTTTCTAACCTTGATGCTAAATTACGGGTTCAGATGCGTCTGGAAATCAAAAAATTACAGCGAAAGCTCTCCACAACCTCTATTTATGTGACGCACGATCAGGTAGAAGCGATGACATTAGCCGATAAGCTAGTGGTGTTAAATCAAGGAAATATAGAGCAAATAGGCACACCGTTAGATATTTATCAAAGCCCGGCTTCTGTGTTTGTAGCTACTTTTATGGGTTCGCCAGCAATGAATATCTTAGATGTCCCAATTAATCATGGTGTGATTGAAATTGCTGATGGGCATATTGCCATTTCATCTCAGCATTTTCCTTATCAAGCTATTAAATTGGGCTTACGTCCTGAGCATTTAATCATTAGCCATCAACATCCTCTTTTTCATGTTGATGCTGAATTTATTGAAGCACTCGGTGCCGATGTTTTAATTTATGCCACGACTTGCGATAAGCAAAAACAACCTCTCGTTATTCGTGCGCCAAATGATCATGGTGTGAAAATTGGTAGTAGAATAGGTCTTACCATTCACCCAGAAAATCTCCATTTCTTTAATGAACAATCAGGGAAACGTATTAATCGCCCTTTTATGCTCATCAGTGAATTAATGGTTTCCTAAGGCTTTGATATCATTTTATTCACTTTCAGTTTAATCTGAATAGCGATATTTTAAATGTCGCTATTTATTTAACCATAAGCAATATATATTAAAAATATAAATTTTGTCAGAATTAAACAAATAAAATACACATCTAAATACAGCGTTACTTTGATATTATTCCAAATAAATACAAAATCGCCTTAGTCACACCTAAAGCAAGTATAATTAAATGATTTATAGCAATAAAATTCACCCCTTCAAGATCAAACCATCAATTAATTCTCTTAAATTTAAAGAAGTTAAATCTATCTTTCCATTTGTATTATCCTCAATTAAGAAAAGAGAAAATAATACAATCATGCTGAAAAAAGAGAAAAATATATATTGAGATAATATTTCTCACATAAAATACCTATATTGCACAGGCAGATAAGCACTGTTATTCTTCTGCTCGAATTTGATCTGCAATTATATAAACTGCTAAGCAGAAAAGGACTTAATAAAAAATGAAAATTAAATTACTTGCTACAGTGATGGTATCAGCAGCACTACTCTCTGGTTGTCAAAACCTCAATACAGATATGCTGACCAAATCAGGAACCCAACTTTTTCAAGCCGCGACATTAAGCGACGATGATATCAAAGCGCTAACAAATGATGCTTGTAAAGAGATGGATGCGCAAAATAAAGTTGCACCTGCAAATAGCACCTACACTAAACGTTTAAATAATATCGCTAAAGCGTTAGGTAATGAAGTTAATGGTACGCCAGTAAACTACAAAGTTTATATGACCAAAGATGTCAATGCGTGGGCAATGGCTAACGGCTGTGTACGTGTTTATAGCGGCTTAATGGACATGATGACTGATAACGAAGTTGAAGGCGTTTTAGGTCATGAAATGGGTCACGTAGCTTTAGGTCATACTCGTAAAGCGATTCAAGTTGCTCACGCAACGGTTGCAGCTCGTACAGCGGCAGCATCCGCTGGTGGTGTAGCAGCGCAATTAAGCAGCTCTCAGCTAGCTGAAATGGGAGAAAAACTGGTTAATGCTCAGTTCTCTCAACACCAAGAATCAGAAGCGGATAACTTCTCTTATGATCTGCTGAAAAAACGTGGGGTAAGCACCGCAGGTTTGGTCACAGGTTTTGATAAGTTAGCTAAATTAGGTGGTGGTGATTCAAGTATGTTTGATTCTCACCCACCATCAAAAGAGCGTGCAGATAATATCCGTAATCGCATTGCTGAAGATAAGAAATAATTATCTTGCCCCTATATTCCATAATATGGGGGTTTTCTTTTCAGTTTTATCCTTTTTACGACTGGCGAAAACAGTTTATCACATCGACAAAAAAACGGCTGATCGCTTGTTTTTCACTCTGATCATATTGCTCAAATAACGCAGACCATTTTGCTTGAGACTGTTGATGCAACACCTCATGCGCATGAAAAAGACGCTCACCTTCAGTGGTTAAGATAAAAAATATTTCTTTTTGATTATCCGCCAATTTTATTTTTTCAATAGCCTCTTTCTTTTGTAATCGACTGCAAATTTTGGACACTGCACCTCGGGTCATAGACATATATTCACTGATGGTTGTGAGATTTCTCATGCTCTCTTCACCAATACAATGGATCACATGCAGTTCTGTAAGCGAATAATTATCTAACCCATTCTCTTTTAATACTTTTTTATGAACACTATCGGCTTGTTCATCTTTAAGATGCAAAAAATCACTTAACCCTTTTAACAAGTCTTCTGTTGTCACATTCTCTTTTGCCATTTTGTTTCCTTGGAAAGAATATTTTTAAAAAATAGTACCAAAAGTATTTACAACAATCAAAATATCGCTATTATTTGTTTTGTTTCCATGGAAACAAAAACAACAAGAGGCAATATAATGAAATTATCAATCCGCAGTCTGTTTTATCTCATTTGTTTTAGCGCACTACTAGGCTCTTTGGCGCAAAATATCTATACCCCTGTACTTCCCTTGATCCAACAGCTATTTAATACCACGCTATCATTGGTTAATTTAACGGTATCTGCATTTACTTTTGCTATGGCTGTTATGCAACTGTTTTACGGCTCCTTGATTGATAAATGGGGAAGAAAACCTATTTTACTCAGTGGGTTAGCCATCTCAATTGTGGGTGCTTTGGGTTGTGTTTGGTCTGATTCTATTGGGGTATTGATTTTTTGGCGGGTGATCCAAGCTATTGGTATTGCAGCTATTCCTGTGGTTGCAGCAACTATTCTTGGCGATCTTTATCAAGGAAACGAGCGTGCTAAAGCGATGGGATCGTATCAAATGTTATTAGCGCTAGCTCCTGCCTGTGGCCCTTTATTAGGTGGATATTTAGCACAACATTATCAATATCAAGGCATTTTTATTTTCTTGGCCGTTGTCGGTATCCTATTACTTATTACGCATCTCTTTTATTTACCTGAAACACGTCCAGAACAGAAAGAAGCTTTTAAAAGCATGTCTGCAATGCAACAAGTGCTTATGGCTCCTGCGGGTAAATCCGTATTTATCATCAGTTTTATGGTGTTTTATAACTATTTTTGTTTACTGGTTTTCTTACCTTTAATTGCCTTTCATCTCTACCAGCTTAACAGTACCGAAATCGGTGGATTATATATCCCTATGTCGATTGCTCTGATTTCAGGTAGTTATCTTTACCGTAGGATCTGCCATCTATTTAATGTGGAATACGGTGTGATTATTACCTCTTGTATTAACCTGATCATGTTGACGCTATTTGCACTCTTTTGGCAAATCTCATTACCTGTAATGCTTGGCTTAACCGTGTTATATGGGCTTTCTTTAGGATTAACCATGCCAACACATACCACATTATTAGCGAGTTATTTCAGTACAATGAGAGCAACTGCAATGGGGATTTATAATTTTATTCGTTATTGTGGCATGGCGGCAGGTCCTATGATTTCGGTCTATTTTGTGACAGACAATCACTATGAGTATGTCTTTTATTCTTGTGTGATCTTCACGAGTTTGGCATTGTGTTTCAGCATTAAGACCTTAATGTCTTCATTAAAAGAAAAAAAACAAACTGCAAACTAACAGGATATTTAATGAAACTGACCATTGAAAAGCTCACACAGCCTTCAGCACAAGACCGTATTGATTTAGGCAAAATTTGGCAAGATATTCGTTATCAATCAGCCTTAAAAAACGAGATCAATAACGAGAATGTCCTCTTTGTGGCAAGATTTAATGAACGATTATTAGCCGCTTGCTGGGTTAAATTATCGGATAAGAAAGCTGTTATCACCGATTTTATGGTCAGAGAAGTAACACGCCGTCGCGGTGTTGGGCATTATTTACTGACACAATGCTTATCTGCATATCCTGAGATTACCCATTGGCAAGCAATAAGCTTATCCACCGAAGAACATGGATATGATGTTGCACATGCTTTTTTGGCACATCATCAATTTAGTCCATCACCACAATCTGATCTTTATGTTCTCAATATTTGACAATGTTCTTACTCTAAATAATTCTACAACTTGAATATATGCAACATATAGTATGACGAGTAAACGCTACGGCTTGAAATATGACGAATAATAAAGTCTCGCCACATTATAAGCCGTCTCACTAAGATTCCTTTGCGCATTATTTAACGCATCAGAAAGTGTAGAAACGCCCGGTACAATTGAAAAAACGGCATCAATACCCTGCTGATGCACCACATCGTAATCTGGTAAATAGCCACCGACTAACGCAATAACAGGAAGGTGGTATTTTTTTGCCAATTTAGCAACGCCTGTCGGTGTCTTACCTTGTGCGGATTGGCTATCCATTCGCCCTTCACCCGTTATCACTAAATCTGCATCAATTAACTGTTTTTCTAATTCAACAGTATTAGCAACCAATTCGACACCTTGCGAAAGCCTTGCTTGCGTAAAAGCCAGTAACGGCAAAGCCAATCCTCCCGCAGCGCCACTTCCTGCAATATGGATAAGACTGCGTTGCGTCATCTTTTCAAGATAAGTACCAAAATGGTGTAATGCGTTATCAAGTTGCGCAATATCGTCTTTGGTCGCGCCTTTTTGAGGGCCAAAAATAGTGGATGCCCCTTTTTCGCCACACAATGGATTAGTCACATCGCAAGCAATCTCAATTTCAACCTGTTTTAGTTTAGGATTAAGCTTCGTGATATCGACAGAGTAAAGTTGAGCTAATGATAGTCCACCAAAAGGCAAAGATGCCCCAAACTTATCTTTAAGGTCAAGACCGAGTGCTTGCATCATCCCCGCACCAGCGTCATTTGTAGCACTGCCACCTAATCCTAAAATAATTTTTTTAACGCCCATTTCAAGTGCGGCATTAATTAATTCACCCGTACCATAACTGGTCGTTAATTTGGGATCACGTTGAGATAAAGGAATAAGATGAAGACCAGAAGCTTGTGCCATTTCAATCACGGCAGTGGTGTTATCACCTAAAAGCCCCCAAGTTGCAGTCACTTTTTTACCTAAAGGCGAACACACTTGTGTAGAGATAAAACGACCTTGCGTTGCATCCACCAGCGATGTCACCGTTCCTTCGCCACCATCTGCCATGGGAATACAACAATATTGCGCATTAGGTAAATAACGTGAAAAGCCCTGTTTTATTGCCATCGCAACGTCTTTCGCACTTAAACTTTCTTTAAAAGAATCAGGGGCGATAACTATTTTCACGTTCTTTTCTCCAAGCAATAAAAAAGCGATATTTTCATATCGCTTTTATAACATACTCTACTTTATGAGTGCGTGTGCTTGGTCTGAAATGTGATTAATCTTCAATCGCTAAACGCAATTTCTTCATCGCATTTTTTTCTAATTGACGAACACGCTCGGCAGAAACACCGTATTTTGTCGCCAAGTCTTGCAATGTCGATTTGTTATCATCATCTAACCAACGAGCGCGAATAATATCTTGGCTACGTTCATCAAGAGTTTCAATTGCTGACGTCAGTTTATCCGTTGCATGATTATCCCAGTTATCTTCTTCAATGCCGTCGGCAAAGTCAGAAGATTTATCTTCTAAGAAGAGTACAGGAGCAATAGGATGTGAGTCATCACTATCATCAGCAGTCATATCAAATGCCATATCTTGTGCTGACATTCGTGATTCCATTTCTCGGACATCACTTTCTGATACACCTAATTCTCTTGCAACAAGCTCCACTTCATCTTGATTAAACCAACCTAAACGCTTTTTATTTTTTCGCAGATTAAAAAAGAGTTTACGTTGTGATTTTGTGGTCGCGACTTTCACGATACGCCAGTTACGTAGCACATATTCGTGAATTTCAGCTTTGATCCAATGCACAGCAAAAGAGACAAGTCGAACACCCACTTCTGGGTTAAAACGACGAACCGCTTTCATCAAACCAATATTACCTTCTTGGATAAGATCAGCTTGCGGTAAACCATAACCTGAATAGCTGCGAGCAACATGAATAACGAAGCGCAGATGTGAAAGGATAAGCGTTCTTGCTGCATCCAAGTCACCATCGTAATGCAGCCGTTCAGCGAGTTCCTTTTCTTCCTCTGCGGTTAACATCGGATAGGAATTGGCTGCACGTATATACGCTTCGATGCTGCCTTGCGGAACCAATGCTAAGGATTGCATTTCTTTTGTCATTCAAATCCTCATGAAAATCAAATAAATAATTAAATTATTGCGATAAGGGAAAGTAGATGAGCCTTATAAATATAGCTTAAATAGGAAGTCAGTTAAGGTTTTTTACGATGTGTTTTTATCATAACGACTATTTGACCAGCATAAAGACTAAAGGTTCATATCGCATCTATGTTTACATATCTTTGTACTTTTCTATCACTGAAGCCAATATGACTATTGCCTTATCGTAGAAAAGAGTGTGTGCATTATTATGCCAGAGACAGGGCGTCGATAAAATGGCTGGGTAACGATATTAACGTAACCCAGCCTGATAAAAAGAATATCTTCTCATTATTTAGAGAGTAAGGATAAAAACGCTCTAATTCATTATTCTGGTGTGAATTGGCGCAAATGCTGCATTGTCGTCAACCATGCAGCAAGCCAGCCAATGGTCATAGCAACGAGGATCAGAATGATAGATTCATCAAAGCCAAGCCCTGAAATGGAAAATGAAGTTCCAAACACCGTTGCGGCTTGAGTCACCACATCAGAGAGTTTCCACACCAGTAAAGCTGAAAAAATCAGGGCAAATACAGCGCCAATAAAACCGAGGATCAATCCCCAATTAAGGAAAGGACGCATAATAAAGCCATCGGTTGCACCAATTAGCTTCATCACATTAATGGTGTCACGACGACTGAATATATTGAGGCGTACACTGTTACCAATGACCAATAACAGGGCAACAACCATCAATGTGCCAATCACCAAAGCAATTTGCCCGACTAATGAAGTTAACGTTGAAAGCCGAGTAAACCAGCTATCATCCATTCTTACTTCGTCAACACCGGGTATTTTCGCCACTGTATCACGTAAATTCACCATTAATTGTTGATCGCTAGGCTCCATAACGGGTGTCACAATTGCAACCGCAGGTAATGGATTTTCTTCTAACATATCTAATGCACTGCTAAAGCCAGCCCAAGAACGAAATTCCACTAGTGAATCTTGTCGTGAAAGATAGTTAACATCTTCAACTTTTTCTAAGGCTTCTATTTTTTTGATCGTGGCTTCAGCTAATGAGTCATCCAGTGATTTATCAAGATAAACCGTTAATTGTGGTGTTGGATACCATTGTTCTGATGCCGTTGAGACATTCTTCCAGACAATATAAAAGATGCTCGGTAAGGTGAGAGATATCGCGACAACCATTACCGTTAAAAAAGAGGAGAGCGGCTGGCGTAAAAAATCAGCCATTGTGTTACGCCATGCATAGCGCCACTGTTCTCGTCTTCCCCCTTTTAGCGCCTTGGTTTTTGCACCTGGCGTTGGCATTGATTTACGGGAACTTTTTGCTTTAGCCATTTTGCCCTCCCACCATTCTGCCTTGCCCTAATGTAAGAATGCGATAATTTCTGCGTTCTATTAAAGACATATCGTGCGTCGCCATTAGCACCGTTACACCAACACGGTTGAACTCTTCAAAAAGGCGCATAATACCTTCTGAAAGCTCCCCATCAAGATTACCTGTTGGTTCATCTGCGAGTAAAACTGTCGGTTTATTCACAACAGCGCGCGCAATACCAACACGCTGTTGTTCACCACCAGAGAGCTGAATAGGATAATTTTTAGCTTTATCCAATAGCCCTACTTTATCTAAAGCGGCTGAAACTCTTCGCCGAATATCCTCTTCACTCGCGCCAGCAATAATTAGGGGAAGAGAAACGTTGTCATAAACCGTTCTGTCCATCAATAAGTGGTGATCTTGGAAGATCATCCCAATTTGACGACGCAGAAAAGGGATCTCACTATTTTTTAGTCTACTGATATCATGACCAGCAAACCAAATAGCACCATCACTTGGTCGTTCTATTCCACAAATTAACTTAAGCAATGTACTTTTACCGGCACCAGAGTGACCCGTTAAAAAAGCCATTTCACCAGGGCGAAGATGAAAATCAACCCCCTGTAATGCTTGTCTTCCACCTAAATAAGCCTTGCTGACGTGTTCGAAGCGGATCATTAAAACTACTCCTCGCGGGCAAACAGAGCCTCAATAAAATCGTCGGCCTTAAACGGACGTAGATCTTCAATACCTTCACCTATCCCGATATAACGGATAGGAATACTAAACTGATCAGCAATAGAGAAGATAACGCCCCCTTTTGCTGTACCATCGAGTTTAGTCAATGTTAATCCAGTTAGCCCAACTGTTTCATTAAAGAGTTTTGCCTGACTAACTGCATTTTGTCCGGTACTTGCATCTAACGTCAGCATCACTTCATGTGGTGCTTCTTCGTCTAATTTCTTCATAACACGAACGATTTTTTTCAGCTCTTCCATTAAATGGGATTTATTCTGCAATCGTCCTGCGGTATCAGCAATAAGAACATCGACACCTTTTGCTTGGGCTGATTGAATTGCATCAAAAATAACAGAGGCAGGATCAGCGCCAGTGTGTTGTGCCACAACAGGGATATTATTACGCTCACCCCAAACTTGTAACTGTTCAACCGCCGCTGCTCGGAATGTATCACCCGCAGCTAACATGACAGATTTACCTTCAGCTTGGTATTGTCGTGCTAATTTCCCGATTGTGGTTGTTTTACCAACACCATTAACACCAACCATTAAAATAACAAAAGGTTTTTTACCTTCAATATTTAATGGTTTATCAACTTTACTTAAAATATCGCCCATCTCTTCACGTAATTTTCCGTAAAGGGCTTCAGCATCTTTAAGATCTTTATGAGTAGCATGTTTGGTCAGGCTAGTGATGATTTTAGTGGTGGTTTCCATACCCACATCAGCAATTAAGAGTTGCTCTTCTAACTCTTCAAAAAGCTCCTCATCAATTTTCTTACCACGAAATAGACCAAGGAATCCTGAACCTAAGTTCTGGCGAGTTTTCAGTAAACCCTTTTTCAGACGGCTAAAGAAGCCTTCTTTTTTAGGTTTCTCTTGTTCAACAACTTTATCTGCCAGTACTTCTTCGCGTAAAGCTTCAATATCTTCCGCTTGTGCTTGCGCAATAGCGAGACGTTCGTTTTCCTCTTCTTGCGCTAAACGTAGAGCTTCTGCTTCTTGTGCCAGACGTTCCTGCTCTAAACGCTCGGCTTCTTGACGCTCTTGTTCGGCTTTAAGCTCCGCTTGGCGCTGAGCTTCTTCTTGCGCAAGGCGTTGTGCTTCGGCTTCTTGAGCTAGACGTTCTTGCTCTAAACGCGCGGCTTCTTGGCGTTGTGCTTCTTGACGCTCTTGTTCCGCTTTAAGTTCCGCTTGGCGCTGAGCTTCTTCTTGCGCAAGGCGTTGTGCTTCGGCTTCTTGAGCCAAACGTTCTTGCTCTAAACGCGCAGCTTCTTGGCATTGCGCTTCTTGACGCTCTTGTTCCGCTTTAAGCTCCGCTTTAAGCTCCGCTTGGCGCTCTTGTTCGGCTTTAAGTTCCGCTTGGCGCTGAGCTTCTTCTTGCGCAAGGCGTTGTGCTTCTGTTTCTTGAGCTAGGCGTTGGGTTTGTGCTTCTTGTGCCAAACGTGCTTGTTCTGCGTGCTCGGCTTCTAAACGTGCTTGCTCCGCCTCTATTTCTGCTTGGCGCTGGGCTTTCTCTTGTTCTAAACGTTGTTTTTCAGCTTCTTGTGCCAATCTATCTTGCACTACAGGTTGCGCTTCTTGGCGCTCTACTTCTAAACGTGCTTGTTCTGCTTCTAATTGCGCTTGGCGAGTGGCTTCTTCTTGCGCCTCTTTTGCCAAACGTTCTTGTTCTAAACGCTCTTCTTCTAAGCGTTGCTGTTCTTTCTCTTGCTCAATATTTTCTTCTTTGTTACGCCCAAAACCGAGCCACGAGAAAAAACCTTTTTTTTCTTTTGCCATTAGCTACTAAACTCCTCGCACTAAATCATGGCGCGAATACATTGACGATATTGAAAATAATAATGAAGTCTATCATTTGATCATAGATAAACGCATCTTTTATACGAATTTTATGGTAAATTATTGCGGATTAAATCAAGGGAAGTCATCGAGATAACAACTGACACGAATTCCTTATCCCAAAAGACACATCAAAACTCACGTTTAAACGATATAAATCAAAATAATATGGCCAAAAAACCACAAAAAGCCCCAATGGGACAAATCAGAATAATTGGGGGAAAATGGCGTGGTCGTAAACTTCCTGTTCTTGATAGCCAAGGATTACGACCAACAACGGATAGAGTGAAAGAAACACTCTTTAATTGGCTAATGCCTGTTATCCAAGACGCCCGTTGTCTAGACTGTTTTGCAGGAAGCGGTGGTTTAGGCATTGAAGCTCTTTCTCGCTATGCTCGTGAAACCACGTTTATCGAATATGAACGTGCAGTTGCCCAACAAATCACCGCAAACTTAACCTTACTTAATGCAGAAAATGGGCATGTCATTCAAGACAGTGCATTGTCATATCTCGCCAAGCAAGGTTCACCTTATAACGTCGTTTTTTTAGATCCTCCTTTTCATAAAGGCATGTTGTCAGACACTATTCAGTTATTAGAAAATAACGGTTGGTTAGCGCAAGATTGCTATATTTATATTGAGGAAGAAATTAAAGCGCAGACTTATACGATCCCGACTCATTGGACATTGCATAGAGAGAAGATCGCGGGGCAAGTCGCGTATCGCCTTTATATTCGCAATTTATCTGCTTAATTTTTTATGGAGCTGCTATGTTAATCTTTTTTGGCCGATTTTTAATGGTCGGTGTTTGGGGTTTTCTGTTTTTAAATATTATTTCCCCGTTTCCTAAACCTTTAAAATACTTTATGGATATTGCATTGATTTTTATGGTAATTATGCATGGATTACAAATCGTAATGTATAAAGCAGGACAACCTAAAGATCAAAAACCATCAACGGCATTACAATTTCGTATTTTCTTCTTTGGGATCTTTGAGCTATTAAAAATACAAAAAGAATTACGAAAAGAATACGAAGAAAAACAGAAAAATAAGACCAAACAATAGCCGTAAATATTGTTATATCCTCGCAATTATCTGGGGTCAATATTAACCCCAGAGGTTGCCAACTTTATGAATAAATTATCTTATTTATTATTTTGCTCATTACTTGGCATATCTGTTTCAAACGTTACAAAACGACTCCCCTGCATAAACAGACGCCCTTTCATTTCAGGCTCAATATTTTGATAAGCAAATTTATCAACCCTTAACACTAAATCTTTACGAGAGTCAGTGGTTAAACGAAACGTAACTTGATAATAATGTGTTATTTCTGGGCCAGTTACATCATTTTCTCTTGAGCGTCGTTCATTTGCCGCCACTTCTTTTTTATCAATCACTTCGACCATATAGAGTATAACGGGTGAATTATCATCACTTATTCGCTGTTTTCTTTGTTCGAAGAAACGATAAGTTGCTGACGCTATAATAACGATCAGTACCGCAATTCCTAAAATAGCCGCTTTATTCATTACATTAATTCCTATCGTTATATGGATTAAAAAACAGTGTGCTTTATATTATTTTAATAAGTCCATCAGTTTCGTCATTAACCGCTATTCTTAAATTAATCTTTCTGTTATGAATAATAAAACAGTTCTGAATATAAGGAAGATATTATGAGTTGGCCTTTTCTCGCCGTATTATTCTCCGGATGGCTTTATATCGATGCCGCATATCGAGGTCCTAATTGGCAACGATGGTTATTCCGTCCTATCACGCTACTTCTTTTATTACTTTGGGCATGGCAAGTTCCTGAACACAGTATTAATAGCTACCTTATTGTAGGTGCATTATTAGCGACACTACTTTCTGATATTTTAAGAATGTTTGATGGTAAGTATTTACTACCTTCTTTTGCCTTGGTTTTTCTAAGCTACATACTTTATATGGTGAGTTTTTTACTACCACTCCAACTCTCTTTCTATCTTCCTTTACTTGGGTTCGTTATTCTTGCTTTTATTATCATTTTAGCCATTGTTTGGACTAAGCTTGATAAATTAGCCATTCCAGCCTCTCTAACTTTATTAGCCGCATTTGCTATGTTTTGGATTGCTGGCGAAAAATTCTTCTACTTAAGCAATGATTATAACTTATCAGTAATGATAGGCTCATTATTGTTAGTAATCGCTTACTCTATATGGCTAATCAACCGCTTCCGCTTCTCATTTTCAGCTTCTAAAGGGCTTGTCAGTGCCTGTTATTTTATTGGGCATTTCTTCATCGTCAGAGCTTTATTCCTTTAGACTCCATTAACCCCTTGTTTTTACAAACATAGAATAAGGGGTTAATTTTTTGACCTAATTCGCATTTTTTGCCAATGAATATGCCTTTGGTATCTTGACTCTGGACTCTACTCCAAGCTGTAAAGTACTTATCAGATAAATGAATTTAAACTTTACTTTGTTGAACAAGGAGAGCCAGTTATGACTAAACATGCTCATCAACACGATAACCATAAACATACCGATGCTTGCTGCTCAAGCTCTCAATGCTGTTCAGGTCACTCAGAGAATAGTACGCACTCACATACTGAAAGTGGACATTCGCACACCAAAATAGATAAAAGTGATCCTGAATGCGAGGATGAGCATCACCACGAGCACTCCCACCAACATAATCATGATGCTCACGATCATAGCCATGATGGGCACAATCATGCTCATGGAAGCTGTGATATCAACGCCCCAGTTTCTAATATAGAGCCAGAAAAGCTTGCACAACAGCGCTTTAGCTGGAAAGTGCAAGGTATGGATTGCCCAAGTTGCGCACAAAAAATTGAAACCGCTGTACTAAAAGTCGCTGGCGTTAAACAAGCCAAAATTCTTTTTGCTACCGAAAAACTGGTTGTTGACGCTGATAGTGATTTGCGCACCAATGTGATTAGCGCAGTAAAAAGTGCGGGTTTTGAACTGTTCGACCTCTCATCACCTGGATCTAAAAAGCCCGTTAAGCAAAGCCTATTAAAAGAAGGCGCATTTGTTATTGTGCTTGCGATTTTAATGGCGATTAGCTGGGGTGCTGAATTTATTGATCCTCAAGCAGGTCGAGCAGCCTTTATTGCGACAACCTTGATTGGTTTATTCCCCATTGTGAAGAAGTCCTTACAACTTATTCGCAGTGGTACGCCTTTCGCCATAGAAACATTGATGAGTGTTGCCGCAATTGGCGCTCTATTTATTAATGCTACCGAAGAAGCAGCAATGGTTATTTTGCTGTTTATGATTGGTGAAATGCTGGAGTCTTACGCCGCAGGACGTGCTCGTCGAGGTGTAAGCGCATTAATGGCATTAGTGCCAGAAGAAGCAACATTAGTTAAAGATGGTAAAAAACAAACGATCCCTGCGGCGCAATTACGTCCAGGCGACATTATTGAAATTGCACCAGGTTCACGTTTACCGACAGATGCGGAATTAGTTAGTGCATTTGCAAGCTTTGATGAAAGTGCATTAACGGGTGAATCAGTGCCCGTAGAGCGTCTACAAGGCGAAAAAGTAGCAGCCGGTTGTTTATCTGTGGATAGATCTGTACAGATGAAAGTGGTATCTGAGCAAGGGCAAAATGCTATCGACCGTATTTTGCAACTGATTGAAGAAGCTGAAGAGCGTAGAGCGCCAATTGAGCGTTTTGTTGACCGCTTTAGTCGCTACTATACCCCTGCCATTATGCTGTTCTCCGCATTAGTGATTATTATACCGCCACTGTTCTTTGCTCAGCCTTGGGAAACATGGTTCTATCGCGGCTTAACGCTGTTATTGATTGGTTGTCCTTGTGCATTGGTTATCTCAACGCCTGCCGCTATTACCTCAGCATTAGCGGCTGCGACAAAACGTGGTGCATTAATTAAAGGGGGTGCAGCGTTAGAGCAATTAGGCACCGTTAATACCATCGCCCTCGATAAAACCGGTACATTGACTGAAGGGAAACCTCAAGTGACGGATGTTGTTGCTGAAACGGGGTTTAATGAAAAAGAAATCCTAACTTTGGCTTCGTCCGTAGAAGTCGGATCACATCACCCATTAGCAAAAGCCATTATCAATAAAGCACAAGAACAAGGTGTACTTGTTGTTGAAGCGGAAGATCGTAAAGCCTTAGCGGGTAAAGGAATTGAAGGTTATTTAAATAGCCAGCACATTCTTGTCAGTGCGCCGTCTCAATTATCAGAAACAACAACATTATCGCCTCAATGGCAACAAGAGGTTGCACGCCTTGAAGATGAAGGAAAAACCGTTGTTGTTGTTTTAAAAGAGCGTCAACTTATCGGTGTTATTGCGATGCAAGATACCTTACGCAATGATGCCATCGAATCAATGAAATTATTGAAAGAGATGAACATCAATGCCGTGATGCTAACAGGAGATAACCCAAGAGCCGCTGCGGCAATTGCGAAAAAACTTGGCATGGATTTCCGTGCAGGATTACTGCCTGAAGATAAAGTCACTTCAGTAATGGAAATCAGTAAAACGCATAACACCATGATGGTCGGTGATGGTATCAATGATGCGCCAGCAATGAAGGCTGCCACCATTGGTGTTGCAATGGGAAGTGGCACTGATGTTGCACTTGAAACCGCAGATGCAGCATTAACACATAACCGTTTAACAGGTTTACCTGAAATTATTCAGTTATCTCGTGCAACACGCAAAATCATTCGTGAAAACATCACTATCGCACTAGGCTTAAAAGCTGTGTTCTTAGTAACTAGCTTATTAGGAATAACAGGGCTTTGGGTTGCAGTACTTGCAGATTCAGGGGCAACCGCCCTTGTCACAGCCAATGCCGTAAGACTGTTACGAGTAAAGCTGAAATCATCTAGCAAAGAATAAAGTAAATTAAAAAACCCAAACTTCAATGATTGAGGTTTGGGTTATTTTTTAGCACGATAATCAATTACAGATTGCTCTCTTTTTTACGGATCAGGTAACGATAAGGTGCAGACTCAGTCTCTTGATTTAATAAATCATGTTCCATAAAACGGCAAAAGCCGGGGATATCACGTACTGTGGCGGGATCATCCGCAATCACTAAAAGCGTCTCACCTAATGCCATATTTCTTATGGTTTTACGCACTAACATCACAGGCTCTGGGCAACGTAGACCTAGCGTATCTAATGTTTTAGTTGCATCATCAAATTGAGCATTCATTCTATTAACCATTCTTCTTACACTGACAGATTGCGCCATTATATCTCGCTTTTGTGTTCACATCACGGCACATTAAGCACAAAGGTATACCTGCTAACCTTTGCTTTTGTTGCGCAACAGGCGTATTATGCGCATCCTCTCATTTAAGAGAGAAATCACTGTTTTATTGGGTTCCCTCACCCCAATCACTAAAAAGGTACAATTTATGTATACGTTTACTCCCCGCCAAAAAGCGGTGGCGCTGTTATGGCTTTCTTTGTTCCATATCCTGATAATTACTTCTAGTAACTATCTTGTGCAATTACCTATTTCCATTTTTGGTTTCCATACCACTTGGGGTGCCTTTACTTTTCCGTTTATTTTTCTGGCAACAGACTTAACGGTTCGTATTTATGGTGCGCCTTTGGCTCGACGCATTATTACTGCCGTCATGATCCCTGCATTAGCGATTTCTTACCTGATCTCAACGCTCTTTTTCCAAGGAAGTTGGCAAGGTTTTGCCTCATTAGCTGATTTTAATATCATGGTGGCAAGAATTGCGACAGCAAGCTTTATGGCTTATGTGTTAGGTCAAATCATGGATGTGTCTGTCTTTAACCGTTTAAGACAACAACAAAAATGGTGGGTAGCACCAAGTGCAGCGATGTTCTTTGGGAATTTACTCGATACTCTCGCCTTCTTCTTTATTGCATTTTATCGTAGTACTGACGCATTTATGGCAGAGAATTGGGTTGAAATTGCATTGGTTGATTACGTGTTTAAATTGACCATTTGTATGCTGTTCTTTTTGCCTGCATATGGTGTTTTGCTGAATTTTATTTTGCGTCACTTTTTCGCACAAGAAAATGAAAAACAAGATTATGCTGAAATTCGCTCATAATCTGTCTTACCTCGCAAAAAAATAATGGTATAAATGTCATAATTCAAATAATAAAGCTTCATAAGTCAATTTTATGAAGCTTTATTCTAAATTAAATAATTTATTATTTTATGTAAATATTTCTTATAGTAATTAATTAGCATGATTAGTCAAACAACGTACAGAATATTACTTAAATATCATTATTGTGATATTTTTTGCATGCTAATATAAAAATGATTAATTATTTACAATGAAATATTTTATTCATCTATTAAACTGTTAATGTATTTAAGTTCATCTCCATAGAATTCTCTGTCAATTGGAATGACAAGCCCCACCATAAGGATTTTTTACTCTCTTTTGCGAATAGTAGGAGTCTATTATGTTAAAAGTTATTCAATCCCCCGCTAAATATATTCAAGGGCCAGATGCGTTATACCATATTGGTAAATACGCAAAACCTTTTGGCGATAGAGCGCTGATTATTGCTGATAAATTTGTTATGGATCTCGTCGGCAGTACTGTCAAAGACAGTATGTCTCAATATGAAGTGAATGGGCACTTTGAACTGTTTAATGGTGAATGCACACACAACGAAATCAATCGGTTATCTGAACTTGCAAAAGCACAAGCCTCCCTTGTGATCATCGGCGTTGGTGGTGGTAAAACACTTGATACTGCCAAAGCAGTTGCTTATAAATGCCAGCTTCCTGTCGTCATCTCCCCAACAATTGCTTCTACTGATGCGCCAACAAGCGCACTTTCTGTGATTTATACAGAATTAGGCGCGTTTGATAGCTACCTTTTCTACCCAACAAACCCTGATGTTGTCGTGATGGACACAAATATCATCGCGTCTGCACCAGCTCGTTTATTAGTGGCAGGAATGGGGGATGCTTTAGCAACTTACTTCGAAGCAAGAGCCTGTAGTCATGCTCAAAAACAAACCATGGCAGGGGGTAAATCAACACTAGCAGCCTTAGCTCTGGCTGAACTTTGCTATAACACCCTTTTAGAAGATGGCTATAAAGCAAAACTCGCAGTAAGCCGAGGTGTTTGTACCACTGCGGTAGAAAATATTATCGAAGCTAATACCTTCTTAAGTGGTATCGGTTTTGAAAGCGCGGGGCTTGCGGCAGCTCATGCCATTCATAATGGATTTACGGCATTAGAAGAGTGTCACAATATGTACCATGGTGAAAAAGTCGCCTTTGGTACATTAGTCCAATTAGTGTTAGAAAACAGTCCATTAGAAGAGTTAGAAGAGTTCCTTGATTTCTGTATTTTAGTCGGGCTGCCGGTCACTTTAGAAGAGCTGGGGATCAATGCAACAGGCGATGAATTAAATGAAAAAATCATGGCAGTTGCTGAGTTAAGTTGTGCTGAGGGCGAGACAATTTACAACATGCCATTTGATGTTGATTCCGATAAGGTTTATGCCGCTATTTTAACTGCCGACCAATTAGGACGGGAATGGCTTTATTAAAGCTTGAGTAAACAGGGAGTGTTTATCTCCCTGTTTGCATTTACAAAAAAGGTGATTTATGGTCAGTATCGTATTAGTTTCAAAAAGCCTTACGCTCGCCAATGGTATTAAAGAGCTTGTTAATCAGACTGTAGATCGCCAAGTAAAAATTGTCATTGCAACCAATTATCAAACACCTTCTGATCTTGCTAATGAAGTGTCACCAGAAACTATACTCACAGCAATTAAAAAATGTTATAGCAAACAAGGTGTACTCGTTTTACTCGATACTTATCATTCAGCACAAAATGCAGCACTCGCTATCGCTAATCTTGAGCATGACGTTGCCACTAACGTCGCGTTAAGTTCAGCGCCGATTGTTGAAGGCACCTTGGCTGCCGCCAATAGTATTGCGTTAGGTGCATCACTTGAAGAAGCTGAAAAAGCAGCGCATAAAACCATTACAATTAAAAAACTGCAATTAGGCGAAAATCTGCCTAATTTAAATCTTCATCCTAAAAACACAAATTACGAACCTGTCAGAATTATCACCGCACCTGTTTGGCTATATCCTTATCATCGTTTTGTGATCCCGCGTAAAAAAATATCCTCTCACTTATTACTTGAAGAGCAAAAACGTCTCGTAAAAGCCATTGAGCGATCCAAAAAGGATATAGACTGGTTAACCGAAGAAGCGTACCGCAAGATTGGAGAACAATATGCCCATATTTTTTCTAGTCACCGTTTCTTATTAGAAAATACCGAATTACAACTGACTGTATGTAGCATGATAAGCAAACATCACTGTAATGCGGAATTTGCCTTACAGCAGACATTTATTGATTTAATAGATACTTATGCGCAAATGGATGATGATAATATGCGCGCTCGTGAAAGTGATTTAGATGATATTTTATCTCGATTACTGCGCTATTTAACTTCTGCGCCTCCGCCAATCACGCATCCTCCTTATACAAACGCAATTCTGGTAACAAAACAGCTTCATCCCTCCACATTAATGACCCTTGATACCAATAAGATCAAAGGAATTTTATTAAGTCACGGTAATCCTCTGTCTAATACAACCGTATTAGCGAATGCACTAGATATTCCAATTATTAATGAAGCGGGAAATCAAGCGCTCTCGCTGACTGACGGACAAAATATAACGCTAAAAAAAGTCCAGAATATTTGGCTTTATCAAAACACCTATATTTCACATTAAAAATAAGCATATTTAAATGACCTGAATTTCCCTGTATCAGGTTATTTAATTTCCTTATTCTTTTATATTTCACATCTGTTTTACTAAAAATAAAAAAAAGGGAATAAAAGATCCTCTTTTATTCCCTAGCTGCTTGTTATCTTAGTAATCAATTACTTTTTTATTATCTAATAGGCAATACTTATAATGCTCTTGCCAATAAACTAATGGGGTGTTCACATTTTTTCGTCGTTGACATCTCAATTTGCCATTTACAGGTTTCACAGTCTGTAATTACCAAATCACAGCCGCTCTCTTCAATTTGGCGGAATAAACCCGCACCAATGCCTTGAGCAACATCGTAGTTTTCAGATTTAAAACCGTAAGTTCCGGCAATACCACAGCATTGAGAATCTAAAACAATGACCTCAACACCCGGGATACGCTTAATTAAATCAATGGAATACGCAGTCCATCCCATTTTTTCCATATGACAAGGTGTGTGATATGCCACTTTTAACGGAGTGTGTTTCAGTGGTAATTCACGACCTTCTTCTAATAAACGATAAATATAACGTGTCGCTAATTCAATATTTTCACGTACTTTGGATGTATCAACATCAAGGATATGTTCATACTCATCACGAATAGTAAAAGTACAGGTTGATGATGTTGCAACGACAGGAATATTGTTTTCAACAATTTTTTCTGTCAGAGATTCAAGGTTTACCGCAGCTTGTTTTTTAGCTTGTTTAACAAAACCATTCGCAATTAATGCAACACCACAGCATTTTTCACGTTTTAATAACTGAACACCAATCTCCATTTTGTTGAATACTTTAACTAAATCTTTACCTAATTGTGGGTGGTTATAGTTAGCGTAACAACCATGGAAGAAGGCAACTTGATCTTTAAAACGCGCCTGCTCTTCAACTTGTTTTTTCATCCATGTTCTAAATGTACCAAAAGAGTATTTTGGCAATTCGCGACGATGGTCAATTTTAAGTGCTTTATCCAAGATCTTGCGTACAGGTTTTAATCCTGTAATGGTATTTACTATCGGCGCCATTGGCGTTGATAATGACCCCATTAGATCCGTATGACTTAAAATAGCATCACGAAGTTTTGGTGTTTTTGTATTGTAGTTCAGTTTCGCACGCGAAATGATGTCACCAATCTTCACATCTGACGGACAAGCAACTTCACAACGCTTACAATTCGTGCAATATTTCAATGCTTCATCATAAAGCATCGGATCTTTTAGACGTAAACGCTCACCATCAGGACCCGCTTGTTTAGGACCCGGATAAAGTGGATTTACTTTTGCAACAGGGCAATAAGTTGTACAAACAGTACACTTAATGCACGCTTCAAAACTGTTATCATGTAAACTCATTGTGCTGCCTCCACAACCGCAGATGTGGTCTGTTCTGATTTATTGCGCTGTAAAATTTGTTGCGCTGCATAAAGTGCGCTGATCATTGAAACACCGGCACCACAACCTTCATTAAGAGGGTCAAACCCACCTAATACAGCGCCTACAGCGTAAACATTCTCTAAGACTTCGCCATATTTCATCGGTCTTAATTGGCTATCTGTATCAACACCAAATCGCATATAAGGCTGTTTTGCAAAGACATTGACTTGTGTCCACTCATTGCGTGGTAATGTCTCTAGCAAATCAAGTTCCATCAAAGGTTCATAGACACGATCAAACTCTGCAATTAACCCATTATTGAAGAAACTGCCCGTTGCCAATACAACATGTTCACTACGAATAGGAATGTCAGTATGGTTTCGAGTATGAATACCTGTAACTTTACTCCCCACTAAATCAACTTGTTCTGCACGATCACCCGGCATGATTAAACCGCCCGCTTTTTGGAAACGCAGTTTTAATGCTTGATGTAAACGAATACCCAATAGTGATGGTGGCAATGTCGGTAATAAACAGATAGGTTTACCTACAAGTTGTTGAAGTAGCGTCACCGGCTCTTCAGCATCCAGCCCAATACATGCAGGTAAAATAATTGCTTCAACACTATCATCGATATGCTTTTTCAGCTCTTCCGCTAACGCTTTAGTGTTTTCAGGCTTATCTAAATAACGCGCAATATTAACGGCTCTAAATTCACTTGGATTATCACGCAATCTGTCTAATAGCGGTAAGTGAATATGATAAGGAATAGCCTCAACACCTTGCTCATTCAGCGTATTACTTGCAAATTGTGGCTGAAAATCTAAGAAGCCTTCAATGCCAACAACAGCCAGCTTTTTCCATGGCAACCCTTGATCAACACCATGAGTTGGCACACGTTTTGGACTCATCCAACTCATACGTGAACGTCCAACGGGTGTAATACGATAATGGTTTTCATCACCATTGCCTTGATATTCAAGACCTTTCGTACTTGATAATAATGCTTGAGCCTGTTCAATTAAGGTTGAAACCTGAATTTCACCCATACGGCTATAAGGATGTTTCGGGGCAAGTTCAGCCAATGCGGCTAACGCTTTTTTAGGTTGAGTCACTAATGAACCATCAGGAAGATGAGTTAATAGATCTAGCGAACCTGATGAAAAATGTAGTGCGCTCTGACCATTACTGATAATTGCGCAAGACTTACCGGCTTCAGCAAGACGAATACCTGCGGTTAAACCTGCAAGCCCGCTACCTATAATGATGACGTCAAATTTCATTATCTGCCTCCGCTGAAGCTGTTTTTTCAATCATATCAGCATCTAAACCACATAAACCTTGATAAACCCAACTGGTAAATTCACTCTCACGCAACGCATTACCCCAAGCAATTGGTCGAATACCTTTCCAACGCTCATTTAAGAAATGGGCAAGCTGTTGTTCTGATTCATGAGGAGTCGTGACTTGTAAACGGTTTAATAAACCCGCAGCACGACAAGCACAAAGCTCACCTTGGCATGTTCCCATACCCACACGAGTACGGCGACGTAAATCAAGTAAGTTATTGACGGTTAAAGAGTTAACCGCATAGCGAACTTCCCCTGCGGTAACAGCTTCACATTCACAGACTAAACTCTTATCACTGCGTTCATTACTCAATAATTTATTCGCCAAATCACCGTGACGATAAACTGCAGAACCACGAATTGGTGCAGGCAATGAAACAACACTACGTAATGCTTGCTCTGCAGATTGGCGAGAGCCAGGTAAGGCTTCTTCTGCGGTTGTACATTTAGCAGAGACATTTAATTTTTCGCAGATTTTATCTGTTGCCCATTCAGCCATTAAACGGTAAGTCATTAATTTACCGCCCGTAATGGTAATAAAGCCTTCTAATCCATCACGTTGCGCATGGTCGAGTAAAACAATACCACGGCTAACATTACGACCTGATGGATCATCATCACTTGCAACTAAAGGACGCACACCAGCATAAGCACGTAAAATGCGAGTTTGAGCCAGTTTTGGCGCTAACATTGAACCTTCACGGATGAGAATATCGACTTCTTCTGGGGTGACATACATATTATCGATTTCATCGTAAGGTACGCGTGTTGATGTTGTACCAATCAATGAAATGGTATCGCCAGGCACTAAAATATCGGCATCCGCAGGTTTACGGCAGCGGTTAATCACCATATTGTTAATGCGATGACCCAAAATCAGCAACGCACCTTTGGCTGGGAACATACGAACTTTTAGCTCGCCATATTCAGCGATTTTTTGTCCCCAAATTCCCCCTGCATTTGCCACTATTTGCGCGCGAATTTCATACAGTTTTTTCGCTTGGTGATCGTAAACTTTCACACCTTTAACGCGGTCGCCTTCACGAACAAGCCCCACGACTTCATGATAAGTCAGTACTTGGGCGCCATGTTCGCGGGCATCTAACATATTTGCGGCAGTTAAACGGAAAGGATCGACAGTACCATCTGGCACTTTAACCGCACCGATTAAATTCGGGTTAACAGATGGCTCTAAGCGAATGGCTTCTTCGGGTGAAATCGCTTGAGCATCAATACCTGCGGCTTGGCAAGATTGAATAAAAGTCTGTTGAAACTCTAAAGAATCTTCAGGAAGGGTAATAAAAAGGCCATCCGTTTTTTCAACACAATGACGAGCGACCCGTTTTAAAATCATGTTTTCTTCAATACACTCACGCGCTGACTCAGGGTCTGTTACTGCATAACGCGCACCACTGTGTAACAATCCATGATTTCGACCGGTTGCACCGGTTGCAATATCATGTCTTTCTAGCAGGACGCAACGTAATCCACGGCGTGCACAGTCTCTTGCCATGCCTGCACCGGTTGCTCCCCCGCCAATAATAATGACATCTGTTTCTGTCACTGGTGAACCGCTCATCATAGAGATGCCCTCTCACATTACATTCAGCAAACGCTTAATTATTCTTTAGCGTTAATTATAGTGTATAAGATACACAAAAAATGTGGTTAATGTTTGATAATGAGCAAAAACGAAAGAGAAACGCTCACGAGTGAAAAATTAAAACCACAAGTGTGATACTAATCACAAATTATTTAACAAAAAGTATTTGATAAAGTTAACATATCACTCAAAATTGCACATCTTGAAAAATTATTCGACAACTGAGTAATACCTCACAGTAAATTTGATTGTATAAGTTTACTATTAAGTTCGTTAAAGAAAATTTTTTGATAACTTCACTGTTCGTTTTGTCATTATTTAATATCAACATATTAAAATAAAAGCCATCGGAGGCTAATATGTTAAGTCTGTTTAGACCTGCGCCACATAAAGCGCGTTTGCCAAAAGAGCAGATAGATCCTGTCTATCGTCGTCTGCGCTGGCAGATCTTTATGGGGATTTTCTTCGGTTACGCTGCTTATTATTTAGTAAGAAAAAACTTTGCACTAGCAATGCCTTATCTTGTAGAAGAAGGGTTCTCTAAAGGTGACCTAGGTTTTGCTTTATCAGGGATCTCGATTGCTTACGGTTTCTCTAAGTTTATCATGGGCTCATTCTCTGACCGTGCTAACCCTCGTTATTTCTTACCAGCAGGTCTTATTTTAGCATCTCTAGTGATGCTATTTATGGGCTTTGTACCATGGGCAACTTCGAGCATTATGATAATGTTCGTTCTGTTGTTCCTTTGTGGTTGGTTCCAAGGTATGGGTTGGCCTCCTTGTGGACGTACAATGGTACACTGGTGGTCACAAAAAGAACGTGGCGGGATCGTTTCTATCTGGAACTGTGCGCATAACGTTGGTGGTGGCTTACCTCCATTACTGTTCTTATTAGGTATGGCATGGTTTAACGACTGGAAAGCAGCGTTATATATGCCAGCATTTGCGGCAATCTTAGTTGCTATGATTGCATTCGCATTAATGCGTGATACACCACAATCTTGTGGTCTTCCACCAATTGAAGAATACAAAAACGACTATCCACCTGATTATAAAGAAACTGACGAACAAGAGCTGACTGCAAAAGAAATCTTTATGAAGTATGTGTTCCCTAACAAACTTCTGTGGATGATTGCGATTGCTAACGTGTTTGTTTACTTACTGCGTTATGGCGTACTGGACTGGTCACCGACTTATCTGCGTGAAGTAAAAGACTTCGCAATGGATAAATCATCATGGGCTTACTTCTTATATGAATACGCTGGTATCCCTGGCACACTGCTGTGTGGTTGGATGTCGGATAAAGTATTCAGAGGTAACCGTGGTGCAACAGGCGTGTTCTTCATGACCTTAGTAACTATCGCAACTATCGTATTCTGGATGAACCCAGCGGGTAACCCGAATGTTGATATGGCGTGTATGTTAATCATCGGTTTCTTAATCTACGGTCCTGTTATGTTGATTGGTCTGCATGCGCTAGAGCTTGCACCGAAAAAAGCAGCAGGTACAGCAGCAGGCTTTACCGGTCTATTCGGTTACTTAGGTGGTTCTGTTGCAGCGAGTGCTATCGTAGGTTACACAGTTGACTACTTCGGTTGGGATGGCGGCTTTATGGTCATGATCGGCGGTAGTGCGCTATCTGTTGTGTTATTACTTATCGTGATGGTTACTGAAACCAAACACAAACGTGAAATGCTTCAGAAGTACGAATAATCGCTAACTGATTATTTATGAAATTAGTTAAATCTCATCTCTAAAAACCAAGCCACATCAACTGTTTTGATGTGGCTTTTTTATTGCCAACTGTACATAACTTTGTTGTACGTAGAATTAAAATGGAGCAGCTTTATGAGTACATCTTTTAGAATAAAACCGTTAGTTGCAGGCGTTCTTTTAACTCTATCTTTAAGTGCAATCGCACAAGCGGCAAGTGATAAGGTCGTTATTGCTCACCGTGGTGCAAGTGGTTATTTGCCTGAACATACGCTTCCTGCCAAAGCATTAGCTTATGCCCAAGGCGCAGATTATCTCGAACAAGACTTAGTGATGACCAAAGACAACGAATTAGTTGTTTTACATGACCACTATCTTGATCGCGTAACAGATGTGGCTGATCGTTATCCTAATAGAGCAAGAAAAGATGGTCGTTATTACGCTATCGACTTTACGCTTGAAGAAATTAAAGGGCTGAAATTTACTGAAGGTTTCGACATTGTTGACGGTAAAAAAGTCCAAAGTTACCCAAACCGTTTCCCTATGGGTAAATCGGATTTCCGTGTACATACTTTCCAAGAAGAAATTGAATTTATCCAAGGTTTAAACAAATCAACCGGCCAAGATATTGGCATTTACCCTGAAATTAAAGCACCTTGGTTCCATGAACAAGAAGGTAAAGACATTACCACCAAAGTACTGGAAGTACTTAAACAGTACGGTTATACGAAAAAAACCGACAATGTTTATCTGCAATCATTCGATGCTAACGATCTAAAACGCATCAAAACAGAATTGATGCCAAAAATGGGCATGGATCTAAAACTTGTGCAGTTAATTGCCTATACCGACTGGAATGAGACATATGAGAAACAGCCTGATGGTACATGGACAAACTACAGCTATGAGTGGATGTTCAAGCCCGGTGCAATGAAAGAAATTGCAACTTATGCTGATGCTATTGGCCCTGACTACCATATGTTAGTAGAGGCAGATTCAACGCCAGAAAAAATCACCTTAACGGGAATGGCTGCTGATGCTCATGCTAATAAACTAACCATTCATCCGTTTACTGTTCGTGTTGATAAACTGCCTAAATACGCAAAAGATGGTGATCAGCTTTACGACATCATTTATAACCAAGCGGGTGCTGAGGGTGTCTTTACTGACTTCCCAGATTTAGGCGTTAAATTCTTACAAAAACAAGCTAAATAACTCATCGTTTTTTATTTATGCTTAAATAATTCAAGGTGCAGCTAGGTGACAAATGAATGTAGTCACCAACGCTGCAACTTGCAGTCTAACAAGTAGATATTCTAAATAATTCAAGATGCAACTATTAGAGTATAGCCAGTAGATACTCTAAATAATTCAAGATGCAGCTAGGCGACAAATGAATGAGATGCTAGGAGCATACATAAGTATGTGACTAGTACGAATGAATGTAGTCAACAACGCTGCACCTTGAAGTATGACGAGTATCCTAGATAATTGCGCCCTTTCTGATTGTATATTCCTTCATCTTTCTCTAACTTATTCTCATAATTTAATTAAAAACCATAATCACTTTTTGATTTAGCTATCATTATTTATTAAATATTTAGAGGAAGGGATCACGATGACAATAATGGCTATTATTTTACTTGTTCTTATCGTTCTTTTTATTGGTTGGGGAATTTCCATTTACAACCGTCTTATTGCAACACGCAATCAAGTCAGTAATCAGTTTGCGAATATTGACGTTATTTTAAAACAAAGAGCTGACCAAATTCCTCAATTAATGACGATAGCTGAAAAAGCGATGGAGCACGAAAAAAGTGTATTTATTGCCTTAAGTGACGCAAGACAACGCTATTTTAAAGCACAAAATATTAACGAAAAAATCAGCGCAACAAATGAGATGAATACAGCACTGCGAGGCATGATTGCCCTTGCTGAAAATTATCCGACGTTAATCTCAGGCGAACAATTGGCACTACTTCAAACTGCGGTTAGTGATGTAGAAAATAAAATTGCTCAACGTCGTGAAGGCTTTAATGATGCAACAACTAACTACAACACCGCAATAGAGATGTTTCCTGATAGCTTAATTGCTGGTCTTTTCCGCTTTGAACGTATGCAATTACTAGAAATACCAAAAGAAGAAATAAAATTTGAAGGAATTCATTTTAAATAATAGCCAGTTAAATTACCGCATTAAGGATAAATTGCAGTGTTAATTTATTTTTTTATCGGCTGTGCTGTGGGCGCATTAATCTATTTTTTACGCAGCAAACGCCCTCAAAAAAAGAAGAACAGCTTGAGCATTATTCCCTTTTTAGGGATCGCGTTTTCTGCTGGAAACTACCTATTTTTTTCACGAGAAACTCATCTTTATCCTAGTGGTGAAAACTCTGTTGCTACTCTTATCTCTTGCATTGCATTCGCTGTTATTTTGCTGTTTGCATACGGTATTTCAACCCATATTGCGAATATTGGTGAGAAAGCGATAAAAAATTATCATCAATTACAAAATGAAGGAACCTCTAAATTTTCAGCACTTATCAACACAGTATTTATTAGCCTTTTATTACTGAGTTTAAGCTTCAGCTTGTTTATTGACCAAAGATTGTTCTTTTTAAGTTTCGTTTTAATGTTCGTTTACCAAATTGTCAAAAGAACACCTGAAAAACGTTTTTTACGCTTTCAAAAAATTCTAGCCACATCTAAGATCCGCTCTTTGGCTATTGGGCTGGTTGAAATTGAAGGCAAAATAACGGCTGGGAAAAGCTTAAATAGTCGATTAGGTAGAAAAGAGTGTTATGGCTACTTCTATTATGAATATAATGTATCCACAGACAAAGAAGGTAAAAAAAGCTATCACCAAACGTTTTGCGAAAAAAAAATCAATAATTTCACGATGACAGACGATACTGGGTCAATTCAAGTTCTCGCTGCTGATACTCCCTTTATACACTTTGGTATCAAACCTCATCAAGATTTTGAGTCCAACAATAAACGTTTTAAAGAGTACATTTTAGACAAAGACACCACATATTTATTAATTGGTGATGCAGAGTCTATCAATGGCGAAGTGGTTATCACACGCAAAGCGCCTCATTACCTACTGGGTTTATCGCCACAAGATTATATTGTGAGTTGGAACAAAGCGCGTCCTTTACGTCGTAATGCGACTATCATCGTTATCATTGCTCTTTTTGTTATCTTTTCCATTCTAGTAATACCAATGGATTATCAAAACGGCATTTTAACGCTTTATTTTAATAGCACTTCTCTTCCTCGGTAATTAATTAATATGGAATGGCTTATTTTCATCATTTTTATTCTCACCTTGGTTTATTTTTTAATACGCCAATTAGTGATGATTTATAACAACATGGTGATGCTAAAAAATAATTGCTATAAAGCCTTTGCAAATATTGATGTTTTATTAAAAAAACAAGCCGACTTGATCCCCATGCTGATCGTGATCACACAAAAAGCAATGGATCATGAAAAAGCTTTATTTGAACAATTAGCTGAAAATAGAGAGCGCTATTTACATGCAGATATATTAGATAAAAAAGTTAATTTAGCGAATCAGTTATTACCACAAATACAAAAATCACTCATTATTGCTGAAAAATACCCTGAGCTTATCAGTGGGAAAAACTTACACCTATTACAAATTCAAGCGAAAGAATTAGAAGAATGCATTACTGACAGGCGAGAATTCTTCAATCAATCCGTGACTCTCTATAATACTGAAATACGTATTTTTCCTAATATAGTGTTTACATTTATTTTTAAATTTAAAGATATCCCTCTTTTTTGCCCTAGTAGGGAGGCAATATCATGATAGAAATTCCCTTTTCTTTTTTTGGTATAACGGATTGGTTTCTCAGCTTTAATGAACCTATTTCGATTATTATGTTTGCCACATTTGGCGTACTGTTCTCTATGGCCATTATTTTGCCATTAATCAGTATCACACCTTTAAAAAAATATATGCCGCAGATTGCAGGAGGATTATTTAGTTCGATATTTGTCAGCTTAATGGTCTTAATTAGCTTTAATTTAATGCTGGGTATTAATTCTGCATTAAAGCTACTCTTAATTTGGTGGGTTATTTTATTTTCGTGTATTACATTTTGGTTTATTAATTATCGCTATATAAAAGACGTAACAGGAAATAAGTTTGCGAAGTTTCAAGAAAAAGCCCTTGAAGCAGAAGAAAAACACAGAAAAAGCCGAAAATCCAAAAAATAAAAGAGAGCCTAAGCTCTCTTTTTTAGCATTATCGATATCGCATTTATGCCCTGTAAACAGGGAATGCAATAACATCACTAAGGCGTTCAACACCCAGTGCCAGCATAATAAGGCGATCAACCCCTAAAGCAACGCCAGAACACTCTGGTAATCCTGCTTCAAGCGCAGCTAAAAAGCGCTCATCAATAGGCTGTTCTGGCAATCCCATTGCTACTCGCTGACGATTATCACGTTCAAAGCGATGACGTTGTTCTTGTGCATCCGTCAGCTCACGAAATCCGTTCGCTAACTCAACACCTTTAAAATAGACTTCAAAACGCTCTGCTACACGATGATCTTCAGAGCTGATTTCAGCTAATGAAGCTTGTGACGCAGGGAAATGATAGATAAAGGTTGGCTTTTCTAAACCGATATGCGGTTCAACCCCAGAAACAAATAGCAACTGAAGTAACGTATCTTTATCTTCTTCAGTATCTGCAATATTTGATAGATCCAGTTTTGCTGCCACTTCACGCAATTTTTCTTTATCGACAGATAAAGGGTCAATATCGAGATAACGCAAAAATGCTTGTTGATAAGAGAGTGACTCTGATGCTTCACAATCTAATACTTCTTGCAGTAGATCATCGACTTCATTCATCAACCGGTACATATCAAAACAAGGGCGATACCACTCTAACATCGTAAATTCCGGATTATGATATCTACCGGCTTCCTCATTACGGAAGCAACGCCCCATTTGATAAATCGGCCCACTGTTTGCAGCTAATAAACGCTTCATGTGGTATTCAGGGCTTGTCATCAAATAAAGTTTTAACCCTTGAGAAGCCCCAGGCCCCACAAATTGAGTTTCAAATGGGTAAAGATGAACATCGGTAACGGTAGCCTGACTCATCATCGGTGTTTCAACTTCTAACACGCCACGATCAGTGAAAAAACGCCTAATATTACTGACTATTTTCGCCTTTTTTAATAAGTTGGCGATTGAGGCGCTTGGCTGCCAATCCGCGATTTCACTCATGAACGAAAAACTCCAACAGAAAACAAAGCGTGCAGTTTACTCGCATCCTCTTCAACAGACAAATTTCTCCTAATAAAGAGGGGTTTCATTTTATATTTTTTCACTGATTTTTTCTTTTATTAAGTAAAAACACATAAGGCAAATAAATATAATTCTACAAAACATCTACTTTGATGCGCTTTTTATCGTTTAAATAAACACCAGTTTAGAGTAATAAACTCAGTGCTTTTTCGCTATTTTTATAAAAAGAGTTAATTAGAATAATTCTTTTTCTCAATTGCGAATAACAATAAACTAACACTATGCTTATATTTAAATAGCCAAACTCATCTAAACTTCAAAGTTAACTTTCTATTTAAATCTACGTATTTTGATGAGAATTAAAAACCTTTAGAAATATTATTAATATTCTATTAACAATTAACAAGACAAACCGATTTGTTTTAGATAAATAGTAAAAAATTTATTTTAGTTTTTAAAATGGACTTTTATTAATTTAAATTACACTTAAGAAAGATAAAAATATTTACCCTTTAAAATCAATACGTAATAAAAAACCATTGTCATTTTCAATTAAAGTTATCTATACTTTCAAAAAAATTATTCATTACTATTTATAATTTTCAATTTAGAAAAATATATTCTATTTGATCTTCAAGTTTCTCTGGTGGCTTATTAGTTAAACCCAGAATTCTTGGCGTAGATCACACTTTTTTTGCGAAATACGGGAAAACCATCATTCATATCAAATTTCGGTGTCCTACATTTCGTTATACTAAAATTACAGTCAATGATAATAAAGATGTTATCAAGCGCAGTCACAAGGTAGTGAAACAATTTCGTTACGGATAGCGTAAAAAAATAGCATTACAAATTAATAATGTCAGTGAATTGAATTCTAGACAATTATTCCAATTTTCACTTGAACAATGGAGAAGCGCAGTGCAAACCTTTAATGCCGATATAGCGATAATCGGAGCCGGGGGCGCAGGCTTACGAGCAGCAATAGCTGCTGCGGAAGCTAATCCTCAACTGAAAATTGCTCTGATCTCAAAAGTTTACCCAATGCGTAGCCACACCGTGGCAGCAGAAGGCGGATCAGCAGCAGTGACTCAGGCTCACGACTCCTATGATTTCCACTTCAATGATACCGTTTCAGGCGGTGACTGGTTGTGTGAACAGGATGTCGTCGATTACTTCGTTGAGCATTGTCCAACAGAGATGACTCAACTAGAACTCTGGGGCTGTCCTTGGAGCCGTAAAGAAGACGGGTCAGTCAACGTCCGACGTTTTGGTGGGATGAAGATCGAACGGACCTGGTTCGCAGCCGATAAAACCGGCTTCCATATGCTACATACCCTGTTCCAAACATCCTTAAAATACCCACAAATTCAACGTTTCGACGAACACTTTGTTCTCGATATTCTTGTTGATGAAGGTCACGCTCGTGGTCTTGTTGCAATTAATATGATGGAAGGGACGAAAGTTCAAATTCGTGCTAACGCTGTCATTATGGCAACCGGTGGTGCAGGACGTGTTTATCGTTTCAATACCAATGGCGGTATTGTTACGGGTGATGGTATGGGTATCGCTTTACGTCATGGCGTTCCACTGCGTGATATGGAATTTGTTCAATATCACCCAACAGGGCTACCAGGTTCAGGTATCCTGATGACCGAAGGTTGTCGTGGTGAAGGTGGTATTCTGGTCAATAAAGATGGCTATCGTTATCTGCAAGATTACGGTCTAGGACCAGAAACACCATTAGGTAAACCAGAAAATAAATACATGGAATTAGGTCCTCGCGATAAAGTTTCTCAAGCTTTCTGGCATGAGTGGCGCGCAGGTCGTACCATCAAAACTCACCGTGGTGACGTTGTTTATCTTGACTTACGTCATCTGGGTGCGAAAAAACTGCATGAACGTCTGCCATTTATTTGTGAATTGGCAAAAGCGTATGTGGGTGTTGACCCAGTAAATGAACCAATCCCTGTTCGTCCTACTGCTCACTACACTATGGGTGGTATCGAAACTAACCAACAAACAGAGACTCGTATTAAAGGTCTGTTTGCAGTGGGTGAATGTTCATCTGTTGGTTTACACGGTGCTAACCGTTTAGGTTCTAACTCACTGGCAGAACTGGTTGTATTCGGTCGTCTTGCTGGTGAAGAAGCGGTTCGTTGCGCACAAGAAGCTGCGCCAGCTAACGCCTCAGCATTAGATGCGCGTACTCGTGATATCGAAGATGGCCTGAAAAATCTGATGAACCAAAAAGGTTCTGAAAGCTGGTCACAAATTCGCGATGAAATGGGTGAATCAATGGAAGAAGGTTGCGGTATCTATCGTACACCTGAATTAATGCAAAAAACCATTGATAAACTGGCTGAATTAAAAGAACGTTTCAAACACGTTGAAATTAAAGACACCAGTAGCGTCTTTAATACAGATTTACTGTATAAAATTGAGCTTGGCTTTGGTTTAGATGTCGCTGAATGTATGGCTCATTCCGCAATCAATCGTAAAGAGTCTCGTGGTGCACACCAACGTCTTGACGAAGGTTGTACTGAGCGTGATGACGTGAACTTCCTGAAACATACTCTGGCGTTCTATAACCCAGAAGGTGCCCCTCGTTTAGAATATAGCGATGTGAAGATCACGAAATCTGCTCCTGCTAAACGTGTCTATGGTGGTGAAGCGACTGCACAAGACAAGCAGAATAAGGAGAAAGCGAATGGCTGATGACATGAAGCACATTAAAATAGAAGTCATGCGCTATAACCCAGAAACGGACGAAGCGCCTCATTTCGTCACTTATGATGTTCCTTATGATGAGCAAACCTCATTACTGGACGCATTGGGTTATATTAAAGACAATTTAGCGCCTGATCTTTCTTATCGTTGGTCTTGCCGTATGGCGATTTGTGGCTCTTGCGGCATGATGGTCAACAAAGTGCCTAAATTGGCTTGTAAAACGTTTATTCGTGAATATCCAAACGGTATAAGAGTTGAAGCATTAGGTAACTTCCCTGTTGAGCGTGACCTTGTTGTCGATATGACTCACTTTATTGAAAGCTTAGAAGCGATTAAACCTTATATTATCGGTAATGATCGTAAGCCTTCAGAAGGGCCAAATAAACAGACTCCTGCTCAAATGGCGAAATACCACCAATTCTCTGGTTGTATCAACTGTGGTCTTTGCTATGCAGCATGTCCACAATTTGGTTTAAACCCAGAGTTTATTGGACCAGCAGCGATTACATTAGCTCAACGTTACAACACAGATAGTCGCGACCATGGGGCAAAAGAACGTATGCCTCAGTTAAATGGTGAGAACGGTGTCTGGTCTTGTACCTTTGTTGGCTACTGTTCTGAAGTCTGTCCAAAACATGTGGATCCTGCTGCCGCTATTCAGCAAGGTAAAGCAGCCAGTGCGCAAGACTTTGTCATTGCGATGCTGAAACCACGTTAAGGAGGAAACAAGACATGACAACAAAACGTAAGCCTTATGTTCGTGGCATGCAACCAAACTGGTGGACGAAGCTTGGATTCTATCGTTTCTATATCACCCGTGAAGGGACTTGTCTTCCACAACTTTGGTTCAGTCTGGTTGTTCTGTTTGGTGTATTCGCACTGAAAAATGGACCAGAAAGTTGGGCAGGTTTCGTTGGATTCCTGAGCAACCCAATTGTAATGCTAATTAACATTGTGACCCTTATTGCAACAGTCTTCCACTCTGCAACTTGGTTCAAACTTGCACCAAAAGCAGTGGTTATCATTGTTAAAGATGAAAAATTGCCGCAAGAACCTATTGTTCGTGGTTTCTGGGGTGTCACTATCGTTGTTACTGCCGCTATTCTGGCAGTGGCGTTAATTTAACCCAGGAGGAAATAATGAATCAGAATCAACTTCCTAAGCGCTCTGATGAACCTATTTTCTGGGGATTATTTGGTGCAGGTGGTATGTGGAGTGCGATTGTTTCTCCAGCAATCATCATCCTGCTCGGTATCCTAATCCCTATGGGTATTGCGCCAGAAGCATTTACTTATGAACGTATTATGGCATTTAGCCAAAGCATCATTGGCCGTCTGTTCTTACTGCTAATGATTATTCTGCCAGTTTGGTGTGCATTACACCGTATTCACCATACTCTGCACGATTTTAAAGTGCATGTACCTGCAAGCAAATGGGTATTCTATGGTGGTGCAGCAATTATCAGCGTTATCGCTATCATTGGTGTATTTACTCTGTAATTGATTAATACGTAAAGATTAAAAGCCACTCAATTGAGTGGCTTTTTTATACCTGATATTCAGGTTTAACTCGCCAATTTCAGACCAATAATGCCGAAAATAATCATCGCTAAACTCAGTAAACGATAAATATTAGCGGACTCACCAAAAACTAAAATACCAAAGATTGCCGTGCCTACTGCACCAATACCGGTCCAAATTGCATAGGCAGTACCTGCTGGTAAGCCTTTCATGGCATAAGACAACATGCCCATGCTTAAAATCATGGCGCTAATGGTAATAATACTGGGTGTTAAGCGTGTAAAACCGTGTGTGTATTTAAGGCCGACAGCCCAAACGATTTCTAATAAACCGGCGACAAAAAGAATGATCCAAGACATAAACTACCCCTATTTGATAAATTGGGGTCGTCCCCTGAATACAAAGACAAAAAGCTGGGTCGTCCCAGCTTTCGAAAGATGAAGTTCAAGTATAAAAAAAAGAAATTAATCATGCAATAGTATAAAATTAACTCAATTTTTTTGAGGTGCGCCCTCTTCACCATAAAGAAAAGCAGAGACATCGTCTTCAACTTCTCCCATTGCCATCAGAGCATCCAGCGTCTCTTTTGCTTCTTCTTCATTGACAATACTCATGGCGAAACCAACGTGTACCAGTACCCACTTACCGATCATCGTATGAGGCTCCCCCTCACAGACTAACGCAATATTCACTTCTCGCTTAACGCCACAAACATCGACCATTGCATTTTCAGTGATTGTTTTTCCAACTTCAACAACCTGACCTGGAATACCAAGACACATAACA
Organism: Proteus sp. CD3; assembly: GCF_008808075.1. Classification (NCBI taxonomy): domain Bacteria; kingdom Pseudomonadati; phylum Pseudomonadota; class Gammaproteobacteria; order Enterobacterales; family Morganellaceae; genus Proteus; species Proteus sp. CD3. The sequence continues at coordinate 202,615 of NZ_CP019686.1, read as the reverse complement.
ACCCCTATTCGATCTCTATTTGCTTTATTCGCATTGCATCATCATTTTCAACACGCAAATTTTGGCTACCACAAGACGGACAACCTGCATTAAACGTTGAAACAGTGACAACTTGATGACAATCCCAACACCATGCTTTCGCGGGGATAATCTCAATATGTAATTCACAACCTTGGGCAAGGGTATCTCTGCAAACAATATCAAAGCAAAATTCAAGTGCGCTAACTTCAACACAAGATAATGCGCCAATTTCCATCCATACGCTTTTTACTTTTTTTGCATTATTTAATTTAGCTTGAGAATCTATTATCTCAAATGCGCTCTGGCAAAGCGTGATTTCATGCATATCGATACCTTATTGAAGCAGGATAAATAATAGCAACTATAGTATCAGCACATAGTTGCTTTATTATTGATCTTAGAACAACAATTCAGCACCGGTTTCAAAAGCGGCTCTACGACGACGCTCTTTAACCATCTCTTCAAGTGCATCTCTATCAATACACACTAAAGCATGAGTTGGGCAGACTTCAATACATGCAGGACCCGCTTCACGGTGGTGGCATAAGTCGCATTTGTTAGCTTCCGCTTTAAATGCCTCAATCGCATTAAGTACGGTTGATTTGCGCATAACTGGACGAGAAACCACTTCCATCGTGCCATAAGGACAAGCTAGTACGCAGGTTTTACAGCCGATACATTTGTCCTGATCAACATAGTAATAATCTTTGTTATGAATGATAGCGCCATTTGGGCACACATTGGCACAAGGGGCATCCTCGCATTGATGACATACAACTGCCGTGCTGATTGAAAATCCTTTGATAACATGAATGCGAGGTTGGAAATTCTGCTCACTAATTTGCTCAATGGCTAAATTATCTTGGTCTGCTTGCTGATGTGAAACAACACAAGCCACTTCACAAGTATGGCAACCAATACATTTTTTAGGGTCTGCAATGATGAAACGGTTCATCATATTCTCCTGCTTTTTGTTATATAGCTGTTATATATAGCCGTTATATATGGCAATAAATGCAACGAGTTATTCTAATTAATAGTAATAATTAGAGTATCAATAGAATGAATCTAGCACGGTTCATGCCAATATATTCTTGATATAACTATTCCTTATTTTTCAATTAAATAATTTCTAAATAAAAATGATTATTAATTAATAAATAAGTCGCTTCGTCAAATTATTCGACAATTTTGACGATAAAATAAATCGCTATATATTTGATTATATAGTGGTTTGATGCATTTATATTATTAAGTTTCATTACATATACAAAAATAGCGGGTTGGATCAAAAATGATTCAGTCATTGATATAAATTTATTATAAACCTACTACAATATAGCTAATTTTTTAGGGCAATCGGTGGTGTCATGAAATTAAGCAGTAACAATGCTGAAACTATGGAGAGCCTTCGTAATGAGCGTAACCAATATCGAATATTGGTTGATATCACAAACTCTGTATTAGCTCATCTAGACATGGATGGTCTTATTTCTGAAGTCTCTAAAGAAATACATCGTTTTTTTGGACTGAACCATATTAGTCTTATGTTATGCCGTGCCTCTTCACAAAATAGTAGTGAAGGTGTTCTTTATTCTAGTCGTTATCAGACTGGGAAATCTGTCATTCGTCAACAGCGTAAATTTAGTAGCGCGAATAACAAAGCCGAAGAAATTATTAATCAGAATAAACCTGTCTTAATTGATATTAATAAAGAAGATCAGGAAGATGTTTTGATTAAGCGTCTAGTTAAGCAAAATATGCAGACGGCTTTGTTATTGCCACTGGCTTTTAATCATAAACCGCTAGGCTTATTAATTTTAGCGCATGAAATAGGAAGTGTTTTTACTAACGATACTTGCCAATTGCTTCAACAGATTGCCGCACGTATTGGTATCGCGATTGAAAATGCGGCAGCTTATGAAGAAATAACACACTTAAAAGACAGTTTAAAGAATGAGAATATTTGGCTTAATGAGCAAATAGATAACAATGCATGCTTCAATGAGATCATTTATCAAAGTGACGCTATGCATAATGTGCTCGAACAAATTGAATTAGTGGCACAAAGTGATAGTACTGTACTTATATTAGGTGAAACAGGCACAGGTAAAGAATTAATTGCGCGCGCTATTCATCGTCTAAGTCAGCGAAAAAATAAGTCGATGATAAAAATGAACTGTGCCGCAGTACCTTCTGGTCTGTTAGAAAGTGATCTCTTTGGTCATGATAAAGGCGCATTTACGGGTGCAACCAATACACATATTGGCCGATTCGAGATGGCAGATAAAAGCACGCTATTTCTTGATGAAATTGGTGATATGCCCATTGACTTACAACCCAAATTGCTTCGCGTGCTTCAAGAGCGTGAAATAGAAAGGTTGGGTGGTAATAAAGTAATCCCGGTTGATGTTAGGCTAATTGCTGCCACCAATAAAGATCTGCATGAATTAACAGATGAAGGTGAATTTAGAGAAGATCTTTATTATCGTCTTAATGTTTTTCCTATTATTATTCCACCACTAAGAGAGCGACCTGAAGATATTCCACTCTTGGTTAAACATTTTACGCAAAAAATTGCGCGTAGAATGGATAGAAAAATAGATTGTATTCCTGCTAACGCATTGGAGCAGCTAACACTTTATCCATGGCCAGGTAATGTTCGTGAGCTTGAAAATATTATTGAGCGTGCCGTTATTTTAACGCGAGGATCAACATTAAACCTTCAGTTAAAAGAGCTTCATATTAACAAGCCCTCTCGTTTAAAGCAGGTACTGACTCAACCTTCATCCATTGAAAAGCGCATGCAGACGAATGCGCCAGAAAGCGATGATGAAGAGCGAGAAAGAATAATTCAAGCATTAAGAGAAACCAATGGTGTAGTTGCGGGTGCCAGAGGTGCTGCTTTAAAATTAGGATTAAAGAGAACAACATTATTATCACGGATGCAACGTTTAGGTATTTCAATTCCTGAAATACTTTAATTCTGAAATAATCAATCTCTAATTTATTTAAAGAGAGTGTAATTAATTTATTACACTCTCTTTTTCTATTTGTTTGAAAGTTATTAATCTCCATCTATAATTAATCTGATTGTATTTTATTAGTTATATTCTCTGATAAATTATTAATAATATAAACCATCAATGGAGCATATTATATATGAATAACCTGCTTATAAATAAAATTAGTGAAATAAAAAAAGAATACAAAAATAATAAATATGTTTTTATTCCTCAAAATATTGTTATTGATTTAATAAAACAATTAGGTGCTGAAGAAAAAGATATTAACGCACTAATGGAATATGGTGATTATTTAGTGCAAGACCCAACACTTTCATTTCGTCACTCTCGAACAGGCCGCTACCTTTTTGATAATGATATAAAAACAATCTCCAGACTAGAGTATCAACCTTTTGTTCTCTCTGAAGAAGATGGATTTATTCGTGAAGACAGTGGCGCACAAAGGCATTTTAGAGCGCTTGATGATCGCTGGCAGAGCAATACAGCATATCAAGCGTTATTAAAATTAAAAATGTTATTAATTCAAGGTAATACATTTACACCTCGCCACTTAACAGATCAAAATTCGCCTAAATCGATATCCACTGTTTTTCATTTAAGATTAATTGCCCAACCTGATTCTTTAAGTGAACTTTCAATTGAAGGCGTTCATCAAGATGGCGTTGATCACACCATGATTGTGACGATTAATAAGAATAACGTTAAGGATAAGACAGGTTCTTTACGTGTTCACTCACCGAAAGAAGCGATAGGAACACCTTGGGAAAAAATTGATCCTGAAAATGTGCTTTATGAACACAATAATGCGCAATATCTTGATATTTTATTGATTGCAGATAATGAATTAAATCATAGCGGTACACCTATTTTTACGCATGATAATAAAAAGCAGGCTTACCAAGATTTTATCCTTTTACTATCTCGCTATCCGACTATAGATTCTCACCCATCACATCAATTTGATTCGATAAATTTACATCCAGACTTGCCTTTAACACTTTATTTAAATCAGTCTGTCGCTTAGTCATAACGCGTTATCGCATCAATTAAAATCGTTGAGCTTGGCTGAGTAATAAATCAATAATCAAGACGAGGTTTGATTCAAAAGAGGAGCTTTCGATAGTGTCACAATGATAATTCACTGCATCGTCATAAATGGGAAAATGAAGATCAGCAAGTTCAGCCAACGGATTGGCACTTGCTCGAGTAAATGCAACAATCTTCATACCAATACTTTTTGCTATTTTTGCTTTTTCAACGACTTGTTCTGTTTCTCCACTACGAGATATCGCAATAAAAACCGTATAGCGAGAGGCATTATTAATAAAGATATTCTTACTGTCACTCAGCCCAGAAAGAAAAGCATCTTTACCAATCAGTTGTAACCGCTTACTGATATATTCTGAAAATATATGAGAAAAACCTGCACCATAAATAAAAAATGAGTTCTTGCTGTTAATTAAATCAGCAAAAGCTTGTCTTCGTTCGTCTGAAATTAACGTGAAAGTTTTTAAATAATTTGCCAAAAACTGATCAAAAAGAGGCTCTGTTGTTTCGTTTTCATCACTTTTCAATGGGTGTTTTTTTTCACCTGAAGATAACAACTGTTTGCAGTAATAAACCAACTCACTATAACCAGAAAAACCTAATTTCTGGCAAAGTCGCATAATAGTTGTTGTCGAAACAAAATTGGCTTGTGCAAGTTCTCTAATGGTCTGTTTGCCAACTTGTGTTGGGTTATCAATTAAATAGGAAAGAATGCGATATTCTGCACGGGTTAATTCCGTTGCTCTTGATAGTAAAGATGATAATCGTGCCGACATACCCGTTACCTTATTGATACATCGTCCTTACCAACATAAAAGGAAAATGCTGTTCTGGTGATAGAACAGCATTCTTATTCAATTATTCGTTAACAGCAAGTCTTGAGATCAAACACGCTTACCATTTACATAAGCTTTGCGCAATTCAGGCCAATACTCACGATTTGCTTCAATCATATCATCAAGGATCTTCTTAGCGTGGATCACACTTGGCACCGTTTTATTCAGTGTAAATGCCTCCAGCGCTTTTTCGTAACTACCTTCAAGCGTTGCTTCTACCAGCAATTGCTCTGATGCCAATTGTTGCTCTAACAACGTACGATGAAAGCGCGGAATATCACCAACACGAATAGGCTCTGGTCCGTGCGAAGTGATATATGCAGGCACTTCAACCATTGCATCATAAGGTAAATCAGCAATTGCACCTTTGTTCTCAACAATCACTAAATGACGCTGACGTAAATCAAAGGCTAAAGAGCATGCTACATCAACAATAAAAGCACCGTGTACACCAACGTGGAACGCATCAGGTAAAATACCCGTCTCTTTGTATTCACGCGCGGCTTCAAACAGACGTTTTTCACGACCATCCATAACTTCATTTGCACGAGTGTAATCTGGATCTTGATGTTCAACGATATAATTTGGCATCAAGTAATACTGCAAATATGGATTTGGAATATATTCAGGGAATGCTTCCATTAACGGCTGAATATGACGCCATGTTTTTACCCATGATGGATCAGAGTGTTGTGGATCAGTTTGAGCAGCATCTTCTGTTAGAAGACCAAATTTAGCGATATGTTCACGTAATTCAGGTAATTTTTCCTCACCTTTTACACGTACAGAAGTGAACCAACCAAAGTGATTTAGACCAAAATAGTCCACATCTAAATCATGACGATCAACATTCAATACAGCAGCCATATTACGCATCGCTGCAACAGGCATATCACAGATATTCAATACACGAGCATTAGGACGTAAACGACGCACACCTTCAGCAACAATCGCGGCTGGGTTTGAATAGTTTACAATCCATGCTTTCGGAGAAGCATATTTCTCAACTAAATCAATTAGCTCAACCATAGGTAAAATAGTACGTAGACCGTAAGCCAGCCCGCCAGGTCCACAAGTTTCTTGCCCTACAACACCATGACGTAATGGGATTTTTTCATCCTGCTCACGCATTTTGTATTGACCCACACGCATTTGAGCAAACACAAAATGAGCGCCATCAAACGCTGTTTTAGCATCCGTTGTCACCGTAAATTTAATGGTATCGCTATGATCACGGATCACCTTTTCAACCACGGGTGCAATAGTCTCTTGACGCTCTTGATCGATGTCGTATAAGCGAATTTCACTCAGTGGAAAATCCTCTAAACGAACCATTAAGCTTTTTACAATTCCCGGTGTATAGGTGCTTCCGCCGCCTGCAATACTTAAGATAAAGGGTGATTTAGTCATCTTTCTTTCTCCTATTAAAGTGCGGCTTCGACCGCTTCACGCATTTTTTTCACATGTAATCCATAAACCACTTGAACGTTATTACCGTGGCGTACAACGCCTTTAGCTCCGGTTTTTTTCAAGATATCTTCATGAATTGCATCGACATTTTTAACAATGACTCTTAATCGGGTATAACAATTATCAACCACTTCAATATTGTCACGCCCGCCTAGCCCTTCAATAATCTCTTCACCTAACTCATTGATAGTTTGAGTGGTTTCTTCAGAGGCAGTGCCTGCTTCTGCTTTTTTCTTGTAGTCTTCTTTGCTGTATAAACGCGTCTCTTCATCATCATCTTCACGACCCGGTGTTTTAAGATTGAGTTTTAAAATCAAGGTTCTAAAGATGACGAAATAGAGCGCTGACATAATCAAACCCACCACGATATACATAGGCCAATTTGATTTTTCAGTGCCTAACGGCAAGTTATATAAAATGAAATCAATCACACCATTTGCACCAATCGCATGAACACCTAATAAGTAGAACAACATCATGCCAATACCGGTTAATACGGCGTGAACTAAAAACAAAATAGGGGCAACAAACAAGAAGGAAAATTCAAGAGGCTCTGTGACACCCAGTAAAAAAGAGGTAGCGGCTGCCGGAATTAAAATCGCCTTCGCTATCTGTTTTTTCTCTTTTTTAGCCACAGAGATCATGGCAGCCGCAGCAGCCGTTAAACCAAACATTTTAGCGATGCCACGAGCATCCCAAATTACCGTGCTACTCAGTTGCTTAACGTCAGGGCATGCCATTTCAGCAAAGTAGATATTTCTTGCACCTTGGTAAGTTGTGCCACAAACATCAGCAACACCGCCTAATTCGGTATATAAGAATGGGGTATAAACTAAATGATGTAATCCTGTTGGGATCAGAATACGTTCTAAGAAGCCATAAATTAGCGCACCAAAAGCGCCTGAATCATGGATAACGAGCGCCATTTTGGTAATGCCCGCTTGTGCAAAAGGCCAAATTTCACACATTAAAACCGCTAATGCTATCGTAAATGGAATGGCGATGATCGCCACAAAACAGTGCCCTGAATAGATAGCCATAATGCCGTTAAACTGACGACCTGAATAACGGTTATAAAGCCATCCTGATATTGCCCCCGTTAAAATACCTGCAAATACGCCCATTTCGAGGACTTGGACACCTAATACCATGCCTTGGCCGGCAGCTCGCATCTCTTCTGCACTAACCAGTTTACCTTGCAGTGTTAGCGTAATGTTCATGGCATTTGTGAAAATAACAAACACCACTAAGCCAATTAAACCTGCATAACCTTTGTCTTTTTTCGCTAAACCAACGGGAATACCCACAGCAAAAATCAGTGCTAAATTAACTAAAATAGCAACGGATGATTTTGCAAGTAATTGCCCAATACTTTGAATAACCGGGTGATTTAAAAACGGAATATATTCCGCAAGATTGCCATTGCCAAAGACATTGCCTAAAGCGATATACAAACCGACAATAGGTAATATCAAGACGGGGCCGTATAGGGATTTACCAAACGCTTGTAGGGCATTAATGAGTTTTTTCATATGATATCTCGTTGTTGTTTTCTTACACTCATTTCCATGACAGCATCCTGCGCTGGCATTAAATAAAAAGCAATTTATCCACTTGATTTAGAAACGGATTACGTTAAAAGTCACATGTTACTTTTTTTATTGTGAACCAACGCATGGTGAGTATTCAGACAAAAGTTAAGTGATTTTTCGACGATAAGCAGAAAAGAAAAAACCCCGACAACAATAAAAAATCATAAAAAAACCGAGCTTACTAACACAAGGTCAATAAACTCGGTCTTAAGGCAGAAAAACAATACTAATTAGGTCAGATTAGCCCTCGGCGGCTTCTCTTAAACGACGTTTAATATTGCTATATTCCGTTTTCACATAGTGTTCTGCCTGAGCCTGTTCCTTGATTGGCTCCACACATACTGCACAATATTTATACTCAGGTGTTTTAGTAATGGGGCTTAAATTCTCTGCAACCAGTTCGTTACAAGCACCAATCCACCATTGGTAAGTCATATATATCGCGCCTTTATTCGGTCTATCACTGACTGCAGCACGCGTAATAACTTTACCTTGACGAGAGCGTATCCAAACTAACTCTTGATCTTTAATACCCAGCTGTTTGGCATCTTCTGTGTTTAATTGAACATAACCCGGTTCATCAGCCAACGCCGCCAATGCTTTACAGTTACCCGTCATTGAACGACAAGAGTAGTGTCCAACTTCACGGACTGTTGCCAGTACCATTGGGAATTCATCAGAAAGTTTGTCAATTGGTGGCGCCCACTCACAAGTAAAGAATTGACCTTTACCATTAGGGGTATCAAAGTTACCACCATCGTACAGATATTGTGTACCTGGGCTATCTTCTGTTGGGCAAGGCCATTGAATATAAGCCAAGTCCGCCATTTTTTCGTAAGTCGCACCATAATAAATTGGGCATAACTCACGCAACTCATCCCAAATTTCTTTGGTATTGTTGTAATGCATTGGATAACCCATTGCTGTTGCCATCAGACTGATAATTTGCCAGTCTGTTTTTACATCACCAACAGGCTCAACCGCTTTATAGAAGCGCTGGAAGCCACGGTCTGCTGCGGTATAAACACCTTCATGCTCACCCCATGATGTTGCAGGGAAAATAACGTCAGCAATAGACGCTGTTTTGGTCATAAAGATATCTTGCACTATCAGTAGATCCAGTTTTTCAAACGTTCTACGGATGGTTGCTAAATCAGGCTCTGTTTGTAGTGGATCTTCACCCATTATATAGTGAGCTTTTAATAAGCCATGATCGATATTATGAGGGACTTCACTTAACGCATAGCCCACTTCATCAGGCATGGATTCAATGCCCCAGAATTTGGCAAATTTTTCACGCGCTTTTTCGTCAGTAACGTATTGATAACCTGGCAGTGTGTTAGGTAATGCACCCATATCACACGCACCTTGTACGTTATTTTGACCACGAACAGGACCAACCCCGACGTATTTTTTACCTAAATTACCCGTTAATAAAGCCAAACTAGTCAGTGAACGCACCGTTTCAACACCTTGGTAGAATTGAGTGACACCCATTCCCCAAAGAATTGTTGCTGTTTCTGCTTTCGCGTACATACGTGCAGCTTCACGAATAATTGAAGCACTTAAACCTGTGGTTTCTTCAACGGATTCAGGTGTATAGCTTTCAACTAATTTACAATATTCTTCAAATTGCTCGGTGTGATTTTCGATAAAGGATTTATCATGTAATCCTTCTTCAATAATCACATGCGCAATGGCATTTAATAGCGCAATGTTAGAGCCATTTTTTAAGCCTAAGTGTAAATCGGCTAAACGTGCTGTTTCGATGTAACGAGGGTCACATACAATAATTTTGGCACCCTTTTCTTTCGCCTTAACAATACGGCGAGCAACAATAGGATGCGAGTCTGCGGCGTTATAGCCGAAGACAAATAGACATTTGGTATCCTCAATCTCAACGATTGAGTTGCTCATAGCACCATTACCGACCGAACGCTGCAGACCTGCAACCGAAGGGCCGTGTCAGACACGAGCACAGCAGTCTATATTATTATTTCCGATAACCGCACGAGCGAATTTCTGCATAACGAAGTTAGCTTCGTTACCCGGGCCTCGTGAAGAGCCGGTTGTCATAATAGATTTAGCACCGTATTTCTCTTTGATAGCAAGAAGCTTGCTACTTGCAAACTCAATCGCTTCATCCCAAGAAACCGATTCTAATTTTCCGCCTCTTTCACGGCGGATCATTGGTGTTTTAAGACGTGGAGTCAGTATCTTAGTATCATGGATAAAATCCCATCCATAATACCCTTTCAGACACAGCTCACCTTGGTTTGTTAAACCATTGGCTCCTTCAGCGCCAATAATTTTACCGTTTTCCACCTTCAGGTAGATTTTGCATCCTGAGGCGCAATACGGACAGACCGTGATGACTTTTTTCATCAACATTGCTCCTGTGTTCATCAACTTTCAGGTTATTACCTGATCTTCTCCTCTATCTATGCAGAGAGTGTGCCAAATAAGCACGCTTTTTCATTTTTCTACAACACAATGAAAAATAAAGAGAAATAAATCCGTTGAATGAATGAGTAAACAATGAAAACTAAAATAATAGGAAGCGCTCGACACTAATGACGATATTTATGTCGATTCATGTTTCTATCAAAATTCGTTATACATTAATGCTTATAACGTAATAGTACTTATTTATCTGCGGAATTAAAATAATAAATACGCTTTCTTATCTGCCTTTATCGGGATCTTGCCGTATATAATGATGACAACCTTCTAATATCTCTATCAATATTCCTATCTACTAAAACTATTTAAAATTAATAATTTTGATATTAATGTAATTCAAATAAAAATTTTTAAACTTCAATAAAAAAAAGAACATAATACTGAACCTGGAAACAACTTCACGGTCTTAAAGACCTCTACACCCTATAAATTGATAATAACTGAACATGCAAAAATTAAAGTTTTTACGTTTTTCTAAAGAGAACATTGCCCTTTTTTTAGCTGTCTACCTTGGTTTCTTTCTTAATCTTTCCGTTTACATTGGCCGATACGGCACACAAAATACAAACAACCCCCTCATTGATGCATTATATATTCTAGGTGAAATTGCCGTTAACATTGCCTTTACCTTCTTTCTTTTACGACTACTCTCTTTTTTCGGCTCTCTATTCTTTAAAATCGTCGCCTCTTTTATTCTTGTCGTGAGTGTTTGTGCTAGTTACTATATTTCTTTTTATGATGTCGTTATTGGATATGGCATTATCATTTCAACACTAACCACGGATACGGATTTATCTAAAGAGCTGGTTAGCCCAAATGTCATTATTTGGATTATTGGCTTATCTATTTTGCCATTGGCTCTTATTTGGCTATGCAAAAAACCAGAGAAAAATCTAACTACACAGCAAAAGAAAAAAATCTGGATAAAAAATACCGCCAAAATGCTTGTGATTGCACTGGCTGTTTTTGCCTATTTAAAAACGCTTGATTCAAAACAAAAAGCCTATGAAATAAAAAATAACTTAGATCTGCCAAGTTATAGTGGTGGCTTAAGTTATGCGTATTTACCTACAAATTGGATTATCCCATTATTTCAATATGCAATAACGCAGTATGACGATACGTTTAATAACCAAAATATTTTTAATCCTGCTGATCACTTCACTTATGAGCCTTCAAAGGCAAATGAAGATGTGTATGTTGTTTTTATTATTGGTGAAACAGCAAGATGGGATCATATGGGATTGTTAGGCTATGAACGTCAAACAAATCCGCTATTAAGCCAAGAGAAAAATCTGGTTGCCTTTAAAGGTATTTCTTGTGATACCGCAACAAAGCTCTCTTTAAAATGTATGTTCGTACGAGAAAACGGAACAGAAAGTAACGATCAGCGGACATTAAAAGAGAACAATATTTTTTCAGTATTAAGCCAATTAGGTATGTCATCAGAATTGTTCTCAATGCAAAGCGAACTGTGGTTTTACAATAAGCTTGATTTAAATAACTACGCAATGAAAGAGATGATGACGGCAAAAAATAGCAACTTTGGTAAAGAACTTGATGACACCTTATTAATTGCTGAAACCGCGAATGCAGTTGCCCAACATCCAAAGGGAAATCATTTAGTGATTTTACATACTAAAGGCTCTCATTTTATGTACTCACAGCGTTACCCTGAATCATTCAAAAAATATCAACCTGAATGTTTAAATGTGGATGATGAGTGTACTAAAGAGCAGTTAGTGAATGCTTATGATAACTCTATTCTTTATACCGACTATTTTATTGATGGTATACTCGACACATTACGCGATAAAAAAGCCATTGTGTTTTATACCTCCGATCACGGTGAATCTATTTCAGAAAAAGGTGGCTTACACGGCACACCAAAAGAAATCGCTCCACCGGAACAATTTAGAGTCCCTTTCTTAGTGTGGATGTCAGATAGCTATTTGGCAGAGCCTCAAAATAAACAGTTATTTGATAACCTAAAACGTAATCAAGATGCACAGCGCACGTTCTATCACCATAATATTTTTGATTCAATGTTAGGTTGCTTGGGTTATTCATCACCTGATGGTGGCATTAATAATCAAAATAACCTCTGTTTTGGTGATACACCATCAACCCAAGAATAATTTTTTAAACTAACAATATTCTTTTAAGTTGATAGAAAAAACCCACGTTCAATATTGAGCGTGGGTTTTATTACTTTTAACTTTATAAACTAATTATTGATTAAAACTTGCATCGGTATAAAGTGGAGTGGCTTGAATATCTTTTACTGTTTTGGCGCCACCTAACATCATATTAATTTTTAATTCTTTATTTAAATGTTGGATAACTGAATTAACACCTTCAGCACCACCTAAATTTAATCCATAAAGAATTGGGCGACCAACAGCGACAACATCTGCACCACTGGCTAATGCTTTAAAGACATGTGAACCACGACGCACACCACTGTCAAACACAATAGGTACACGTTTATTTACCACTTTAGCAATTGCAGGTAACACATCAATCGTTGCTGGTGCGCTATCTAATTGACGACCACCGTGATTAGAAACCCAAATCGCATCTGCACCCGCTTTAATTGCAGTATCTGCATCTTCAGGTGATTCGATACCTTTTACAATCACAGGTAAACCAGACATCTTTTTCACATACTGAATATCTGCGGGTGTAAATGCTTGTTTAGCTTGAGCATAAATTTCACTAATACCCGCACCTTTACCTGTTTTAGATTTATCATCACTGATTTTTGCAAACGCTTCTAAGTTGGCAAAACCTAATGGAAATTGGAAATTATTTTTCACATCATCTTCACGATAACCACCCACTGAAGAGTCGATAGTCATAATGATACCTTTAGCGCCATACTGTTTTGCTTGAGATAAAATATACTCATTAAAGGCATCATTTTTACTCATGTATAACTGAAAGAAGAATGGGTAACCGGGTTGGGCATCCGCCACTTCTTTAATGGTTTTATTACCATAAGTGCTTAATGAAAAAATAGAGCCGGCTTTCGCCATACCTTTTGCTGTGGCAACTTCGCCTTGTTGATGTGCAAGCCCTTGAGCTGCCATCGGTGCCTGAATAATAGGCGTATCTAATTTAATACCCAAAAATTCTGTTTTTAAATCTAAGTCAGAAAATTCGATGCCTTGTAATGAACGAGGCATAATATATTTTTTATCAAATGCACTTGTATTAGAACGTAAGTTATTTTCATCTTCAGCACCACCGCGAATATAACCGAAGGCACCTTTTTCCATATTTGCTTGAACTTGAGCTTCCATTGCTTTTAGGTTTACTATTTTAATTGGACCTTCAGCAGTACTTGCTTTATATTCAGCGGCCTGTGCAACACCTACACTTAATGCCATAGCAATAGCGGTAGCTTTTAATATTTGACGTTTCATTTCTATTCCATTTTTAATTAAGGGCTTATATCTATAATTTAATAAAATTAAAGTTCAATTAAATTATATTTTCCAAAAAATAATATAAGCCCTATTTTTAGGTAAAGCTTAAATTAACCGCTTACTTTTTTGTTAAAGTATTATAGCTTGTCATAAGATTACGATAGTCTGGAATATGATTAGCAAACAGTGTGCCTAATCCTTCGATATCATTACGCCAGTCACGGTGTAATTCACAAGCTAAACCAAACCAGTTAATTAATTGCGCCCCTGCTTTTGACATTCTATCCCACGCAGAGTCACGAGAAATGGCATTGAAAGTGCCTGAAGCATCAGTAACAACAAAGACTTCAAAACCTTCCTCAAGTGCTGATAATGCTGGGAATGCAACACAAACTTCAGTCACAACACCCGCAATAATCAGTTGTTTTTTACCCGTTGCTTTAACGGCTTTGACGAAGTCTTCATTATCCCACGCATTGATTTGACCTGGGCGAGCGATATAAGGAGCATCTGGGAACATTTCAACGAGCTGAGGCATTAGAGGACCATTAGGACCATCCTCAAAAGAAGTCGTTAAAATGGTAGGTAAATTAAAGTATTTAGCGGCATTGGCTAATGCTAATACATTATTATTGAATTTATCAGGCTCGATATCTCTGACTAAAGAGAGTAATCCAGCTTGATGGTCTACCAACAAAACAGCGGCATTATTTTTATCAATACGATGATATTTAAAGCTCATAATAATCTCCGATAGTATAATAGAGGTAAGACTCAATTAAATCATAGCACCAAATTTACATGTCAATATTCAGATTAATTTAAATTTGAGTTTATTTATAATAAACAATAAATTATAAATCTTTATTTTTAATTAAATATCACGATATTTAATTAACTATTTATTGCTTTATATAAATTCATTTCGTTGAAAAGAATTATAAGTGCAACCATTCTTAAATGAATCTAAAGATTATTGTTTTAACCATTCAAAAATTTTGTATGAAGTTTTAGGGCAGGAAAAAGTTTTAGAGCAGGAAAAAGTTTTAGAGCAGGAAAAAAATAAAAAACCCCCGCGGGCGGGGGTGAGATAAGCGCATTAAAAGGTCTCTAATTTACTATCAGGAGATGGGTATTCATTAATGACGATTACGCACAATTTGATAGCGACGAGTTAAATACTCAACTGGCACGCTCCAAATATGAACTAATCGACAGAATGGGAACAATAAGAAAATCGTCATACCTAAGAAAATGTGCAATTTAAACACCAATGCAACACCTTCAAGATGAGCAGAAGCACCACCGTGGAAGGTCACAATAGATTGCGCCCAAGCCACCAGCTTCATCATTTCGCTCCCATCCATATGTTGTGCTGAGAATGGAATTGTCAGTAAACCTAACGCGACTTGAATAACCAAAAGCGTTAAGATCATGATGTCACCAAATGAAGATGTGGCCCTAACGCGTGGATTGGTTAAACGACGTTTTAATAACATCACGCCCCCCACCAGCATTAACACACCACAACTACCACCACCAACCATTGCCATAATTTGTTTATATTCAATTGGCAGGAAAGATTCATACATCCAATGTGGTGTTAGCATTCCCAGAAAATGACCAGCAAAAATACCGAGGATCCCAACATGAAATAAGTTAGAAGCCAATCGCATATTTTTCTTGTCTAACATCTGGCTAGAGCCGGCACGCCATGTATATTGACCATAGTCATAGCGTAACCAGCTACCGATAATAAAAACGGCACCCGCAATATAGGGATAGATATCAAAAAATAACATATTGATGTAATTCATTTTTGTGCTCCCGTATCCAACGAATTCCCCACGTTGAGATATTGAACTGTCGTCTCTTGTGCAAAACGGCGCTGATGTTGGCTGATTTTGCCACTGCCACATTGCGTACCTTCTCCAAGAAACGTCACTTGTTCTTCTTCCCACACAGCATCTAATGCAGCCGGTGTATCATCTAAAGGCTCTTTTTCTACTTGATCCGTCAGTTGTGATGCTTCTAATCCACTTTGTGAAAGGCAAAGCAACACATCAAAGAGAGCATGATAGTCACTGCCTCGCTGTTTTAAACGCTCACCTAGTAACGCCAAAATAGGCGCAATATTGTTTAGCCCTTCAATACACTCGGTTGTCGGTAAAAGCGTTAGGTACTCAAGGTAAGTCGGCAAATAGTCAGGAAGTTCACGGCTATTTAATGTGATCCCTGCTTGTTGATATTGATTGAGCAGATCAACCATTGCCTGACCACGATCGCGAGATTCACCATGAACGTGTTCAAATAACAGCAGTGATCGCGCCCGACCTCTATCAAAAAGCTCGCTGTAATTGGCTTGCGCATCTAATAACTCTTGTTGCGTTAAGGCATGAATAAATGCCATTAATTTGGCAACTTGAGTCACAGGAAGCTCCTCAGCTTCCTGTAATGCATCGATAAGTTCGCCTCGGTTATCCCACAATTCTTGTGTGGGATAATCTAAGAGATGTGAAATAACTTTCAGAGAGATCATTATATTTTCTCCTCTGATCGGCGTTCGTCTTGAGGTGTTCTTGATGTGATATCAATCGCATCAATACGATGACTATTAAACAAATTAAATTTGCTATCACTGCCATGACAACCATCACCAAAGCTAAAACCACAACCATTACGTTCTGGGAAAGCTTCTCTTGCAAGTTCACGATGGCTTGATGGAATAACAAAGCGATCTTCATAATTTGCGATAGCCAGATAACGATACATTTCTTGAGCCTGTGCTTCTGTCAAACCGACTTGCTCTAATGCACTTAAGTCCGTTTTCCCTTCTACCGTTTCAGCACGTTTATAATGACGCATCGCTAGCATACGTTTTAATGCTAATAACACAGGCGCAGTATCACCCGCGGTCAGCAAGTTAGCTAAATACTGCACAGGAATACGTAAGCTTTCTACATCAGGTAGAACGCCTGTATGTGGTAACACACCCGCATCAGCAGCAGACTGAATTGGTGACAAAGGTGGTACATACCAAACCATTGGTAAGGTGCGATATTCAGGGTGCAGTGGTAATGCCAGCTTCCAATCTACCGCCATTTTGTAAACAGGCGAACGCTGTGCTGCATCAATCACACTTAATGGAATACCTTGCTCTTCAGCCGCTTTGATCACTTCAGGATCAAAGGGATCTAAGAAGATATCTAATTGGCTTTGGTATAAATCCTTTTCATTATCCGCACTGGCAGCTTGTGAGATTTTATCTGCGTCATACAGCATCACACCCAGATAACGAATACGTCCGACACAAGTTTCTGAGCACAGTGTTGGCTGACCAGCTTCAATACGTGGATAACAGAAAATACATTTTTCTGACTTACCACTTTTCCAGTTGAAGTAGATTTTTTTGTATGGGCATCCAGTTAAACACATGCGCCATCCACGGCATTTATCTTGGTCGATAAGCACAATGCCATCTTCAGCACGTTTATAAATCGCACCACTTGGACATGTCGCAACACAAGCAGGATTTAAGCAGTGTTCACATAAACGCGGTAAATACATCATGAATGTATTTTCAAACTGCCCATACATCTCTTTTTGCATATTGGCGAAGTTTTTATCCGCAGCGCGTTTACTAAATTCGCCCCCTAAATCATCTTCCCAGTTTGGACCTTTTTCGATTTTGGTCATGCGCTGACCGGTGATCAGCGAACGAGGACGAGCCGTCGGTAAGGAGCCTTCTGGCGCATTTTTTAAATGCTCATAGTCATAATCAAATGGCTCATAGTAGTCATCTAATGCGGGAACATCTGGGTTGGCAAAAATTTTAGATAATAGACCAACACGGTTGCCCATTCTTGGTACTAATTTACCTTTGATATTTTTGATCCAGCCACCTTTCCACTTCTCTTGGTCTTCCCAATTTTGGGGATACCCTGTACCCGGCTTGGTTTCAACGTTATTGAACCATGCGTATTCAACACCTTCGCGACTGGTCCAAACATTTTTACAGGTTACTGAACAGGTATGGCAACCGATACATTTGTCGAGGTTCAGTACCATACCGACTTGTGAACGAATTTTCATTATGCCTTCTCCTGTCCATTCAGGGTCTGTTGATAAGCATCACCTTCACCATCAAGCCAATCAATCTGTTTCATTTTACGCACCACAACAAACTCATCACGGTTAGAACCCACAGTGCCGTAATAGTTAAAGCTATAAGCCAACTGAGCATATCCACCAATCATATGAGTTGGTTTAGGACAAACACGCGTCACAGAGTTGTGAATACCGCCACGCATTCCTGTTATTTCAGATCCTGGCAGGTTTATTTGGCGTTCTTGTGCGTGATACATATAAATCATGCCATCAGGAATACGTTGGCTGACAATCGCTCTGGCGGTTAATGCACCGTTACTGTTATAAGCTTCAACCCAATCGTTATCACGAATTCCCATCTCTTTAGCATCATCTTCACTCAGCCAAACCACAGGGCCACCACGACCGAGCGTTAACATCAGTAAGTTATCGCTATACGTTGAGTGAATACCCCATTTTTGGTGAGGCGTTAGGAAGTTCAGCGCTTTTTCAGGGAAACCATTTGGTTTTTTACCTTTAACCGCATCAATCGCCTTAGTATCAATTGGTGGACGATAAACCACTAAACTTTCACCATAAGCACGCATCCACTCGTGATCTTGATACAACTGCTGACGACCACTTAAAGTACGCCAAGGGATCATCTCGTGAACGTTGGTATAACAGGCGTTATAAGAGACATGCTCATCTTCAAGACCAGACCATGTAGGGCTTGAAATGATCTTACGAGGTTGAGCAACGATATCGCGGAAACGAATTTTCTCGTCTTCTTTGACTTTAGCTAAATGAGTGTGATCGCGTCCTGTCACTTTACTGAGTGCATCCCACGCTTTTACCGCCACCTGACCGTTAGTTTCAGGGGCTAAAGAGAGGATAACTTCGGCTGCATCAATCGCGGTTTCAATCGCTGGACGCCCTTTTGCTGCACCATCATGACGGACACGGTTGAGTTTCTTCAGGAAATCGACCTCTGCCTGTGTATTCCAACTGATCCCTTTACCGCCATTTCCTAACTTATCTAACAGAGGACCTAAAGAGGTAAAGCGGGCATAAGTATTAGGATAATCACGCTCAACAGGAATAAGATGCGGTGCTGTTTTACCCGGAATAAGATCACATTCACCTTTTTTCCAATCTTTCACATCAAAAGGCTGTGCCATTTCAGCGGCAGAGTCATGCTGAATCGGTAATGTCACTAAATCGGTTTCAACCCCTAAATGACCTACACACAATTTAGAGAAGGTTTTAGCGATACCTTTATAAATTTCCCAGTCTGTTTTAGATTCCCAAGCAGGATCAACCGCAGCTGTTAATGGATGAATAAATGGATGCATATCCGAGGTATTCATATCATCTTTTTCATACCATGTTGCGGTTGGTAAAACGATATCTGAGAAGAGACAGGTACTTGACATACGGAAGTCTAAAGTCACCACTAAATCAACTTTACCTTCACCGCCTTTATCTTGCCATTCCACTTCTTGTGGCTTAACTTGGCCTTGTTCGCCTAAATCTTTACCTTGTAATCCATTTTCAGTTCCCAGCAAGTATTTCAGTAAATACTCATGCCCTTTACCCGCCGAACCTAACAAGTTAGAACGCCAGATAAATAAATTACGTGGGAAATTTTGTGGGTTATCAGGTTGTTCTGAAGCAAAGCGGATTTCACCTGATTTCAATGCATTAACGGTGTAATCCGCGGCACTCACGCCCGCTTCCTGCGCTTTTTTCGCAATAGACAGCGGGTTTAAGTTTAATTGAGGCGCGGAAGGTAACCAGCCCATACGTTCTGAGCGTACGTTCATATCGACCAAACTACCGCTAAAGCGAGATTTATCCGCTAATGGTGATAACAACTCTGTTGGTGATACGGTTTCATAACGCCACTGACTTGAGTGGTTATAGAAAAATGACGTACTATTCATATGACGAGGTGGACGCTGCCAGTCAAGACCAAAGGCTAATGGTAACCAACCGGTTTGTGGACGCAGTTTTTCTTGTCCAACATAGTGCGCCCAACCGCCACCACTTTGACCAACGCAACCACAGAAAATCAGCATATTGATAATGCCACGATACGTCATATCCATGTGATACCAGTGGTTAATACCCGCTCCCACAATCACCATTGAACGACCATGTGTTTTTTCTGCGTTATCCGCAAATTCACGCGCTATACGAGTGATATCTTGGCGACTTACGCCTGTGACTTTTTCAGCCCATGCAGGTGAGTATGCTTTGATTTCATCGTAGTTTGACGCACAGTTTTCATCATTTAAACCGCGATCAACCCCGTAGTTGGCTAACAATAAGTCATAGACTGTTGTGATGTATTTCTCTTCACCATTAGCAAGTGTAATGCGTTTAACGGGTAGCTTGTGAACAAGCACATCATCAAGCGCAACACCTTCAAAATATTCGCTTTTAATGCCACCGAAATAAGGGAATGCGACATCAACAACATCATCATGATTATCTAAAAGACCTAATTGCAATGTGACATTTTCGCCACTTTTGCCATCTTTAGGCTCTAGGTTCCATTTAGCCACGCCTTCCCAACGAAAGCCCATCGAGCCTTGAGGCGCAACCAATTGTTGGGTTTGCTCATCAATTGCAATAGTTTTCCACTCTGGATTTTTCTCTTGATCCAGATTGTTCACTAAATCAGAAGCACGCAACATACGACCTGCAACTAGCTTGCCTGAGTCGTGTTTATCTAGCATCACCAACATTGGCATATCAGTGTAAGTGCGCACATAGTTGCGGAAATATTCTGTTTGGCGTTTAACGTGGAATTCGCTAAGAATAACGTGTCCCATCGCCATTGCCATGGCGCTGTCTGTACCTTGTTTTGGGTTTAACCATTGGTCACAGAGCTTTGCAATTTCAGCGTAATCTGGCGTTACGGCAACAGTTTTAGTGCCTTTATAACGAACTTCGGTAAAGAAGTGCGCATCAGGAGTACGGGTTTGAGGTACGTTAGAACCCCACGCAATCAGATAAGAAGAGTTATACCAGTCTGCTGATTCAGGTACGTCTGTTTGCTCACCCCAAGTCATTGGAGATGCAGGTGGTAAGTCACAATACCAATCGTAGAAACTTAAACATGCGCCACCGATAAGCGATAAATAACGCGCGCCTGCCGCATATGACACCATCGACATAGCAGGAATTGGTGAGAAGCCGATAATACGATCAGGGCCAAACTCTTTTGCTGTAAACACGTTCGAAGCTGCAATGATTTCATTCACTTCTGACCATGAAGATCGGACAAAACCCCCACGCCCACGCGCTTGCTTATAGCTTTTGGTTTTTTCTGGCGCGTTAACAATAGAAGCCCATGCATCAACGGGATCGCTATGTTGTGCTTTGGCTTCACGCCATAATTTAATGAGGCGTTTACGTACCATTGGGTATTTAACGCGGTTCGCACTATATAAATACCATGAATAACTTGCACCACGAGGGCAACCACGAGGCTCGTGATCTGGTAAATCAGGACGTGTACGCGGGTAGTCTGTTTGTTGGGTTTCCCATGTCACTAACCCATTTTTAACGTAAATTTTCCAGCTACAAGAGCCAGTACAGTTTACGCCGTGAGTAGAACGAACAATTTTGTCGTGCTGCCAGCGACTGCGATAACCATCTTCCCAATCGCGGTTAACATTTAGCTCTTGGCCATGATCCTTTGAAAAGGTATCACCAAGTTGTTTGAAATAGCGGAATCTATCGAGAAACTTACTCATCAGATACTCTCCCAATGCGCGCGAGCGCTCTCACATTGCGTATAATTCGTCATTATTGTTTATTGTGTTTACGTCCATAGACCAACCAAGTGATCAAGACGCAGGCGATATAAAATAGAACAAAGATTTTCATGGCACCGGCAGGAGAGCCAGTCATAGCCAGTGATGTACCAAAGGCTTTAGGAATAAAGAAACCACCAATTGCACCGATGGCAGAGATAAAGCCAAGTGCTGCGGCACTTTCTGTTACCGCTTCTTTTTGAGCCGCTTCATCGGTGGCACCTTGAGCTTTCATGCGATCAACAGTGACTTTTCTAAACACCACGGCAATCATTTGGAATGTAGAACCACTGCCTAAACCCGCGGTTAAAAACAGCACCATAAAGACACCGTAGAAGGCGATAAACGAACCACCAGCACCGTTTTCAGGTAGCGTTAAAAAGAGTAATGCAGAGAATATTGCCATGAGGATAAAGTTAATCAGCGTAACTCGAATGCCACCAAATTTATCAGAAAGCGCACCACCGACAGGACGTGCTAAAGCCCCTAATAAAGGTCCAAAGAAGGCATAATGCAGAATAACGATATCTGGGAATTGGGTTTTTGATAACATTGCAAAACCCGCAGAGAAACCAATAAATGAACCAAAAGAACACAGATATAAAATACTTAATAGCCAGAGGTGACCCCGTTTTAATACGGGTAATTGCTGGCTTAACGAGGCTTTATTCGCGGCAAGATCATTCATGCCAAACCAAGCAGCAAAGGTAAAAAACAATAAGAAAGGCACCCAAACCCATGCCGCATTTTCTAACCATAAGTGCGAACCATCAGGTTGAACAACACCGGGACCACTAAACATTGCAAAAACACCCACACCAATAACTAATGGGGCGATTAATTGCATAACGCTTACGCCAAGATTACCTAACCCACCATTTAATCCTAATGCACCGCCTTGACGTGCTTTAGGGAAGAAAAAGCTGATATTTGCCATACTGGAAGCAAAATTTGCACCTGCGAAACCACATAGCAGTGAAATCACAATAAAGGTTGAGTAAGTCGTTGTGGTATCTTGCACTGCAAAGCCAAGCCAAATACAAGGGATGATGAGGAATACGGTGCTGATTGCAGTCCAGCGACGACCACCAAAGATTGGAATAACAAATGAATAAGGAACGCGCAAAATAGCACCAGAAACAGAAGGCAGCGCAGTCAGCATAAATAGCTGATCTGTGGTAAAGTTAAAGCCGACTTTGTTCAAATTTACTGCAACTGCACTAAAAAGCATCCATACGCAGAATGATAAGAGTAAACAAGGAACAGAAATCCATAAATTGCGTGAAGCGATCTTTTGACCAGTTTTTTCCCAAAAAGCTTTATCTTCAGGATGCCAATCTTCGATCACCCCTTTTCTCATTTTTTTTGGGTGTTGAGTGAGTGCCATAACAACCTCGATTAACGGTTAGATTGGCACCTTTTTACGATTAGAATTGTTAATTAGTCATGATCTGCATCAAGCAAAGATTTGTTTGATTTTTAAGCTAAAGTTGTTATTTATACCTAAGTATTAATAGGGTTACTATTAATTTTTCATTTTAAATTAATAAGTTAAATTAAGATTATTGTAATTTACAAGTGAAATTATCCCTGTCAGATATTTAGGAGTAACACTTTAGTAGTATATGACATTTGATGCCTTTTTAAGGCAAGATAGCGCCTGAATAAATTTGGAAAAATAACGATGAGCACTCATAAAATCCAATGGCATTACCGTTTTTCAATTATTAATCAAATCGCAATATTAATGTTACTTTTCACCCTATTGGGTGTGGTGGGGATGGCGATTTCTAACCACATTATTCTAAGTGTGCAAGGTAATGCCCATGCGATTAATAAATCAGGCTCTTTGCGTATGCAAAGCTATCGCTTGCTATCTGCTTTACCGCTAGATGAACAACATCGTTATTATCTTCACGAATTAGAAACCGACTTAGACAGTGGTGAATTACTTCAAGTCTTAAGCAATGAATCGCTACAATCACAATATGCTCAACTAAATACTTACTGGAAAGAGACTTTAAAACCAACATTGCTCTATGCAAAACAACGGGATGATGCAAAAGAAGAAGTTATCTTTTTTGTTTCACAGCTAGATAAATTAGTATTAAGTATCGACCAGCTAACAGAGCAAAAAATCAGGCTGGTGGCTTATACCCAGCTTATTTTCACTGCGCTGACACTGTTATTGCTGTTTGGCTCTGTTTGGCATTTCCGTCGCCGTTTATTACATCCTTGGCAACAACTTATGGCGATGGCTAATTCGATTGGTCATGGTAATTTTTCAGCACGTTTCCACCAGCGTACACACCATGATGAAATTGCCACATTGGGTATTGCACTCAATACCATGTCAGAAGAGCTTTCTACGCTGTATAGCGAGTTAGAAAAAAGAGTGGTCGAAAAAACGCACGACTTACAACAGAAAAATAAAGTGCTCTCTTACCTCTATCATTCAAGCCAACAATTACACTCCTCTGCACCTCTTTGCGCTCGATTAAGACAGATATTATTTGAACTTCAACAAATTATTCCTGATAGCTATTTGCAAATACGTTTATATGAAGATAATCATCACACACTATTTAATGAAATTAGCCTAGCACCACAATCGCGCCCTCATCACTGTCCTGATCAGCAATGTGAGCGTTGTGAAGATAATCCACCAATTAATACACCGCTAAATAATGAATTATTACATTGGGAATTAGCCGATCAAATTCATCGTTATGGATTATTTGTTATACAGTTACCTGAAAACACCGAGTTAACCGATGAACAAAATAATTTAATGATCTTACTGACAAAACAAATTTCAGCCATGCTGGCAATGGAACAACAAAACGAACAACAACAACAGCTTTTATTAATGGATGAACGTTCGGCAATTGCCCGTGAGTTACATGACTCCATTGCACAATCACTTTCTTGTTTAAAAATGCAAGTCAGCTATTTGCAAATGCAGTCAGAAACCTTACCCAATAATTGCCAAAAACTACTCAAAGAAATGAGAGAGGAGCTTAATGTTGCTTATCGCCAACTAAGAGAATTATTAACCACATTTCGTTTAAAACTTACGGAGCCAGGCTTATTAGCCGCATTAGAAAGTACGCTGAACGAATTTAATCAGCGCCTTGGTTTTACGATTAATTTTGACTACCAACTCCCTGCAAAATGCGTAAATTCGCATCAAAGTATTCATGTCGTTCAAATTGTACGTGAAGCATTAAATAATATTTTGCAACATGCCAATGCCAATTGGGCAGAGGTCTCTTTATCGCTTGATAATGGCATGGTTGAACTCAAAATTAATGATAATGGTGAAGGCATTAGCCCAGAGCCTGAAAAACTAAATCATTATGGTCTTATTATTATGCGTGAACGCGCAAATAGCTTAAATGGTTCTTATACTATAAAAGTACGCGAACAGGGCGGTACTCAAGTATTTGTTAAATTTCCATTAATAACTACTCATAAAGACCCTATCTAAATTGGAGCAAGTCGTAATGAATAATATGGGATCACCCACAGAAAAAGCGACAATTTTACTCATTGATGATCACCCGATGCTACGCAATGGTGTAAAACAACTTTTAAGTCTTGATACAACACTCACTGTCGTTGGGGAAGCGGGAGATGGTATTCAAGGTGTGAAACTAGCTGAAGAGCTAGATCCTGACTTAATCTTACTCGATCTGAATATGCCAGGAATGAATGGTTTTGAAACACTTGATCAACTGCGATTAAAGTCGTTATCAGGTCGGATCGTTGTTTTCAGCGTATCAAATTATAGTGATGATTTAGTCACTGCGCTAAAACGTGGTGCCGATGGCTATCTTTTAAAAGATATGGAGCCTGAAGAATTACTTGCGTCTCTAAAACAGGCGGCTGCCGGAAAAATGGTTGTCAGCCCTGCATTAACCCCGATTTTAGCTGAATCATTACGTGAAGATCGTTCTGAAGGTGAGCGTGATATTGAACAACTCACCCCGCGTGAACGCGATATTTTAAAGCTGATCGCGCAAGGGTTATCAAATAAAATGATCGCACGTAAGCTTGATATCACAGAAAGTACGGTCAAAGTGCATGTAAAACATCTGCTGAAAAAGATGAAGCTGAAATCTCGTGTTGAAGTCGCTGTTTGGGTTCATCAACAACGTGTCGATTAATTAAAGTTAGGTACAACGGGCTGGTGAGTGCTCATCAGCTCCACTAGCTCTTTTGCCCCCTTTTGTAACGACTCCCCTTTTAGCCACATGGCATGAATAGGCAATCGTAACTCATTTTTGGTATTCTTAAACTGAAGCTGTTTTAATTTACCTTTTTGCAATTGAGTATAAATCAGCGAATACGGTAAATTTCCCCATCCCATTCCCGCTTCAACCATACCCAAAGCCATTTGAAAACTGTCAGTTTGCCAATAATTTGTCGCGACTAATGAGCGTACATCTCTAAGCTCTTTGGTGTGACTTGCGATCATTATTTGGCGCACATTAACGAGATCTTCAATAAATACGCCAGATGGATGTGCTAATGCAATATGACTTGCAGATATTGTTGCTACCAATGACTCAGAGCCAAGATATTGAAATTGTTCATCACCATTCACATACAAGCCCCCATAAACGAGGCTTAATTGAATTTTATGCGAATGCAACATCTCAATAATGTCATCTTGCGCCGCGGTTATCACATTCACATTAAGTAATGGATAACGTTGCGTTAATTCAGATAATGCAGGTAATAAATAATCAGGATTAATATCAGCCGCAACACCAATATTTAAGACACTTTCAAGATCCATCGAAAGCTCTTGTGCATGCACTTGCAATAATTTTAATTGCTCGGCGATCATTCTGGCATGAGGTTCCAGTGCTTTGGCTTTTTCAGTTGGCTGAGGCTCGCGTGATGAACGCTCAAACAGCGCATAACCTAATTCAGCTTCCATATTAGCAATCGCCATACTGACGGCTGATGGAACGCGTTTTAATGAACGTGCAGCAGCAGAGAAAGATCCCTTATCCATCACGGCTAAAAATATCGCAATATGTTCACTTGAGAACTGCATGTTCACTCCTGATGTTTCAATCAAATTGATACTAGCTAACTTTTTCTATCATTCTTACTGATTTATCTTACGATGCTTAACGACACAGATCCACAGAAAAAGAGAACGCAATGCAAGGTATCAAACGAAAAATTGTCTACGTGACAGCTTATGAAATTTTTGGCTGGATTATTTCGTCAGTCGGGCTTGCCCTTTTAGCTGATAGCTCAACTGCAGTAACTGGTCCACTAGCGCTTGCGATCACAACAATCGCGGTAAGTTGGAATTTTATTTATAACTGCATATTTGAATTTTGGGAGAGCCGACAAGTTTCAAGGATCAGAACTTTTAGACGCCGTTTAGTACATGCGATTGGATTTCAGCTAACACTAGTGCTCTATTTAATTCCATTAATAGCATGGTGGTTGAATGTTTCGTTATGGCAAGCGTTAGTTATGGATTTTGCACTGATCATCATCATCCCTTGTTATACCTTCGTTTATAACTGGATATTTGACAAAGTGTTTGGCTTACCAAAATCGGCATTACCAGAGAATGCACCCGCTGCCTAAGCGACAAATTAAGTAAGGAGAGTGATCCCAATAACGGATCACTCTTTAATAGGATAAATATCTTCTAACGCGAATTGCTCAATACCGCCTTCTAACTCACAACGACCTAAACCAATATTTTTATCATCCGCTGTCGTTCTTCTTAGTAATTTACCTGTTACTTGAGAAAGCGTTGGATCAATTTCAATCACACGGTAATACTCTTTCATATAGCTCTCTTCACCCAGCGCCATATAAACTAAAAATTCATCACCTATTTTAATGTTCATCTCGTTTTTACTTACTCTTAGTAGTTAATCTAATGATGATAGAATAAGTTTAGTCTAACTAAAGGTAATAAGAGAAAGGTTGACTCACTCGATATTACATTAAGTTAATTTATTAATTTCCAACTCATCATAATGATGCTGATCAGAATAAAAGACAGTGTTAAATATTGGAAAAAACGCTCTGATAAATACACAAGTAAATAGCGTGCTAATGGAATGGAGAGTAAGGAGCCTAAGCAAAGAATAAGTGCCGTGTGAACATCGGTATAACCACCAGCACTATAAGCGATAGCTGATCCACCAGAAAGGATCGTGGTAATAAAAATAGATGTGCCAATCGCTTCTTTTATTCCCATTTGTGCAAAGCGCATTAATACTGGTAATACGACTAATCCCCCTCCAACGCCAGTTGCACCCAGTACAAATCCAGCACTGACTCCCGGTACAAATAAAGAAGAAAAAGTGACGGATGAAGGAGGTGGCAAAACAATTAAAGGATCTGAGATTGCTGTTCTTCTTATCATTCTCTGTAAAAATAAGATCAATGAAAATACGATAGCCACAATCATTAAAATATTAATACCAGATTCAACACGATCATAATATTGAGGTTGTGATCCCAGCCATGTCACGCCATAACTCGCCAAGAATGTTGCCGGAAACATGATCCCCAAAATTAATAGTGCGGGTTTTAATGGAATATTGCCTAAACGAAAATGGATATAAGAAGATGAGAGCTTCATTAGCATAGAAAGTAAATTTGCTGTCGCAACTGCCGCGAGTGCATTCATACCAAAAAGATAAATAAGAACTGGCAATAAAATAACACCACCGCCAACACCCGTTGTTGTAATAACTAACCCTATCGTAGCGCCAATAAGCAGTTGTGTTACAAGCAACATCTTATTTCCTTTTTGCTCAAAATTTCACAAGCTTCGATTATAGGCAAAATAACTTATAACCAAAAGGAATTAGATATAACAAATAGGAATATAAATACCGTTATTATAAAAAAGCTCCTTAATATTAGGTTAATTCATATTAAAGAGCGAATGCTGAAAAAAATATTTTATTGATTAATCAGTTAGTTAATTTCAGCCAAAATGGTTTCTGCTGAAAAATAATCACCTGTTTTTGCTTTTTGCAGTAACACACCATTACGAGAAGCCACAACCTGAACTTCCATTTTCATGGCTTCCATAATAGCAATAACATCACCTTCTTTGACTTTGTCGCCATCAGATAAAACCCAGCTATGCAATACGCCAGAAATGGGTGCAGTAACGGCTTTTTCATTCTCTTTTTTCTCATGTTCATGGCTCGCACCAATGGCTGTTGGTATTACCGCAGAGAGAGAAAGTAATTGAGCTGGTAAGGCTAATTCGTGACGACGACCATCAATTTCAATAAAAGTACGCACAAGTTCTTCATTTTTTGCTGATGTACTACGAGGGAAATGGGTATTTTTTGCTTGAAAATCAGTTTCAATCCAACGGGTATGTACGCTGAAATCTTCAGTAAAATCGGTATGTTCCATCATTTCACAATGGAAAGGCAATACGCTTGCCACACCTTCAATTTTAAACTCAGATAACGCTCGACGAGCACGAGAAATAGCTTGTTCACGCGTTGCCCCAGTGACAATTAATTTCGCCATCATGGAATCAAATTGACGTGAAACATGATTATTTTCAGCAACCCCACTATCTACACGAACACCTGGACCTGAAGGCTGAGAGAAGTGTGTAATTAAACCTGGTGTAGGTAAAAAGCCTTTGGCGGGATCTTCTGCATTGATCCTAAATTCAAAAGAGTGACCGTGCGGAACAGGCGTTTTATCAATACTTAGAGGTAAACCTTCCGCAATACGTAACTGCTCAATCACTAAATCGATACCTGCGGTTTCTTCGGTAACTGGGTGCTCTACTTGTAAACGCGTATTTACTTCAAGAAAGGAGATAGTGCCGTTGGCACTTAATAAAAACTCGACCGTACCCGCACCTACATAGCCCGCTTTAGCACAAATATCTTTAGCTGACTGATGAATACGTTGACGTTGTTCATCCGTTAAATAAGGCGCGGGTGCTTCTTCAATTAACTTCTGATTACGACGCTGTAATGAACAGTCTCGCGTTCCTACAACCACAACATTACCCAGTTTATCGGCAATAATTTGTGCTTCAATATGGCGAGGTTTATCAAGGAATTGCTCGACATAACATTCGCCACGTCCAAAGGCTGTTACTGCTTCTCGCACAGCAGAATGATACAGCTCTTCAATCTCTTCCATTTTATGAGCTATCTTTAATCCCCGACCACCACCACCAAAAGCGGCTTTAATTGCGACAGGTAAACCATATTGTTTAGCAAAATCTAGAACCTCTTTGGCATCATTAACCGGATCAGCAGTACCATTTACAAGAGGAGCACCAACAGATTGTGCAATTTTACGGGCTTTAACTTTGTCGCCAAGCACTTCAATCGTTTCTGGATTAGGTCCAATCCAAATAAATCCTGCGTCTTGTACCGCTTTTGCAAAATCAGCTCGCTCAGAAAGAAAACCGTAACCGGGATGGATCATCGTGGCATTGGCTTTATGAGCAATATCAATAATTTTATTAATATCTAGATAGCTCTCTTTCGGCAAATTACCATTAAGCCCATAAGCTTCATCAGCAAGACGAACGTGCAGTGCATCAATATCATCATTGGCATAAATAGCGATGGAAGTCGCACCATAGTCCTGACAAGCACGAATGATACGAACTGCAATTTCGCCTCGGTTGGCAATCAGTACTCTATGCTTCACTCGTTGTTTTTGGTTAATTGTTGTCATGAGTGGCATTCTCCTATCAATATTCTTGAAACTCGGTAATTGGATTAAAACGAATTTTAGCGTTAACAGGGATCTGCCCTGCGAGAGGTAAGTGATATTCCGCAACAGCACCGATAACAGGGTATCCCCCTGTTAAAGGGTGATCGTTAAGAAACAAAACAGGTTGCCCATTAATCGGAACTTGTATTGCTCCAATGCAAGTGCCTTCACTTGATAACTCTTGTTGTTGCTCTCGTGCAAGAGGTGTTTCACCCAATAAACGTAAACCAATACGATTCGACTGTGGTGTCACTTGCCATAATTGAGACGTTAACGTTTTGATAGCGTCCGTTGTAAACCAGTCTGTACGAGGACCTAGAACAACATCCAGTGTTACAATATCATCTTGTTTTGGCAGTGTTGATGTAGGTTGTTCCTCAGTAATAATCCCATTTAGCGTACTTTCGTGATTAAGATGAAGCACGTCACCTTCTTGTAAAGCATTAGGACCAATTTGCGCTAAAGTATCAAACGCATGACTACCTAAAACCATTGGTAATTCAAATCCACCTCTAACGGCTAGATAGCTACGTACACCCGCTTTTGGCATACCTAAAATAATTTCATCGCCACAACGAATATCTATAGGTTGATAACCAGATAGGGATTCATTCTTACCCGATTCATGTTTTAGCGTAATAGAACAATCTGCCCCTGTTAAAGCAATCACGCAGTCTTGTCGTGCTTTAAGCGCCAATCCACCTTGCGTTATTTCAAGTGCCACAAATGAGATAGGATTACCCACTAGGCGATTAGCTGCATGTAAGGCGGGTTTATCG
This sequence comes from Proteus sp. CD3, assembly GCF_008808075.1. Lineage (NCBI taxonomy): Bacteria > Pseudomonadati > Pseudomonadota > Gammaproteobacteria > Enterobacterales > Morganellaceae > Proteus > Proteus sp. CD3. The sequence goes on along the minus strand of NZ_CP019686.1, from coordinate 171,274 downwards.
AGTGCGCCAGACGCTGAAACCCCCATTGATGCCGCACCAATACGTCCTTCATCTTGAAATAAAGTCTGTAGCCCCGCTGAAATAACATATAAACCTTTATCATTTAACGAGAGCGGAGAAGCGACTGCTGATTTTTTCTCAGGTAATGAGACTGTCATTGGAGCTTTTTGAGCATCAACAAAATGCACTTCATTACCCGGTAATAGAAAGGCGGGTTGTTCACGAGAAAGATCCCACATTTTTATTTCTGTGGTGCCAATAAGTTGCCAACCACCGGGGCTTTGTTGCGGGTAAATCCCACTAAACTCGCCAGCTAATCCGACTGAACCTGCTGGAATGCGTGTACGAGGTGTTTTACGACGAGGCACATAGAGCTGGGTTTCATCTGCAATCAAATAGGCAAAACCTGGCGCAAAACCGGTGAATGCGACTTGATAGGTTTGTTCTGTGTGTCTGCGGATCACCTCACTGGTTGCGATCCCTAATAATTCAGCAACCTCATTAAGATCTTCACCTTGATAATGAACAGGGATCGTTAATGATTGTGTTTGACGAGCTGATACCGCTTTAACTTCTAATTGTCGGATCTGACACACAAGTTCTTCAGCTGTGATTAGCCACGGCGTATAGTGAATTAAGAGTGTTTTCGCTGCGGGAACAATATCTTCAATAGCAGCAATATCCGCTTGTTTAATGGATTCATACAATGCAAGCGTCTCTTTTAAAGAGGATAGCTCGACAAGTACATGAGATAAGTTAACGGGTAAAAAGCGCAAAGTATCTTCCTCCCTTATACGTGATAAGCAGCATCAGGCACATCGGTAATAAACATATGCCCCGGAGCATGGCTGATTGCAAAAGGAACACCTGAACGCATCACTGCCGCTTGTGGAGTTACACCACAAGCCCAAAATACGGGGATCTCGCCTTCTTCAATTCTCACTGAGGAGCCAAAATCTGGCGACATAATATCTTTAATACCCAGCGCATCAGGCGCGCCAATATGTACGGGAGCACCATGTACAGAAGGGAAGCGCCCACTGATCATCACAGCATCAGAGACTCTATCCGCTGGAATAGGACGCATTGAAACCACTAACTCGCCTTCTAATCGCCCAGCAGGGCGACATAAGCGATTCGTTTTATACATCGGAACATTGCAGTTATCTGTGATATGGCGAATTTCAATGCCCGCTTCTAACATTGACGTTTCAAATGTGAAACTACAGCCAATAAGAAACGTAACGAGATCGGGATGTTGCGCCCAAAGCTCAGTAGCATCCGTAATTTCATCAACTAATTTGCCATTTTCCCAAACATGATAAAGAGGAATGTCAGTACGTAAATCAGCGTCTTTTGCTAAAACAGTGCGATAACTTCCTGACTCACACACATCTAAAATAGGGCAACTTTTCGGATTACGTTGGGCATAGAGCAGAAAATCAAACGCCCAATCACGCGGCAAGCTAATCATATTAGCTTGTGTCATTCCTTTTGCCATACCCGCTGTTGGTATAGCTAAACCATTGCGAATAGCCAGTCGAGCTTCTTGTGCTTTGGCAATGGCACCCGCGGTTGCTTGCATTAAGTTAGTCATTTTTGTACCTCACTTTTAAGAGATAGAGGTGCAAAAGGCTTAATGCTAACACCATGATTAATTAAAATTTCTTTTACACTTTTAGCCAGAGCCACAGCATCAGGGCTATCACCATGAACACAAATAGAATCAGCCTGTATTATGGTAAAAATACCTTCTATAGATTCAATTCCACCTTCTTGCACAAGTCGTAACATGCGTTGTGCAACAAGTTGGGGATCATGTAAAACGGCCCCCTCTTTTTTGCGAGAAACTAATGTGCCATCAGCGTGATAAGCTCTATCTGCAAAGGCTTCAGCAATCACACGAAGCCCCTTTTCTTTTGCCAGTTCAATAAGGGGAGAGCCAGCCAAAGCAACTAAAATAAGTTGTGGATCGATGGCGAGGATCGCATCAATAACTGCAAGTGCTTGGCGTTTATCATGAGCAATAGTGTTATAAAGCGCGCCATGGGGCTTCACATAAGTCACACTCAAACCCACGGCTTTAGCCAATCCTTGCAAAGCACCTATTTGATAAATCACATCTGCCGTTAATTCATCACTGGCGATATCCATATTGCGGCGACCAAAGCCCACTAAATCAGGATAAGCAACATGTGCTCCTATTGCGACATTGTGCTGTTTCGCTGCTTTTAATGTTTTTAAAATGCCATCTGGTGAACCTGCATGAAAGCCGCAAGCAATATTGGCACTACTGACAATTTCAAGCACTGCATTATCATTGCCCATCGTCCATTGGCCGAAGCTCTCACCTAAATCACTGTTTAAATCGACTGCTTTTATCATCGTTATTATTCTCTTAAGCAATGTTGAGGTAGTTGAAAATAGCACCCACGGACATAATTCCCATGTACCAAGTCAGCGCACAGACTAAAATACCTGACCACAGTAACCATGCAGGATATTTATAACCATTCATGAGATCTTGGCGACGCCATGCAACAAAAATGAAAAGTGTCATACCAATAGGTAAAATCAATCCATTAAAGCCGCCGGCAAAGACTAATAATGCAGCCGGAGCCGTTCCCATAACCATATAAATGACGAGTGAAATAGCGATAAAAATAATAGTTGCGATATTACGTTGACGTTCAGTAACACCGTTTTTAAATACAGTAATAAATGACATTGAGGTATAAGCAGCACCAATCACACTCGTTAATGCAGCTGCCCATAAAATAAGACCGAAGATGCGTAATCCAGTTAAACCCGCAGCATGTTGAAATGCTTGAGAAGCCGGATTTGCTGCATGGCTAGAAATATCTAAGGTTACGCCACTGGCAACTACACCTAAAATGGCAAGAAACAGGATATAGCGCATTAATCCAACAACTAAAATTCCCTTGGTTGCAGCGCTTGATACAGCATCAATATTCTCAATACCCGTTGTTCCTTTATCAAGAAGACGGTGAGCGCCCGCATAACAGATATAACCACCTACAGTCCCACCAACAATTGTCGTGATCGTAGCGAAGTTAATTGCATCAGGTAAAACAGTTTGTCTTAATGCCTCGCCTACAGGGGGGTTAGACGCAATCATGACAAAAACCGTCAGTAAGATCATGACGAGACCAAGAATAATGATCATACGATCAATAAAGTTACTGGCTTTGCGTGATGAGAAAATATAGATCGCAAGTAAAGCACTTAAGATCCCACCCCATTTAGGATCAAGACCAACCATCGCATTAAGCCCTAATCCAGCACCTGCAATGTTACCCACGTTAAATACTAAACCGCCAAAAATAACTAATACAGCAAGTAAGTAGCCACTACCTGGTATTGCTTTGTTAGCAATATCTGAAGCTCGCATATTGGTAACGGTGATCACTCGCCAAATACTTTGCTGAACAACATAGTCGATAATGATTGATGCTAAAATACCAAATGCAAATGCGGCTCCCATCGTGGCAGTAAAGGTTGCAGTTTGAGTAATAAAACCTGGCCCAATTGCTGACGTTGCCATTAAAAAAATGGCAGCGATTAGTGAAGAGCGTCTATTTTTTATAAACGTACTTGATGTTGTATTTGCAGTGTCTTGTGTAGCCATGAGCTACCCCCTTTATCATCATTATTTTAATTATTATTACTAAGGCAATTAGCGTGCCATTGTTGAGCATGAATACGTAATTGTTAATCACCTGATATTAGATTGTTGAACAATTAATAATAATAGATGAATAAATAAGCAAATAGATTTAAATACGGGATGATAAAAGTGCAAAGAAGATCGCATTTTTAACATTTTGTTGACAATTATGACGTATTCATGAGCCATGAATATGCACTTAAATGAGGCATAAAAAGCTCAGTCGCACAAAAATAGTGCGCTAGATGGAATGAAAAATAAGTTTAATTACTAAAATATCGTAAGGAAAAATTAATTTTTTTTGATGGAAATAAATAGACAGCTATACTCGATACAGTGAGAAGTACGACAGAGTGACATAATAGAGGTTATATATTACAAAACACACTGATAGAATAGACGCTTCTATTAAGCTAATAGCAGAAGATAATGCAGAAAAAAACATCTCCACAAATTCTTTCTCAAAAAGTCGCAAATATTATTCGGCAAAAAATCACTATTGGAGAATTACCTCCTGGTGAAAGATTGTCAGAAACTGCATTAAGTGAAACGCTAGAGATATCGCGCAATACTTTAAGAGAGGTTTTCCGCGTTCTTACCCAAGAAGGGCTTTTGACTTATAAACCTAATCGCGGTGTTTTTGTTTCTGTACCAGATATGGCAAGTATCATGGATATTTATCGTGTAAGACGATTAATTGAATGTGATGCTCTACGACATTCTTATCCTATGCATCCCGCTATTGTTAGAATGCAAGATAGTGTTAATCAAGCAAAAATTTTTCAAGAACAACAAGATTGGAGCGGTGTAGGAACCTGTAATATGCACTTTCATACCGCGATTGTGGAGCTTTCAGATAGCCCTAGATTGTTTAAACAATACCAACTTATTCTAGCTGAATTACGTTTAGCATTTGGCTTACTCAATGATCCGCAATTACTACACGCACCTTATATTGAAAAAAATGAACAGATTTTAATGCTATTGATGGATGGAAAAGCGCAAGAAGCCGCGGGCGCAATGGAAGACTATTTAGAAATTTCAGAAAGGACTGTGTTAGCAGCATTTTCTCGTCATAACTTCTGTTAAAAGATCATAAAAAATGCCTTAAATTAGGGCATTTTTATATTCAGAATTTAGGATAATATTTAAAATTCACTCATTTTTGATCTTTTAAAAACTCCAAACGCAAAAAAGCCAACCCATTGGGTTGGCTTTCTTGTCTTATTTAATGCCTGGCAGTTCCCTACTCTCACATGGGGAGACCCCACACTACCATCGGCGCTACAACGTTTCACTTCTGAGTTCGGCATGGATTCAGGTGGGTCCGCTGCGCTATGGCCGCCAAGCAAATTCGGTTTTATTACCCGTTACTGTCGTTTCTTCCTCAGTAACCAGCAATATGCAATCTTAAACAAGCCTACTTCATCTACTCTTCGTCTCTCAGACAAAACACCTTCGGTGTTGTCAGGTTAAGCCTCACGGTTCATTAGTACTGGTTAGCTCAACGTATCGCTACGCTTACACACCCAGCCTATCAACGTCTTAGTCTTAAACGTTCCTTTAGGTCACTCTAGGTGACAGGGAAGACTCATCTCGAGGCAAGTTTCCCGCTTAGATGCTTTCAGCGGTTATCTCTTCCGCACTTAGCTACCGGGCAATGCCATTGGCATGACAACCCGAACACCAGTGGTGCGTTCACTCCGGTCCTCTCGTACTAGGAGCAACCCCTCTCAATCTTCCAACGCCCACGGCAGATAGGGACCGAACTGTCTCACGACGTTCTAAACCCAGCTCGCGTACCACTTTAAATGGCGAACAGCCATACCCTTGGGACCTACTTCAGCCCCAGGATGTGATGAGCCGACATCGAGGTGCCAAACACCGCCGTCGATATGAACTCTTGGGCGGTATCAGCCTGTTATCCCCGGAGTACCTTTTATCCGTTGAGCGATGGCCCTTCCATTCAGAACCACCGGATCACTAAGACCTACTTTCGTACCTGCTCGAGCCGTCACTCTCACAGTCAAGCTGGCTTATGCCTTTGCACTAACCGCATGATGTCCGACCATGCTTAGCCAACCTTCGTGCTCCTCCGTTACTCTTTAGGAGGAGACCGCCCCAGTCAAACTACCCACCAGACACGGTCCCCGATCCAGATTATGGACCTAGGTTAGAACATCAAACGTTAAAGGGTGGTATTTCAAGGTTGACTCCATGCAGACTGGCGTCCACACTTCAAAGTCTCCCACCTATCCTACACATCAAGGCTCAATGTTCAGTGTCAAGCTATAGTAAAGGTTCACGGGGTCTTTCCGTCTTGCCGCGGGTACACTGCATCTTCACAGCGAGTTCAATTTCACTGAGTCTCGGGTGGAGACAGCCTGGCCATCATTACGCCATTCGTGCAGGTCGGAACTTACCCGACAAGGAATTTCGCTACCTTAGGACCGTTATAGTTACGGCCGCCGTTTACTGGGGCTTCGATCAAGAGCTTCTCCCTAAGGATAACCCCATCAATTAACCTTCCAGCACCGGGCAGGCGTCACACCGTATACGTCCACTTTCGTGTTTGCACAGTGCTGTGTTTTTAATAAACAGTTGCAGCCAGCTGGTATCTTCGACTGGCTTCGGCTCTGTCCGCGAGGGACTTCACTTACCGCCAGCGTGCCTTCTCCCGAAGTTACGGCACCATTTTGCCTAGTTCCTTCACCCGAGTTCTCTCAAGCGCCTGAGTATTCTCTACCTGACCACCTGTGTCGGTTTGGGGTACGATTGTTGGTAACCTGAAGCTTAGAGGCTTTTCCTGGAAGCAGGGCATCAATTGCTTCACCACCTTAGTGGCTCGTCATCACACCTCAGCATTAAGTGACCGGATTTGCCTAATCACTCTGCCTACATGCTTGAACCGGGACGACCGTCGCCCGGACAACCTAGCCTTCTCCGTTCCCCCATCGCAGTTACCACCAGTACGGGAATATTAACCCGTTTCCCATCGACTACGCTTTTCAGCCTCGCCTTAGGGGTCGACTCACCCTGCCCCGATTAACGTTGGACAGGAACCCTTGGTCTTCCGGCGTGCGGGTTTTTCACCCGCATTATCGTTACTTATGTCAGCATTCGCACTTCTGATACCTCCAGCATACCTCACAGTACACCTTCGCAGGCTTACAGAACGCTCCCCTACCCAACAACACATAGTGTCGCTGCCGCAGCTTCGGTGCATGGTTTAGCCCCGTTACATCTTCCGCGCGGGCCGACTCGACCAGTGAGCTATTACGCTTTCTTTAAATGATGGCTGCTTCTAAGCCAACATCCTGGCTGTCTGAGCCTTCCCACTTCGTTTCCCACTTAACCATGACTTTGGGACCTTAGCTGGCGGTCTGGGTTGTTTCCCTCTTCACGACGGACGTTAGCACCCGCCGTGTGTCTCCCGTGATAACATTCTTCGGTATTCGCAGTTTGCATCGAGTTGGTAAGTCGGGATGACCCCCTAGTCGAAACAGTGCTCTACCCCCGAAGATGAGTTCACGAGGCGCTACCTAAATAGCTTTCGGGGAGAACCAGCTATCTCCCGGTTTGATTGGCCTTTCACCCCCATCCACAAGTCATCCGCTAATTTTTCAACATTAGTCGGTTCGGTCCTCCAGTTAGTGTTACCCAACCTTCAACCTGCCCATGGATAGATCACCGGGTTTCGGGTCTATACCCTGCAACTCATTCGCCCAGTTAAGACTCGGTTTCCCTACGGCTCCCCTATACGGTTAACCTTGCTACAGAATATAAGTCGCTGACCCATTATACAAAAGGTACGCAGTCACCTCACGAAGAGGCTCCTACTGCTTGTACGTACACGGTTTCAGGTTCTTTTTCACTCCCCTCGCCGGGGTTCTTTTCGCCTTTCCCTCACGGTACTGGTTCACTATCGGTCAATCAGGAGTATTTAGCCTTGGAGGATGGTCCCCCCATATTCAGACAGGATAACACGTGTCCCGCCCTACTCGTCGAGTTCACAATAACAGCATCTTCAGATACGGGGCTATCACCCTTTACTGCCGGACTTTCCAGACCGTTCTCCTGATGCTGCTGTTGATTAAGACTCTGGGCTGTTCCCCGTTCGCTCGCCGCTACTAGGGGAATCTCGGTTGATTTCTTTTCCTCGGGGTACTGAGATGTTTCAGTTCTCCCGGTTCGCTTCATTAACCTATGTATTCAGTTAATGATAATATCCATTGGATATTGGGTTTCCCCATTCGGAAATCGTCGGGTATAACGGTTCATATCACCTTACCGACGCTTATCGCAGATTAGCACGTCCTTCATCGCCTCTGATTGCCTAGGCATCCACCGTGTACGCTTATTCGCTTAACCTCACAACCCGAAGGTGTCTTTTTCGATGACTCTCTTGGTGGTGATGGCTGCGCAGATTACATTTCATCGTTGGGCAGTGCTCGCAATGCTCACATACTTTAGTATGCTGCGCTTGCTGTGCGCTGGCCGCCTCGAACTGTAAATTGCTCGCTCATCCCACTTTGATGTCAAAAACACATTCAAAGCTTGAGATTTTGAGAGACTCATCAATATACCTCGGTGATATATTGATTTGTTTTCAATTTTTCAGCTTGTTCCAGATTGTTAAAGAGCATAATAGGTAAAATAACTCATGCGAATTATCTTAACTATTCTCTGATTCTTATCAGACTATAGTGTGGTACGCCTTTCACTCATACCGCGCAATTGGCGTCCCCTAGGGGATTCGAACCCCTGTTACCGCCGTGAAAGGGCGGTGTCCTAGGCCTCTAGACGAAGGGGACTTCAGTCAGCTTCGCAGACGCGCTTTTGCTCGTTCTTCATCAGACAATCTGTGTGAGCACTGCACATAACACGTATCTCTTAGGTAAGGAGGTGATCCAACCGCAGGTTCCCCTACGGTTACCTTGTTACGACTTCACCCCAGTCATGAATCACAAAGTGGTAAGCGCCCTCCCGAAGGTTAAGCTACCTACTTCTTTTGCAACCCACTCCCATGGTGTGACGGGCGGTGTGTACAAGGCCCGGGAACGTATTCACCGTAGCATTCTGATCTACGATTACTAGCGATTCCGACTTCATGGAGTCGAGTTGCAGACTCCAATCCGGACTACGACAGACTTTATGAGTTCCGCTTGCTCTCGCGAGGTCGCTTCTCTTTGTATCTGCCATTGTAGCACGTGTGTAGCCCTACTCGTAAGGGCCATGATGACTTGACGTCATCCCCACCTTCCTCCGGTTTATCACCGGCAGTCTCCTTTGAGTTCCCACCATTACGTGCTGGCAACAAAGGATAAGGGTTGCGCTCGTTGCGGGACTTAACCCAACATTTCACAACACGAGCTGACGACAGCCATGCAGCACCTGTCTCAGAGTTCCCGAAGGCACTCCTCTATCTCTAAAGGATTCTCTGGATGTCAAGAGTAGGTAAGGTTCTTCGCGTTGCATCGAATTAAACCACATGCTCCACCGCTTGTGCGGGCCCCCGTCAATTCATTTGAGTTTTAACCTTGCGGCCGTACTCCCCAGGCGGTCGATTTAACGCGTTAGCTCCAGAAGCCACGGTTCAAGACCACAACCTCTAAATCGACATCGTTTACAGCGTGGACTACCAGGGTATCTAATCCTGTTTGCTCCCCACGCTTTCGCACCTGAGCGTCAGTCTTTGTCCAGGGGGCCGCCTTCGCCACCGGTATTCCTCCACATCTCTACGCATTTCACCGCTACACGTGGAATTCTACCCCCCTCTACAAGACTCTAGCCAACCAGTTTCAGATGCAATTCCCAAGTTAAGCTCGGGGCTTTCACATCTGACTTAATTGACCGCCTGCGTGCGCTTTACGCCCAGTAATTCCGATTAACGCTTGCACCCTCCGTATTACCGCGGCTGCTGGCACGGAGTTAGCCGGTGCTTCTTCTGCGGGTAACGTCAATTGATAAAGGTATTAACTTTATCACCTTCCTCCCCGCTGAAAGTACTTTACAACCCTAAGGCCTTCTTCATACACGCGGCATGGCTGCATCAGGCTTGCGCCCATTGTGCAATATTCCCCACTGCTGCCTCCCGTAGGAGTCTGGGCCGTGTCTCAGTCCCAGTGTGGCTGATCATCCTCTCAGACCAGCTAGAGATCGTCGCCTAGGTGAGCCATTACCTCACCTACTAGCTAATCCCATATGGGTTCATCCGATAGCGCAAGGTCCGAAGAGCCCCTGCTTTGGTCCGTAGACGTCATGCGGTATTAGCTACCGTTTCCAGTAGTTATCCCCCTCTATCGGGCAGATCCCCATACATTACTCACCCGTCCGCCGCTCGTCAGCAAGAAAGCAAGCTTTCCTCTGTTACCGCTCGACTTGCATGTGTTAGGCCTGCCGCCAGCGTTCAATCTGAGCCATGATCAAACTCTTCAATTAAAAGTGTTTGATGCTCAAAGAAATCGAAAACTTAGCTATTCATAAATGAATTTACTTTTGTTGTTCACTCTTCAAGACTTGATACATCTAATATTTTAGAAGATATCGTCTCTGCGAGTGCCCACACAGATTGTCTGATAATTTGTTAAAGAGCAGTGCAACATTCGCTGCCGTTTCCGGTCTTCTGCGTTGTTGCGAGGAGGCGTATATTACGTTATTCCTCTGAAGAGTCAAGAGTTTTTTCAAACTTTTTTCTTTTCTCTTCACCGTCCTGCGTGGCTTGTTGTTTGCTCATCGCCGGTCAGTGGATGCGCATTATAGGGAGATCTCGGATTAGCGCAAGTGTTTTTTTAAAATAATTTTCTGTTCGTTCAAAACTCCAACAAGACGTATAAAAACCCCACAGCAAAGATTAAATATCACTCAATTTTGGCAAAATGCGTCGCAAATTCGCTTACTTTATTCCAATCCGTATATTCAATTTCTTTTGTTGGGTCCGTTTCACCTTTAGTCATCTTCATAATTAACTGGATCATGACTCTATCAATCCATTTATAACGAGGGTAAAAAAGTGCGCCGGCAAAAACACCCGTTAACGTTGGCTTCCATGGAGTCTTATCTAAAAACTTACGCATATAAGCATTCGTCTCAGGTGTATTCTTTTCTGCTTTTCTTGCCGTAAGATTAACGCCAAAGAATGCGGACGGCATACTATTCAATTGTGCAAGATGACGAGTGATAAATTTATCGAGAGCTTTATTAAAGTAACCATAACGAATCGAAGCGCCCACTAAGACTTTATTATAAGCAGACAAATTTAAACTCTGCTGAACAGAGGTTAAATCTCTCACATCACATTCATGACCGTGTTGTCTTAATTCATTCGCGATTTGTGTCATTATCTTTTTAGTTTGCCCATCAGTACTACAATACAACAATAGCGCGCTCATACATTGCTCCTTGTATTAGGTTAATCACGCCAAAACGTTGGGGTAAATAAAACCAATAGTGTGAAAACTTCTAGTCGCCCAAATAACATTGTCACGACTAATATCCATTTTGCAGCTGGATTCATTGTCGTGAAGTTATCGGCGACAATACCTAACCCAGGACCAAGATTATTTAATGTAGTGGCAATAGCAGAAAATGCAGAAAATTCATCAACGCCTGTCGCTATCAACAACATTAAGCTAATAATAAATACCAACGCATAAGCGGAGAAAAATCCCCACACTGCTTCAATAATGCGTTCAGGTAATGCTCGGTGACCAAGTTTGATGGTATAAACGGCATTAGGGTGAACAAGACGTTTTAATTCACGATTCCCTTGTAGGAATAAAAGCAAGATACGAATGACTTTCAATCCCCCACCCGTTGATCCTGCACAACCACCAATAAACGCAGAGCATAATAATAGAAGAGGCAAAAATGCAGGCCATTGTGCAAAACTATCCGTGGCAAAGCCCGCGGTTGTCGCCATAGAGACAACTTGGAAAAAAGCCTGATTTATGGTTATCCATCCTGAGTCATATACAGAATAAAGCCATAGAATGCCGCTACAAATAATGACTAATCCCAATTGAATTGAGATAAACATACGAAATTCAGGATCACGCCAATAAATATTTAAGCTTCTTCCCGTGAGTACGGCAAAGTGCAAACCAAAGTTACAACCAGAGATCAGAAGGAATACACCAATAATGATGTTAATGGTTGGGCTATTAAAATAACCAATACTGGCATCGTGGGTAGAAAACCCACCAATCGCAATAGTTGAAAAGCTATGAGAAATAGCATCGAACACATCCATACCAGCAATCCATAATGCTAAGGCACAAATGATCGTTAATAAGACGTAAATAAGCCAAAGTGCTTTCGCTGTTTCTGCAATTCGAGGTCGCATTTTATTATCTTTCAATGGACCCGGCATTTCTGCACGATATAACTGCATTCCCCCAACACCTAAAAGTGGAAGAATAGCGACAGCTAATACGATGATCCCCATTCCGCCTAACCATTGGAGCATTTGGCGATAAAACAAAATAGCTTTAGGTAATGAATCTAACCCTACAAGCGTCGTGGCTCCGGTTGTAGTCAGTCCAGAGAAAGATTCAAAAAAGGCATCAGTAATGGAAAGATTGGGTTGTTCAGAAAAGATAAACGGTAATGCCCCTACACTGCCTAGCACCGTCCAAAATAAGACAACAATAAGAAAGCCTTCTTTAGGCTTAAGCTCACTTTTTTTATGTCGATTGGGGATCCACAGCATTAACCCAATGATCAAGGCGACAATAAATGTTTGGCTAAATGCACGCCCTGCGCCATCTCGATATATTAATGCGACAATACCGGGAATGATCATCGTGACAGAAAATAAGATAACAAGCAGTCCGACAATACGGGTTATTGAACGAAAATGCATTTAGCGATTTCCTTGGTAGCAAAGATTATTCATTTTTATCTAACGGGATTAATTGCATACTGCCACGACTTATATCGCGTAGTTTAACTTCAACTTCATCACTATGCACGGCAGGTAATGAAAGTACAAAAGTGACTTTATCAGTATATTCACTTGAAAGTACTTGCCCCTGATATTGTTCAACAACTTGTTCAAGTAATGAAACCAGTGAATATTCACACGCTACACTAAAACGCAACTGTGGTACTTTCGTTTTCGTTGGCAAAAGCTTTAATGCTTGTTGAACACCACTGCCATAAGCTCTAACTAACCCACCGGTTCCTAATTTGATCCCACCGAAATACCGTACAACCACTGCGGTGACTTCTCCCATTCCACTCCCTAAAAGAGGAGCAAGAATAGGTTTTCCCGCAGTACCTGTTGGCTCCCCATCATCAGAAAAACCTAACTGTTGTGAGTCATCAGGTCTTCCTGCAACAAAAGCCCAACAATGGTGCCGGGCATCAGGGAATTGTTCTTTGATAGACTGGATATACGCTTTTGCTGCATCAATACCTTCAGTGTGAGCAATAAATGTAATAAAACGACTCTTCTTTATTTCTTCACTGAATTCTACGGTTTCAGCGGGGATCAAATACGCTTTCATCAGGCTAAATGTAAGTCTCTGGTCATATTTTCAATTTTGTTATCGTGGATAATAATATTATCTTCAATACGAATACCACCAAATGGTTTGAAATGCTCAATAAGCTTCCAATCGAAATGAGTACTGTATTTTCCTTCTTTCCATGGCGCTAGCAGAGAGTCGATAAAGTAAAATCCAGGTTCAATTGTTAATACCATGCCCGGTTCAACAATACGTGTGCAACGTAAGAATGGATACATTGAAGGAGCCGCTAAATGGGTACCTTTATCATCTTGCATAAATCCAGCAGCATCATGAACTTGCAGACCTAAAGCATGCCCTAAGCCATGAGGTAAAAATGGTGTAGTTAATCCAGCACTTACCATCTCTTCTTCACTCACACCTTTAACAATACCGTATTTATTGAGTAATCCAGCAATACGTTGATGCATTTGAACATGATATTCAGTGTAACGTACTCCAGCCTTCATCGTTGCAATCAGTGCTTGTTGCGCATCATTCATATCTTTAACTAACGAAGTAAATTCATGATTTTCTTTTGCGCTATAAGTACGAGTGATATCTGCCGCGTAGCCATTATACTCTGCACCTGCATCAATAAGGAAACTGCGATACTCATCTGGTGATTCATGATCTAATTTTGTGTAGTGCAAAACAGCAGCGTGTTCATTTAAGGCGACGATATTGCCATAAGGAACATCGGTATCACGATGACCCGTAGCCATTAAATACGCCATATTAATATCAAACTCACTTAATCCAGCTTGGAAAGCTTCATGAGCGGCAATATGCCCGTTGACGGCCATTTTTTGTGCTTCACGCATACAAGCTAATTCATAACCTGTTTTATAGGCACGGTAATAATGATAATAATTAAGAAGAGATTGATTGTTGATATTATCAATACTCACACCTAATGATTCTGCTCGCTGTGTATTTGGACCAATATAAGCAGTATTTTTATTAATATAAGGTGCTAGCTCTTTTTGAATATCATCAACATTTTTAAGATGAATTAGCTCAATTTCATGAGTCCAATAGCTACTTGGTAAAGCTTCAACACTATGCCAATAGTCAACTGGAGAATAGAACCATAATTTAGGTTTATTAACGCCATCCGCTAATAACCAACAATGTGGTACATCTGTAACAGGCACCCATGCTTTAAAATGAGCATTCACTTTAAAAGGGTAATCACTGTCATCAAGGAAAACACGGATAGGTTCACCAGAATGAATTAATACAGAATCAAGATGGTGTCTGGATAAAGCATCACGAGTACGATTTTGTAGAGTTTTGATATGTTCTTGGTACAGAGAGAGCAATTTTTCCATTATTAATTACCTTATCTTATTCATTGTTAATGATTCAGCTTAACACGCCAACTCTTTGAGTGGCTAACGCCATAACAAAAATAGATTATTACCGATTTATCTCCCCTCTTTTTATCAAACTGAGCAACAGCATAGAATTCAATAAGTTGAATAATTTCACTGTGATCACCCTTGCAGTTTTTTAATCAAATATTTGCATTTATTTAACATAGTATTCACACTCTTATTATCTGGTCATACCAGTCTATACATTTAGGGAGAATACAAATGCTCTATCAAAGCGAAAATATTCAAGCCGATTGGGTGAAACAAGGTATTGTTGAACTCATTTTTAACGCCAAAGGTTCTATTAATAAATTAGATACCAAAACGGTTGCAATGCTAAGTGAAGCTTTAGCAGTATTAGAAGCAACTCCGGGACTAAAAGGTGTTATCTTGCGTTCCGAAAAACCGGCTTTTATTGTCGGTGCTGATATTACCGAGTTTTTATCCCTTTTTGATGCTCCTGAAGAAGAATTGACTCAGTGGCTACATTTTTCTAATCAGATTTTTAATCGACTTGAAGACCTACCTGTTCCTACCGTTTCCGCTATCAATGGTTACGCACTTGGCGGTGGCTGCGAGTGTGTACTTGCTACTGATTTTCGTATCGCTTCTCCTGATCTGCGTATCGGTTTACCAGAAACAAAACTTGGGATCATGCCGGGCTTTGGCGGCTCAGTACGTCTTCCTCGTTTGATTGGTGTCGATAACGCATTAGAAATTATTACTGCTGGCAAAGATGTTGATGCCCAAACTGCACTTAAAAATGGATTAATCCAAGCAATTGTCCCTCTAGAAAATTTAAAAGAAAGTGCTATTTCGCTAATCGAGCAAGCAATTGAAGGCAAAATTGATTGGAAAGCTGCACGTCACCCAAAAACAGCACCATTAAGACTGACAGAGCTTGAACATAAAATGTCTTTCAGTGTGGCTAAAGGTATGGTGATGAAAGTAGCAGGACCTCACTATCCAGCACCAATCACCGCAGTAAAAACAATTGAAAAATCAGCCTTTCTAAATAGAGATGAAGCACTGGCTCTTGAAACTGAAAGCTTTGTTAAGCTCACACGCACTGATGTTGCAAAAGCCTTAGTCGGTATTTTCCTTAATGATCAGTACGTTAAAAATATCACAAAAAAACGTCATGCCGAATTGCCTAAACAGGCTGCAGTACTAGGTGCTGGGATCATGGGGGGTGGAATTTCCTACCAATCCGCCTTAAAAGGTATTCCTGTCGTAATGAAGGATATTAATCAAAAATCCCTTGAGCTAGGTATGAATGAAGCGTTAAGCCTGCTACAAAAACGCCAAGAAAAAGGTCGAATGAGTGCTGTTGATATGGCAAAAACGCTCGCCTCTATTCAACCAACACTAAATTATGCTTCTGTCAGTGATGCCGATGTTATTGTCGAAGCTGTTGTTGAAAATCCAAAAGTAAAAGCAACTGTACTTGCAGAAACAGAAGCGCTATTGGCTGATAACGCGGTACTTGCGTCAAATACCTCTACGATCCCTATTTCCCTGCTCGCAAAATCATTGAAGCGTCCTGAAAATTTCTGTGGGATGCACTTCTTTAATCCTGTTCATCGAATGCCGCTGGTTGAAATCATTAAAGGTGAAAAAACCAGTGAAGAGACGATTAACCGTATTGTCAGTTACGCCAGTAAAATGGGAAAAACACCGATTATTGTTAATGATTGTCCTGGCTTCTTTGTAAACCGAGTTCTCTTTCCTTATTTTGCAGGATTTTCTCTATTACTAAGAGATGGCGCGGATTTTATTGCTGTTGATAAAGTGATGGAAAAGATATTTGGCTGGCCTATGGGACCTGCATACCTGCTTGATGTTGTGGGTATTGATACGGCAAATCACGCTCAAGCCGTAATGGCTCAGGGTTTCCCTGACAGAATGGGAACGATTGAGCGAGATGCTATTGCTCTTTTATATGAGCAACAGCGATATGGTCAGAAAAATAATCATGGTTTCTATAATTACGCAGTTGATAAACGGGGTAAAAAACAGAAATCTGTTGATGGTCAAATTCAAACGCTTATTCAGCAAAATGCGGGCAAAACACAAGAGTTTAGCCAAAATGCAATTATCGCTCGGATGATGATCCCAATGATTAATGAAGTTATCCGTTGTTTAGATGAAGGTATTATTGCCTCACCAGCAGAAGCGGATATTGCATTAGTTTATGGTTTAGGCTTCCCTCCTTTCCGAGGTGGTGTATTCCGTTACCTTGATACCATCGGATTAGCGCAATTTGTTGCCGATGCACAGCAATACGCATCATTAGGACCTCTATATCAAATTCCTGAAAGCTTAAAACAGAAAGCGCAACGCAACGAAACCTATTATCCAAAGCCCGCAAAAGTAGATGTTAACATCAGAGAACTCGCTTAAGGAGATATGAAATGGAAAAGGTTGTCATAATTGATGGTATTCGTACTCCAATGGGACGCTCAAAAGGTGGTGCATTTCGCCATGTCAGAGCGGAAAACCTCTCTGCACAATTGATGCAAGCACTACTAACACGTAATCCGAATATTAATCCCAATGATATTGGTGATGTGATTTGGGGCTGTGTACAACAAACTTTAGAGCAAGGTTTTAATATCGCTCGTAATGCGGCGTTATTGGCTGAACTTCCACACAAGGTTCCAGCAGTTACCATTAATCGGTTATGTGGTTCATCAATGCAAGCATTACATGATGGCGCCCGCCAAATTATGCTGGGTGATAGTCAAGTCGCATTAATCGGCGGCGTTGAACATATGGGTCACGTACCAATGACTTATAATGCAGACTTTAATCCATCACTTAATCTTTCTGTTGCTAAAGCCTCATTTTCAATGGGATTAACAGCAGAAATGCTCGCAAAATCATTCCAAATTTCACGCGAGGATCAAGATAAATTTGCTTATCGCTCACATCATTTAGCAGCGATTGCGACACAGCAAGGCTATTTTGATAATGAGATAATACCTATCAATGGTCATGATGCTATAGGCAATTTTATCAATGTAAAAAATGATGAAGTGATTCGTTATAACCCTAGCCTTGAAGAATTAGCGCAGCTTAAACCTGTGTTTGATCCAGCGACAGGCTCTGTAACAGCAGGCAATTCATCCGCAGTTTCTGATGGTGCATCCGCTATGTTTATCACCAGTGAACGTTATGCCAAAGAGCATAATTTAACGCCTCGCGCCATTATTCGTTCAATGGCTGTGACTGGATGTGACCCCGCAATTATGGGTTATGGCCCTGTTCCTGCAACAGAAATCGCATTGAAAAAAGCGGGATTAACATTAGGTGATATTGATATTTTTGAGCTAAATGAAGCTTTTGCCGCGCAGTCATTAGCTTGCATGAAGAAAATGAATTTGCTCGATAGTATCGATGACAAGATTAATTTAAATGGCGGAGCGATTGCCTTAGGGCATCCTTTAGGATGTTCAGGCTCTCGAATAACCACTTCATTATTAAATATTATGGAACGTAAAGATGCACAATTTGGCTTAGCCACAATGTGTATTGGATTAGGGCAAGGTATTGCAACGATTATAGAACGTGTTTAATACGGTATTCTGTATATCCACGTTCTGATCGTTAGGAACGTATTCTTTTCGATTGCATGGTTAGAAACCATTTTCCCGCCGTCAGGGGCGGGTTTTTTTTATGGTTTTAAAAACAAAAATAATAACAAATAACGGAGTACTCTCGTTTTATCAGATAAATTCAAAAGCATCGCTAAATAGGCGGGTTTTATCTGCATTGCGCTCACTGCAAAAACGATCTCTGGCGATTTTAGCCATCTCAAAACGTCCTGCGATGTAAATATCATATTCTGATAAATCACCAAAATCTTCGCTTATTGCCGTTAATACCGTTCCTTTTCGGCCTCGCCAAGTCTCCTCTGGTTGCTCGACCACAGGAATAACCGTTAAAGACGGATGCAATTCTGATAATTCTTGTAATTCATTAAGATCATAGAGGTGAATGCTTTCTCTTCCCCCCCAATAGATCGTAATAGATCGCTGTGGGTTTTCAGCTAATGCCGCCAATAAAATTGAGTGGGTATAAGAAAATCCTGTACCGCCAGCAATTAATAGTAGAGGACGTTGACTCTCTTTTTTAAACCACGCATTTCCATGAGGAATATCAATGGTAAGCTGCTGCTTTTCTAATATCACATCAAGCACTGCCATCGCATAAAGATTGAGTTCAGACGCACCAATATGAAGTTCAATAAAGTCTTTATTCTCAGGTATAGATGCAATAGAAAAAGGACGTTTATCACGTTCATCCATAACAGCTAAAAGATATTGCCCAGCCTGAAAATCAAATTCGCCATCAGGTAATAGCCTTACCCGATAAACCGTATCTGTCATCGGCTCAACAAGTGAGACTTTACAATTCAATATTGCCATGTTGTTCCTCTGTTATTATTTAAGAATATCGAGCTGTTCCCAAATAGTATCGACTCGTTGCTTAACTTCATCAGACATCACAATAGGTCTACCCCATTCTCTATCTGTCTCACCCGGCCATTTGTTAGTCGCATCAAGACCCATTTTTGATCCTAATCCTGAAACAGGTGAAGCGAAGTCGAGATAATCAATAGGCGTATTCTCCATCAGAATAGTATCCCTTGCAGGATCCATTCTAGTCGTGATTGCCCAAATCACATCTTTCCAATCTCTTGCATTGACATCATCATCGCAAACAATCACAAATTTGGTGTACATAAATTGCCGTAAGTAAGACCAAACTCCCATCATTACGCGTTTAGCATGACCCGCATACTGTTTCTTCATTGTTACAACGGCTAAACGGTAAGAACATCCTTCAGGAGGTAAATAAAAATCTACAATTTCAGGAAACTGTTTTTGTAATATCGGAACAAGCACTTCATTCAACGCAACACCTAATACCGCGGGTTCATCAGGTGGACGCCCTGTATATGTTGAATGATAAATTGCATCTTTACGACGCGTTAAATGCGTAATGGTAAACACAGGGAAAGAGTCAATCTCATTATAATATCCAGTGTGATCACCATATGGTCCTTCTGGGGCTAATTCGCCCGGTTCTATATAACCTTCAAGGATAATTTCAGCACTTGCAGGTACTTCAAGATCATTTGAAAGACATTTTACAACTTCTGATTTATTACCCCGTAATAAACCAGCGAATGCATATTCAGATAATGTATCTGGTACAGGTGTTACAGCACCTAAAATAGTAGCAGGATCTGCCCCTAATGCCACTGAAACTGGGAATCGTTCACCGGGATGTTTTTGGCACCATTCTTGAAAATCTAACGCACCACCACGATGCGATAACCAGCGCATAATCACTTTATTTTTACCCAGCACTTGCTGGCGATAAATACCCAGATTTTGGCGCTCTTTCAATGGGCCACGAGTCACCGTTAATCCCCAAGTAATCAAAGGTGCCGCATCTTCAGGCCAACAATGCATAACAGGGATCTGGGTTAAATCAACATCATCACCTGTTAAAACCACCTCCTGACAAGGGGCTTTACTCAAGCGTTTTGTTGGCATATTTAAAACTTGCTTAAACTTAGGTAATTTATCGAAGAGATCACGAAAACCTTTCGGAGGATCAGGTTCTTTTAGAAAAGCCAATAACTTTCCAACTTCGTGTAAGGCTTTAACATCATCTTGCCCCATTCCCATTGCCACACGCTCTGGTGTACCAAATAAGTTACAAAGCACGGGCATATCATACCCTTTAGGATTTTCAAACAGCAGCGCTGGCCCACCGGCACGTAAAGTTCTGTCCGCTATTTCGGTCATTTCAAGGTAGGGATCTATTTCATAGGTGATACGTTTTAATTCACCTTTTTCTTCTAATAATGAAAGGAAATCTCTTAAATCGCGGTATTTCATCATAATCTTACGAGCCAGTGAGTGAAAGAAAAGAGGGCCAATGCCCTCTTTGAGACGCTATAAGCTAAACGCATAACTCACTAAAATGCAATGCTTTTTATTTAGTCGCGTTCACTATACTTATAAACAGCGGAATGGAACCCACTCTGAAAGCAATTTAGTATCAAACTGTTCAGGGAATGTTTTTCCATGTTGGAAGATTTTAAAACCTTCATTTTTAGCGCTGTAATAACGTAATTCTTCACCTTGAATATATAAGTAACTCCCTTCACGGATAGCTACAACAATCTCTTCAGGGTTAATTGCACAAAACTCTGCAATACGCTCATCGCGCGTTTCACCCATATGACCACTGATAGAAGCATCAATGTAATGTGGGTTAATTTGGACAGGGAATAAGCCTAATGAAGGCATAATAACAGAGGAGCGTACTGGCATATCATTAGTGGTACGAATTGTTGGTGTTGCGACATTACAACCTGCACTCCAACCAATATACGGAATATTGCGCTCACGTACAGCACGTTGAATTGGAACAACCAATCCTTTCTCATGCAGCATTTGGTTTAATAGCCAAGTATTACCACCACTGACTAAAATACATTCTGCATTATTGATTGCGTCTACTTCTGAATCAAAATGTTCAATGCAAGTAACTTCAATACCTAACACTTCTGATAAATCACGAGCGCGTTGGTCATGATCGGAACGAATAACGGCATAAGCAATTAATACAGCGGAACGAATACCGCGTTTTTTAATCATGCTATCGATATTATCTTTTGCATAACTTAACCAACGTGGATCCCCGGCAATTTTTCCGTTACTTAATAAAAAAACTTCCATTACAGAACCTCTTTATAATTATGAACAAAATTCTAAGATAATTATCTTGAGAGCTTTTTCTTATTTTTACCATCACTTTTTTATTAACTTGTTACCTCTATCCGAGATCCAAGTGAAAGTAACAAAAACAAGCGCTTTTATTGCTTATAAACACAGCTTTTCTGTGCTTTTTTCAGTATAAAACCACGTTACTCTATTTTTTATTTCATCCCCCGATAGATAACTGTTACCTTAATGATAAATTTGCTATTATCACTTAAATTAAATTTAACTAACCTATTGTCTCTATTATGAAAAACTGGCATTTGCTGTATTGTAAACGAGGGCAAATTCCTCGTGCTATCGAACACTTAGAACGTCAGCAAGTGGGCTGTTTTACACCTATGGTAACCATAGAAAAAGTATTAAGAGGAAAGCGCACTACCGTAACAGAACCACTTTTCCCTAATTATCTTTTTATAGAATTTGATCCTGAAGTGATCCACACCACGACGATTAACTCAACGCGTGGAGTAAACTCGTTTGTTCGCTTTGGGCAATATCCTGTCACTGTTCCTCAAGATGTGATTGATACACTGCAAATACCTCAGCTTTCTTCTCTCACTTATAGTGAAGAAAATGTACCTCACAGTGGCGATAGCGTATTAATAACAGAAGGGATTTTTCAAGGGATCAAAGCCATATATCAAGAGCCTGATGGTGAAGCCCGTTCGATTTTGCTTTTAAATATATTAAATAGTGAAGTAAAAAAATCCGTGGGAAATAAAGAGTTTAAAAAAGAGTCGCTCTAGAAAAAGTTAACCCAGCAATCGCTGGGCTAATATCATATGATTTTAGAAAATCGGTTCTAAAATTATTTTTGCTGTTCTGCTTCAGCTTCAGCCTCTGCTTCCTCAGCTCCTTCTTCATCTGTTCTTCTTCCCTTGCCTACATAAAAGCGCGATACCATGACACCGATTTCAAACAGTAAGTACATAGGTATTGCGAGTAAGGTTTGAGAGAAAACATCTGGTGGTGTCAAAATCATACCAACGACAAAGGCACCGACAAGAATATAAGGACGTTTTTTCTTTAATGCTTCCGGTGTCGTTACACCACTCCAACACAGTAAAATAATCGCAATCGGTACTTCAAAAGCTGCACCAAACGCCATAAATAACGTCATTACGAAACTTAGATATTTACTGATATCTGGAATAAAGTTAACCCCTTCAGGGGTTGTATTAACAAAGAAGCCAAACGCGAGAGGGAACACAACAAAATAAGCAAACGCCATACCGAGGTAGAATAATACCGTACTTGAAACAAGTAATGGCAGCATTAAGCGGCGTTCGTGTTTATACAATGCTGGTGCGATAAAAGCCCATACCTGATAAAGAATAATAGGTACAGAAGCAAAAATGGATACCATTATTGTCAATTTAATCGGAGTCAAAAAAGTAGAGGCAACATCTGTCGCACTCATATTTGACCCTTTTGGCAACTTATCGAGTAATGGAGCCGAGACTAATTGATAGATATCATTAGAAAAATAAACCAGCGCTAAAAAAACCACTAGAACTGAGATTAAGCTATACATCAAACGCTTACGAAGTTCTATTAAATGGCTGATCAGCGGTTGGGTATCATTTACTGCCATGTTTTAATGCTCACCATTGACCTGATCAGTTGTTTTTTTCTCTATTGTTACTGGCTGAGTAACAGGAACTTCTGTCTTTGTAACACTTTCTGCCACAGGTTTATGGCGATTAGCATCATCATTAACTTCATCAGCTTCAGCAAGTTCAGCTAAATCAGAAGGTGAAGGTTCCGTAGAGTCGGTTTTTACAGACTGCTCTTTCGTGGAGTCTGGCGTTGCAGGAGCTTGATAAGTTTGTTTTAAAGACTGTGCAGCCTCTTTTAACTCATCCATAGACGCTTTCAGCTCTGGCGACAACGTTTGTAAATTCGCTTTCTCTTCAACTTTTTTCAAGCTCTCTTGGAGTTCTTGAAGTTTTAGTTCTTGAGCCAGTTCATTTTGCACATTCGCAGCCAAAGAGCGTAGCGCCCTTACCCAGCCAGCAATTGTTTTTACTGCTACGGGCAAACGTTCTGGCCCCAGAAAAACAAGACCAATCACCATGACCAATAGCAGCTGACTAAAACCAATGTCAAACACGGTTTACACCTGCTCTTTGTTTTTGCTCTCAGTTGTAGACTTCTCTTCTGTTGAAGTCTTCTGCGCTAAATTTTTAGTATCAAAATCTGCGTCATTATTTGTTTTTTCAGCGTTGCTGGTGTCTTTATCTGCAGTTTCGTCACCAATCGCTTTTTTAAAGCCTTTTACTGATGCGCCTAAATCTGAGCCTAATGTGCGCAGTTTATTTGTACCAAATAATAAGACAACGATGACAGCGATGATGAGTAATTGCCAAATGCTAATACCGCCCATTTTATGTTCCTCAACTATTTTCGGGGTTATACTTAATAACAGTGCCCATTATATACAACGAATTCAATTTTCGGGAATCTCGAATTCATCTTTTAATTTGCTCAAAGACAAACTTTGATGCGTTTTTATTGTGCATTACCAGATCTAAACCAACCCAAAATCCATGCAAGAAGACCTAAACTGATAAAAACACTGAATAATGTTTTAAAACCAGAAACAAAAAACAGGCTACCGCATAAAAACAGTGTTGTACCTATACCCAATAAAAATAGAGACTGTCTCTGTTTGACTCTTTGCGAACTTATTTGTTCCGTCAATTTGTCTAGCGTTAACTTCATATTTTTATGTTGCTTCAGACTATCATAAACCAGCTCTGGTATCTCTGGCATTTTTTCAATCCAGTAAGGCGCTTTGCTCTTTATGCCATTCACTAATGCCGTGATACCAATTTGACTATGTAGCCAATCTTCTAAGAAAGGTTTTGCCGTTTTCCATAAATCCAATTGTGGATATAATTGACGCCCAAGCCCTTCAACATAAAGCAATGTTTTTTGAAGTAAAACTAACTGTGGTTGTACTTCCATATTGAAACGACGTGCTGTATTGAAAAGATTAAGTAACACATGTCCAAATGAGATCTCAGAAAGTGGTTTTTCAAAAATCGGTTCACACACAGTACGGATCGCAAATTCAAAATCTTCCACATTGGTATCTGCTGGCACCCAGCCTGAATCAACATGTAATTCTGCAACTTTCCGATAATCGCGGTTAAAGAAAGCTAAGAAGTTTTCAGCTAAATAGCGTTTATCTTCTTTATTTAATGAGCCAACGATACCGCAATCAATACCAATATAATATGGGTTCTCAGGGTGATCATAGCTAATGAACACATTACCAGGATGCATATCAGCATGGAAAAAACTGTCTCTAAACACCTGAGTAAAAAAGACTTTTACGCCACGCTCTGCAAGAAGCTTCATATTCGTTTTTTGTGCATTCAACGCTTCAATATCAGAAACGGGAATACCATAAATACGCTCCATTACCATTACGTTTTCATGGCAATAATCTGAATACACTTCAGGAATATACAACATAGAGCTATTTTCAAAATTACGACGTAGCTGAATAGCATTCGCAGCTTCACGCAGTAAATTTAGCTCATCAAGTAATGTCTTTTCGTATTCGCGGATCACTTCTTTTGGTCGTAAACGACGACCATCAGGTAAAAACGGTAATAAATTTGCCAAGCGATACATCAAACGGATATCTGCTTTTATCACCGGTTGGATATCGGGACGAATAACCTTTAGTACCACTTCTTTGCCGTTTTCTTTTAATTTTGCCGTGTGAACCTGCGCAATAGAAGCGGAAGCGAGTGGCGTTTCATCAAAATCATCAAACCATTGGTCGATAGGGCAACCAAATGAGTTTTCAATATATTGTCGTGCTTTCTTACCATCAAAAGGAGCAACTTTGTCTTGCAATAAGGCAAGCTGATCAGCGATCTGAGGAGGGAAAAGATCACGTCGAGTTGATAACATTTGACCTAATTTAATCCAAACAGGGCCTAATGTTTGCAATGCGAGTCGTAAGCGTTCACCTAATGGTTTTTCTGGATGTTTATTTTTGATCCAAAATAGTGTTCGGCATCCTAATCTTACAGGTAAGGTAATTCGGTGTTTAGGAATTAACTCATCAAGCCCATAAGATAAAAATACCTGAATAATATGATAGAGGCGCTTTAACTCACTCAGGAGCATTATTTTTTCTCCAATGTGCCTAACCGTTTTTCCAGCTCGGCGGTTTGCTGTGCAAGTTCTTCTATTTCATCATAAAAATGGACTGTTTCTAATGCACTAGGTGCGGTTTTCCACTCTTCAATTAATGCGTCACGTAAATAATCTTTTTGGTGACTTAAGAGTGAAGAAAATAACTGAACGCCCTTTCCTGCAACAACAGTCAGGCTTTGCGCCGCAATGTCACCAATATAAGGTGCTAAATATTGCGCGGGGTCCCACTGCGCCATATCTAATAATGCAGACCAATTTTGCACAACCTGCATATCGCCATCAATAGTGATATCGCCACGGTTGATTAGTTCTGACATTTTTTGACGGTCACGAAGCTTAATCAGAGTTAATAGTTTTGTTTTTATCAAACAATCAGTTTCATCATCCCACTGACTTAATACATCAACTTGTTGTTCGCTAAAGACTAAGTAGATGGAACGAGGAAACTCATTGATAGAAAGCGCCAACACTTTGCCCGCAAGGCGATTGCGGGCAGGTTTAAGCACATTTTCCTGATATAAAACGTGATTAAGTGCTGTCTCCATAGATGCTGTTAACAGCGGATACAGTACTTGAGAAGCAATATCATGAGAAAAAGTGGCTTTTTCCATCTCAGAATTTAAATCCTTTGTGTAATGCAACTATACCTCCGGTCATATTGGTATAGGTAACTTGATCAAATCCCGCGTCTTCCATCATGCCTTTTAGTGTTTCTTGGTCTGGATGCATGCGAATTGACTCTGTTAAATAACGGTAGCTTTCAGCGTCATTCACAATCACTTGACCAATTTTCGGTAGAATATGGAAAGAATAAGCATCATAAATCTTGCTTAAAGGATCAAGAACGGGTTTAGAGAATTCCAGTACCAGCAGACGTCCACCTGGCTTTAATACACGGAACATCGAACGTAAAGCTTTTGCTTTATCGGTCACATTACGTAAGCCAAAGGAGATTGTAATGCAATCAAAATGGTTATCAGGGAAAGGTAACTCTTCAGCATTTGCTTGTACATAGTTAACATTACCCACAATACCGTGATCGCGTAGCTTTTCACGTCCCATTTTCAACATTGAGTCATTGATATCAGCTAAAACAACTTCCCCATTTTCGCCCACAAGACGAGAGAATTTAGCTGTTAAATCACCCGTGCCGCCTGCAAGGTCAAGAACACGTTGGTTACGTCTTACGCCACTTGCTTCAATGGTATAACGTTTCCAAATACGGTGAACACCGAACGACATCAAGTCATTCATTAAATCATACTTAGACGCGACAGAGTGAAAAACCCTTGCAACCATGGTTTGTTTATCATCTTTGTCAACGGTTTGGAAACCAAAATCTGTTGTTTCCTTAGTTTGTTGAGTCATATTATTTGCCCGCTAATTAATCAAAATTTAGTAAATTTAGTACTGGTCGTTTTCAGAAGTCTTTATCTCTTTATTTTATCAAATCAATCAGATGCTGATTTTTCAATGAGATCATTATCAATCGTTTTTTTTATCTCAACCCCTAAGGATTTAAAGCCTTCCGCTTGACTGATAAGATTTCCACGACCTTCAGAGAGTTTTTTCATTGCTAATAGATAGCCGGATTGCGCTTTTTGAATACTGTTTCCTAACCCTTGCATATCATCAACGAAAAGCCTTAATTTGTCATACATTTTAGCCGCTCTGTCTGCAATTTCTTGCGCATTTTGGCTTTGATATTCATAACGCCACAATGCGGCTATTGTACGCAAAGCAACAAGTAAAGTAGATGGTCCAACTAACATAATATTGTTTTTCAATGCTTCATCTAGCAAGTCTGGAGAATGACCAATTGCAACAAGATAAGCAGGCTCAATAGGTATAAACATTAAAACATAATCTAAAGACGTTATACCCGGTAGTTTATGATAATCTTTTACACTCAATCCTTTAATATGCGCTTTAATTGAGTTCACATGCGCATAAAGCGCTTGTTTACGTTCATTATCACTATCACTACTAAAATACTTCTCATATGCCACCAGCGACATTTTAGCGTCGATAATAACATCTCTACCATGAGGTAGATGCACAATCACATCCGGTTGATAGCGACTACCATTTTCATGTCGAATGCTTACTTGAGTTTCAAACTCATGGCCTTCACGTAATCCAGAAGTCTCTAATATACGTGCTAATACCGTTTCGCCCCAGTTACCTTGAACTTTATTATCCCCTTTTAGGGCATTAGTTAAATTAACGGCTTCTTGTGCCATTTTCACATTCAATTGTTGCAGCTGGCGAATTTCATGAACCAAAGTATGTCGCTCTCTGGCTTCTTGCCCAAAACCATCTTGCACTTGTCGCCGAAAGCTTTCGAGCTGTTCACGAAATGGTGACAGCAAATGGGTTAATCCTTGACGATTTAACTCTTCGGCTTTACGCCCACTCTGTTCAAAAATACGGTTAGCTAAGTTCTCAAACTGTGTTGCAAGCCGTTGCTCACTATTAATTAATAATCGCTGTTTTTCTTCTGCGGATATGCGGCTTTCTTCCCAACGAGTTGTCACTTCTCTTAATTCTGCTTCTTGGGAAGTAATAATTTCTCGTTGAGCACGTAATTCTTGCTCTAGCTGTTCTATATGTTGTTGTAAAGAGGGGATAATCACCGCTTTTTCTTGGGCGATAGCAAGCTGTGTATGATTTTCACGTAGCATGGCTTCTTTATCGGATAAACGTTGTTGGATAGACCACCAAACCAGCGCACCGCCAACAAGCACTCCACCTAATAAACCAATGATCCCGTATAACAACTGAATATCCACTAAAGTGACCTTTTTACTTTCCAGCGGGCTACGTTAAAACGCATAAGTAATATTGTCTAGCAACAATTTACATCATGACTTTATTTGCGATAAAGGACGCAGTTATCCCACCCATTTCGCAAGCCATTGCAAACCAAAAGCACCGGGTGCCAAAATACCGAATGCCCAAATCATAGCTGATGTTAAATTAGCAATTTGAAAATAACGTTGTGGCATTGCACAAATACCCGCAACTAATGGGACAATTGCACGAAAAGGTCCAAAAAATCGTCCAATAAACACCCCCCAAATTCCCCAACGATTAAAGAATTGATGACCTCTAACTAATGTTTGTGGTGAACGTGAAATGGGCCACATGTTTCTCACGCCCTCTTTATAGTGAAATCCTACCCAGTAGGATACCCAATCACCAAAGAAAGCACCTAATGCAGCAGCAAGCCAAATCGGCCAGAAAAACAAACCACTCTCACCAATTAAGGCGCCTAATCCTAATAAAATCACTGTGGCAGGAATAAGCAAAGAGATAAATGCGAGTGACTCACCAAAAGCAAGAAAAAACACGATCGGAATAGCCCAGATTTCATGCTCTTTCACAAAGAGAGTGATGGTATGAATAATGTCTTGTACTGTCAAAATAGAGACCTTAAATTCGGTTAACCTAAGTGAAATAATAAATTGATTAACCGAATATAAATCACTTTATTATTCGAGAAAATAATTTTGTAAGGTATCTCGGCTAGAAGCATCTAAACCGATATCTTTCTCTAGCCAAGTATCCACATTACCGTAATGCTGATTAATACTCGCCAATGCAGTTTGCAGAAACTCTTCTTGTACTGAATAAACATAGGCAAATTTATCAACAATATTATCACTCATTGTTTTGGCATGTTCTTCTAAAAGATAAGCGCGATAAGGCGCTAATGTTTCATTGGTAAGTAGGTAATCTTCCATTACTACATCTAAAGATGCACCCAACGCAAATAATACTAAAGCAGAGCCAACACCTGTTCTGTCTTTACCCACAGCACAATGTTGTACAACGCCCCCTTTCTCAGGTTGCTTTAATAATGTTGCCAGTTGTTTATATGCAGGATTATTAATAGGAAGTAATTTATATAACTGAAACATAAAGGCTTTGGCATCAAATTGCTCAAGTATTTCAGGAGTCAGCTTTTCAAGGTTTGCAGAGACTTCTTTGGATAGCGGGTTTGCAGGGGCATGGTAATATTGCGCACCTTCCCAGACACGGTCTGGTTTATCAACAATTTCACCACTATCGCGATAATCAATGATTTGAAAAAGATTTTTATCAATAAGAAGGGATTGATCCGTATCCGTCAGCCTATCCAGTGCTCCAGCACGAAATAACATACCTGGCTTGATAATACCACCGTTGCTTAATTTTTTACCTCCTAGATCACGGAAGTTAATTCCACCGGTTAAAGGCAACACTGAAGGGTGTGTCTGCAAAATATCAGTCATATTTATTTTCTCATTGTTTTATTGTAAATAATTCTCAATTACATTATCAAAAATATAGTTCTATTGACATAGTATATTAAGCGAATGAATTATTGCATAAAAAAAGCCCTTAACACTTGCGTATTAAGGGCTTCTATCAGCGATTCGAAAGATTATTTCATTAAATTACGAGCCGCTTCAATCACGATACCGAGTGCATTGTTCTCAGTTTTCTTCAGTAATTCCGCATCTGGAATTTCTTGTTGAGTACGGTTTACGATAACACCCGCAACCATACCTGCACGTAAACCTTGGCTTGCACACATTGTCAATAATGTTGCAGATTCCATTTCATAGTTCATTACGCCCATTTCTTGCCACTCTTTCATAGAGCCTTTGAAACGGCGAATAACACGACCTGTATAGGTGTCGTAACGTTCTTGTCCTGGATAGAATGTATCTGAAGATGCAGTAACACCGACGTGTACAGTGGAGCCATTGTCTTTAGCGGCTTTGTACAGTGCGTTCATACATTCAAAATCAGAAACAGCTGGGAATTCCATAGGGGCGAAATGTAAGCTTGCGCCATCTAAACGAACCGCAGCCGTAGTCACAAGAATATCACCTACATTGATATGTTCTTGAATTGCACCAGTTGTACCAATACGCAAGAAAGTACGAATACCTAACTGTGCTAATTCTTCAACTGCGATAGAGGTAGATGGACCACCGATACCTGTTGAACAAACAATGACAGCTTTACCATCAATTTCGCCACGCCATGACGTGTATTCACGTAAAGAAGCCAGATGAACTGGGTTATCCATTAATTTTGCAATTTTTTCAACACGCTTAGGATCACCTGGAACAATTGCTAAAGTGGCACCCTGTAGGTCATTTTTGGTTAAACCTAAGTGAAATACATCAGACATATCGGACTCCTCAATGGGACAAAACCAATGATCATTAAATTAAAAGTTACTGTATCAGTTTTCCAGACCTTTTTAGTGACCAACATCACTTACAAGGCAACAAACAAAGTAACAATTTCATAAAATTGTGATTATCATCACAAAAAGCGGCATATAAAAGACATGATCCGCAAGCACAATATCAATATTCGCCAGCATCAATCATTAACTAAAGTAAACATTTCTCTCATCAGTATAGATGCGATAAATACATTATTGAACATATACTCTAAATAATTCGAGGTGTAGCTAGGCGACAAGTGAATGAGCCGCTAGGAGCATACATCAGTATGTGACTAGTGCGAATGAACGAAGTCAACAACGCTACAGCTTGAAGTATGACGAGTAGCTAGGCGACAAGTGAATGAGTCGCTAGGAGCATACATAAGTATGTGACTAGTGCGAATGAACGCAGTCAACAACGCTGTGGCTTGAAGTATGACGAGTATGGCGAATGAGCGCAGTCAACAACGCTGTGGCTTGAAGTATGACGAGTATGGCGAATGAGCGCAGTCAACAACGCTGTGGCTTGAAGTATGACGAGTAGCTTCAAGTATGACGAGTAGCTTGAAGTACAACGAACATAACGAGTAAACTACCCGCCCTTAAAAACATCGAATGTGACAAACAGATCGTCATTGGAGTGAACATGAGCTTATTTAACCAAATTGCGAGCCTACTAGGTGGCGAAAAAATCAATCAATATAAAACTGTCCTTGACTGGATTGGATCTCAAGGCGGCATTGAAGGCTTAGTAAAGCAATTTGATACAGCAGGTTTAAGTGAGCTTATACAATCTTGGATAAGTACAAAGACAAATTTACCTATCAGTGCTGAACAAATCGTAGCGGTTTTTTCATCACCGGTGATTAATGAACTTGCGTCAAAAATTAATTTAAGTGCAACAGAAGCTTCTGAAATGGCGGCACAATATTTACCTAAATTAATTGATAAAGTCACCCCAGATGGCGTTGTACCTAAAGACTTAGACTTAGTCAGTGCGGGTATGGATATTTTAAAAGCGAAAATTTTTGGCGGCTAAATAAACAGACTGCGTTTTCCCTTATATCCCATAAGAGAAAACGCATCATATTCTTAATAATCAAAATTGATTACAGCAAACCTTCTTCAATCAACGCTTCATGAAAACGTTGTTTCTCTTCAGGCGTTGCCTGAATACGTTCTAAAGGTACATCCAAAGCATAAGGGATATTTTGTTGTGGTGAATAAACGGCTAATACGTAGGTATTTCCATTTTGCTCAATCACAATAGGTGGTGTTTTCTTATTTCCTGAATAAGCAATACGGATATCTTTACCCTCTAAATTAAGATGATAAGTCGCAATAAATTGCTTATTACTCACTACCATTTTTGCAGGAATAGCGATTAACTTTAAAGGCTGAGTTCCCACTGATAATAATGCTTTTCTCACTTTACTCGTTAATATTTGACGATAAATAAAAAAGACCACACTAAAACCAAATAAGCCGATAAAAATAATCGTACTCATTAAGCGAAGCCAAATATTATCTATCGCCACATCAACGGTCATCTTACTGAGATCATTAGCATCAGCGACGGGTTCAACTAATACATCTTTAGGACCTAAATCTAAAAAAGTAAAATTACGCGAAACTTCATTGCCTTTATAACGTAAATCAACACTACAGTTAGTCAGAACAAAAAGTTGAGAACGACAAGAGCCATTTACCGTAGCATCAACAGGTACTGCATTCTCACTGATTTTATAATCATAAAGAATATTGGGAATTTGATAAGCACTAAATACCGTCATTGCTAACATGAAAATAACTAAGAATAAGGTGCGAAATAATCCACCGTCTCCTCTTAGTGGAACTAATTTCAAAGGTCGAGTTGGAAAAGCATCTAATACTTTATCCGAAAGTTTAATGCTAGTTTGCACAATAATTATATCCATAAAATTAGAGAGTTTTGCAGTATAGCAACTCTAATGAATATCAATAATAAGATTTACTCTGGGTTTTAATGAATACCTTTTTTAAGTTTTATATAAAGTTAGCCTGCTATTTTGACTATGCGACTTATCTAAAGTGACAGTTCAAAAATAACAGGCTAATAAACAATTAATTCTTTTATTACGCGTTTTGGCGTAAATATTTAGCAGCCTCAACCATATTCGCTAATGCTGCGCGTGTTTCAGGCCAGCCTCGTGTTTTTAATCCACAATCTGGATTCACCCATAAACGCTCTGCGGGAATTCGAGATTGTGCTTTTCTTAATAAACCGACGATCCATTCCACATTTGGCACATTAGGTGAGTGAATGTCATAAACACCTGGTCCAATTTCATTTGGATAATCAAAGTGCTCAAAAGCTTCTAGCAATTCCATATCTGAACGTGATGTTTCGATTGTAATCACATCAGCATCCAGCGCTGCGATTGAATCCATGATGTCATTAAATTCGCAATAACACATATGGGTATGGATTTGTGTCTCATCATCAGCAATGGCGGCACTTAATTTAAAGGCATCGACTGCCCAATCAAGGTAAGCCTGCCACTCATTACGACGCAGTGGTAAACCTTCACGTAACGCAGGCTCATCGATTTGAATAATCCCAATACCTGCTTTTTGTAAATCATCCACTTCATCACGCAGTGCTAACGCTATCTGTTTTGCAATCGTTTCACGTGTTACATCTTCACGAGGGAAAGACCAACATAAAATTGTCACAGGACCTGTTAACATGCCTTTGACTGGTTTTTCGGTTAATGACTGCGCGTAAGTTGCCCAATCCACAGTAATCGGAGCTGGACGACTAATATCGCCGATAATCACAGGTGGTTTTACACAACGGGAGCCATAGCTTTGTACCCAGCCATTTTGCGTAAACACATAACCATCAAAATGTTCACCAAAATACTCCACCATATCATTACGTTCAGCCTCACCATGAACTAACACATCAAGACCAAGATTTTCTTGTTCAGATATCGCTTGCTTAATATGTTCGCTGATATTTGTACGATAAGCTGCCGTATCAATACGCCCTTTCTTAAAATCTAAACGGACAGTACGAATTTCTGTTGTTTGTGGGAATGAGCCAATCGTGGTGGTTGGCCATAATGGCAAATTAAACCGAGTACGTTGTACTTCTGCACGTTGAGTATAAGGTGAATTTCTTTCACTATCTTGTGCTTCAATTGCCTGTAAACGAGCTTCAACTGTTGCATTATGTACGCGAGTCGAGTGTTGACGTTGACGAATTGGCGCACTGTATTGTGCCAGTTGTTCATCATACTCACCTTCTGGTGCATTCAATGCCTTAGCTAACAAAGCGACTTCTTCACATTTCTGAACAGCAAAAGCAAACCAGCTTTTGACTTCATCATCAAGTTTCGTCTCTGCATTTAAATCAATTGGGCTATGCAGTAATGAACATGAAGTACCAATCCACAATGGACGTTTCCCTTTTAATACAATCACTTGCTGATAACGTGTACTTAAATCTGCTTTCCACACATTTCGACCATTAATCACACCTAATGACAGTACCCAATCTTTAGGTAATGCTTGGTGTAAGTGCTGCAAATCATCTTGCCCTGCTGAAATATCAACATGAAGCCCCTCAACAGGTAAGTTTTTAATAATATCAAGATGATGAGAAATACCATCAAAATAGGTTGTCAGCAGTAATTTAGCTTGTCCTGTTAATGCTTGATAAGCTGTTTGGTACGCATTTTGCCATTCAATAGGTAAATCCAGTACTAATGCAGGCTCATCAATTTGTATCCACTCAATACCTTTCTCTTTTAATGCGGAAATAACTTGTTGATAAATAGGTAAAATATCTTTTAGAAGCGTTAATCTATCAAATTCAGGGCCTTTTACTTTACCTAGCCACAAGTAAGTCACTGGACCCAGTAAAACAGGTTTTATTTTATGACCTAACGCTAATGCTTCATCGACTTCTTCTAATAGCGCTTTCCATGCAAAGCTAAATGACTGACCTTGCTGAAATTCAGGCACGATATAGTGATAGTTAGTATTAAACCATTTCGTCATTTCAGATGCAGCCGCAGGCTTACCTGTTGGCGCTCTACCACGAGCGACTCTGAATAGAGTATCAAGATCAAGTGAGCCATCTTCATTACGGTGACGAGGCGGCACATTACCTAACAGTAGGCTTGTACCTAACACTTGGTCATACCAAGCAAAATCACCGACAGGTAATAATTCAACACCTGCATCTGCTTGTTGTTGCCAATGGCGAGCGCGAAGCTCTTTACCCACCGCAACCAATTCTTCTTGTGAAATCTTGCCTGCCCAATAATTTTCTTGCGCCTTTTTTAGCTCTCTATCTAAGCCAATACGAGGGAAGCCAAGTGTGTGATTGCGAATTGTCATAATTAAAATCCTATTTTTAGCCGTCTAGATGTTTACACATCCATAATCTACAGGTAGTGTATAAATCACAAGCGCAAATTTTTCATCAACAACTTGAAGGTTTCTCATGATAGAAATAAAACATTTAAAAACGATCTTAGCCTTGAAGCACACAGGCTCTCTTGCTAACGCAGCAAATCAATTGCATCAAACGCAATCGGCTCTTTCACATCAATTTAGTGAATTAGAACATCGCCTTGGTTATCGAATTTTTGTGCGTAAAAGCCAGCCACTGCGCTTTACTTCACAAGGAGAAGTGCTCGTTAAATTAGCAGAAGAAGTATTGCCTATTGTTCGTAGAGCCATTGAAGCATGTAATGAGCCGGGTAGTGTGAATTTGAATATAGCCATTGAATGCCATAGCTGTATTCAATGGTTAACCCCTGCATTACAGCAATATCGTCAAACATGGCCTGAAGTGACTGTTGATTTTCATTCGGGTGTGACTTTTGATCCACAGCCAGCATTATTACAACGTGAATTAGATGTCGTGTTAACATCCGATATCTTGGATGATCCTCGTTTACACTACACTCCGTTATTTGACTATGAGGTGAAATTAGTTTTATCGCCAGATCACCCTCTTGCTAATCGCTTACATATTCAGCCACAAGATTTAATTGCAGAAACCTTATTTATTTATCCCGTACAAAGAGAGCGCTTTGATGTATGGCGTCATTTCTTACAACCTGCGGGGATCACACCACATTTTAAACATGTCGATAATACGTTGTTATTAATTCAAATGGTTGCAGCCGGCATGGGAATTGCGGCATTACCTCATTGGGCTGTTGAGAATTTTGAAAAACAAGGCTTAGTTGTTACAAAAACATTAGGTGAGGGATTATGGAGCCGGTTATATGCCGCTAACCGTAGTGGAGAGCAACATCAACCGGCAATTCGAGAGTTTATTCGTTTATCAGGTCAGCACGCGGTTAACAATCTTCCTTTTGTAAAGCAGGTCGGCGTATCCAGCGTCGATGGATCCAAAGTGATGCAACAATCAGGCTCGCGCCTATGATGAAACTTGGCCAATTTGGATGTTGCTGCCAAATAGAAAAATTCACTAACAATCCTGCTGGAACCATCATGTTATTCATAATAGCTAAGGTTCCAGCATCAACTTGTGTGGCACCGTAGTTCCACATAAAATACCCGATCCCAGAAGCGCCAATTCCTAACCAGAGTAAAACACCCCATTGTAGTGATGTTGTTGGCATTTTCTGCCAATCAGCAAAACACAGAGCGCCAATCAATGAAACGACAACGGCACCAAGGTAAAACCAAGAAAATGCATGATGTTGTGGAATAGGATGCACTTCCATTAATCGTTTATAACCCACCTGACCAATTGCAAAGAAAATATTAGCCAGTTGTACTAATAACAGACCATACCAAAAATCATCACTTAAATGGTCATAGCGAATAATCGCAGCCCCTAACACCGCTAATAATGAGCTAAATGCATAACCCCAACGTAATTTCTGACGTTCTAATAAATCATAAATTAACGTGACATAAAGCGGTGTTAATACCGTAAATAGTAAGAATTCTGCAACAGTCAAATAGTTATAAGCATGGAAGACGAACAGATACATAATACCGAGTTGGCAAGCACCCACCAGCATATAAAGCAGGATCACCTTAAAGCGGATCCCCTTCCAACGTAAGAAAGGTAAGAAGACTAAAGCCGCTAAAGAAACGCGGATCAAAACAGAGAGCCAGCTATCAACCTGACCCGCGAGATACTCGCCGATCAGGCTAAAAGAAGCCGCCCATAACAATGTTGTAATAACAAGCAACCACATAATTAGCTATCTTTCTCTACTAATAACGCTTCCATTAAATCCAACTCATGTAGCAATAGTTGGAGTGTTTCATTACTGATTTTTCGCGTTGCTCTTAAATGATAAAGCTCCCCACGTTCAGCACGCAATGCTGTTAAACGAAAACGTCTTTCGAGATCTTCTTCTAACGCGTTATGGATCATTTCATCTTGATCTGCAGTACGGCGTCTTAAATAACCCGTTACACGAGAAGCAACTTCATTAATTTCTTCTGCATCCAACTGCTCATCGGTACTTGCGGCTAAGCGCTCTTCCATTTTATTCAGGCTGACCATTGCCACTTCTGCCATCACTTTACGCGCATAGCGAACTTCGTTTTTATCTGCTTCTTTGTCTGTTGCCTTCACACCTTTTAATAGGAAAGGAAGTGAAATAATACCCACTAAAATTGACAGTAAAATGACCCCCGCAGCAATAAAGATAATTTGATAACGCCCAGGGAAAGTACTGCCATCGGTTAAAAAGAGTGGGATAGAAAGCGCACCGGCAAGCGTAATCGCACCACGAACACCCGCAAATGACGATAACCACAACTCACGCGTTGTGTAATTAGCGAAATCAAGAGGATGTTTTTTCATAAATATCAGGCTGATTTTTTTCATTAGCCATAACCATGTAAATCGCAGGATCAGTAGTGCAAAGTAGATAACGAAAACGGCTGCAAACAACATCCAGACTTCAACTTCTGGGTCAAGATCGGCTTGAATAACAGAGCTTGTCCAGATAATAGGAAGCTGTAAACCAAGCATGATAAAGACAAGACCGTTAAAGACAAATTCAAGCATTGACCACACGCTATCAGCACGTAAACGCATCGCAAGAGGTGCATTTCTGATAACGCCTGATTTACTGATAGTCATACCGGCAGCAACAGCCGCTAAAATACCTGAAAAACCAATATGTTCTGCAATAAGATAAGAGGCAAAAGGTAGCAATAACATAAAGACGATTTGTGTAGCCGGATCGTCTCCGCTCCAACGACTCATTAATCGTAAAGATTTACTGTAAACTAAGGTGACACCGATACCAGCCAGTAATCCCCCAACAGCGACTTTAAAGAATTCAAGGGTTGCACCACCAACAGTAAACACCATTGTGCCCATTGCCACTGCAACCGCAAATTTCAAGGCAACCAGACCTGAAGCATCATTCATTAATGCTTCACCTTCTAAGATGCCCATTATTCGCTTAGGTATTCGCCCTTTACCGACAATGGAAGAGAGTGCAACCGCATCCGTTGGCGAAAGTACTGCCGCCAATGCAAATGCTGAAATAAGAGGGATACTTGGCATCATCCAATAAATCAGATAACCGATACCAACAACTGTCACCATGACTAAAACAAGCACAAGAATAAAAATCTCACGCCCATTTTGGATAAATTCTCGTGTCGGTGTTTTCCAACCATCAACAAAAAGTAAAGGTGGGATCAATAGAACGAGGAATAATTCAGGATCAAAAGTGACATGTAAACCAAACTGAGGCCATGCCAATAAAGCCCCTATCACAATCTGTATTAATGGTAACGGAACACGAAAGGGAATTAATTTTGTGATAACTCCCGAAACTGAAACCACCAGTATTAAAATCAAAATAGTAAAGAAAATTTCCATGTTACCCTTACATGCCTATTTTTATCCTGAAAACCTGTCATCTTTCCCTTATAAAAGGAAAACCTACCAAACAATAAAGAAACAAATTATGTAAAATTCGCGCATCATACCTCTTTCTTTATCTATGCTTATTCTAAACAGATCACACACAGACTCTGTGAGAATATTTATAAATTAAGATTAATCGTATCTAACACCGCACATTGCACACAATTTATTACTCTCTATTTATTAACGGCATTAATTATAGAAAGCATACGTTTTTATTTCTCTTTTTCGGTCTAAGCAATGTAATAGAGCGTATAAAAACGTAAAACGTTAAGTAATTAAATAAAAAATAATAGATAAATAACAATAGCGATTAAATTTGAGAGCTAACGCGTAATGCTAATGATTATTCAATTGTTCTTAACATCGACATCATGACAACATCACAATATTTGCCCTCTCTAAAAGCTGCTTTACGGCGTACACCTTCAACTTCAAAACCTAATGTCTTATACAGATGCAAGCCTCTTTCATTGTCTGAATACACTTCTAATTCTAATCGTGTGGCTGCTAACCAATTGAAAGCATAATCAATTGCTGTATTAATAAGTAATTTACCGACACCTTTTCCGGAGTATTCAGCGCCCACACCGATACCAAAACTCACAATGTGGCGACGACGAGGATGATTATCGATTATCAGTGCTAAATGCCCAGCAACTTGACCATCAATGGTTGCAACAAAATTAGGGATATTTTGTTCTGAAAATTCAAGTAATCTTTTTTTCCACATCGTGACTGAAGGATAAGGAAATTGGCAAGTGCAAATATATAAATCAGGATGTGTATATAACTGTTGAATTGCTGATGCGTCGTCAGGTTCGCCATGGCGTATTTTTATTTCTTGCATATCTTCTACCAACTATTTAATCACTAGATTTAATTTCGACAATAGCGAATAAAAGTAGAGAAATAAATAGCAAAAAAGCGGAATACAAATATATTCCGCCTTTTGTCTTTAAAACCGATTATTTAAATTAAATTGCCCACTCACCCGCATAAAATGCCACTAGAGCAATAGTAATTAACACTGTGCCAATATTGAGTTTGCGCCATTCCCCTGCAAATACACGACCAATAACCAAACAGCCGAAACCTAACATAATGCCGGTGACGATATTACAGGTTAAAACAATAAATACAGCACACACCATGCCTGACATTGCATCAACAAAATCACTGAAATCTAACTTAGTAACGTTACCTAACATCAATAAACCCACATACATTAACGCAGGTGCCGTTGCATAAGCGGGAACTAAATAAGAGAGAGGCGATAAGAAAAGGATCAGTAAAAATAGAATACCGACTACTGTTGCAGTTAACCCTGTTTTACCACCAGCAGCCGTTCCTGCGGCTGATTCAACATAAACTGCGGCGGGTGCTGCACCAATCACCCCAGCAAAAATACTACTGACAGAGTCAGAAGTCAGCGCTTTTCCACCATTAATAATTTGCCCGCGTTTATCTAATAAGTTTGCTTGACCCGCAACCGCACGAATAG
Source organism: Proteus sp. CD3 (assembly GCF_008808075.1). NCBI lineage: Bacteria > Pseudomonadati > Pseudomonadota > Gammaproteobacteria > Enterobacterales > Morganellaceae > Proteus > Proteus sp. CD3. The sequence goes on along the minus strand of NZ_CP019686.1, from coordinate 131,043 downwards.
TCCCTGTGGCATCAAAAATGGCAGTCATTACTAACGCAAGCACACTTGGTAATACTAAAGGCTGTAAGGCACCTTTAATATCCATTGCAAACAATAAAGAAAGCCCCTCTTCACCTAATTGAGGCATTTTAAAGATGCCTTGATATTTCACATTAGGATCAAAAATAAGACCAATAATCGAAATCGCCACAATCACTAATAGCACGCCACCGGGTACTTTACGTTTTTCTAATCCGAAAATAGCGGCCAATCCTGCAAGTGACATCAGAACAGAAAATGAGGTAAATTTACCCATTGCGACAGGTAAACCATCAAATGGGTTTTTAACCACTAATCCAACACTGTTTGCTGCGATTAAAAGCAGAAAAAGCCCAATCCCTATTCCTGCACCATGTGCGATACCAATTGGAATATTTTTTAAGATCCAAGTGCGAATGCCCGTTAATGAGAAAACGGTGAATAAACACCCCATTAAAAATACGGCACCTAATGCAACGGGCACAGAGATGTTTTGTCCCAACACCAAGCTAAAAGCGGTAAATGCTGTTAATGAAATAGCACAACCAATTGCCATAGGAAGATTTGCCCACAATCCCATTAGAAGAGAGCCTAATCCCGCGACTAAACAGGTTGCAATAAAAACCGCTGTATGTGGAAAACCGGCTTGCCCTAACATGCTAGGAACAACAATAACGGAATACACCATAGCCAGAAATGTCGTCAAACCCGCGATCATTTCTTTGCGAACAGTTGTGCCGCGTGCTGTAAGTTGAAAATAGCTATCCAGTTTACCTGTGCTTGCTGATTGATTAGCAGACATTACATTCCTCTGACATAAAAACGGTTCACTCTCCAAAAAACGAAAACGATTACGTACCAATTAAAATAACCTCTTATCGAAAAAAAATCTTAAGAGGGAGTCAAAAGCAAACGTTTGGTTTTTCGTGTGGATTGAGTGAGAGAATTTGACGCAAACGATTATCTGGTGCTTTTAGGGTAAGAATCAAGCGAAAAAATACATTTTTAATAAAAATGTCATAAAAAGATAATTTAAAGTTAGAAAAAAAGAAAAAGAGGAAAGCAGTTACCTACTTTCCTCATCATTCTACTTTTGTACAATCATCCAATATCATGTTTATCTCACAGTAGAAAAATAACTTAATGGATTGTTTTTATTGAATTTATATTAAACGACATGATAACTAGGTATATTTATCTATTATTAGTAACTTTAATAAGTTACTTAAATAAATAATACCTCCCGTTCCCAATGTGTGGCGATTAACGATTTGCAGTATTCATTATTTTTTACCTGAAGATAACGTCATCTTCTACTTCTAACGTTAGATGAATAGGTGCAGTTTTAGCAAATAATTTTCCGTTTTTCATAAGCACTTCTAGATTATTCTTAATAAGCTTTAAAATAAGTACAATTACGAAAGATAATTACAATCATTTAAAAAAAACAATAAGATAAATTTTTAGTATTTAGAAATCGAGAGAAGGAAGGCTTCCTCTATCGCATTCCTTTCAGCCTAAATGGAATACGATAGAGAAAACATAATATTAAGATGAGCTACTATTGAGTGCTTCAACACCTAAGTTCCAACGATCCATCGTTGATACTAAGAATAAACCTGTCATAACAACCAACAAGAATGGCAGTGAAGATGAAGAAATTTCTGACATCGCGCCAGCCAGCAAAGGTCCTGATAAATTACCTATTCCCCATAACATCGCAGCCGACGCATTAGCAACCATGAGATCATTGCCTGAGAAATATTGCCCTATTTGTACCAACGCAATGGTGTATATCGCACCCGCTGTTGCACCCAATACCAGCAATAAAGGCCAAATCAAAAATGTATGAGACATCGTGATAGGTAATAATAAGCTTGCTAGTAAAGTCACTACACCACAAATTCGATATAACCGTGTTCTATTCATATGATCCGCAAGCCAGCCAAATGGCATTTGCATAATGGCATCACCCGCTAAAATAGCGCTTATCATCATGGCGGCAATAGCTTCCGTGTGTCCCATACTTAGTCCATAAATAGGAAACATAGAAAGTACGGTTCCATCAAAAAAAGCAAAGAAAATAATGCCACCGCAAATTGCTGGCGCGACTTTAACAAAGCGGATAATAGAAAAATTAGGCTCTTGCGTATCTTTTGGTAATTTATCGCCTGTTTTCTGATCCATCATTAAAAACAGGACAATAGAGATAATATGAATAAAGACACTAATTAAAATAGGTGTCTTATCTGCGACGCCATAAAGCGCAATAATTGAGGGTCCTAATAACTGGCTAATAGTAAATACCGTCGTATATACCGCTAAAATTCGCCCTCGTTTATTATCAGGCGAAAGCTCATTAATCCACGTCTCACCTAAACAAATCATCACACCACTAGCAATCCCAGTGATAAGTCGTAAAGGAAATAACAACTCTAAAGGTAAGCTCCCCATTAATGGTAATAGGCTTATCGCAGAAACAATGGTTGCTAATAGCATGGCAAAGCGTTTGCCAATCCATTGCACAATACGCCGAGCAAAAGGCGAAATAATTAACATCCCAATAGCGGGTGCAGCGGAAATAAGCCCAATGATAGATTCACTAATACCCACTAAATTAAGGCGCAGTGCCACCATAGGAATAGTTAATCCGATAACAATCCCGATAACGCCAATACTTACCGTGATAGTTGTTATCGCAAAAACTTCAGATTGGCGATAATTTTGATGTGACATATTATTTTGTTTCTGTGAATAACAGAAACCTCTGTAATAAAAGGAAGGTGGTTAAATAAAATATTGTTTTATTATAGGGGATAAGAAATAGATAAACATGCTTAAAAAATAATGTTAATTAGAGAAAGATCTCCGTTTGACTCACAAAGATCTTTGCCTTTCACAATATTCTCACTTCACCATTATTTATCCTACAACGCTTAAGAAAAATAACGATAAATAAGCACAGTACCTGATGCCAATACAATGGTGTAAATCACACTCATAAACCGTGCTTTTGACATCCGTAATGTTAAATTGCGCCCTAACCATACACCAGCAAACATAGCCGGTAAGAAAATAACGGCTAACTTAAGAATATCCAATTGCCAATAAATACCTGCAAATAAGAAAATTACCACTCGCGTTAGTGTGCTAAAGCCAATCAATGTAGTTTGTGTAATGCGAAACTTGTTTTTATCTGCAATTCTACCTGACAAGTAAATTGCATATAAAAAGCCACCACTGCCAAACAACGCACTAAACACACCACCAATTAACCCGAAAGGATAAACCAAGCGTTGAGAAAATTGGCTTTCTTGTTTTTTCCAAAACAAGGCATAAATTGCATAACAGGTAGCAAAGATACCTAAAAGAAGAGAAAGCAAATCAGGTCGTGTGGTTAATAAAATCGTAGCACCAACCAGACTACCAATAATAATCAGCGGAATAAGGTAGCGTATCTCTTTAAAATCAGCCTGTTTACCATCTCTTAAAACATTCACTACAGCAGCACTTAAATCGATTAATGCCAATAAAGGCACTATCATTGAAAGAGGTAAATAAAGAGCTAATACAGGACCTGCAATTAACGCAGAACCAAACCCAGCCATACCGAAAATAACATAAGCAAAGAATAAGGTAAGTAGGCAAATAAAAAGATCAGACCAACTGAGTAAGTCCATCATAGTAAACCTTGAATAATTATCATTTAATGAAGGATATTAGCGTAATTATTAAAAATCGAACAGAGATCGTCACACTATTCACAAAATACAGCAGAAACAGGATCTCATTTTTCCGAATACGGTTAATTAGTGTTATTATCTAGTCGGAATGACACTTTTAAACTAACGATATTTTGAATTGGCAATGAACCCACAACCTCCTAAAAAAACGAATGAATACCTTGGTAATAAAGTCAAACAATTAAGACAGTCTCGAAACTTGTCACTTAATGAGTTATCAAGAAAATCGGGAATATCCAAGGCTGCATTGTCAAAATTAGAATCGGGTGATTCTAATCCTAGAATCGATACCTTAGAGGCTATCGCGATAGCACTTGGCTTTCCGTTAGGGGATTTATTTAGTTTCACACGAGAAGAATATCCTCGTTTAGAACGACATAAGCCTATTGTGGGTGATTATGCCCAAGAGTTTAAATTTCGTATTGGTATCGGCAATATTACTGAAATTTGGCATATCGAAATGAAGCATGGCGCGATCATCAATAGCCCCGCTCACGCAGATGGCACTCAAGAACACATTATGGTCTATTCGGGTAAATTAATGATGCGTTTTGATAATGATGAAACGGTCTTACTCGAAACGGGTGATTTTTACGCCTTTCACGGTAATACCCCTCACTCTTATATTTGTGTTGAAGGGCATTTGCGTGCATCCGTCATTATGTCTAGCCCCAATCAACAGCATTATCATCATCGCCCTTAACTTTTTTATTCACGATAAAAAATATGGCTTTATTCCTATTAATTATAAATACCGTAATTAAGAATAAAGCCACTGATGGCATAACAATAACAAGTTAGTTTAAATAGCTTTCCATTTGTTCGAAAACACGTAAATCGTCGCTGAATCTCACTTCTTTTACGTCTTCAAGCTTTTCTACCTGACTCACCATTTGCATTAGCCGATCATCTTTTTGCACTAATAGCCAAATACGGCTTTTATCGCTATTTTTCATCGGTAAACACAAAATACCATCAACGTTAAAGGCGCGGCGAGCAAATAGCCCACAAATATGGGTCATAACACCGGGATGGTTGCGAACAATCAATTCCAGCGCGATAGGTTGTGATTGTTGTGACATAAATTAAGCTCCTATCATCTCAATATTTGCCGCCCCTGGCGGTACCATTGGAAATACTTTTTCATGAATATCAATCATGACATGAATTAAACACGGACCTGGTTTTTCAATTGCTGCTTTTAATGCACTCGCAGGATCTGCTTCCTGATTTAAGTCACAGGTATCTAAACCAAAACCTTGCGCAATACGAATAAAATCTGTTTGATAAGGGTAAGCCGCAGCATAAATACGCTCTTCAAAAAACAGTGTTTGTTGCTGATGCACTAAACCTAGCGCCTGATTATTAATCAAGATAATTTTGATATCTAATTGGTGTTCAGCCGCGGTAGCAAGCTCTTGAATATTCATCATAATGCTACCATCCCCAGAGAAGCAGAGGATTTTCTTATGCGGCTCCGCTAACGCGGCACCAATCGCTGCGGGTAAACCAAAACCCATCGTGCCTAATCCACCTGAAGTTAACCATTGTCGAGGTCGATTTAACGGATAGGCTTGCGCTACCCACATCTGGTGTTGTCCTACATCCGTCGTAATAATCGCATCATCATCTACACAATTCGCAGCCGCCAATACAATACCGTAACCACTCAGAATATTTTCAGCGTTTTTCATCTCCAATGGATATTCTTGTTTCAGTGTCGTAACACGTTCTATCCATTCATTACGTTTATTGTTATTAATCAATGGTAATAACAGTGATAACACTGATTTCGCATCAGCGTGGATCGCAATATCCGGGCGTTTGATCTTGCTAATTTCAGCGCGATCAATATCAACATGAATGATTTTAGCATTAGGGCAAAACTTCTCTGCTTTGCCAATTGCGCGATCGTCAAAGCGCGCCCCTAATACAATTAATAAATCTGCTTCTTCTAAAATAAAATTGGTACTACGAGTCGCATGCATCCCCAGCATTCCCAAATACAAAGGGTGTGAAGGTGGCATTAATCCTAATCCCATTAAGGTCATCGTTGTAGGCAGGTTATTTTTCTCTGCTAATTCAATCGCTTCTTTACATGCTTCTGAGCTAATTATTCCACCGCCTAAATATAAAACCGGATTTTTAGCTTGGTTGATCATTTGTGCCGCTTGTATTACTAAATCAGTATTAAATGCGGGTACAGGATCTTTTTGTGGAATAGGCGGTAGCGCTTCTAACGTAATAGTGGCTTGCTGAATATCTTTTGGTACGTCAACCCAAACAGGTCCCGGTCTTCCTGACATCGCTAAACGAAACGCATCACAAATAATTTCCGGTAAGTCAGCAATATCGCGTACTAAATAATTATGTTTAGTGATAGGGATAGACATGCCATAAGTATCAACTTCTTGGAAGGCATCTGTGCCAATCATTGCAGAAGACACCTGACCTGTAATACACACTAAAGGAATAGAATCTAATTTAGCATCTGCGATTGCAGTGACTAAATTTGTCGCACCCGGCCCACTTGAGGCTATACAAACAGCCGGTTTACCATTTGCTCTTGCAATACCTTGAGCGATAAAACCAGCGCCTTGTTCATGGCGAGTTAAGATATGGCGAATAGATTTACTTTGGCTTAATGCGTCATACAAAGGCAATGCCGCGCCACCGGGGATCCCGGCAATTGTCGTAATGCCTTGCCGTTCCAGTAAATAAACGATTAATTGTGCGCCAGTAAAGGTTCTACTTGTGGCGTTATTTTGTTGAGCACCCATTTTTCTCTGTCCTTTGTTCTAAGCCGGACTTTGTGGGCGGTAGAAAAGAAAAACCCCGCCCGGTTAATGCGCCGGCGGGGTTGCGAAACTGTGTTGATTCGGACCCGTTACGGCGCTTTGCCGACGACCATCACCACACGCACGACAACCACAGCCGCAATGTGCGCTGTTAGTCGTAGGCTTTGTAGTAGAGTAGTGATGATCATGGGTTACCTATCAATTAATTTAATGATGTGTTTACGTGTTATCTGTATTTAAAAAAACATAACTTCTACAAATTAACAACCTTTTTTTCGGTTTATTTTTTATCACTGTTAAAAACGAGAGCTAGATCACTGCTAATGAAAATCAAAAAGTAATCCCAGTAACAGCATAAAAAACCAGATTAATTCTACGCTACAGAATAACCGAAAATCTCTTTATCAACGTAAACACACCCATTCAATATTATAAAAAAGCGACCTGAACCAGTAATAATGTTGCCGAGAGTACAAACATAAATATCACCATCGGCATAATAAATTTAAGCCATTTATTATAGGAGATATCTAACATTTGTAATGTCGCTAAGACCAATCCCGTTGGCGCTAAGAACAACATAATATATTGTCCCCAGTTATATGCTGATACCACCATATAACGAGGAACACCAACTGCATCGGCTAATGGTGCCATAATAGGCATCGCTAAAACCGCAAGCCCTGAAGAAGACGGAACAATAAACCCTAAGCAGATAAAGACAACGAGCTGTGCCAATAAGAATAAACTTGGTGGCATTCCTGCAACCATATGAGACATAAATTCAAGAATGGTATCAGCAATTTTACCTTGTTCCATCACAAGGTTAACACCACGCGCTAAACCAATAATTAATGAAACACCGACTAATTCAGACGCCCCGTGAATAAATCCATCAATGGCTGTTTTCTCTTTTAATCCAGAGAGGAAAATTATAATGATTGCGATAGCAAGAAACAGAGCTGCCATTTGTGGAAACCACCAGCCCATGTCCATAACACCCCAAACCATAATGGGAAAAGCAGCAACAAATAAGCAGAGGATCACTTTACGACGCCACGAAAACTCTAATATCTCATTAGGATCGTAATTACTTAAAAAGCGCTGTTTAAAACTTTCGGCATTTTCATAGTTGTAAGAGAAAGTTGGATCTTTTTTGATCTTCTTGCAATACCAATATAAATAAAGCAAAACACCTATCGTACCAATCACTAACCCAATAGTACGAAAACCGATCCCTTCAATAAAACTGATCCCCGATGCATTTGATGCGATAACAACCGAGAAAGGATTTACCGTTGAGAACCCAGCCCCCATTGAAGAGGCAAGGAAAATAGCACCGACACACACAATAGCGTCATAACCCAAGATTAAGAATATGGGTACTAATATAGGATAGAAAGCAACGGCTTCTTCTTCAATCCCACAGCTTGTCCCACCTATGGATAATATAATCGTGACCCCAAACACGACTAAAAACTCTTTACCTTTGGTTCGATTCGCGAGTGCTGTTAAACCAGCATTGAATGCACCAGTTTTATTAACAACCCCAATAAGCCCCCCCAAGACCAGAATAAAAACAATAACATCAGCCCCCTCTATCGTCCCTTTTACCATACTTTCGGTAATATCCATTATCCCTTTGGGTTGCTGTGCTACGCGTTCATAAGTTCCGGGTATCGCTATCGGTTTTTTAATGGTTCCATCGGTAAATTTATTAATCTCAATAGAGACATTTAAATCATTTAATGTCGCCTGAGTTGCAGGTAACACTTCATGAGAACCATCTATTTTTGCAACCACTAATGATGGCTCTGCTGAGTTATAACTTAATCGTTGATATTCGCCAGCTGGAATTATCCACGTTAAGCCAACCACAATTACTGTAATGGCAAATAAAATAGTAAATGCGGTCGGAAACGCAAACTTTTTAAGTTTCATAAGCGTCCTCGACTTAAATAAGAGGCTACTCTGCCAGTAGAAATAATATCTATCTGGCAGAGTCTATTATTAGAATTAAATTTAGAATAATGATAAGTATGATATTAATCAGAAATAATTGTTGTGCCTGTTTTTCCTTCTAAAGCAGATAATGCATTCTCTAAAGAAGTAATAATAGCTTGCACACCTTTATCACTCTCTTTTAGAAAATTAAGACAAGCCTCCACTTTAGGTAACATACTTCCTTTAGCAAATTGCCCTTGAGAAATATATTCCTGAGCTTGAGAAAGTGTTAATTTATCTAAATTCATTTGATTTGGTTTATTAAAATTAATAGCGACTTTATCAACAGCCGTTAATATTAATAAAATGTCTGCTTTTAATTCTACGGCTAATTTTGAGCTAGAATTATCTTTATCAATAACAGCATCAATACCTTCTAATAAATCTCCTTTTCGAATAACGGGAATACCGCCGCCCCCCACAGTAATCACCACAATATTACGTTCAACCAACTGTTTAATAATCGGTGATTCTACAATTTCTAACGGCTTAGGTGATGGGATCACTCGACGATATCCACGCCCGGCATCTTCCATAAAGTGAAAACCATGCTCTTTTTGAATAACCTCAGCTTGCTGTTGGGTATAAAAAGCACCAATCGGTTTTGTCGGTGATAAAAAAGCAGGATCGTTTTTATCAACAACTACTTGGGTCACAATGGTGGCACAACCATGATTTTTATTCAGATTTCTTGCACATAATTCGTCATTAATCGCTTGTTGTAGATGATAACCAATATAACCTTGGCTCATGGCACCACATTCAGCGAATGGCATATAGGGCGTACCAATATTCTGCTGTGATGCATAATCCATAGCTAAGTTGATCATTCCAACTTGTGGACCATTACCATGACCAATAATGACTTGATAACCCTTCTCAACCAAATCCACAATGGGCTTTGCGGTTTTTCGTACTATTTGCTTTTGCTCTAGCGGTGTATTTCCTAATGCATTTCCCCCTAAAGCAATGAATACCTTTTTAGGCATTGTCAGCTCCTTGCTTTAGCTTAAAGTGGCAAACATAACGGCTTTAATGGTATGCATACGATTTTCAGCTTGATCGAAAACTTTTGATTGGCGAGATTCAAAAACATCGTCGGCCACTTCCATTTCACTCAAGCCAAACTTCTGGTAAATATCTTCACCAATAAGCGTTAAACGGTCATGGAATGAAGGTAAACAGTGTAAGAAAATCGCATGAGGATTTGCCATTTTCATCATAGAACTATTCACTTGATAGGCTTTCAATAAGCGAATACGTTCATCCCAAACACTATCTGGCTCTCCCATTGAAACCCAAATATCGGTATAGAGAACATCAGCCTCTTTTGCCCCTTTCTCGATATCTTCTGTTAATGTGATAGAGCCTTCGTTTTCAGCCGCGATTGCACGACACTCCTTCACAAGTTGCTCTTCTGGCATTAAAGATGCCGGGCCACATGCTGTAAAATGTAAGCCTAATTTGGCACAAACCACCATTAAAGAGTTAGCAACGTTATTACGCGCATCACCAAAGAAAGTCAGCTTAAGCCCTTTTAAATGACCAAAGTTTTCTTCAACTGTCAGCATATCTGCCAGCATCTGAGTTGGGTGAAATTTATCTGTCAGACCATTCCATACTGGCACACCTGATTTTGCAGCAAGCTCTTCAACTAATGACTGATCAAAACCACGATATTCAATACCATCATAAAAACGGCCTAATACACGCGCAGTATCTTCAATCGATTCCTTTTTACCCATTTGTGATGAACCTGGATCAAGATAAGTGACACCCATTCCTAAATCGTAACCCGCGACTTCAAAAGCACAACGTGTACGTGTTGACGTTTTTTCAAATAATAAAACAATATTTTTACCTTCAAGAGAACGATGAGGAATGCCTGTCATTTTTAATGATTTAAAATGCTTAGATAGCTTCAATAAATATTGAATTTCCGCAGATGTAAAATCGAGTAATTTTAGAAAACTTCTACCTTTAATATTAATAGACATAATAATCCTATCTCCTAATTATTTTGATAATAATAGAGTTAAAAAATAGTTTGTTATTTAAAAAATAGAAGACTCCCCAATAACAAAAGTTATTAGGAAAGAGGCTTGATATTTTTAGCGTGTAATAATGAGAACTTATCCGTTAAAAACAGAGAAATGGAAGCACTGACGTTGTTTATACATCATAATATGGGCAATACGTCTAATATGAGGTGTTTTCCTATTATTATTTTCCATAATACTAGTACCTTCATCTATAGGTATTAAATGAGGGTTACAGTGAAACATATAGGAATTAACTTTAATGTGATTATCATCTCAATTATCTATTTATGATAAAAACCATATATCAGTAAAAATAAAATCATTAAAAATACATTTTATTAACACACAAATAAAACAGGGATAATTATTTTATATTAATAATGACTTCAATTAAATTAATAAGATAATCAAAAAATAGCCAATAAAATTTATTTTTATTTAGCTTAGCTATGATTTAAATCTCATTTTTATAATTAACATTAATGATACATTTTGATACTAGAATAATTTAGCTAACATCATTACGGCACTACAAATGATTAAAATTAAAGTCGCATACTGAAACACTTTGTCAGGCATTCTGATCAACAGCCACTTAGACAGCGGAATAGAGATTAGCGAACCTAAAAATAACAAAAGCGCCAAATGAATATCTGTATGCCCATCTTGCATATAGGCGAGTGCAGAAGAGCCTGATAACAATGTTGTGGTAAATATAGAAGTACCAATAGCTTGCTTAATAGAAAGGTTCGCATAGCGTAGCAATAATGGTAATACAACCACACCACCGCCCACCCCCGTTGCCCCTAAAACAACACCCGCGGCAATCGCAGGAAGTAATAGTGCTTTTATATTTAAAGGTACTAACGCTGTATTTTCAACCACAACGGGAGGTAAGAAGAAAAACATTCTCTGTACAAAGAGAAATAGAGAAAAAACAATAGCACTAACAACAAGCGCATTAATTCCCCATTCGACTTGTTGCTGATACTGCGCTAACGAACCTAAATAATTAACAAAAACACTGGCTAAAAAGGTACTTGGTAGCATTATTCCTAATACAATCATCGCTCTTTTAAAGGGAATATTCCCAAGGCGAAAATGCATATAAGACGAAGTCACTTTCATCAACATAGATAATAAATTTGCTGTTGCCACTGCCATTAGCGCATTCATACCAAAGAAATAGGTCAATACAGGTAAAACAATAACACCGCCGCCCACGCCCGTCGTACTTATAATTAAGCCAATTGCCGCACCCACCGCTAATGTGGTGATAAGTAACATTATTGATTTCCTTGCATCACAGCTTCTCGCCCTTTTAATAATGCTTTTTCTGCTGACTCACTTGCTAATGTCATATATTTAAAAAACAGCACATCAAAAGCCACCATTTGTAAAACTTGTGGCGTAATCACCCCTAATTGAGAGTGTTGTTCATCATAAAAATAAGGCAACGTGTAATCAGATAAACGAGTCGCTTCATCTTGCCCAAAACGGGTTAATGCTACCGTTAAACAGCCTTCATTCTTTGCTGATTTCAACATACGGTTAATATCCGTCGTATTTCCTCTAGCGGTAACAGCAATAGCAATATCATCCGCAGATAAATTGGCAGAATAAGCCAATTGAGCATGAAGATCTGGACTAAATAACGTGTTTTTATTTACACGAATTAATTTATGAAAAATATCACTCGCCACAACGGCAGATGCGCCAATACCAAACAATACAATGCGTTTTGCCGATACCATTTTTTCAGCTAATACATCAATGGTATCGGGATCTAACAACGCTAATGAATCCAAAATAGCGCTGGTAAACAGATGCCCTGTTTTGGAAATAATTAATTCTGTCGAGTCTGTTTTCGCAAGATTGCCATAGAGAATATCGCCACTGCTTTTTTGTTGCTTTTCTTCTGAAAGATAATCAATTTTAAATTCAGGATAACCGCGATACCCCATTTGACGAGAGAAACGGATAACAGAAGCACTACTTACACCGGCTTTAACTGCCAGATCAGCCGCATTCATACTGGCAATATTCTCACTATTCTCTAATAGATAATGAGCAATACGTTGTTCTGTGCCTTTGCCTTGTATTCGTAGGCTTTCAAGCTTTTTGGTCAGTGTTGACATTCTGTTATCCTTTTTATTTCTGACTTATTTCTCTGGATCGGTAAATCCCATTAGCATACTGGCGATAAAACCGACAATCCATGCACCTAATACTGCGATCAGGAACTTAATAATTTGCCCATCGCCCACTAACGGAATTAATGATAACCCAGCTGTACCAAATGGAATAATGATCCCAACTTGGAAATATGCCATTAATGCACCACCAGCCGCACCACCAATACATCCAGCAACAAATGGTTTTCCTAATGGAAGGGAAACACCAAATAATAAAGGTTCTCCGACACCGAAAATACCCACAGGTAATGCGCCCATTAACGTTTTCTTTAAACGTTGATTTTTAGTACGTAGATAGACCCAAAAACAAGAGCCTACTTGCCCCATTCCGCCCATGGCTAAAATAGGGAACAAGTAATTTAAACCAAAAGTATTTAAAATTTCGGTATGAATAGGAATTAACCCTTGATGTAATCCCGTTAAGAGTAAAAATAAGAAACTTCCCCCTAACGCAGCACCGGTTACAACTGCACCACCGCCTTGATTTAAAAGTGATAATGATACGCCTTGTGCTAATAACTGATTAAGATAATGGCCAATAGGTTGGAAGATCATAATCGCCACAAGAGAAGAAACTAAAATAGTCACAAATGGCGTTAAGATAAGATCAAGGCTCTCTTTAACGACACTACGAAACCATAATTCTAATTTTGAAGAGAATACGACCACCATTAATACGGCAAAGATCCCGCCACTGTTTGGCTGCAATTTCTCACCAAATAAGGTGATATCAGCAAGCCCTGGCATAGCTAATAACCCTGCCATTACCGCACCAATCGACGTTGATGCTCCCAATTCTTTGGCGGTATTTATCCCAATCATAATAGAGAGATACGCAAATACCGTACTACCAATTAATTTGAATAATTTAAATAGCTCAGGGAATTGCTCAACTAAGCCCGGCGCGACTAAACGGATAATATTAATTAACCCCATAATCAAACCGCAGCCAATTAAAGCAGGAATGGTCGGAACAAAAATAGCCGCTAATGTATTTAGCATACGACGAATCGAGAAGCCTTTTTTCACTGGTGTTGACGCAGGCTCCCCTTCACTACTTGCCGAACTGTTTTGCATACGCTTATTCATAATGGAATAAACTTTTGCTGCAGTTCCCATTCCTACAATCACTTGGTGCTGTTCGCCATTAAATACAACACCTTTAACGCCTTCGACTTGTTTTAAAGCGTCTGCATCAAATAGCGAACTGTCTTTTAAAATCAGTCGAATACGAGTCATACAATGTGTTAGGGTTGCCACATTTTGAAACCCACCAGCGTGTTTTTCTATTTCTATTGCTAACGTGTCGAGATGTTCTATTTTATTAGCCATATGCGTGCCTGCTAAAGTTCAGAGTGTTTACTCATATTGTTATTAGTTAAATAGGGCAAGTTGCTGTTGTAACGAACGATAAGGATATTGCTGTGTAATTTGATCAACTTTCTCCACACTCAGGTGAAGTTCATACATTAAAATGGCTTTTCTAGGATGATAATTAACCATTTGTAACAGGGTTCTGGCTCTTTCATGTGAAATTCCACACACTTCGCTGACAATGCCTTCAGCACGACGCTGCAATTTCTCATTACTCGCAATCACATCCACCATCAGGTTTTTATGCACTTTTCCAAGCTTAGTCATTACGCTAGTACTTAACATACCCAAAATCATTTTTTGAGCCGTGCCACTTTTCATTCTTGTAGAGCCTGTTAATACCTCTGCGCCCACATCTGGTGCAATAGATAAATCGGCAATTTCACTCATCATACTTTTGCCGCGCGTAGTAATAGATACAGTCAATGCTTTTAACTTTTTACCATATTGCAAAGCCGCGACAGTGAAAGGCGTACGACCGCTTGCCGCAATGCCAATAACGACATCTTTATCGCTAACATGACGACGTTGAAGCTCTTCAATTGCCGCCTCTTGGCTATCTTCAATATTTTCAACCGCTTTTAGCATTGCATCATGACCGCCTGCAATAATCGCCTGCACTAATGTAGGAGACACTCCAAAAGTAGGAGGACATTCGGCACTGTCTAGTACAGCTAATCGCCCACTTGTTCCGGCACCAACATAAAAAATACGTCCACCTTTTTGCAAACGCTCAGTAATTTTTTCTACCGCTTTAGCAATAGCGGGTAATTCTTTTTTAACTGCATTGGCAACGGTCATATCTGCACTATTGATAAGCGTAACCAACTCTAAAGCGCTTAATTCAGAAAACTGTGTTGTTTCTTGATTGCTTTCATTTTTAAGACATTCGATTAATGCATCTTCTTTCATCATAACAACCTTAATGAAACCAAATTTCAATAAAAATTACATCTAATGAAATTGTATTTCAATGGTGATTATCACCACTCTGTGAAATTAGTCACATTAAGTTAAGCTTTTTTCTTTGTCAGAAACCCAACAGTCACTATGAAAAATAGAACAATTTATTGATTTAAAAAGAATTCCACTTGTTCTCTAAATAAGACAGCAAGTGGAATACAAAGATGTGGTAGTGCAGAAGTGTACTACTTTGCTTGCGCTAGAAATTGTCCAAACTCTTCAATGCTTGGATAAGAAGATTGTGTGCCTTTACCTGCAACACTTAAACCAGAAAACATCACGGCTTTATTTAACGCTTTTTCAATATTATTGGTGTGAACATAATAATGGGAGAAACAACCAATAAAAGCATCCCCCGCCCCACTGGTATCTATTGCATCAACTTCAATGGCGGGAATATATTTTTCAATGTCGCCATTCATCCATAATGCGCCTTTTTCACCTAATGTAACGATGACATTCTTAAAGCCTTTTTGTAATAAAGAACAAGCGGCTTCACGAATTTCATCCATTGTGGTGATTGGCATACCCGTCAATATTTCAAGTTCTGTTTCATTCGGAACAAAAAAGTCACAACGAGCCGCAATATCAAGATCTAATGCTTTTGAAGCCGGTGCAGGGTTAAATAACACAGGAATATGGTGTTTATTACCGAACTCGATAGCGTGATACACCGTTTCAAGCGGGATTTCTAATTGTAGTACGATTATTTTGCATTTTTTCAGGCTATCTGTTGCTCTATCAATATCCTCTGGCGATAAATGCTGATTAGCACCTTTCACAATTAAAATGCTATTTGATGATTGAGAAGTCACAAAAATAGGTGCAACACCGCTTGTTGTACCGGGCACTTTTTCAACATAGCGTGTATTAATGCCATAAGATTCTAAATTCATGATGGTGTTATCCGCAAAAATATCATCACCAACCTTTGTTAACATCATCACTTTTGAATTTAATTTAGCTGCAGCAACCGCTTGATTTGCCCCTTTACCACCGCAACCAATCTTAAATGCTGGCGCCTCAAGGGTTTCCCCCTCTTTTGGCATCCTATCTATATAGGTGATCAAATCCACCATATTTGAACCAATCACTGCGATATCCATAGCGCCTCTTGCTCTTATGTAAAATTTATAAATGTGAAAATAGTGACATTTTGATAGATGTATAACAGTATCATGTTATTTAAATATCATTTGTGATTGTTATCTCGTTAAAACAGCACTAATATGTTGCCAAACTAACATGAGTGATAAATAACAATCTTCTTATTAAGGAATATACTATGCGTCCATTAGCTAATTATATCGATCATACCCTTCTTGCAGCAGATACAACTGAAGCACAAATCAAGAAATTGTGTGCTGAAGCAGTTGAACACGGTTTCTTCTCCGTTTGTATTAACACTTCTTACATCCCTTTAGCAAGAACTTGCCTTGAAGGAAGTGATGTAAAAGTCTGTTGTGTTATCGACTTCCCATTCGGGGCGGGTTTAACAGCAACAAAAGCATTTGAAGCGGCTGAAGCTATTCGTCAAGGCGCACAAGAAGTCGATATGGTTATCAATATCGGTATGTTAAAAAGCGGTCGTTTAGACTTCGTAAAACAAGATATTGAAGCAGTAAAAGCCGCTTGTGGTAATACAACTCTGAAAGTTATTTTAGAAACTTGCTTATTAACTGATGACGAAGTACGTTTAGTTTGTGAAATGTGTCGTGAGATCCGCGTTGATTTTGTGAAAACATCAACAGGATACAGTACAATGGGCGCAACAGAACATCATGTTGCTTTAATGCGCAAAACTGTTGGTGATGAAGTTGGTGTGAAAGCATCAGGTGGTGTTCGCGATCGCCAAACAGCATTAAACATGATCAAAGCAGGTGCAACACGTATCGGTGCGAGTGCAAGTGTCGCTATCGCAACAGATTCAGATGCTCCTGAATCAAACTACTAATTATTTAGCGTATATTTTCTTGGAGTACGCTATTCGATAACACAAGGATCCTTCGGTGATAGAGACCAAACAGCACGAACGTTTGCGCCGCCTCAGTGAATGTATAAAACGCTCAGGTCGCATACATCTTAAAGACGCCGCGAGGATCCTTGAAGTTTCTGAAATGACAATTAGGCGCGACCTTAGTTCTGATGCCGAAAACCCTTTTCCGATGTCATTATTAGGTGGCTACATTGTTGCCTTAGCCCAGCCCCATTCAGGGTTAATCTCAACATCCTCTGATATTATTACGCCGGATCAAACTGAAGAACTTCATATTCCTAATCTTGCTGCTGGCATGGTGTCTGACGGTGATGTTCTTTTTTTCGATAACGGACAGTTTATTCCTACACTGATTGAGCTAATTCCCGATAATCTGCATTTCATGGGGATCTGTTATTCTCACCGCGTATTTTTGGCATTAAGTCAGAAAAAAAATGCCACCGTATTACTTTGCGGAGGTGAATACCGTCCTAAAAGTGATTCATTCTACAATCCTACCCAGACTTCTTATCTTGATAGCATTAATCCTAAAAAAGCCTTTATTTCAGCCGAAGGTGTTCATCTCGATTTTGGCGTTACCTGTTATAACATCGACGATCTGTACATGAAGAAAAAAGCGATGGATAAATCTATTCGTAAGATTTTACTCACCAAATATCACTATTTTGATGAAACAGCGACAGGCAATATGGGCGATTTAGCTCAGTTTGATGTTGTTATCACAGATAGAAAATTAACGGATGATTACGAAGATTATTGCCGAAAAAATTCCGTAAAAGTGATTTATTAAATTAAATAATAGAGAGCTAACTTAAATAGATAATAAAGAAAAGCTAACCTTAAATTAAATAAAATCGATTAATTCTTTTTTTAAAAAATAAAGAAAAATCACACCACTTTTTGATTGCCAATGCAAAAAAAAGTGGTTAATATGCCCGCGATTTATTATTTTTCATCCATTTCAATTAACTGCAAGGAGGTATCCCATGACAACGACAAATATGAATACTCTTTGCGGACAATCTCAGAAGTAATCCTTTTTTCCTTCTTTTTGCTGTCCGCCAATCAATTTATTTTTTATCCTTTACATTATATGGATTGGTATATGGACAAGTGTGTTCATTATTTATCTGATAGCGTTTGTTATATCGCATCGGATAATACTTGGATTGAAAGCAAAGCAATCCAACAATTAGAAACAACCGCTCAACTTCCTGATATGGCTTATGTTGCAGGTATGCCTGATTTGCATCCTGGTCGTGGTTATCCCATTGGCGCTGCCTTTTTTTCTGTTAATCGCTTTTACCCTGCTTTAGTCGGTAATGATATTGGCTGTGGTATGACGCTCTTTCAAACTGAGTTTAAAAACAGCAAACTCAACTTAGATAAAGCGGAAAAACAGTTGAGTGAAATGAGTGATATCGCACCTTCAGAATGGCTAGAAGCGCATCTACCGACTGAAATGCAAAACCATCCTTTCGCTGGCTCTTTAGGCTCTATTGGTGGTGGTAATCACTTCGCTGAATTCCAACAAATTGACCAAGTGATTAATGAAACGCTTTTCGCTGCAAGTGGTATCAATAAAAAACAGTTATTGCTATTAGTTCACAGCGGATCGAGAGGTTTAGGACAATCTATCTTACGCGCCCATACTGAGCAGTTTGGTCATAAAGGGCTTATTGCTAACACCGAAGCAGCAAATGAATATTTGCAAGCCCACAATAATGCACTTGATTACGCAAAGATTAATCGCCGCCTTATTGGTGAAAGAATGATGCGCCAAATTCGTACTCAAGGTGAAGTAATTTCTGATGTAAATCATAATCTTGTAGAGCCTTGTGAATTACATGGTCAACAAGGTTGGTTACATCGTAAAGGTGCAACACCCGCACATCACGATATGGTGGTTATTCCGGGATCACGCGGTGATTATAGCTATATTGTGAAGCCGCTTATGTCTGAATTAAGCGAATTAAGCCTTCATTCATTGCCTCATGGTGCAGGTAGAAAATGGATGCGTACAGAGTGTAAAGGGCGATTATCACACCGTTTTACACCTTTACAACTTTCACGAACAGCATTAGGTAGCCGTATTATTTGTGCCAATAAACAACTGATTTATGAAGAAGCACCACAATCTTATAAATCGATTGAAACAGTGATTGAAAGCATGGTGAATATTGGATTAATCGACGTCATCGCGCGTTTAAAACCGGTGATCACCTATAAAACAAGTGGGGAGATGGCGTAATGTTATTACAATTCACCTCCGCACAAGGCCCTGAAGAGTGCTGTTTAGCCGTTGAAAAAGCGTTAAATTACTTTTTGAAATCAACCACAAAACAGCAAGTGAACGTCACAGTTCTTGAAAAAGAGCCTTCACGTCATGGCTTAAAATCAGCGTTAGTATCTCTTGAAGGTGCTGATGCACAGGCTATCGCGCAACAGTGGGCAGGCTCTGTACAATGGCAATGTGCAAGCACATTACGACCTCGGCATAAACGTAAAAATTGGTTTATTGGTGTTGCTTGTTTTGAACAACCTGATGAAATTAATGACAAAGAAATTGTCTTTGAAACCATGCGTTCAAATGGTCCCGGCGGTCAGCATGTTAATAAAACAGAATCGGCAGTCAGAGCAACACATATTGCCACTGGTATTAGTGTAAAAGTGCAATCAGAACGTAGCCAGCACGCAAATAAAAAGCTCGCTAAACAACTTATTGCATGGCATTTAGAGGCTTATATGATGAAACAACACGCTTCATTAAATAGCCAACGCCATATTGCCCATCACCGAGTTATTCGTGGCGATGCCACACTCTGTTTTAGTGGTAACGATTTTGTTCTTATAAGCAAATAATGTTATTCATCTAACAAAAGCAAAGCCACGATTTTTAATCGTGGCTTTTTTGAGACCCAAATACCCTGCAATAAGATTTTTTAAATTAAAAAATCAATAAAGCATATAGTGAGTTTTAATAAATAAATCTTACAGTTAATACATTTATTTTATTTAATTAATCTTATTTCTTTTAATAAATCACACTTATTAAAATATAACTATTATTAATTAAATGGCTGCTGGTGTATTTCGCATTTTAACCGTGAACGTTACAACCGCAGAAGCAACTAATGCAATAATCATAAACATAAATGCGCTGTCGTAACTACCACCACTTGCTTTAATTAAAAAGCCCATAACCGGTGCAGAAACAACACCCGCCATTTGACCACCAAAGTTAACAATCCCTGAAGCACGACCCATGATTTTATTTGGAATAGTATCCATTAAAATACCCCAGAACATTGCCATGGCGAAGAACATAAATAATGCTGAAATACACTGGTATACAACAGCCATATCAGCACTTTCAACGGTATATGTCATATATAAAAAGCCTGCTGCAATCACTGCGGTAATCATATATAACCATTTACGCTGTGATTTACATTTATCAGAAACATAACCCCCTAATAATGTACCACCAGCGCCAAATAAGAATGGGATCGCCGCCATTACCCCTGTTTTAGCCAAAGAGAATTCACGAACAGTAATTAAATAACTTGGTAACCATGTTGAGAATCCCCAAAAGGTAATATCAAACAAAAACCAAATTGCTGCCATTTGCCATAGTACTGGCATCTTTAACACATCTTTAAAAGGTACTGCTTCAACAGGTTTATCCGTTAACGTACCATCTGCGGCTAACTCATCGAGATCTTGCTGGGTGATACTTGGGTGATCTTTAGGATTATCACGAGTGAAGAAATAGATACCCGCTGCAATTAATAGACCGGGAATACCTAAAACAATAAACACCATATGCCAGCCAAAAGCACCGATGATACTCGCAGCAACAATAACCGCTAATGCAGGGCCTAAGGTATTTACTGTTGATTGAATTGCCGTTGCACGACCACGCTCTTTAGATGGGAAATAAGTTGAGATCATTTTCCAAGAAGCGGATGGAAAACAACCTTCACCAATACCAAATAAGAATCGCACCGCTAACATTAATGGTAATGTAAATACCATCCCCGTTAAGCTGGTGAAGACTGACCACCATGCAATGCCGATTGCCATAATTTTACGTGCGCCAAAGCGGTCAGCTAAGAAACCGCCCGGTATTTGAAATGCCGCATAACCGACAAAGAACGCACTGATGATTAAGCCTTGTTGTGTGGTATCAAGATTAAGATCACGTCCAATAAAGGGTAATGAAACACTCATTACCATTCTATCTAAGAACGAAAGTAACCATGCTAACCAAATTAAGGATAAAACGGTGTAACGAGCTTTCCATGTTTTCTTCTGTTGAAGATTTGGAATAATATTTGAACTCATTTTCCTGTTCCTCAGGTAAGGGGAAACCATCACGGTTGAAGAACAACCGTGATAAACAGAGATAAGATTTAACGTTTAAGAGCGTTATTGTGTTTTTGTGTCGTTATGCTCTTAAAACATGACCACTACAGGCGTAGCTTTCGACCCCATTAATTAATGCGATACGACCATTGACCATCACCAAATCGATCCCTTCAGGGTATTGGTTTGGTTCAACAAACGTGCCTTTATCAATAATGGTTTCAGGGTCTAACATCACAATATCAGCGGCATATCCCTCTTTAATTAAACCTCTGTCGGTTAATCGAAGGACTTCAGCTGGTTTACCTGTCATTTTGCGGATGGCTTGTTCCCAAGTGAGGCATTTTTCTTCTCTGACGTATTTCCCTAAAACACGCGGAAATGCACCAAATACACGAGGATGAGGCTTACCTGCCCCCATTAATCCATCAGTACAGACGTTTTGTTCAGGGCGACACAAGAATTTGATAACGTGTTCTTCTGTACCGTAAAAATCCACCATGCCTACCGCATTTTCTTCTTCATATAGCAGATCGAAGGTTGCGTTATACGGATCTTTACCTCTCAATTTGCCTAGCTCTACAAGGCTAAGCCCAACAGCATCTTGGTTTTTTTCTGTTTTAGAGCTAGTCACATAAATATTTTCTAACCCTGCGAAATCAATAAAGTTATCCCAGCCCGGGATGCCTTTTTCGATATCTTCAATCATCTTTTTACGCAGTTCAGGAGAAGCCAAGCGTTCTAATAATTTCTCTGTACCGCCTGCGTGAACCCAAGGCGGTAAAATCACCCCAAGCATGGTACTGCCTGCCACATACGGGTATTGGTCAAAAGAGATACGAATGCCCTCTTTTTGCGCTTGCTCTAACATACCAAGCATTTCGTCAATTAATCCCCAGTTTTTCTTACCGCAAACTTTCATATGGGAAATATGCAACCAAACACCTGATGCTTTGGCGATATCAATAAGCTCTTGAGTTGATTGAATAATATCGTCAGCTTCACTACGTTGATGAACAACAAAAATGCCATTATGTTTTGCTGTAACCTTACAAAGTTCGATCATTTCAGCGGTATCACCAAAGGCACAAGGCATATAAATCAATCCAGTTGATAAACCAAACGCCCCTGCTTTTAACTCACGCTCTAAGATCTCACACATCTTGGCGACATCTTCACGAGTAGAAGGATTACCTTCTAATCCCATCGCTTCCATTCGAATGTTGCCATGAGGGACAAGGTAAGCAAGATTCGTTGCAGAGCCTCTCGCTTCCAACATACCTAAGTAACCTTCAGTATTTTTAAAATGCCAATCAATACTGTCAGAATCACCATCTAAACCCGCAATATTCTTACGCCATGCTGAAATATATTGTTCTGGTAATGGTGCTAACGCGACACCATCTTGCCCTAACAATTCAGTGGTGATCCCTTGGTGAATTTTGGCAGATAAAGCGGGATTAAGCAGAGCAGAAAGATCAGAGTGAGTGTGAGTATCAATAAAACCGGGACAAACTATCTTCCCTGTTGCATCAATAATCTGATCATTTGTTTTTGCATCAAACTGGCCGATTTTTATTATTTTCCCTTCATTAACCACAACATCAGCTTGAAATGCGCTTGCCCCTGTTCCATCAATAACAGTGGCGTTTTTAAATATTGTTTTCATTCTGTTATTTCTCCAAAGAGCATCTGGCTGTTTCGCCAGATACTCTTCTAGTAAGGATTTATTTCGTAAGAATTAAAGGTGATAAAGGCTGTTCATAATGCTGTAATAGCCACTCGCAGCACCTTTTAACTGTTCAACTTCAATATATTCATCAATGGTGTGCGCTAAGTTCTCGCGAGAGGGGCCAAAACCAATAGTTTTAATACCCGCCTCACCCGCATAATGGCTACCGTTAGTACAGAAAGAGTATTGTGTGACAGTCGGTTTAAAGCCTGACTCGTGCAGCCCTTTTAAAACGCTTTGTACATAAGGATCGCTCTCTTCTAATACCCAACCAGGGAAGAAACGTTCACCTTCAATAGTGGCTCCGGTGTAACATTTTTCAGTGCCGTAGGCATAAGAGACTTTTGCTTTAAAATCAGCATCTTGAGAAGCAAGTTCATCAATCGCTTTTTGTAATGGTGCAAGCACTTCTTCTTTCGTTTCACCCACTAACAAACGGCGATCGTAAGTGGCGCGACAATATTCAGGCACAACCGACGCGCCCGGATAAGGTGATGATTTAATATCTGTTAGTTCTAAGATCCCTTTTCCTAATACAGGATGAACCGATGGTGTTAAGGTTCTGATCTTCTCGATCAGTTTTGCCATTTTATAAACAGAGTTGATCCCTGCATCTGGATTGGCTGAATGAGCGGGTTTACCAAAGGTTTCAACCACAATTTCAGCACGACCGCGTTGCCCAATTTTGAGGTTTAATTCAGAGGCTTCACCAATCACCACATAATCTGGTTTATAGCGCTCAGAAACGAGTCTTGCGGCAACACCTTCAAAACACTCTTCATGCACAATACAAGAGACATAAATACGACCAGCAAAATTGCGCTGATTATCTTGACCATAAAAACCTATCGCTGAAATCATGGCAGCGACGGCACCTTTCATATCACTGGTGCCGCGACCATAAATCTTGCCGTCTTTGATTTCTGCACCATAAGGTTTTTCTTTCCAGTCACGCTCACTCACCGGTACAGTATCGATATGACCATCAAAAATAAGGGTTTTCCCTGGGTGTTGACCTATAATTCCGCCAATGATATTGCCGTATTTATCAATGTGAATATCGTCAAAATCATAGTTTTTCATCATTTCTTCTATGGCTTTAACAACGTTACCTTCTTCACCTGAATAGCTTTTTTGTTGGATTAATAATTGGCAATTCTTAATAACTTCATCAAATCGGTTTGCTGATAACATACTTGTTCACTCCAAAAGACTTATTTGTTTTTTAAAATTGTTTGAAGCTAGGCAACTCACCATCCCACACGATATCGCGATAACGTTCAGGATCAGTGTCACCTTCAGTGCTTATCACAAGCACTCGTGCATTTTCATCTAATCCCAGCGCTTCTTTCGCACTCTGATAGACAGGCGATTGCATCAAAATAGAGAGCAAGCCTGTTGTCACAGCACCAGATTCACCAGAAATGATGTGCGGATCACCGGGTAAAGGGTTCCCTAAAATCCGCATTCCCCTCGTCGCGACGGCATCAGGGCAAGAGAAAAATGCCGCTGAATAATCGCGCAATAAATTCCAACCAATACTATTCGCTTCACCACAAGCAAGCCCTGCCATAACTGTTTGTAAATCCCCACCAACAGGAATAGCATCCGCTTTTCCTGATACCGCAGATTGATATAAACAGTCAGCAATGCGCGCTTCGGCCACAATCACTTTCGGTGCTTGTTTGCCATAAGCTGCGGTTACCATGCCTTGCACCATACCCGCAAAAGAACCCACACCGGCTTGCACAAAAATATGCGTCGGGGGAACTTCATGTAATTGCGCGAGAGATTCCAGCATTAAAGTGCCATAGCCTTGCATGATCCAAAGTGGGATCTCTTCATAGCCATCCCATGCAGTATCTTGAACCACAATCCAGCCATATTTTTCAGCCATTTCAGCCGTCATTCTCACTGCATCGTCATAGTTCATATCAACGATTTCAGCGACTGCACCTTCACGTAAAATGGCATCTAAACGTTCTTGAGATGATCCTTTTGGCATATAAACCACAGCGTTTTGCTTTAACTGTCTTGCCATCCAAGCAACGCCACGTCCATGATTCCCGTCAGTGGTTGTCGCAAAAGTCACGCCATTTAACTTTTTCCTGATCTCATCACTGATCATTACCTCATAAGGTAATTCACTTATGTCCATTTCAAGGAAATCAGCAATATGGCGTGCCATCGCATAAGCACCACCTAACGCTTTAAATGCTTTTAAACCAAAACGAAAAGACTCATCTTTGAGATATAACTCACCAATCCCTAAGGTTTTGGCTAACTGGGGTAAATGAAATAATGGTGTAGGTGCGTATCCTGGAATAGTTCTGTGAAAATCTAACGCTTTGACTAACTCTTCATAATGAAAAGGGGCAAGCTCCGCGGTTGGTTTTCGCGTAAATGAACTTTGGTTAATCAGGTACTGCAATTGCTCCTGCATGGAATTACCTCTTAATCACACTTTAAAATTCGCGATAACCCAATATCGCGATTAATCGGAATACATAGGGTTATCCCCTATATCGCAATATGTATGCCAACTCATTCAAAAAGCATTTAATAAAAATATAACCATTTGATTTAAAATATATTTATTGTTTTAACGATTAAGAAATGAAATTAATGATGCAGAAAAGCTGTGATCTAGGCGGTTTTATTTAGGTGATAAATTATCAATAATAAGAAACTGTGTGAGCTTTATACAAAAACAACATAACTAACTAATAAATAATAATTAAATTAAACACACCAAACAGATGGTGATAATTTATTATCAATATTGATAATTTTAAGGTGAGAATGTGATGCACTCATTACTAAGTACCCTACAAGATGAAATCAGCAAATACACCGATGCCATTGCGGGTATCACTGGTACTGATGTTGAAATTATTGATAACAACTTAATTCGTATTGCAGGTACAGGTCGTTATCGCTATATGCTCAATCAAGATGTCTCTAGTAATGGATATATTTATCGCCATGTACTGCAAGTCCAGCAAACTATTCTGATTGAAGATCCAAAAGAAAACGCGCTCTGCCAGCTATGTCAAAATCGCTTAACTTGCACCGAAGAGCTTGATCTTAATGCACCAATTTTTCTCAATAACCAAGTTATTGGTGTAATTGGTATTATCTGTTCTAACCGAGAACAGAAAATGTTTTTGATGAAACAAAAACAAGCCTTTATCACTTTTATCGAACAATTTTCAGAAATGATTTCAAGTCGTGTTTTTGAATGCCTTGAAAGGCTTAGAGAGCAAGAGCGGTTTGGTACTTTTCGAAACTTAATTGATGTGATGGATAGAGGTGTTATCGCTATTGATAGCTTAGGAAAAATTTGGCATGCCAATCTTTCTGCTCTACGTTTTTTTGATTGTGAATTAATTGGGCAGTCTCTTGATATCGATATGACTGGCGATATTCTTTATGGTGATGAAGAAGCGTGGCTAATATTAAATCAACAGCGCTATCATGTTCTGTGTAAAAAAATCACCTTTTCGTCTATGGATAATGACCAACTCACTATGGTTATTTTCCATGATGCCCGCGATTATATGACGCAAGTAAATACCTTATCTGTTGATGAAAATCCTCACTCGCCTTTAATTGGCAACTCGCAAAATATGATCCAATTAAAAAGCATGTTAAGCAAAGTGGCTGTTAGCCATGCTAGTGTACTTATCACAGGAGAAAGCGGTTCAGGTAAAGAAGTGGTTGCTTACACTATTCACCAACAAAGCCTACGCACAAAACAGCCTTTTATTACCATTAACTGCGCAGCTATCCCAGAACAACTGCTAGAAAGTGAGCTTTTTGGTTATGTCCGCGGTGCATTTAGTGGCGCTGATCCTAAAGGGCGTATTGGTAAATTTGAATTAGCGCATGGTGGAAGCCTATTCCTAGATGAAATTGGGGATATGCCTTTACATCTACAAGCCAAACTTTTACGAGTGCTTCAAGAAAAAAGCATCACTCGTGTTGGCTCTAATAATATGATCAATATTGATGTAAGGATCATTGCCGCTACCAACAAAGATCTGCGTGAAATGGTTAATAAAGGGCAATTTCGTGAAGATCTGTTTTATCGTCTGAATGTCGTTCCAATCCATACGCCTGCATTACGTGATCATCGAGAAGATATTGCAGAACTTGCACAATTCTTTGCTGATGATCTGGCGTCAACCTATCAACGACCGGCTACAAAAATCCCTAACGTTGTTATTAACTACTTATATTCCTATGATTGGCCCGGCAATATCAGAGAGCTACGCAATGTGATTGAATATATGTATGTTATGCAAGGCGATACTATTGATTTAAACCTAAGCCATCTGCCACCATATTTGTTAGAAAAAACAGGAACGATAAATAATAAAAATGAATATTTATTAGAGCCTATGAAAGAGAATAAAAAAAATAATGATAACCCATCCCAATTAAATAAAGAGAAACATAATTTAAAAATAAAAAGACACCGTTTAGAACATCAAACCATCATGCAAATATTAGAGAAAACAGGGCATACTCTTGATGGAAAGAAAAAAGCCGCAGAAATTTTAGGAATAAGTATTGCTACGCTATACAGAAGAATGAACAAGTTATAATTCGATAATTACCTGTCTTTATTCCACTAACACTAGTAATCATTTTTAGACTATTTATTTTATGGATTTTTACTTATATATGTATGACAATTTTCTCTATACACCCAATATATACCAAATTATTTAAACTTTTGTCATTTTACTATGTAAAATTACTCTATATTTGTAACTAAATATATTATCAATTAAATAAACTTAAACTATTTTATAGTGGTACTTTAATTGCACATTAAGACAACTAAATGAAAATATTGAATTTTTATTTCTAATTTCATTGTAATGTTAACGATTATTTTATTTTTCATAAGAAAATTTTGTAACATTGTCCACAAGACATCATTAAATAAAGCCATTAAACTGCTTCCCAGTCAAAACCAATTAGAACGTAATAACGTAATCAGTATTATTTAAAAAATGATAATTTCATCTAAATATGACCTTTATCTAATTAATTAATACTAACAAGCTATTTTATAAAAGATTATATCTTGTTATTTAATTTATCTGTTTAAAGCACTTGTATATTTCAATGCTTTTACTAAATTTATAATTGGTAATAGTAAGTTAATCTCTAAATTAAATAGCATTTAATCTGTTTTCATTGAGAAAACAACTACTATTTATATAAATCTATAGAGGTCATAAAATGACTATTTCGACAAAAAAACTTCTTCCTATCACTTTACTTGTTTCTGCAATAACGGCAAGTACGGGTGTATTAGCAGCTGAAACGCAGACAGGTACTTTATCCTTTAAAGGATTAATCTATTCTTCTTCTTGCATTATCGATATTAACGACACTAATTCACCTAATGCGAATATATTAATGGGTCGTTATCCTACCAGCGCATTTAGTGGAAAAGATTCGGAAGTGGGTGGCGAAAATGGTAATGGTAAAATTGAAATTACTTTAGAAAACTGTCCACCAGTAGGGAAAGTGACGCTTAAATTAGATGGTAAAGCAGATAGCAGCTCAGACCAAACTTTAGCATTAGATAATCCAACGGATTCTAAAACAGCTCAAAACGTAGGTATCCGTATTTATAACGTTAAAAATCCATCTACACCATTGGTGATTAACGGAAGTAAATCTGAAACTATTGATGTAACAGGTGCTGACTCTTCTTGGACGGCTGAATTTGTTGCTAAATATATTAGTACCGCAAGCACTGTTACTGCAGGTCAAGCTGATGCAACACTGAATTACACTATCACTTATCAATAATAATTAAGCGCAGGTTAATGATTTAACCTGCGTTTTTAAATAAAGGTTGTCATCGTTATGTCTTTTAAAAAAATACTTTTAGGGTTAGGACTCATATTTAGCACTGTATCATCAAGCTTTGCTGGTTTTGGCTTAGAAACTACCCGTGTTATTTATAATGAACAGAGTAATAACGAGGGCTTTGTTGCATTTAATACCGATAAAGACACCAACTATTTATTACAATCTTGGATTGAAGATCTTAATGGCAAGGTCACACAAAACTTTGTGATCACCCCTCCATTATTAAAACTTGTTGCACAGCAAAAAAATACGCTACAAGTCACTAAAAATACAACATTACCTAATGATGTTGAGTCAATGTATTGGATTAACGTAAAATTTGTCGCGCCAAGCAATGAAGATTTAGAAAATGTTTTACG
This sequence comes from Proteus sp. CD3, assembly GCF_008808075.1. Lineage (NCBI taxonomy): Bacteria > Pseudomonadati > Pseudomonadota > Gammaproteobacteria > Enterobacterales > Morganellaceae > Proteus > Proteus sp. CD3. The sequence goes on along the minus strand of NZ_CP019686.1, from coordinate 101,553 downwards.
TTATTCCATGACTAACAAAATAAAATTAATTTATCGCCCGCAATCTCTTAGCAATATTAATATTGAAGAAGAAATAAAATCGCTTAAATGGTCAATTAAAAATGGAAATTTAGTCGTTGTTAATAACTCTCCTTTATTTGTGAATATTGGAAAATTATCTATCGATAATCATGAAATAGAAGAGAACCCTGGTTATTTACCACCAAAATCCGAAACCATAATAAAAACAAATAAAATACCGAATAGCCAAAGTAAAATTCAACTTCTTTATATTGATGATTTTGGAAAAGGTGTTCCAGTAGATTTTAAATTATAACTAAGAGATTTAATTTAATATGAAAATGGAAAAAGGAATGGATAATTATTTTAATAAATCCTCACTCTATTTATTGATAGTAGGAGGTTTATTTACCTCCTTCAATACTTCAGCAGATGATTATTATCCACCTAATCTATTGAATATTGAAGGTAGTTCACAACAAGTTACCAATGAAGATCTCAGTGTGTTTAGAGAGTCATCTATCGCGCCTGGTCACTATTACGTTGATTTCTTTATTAATAAAAATCGTATTTTCAATCGTGAAGTAGAATTCGCATTAATGGATGATGCTGATAATAAAAAAGTCTTAGTTCCATTATTAACGGCTGATAAATGGTATCAGGCAGGTATTGATATTCCGAGTGAATTGATTAATAAAGACGACAAATTTATTAATATTAGTCTTATTGAGCATACCGTTGGCGTACTTGATTTAAACAGAAGTCATTATGTTCTGACAATACCGCAAAAATATATTAACGAAAATAGGCTCCAACTTAACGAAGTTAATAATTGGGATTCAGGTATTCCTGCAGCTTTAGTTAACTATTCATTTTCATCATTTAATCGTCGCAGTAACGGTGAAACAAACGATAGCTATTATGGCAATATCCAAAGCCAAGTTAACGTTGGTGCATGGCGTTTTTATAATTATTCGACATGGGCAAGAAATGAGAATGGTGAAAATAGATGGAATACATTAAGTAACGTTCTTTCTAGAGACATTTATGCGTTAAAAAGTGAATTACAGGTTGGTGATCTTTACAGTTCATCTCAGTTATTTGACTCTGTTAAATATCGTGGATTGAAGTTAATGACAGACCGCCTAATGACGCCTTACCAAAATAGAACCTATGCCCCAGGTGTAGTTGGCATCGCTAATTCAGAATCCATCGTGACTATTACGCAAAATGGGCAAATTATTTATAAAAAGAGCGTGCCCGCAGGACCTTTTAATATTATTGATTACTCCCCAATGAGTAGCGGAGGAAATTTATATATTAATGTCAAAGGATCTGATGGCTCCGAAAAGAATTTCATTGTGCCTTTTTCTTCTATTGCCAGTCTAGAACGAAAAGGCGAAATAAAATATAGCTTTTCAACAGGTAAATATGACAGCCACAATAGTGGTGATGGCACTTATTTAGCCCAAACTGAAGCTTTTTACGGTTTAACGGATTACGTCACACTTTATAGCGGCTTACTGGTTGCTGAAAAATACCAGTCTTTTGGTTTAGGTAGTGGAATTAACTTTGGTAGTTATGGTGCAATTACCGCCGATTGGCTCTATGCCAAATCAACGGTTAATCATGATGAGTCTTTAAATGGTAATGCCTTTAGAGTTAATTATTCAAAAAATATTGAATTAACTAATACCAACGTTTCTGTAGTGGGTTATCGCCATTTTGATGCTAATTTTCTTAACTTCAATGAGGCAATGGAGTACAAAGATAAAGAGTATCAGACAAATGATGGGCTAAAAAATGAATATACGATGTCAATTAGTCAACCTTTATTTTCAAATAACTCATCAATAAACTTAAACTCTATTATTTATAAATATGCTGACGGCAAAAACATTAGCTCTTATAACATTGGTTTTAATAGCTCAATAAACAAAATTAACTACAGTATTTATTATACTTATTATGATGGTAATCGATTCGATAATAACGATAAAAACACTTATGATCTAAGTATGAATATTAGTATCCCATTAACGTGGAATGAAAACTATGTATGGGCAAACTATGCTGTCTCAACCAATAATAATGACCAAACCTTGCATACTGCACGTTTAAGTGGAACTTATGGCGAAAGAAATCAAGCAAGCTGGGATGTTTATCAAGGTTATGGCAATAAAGGCGTTAACTATAGCGGCGGATTAAATGGTTCTTATAAAACATCAAGCGCTATTGTAAATGCGGGTTATTCATACTCAAAAGATAGACAAAATCTTAACTACGGAATTAGTGGCGCTTTTGTTGCGACACAATATGGTGCTGTACTTACACCATCGTTACAACAAACAAACGCTTTAATTCTGACGAAAGATACTGCTGGCGTTGAAGTGATTAACGGCCAATCTGTGAAAACAAATGGTAGTGGTTTAGCGGTTATTTCGGGTATGTCTGCATATCAGAAAAACAGTATTAGCATTGATACTAAATCTATCCCAGCAGATACTGAGATTTCTAATAGCATAATGAGTAATATTATTCCGACTAAAGGCGCATTAATCCTTGCTGACTTTGATGCTAAAAAAGGATTTAAATTCTTACTCACATTAGAAACACCTGATAAACGTGTTATTCCAATGGGTGCTCAAGCAGATCTTGGACAAACAGAAAAGCAATTAGTAGCCAACTTTAATCAGCTTTATTTTGTTGCAGATAAACCACAAGGTGATATCCAAGTTTCTTGGAAAGCTGATGGTAAAACCTATAACTGCCATGCCAACTACAATGCGAAAAATGAGTCACCAACCAATGGGTTATATATTTTAACGGCCGAGTGTAAATAAGGAAATAAAATGACCAACTGCAAAAAGAAAACCAATAATTTATTATTTCTTACTTTTATACTTGGTTTATCTTCTACTCCATTTTATAGCTATGCTGCGCCAAACTGCGTTAATAATGGCGGTATTAAGCACGGCACTATGGATGCAAAAGCAGGTACGATTGAATTAACAGGTTCAATTAAAAAAAACCAAGAAATAGGCCGTTTTACCTTTGTACGAGATGGCTCTGACGTTTCTGTTGCAGATTGTCCTGATGGCGCTGAAGTTTATGCTTATGCAACATATAGTGAAGCCAGTGGTGTTATACCCACCTATTATATGGATATTGATGGCAGACCTGCTTATTATGTTGTCCGCAATGCCCCTATTGTTGGTTTAGATGATTATGCTTATGTGTTAATTGACAATAAAACACAACACTCTTTTAGAAGTCAGCCGGGGCAAGAGATCCCTGTTAATGATAGTAAACTTTATTCAAGAGATGCGACGGTTATTGTCTATTCCACTAAAGATAATCCTAAGTCACAACGTTTCACTACCCAATATATTGGCTCTGTGTTAATTAATCGCTTTAATTCTGGTGGTGGTACAACAGCGGTAGGTTTTAGTTATCGCCTTTCTGTTAATATTATTAGTGCGCCAACATCATGTAGCACTGAAAATACGAACCTTGTTATGAATCTTCCTAGAATATCAACATCTGCATTTCCTAAAATGGGTTTTCCAACTGAACAAGCCTACGCTGAAGATCATCTAAAAATTAATTGTACTGGCAATGTTTCCGCCAAAATAAAGCTGATGGCAAATAATACCGCAAGCTATGAAGGTCAAGAATCGGTTATTAAAGCAGATAATGAAGGTGGCCGAGATAATGCAGAAGGTATTGGCTTCGTTGTCACATCGCCATTAAGCAATAATACACGTTTAGTGAATAACCAATTTGTTAAACTGGCCGATTTAACCAGTGGCTCAACAAGTGTGCCGTTAAAAGCTGAATATTTCCGTTATGGTGAGGAAATAAAACCAGGTAAAGTTAATGGCTCAGCAAATTTTGTGCTTGAGTTTAATTAGATTTAATAGCGTAAGTTAAATAAAAAGATCACTCCACAAACCAATAACGCTATTAAATTAATTTTAATAGCGTTTTTTTATAAGTCACACTGTAAGTTGATTATTAATAAGGTATAATTTTTAAACCTAATATCGACTTAATAAAAATAATAAAAGTACTGATTTATCACATATTAATATCATGATAACTTACAAGGAAATCAATTAACATGAAGAAATATATATTTCTTTTCAGTTTTCTTCTCTCTGGATATTTAAGTGCAGCGCCTATCGATAATAATTCTGTAATAAACTTTGTAGAACAAATAAAAAAATCGATCAGCTCAAGTTTCTACGAAAAAGAGAATTATAAAGGCAAAGAATGCTTAATAAAGGTGACATTATCTGATGATGGAAGATTAATTTCAGCTGTTCCAGATGAAAGAAACACGAAAAATGATAAATCACTTTGTGATATAGGCATTGAAATTATTAAAGAAACAAAGTTTCCTTCACCGCCAGAAAATAAGAAGATCAGCAATAAAAATACGTTTTATATTGACTTTAGGCCGTAACTTGCAAGTAATAATGATTGATTAAGTAAAAATAATATTATTATCACTGTCCCATTTTAGAGGAAGAGAATACTACATCTTACTCCTTTCTATTGTAATTCTGCATAATTGTTAAAAACAACTTGTCAATTGCCTGTCTCTAATTAACAATGAAATTTGACTTAAGTGAAAATAAAGGGATTTACATGGCAATTGGTTATTTTTTACGAGTTGGAGATAAAACAACTTGTGGTGGACAGATTCTGACGGGTGATAATACTTTTATATTTTATGGAAGATCTGCAGCACGTCAGGGCGATCTGGTCACCTGTGGCAAACATTCAGGAACCTACAACATACTTGGTGGTGTTAGCAATGTATGGGGTAATGGTCGAATGATGGCAGGGACACTGGATAGCTTTAGCTCCTGTCCATGTAAAGCAAGACTGATAAACTCCATCACAGATTGCTACAGTAAAGAAGATGAGTCGGTCAAAGCAAGATCTTTTGTTGAAACTGAACAAAAGCAACTAATAGCGACTCCTAAACCGTCACCAACTGCTCATAATGCTTTTAATAATACTCATAATGTACCAGTGATCACCTCAAATTCACCTATCAACGAAGCATTTATAAAAGATCCAATTAATATCTATGTAATGATAGCTAGGGATGGCTTAGGCCATGCTGGCTTAGTTATTGATGATGGGGAGAATGCATTATTATATGATCCAGGTGGTGGTTATACTGGCTGTTATCTTCGAGGATGTGAAGATGGAGCTCCCACTCATCGAGGTTCATCTGACCAATTCCCCTACCCTATGTGGGAATGGGATGACTATCTTGCCTATCATTTATACGATGGACCAAAAGTATCAGTGATTCAATTTACAGTTCCAAGAGAACAGGCCAACCGATTACGGGATATCATTGATGATATGGGGGGAGGCAGCCCACTCTATTGTGCTGAGCGAGTATCTGTTGCATTAAAAAGCAGCGGAGGAATTTTTGAGCGACTACCTGAAGCTAATGGTATCAAAACGCCATGGACACTAAAATCAGAACTCATGGATCTTTATTTTCCTGGTAATGCTTGGTGGAAACTAAATGGTGCCTATTAAATATAATCGATTCAATAACTATATAGCGCTTTGTTTAGGCATTTTTGTTTTCTATCTGACAATGGTTAAACAAGTTTTTTTTACGTTTTTTCGACAGGTTGATAGTTTTGCCTTAATCCATCAGAACTTAGAAATGTTAACGTTTGTATTTATTGGTTTAGCCATTTTCATGTCCATTCTTTTGTTCTTCCATAAAACAATCAATAAACACATTACATTTTTACTGCTGCCATATTTACTATCTGTCATGACATGGATCTATACAAATTACATTCCCAGTGTTAAATTTTATAAAAAACTCAGTAGTTACGGTGAGTTTGAAGCTATTTTTATAGTATCCTACATAATCTATGGTGTGTGGTTAATACCACTAACAGCTTACACTTTTAGTTTCTTATTTCGTAAATTAGAAAAAAAACATGAGCCTCAGTGATATAAGATGCCTACTAAAATATCCTATATCTCATTATCTTTAGCTATTTTATTCTATTACCTTGAAATGGTTTATGAGTTTTTTTTCAGACTGTATCCGAAGGCAATGAATACAGCACCTATATTTCAACATCAAAATTTATTAAGCCTCATTTTTGTTGTTTACCTTTTATCTATAGCCCCCTTATTCTTTTTTTACATTAAAAATAAGATAAATAATGGCCATCGTTTTTTATTTTACGTAGCATTACCATACATATTGTCTGTAATTAATTGGTATATTAATATTTATATTGCTAATCCTAATCAGTTCTCCAATAATGGCTCAATTACTGGCATATTCGGTCATATATTTATGACATCTTATATAATACATGGCATATTTTTAATTCCTATAGTTGCATACGTAGTTGATCTTTTACTTCGTAAAGTGTTGAAGTAAATAACTTTTGATTGAACATATAGAAGTTAAATAACCATATCCACATCTCTTAAAATAAACATGATACAAATACATATTTAACTCAAAAATTTGATTTATATTTTGATCAATTTATGGTCATGAATATTAATGATACTTAATATTTGATTAGTTCCAAATAACATCACTTCCTACCCAAATAATAGTAAGGATAGTTACTGGGGAGTGAGCTGTACATCTGAGTGCCCACGTCCTATTTATTTAGATACACCAAATTATTAAATTCCATAAAAAGATTTAGAAAACACAGAAGGATATTTAGCTAGTTCAGGTTCTATAATATGTCTGTACTTTAATATCACACTCTTATCAAAAATCAAATCGCTTCCAGAAGCTCTCAAAATCGTAGCTATATCAGATGCAACAATTCTATCAACCAAACCAAGAGAATATAAATAAATCGCAAGGTCATCACTTAGGCCAATTTTTATAACCATTTGTAACTTCCTTATTTCCTTTGATACGTCAGGATTATCAAACAAGCCTTCTAATAAATCTGCACATGCTCCAATAATAAGCATAATGCTATACCCTAAACCATGATCACAAATGTCTATCACATTCTCAATTGTTAAGTTCCTTTGTTGTTTACCTGCTTTAAATTTATATTCTTTTTGATTTGCTCGAAGTAATATTTCATGATAAGACATTCCTTGACACCATAGTTTGGAAAAATACAATCTATCACCAATTAACTTATCCAAACTATTATTTACCACAAAACCTTCAATCATTGGCCAGAGATATTCTAATATTTCTAATATATCGGTCTGATTCTTTAAAACATCAATATTAGTAAATAGCCATTCCTCAATCGACTCTAGTTCACTGATACCTAAAAGAGCCTTTCCATAACATCTACGTTTTTCCGCAGGGATTTGATTAACATTTTCGCTAATAACCTGGAATACTTGAATTATTTTTTCCTTTTCTTTCATGTTTGCAAGGGAATAAGCTAATGTATTTTTAATAAAAAATAAAATCTCAGTAGATTGTTTGCCTCCATATTCTTCAGGTAATGCAAACCCATACACAGCATCTATGGTTTTTTTGTTACTAATTTTAGTTAAAATATCAGCATAAATTATTTCTTCATTGTCAAAATTAGCTAAAATAAAACTTTCTACACTTCTAATATAATTCATTCTCATATCCATCTGAGATATAATATTAGATATTTCTATATTCTCATTTTTAGCCGCTTGAATAAAAAGCTTTTTAGCCTTTTCTGGTAATTTTATAAATTTAATAGGATCAATACTAAATTGATCATTTTCAAATGGTTGAGCTAGTGTTAACAGGCTACTTAAGCAATGTTCCGACCGAGAAGAGTCTAATAGATATTTCATTTGATCCCATTGCCAACGCTTAGAAGAATTACGTTCATCAAATAACTCAATATCAGTAAAAATGATACTTCCTTCAGTATGTTTACCAGCTCTTCCTGCTCTCCCTAATAAATTATGGAAATCACGAGTTGCTATTCGACCCTCACCTTGAAAAACTCCAGATACAACCAGATATTTTATCGGTAAGTTAACACCTTGCGCCAAGGTAGAAGTACAAATTACACATTTTCCTAATCCATGTTCCATTGCAAATTCAATCGCAACTCTTATCCCATTTGGTATCCCTGCACTATGAGGAAGAACTCCTTTTTCTATTGCTTTAACAATTGGAAAATTACTACCTAAATGCTTGCTAGCGAGTTTAGCTATCTTATCTATTTCAGTAGAATTACTAAATTCTCTAGGTGTTGGAAGCTGTGGTAATCGTTCATTCGCAGCTACTATCAATTTACAAATCGAAGCTACTGTTTTTCTTGTTCCACAAAATACAGCAACAGAGCCTTGTTCCGATAATTTAAGCCCTAAATATGCCGCAATACTCGTTTTCTCTCTTTTATTTGGAAAAAATTTTTGTTTACGTTCTTTTCCTTTTAACGGTATAGGAAAAGATTCTAAAACACGGGGAACGAAAAATTCTTCTATATTAGGATCCAATAGATCAACATAGTGAAACTGGCCTAATCCTCGTTTCCAACTACAGAAAGCAACACTGCGTTCAGTAGATAAACAATCGGCTCCATTTACAACCCTTCCATCTCCAGCGTATAACCAATCACCAATAGATGAAGCATTTGATAAAACAGCTGAAATCAATATATGCTGAGTATCTATTCCTAATTTACATTTCAAGTTGGTTAACAGTAATTCGTAAGTGACACCTCTAGCCCCGGAATCAAACTGATGTCCTTCATCATAAATAACTAATGAAATTATTTTTGCTAGTTCAGGTTTTTGACGTAACAGATAAACAAGTTTTTCAGGTGTCGCAACAATGATTGTAGAATTTACCGTAATTTCATTCTCTGACTCAAATAACTGAGAAAATAGCTCTACATCAAATTTATCTATTTGTGGAATATCATTTAGTTGATTAACTAAAATATCTTCATTAGAAAATGCTTCTGATAATGATTCACTAATCTCTCTACATAAAGATCTAAATGGTGCAATAATGACGGCAACTGAAGCTCGTCCTGACAAAAAAGATGAACGAATGATTAATTCAGCTGACTTTGTTTTACCTGTACTAGTAGGGAGCTGTATAACTGCGGATGTTCCTTTAAATACCCCGGCTTCGCCAAGTAATCTTTGTGCTGGCCAAAACTCAGTCATAAATGTAGGTTTTGATAATGCAGGTAACCAATTATCTAGGCTAAGAGCTGTATACTCAGGCAAGAGATTCAATGCTGAATTTTTCAGTTTACGTTGAACAATTGCTACGATGATATCTGATAACAATAACTCTCTATCTGAGCATCGATTATGACAATAATTCCTGATGTCATTAACAATTTTTAGAATAAGCGATTTATCATTAAGTCTTAAATTAAAATAGGCGTTGATAGACTCTGTTAATCTATTCATCAACGAACTCAGTGAGGTACCAGAATTAGATTGAAATGGTGCATTAAAGTTTGAAACCAACAGCCATGACAATAAATTTTCTAAACCAGACTCTGTTAACTTAGCTTTTAACTTATTAAATTTTTTCGATAATACAATCGAGCTTCCTGGCATATCTGCGAGATAGTATGATGATGCTCCTAACAGACAAAGATAATAGTCATATTCTGTCTGTAGTCTTGATTCAATCAATGCATCGAAGTATCTAGCAACATTTCTTAGCTCAGTTGAACTTTGTTCATATATTTCAACGTTTCTCTTATCTGAGAGTTCCTCTCGGCATAAATCACCTAAAATCCCAATAGTCATTATTAAAAGCTTATTAGGAGACTCAGGCATGTTAATATGGTGCTCTTCGTCTAAACCAAATTCATACATTTTTGCTTTTGATTTAGTAATAGACAGAAGCTTCAAAGATCGCCCTTTAAATTTCATTAGCCGCAACCTCATATAACATGTGAGCTAATTTCATAAGCTCTTTTCCATGAAAAGCAATTAATTCTAAATCAGAGGCATGCGGATGTTTAGATGAACTCGCATTTGCTAGAGTAGCCTCATCATAAGCAGAGTCTGAGCAGATCGCCGCTGCGCCAAAATTCTTTTTATACGGTTTATTAACAGAATCTTGAAAACGGGTTATCATCCCCATACCAGTGCGTTCGTTACGATCAAACATCCTCTGTTTTATTCCATGCAAAGATTCAGCCAAACGAAGCTCATCTTTACCAGAATGATCAATTGCTTCTTGAAGCTTATCTTCCGGCTTTCCTGTCAATTTTGCTTTGACTTCATAGATCAACAACTCATCATTTGTACTATCAATAGGATCAATTTTGAAAGCCAAAACATCAGAGCCTTTAGTAGATTCATCTGGAACGGCCTTTCGATCATAACGAGTTCTTGGAACAATATAGCTCCTAAGATAAGCTAAATAGTCAGCCACTAATATTTCGGCGAAATCGCCAGATCGTACACTAGGACCAAGACGGGTTGTTTTACCAGGGAATTTCGTACTTAATAGATACTCAGAACGAGTTTGGCTGGGTGATTTCAAGTCATCAACATCTTGATCAAAGCAATAATGATTTCGAAAGTGTTTAGCCCATTTACTCAAGGTATCCTCATCAGTCAAATCATAATCAAAGCAGAAAATCTTTACTTGTTTACCACAAGCGGTCGTAATCACATTACCTGTATCAATTAACCACTTAAGATGTTCACTGGTCCAAGGCATTTTATTTTCCTAATAGTGCTCTTCTATATAGCTATAGGCCTTCACAAAAAGCTCTTTATCTTTACCTAACCCAAATTGCGCCAATGTTACCAGCAGGGCCTTTTTAATTTCTCTTGGACCACTATTTGATGTTTGCCAGCCTTCAAAACGTGTTGAGCGCACAATTTTATCTATTTGTTCAACAACATCGCCTATCATTTTGGGTGTACTTTCAGGTCTAGTTTCTAAGAATAGTTTGGTTAATGCTTGTTTTTTATCTTTCTGAGTTACTAACGATTCACCTGTCTCACGCTCAGCTTGGACAGTATCTTTAGCTGTATCAAGCAGCCCTTTCAACCAATCAATCGCTTTTATAACTCCGGCCTCATAATCTTGACGTAATCTCTCTAAGCGCTCACCAAGGGCAATAAACTTAGGGTTACCACTCCCCCGTAAACGCCCCATCAAGTCAATTTCAAGCTGCGCTGCTCGCTTCTCTTGCTCTTTATCTGTGAGAGTAAAAATAGAATGTTCATCCATAACCAATTCATCAATATCATTACGGATGCGCTTAATATCGGTATGCTCATGGATCATTCTAATTGTTTCAGGCCCTAATGCAGCCCAAACAAGAGAACCAGTTTTCCCGACTGGACGTACCGATTCATAGATTTGTGCTAACCATTTATAATCAGCACGATAAGGATTAAGAAATACATCAGGATTGATAGCGGACCATAATTTTGCTAGTACACCAAATACAGCAGCGAACTCATCACGTTTTTCATTTGTAGGCAAGCATGCTTGTGCTTCTATTACGCCCTCAAATCCTTCTAATGTTCGGTCTACATTTGGAAAGAAATCTAAACACTTATCAAGTTGTAATGGTAAAAGCTCTTTAAAAGCCTCAATTCCTTCCACAACACCTTCAATTTCATCAGGATTATACGCTAAAGCAGTACGTAAATTTTCGAATACACCCAAGTAATCAATGATAAGTCCCATTTGTTTTTTTGTATTATCTGTTTCATACAAACGGTTTGTTCTACACATTGCTTGAAGTAACGTATGATCACGTAGCGGTTTATCCAAATACATACAGTAACAAATTGGTGCATTAAAACCCGTGAGCAGCTTGGCTGTAACAATGAGTAGCTGTATTGGTTGTTTGGGATCTTTATAGTCTTCAATCAGCTCTTGTTGCTTTTGATCGTCATTATCAATTTCTTGCCAACGTTCAAAATCTGCTTCTCGAATTGGTAAATTAGGGTCTCGATTCCATTTAATCCAATCTTTATTTTGTTTACCATCTTTGCTCCCCCCCAGCTCTTTGATAGGAGCTTGATCAACATTCATTACGACTTCTACTGCGCCAAAACCTAATTTCTTACCTAATAGATAGTACATCTGCACGCAAGCATCACGATCATATACCACTACCATACCTTTCATATTCTTAGGTTTTACATGGCTATTAAAATGATGAGCAATATCTTCGCTAATTGCAGCCATGCGCTTTGGTGCTTTAAGCATAATCGCAAGCTTTCCGGCACGTTTAGATAGTGCTATTTTCTCCTCTTCATCTAGCTCATTATCTTCAGCCATTTTTTCAAAAGCATCATCAATAGCTACACGATCAACACGAAGTTCAGCCAAACGAGGCTCAAACTTAACGGCATTGGTTGCACCATCACGAATGGATTGTTTATAGCTATAGCGGTTCATATAGCGCCCCTCATCCTCTTCAGCCCCAAAGAGTTTGAAAGTATTACGATCGATACCAGAAATTGGTGTACCTGTTAAACCATAAAAATGTGCATTAGGTAGCGCCCAGCGCATTTTATCTCCCAATGAACCTTCTTGAGTTCGATGAGCCTCATCCACAAGAACAATAATATTGTCCCGATTATTTAGCCCATCAGGGTTATTATCATCTATTTCCACATCTTTAAACTTAAAGATAGTAGTAATTAAAATACCGCGGCTATCCTGTTCAATGTGTTCACTAAGTTTTTTGCAGCTGTTGACTTTGATAAGATTTTTTACGTCCGTTCCACCAAAAGTTTCATTAATTTGGCTATCCAGATCACGGCGGTCAACAACTACTAATATTGTAGGATTTTTAAGTTCATTATCAGAACGCAGCATACGAGCTGCATAGAGCATTAATAGGGATTTACCTGAGCCTTGAAAATGCCAAATAAGCCCCTTTCGTGGATAGCCTTTTTTTACACGCTCAACGATTTGTTTTGCAGCTTCAAACTGTGGGTAGCGAGGTAAAATTTTGATTCTTTTTGGAGGTATACCTTTACCTATTTTCACAGTAGAGAATAATGCAAATGATTCAAGTAATTGTAATAATGTTTCAGGATTCAATACCCCTTCAACACTATCCAAAACGGTTGCTAATCCAGGTAAAATCTCATCTCGTTGCTCAGTTTTATGCCATGGCCCCCAGTCTTTAGTTCGTGAATTAATAGCGCCATAAGCAAACGTTTTTCCTTCTGAAGCAAAACATAACAAATTGGGAACAAAAAAAGGTTCAACATTTTTCCAATAGTGCTTATTGCCACCAATAAAGTCAGCAGCGCCATCTTGCCAAGTGACACTTGGCCTCGTTGCAGTTTTAACTTCACCGACTACCAACGGTATACCATTTACATAAAGGACAATATCGAAAAAAACCTCAGTTGCAGCAATATAATGGACCTGTTTTGATACGACAAAATGGTTATTTTCAATATTATTAAAATCAATTAATTTAATAGTGATGTGGTCGCCATTTTCACCAAACGGTAAACTTTTTTCTGCCATCAACCATTCTTGAAAGTTTTCATTGGCTTTCACCAAGCCAGTATGGCGAGCTTCGTATATCACACCACGCAGCTTATAAATGACTTCATCGGCATAGTCAGACTGTTTGTCAATATCAGGATTTAACGAACAAAGCGCATCTTTCAGCCATTCATCAACAAAGATATCCTGCGCTTGTTTAGGTAAGTTATCACCGGAGCAATAACTCCAATTAATTCCACTTAATCCTTTTAAGCGGTCAATAATCCCATTTTCTGTAACGGTTTGTTCGTTAAACATATTTATCCTCTCAAGCTATCTGAAACCACTCTTAGCTTCAGTAAACTATTTATTTTAGCTCTATCCTTTGCATCAATTAAGCATCTATACGCTTTATCCAATATTTCCGTAATCAAACGTTGTGCATCCATGTCAGGCAACTTAATGGAACATTTCATTAGTTCTTTTCTTGAAATATTGTATCTAGTAATACCTTGGGCTAATTTTCTTAGCTCTTTTCTAAAAAAAGTAGATCTAAGATAGTGTGAAAGAAATGAAGGTAAAACTTTGTCGGTATTTGGTCGAAAGCCAACACAGAAACTATTCAGATATAAATCATCTTGTTCAATATCATTCAATAAGACCGAAGACAAACCAACTTCATGAGGGGTTTCGGATGACACAGTAAAAAACACATCTCCTGTTTTTACTTTATTCTGTCTCTCACTCACAGAAACCATTACACGTGAAAAATCCTTACAATCGATGGTATGATTTGAAAAAATACTCATGTAAGTAACATACATCGCATTACCATTATCATTAAAGTGGGCTGCATTTTTTCCCTGAAGACCTCCATATGTGTATCCTAAATCACCCAATGTTAATGTTGGTTCTATATTCAATCCAGAAATCAAATTTTCTCTTAATCTCGTATATAACTGTTCAGCACTATTATGCAAAGATATGGCATCCTCCTCCACACAATAAGCTGATTTATAAATATCAATTAAATCACTCTGCTTTTCGATATTTGGAATCGGGAATTTTTGTTCTGCTAGTACTTTCCATTTTATCGTAGGCGAAAGCGATCCTTCAGAAATAGCCACTGCCCTATTCATAAATACATCAGACTGCATAAAGAACGGTAAAAACTCCGGAATGACATTTTCAGGTTTGGCTTCCAATACCATTGCATGTGCTGAACATATACAATCCCAATCGGCGACTGCTACTTTGCGCTGGTAAGCCCGACGCTTACCAAAAATGATCTGGCCTTTTTTCACTAAAAGTTTTTGCCCTTCAACGTCACTTGGTACGCCATGGCGTTTTATCTTTAAACTATCAGGATCTAAATGCTCTAAGCCAACATAGATTTCAAGATCAGTTTTACTTGGCTCGACTCGTTTAGATATATGTTTAGCGATATCGCCAAATGTCACTATTTGCCAACCTTTAGGCAATTGTTGCTCCGTCATTTATTGCTCCACCTTGCTTTCAATGTTATATCCAAGTTCTGCTAGGCTTTTGAATAAGTTATTAGTTTGTTTTTTCAATTGAACACGGCTGATTTTCCAGGCTTCAATAGCATATTCAGTATTATGCACTTCACCGTTGATTTGGGCCTGAACGTATAGAGGGATCGACAGGTTATAAAGGTTATCTTTGATAACATCAATATCCACCAAAGCGGCAATATCACTTCTTTTCTCAGGATTAAAATAGGCCTCACATAGTACGGACAGATTATCATCTGATAAACGACTATGAGCGCGTTCCCGAGTGATATGCTCAACACCGTTGATAAACAATATTTTATTTTTACGTTCACTTGGCTTATTACAGTTAAGCACTACCACGCATGATTCCATAGGCGAGTTATAGAATAGATTTGGCCCAAGGCCAATCACCGCTTCAATAATGTCAGATTCAATCACCTTTTTACGGATGCTTTGTTCAGAATCGCGAAACAAAACGCCGTGTGGCCAAAGCATAGCCGCGCGACCAGTGTCAGGTTTTAAACTTTTGATTATATGGGTATAAAATGCGTAGTCTGCACAGCCTTGTGGTGGTATACCATACAGATTGCGCCCATATGGATCAGCTGCGAACTTATCACGATTCCATTTCTTGATAGAGTACGGAGGATTGGCAAAAATAACATCAAACTGCTTAAGGCGATCGTTTTCAATAAACTTAGGCTCTGCTAAGGTATCACCGCGCAATACATCAAACTCTTCAATGTCATGCAAGAACATATTCATTCGTGCTATCGCGGAGGTAAGCAGGTTAACTTCCTGTCCATATAAATGTACGCTTCGCCACTCTTCACCTCGTGAACGTAAATCCATTACCGCATTTAACAACATACCGCCTGTACCACACGTTGGATCATAAGCTGTTTCACCTGGTTTAAGCTGCATGATCCTCGTCATCAGATGTACTACGGTTCGGTTAGTATAGAATTCTGCCGCAGTATGACCAGAATCGTCAGCAAACTTTTTAATCAGGTATTCATAAGCTCCACCAAGGTCATCCTGGGCAACAGATTTAATACCGAGAGGAATTTTACTAAAGTGCTCAATAAGATCA
This sequence comes from Proteus sp. CD3, assembly GCF_008808075.1. NCBI lineage: Bacteria > Pseudomonadati > Pseudomonadota > Gammaproteobacteria > Enterobacterales > Morganellaceae > Proteus > Proteus sp. CD3. The sequence goes on along the minus strand of NZ_CP019686.1, from coordinate 85,502 downwards.
GCTAAAAGATGATCAGGTAGTCGCTCCTTATTAGTCCATTGGGCATCTCCAAAAACACCATGCAAACGAGGGTTATTAGCCTCAATTAAGCGCAGTGCATTCTGAATTGCTTCACCTATATTTTTACTGGTATTGCGTACTGTTTCCCAACTCGCTTCTTGAGGAATATCAAAACGGTGAAACGCAGACAGAGCCGCGTATTCAATATCCCCCTCATGAAGCTCCAACGCTTCACTGTATTCTTCTAAATACACGTCTGACAGACGCTTATAAAATAGTAATGGGAAGATATATTGCTTGTAATCTGATGCTTCTATTTGCCCACGTAAAAATTCCGCAGCACCCCATAGTAGATCTTCCAGTTTTTTATTGTTCATCATACTCATATTTTAAACCCTTCTTTAATTAGTAGGGCTTCTAGCTCCTCTTCTGCTTTTTCCAGAATAGCCAGTTTTTGTTGAAAATCTTTGAGTGCCTCTTCCACTGTAATAGTTTCTTCTTCAAGTGGCTTTTGTACATAACGTGCAATATTAAGATTGAAGTCATTTTCTTCAATCTCACTTAAGGCTACCCAACGAGCAACACCTTCGATATCTTGTGCTACTGGCCCTTGTTGCTGCTGATTTAAGTAAATACGATAAATTTCATCAGCTTGATCGTTGGATAAGGTATTTTGAGCTCGGCCTTTAGTATAGATTTCTTCAGCATTGATTATAAGCACATGGTTTTTATGTGCTTCTGGACGTAATTTACGAAGCACCAAAATACACGCAGGAATACCAGTTCCATAGAAAAGGTTTGAAGCGACACCAATAATGGCTTCAATTCGATTTTCTTGCAGTAATTTAGTTCGAATTGCACCTTCAGCAGCACCGCGAAATAGGACACCATGGGGTAAGACTACCGCCATGCGGCCATTGTCATTGAGTGAGGTAAACATATGCTGTACCCAAGCAAAGTCACCATTGGTTTTAGGCGCTAAACCATATTGCTTGCGGCCATAAGGATCGTTTACCCATAAATCATACCCCCATTCCTTTAAACTAAATGGCGGGTTAGCGATAACGCAATCAAAGGTTTCTAAATGATCATTTTTTAAAAATTTAGGATCACGAAGTGTGTCACCACGAACAATTTCAACATCTTCTTGTCCATGTAGGAACAAGTTCATTCGTGCAATAGCCTCGGTGGTCAGATTTTTCTCCTGGCCTTTAATTTTCAATAAACGCGGATCACCACCATTTTCTTTAACGTGATGTATAGTTTCAAGTAACATGCCGCCTGTACCACAGGCAGGGTCGTAAACGCTTTCATTAGCTCGTGGGTCAAGAATATTAACCATAAGACGAATAATAGTTCGCGGGGTATAGAATTCACCCGCTTTCTTGTTTGCTTTATCTGCAAAACGTTTAATTAAGTATTCATAAGCTCGGCCCATATCATCATTGCGAACGTTAGAAACACCGAGATTTATTTTATTAAAATGGTTTAATAGCGTAGATAAAAGCTCATCTGAAAGACGCTCTTTATTTGTCCAACTAGCATCGCCAAAAATGCCATGAAGCTGTGTGTTTGCAAGCTCAATGCCCCTAAATGAGTCTTTCAATGCTTGACCAATATCCTTGGTTTCTGCAAATACGTCTTTCCAATGACAAGCTTCTGGAATTTGGATTCGGTGAAAGATACTACTTTTTGCAAGTTCTTTATCGCCAACCTTTTTCATAGCATCATCGAATTCTTCATCGTATACATCGCAGATACGCTTGAAAAAAAGGATGGGGAAAATATAAGTTTTATAATCTGAAGCATCAATTGGGCCTGTAATTATGTGCGCTGCATGCCAAAGGTGCGCTTCTAAATCTTTAAGATTTATCAATGTCATTACTTACTCTTGTTCTCTTAATATTACTAATTCTCGCATCAATGGATGCTATAATTTATCAATTTAAATTTGATAACTATCCTTTATATATTAGCTATTTTAACAAAAAAAAATTATCAACAAGCCACCTTTATGCTTACTTTATTTAAGGCGGCTCAAATTCGTAAAGATTAACCCGTTATAACAATATAAATTTATGTATACAATTCATTCTGCTTTCACTTCCCAAATCCAAACGCCCCCACATGCCCTACCCTATTCGCATCCAAATAATCAGCCGACCATTGCACCATCAGCCGTCTTTCCTCAATATGCTCTCCCTCACTGAATTGCGTTCTTGGTGGCTCATCTGTCTTTCTACTGCATCCTTCGACCATAGCCCTGACTCAATTAACGAACTACAGGCCATTGTTCTGAAACCATGTCCACACACCTCCGTTTTAGTGTCATACCCCATCACACGTAATACGTTGTTTCCATCACCATCGGTTAATTTATATGATTTATCCAGAGGCTTGACAGCCCTGACTTTAGCATCAGTAAGAGCCATGATTTATCTCCTTCTGTTGGTACAAACTATTATCGAATCGAGAGATACCAACACATATACCAACAGCAGGTACTTGATGTGGGTTGACCTTAGTATACTTGGGAAGACTGAAAAGTGGGAAAAAGCCTTGTAAAACTGGGATTTCAGATACAAAAAAAGACGTCCGTTGACGTCTCTTGATGTTCTTATGGTGCCGAAGGCCGGACTCGAACCGGCACACCCGAAGGCGGTTGATTTTGAATCAACTGCGTCTACCAATTTCGCCACTCCGGCACTGAAGTGTGTCTGGAAAACCTGCCCATTATACTTGCGTGAAGAACCCTCGCAACAATTATTGTTAGTTTTCAGTTTGATTGGCGAAAAAAAGTGCATTTGGGGTTTGTTGCTATCATAAAACACGATCTAGAGGTTACATCACGATATCTATCGTTAATGCTTTAATCATGTTGTATCGATAAATCAATTATCTTGTTTTTTTGTATCTACGTTTATTTTTTACCTTATTACTACTTTTTTCTTATTTTTTTCTTATCTTATTTCTTTTAAAGATTATATCGTCATTATATAAATTTATTAAAACTAACTTATTTAATCGATATATTTTAATATGCATAACGATAAATAAAAAAAGGATCAAAACTTGGGTTAGTGTTTTGATCCGATAGTACTGCTAAACGAGGGCTTTATTTTATTTTAATGACTATAAATTATTTTTGTAGCGTCACGGCCCTTTTCTCCCCTGGTGTGAGGAAGAGGGTAATTATGTTTTATTAATATAATGTACTTCTTTATCTATACTACATATTATTGATATAAAGAATTGACTACTTTACTAAGATACTTCTTACTACTATATAGGAAATTACTATTTAATATAAAGGTACTTATTTACTACGTTAATAAAGGCACAACTATCTAATATAAAAGTACTTATTTACTACTTTAACAAAGGTACTGCTATCTAATATAAAGGTACTTATTTACTATTTTAACGAAGGTACTGCTATCTAATATAAAGGTACTTATTTATTGCGTTAATAAAGGCGCAACTATCTAATATAAAGATACTTATTTACTGAGTTAACGAAGGTACTACTATTTAATATAATGGTGTTGAAACATTATTACTAATATATAACTTATTTATTATTGAAGAGGTCATTTTATAATATACCTCTTATTACTTCACTCTATTATTGCTGTGATATCTTTGCTCTGTAACTCTTATATTCTCAGTCTCTCGACTTGATGAAGCTATAATAAATTTAATTTCACAATCCCACAATCATTAAATTATTACAAAATATGATACACACTTATATTCCTTTTACAAACATCCAACAACAAATCCAATTAAAACAAAATAAAGAATAATAAACTACATTATAGTAATTTAATGGATTATAGCACCATTAATTAACATTTTCTTGATAAACATATCTTAACTTAATAATAAAGAAAAGCTAATAATAAGGTTAAAAATTGGGGTAAATTGAGGAAGATTGTAACTTAACGGTAATACTTCCCTCACTTTTAAAGGAGAAACATAAAGAAAATGTCTTTTTATGATGCAGTTTTTCTTCACTCTCTTTTTCTTAGAGACAATTTGACACATTTAATGCCAACTTTGTGATAACTGGCTCTTGCACTGATAGACATTCTTATTTCTGATAATATAATCAAAATTTAGTTTAAATCTGATTAGAAGGCGGTGTTATGGGCATTGTTGGCTGGATTATAACAGGCATATTTGTTGGTATTATCTTAGGTGCCGTATTAAAAATGATAAAGAAAAAATAGCGCGATAAGAAAGGCACCAAATTAAAACATAAACCATTTTATGTTGATCGCATTCCTTTCACCTCACTGACTTCTGTTGAAAGTAAAAATGAAAAAACATTTTCTAAAATATCTTATGATCCCAGTCGCTTTATTGACATTGAATGCATGTAGCCAGCGTTCGTCATTACCACCAGCGACACAACCTTCTATGTTAAATCAACAGAACAGTGTACCTGAATTAACGCAATGGCCTACGGCATTAAGCCCTAATGTAACCAATGCAAGAACACTGTTTGATAAATATGCCTCACAGATTTATCAAAAGAGTAATCCTCAAGGCATGGTTATTGTCATGATCAATAACTCTCAAACCTTAAATCGTTCTTTTGGGACGACAACACCTGAAAGCCGCAATGCACCATCAATGAACTCACTGATCCGTATCGCTTCTGTCACAAAGCTGATGACCAGTGAAGTGATGTTAAAGTTACAAGATGATGGAAAATTATTAGTCACCGATCCACTGCAAAAATACAGCTACTATGGTGTAGATATTCCATTAGTTAGCGCTCAATCCCCTATCCGTCTTTATCATTTAGCGAGTCATACCAGTGGTTTTCCGCGAGAACAACCGGGTGGAAAATGGGGAAGACCTGTTTTTATATGGCCAACACATGGCGACCGCTGGAACTGGTTGAAAAAAGCGACACTGACATCTACCGCAGGCAATCAAGCAGCTTATTCAAACCTAGCTTATGATCTATTAGCGGATGCCTTAGTGAAAGCATCAGGTAAAAGTTATCCTCAACTTTTACAACAATATGTCACTCAGCCCGCAGGCATGACTAATACCACACTGACACCAACGCCAGCGCAATGCCAACGACTATTAGTCGGATATAAACCCAGCCCATGCTCTGACACCATCGCAGCGGCCGGAAGTGGAGGTGTGTACTCAACGCCTGCCGATATGCAACGTTGGATGCAAGGCTTTTTGACTTCTCATAACGCCATGAGAAAGGCAACAGCAAGTAAAGAGCAATCTGTCTACTTTCCTCGTAATCGACTCTCTTCAATAGAAGGAATGGATGTGGCGGGTCGTGCTGATGGCGTGGGTTTAGGCTGGGTTTATATGGCTCCCGCCAATGGTGTTCCCGCCATTTACCAAAAAACAGGTGGCGGCGGTGGGTTTAATACTTATATGGCAACCATCCCTGAATTAAATATCGGTGTATTTGTGGTGATCACCCGTAAACCTAACGGCACTAAATTTAGTGAAGTAACTCAGGGGACTAATGCTCTTGTTCGTGCGCTAGCAAAAGATTTTTATCAGTGATCGCATACTCAATAGCAATAAAAAAGCGCCTTATAAGGCGCTTTTTATTTTTCTGGCTGAGATTTACTTAGCGATTACGCTTCATCAATAACCATAAACTCAACGTTAGGAAGAGCATTCCCGGTACTAATGCGGCAATCACTGCGGGTATGCCATAAACCAAACTTAATCGTCCTGAAACTTCATTGACGATATAGAATAAGAACCCAAAAGAGATCCCCGTTAAGACTCTTAATCCCATTGGTACAGTACGTAATGGACCAAAAATAAATGACAATGCCATTAACATCATTACCGCAACAGAGATTGGAGCAAAGATTTTTTTCCAGAAATTCAGCTCATAGTTTGCTGACTCTTGCCCACTCTGTTTTAGATATTTAACGTACTGATAAAGCCCGCTGATCGATAATGCATCTGGATCTAACGCCACAACGCTTAATTTTTCTGGCGTTAGTCGTGTTGGCCATTCAAGTGATACCTGTTTTTTACCTGTGATTTTTTGTGGATCAGTTAAATCTGATTGCTCGACTTGCGTTAGCATCCACGTTTTTTTATTCACATCGTAGATTGCACTTGATGCATAACGTACCGTTTCTAGTTTTCTATCATTATTAAAATCATAGAGTGTGATGCCTTGCATCTCATTTTGGCTCTTTATTCGGTTGATATGAATAAATTGGTTGCCATCTTTAGCCCACATACCACGGTTAGTCGAAACCAAAGAGTTACCCATGATTTTTTCGGCGCGATAGTTACGTGCGTATTGTTCACCTTGTGGCGCACCCCATTCACCAATCAGCACGGTTAACAGAACCAATGGAATAGCGGTTTTCATCACAGAGCCTGCAATTTGCAAGCGGGTAAATCCCGATGCTTGCATCACCACCAACTCACTGCGCGTTGCTAATGCACCTAATCCTAATAACGCGCCAAGTAATGCCGCCATAGGAAAGAAAATCTGCACATCTTTAAGGATATTTAAAATCGCGTAAACACCCGCATCGAGAGTGGTGAAATCCCCTTGCCCTACTTTACGAAGTTGATCGACAAATTTAATAATGCCGGATAATGAAACCAGCAAAAAGAGTGTCATCAAAATTGACTGTAAAATAGTACGCCCGATATATCTATCTAATACACCAAACATCAGGCAACTCCTTTCTTAAAGCGAGCGCGGAATTTACGCATAGGCAAGGTATCCCAAACATTCAATAAGATAGCCAAGGCAAGATAAGCGCCATTAACACTCCACATTGCAATTAGGGGATCCAGTTTTCCTTTTTCACCGTTAGAGTGCAATGAACTTTGTAGTAAGAAGAACACCAGATAAAGCAGCATGGCAGGTAGCATACTTAATACGCGACCTTGACGTGGATTTACCTCACTTAAAGGCACGACCATCACCGCCATAATGATAACAGAGAAAATCAAAGTTAAGCGCCAATGGAATTCAGCGATAGACTCTGCTTCATTTGAATGCCAAAGTTCAGTCATCGTTTTTTGTTCTACGCGATTACTGCGAATGGTAGATTCACGGTGCCCGATAACAGCTTGGTAGTCATTAAAATCGGTAATACGAAAATCACGTAGTACAGCCGTACCTTCATAGCGAGTTCCCTCACTTAATACGACTATCTGATTCCCGTTAGGTAATTCTTTGGTATAGCCTTTATCTGCCACCACAACAGAAGGACGCTGATCTTGTGTTGGACGCAACTGTGCAAGAAATACATCTTGGAATTGATTCCCTTTTACACTACCAAGATAGAGCACCATATTGCGGTCGCTGGACATTTTAAATTGCCCTTCCATCAATGCAGCTAAACTTGGGTTTGCTTTAGCATCCTCAAGGACTTGCTCTTGATGCGCCGAAGACCAAGGAATAAGCCAAATGACATTTCCTGCGGCTAATGCGCTGGTGAGTAATGAGAGCAACAGTGCAGCTTGCACCAATGCTTTCTTACCTATTCCGCACGCATTCATGACGGTTATCTCACTTTCAACATAAAGTTTGCTGTAAGTCATCAGAAGCCCAAGAAAAAGGCTTAATGGAAGAATAAGCTGTGCCATCTCAGGAATTCCCAGCCACAGCAGAGAAATCACGAGGTTTGTAGGAATGTTACCTTCAACAGCAGCCCCTAAAATTTCAACCAGTTTCTGGCTAAAGAAGATAAGCATCAAAATAAATAAGATGGCTATCTGACTTTTAAGGGTTTCCCGAGCTAAATATCGAATTATAATCACGCTAGTTATGCCTGTGAAAACTTGTCTTTTTGCAGGAAAATCGCTAACTTCGTTGTATATCTATCATTTGTGCATCTCAGTTAGACATTCTTGCAGCCCAAATGATATCAAAACATGCTATAAACAGGTTCCCAATAAGAACAAGCTTATAAGTTAGCTAAATTAGTTGTGTTCAATTAATGCATTTAGCTTAACATAAAAAGTAAACTTTCTATGGGGTAGATTAATGCGGATCACTATTCTAAACGATACTTTCCGTTTTTGTCTTTAATATTCAGGAGAACGCATGGAGTTTAATGTAAAAAGCGGCAGCCCAGAGAAACAACGCAGCGCTTGTATTATCGTGGGGGTGTTTGAGCCTCGTCGTTTATCTCCGATCGCGGAGCAACTTGATAAAATCAGTGATGGCTATATCAGCGCCCTGTTACGCAGAGGTGAACTAGAAGGCAAAGTCGGACAGTCATTGCTGTTACATCATGTACCAAATGTTCTCTCTGAGCGCGTTTTACTCATTGGTTGCGGTAAAGAGCGTGAATTGGATGAACGCCAGTATAAACAGATTATTCAAAAAACTATTAACACACTCAATGAAACTGGCTCGATGGAAGCCGTATGCTTTCTAACTGAGTTACATGTTAAAGGTCGTAATAATTACTGGAAAGTGCGTCAAGCGGTTGAGACTGCAAAAGACTGCCTCTATACCTTTGATCAACTGAAAAGCAATAAGACAGAATTACGTCGTCCATTACGTAAAATGGTCTTTAATGTACCGACTCGTCGTGAACTACCAAGTGGTGAGCGCGCAATTGCACACGGTTTAGCCATCGCATCAGGTATTAAAGCATGTAAAGATTTAGCTAACATGCCACCAAATATCTGTAATGCTGCTTATTTGGCATCTCAAGCTCGTCAATTAGCAGACTCCTCTCCAAATGTTTCTACGCGCGTTATTGGCGAAGAGCAAATGAAAGAGCTAAATATGGATGCTTACCTTGCGGTAGGACAAGGCTCTCAAAATGAATCTTTAATGTCGATTATCGAATATAAAGGCAATAAAGATCCTGAAACTCACCCAATTGTGTTAGTAGGTAAAGGGCTGACATTTGACTCGGGTGGTATTTCTATCAAACCTGCTGATGGCATGGATGAGATGAAATACGACATGTGTGGTGCTGCAACGGTTTATGGTGTGATGCGTGTTGTTGCTGAACTCCAATTACCAATCAATGTCATTGGTGTACTTGCGGGTTGTGAAAATATGCCGGGTGGAAAAGCATATCGCCCAGGTGATATTTTAACAACCATGTCAGGACAAACTGTTGAAGTATTAAACACCGATGCTGAAGGTCGTTTAGTGCTGTGTGATGCGTTAACTTATGTTGAGCGCTTTGAGCCTGAATTAGTTATCGATATCGCAACATTAACAGGTGCTTGTATGGTGGCTTTAGGGCATCACTATAGCGGATTAATGTCAAATCATAATCCATTAGCACATGAATTAATGAATGCATCAGAGCAAGCAGGTGACCGCGCTTGGCGTTTACCATTAGGCGAAGAGTTCTATGAACAAATCGAATCTAATTTTGCTGATTTAGCCAATACTGGTGGCCGTTTAGGTGGCGCAATTACTGCGGGTTGTTTCTTAGCGCGTTTTGCAACTAAATATAACTGGGCTCACTTGGATATTGCAGGCACAGCATGGCGTTCTGGTAAAGCTAAAGGTGCAACAGGCCGTCCTGTTTCTTTATTGTCTCAGTTCTTACTTAACCGCGCGGGTTTGAATAGCGACGAGTAATACCGCATAATTATCAGGGTTAAGGTATTACCCTATTATTATGGTAAATAGAGCAGACTCCAAGAAGGGTATTGCAACGCAATACCCTTCTGTTATCGGGATATCATGAAAAACGCCACGTTTTATTTAATGGAACACCCATCAATACACGATGATTTACAGGCTCATGAGTGGCTTGCCTGTCAACTTACTGCTGAACATTGGCGATTAGGCAAACGTATTTTGTTGGTTTGTGAGTCTCAAGCTCAAGCTGAATTGCTTGATGAGGCATTATGGGCAAGAGAACCTCATCAGTTTGTTCCTCATAATCTTGCAGGTGAAGGTCCTCGTTATGGCTCTCCTGTTGAATTATGTTGGCCTGGAAAACGTGGTAATGCACCTCGTGATCTCTTGATTAATTTGCAATCGCAATTCGTAGACTTTGCCACAGCTTTCCATGAAGTGATAGACTTTGTACCTATTGATGAACAATTGAAACAGTTGGCGCGTGAACGATATAAAATTTATCGTAGCGTCGGCTTTACTTTGACAATGGCTACGCCGCCAACCTATTGAATACGTAAAGAATATGGAAAATAAATCCGCACCGAAAGAGCCATCGCTCGACACAACATATAATCCAGCAGAGATTGAACAACCTCTGTATCAGCATTGGGAAAAAAATGGCTATTTCAAAGCCAATGGCGATACAACAAAAGAAAGCTTCTGTATCGTGATCCCACCGCCAAACGTCACGGGTAGCTTACATATGGGTCATGCTTTCCAGCAGACCATTATGGATACCATGATCCGTTATCAGCGCATGCAAGGTAAAAACACCTTATGGCAGTCAGGTACTGACCATGCAGGTATCGCAACCCAAATGGTTGTTGAGCGTAAAATTGCCGCTGAAGAAGGTAAAAATCGTCATGACTATGGTCGTGATGCATTTATCGACAAAATTTGGGAATGGAAAGCGGAATCAGGCGGTAACATTTCTAACCAAATGCGTCGTTTAGGTAACTCTGTTGATTGGGAACGTGAACGTTTCACAATGGATGAAGGATTATCTAAAGCGGTTAAAGAAGCTTTTGTTCGCTTACATAAAGAAGATCTAATCTACCGTGGTAAACGCCTTGTAAACTGGGACCCTAAATTACACACAGCGATTTCTGATCTTGAAGTTGAAAACCGTGAAGTTAAAGGATCTATGTGGCATCTGCGTTATCCTTTAGCTGATGGGGCGAAAACCGCTGAAGGTAAAGATTACCTCATTGTTGCAACAACACGTCCTGAAACCATGTTAGGTGATACCGGTGTTGCTGTTAACCCAGAAGATCCTCGCTATAAAGATTTAATTGGTAAAGAAATTATTTTACCAATCGTTAACCGTCGTATCCCTATTTTAGCGGATGAACACGCTGATATGGAAAAAGGTACAGGTTGCGTAAAAATCACCCCTGCTCACGACTTTAATGACTATGAAGTTGGACGTCGTCATCAATTACCAATGATCAATATCATGGACTTTGATGGCAATATCCGTGTTAGCGCAGAAGTTTTAGATACCAATGGTGTTGAGTCTGATATTTATAGCACTGAAATTCCAGCAGCCTACCAAGGTATGGAACGCTTTGCTGCACGTAAAGCCATCGTTGCTGAATTTGAACGTTTAGGTTTATTAGAAGAGATCAAACCTCACGATTTAACCGTACCTTACGGTGACCGTGGTGGTGTCGTTATCGAACCTTTACTAACAGACCAATGGTATGTTCGTGCAGCGCCTTTAGCAAAACCAGCCGTTGAAGCTGTTAAAAATGGCGATATCCAATTTGTACCAAAACAGTATGAAAATATGTACTTCTCATGGATGAATGATATCCAAGATTGGTGTATTTCTCGTCAACTGTGGTGGGGTCACCGTATCCCTGCTTGGTATGATAACCAAGGCAATGTTTATGTTGGTCGTGACGAAGAAGAAGTTCGTCGTGAAAACAATATCGCAGCTGATGTTGCATTACGCCAAGATGATGACGTACTGGATACCTGGTTCTCATCTGCACTATGGACATTCTCAACATTAGGCTGGCCTGAAAATACTGAAGCACTGAAAACATTCCATCCAACGAATGTCTTAGTCAGTGGATTCGATATTATATTCTTCTGGATAGCTCGCATGATCATGATGACCATGCACTTTATCAAAGACGAAGACGGTAAACCGCAAGTGCCATTTAATACGGTTTACATGACAGGTCTTATCCGTGATGAAGAAGGCCAGAAGATGTCAAAATCCAAAGGTAACGTACTTGATCCTCTGGATATGATTGACGGTATTTCATTAGAAAACCTGTTAGAAAAACGTACTGGCAATATGATGCAGCCACAAATGGCTGAAAAAATTGCTAAACGTACTAGCAAAGAGTTCCCAGAAGGTATTGAAGCACACGGTACAGATGCCCTGCGCTTTACCTTAGCCGCGTTAGCCTCAACGGGTCGTGATATTAACTGGGATATGAAACGTCTATCTGGTTACCGTAACTTCTGTAACAAGCTGTGGAACGCAAGCCGCTTTGTGCTGATGAATACAGAAGAGCAAGATTGTGGCTACCAAGGTGGTGAGATGACATTCTCACTGGCTGACCGTTGGATCTTAGCTGAATTTAACAATACCGTTAAAGCCTATCGTGAAGCGTTAGACAACTATCGTTTCGATATCGCTGCTGGTATTTTATATGAGTTCACTTGGAACCAATTCTGTGACTGGTATCTTGAGCTATCAAAACCTGCGGTACACAAAGGTAATGATGCACAAAAACGCGCAGCACGTCATACACTGATTGAAGTATTAGAAGGCTTACTGCGCCTTGCTCATCCAATTATTCCATTTATCACAGAGACAATCTGGCAACGAGTGAAGGAAGTAAAAGGCATTGAAGGTGAAACCATCATGCTACAAGCTTTCCCTGAGTTCGATGCTGCGCTGGTGGATGAACAAGCACTTAACGATCTTGAGTGGATCAAAGAAGTTATCGTTGCGGTTCGTAATATCCGTGCTGAAATGAATATTGCTCCGGGTAAACCACTTGAAGTTATCTTACGTGGTGCCGATGACAATGCTAAACGCCGCGTTAGTGACAATATTGGTTTCTTAAAAGCAATGGGTCGTTTAGCGGATATCCGTCCATTAGCAGAAGGTGAAGAAGCGCCATTATCAGTTAATAAACTGGTTAACGGTGCAGAATTGCTGATCCCAATGGCAGGCTTTATCGATAAAGATGCAGAGCTTGCACGCTTAGATAAAGAGCTTGAAAAAGTAGAGAAAGATATCACAACTTTAGATAGCAAATTATCTAACGATGGCTTTGTTAGCCGTGCGCCAGAAGCAGTCGTAGCGAAAGAGCGTGAACGCTTAGCAACTTGCTTAAGCGCCAAAGAAAAACTGATCGCACAGAAAATCTCTATCGCTTCTTTATAAGCACAATCGCTTTAAAGACACTGAGATTAATAATAAAAACCCGCGTTTATCGCGGGTTTTTACTTAATATCATTCAGCTAAAAAATAAAACCATTTTTCACTTCATTTCTTGTTATTCTCGGTTCTATTCTCGCCAATCCGCCTTTCTCCCCCCTTATTTTCGCTTAAATTTAATCACTCACTAAAATATAACGCTAGAAATAAAGGGGATAAGTAAGCAAAGAAAAAGGGTTAACGGTTTACAAACACGCTTAATCAATTAAGATAGTTTTTGTAGCCATCCGTGCTACTTTCAATGAAGAAGTTCCTTTCCGGTGCTCTCTCAATACGTAATCAAAAAAATAATCTACTAATAAGTGAAACGATGAGTGCAACTATGACTGCAACCCAAACTATAACCTCAAACATTGTTATCCGAGCGATTGAAGAAAAAGACAACGCTGGCATTGCACGCGTTATTCGTGAAGTCTCCGCAGAGCACGGTTTAACTGCCGATAAAGGCTTTGCTGTTGCTGATCCGATTTTAGATACTCTCTATGAAGTTTATCACCAGCCACGTAGCGCTTACTGGGTTGTTGAAATGGATGGAGAAGTTGTTGGCGGTGGCGGTGTCGCACCACTTGCTGGCGGTGATGGCAATACCTGTGAATTACAAAAAATGTATCTTTCATCCAAACTACGGGGCAAAGGTATTGCGAAAAAAATCGTTCTACAATCTCTTGAATTTGGTAAAGAGCAAGGCTTTAGCCGTTGCTATTTAGAAACCACAGATATCTTAAAAGCAGCTGTTGGTTTATACGAAAAACTAGGATTCGAATTTATTGATGAAGCATTAGGTAATACGGGTCATAGTGATTGTGAGATCCGGATGGTGAAGCCACTTTAAGTGTTCTTGCTGTTCCCTACGTAATACAATAAATAAAATAAGTTCGACTTTACCCGCATTTTTATGCGGGTTTTTATTATCAAAAATAGCATCTATAAACACAAATTCTATTTTTCAAAATGATATAAAAGAACTCTATTTACCCTCTATTTGTTCAAATTGATTTATAATTAGATTATTAGCTACTTATTATTTATTAATTTCTTATCTTAAATATCATTAAAATACACAAGTTGATTTCTTTATTCATTTCACTCTAGATAATTATATTTCACTTCTTAAGTTAAATATTTTTTAGCATCTTTTCTATTTTAAATTTCCTTATTTTTTAGATTGCTATTTATAGCTAATTTAATATCTTTATGCAGATAAAGTCATGCATTGGCTTTTATAACTCTAAAATTTAAAAGGAATTTTTTCATGAAAAACTTTGTTAAAATTGCACTTATTGCTTCTGTAATTACAGTAATGACTGGTTGTACTGGTAGCGTATACAATAAAGAAAAAGACTGTAACTACGACTACTTACTGCACCCAGCAGTTTCTATTTCTAAAATCATTGGCGGTTGTGGCGACACAAGCAAATAAGATTTAAGAAATAAATGTATTAATAAACTGCATTCTGACTTATTGTTGCTAAGAAAGAATGTAGTTTTTTTATTTTTCATTTCTTGAAAATAAAGATCAAAAATTAAATCTATTACACTAAAAACTATTTATTCAATTATTTAAATATAGCCTATTTATTATTCCTATTTTCTTTATTACATCTCTTTTATTTCTACCTATTAAAATCATTCATTTTTTTTGAACACCATCAACAAATTCCCCCTATTTTGTTCATCGTGCGAACACTTTATGATCATCGTCATTAAGAAATCGCAATAATCTGTATTACCTCCTTCTGTGTCTTGGTTATTGCGGTTTCTTTCCTTAACTCGGAGAACAATCATGACTATCAGACAGATTAATCATATTTATTCAGTGCCAAATTCACACTGGGTAGGTAATGGCTTTCCAGTCAGCACCTTATTTTCCTATCAAGAAAATGGTGAAAAACATAGCCCGTTTCTGCTGATGGATTATGCCGAGCCAACACTGTTTAAACCTGTTACCAATGCCCGTGGTGTAGGAGCGCATCCTCATCGTGGATTTGAAACCGTAACCATCGCTTATCAAGGCGAAGTTTCTCATCACGACTCTAAAGGTCATGCTGGAACCATCGGCGCAGGTGACGTGCAATGGATGACCGCTGCCTCTGGCATTTTGCATAAAGAGTATCACTCTGAAAAAATGACCAAAGAAGGCGGTGTATTGGAAATGGTGCAACTTTGGGTGAATCTGCCGGCAGCGTACAAAATGACACAGCCTCGTTATCAGGCGCTGAAAGCAGAGGATATCCCTCATGTTGAATTACCTAATAACCAAGGTTATGTCAGAGTGATTGCGGGTAATTATGCCAATACAAAAGGTGTGGCAATGACCTATTCACCGCTGAATGTGTGGGATCTGCATTTAAATCGCGCAGGGGTTTCACATTACAGTATTCCTGAAGGTCATAATGCAATGCTGTTTGTAGTAAAAGGTGCCGTACATATCAATGACAGTGAAATTGCACGTCAACACGATATGGTGATATTAGATAATCATGGCGATACGCTGACATTAGAATCAATGGGTGACACCCTTGTTTTAATTCTAACAGGTGAGCCGATTAATGAGCCTATCGCAGGGCAAGGACCTTTTGTGATGAATACACAAGAAGAGTTACAACAAGCTTTTGATGATTATGACAATGGTAAATTTGGTGTCATGAATTAATGACATTACCTTAAAAACAATAACACCAGTCACAAAGCAATAATTTTGTGGCTGGTGCTATATTGCACTGATCAATCAGGTACAAAAGGACAACATTTAGCAAAAATTAATGTAAGCGTGATGACTTATCAGACTCTTCTTCGTCGTCTTCGTCTTCACCTTCTTCATCATCATACTCTGCGTCAGGATCTTCAAAATAAGTCCCCCAACCATCGTAATAGACACCCATTTTTTCAGCTAAATTCATTAATTGCTCAACTTGGGCATCAATAAGTTCAGCATTCAAACCACTTTCACTCACCGCATCAAAACAAACTAGGATCTCACCTGATTCGACTTCGATTTCCTCAGGCTCCGTCACTTCGTAACCTAACTTAAAGACTTCAACTGCAGCTTTTTCTAGTGTTTCAAAATTTTCACAAGAAATATGATGCTCAATGGCATACAGTGCATCAGGATCACTGCCATCTTCCAGTAATTCTTCAATAATAAGACGTGTTTCTTCACGTTGTTCTGCTAACTCTTTGCTGTCCGCCATAATCATGCTCCGCAATAGTCTGAAAAGGTATCTTGTTCATTCTCCCACAGGCAGGATCAACACTCCATACTTAATATGGTGCCCTTATCGCATACTGTTTAAATTAAAAGTTTTCCATTAGGGGTTGATGATGAATATTTATTAATATAAATTGAATATAAATTCAATAACAGGATATCACTCTATGAACCCTTTTTATCAAAAATCATTCTTACGTTTGCTTGATTTTTCACCTGCAGAAATTCAGCAACTACTCACATTGTCAGCACAATTGAAAAAAGCCAAAAAATCAGGTCAAGAAACGCAATATCTTACGGGAAAAAATATCGCACTGATTTTTGAAAAAGACTCAACACGTACCCGTTGTGCATTTGAAGTTGCTGCATTTGATCAAGGCGCAAGAGTGACTTATTTAGGGGGAGGAAGCCAGATTGGGCATAAAGAATCGATAAAAGATACCGCTCGAGTATTAGGTCGTATGTATGATGGTATTCAATATCGGGGTTACGGACAAAAAACGGTAGATGCACTTGCACAATATTCAGGTGTCCCTGTTTGGAATGGTTTAACCAATGAATTTCACCCAACACAACTATTAGCCGATTTGCTCACTATCACTGAACATCAAACTAAACCGTTATCAGAAACCGTGTTTGCTTACCTTGGTGATGCTCGCAATAACATGGGAAATACTATGCTGGAAGCGGCAGCATTAACCGGTATGGATTTACGTTTAGTTGCACCTAAAGCATGTTGGCCTGAAGCAAATTTAGTTGCTCAATGCCAAAATATTGCCAAGAAAAATGGTGGAAATATCACGCTCACTGAAAATGTTGCTGAAGGCGTTAAAAATGCAGATTTTCTTTACACTGACGTGTGGGTTTCTATGGGTGAACCGAAAGAAGTTTGGAAAGAGCGTATCTCTTTACTCAAACCTTATCAGGTCAATATGGATGTAATTAAATTAACAGGTAACCCTGCGGTTAAGTTCCTACACTGTTTACCTGCTTTTCATGATGAAGAAACAACGATGGGTAAAGCATTAGCTGAAGAATTTAACCTATATGGTGGCTTTGAAGTCACTAATGAGGTTTTTGAATCGAAACACAGCATTGTGTTTGATGAAGCAGAAAATCGTCTTCACACCATAAAAGCAGTGATGGTTGCGACCCTTGCAAATCCTTTCTAAAATACATAATCATGCAAAACACCTATTTTTTATTTATCAAAAAATAGGTGTTTTCTCTGCTTTATCTCAAGCTTATTGATTTTTAAATCAAAAAATTTTTTTTAGAAAAAAACAAAAGCAAACGCTTGCGTGCAAATCTAAGATGCGTATAATGCGCCACAATTTGTCAGGAGGAAAGATGAAACAGCGCCTATTCCAATTTGTTACTAAAACAAGCACCTTAACCGGTCGCAAGCGCATTCTCTTTTTTCCAATAGCCCAATTTTTTAAAACCCCTCTTATTGAGGGGTTTTTTTTGGCCTGTAAAAAACCACTTATCGCACAATTCATCGCTAAAGGAGAACTCAAATGACTAATCCGCTCTACCAAAAGCATATTATCTCCATCAATGATCTGGACAGAGAAGATTTGGAGTCTGTTCTTCACGTTGCTAATAAACTAAAACAGCAGCCTAATAACGAATTGTTAAAAGACAAAGTGATTGCGAGCTGCTTTTTTGAAGCCTCAACACGTACTCGCTTATCATTTGAAACGGCGATTCATCGCTTAGGTGCATCTGTTGTTGGTTTTTCTGATGGAAGCAACACTTCACTGGGTAAAAAAGGTGAAACTTTAGCAGATACCATTTCGGTTCTTCGCACTTACGCTGATGCCATTGTTATTCGTCATCCTCAAGAAGGTGCTGCGCGTTTAGCCTCTGAGTTTGCTGGCGATATTCCAGTACTCAATGCAGGAGATGGTGCAAACCAACATCCAACACAGACTTTACTGGATTTGTTTACCATTCAAGAGACTCAAGGTCGTTTAGATAATCTCAATATCGCAATGGTCGGTGACTTAAAATATGGTCGAACAGTGCATTCACTGGCACAAGCCTTAGCAAAATTTAAAGGCAACCATCTTTACTTTATCGCCCCTAAAGTACTCGCAATGCCAGAGCATATTCTTCACTTACTGGATGAAAATGGTGTTGAATATAGCCAGCATGAAACAGTAGATGAAGTAATGCCAGAGCTTGATATTCTTTATATGACCCGTGTGCAGAAGGAGCGTTTAGATCCATCTGAATATGCGAATGTTAAAGCTCAATTTATCTTAACCAGTGCAGATCTGGTGAATGTGAAAGATAATCTCAAGATCTTACACCCACTGCCACGTATTGATGAAATCACTACTGATGTAGATAAAACACCTTACGCTTACTATTTCCAACAAGCTGGTAATGGCATCTACGCACGTCAGGCATTACTTGCCTTAGTTCTGAATAAAAACTTAGTTCTTTAATAAGGAGCACACCATGACACATGATCACAAACTAAAAGTTGAAGCTATCAAACGTGGGACTGTTATTGATCATATTCCAGCGCAGGTGGGCTTTAAAATTCTTTCGCTATTTCGTTTAACTGAAACGGATGAAAGAATAACAGTAGGTTTTAATTTACCTTCTGAAAATTTAGGCAAAAAAGACTTAATTAAAATCGAAAATGTCTTTTTAACCCCAGAACAAGCAAACCGTTTAGCAATGTATGCCCCACAAGCAACAGTAAATATTATCGATGATTATCAAGTGATTAATAAGATGGCATTAAGCTTACCTGAATTACTTGAAGATGTAGTGCCTTGTCCTAATAGCAACTGTATTAGCCATAACGAGCCAGTACAAAGTAGTTTCCGTGTAAAAAAACTGGCCTCAGATGTTGTATTAACCTGCAAATACTGTGAAAAAGAGTTCGAACGCCACGCGGTTATTCGTTAATTCTGTTAACTATCTGCTCTGCTAGTCAGGGCAGATAGTTTTTTATTAGTTAACCTTTTGAATAACAAACTCTTTTCCACCTATAAAAAATACCCATTCACACTTATTGTAGATATTTTCTCTACTTAGAATCGCCAAAGCCGATCTTTTGTTTTCTCTCGCTTTTTGTCACCATAAAGCCTGGATATATCCGCTAAATCACTTACTTTATTTTTAGTCACTATTTACAGCGAAATGTGGTTAAAACAACGATAACTTACCCAATCTTGTTTTGTTTTATCTACTTATTTATTTGGTTAAGCGGCGCTCAGGCACTTGCAATGATCCCATTGATCATTCTTTGGGGCATGTTGCATACCTCTGGGCTAATTATTTCTCAAACATGGTTAATGAGAGATGCAAAAGCAGCCCCCGAATTTGCAAATAGCCTGTATATCGCCTTCTCAAATCTAGGGATAACCGTGGGTTCTATGGTAGGAGCTTGGGTAATTCAACACTTTGAATTACAAATGATAATTTGGGTAGGTATACTCTTTTCACTCTTGCATGGGGAACAATCTGGCTACGAATACGTTTACAATCACCAAACCATGAGATGGTTTATCAACAGTAAATTGTTACTCGTCAAATCCTCCTTCTTTTGCCACCTGAAGCAATGCATCTGCTATATAACGTGTTTTAGGTGGTACTTTTTGCCCTTTATGCCACATCATATTAATCGGAGATTGATACCCTTCTGTTTTGATCAATACTCGTTGTAATTGTCCCTCTTTAAGTTTATCCCCAATCATCCATAACGGAAGTTGAGCAATACCATAGCCATGGATCACCGCATCAAGCATTGCATCACCATCAGCAAGCTCATAGAAAGGTGTTGGAATGTACTGGCGAAAGGTATCTGCTTCTTTTAACATCCAATAAAAAGGTGCATCTTGTCGAAATCCTACAATGCAACGATGCTCTGATAGCGCCTCGATATCTTTAGGCATACCATATTTTTTCAAATAAATAGGTGAAGCACAAAGAACCAACTTTTGTGTTGTCAATTGCCGTGCAATAACATTGCTACTATCCGGTAAATGCCCAATACGAACGACTAAATCCACACTCTCTTCGTGCATATCAATATAACGCTCACTAAATGAGACACTCATTTTAAGCAGAGGCTGTTTATCCATCAGTGTCATTAAAACCGGCATAATACATTTACGACCAAAAGCAGAGGGTAAATCCAGACGGATTTTTCCTGTTAATACAGACTGATTTTCTTGAACTTGATTATTCGCTTGTTCAAGAATAGAAAGTGCAATTTGACATTGTTGTAAGTAATACTCACCTTCAGAGGTCAACGTTAAACGCCTTGTTGTCCTTAATAGTAAGTTGACACCTAAGTGCTCTTCTAATCGAGTAACACTCTTTCCAACCGCTGATTTAGTTATTCCTAAACGCGACGCAGCTTCAGTAAAATTGCCCGTTTCAGCGGTTGCAACAAAAGCAGTGATACCAGAGAGTGAATTGAATTGAGTCATAGACGCCTATTGCAATTGTTCTAAATCGTATTCAACAATACAATGATAAAGAATACATCGATAAAGAATACATCGATAAAGAATACATCGATAAAGACAAATATAATAAACACGATGTTTCTTTATTATAGAATAATTCCCTGTTAGCGGCATAAAGGGGATATTGTTGAAAAATAAAAATTACACACAATCTTATTTTTAGGGAAAATTTTTCTATAAAAAGCCCTACCATTCCCGTAAAAACCCGCTTTAAAGCGCAGTAATTGCATGAGTTCATTTTCTTTTTACACTGACAAACTTTATGATAAAGCCTGACATCTGTCATATTGCTAACCTAAAGCACTGGCTATAATAGCGCCACACTAATCGAATGTTAGCGTTAATCTTATAAAAACAGGAGTTCTACATGTCTTACGAAATTAATACCGATAAAGCCCCTGCAGCAATCGGCCCTTATGTACAAGGTGTTGATTTAGGTAACTTAGTGATCACTTCAGGTCAATTACCTGTTGATCCTGCAACGGGTGAATTTGTTTCTGATAATGCCGCAGAGCAAGCTCGTCAATCTTTAGAAAACGTAAAAGCAATCATTGAAAAAGCGGGTTTAACCGTTGCTAATATCATCAAAACCACTGTTTTCGTAAAAGATTTAAATGATTTCGGCACAATTAATGCCGCTTATGAAGCATTCTTTAAAGAGCATAATGCAGCATTCCCAGCTCGCTCATGTGTTGAAGTTGCACGTTTACCAAAAGATGCAAAAGTAGAAATCGAAGTTATCGCTATCCGTTAATTTCGTCTCAATAGTGGATTATAAAAAAGCAAAGGTCTCTTAATGAGCACTTTGCTTTTTTTATGTTCTCACTTTTTGATGAATAATTTATCACTTCTGTTTTTGGCACATATTTACAATTCGGCTAACCCCTCTTGATGCCTGACGTAGCAAAAATACCTTGATGTAGATCAGTTTTAATGAAGATTATTTCCCTTCCAATAACTATATATTGTGCTTTAATACACATCGACATACAACATATAGTAATTATACACATCTTATCCACAATAAGCCTGAATGCTGTGCCATCACCTGTTTTTATGGGATTTGAGCCTGTGGATAAATAGTTAAGGAGCAAGATTGTGAAAACCATAGTGATAAAACGAGACGGATGTAAAGTCTCTTTTGACCAAACCCGCATCAGCGATGCTATCAAAAGAGCCGCCGTAGCTTGTGAGATCACTGATGATGATTATTGCGATTCTATCGCGCAATCCGTTTCACAATCTCTCGCAGGACGTTCGAATGTCGATATCCGTGAGATCCAAGACGCCGTAGAAAATCAGCTGATGGCTGGCGAACATAAAGATGTTGCCAGAGCCTACATTGAATACCGTCATGACCGAGATGTTGCTCGTGAGCAACGTGGAAGACTAACTCAGGAAATCCGAGGTCTTATCGAACAAAGTGATGTCTCTATTCTTCATGAAAATGCGAATAAAGACAGTAAAGTTATCCCAACCCAACGTGATTTACTTGCGGGTATTGTGGCTAAACATTACGCAAAATTGCATATCCTGCCAAGAGATGTGGTACTCGCCCATGAGCGTGGTGAAATTCATTATCATGATCTCGATTATTCCCCGTTTTTCCCTATGTTTAACTGTATGCTAATTGACCTTAAAGGCATGTTAAACAATGGCTTTAAAATGGGAAATGCGGAAATAGAACCCCCTAAATCTATTTCAACAGCAACAGCAGTAACTGCACAAATTATTGCACAAGTGGCAAGCCATATTTATGGCGGTACAACAATAAACCGTATCGATGAAGTATTAGCGCCATTTGTAAAATCAAGTTATGACAAACACTATAAAGTGGCAGAAGAATGGCAGATCGCTGACAAAGAAGCCTATGCCACTGCACGCACTGAAAAAGAGTGTTACGACGCATTCCAATCTTTAGAGTATGAAGTCAATACGCTGCATACGGCTAATGGACAAACCCCATTTGTCACTTTTGGCTTTGGTCTTGGTACATCAAAAGAAGCGCGTTTAATTCAACGCTCTATTCTTGAAAACCGTATGGCAGGTTTAGGTAAAAACCGTAAAACGGCTGTTTTCCCTAAACTCGTTTTTGCCATTAAAGATGGCTTAAACCATAAGTTTGGTGATCCTAATTACGATATCAAGCAACTTGCTCTTGAATGTGCAAGTAAACGCATGTATCCCGATATCTTAAATTACGATCAAGTTGTGAAAGTGACGGGATCATTTAAAACTCCAATGGGTTGCCGTAGTTTCTTAGGTGTTTACGAAGAAAATGGCGAAATGATCCACGAAGGTCGTAATAACTTAGGCGTTATCAGCCTGAATCTACCGCGTATTGCTATTGAAGCTCAAGGTGATGAAGCGACATTCTGGTCACTACTTGATGACCGCCTTGAATTAGCGAAAAAAGCACTGATGACACGTATTGCTCGTTTAGAAAACGTCAAAGCGCGTGTTGCCCCTATCCTTTATATGGAAGGTGCTTGCGGGGTTCGCTTGAAAGCAGATGATAATGTGGCTGAAATCTTTAAAAATGGCAGAGCCTCAATTTCTCTTGGTTATATTGGTGTTCATGAAACCATTAATGCACTGTTTGGTACTCAAACACACGTTTTTGACGATGAAACCTTAAGAGAAAAAGCAGTGGCGATTATTAATCGTCTACGTGAAGCCACTGACCAATGGAAAGCTGAAACAGGTTATGGCTTTAGCCTTTACAGCACCCCAAGTGAAAACTTATGTGACCGTTTCTGTCGTTTAGATGCTGCTGAATTTGGTATCTTACCGGGTGTAACGGATAAAGGTTATTACACTAATAGCTTCCACTTAGATGTTGAGAAAAAAGTCAATCCATACGACAAATTGGATTTTGAAGCACCTTATCCCCCATTAGCAAATGGCGGTTTTATTTGCTACGGCGAATATCCAAACTTACAGCATAACCTTAAAGCATTAGAGGATGTATGGGACTATAGCTATACCCGTGTTCCTTACTACGGCACAAATACCCCAATTGATGAATGTTACGATTGTGGCTATACCGGTGAATTTTCTTGTACTAGCAAAGGGTTTACTTGCCCACGTTGCGGTAATCACAACCCTGCTAGAGTCTCTGTTATTCGTCGTGTATGTGGATATTTAGGTAGCCCCGATTCACGACCATTTAATGCGGGTAAACAGGAAGAAGTTAAACGTCGAGTTAAACATCTGGCAAATGGTCAGTTAGGTTAAGAGTGTGAATTACCATCAATATTACCCTGTTGATGTGGTAAATGGTCCTGGTACACGTTGCACCCTGTTTGTTTCAGGGTGCATACACCAATGCCGCGGCTGTTATAACAAATCAACGTGGTCATTAACGTCGGGCAAGCCGTTTACACAAGAAGTGGAAGATCAGATCATTGCGGATCTCCAAGACGACCGTATTAAACGACAAGGATTATCACTTTCAGGTGGCGATCCGCTACACCCTCAAAATCTTTCTGCTATATTAAAATTGGTAAAACGCGTTAAAACGGAATGCCCTGAGAAAGATATTTGGGTTTGGACTGGCTACTTACTGGCTGACTTAACCCCAGAGCAGCAAGAAGTCGTTAACTTTATTAACGTACTGATTGATGGGAAGTTCGTACAAGAACTTTATGATCCCGCATTACTGTGGCGTGGTAGTAGTAATCAGGTGATCCATAAATTGAAGTAATACACATTGAATTAACTGGAGGATGTATGCCTTTAAGTGATAATAAATATGTAAGCTTTTCTGAAGATCATGAACTGAACTACCATTTAAAAAAATGGGGTAAAAAGCAGTCTAAAGCGAATCGAGAACAACTCGTGAAGCTAGGCACTGAACTGAAAAAGAAACTCGGTGCGAAACATCTCCTGCATACTGAAATAGATGCTGAGATAGAAAAAAATCTTTCATCATTTGAATGATCCTTAAAAGCCCATTTATATAATGGGCTTTTTTCTTACCATTCTCACTTAATCACCCCCGTTATCAAATGCGAATCATTTTCAAAAAAGATGGTCAAAGTAATTAGTTTTGTTTTATTATTAACGCTCTTGACTATTCTTTTTATGATGATATTTGATATGAAATTAGCACTTTTCCCTTTGTTTTCAATAATTTTACTTTCGGGTTGCAGTAGTACTTGGGAACCCAAAGGTGCATCAGATTACACATTACAAGAAGCAAAACTAATTTGCGATCTCGATGCCAATACTCGCTATCCTATCCGCAAAGAAGTGCTACAACGTACTGTTTATCGTGATGTGCAAAAGACGTGTCGTAAAGATGATAAAGACCATTGTGGTGATAAAAAAACCTACACTGAACGCGTACCAATGACAGAAAGCTATGTTGAAGACATTAATCAAGAAGACAGAAGAACCTTCTATACTTCATGTATGTCTTTAAAAGGGTGGGAACAGAAGAATCATTATTTTTGGGAATAAAAGGAATGTGAGAAAAGATAATCAGCTTAATCACGCTGCCAATACAGCTTAGTCCCAAAACCTAACTGATTATTGACCATCTTAATTTCTTGTAATTGTAATTCCCATAAAGGTACATGGATGGCGGCTAATGCGACAGGAAAGCGTAAACAATAATGTTTTCTTGCGTTGATGTCGTCCTGACCTGCCAGTAAAGCAACAGAGCCAGTGAATTGAATACCTTGTAGATCAGATACTGCAATTTCTTGCGTACTAATACTCCCTGCAACTAATAAATTTTCCTGCATCATTTGAGCATGACGCGTTTTCTTTTCAGAAAGAAAAACAAGTCTCATCTGGCTTTCATCGAACCAATAAAAACAATTTGCACACCAAATATCACCTACTGAACGAGTTGTACATAAGGTAAACACATGGTTGCTTCGAATATATTGTTTAATTATTTTGATCGAATCTAAAGAAGACATAATAAACCTGTATAGATACAAAAAGAGACGCTGTTTAGTTGATAATTATATCATCAAAACGAGCGTCTTACCGCGTGTCTCTTATTACAGGTTATTTATCGAGAATAATTAAAATTAACGATAAATTTCAGCATTTACAGTAAGGTAATTATCACCTGTTGCGCCTACAACTTTAAAGCTTTTTGCACCTTCATCTTTTGCGATTTGGGCAATCTTAGTGGTTAAACCATCTAAAGTATCGTTACCTGTGATTGTGATATACTCACCATTCACTGACGGGCTTTTTGATTCGCTATCAGATGCGATTGAACCGAATGAAATAGCACTTAAAGCTAATGTAGCAGCGATTAATGTAGATTTTTTCATAATATGCTCCAAATAAATTCTAATTTTGTTAGTTATCGCGGAGTGTCTCTCTGTGATGTGGATCATATTATGCGCTTTAGTTTAACTTTAAAATTAGCAATAATTGCTGTTCATTTTCAAAAAAATTGAATGTTATTTTTTAAATGACAAAACTTATTGTCACAAATATTTCACAACATATTGATATATCTAATAGATTTTATTTTGATAACGCGATAAATTACTCACTTAAAAAATTAAGAAATATTATTTATCAAAAGAGAAAGTAGCACGAAAAGGAAAAAATGATGGCTGATACAGTGTGGTCACTCTATATTGTCAGAAATCGTCTTGGCTATCTTTATACCGGAATAACGACAAATGTTGAGCGACGCTTTACTCAGCACCAGAATGGAACCGGCGCTAAAGCCCTCAAAGGAAAAGGACCTTTGTTATTAGAGTTTCATTGCCAAATAGGCTCTCGACAACGCGCTTCTCAACTTGAATACCAATTAAAACAATTGAAGAAAACACAAAAAGAAAAGCTGATCAAAGACCAGCCTTCAGACATTGTGTTATATTTAACGCGATAAGCGACCTGCTCGACTAAACCTCATCAAATAATGGCGAAAAATTCACTAAACCATGAATATTTTCAACATTACCATTATCGAGAGCATAGAACTGAAATGCCTCTTCTGTGTCAGGCCATTTGCAATGTAACCCTTGTGATTTTGCAGGAATAAAGCCTGACTTTTGATAGTACTCTGGCTCACCTAACACCACCACAGCGCCATAACCAAATTCATTTAGGCTATCTAATCCTTCATTAATCAGTTGGCGTCCAATACCTTGGCGCTGGAAATCAGGTGCAACAGCAAGAGGTGCAAGCCCTACCCACTGGCAATCTACACCATCAACATCAACCGGAGTAAAGCCAATGTAACCCATAACATGGCCTTCATCATCTACTGCGACCATACCTAATGTCAGCAGTCCCTCTTCTCGTAAATGTCCCACTAAATCAGCTTCTGCACCTGTAGGAAACGCTTGACGTAAAAGGTTATCAATAGCTGGAATATCAACGGGAATTTCAACACGTATTAGCATGAAGTTGAGCTCAGTTCATGGCTGTGTAGAGTGTCTTCGGTTTCTTCTTGAAGCCCACTTTTTACAAACTCAGCCAGTTGTAATAAACCAAAACGCAACACAGATGGCATTGAGTCTAATTCAATTGCGTCCATCAGGTTCTTAACATATAACCCGAGTTCTGTATCACCCTCAATTTGTAGACGACGTTGGAAAAATAAGGTGTCAGGATCTTCTTTGCGCGCAGCAATTAAAATAAGATCATTTGCATTTCCACTAAAGCTGACATCTTCTTTTTCTAAGCGACTAACCACTAATTTATCATCACGAACACTGATAAACCACTGTAAATGTAAGTCTCTTATCTCAACTTTTAGCCATTTATTTTCTAGAAAGTGCAAATCGCCTTCCGCTAAAGATTCACGAAATTGCCAGCTTAAAAACTGTTCTAAAATATCGCGTTGCAGAGCAAATGGGGTGACTTGTAAGGGATAACGTAAAAAACGAGGCCCCTCTTTAACCAAGTGGGTACGAATTTTATTAAACACGTTCGGACTCCTATAAATAAAATTAGGGGCTATTGTGCCAGAGATGAACAGATATTCTGCGATCCTATATCAATATTCCGTTAATCCGTTGCTCACATTTTGTGTTCTCTGATTTTACTTAAGCAAAAGACAAAGTTCTCTGCCCTAAATCAAAACCTTTTTTTATCTTGCTTATTACAATTTCTGATCATTCTTAATTTCTAAAGGGAAGTGAAGATGGAATTGCTGTGCCCTGCGGGTAATTTACCTGCCTTAAAAGCGGCCATAGATAATGGTGCGGATGCCGTTTATATCGGCTTAAAAGATGATACTAATGCAAGACATTTTGCTGGTTTAAATTTCACAGAAAAGAAGTTACAAGAGGCGGTTAATTATGTTCATCGCCACCAGCGAAAATTGCATATTGCAATAAACACCTTTGCTCACCCTGATGGATTTGAACGCTGGCAAAAAGCCGTTGATATGGCGGCATCTTTAGGCGCTGATGCTCTTATCTTAGCGGATATCGCCATGTTAGAGTACGCTGCAGAGCGTTATCCTCATATTGAACGTCATGTTTCAGTACAAGCCTCAGCAACCAATACACAAGCGATTGAGTTTTATCAACGTAACTTTGATGTGGCTCGTATTGTTCTTCCTCGTGTTCTATCTATTCATCAAGTTAAACAGTTAGCACAAAATAGCCCTGTACCTTTAGAAGTTTTTGCCTTTGGCAGTTTATGTATTATGGCTGAAGGTAGATGCTATCTCTCTTCCTATTTAACAGGTGAATCGCCAAATACGGTAGGTGCTTGCTCTCCTGCGCGTTTTGTACGTTGGCAACAAACACCGCAAGGAATGGAATCTCGCCTTAATGATGTTTTGATAGACCGCTATTCACCTGATGAAAATGTGGGCTACCCAACACTGTGTAAAGGTCGCTATTTTGTTGATGAAAATTGTTATCACGCATTAGAAGAGCCGACCAGCCTCAATACTCTTTCACTCTTACCTGAATTAATGGCGATGAATATTGCGTCAGTTAAAATTGAAGGTCGTCAACGTAGCCCTGCCTATGTGACAGAAGTGGCGAGAGTTTGGCGTGCAGCCATTGATCAATGCAAAAAAGATCCTCAAGGTTTTAGCACTAATCCACGTTGGATGAACGCGCTAGGAAAGATTTCAGAAGGAACACAAACAACATTGGGTGCTTATCACCGTAAATGGCAATAATAAGGATACGAAAATGAAATATGCATTAGGATCTGTACTTTATTATTGGCAAAAAGAGACACTTGAAGCGTTCTACGAAAAAGCAAAACAGTGCGACGCTGATATTATTTATTTAAGCGAAACAGTGTGCAGCAAACGCCGAGAAACCAAGCCTCAAGATTGGATAAATCTCGCCAAAGAAGTCGCCAAAAGTGGCAAACAAGTGGTTCTTTCTACCTTAGCGTTATTACAAGCCCCTTCTGAATTGAAAGAAATTGCTAAGCTGGTTGATAATGGCGAGTTTTTAGTTGAAGCCCATGATTTTGGCGTAATTAATATGCTTTACGAGCGCAATCTTCCTTTTGTCGCCGGTCACGGGCTTAACTGCTACAACGCTTATGCACTACGTTTGTTACATAAGCAAGGCATGATGCGTTGGTGTATGCCTGTGGAGCTTTCTCGCGAGTGGTTAAATAATCTTTTAAATCAATGTGAAACATTAGGCATTCGCAATAAGTTTGAAGTTGAAGTATTGGCTTATGGGCATCTTCCTTTAGCTTATTCCGCACGCTGTTTTACTGCGCGTTCTGAAAATCGTTCTAAAGATGATTGTGAAACCTGTTGCCAAAAATACCCTCAAGGCCGTGAAGTGCTCTCACAAGAAAATCAGCAAGTATTTGTTCTTAATGGTATTCAAACACAAAGTGGCTATTGTTATAACTTGGGTAACGATCAAACATCAATGGCAGGTTTAGTGGATATTATTCGCCTCTCACCTGAATCTGACGCTATTTTTGATACCTTGCAACAATTTCGCCAAAATGAGCTAGGTCAACACCCCATTACAACCATTCATCATCATGACTGTAACGGTTATTGGCGTAAACTGGCAGGATTGGAATTGGTGGAGTAGCGAGTTTAATCCACTCTATTTAATTCAATAATAGAGTGGATGAATTCACTTATCCCAAGGTGATTTTGATTTCAATGTTTTACTTAGCTGATTTATCTAACCATGAGATCAATTTGTTATAATTGGCTTCTGATAATTTTATTTCAATAAAACCCGATTCTAATTCTTCAATTTCCATATAGTAGAGCCTATTCCTAATTGATAGTTTTAAGTTAAATATTTATTGATGATTTTATCATATAACCTATTTTGACTCTCCACGATGATGTAACCAATGCTTAAACTGATGCGTAATATGTCTTAGCTCACCATTACGTAACATCCCCACCAGCACACCTAATACGGTATAAATCACACCTAAAACGAGCATCATCACGATATCACCCAATATACTTTGGAATGATAGCCCCATTTGGTTAATTCCCGCCATGGCGTTTACTGCCCATGTAGAAGGTAATGCAGATGAAATGGCAAAGACCCAGTCAGGCATTGCTTGTAGTGGCCAAATCGTGCCAGAAATATAAAACACAGGTGTAGTCACAAATGCCAGTGTCAGATAAATCATCTCAACACTGCGTAAGCATTCTGTAATTAACTTACCTAACCCTAAGACCGCCAATAAGAATGGGAAAGTCAGCATCCAAACCTGATAAAGCGGTGCTTCTTGGCGATATCCCAATACCCACGGCCACAATGCAAAGAATACTGCAGATAAAAATAACCAAATCGGAATAAGTGCTGATAATGCCCCTAAATACACAGCCAAAGGAGGTTTTCCTTTTGGTGTGCTTCTCACCGCGATACTGACACGGACACAAGCAATTAAAAGGGAGTGTTGTAATAACATCACTAATAACCCTGGGAAAATAATCGCAGCAAAACTTACCCCTGGGTTATACATCGCAATGGTTTCACCCTGAATAGGCTTTAATAGGATGTTTGATTGCTCAACACTAAAACCTGCATTTCTCAAAATACGTCCGTTGTAAGCATCTAATAACTGCTGATACGCCAACATCAATTCTTGTTGAATTTGCCCACTAGCCAGACGGTTTGTCGCATCACCAAAGACTGGCACAGTGACATCTTTGCCATTTAATAATTTTTTCTCAAAATCAGTTGGAATAATAATGATGGCAAAAAGCTCACGCATAATCATATCGTGACGAGCTTCATCTAAATTATCGTAGTTTTTAATGCTTAATTTAGGTGTCGAGTTTAATGACCGAATAAGTGAATAACTTGCTGGGCTATGATCTTGATTAATCACAGCCACAGGCAAATCCCATAAAACAGGTTTGGCATACACTAAACTCATAATGCATAGAGAAACAATAAGTAACATCCACATGGGTTTTTCTAACATACCCAATAGAACACGCTTAAAGGTTTGGAAGTATATTTGCATCATGCGACACCTACCTGTAATTCCAATCGTTTAAAAATACGTTTGCGAACTAAGAAGGCGATAGCAAAAGGATAAATCAGTAAGAGTGAACAAACATATAAAATGCCTTGTAGTGATACTTCTCTTAAGAAAATATCAAACATCGCATTTAAGGCGTGCGTTAATGGTTCTAAATTAGAAATAATCCGCGCAGGTAAGATCATCGAAAGTTCAGGTACAGCCATGCCTGAAAATGCCAAGGCAATACTCACCAACATACCTATCATACTGTATGCCGTTATCGCACTATTGGTAAACGCAAAGAGCAGCAATCCCACACTTTGAGCCGCAATGATATAGAAGAACCCCACTAATACCATATATAGCGGGTTACCGTTCACTTTCGCCCCCGAAAAATGCACTAATGCCGCTAATTCAACAATTAATAAGGTTAAGAAAAACAGTGTGTAAGGCGTAAGTTTTCCAATAAGTGCAAATGTGAAGGGCTTAATATTCAATAGCATATTACCGCGCGACAACGAATAAATCGTACAGGTCACGACAAATAGCTGGAGCATATGGATCGTAGCGGCAAATTGCTGATAATAAATATAGCTGCCACTGGCATTAAATAAACTGTCATAAGAGAGCGTCACTTTTGCCAAGGGAGGAACAGGTTTATTCATCTCTTGCGCTAACACAGTGCGATATTGCGCATTAAGCTCTGCAAGAAGCCCACTAAAATCCTGTATTGCATAACTCCCAGCAGCATAATACAACCCGTTGTAATACATCCGTGTGGTGGGCTGTTTTCCTGCTAATACCTTACTTTCAAAGTGTCGAGGAATGGTCAATATCGCATAATCTTTTGCGCTACCTAATCGCTCCATTGCAGTGCGTGGATTACCATCTAACGTATTTAATTGCGCATGAGAGCCTGCATTTAAGTCTCTGATCAGTGTTCTCGATAACGGGCTATTATCGTTATTGATCACAGAAACAGGCAAGTTCAGCAATGTGCCTTCAGAAAAGTTAGCACTAATTAACGTGAACAACATCAATGGAAACAGCCAGCTTAGCCAGTGAAAAACGGGGCTACGGACTGCCATATGAGTTTCTCGTGAAAATGCGCTACTAAAGCCACGCCAAGCTGCCTTTACTCTCATTGTTTGTCCTTATTTATCCCAACGCCATAATGCACTCATACCGGGGCGTAACCCTTCAATTGGCGTAACAGGATACAGTCGGATTTCAAATGTTTTTAAATCGAAATCGCCCGTTGCTCTTGTTGCTCTTTTTGTTGCATAGTCGCCCATTGGAGCGATATAGCGAATTTCAGCTTCGACTTCTTTATTGCCTAATGCGGGAACAGTGATAGTAATGCGATCACCTTTACGAATATCCGCTAAGATATCTTCGCGAAGGTTATAAACAAAATAGGCATCAGGAATTCGGATCAGTGTGGCAAGTGGGCTATTCGCATTAAAAAGCTCACCAATTTCCGCAGGAATAGGACCGACTTCACCATCCACCGGCGCTTTCACCTGTAAGTCATCTTGCTGAATTTTCAGCTCAATTAATTGCTGTTCTGCTTGTTGCACCGCCGCTGTATATTTGTGGCGTAATTCAATACGATCGCCATTTTGGGCTTCATCAAGCTCCGCTTGCGCAGCTCTTACACGTTGTGAAGCGACATCTCGGCTACGGCGTGCATTATCCAGTTCTGTCGCTGATACATAGCCTTTATTCGCTACAGCACTGATACGCTGATAATCTCTTGTCGCATTTGCAGCTTCCACTTTGGCTTGAGATAGCACGGCTTCTAGGTTACGAATGCTCTCTTCTCTTGTGCCATGTAATGACAAGTCTAGTTGTGCTTGAGCTTGTGCTTTAGCGGCTTCAAGTGCGGCAACTTGTGCGTTAAGTTCAGGGCTTTCTAATGTGATCATCAATTGCCCCGCTTTTACATCATCACCACGCTCTATATGACGCTCAATCACACGACCTTTGGCTTTAGAGGCGACAATAACTTCCGGTGCGTCTACTTCGCCTTGCAGTAATAAATATTGATTATGCGCGCGGAAAAGTATGGCTAATGCAATTAGTATTAGCATTAATAAAATAAGATAAATGGCTCTTTTTTTCATATAACGATTAGACCTTAATAGTGAAGTAGAACACTCACTGACAGAGTTATATTACACAATAACTCAGAATTTCTTTAAGAATTTTGTGCGCCAGATCACTGACGCAAAGGAATATTTTCTTTGAAAGTGCGATTAAGTTATTCTTATATCAAACTTTATCGCCTCATTAATAGCCCTGTTTTATCTGGTATTTTTATATTTATCAGATAAAAAAGAGAACGGTACTCAATACTTATGTACGAATTTGATCTTATTTTGCTGTTATTACAGCAAATGTGCGTTTATTTAATTATTGCTTGGTTTTTAAGCAAAACACCTTTATTTACGCCACTTTTACAGGTCACGATAAAACTTCCGCATAAGTTGATGTGCTACGTCATTTTCTCTATTTTTTGTATTATGGGCACCTATTTTGGGCTACATATTAATGATTCTATTGCCAATACACGCGCCATTGGTTCGGTATTAGGTGGATTACTAGGTGGTCCTTACGTCGGCTTTCTCGTTGGTTTTACGGGAGGTCTACACCG
Organism: Proteus sp. CD3; assembly: GCF_008808075.1. Taxonomy (NCBI): domain Bacteria; kingdom Pseudomonadati; phylum Pseudomonadota; class Gammaproteobacteria; order Enterobacterales; family Morganellaceae; genus Proteus; species Proteus sp. CD3. Next base: position 51,617 of record NZ_CP019686.1, on the reverse strand, counting down.
CTATTCACTTGGTGGCATGACTGCATTTAGCTGTATGGTGTCTACCATTGTAGAGGGATTAATTGGCGGATTAGTTCACCGTTATTACGTCAAGCACGGGCAAATGCACCGCATATTTAATCCATGGACCGCTGCTGCCGTTACCTTCTTTGCTGAAATAATACAGATGAGCATCATCTTATTATTAGCTCGCCCATTTAATGAAGCGCTTGCCTTAGTAAAAGATATTGCAGCGCCAATGATTGTCGCAAATACCGTTGGTGCGGCGATGTTTATTCGAATATTACAAGATAGACGGGCAATATTTGAAAAATATACCAGTGCATTCTCAACCCAAGCATTAAAAATTGCCGTTTGTACCGAAGGTATTTTGCGTAAAGGATTTAATCAAGATAATAGCACTCGTGTAGCAAAAGTCATTTATCAAGAATTAAGAGTCAGTGCTGTTGCCATTACAGACAGAGAAAAACTCCTCGCCTTTATTGGTATTGGTGCTGATCATCATTTGCCGGGTACACCTATTTCATCAGAACAATCCAAGCAAGCCATCAATAATAATGAAGTTGTTTACGCTGATGGCAATGAAACACCTTACCGTTGTACGCTTTCACCCCATTGCAAACTTGGCTCAACCTTAGTTATTCCATTAAGAGGCGAAAATAACCAAGTCATTGGCACAATAAAACTTTATGAGGCTAAAAATCGTCTATTTAGTTCGATTAACCGAACCTTAGGTGAAGGGATTGCCAGTCTATTATCTGCACAAATTCTAGCTGGGCAATACGAGCGAAATAAACAATCTCTTTTAGAATCAGAGATTAAACTTCTCCATGCGCAAGTGAATCCTCACTTTCTTTTTAATGCATTAAATACACTACAAGCGGTTATTCGACGTGATAGCGAACAAGCAAAACAATTAGTGCAATTTCTCTCTGCTTTCTTTCGTAAAAATTTAAAAAGACCTGAAGCTGTTGTGACATTAAGTGATGAGATTGAGCATGTGAATGCATATTTGCAAATCGAAAAAGCTCGTTTTCAGGAACGTTTACAAATTGATATTCAAATTCCTGAAAGCCTAGCTAATGCTCGCCTACCTGCTTTTTCACTACAACCAATGGTCGAAAATGCAATTAAACATGGAACGTCACAGTTATTAGATACAGGAAAGATTACAATTAGAGCGCACCAAGAGCATCATTTAATCATTATTGAAATCAGTGATAATGCGGGGCTTTATCAACCTCAATGCTCTTCACATGAATTAGGGTTAGGAATGAGGCTGGTGGATAAGCGATTAAAATTACGCTATGGCGAACTTTATGGTGTTTTAGTGGAATGCCAAGCTGATGAATATACAAAGGTAAAAATTTGCTTACCTCTAGAGAAAAGTATGGATAACACTGTATAACAATGAATATATTAATCGTTGATGATGAGCCGTTGGCTCGTGAAAATTTACGTTGTTTACTTGAAGTCGAAAAAGATATTCATATTGTTGGTGAATGCAGTAATGCCATTGAAGCCATAGGAGAGATACACCGTAAAAAGCCCGATGTTGTCTTTCTGGATATTCAAATGCCACGCATTACAGGGCTTGAAATGGTCACAATGTTAGATCCTGAACATCGCCCTTATATCGTCTTTTTAACTGCATTTGAAGAGTATGCAATTCAGGCATTTGAAGAGCACGCCTTTGATTATCTACTCAAACCTTTAGAGCAAGAGCGCCTGACTAAAACATTAAACCGTTTACGCCAAGGTAATAAACAGAATATTGATTTATTATCCCCACCAGAAGAGCGTTTAAAGTGTATTCCTTGTACAGGTCATAGCCGTATTTGGTTAATGCCCATTGATGAGGCAATTTTTGCCACATCAAGACTCAGCGGTGTTTATGTAACCAATAATCAAGGCCAAGAAGGTTTTACAGAATTAACACTACGTACATTAGAAACGCGGACACAACTAGTCCGTTGTCATCGTCAATATTTAGTTAATATGGATTATGTTAATGAGATTGTTTTTGGTGATAATGGGCAAGCAGAGTTAATCTTACACAATAACAGCCAAATCCCTGTCAGCCGTCGATATTTAAAACCATTAAAAGAAGCGATTGGTTTAAGCTAATTTATTATAAAGGAGAAGAATAGGATGGAACCTATTTATATTAAAGTTTATAAAAATCGCATTGAAATCCGCGATATTCACACACTAAAAGAAGTATCAGTAGAACGTAACTTTTCTCATAGTCGCATGTTAATTGGTGATTTTTATCAAGCTATTGAAGCGCTTTCCTTTGCGCTCAAAGAGCTAGGTATTAATCCATATTCATTTTTTTATAGAAAAAGAGATGTCGTTATCCATCCTTTGGAACAAACAGAAGGTGGATTATCCATGGTTGAAAATCGCTTATTTCATGAAGTTATTATGAGCGGGTTTAATGGAAAATATAAGAAAATAGCTATTAGTGAAAAACAACATCCTCTTATAGATGCAGAAGTCATTGAATTAATAAATAAATCTATAAGTTAGGGTTATTTTCACCCATTATTGATATTTATTTTTTTATTATCATATCTTTCAATTTGATTATTTAGTGTTAATAAAAAAACACAAAACAAGTAAATATACTTAAATATTCTATATAATCTGGTATGACTAACAACGTTAATACCTATTATAGTGATTAATCTTAATTTATCTTTTAAATGCATTATTTAGTATAAAATATAAAAGTTACCTTAATAGTATTTTTAAGAGCATTTGTTTTTTAGAGTTAAATTAAAATATTTTGTAATATAGGTGGAAAAATGAAAAAGAATATATTTTTGATTGGTATCGCAGCCTTAGTTTTATCTGGCTGTAATTCAGGATCTGAAAACTCCTTTGAAAAATTCACTAAAATAGTCACCAATCTTAGCTCATATTCATCTGAGGTTGATGAATGGAACGATTATGGCGCTAATCTTAAAAAGAACGGTATTAAATACGAAGCCGCCAATTCATCAGACCAAAAATTTGTACAAGATAAAATGGATTCAGAGTATGTCAATGCAATAAACCATGTTGGCTCTGCATTTACTGTTACAGAAAAATCAAAACAAGAATTAGAGAAAGAAAATCAGGGTTATAAATTTACTTACAATAAAATTGTTACTGTAAAAGATACAAGTAAAAATAATACTGTAGGCTATTGTGTTAATTATGATTCTGCAAGAGTTATCGATGGCCAGATAAAATCAGAAGATAAAGACAAAAAGAATTTCCTTTATATTGATAAAAGCCGACCATTATCTATCTTTACCGGAAGCAGTGATTTTATAAAAGTTGTTTGTGGTGATGATTTTTATAATAAATATAAAGGAAAAGATGCAGACTAATTAGTACGGCATTTAAAATAAATAGTTATTAACTTTTCCTGAAAAAGGAAAAGTTAATAACAGACTAAAAATCTAAAATCAACATCATTCTTATTGACTATTATTGCCTTTATTCTATTTTATAGAATATAAACATTATTTTTCTTTGCGTAAATTTATGATTTCTAATGCTAATTTATCTCGATGTTCTGATCTTTCTTTCCAATTTTTTTCACCTGTGCCATAGGTTTTCTCTACTTCAGCAATAATATCGCCTTGCTTTTTAGGATCAGGGGCTCCCAATTTTATATCTAACCCTGCACCTACACCTTCAAAAAGGTGTCGAATACCTTCAGGACCACCACCAAGATGTTGTGCTTCAAATGGACCAACCGTAGACCAGCGAAGCCCTAAAGAATTTAATACCAGTTTATCTAAATCACCAACTGTAATAACACCTTGTTCAACTAAATAACGGCACTCGTTCAAAAAAGCTATTTGTAATCGATTACCAACAAAACCACCAATCTCTTTTCGAATTAAAACAGGCTCATATCCAAGAGCAGTGTAAATCTCCATGGCTTTATTGATAGAATTATCGCTAGTGTCTGGGCTAGGAACCACCTCCACTAATGGCATAATATTCGCTGGATTAAACGGATGCCCAATCAAAATACGATCTGCTGCAGGATTACCTTCTGCAATTTTTGATGCCATAATACTTGAGCTTGATGATGCAAAAATAGCATGTGATGGTGCGGTTTCCGCGATTGTCTTGAATATTTCTTGCTTTATTGATAGGCGTTCAGGACCATTTTCTTGAACATAATCCGCATTAAGTACCGCTTTTTTTAGATCTGTTGTAAATTTAACCTTTCCATTAAATTCATCATGTAGCATTTGGCTTAAATCTTGAGTATCAGTAATAGTGACATTCCATCCACCTTGTAAAAAACGAATAGCCCAAGCCCTACCAATCACACCACCACCAATAATTGTTAAATTTTTAGACATCACCTTTTCCTCTTAGCTAAGGTTATTACATTGATTTTCGCCCTTCCTATTAATTATTACTTCATAATCCAATTAAAACCAAATTTTTGGCATATTATTGTAATTAAATGAAAAAACAACTTATTATCAATATGTTATATTGAATTTTTAATGTATGGAATTGATTTTTTTTAAAGTCTATCTCTATCAATTGCAAGGCTATTGTAGTTTGGTTTAGAAATAGAGATAAAAAAAACCAGCCAACTTACGTTGACTGGTTTTTATTTTTTGTCATCAACTCAATTTAAAATTAAGTTAATTACCAACTCTTATTGGTTATGAGAGCTGCTACGACGACGAGGTGTACCTTCGTTGTTACGACCACGGAAGTTACCGCGCTCGCCACCACGATCGTTGCTACGCTCACCACCGCGGTCGTTATTACCACGACGTTGTGGTTGATCACCATTGTTAAAGCGGCGGCCACCTTGTGGCTGACCATCACGACGGCTGTTATTACGACGCTCACGGAAAGGCTGAGATTGAGCATCACCCACTAATTGCATATTTAGTGGTTTGTTCATAATACGCGTACGCGTGAAATGGCTTAATAAATCTGTTGGCATACCTTTTGGTAATTCGATGGTTGAGTGAGAACCATACAGTTTGATATTACCAATGTAACGGCTGCTGATATCGCCTTCGTTAGCAATCGCACCAACGATATGACGTACTTCAACACCATCATCACGACCCACTTCGATACGGTATAAATCCATTTCGCCAGCATCACGACGTTCACGACGAGGAGAACGCTCACGATCGTTATCACCGCGACGGCGATCATCACCACGACGATCGTCACGATCGTTAAATTCGCGACGAGGGCGACGAACTGGATCTGGTGGCAGGATAAGCGCACGCTCACCTTGAGCCATTTTCAGTAATACCGCAGCCAGTGTTTCCATATCTAACGCTTCTTCACCTTGTGGAGCAAGTTTTGGTAATAGAGCGCGATATTGGTCAAGGTTGCTTGTTTCTAATTGTTGTGCGATTTGCTGTGCAAATTTTTCCTGACGGCGTTGGCTGATAAGCTCTGCATTTGGCAGTTCTACTTCAGGAATAGTCATCTTCATTGTACGTTCGATATTGCGCAGTAAACGACGCTCACGGTTATCAACGAATAAAATTGCACGACCCGCACGACCCGCACGGCCTGTACGACCAATACGGTGAACGTAAGATTCTGAATCCATTGGGATATCATAGTTCACAACTAGGCTAATACGGTCAACGTCAAGACCACGAGCAGCAACGTCAGTCGCGATTAAAATGTCTAAACGACCATTTTTCAGACGCTCTAATGTTTGCTCACGCAGTGATTGGTTCATATCACCGTTTAACGCCGCGCTGTTATAACCATTACGTTCTAAAGCTTCAGCAACTTCTAATGTTGCGTTTTTAGTACGAACGAAAATAATTGCCGCATCAAAATCTTCAGCTTCTAAGAAACGAATTAACGCTTCGTTTTTACGTGCGCCAAATGTCATCCAATAGCTTTGGCTAATGTCTGGACGTGTTGTTACGCTACTTTGAATACGTACTTCTTTCGGATCGTTCATAAAACGACGAGTAATACGACGAATAGCTTCTGGCATTGTTGCAGAGAACAGTGCAGTTTGGTGTTCTGCTGGGATCTTACTTAAAATGTTTTCAACATCTTCAATAAAGCCCATACGTAACATTTCATCAGCTTCATCTAATACTAAGCCTTTCAGTTTAGATAAATCTAATGTGCCACGGTTTAAATGGTCTAATAAACGACCTGGTGTACCCACAACAACTTGTGGACCTTGACGTAAAGCACGTAATTGAACGTCGTAACGCTGACCACCATACAGTGCAACAACATTTACTTTTGGTAAATGCTTAGAAAAATCTTCAATAGCTTCAGCAACCTGAACTGCAAGTTCACGAGTAGGTGCTAAAACTAAAATTTGTGGTGCTTTTAATGATTCATCAAGATTGTGTAATAATGGCAGGCTAAATGCAGCAGTTTTACCACTACCTGTTTGTGCCATACCTAAAACGTCATTGCCGTTTAAAAGGAAAGGAATACATTGTTGCTGAATTGGAGAAGGCTTCTCGTAGCCTAAGTCATTCAGTGCAGTCAAAATAGGTGCTGATAAACCTAGATCAGCAAAAGTCATATCGGTTTCAGTAGTCATGTCACTGTGCCTCATTCATTATGGCAGCCAGTTGACATAACATACCGCATGGTTTGTCGGTCTTTATCATCTAAAATGTGAACTGGCTCAAATTATATTATTAAACGAACAAACAAGCCCTCATCCTATGTAGATGATGGCTTTCAAACTGATCAGAGAAATGTTCGTCAGCTATTGCTGGTCCGATTCCGCTAGGTCTTCTTGTTGGCCTAACAGTGCTAATTCCAACAATGCGTAGCGGTGCTCAACAAAGTTATGTGCGTTGTTGGCAACCGTCAGCTTGAATAACGCTTCAGCGCTATCCATGTCCCCCAGACTTAGGTAATACTTACCTAAATAGAAGTTAGTTTCACTAAGATGCTCAGCGAGCGAAGTGTTATCGGTTGAAGCCTCATTTAGTTTCAACATTAATGTTTTTTCATTAATATCGCCTAAATAAAACTCAACTATATTCCATCCCCATTGCCCCGTTTTATTCGCTTGCTGGTATCGCTGTTTTAGCTGCTGTTTAGCCAAATCAGTGTTTATCTCTTTTTCTACAAGATATAACCAAAGCGAACGAATGGGATCATTTGGATCGACCTGATAAAACGCCTGCAGATCATCCTGCGCCAATTTCAATCGGCCACCGTAGTACAACGCGATACCACGATTAAAACGCGCATTATTGTAAGTTGGATCAAGCTCTAAAACAGAATCAAACGCTTCATAAGCAGCATCGTAATTCGCTGCTTGCGTAAAATAGATACCTAGAAAATTAAAAATTTCTAGCATATCTGGTCGAATTGATAGCGCCATTGAAAAATCATTACGCGCTAAAGCTCGTAAACCGAGGCTATCATACAGCACACCACGCTCATATAAAAGCTGTGCGTATTCATCTTCGGTTAATGAACGGCTCGCTAGGATTTGTTCTATACGAGCCAATATCACTTCTTGTTGTAAAGAAGGCTGCAATGGTGTAGCAAAAATCGCATTCTTACGCCACTCTGGACTAGTGCTGCATCCGGAAATAAAGATGAAAACAGCAATAGAACAACTGCGCAGAAATGTTTTCATTTCTCACTCCCAAAGTCAGACCTTTCAACAAAAAGCGTTCTAGACGTCCTACTTGTCAATCATAATAAGTCTCTACCGATACCTATGTCTAGTTATCGGTAGTAGAATATCATTAATTCGCAGAATCTTCAGAAGAAGTTTCTGTTGCTTCCTGCTGATTAGCTTGAGCTTCTTTCATGCTTAAGCGAATACGGCCTTGACGGTCAATTTCCAATACTTTAACTGGAACTTCTTGACCCATTTCCAAGTAGTCACTCACTTTCTCAACGCGTTTGTCTGCGATTTGAGAAATATGAACCAGACCTTCTTTGCCGCCACCGATAGCAACGAATGCGCCGAAATCAACGATACGAGTTACTTTACCGTTGTAGATACGACCCACTTCAACTTCAGCAGTAATCTCTTCGATACGTGCGATAGCTTGTTTTGCTTGATCGCCACTTGTTGCAGCAATCTTCACGGTACCATCATCTTCGATTTCGATAGTTGTGCCAGTTTCTTCCGTTAATGCACGGATAACAGAACCGCCTTTACCGATAACGTCTTTGATTTTGTCTGGATTAATTTTGATAGTGTGAATGCGCGGTGCGAATTCAGAAATATCAGCACGAGGTTGGCTAATTGCATCTTCCATTACGCCTAAAATGTGTAGACGTGCGCTTTTCGCTTGGTTTAATGCAACTTGCATGATTTCGCGAGTGATACCTTCGATTTTGATATCCATTTGTAATGCGCTGACACCGTTACGGCTACCCGCAACTTTAAAGTCCATATCGCCTAAATGGTCTTCATCACCCAGAATATCAGAAAGAACAACAAAGTTGTCGCCTTCTTTCACTAAGCCCATTGCAATACCTGCAACAGATTCTTTAATTGGTACACCTGCATCCATCAGCGCTAAAGAAGCACCACAAACAGATGCCATTGAAGATGAACCATTTGATTCGGTGATTTCAGAAACCACACGAACGGTATATGGGAATTCTTCAATTGTTGGCATTACTGCTAACACACCACGTTTTGCTAAACGGCCATGACCGATTTCGCGACGTTTTGGTGAACCCATCATGCCTGTTTCACCAACAGAGTATGGAGGGAAGTTATAGTGCAGTAAGAATGTATCAGTGTGCTCGCCCATGATGTCATCGATAGTTTGAGCATCACGCGCAGTACCTAATGTTGCAGTTACCAGAGCCTGAGTTTCACCACGAGTAAACAGTGCTGAACCGTGAGTGCGTGGTAATAAGCCAGTGCGAATGTCTAATGCACGTACCATGTCTTTTTCACGACCATCAATACGTGGTTCGCCAGCTAATACGCGAGCACGAACGATGTTTTTCTCAAGACCTGAGAAGATTTCGCTGATTTCAGCTTCATCTAAAGTTTCATCTTCAGCAACTAACGTTGCGATAACTTCATCACGGATTGCTTCGATTTGTTCATAACGCTCTTGTTTCTCAGTGATACGGTAAGCATCACCAATACGAGCTTGTGCTAGTTGTGCAATACGGTCATGTAAAGTTTGGTTGATAGCTTCTGGCGCCCAATCCCATTTTTCTTTACCCACTTCTGCAACTAATGCATTGATGTTTTCGATCACAACTTGTTGTTGATCATGACCAAATACGACTGCACCTAACATTTCTTCTTCTGATAATAAATCAGCTTCTGATTCTACCATCAGTACCGCGCCTGCAGTACCAGCAACCACTAAGTCTAATTTGCTAACTTTCAGCTCATCAACAGTTGGGTTTAGAACATATTGTCCATCGATAAAACCAACACGAGCGCCACCGATAGGACCATTGAATGGAACACCTGACAGCGCTAATACCGCAGAAGCACCAATCATTGCAACGATATCTGGGTTAACTTGTGGGTTAACTGAAACAACGGTAGCAACGATTTGAATTTCGTTTAAGAAACCTTCTGGGAATAATGGACGTAAAGGGCGGTCAATTAAACGTGCAATTAACGTTTCGCCTTCACCAGGACGACCTTCACGGCGGAAGAAGCTACCTGGGATACGACCAGCAGCGTATGAACGCTCTTGGTAGTTAACTGTTAATGGGAAGAAATCTTGTCCAGCTTTAACTTTTTTCTTAGCAACAACGGTAACAAAAACAGCAGTGCCGTCCATGTCAACCATAACAGCGGCTGTTGCTTGACGAGCCATCATACCTGTTTCTAACGTAACAGTATGTTGACCGTATTGAAATTTACGAACTGTAGGATTCAGCAAAATAATATCCTTTATCTTATTGTCGCCAGATGTTTAGCGACGATGAATGATCTTTTCTCCGCTACGTCCCCTCGCGACTAATGAAAATATTGACCATTGAGTGATAAATACTTTCATTAGCCGCGCGAATTGTCGTAACTAGAGAGACTAAATAACAATCACCACATTAAAACATAACGACTAATATTAAAAATAGCACTTTCTAGTAGAAAAGGGGCCAACAGGCCCCTTTCCACTGAAACTCGCTTGATTAGCGACGCAGACCTAAACGTTCAATCAGTGCAGAGTAACGAGCAACATCTTTACGTTTCAGGTAGTCCAGCAGATTACGACGGCTGGAAACTTTACGCAGCAGACCACGACGGCTGTGGTGATCTTTTTTGTGCTCTGAAAAGTGACCTTGCAGGTGGTTGATTTCTGCAGTCAGCAGTGCAATCTGAACTTCGCTTGAGCCAGTATCGTTAGCATCACGACCAAATTCAGCAACGATTTGTGCTTTCGCTTCAGTACTTAGAGACATAATAAACTCCAAATTAAGTAAAATTTTCAGATAGCCAATCTCTAATTCAGCTATCCAACTCAGCCACCTAAACAGATAGCCGCATTATTCTACGCTTCAAACACTTTTAGCGCAAGATTGCTATTAAGTGTTATCTTGTGCGCTATAGTCCACAACCACTCTTTTCGGAGCAACGAGGCCATCTTTAATGATAGCAAGGCCAATGAATTTTTTTTCATCGCCTTCAGTTACTCTTACCCATTCGCCTTCATTAATGTCATGATTAACACGAACAGGCTGCCCCAACTTGAGATAACTCGCAATAATTGTGGTCAAATTCACAACAGGAAAATGTGCAACAGCGGTATCCATAGGCAATAACAGTGCATCAAGCGCTAAGAAAGGATCTTCTTGCGCAGTTTGTGCATTCTCTATCATCGCGCTTAATTGCGCTAACGTTACCATTCGTTCTTTAGGATAATCTGCGACTTCTAATCGACGTAAGAAAATAACGTGAGCGCCACATTGTAATTTCTCACCAAGATCATCAATAATTGTTCGAATGTAAGTACCTTTAGAACAATGAATTTCTAGCTCTAGCTCATCACCTTCCCAGCGAATAAACTGAAGTTCATAAACCGTGATAGGTCTTGCTTCACGCTCAACTTCAATACCTTGTCGGGCATATTCGTAAAGCGGTTTACCTTGATGTTTTAAAGCAGAGTACATTGAAGGGACTTGCAATGTTTCGCCGCGAAAACTATCTAAGGCATCATCTAAAGCCTGTTGTGTAAATTGTACTGGGCGCTCTTGAATAACCTCACCATGTGCATCAGAGGTATCTGTTCGTTGCCCTAAACGTGCAATAACACGATAACGCTTATCAGAATCCAATAGAAACTGTGAAAATTTTGTTGCTTCACCTAAACAAATAGGGAGCATACCTGTTGCTAAAGGATCCAATGCCCCAGTATGCCCTGCCTTACTGGCATTAAACATACGGCGGACTTTTTGGAGTGCATCGTTAGAGGAAATATCTTGGGGTTTATCGAGTAGCAATACGCCGTTAATCTCACGCCCCTTACGACGACGCCCCATTATTTATCCTCTTTATGACGACGCTCTTCATCGCTTTTAACGACGTTAGAAACTAAGTTAGACATACGCATACCTTCAACTAATGAGTTGTCATAAGCAAATGTCAGTTCAGGCACAATACGTAAACGCATCGCTTTACCTAATAAAGAACGAATAAAACCAGCGGCTTCATTAAGTGCAGTTAAACCATCTGCAACCATCTCTTCTTCGCTTTTTTCACCACCTGATAAGTTTAAAAAGGTGACAAATACTTTGGCATAAGCCAAATCACGAGAAATTTCAACGCCAGAAACCGTTGCCATTCCAATACGTGGATCTTTGACTTCGCGTTGTAAAATGATAGCGATTTCTTTTTGCATTTCCTGAGAAACACGCTGACTACGGCTAAAATCTCTTGCCATTTTATCTCTCCCTGACAATAGGGTATCGCCCTGATTGTCATTATTAATTCAAATCTAAAATCAATGATATCTAAAGAGTATACATGAAGTGATATTTAACAACCGCTTTCTCTGATTTCTTTCTTTAGAAATAAAATGTTTCTTTGGTGCTATTTTACCCTGTTATTTCACTTTCATAAATTACTGAAAGGCAATCTATTTCGGTTATGTTGAAAAATGGAGAGGAAATAAGAGGAGAATACAGCAAAGACAGGAATAAGAAGGGAGCCATTAAGCTCCCTTTTAAAACAAAACGGACTAAATTAATCAATAGAACGTTTGATTTCGATAACTTGGAAGACTTCAATCATGTCGCCAACACGGACATCGTTGTAGTTTTTCACACCGATACCACATTCCATGCCGTTACGTACTTCGTTGACGTCATCTTTAAAGCGACGCAGTGACTCCAGTTCGCCTTCATAGATAACCACGTTATCACGTAGAACACGAATTGGGTTATTACGTTTGATGTTACCTTCAACCACCATACAGCCCGCAATCGCGCCAAATTTAGGTGATTTAAACACATCACGGACTTCTGCAAGACCCATGATTTCTTGTTTATATTCAGGTGCCAACATACCGCTCATTGCCAGTTTGATTTCGTCAATCAGGCTATAGATAACGGAGTAGTAACGTAAATCAACGCTTTCTTGTTCAATGATACGGCGAGCAGATGCATCGGCACGAACGTTAAAGCCAAGAATGATTGCGTTAGAAGCCGCTGCTAATGTTGCGTCAGTTTCAGTGATACCACCTACGCCTGAACCGATGATTTTCAGTTTAACTTCATTAGTAGACAGTTTAACTAAAGCATCAGTGATCGCTTCACAAGTACCTTGAACGTCTGTTTTCAGAACGATGTTCAGTTCAGAAGTTTTACCTTCTTCCATGTTAGCGAACATGTTTTCCAGTTTAGATTTCTGCTGACGAGCCAGTTTAACATCGCGGAATTTACCTTGACGGTATAATGCAACTTCACGCGCTTTCTTCTCGTCACGAACAACCGTTGCTTCATCACCTGCAGAAGGAACGTTAGACAGACCTAAAATCTCAACTGGCATTGATGGGCCAGCAGATTGAACGTCTTGACCTAATTCGTTACGCATCGCACGAATACGACCGTATTCGAAGCCACACAGAACGATGTCGCCTTTATTCAGTGTACCTTCACGGACAAGAATAGTTGCAACTGGACCACGACCTTTATCAAGGTAAGATTCGATAACAACACCGCTTGCCATACCTTCTTTAACTGCTTTCAGTTCAAGAACTTCCGCTTGTAAAAGAATAGCATCCAGCAGTTCGTCGATACCTAAGCCTTGTTTTGCAGATACGTGCATAAACTGAGTTTCGCCGCCCCACTCTTCTGGCAGGATGCCATATTGAGACAGTTCAGTTTTAACGCGATCTGGATCAGCTTCGTGTTTATCAATTTTGTTCACTGCAACAACAACAGGTACGTTTGCCGCTTTTGCGTGTTGGATTGCTTCGATAGTTTGTGGCATTACACCATCATCTGCCGCAACAACCAGAACAACGATATCCGTTACCTGAGCACCACGAGCACGCATTGAAGTAAACGCGGCGTGACCTGGAGTATCAAGGAAGGTGATTTCACCTTTGTCAGTTTTAACGTGGTAAGCACCGATATGCTGGGTAATACCACCCGCTTCGCCTGATGCTACTTTCGTTGAACGAATGTAGTCCAGTAATGATGTTTTACCGTGGTCAACGTGACCCATGATAGTCACAACAGGAGCACGAGATACTGCGCTTTCTTCGCCAGTATCACGATCGCTCATGACTTGTTCTTCTAACTCGTTTTCACGACGTAAGATAACTTTATGACCCATTTCTTCAGCAACAAGCTGTGCAGTTTCTTGGTCTAAAACCTGATTAATGGTCGCCATAGCACCCATTTTCATCATAGTTTTGATAACTTCAGACCCTTTTACTGCCATTTTGTTAGCAAGTTCAGCAACAGAAATAGTCTCACCGATAACAACATCACGGTTTACAACAGCCGCTGGCTTATTGAAGCCTTGCTGTAATGAGCTACCTTTACGTTTACCTTTCTTGTTAGTGCGGCCAGCAGCGCGTGCTTCTTCACGATCTGCTTTTTCAGAATGGCGGTTGTTTTTCTTAGGACGAGGAGCCTTAGCGTTGCGACCACGACCGCGGCCACCTTCAACTTCAGCATCACTTTCATCTTCTGCATCACGAGCATAACGTGATGTTGTTACATGATAGTCTGAGCCTTCAGTTTCTGGTGCTTTAGGTTCAGCAGTCCATTTTTCAGCATTTTCTTCAGCTAAACGACGTGCTTTTTCTGCTGCAATTCGAGCTTCTTCTTCCGCTTTACGGCGCTGTGTTTCTTCCGTTTTACGCTTCAGTTCAGCCTGTTCAGCATTGCGACGTGCTTTTTCCTGATCTGCTGCTTTATCAGCTTTTGGTTTATCGTTTTGTTTCACTTTATCTTTTTCCGCTGCTTCGCGCTTAGCTAATTCCGCTGCTTCACGTTTTGCTTCTTCAGCTTCACGTTTCGCTTTTTCTTCGGCGTCTTTCTTTGCCTTTTCAGCTTCACGTTTTGCTTTTTCTTCAGCTTCGCGCTGTGCTTTCTCTTGTGCTTCGCGCTGGGCTTTTTCTTCGGCTTCGCGATGCGCCTTTTCTTCCGCTTCACGCTGAGCTTGCTCATCCGCTTGCGCTTTTTCAACGGCGTCACGGTTCACATAAGTGCGTTTTTTGCGGACTTCGATGGCTACTGATTTACTTTTGCCACCTGTACCAGGAACACTTAACGTACTGCGCACTTTGCGTTGTAACGTTAATTTTTCTGGTTGGTTGGTTGATACGTCTTTATCACGATTCAACCAAGCCAGTAAGGTTTCTTTCTCTTTTTGGGAGACAGAATCAGAGACGGTCTTCTTAATACCGGCATCAGCAAACTGCTGTACCAAACGTTCAACCGGTGTCTGAATCTCTTCTGCCAGTGATTTTACTGTTTCATCTGTCATTCTGTTCCTTCCTGCTCAGTTGTTACGCATCATTCCCAAACCAGCAGATATTACGTGCGGCCATAATGAGTTCGCCTGCGCGCTCACTATTTAAACCTTCAATATCAGTTAGGTCGTCGATACCCTGTTCGGCAAGATCTTCCAGTGTGCAGATACCACGGGCAGCTAGATCAAATGCTAAAGAGCGCTCCAAGCCTTCGAGAGCTAATAAGTCCTCGGCTGGCTGGTTATCGCCTAGGCTTTCTTTTTGAGCCAATTCAATCGTTGTTAATGCAGCTTTTGCTCTCTCACGTAGAGCTTCAACGGTGTCTTCATCTAACCCGTCAATAGCCAGCAGTTCACTGATTGGCACATAAACTAACTCTTCAAGGGTAGAGAAACCTTCTTCAACTAAAACAGTTGCGAAGTCTTCATCAATGTCGAGATGCTTAGTAAATATTTCAATGGCTGCGTTTGCTTCTGCCTGATGTTTTGCATTCAGTTCATCAGCAGTCATGACGTTTAATTCCCACTTGTCATCACCACGATGTTTTTTCAGTAACTGTGCTGCCAGACGAACGTTTTGACCATTACGGCCGATTGCCTGTGCAAGGTTACTACTTTCAACTGCAACATCCATTGTACATTTGTCTTCATCGACAACAATAGAAGCAACATCTGCCGGAGCCATTGCATTAATGACGAATTGTGCAGGATTATCATCCCACAGAACAATATCAATTCGCTCGCCGCCCAATTCGCTGGAAACGGCTTGTACACGCGCACCACGCATACCAACACAAGCACCCACAGGGTCAATACGCTTGTCGTTAGTTTTTACTGCGATTTTGGCACGAGAACCTGGATCACGCGCTGCAGCTTTAATTTCAATGATTTCTTCGCCAATTTCTGGTACTTCAATACGGAAAAGTTCAACCAGCATTTCAGGGCGAGAGCGTGTCACGAAAAGTTGCGCACCACGGGTTTCTGTACGTACGTCGTATAAAACACCACGTAAACGGTCACCTGGGCGAAAGTTTTCACGCGGTAACATATCTTCGCGTAAAATAACCGCTTCAGCGTTATTACCTAAATCTAAAGTGATATTTTCACGGTTCACTTTCTTCACAACACCAGTGATAATTTCGCCTAATTGTTCGCGGAATTGATCAACAACCATTGCTCTTTCAGCTTCACGTACTTTTTGTACGATAACTTGTTTAGCGGTTTGTGTTGTAATACGGTCGAAAGTAACAGATTCAATCTGATCTTCAATATAACCACCTAGTTCAATACTAGGATCTTCATATTGAGCAGCTTCAAGTGTGATTTCACGAGTTGGTTGAGTCACTTCATCAACAGCAACCCAACGACGGAATGTATCAAAGTCACCGGTTTTACGGTCGATACATACGCGAACATCAATTTCTTGCTCGTATTTTTTCTTAGTTGCTGTCGCTAGTGCGGTTTCCAGTGCTTCAAAAATCTTTTCACGAGGAAGAGATTTTTCGTTAGAGACCGCTTCCACAACAGCCAGAATCTCTTTGTTCATCCTAGTTGCCTCTTCAAAACTTAAAAGTGGGGTACCAGGTTAGCTTTCTGGATGTTGCTCAGTGCGAACACTTCGTCTTTACCATCCACAGTAACCGTGATCATTTCGCCAGCGACAGACTTAATAATGCCCTGCCATTTACGGCGGTTTTGCATTGCAATTCGTAATACGATAGCGGCTTCTTCGCCGATAAATTGCTCATAATGCGTTGCAGTGAATAAAGGTCGTTCTAAACCAGGAGATGAGATCTCAAGGTTATAAACCGTTTGAATTGGATCTTCAACATCCAGCACAGCACTGACCTGGTGGCTAACATCAGCACAATCATCAACAGTGATACCGTCTTCACTATCAATATAGATGCGCAATGTTGATTCTCGGCCACGAATAAACTCAAGACCGACAAATTCAAAGCCTAATGCTTCTACTGGTGCTGAAACCATCGCTGTTAATTTTTGCTCTAATGTGGACAAACCCACCCCCAAGGCATAAAAAAAGGGCCTATAGCCCAGTATTCTATTCTCTGATAACAAAAAACCCCGAAATTCGGGGCTTTATGCAACTGGACCCTGTAACTTGCCATTCGAGAATAACCTCTTCTTACGGCACATTCCACTCAGGATCATAATCGGTTCAACAAGATGATTAATGAGAAAAGTGCTGTATTGTTAGAAGTGGTTGCGGGGGCCGGATTTGAACCGACGACCTTCGGGTTATGAGCCCGACGAGCTACCAAGCTGCTCCACCCCGCGTTCGAAAAACGTGGCAAATTTTACGCTGATAACAAGCAAAACGCAAGCTATCTGGAATAATGGTGCCGAGAACGGGACTTGAACCCGTACGCCCGTTTTATAGGCACTACCACCTCAAGGTAGCGTGTATACCAATTTCACCACCTCGGCACTTAATGAGACTGTTACTGCGTAAAAATTAACAATCTCATTTAAATCTTTACTTAGTTTACTGCGGAATATCTGTATTTGCTGGCGCTACAGGCGCTGCTAATTGCTCAGCTTTTTTAGCTTCTTCTGTAGTCTGCTCGATAGACATCCATTTGCTGTCTTCACGTACAGTTTTATTGGCACTTAGATTACCTAAAATAAGGGCAAGTACAATAAAAGCTGTCGCTAAAACAGCGGTCATACGGGTCATAAAGTTAGCTGAACCGCTTGAACCAAATACTGTACCGGAAGCACCTGCACCAAAAGAAGCGCCCATATCAGCACCTTTACCCTGCTGTAACAGGATCAGACCAACTAGCCCTGTTGCTACAATGATAAGAATAACAATGAGTGCCGTATACATTTGCGTTACCTTTTCTATGGAACTTATCGTCTTAACGATAACCTTCGATTGCTTCACCCGCTTTAGTTCAAGACCTTACTAAGCGGGTGTGAATACTAACCAAAGCTGAACTGACAAGCAAGGTTATTTTTCTACAAAGTGATTGATTGAAGAAAAAAGCATCAATTAACCAACGTGCTTCACAGCGTCTGCAATACGATTAGCCATCGCCGTGACTTGCTCTTCATTTTCACCTTCAACCATGACACGAATTAAAGGTTCTGTTCCTGATTTACGCAGCAATACACGACCTTTACCAGCCAGTTCTTCTTCAACCGCTTTAGCGACTTTCTGAACTTCTGGTGTTTGTAGTGGATCGTGGCTACCGGTAAAACGAACATTCACTAAAATTTGTGGTAATAGTTTCATGCCACTACATAGATCATGCAGACTCATATGGTTACGTACCATTGCACTTAAAACTTGTAAACCAGCAACAATACCATCACCTGTCGTCGTTTTATCTAATAAAATAATGTGACCTGAGTTTTCAGCACCTAAACGCCAGCCTTTCTCTTGTAATTTTTCAAGCACATAGCGGTCGCCCACTTTTGCTCTGACAAAAGGAATACCCAGTTGTTTCAGTGCAATCTCTAATCCCATATTGCTCATTAGAGTACCAACTGCACCACCGCGTAATTGACCTTGGCGTAACGCTTCTCTCGCAATAATGTAGAGAATTTGGTCACCATCAACTTTTAGACCTTGATGGTCAACCATGATGATACGGTCACCGTCACCATCAAAAGCTAAACCAACATCAGCGCCTTCTTCTAATACGCGTTTTTGCAACATACGAACATCTGTTGCGCCACACTCTTCATTGATATTGATACCCGTTGGCTCACAGCCAATAGTGATCACTTCAGCACCTAACTCACGAAATACGTTTGGCGCAATGTGGTAGGTTGCACCATGAGCACAATCGACAACCACTTTTAGACCATTAAGATTGTTTTCATTCGGGAAAGTCCCCTTACAGAATTCAATATAACGACCTGCCGCATCCACGATACGATTTGCACGACCAAGCTCCGCTGATTCAACACAGGTAATTGGTTTTTCCATTTCAGCTTCAATGGCTTCTTCTACTTCATCCGGTAATTTTGTGCCATCAATAGAGAAGAATTTGATCCCGTTATCGTAATAAGGGTTATGAGAAGCTGAAATAACAATCCCAGCTTCAGCGCGGAATGTACGCGTTAAATAAGCAACAGCCGGTGTTGGCATTGGCCCTGTAAATGAGGCTGATAAACCTGCCGCAGCTAAACCCGCTTCTAATGCAGATTCCAGCATATAGCCAGAGATACGTGTATCTTTACCAATAATGATTTTACGAGAGCCATGACGTGCTAATACTTTGCCCGCAGCCCAACCCAGTTTTAATACAAAATCAGGTGTAATTGGACTATCACCTACTTTTCCACGGATACCATCTGTTCCAAAGTATTTACGTTCGCTCATTCATTATTTTCCTTTGCAGAAAGAGTCGCTTGTACGACTTTCATCGCATCAACAGTCTCTTTAACATCGTGTACACGAATAATTTGTGCGCCTTGCATCGCTGCAATCACTGCGCATGCCACACTACCAGCAACACGCTCTTGTGGTGGTACATTCAATAGTTGTCCAACCATTGATTTGCGTGACATTCCGGCAAGTATGGGTAAACCAAAGTGATGAAGTTCACTTAAGTGTGCTAATAATTGGTAATTATGCGCTAAATTTTTACCAAAGCCGAATCCTGGATCAAGAATAATTTGATTTTTTTCGATTCCAGCATCAACACAACGTTGAATATTTTCTTGTAAAAAACGATCAACATCTATCATCACATTCTCATAATGTGGCGATTGTTGCATAGTTTTAGGGTCGCCTTGCATATGCATAATGCACACTGGCAAACCTGTTTTAGCGGCTGCTTCAAGCGCTCCTGGCTCTTGTAAAGAGCGAATATCATTGATAATTGAAGCACCTACATTTGCAGATTCGGTAATGACTGGAGCCTTGGATGTATCAACAGAAATCCACACATCAAAACGCTGACGAATAGCCTCAACAACAGGAACAACACGCTGCAACTCTTCATCAATAGAGACATCACTTGCGCCGGGTCTAGTAGACTCACCACCAATATCGATGATAGAAGCCCCTTCGGCGATCAATTTTGCGGCATGGTCTACTGCATCATTAAGTGAATTATGAGTGCCACCATCAGAAAAAGAGTCTGGAGTAACATTCAAAATCCCCATAACTTGAGGTGTTGATAAGTTAAGTTCGGTTCCTCTAGCCATTAATTTCATTTCATTGATACCTTCATAAAAAAACCCCAGAAGCCTGGGGTTTGTATTTATAGCTTACTCAATATGCGTAACCCAATAAGGATTAGTGAGTATTGTTATCAGAAGGTGTATCACTTTCTGACTCAGGCTTGTCTTTTGGCTCATTCGCTACATGCGTTTGTGCTGGCTGGGCAGTAGTCGTTGTACCACTATTGCCATTATTGCCTTCCCAACCCGCAGGTGGACGAACATCACGACGATTCATTAAATCATCAATTTGAGGCGCATCGATAGTTTCATAAGTCATCAGTGCATCTTTCATTGAGTGCAGAATATCAAGGTTGTCCATTAAGATCTGACGAGCACGAACATAGTTACGATCAACGATAGCTTTAATTTCTTCGTCAATTGTACGAGCCGTTTCATCAGACATATGTTGCGCTTTAGCAACAGAACGACCTAAGAACACTTCACCTTCTTCTTCTGCGTACAGCAATGGCCCTAATTTTTCAGAGAAGCCCCACTGTGTCACCATGTTACGTGCAATATTGGTTGCAACTTTGATGTCATTAGAAGCACCCGTAGAAACATGCTCTACACCATAGATAATTTCTTCAGCTAAACGACCACCGTAAAGCGTTGAAATTTGGCTCTCTAACTTCTGACGGCTCGCACTAATTTGGTCACCTTCAGGTAAGAAGAAAGTCACACCTAATGCACGTCCACGAGGGATAATCGTCACTTTATGCACAGGATCATGTTCAGGAACTAAACGACCAATAATTGCGTGACCAGCTTCATGATAAGCGGTTGATGCTTTTTGTTCTTCAGTCATCACCATTGAACGGCGCTCTGCGCCCATCATTATCTTATCTTTCGCTTTCTCAAACTCAACCATTGAGACAACACGTTTATTACCACGAGCAGCAAATAAAGCAGCTTCGTTAACTAAGTTAGCTAAGTCAGCACCAGAGAAACCTGGAGTACCACGCGCTAAAATTGCTGGATCAACATCGGGTGATAAAGGCACACGGCGCATATGGACTTTAAGGATTTGCTCACGTCCACGCACATCAGGTAAACCAACAACCACTTGACGGTCAAAACGACCAGGACGAAGTAATGCTGGGTCTAACACGTCTGGACGGTTAGTTGCCGCGATAACGATAATACCTTCATTACCTTCGAAGCCATCCATTTCAACTAGCATTTGGTTCAGTGTTTGTTCACGTTCATCATGACCACCACCTAAACCTGCACCACGTTGACGACCGACCGCATCGATTTCATCGATAAAGATGATACAAGGTGCTGCTTTTTTAGCTTGTTCAAACATATCACGAACACGAGAAGCACCCACACCCACAAACATTTCAACGAAATCAGAACCTGAAATGGTAAAGAATGGGACTTTAGCTTCACCCGCGATGGCTTTTGCTAATAATGTTTTACCTGTACCTGGAGGTCCTACCATCAGAATACCTTTAGGGATTTTACCCCCTAATTTCTGGAAACGACCTGGATCACGTAAATACTCAACTAATTCGCTTACTTCTTCTTTCGCTTCATCACAACCCGCGACATCAGCAAAGGTTGTTTTGATTTGGTCTTCTGTCAACATGCGTGCCTTGCTTTTACCGAAAGACATCGCACCTTTACCGCCACCACCTTGCATTTGGCGCATAAAGAAAATCCAAAGACCAATCAGTAATAGCATTGGGAACCAAGACACAAAAATTTGAGTCAGAAGACTTTGGCCTTCAAGTGGTTCGCCCGTTACTTTTACATTACGGTTCATTAAAGTGGTCAGCAGGTTATCATCACGCATAGGCATATACGTGCTGTACTTTGAGTTATCTGTTTTAGTTACATTAATATCATAACCACTTATGCTGACCTCGCGTAATTGGTTATTAGTTAACTCATTGATAAAGGTAGAGTAATCCACCTTACGACTATTCGAATCGCTGGGTCCGAAGCTCTGGAATAATGACATCAAAACGACTGCAATAACTAGCCAGAGGATCAGGTTTTTCGCCATGTCACTCAAGGGATTAACCTCATATTACAACTGTGTTAACAAATAGCTTTAGGGTACTAAAGTTTACGCCCTGTGGCTACAATATATACCTCACGAGAACGAGACCGCGAAGCGTCTGGTTTACGAACTTTCACTTTCGTAAACAGGGAGCGTATTTGCCCCAGGTATTCATCAAAGCCTTCTCCCTGAAACACTTTGACAATAAAACTTCCCCCGGGAGCCAGTACATCACGACACATATCAAGCGCTAACTCTACTAAATACATGGATCGAGGGATATCGACCGCGGGCGTACCGCTCATGTTTGGAGCCATGTCAGACATGACAACCTGGACTTTGTTTTCACCTACTCTATCAAGCAATGCCTTCAATACAAGTTCATCACGAAAATCGCCTTGAAGGAAATCGACTCCAACAATAGGATCCATAGGTAAAAGGTCGCATGCGATAATTCGACCTTTGCTTCCTAACTGCTGTACAACGTATTGAGACCACCCACCAGGAGCAGCTCCTAAATCGACAACGGTCATACCTGGTTTAAAGATATTGTCACTTTGCTGAATTTCTTCCAGTTTAAACCAAGCGCGAGAGCGAAACCCTTTTTTCTTTGCTTGCTGAACATATTTATCACTAAAATGTTCTTGTAACCAGCGGCTAGAGCTTGCCGAACGTTTCTTATTGGCCATTGCGTTTTCCAACTATCATACACTTAGCTATCAAAATTTTTACTATTTCACTCATTTAACCTCGTCTTAACGACATTTTATGGTGATAAGTGAGAGATGGCGTTAGAATAGCGAGTTTTCAATCCCAACAAAGCAAAAATTAATGATGACTCTTAACAAAAAACAAATTCAACACCTGAAAGGGCTCGCTCATCACCTTAATCCAGTCGTTATGATTGGTAACAACGGGTTGACTGAAGGCGTTCTTGCAGAAATTGAAGTCGCTCTGGCACACCATGAGCTTATCAAAGTCAAAATCGCAGGCGAAGATCGAGATGTTAAAAACTTGATCGTGGCAGCGATTGTACGCGAAAGCGGTGCACAGAATGTACAAGTTATCGGAAAAATTCTTGTTCTTTATCGTCCTTCAGAAGCACGTAAGATTATTTTACCGAAATAAAACTTGTATCTTTATATAAAAATGCCATAACTAACTCTATGGCAAAAAAGGCCTTTTAAGGCCTTTTTCATATTACCACAGGATAGCAGTCTAGTTTTCTATAGAAACGTAAAATTACAAATTAAATATATTCTACGTTTAAAACTTCATACTCGACTTGTCCACCCGGTGTAGTGATAACAACGACATCATCTAACTCTTTACCAATCAACCCACGCGCAATCGGTGAGTTAACAGAAATTAAGTTTTCTTTAATGTTCGCTTCATCATCACCCACAATGCGGTAAGTTTGCTCTTCTTCAGTTTCAACATTTAACAGTGTCACTGTTGAACCGAAAATAATACGACCATTGTTATTCATCTTTGTAATATCAATGACTTGAGCATTTGATAATTTTGCTTCAATTTCTTGTATGCGACCTTCACAGAAACCTTGTTGCTCTCTTGCAGCATGATATTCCGCGTTTTCTTTTAAGTCTCCATGTTCACGAGCTTCAGCGATAGCAGCAATAATCTCGGGACGACGAGTACCTTTTAAATATTCCAGCTCTTCGCGTAATTTTTCTGCACCTAGAACTGTCATAGGGATCTGATTCATGTGTTAATACCTCAATACTATTCCTAATAAAAAATAGGTATCATCCTGATTTTTTATACTAACAACACAGAGAAAAGGATCTATTTACTCTTCTCAAGACAAAAAAAGACACAGGCAACCTTAAATTGGGCCTGTCTCTACATATATTCGGTAAATAAGGGGATGCTATTATTCCCAACTCATGCTATTGGGATATAAACTAAACCTCCCATACTTAAAACTAAATCTAACACAACAGACGCATTGCTTCACGCCTTATCTCTCTTTATAAAGAGATAAACAGACTTTTTCTGATAATGAGCGAATCCTGCTTGTTACCGTTTACTTTTGCCCTCATTGCCCTTTAGTATTAGCCTCTGGCAATCAATACTGTAACGTTACACGCTATAGTCACAGATAGAGAAATTATGCGCTTACTATCAACATTTCGACGGATACTTTACACATTAAGTATTATTAGCTTTTCAACCCAAGCAATACCTGTTGAAAACTACACATCCCTTCTTCCTGAAGGAACACAAGTAGGTTTAATAACTCAACCCGTTGGCGCGGCTTCTCCTAATCTTAACTATCATGCCGAGCAATTAGCACTTCCAGCAAGTACTCAGAAAGTAGTGACTGCACTTGCAGCATTACTTCAATTAGGTGGAAATTATCAATTCACCACAACAATGGAAACCGAAGGTAAGATAAAAGACAATCAGCTTAATGGTGATTTAATCTTTCGTTTTACAGGCGATCCTACATTAACTCGCCAGCAGTTAAGAGCAATGGTTGCCATATTAAAGCAAGCTGGTGTTACAAAAGTGCATGGTGATTTGCTTATTGATACTTCTGCTTTTTCAAGTCATGACAAAGCCCCGGGTTGGGTTTGGAATGATATGACCCAATGCTTTAGCGCACCACCAAGTGCTGCGATTGTTGATAAGAACTGTTTTTCTGTCTTGCTGCAAAGTGGCAAAAACGAAGGTGATATTGCCACAATACGTAAAGCTTCTTTCTATCCTGTAACTGTTTTAAGTGAAGTTGAAACTTATGAGAAAGGATCAACTCGCACCCGTTTTTGTGAATTAGATGTCACTGTGCGTGACTTAAATACCTATGTAATCACAGGTTGTATTCCTAAACGTGACGATGCAGTACCTTTAATGTTTTCTATTCAAGACGGCGCGCATTGGGCCGGTACAATTTTAAAAGAAGAGTTACAACGCGCTAATATTGAACTTGATGGATATATCAAGCGTCGCTCTCAACTAAAAGCACCCGTTACTGTACTGGCACAAACACAATCAAAACCGTTACATAGCTTACTTACAACTATGCTAAAAGAGTCTGACAATATGATTGCAGACACCGTATTTAGAACTATTGGTCGTGAGTATTATGGCGTTGCAGGTACTTGGCGCTCTGGTGCAGAAGCAACCCGCGCTATTTTAAAACAAAAAGCCGGAATCGATTTAGGAAATACCGTTATGGTTGATGGCTCTGGTCTTTCTCGCCATAATCTCATTTCGCCTGCAACCATGATGCAAGTCCTTCAATATATTGGACAACATGAAAGTGAATTAAACTTTATCACTATGCTTCCCCTTGCAGGGCATGACGGTACATTGCAATATCGAGGCGGTTTTCATGAAGCGGGTGTTGATGGCAAAGTGTCTGCCAAAACAGGTTCATTAAAAGGGGTTTACAATCTTGCAGGCTTTATGATCACGGCAAATGGACAGAAAGTTGCGTTTGTACAATACGTTTCAGCGTATTCACCGCCGACACAGAATCGTAATGCTGGACGCGCTTATTTAGTGCGTTTTGAAACTAATCTGTATAAAGATATGTACAATAACCGCTAGATTTACACGAGATAAATATAAGCAATGGATATGAAAAACGCCTGATTAATCAGGCGTTTTTTATTTTAATCACAATCAGAATGATGATTAACGTTGGTAGATAAATTCAATACCATCATCGTCTTCTTCATCCCAATCATCGTCATCATCTTCTTCGAAATCAGGGTTTTCAAGCTGTTCTTTGTGGTAATCATCCCACATAAAGTCAACTTTTCCTGGCTCTACTTTTGTTGCAACAATGTCTTGCTCACGCGGAGTAACATTCAGGAATTCCATGATATTCCAGCAAAGTTTTTTCACACCTTCTTGGTTGATTGCCGCTATCATGTAATAGTTTTCATCCCAACCCAGCGCTTCAACAATTGCTTTTGCCTTCTCTTTTGCTTCTTCAGCATCAAGAAGATCAATTTTATTGAACACTAACCAACGTGGTTTTTGTGCTAATTTTTCGCTGTATTTCTCTAATTCAGAGATAATAATTTTTGCATTTTCCACAGGATCCGATCCATCAATAGGATCAATGTCGATCAAGTGTAGTAATACACGGCAGCGTTCTAAATGTTTTAAAAATTGGATCCCAAGACCTGCACCATCAGCAGCGCCTTCGATTAATCCGGGAATATCTGCAACCACAAAGCTTTGGTGATTATCCATACGCACCACACCTAAGCTTGGTACTAATGTTGTAAATGGATAATCAGCAACTTTAGGTTTTGCTGCTGATACTGCACGAATAAATGTAGATTTACCCGCATTTGGCATACCAAGCATACCCACATCAGCTAATAACATTAGCTCTAATAGGACTTCACGAGATTCACCCGGTGTTCCCATTGTACGTTGACGTGGAGCACGGTTAACCGACGATTTAAAGCGAGTATTACCTAAACCGTGGAAGCCGCCTTTAGCAACCATTTGCTTTTGACCGTGAGCAGTCAAGTCAGCAATAACTTCATTTGTTGCTAAATCACGGACACGCGTTCCGACAGGAACACTGATAGTAATATCTTGACCACGCTTACCAGTACAATCACGACTGTGGCCATTTTCACCACGTTCTGCACGATAAGATTTTGTAAAACGGTAATCGATTAAGGTGTTAAGGTTTTCGTCTGCAATCATGTAGACATCACCACCATCACCACCATCACCACCGTCTGGTCCCCCGTTAGGGATATATTTTTCGCGACGAAAGCTTACACAGCCGTTACCACCATCGCCCGCGACGATTAGGATCTTGGCCTCATCAACAAATTTCATGATTTTACTCCGTATAGTAGCCATTAACGTGCTGGATGGCCGAAATTACCCAGAGATGGCCTTTTTTAAATATAAAAAGCCCCGCAACAGATTTGCAGGGCTTTTGACTCGGTGCTTAAAGGACCAGTAATTATTCAGCTTCGATGCTGATAAATTTACGGTTGTTTGGACCTTTAACTTCGAACTTAATTTTTCCGTCAGCTAATGCAAACAGGGTGTGGTCACGACCACAACCAACGTTAGTACCTGCATGGAACTTAGTACCACGTTGACGAACGATGATGCTACCTGCTAATACAGCTTCACCACCGAAACGTTTAACACCCAGACGTTTTGCTTCGGAATCACGACCGTTACGAGTCGAGCCGCCAGCCTTTTTATGTGCCATTGAACTACTCTCCTAAACCTTAAGCGATACCAGTGATTTTAACATCAGTAAACCACTGACGGTGGCCCTGTTGTTTACGGCTGTGTTTACGACGACGGAACTTAACAATCTTAACTTTATCGCCGCGACCGTGAGCAACCACTTCCGCTTTAACTTTAACGCCCGCAAGGATTGGAGCGCCAATTTGAATGTCATCGCCATTAGCGACCATCATTACAGTATCAAACTCGATTGTTTCGCCAGTAGCTACTTCCAGCTTCTCTAAACGAATAGTTTGACCTTCGCTGACTCGGTGTTGTTTACCACCACTTTGGAAAACCGCGTACATATAAACTCCGCTTTCCGCACACTCCCAATATGTATAATTTGAGTGCACAATTAAAATATTCACATAGGGCGCGAATTCTACGCAAATTTAGTGCCGATGACAAGTACAGATCGCAAACTAGCGTTAAAAAAAAGAGTTTTTTACACGATATTTATTTCAGCCATTTTTAAAGTACAATCTAAATTATAAGAGAGTAAAATCTATGGCATGATCATTTTTTATTAATAATAACGCGCTCATTGGCGAGCCAAAGTCGAAAAAACATGAATTTAGAATCTATTATAAAACTAACATCCGCTGATATGGCTGCGGTAAATGAGGCAATCCTTTACCAGCTTAATTCAGATGTTTCTTTGATAAACCAACTTGGTTACTACATCATTAGTGGTGGTGGTAAAAGGATCCGACCAATGATCGCAGTGCTCACCGGACGAGCATTGGACTATCAAGGTGACAAACATATCTCGGTCGCAGCGCTTATCGAATTTATTCATACTGCAACGTTGTTACATGATGATGTTGTTGATGAATCTGATATGCGTAGAGGAAAACAAACGGCAAATGCCGTCTTTGGAAATGCAGCAAGTGTGCTTGTTGGCGACTTTATTTATACACGATCCTTTCAGATGATGACGGATCTTGATTCGATGCGTGTATTAAAATTAATGTCTAACGCCACCAACGTGATCGCTGAAGGTGAAGTTTTACAGTTAATGAATTGTAATGATCCTGACATTTCTGAAGATGACTATATGCAAGTTATCTATAGCAAAACAGCTCGTCTCTTTGAAGCGGCTTCTCATGCATCAGCGATCCTTTCAGGTGCGACGCCTGAGCAAGAAAAAGCATTCCAAGATTATGGTCGTTATCTTGG
The DNA here is from genome assembly GCF_008808075.1 of Proteus sp. CD3. Classification (NCBI taxonomy): domain Bacteria; kingdom Pseudomonadati; phylum Pseudomonadota; class Gammaproteobacteria; order Enterobacterales; family Morganellaceae; genus Proteus; species Proteus sp. CD3. The sequence continues at coordinate 23,058 of NZ_CP019686.1, read as the reverse complement.
GACTGCTTTCCAGCTCATTGACGATTTGCTTGATTATGATGCAGACAACAACCAGTTGGGTAAAAACACGGGTGATGATCTCGATGAAGGTAAACCAACGTTGCCATTACTTCATGCTATGCATAACGGCAATGAAGAAGAATCCCAATTAATTCGCCAAGCCATTGAACAAGGTAATGGTCGCCATTTATTGGATACTGTTTTAACTACGATGAAACAGTGTGGTTCTTTGGAATATACCCGTCAAAAAGCAGAAGAAGAAGCAGACAAAGCAATTGAAGCTTTATCAATTATACCTGACTCACCGTATAAAGATGCGCTTATTGGGCTTGCTCACGTCGCTGTACAACGCCAATCATAACCTTTATGTTAAGACATTAGTTATGTAAAGAAGCCCGCCAGAGCGACTATGTCGATTCTGGTGGGCTTTTCAACTTATTAAGTACTTCTTCGTTTTCTCGCTCAATCGCGTCCTGATTATCAGCATCAATATAACTAATAAGCTTTGCTAACCCTTCACGGAGCACAAATTTCACAATTTTCTCTCGTTCTGACTTGGTTAATTGATAATAAGCTTCAACCCAAATCAAAAAAGCATCCTGACGCTTTGATAAATACTCAGCCGGAGGCTCATGTGCAGCTAGCACGCCAATCACCTCATCAGGAAGACTTTTCACTGAATACTCGACAGCTTTCCCCTGAACACCTCGTTTACGGCGATTTTCCCATCCTTCACGACGCGCCATCAAGTTAACTCCCTGCGGTGAGTTAGGTAACCCCGCAAGCCCCACTAATTCTTTCGCTGTATACCATTCTTTTTTCATGATCTCATCTCACATTCAACTAAGAGGTTAGTCAGATATCTGTTGCGGATAACGCAATAATAAATTCTTTAAAATCGCTTAATAATTGACGATTTTTTCTAAAAAACTTCTAATACCATCCCGCAATATCAGCTCTGTTAATGTTTTTTGTTCACCATCATTTAGTTGTTGGAATGCTTTCACCCAGATAACGAGTGGCTCCTCTTTTTTATTTAGTTTGTAATGTGCTAATGGTTCATAAAGTTCCAGAGCAATTAAAGTTTCTTCTGGCAAACAAGAATAATGATATTCAACACCATTACCTTGTTTATTCTTTATCTTTTGTTTTTGCCAAAATTCTCGTTTAGCTTTCGCATTTACACCTTGTGGTGATTTAGGTAATCCACCTATACCCGTCAATTCCTTTGCCGTATACCACTCTTTTTTCATTATGTTTCTCTAAAATTGTTATCAACTTCAAAAAAGAAATTATTAAGAAAAAAATCAGAAATCTTTTTAGAAAAATAATGTTATTTTATTTTCTAAATAATCAGTTTAAATGCTTTAGGACATTTCTAATAAACTGTTATTTATACCACTAACACAGCAATCAATTTTATAGAAAAAGGATTAAAAATGATTTCAAGGAAATCTGATTGGCATCCTGCCGATATTATTGCCGCACTTAGAAAACGAGGAACAACACTTGCTGCCATCTCTCGCCAAGCAGGGTTAAGCTCTTCAACACTCGCTAATGCGCTGTCACGCCCTTGGCCTAAAGGAGAAAAAATCATTGCTGATTATCTTGGTGTCTTCCCTTCTGAAATTTGGCCTAGCCGTTATTTTCATCCTGAAACAGGAGAATTACTTGAGCGAAAGATTCGTGACAAAACTAATAATTAACTAATAATTACATACATTATAATTAATAAAAAAAACCGCTGATACTATATCAGCGGTTTTTATTTAATTTTGCATTATTTTTATAGCAAAAAAAGTATTTCTTTATTTATTAATAAATTCTTCACCAAGAATTATATCTTTTTTCAATACATCTAACATGCCATTAAGAGATTGTTTTTCGAAATCACTTAATTTACCAATAGATAAATATTCTTCTACACCATTTTTACCTAAACGAATAGGTTGTGCAAAGAAACGGGCATATTCTCCATCGCCTTCGGTATAGGTACATTCAATAACATCTTTTTCGCCATTTAAAGCACGAATTAATGAAAGACCAAAACGAGCGGCCGCTTGACCCATTGATAATGTAGCTGATCCGCCACCGGCTTTTGCTTCTACTACCTCAGTACCTGCATTTTGAATGCGTTTAGTCAGCGCGGCAACTTCATCATCTGTAAATGAAACACCATCAACTTGGGATAATAGAGGAAGAATAGTCACACCAGAGTGTCCACCAATCACAGGAACATTGGTTTTTTGTGGATCTTTACCTTTTAGTTCAGCGACAAAGGTATTGGCGCGAATAATATCGAGAGTGGTAATTCCGAAGAGACGTTTTTTATCGTAAACGCCTGCTTTTTTGAGTACTTCAGCGGCAATAGCAACCGTTGTATTCACTGGATTAGTAATGATACCGATAAGTGCTTTAGGGCAGTTTTGTGCAACCTTTTCAATTAAGTTACGCACAATACCTGCGTTAACATTGAAAAGATCTGAACGATCCATGCCTGGCTTACGAGCTACACCCGCAGAAATCAGAACAACATCAGCGCCTTTTAGTGCAGGAGAAGGATCTTCACCCGCAAAACCTTTTACAGTAACTTGAGTCGGGATATGGCTTAAGTCAGCTGCGACACCCGGCGTGACGGGAGCGATATCATATAAAGAGAGTTCACTACCAGCAGGAAGCTGGTTTTTAAGAAGAAGTGCCAGTGCCTGACCAATACCACCTGCTGCACCGAGAACTGCTACTTTCATTCTGATACTCCTTAGTTTACAAGATAGTGGAACGCCTTAAAGATATTCACTATTACGCAATTCACCTTGTAAAAAACAATTATTTAACAGCAATATTGCATAATAAGGCATTTACAGTGAAAAATAATACTCTGGTTATTCTAAACAAATTGCTTATCTGTTAATGAGATAGTGGACACTCTTTTGATAAATAATTTCAATAAATATGGCAAAGTGTTAAGTACACCATTATCCTTGTGATAACCATTTAAGCTTATCATTTAGTTAACAAATATTTTACTTTCTTTAAATTATCACATTCACATGCTGTAAATGAAATTTTTTTGCAGTACATTCTACTTTACAATTTTGAAGAGGCTATCATTCGTCTTTCTTCGTCTTATGTTGCATAAAAATTCACTTCTCTGCATAATACACAGGTTATTGATAACTCACTAAAGGTGAACTATGCGCGTTCCTTCTAAGCAAGAAGACTTGGTTAAAGCGTTTAAAGCCCTGCTGAAAGAAGAAAAATTCAGTTCACAAGGCGAGATTGTGACTGCATTACAAGAGGCTGGATTTGATAATATTAATCAGTCCAAAATCTCTCGTATGCTAACAAAATTTGGTGCAGTAAGAACCCGTAACGCCAAAATGGAAATGGTGTATTGTCTTCCTACTGAGCTTGGCGTACCAACAGCCAGCAGCCCATTAAAAAATCTGGTACTTGATATCGATCATAACCATTCTGTTGTGGTGATAAGAACAAGTCCGGGTGCGGCACAACTTATTGCACGTTTATTAGATTCATTAGGCAAAGCAGAAGGGATCCTTGGCAGTATTGCAGGTGATGACACCATTTTTTCAACACCCGCACCAGGATTTTCCACAGAAGAATTACGAGACGCTATTCTGAATCTTTTTGATCAAGAATTATAATTAGCCTTTCTACAGCTTCAAAAAATAAGCCACTGAATGTTCAGTGGCTTATTTATTTTTAATACTGGCTATCAGGAGCTTTAGGTTGTGCTAATTTTGCGAGCAGTTTTTCGTGAATACCACCAAAACCGCCATTACTCATAATCAAAATATGATCGCCCGCTTGAGCTTCTTTCGCAATCATATCAACAAGTGTATCCAGATCTGTACTCCAGCGAGCCGGTTGTACACAATGTTCTGCAATATCACTCACTAACCATTGAATATTAGGTGGCTGGAATAAGAAGACTTCATCAGCACGACCTAATGCAGGCGCGATATCATCCTTACTAATTCCCATTTTCATGGTATTTGAACGAGGCTCTAACACCGCAATAATACGAGCAGTTCCACCGACTTTACTGCGTAACGCTTCAAGCGTTGCCAAAATCGCTGTGGGATGATGCGCAAAGTCATCATAAACACTTATTTGGTTAACCTCACCACGTAGCTCTAAGCGACGACGCGCATTAATAAACTTATCTAATGCCTCACAAGCATCAGCAGGTAAAACGCCAACGTGGTGCGCTGCAACAATCGCCATTAAGCCATTTTGCATGTTGTGTTCACCAGAAAGCCCCCAACACACCTCTGCGACTCGCTCACCTTTGTGGAATACCTCAAAATGACTACTGTCATTACTGAGTTTTTTGGCTTGCCAATCTCCTGTTTCACCCGTGAATTCTTGTTCACTCCAACATCCCATGCCAATGGTCTGTTTTAAATTCATATCGTTATCAGGCATGATGATTTTCCCTGTGCCTGGAACAATACGAACTAAATGATGGAATTGTTTTTGAATCGCCGCTAAATCATCAAAAATATCAGCGTGATCGAATTCAAGATTATTTAAAATCAGTGTACGTGGCGAATAATGAACAAACTTAGAGCGCTTATCAAAGAAAGCACTATCATATTCATCAGCTTCAATCACAAAGAAAGGGCTTTCGCCTAACTGTGCAGATACTTGGAAATTACCCGGAACACCACCAATTAAAAAACCGGGTTTATAACCACAGTCTTCTAAAACCCAAGCCAGCATACCTGCTGTTGTGGTTTTACCATGGGTTCCAGCAACGGCTAATACCCAACGTTCAGGTAAAATATAATCGTGTAACCACTGAGGACCTGAGGTATAAGGTAAACCTTTTTCAAGTACCGCTTCAACACAAGGATTTCCTCGTGTCATCGCATTACCAATAATCACCATGTCAGGGGCAGGTTCTAATTGTTTTGGGTCATATCCCTCAATCAGTTCGATTCCCTGATTTTCTAATAAAGTACTCATGGGTGGATAGACATTAGCGTCTGAGCCTGTGACTTTATGTCCCTTTGCTCTAGCTAAAATGGCAAGGCTTCCCATAAAGGTGCCACAAATACCAAGAATATGAATGTGCATGAATTTCTGTCCAATAGCATGAAGTTGGTCACTATTCTAACGATCAAAAAGCAGATAAGGAACGGATTAACCTTTGAATCATCCGATTCTTTGGCTAAACTTGCCACCACCAAGGAGATTTTCCTCCTTTTTTACTTTACCCACTCACATTCAGGACCTGCGTCATGAAAACATTAGGCGAATTTATCGTCGAGAAACAACAAGATTTTCCCCATGCAACTGGTGAACTTACTGCATTACTTTCAGCAATTAAGCTTGGGGCTAAAATTATCCACCGTGATATTAACAAAGCAGGGTTAGTCGATATTCTTGGTACTAACGGTGTTTCTAATGTTCAAGGTGAAGCCCAGATGAAACTGGATCTTTACGCGAATGAGAAACTAAAAGCTGCATTAAAAGCGCGTGGTGAAGTTGCGGGTATCGGATCAGAAGAAGAAGATGATATTGTTATCTTTGAAGGTGATCGTGCTGAAAATGCTAAGTATGTTGTACTAATGGACCCTTTAGATGGTTCGTCGAATATTGATGTAAACGTTTCCGTCGGCACAATTTTCTCTATTTACCACCGTATTACGCCTATTGGTCAATCTGTTACTTTAGATGACTTCTTACAACCAGGTCATCGTCAAGTCGCAGCAGGCTATGTCGTTTATGGCTCCTCAACCATGTTAGTTTATACAACAGGTTGTGGTGTTCATGCCTTTACTTACGATCCATCTTTAGGTGTATTCTGTTTATCTCATGAAAGCGTACATTTCCCACCAACAGGAAATATGTACTCAATCAACGAAGGTAACTACATCAAATTCCCATTAGGCGTAAAAAAATACATTAAGTATTGCCAAGAACAAGACGCGGCAACAAATCGTCCTTATACCACACGTTATATTGGTTCTTTAGTTGCTGATTTTCACCGCAACTTACTGAAGGGCGGTATTTATATTTACCCAAGTACTGCAAGCCACCCTACTGGTAAATTACGTTTACTCTATGAATGTAATCCAATGGCGTTCTTAGCCGAACAAGCTGGCGGTAAAGCAAGTAACGGTAAAGAGCGTATTCTTGATATCGAACCAAAAGAACTTCACCAACGTATGCCTTTCTTTGTAGGGACTAAATCGATGGTTGAACAAGCTGAAAGCTTTATGGCGCAATATCCAGACGAAGAATAATCCATTTGTTTAGCACGAACATAGATAAACCGGGCTTCTTATTCGTCCGGTTTTTTCATCTTTGAAAATAGCGCTTTCTTTTATTTGCTGCTTATTTTTGCGTCAGAACGCAACATGTTCGGCAAAAAACGGGTATTGTTAAAAACTTTTCGCTATACTAGAGGCCACGTAAAATTAATTTTTTTATAGGAAATTTTTTATGAGCCTGAATCATGTTCCTGCTGGTAAAGAACTACCAGAAGATATCTATGTTGTTATTGAAATCCCAGCAAACGCTGATCCTATCAAATACGAAGTTGATAAAGAAAGTGGCGCACTGTTCGTTGACCGTTTTATGTCAACTGCAATGTTCTACCCATGCAACTACGGTTACATCAACAACACGTTATCTTTAGATGGTGACCCAGTAGACGTTCTGGTTCCAACTCCATATCCATTACAACCAGGTTCAGTTATTCGCTGCCGTCCTGTTGGCGTACTGAAAATGACTGACGAATCAGGTGAAGATGCGAAACTGGTTGCAGTTCCACACACTAAACTGAGCAAAGAATACGATCACATTAAAGATGTGACTGATCTGCCTGAACTGCTAAAAGCACAGATCAAACATTTCTTTGAACACTACAAAGATTTAGAAGCGGGCAAATGGGTTAAAGTTGACGGTTGGGAAGGCGTAGAAGCAGCTAAAGCTGAAATTCTGTCTTCTTTCGAGCGCGCTAAAAAATAATTCTGACATTATCAGAATGACTAATTAACTTATGATCCAATAGGTTAATCAATAAAAACGGCTCGATATCACTATCGAGCCGTTTTCAGACATCTTTCAGTAAAAGGTAGATCTGACCAATTACTCTTCTTCGTGACGTTTTAGCCAGTCACCGCTTTTTATTTCACGTAAACCATCAACAGGCTTTTGATAAAGGTAGATCCAAGCGCTGCCATAAGGCGTTGAAATCAGTTGTCGCTTGTAATCTTGATCGTTCTTTTTCAATTCATCAAGCTCTGTCAAAATAGAGGGCGTTATCCGATAAACTTCGCACTCTATTTCGCCATCACCTTCAACCACAGCAGGATAAAACCCTAAATCATAAAGTTTATATCCCACTAATTTATGCTCGCCTAATAGCTGCGCATAGGTCATCCAGTGATGATTACCTTGGTTTTGCCGTAAACTACCATAAACAATAATTCGCATATAATTTAAAACTCAAATTGATAAAGCAGATCTATTGCCTGATTCATACCAGACACTGCTTGTAAATACAACCTGGGCATCAAGCGATAACGTAAAGTTAACGTCGCTAGCGAATCAAATATACCCACTCCATATTTTACTTGTAGATCATTGGTTATCTTGCCACTGACCACAACTTGTGAGCTATCACCCACACCTTGCGTATCCAATGCTAAATCTGAAACACCAAAGGTTTCACCAATGCGTCCTACAAGCTGACCACTTTGACCAACACCTAAGCCTATCAGCATTGCCGTCATTTGTGATGAGTCTGCATCACCACTTTTATCTAACCCTTCACCTCTTAGCAAGTAAGATAACGCTTCTTGCTGGGTAAACGCAGGTTCAGAGAAAATTTCAACTTTAGGTTTATCTGCAAGCCCTGTCACCCTGACACCAGCAATCACATTATTTGCTGTGTTTTCAGGATTACGGATCGCTTCAATATTTAAGTAAGGTTGATCAACTGGACCTGAGAACAAGATTTGTCCCTTACGCACTTGTAAGTCTTGCCCATAAGCTTTGAATGCGCCTTTTGGAATATCTATTTGGCCATTTAAACCAAGCCCTTGTTTATTTTGATTGACTTTAAGCGCCCCCGTCAATCTAGCTTTAAGCCCAAATGCGTCCAGTGTCACATCATCGCCAATATTAATCGCTAAATTGCTTTGAATTGGAATGGATGTCTCTTTTGGTGCAATAGGTTGCAAGTTTTTATCCAGCATCACTTCATCAGAAGACGCTGATACCGCAGATTCTGGTAAATCTTGCACCACAATGCGCGCCCAAGGTATATCAATGCGACCGTCTAATTTCAGTAAATGGGGGCTTGCCTCAAACACTAAATCAGGGTTGACATCAATACGAACCATCGGAGGTAATGCAACACGTAACTTATTACCATTTGCTGCCACAACAGCGCGCCATTCCTCTAATTTACGCCAATCTGCATTACCCGTAAGATTTAAATAACCTTCTGGTGTTTCGATTCTGCCACTTAAATCAGAGGTTGCACCATTAAAGCTAATATCAACATTTCCTTTGGTGATATCAAATGGGATCCAATGCCCAACCACTTTTAATTGATTAATACCGAATTGACCAAATAACAGCGGTGATTGCGCATTTCCTCCTAAACGTAATTGAGCGCCCACGCTTCCTTGAGCTATTTCACCTTTCCCTAAGAACGGTTTGATTAAATCTAATGTCAGATTATCAATATCAACCGTACCAGACAGTTGGCGTTTTTTCTCAAGATCAGCAACATTCACATTACCTTTAAAATCACCATTACCCGCAATACTAATCAACCATTGCAATGTGGCTTTGCCATTATTTACACCAGCATTTAAAGTAATTGCATCAAAATCAATCGGTAAAACAGTACCATCAATATTCTGTTTTACACCAACACCTTGCCCTTTCAGGTTTACAGATGCTTTCGGTAATCCGCCTTTTGAATTCCAAGTTGCTGTCGCATCGCCAGTAAATACGCCTCGAACAGAAGTCTCTGCTGGTAGGAAAGGTTTGATCATAGCGAGATCAAAACGTGTCAATGTAATTGCGGCAGATCCGCTTTCACCCACTGTTATCGCTTTAGGAACACAAACTTGTGCATTTGGGTTTACCCAACAATGAGAACCAATGGTGACTTCTTGCTTTTCTGCCAATAAATTCAACGCCATGGCTTTATTTAAACGCCATTCACCCACAGGAGTATCAAATGCCGTATTATTTAGCGTTCCTTTCCATTGCTGTTTTTCTTTATCGAATGAACCCGCTAATGTCAGTCCGCCAGAAACAGGCTCTCCATCCATTTTTAGCGTCAGTTTATGCTGTTTTTCTGTACCAGCAGCATCCAGCGTTAAATTGCGAATAACTAAATCGGCTTGTTTTAACTGGCGAGCAGTAATTGCTAGCTTGCCGCCAATCTCTTTGTCTGATTGAACATCACCTTTAATTGTGATGGATTCAATACTGACTTGATCTTGCCATTTAATACCATGAGCATTGATATCAGCAATAATCTTAGGTGTATTAATATCACCACGAATATTAACCTTACCTTTAATGACTCCAGCCAATCCAGGAACTAAACCATTTAATCCTGGCGCATTAATATTGGCATCTAATGCCCATTTATCACCTAAATGCCCTTCAATATCGAGGTTATTCTTACCAAGAATAAGTTTTAACTGAGGGATATTCCATTGGCCAGAATCATTACCGTAAGCATTACCTCTCGCTTTGATAAGATTATTTTTGATATTGCCATCTAAGGTGATTTCAGGAACACGTAATTGCCAACTTCCGCCATATAAACTGCCCGTTGTGGCAATGCGCCCATCTAATTTAGCGGGCATATCTGGATATTGTTTAACGGTATTAATACCTGAAATGGTTAATAACGCATTCCAGCTAATTGCCTTACTCCAATCAGCGACACCAGTAATATCCGCATGACCTTGCAAAGCGGCTAAACGTAAACGCGTCACCTCTATTTTCTCTTCATTCCCTTTCGCATCTAGCATTAATTTAGCTGGCGGGATCTCCTGACCTTCAATATCGGAGCGTAATGAGAGATCATAGTTGTCTGTCTGACCATTTAAACGCAGCCGAGTATCATTGAGTTGATACTGTACATCGCCCGTTAATGGCCAACGAACTTTCTGACTTTCAAGTGTCAATTTTAATGGAAGATGTGGTTTTGCCAGTTCCGCTTGAGCGTCTAAAGTTGCGGTAACCGTTCCTGTTAAAGAGAGTGCTAATTTAAGCTCTTCGAGTAATGCGCCTTGTAAAGAAAGCGTCGCTTTTTGATCTTTAAAATCTTCAAGCCCTGCCACATCACGAATAGTCGCATTCACATTTAAATTAACAGGCCACTGCTTATCTAGGGTAATTCCCCCATTTAAACTAATCTCACCTTCTGGTGCATCAACATTTAATTTAGTGAGATTAACCTGTTTACCTTGCGTATTGGCTTCAAAAGATAATTGGTTAATCGTAACCGGTGTATCCCCTGTTATTTGTAACTGCTTACCTTCAATACCTTCAACATTTACATCAACAGGAATAATAATTTCGGGTAAATCAGCTAACAGAGGTTTAGCAAAAATCGCTTTAATTGTCTCAGCTAAAGCCTGTTCTTTTTCTTCTTGAGTTGTTGGCTCAGTTTGAGTTTTTGCCGTGACAACTTCGTTTACATCTTGTGCAACCGCTTCAACACTGCCTTCTTCTGGTGTTTTCGGTAATGCCACCAGCAAATCATTAATAAGTGTTGGATTTAATGTAACTTGACGACCTTCCCACTGTGCGCCTGTTTTAAATTCACCAAGCGAGATTGCCATATCGTCAATCTTCACATGTGTATTTTCTAATGAGAGTGAATTTAAATAGATAGGTAATGGTGCATTAAGCTCTGTTAAAGGCTCTGATGAAGGTGTTTCTTCAGAAGGGGGAAAAGCACTAGTATCAACATTAACAACAACATCTCGTGTGCCTAATGTATCGACACAAACTTGTTTATCAGTCAGGCATGCTAAACGTAATCCTAATGATAACTCTCCCACATTCACGTCAACACCGGGCATTTGATATTCAACCCCCGTTAAACGTAGATCTTTCCAGCCTCCGTTAACCTCTTTAATGGCTAAACCGGGAACCCAACGCGCTGCGCTGTTAATAGCAAAATGTAAACCAGATTGTGTTCCTAAAACCCAAGCTACAGCACCGAATGTAAGCAAAATAATGATAAGGAGTATTAGCGCAATCCATTTCAACCACTTTTTTATCATAACTCTGCTCCTAACCCGATATAAAACTGGAGTCTACGCTTATCAACGTCGCTCACAGGTAATGCTAAATCAAATTTAATGGGACCTACTGGTGATGCCCAACGAATACCCGCACCCGCACCTGTTTTAAAATCACTACGAGTAAAATCATTAACGGCTTCACCACTATCAATAAAGACGGCACTCCACCAGTTCCCTGTCACGTTATATTGGTATTCTGCTGAGCCAACTAACATTCTTGAGGCACCCGTTAAGTTACCTTTGCTATCTTCAGGTGAAATACTTTGATATTTAAAGCCACGAACGCTTCTATCACCACCCGCAAAGAAACGAAGTTCAGGTGGCACTTGCCCAAAAGCATTGGTTTCAATCCAACCAAAATTGCCTCTTACCACAAAACGATGCCCATCCCAAGGCGTACGTATCCACACTTGTTGAGCATTGAAAGCTAAAAACTCAACATCAGAACCCCAAATTTTATTTGAGTAATTTAAAGAGTAACGTTGGCTATCTCCCCAATAAGGCATCATGCCACCGCGTTGACGTACTCGACTCGCATTAACCCCTGGATATAACAGCATAGTGGTATAAGTGTCTTGCCCTTGAGTAAAGTGGCTAAGGCTCCAGCGGGTATTTATGCTATATTGCCAACCTGTAGACATATCCCAATTTCGAGAAAGGTTCAGCGTTGTCGTATCAGAACGCGTGTCATTATAGTCTGTTCTCTTAAAACCACCGTCTATCGCATAATATTGCTCTAATGGATTAATTTTTAATGGAATTTTGTATTTCGCACCAATAGATTGTTCAGGTTGAGAAATACTAAGATCTGACGTCAGGCTATGACCACGAGAGTTCATCCAAGGTTTATTCCACTGCATATTCAACCTAGGTCCTACATCAGTTGCATAACCTCCCCCTAATTCAACGTAGTTACGAGAGCGAGGAGTGACAACCGCATCCATAGGGAGCAAGTAAGAATGTTCACTGCGTGCTTTTGCAATATCAGGCGTCACAAGTGCTGAGTTAAACCAACCTGTTGCCGCTAAGCGTCGATTAAATTCTGCCAGATCTTCTGAGGAGTAATATTGCCCTTCTTTAAAAGGAACAATATTTTGTAGATAGTCTTCACGGATTTGAGAACCGCTATAATTCACCTTACCAAAGCGGTAACGCTCGCCACTATTAAAGACGAAATCCCAATAAGAGGCGTGATTATCTAAAGAAACACCGAGCTGGCTTTTTTCCATTTCAGCATCGAAGTAGCCACGGCGAACAGCAAGCCCCGTTAGCGAACCTTTGAGCTTTTCATAATCACCATGGTTTAACACGCTATCAAGTGGCGGCGTATTCTCTTTAATAACCTTAGCATATTGGCTATCTGTTTTAGCACCGCCTTCGAGAACAACATCGACTCCTTTCAATAAAATAGGAATACCTGGTTCAACTTTTGCTGTTAATACCGAACGTGCTGGCGGTGTATTTTCTTGATAAGAGAATGTCACAGTAGGCTGATAATAACCTAATGGGCGAAGTCCTTCTTGAATTGCCTTTTCAACACGCGCACGAAAACGCCCGTCAGGTGCAACTTCTTCTGTTGTAATGTTTGATAGCTGGACTCGCGCATTTTTTTCGAGCTGCCCTTCTAAACCTTCTACTTTTAAACGCAAATTTGCCCCATAGGCAACGGGTGCGATAAAAGACAGACAGAGAACGTAGATAACGGAGTATCTCGGCACGTTTTCTCCTCAATATGATTTAATCCATGTGATGAATTGACGACAAACTGTTTTAAGCTTTATTGTAGATTTAGTTTATAACAATATTAAACCTTTACCATAGTAAAGCGTTTACAAATATAAAAAATGGAGTCTACCTTGCAACATAAAGCTTACCAACCAGAGAATGCCTTAAAGGGTACTTCGACACCATTAGAAATATCTGCTAATCATGCAGTAAATGGGCATTCTATCAATGATATTCCTGAAAAAATGAGTATCGCTTATTTTGCGATGGGTTGTTTTTGGGGAGTTGAACGTCTGTTTTGGCAACAACAAGGCGTTTACTCAACAAGTGCAGGTTATAGCGGTGGTGTAACAGAAAATCCAACCTACCAACAAGTTTGCCAAGGATTAACGGGTCATAGTGAAGTCGTGAGAGTCGTTTTTGATCCTACAATAATTAGCTACTCACAACTTTTGGCGCTTTTTTGGGAAAATCATAATCCTGCACAGGGTATGCGCCAAGGTAATGATATTGGTAGTCAATATCGCTCGGCAATTTACACCGTTAATGCAGAACAATATGCGCAAGCTATTGAGTCCAAAAAACGTTATCAGCAAGCGATGAATGCTCAAGGTGCTACTGAAGCAATCACCACAGAAATTCAACCTACAGGGCCTTTTTATTTTGCTGAAGATTATCACCAACAATATCTCTATAAAAATCCACAAGGTTATTGTGGCTTAGGGGGAATTGGCATCTGTTTCCCACCTGAAAAGTAAAACTAGCAGAAAATAGCAGGGCGATGATATAATTGCGCCCTCTTATCTTTCTTTGTGAAAAACCTCATCACAATATATTGATTTATCTTCTATTTTTAACACTCTAGTATTACCCTTTGGATTAAATACTTGGGGTGGTGTGAGCCTTATATGCTTAATAGTTTACTCATTGTGCTTTTGCTTTGTGCTATCAGCGCCTTTTTTTCGCTGTCCGAAATCTCTCTTGCTGCTTCTCGTCGAATTAAGCTCAAACAACTTGTTGATGAAGGCAATATCAACGCTGCTCGTGTATTAAAAATGCAAGAAATGCCGGGCATGTTTTTTACCGTCGTGCAAATTGGATTAAACGCCGTCGCTATCTTAGCGGGTATTGTCGGTGAATCTGCATTTTCGCCTTCATTAAAAAGCTTTTTCCTACAATTTTTTGATGAAGCACTCTCACAACAATTAGGGTCGATTTGCTCTTTTATTATTGTCACATCAATGTTTATTTTACTGGCTGACTTAACGCCAAAACGCATTGGTATGATAAAACCAGAAGCTATCGCATTAAGAATTGTGAATCCAATGCGTTTCTGTCTTGCCTTCTTTCGCCCTTTGGTGTGGTTATTTAACGGTATGGCAGATCTCATTTTCAAATTATTTAAAATCCCGATGGTTAGAAATGAAGATATTACTTCTGATGATATTTTTGCCATTGTAGAAGCGGGGGCTGTTGCTGGGGTTTTACGTAAACAAGAGCATGAGTTGATTGAGAATGTCTTTGAATTAGAATCTCGTACTGTACCATCCGCAATGACACCACGAGAAGATGTGGTCTATTTTGATCGTGAAGAAACTGAAAGTGATATCAAAGAAAAAATTGCTACCCAGCCTCACTCTAAATTTTTAGTTTGTGAAGGTGATATCGACCATATTATTGGTTATGTAGATTCTAAAGAGCTTCTTAATCGCGTTATTAACGGACAAAGCCTAAATCTTAATGAAGGTGTTCATATCCGTAAAGCGTTGATTATTCCTGATACATTAACACTTTCAGATATGTTAGAAAGCTTTAAAACATCTGGCGAAGACTTTGCCATCATCCTTAATGAATACGCTATGGTGATGGGTGTGATTACGTTAAACGATGTAATGACAACCTTAATGGGCGATTTAATTGGACCGGGGCAAGAAGAGCAAATTGTAAGCCGTGACGAGCACTCGTGGTTAGTTGAAGGCGGTACGCCAATTGATGATGTAATGCGTGTACTTGATATCGACGATTTCCCAGATTCAAGTAACTACGAAACCATCGCTGGGTTTATGATGTATCGCTTACGTAAAATTCCCAAACGCACTGATTATGTGAAGTTTTCAGGATACAAATTTGAAGTTGTCGATATTGATAATTACAAAATAGATCAACTGCTTGTGACAAAAATTGATGATATTCCACCTGTGAAGCCTGTTTTACAAGAGCACGTTCCTGTAACACAGACAACCACAACAGAAGTCGATATCAAGACAGATGAGAATAAAACGGTCAGTTAACAAGTAATAGGTAACAAGTAACAAGTTGAAATTAATAACTGAGTCTTATCGAAGGTATGCACGAGAAAGACTCAGTTATCTATCAGATAAAAGTTAGCCCAGTTCTGCTTTCAGTAAAACCACCTGCTGGTTTACTTCACTCATCACATTAAAATGTAGCTTATCTTTTATTTTAGGCAGTAGTATTTTGCCATAATCGAATTCAAATGCACCCATTCCTTTGATGTAAAACCGTCCACGAAATAATGTCTTAACGTAGAGAGCAATTTTTTCAGGGTTATAGCGATTGAAGATTTTCATCTTTCAGTTAGTCTCCCATGCTCGTTGTTGAGTTTAATAAGTCATAAAGACTTATCTTTATATATCAAATTTAAAGACCTAATTATAAGTACTAGGTTCAACTTATTTGATTTTCTTATCTGTTTTTACATTTATTGACAGTAAAGAATATAACTAAAGATAGCGTATGCATTATTTTACTCACTCAATGTTAAATAAATGTATCAGTAATGAGGTATTATTCTTCACTAGCTTCTATGCTTAGATAAAATCTAACGTCGATTTCAATAATAGGACAATGGCTATGCACAAAATAACCTTAGCTGCTCTTTTACTCAGCACATCCACCTGGGCATTTGCACATAACATCACTGAAAATACAGTACTTCCTGCTGTCACAATCAATGACAAAGGCGAACTACTTTATGACACAACCAAAGATAAGTTTAGCTACCAAAATTGGAATAGTGGTCTGCTTAGTGGAAAAGTACGTACTGTTCAGCATATAGCAGGACGTAGCAAGGCGAAGGAGATGAATGCACCGTTTATTGAAGCCGTAAAACTGGCTAAATTTCCACACACCAGTTATCAAACTACAACGATTATTAATACTGATGATGCAGTCTTTGGCACAGGTCCATTTGTTCGTGGCAGTGTTGAAGACAGTAAAAAAGAATTTCCTTGGTCACAGTTTATTGTTGATGCCGATGGTGCAGCATTAAAAAGCTGGGGATTAGAGAAAGAGAGTTCAGCTATTGTTGTTTTAGATAAGCAAGGTAAGGTTCGTTTCGTTAAAGAAGGTGTATTAAGCGGTGCGGAAATTACAACTGCAATCAATCTTATCAACGATTTAATTAAAGAATAATCTCTGTGTTATAGCCCTTTTATATAAAGGGCTACAACCTTATTTGGTCTATTTAAAAAATAGACACTCTAAATCCTGGGTTTATCAGCGATTCTTTAGGGGAATAATCTAACGTGATTCCTTTCCAATCGGTGACATGCGCACCAGCTGCTATCGCAATGGCATGACCTGCGGCAGTATCCCATGTATGTGTTGGTCCAAAGCGAGGATAAAGTTGTGCTTTACCTTCCGCCACAAGACAAAATTTTAAAGAAGAGCCAACTGCCACCGTTTGATGTTCACCAAGTTGAGATAAATACTCTTTTAATTCATCATCTTGATGAGAACGACTAATCACAATCACTGGCGGTTCAGCGCGGCTCGCATGAATAGGTAATTTACGACCACACACTTCTTTCCATGCTTGTTTATTAGCAGCCGCATATAACACATTTTGAACTGGTGCATAGACAACGCCTAAAACGGGAATACCATTTTCAATTAAGGCGATATTCACCGTAAACTCACCATTTTTGCTGATAAATTCTTTAGTTCCATCTAAAGGATCAATCAACCAATAGCGATCCCAATGACGACGAACTTCCCATTCAGGGGGATCTTCTTCAGATAATTGAGGTATATCAGGGGCAATAGAAGCAAGTCCTTGTTTGATAATTTGGTGAGCGGCCAAATCAGCTTCTGTGACAGGTGAATTATCGCTTTTTTCCTGTACTTGGATAGGCTCTGATTGCTGGTAGATTTGCATTATCGCCATACCTGCTTGGCGGGCTAATTTGCTGACTTGTTCTAACATCATACACCTCTCTTATTTCTATAAGCAGATAACTTCTCTTATAAAAATTAATTACCCTACTGTCTCTTTATTTTAGTATAGAGACAAAAATAGCTGGCAAAAACCAGCTATTTTTTACTCTAATTTGCCGCAGAATAAGAAATTATAAAATTTCTAATAATTCTACTTCAAATACTAATGTCGCGAATGGAGGAATAGCCGCACCCGCACCACGTTCGCCATAAGCTAATTGGTAAGGAATATATAATTCCCATTTTGAGCCTACTGGCATTAATGTTAATGCTTCAATCCAGCCTGCGATAACGCCATTTACTGGGAATTCAGCAGGTTGACCGCGCTGAACTGAGCTATCAAACACAGTACCATCAATTAAACGCCCTGTGTAATGAACACGAACATGATCAGTACGCGCAGGGATTGCACCTTCGCCCGCAGTCAGGACTTTATACTGTAAACCTGATTCTGTAACTTGAACGCCTTCATTTTTCACATTTTCTTCTAAGAAAACTTTACCAGCATCAGCCAGCTCTGCTTGGCGTTCTTGACGCACAGCTTCAGCACGCTCGTGCATAGTACGTAAGGCATTGTGTAATGTTTCAACAGGTACAGAAGGCGCATTACCTTCTAATGCATCGGTCAAGCCAGCTAACAGTGCTGCTGGCTCTAATCCTTGAAGACCTGACTCAGTCAGTTGTTGACCGACTTGCAGACCAATACCGTAACTTGCCTGTGATTCAATAGAATCAAATGATGGTTTTGACATGAAAATACCTGTTTTTTATGAAAGTTAAATTCAAGAATAACAGTGGTAAGGTACAGCGTAAACCTTCAGCCTTGAGATTCATTAAAAACGTAAGCAATTGACTCTATTCACCGCGTTTTAACGTTTTTTTATTGGCATTTGTCATACTTATTTTCACAACATCACAACACAGGCATATAATTATACATAGGCACTAAACTGCCTAGCCTTATAAATATCAATATATAATGTGTTCAGAGAGGTATTAAGTGAAGATAACGACAAATCCCTATTTCCGCGAACAAGGCTATATTGATGGTCTTTGGTGTAATGCTAAAAATAACGAAACCGTTGATGTTATCGATCCTGCCACGGGTACTTTACTCGGAACTGTACCCAATATGGCAACTCAAGAAGCAATAATGGCTGTTGATGCTGCACAAAAAGCCTTACCAAAATGGCGCGCACTTACAGCACATCAGCGCGGAGCGTTATTGCAAAACTGGTTTAAATTAATCACTGAAAATAAAAGAAAATTGGCTGAATTAATGACCTTTGAGCAGGGTAAACCTGTTGCTGAAGCAGAGGGTGAAATTACTTATGCGGCTTCTTTTATCGAGTGGTTTGCAGAACAAGGAAAGAGAACCAACGGTGAAATTATTCCCTCACCTTCTGCTGACAAACGTTTGATGGTGATTAAACAAGGTATTGGTGTTTGTGCTGCTATTACACCTTGGAACTTCCCAGCAGCGATGATCACCCGCAAAGCCGCTCCAGCATTAGCTGCGGGTTGTACGATGGTGATTAAACCTGCCAATGAAACACCTTACACCGCATTAGCTTTAGCGGAATTAGCGGCTCAAGCGGGTATTCCTGCGGGTGTGATTAATATTGTTACAGGTGATGCCATTAAAATTGGCGAAGTCTTTACCTCTGATAACCGTGTTCGCAAATTAAGTTTTACTGGCTCTACAGGTGTTGGACGTTTATTAATGCGCCAATGTTCTGATAGCGTAAAAAAAGTCTCTTTAGAATTGGGCGGTAATGCGCCATTTATCGTGTTTAACGATGCCGATATTGATAAAGCCGTTGAAGGGGCTATGGGCGCTAAATTCCGCAATGCAGGGCAAACCTGTGTTTGTGCTAACCGTTTTTATATTCATAAAGATGTTTATCAACAATTTAGTGAACGTTTTGTTGCTGCTGTCAAAAAGCTCAAAGTAGGAAACGGTTTTGAAGAAGGTGTCACTATTGGACCTCTTATTAATCGCAAAGCAGTTGAAAAATCACAATCTTTACTGGCTGACACACTAAAACGCGGTGCGACACTGCTTTGTGGTGGTGAAAGTGATAAAGCGGGTGAAAACTTCTTCCAGCCTACTGTTGTGGGTAATGTGCCTGCCGATAGCCATATCCTTGAAGAAGAGATCTTTGGCCCTGTAGCACCTTTAGTTATCTTTGAAAATGAAGATGAAGTAGTACATTTAGCTAATAACACCATTTATGGTTTAGCGGCTTATTTTTATAGTGAAAATCCACAGCGTATTTGGCGTGTTGCTGAAAATTTAGAATACGGCATGGTGGGCATTAATACGGGTTTAATTTCTAATGAAGTTGCGCCATTTGGAGGAATTAAACAATCAGGCTTAGGTCGTGAAGGCTCTGAACACGGTATTGAAGACTATATGGAGATGAAGTATCTCTGCCAGGGATTATAAATAATCGTTAACCCAACTTATAAAAGTAAGTCAGCATGGATGCTACTACTTTTTTCTTACTCTTTTTTCTTATTATTTTCTCTTATTATCTAAAAAATTAAAATCCCTGATTTAACAAAAAGATATAAAATAGAATTTATATATCCTTAATCTATTTATTACTAATATAAAAATAAAAACAACTTCTCTTATAAGAGTGGATATTATTTCTTTAAATAAAATTAAAAAGATAAATAAAACAAATACCATAACAATCAAAATAATCATCATAAATATGAAATAATAAGAAATAAAAACTCATATAGTATTAAGCTAATTTTTAAATTGGTTAATCTAATAACGAATATTTTTAATTGCATAAAACTATAAATTTTATTAATCTAATCCAAATTTATAAAAAAGGATTTTTTATATGGGCTATATATACGATACCACCGTTATTGATTGGGATAGAGAAGAACAATACAACAATAAGAAAGAATTGAACGGATCCTTAATGATACCGAAGATGATGAAATGTTGCAGCACTTATCACCATTGAAGAAGCTGATTATGTTCTAAAAAACTTATCTACCCCAACACCTTATAAATCATCGAAAGACACTTTATTTAGTGTTGGTGATATTGCTTCATCATATTCTGGAAATATCTATGAATTATATAGAGTCGAAAGGATTATTAATGAGTTTAGAAATATTAATATCACAGCGACTGAATATGTAGGTAAAAATGGAAATGTCTATATAAGAATTTCAGGTCATGCGGGCGTTAGAACTTATTTAAATGCAACTCGATACTTAGCAAATAATCCTCGTATTATATATATGGGGGTAGGAACCCAAGGAATGAATTCAGTTTCAACTGGGGGAGCACGTTTTGCAATTGTCTTTTCAGCAGCTTATAGAATTGTAGAGCTAATATTTAGAGATGAATATGATCTCACCAATTTTTTCGTAAATATAACGATGGATATGGCAAAATTGGCTATTAGTATGCAAATGACAACTTTACTCACGGGTAGCTTAGTAACAGCTGCATTAGCAGGAGGAACAAGTATTATAGTCGTTACTTTAGGTGTATTTATTGTGGTCTAGTGGTAGCGATTGCCCTATATAAATTAGATGATGAATTTAAGATAAGTGAAACCCATAATTAAAAATCTAAAATCTTATCGAGACAAAAAACCTGAAACACCTTATCATCCTGATCAATTTTTTACACAATGGGGAAGACTTAGCCGTGGATAAAATAAAAAAATAGAAATAAAACCGGTTAATTTAATACTATCTTCTCTATGTATTTTACTCTTATCGTTTTTGGATTTTATTACTCAACAATTAATTATATAGATTACTTTTTAATGAAAGACAGAATAGCATTTTCATTTCAGACCGGATTACTCTGCTTTGGGGGTTCCTTTAACTTTTTATTTTTCATATTATGGTTTTCTTTGTGCATATAAGAAAAAAAATACAAAAAATGAATAATAAAATCGCCGGTTATCTTGCCATTATTGTAATAGCTGGAATTGTTTTTAGTTTCTTTTTTTCATTTTATGTCAGATATGATTTAGTCTCTAAGGGATATTATATTTGCTATAAACAATCAATCTTTGCACCAAAGCGAATATGTTATATCCAAAAGATATGTGTAAATAGCACATATCTTTTAATTATGTTGTAAATCCTACTTAATCATATCACTATTAATACTGTAACTAGAGGTATTACCGACTAATGATTTCTTGAGATTGAAGTATATTTCATTTGAATACGCTGATATGGCATTGATTCATTATCATTTATTGAATCAGGGAAAATATCAGAAACTTCAATTAGAGAAACTTCTGTCAGTTTAATTTCATAATATTTTTCAAGTTGCCCATGTTGGCTTGTTCTATAAAAAGTGAATGTTGCTTCTAATACCTCATTGTTATCTAGGGCTGTTGAAAGTAGTGGTGATGATTTATCTATGGGTTTAGTAAATATAACCGGTTGATAAGATGCATTTTGTGTACGAAAAGAACCATTATTTAAACTAATCACTTGAATTTCATCCTCATGATTAAGTTGATAACGGTTTCCTATCGAATCAGAGATGAACAACCAACAGAAATTAACCCTTGGACTTTCCCTTTTAAAGTTAAATAAATAGGATATGCCATAAAAATTCCTTTTAAAAAAATTAATTAAATATTAGGTAATAAAAAAATGAATAGACTTAGTTTAATATATCACTAAATAAATATGAGTATACTTATTAATTAAATAACTTTCACATGAATTATTTTATTATTCTCTTTAGACCACATAATTAATTAAAAAAAATCTAGCATTCCTTTGCTAATTTTTTATTTTATTTTCTATCTATTTTACTTAAATCAGTGATAAAGCATTTCATGAACAATATCATCTGCTTTCATGGAATAAGGATAATACGTTGGCCAGTTGCTAGTCTTTAAGTAATTCATCTTGCGATATATTGCCCATATATAAATGGAAGTGCCCTGCTTTCTCTGGCGCAATAATATGGTCGCTAAATTGAATAAATTTAGGTGCTTGGCTTTTGGCATCATCACAGCGGAAAAGAAACGTACGCCTTTTTTACCAGACTCATAATGTAGAATACGATAACCATCATAGTGATATTCACAGCTATCGACGTTTTCGCCTCTATGGAACTCAATAATAATAAAATATCCCACAGTTTTATCCTTGTGCGTAATAGGTTCGGTACTCTTCAACCGTTTTTTATCTTTTTTCGTTTCTGCTTTCTTTTGTAAAACCTCATCTAGCTCGCCACTCACCATAAGGCTCTACAGATTTACGCCATCCCAATCACTAAGCTGGCGATTGAGAACGTCCTTGTCCTCAAAATCCCGTTTGCTGCATCTCGCTGTGCTTGTGTTTGTACTTTTTCATGATGGTGGCTATGTGCTAAAACACATTGCACTACCCAATAATCCATGATTAAAATACAAGAAAGAACTGGCTTTTGCATAATTTCACCCCTGAACTGCTTTAAAACGTGGATTTGATTTACAAATCACATAAAGGCGACCACGGCGACGCACCACCTTACAATCTGGATGGCGCTGTTTAGCACTTTTTAATGAACTTAATACCTGCATTTTTTCTTCCTTACTTAATAAATTGACCAAAACGTTTATTAAAGCGTGCCACATTACCTTCTTGAGAATGTGTCTTCTGCTTACCGGTATAAAAATGGGTGTGATTGAGAGGAGACATCTAATGTCACATAAGGGTATGTTTGCCCTTCATACTCTATTGTCTTTTCCGTTTGGATGGTTGAACCCACTTT